>CAVRXG010000005.1:0-2689285 GCA_963725115.1 uncultured Acidobacteriaceae bacterium | reverse complement strand
CACCACTACCAATCTTTATTTTTCGTTGACACTGCCTTGATTGAAAATTAGACTCGTCGCAGAGCGGTGGTTTCGCTCAAAGGATTTCAACCACCGGCTGCGCCTCGCCGGTCCATTCGCGATGGCCTCAAACCGTACGACCGTTGCTCCCCCGAATGACCGCGTGAGGCTGATCGTCGCCTCCTCGGTGATGCTCACTTTCATCTCCTTCTGGCGCGCGGCAGCCATCGTTCTCAATGATCTTGGCTCCTCGGCTTTCTACGCCGGCGGCATCGCCGAGCAGGCCGTAGGAGCAGCCGCTCCCTGGTTCATTCTCGGCATCATGCTCTTCAGCTTCGCCGTGCGCGCGGTCTACGTCGAAAGCTGTTCCATGTTCACGCGTGGTGGCGTTTACCGCGTCGTCAAAGAAGCCCTCGGAGGCGGATTCGCCAAGCTCAGCGTCTCGGCGCTGATGTTCGACTACATTCTTACCGGGCCAATCTCCGGCGTGTCTGCCGGCCAGTACATCACCGGCTTGTTGAACGAGTTGCTGACGTCGGCCAACCAGGCCCATTGGCTTCCACCGGCCTTGATGAGCGCGTCCGGCCAGCCCATCCAGTTCAATATGGATCACACCTCGGCGCTGCTGGCCGCCCTCGTCACCATCTACTACTGGTGGCAAAACATCAAGGGCATTGAGGAGTCGAGCGACAAGGCGCTGCGCGTCATGCAGATCACCACCGTGATGGTGGTGGTTCTGTTCATCTGGGGCACATATACGGTATGGCTGCGCGGCGCAGTGCTGCCTCCATCGCCCATCCCTTCGCACCTCCATTTCAGCGACGACGCGCTCGGCTTCCTCCGCGGAAGAGGTTTGCCGATCTTCGGATTCTTCGGCATCCTCATGGCCTTCGGCCACTCCATTCTGGCCATGAGCGGCGAGGAGAGCCTGGCTCAAGTCAATCGCGAAATTGCGCATCCCAAGCTCAAGAACCTGAAGCGTGCTGCGATCGTCATCGCCATTTACAGCCTCATCTTCACCGGCGGCGCTACGCTGTTAGCCGGCATGCTCATTCCCAACTGGGAGCGGACCCACATCTACCAGGACAACCTGATCGCCGGCCTGGCCATGTATATGGCCGGACCGATGGTGTGGCGCATTGCATTCCGCATGTTTGTGGTTCTTGTCGGATTCCTGATTCTCTCCGGCGCCATCAACACGTCCATCATCGGCTCCACAGGCGTGCTGATGCGCGTCGCAGAAGATGGAGTGCTGACTGACTGGTTCCGCAAACCGCACACGCGTTTCGGCACCAGTTACCGCATCGTCAACCTGGTCTTCATCCTGCAGATGTTCACCATCATCGTAAGCCGCGGCAACATCATCATGCTGGGTGAGGCGTACGCTTTCGGCGTCATCTGGTCCTTCACCTTCAACGGCCTGTCCATGCTGGTGCTGCGCTGGAAATATCACGGCGAACGTGGCTGGAAAGTTCCGCCCAACATTCGCATCGGCAAAACTGAGATTCCGCTGGGCCTGATGTCGGTTTTCATGGTGTTGCTATCCGTGGCCACCGTGAACCTGTTCACCAAATCGGTCGCCACAATCAGCGGCATCATGTTTTCCATCGCGTTCTTCATCATCTTCACCGTCTCTGAGCGAGTAAATCAGCACCGGCATGCGCTGACGGCACGGCAGATGAAGGACCACTTCCAGCTTGAGCACCAGGAAACGATCAGCCGCGAGTCGACCGCCATCAGGCCCGGCGGCGTAATCGTGACCATGCGCGACGCCAACAATCCGCTGGCCTTGAAGTGGACGCTGGGGCGAACCAGCACGGTTGAGCGAGACGTCGTCGTTGTCAGCGTGCGCCTCATGGGCGCCGGTGGCCCGGAATATTTGAGCGCCGATCAGCAGAGTTTCAGCGAGCATGAGCAGATGCTCTTCACCAAAGCCGTCTCAGTTGCTGAAAGTTTCGGCAAAAGAGTTTCGCTGCTCGTGATCCCGGCGGGCGACGTGTTTGCCGCGCTGGTGCAAACGGCAAATTCGCTTGAAGTCGAATCGGTGGTCGCCGGCCAGTCCAGTTCCATGACCGCCGAAGACCAGGCGTTCCACATGGGCCAGGCCTGGGAGGCGCTGCCCGAGCCGAAGCGCCAATTCAACTTTTACGTAATCGGCGCAGACGGCTCGACCAAGGTCTTCTACATCGGCCCGCATGCGCCCGCGCTCGGCCCGGAAGACGTGGAGCTCGTCCACCGGCTGTGGCTAAATATGCGGCGCGATCCGCTCGCCGGAGATTTGCACCACAGCGACATCATCACCTACGCTTTGACGCGGCTGGCCACGCAATACGCGCGCGAAAAGCAGGAAACGCTGCGCGACCTGCGCAATTGCCAGGCCGGCAAATCGAATGCCCCCATGCGGCTCGGCGTGCAGGATACGCAGGGTCTGGGCGGAATCACTCCGTCGCCTCGCGCGATCAAGCAGACGCGGGACCAGTAGGTTTCCTGCGACGGCGGATAAGGCACTCACCAAGGCCAACAGTCACTTCACTCTATTGCGAGGATGCCGATAGAATTAACTTCGTCATGCCCCATAGTTCCGAGAATAGCGGTGCGCACTGCTATCAGAGTCAGTGGCAAGCGTACAGAGCGCGTCGAACCCGGCTCGGTATCCTGGTGTGTGCCGAGTTCGTAGCGTTCCTTCCTTTCATGGTATTTACTGAAAGAGTGCTAAGACCCCACTTCCCTGCGGGCAACTGGGCGTTTCAGGCAGCTTATTTAATGTATGGAGCTGTGTATCTCTTCACAATCTCGCGGCTTCGCAGTTTTCCTTGTCCACGATGTGGCAAGAACTTCTTTGGAGGACTCTTCGCCACGCCTCAAACTATGTGGGGACGGGATTGCGCAAATTGTGGGCTTCGCAGGTACGAGGGGGAATAACGAAATCTCAGTTGACCTGGCGAACGGGCGACCGAAAAGCCCCGCATCCGCTCCCTGCTCCCGCGTTCCCCGCTACACCGAGAATTCATCTCCCGGCTTCCAGTCCACAACCTTAACGCTCGTGCCAACTAGAGCCGCCAGCTGAGCCGGAGTGCCCGTGAGCGGCGGAAACGTTCCCCAATGAATTGGCAACACCGTCTCCGGCGCAAGCAAACGGCAGGCAACGGCAGCTTCCTTCGGATCCATGGTGTAGTAGCCACCGATCGGCAGCATCACGACACTAGGTTGATAGAGCTCGCGAATCAGTTGCATGTCCCCGAAAACCGAAGTATCGCCCGCGTGGTAAAGCACCGTCCCAGCGGCGACAGTGAGCACGAAGCCGGCCGCCACGCCCACATAGTGCGTGCCCTTTTCATCTGCAGCGCCAGCCGAGTGTTTGGCGTCAACCATCGTCGCGGTCACGTCATTGAGCACGGCCGACCCACCGAGGTTCATCCCCATCGTCTTCGTCACGCCCTGGCCAGCGATGTAATCCGCCAGTTCATAAATTGCAACCACCGTCGAGTCGTACTTTTTCGCGACCGGCGCCGCGTCGGAGATATGATCGCCGTGCCCGTGTGTCAGCAGCACGTAGTCGATCTTTGCAGGCAGCTCGAAAGTCTTTAGGGTATTTAGGATTGTGCGCGATGAAGGGATCGATCAAAATGTTGGTTCCCTGCGCGGTTTGAATCAGCACGGTGGCGTGGCCGAGCCACGTAATGTGCGTTCCCTGCGATTTGCTCAATAGAATCCTCCAGAAAAACCGGCTCCCAGCCGGCAACAAGCAACCGGCAGCTCTCAGCGTTTCGATTCTAATTTGCGTGCTCGGGACGCCTGTGAAAAGACCTCCAGCTCGACCCCAAATCAAGGGTGCCCCATGTCCCGATTCTGGGACATGGGAAAGCACGAACCAGCCTTTCTTCAGCAAAAAAACCTATCTCTGTTCCTTGAACTTCGCCGCCCGTTTTCGCTTGTCAAGCCCTGGGAGCCAAAATAAATCTTCGATATCCTCCGTAACTCGTTCATTTTCTGAATTCTGACCCCTGATCTCTGCTCTCTGCTTTCTTTGCCGATTATTTACCTGCTAACGCGCATACTCAAACCATGCATCTTCCATCTCAACTTCTCCGAGCCGACCACCCAAAATCTGCTTGCGGATCTGGCCAATTCCGGTGATTGCTTTTTCCACTTGACCTCTGTCGCAAGCCGGCGTAGGTTTGGGTCAGAGACGAACAAATGGCGAAACTAGAGACAAACGTCGAGTCCCTCTTCCCGGCCCTCCCCGTCTTTCCGATTTTGCAGCCCTCCCCGCTCCCCGGCTTGCCATTGGCAGGCCGGCCAGAAAGGCACCCAACCCTGACGGGACTCGCCCGCACCGCCGCCGAGGCGCCGCTCGACTCAACCGGGTGCCTCACCGAGTACCGGCCGCTTACCAGCCGCACGATCGTGAACAAAGTGACTTCGAACCGCGGCCTGCCTTTCACCCACGGGATCAACCCCTACCGCGGCTGCGAGTTCGCCTGCCGCTACTGCTACGCGCGATACACGCACGAGTTTATGGAGATGCAGCCGGAGGAGTTTGAGCGCAAGATCTACTTCAAGCAGAACGCTGCGTGGCTGCTGGAACAAGATCTGAAAAAGCTGAAGCCGGGTATGGAGATTGCGATTGGCACAGCCACCGATCCTTATCAGCCGCTCGAACGGAAGCTCAAAATCACGCAGTCGCTGCTCGAAGTATTTGCGCGGCACAGCGGATTTCGCTTAGGCATCATCACCAAGTCGGCGCTGATTTCTCGAGACATCGACTTGCTGAAAGAGGTCGCGAAGAACAACCGTCTGACGGTCTGCATGACCGTGACCACGATGAATGCCAGGCTGGCGCGGCAACTGGAGCCACGCGCGCCGCGACCTGACCTGCGCATGCGCACGGTAGCCGAGCTGCGCGCGGCCGGAATCCGAGCCGGCGTCGGCTGCACGCCGCTGATGCCGGGAATCACCGACAGCGCAAGCTCGATCCGCGCCGTAGCCCGCGCCGCGTCGGCCGCCGGCGCAAGCTTTATGGCTTCGGGTCCGCTGTTTCTGAAGCCGTGCTCCCTGCCCACATTCCTCGGCTTTGTGCGCGAGCATTTCCCCGAGCAGCTCGAAGCCTACAAACAGCGCTACGCGTCGAGCGCGTTTGTTTCATCCGCGTACCGCGAACGGATGTCTGCGCTGGTGGATTCGATCTGCCGCGAGTTCAAGCTGGGCAAGCGGCACATGTACGAGGACACTGTAAAGGAAGAAGGCGCTCAGATCATCGAGATCCAGCCGTGGCTACCGTTTGCGCCGAGTCAAGCTCCGCAGAGTCAAGGCACGCGGAATCAGGGCACGCCGAATCTAGGAATATCGTTGCGAGCGGCGAGCTAGCGCGCCATAACGAAGGAGCGCCCGCTCATGACTTTCCAGCGCGTTCGTCGTACTCCCAGTCATAAGGCACCCCGGTGTCGCCGAGGATAAACCTGACCAGATCGGCGAAGCCCGCCTCGGAACGAACGTCATTCGACAGGATCACGACGCAACGCTGGCCGGCTTCGATGCAAACCACGGTGTTGGCAGTCTGGCCGTCGTGACCGCCCTTGTAAAAGCCGTGGCCCTGGGGTCCGTCGAAGACAACGACGCCTAGTCCGGCGTACAAATCTTTGCGCTGCTCGCTCACCGGCAAGTCGGGAGCGAGAAACGGAAACTGATGAGCCGAGGTGATATGCAGTTGCCGTTTCGTCATTTCGGCGCGCGAGGCCGCACTTAGCCCGTTTCCACTCACCAGGGCAGCAACAAATTTGGGCAAGTCAGAGATTGTTGTATTCATTGAGCCCGCTGCGCGCACCATGTTGGTCTTTTCATGTGCCTGCGGCTGGCCCTGATCGTTCCAGCCTTCGGTGACATTGGGGTCGAGCCCGCCACGCCAGATCAAACTCGTGCGGGTCATGCCGAGCCTGTCGAAGTTGGCCTTGGTCAGATCGCCGACATCGAGCCCCAATCCCTGTGCCTTGCGGCCGTGCTCGATGACGAATTGCAACAGGACGAAACCCTCGCCCGAATAGCTGAAGCGCGTGCCGGGCTCGAAATGGATGTGCAGCTTCATGTCCGGTTCGAGGAACCAGAAGTTGCTGAAGCCGGTCGAATGAGTCAAGCACATTCGAGGCGTGATTTTTTCCCAACGCGGGTCGTCAGCCAGATCCTTATATGGCCCGTATTTGTACGGGGAAACCGGATCAGGTGCATAACTTGGCAGCGGATTATCGAGATCGTCCTTGAGCGGCGTGTCCAGGTTGAGCCTGCCCTGATCGACCAACTGCATCACCGTGTAGGCAAACACCATCTTGGTGAGCGACGCGCCGTACATGATCGTATCCGTGGTCAGCGGATCTCCCTTGGCGTCACGGATGCCGTATGCGTGCACATATCCGACCTTGCCGTGATCGACGACCGCAACAGCCATTCCGTTGAAGTGCGTCTCCTTCATGATCTTCCTGACTTCGCCGTCGATGGCGGGGCCGCTCGGAATCGCCTGCGCGAACGCAGCAAAAGCGAAGTACAGGGAAGCGCAGGAGGAAGCAATAAAAAGAACCAAAAGGCGACGAGCTCCTGCTCTCGTTTTCATTCATCAAACCCCTTTAAGAGCGAATGCTATCGAATGATCTTTCCGGGAATCTGTATCAATTTGATCGTGAGAGGATTTTCGATCTGAGCTCACCGAATATCCACCTGATCGGTCCGACTTCGTTCAAGATGGCGATACGAATGGCCGGCGCTAGCGCGTCATGATGACTTCAGATACGCTGTCCTTCGCGAGGAACTGGCGGTGACCGGACCATCCGGCAAACAGCCGCTCAATGCTGCGGTTAGTGAAGGAGCGCTGGATGGGAAATTGCTGCGTCAACTGCATTTCCACCTCATCTCGATCGGTGAGATGAAAGCGGCAGCGCACCGCCTCCTCGCCCTGCGTTTTGGTGTGGAAGAACGCCAGCACCTGGCCGCCGGGATTCATGTTTGCGTAGAAATGAGCAACGACCGGCGCGACCAGCGGCTCAGGAAGATAATCGAGCGCCGACCACAATAGAACCAGGTCAAAGGTGCGCCCGGAGAAGTTGAGCGTGTGATTCACGTAGCCTTCGACATTCCAAATAGGATTGTCGTCCTCGTCTTTACCCGTGATCCAGTTTTCGCCGTAAGCATCGACCTCAAGGTCGGCCATAAAAACACTGTGGCCCATGTCGGTTAGGAAGTTGATGTTCGAGGGCGACGTGTAACCGGTGTCGATGATGCGCAGACCAGGCTCGGCCTGAAGGCGCTTGCGAATCACGCTCCACGCGCCGGAGTGGCGCGGCACGCGGGGACCAGAGGTGCCCGGAGCCGATTGGGCTAGCGTGCTCTGCTGTTTCTTACTGAACCAACTGCGCAGCACCGTGACTCCCTCTCGAGCATCTTCGATTCACCGGTCTACATCGCTGGCAATTTCCTGCAGCCCAGCCGGAGATGGCCACTCGACATTCCACATTAAGAGCAGAACCGGAAACGCGGCAACCGCTGGGCGGATGGACTCGCGCTGCCCGGCGAAAGTCGGCTGACTTGCTCGCGGCCTTCGCGGCTTTAGGAACCGCTGCCGGTCTGTGAAGCGTTGGCGCCATCGGCCGGCCGCGAAGCGCCCTGCGTCAGGTCGACCTTGCCGTGGAAGACGGCGTTATCTTCAATGGCCAGGCGCAGGGCGCGGATATCGCCCTCTAGGTGACTGCCGGCGCGGAGCTCGACGCGGCCGCTGGCGACGATATTGCCCTGCACTCGGCCCTGAATGAGCACATCTTTGGCGGTGAGGTCGGCGGCAATATTGGCGTTGGGGCCGATGGTGAGCCGGTTCTCAGCCAGGTTGACGGTGCCTTCGACCCGTCCATCCAGCAGCAAGTCCTCACTGCCTTTCACTTCGCCGTTGATGATGATGGTCTTGCCGATACGCGCTGGAGAATTTTCTTGAGCCATGGTCACGATCCTTATCGAATTCTTTAAGTCCCTGCCCGAACTATATCAACCCAGCCACTCAGCTTCAATTCGCACAGGTGAAAAGCCGCCACAAAAGCCGCAAATCAACTAGCCGCGGCCGACGGCTCGGCGAGGCATAGGTTTTGCTGCCGCGCCCCGGCAACGGCGCGTACCCCGCTAAACTAGAAGTGTGCACCGGCTTCCTTTCCTCCTTCTTGTGCTCTCCTCGGCGGCCAGCGTCCATGGGCTGCCGAGCGCCTCGAACCCGCTGTCCGCCGCGCAGGGGCAGGACCCACAGGGGCAGCTTCTGGTAGCCCGCGCGCTGGCTAATGAGTACGCGGCGGCGCGGGATTCGAGCCATCCCATGCGCTATGAGCTCCTGAAAGGCAGCCCGCGGCTGACCACCACCAAGAAAATTTGCGAGACAAGAGACGGGGACGTCGCCCGGCTCGTCGCCGTGAACGGCAAACCGCTGAGTGCAGCCGACGAGCAGAACGAAGAAGCCCGCCTGACCGAGCTACTGACCGACCCCGGCAAGCAGAAGCGGCGAAAGCTGGGTGAAGACGATGACCAGGCACGCGTGCTGAAGGTGCTGCGAGCTCTGCCGACCGCGTTCATCTACCAGGACGAAGGCCCCGGCGAAGGCCCGTCGGGCAAACCCGGCGACAACAAAGTCGAGAGGTTCTCCTTCAAACCCAATCCAGCATTCTCTCCGCCGGATTTGGAGACGCAGATTTTGACACAGATGACGGGGTCGATCTGGATCGACCCGGTAAATCTTCGCGTCGTCCGGCTGGAAGCTCACCTGCAGCGCGATGTGGACTTTGGCTGGGGAATTCTTGGACGGCTCAACCAGGGCGGCTGGATCGTGATTGAGCAGGCGGACGTTGGCCCAGACATGGGCGTCGATCAGTGGCGAACGGTTCATTTTCAGATGAAAATGAGCGGCCGCGTGGTGTGGAAGACGCGAGTCTTCGATACCACGGAGGATGAGACCGGCTACGAGCCGGTGCCCGCCGGGCTGGGCTACCAGAAGGCGATTGAGATACTGCGCGCAGACAAATAGCCGAGAACGAGTTCTTAAGGTAGACAGAAAAGCGGCCCCGAACTGAAACACGGGACCGCCTCACCTTCTTATCGCTTTCCGTTCCGAACGCTTCTACTACATCTTCGCGAAAACGATAACCAGTGTGAAAAGGGTGAGTGATTCAATAAAGGCCAGGCCAAGCACCAATAACAGCATGATGCCGGGACGGGTACCTGGATTGCGAGCCAGCGCCTCGACTGCCGAGCCGACAGCTTTGCCCTGACCAAGTCCGCACAGGCCTGCGGCCAGCCCCATGCCCAGGCCCGCGCCGATCGGAACCAGGTTGATTGCGGGCGAGCCGCCATCGGCAAAGACCGGGACGGCAAAGCATAGCACCGCCAAGGCGATGAATACGAATTGAAGTTTACGCATAGTTCTCCTGCTCCCTAAGATTGGCCGTTAGTGGGTGGTTGAGGCTCACCGTGCCGGCACAATAGCAGCTTCTAGCTTCTAGCCTTTAGCTTCTAGCTTGTCATCGGCGAACTGAGGATCTCAATTCACCAATGCAATGGCTAGAGGCTAGCAGCTAGAAGCTAAAGGCTGTCCTTATGCCTTTGGCCCCCTCACGCTTGCGGCCGTCCGTTTATCCGGAGCGGAAGCAGCTCCGGCGGAAACTTTTAATCAGTTCACAGTTCACGGTTCGCAGTTCGCAGAAATCCTGCTCGGTCCAAATCATCAACCACGAACTATGAACTGCGAACTAAGAACTGTGAACTACGAATTGCTGTTTAATGCTCGTGCGCCACTGCCATCGAGAGATAGATCATCGTCGAGCAGCATGAAAACGAAAGCCTGAATGATGGAAACCGCGAAGTGCAGCCCGAGGAAGACGGACGGCACTGCGATCGGAATAATGGAAAACCAGACCAGCGTGAGCAGATCGCTGGCAAACATGTTGGCGTAAAGACGAATGGTGAGCGACATCATGCGGGCGAGGTGCGAGACAATCTCAATGGGAAAGAGAAGCGGCGCCAGCCACCACAGCGGTCCCGCGAACTGCTTCAGATAGCCGATGGGGCCGTTCACCCGGACGCCATGGTAGTTGTAGTAGATAAAAGTAAGCACCGCGAGGCCGAGTGGAACCTCAGGCATGCCCGTTGGTGTCTCAACGCCGGGGATGAGACCGACCAGGAGGCCAATCAGATTGTTCAACAGAACAAAAAGCCCGATGCAGGTAACAAAGGCCTGAAACCGCTCATAGCCGTGACCGATGACCTGCTCGCCCAGGTCGCCGACGCCTTCATGGATCATTTCGGCGAGCTGCTGCGCAGGGTTGGGTTTCTCCACCGACAAAGTCAGGCGCACAAAAATAAAAAAGAGAATAAGGCCGCCAGCCACCAGCACCTCCAACGACAGTGTGCTGTTGATCGAACCGGCCTTCTGAGCAGCATCCGTCGGGCTCATGCCGATGGCTTCATACATCTTGAGCTCAGTGCCCCTCAGCAGGAGGTCAAGGAACCGCGCTAACGCAAAAGTCTGCAACATAAAAGTCTTAATCTCGAAGGTAAAGTCTTGATCTCAGAAGTTATGATTGCCCTTCTCTGAGTGCCGCAGCAGAGCAAAGTGATCCCCACTGCTTCACTCTCGAAGCAAGCGAACCGCCTCCCAGACCATGGCCAGAAGCGCCAAACCAAGGCCGCAGAGAAGCGCCACAACAGAACCCCGGAAACACTTCAGGCTACCATAAATGGCCCCGCCAAACAGCCCCAGCCGGAGCACAAAAAGGACCGCAGAGACCGCCGCGCCACGGGGAGCCTGCTGGCGATCCATTTTCGCGCTAATGAAACGAATGAGGCGACGCCACTCGTGAATACTTGCGGCGGAGATGGCAGCGCCAGCGGCGAACATCGCGGCATCGCGCCAGCCGGAGGCCTTCCACAGCACCAGCGCAGCCAGCGCGCCCACGACCAAAGTGATCCGGATGGCACGCTTGAGCAGGGCCTGCAAACCGTCGTCGGTCAGTGCGACCAGGGGGTGATGGTCGTCGGTCACGCGCCCGATCCTCCGCTGCCGTTTCCCGGATCGGAGGTGACGTCGTCCTGCATCTTGGGATCTTTGTTGGCGGCAAGCGCCACTCGAATCGAGTAAACCAGCCCGGAGGCGCCGCCAAAGACAATTCCTGCACCTGCGATCCACGATTGATGCAGGCGGTGGTCAAGCCATGCGCCGATGAGCCAGCCGATAAAAGCCGCGCAGGGCAGCACAAGCGCAATCTGCATCAGTTTTTCGGCTTGAATCCACGCGCTGAAAAGGCCGGGCTCTTTGCCGCTTTGCTTCGAGCCGGGCCCCCCGTCGTGCTTCGGATCGGGAATCGGTCGGTTGTAGGGCATCCATCGTGGTTATACATGAGGGACGCCTTTCGGCGCGACGTCGGACGAAGGCCTCCGCAGCCTCGGACCAGCCTGGTCAGGGGCGCCAGCCTACCCGCGCGCCCGGCCTACCGTTCTGTTTGCGTCCAGGTCGCAAGAGCCGAGTTCTTCATCCGGTCCGCGCCTTTGTCGTCGTCGAGCTGTTTCAAATCCAGAACCCAATGCGTCCTGATGCCTGACGGGTCTGTAGGTCCTTGACCACTCGGCTCGATCCTCGTCTCAAAGAAATACGTCTGTCCCGGCGCTGCGGAAAAGGAAGCAACGCCCCAGTTCCTTCCGCGGGCAGCGGAGATCGACTTCCAATCGGCGCAAACATTGTGCGTGCCGGGCGCAACATCGAGCACAAAATAGGAATTGCCTTTGGTCGCTCCTACCCATGAGCCATCGACTCCGATGCGTGGCGCGAACTCGTCGCATCCGAGGCATCCCGGCGCATCGATGCGGCCGATAAACACAATTCGCGCCTTTCCCGCTTCAGGGGCCGCGGGCGCTGGTGCATCCTTCTCGGTTTTCACGTCGAAGTGCGCGTGATCGTCGCCGCAGGCATCGTGAAGCCTCGCAGCGCGGAGCTGGTTGCCCATGACAAACACCATGCAGAAAAGGAATACTGCCATCGCTTGTTTCATGTGGGAATCTCCTGTGTCGGTTGGATTCCGGTTGTGCCCGTTTGGTTGGGCTGCGGAAAAGATTCCCGCCCCAAAGTTCCGGAACGGGAGAATCCACGCCTGCGCCGTCCCGCACGGCCACTGCCTCATAGCAAAGGCACGGCTTTAGCCGGATTGTGCCGCTTGCTTACCGCGCTCAATTGGGCTTGGGAGTCGCCACGCTTTGCTTCGACCGTGAGACGAGGAACGCACCCATGTCCGCAGAGATCGGCCTCAGGCGCATCACAGGAACCTCTGCAGTGCCCCGAGAGCCGACTTCGATTTCAAAGTAATAGATCTGCCCGGCAATGGCCTCAAAATCCGTTAGTCCGATCCTGTTCTCGATCTTCGCCAGTGGCGCCTCCCAAAAAGCGCAGACGTGGTGTTCGCCGGGAGCCGTCGTGACCGAGAAAAAACTGGATCCCTTGTTCGCGCCAATCCAGGTTCCATCGAGACCAACACGGGTGATGGAGCACCCGATGCAAGCCTCGCCGAGCCGTTGCACGAAAACCAGCCTCGCGGTCGTCGCGTTTGCTGCTGGGGGCGCAGATGACGGTTTTTGCACGGCGACTTCCACCTTGATCTTGTCGTCACCGCAGGCATTGGGCAGCGTGGCAGCTCGGAGCTCACAGACCAAGACAAACGGAACAGAGAAAAGGAATGCAACCATCGCTTGCTTCACGGGTGACCTCCCGAGTGGATTTGCTTTCGTACGCCAAAAATTATAGTTGAGTCGCCGCGCGAATACGTCACAGCCGTTACCCCAGGAAGCGCGGATAACGGCCATTGGTGGGCAAGTATACTGGCGGTTGGACGTTCAACCAAAGCCAGAAAAGGAAGTATGGAATTCGACTCGGAATTCGAGCGCAAGCTTTTTGACGAGCGCCGGGAAAAACTGAAGAAGATCGCTGAACTGGGGCAGTCCGCGTATCCCAACCGGTTTCCGGCCGCGCAGGGCGAATTTGCGACGCCGCTGGCAGAGGTACGCGCCAAGTGGGACGCGTCGACGAGTGAAGAGCTTGAGGCCAAGCGAGAGACAGTGACCGTGGCGGGCCGCATCATGGCCATTCGCGCGCAGGGCAAGGCTGGATTCGCAACGCTGCAGCAGCAGGGCGCGCGGCTGCAGATTTACGTGCGGCTCGACGCCGTCGGCGAACAGGGATTCGCGCTCTACAAGCTGCTCGACCTCGGCGATCACATCGGCGTGACGGGCTATTTATTTCGGACTAGAACCGGCGAGCTGACGGTGCACGTGGAAACGCTGACGTTTCTGGCCAAGGCGATGCTCACGCTGCCGGAAAAGTACCATGGCCTCGCCGACGTCGAGCTGCGCTACCGGCAGCGCTATGTGGACCTGTTTGCGAACCTCGATGCCCGCGAAGTGTTTGTGAAGCGGGCGAAGGTGCTGAAGGCGCTGCGAACGTTCTTTGACAGCCGCGGCTATCTTGAAGTTGAAACGCCGATGATGCAGCCCATCGCCGGCGGGGCTGCGGCGCGGCCGTTCAAGACGCACCACAACGCGCTGGATATGGATTTGTATCTTCGCATCGCGCCGGAGCTTTATCTGAAGCGGCTGGTGGTGGGCGGCCTGGATCGGGTGTACGAGATCAACCGCAACTTCCGCAACGAGGGCGTGAGCACGCAGCACAATCCCGAGTTCACCATGCTCGAGTTCTACCAGGCCTACGCGAATTACCACGACCTGATGGATTTGACGGAGGAGCTGATCGCGTTTGTGGCGAAAGAAGTGAACGGGACGACGATTCTTCCGTCCGGCGAGAAAGATGAGAGCGGAAACCCGATTCCGCGACTTGACCCGCAGGGAAATCCGATCGACTTCGCGAAGTGGGAACGGCTGACGATGGTGGAGGCGATCATCAAGTGGTGGCCGGAAGACGCTGACGTTCGCCCGACGTCCGACTTCGGATGACGTTCCGAAGCTCGACTGAACTGGCAGTCGCAGAGTCTGCTTGAGAAGACTTGAGGTCGCTCGTGAACGTTCGAGGCAGCAGAACTGAACGCTCCGAGTTTGATGCGGCGATAAGAGCGCCACAAAATTCTTCGGCACTACATGCAGCCGTTAAGTGTGACACGAGCTCGAAGCAGGCGATCCGCTGGCAAAGACGGTAGCATGCGATCTTTCGAGCACGTCGCCGAAGAACAATCTCATCCAGCCCACCATCATCTACGACTACCCGACGGTTGTCTCTCCACTCTCAAAGCAGAAACCCGAAGACCCGGATCACGTGGAGCGGTTTGAGATTTTCGCCGGAGGGTTCGAGCTGGGCAATGCATTCAGCGAGCTGAACGATCCGGTGGAACAGCAAAAACGATTCGACGACCAGCTCGCCCAGCGCGCCGCAGGCGACGACGAAGCGCACCAGATGGACGAGGACTACGTGCGGGCGCTTTCGTATGGGCTGCCTCCGACTGGCGGCGAAGGCATCGGCATCGACCGGCTGGTAATGCTGCTGACGGGCTCAAAGTCAATCCGCGATGTGATTCTCTTTCCACTCATGAGAAATACAGCGAGCAGAGAACAAGGACCTGGGATCAGCGAGCCAGAGGCGAAAACCTAGCTCCGCTAACCCCGCTAACGACGCTAACTCCGCTTTCACAGGAGCATCGGAAGCCAGTGAACATCTTATTCGTCGGCGACATCTTCGGCAGCGCCGGGCGCAGGATCGTGCGCGAGCACATCGGCCATGTGCGCGAGGCGCACCATGTCGACCTGACTATCGTGAACGTCGAGAATGCAGCAGGTGGTTTCGGCGTAACCCCGGGGCTGGCAGAAGAAGTCTTCGATCTCGGCGCGGATGTGCTGACGACCGGCAACCACGTGTGGGACAAGAAGGAACTGCTCGACTACCTGAACTCGGCAGCGCCATACACTCACGACCGCGCGCGGCGAATCATCCGGCCGGCGAATTTTCCGCCGGGAACGCCGGGTTACGGCTTCTACGAAGGAAAGACCGCAGGCGGCGTGGACTTCGCGGTGCTGCAACTGCAAGGGCGCGTGTTCATGACACCGATCGACGATCCGTTCCGTACTGCCGACTCTTTGCTCGCCGCCATCCGCGCCAAAGTCGTCGTGGTCGACTTCCACGCCGAAGCCACAAGCGAAAAAGTTGCAATGGGCTGGTATCTCGACGGCCGCGCAACGGCAGTTCTGGGCACGCACACGCATGTGCCGACCGCCGACGAGCGCATCCTGCCCCACGGAACGGCCTTTCAGACCGACGTGGGCATGAGCGGGCCTTACGACAGCGTTATTGGCGTCGAAAAAGAGTTGGTGCTGCACAGATTCCTGACCGCAATGCCGGGAAAATTTGAGGCAGCAAAGGGAAATCCCAAGATGTGCGGCGCGGTAGTGACCTGCGATCCGGCGACAGGGCGCGCGTCGGCGATCCAGCGAGTCATGCTGGGAGAATGAGCGTAAATCAGCGGTCAGCGGTTACGCGGCTTCGAGGAGGAGCCGCTTGCCTAACGCCCGGAGTGCGGCATCGATACGATCGATCTTGGTCGGATGCCTTAGATTCGTTAGGCGATTCACTTCCTGTTTCGTCGTTCCGATGCGCCGGGCCAGTTCAACCGGGCGAACTTTCTGACGAAGCATCTCATTTAACAGGAGAACTTTTGCCGCCACGCTTGGGGGTAGCTCGACAATTCCCTGCCCGCGTTTTGGTTTGGAAGGCAAGGGGACGGGACGGTTGTCATCGAAATAGAACTCCATTGCAACTTGAAGAGCTCCCTTCGCCATCTCAAGCGCGTGGGCACGGTTTTTCCCCTGAGTGATGGCTTCGGGGATGTCGGGGAAGGTCACGAGGATGAACCTTCCATCTTTCCGCAGATTAACTGGGTACCCGCGCATATTTACTCCTGTTCCTTTAGGCCAAGTGCTTCTTGATTGCTTCGACGAGCCCTTGCCGAGTTCCGTGCCATGCACCGGAAGGAGGGATTGGCGGCCGTTGAAGAAGAGCTTGAGGTGCGAGCCTTTCTGGGAGCCGAACGTTACGCCCTTCCTGGCCAGCCACCGCATGAATTCCGAGCTCTTCACGATTCAATAGTATACATTTTTGTTTACTTGCACAAGCGAATGTCTTGAATCGACCAACACTTATCGTGACGCAGGAAAAAAGGGCAGCCCGTCGAAGCGGACTGCCCTTTCAAATTCCAGAAGCATTGAATCGCGCGGCCCTCAATTGCCGATGAAAAATCGGCAATCGAGGCTCGCGGTTATTGCGCGTGATGCGCGGCTGATGGCTTTGCCGGAACGTGATGCACCGGGCCCGCCTTCTTCTCAGGCTGCAGGAATCCGTCGCTGAGAACGATCTGCGCGGAAGCGGCAGTGCTTCCCGCCGCTGCAGTATGCGTGTAGGTGTCGTATGTTCCGTCGAGCTCAGTGGCCGGTTGCAAACCGAGCGCGGAGCCGGCGGCCGGAGCATCCTTGCAGGAGAGCGGGTCCTTGAGGTTGACGGTGAAGTCGGCGGTGTGGGCGTCCTTGGCGTCCTGCGTAACAGCCACATTGATCGTCAAGATCCCGGGTTCGATGGCGATCTTGCGAATGTGCGCAGGGGTATCGGTGAGTGCGTCACCCATGGCGTCGGTATCGGCCTTGACGCCGTTGGCCAGAATGTAGGCCTGTGCGTCCGCGATCTTTAGCTCCGAGGGCGGCTCCGGAACAGCGCTGCAAGCCACGGGGTTCGTGAGCTTGACGACGAAGTCCTTTGGCTTGACCGAGGCAGTAGTGGTGACGGAAATTTTCAGCGCGTTTGCGGGATCGGTGATGATAATGCCCGGGACCGGCGTCGGCTGGCCTTTCAGCAGCGCCCAAAGTCCGGTGGCATCTGCATCAGAGCCGTTGGCCAGGATGTACTCCTTGTCTTCGAGGCTCAACGCTTTGGGATCGCCGCTGGTATAGGCATGATGCGCTAAATCCGCAGGCGTTGGAGCGGGCGCGATGGTAAAGCCGCTGGGCGGAAAGAGCGTTGCCTGCGCTTGGGTCTCGATGGCCGCGATCTGCTGCTTGATGGCAGGGTCGCCATCGAGCGTGCCGTGATAGCGCTTGTACCAGTACTCGAGCAGCGGCTCAATCTGCGTCTTGAAGTTCGGCGGCGCGAAGTCGTATGCGCGGGCGTAGAACCAGACCGCCTTGATTTCGTCCCTTGAGTCACCAGGCTTGGCATAGGTCTGCGCGAGTTGCAGCGTATCGGCAAGGCAAGGGCCCGGCTTGGTGCATGAATCGGGCGGATACAGCATCAATTCGGCGGTGTATTCCTTGATGGCTCCGGCAAAATCTTTTTTCGAGACCGCGTCGTCGAGCGCGATGGCCGAATGGAAAGCAGGATAAGCACCCGACGTCAATTTGCTCCAATCGGCGTCTGACATCGCGGCCGGCTTGGGAGCCGTGAGGCCCTTCTGCGCCAGAACGGCTGCGTCGTCGCAGGTCGGCGCGTCGGTGGCGACGCCGGAGGCATCCAGGGTTGAGGCGCACTGCTGCTTCTTCAAATTGACAGAAATGTAAATGGCCTTCATGTTGTTGGGATCGACCTGAAGCAGGCGACCAGCGGCATCAATCGCCTTAGCGGGTTGGTTGGTCTGGTAGTAGCTATCGATCAACTGATCGAGAACGGCCTTCTTGACGACGCTCTGAGGATATGCGGAAAGAAACCCTTCGAGCGCCGCAGCCTTTTGGGTTGGGTCGGTCTGGGTGATGGCGTTCTGATACGCATTGAACTCGGCGGGATCCTGGATGGTGATCTGGCCAGCGTCCTGAGCGAGCAGAGCTGGCGAGGAAACAAGGCTCATGCTTGCCAATACCATCGCAGATGCAAGGACTAACTTCTTCATGCAGTGCTCCTGGGAAATACCGAAATGGGGATCAAATAATCGCTCATTCGCCAGCGTTGGGGCAACCGTTTTGAGTGGCGTTTGAGAGTTGAGGCGACGGATATAAAGATACCATGACCACGAATGTTCCGTAGCAGGATTATAAGAAGCCAACGAGCCGCTGACAAGAAAAACGCGAAGACGCTTGCAGAGCGTACCGCACGCTGGTAACAGGGTGGTGAGGGGACTTGCGGCGTCGCGGCGTTATGGTTCATTCCGAGTAGACGGACGAGACTGGAAAACGCTGGGCAAGGCGCTACTGCAGCAGCCGGACAAGCTCGGCTTGTTCAGCCAGAAAGGCATCGTGGCCGTGGGCGCTGGTCATCTCGCGGTAGTCGGCCTGAGCGCCTGCCCCGCGGACGGATTCCGCAAATCGCCGCACATCGTCGGCCGGAAAAAGCCAGTCAGAGCTGATGCCGATGAAGCTGAGGCGGGCGCGGATGCGGCCGAAGGCCTCCTGCGGCGAGGCGTAGCCGAGCAGCGGATCCCATGTATCCATAGCGCGCAGAATAGCCAGGTAGGCGTTGGCGTCAAAGCGCTCGACGAATCGACTGCCCTGAAGATCGAGGTAGCCGGCGATGTCAAAACGCTCGCCGATAAGGCCGCTGCCATGGCCGTTTGCCGCCCACGGATCTTCGCCGCTGCGGTTGGGATTGCGCCCGAAACGCTCATCGAACAGCGGCGCGGATTTGTAGCTGATCATGGCGATTTTGCGTGCCAGCGCCAGCCCGCTGCGGGGTGGGCGCTGCGGCAGATACCGGCCGCCGGCCCATTCCGGATCGTGCTGAATGGCCTGGCGTTGCAGATGGTTCAGAGCCAGCCCCATGGCGGAGAGCGGCGTGACGCCAATGATGAGCGCTCGCTCAATGCGTTCAGGTTGAAAAATGGTCCAGTCCAGCGCCTGCATGCCGCCAATAGAACCGCCGAGCACGAGGCGAAGTCGGCGGATGCCCAGCGAATCCAGAAGCCGGGCTTGCGCGCGAACATTATCGCGGACGCCAACCAGGGGAAAGTCCGGCCCGTAGATTTCGCCTGTCTCTGGATTGACTGCGCCAGGACCCGTGGAACCATAACAGGAGCCCAGCATGTTGATGCAGATGACGAAATCGTGCTCCAGCGAGAGGACCGCGCCGGGAGCAAAAATTTCGGGCCACCAGGAGCCGACCAGAGCCGAGCCCGAGAGTGCGTGGCAAACAAGAACGGCATTGTCTCTCGCCGCATTCAGCCGGCCGTAGACGGCGTAATGCAGCGTGGGACAGATGAGGGAACGGCCGCATTCGAGCGGCAGGGTGCCATCCAGCACGAAGTCGCCTTCGTAGGTCGGCTCCACGATCTTCGATCCCGGCGGCGAGGCGCCGCTGCGGCTGTAACCATCGGTCATAAGAACAGCCTCTAGCTCCTAGCTTCTAGCTGCTTGCTTCCAGCTTTGCGATTCAGCGTTTGAATAAACGCCCCAAGCATTTTAGATATTTCGTTGCTCAACACTTCTGCCCCATTCAGTAAATCATCTGATCCCATCCCAAGTTTTCTGGCAACCAGAAGCTGGGTCTGAAGCTCGTAGATCGATCCCTGGGCAAGCCCGAGAAACTGTCGAAACTCGCCAATATTCAGTCTGCCACGTCCCTCCGCGATGTTGCTTGCAACCGAAACCGCAGCTCTTCGTAGCTGAGGGATCAGCCCATAGACCTCATCCTTCGGGAAAGAGCGAGTTAACTGATAAACACCCACAGTCAATTCAATGGCCTTCTGCCAAACAAGTCTCGGTAGTCTTGCGCCATTCTCGCCCCTTCCTTGCTCCAAACCTACGTGCCAGCAAGCCAAGAGCTAAAGGCTAGAAGCTAGAGGCTAGAAGCTGTTTCTGCTATTTTGCCGCAGCAGCCTTGCTTGCGCCGGTAACCGTCTGTCCATTGGCCGCTTCGATCGCCTGATCGAGGTCGGCAACGATGTCGCGAATGTCTTCGATTCCGACCGACAGCCGCACCATCTCCGGGGTGACGCCCGTGGCCGCCTGCTCTTCGGCCGACAATTGCTGATGCGTGGTAGAGGCGGGATGAATCACGAGCGACTTGGCGTCGCCGATGTTGGCCAGCAGCGAAAACAGTTCAAGCGAGTTGATGAGCTTTTTACCTGCTTCGTAGCCGCCCTTAATACCAAATGTGACCAGCGCACCTGCGCCGTTGGGCAGGTACTTTTTCGTCCGCGCGTAATAGGGGCTGGATTCGAGGCCGGGATAGTTGACCCATTCCACTCCGGGATGCGTCGGCGAGATGCTTGGCGACGGCCAGCGCATTCTGCGAGTGGCGCTCCATGCGCAGGTGCAGCGTTTCAATCCCCTGCAGCAGCAGAAACGCATTGAATGGCGAGAGCGCCGCGCCGGTGTCGCGCAGGCCCTGAATACGCGCCTTGAGGATGAACGACAGAGGACCGAAGGCCGCAGTGTAGGAAAGGCCGTGGTAGGAGGGATCAGGCTCGGTGAAGTCCTTGAAGCGGCCCGAAGCAGCCCAGTCGAACTTGCCTGCGTCCACAATCACGCCGCCGATGGCCGTGCCGTGGCCGCCGAGGAATTTGGTGGCCGAGTTGACGACAATGTCAGCGCCCCACTCGATCGGCCGCACCAGAGCCGGCGATGCCGACGTGTTGTCGATGACCAGCGGCAGCTTGTTCTCGTGCGCGATGGCGGCGAGCCGCTCGATGTCGGCGATGTCGAGCTTGGGATTGCCGAGCGTCTCGGTATAGATGGCGCGGGTTTTGTCGTTGATCAGAGCGCGTATTCCATCGAAGTCGTCAGCGTCGGCAAACTTGACCTTGATGCCCAGCCGCGGCAACGTGTAGTGAAAGAGATTGTAGGTGCCGCCGTAAAGAGAAGTAGTCGAGACGATCTCGTCGCCGAGTCCCGCGAGCGTGATGATGGCCAGCGTCTCCGCCGCCTGGCCAGAGGCCGTTGCGAGGGCCGCTGCGCCGCCTTCGAGAGCAGCAACGCGCTTCTCAAAAACGTCGGTGGTGGGGTTCATGATGCGTGTGTAGATGTTGCCGAACTCTTGCAACCCGAACAGACGGGCGGCGTGGTCCGCATCCTGAAAGACGTAGGAAGTGGTCTGGTAGATGGGCACGGCGCGCGCGCCGGTGGTTGGGTCAGGGACTTGGCCGGCGTGAACGGCCTGCGTCGCAAGCTGCTGCGGTTTCGGTTCCGACATAATTCATCTCCTTTTAATTTCGGTGAGGCAATCGTCCAAAAGCTGAAAGTGCGGAGCACAGCGCCAACGCAAAACGGCCCGCATCCGTTTCAGGACCCGGGCCGCTTGACTTCAAGATCGGTAGCGCTTAACGCATTCGCCGCTCAAGAGACGCACGGAGGGGTCCGGATGGCATACACATGGCCATGGCCTCGATCGCGATTCGTCCGCAATTCCGTGTTCCCTGTGAGAACGGCATAGATGGCAGTATCAGGGGGAAGCTGGGCGGGTGTCAAGCAAAGAACGAGTCTCGCGCCGGATCAGTTCGGGTTTCCTTTGAAGGAACATTGGGTCTGCTTTGAAGGGGCACCGCTTGTGTTTGCTTTGAAAAGGCACCGCCTGTTTGCTTTGAAAGGGCACGGCTTCAGCCGTGCCGTAAAGTGCGCTGCTTAAATGCGGGCTTCAGCCCCTGAGGGAAGCCTCTTTCAAACCGGCCTACTACCGCTAGTCCAGAAGCGACCGACCCCTGACGCGGAAGTGTTAGTTGATCCTGTTTCGAATTTTCTACTCTTCCCCCTTCCAGACATAGGCTCCGGGCTGGGGCAGACCGATGTGGGCGAGGACGCGACAGGCGAATTGGCGAGCCATTTCTTCGAGCCGACTGGGTGATCGTAGAAGGCAGGCATGCAAGGAAAGATCGTCGCGCCGGCCTCGGCGGCCAGGTCATGTTGCGCAGGTGAATGCGATTGAAGGGCGTTTCGCGCACGCACAGAATCAAGGTCCGCCGCTCCTTGAGCGTAACGTCAGCGGCGCGGGCGATTAGCGAATTGGCGAGGCCGAGAGCGATGGTCGCAAGCGTACCCATGGAACAGGGCAAAACGATCATTCCATCCGACGGATGACTGCCGCTGGCGATCGGCGCACCAATGTCGGAGTCAGCGTGCTGGATGGTCTTGGCCGGAGCGGCGCCGAGAAGCTTTTTCAGCAGATTGGTCCGGCCGGAGACGCCGAGTTCCTCGGCGAGCACGCGCAGCGAGTTTTCCGATGCGACAAAGTGAACGCGGGCAACGCGCTTGTCGGCTTCAAGCGCGCGCAGTGCCTCGCGGGCGAGGATCGCGCCGGATGCGCCGGTGATGGCGAGGGTGAGATTCATTGCGCGGTTGCTCTCGATTGCAACTCCTGGGCAAGTCTCTCGGCCGAATTGATCATTTCTTTTTCGCGATTCTTCTCCAGCGCGGCGAGCCTTCGATGGTCAATCGTCGACCACAATGAGTCCTTCGTTCTCGCGTCGTAAATCGTCAGGATCAGCTGAGGGTCAGTGATTTGTCGGCTATGCACTTGGGTCGTGTTGTTATACGTATTCGTTGAACTCCACACCCGCGTCCCCTCGTTCACTACCTCGTAGGACAACTCAATGATCAGATCGGCATTGTCTGGCGAGCCGACGATCTCATATTTACCCCAGCTCTTCATCGCCTGATAGAACGCATCATAGGCAAGGTCGCTTCCTCCCTTGTTTGAGAGGAACACCTTGTGTGCATTAACAATCGCGGTTGGAAGTGGCGCGGGAGGGATGTCCTTTCTGGTTTTCGCAGAAAGACCAGGAACGAGGCACAATACGCACAGCGCAAGCGCAATTCGCTGCATGGCGACTCCTAAAGTTGGGCTGCCGCAAAGTATAAACCTGGCCAGTGAACAAAGCCGGCCGATTCGCGCCTATTCGCCCAGCACGCGCTTGAAGATCGCATCCACATTGCCCGAGCTGCCGCGAATAGTCGAACGTCTTCGCCAGCTTTTCCGGTGCTGAGCAGCTTGGTAATCGCCGGGTCGCGCGCAACTTCATCGCGGAAATTCAAGTCCTCTTTCCAGGCGCGCATGGCGTGGGACTGGACGAGCTTGTAGGCGTCCTCGCGCAACATGCCGGCCTCGGCGAGATCGAGCAGCAATTGCCCCGAAAAGATGAGGCCGCCAGTCAATTCGAGATTCTTCTTCATCCGCTCGGGATAAACCAGCAGCCGGTCAACCAGATCGGCGGTCTTGGCCAGCAGATAGTCAACGAGAATGGTCGAGTCCGGAAAGATGATGCGCTCCACCGAAGAATGAGAAATGTCGCGCTCGTGCCACAGCGGGATGTTCTCCATCGCCGCCTGCGAGTTGCCGCGAAGTACGCGCGCCAGGCCGCTGATTTGCTCGCTCGTGATCGGGTTCTTTTTGTGCGGCATGGACGAGGAGCCTTTTTGCTTTTCGCTGAAATACTCCTGCGCCTCGCGAACCTCTGTGCGCTGCAAATGGCGGATTTCGACAGCAATCTTGTCCAGCGTGCTGCCGATGATGGCGAGCGTGGCGATGT
Organism: uncultured Acidobacteriaceae bacterium; assembly: GCA_963725115.1. Lineage (GTDB taxonomy): Bacteria > Acidobacteriota > Terriglobia > Terriglobales > Acidobacteriaceae > Telmatobacter. The sequence goes on along the minus strand of CAVRXG010000005.1, from coordinate 2,665,799 downwards.
AGGCTGCGTGGCGATCGCGCTGGATGACCTGCGTCGCAACCGGCGCGGGCTTGAGTCCCAGCGCGCGCGCAAATTCGCTCTTCGTGCTCCGGCTTCAGGTGGCCGAAGGTGCCGACAGCGCCGGACAGCTTTCCCACGCGCATATCCTCGGCGGCGGCGGCGAAGCGTGTGGCATTGCGCTCCATTTCTGCGTACCAGTTGAGCAGCTTCAACCCGAATGTCGTCGGCTCCGCATGAATCCCATGTGTCCGGCCGATGGTGGGCGTCAGCTTGAACTCAATGGCGCGGCGCTTAAGCACAGCCAGCAACGCGGCAATGCCGTCGCTGATGAGCGCCGATGCTTCTTTGATCTGGAGAGCCTGGGCGGTGTCGACAATGTCATTCGACGTGAGGCCGTAGTGCAGCCATCGTGATTCGGCGTCGAGGCCCTGGGCTTTAAGAGATTCCGCGACCGCAGTTGCGAACGCGATAATGTCGTGCTTGACCTCGGCTTCGATTTCGGCGACGCGCGCGGCAGAAACAGTAGCCTTAGTCGGCGATCGCCGCGGCAGCGGAGGCGGGAATAACACCATCCTCGGCGAGTACAGTGCTGGCCGCCGCTTCAACCTGGAGCCAGCAGCGGTATTTGTTCTCGTCCGTCCAAATGGCGCCCATCGCCGGGCGCGTGTAGCGTTCGATCAACGGAGAACTCCTTGCATGACCGGCATTTGCAGCCAACACCCACCTTCAATTGTACGAGGGAAGCTAGGCTATTCGCGAGGATTTCCGACGCCGCGAGGAATTCCGAGGCGGCGCATCAACTCATCAATCAGCAGCCCGCGGCCGGGCGCGTAGGGCTGGAACCACTCGCCATCGATGACCATTTGCGGGATGGCACGCTTGCCGACGCGCTTCAGAACCTCGGCCGAGGCAGCAGGGTCGGCGTCGACATTTACCTCGGTGTAGACCACGCCATGCTCGTCAAGGAACTGCTTGGCCGATCTGCAATCGCGGCACCAGGCGGCGGTATAAACCTGCACGATCATAAGTGAATTCTACTCAATTTCCGATGCTACGATCTGGGATATCAACCACTCTGGAGCTTGGATGACTGCGGATCAAATTAAGTCGCTTTTACATCTGGAACCGCACCCGGTCGAGGGCGGATGGTTCCGCCGGACATATACCTCGGCGGGAAGCGTGGAGTTGCCGCGAGGCCAGCGGGCGCAGGGCACGGCGATTTATTACCTGCTCGAAGCCGGGATGTTTTCAGAGATGCACGTGCTCGCGTCGGATGAGACTTTTCACTTCTATCTCGGCGATCCGGTGGAGATACTGCAGTTATTGCCCGACGGCAGCTCCACTGTTTTCACGCTCGGGCCGGATTTGGCGGCCGGCCAGCATGTTCAGTTGGTGGTCGCGGCTGGCGTGTGGCAGGGCACGCGGCTTGTTGAAGACGGCAAAATAGCGTTGCTCGGTTGCACGGTGACGCCGGGATTCGATTTCGCCGATTACGCGAACGGAAGCTATGCGGAGCTTGCGGCAAAGTGGCCAGCGGAGTCCGAGCGAATCAGGAAGCTGACGAGAAGATAGCGGTGGGACCGAGAATTATTCCTCGGTGGGAATGCCAGCCTCGGAGATTTCTTCCGATGAGAGTTCGCGCCCATGAAATAGGGAGTCGGTGAATTGGCCGCCGGGACGCCAAACCTTCAAGCGCGAATCCCAAGTCTCCCGGATGCATTTATCGCCGTCAACGCGAACGCGCTCGATGACGCCGGGATCAGTTATACAAGGAGGCACCAGCAGTTTTGGTCGCCTCTGTTTCTGCAGCGCGGCGTTGAAAGCTTGCACTCTTGGGTTCTCCGCGCTGTCTAGCGCCACGTGGAGTTCATCTCGGCTCACGGGTCCCAATTGGCGCGCAAATTCTCCCGCGGCTTGGTCGAATTCCGCATCTTGTCGCTTTATTTCGATCGCCTTGAGCCGGTTAGGCTCCGAGTTCATCGCGTCAATCCTGTCCGTGACCTGCCTGACGATCTCCGGTGCATACGGTCCATCCGCGCCCTGCGAACGTGCATATTCTGGGAACTTCCTCACAGCCTCAATCGCCTCGCCGGACTCTTCGAACTTGCCAGCTAAGGCAAGCAACTCGGCGGTATCCAGTAGAACCATCGGATTCAGGCCGCAAATCCAAGCCTTTAGATAGGCCGATATATTTATCCGCCAATTCTCTGGAACTTTTCCAGCAATTTTCCACCCAGAATCCCCGAACTGTCTCAGCCCCTGTTCATAAAGCATTCGTTCCAGCTCTTCGGCGCGATCCGGATGGACAGCCAGTGCTTCGCCGCCCATTTCCTCAGCGACTTGGCGGGAGGTGTGTTGAAATTGACGGATCGACCAGCCGATTGCCTCAGCCTCTCCCTCCGTGTATCCAGGAGGCCCGTCCTGCCAATCAACTAGAGGCAGCCTCTCAACAAGGAGACGAATCAACTGATCGCCAGCGGCGGTGTACGATCCAGATGCCGATTTCTGCCGGCGGAAGAGACGTCCGAGGGATGCCATTTCTTGCTCCTTGGCTTCAGGAGAAATCTGGGTGCGAGTCTAGCACCACTTACCGCCGCTCGCGAAAGAAACTGCGCAGCAATTCGGCGGATTCACCGGCCGCGATTCCCTGCTCCACTCGCATTTGGTGGTTGAGCTGGGGGTGATTCAGCACCGCGAGAACCGAGCCGCATGCGCCCGCCTTGGGATCGGCGGCGGCATAAACAAGGCGATCGATGCGCGCATGAATCATAGCTCCGGCGCACATCGCGCACGGCTCGAGAGTGACATAAAGAGTGCATCCGGCGAGGCGATAGTTGCCGAGCGCCGCAGCCGCCGCGCGCAGAACGACCATTTCCGCATGGGCCGTGGGATCCACGTCGCGCAGGACGCGATTCTGGCCGCGGGCGATAATCGCGCCTTCGTGGACGACGACTGCGCCGATGGGAACTTCGCCGGCTTCGGCGGCCAGTCGCGCCTCGGCCAGCGCGGCCTGCATCGCTTCTGGATCGTCGATCATGCTTTCGATGGTAGCGCCGCCGGTTGCTGCTGGGTCATGCAGTGCAGCGCGCCGAGACCCCAGATCAGGTCGACGCAGTGGACGCCGATGACCTCGCGACTCGGGAAGAGTTCGGCGAGCGTGTTGAGCGCGACGCGATCGTTGGGATCGTGAAACGTGGGCACGAGAACGATTCCGTTGGCGACGTAGAAATTGGCGTAGCTGGCCGGCAAGCGCTGACCGCGGAAAACAACGGGCCGCGGCATAGGCAGCTCGACGATGGTGAACTGCTTGCCCTGGACAGTGCGCGCGGATTTGAGACGCGAGAGGTTTTCAGCGAGCGGTGCATGGTTGGGGTCGCGCGTGTCCGGCTCAACGACCGTGACAATGGTCGCGGGCGCGACGAAGCGAGCGATGTCGTCGATGTGGCCGTGAGTATCGTCGCCGGCGATGCCGCGATTGAGCCAGATGGTCTGGTCGATGCCGAGATAGTCGTGGAAGACGCGCTCGAGTTGTGCGCGACTGACGCCGGGGTTGCGCTGCTGCACCTCGCTCAGCAGGCACTCTTCGGTTGTGAGCAAAGATCCGGCGCCGTTGACGTCGATGGAGCCGCCTTCGAGGACGACACGTGTCTTGCGCCGTTCTGGTTTTGGACGAGAGGTTGCCACGCAGTCGCGCCGAGCAGCTTGGCCACGCGGCCAGGAAGTTTGTCGTCGAGATGCCAGTCAGAATATTTTGCCCAGCCGTTGAAGCGCCAGTCGGTGAGTGCGACGCGACCTGCGGGGTTGCGTACGAAAATTGGGCCCGAATCACGCGTCCAACCGCGATCCGTAGGCCAGCAGTGGAAAGTGACCTGATCGAGATTTGCGCCCGCGCGGCCGAGCATTGACGTGACGCGCTTCTGCGACGAAGCGTTTTCGACGATCAGATGCACGCGCTCATGGGCGGCGAGCAGACGAACAATCTCCGCATAGAGCCAGGGGATGGATTGGAATTTGCCCGGCCAGTCCTCGGGATTGTGCGGCCACGCAAGCCATGTGGCCTCGTGCGGCTCCCACTCGGCGGGCATGCGGTAGCCGAGGGCACGGGGAGTTTTTTCAGTGGGTCGATCCGGCATGGCTACTTGCGCTCTTTGCGCGCAGGGTCTGGGCGCGCGGCATCAATAAACCGCTGCGTGATGGGCGCGTAGGCATCGACGCGGCGATCGCGCAAAAAGGGCCAGTTGCGGCGCGTCTCCTCAATCAACGAGCGATCGACTTCGCCCAACACGATTTCTTCAGCATCGTGGCCGGCTTTGGCAATGATGCGGCCAAAAGGATCGGCGAGAAAGCTGCCGCCCCAGAATTCCAGGCCCGGCCCCGGAGCGCGATTGCCCAGAATGTCGCCATGCTCGACACCGACGCGATTGACGGCGGCCACGTAGACGCCATTTGCGATGGCGTGCGCGCGCTGGATAGTGCGCCACGCATCAAATTGCGCCTCGCCAAATTCGTCTTTCTCTTTCGGGTGCCAGCCAATGGCCGTCGGATAAAAAAGTATCTCGGCGCCCTGCAATGCCGTGATGCGCGCGCCCTCGGGGTACCACTGGTCCCAGCAAACCAGCGTGCCGACGCGGCCGGCAGTTGTATCGACGGCCTGAAATCCAAGATCGCCCGGCGCGAAATAGTATTTTTCGTAATAAAGCGGGTCGTCCGGGATGTGCATCTTGCGGTAGACGCCGGCGATCTGGCCGTCCGAGTCGAACGTGACCGCGGTGTTGTGGTAGAGGCCGGGCGCTCGCCGTTCGAAAAGCGATGCAATCACCGCGACGCGAGATTCGCGGGCAGCGTCGGCCAGTTTGGCTGTTGACTCACCCGGAATCTCCTCTGCAAGGTCAAAGAGCGCGAGCTCTTCGCGCTGGCAAAAATACTGCGTGCGGAAAAGCTCAGGCAGACAGACGACTTCTGCGCCCAGCTTTGCGGCCTCGCGAATATGCTTGAGCGCCGCGGAGAAGTTCGCCTTCGGATCCGCGCCCATTCGCATCTGCACCAGTGCAACCGTGAATTTTTTCGCCGTGGTCATGCGTCTACTTTAGGGTCTCCGTTTTGAATAGTTGTGGCCGATGCAACGAGGCCAACCCCGGCATGCGGAATTGGCCCCGTGTCCTCTGAATCGTCAACTCGGTTGCTCTTCGCCCGCCTCGAATCTTATCCAAAGGTCAGCCGCACCCGGCGCCTACTCGTGCAGTCCTACGCGTCCAGCTTTACGCGTCCAGGATCAGCACCGCGGCGGCAATCGTCGTGGTCCACTTGCCTCGCTTGTCGCCAACAGCCGACTGGGTAATGTTGCTGGTGCGGACGATCTTGTTGGAGATGCGGTAAATTTCCTTTTTCTCGTCCCAGCTTTTGTCGGGGTCGAACTCCACGTCCAGCGTCGTCGCGAGCATCTCGGCGGCAAGTTCCTCGGCATATTCCCCGGCCTGATCGTCGGTCTCGCCAAAGCTGTGGTGCTCGCTAAGGTAGCCGTAGGTGTTTCGGTCTGCCGGGATGGCCACGCCAATGCTGCACGCGACGAGCCTGTGCGGCTCGCGCGTAGAGTTTTCCGCAATCACTGCGAAAACGACCTCTCCATCATCCAGATACTTGAGGCCATCTTTGCGCGAAATCATTTTGCACTGCGGCGGAAAGATTGAGGAGACGCGGACCAGATTCTGCGAGGCGATGCCCGCATCGCGGAGCGCTAGCTCGAAAGAGGTCAGCCGCTCCTTGTGTTTGCCGACGCCTTTGGTGAAGAAAAGCTTCTTTGGGACCATGCTTTTTCCCAATTTCTATGTGCCCTCCGTGGGTGGAAGAATTGTGGCCGGTTTTTAGCGTTCCCGCATGAGTCTATCGCATCCTGAAGGGTGCGAACAGGTTTTCGCATATTTTCATATGAGGTTCATGGCAGAGGATTTCGAGTGCGGCGCGCATCTGGCTCCGGTCTGGCCGGCGGCGGGCAACTGACGGATTAGAGAAGCAGTCGCGAACGGTGTGCGAGGTAGCAACTTTCCTGCTCGTGTTGCGTTTAATAAGCATGAAGCAACGGTACCTTTGGAATCTACAAATAGTGCGGCTGCGAATCCCTGTCCTATGCGCGGCCCTATGCGCGGTAATGGCCTGTGCATCCGCGCTAGCGCAAGCCCCCGTGCAACCCGATCCGAGTAATGTGCCGGGCGCGGCGCCTGCGCCGGCCAGTGCCGGCTTGAGCCAGGCGATCCTGGAGTGGACGCCTCCGGCTCTATCGCAGTTGAGCGGGCAAGCTTTGGCAAAAGAGAGCTTCACGCTGGATCGGACGATGCTGGCCGCGGCCGCCGGGCTTATGCCGGATTCCGACGCCGACCTGCGCCAGACGGTCGCCAAGCTCGACGGCGTCAGCGTCCACGTTCTGCGTTTCGCCGCTGACGGCCAGGCCGATCCCGCACAGGTTGAGGCGGTCCGCGATGCCTACCACCTGCGCGGCTGGAAGCACGTGCTTAGCTCTACCAATTTGGGCGGCGCGACTCACAGCGACATCACAGATGTGTGGCTGGTGCTCGATGGCGCCAACGTGCGCGGCGGAGTGGTGCTGGTGGAGAGCCCGAAGAGCCTGACGCTGGCGACTATCTCGGGAAATCTGAGTCCGGTCGACATTCTCCGCTTGCGAGGCCACTTCGGAATTCCGCGATTTGACAGCGACGGCATTCGATAGCGACAGATTGATCAGCGGCGCGAGCCGGTAACTTCGGCCGCGCAAACCAATTCGCTCCGAACCCATCCGCGATCGCCGTGCGATTGGCCTTCAGTTCCACCAGAATGACAATGTTATAGTCGTTGCTAACGCGCTCCTCCCTGAGTGATCGATCGATGCAAAAATTGACGATTTTCTTGCTCATCCTGGTGGCTGCGGGAGGCGCACCACACGCCCGCGCCACAGTCGTCGAGGACGTCAGTGGATCTCTTAAGTCCCTCTCGAGCATTGCCGACGCACTCGACTCTCCTGACCACCATCCGGTCCACGTTCTCTACGTGCATGGAATCGATCGGGTCGGGTCCGGAGATTCGTCGATGTTGCGCGATTCGATATGCACCGAACTAAAACTTTGCCAGGTGAGCGATTGGAAAAATGCGGGCGTGGAGTTTGCCGACAAAGGCGAGTTCTCAACCACCGTGCAGCCACCGACGCTTGCGTACCTGGGCAGCGCGGTGTGGGCCAGCCCCGCGGAGTGGCAAGCAGCAGCGCCGTTCGTCGTGCATTGGGTTGTGCACCTCAAGGGTCATTCCGCGGTTCTCGTGCTGGATGAAATCAACTGGTGGCCGCTGGTGATGGCGCTCAAATGCCGCCATGTCCTAACCGCTGAAGCGCATCTTTCCGGCCCCGACCCGTATCTGCTGCAGGTTTGTTCGCAACAATCCGCTCAGGATCCGGACGGATCGGGACGATTTTTTCCCTGGATTCCGCCGGACCAAGCGGCAAAACTCGCGAAGATTCGGCCTCAAGGCGTTCTGATCAATCGAGAGTTGAAGTCCGGCCTCGTCGATTGGGGACTTTCAGACGTGCTGATGGCGGTGGGGCCGATGGGCGGCATTTTGCGCGATGGCGTTCGGCAGTTGATGGCCAAGTCGGCGGCGTTCGATCCCAATGCGCTGCGGCCGATCCAAGCGAGAACGCCGGAATAGGAAAGTACGACTGGAAATCGCAGCTCGCCGCGACAACGCACTGGATCAGGAATTTATCGGCGTAACGCACAGCCTGGGCAGCTATTTGCTCTTCAACGCGCTCAACCCGGAATTTGCCAGTGTGGCAGGAGAAGCATTGTCCCCGGCCGATGCAGCCCGGAAAACCGCTGAAGAGAATGCGGTGCGCTACATCTTTGAACGGACATCGCAGGTGTATTTCTTCGCCAATCAGCTTGAGATGCTGGAGATCACGAATCTGGAGACCGCGCCGGAAACATCGGCGATCGCAATGAAATCGCGTGGGCTGGCGCCTCCGCCTTCCGTTCCGACCAATCCGGCTGAAAACTTCAGGGCGCTGGTCGGGCGATGGAAAAATTATCAAACCAATTTCCAGGTGGTTCTGCATCCGAGCGATGAGACATCAAGGGAGAAGGTTCAGGTCGTAGCCTGGAGCGATCCCAGCGACGTGATTACCTACCGCGTGCCGAAGATCGGCGACGTCGAGGTTGTCAATCTCTACGTCAAGAATGCGACGCGCTGGTTCGGGCTGCTCGAATCGCCGCGGAAAGCGCACGCCGACTACGCCAAAAATATTGACGTGCTGCGGGTGATGTTTGGAGAGACGAAGCTTCAAAAGCCAGCTCATTGAGATAGCCCATTAGGAAAGTCCGGCGCGGCCCCGCCGTCGCCCGCCATTGCCACCGCTGAATTGCGGATGGTAGCCTCAATTTTGGACCAATAAGCTTTGGACTCGTCGAGTCTTGGATTTTTTCTGGAAGGGACTTCCCTCAAAATCATGCAAAACACCTACAACGGTCTTGAGCTGCCCAAGGCGGGCGAGCCGATCGAATACAAAGACGGGCAATTTACCGTGCCTGACCACCCCATCATTCCTTTTATCGAAGGCGATGGCACGGGGCGCGATATTTGGAAAGCATCGCAGCGGGTCTTCGACGCGGCCGTTGAAAAGGCCTACGGCGGCAAGCGCGTAATTCAATGGTTTGAAATCTTCGCCGGCGAAAAGGCCTATAGGCAATTCAACAACTGGCTGCCCGACGACTCCGTGGCCGCGGCGCGTGACTTGCGCGTCTCAATCAAGGGGCCGCTGACCACGCCTGTCGGCGGCGGCATTCGTTCGCTCAACGTGGCCCTTCGCCAGATTCTCGACCTCTATTCGTGCGTGCGGCCGGTGAAGTATTACCAGGGCGTGCCCAGCCCGGTGAAGCATCCCGAGAAGCTCGACATTGTGATCTTCCGCGAGAATACCGAGGATGTTTACGCGGGCATCGAGTTCAAGGAGGGCTCGGAAGATGCGGCGCGGCTGATTTCGTTTTTAAATGACGATCTGCTCAAAAACACTAAGAAAAAAGTGCGCACCGATTCCGGCGTGGGCATCAAGCCGATTTCGATCTTCGGCACCAAGAGACTTGTGCGCTATGCCATTCGCCAGGCGCTCGAAACCGGCCGCAAGACGGTCACGCTGGTCCACAAGGGCAACATTCAAAAATTCACCGAGGGCGCGTTCCGCGAGTGGGGCTACGAGGTTGCCACGCACGAGTTCCGCGGCCAGACCGTTACCGAGCGCGAGAGCTGGATGCTTGGCAACGTCGAATCGAAGCCCGGCCTGTCGGTCGAAGAGAACGCCGCGCTGATTGAGCCAGGAATCGAGTTTGGGTCGCCAGCATTCCGTGAGGCGCTTTACGCCGAAGTTAAAGGCGTGCTGGATTCAATCGGCAAGAGCCACGGCAACGGCGCGTGGAAGCAGAAGGTGATGATCAACGACCGCATCGCCGACTCGATCTTCCAGCAGATCATCATCCGGCCAGAGGACTACAGCATTCTGGCCACCTCCAATCTGAATGGCGACTACATCTCTGACGCGGCGGCAGCGCAGGTCGGCGGTCTCGGCATCGCGCCGGGCGCCAACATCGGCGATGGCTACGCGGTCTTCGAGGCAACGCACGGTACGGCGCCCAAGTATGCCGACAAGGACGTGATCAATCCCGGATCGGTGATTCTTTCTGGCGTGATGCTGCTCGAGTTCATCGGCTGGAAGGAAGCAGCGAAGATGATCGAGAACGCCATGGAGAAGACGATTCAAGAGAAATTTGTCACGTACGATTTTGAGCGGCAGCTCGCCGGCGCGACGAAGGTGGGCACCAGCGAGTTCGCCACACGCATCATTGGAAATATGTAAACGGCAAACAGTTCTTAGTTCTCAGTTTCTGGTCGGCCGTTCGCTCATCTCGGCCGCCTGCCATCTGCATACGGACGGAATCTGCGAACTAAGAACTACGAACTATGAACGCTCAGGAGACGAAATGCGAAAGAAAGTTTCAATTGTAGGCGCGGGCAACGTAGGCGCAACCGCCGCGCACTGGATTGCGGCCAAAGAACTGGCCGACGTTGCACTGATTGACGTGGTCGAAGGCGTTCCGCAGGGAAAAGCGCTGGATCTGCTGGAAGCCATGCCCATTGAGAAGCGCGACGTGGCCATCATTGGCGCGAACGACTACGCGGCTACGGCCAACTCTGACATCGTAGTGATCACGGCTGGAATTCCGCGCAAGCCCGGCATGAGCCGCGACGATCTGCTGCACACCAACTTCAAAATCATGTCGGACGTGGTGCAGAAGGTAGTGGCGCAGTCGCCTGAGTGCATTCTCATCATCGTCTCGAATCCTCTGGACGCGATGGCCCAGGCGGCTTATCGCCAGGCCGGTTTCAATCGCGAGCGGGTGATCGGTATGGCCGGCGTGCTTGACTCGGCGCGCTTCCGCACCTTCATCGCCGCCGAACTAAACGTGAGCGTGGAGAATGTGACAGCCTTTGTGCTGGGCGGCCACGGCGACACGATGGTCCCGCTGGCGCGCTACTCGACGGTGGCCGGCATTCCCATCACAGAGTTGATCGCGCCCGATCGGCTCGAACAAATTGTCCAGCGCACGCGCGACGGTGGCGCCGAAATTGTGAAGTATCTGAAGACGGGCAGTGCTTACTACGCGCCATCGGCGGCCGCAACCGAGATGGTGGAGGCGATTCTCAAGGACAAGAAGAAGATTCTGCCTTGCGCGGCGTACCTCGAAGGCGAATACGGCATCGAGGGCTACTATATCGGCGTGCCTTGCAAGCTAGGCGCGGCCGGACTCGAACAAATCATCGAGATCAAGCTAACTCCGGAAGAAGACGCAGCGCTAAAGAAAAGCGCCGAAGCGGTAAAGGAGCTTTGCGCAGTGATTGGCGTTTAGTTCGGATCTGAGAAAGCTCTTTCCCACCCGCGGACATCAATTTCCGTTGACAAACATGCGAACCGCAAGGCAGGCTCAAAGTTTAATCGCAAATGAAGTGTGGGGGAGTATGACTTTTCTCAAATACGTTACATTGGGCGTGATGGCAGTCGTAGCGATCCAGGTCTGTTCCGCGCAGAGCAAGTTCCCTCTCCGTTCCGGGGAGTGGGAGGCCGACCTGTCTGTTCCCGGATCCCCAGGCTCGTCCATGACCATGTTGTACTGCCTGAATGACGCGTTATGGCAGAAAGCACTCACCCAGGATCCCCTATGCTCCGTTCAGCAGCTCATGATCACGTCCAGCGGCGGCAGCTACTCATTGGATTGCGAGTCGAAGTCTTTTCAGATGAAGGGCAAGGTCAATCTGGTCTTTGATGGCTTGGAGCATATGACCGCCAAAGGACAAATCGACATTACGATGAGCGGAAAAACCACCAGTTCGACTTCCGTGGCGGAATACCATTGGAAGGGCGCCACCTGTAGTCCGGACGATGCGAATCTAAAGCAGAAAAAGGCAAAATAGAGCCCAGCCGCCGGGTCTCTACGGAAAGGCCTTCGCAATTGGGTTGGAGACCTGCGCTGAGCTTGTCGAAGGGTGTTTTGTCTTCGAGACCTCGGCAGAAGCGATCAGTCCATCGCCATGCTTAGCTGATGGCGCACATCGGCGCCGCGAATCCAGAAGATCACGTCAGTGGCAATGTTCGAAGAGTGGTCGGCGATCCGCTCCAGATTTTTGGCCACAAGGATGCCGTTCATTGCCTGCTGCGTGAACTGCGGCTTTTCTTCGATCAGCTTGAGCAAATCGCTATGGGCGCGGCGGTTCATGCGGTCAATCTCGTCGTCCATCTCGCGAACAGAATCGGCAAGGCGCGCGTCGCCGTCGAGCAGCGCCTGCAGCGCGTTGCGAATCATCTGCGCGGCAAACTCGCCCATTGCGGTAAAGTCTACCGGCAGCTCCACATCTTCCACCTCGATAATCTCCTTGGTACGTCGAGAAATGCTCATTGACTGATCGCCAATCCGCTCCAGATCGCCGTTGATCTTGATCACGGCTAGGATGAAGCGCAGGTCGATTGCCATGGGCTGCTGCTTGGCCAAAAGCTCATAGGCCATTTCGTCGAGCTCCCGCTGCGCGGTGTCGATGGCTCGCTCATTCTGCTTGACGAACTTGCACAGGCCCTTATCGCGCCGCAGGTAGGCTTCCACAGCCGACTCAACCGCCAACTGGGCAAGCGCAGCCATAGCTAAAAGCTTGTCCTTGAGCTCGGCGAGTTGCTGATGAAAGTGGATACGCGGCACTAGGTTCGATCTCCCATCCGACTATTCTGCACCAAGCGAGGTTACAGGAAAACAAATTTCCGCGCCTGCACCAAAACAATTACACACATTGGTAATGCGTCCGAAACGGGCCTGCGAAACGGGACTGTCAGTTAGACTCCGCAAATCCGGGAAGGAAACAAGGCCTTTTGCCTGCCTGACCCCGGCCCAGACCAAGGCGTAGAGCAAGACCGCGGCGACCCGATCAAGCTGCTTCAGGCGCGAGCCGCGGCTGCTCGATCCGGCCCAGCAGGAAGAGATAGCCCGCGATGCCGACAGCCAGATAAGCCGCCGCCACCGCAAATGCGGACGCATAGGAATGGTGCGCCGAGACCAGGTAGCCAGTGAGGATGGAGGCCACAATTCCCGAGACCTGCCCAGAGAAATTGATGATTCCGCCCACTTTGCCCACGTCTGGCCGGCGGGCGATGAACGAGGGCAGCGACCAGGCCACGGGCGCAGCCGCGGCAAGTCCGCTGAGCGAGACCGTGATCCAGATGAGGGCCTGTGAAGGACTGTGCGCGTGAGCCGCGCCCAGAATGCCCAGGCCAAATGCCGTGCCTCCGATGAGGACGGTGCGGCGGACGGCACTCTGGCTGAAGCCGCGCTGGACGAGGAAGTCGACGAGAAATCCGCCGATAGCGAGATCGGTCGCAGTGGCAGCGAACCACGGCACGCTGGTGTAAAGGAACGAGTGCAACAGATCGACATGCAGCGCCGAAGAAAGATACGCCGGCAGCCAGTAGAGCAGCAGGAAGAAGACGTAGTTATACGCGCCGAAGCCAAGTGCAAGACCGAGGACCTTGCGCTGAAAAAGAAGCTTCCAGAGCGGCGATGATGCCTCCTTCGCCAAGATGAGGCGCCGCCTGCGAAGCGTCCCGTGTCCTCGATGTACAGGCGCTCTGCTTCGGTCAGCTCGGGATCTTCGTCGGGATCGCGATAGACCCGCCAGAAGAGAAGAAAGTAGGCCAAGCTGATGGCGCCGGTGAAGGCGAAGCTCCAGCGCCACCCGGAATGGATAAGAACGATGCCGATGACGCGGAACTCCGATGGCCGAGGCGAATTTGGCCGCGGAATCGTTGAGCGAGGTGGCGAAGCTGCGCTCGCGCTCGGGGAACCAGAGGCCGATGGCTTTCGAATTCGCGGGAAATGTTGGCGACTTCGCCGACGCCAAGCAAGAGCCGCGCGCCAAAGAACGCGTTCAGATTGGGCGCGGCTGCTGCGGCAAAAGAGGCCGCGCTCCAAATAAACGTGCCGATGCGCCCTACGCGGCGAACGCCGAGCTTGTCGAGAACCACGCCGATGGGCAACTGGCAAAGCGGCGTAGGTCCAGTTGTAGGAGCTGGAAAGATAGCCGAAGACAACATCGGAGATGCCAAAGGCCGCGATCAGGGAATCGTGGGAAACAGAAAGATTGACACGGTCAAAAAAGTTGACCAGCACGCCGATGCCGAGCAGCCACGCGATGCGCCAGCGGCGGCGCGGCAGGCGTTCGTGGTGCTTCGGGTTTCGCGCTGAAGAAAGATCCTGATCGTTCAATCGTCTCCTTGCCGCGATCTAATTTCGGATCAGACTGCCGGGGCGAGGCTTCCCTGCACCACGTCATTTTCCAGCGTGCCGATGGGATCGATGGTGATGCGCACTTTGTCGCCCGGCGCGAGGGTAAAGTCGTCAGGCGGAACGATGCCGGTTCCGGTCATGAGAAATGCGCCGAAGGGAAAAGTGTTCTCGCGGAAGAGATATGCGGCCAGATCGGCGGGCTTGCGCTTTAGCTCGGCAAGCGTCGTGGCGCCGGAAAATGCCGTACTGCCGCCGCGCTCGAATCTCAATGCGAATCGGCGTTGTGGATGGAAGCGGATCGCTGCTGACGAGAATGCACGGGCCCAGTGCGCAACTGCGGTCGTAGACCTTGGCCTGAGGAAGATAGAGCGGATTCTCGCCCTCGATGTCGCGCGAGCTCATGTCGTTGCCGACGGTGTAGCCGATGATCTGGCCGCGCGGGTTGATGAGCAGCGTCAGCTCCGGTTCGGGCACCGACCACTTGGCGTCGCTGCGAATGCGGACGTTCGCTGCCCGGGCCGGCGACGCGGCTCGCGGTCGCCTTGAAAAACAGCTCGGGACGCTCGGCCGTGTAAACGCGGTCGTAAAAATCGCCGCCGCCTGCATCTTTTGACTCGGCCATGCGCGCGCTGCGGCTGCGGAAGTAGGTGACGCCTGCGGCCCAGACTTCCTGGTTGCCGATGGGCGCTTCGAGTCGTGCTGATGCGAAATCAGCCGCAGGCTTTCCGCCATCGACGACCGAGCGCAGGTATGCTGCCGAGATTTTCGTGCGCGACAAGCGCATCCCAAGTTCGACTCTGGAACGCGAAAGTACTTTCCGCCGTCTTCTACATAATTTCCGTTGCTGGTCTTGTACAGCTTCACGCTTTTTTCTCCAATTTTTCGACAATCTGATCGACATCGTAGACGCAACCGCCCCAGACGCCGCCGCTCGCCGTGACCAGCGCGGCCCACAGGCGCGTGTCGGCAGGCATTTCAGGATGCGGAGCGAGATCGGGACGCGGGCTGCGAGAGCTTAGCCGCCGCGCGCCCTCTTCGGCGGAAAATACTTCGCCGGTTTCGCCGACAAAATGCACAGTGCCTTCCAGCCGCGAGCGATCAACGACGATTTCAATCTGGTCGCCGTCGCGCACCTTGCCGATGGGCCCGCCGGCAAGCGCCTCGGGAGAGACGTGGCCGATGCACGCGCCGGTGGAAACGCCGCTGAAACGCGCATCAGTCAACACGGCCACGTGCTTGCAGTGCGGCAGTTGCTTCAGCGCCGAGGTGATCTGGTAAATCTCCTGCATGCCCGCGCCCGCTGGCCCGCTGCAAATGAGCACCATCACGTCGCCCTGCGAAATTTGGCCGGACTTGATGGCCTGAATCGCCGCAGCCTCGGTGACGAAGACCCGCGCCGGGCCGGTGTGACGATAAACATTGTCCTCGCCAACCAGAGACGAATCGATTGCGGTGCATTTGATGACCGATCCCTCCGGCGCGAGATTGCCCAAGGGAAAGCACACGGTCGAAGTAAGTCCATTCGAGCGCGCGCGATCGCGCGACATGATCACGTCATCGGGATCAATGCCGTCGATCTCCTGCAGCCTCTGGCGCAGCGCCGCGCGGCGCGGGCTTTCCAGCCACCAATCAAGGCACGCGTCCAGCGAGTCGCCGGAGACAGTCTTGACGCTGGTGTCGAGCAAACCGGCAGCGCGCAGCTCGAGCATAACCTCCGGCACGCCGCCGGCGAGAAATACCTGCACGGTTGCAAAACCTCTTGGGCCGTTGGGCAGCGCGTCCACTAGACGCGGAACCTGGCGATTGATTTCAACCCAATCGGCCACCGTCGGTCGCGGCAAGCCCGCTGCGTGCGCGATGGCCGGAACATGGATGAGAAGATTCGTCGATCCGCCGAATGCCGCGTGCAGCACCATTGCGTTGCGGATCGCCGCGGGAGTGAGAATGTCGCGCGCGCCCAGACCGAGCTGATGCATGCGCAGGATTGCGCGGGCCGAGCGGCGAGCGGCATCGAGCCACACCGGCTGGCCTGAAGGCGCGAGCGCGGTGTGCGGCAGCGAGAGGCCGAGAGCTTCGCCGACCACCTGCGAAGTGGCAGCAGTACCCAGAAACTGGCAGCCTCCGCCGGGCGACGCGCAGGCGCGGCAACCCACTTCGGCAGCGTATTCCAGCGTGATCTGGTTCTGCGCGAAGCGCGCGCCGATGCTCTGCACCTTGCCCGCATCCTCGCCCGACTCCGGCAGCAGCGTAACGCCGCCGGGAACGAGCACCGCGGGCTTTTTCCCAGACGACGCGAGCGCCATCATCATTGCGGGCAGGCCCTTGTCGCAGGTGGCAATGCCCATCACGCCTTTGCCCGTCGGCAGTGACCGCATCAGGCGGCGCAGCACGATAGCCGCGTCATTGCGATAAGGCAATGAATCCATCATGCCCGTCGTGCCTTGCGTGCGGCCGTCGCAGGGATCGGTGACCGCTCCCGCAAACGGCGTGGCGCGGAGAGATTTCAGCTCACGGGCAGCCTCGGCCACCAGCAGGCCGACTTCCCAGTGCCCGGTGTGAAATCCGAGAGCAATGGCCTCGCCGTTTTCCGCGCGCAGGCCGCCATGCGTGCTCAGAATCAGAAACTCGGGATCGAGAAGTCGATTCGGTTCCCAACCCATGCCTGCGTTTTGCGTGAGGCCGAAAAGATTGCCCGAGGGCTCAGTGAGGAGCATCTCAGGCGAGAGCGGCAACGCTCCCGATGGTCCCGGCGCGCGTGTGTTCACGCGAAGGAGGCTGCTGTCGTCTGTCTCGAGAACAGAGCTGAGTGAAATGGCTGCGATGGGAACTCTCTTTCCGCAGATCAGTATAGTTTGCTCGGGCTCTGCTTCTGAATGGAGCGCGTTGAAGAGCCGGGTGCTATAAATTGATGTGCCCGAAGACGATTCGCACAAAGCAGCGCAAATTCAGGCAGGCCTGCGTCGGCGCTGGCTCTACCTGATGCCGGTGGTCTTCGTGACCTACAGCCTCGCCTACCTGGGCCGGTCGAACTTTGGATTCGGCGCCGCGGCTGGCCTCGCAAAATCGCTCGACATCACCGAATCCCGCGCGGCATTTCTCGGATCGGTTTTCTTTCTCGGCTATTTTCTCTTTCAAATTCCCGCGGCAGCCTACGCCATTCGCAAAAGTGCGACGCGGCTTGTTTTCTTCGCGCTGATCAGCTGGGGAATCTTTTCCGGGCTGACCGGAATCATCCACAACTACTGGCTGCTGGTCGTTGATCGGCTTCTGCTCGGCGTCGCAGAGAGCCTCATCTTTCCGTCGATGCTGATTCTGCTGACCAACTGGTTCACGCGCGCAGAGCGCTCACGGGCCAATGCGATTCTCATTCTGGGCAATCCGGTCACGGTGACGTGGATGGCCGCCGCAACCGGATATCTGATCCGAGCCGTCGGCTGGCAGATGACGTTTATCCTCGAAGGCATTCCGTCCGTGCTGTGGGCTTTTGTCTGGATTGTCGTGGCGCGAGACCGGCCGCTCGAAGTTCCATGGCTCCCGGAAGTGAGCGGCAAGCATCTGGCTGAAACCCTTGCGCACGAACAGTCTTCGCTGCCCCAGTTCGAGAATTTTCGCGAGGCGCTGCGCGTGCCGGGTGTCCTTGTTCTGTGCTTTCAGTATTTCTGCTGGAGCTTTGGCGTGTATGGCCTCGTGATCTGGATACCCGCGATGATTCGCTCCGGATCGTCGCGCGGTATCGAACAGATTGGCCTCCTCAGCGCGGCGCCATTTCTTCTTGCCGTCGTGCTGATGCTCATCGTCGCTCACTTTTCCGACCGCGTGCAGCATCGCACACTGTTTGTTTGGCCGTTTCTCATCCTCTCGGGAGTAGCTCTGTTTTGCAGCTTCGCAACTGCGGGACAAAATTTCTGGCTGGCTTATTTCTGCCTGGTCATTGCGGGCGGCACGATGTACGCGCCTTACGGCCCATTTTTCGCCATCATGCCGGAGATGCTGCCCAGAAACATGGCCGGCAAAGTCATCGCGCTGGTAAACAGCTGCGGGGCGCTCGGCGGATTTGCAGGATCGTGGCTGGTGGGATGGCTGCAGGCTGTAACAGGAAGCTCCCGCGCCGGGTACCTGGCCATGTCGATTTTGCTGATCGTGTCTGGAGTGCTGATTTTCTTTCTGCGCGCGCCTAAGTCCGCTGCGGAACCGCTTCGCGCGTGAGTTGGCCATCAACGAGGCGCATGATCCCGAGCGGATTCGCGTCCTTCAATTCCTCGGGCAGCGCGGCCTGCGGAAAATCCTGATAACAGACTGGCCGCACAAAGCGATAGATCGAATACGTGCCAACAGAAGTGGCGCGACTGTCGCTTGTGGCCGGGTAAGGACCGCCGTGCACCATCGCGTGACAAACTTCAACGCCGGTGGGAAAGCCGTTGACGATCAGCCTGCCGGCTTTGCGCTCGAGAATCGCGATGAGATCGGCGAATGCGGCCAGATCGGCATCGCTGCCGTGCAGCGTTGCGGTGAGCTGGCCCTCGATTGCGCCCGCGAGTTCCATGAGTTGCTCGCGGCTGTCGTAGCGGATGACGAGCGCGCTGGGCCCGAAGACTTCAGTAGACAACTCCGGTTTGGCGAGCAGATCCTTAGCGTCGATTTGCATCAGGACCGGCGCAGCGTAGTTGCTGCCCGCGCCATCGGATGAAGCCTGCGCAACGGTGCTCACGTGGCCGTGCGCCTTGCGTCCGGCGATTCCAGAGTGATAGCTCTTTGAGATTCCCTCTGTGAGCATGGGCGATGGCGCGGCTTTTTCAACCAGCGCCTTGACCTCGGCAACCAGCGCATCAGCATCGGCATTCCGCGGCAGATAGACAAGGCCCGGCTTGGTGCAGAACTGGCCGACGCCGAGCGTGAACGAGCCGAAGAGTCCGGCGGCGATCTGCGCGCCGCGCGTATGCAGAGCTTCCGGCAGCACGAAGAGCGGATTCACGCTGCTCATCTCCATAAAGCAGGGGATGGGCTCCGGCCGCGCCGCTGCGCGCTGCATCAGCGCTTTGCCGGCAGTGAGCGATCCGGTGAATCCGACGGCTTTCACGTTGGGGTGGTCGACGAGTGCAGCGCCAATTTCAGAGCCCGCGCCGAACAGCAGCGCGAAGACGCCCGGCGGCAGGCCGCACTCGCGCACGCTGCGAGCAATTACCTGGCCGACCATCTCGCTGGTGCCCGGATGCGCATGATGCGCTTTCACGATCACGGGATTGCCCGCCGCAAAAGCGGCAGCCGTGTCACCACCAGCGACGGAAAACGCGAGAGGAAAGTTACTCGCGCCGAAAACAGCGACGGGGCCGAGGCCGCGCATCATGGAACGAATGTCGGAGCGCGGCAACGGCTTGCGATCGGGCTGCGCGGGATCGATGCGCGCGTTGACCCAGGAGCCCTCCTCAACCACCTGCGCAAACAGGCGAAGCTGGTTGATGGTGCGCGCGGACTCGCCCTTGAGGCGCGCTTCGGGCAGAGCGGTCTCGCGATTGGCGCGCTCCACAAGCTCGGGCACGATGGCTTCAATGCCGTCGGCGATGTGGCGCAGAAAGCGGCCCCGCTCGCGGCCTGAAAGCTTGCGGAAGGCGACAAATGCTTCTTCAGCCAGATCGGCGGCGCGATTCAGATCGGCAATCGAGGCGCAATGGTAGACCGGCTCGAGTTGCTCGCCCTTGGCTGGATCGACACCGCGAAACGCGACGCCGTTACCCTCGCGGCTTTGCCCATCGATGATCGAATATCCACGCAGATTCAACTTTGTTTCCTGATCCAGCATTGTTCACCTTTTTCTTAGCTTCCAGCCTCTAGCTCCATCGTGCTCGAGGTCAAACACTCCATATTGGAGTCTCGGAGCCAGTAAAAGTTGCCGCTCTCATTCTTCGCCAATGTCTTCGTTCCAAATCTCAGGATTTGTCGCAATAAAAGTTTCCATCAACTCGCGGCATTCGCCATTGTCGAGGTCGATGATTTCGACGCCGGTGTCGCGCAACCAGTCAAGCCCCCCGGCGAAAGTGCGGCTGTCACCAACCACAAGCGTGCCGATTCTGAACTGCCGCACCAAGCCACTGCAGTACCAGCAGGGAGCGAGCGTCGTCACCATCACCAGGTTGCGGTAACTCGCCTGTCGACCGGCGCGGCGAAAGGCGTCAGTCTCGCCGTGAATGCTGGGATCACCGTCCTGCACGCGGCGATTCCGGCCCCGGCTGAGCAACTCGCCTTCACGCGTAAAAAGAGCCGCGCCAACGGGAACGCCGCCTTCGCCGAGGCCGATGCGCGCCTCTTCAATGGCCACCGACAGCATCTTTTCACATTCCTCAGAGGTCAACGTCACAAGTCCAATCTAAATCAGCGGGTCGGCACAGCTGTGTCAGCGCGGCAGGTCCGCTCAACGGCTTGGCGCGCCGCGACGGCACGTCAGCGCTTCAGCTCACGGTAAGCACCAGCTTGCCGAAATGGCTGGCTTCTTCCATCCGTTCCAGAGCCTCGCGCGCCTGACGCCAATCGAACTCCTCACCTACAGGGCGCAACTCAGCCAGCGAAATAGCGCGGTTCATCTCCACAAAATCCCTGCGCGAACCGACGTAGATGCCATGAATGCGCGCCGTCTTGTGCAGAATCAGCGGAATCGGAATCGGGTCCGCGGATTGAGTCAGCACGCCCACCTGAGCGATGGTCCCGCCTGGGCGAATGGCCCTGAGCGAACGCGGCAGCGTAGCGGCGCCGCCCACCTCAATCACCAGGTCCACACCTTCGCCGCCGGTCTGGTCGAGCGCCCAGCGATCCCACTCCGGGTTATCGCGATAGTTCAGGCCCGCATCCAGGCCCATCGCGCTGGCGCGCTCCAGCTTCTCGTAGCTTGAGCTGATGCCCAGCACGCGCGCGCCCTTCAATCGCGCAAATTGCAGCGCGAAAATCGACACGCCGCCGGTGCCCTGAATGAGCACCGTCGATCCTGGCTTGAGCTCGCCGGCTGCCAGAGCATTCCAAGCCGTCACTGCGGCGCAGGGCAAAGTAGCAGCTTCCTGAAAACTGAGGTGATCGGGGATTGCTACCAGTCCCGGCTCTTTAAGCACGATGAAGTTGGTCAGCATGCCGTCCACGTCGCCGCCCAGCGCGCCGCGGCCTTTCGCCGCGGTCAGTGGCCCGTCAAGCCAGTTCTGCATAAAGATGCCGGCTACGCGGTCGCCCGGTTTCCACAAGGTCACATCCGCGCCAACTGCCACCACTTCGCCCGCGCCATCGGAGAGCGGGATGCGCGGCAGCTTCATTTTGGGGTTGTAGAAGCCCTTCACGACCATCAAGTCGCGGTAGTTGAGCGAAACCGCGCGCACACCAATCAGAACTTCTCCGGGGCCGGGCGCGGGAGTGGGGCGCTCCACAAACTCCAAAGAATCAATGCCAAACGCGGAAACTTGCCAGGCGCGCATTGCAGCCTCTCTCTCTTTTAATTTCGATCTTCGTCATTCTGCGGGACACAAACACTCAATGCGCCCGTAGAATGAAGATATGGCCCGTGGATGGGAAAGTAAATCTGTGGAGGATCAAATGGCAAACGCCTTGGAAAGCCCCGGTGCGTATGCCCGCGACGGGCACGTGAGCGAAGAAGCCCGGCGCGCAGCAGAGGTAAAACGCGCCGCGCGAGATCGCCAACTATCGGTACTTGAGCTGCAGCGAGAGAATATTCTCTCGCAAAGAACTTCAAATGCAGGCCGCCGCGCCGCCCTTGAAGCCGCGCTGGCCCATATCGAAACGCAGATTAAATCCATCGGCTAAACGGCCACGGCTTCAGCGGCAAAAGACTCGGCTGTTGCCGCGCAAACGCCAGTTTTGCCCCCGTTATGGCGCCGGCCTCGCCATTCAGCTAGGTTGGTCTGACATGTCACGACTCTACGACCGCGTCTCGCTTCCCTTCTGAGACATCCGGTAGATTCCCACAGCCCAGTCCTCATTCCCCAGCCCCGCGGCTTTGGCCTGCGCAAAAATGTCGGCTAGAGTGTCGGCCAGTCTCACCCGTGTGCCTCGGCTCGCGGCCGCTTCGCGCAAAAGTCTTGTGTCTTTCTCGCCCAACCCGATTGAGGCTCCGGCATGTTCGGGCGGATTGAGCATCACTTTGCTGTACGCTGCATAGAACGGCGACTGAAAAAGTGCGCTGTTGATGGTCTCGATAGAAAATTGCCGGATCGATTCCCTGCCCTTCAGCAAATACAAACCCCTCGCTCAGCGAGTACAGCATAGCGCTGATCAAAAAGTTCCCGCCGAGTTTGACAGCGTTCGCCTGCCGCGGTTCGACTCCCACAATGGAGATTCCGCGCGAGAAAGTCTCCAAGAGCGGCCGCGCCTTGGCGAGGGCTTTCTCCGCGCCGGCTGCGACTACCCACAAGCGGCCCTCCTCAGCGAAGTTAGGGCGGCCAAACACAGGGGCAGCGACAAATTCGTGTCCGCGGCGCGCATGCTCCTGCGTGAGCCGTTCGCTCAACGCCACGCTGATCGTGCTGCACGATATGTGAAGCGCGCCAGGCGAAAGCGCATCCATCAGTCCGTTAGCGCCAAAGAGCACTTCTTCGTGCGCCGCGTCGTCAAAGAGCATCGTGATCACAACGTCGGCGTCGAGTTCAGCCTCGGCCGGCGTCGCCGCCGCAATTGCGCCTTCGCGAAGCAGCGGTTTCGTCTTGCCCTCGGTCCTGTTCCACACGCGCAATTCGTGCCCGGCAGCAATCAAATGCCGCGCCATCGGCGCGCCCATCTTGCCCAAACCTAAAAATCCAATCTTCATACGCGAGATTGTAGAAGACGACGGACAGTTGTCAGTCGTCATTAGTCGGCGCCGTACAAGGAGGAAAGTTAGATTCAATCACGGCGTGGCGCTGCCCGTAATTATGCAGATCTTCTGGGTTGAGAGGCTTGACCTTGACCGTTTCTTTCTGCACTTGATCACATGGGTGCTGCTCCAAACGGAAAAGCGGAACAAGGATTCCGCGGTTGTCAAGGTACGCGGCTACGTAATAATGTCGCTCTGCAATGAGATCTAACTTTAGATGACCTCCTCCGGTCTGGGTTGGGTTTAGCCATGAATTCGCCGCGAAAACATGCTCTCCGGCATCCAGTTGAAACGTAACGAAGTGCCCGGCCGTTAGCAATGTAAGTTGGTGGCCCCCGTCCAATATCTCACCTATGAATTTGCCATGTCCCATCGACCAAAAGTTCCCGCTGGAGTAAAAGGTGACCAGCGCGGTCGGAACAATAGCCGGTGATGTTGGCGTTTGCGCAACAAAAACCCTAGCTCCCAGCAGAGAAACAGAGGCTATGATCAGCATTCTCATTGTGATGCTGAATGTGTTGTTTATTTGCCGGGATACCATCACGCTGCCTCGAAGGAAAAGCCCCGCTCGACGATCAACTATAACGTCGACCTAGTAACATTGCTCAGCGCATGCAGTATACATTCGTAGGTTGACACAATCGCATGCACGTTGTGCGCTCAGCGCCTGAGCGGATGTGTGGGCACCCACCATTCTGAAACACATCCGTCGTGGACCCGTCGGCGACCCAAACAAGCAATCCTCTTCCGCTAGTTGAGCACGCAGGTTTTGGAATCCATTTCAATATTTGTATCTATGCCGACAACGCGTTTGATGCCCAGCTATGGCATTGTCTCTGGACAGCCGCCAACCAGTCTGTGACCACGCCGTCGCCTCAACCAAGCGCTAATTCGGCGTGCCCGTAGTCTCCGCCGCCGCGAACGTGCACTCCTGGCACTGGCAAACGCGGCGCAGATACTCCCACGAATAAATTCCGCCGGAGTGGCCGTCAGCCCAGTTGAACTGGATAGCGTACCGGCCAACGGCATGCGCGCTCGCCGGCTTTGGCGGCGGCGTGTACATGGGCAGCAGCACGGCTGGCGTGGGCTTGGGCTGGCCCGGTTTGCGGCCCTGTTGCGTGCGCTCGTCGACGCAGGTGGCGCAGGGGCAGGCATCGCGCAGCCATGCAAAACCCCACGCGCTTTTGTGGCCGTCGGCCCAGTCGATCTCCAGGCCCTTGCCCTCGGTCATCAGCACGCGCACCTTCTCCGGCGTGATCGCGATGCGTGGGAGTCGGATGTTCGCCTGATTGTCGCGCGCCTGCTCCTCTTTTGAGGCGAAGCGGATGCCCTCGTGGCTCATAGATACAGTTTACAGTTCAGAGTTCGTAGTTCACAGTTCGGCCCGATTGCCGCTCGTTTCGATCAATGGCCGAGGTAGCTAGGAGCCATGAACTACGAACTGCTGAACTACGAACTGCTTCTCCAGAAGAACCACGCCGCCATCCCGAGGCCGATGACCACCACAAGCCCGCGCAACACCGGCTGGGGGACGCGCTTTGCCAGGCTGGCCGAAACATAGCCCCCGATGGCTGCGGCGATCATGGCCGCCAGGCAATAGCGCCAAACGACCTGCCCATCGACGATAAAGATCACAAACGCGATGCCGTTGGCCATCAGGTTCGCAACTACCTTCAGAGCGTTAATCTCGTGGATGTCTTCGTAGCCGAACAGCGCAAGCAGAGTCATAAACACAAAACCGGCGCCCGCGCCAAAGTAGCCCACATAAAAGCTGACCACAATTGCGGCAAGAAACAACGGCATGCGGCGGGGCGCCTGAGTCTGCCCGGCACGGGCACGTTCGCGGCGCGCGCGCTTCATCCGCTCAAGCCACCGCGAGACCGGCCCGCTGACGGCAAAGATTGACGCCGCGCCCAGCAGCAGCCATGGCACCAGATGCAGAAATGTCGTCTGCGGCGTGTTCAGTAATACGATTGCTCCGGCGGTGCCACCCAGCAGCCCAGCCAGCCCCATCAACACCGCGTCGCGCCTGTTCTTGCGCACGTCAGGCCAGTACGCGGCAACTGAGGTCAACTGCCCCGGCCAGATTGCCACCGTGTTTGTGGCGTTGGCCTGCACAGGCAGAATCTTCATGCTCAGCATGGCGGGAAAGGACAGAAACGACCCGCCGCCGGCAACAGCGTTCAGCACGCCCGCCAAAAAAGTCGCCACTACAAGCCAAACCCAGTGCCAATCAATCGCCTGCCAGTCGATCGTCGCTGCCAATCCTGAACAGTGCATGAAGCGGATTGTATTGCACTTGCGTGCCCGCGCCGGCCGCCCAAATCTGCGGCGTCGCATCAGGCTCCCACGGTCCGCGGAGCCAGCGCTTCCGGCCTTCCAATGAGCCAGAATCCTATCCCGCGGCCAGGAATCGAGGCTCTTGAAGTTCGGAAACAGGCCAAATGAGCGACAATATCCTATGTAAACCATTTATTTTGAGCGCAATAGTAGGCATCCATTTATATTAGCGTTACACACTCATATTTTATGAATCATATGTGCTATAGTCTCATCAAAATGATCGGGCAGCTGGGATTCCTCCATGCTCCAATCGAATCCCAGCCGCAATCGAATTCTTGAATCATCAGGAGGAAGACAGTCATGGTTATCACTCGTTGGGACCCGGTCAAGGGAGTCGTGGCATTTCAGAACCCCTTCAACACCTTTTTCCGCGATCTGAATGACGGCGAAGGCACGCAGGCCACTGCCAGCTTCATTCCGGTGGTTGACGTTTATGAGGACGAGAAAAAGGTCGTCCTGAAGCTCGAAGTGCCGGGCATCGAAGAGAAGGACCTGGACGTGAGCGTGGAAAAGAACACGCTGACCGTTAAGGGCGAGCGCAAGTTCGAGCAGGAAGAGAAGGAAGAGAACTTCCATCGCATCGAGCGGCGCTACGGCAGCTTCTACCGTGCGTTTACGCTGCCCACAACTGTGGACACGGACAGTGTAGCGGCCAGCTACAACGCAGGCGTGCTGAAGGTGGAGCTGACCAAGAAGCCCGAAGCCCAGCCCAAGCAGATCAAGGTGAACGTGGGGCAGCCGCTGGCGGCGTAAGAACAACCTGCGGCTATCGGCGATTAGCCGGTCGCGTTGGACGAGACTGCGGAAGGGCTGAGCCTGAATGAGCGCTGGACGGGAGGCAAAGACCTCCTGCCCGGCGTTTTTTTCACAGGAATGCGAAGCAAAATTTAGAATTTATTGAACAGCTGCTCGATGCTGCGCTGGCGTAAGTTGAAGTCAGGTGCAAGCGGCAGGCAGTTAGGAGTCATTTTTCATGGCAATTCGTTGGGACAAATTGACGGTGAAAACGCAGCAAGCGATCCAGGGCGCGCAGGCGCGTGCGGCTGTGCTGGGAAACCCGGAGATGCAGCCCGTTCACCTGCTGCTCGCGCTGATTGAGGATCGCGAAGGCGTGATTCCCGCGGTGCTCGAAAAGATTGGTGTGCCCACGGAGCAGTTGGAGCACGACCTGCAAGGGAATTGAGCAGAAGCTGCCTCGTGTGGCTGGCGCGGCCGCTCAGCCCGGCCTCGGGCAGGCGATGAACAAGGTTCTCGAGCAGGCTTTTCACGAAGCCGCAGAACTTCAAGGATGAGTACGTCTCCACCGAACACTTGTTGCTGGGCATTGCGCACCTTAAAAGTGATCCCGCGCGCGATGCACTGGTCGCTGCCGGCGCTACGCACCAGGCAATTCTGCAGGCGCTCACCGCGGTGCGTGGCTCGCAGCGCGTCACCGACCAGAATCCGGAAGAAAAGTTTCAGGCGCTGCAAAAGTATGCCAAGGATCTTACCGATCTCGCGCGCCGCGGCAAACTCGATCCGGTAATCGGACGCGACGAGGAAATTCGCCGCGTCGTGCAGGTGCTCAGCCGCCGCACAAAAAATAATCCGGTATTGATCGGTGAGCCCGGCGTGGGCAAAACCGCCATCGTCGAGGGCCTCGCGCGCCGCATCGTCTCTGGCGACGTACCGGAGGGCCTGCGCGACAAGCGCGTCATCGCGCTCGACCTCGGCTCGATGCTCGCCGGCGCAAAGTATCGCGGCGAATTTGAAGACCGGCTCAAGGCGGTGCTCAAGGAAATCGAAGAATCGAACGGCCAGATTGTGCTTTTCATCGACGAGTTGCACACGCTGGTGGGCGCCGGCGCGGCCGAGGGCGCAATCGACGCCAGCAACATGCTCAAGCCGGCACTGGCGCGCGGCGAACTGCGGGCCATCGGCGCAACCACGCTGAACGAGTACCGCAAGTACATCGAGAAGGACAAGGCGCTTGAGCGCCGCTTCCAGATCGTCTACGTCGGCGAGCCGAACGTCGAGGACACGATTGCCATTCTGCGCGGCCTGAAGGAGCGCTACGAGTCGCACCACAACGTGCGCATTAAGGACTCGGCGATTGTGGCCGCGGCCACGCTCTCGCACCGTTACATCAGCGACCGTTTTCTGCCCGACAAGGCCATCGACCTGGTCGATGAGGCTGCAGCGTCGCTGGCGATCCAGATCGGCTCCGTGCCGACCGAGATTGACCAGTTGGAGCGCCAGGCTACGTCGCTTGAGATTGAACGCGCCGCGCTGAAGCGCGAAACCGACGCTGCCAGCAAGGACCGCCTGAAAGTTGTCGACCGCGAAGTTGCGCAACTGCGTGAACAGATTACTGCGTTGCGTGCGCGCTGGACCAAGGAACGCGAGGCGATCAACCGCATTGGCGACTTGAAAAAGAAGATTGAGGCGCTGCGCTTCGAGGCCGAGGAGCAGACCCGCAAAGGCCAGCTCGACCGCGCCGCGCAAATTCAATATGGCGAGCTGCCCAAACTCGAAGCTGAACTGAAGAAACTCGACGCCGCGCAAGACGGCAAAGCTGGCGTCGCGCGAATGCTCAAGGAAGAAGTCGACGAAGAAGACATCGCCAAGATCGTCAGCAAGTGGACGGGCATTCCCGTATCGCGGATGCTCGAGGGCGAGGTGAAGAAGCTCGTCCAGATGGAAGAACGGCTGCGCGAGCGCGTGGTGGGCCAGGACGAAGCGTTGAGCGTTGTGGCCAACGCCATTCGCCGTTCGCGCGCGGGCCTGAGCGATCCCAAGCGGCCCATCGGTTCGTTTATTTTCCTCGGGCCCACGGGCGTGGGCAAGACGGAGACGGCGCGCGCTCTGGCTGAATTCCTGTTTGACGACGAGTCAGCGCTCGTTCGCATCGATATGAGCGAGTACATGGAGAAGCACGCCGTGGCTCGCTTGATCGGCGCGCCGCCGGGATACGTCGGTTACGACGAGGGCGGCCAGTTGACCGAGGCCATTCATCGCCGGCCCTACGCGGTGATTCTGTTCGACGAAATCGAGAAGGCGCACCCGGACGTCTTCAACATTCTGCTGCAAGTGATGGATGACGGCCGGCTGACCGACGCCAAGGGGCGCACTGTTGATTTCAAGAACACTGTGCTGATCATGACGTCGAATCTCGGCGCGGCAATGCTTGCAGGCGAAAAGTTGAAGACCGAGCACGATTTTGACATGGCGCGCGAGAGCGTAATGCGCGTGTTGCGCGAGCACTTCCGACCGGAGTTTTTGAACCGCGTGGACGACATCGTGATCTTCAGGCCGCTGGGTAACGCGCAGCTGGGCAAGATTCTTGATCTTCGCCTGAACGAAGTTCGCAAGCTGCTTGAAGACCGGGCTATTTCGCTCGAGTTGACCGAGCCAGCTCGGCAGTTGATTCTGGCTTCGGGTTCGGACGCGGCTTACGGGGCGCGACCGCTGAAGAGAGCCTTGCAGCGCATGGTTCAGGATCCGCTGGCCATCAAGATCCTCGATGGCGAAATCCTGCACGGAGCGCACGTTCGGGTCGACGTGGACCGCAAGTCGAACCAGTTGGTCTTCGAGCCGATGGGTCGAGAAGCGATGGCGTAAGAACCTGCGGTGATGCTGAAGGCGTTCGCTCGCCTGAACACGATCCCCCAATTGAACAAAACAGGCTCCGCATTGCGGGGCCTGTTTTGTTTTTGAAGGTCATTACCGCGCAAATGGCCACTTTAACTACTGCCTTAGCTCCACCAGCGTCGCTCCCTGACCGCCCTCGTTTTGCGGAGCCTCCTCGATTCCGGCCACGTGGGGATGGCCCTTAAGGAATTCGCGCACGCCGCGGCGCAGAATTCCGGCGCCGTGTCCGTGAATGACGCGCACGCGCGGCAGCCCGGCGAGAAAAGCATGATCGAGATATTTCTCGAGCTCATCGGTCGCTTCATCCACCGTGCGGCCAATCAGATTGATCTCCGCGCGCATGTCGTCGGTGTTCGCGCTCGTCACTGTTACGTGCACGCCCTTCTGTTTTCTCGCCGCGGCGAGGGGGTCAATCTTTCTCTGCCCTGTCCTCCCTGACCCGGAATCTCCCCCAAGACCTGAGGGCGCGGAGAGCTCATCCCGCTTGACGCGCATCTTGATCGGTCCCAGCGCAACTTCGAAGAGATCCTTCTCGACTTCGCGCTGCACTACGGCGACTTTGCCCATCGATTTCAGGAACACCTGATCGCCCGGCGCGATGTGCCGCAGCAGATGCGGCTGAGCGTTTTCATCGCCCTGATCGGCGCCGGTTCGATGCGCCACGACAGTCTGATTGAAGCTCTCCTGGAACTCGCGCCGCAGGCGCGTGATGCGCCGTTCGGCTTCCTTCGACAGCTTTTGTTGCGCCGCCCGGTCCTCGACGGCGCGCACATTCTCGCGCATCTGAAATTCGAATTCCTTCAGCAGCGATGCCAGCTTGGCCTCGAGATCGCGCACGCGGTTGCGCACCTCAACGTCGCCCTCGCGCTCCAGCTTCTTGCGTTCCAGGTTCAGCGCGTACTGCTGCTCGCGCGCCGCCTTGCGCTCGACTTCGAGTTCCGCAAGCTCGCTGTGCAGTTTGTCGAGAAAGCGCGCGATGTCGGCCTGTTGCGAGCCCATCCGTTCCCGCGCAGCCGCAATGATTTCAGCGTTCAGCCCCAGCCGCTCCGCCGTCTGAATTCCAGCCGAAGCGCCCGGCACGCCAAGACGAAATTGATAGTTGGGAACCAGCGTCCGCTCATCCACACCGGCCGCGGCGTTGCGCACGCCAGGCGTATTGGCTGCGTAGACCTTGAGCGAAGTGTGATGCGTCGAAATCAGCGTCCACGCACCGCACTCTGAGAAAATAATGCGCGACAGCCACGGCCAGCGCAGCGCCCTCTTCGGGATCGGTTGACGAGCCAAGCTCATCGAGCAGCACCAGCGAGCGCGCATCGGCGAGCCGCGAGAGCCGATCGAGATTGGTGATGTGCGCGGAGAATGTCGAGAGCGCAGCCTCGATCGATTGCGCATCGCCAATGTCGGCCAGGAATGCCGTGAACACCGGAAAACTCGCACGCGCGGCGGGCACCGGAATTCCGGCCTGCGCCATCATCGCCAGCAGCGCCGTCGTCTTCAGCGCCACCGTCTTGCCGCCGGTGTTGGGCCCGCTGATGATGAGCTGCCGCTCGTCCGCCGTCAGTTCCAGATCCAGCGGAACGATCTGCCCGCCGGTCGCGCGCAGCCGCTTTTCGAGCAGCGGATGGCGGCCTTGTTCGATCGACAACAACTCTGGTCCAAAACCGGGAACCACGCAGTCGAACTCGCGCGCAAAGCGCGCCCGCGCCAACAGGCTGTCAACCAGAGCCAGCACTCGGGCGCCCGCGACCAGGCTTTCCGCGTAGCCGGCAACCTGACGCGTAAGCGCGACAAAGATGCGATGAATCTCCGCCTGTTCTTCCTCGATGAGCCGCACCAGCTCGTTGTTCTGCTCGATGGTTTCGAGCGGCTCAACATAGACCGTCTGCCCCGAGGAGCTTGCGCCGTGAATCACGCCGGTGACGCGCCGCTTAAGCTCCGCGCGCACAGGAATCACGAAGCGATCGCCGCGAATGGTGATGACGTCGTCCTGCGTCGCATTTTCCGCGGACAACTTGCGCAGTGCGGCGCGCAGGCTCTCCTCAATAAGTTTCTGCTGGCGCTCCTGCTCGCGCCGAATGCGATTCAGCTCGGGCGAAGCATCGTCCGCCAGTGAGCCGTCGGGCTGAATCGTGCGCTCAATGGCTTCGGCGAGCGGCCGCAAGCTCGTCGTGAGCAGCGAAGAGAGTTCGGATAGCCCGGGCAGTTTGCCCACAAGCCGCGCCGGCGGCTCGCGCAACAGAGCTTGCCATGCTGCGACGTCGTTGGCAAGCCGCGCGATGCTCTGCAACTCGGCCGCTTCCAGTGCCGCGCCGTCAATCTGCGCTTTCGCCGCCAGCTGCGTGGGATCGAACAAGCCGCCGAGCGGAATGGAAACCTGTTCTTCGAGGATCAGCCTGACTTCGGAGGTCAAGCGGTGCTGGCGCCCGATCCACTCTTCATCGGTCGAGGGATGCAACGCGAGAATCGCTTCGCGGCCAACTGGAGACGCGGCGAAACCTGCCACCAGCGCGAGCAGCGGCTGCCACTCGAGCGCCGCAAGATCGGCGTGCTCCACCGGCGACGGAATTGGATCGATAAGCGGCATCGTCAGGAACAATGGTAGCGTGCTGAACGCGGCCGCAGAACGCGGCCAATTGTCAGCTCTTATGATCAGCTCTTCGTCGACTTTGGCGTTGCAGCGGCGGGGGCGGGCGCAGAGGCAGTTGTGCTGGAGCTGCCGCTGTCTGCGGCGGCAGCCTTCGTTTCTGACTTCGTCTCGGACTTCGTTTCGGATTTTTTGTCCGATTTTCCGTCCGGCTTGCTTTCGGCCTTTGAATCGGAATCACTGCTCGCCGAACTGCTCTTCGAAGCGTAGTCGTTTACGTACCAGCCAGCGCCCTTGAAGCTCAGGCCCGGCGCGGTCAGCGTCCGCTCCAGCACGCCGCCGCACTTGGGGCATACCTTCTCCGGCTCGGAGTTGAAGTGCTGGATTTTCTCAAATTTATGGCCGCACTGCGTGCAGCGATACGGATACAGCGGCAAAGTTCCTGTCCCCTCGGCGTCCAACTTCTATTCTACCGGGAAGGCGGCGGATCGCGAAGCAATCTCGCCGCCCTCATCGGATGCCGGAGGTAATGGGCCGCCCAATTCTCAACGCGCAGCTCTCAATGGACCAGAATGGGCACCGACGCGCTTTCGTTTTCCCATGCCAGCGTGAGTGTGGCCTTGCCGCCGCCATTGTCCGTGATCGTGTAGATCAAATCCTCAACCAGCGACGGAGTTGCAGACGTCGTCATCTTCGTCCTGCCCAGATCCTTCGATGGATCGTACGCAAGTCCCCACTCGCCCGTCGCCTTGCTCACAATCAGCGTCCAATTGGCGGGGTCGGAGATGTCGACGAACAGCGTGTAAGTGCCAGCGGGAACGCTCAGGTCGCCGATCGTCAGGTCGGCATCGGTCTTGCAGCGTGGTGGCGGCATTTGCGCCCGCACGCCAAACCGGATACGTGCGGATCGTGGCTGATGAGACCATCCTTGGTGTAGATGTGGCCTTCGCGGCCATTCACCCGCGGCGAACTATAAGTGATGGTGATGGTCTTGCCGGCGATGGTGGCCGTTGCGGTGGCTGGCGGGCTCTTCGGCGGCGCCTTCTGCTGGGCAAGAAGAGCGGTTGCGGCAAATAGTAGACCCGTACAAATCAAAGCTTGTTTCATCATGGTATTTTTCCTCCGGGGTCAGAGCCTGGTTATTGAGAGTCGGCTCCGACGCCCTTTCTTTGACGGACTTTCTTGTCGGACTTTCTTGACGGACTTGATTGTCGCATTGTGCGGGCATGTTGCGAAAGCCGTCCCGCGTGAAAACCCTGTTATGATGCGCGAAAGGAAGAGGCATGACGGGTAACGGGAACAATTCGGCTGGAGCGAGATTTCGCGCAGCGCTCGCGGCGGAAAAGCCGCTGCAGGTGGTGGGCACGATCAATGCCTACGCGGCGCGACTCGCTGAGGCCACGGGGTTCCGCGCGATTTATCTCTCCGGCGGAGGCGTGGCGGCCAATTCGCTCGGCGTTCCCGACCTCGGCATCAGCACCATGGAAGATGTGCTGACCGACGTCCGCCGCATCACCGACGCCTGCACGCTGCCGCTGCTGGTCGACATCGACACCGGCTGGGGCGGCGCGTTCAACATCGCGCGCACCATTCGCGAAATGATCAAGGCCGGCGCGGCTGCCGTGCACATCGAGGACCAGGTGAGCGCCAAGCGCTGCGGCCATCGGCCGGGCAAAGAACTGGTTCCGACCGAAGAGATGGTCGACCGCATCAAGGCTGCCGTCGATGCGAATCGCGCGCGCACCGATCCGGACTTCGTCATCATGGCGCGCACCGATGCGCTCGCCAGCGAAGGGCTTGGCGCGCGCCATTGAGCGCGCGCAAGCCTACGTGGCCGCCGGCGCCGACATGATCTTCGCCGAGGCGGTGACGGAACTTGCCACGTACACGGCATTTCGCAAGGCAGTCGGCGTGCCGATTCTGGCCAACATCACCGAGTTCGGCAAAACGCCGCTCTTCACGCGCGAAGAGCTGGCAGCCGCGGGCGTCGACATCATCCTTTATTGCTGCGCGGCCTATCGCGCCATGAATGCCGCGGCGCTGAAGGTCTACGAGACGATTCGCGCCGAGGGAACGCAGAAAAGCGTGCTGCCGCTGATGCAAACCCGCGACGAGCTCTACCGCTATCTCGACTACCACGCCTACGAGCAGAAGCTCGATGAGCTTTTTGCGAAGGGCAAGAAAGTGGAGTAGAGCATTTCCTGCGTTGATTCATTACGATCAATGCTTTCCGGGAGTCAATTTATGAGCGTTCAAGAGGCGAGTCAAGAGCCGGTGGCCTTCAAGCCAAAGAAGTCCGTCGCGCTGTCGGGCACGCCCGCGGGCGAGACGGCCATCTGCACCGTGGGCCAGAGCGGCAACGATCTGCACTATCGCGGTTACGATATCGCCGATCTGGCCGAGCACTGCGAGTTTGCAGAAGTGGCGTATCTGCTGATCCACGGCAAGCTGCCCAATGCTGCGGAGCTGGCCGCCTACAAAGCGCGCCTGCTCGGCCTGCGCAGCTTGCCGGCTGAAGTGAAGCAGGCGCTCGAGCTTCTGCCCGCGCACACGCATCCCATGGACGTGCTGCGCACCGGCGTCTCGGTGCTGGGCTGCGTGCGGCCTGAAGCCGAAGACCACAGCGATGCCGGCGCGCGCGACATCGCCGATGCGCTGCTGGCCTCGCTTGCCGTCGATGCTTCTCTACTGGCACCACTTCGCGCGCAACGGCAAGAGGATCGACGTAGACGCCGGCGAGCGAATCGCTCGCCGCGCATTTTCTGCATCTGCTGCACGGCCGCGCGCCCAGCGAGGAGTGGATCCGCGCCATGCAGGTTTCGCTGATCCTTTACGCGGAGCATGAATTCAACGCGTCCACATTCACCGCGCGCGTCATCGCCGGGACCGGCTCCGATATTTACTCCTGCATCGTCGGCGCCATCGGCGCGCTCAAGGGACCAAAGCACGGCGGCGCAAACGAAGTGGCTCTCGAAATTCAACAGCGCTACGCGTCCGCCGACGAGGCCGAGGCAGACATTCGCCGCCGCATCGCCAAGCGCGAAGTCATCATCGGCTTCGGCCATCCCGTGTACACCGTCAGCGATCCGCGCAGCGACATCATCAAAGAGCAGGCGCGCGCGCTGGCCGTCGAACGCCGATGGCCAGCGTCTTTTCTCCGTCGCTGAGCGGATTGAGAGCACCATGCAGGACGCCAAGCGCATGTTTCCCAATCTCGATTGGTACTCGGCCGTCGCCTATCATCTGATGGGCATTCCGATCGATCTGTTTACGCCGCTGTTTGTGATGGCGCGAACCGCCGGCTGGTGCGCGCACGTGATCGAGCAGCGCCAGAATGGGAAGATCATTCGCCCATCGGCAATCTATACTGGGCCGGAGAATCTGAAGTTTGTGCCGATTGAGGCACGCAACTAGGAAATAGAGAGATTACGTGGCCTCGCACATCAGCAATGAACGCCCCGCGCCGGACAAAGTCCTCACCGACATCGCCGACTACGCGCTGAATTACAAGATCGACAGCGATCTCGCCTACACCACCGCGCGGTATTGCCTGATCGACACGCTCGGCTGCGGCCTCGAAGCGCTCGAATATCCGGCCTGCACCAAACTGCTTGGCCCCATCGTGCCCGGCACCGTCGTTCCCAACGGCGCGCGCGTTCCCGGCACCAACTTTCAGCTCGATCCCGTGCAGGCCGCATTCAACATCGGCGCCATGATTCGCTGGCTCGACTTCAACGACACCTGGCTGGCCGCGGAGTGGGGCCATCCCTCCGACAATCTCGGCGGCATTCTGGCCACAGCCGACTGGCTCTCGCGCGAAGCGTAGCTGCGAGGCCGGCCGCCGCTGACCATGCGAGATGTTCTGACAGCCATGATCAAGGCGCACGAGATTCAGGGCTGCATTGCGCTTGAAAACTCCTTCAACAAAGTCGGCCTCGATCACGTTGTGCTGGTCAAAGTCGCGTCTACCGCAGTCGTCTGCCAGCTGCTCGGCCTCACCCGCGAGCAGACCATCAATGCGCTGTCGCTCGCGTGGGTCGATGGGCAGAGCCTGCGCACATATCGCCACGCGCCCAACACCGGCTCGCGCAAAAGCTGGGCCGCAGGCGACGCGACCAGCCGCGCCGTTCGCCTGGCGCTGATGGCACGCGCCGGCGAGATGGGCTATCCTTCCGCGCTCACCGCGAAAACCTGGGGCTTCTACGATGTTTCGTTCCGCGGCCAGGAGTTCAAATTCCAGCGGCCTTACGGTTCGTACGTGATGGAGAACGTGCTCTTCAAAATCAGCTACCCGGCCGAGTTTCACGCGCAGACCGCCGTCGAAGCTGCGATGAAGCTGCGAGCGCGGCTCGATGCAATGGGCAAATCCGCCGCGGACATTCAGAAAATAACGATCCGCACGCACGAGGCCTGCCTGCGCATCATCGACAAGAAAGGCCCGCTCTCGAATCCCGCCGATCGCGACCACTGCGTGCAATATATGGTTGCCATTCCGCTGCTCTTCGGCCGACTCACGGCCGCCGACTACGAAGACGACATTGCGGCCGACCCGCGCATCGACGCACTTCGCGCCAAGATCGAGTGCGTTGAAGAGCCGCGCTTCACCGCCGATTATCACGATCCTGAGAAGCGCTCGATTGCCAATTCCCTCCGCGTGGAACTGAACGACGGCGCAGTTCTCGAAGAAACCGTCGAGTATCCCATCGGCCATCGCCGGCGCCGCGAAGAAGGAATGCCTTTGCTGGTTGAAAAGTTCAAGACCAATCTTCGTCGCCGCTTTAACGAAGCGCAGCAGCAAAGCATTCTTGACGCCTCGCTCGACGCCGATCGGCTGGAAGCGATGCCCGTGAACGAGTATGTCGATTTGTACATTCCCTGGTAACCAAGGCCAGAACTTTTCACGGCAAGAAATCGCCGTTCTGCGCTATAGTGATTCCGCAACAAAAACTCAACCGACTGAGGCGCTTCAATGCCGGTCCGCATCCGTCTGTCTTCTTCGGCCCTTATTTTTCTTCTTGCTGGTTGCCTTGGCACGCTCCCCGCGCAGCGCGTTGCGAACGCCAACGCCACATATCAACAGTTGCGTGGGCTATTGCCAGGCGGCGAAGTCATCACGGTCAAGGATTTCGAGCTCAAGCGCGATGCGGCCACTTTCACATTCAGCAGCGGCAGCTTTGCCTTTTACGGCCAGGTCAACGGCAAGGTCACAGGAGCGGTCTTCAAAGGCGAGGGTCACCTGCACATCACGCCGCCGATCGGCGGAGGAGCGGCACAATCTCTCCATCCTGAATCACACCGAAGAATTCGACGAAGACTTCGATCAGGTGGTTCTACGGTTCACCGACTCGACCGCCGACGAACTGCACAAGGCCTCAACCGGAGCCGGCCAGGCCGACAATGATTTCATCAGAGCCGGACAGGAGCTACAGACCTTTTTGCGGCATCACTCCGAAGGCGCGCAAATGGAAGATTCGACCACCTTCTACTATGACAAATTCAATGGGAACCTCGATCTGCGTTTGCTTGAGGACGTTCTCAGCCCCGGCCCGGGCGGATATTTCATGGCCGCGATTCACGGCCACAAGAATACTCATCTGTTTTTCATCCTCGACCCGCATGGCGTCGACCAGGTTGCTCCCGAAGAAGTAGCGCTCGTCAACTGGAGCGCCACAGACGACACGGCGACATATCTGCTGGCATTCCATCGCGCCGCGGAATACGCCGACGGAATACCCAGCGGCAACGAGCACAACGCGGCCTACAAAATCCTGAACGAGACTCTCGATGTCGGCATTGAGAAGAGTGGCTTTCTGACGGACCTGGCCACCGTAGAAATACGCGCGCAACAGGATGGCGTGGCCGTCATTCCATTGGACCTGTATCCCACGCTGCGCGTCAGCCAGGTTGATTCCGCCATCGGCCCGCTGGACTGGGTGCAGGAAAAGAAAGAGGAAGATCCGGAATTTGGAGTTCTGCTCGCCGCGCCGTTGAAGAAGGGCGATACGACAACAATCAAGATCGCATACAGCGGCAAGGATGTGGTGCTCAACAAAGGTAATGGAAATTACTATCCGATCGCGCGCGAGGACTGGTATCCCAACTCAAGCCAGGGCCTGGGTGACTACGCCACCTACGACATGAGTTTTCATGTCCCCAAAGGCCTGGAGCTGATCGCCACGGGAACGAAAGAGAGCGAGAGCAACGAAGGCAAAATCACAACCTCCGAATGGAAGACCGAGACGCCGCTTCCCGTGGTCGGCTTCAGCCTGGGTGATTTCATGATGAAAGAGGCAAAGGTCGGAGCCCCCTTGGCCGGACAATTGACCATCGATGCCTACGCCAACAACGGACGCCCTGATTTTGTCGTGGCTATTGTTCAACCGCCGGGCGGCGGCAACGACAACGGCAATCCGGCCGTCGGCACGCTCGATACCACGCCGATGCTGGCCAACGAGCTGAGCCAGGGCGAAGTTGCCGCGCAGCTCTACACGGACTTCTTCGGCCCGCTTTCCTTTCCGCACATTGCTCTCACGCAACAATCGGCCTGCAACTACGGACAAAGCTGGCCCATGCTCGTCTACCTGCCGATCTGCGGATTCTTTGACAACACGCAGCAACACTTTCTGGGATTGAGCGACTTCAGCGCCGCGACATATTGGAAAGTGGTGACACCGCACGAAGTCGCGCACCAATGGTGGGGACAGACTGTGGGGTTCCGCGGCTATCGCGACCAGTGGATGAGCGAGGGCTTCGCAAATGAGTCAGCTTCAATCTTCCTGCAGTTCACCCGGCCCAAGCTGGACGACTTTCTCGAATTCTGGAAACAACAGCACCGGATGCTTACTGAGAAAAACCAGTTTGGATTTCGGCCCATCGATGTCGGCCCGGTGACCATGGGCATCCGGCTAAGCTCGCCGAAGACCGGCTGGAACACCTATAACGATCTGGTCTATCCCAAAGGCGCGTACATCCTGCACATGATCCGCATGATGATGTGGACGCCTAAGGACGGCGATGCGCGGTTCAAAGAGACCATGCACGACTTTGTGAATACCTACCGGCTTCAGGCTGCGACGACCGAGGACTTCAAGGCAATCGTCGAAAAGCACATGAGCCCCGGCATGGATCTCGAAGGCAATCATCGCATGGACTGGTTTTTCAGGGAGTATGTGTACGGCACGGATCTGCCGGCTTATCACTTTCTGGGCGAGGCAACGCCCAATGACGCCGGCGTAAGCCTGCATGTCATGCTCACTCAGTCTGGCGTGCCCGCGGATTTCAGGATGCTGGTGCCGCTCTACCTTGAGTTTGTTGATGGCAAGACCGCCCATTTGGGCTCGTTCGTCGCTATAGGCGACACAACGATTGATAAGACGATACAGCTTCCTAAGTTGCAAACGGCAGTCAAGAAAGTGTCGATTAACAACTACTACGATGTGCTGTGCACGGATAACTGAGACGGAAGTGCAACGCCCGGGGCAGTCCCCAGGTGCGCGACACGAGGCACCGTCGGTGGTATTTTTGATGATGAGACATCGCTGCCGGGGCAAATAGGTCCGCGGAGGGCCAACAGCATGAAGGAAATTATCTTTGAGGTCGCGCAAGAAGCGGACGGCGGCTATACCGCCGAAGCCATCGGCGAGAGCATCTTCACGCAAGCCGACACATGGGACGAGCTGCGCGCCAATGTAAAGGAAGCCGTTCAAGCGTTCTATTTCGACTCCGTTCCGCCTGTCGGCTTGCTTGGGCAGGATGCTAATCGGTTTTCCAAGCTTGTGTAGGTCGCGCCAGGGCTTTGTCGACAGTAAACGTCTCTCGATCCGCCTCCGCGAGTAGTGACCGTCTTCGCGGATATGATCAGTGCGAGTTGGTCGGAGCATCCTACTTAGACGCTCCAATTGGTCCTCTAAGCTTTGAAAACTTTTCCTTGTAATTTCGTTCATGGTCTTTCTCTATTCTTTTCTAAGCACGAGCGCCTTTCGCGCTTCGATACGTCGTCAGATGGTTGTATTTCGACAGCGAAGAGTTACATTGGCAACAAGCGAGCCGCAAGTTGTCCAAACAATCTGGCCCTTGCTTTGCGCGGGCCAGCACGTGATCGACCTGAGCTGATGCGTATGTGGCACGGGACACTAAAGATCTTGGCTGCAATATTCACAGTAGCCGTTGGCCCTCTCGACATGACCTGATGCCAGATTTCGGCTGAAATTACCATACATTTGCACCCTGTTTTTGGAATACAGGCATTATAACGCAGAAACGCGGACCTTTCGGTCCGCGTTCTTTGCGTTTATAGGGTTGATTGCCGCGCTTACGCCTTCGCCAGCACCGGTTTTCCCAGCCGCTCAGCCACGATCTCGTGCGCGTGGGCGAAGAATTCATCCTTCGCGATCTTGCCCGCATCGAGATCGGCGAGGATCGCCTTCTGCGCCTGGTACTCGCGATTGACGACGCCGGCCTTCGACTGCAGCATGCGCCACGCCTTGCGCCGCTCCACGCAGAACATGACCAGTTGGCGGCTAAGCGCGTAGTAGACCGTCTTGCCGTCCTGATCGAACGAGATGTACACGCCGAAGTCGGGAATGAAGCTGCGGTGCTCCGGCAACAGGTAGTAGCGGTAGACCACGTCCTGCTGCGTGATGCGCACCAGCATGTTGTCGAGCGGAATCTTTCCCTCGAGTTGATCTGGCTTGATTTTCTTGAGGTGATTTCTGAAGCGCGCCTCGGTGACGCACCAGTGCGCGACCGTGTAGCGATAAGGCTCGCTGGTCACCTTCGACTTGGTCTCGTACCAGTCGAGATCGATCGACGGATTGCCCTTGATGTCGAGCGCCTCCTGATAGGTTTCGCCCATGCGCGGGATTGAAGACGAACTCCGGCGCGCCGCGCGAGTCGCGCACGCGCTGCGCCTGGAAGAGCGCCATGTCGTCGGCCACGCCGTGCTCCGGCTGGCAGGTGGTGAAGCACTGC
Organism: uncultured Acidobacteriaceae bacterium; assembly: GCA_963725115.1. Classification (GTDB taxonomy): domain Bacteria; phylum Acidobacteriota; class Terriglobia; order Terriglobales; family Acidobacteriaceae; genus Telmatobacter. Next base: position 2,625,580 of record CAVRXG010000005.1, on the reverse strand, counting down.
AGGAACATGGTGCCGCGATACTCGAGGCCGTCGAGAATCGCGCGATAGAGCTTGGGCGCGTTGGCCATCGACACCTGCGCAACAAACGGCGATCCGTGGCCGGCGAGGAAGGTCTCGGCGACGGTCTTCTTCTCGGTGTTCTTGCCCTGCGTGGCGGAGCCGAAGACGTTCATGTCGTTGCCGCCGAGCATCGGAGTCGAGTCGGAGTTCTGTCCGCCGGTGTTCGAGTAGACCTGCGTGTCGAGCATCAGCACCTTGACGTTGGGCCGGTTCTGCAGCATCACCTTCGAAGTGTTCTGGTAGCCGATGTCGCCGATGCCGCCGTCGCCGCCGACCACCCAGACCTTGGGCAGCTCGACGATCTCCTGGTCGGTCATCAGCGCGTCAGTAAAGTGCGTGAAGTGGTAGTACTCTTCTCCACTCAAGAAATTCGATTCGCGCGTGAGCAGAATGTCGGCGAGACGCTCAGGCAAGAACGGAGCGGCGCGAGTGATCGACGATGAAGCTTTCGCCCATCAGCCAGCCCACGGTAACGCCGTCCTGGAAGAGCGAGTTCATCCACGGATAAGGATGCGGATTGTTGGGCGCCGTCGATCCGTAAACCGTGTTGCAGCCGGTATGCGCGGCCATGGCCATCACGCTCATGCCGTTCGCAAGCCGTCCATCGATGGGCTGCAGGTTCTTGTGGTTGAAAGCCTCGGTCAGCAGCACAGCGGCGATGGCCTCGACCAACTGCGCGTCAGTGATCGCGCCGTGCTCGGCCTCGTACGCTTCGATGCGCGTCTTGGTGTCCGCAGTGTCTTCGCCGCCCAGACCCATCACCAGGTGCGCGATTGCCTGCCGCAGGCGCGCGTAATCCTCCGGGCAGCTTTCTTTGATTGCTGCGAGCTTTGCCGCGCCGGTCTTCTCGAGTTCGCCGGCCTTCGCAATAAAGCGGTCGCTCTTGGCGTGGTAGACCGGGCGCATGTACGCCTCGGTGACGGCGGCAATCGAGCGCAGCACGCTCTTTTCGCCGCAGCCGGCGCAGGCGCCGTCGCCGGACAACCAGCGCGTCGTAGTTGGTCCGCACCATCAGCATGTTGCGCAGCGTTGCAGTCTTCGAGTCCGCCGGATTGGCGCCGTTATAAAGGCCCAGATACTTCTGCGCGGTATCGGGCAGCAGGTCGAGGAATGCCGTGCCGGTTTCGTGCTCGGCGTTCACCTCTTCGGTCTCCTGCACCATCTTCAGCGCCATGTGGTCGCCGCAGGCCGTAACGCAGGCCGCGCAGCCCTTGCACAGATCGCTCACAAAGATGGAGAAGATGCCGCCGGAGCCGGGCGCCTTGCGCTCCGGCGACGAGAAGATGGCGTTGGTCTTCTGATAAGCCATCGGCACCTTGTCGATGATCGAATAAAACTGCGCCTTGGCCGCTGGCGAGAATCCGTCGACGGACTCAGTGACTTCGCGAATGATCGTCGGCATCGGCGTGCCGGTCTTCATCTCGGCCAACATGCGCTGGCGAGTGAGCTTTTCGATCTCCGGCAGCTTGTCGAGCATCTTTCTGCGCTCGGTCGGGATCGGCGACGTAGCGCGTGACCGCTGTACCGAGAATCGTGCCCAGATCCTGCGAGCAGTTGGGCAGCGCCGTATCCGGGCAGACCGAGATGCACTCCATGCACTGCGTGCAATTCTCGGCAATGTAGAGCGGCGTCTCGCGCCGTGCGACATATTTCGACGCGGTGTCGCCAGTGGCCGCGGCGATAACGCCCATCGCCGAAAGCGGCGTGGCCGGCTGGTCGTAGCCGAAGTGCGAGCGGAACTCCGCATCGAAAACGTTGATGGACGAAATGGGTGTGCGCGCCGCCTGTCCCGGAGGCGGCGGCGTCGAGCGGCGGCCGGTGCTGCAACTCACTTCAGCAAAGGCCGGGACGGTTTCAAGAATCGGCAGCAGCGCCTGTCCGCGCAGGCTGGAGTGGTCGACCGCGGTGACTTCGCCGATCGCGATCTCTTTCACGCGCTCGAAGCCCTGAATCATGACTTCCATGTTCGACTGCACGACCGCATCGCCAAGCTTGCCGAACTTCTTCACGTATTGCTTGTGCACGACCTCGCGGAACTGCTCCTGCGTGATGCCGAACTCCTGCAGCATGGGGCTGACCGCGAAAAACGCGCCGAGAAATGCGTTGCCCTGCATGCGCAGTTGCAGATCGGCGCGGTCGGTGGCGTTGCGCGCGATTTCAAAACCGGGCAGCGTGAACACGCGAATCTTTTTCTGGATGATCTGCTGGCGCGCCCAGATGGGCAGGTTCTGCCAGGCGCGCTCGCCGTCCACGTCCGACTCCCAAACCAGGCTGCCGCCCTCCTGCATGCCGTCGAGCGGATTGGTGTGCGTGAAGGCCTTCGGATCGCAACAGAGAACAACAGTCACGTGGCGCAGATCGCAGTTGACGCGAATGCGATCTTTGGCCGCGACCATAAAGTAGCTGGTAGGCGCGCCCTTCTTCTCAGAACCGTACTTGGGATTGGCGCTGACGTGAATAACTTCCTTGGGATTGCCCAGGTCGTCCTTCAATCCGTCGCGCTCAAAGAGCAGGTCGTTCAAGTCGCCGAGAATTGCGCCGAGATTCTTGCCGGTAGTGATGGCGCCCCAGCCGCCGATGGAATGGAAGCGCACGGCAACCGCGCCGTCGGGCAGCAGCGAAGGCGTTTCATCGCCGATGACGCTGTAAGGATGGTCGATGCCGAGGACGATAAAGTTGATGCCGTCGGCAGCGGTCTTGCCGTCTTTGCGCGCGCGGCCCGCGGTGGCGAACTCGAAGGCGCCAATGATGTGCTCGGGGCGGAAGTCGCGCGAGCCCAGGCCGTAGCTGCCGCCGATGAAGCGCGGAACCTCGGCGAGTGTGATCGTCGGCAAACCTTCTGTTCCCTGCAATGCCTTTGAAAACGCGGTGCGAATGTCGCGGCCAAGCGGATTGTCGCCGGAAAGAGCTTCGTCGGTCCGCTCCAGAATGATGACGTTCTTCTTGCCCTTGAGCGCCGCAACAAGAGCAGCCTCGGGGAACGGGCGAATCACGTTGACGTGGACCGACCCGACACTCGAGCCGCGTGTCTGCCGCAGATAATCGACCGCAGCTTCAATATTCTCCGCCGCTGAACCGAGTGAGACAAAAACCGTGTCGGCATCTTCGGTCTTGTACTCGGTCACCAGACCGTAATAGCGCCCCGTCAGCTCGCCGAAGTCCTTGTAGGCGGCTTCAAGGAACTCAAGAATCGGCTCGGCAAAGTTGTTGCGCCGCGCCACGATTCCCTGCATGTAGTGTTCTTGATTTTGCACCGGTCCCAGCAGAATGGGGTTGGTGAGATCCATCATCTTGGGAACGCGGCGGCGCGTCGGTCCAAACAGAACGCGCTGCGCTTCCGTGGGGCAATCGATGATGTCGTCGGGCGCGCCGAGATATTCGCGGATCAGATCCGACTCGTGTTTGTAAAACGTGCGCTCGAGGTGCGTGGTCAGGAAGCCGTCCATGATGTTCATGCCCGGCGTGAGCGAAAGCTCGGTCACGCGGCGCAGAATCAGCGCCTGGTCGGCCGCCTGCTGCGCATCCTTGCCGAAGATCATGATCCAGCCGGTGTCGAGCGCTCCATAAATATCGTCGTGGCCGCAGTGAACATTGAGGGCGTGCTTGGTCAGCGCGCGCGCGCCGACCTCGAGCACCATGGTCGATCCCTTGCCGGGCGCGTGGTAGTACTGCTCAACGCCGTAGACAACGCCCTGGCCGGAGGTGAAGTTGACCACGCGCTTGCCGCAAACCGAATGCGCAATGGCTCCGCCCTGGGCCGCGTGCTCGCCCTCGGCCTCAATCGCGATGGTGTTGCTGCCAAACACATTCAGCTTGCCCTCGGCATAAGCCTGCTGGAACAGCTCGCCGCCTTCAGTCGAAGGCGTGATGGGGTAGAAAACGCCGGCGTCGGCGATGCGCGTTTCGGTGTGGTAGCTGACGAGCTGATTTCCGTTGGCGGTAACGCGGATGCCTGGATAGCGAGCTTTCATAGTTCCCTCACGTTGAATCCTGATCTAGCGAAGTCTGGTTTGACGAAGCCTGGTTTAGTGAACGATCAGCGAAGTGCGGTTTGGCGAAATCTGGTTCCGAGTCCAGTTAGCTTCGCCGGCTCAGATTGCATTCCGCGCGCCGGAGCGCTCAGGGCGCGGACCGGAATTGGCTCCGCAGCATCATCGAGCGCCGCATCAAATACGTCGCGTAATTCACTGACTGTCTGACCGACAGCCTGGCAAAAAACCCTATCGAGTGTCGAACATGTCGAGCGGCCGGAACGTGAAAAAGGAGGCCTTAGGGGAAGGTTACTCCTTAAACACAACTAGCCATTCTCAGTATGCGCCCGATATAGAGACGGCATACCAAGATATGAGATGCCAGCGGCAGGCAGCCCGAGCGGCGCAAGATCGTCCCGGGACACCGGCTGCGCTACCATAAACACGAGGATTGGGGTTCGCATGTTTGTCGTGGTCTGGCAGTTTGAGATTGCTGAGGACAAAGTGGCCGGCTTTGAGGCCGCTTATGGGCCCGAAGGAGCCTGGGCGCAACTCTTCCGCACGTCGCCAGACTATCTGGGGACCGAACTGCTCCAGGACGCCTATGCATCCGGGAATTACCTGACCATCGACCGCTGGACCAGCGAAGAGGCGTTTCGCGCCTTCCGCAAGGATCACGACCGCGAGTATGAGGTGCTGGACCGGAAGTGCGACGCCCTCACCAGCCGCGAGACGCGAGTGGGCGCGTACACGGTGTGAGATCAGGATTTTCGCTATTCAAGAATCAGGACGTTCCGGCTGAACTCTGCTCCGGCCATATATTTGATGCCGCGGTCGAACGTGACCAGCACGCCGTCTTCCTTGATCGCCAGGCCCAGCAGATAGGCATCGGTCACCTGCTGATGGCCGGTGATGCGCGCCGCAAAGCGAGCGGTTAGAGCGGCCCAACTCTCGTTCGGTGATCGGCCAATAGCGGTAGCCGGGATGCGATCTGAGCGATCTGAAGAACTGTCGATGGCTCGCTCCAAAGTGCTGTGGACCCGGCTGCAGCGCCGGATTCGTCGTGATCCGGATAAATCCTGCTTCGGTGAGTGGGCAGACGCCCCAGTCTGTCCTTGCCAGATGAATCGAAACCAGCGTTGTGCCTTTCGGTGATGAATGATGCTCCGGTTCGGTCGAGGCGATCAAAACGTTCAAATCAAGCAAATTTCGCCGGATCATACTCATCCTCCTCTAGCTTCTTCACCATTTCGCAAGTGATCGTCCTCCCTGTCCGAGGCAACAAAGGGAGACCAATATCGGAATACTCGAGCTTGGGAAGAGGCGGCGGTGGCGCGTCTCCGCCTTGCGGATCAGCTCGTTAATGGCGGCGCTCAGGGAGATTCCTCGCGACCGCGCATAATAGGTCGCGAACTCGTGGATTTCGTCATCAAGTGTGATCGTGGTTCTCATACATCCATTATGCATCAATTTCAAATTTGATGCAAATAATCAATATTGATGCTATTTATACTATTGATGCATAATTTTGGATCTGATGCACTTTTGCCGATTTGATGCAACTTCCGTGCCCTCACTGTGCTCCCCGGCACACCTGTCCGCGCCGAGTCCCAATCTTTCTCTCTTTCTTCGCCATTTTCTCCTGTCCTTCTATGTCTCATCCTGCTACAATCCCATCGAAATCCAATTCAAGCCCCTCGCCGTTTCCTGCCGGAAAAGCACGAGATGCGCAGAGTGAGCACCTTTTGAGGAGCCCTCCCAATGGCCATCGTCGACGACCGCGCCAAAGCTGTAGAACTTGCCCTGGCACAGATTGAAAAACAGTTCGGGAAGGGGTCGATTGTCCGGCTCGGTTCCCGGGAGGCGCTGCTGCCGATCGCCGTTATTCCGACCGGGTCGATCAGCTTTGACGCTGGCACTCGGAGTGGGTGGCGTTCCGCGCGGCCGGGTAACGGAGATCTTCGGACCGGAATCTTCAGGCAAAACCACCATCACCCTGCAGATCATCGCCGAAGCGCAGCGCGCCGGCGGTCTGGCAGCTTTTGTCGACGCCGAGCACGCGCTCGACCCCGGCTACGCCAAGAAGCTTGGCGTCGACGTCGACAACCTGCTTGTTTCGCAGCCCGACAGCGGCGAGCAGGCGCTCGAAATCACCGAAGCGCTGGTTCGCTCCGGCGCGATCGATGTGCTGGTCGTCGACTCCGTGGCCGCGCTGGTGCCCAAGGCCGAGCTCGACGGCGAAATGGGCGACTCGCACATGGGCCTGCAGGCGCGGCTCATGTCGCAGGCGCTGCGCAAGCTCACCGGCACGGTTTCGAAGTCGCGCACCGCGCTCATCTTCATCAATCAAATTCGCGAAAAGATCGGCGTGATGTTCGGCAACCCTGAAACCACCACCGGCGGCCGCGCGCTCAAGTTCTATTCCTCGGTCCGCATCGATATCCGCCGCATCGCCGCCGTCAAAGAAGGCGACACCGTGGTCGGCTCGCGCACCAAGGTCAAGATCGTGAAGAACAAGGTCGCCGCGCCCTTCCGCGAAGCCGAGTTCGACATTCTCTACGGCGAGGGCATCAGCCGCGAGGGCGACGTGCTCGACCTGGCGGTCACGCACAACATCGTCGAGAAGAGCGGCGCGTGGTACAGCTTTGCCGGCGAGCGCATCGGCCAGGGCCGCGAGAACACCCGCAGCTTCCTCAAAGAGAACAAGGACATCTACGCCAAGATCGACGCCGAGCTGCGCAAGCGGCTGAGCATTGGCGCTGCAAAGGCCGACGTGCCCGAAGTTCCTGCCGGCGGCGCGGCGAAGCCAAGGAAGTGGTGCGCGGCAAGAAGGGCTGAACTGGAAGCCGGCGCGTGGGATCGGGTGGCATTCGGGAAAGCGCTGCGCTGCTAGAATCCATTTAGAGTCCAAATGCCCGTCAACGCCATCTATCCCGGCACATTCGACCCGCCGACAAACGGTCACGTCGACCTGATCCAGCGCGGATCAAAGCTGTTTGACCATCTGACGGTGGCCATCCTCATGAACCCGGTCAAGAATCCGCTGTTCACCGTGGAGGAGCGCATGGAGATGCTCAAAGAGGCGACCAAGCCGCTCGGCAACGTCTCGGTTGCCACGTTCGACGGACTGATGGTCGAGTTCGCGCGGACGGTTGGCGCGACGGCGGTGTTGCGCGGCATTCGCGCCATCTCCGACTACGAGGGCGAGTTTCAGATGGCGCTGATGAACCGGCGCCTGGCTCCGGAGATCGAGACCGTCTTCCTGCAGCCGGCCGGGCGATACTCGTTCGTCAGCTCGCGCATGGTGAAGGAAGTCTTCAGCTTCGGCGGCGACATCACTGGCCTGGTGCCCACGAATGTGCTGAAGAAACTCCGCGCGCGAATCAAGAACAGCGGCTGAGACGCGCCAGCGGCGGCTGTAGCCGCGCCGTCCACAGCCCGGATTTTGCGCCAACCTCAAAATCTGTCAAGATAGAAGAGATATGACCGTCACAGCTCCTGCAAAAGTATTTGCCGACCGCATTGGCCGGATCGAAGTTTCCGCAACCATGGCCGTGGCCGCCGAGGCGGCTAAACTGCGCGCACAGGGCGCGAACCTGGTGGATTTTGGGGCCGGCGAGCCACACTTCGCCACTCCGCGCCACATCAAGGACGCTGCGATTGCCGCGATTGAGGCCAACTTCACGCGCTACACCGTGGTGCCGGGAATTCCCGACGTGCGCAAGGCGATTGTCGATCGGCACGCGTGCGACTTCGGATCGGACTACACGATCGACGAGGCGATCTTTACCACCGGCGGCAAGCTGGCGCTGTTTAACACCATTCAAGTCCTTGTCGACCACGGCGACGAGGTCATTCTGCCCGTTCCTTACTGGGTGAGCTTCAAGGACATCATTCAGTACGCGGGCGGCAAGGTCGTGTATCCTCGAAACCAGCGAGGCGGAGAGTTTCCGCATCACGGCCGACGCGATTGAGCGGGCGATCACGCCGCGCACCAAGGCGATCATTCTGAACTCGCCGTCGAATCCGGCGGGCTCGGTGGTGTCGGCGGAGGATCTGGAGCGGATCGTCCACCTCGCGCACGACCGCGGGATTTTTCTGCTTCTGGACGAGTGCTACGTCTACCTCAACTACGCCGGCAAGCCCGTTTCGGGCGGCTCGTTCACATGGGCCAAGGAGCACATCGTCATTCTCGGCTCGCTGTCGAAGACCTACTCGATGACCGGCTGGCGAGCGGGATTCGCGCTGGCCGAAAAGAAAGTTGCCGCCAACCTGAGCAAGCTGCAGTCGCAATCCACTTCGAACGCGACCAGCTTTGTGCAGAAGGCGGCGATTGCGGCGCTGACCGGCTCGCAGGAGTGCGTGGCCGAGTTTCGCGCCGAGTTTATTGAGCTGCGCGACTACATGCTGGCCGCGCTCGCCAGAGATTCCCGGCGTAACGTGCACCAAGCCCGAGGGCGCGTTCTACGTTTACCCGAACATCTCGGCGTACCTGGGCAAAGGCGGCATCCGCACCGCGACGGAGCTGGCGACGCGCCTGCTGCACGAGGGGCATGTCGTCACCGTGCCGGGCGAGGCCTTCGGGACGGATGAGCACGTCCGCATCTCGTATCCCGTGACCAGGGAGAACATCGACGAGGGCACGCGGCGAATGGGCGAATTCCTGACGGGACTGAAATAGTCCGGCATCAATCGCCAGGTCACCCGGGTTAAGTTTCAAGGGTCAGCAATCGAGGACCTGAAGCGCGTTCCGCCAGTCGGATTCAAACCAATTGGGGAAAACTAGCGATCTGCAACCGAAGCGCTGATTGCCTCGGCGTGGTTTGCATGCGCGCCAGCCGCCCACTCGCCGATGGGATGCGATTTTTGGCACTCGCCGCACATCGTGTTGGGAAATTGAGCTCCGCAGTGGGGACAAACAGCCCCACTCTCGAACGTGTCGAAGTTACGGCTGCATTGCGCGCATTTCCAAAAAGGACCGGCGTGCGGTTTTTCTCCGCAACTAGGGCAGGCAAAACCCTCGCGGCGCGGCTGTTTTTCTAGCAGAATCAAGGCCCGCGCGCTCTTGAATCCGCTCCAGCAGCTCATCAGCATGTAAGCGGCGATCAGCAATGACCAGGTGGAGCGCATCCACAGGGCGAGACCGACCAGCCCCGCTGCGCCCACAAATCCAAGAATGGTGGCGACGTAAAGACTGCGCGCGCGACCCATGAAGAACCAGAGCAGAGAGCGAAGAATCTGGCCGCCATCGAGCGGATAGATGGGCAGAATGTTGAAGACGAACAGGCCGACGTCGATAAACAAAACCATCCGATAGGAAGTGGTAGGCATCGGGCATGGACTGCGCCCATCCCAGTGACCGCGCGACTAAGAGAGCTGCGCCAAGGATCGGCGAGAGCGCCACGTTGACCAGCGGCCCGGCAGCAAGGCTCCAAAGCGTGGCGCCGGGTCTCTGCGGCGGGTTCACATATGCCACGCCGCCCAGCGGCCACAGCATGATGCGATCCACGGTTCCACCCACCTGGCGGCAGGCCAGCGCGTGGCCGAACTCGTGCAGAAGCACAATGGCAAAGAGCGCCAGGTACTCGAGAAGGCTCCAAACCAGAGAGTCGTATCTGCCCTGGCGGCTGCCAATCTCGATGACCGCTATGACAAACCAGGACCAGTGCAGGTAGAGATCGATTCCCGCAATGCGGCCCAGATGGATTGAACCCTGGCGTATAGAAAGCATTCCTGATAGCTTACGCCAGTCGCTTAATTGGCGGCGACGGGAGAAGCCAGCCTGAGTGGACCGGACGAGCCGGGTACTTCCCTCAATGTGGCAAATGAAGGGGCTTGAGCGAGGCCCGTCTGGAAATTTATTCGCTTCGCTCTGGGCAAACGTTGTTGCTGTCGAGTACGGTATAGGATGGTTCTTCGAATGTTAGAGCAAATCGATTTTCGCCCCGTGATACTGGCCGGAGGCAGCGGCACCCGCTTCTGGCCGCGCTCGCGGCGCGCCCGCGCCAAGCAGGTTCTGGCGCTGGACGGCGAGCGCTCCATGATTCAGCAGACCGTGGAGCGGCTCAAGCCGCTGGCTGGCCTGGAAAAGACCTGGATCATCACCAACGAGTATCTGGCTCGCGAGATCGCCGACCAGCTTGCCGGGCCTGCCCGCCGCGCAAATTGTGCAGGAGCCAGTGGCGCGCAACACCGCGCCGGCCTGCGGTCTGGCCGCTTTTCTGATCGAGCGCGAAAATCCCAATGCCGTGCTGGGCGTCTTTCCGTCCGACCACGTGATTGCCGACGAGCCGCGTTTTCTGAAGGCGCTGCAAAAGGGCATCGCCGCGGCTGCCGCCGGCGAGAACATCGTGGTGCTGGGCATCGAGCCGTTCCGCGCCGAAACCGGCTACGGCTACATCGAAACCGGCGACTTGACCAAGGACGACTCCGCGCTGCACGTGCGCCGGTTTATCGAGAAGCCCAACCAGAACCGCGCCGAGGAGTTTGTCGCTGCGGGAAACTACTACTGGAACTCGGGCATGTTTCTGTGGTCGGCACGCACGCTGGCCAACGCAGTCCGCGAGCATCTGCCGGAGACGGCGCCGCTGCTCGAGGCAATCGCCGCGGCCTGGGGCACGCCGCAGTTCGACGAGGTCTTCCGCACCGCGTATCCCAAGTGCGAAAACATCTCCGTCGACTACGCCGTGCTCGAGCCGCGCTCGGCCAAGGGCGAGCACCTCTCGCATCTCTATTGCATTCCCGCCGAGTTCAGTTGGAACGACCTCGGCTCCTGGGCCTCGCTCTACGAGTACCAGGTGGAGACGCGGCTGCGCGGCGACGCCGAAGGCAACGTGGCCGATTCACCGGGCACATCTCCATCGAAGCCAGCGACAACTACATCTTCAGCCCCAAGAAATTTGTCGCGCTGGTCGGCGTGGAGAACCTGGTCGTCGTCGACACCGAAGACGCGCTGCTGATCGCACACCGCGACCACTCGCAGGACGTGGGCAAGATCGTGAAGGAGCTGAGCATCACCGGCCGCTCCGAGCTGATCTGAACCGATTCGCCTTGGTCTGAATCGCCTGCGGCCGCTTTCGATTCACTCTGCTGCCGCACGCCGCAACCACCCTGCTCCACCGCTGTACAATTCTTGCGTAACTCAGCGCGCACTTGTCGCCTGAGTGGGGTGGAAAATGCCCGAAACAATCGATTGGCCGGCGCACGGCAAAACGCAGCGTCCGCGCCTTGCAGTTTATCTCTTTCTTGCCGTTGTCGTTTTGATCTTCGTCGGCAGCCGCACCGCCATCTCCTACTGGGTTGACCTGCTCTGGTTCCGCTCGCTCGGCTATCGCAACCGTCTTTTGGAAGAGCTTTGGCCTCGAATGGGGAACGTTCGCGGTCTTCGCGGCGCTCACATTCCTGATTTTCTTCGGCGCATTTCTCGTGCTGCGGCACAGCCACGCCGCCGACCTGCCCGATACGCACACGATCTTCTTCGCCGGCAAGCCGGTCGAGCTTCCGGTGGCGAAGTTCCTGCACATCATCGCCGTCATTGCCGCGTTGTTGATCTCGATCGCAACCGGCTTTGCGATGGAGGCGCAGTGGCCAACGCTGGCCCTCTACTGGTACGCGCCGCACACCGCCGACCTTGGCCGATCCCATTTTCGATCGCCCGCTCGGCTTTTATCTCTTCACGCTGCCGGCATGGCAGCTGATCGCCGGATGGCTGCTGACGCTGGCGGTGCTGGTCTGCGTTCTCGCCGTGCTCTTCCTCATCGCCGCGGGCGGAGGGCGCGCGCTTGGCGGTCGCTTCGGCGGCGCCAATTCCCTGCCCTGGCGCGGCGTCTCGATCGCTGCCGGCTTTCTGCTTTTCGCGCTGGCCATTCGCGAGTATGTCGGCCGCTTCGATCTGCTCTTCGAGCAACACACAATCTTCGACGGCGTGACCTACACCGACGCGCACGTCACGCTCATCGGCATGTTGTTTATCAGCGTTGCGCTGGCGCTGGGCGCGGTGATCGCGATCGCCGCCGGGGTGATCCGGCCGCAAGCGCGCTGGCTGCTCGCCGCCGTGGCTCCCGCAGTGGTTTGCTACGTGGTGGCCGGGGTCGCCGGATGGTATGTGAGCACCTTCGTCGTCAAGCCCAACCAGCTCGACCGCGAGCGGCCATACATCGCGGACAACATTGCCGTCACGCGCCAGGCCTACGGCCTCGACAGCTTTGCGCAGCAGGAGTTTCCCGCCGAAACCACGGTCGCCGCCGTCGATCCGGAGCACAATCAGGCCACGCTCGAGAACATTCGCCTGTGGGACGTGAATGCGCTGCAGGACACGCTGCGCCAGGTGCAGGAGATTCGCACCTACTACGACTTTCCCGGCATCGACATCGATCGCTACAAGATCAACGGCTCGCTGCGCCAGGTGATGCTCGCCGTGCGCGAGCTCAATGTGGACAAGCTGCCCGAGAGCAGCCGCAACTGGATCAACGACAAGCTGATCTACACGCACGGCTACGGCATCACCATGAATCCGGTGAACGGATTTTCGCCGGAGGGTCTGCCCGTTCTTTACCTGAGCAACATGCCGGTGCAAAGCACGGTGCCGGCCTTGAGCGTCACGCGCCCGGAGATTTACTTCGGCGAGCTGACCGACACCGACGTCTACGTGAAGACGCATCAGCAGGAGTTCAACTATCCGCAGGGCCAGAGCAACAATCTTTCATCGTACGAAGGCACCGGCGGCATTGAGATGGGCGGCTTTCTGCGCCGCGCGCTGCTGGCCTTCGATCGCGGCGACCTGACCAAGGTTCCCTTCAGCGACGACATCACTGCCGATAGCCGCCTGCTGATGCGGCGCAACGTGGTGGCGCGCGTTTCCACGCTGGCGCCGTTCCTCACCTTCGATCACGATCCATACATTGTGGTCGGCGCGGACGGACGTCTTTCCTGGATCATCGACGCCTACACTTCTTCCGTCAAGCTATCCTTACTCGGCGCCGTCGACGCTCGGAAACGATTCCGTCAACTACATCCGCAACAGCGTGAAGGCTGTGGTCGACGCGTACGACGGCACGGTCACCTTCTACGTGTTCGACAACCAGGATCCAATCCTGGCCGCATGGCGCGGCATCTTTCCCGGATTGTTCAAGGATGAATCCGCCATGCCCGCGTGGCTGCGCGCGCACGTTCGCTATCCGGAGACGCTGCTGAGCCTGCAGGCCGATCATATACGGCCTCTACCACATGACCGATCCCGAGGTGTTTTATAACCGCGAAGACCAATGGAGCGTGGCCACGGAAACTGGATCGAGCCAGGGCGATCAATCGGCGCAGGAGATGCAGCCGAACTTTGTGCTGATGACGCTGCCCGGCGAATCCAGCGGCCTGGAATTCGTTGAGATTCTGCCCTTCACGCCCACGAACCGCAACAACCTGATCGGCTGGATCGCCGCGCGCAGCGACGGCGCGAATTACGGCAAAGCGGTGGTCTTCGATTTTCCCAAGACGCGCCTCGTCGATGGCCCGCAGCAGATTGAAGCGCGCATCGACCAGAACGCGCAGCTCTCCGGCCAGCTCACGCTCTGGAATCAGCAAGGCTCGCATGTGATCCGCGGCAGCCTGCTGGTGATTCCCTGCGGGCAGGCACTTCTCTACGCAGAGCCGATCTACCTGCAGGCGCAACAGAGCCCCATGCCGGAGTTGCGGCTCGTCGTGCTGGCGCTGCAGGATCGCCTCGCTTACGGGCCGACCTTTGAGGCCGCATTGAGTTCGCTCTTCGGATCGGAGGCGCCGTCGCTCACCGAACGGCGAGACGCCGCCGACCACGGGGGCCGGCACAAGCGGGGGCACGGGGGCGACAGTACCTTCGGCCACAGCGCAACCCGGAACCAGCACCAGCGCGCTCATTAGTCAGGCAAGCCAGGACTTCGCCGATTATCAGCGCCTGACCTCGGAAGGCAAACTTGCCGATGCCGGACAGAAGCTCGACGATCTGAAGAAAGTGCTGGGCGAATTGAACGCGCGCGGAAAATAGCTCGGCCTGTCAGCATTTTTCGCGCATCGATCAACCATTAAGATTGCAACGGAGGCTCTGGTCACTCCATGTTCACTTTTGATCGGCGCAGATTTCTGAAAACCGCTGCGGCAACTGTGCCGCTGGTTCGCGCGGCGGAATCCTTCGCCATGAGTCCGCCTGCATCGGCGCCCGCAACAGGCTCTGCCGCGTCGCAACCGCCTGCGGCGGACATTCCCTGGCAGAAGAAGCTGCGGCGCATTGGCCAAACGAACATTACCGAGCACGATCCGGCGGTTCTCGACGTAGAAGCGTGGGCCGACTATTGGGCCAGCGCCAAGGTCGGCGCGGTCTTCGTCAGCGTGACCGGAATTGTCGCGTTTTATCCGAGCAAAGTGCCGTTCCATCGGCCCGCAAAATACCTGAATGGGCGCGACTTCACAGGCGATTTGAATGACGCGGCGAAGAAGCGCGGCCTGCATACCGTAGCGCGCTACAGCCCCGATCTGAATTGGGGCGACGCGCTGGCCGCGCATCCTGAATGGTTCATGCGCGATGAGCATGGCAGCCGCTGGCCATCGGCTGAGGCTCCCGAGCTTTTTCAGACGTGCATGTTCTCGACGTACATGACCGACTATTTTCCCGCCGTCATGCGCGAAGTCAACTCGCGCTACGACGTGGACGCGCACTACACAAATGGCTGGCCGTCGTTCACGCTGCCGGTGTGCTATTGCGATCAGTGCCGCCAGTTGCCGCCGGCAAAGACTCCCGCTTACTGGGACAAATTCAATGAGCGGTTCACCAAGCTCTGGAAGCTCTACGATTCGATCGCGAAAGACAAGAAGGCATCGAGCTTCTACATCACCAATATGGGCGGCGGCTTTCACGCCACGCCGAATCTCGCGCAACTGGGCGAGATCAGTGAGTGGTTTCAGGGCGACAATCAGGGCCGCAACAGAGGAGATGCGCCAGTTTGGGGCGCGGCGCAGCAGGGGCGCGTGTGCAACGCCGTGCTCGACGGCAAGATGGCCACCAATCTGACGGGCGCATATACGACCGGGCCGATTCGCTGGCGCGAGGTGACCAAGTCGGCTGCCGAAGCCGTGATCTGGACCAGCCAGACGCTGGCCAGCGGAATGGTTCCCTACTACCACGTCGTGGGCGGAGAGAACGGCCTCGGCGAAGATCTGCGCTGGGAGAAGATCGGCCGCGATTATTTCCAGTGGACGGCGCGGCACGACGCGCATTGGGTGAACAAGCGCACCATCGCCAATATCGGCGTCGTGATGGGGCAGCGGACGCAGCTCTTCTATCAGCCGCCACGCGATGTGATCGATGCAGCAGTATATGGATGCGATGTATTCCGCGCTGCTCGAAGGCAGATTTCTCTTCGACTTCGTTCACGAAGACCGCCTGCAACTGGAACGGATCAAGACAATACGCGGCTCTCATTCTGCCCAACACCGCGCTGCTCAGCGACGAGCAGTGCCAGCAGTTGCGCGACTACGTAAACCAGGGCGGCTCGCTGCTGGCGACGTTTGAGACCAGCATGTACAACGAGCGCAATGAGCGCCGCGCGGACTTCGGGCTGGCCGATGTCTTCGGCATCCACGCGGCAGGTCCGGTGATCGGCCGGCTGGGAAACGCGAATCCCTACATGGCGCGCATCGAGCGTCCGCACCCGATTCTCGACGGATTCACCGACACGCACTGGATTGCCGGCGCGGAGTTTCGCTTGCCGCTGAAGCCGGTCGACAATCCAGTGCTCACCGTCGTGCCCGGTTACACCGCATATCCGCCGGAGCTTTCGTATCCGCCCATTCCGCACACCAATGAGCCGGCCGTGGTGCTGCGCGAGAGTGGCGTGAGCCGCCTGGCCTACTTCCCCGGCGACATCGAGCCGACGATGTGGCTGTCAGGTCAAACCGACCTCAGCCGCCTGCTCGCAGAACACGATTCGCTGGGTCGCTGGCGCACGGCTCCGGTCAGCGTGGAGGGCAAGGGGCTGGTCGAGATTTTCGCGTGGGAGACGGAGCCGGGCTTCGCCGTTCATGTGCTGAACTACACCAATCCCAACGCGCATCACGGATGGTTCAGCGAGTTTTATCCCATCGGAGCGCAGAAGGTCCGCTTCAAGCTTCCCGCCAGGCCGTCGCGTCACGCGCGTCGAACTGCTGCGAGCCGAGCGCGACATTCCATTCCACGCCACGGGCGATTCGGTTGAGTTCACCATTCCTTCAGTCGCGGATTACGAAGTTGCGGCCCTCTATTCTGCGTGACAATAAGGATGCGCCGCCCAGCACCGCCCGAAAAAGCGATTGAGATTCACCAGCGACCAATTGATGGAGTGAATGCCATGCCTCGTTTTGCCGCCAACCTGACCATGATGTACACGGAGCACAGCTTTCTCGATCGCTTTGCCGCTGCCGCGCGCGATGGCTTCACGGCCGTCGAGTACCTTTTTCCGTACGAATATCCCGGCGGCAACGCTGGCTGCGTTGCTCAAAGAGCACGGCCTGCGCCAGGTTCTTTTCAATTCCCCTCCCGGCGACTGGAAGGCCGGTGAGCGCGGCATCACGGCATTGCCCGGCCGTGAGCAGGAGTTCCGCGATGGATTTCTCCGCGCGCTCGAATACGCACTTGCGCTCGAGTGCCCGCGGATACACGCGATGGCGGGCATTGCTCCCAAAGGAGCGAATCGCGCACAGCTGCTCGGCGTCTACACCGCGAATCTCGCCTGGGCGGCGGAGCGGGCACACTCGGCCGGCATTGAATTGCTCATCGAGCCAATCGCACTGCGCAACATCCCGGGCTTTTTTCTCAATCGCCAGGAAGAAGCGCACGCCATCGTGGCTGAAGTCGGGGCTCCCAATCTGAAAATTCTGATGGACCTGTTTCATTGCCAGGTGGAAGAGGGCGATCTGGCCATCAGGATTCGAAAATATCTCGCGGACGCAAAGCAGACCCGCGTCGGCCATCTCCAGATTGCAGGAGTGCCAGAGCGCCACGAACCGGACACTGGCGAAGTGAACTACAGCTATCTCTTTGATCTGATCGATGAGCTGGGCTACGAAGGCTGGATCGGCTGCGAGTACATTCCTGCCGGTGACACATCTGACGGCCTGGGCTGGTTCAAAAAGCAAACCGCCGCGAGATAGCGAGCTCGCGGCGGCATTTTTTCGGATGCAAACTCGCCGAATCTACTTCACCACGCCAAAAGTGCAGCGTCGTCGTGGAGTGCATGGTCTCGCCGGGGCGGAGAACCGTGCTCGGAAAATCCGGATGGTTCGGCGAATCCGGGAAATGCTGCGTCTCCAGGCAGAACCCGGCGTGCTTTTCATACTTCACGCCGTGCCGTCCCGTGAAAGCGTCCATCGAGAAAATTGCCGGAGTAGAACTGCACGCCTGGCTCCGTCGTTTCGACCGTCAGCTTGCGCCCGCTCACGGGATCTGTGACAACTGCCGCCAGTCGCAGTGTGCCGGGCTTGCCGTTCACGACCCAATTGAAGTCGTAGCCGCCCGCGATCTTCAGTTGCTCATTGTCAGCATCGATGCGCGCTCCAATCGCCTCCGGCTTCAGGAAATCCATCGGCGTTCCGGCAACCGGCGCCAGCTCGCCGGTCGGGATCAGGCTCTTGTTCACCGGCGTGTAGCGATCGGCATTGATCTCAATCCGCTGATCCAGGATGTTGCCTTGGTCGTCGCCATGCAGGTTGTAGTACGCATGATTGGTCAGGTTCACCACGGTGGGTTTGTCGGTGGTGGCGGAGTAATCGATGCGGAGCGTATCGCCCTTGAGCGTATAGCGCACCTTCGCGGTCAGCGTTCCGGGAAATCCCATGTCGCCGTCCGGGCTGACGAGCGTGAACTCGACGCCGTCAGGCACTTCGTGCGACTTGCCACACATATTGATTGAATCCCTTCGGCCCGCCGTGCAGCGCATTGGTGCCGTTCGTTGAAAGGAATCTGGTAGGTTTTTCCGTCCAGCGTGAACTTTCCGCCGGCGATTCGGTTTCCGTAGCGTCCTACAATGCCGCCCAGATACGTCTTGTTATCTGCCAGGTAACCTGCAAGCGAATCGTATCCCAGCACAACGTCCGCCATCTTTGCCCGTGCGATCCGGGGCCTTTACGCTCACCAGGTGCGCTCCGTACGCCGTGACTCTCACTTCAATCTGCCCGCTGGTCAGCGTGTAGATCGGGACGGGAGTTCCATCCGCGGTTTTACCCCAAATCGACATCTTCGTTTCTCCCTTTGCAATGGCAGGAATTGCCATTGCCACAACAATGATGAGTGCAACAACATGAACAATTCGTTTCACGGTTTATCCCTTCGCATTCCGGCGCGCACGCAGTTCCAAAAACTTGTCGTCTTTGGCCAGATTATCGCTCGCCAGGCTACAGCTGCAATCGCAGCGCGATAACGCTAACAAGCAAATATAACCGAACCGGCAGACTTAGCCATCAAATTCTCCGTTGCCGCGCGGAGCACCCCCAGAGGGCCGGACTGGTGCGCCGGAATAAGGAGATTTCGCGCGGAGCGGCTGACACCGGCAGGACGGTGGAATTTATCCGCTGATTTTGTTGCTGGTCATTCGCGCCAGATCAAAGCGCGAGGCGACGTGGGGGACTTCATAAGAAACTCCGCAGTCGACGATCATCTCTCTTCGAGCGTTTGATCCTTGCTGGAGTTCGAAAAGGCCGAAGGATCGATGTTGCGCAGTTCGCCGGCTTCGCGGGTGATGGAAAGCTCGCGATCTGTCGCGGGCACGATGCAGGCCCTGAAGGTCTCCGCAACCATGCGCATATCCGACAGAAGAGTCGCATGTGCCATGTAGTCGACATCGAGGATCGCCTTCATCGGGCGAATGTGCCGGTCATAAAAAGCATCGAGGAGCGCGGGATGGATGTGACGAAGCACTTCCTCTTCCCTGCGGAATGCTAGAGTCGCTGCACCGGTGATTCCGGGCCGGAAAGGCATATTGAGAATAGCGGCATATTGTGGCAGCGTTGGCCGCGGGCCGATCAGGCTCATATCGCCGCGGAGAACGTTATAAAACTGCGGCAGCTCATCAATTTTAAATTTGCGAAGAATACGGCCGAGGGGCGTTATGCGGCTGTCGCCATCCTGCGTAAGGCCAGGACCCGGCGCCTCGCCTGCTGAAGGGCCCATACTGCGAAATTTGTAAATGGAAAACAGCTTTCCTCCGCGGCCCACGCGCTTCTGGACGAAGAGCGCCGGCCCATGCCCGAATAACCGGATCAGGATCGCCACGGCCATCATCGGCAAAGCAAGAGAGATCAGCACCAGTAGCGCAACGCCTGCGTCGAAACAGCGCTTAGCCAGCGAGACGCTCCATTTGCTTGTAGACGGAGAATCCGGTCTCAATTCGAGAGCTGGATCCGCGTCAAAAGAAGCCTCTGCGATGCGCGCACTTAGAGGAACAAGGTTCCACTGAATCGAAGCAGGAAAAGAAGAAAGAACGAGTTCCCGGCCTTGACGGCCGTCAAAAGACTGCATGGGTCAACCTCTATTAAGAAATTCAAAGGACTTGCTGCTCAGACGGAGAGATCCGGTCAACTAACAAGCCATTCGCCGGCGCAGCATTCGCGCGGCGAACCATTCACTGGGACTCGCTGCCTGAAGGTGCACCCAGCTTCGTGGCAATCGGGGTGTCGTTTTTGAAGGCGAATTATGAGGAAACGCTTATGTGGGCGAGGCGCGTCATTTCACCACATCCAGTGCGGCGGCGCCCAAGGCCAATTGAGACGATATCTGCGTCCAATTTGCGAGCGTGCTCAGTCCTGACGGCCGGATCATCTTCTCCGGCACGACGATGGTGTCGCCCGGATAGAGGCGAACATTGTCCAGCGAGGAAGCCTCGAAAATTGAAGCCCCGCTGCCGCGGTGCACCACCGAACCGTCAGCACGCAAGACGAAGATCTGGTTGCGGTCCGCCTCGCGGGCGGGCCCTCCGGCTAGGCGCAAATACCTGCCCACCGTGGCGTTCTCGTCGCAGAGGAATGCATTCTGATTGAAGACCGCACCGATGACCTGAATCGTCGCAGGCCGAGATGGAATCACCAGCCTGTCCCCATCTTCCAGAACCATCTCCGGCAAACTGCTAACGCTTTCGCTTGAGGGAGCAAGGTTGAGCACGATCCGACCCGTCGCCCGCGACTGGCGCAGGCGCGAAACCAGGCTCTGGTTCGCCGACATCATCGGACTCTGCGCGCCGCTTTGACCGCCGCTTTGCCCGGTTTGACCTTCCATACTCGAGATCGCATTCCGCTCAACGAGATGTTCAAGATGATCGGCATATTCGTCCAGCCGTTGTTGCTCGAGTGCCTGAGTACTCTTGCGCGTGAACTCGGCGCCATAGAGATAGGCTTTCGGCGTCAGTCCGCCGGCGCGCTCCACGAGCGATTGCAGCGTTTCTCCCGCGAAAACGCTGTAAACGCCGGCTTTGACAATCTCTCCTTCAAGGCGCACATACTTGGTCCGTCGATCGACCGGCAGCTCAAGATCCTTCCGCGAGAAAATAGTGACGGCGTCACCCGGCTGGAGAGCGATATCCTGCGCGGCATCGTGGTCGAGCACCAGCTTCCCCAAATCGAAAGGGATCAGCGAGGTAGTCATCGTGGTTCGATCGAGCCGCTCGATAACTGCGTAGTCCCAATCGGTCTCTCCGCTTGGGCTCGGCAGGGCGGCAACCGGGCCGACCGCGCCCTGGTTTGGCCCGTCATTCACTGCCTTAAGACCGCCGGCGATGGAACGGAGTCCGCTGTGTTGCGCATCGCCCGGTGTGTATCCGGGAGAGGTTTCTTCATCGGCCGCAGCAGTAAACTCGGGCGCCGGAAGTCCCAGCTGTGTGCGGCGCCACCAATAACCGCGCGACAGCAGTGAGTCGCGATCGGGGATAAGATCGCTCAAGTGCATTCCCTCGCGCCAGCGAAAATGGCCCGGATTGGCGACCGATCCGCGCAACGTAACGGTGTCGCGATAATTTGAGGTGATCGCATCGACGCGCACAATGTCGCCATCGGCCAACTTCACCGCGAGCCCCTCCGGATTGTCCGCAAGTTCGAAGGCAATGCGCTGTGCATGATCGGCGATGCGGTCGATCGAGATGCGCGAGCTTGCCGCCATTACTGTTGTGCCCCCGGCAGCTTCGAGCAAACCGCCAAGCGTCTCTTCCTCCCGCAACTCAAAAATGCACGGCTGGCGCACGCTGCCTAGTAACGCAACCTGCGGCCCAGCGGGCGGGATGTAGAGCACATCGCCCGGCTGCAGTTGCACGTCACCCGTTTTGTCTCCTTTGACCAGCAGTTCATAGAGGTCGAAGTCGGTCACGACCTTACCGTCCCGTTTGAGCTGCATGTGCCGCATGGAGCCAGAAGACGAAGGGCCGCCGCTCGAGAACACGGCATCGACCAGGGTGCTGAGCGCGCTGACCGTGTATTCTCCTGGCTGCCGCGCCAGGCCAGTAATGTAGATCTGGATCGAATGAATCTCGCCGAGATCTAACGTCAGCTCGAAATTACGATAGATGCGTTCCATCGCCTCGCGGAGATGATCCTGCGCCCCGGCAACGGTCAAACCCGCCACGTGGACGGCTCCGACTTTGGGCAGATAAATATCGCCCAAACGGCTGATGCGTAGATTGGCGCTGAAGTTAACTTGGCCCCAAATACGTATTTGAAGTTCATCCCCAGCGCTCAATATGAGATCAGCCGGAGATGGAGCATTATTGACCGGCGCGAATGTAACCTGCCGATCGGTAAACAGTCCCATTCCGTAAATGGGCAGCATCTCGCCAGTGGTTGCAGTCACGAAGCGCTGAAACTCCGTGGGCTGCTCTGGAGGCAGTCCACGCGAGCGCGACACATCGAGCCCTTCTCGCGGGGGCCGTTGTTCCGTATAGCTTGAGCCGGCAGCGAGGCTGCCAACTGCCGAGGCTTCACTGGAGACGTCAGCACGAGGCTGACCCTGGACTGGCTCGGAAAGACTATAGACAGCCGGAGCTTCCTGCGTTTTGGTTGACGAATTGCCTGAATCCTCAATCTGGCAAGCGAGGGAGTTCGGATCGGTATCGTCCGAGCATTGCGCATGTAGCGTCCACGGACAAAAAGCTAGAACCGTGGCGACGGCCACGCCACAAAAAGACCGATAAAGCCGGGTTGAGCTCGGTAATGAATTGTTTCTCATATGCGGATCAATTTTCCCGCATCGCAATTGAAGCGCATCGCGAAAAATGTGGACTGTCTTTGTCCTCTTCCCGATTCCAGACTCTTCCTGAGGAAATTCCCATAATTGAAATCCGCACATCAATCCGCGGCATTTCATGGTTAGTGTCACTCTCGCCCACCGGTAATCTAGGCCCAGCTTTCGAACCCGTCATCAGGCGAAGAATCGATCTTCCTGGCACGGAAGAAGCGCGTTCAACCTGCCGCAATCGACTTAGGAGAAAGGCAAGCGTGTCCACGGAAACTCAAAGACCGGATGACGGCGTCAACGCAAAGCTCCTCCCGGCGCTCCGGTCGCTGCTTCAGACCGCGCTGCGCCGCCGGAAACTGGTGCTCGCGGAGACAGTTGCATTGATTCTGTTCGTATCGGTGGTGGCGATTTTGTTGCCGAGTCTCTACACCGCGACGGTCGCTATCATGCCTCCGCAAGGTGGCTCATCGAGCGCCGCCATGCTGGCCCAGTTGGGCAACCTGGGCGCACTGGCGTCGATGGGCGGCGGCGGACTTGGCGTGAAGAATCCCAATGACATGCAGGTAGCGCTGCTGAAGAGCCGCACCACGGAATACGCGATGATTGAGCGTTTCCAGCTTCAAGCCGAGTACCACAAGCGCTATGTCTCTTCAGCACGCGCGCATTGGGAAAAGATGACGTCGATTGACTCCGGCCTCAAGGACGGTTTGATTCGGCTCTCGGTCACCGATCGGGATCCGCAGCGAGCCGCGGAACTTGCCAATGGATGGGTGGAAGAGTACCAGCGAGTTACCGCGAAATTGGCGCTGACAGAAGCCGCGCAGCGGCGCATGTTCTTCGAGCGGGAAGTGAATGAGGAGCGCGATGAATTGGAACGCGCCGAAGACAATTTGAAAGACACGGAAAACCGCACCGGCGTTGTCGAGTTGGACGGCCAGGCACGCGCCCTGATTGCATCCGCGGCGTTGCTGCGCGCACAGATAGCAGCCAAGCAGGTTGAGATTCGCGCCATGCGCGAGTTTGCCACCAGTGACAACCCCGACATGGCGCGCGCGGAGCAGGAGTTGAGCGGCATGGAGGGCCAACTGACGGCCATGGATGTGGACACCGACCACCCCACGGGCGACCTCATCGCGCCCAAGGGCAAGATGACACAGACTGGCCTTGAATATGCACGCGCGCTGCGCGAGGAGAAATTCCACGAGGCGATGTACGAGTTGCTGACCCGCCAGTATGAGGTAGCGCGCGTCGACGAAGCACGGCAGGGATCGATCGTTCAGGTTGTCGATCCGGCTATTCCGCCTGACCGTCCCGGTTCTCATTACAGGCTCTGGATTTTCCTGGCTGGATTGGTCTTTGCGCTTCCGCTGGCGCTGATAACCGCGTGGATTGTGGAATTGGTTTCGATCGCTCTCGGCCTGCGCCGGCGCTTAGGCTGCTGGACTGCCGTGCTCGAGCAAGGATGGATTGGAGAGGCTCAATGAAGGCGCTGCGAGCCCTGGGAATGGACGGCGCGGTCACATATGAATTTCTGGCGCGGCTCACCGGCATCGCCGGCAGCACGGGAACAGTTCTGCTGATTGTGCGTTCGTTAAGTCCGGTGGAGCAGGGCTACTACTACACGCTCCTCAGCCTGGTGTCGCTGCAAATCGTCTTCGAACTGGGCTTTTGCTTCGTGATCCAGCAACTGGCCGCGCACGAGTGCGTGCACCTGGAGTTGCACCCCGACGGGAGCGTGACAGGCGATCCTGTGGCGCGCGCTCGCCTGGCTTCTGCATTGCAACTCAGCGTGCGTTGGTACACCGTGGCAGCCTTGGTAATGGCGCTCCTGCTCGCGCCGCTGGGACTTGTGTTCTTTTCTCACTATTCGGCCCACGGCCCAACCCGGGTCGCATGGCAGGGACCGTGGCTGTGCGCTGTTTTCGCCTGTTCCGCCAGTCTGTGGTGCATGCCTTTCTATTCGTTTCTCGAGGGCTGTGGTCAGGTGCGCGCAGTGGCCGCCTTGCGTTTCCGCCAAGCTGTCACGGTCGCTCTATGCGCATGGGCGCCGATGCTGATGCATCACGGCCTTTATTCGCCTGCACTGGCGATTGCGGGCCAATGCATAACCGGGCTAGTGTATATCGCCGGGCACCGCCAACTGCTGGCCGGATTGCTCCGCCATCGAAACGCGAAGGCAGTCATTGATTGGAACCAGGAGGTATGGCCCTTCCAATGGCGCATCGGGGTGAGCTCGCTGTGTTCTTACTTCACCGCCTCGGTCTTTATCCCCATTCTGTTCGCGGTGCGCGGCCCGGTCGAGGCCGGACGAATGGGCATGACGCTGAGCATCACGGGGTATATGACCGTTCTCGCGCTGGCCTGGACTTCGACCAAGTCGACGCCATTCGGAAACATGATCGCGCGTCGCGCATTTGCGGAACTCGACCGGCTCTTCCGCCGCGCGCAGGCGCAATCGCTCTCTGCATTTGCCACCATGGCCATTTGCGCGTGCGCGGGAGCGGCGGTGCTTCCCTTCTTCGCTCCTCGTCTGGCTGCGCGGCTTGTTTCTCCGAAAATCTTCGCCGTTCTAGTCCTGGCCGCCGGTGCTAATTGCGCCATCCAGAGCATGGCCACGCTCCTGCGTTCTTTCAAGAAAGAGCCCTTCCTCGTTCAGTCGCTGATTGCATCCTCGCTCACTTTGTTGCTGGTCGCGCTCACCGCGCGCCGCTGGGGCGGCGCAGGCGCGGCTTTCAGCTATCTTTCCGCGACCGCTGGCTTCGCGCTGCCCTCGGCGCTTGTTATCTTCACGCGTGCGCGCCGCAGTTATCTGGCGCTACCAGCTCTCGCTTCCCAATTGAGTTCGGCCCCGGGAGTCGACAATGTTCTTGTCTAGATATCGAAAGGCGGTCGACACTTTCGCTCCCCCGCTGGGACGGTCGTACCGCGTTTTGCGTGACGCAACCAGCCGCCGCCGCGCCATCCAGACGCCCTACGGCTTCACCCTGGCTGGCGATCCCGCAATTGCAGCTGCGGGGTGGGAAGGCGACGAGATTTCGGCCTTTCTTTCCTTGCTTGAAACCCACGACGTTGTTGTCGACATCGGAGCTAACGTCGGTATTTATTCCTGTCTGGCCGCCAGCCGCGGCAAACAGACTGTGGCCATCGAGCCGCTTCCCCGCAATCTGAACTATCTCTATCGAAACCTCTGGGACAACCAACTTCGCAATGTCGAAGTGTTTCCCATGGGCCTGGCGCAGACGCCTGGACTCGGGCGCATTTACGGCTATGGCGGCATCGCCTCCTTTCTGCCTGGCTGGGCCCAGGCGCGAGAAGCACAATCGACGCTCGTACCGATCACGTCCCTCGACGCGCTCGTGAATGGCCGATTCGGCAACAAGAGGCTGCTCATCAAGCTGGACGTCGAGGGATTTGAGCTCGAGGTTCTGGCGGGAGCAGTTGGCACGCTGGATCGAGTTCCCAAACCAACCTGGCTCGTAGAGATTCTGTTCCGCGGCGAAGTCATTCCCGGCGGCACGAATTCGAGTTTTGCTGAAACCTTTGCGATGTTTTGGGATCGCGGCTACAGCTGCCATATGCTCGACCGGGGACAGACTCCGGTGGGATCGGACCAGGTGAACCGCTGGATGCGCAACGGATCGGTCGACGGAGACACGCGCGATTTTCTCTTCTCCGGCCGCATCCCGTCCCGGGGCGTCGAAGACCTTCACAACGCAGAAGAGTCCTGCCCTGCCGAGGCGCGTCCGGAAAAGGAAGCGCAGGCATTTTCCGATCCGTTGGCGAGAACGAATTAGTGTGACGCGATGCCGAACCGCCGCCTCTGGGCCATCCGTAATTCCGGGCTGCGCGCAATAAGCATTCGTGGAAGAAGATGATCAAACGCGAATATCCGTCCAGAATTCTGATCACCGGTGGCCATGAAGTTGGCGGCGTCTCGAGCTTTGCCGAAACGCTCGCCGAAGGATTCGCCGCGCTTGGCATATCCGCCGAGATTGTTTCGCCGTCGCGCATCTTCGCTCGCTGGCGTGACCTGCGCGACCCGCGGGTGCTGAAGATTCTGAGCACCACCGCGGTGTTCGCCGCGCCGTTTTCCAGGCGCGCGATCTGCGTCGCGCACGGCTTTCCGCGGCCCGATGTTCAGGGCTGGATGAAAGCCTTGGGAGTGACGGCGTCGTTCAAAGTCGCCGGTTGGTTCGCGCAGCTGGTCGCGGTCTCGTATTACTCCGCCATTCACCTCCGGACCATTTTCAACCTCCGCGTCGACGCGGTGATACACAATCCGCTCAACGATGCGTTTCTTGCGGACACGGGCAAGCGGTTGGGAAGGGCGCGACTGCATCACCTTTGCCGGGCGGCTGCACCCATCGAAGGGGCTGGAGCGGATTCTTCCCGCCATGCTCGCAGTGCTCGAAGAACATCCGGAGCTGCGCGCAGCGATTGTCGGAGATGGCGAGCTTCGCCCTCTGGTGGAAGCCGCGGCCTGCGGCAATTCGCGAATCGTGCTTGCCGGGCAAGTGCCGCCGAGCGAGGTGCGAACGTGGCTGCGCCGCACCAAGGTCTTCGTCTCCGGATGCGAGACCGAAGCGCTCGGAATCGCCTATCTTGAGGCCCTCAGCCAGGGTTGCATACGTGGTGATGCCCGCCTGCGGCGGAGGCGTAGAGATTGCGCCGGAGTTGATCGGCAGCACAATCCACCTCTATTCCGGCGAGGGCAGCGAACCGGTCGCCCGCGCTCTGCGCGGCGCTCTCGCCGCTGCGCCGGCCGAGATATCGCTTGCTGCCTACTCTTCGCGCTCCATCGCTCATGCCTACCTGGAGGTCGATTGCTGCAGCAACGCGCACGCGGCTGAACTCGCTGAGGCAATCCTATGAGCCGGGCGGAACTGAACGCCGCGCAGGTTAACTCCACGCAAGCAGATCAGTCGCCGGTGAACCCACGCCAGATGCTGGACGCAACGCGGGAGCTGACATTTCCGGCAGCGCGATTGGCCCTTGCTCGCCTGCTTGTGGCGTTCTGTTTTGTGTGGCCCTACTTCAATTACACATTGGTCGACCCTGACAGCAAGGTGGAAGTCAACTTCCTGCCGGTATTTCTCGCGGCGATCTTGTTGCCCGAAGTTACCTTTCGCGAAAAGTGGCCGATCCTGCTCGCTCTGCCCGCCCTTTGCGCGGCATTCCTCTGGGGAAGTCAGACGGCGCCGTTACGACTGGCGGTTGGTATCGTCCCCTTGATTTTTGTTCTCAATCTTACGCAGCATCTTCGCGAGAGAAACCGCGATCTTTTTCCGCCCAATCTCGCCTATCGGACGTTGCAGATTTTCGTCGGCTTCTCCATTGCGCAAACCGTGGATATGCAGCTCTTTCCCGTCCTGCCGGGATGGCTCACGGGTGCCTTGATCAATATCGTGCCTCGTTACTCGGGGACACCATACGACGAATTCGGAGTTCACGGAGTGCAGGGGTG
Organism: uncultured Acidobacteriaceae bacterium; assembly: GCA_963725115.1. Taxonomy (GTDB): domain Bacteria; phylum Acidobacteriota; class Terriglobia; order Terriglobales; family Acidobacteriaceae; genus Telmatobacter. Next base: position 2,597,874 of record CAVRXG010000005.1, on the reverse strand, counting down.
GGCATCGGAGCCGTCGGGAGCGGCGGTCATGGGAGCAGCCTTCGCTCTCGTCGCAATTCTTCAGCGGCCGTCGCGACGCTGGCGCGTGCTGGCCCTGTTCCTGACTCTCGCTGCCGTAAATAAATCTGTCTATGCACTGATCCTTCTGGTGCTTCTCAGCATCGGCTGCATCGCGACAACTGCCCGCAGGCGCTATGCGCTCGTCGCATCCGCTCCCGTCGGCGCGGCCCTCCTCTTCATCTTCGCGCGATCGGCCAGGCTGGTAGAGCTTCAGTCCGATCTGCTCATTAACGGCATGACCAGCAGCACGAACAACGAAATGGCGCGCTTCACGCAGATTCTGGCCCCGCTCGGCCAGTTTCCCCGGGTGTACACGCCTCCGATGCTTTTCGGGGGAATCGTGCTCGAGCCGATGGGCGTCTTGCCATTGGTAGTTGGTTACGGCAGCGTTTTTGGAATCGTTTGGCTCTGGTACATCCTTCGACACAGTTTTCCGCTCCGCGGTGTTCCCTTACGACCGTTGGCGTTGGTTGCCGCTGCGATTCTTCTTTTTCTCACAGGGCCGGACTTCATTCCCGCAGTCGCGGCGTTCGCCTTCTTCACTGTCCCGGTCTGGCGGAAAGGCCCGTCAATCTCCTCGCCCAAAGAGGAAGCCTCATGAAATCGATTTCGATGATTCCCGGAAGTTCGATGATTCCCGGATGCGAATCGGCTGGATCGGCCACCCATCTGCAAGGGACGGAATCCGCAACCGGAAAGCAAGTCGTGCCGGCAGAAAGCAAACACATGCCGCTTGTCTCCATCATCACGCCGGTTTATAACGCAGCTCCCTGGCTCAGGGAGACGCTGGACTCAGTGCGCGCGCAGACTTTGACTGACTGGGAGCAGATCCTGGTCGACGATGGCTCCTCTGACGACTCCGTCGCGATCGCCGAAGCCGCAGTTCTACATGACCCACGGTTCCGGCTGATTCGCGCGCCGAGGAACATGGGCCCATCTTCGGCGCGCAACCTGGCCATCGATGCCGCTCGCGGCCGCTTCATCGCATTTCTCGATGCCGACGATCTTTGGCATCCTGAAAAGCTTGCTCGCTCCGTCGCCTGGATGACTTCGCGGGGCTACGGTTTCATCTACCACGACTATCGGCATATGTCCCATGATGGCTTGCGAGTCGGCGCGCTCATCAAGACGCCGGAGAAACTCGATTGGCGCACGCTGCACACCCGCCGCGGCACCGGAGGATGCGTGTCTATCGTCATCGACAGAAGGCGGATTCCATTGTTCAGATTTCCCCCCATCGCGCCGTATCGCGCCGAGGATTTTTGTCTCTGGGGACAAATCATCCGTGAAGGCCACATCGGTCACCGGCTGCCCGTGGACCTGGCCTGCTATCGCCTTTCGCGAAAGAGCCGGTCAGCCAACAAGCTGGTTGGCGCAATCAACGCGTGGCATCTTTATCGAGAGGTTTCCATGCTCCCGATCCACCTCGCCGCGTTTTGGTGGCTGCAATACGCATGGAGCGCTCTCACGCTCTATCACCGCGCGCGCCCGCGCGAACGGCGGGCCTGAAGCCCGTCCCCGACGCCTGAGGCTCGTGCTGGTTCCTTCTAGCCTGGAGTTTGAAGCCGAAGTTGCCTCTAAACGACTGATATGGTGGGCGCTGTAGGATTCGAACCTACGACTTCCACCGTGTGAAGGTGACACTCTACCGCTGAGTTAAGCGCCCAGAAAAGGCATTGGAGGGGTTCGGTTGGACCTTCCGGTGCCGGCCACCGGTCAAGAGCCGAAAAGTCGCAGCCGGGACGCCGATCTCGCGCCAATTTCCATCCGCGGCCACCGGATTCCAAACACTGAACCGGTCCGGTTCCACGTCCGCTGGACGGCGTCACAAACGCCATCCCGTAGGGTAGAGTAACACCAGCAGGGCTTTACGGCCAAACCAATGCAGCACTGGGGCGGAGCACGCGAGGGCCAGAAGTCAGGCAAACCATGCTGATGAGAGCGCGTTCAATTCGCCTTTCGATTCATCCCGAGAGCGAGCTCCCGTTCAACTGGGAAGCGGCGCTGCGGACTGTTTTTGGCCCCATTTTCGGCCCCTTTTTCGGAACCAACGCCGTCCGATTACCCGTCCGACTGACTCGGGTCGACTCCGCTGCCGTTGCGCTCGCCCAGGCCACCCAGCCAGACCCCGGCGAAGAGGGTCCGGAAGACGGCCCGGAGGACGGAAATCCAGGCGAAGAAACCGCTTACGGGGCGCAACCTTCCGGCCCGGATGGGGTTCCAGAAGATATGGCAACGATGGTCCTTAACGGTCCGGCGTTGGGCGCGGGTTCGGCACTTCGGCCGGACGCGACTCCGGACCCGAGCGTGTGGCGCCTGCGGGAGGAACTGGACCCCACAAGCGACGCAGCCATTATGCTGCGCGTGGCCGAGGGCGACGAGGCCGGTTTTAATTACCTGGCGACAAAAGTACCACCGGCCGATGATTCACTTCCTCTACCGGATGGTCGGGAACCAGGCAGTTGCCGAAGAGTTGGCGCAGGAAGTGTTTCTGCGCGTCTATCGTGCCAGGAGCAGTTATCGGGCCGAGGCCAGATTTACCACCTGGCTCTACCGGATCGCGACCAACCTGGCAGTGAACCATGCGCGCGACACCCGGCACGAGCGGACCGCGCAGACGGTTTATCTGGACGCAGCCGGACCAGGAGACGGGCACGACTCCCGATCTGGCCGACGATGAGCCGTCGGTGGAGCAGCAGTTGATGCGCGATGAGCGCATGGCCGCCATTCGGCTGTCACGTGATGGCGCTGCCCGAGCGGCAGCGCATGGCAGTGTTGATGCACAAGTACCAGGGGATGGATTACCGGCAGATCGGAGAAGTGCTGAAGCTGAGCGAGTCGGCAACCAAGTCGCTGCTCTTTCGCGCCTACCAGACGCTGCGGGACAAGCTGAAGGATTTTGTTTGAAGGCATGAGTGAAAAGAAGCCGGAGCCAAAGCAGAAATCGACCGGCGGAAAGTGGGGTGGAAATTATGAAACAGATGAAGACAAATTGCGCGGGAATGGATGCTGAGCTGGCCGAACGTGCTGCTCGATCCGAGCCCGGCTGCCTGCCAAGGTTCAAGCGCATGTTGCGGAGTGCGAGGATTGCCAGGCCGAGCTCGAAGAGCTGAAGGCGACCATGCAGTTGCTGGATGCCTGGAAGGCTCCCGCAGCCAAGCCCTTACTTCATGACGCGGCTCGGCGCCAGGATGCGCGAAGAGCGCGAGGCCGCGCCGGCCGGTTGGTTTGCCGGCGCCATTGCGCGTCTGCGCGCAACCGTGGCGTATGGGCCGGGATTGCATGTGCGTCCGCTGGCGGCCATGGCGCTTACTGTGATGCTGCTCGTGGGCGGCGGTACTTATCTGGGTGTAACGGACTGGATGCAGCCGGCGCAACAGCCTGGCCAGAATGCCGCTGTGGTGCACGACCTGCAAACGCTGGATAGCAATGCGCAGGTGCTGGATCAGATGGAAGCGCTGACCGGCAACCAGAACGGAGATTGAAGTTTTATATTTCGGCCGCTTGCCGGGAGCCGCACGCCGAGAGGGCAAGCTCGGAGCCGATTCGGAGCCTCTTTGGAGATCGACTTGTGAACAGGACTTCCAACGCGGAAAGAATGCGTCCGGCGGCGATTGCCGCTGCGGTCCTGTTTTTCTGCTCGTTCCTTTGTCTGACCGCGGTTTCAGTTTCCGCCCAGCGCGGACCCGATCGTCGAGCGGCGATGGGGCGATTCCGCTATGCCCAGCTCCAGGCAAGGCCAAACAGGGCCCAGAATCGGCGGCAGTACCGGCCACAACAACGGCCTTACCAGAATCAGCAGCGGACGAATCAGAATCAGCAAAGGCCTTATCAGAATCCGCAAGGGCAGTACCAGCCGCAACAGCGGCCGTATCAGAATCAGCAGAGGCCGTACCAGCAGAGCCCGCAATATAATCCCGCGCAACGCCCGGCTCCCGGTTACCCCGCATCTGATTACCCTGCATATGGAGGCCGCCCCGGCACTCCAACGCCGGACTACGACCGCCCCGCTTATCCTGGCGCGAATTATCCCAGTTCAACTTATCCGGGTTCAAATCGTCCAGGAAATCTTTATCCCGGCGCTGCGCCTCCCGGGCATTTAGGCGACTGGCTTAATCAGCACCAGGGCCTTCCCGTCCAGGATCAGGAACGTTTGCTGCGCAACGATCCCAGCTTCAATCGGCTGCCGGCTCAGACACAGCAGCGCCTCGTGCAGCAGTTGCACGAGTTGAATCAGATGCCGGAAGATCAGCGCGAGCGCCGCCTGGCGCGCAGCGAAATGCTGGAGCACATGTCGCCGCAGGATCAGATGCAGGTGCGTCAGGCCGGGCGCAGTTTCATGGCGCTTCCGCCCGATCGCCAGGCGATGGTCAAGCGCGCCTTTCAGGATCTGCGCTCGGTGCCGCTCGATCAACGAGCAACAGTGCTGAACTCCGCACGCTATCAGAATCAGTTCAGCCCCGACGAGCGCGGCATTCTCACGAATCTTCTGCGCGCCGAACCCTACGAGCCGTCCCGCTGACAAATGTGCGTAGAGCGCCGCACTTCTACGCAGCCCTGCTGCGAAAGAACTCCAGCGACTTCTTCAATCCTTCTTTCAGCCCTACACGCGGCTCCCATCCGAGCAGAGTGCGCGCCTTCGTGATGTCGGGCCGGCGGCGCGTGGGATCGTCTACCGGCAGCTCGACGTAGCTCATCTCGCTCTTCGAGCCCGTCACTTCGAGCACAGCCTTCGCGCATTCCAGGATCGTGAACTCCTCGGGATTGCCGAGATTGACGGGGAGATGCTCCTCGCTGCGCGACAGGCGCACGATCCCTTCAATCAGATCGTCAACATAGCAGAAGCTCCGCGTCTGGAGGCCGTCGCCATAGATGGTGAACGGCTCACCGCGCAGCGCCTGCATCAGAAAATTTGAAATGACGCGTCCGTCGCCGGGATGCAGCCGCGGACCATAAGTATTGAAGATGCGCGCCATGCGCGTATTCACGCCGCGCGAGCGATGGTAAGCCATCACCATGGCTTCGCCAAAGCGCTTGGCTTCGTCGTACACCGAACGCGGACCCACCGGATTCACGTTGCCCCAGTAGGTCTCTTTTTGCGGATGCTCAAGCGGGTCGCCGTAGCACTCCGACGTGGAGGCGTGAAGAAAACCCGCGCCATACTTCGCGGCAATTTGCAGCGTGTTCTCAACGCCCACGGAACCTACGCGCAGTGTTTCAATTCCCAGGCGAAGATACTCTGGCGGGCTGGCCGGCGACGCCAGATTAAAGACATAATCGACGCGCCCCGGATCGAATGCTGTGCAGATATCGCGCTCCTCAAAACGGAAGTGCGAATCATTGGCAAGATGCGCCAGATTATCAGGGTCGCCCGTGGACAAATTGTCGACGCCAAGGACGAAGTAGCCTTCGCCAAGCAAGCGATCGGTGAGATGAGAGCCGAGAAATCCGGCTGCGCCGGTTACGAGTGCGGACTTTGCCAAATTTTCGATACTCCAGAACTGAAAACTTGTGCCGGAAAATTCGATTGGAGCTTGAGCGCAGGCCAGCGCTCGGCATCCTCAACGTGAGCACTGCGGAAACACCCGTTCACACCGGCAGTTTGCGCGGCTTGCCTTCCTGCGCCTGATAGCTGGCCTGCCTGCCCACGCTCACATAGGTGAATCCGTGGCTCTGCATCTCCTGCGGCTTATAAAGATTGCGACCGTCGATGATGATTGGGAAACGCAGCGCACGGTTCAAGCGCGCCAAATCGATCGCGGCAAATTCCTTCCAGTCCGTCAGAATCAGCAGCGCATCGGCATCCTTCGCCGCATGATAAGGGTCGTCCGCATATTTCATGTTTGCTGCCGGTGGCAGAACTTCCTTCGCGCGTTCCATCGCCGCCGGATCGTAGGCTGTCACCGTTGCGCCCGCTTGCAGCAGTTGTTTGATGATCGCAATGGCCGGTGAATCGCGGATGTCGTCCGTGTCGCCCTTGAAAGCCAGTCCGAGCGCAGCCAGCCGCTTTCCGCGCAGAGTCCAAAGTGCGGAACGCACTTTGTTGAAGAACACTTCCCTTTGCGTGTCATTGATCTTGCGGACTTCTTCGAGCAATTGCAGGTTGACGCCGCGTTCCTGCGCCACCCAATGGAATGCGGCCACGTCCTTGGGAAAGCACGAGCCTCCGTACCCCAGCCCCGCGCGCAGAAATTTGGGTCCGATGCGGCTGTCGAGTCCGATGCCAGCGGCAATGTCCTCAATGTCGGCGTCGACCGCCTCGGCCAGGTTTGCAACCGCATTGATGAAAGAGATCTTCATCGCCAGAAACGCATTCGACGCATGCTTGATGATCTCCGCGCTCTGCGTTGAAGTAACCAGCAGCGTTGCCGGCTGCGCTTTGCCGCAAGTTCCCGGCACAGCTCCTGGCCGCGTGTAATAGTCGCCACCGGTGAGTGGCTCATAAATTCGCCGCAGAATCTCCGCCGATCTCTCGTTGCTTGCCCCCACCACGATGCGGTCGGGGTGCAGAAAATCCACCACCGCGGTGCCTTCGCGCAGGAACTCAGGATTGGAGACGACATCGAACTGCTCTGCCGCCACTCCATGGCGGTGCAGCACGCGCCGTATCCAGTCGTTGGTGTAAACCGGAACCGTGCTCTTCTCCACGATCACTTTGTAGCTCTTGATGGCGCGCGCAATTTCGGCCACTACAGCCTCAACGTAAGAAAGGTCCGCGGCGCCACTATCGCCTTGCGGAGTGCCGACGGCGATGAATACTGCCTCGCTCTGATCAACGGCCTCGGCCAATTGCGTGGTGAATACCACTCTGCTGCCGCGGTGCTTTTGCAGCAGTTCAGGCAGGTGCTCCTCAAAGATCGGAACGCCCCCTTCGCAGAGTTGCTTCACCCGGGCCTCGTCATTATCGACGCAGATGACCTTGTGGCCTATGTCCGCAAAACAGGCCGCCGCCACCAGCCCAACATATCCTGACCCGATCACGCAGATTGAAACCTGAGTCGACATACGTTCGCCCGTTCTCCCTCGCCGGATCGTGACAGTACCTTTATAGAGCTTTGTAACCTGGTTTTTCGCCGCCGTGAAACCGGCTCTTCAAAGACGATTCCAGCCAGTGGCGGCTCATTCACATTCTATATTGCTGTTTATCCAGCGGTCGTGACGCTTTGGTTGCAGCCGCATCTTCGCAATCACCGCTGTGCTAATCCGGCTATCCGGTCGCCCTCACCAAACCAGCCTGAATAGGGTCCATTGGCCTGCCTCGAACCCGCCTCTCAGCTACAATGAATACAGGCCAAACGGCATATTCTTTGCGCATTGCGCGCAATTTCAGCAAGGAGCTGCAACCTCTATGGCGATTCCCGCCACACAACTACGCCCGGGCATGCTCATCAAGCACAATGACCAGCTTCACGTGGTCTTCAAGGTCGAGCACCGCACTCCGGGCAACCTTCGCGCCTTCATCCAGGCCAAGCTTAGAAACCTCAAATCGGGCGCCATGTTCGAGCACCGTTTCCGCTCCGCAGACGCCATCGAGAAGGTCGTCGTCGACGAGATCGCCATGGATTTCCTCTACGCCGACGGCGATGACTACTATTTCATGAATCCAGTCGACTATGAGCAGACCGTGCTCAAAAGCTCGACGCTGGGCGACACAGTCGAATACCTCACCGCCAACCAGCAAATCAAAGTTAGTTACGTCGATGGGCAGCCGGTGGGAATTGAGTTGCCCCAGACCGTGGACCTGGAGGTTGTCGAAACGGAACCGGGTCTGAAGTCAGCGACCGCTTCGAGCGTCACAAAACCGGCCAAGCTCGAGACCGGCCTCGTGGTCCAGGTTCCTGCCTTCATCAACGCAGGCGAAAAAATCCGCGTAGACACTAGCGAAGGCGCGTATATGAGTCGAGCGTAGACGCAAGAGAGTATAAGCATGAACCGGATTGAACTCCAGGAAATCAGCGAAGTCCGCCTCCGTGAATCCAGGGCTTTGTTGACTGCAGGATTTGCGGAGGGTGCATACTATCTGGCAGGGTATGCGGTGGAATGCGCCCTGAAGGCATGCATCGCAAGACGGACTCAAGAACACGACTTTCCTGAAAAGAAGTTTGTGAATGACAGTCACACGCATAATCTGAAAACTCTGCTGCAGTTGGCAGAATTGAAGACCGAGCTGGACACGATCATTGAAACTGACCCTGCCATGGAATCAGTCATAGACAGAGTTCAGGAGTGGTCGGAGACCAGCCGATACCAGAGAAAGACGGTTCAAGAAGCTGAAGCATTGCTGAAGGCAATCGAAGAGGGGAAAGGAGGATTGCTTCCATGGATACGCCTACATTGGTAAGTTACGACATTGAAAACGGCAAAGAAGTGATCGCCGCCCTCGACAAGTACGGGAAGACTCCGAATGTCGCGCTCTGGGCCAAGCTTCCGGATTACGAGGACTGGAGACTGGTGATCGCCTCCGACCGCCTCGACCAATCGTCCGCCCTGTCGGGCTACGATGAAATTAATGCAGCGATGAGGAAAGCTGGGATTTCTTACCGTAAACGGCCGGCAATCTATTGGCGCCCGATGAACAAGCCATTCATCCAGGCGTTGCGCAACACCTTTGCATCGGCCAAGGACACATACGGAATGCGCCTAGGTGGCCAGAGTTTTGGCGATCAATATCTCGAGGATGCGTTCGTCTACCGGATTCGATGAGTAGACTGGATCACGGAAGCGTCCACCCCATCAGGAGGTCCCATGCCGGTTCCCGCTGTCATCGCAGCCGCCGCTGAAAACTACCGCTTCAACTCGGATTTTCTGACGAGAACGGTCCGGGACTTGTCGCCCGACGAATGGCTGAGCCGTCCCAGCGACAACACAAACCACATCGCGTGGATCGTGGGCCACGTAATCTGGGCGCGAAAGGCCGTCCTTAGCCGACTGGAAACGGAGTGGTCGCAACCCTGGCTCACCTCGTTCGCGCGCGGAATCAAATGTAACGACGTGGCAACTTTCCCGTCGCCGGAAACGCTGATGGAAAGCTGGCGCGAAGTTTCCGGTGTTTTGGCCACCGCGCTCGACGCCGCGTCGGAGGAAGCTGTCTCGCAGGTCTCCACGAAAGGCCCTCCGAGCGCCGACGGCAAAGTCAGCGGAGTTATCAACTTCCTCGCCATCCATGAGACCTATCACGTGGGCCAGGCATCGTATCTGCGCAGCTGGATGGGCCATAAAGGCCTGATGGGCTAGCCGCGCATCGGTGCGCCGATTGGTCAGATTATTAGCCGACCACGATTTTCAGTGCAAGAAAAGCCCTCGGCTGCGTTCTTCGGTTAGCTGGCAAGTGCCGCACGCTAATCGCCGCACCAGCCTGGGAGGCTCACATGAAGCCAACACTCTGCGCAATTCTCGCCGTTTTCAGCAGCTACGTGGCTCTGGCCGCGCAACCGGTAGCCGCCGCGCCGCCATCATCGAGCTCAGACGACCAGGCCGAAGTCGTTAAAGGCAGCAACGCCTTCGCACTCGACCTTTACGCGCAGCTTTCCAGGCAACCTGGCAATCTCTTCTTTTCGCCGGAAAGCATCTCCACAGCATTCGGAATGGCCTACGCCGGTGCGCGCGGCCAAACGGCCACGGAGATGGAGCACGTCTTCCACTTCTCGCTGCCTCCCGAAAAGCTGCACCCGGCAATGGGCGCTTTGCTCGCGGAGATGAATGCGCAACACAAAGGCTACGAGTTGCGCGTCGCCGATGCGCTTTGGGCGCAACAGGACGCTAGTTTCGAGGCGGACTACCTGAAGCTCGTGCAATCCGACTACGCCGCCGGATTTCACCGCGTCAACTTCAAGCTTTCGCCGGAAAGCGTGCGCACAACGATCAACGCATGGGTTGAGAAGCAGACCAACGACAAGATTAAAGATCTGATTAGCCCCGGCGCACTTAATCCAACGACGCGCCTCGTGCTCACCAACGCCATCTACTTCAAAGGCAATTGGCAGGATCAGTTCGACAAAGAAGCCACGCAAAAAGAGGAGTTTCACCTTTCCGCCGCTCAGTGGGTGATGACTTCGATGATGCACCGGACCGGCGGCTACCGTTATTTCGATGGCGGAACATTCCAGGCGCTGGAGCTGCCTTATTCGGGCAACGAAATTTCCATGGTGGTTCTGCTACCGAAGCAAACCGACGGCCTCGCGGCGCTGGAGCAGTCGTTCACTTCCGTGTCGGCAAGCGACTGGATTCAAAAACTCGAACCTACGGACAAAGTGATTCTCAGCCTGCCCCGATTCACCATGACGCAGCAATTCGAATTGAGCAGTACCTTGAGCGCAATGGGCATGCCGCAAGCCTTCTCGAGCGCCGCTGACTTTTCGGGCATGACAGGCAAGCCCGATTTCGCCATCTCCGCAGCCATCCACAAGGCGTTCATCGATGTGGACGAGCAAGGCACAGAAGCAGCGGCAGCCACAGCAGTCGTGATGTATGCAACCGCGATGCGCCGGGAACTCCCCGAGCCTCCGCCCATCGTCTTCCGCGCCGATCATCCCTTTCTCTTCATTCTGCTCGACACAAAGTCCGGAAGCATGCTCTTCCTCGGCCGCGTCGCCGACCCCTCGAAGTAAAAAGCCACCGCCCCGCAGGTGATGGCTCCGAGCTGACGCGAGTCGACCCGAGTTCACGCGAGTCAACGCGTGTTGATTCGATCAATTCCGAAAATTATTTTCCGTCGGGCAGCTTCACCAGCCGCGCTTCGAGCAGCGCCTCAATTACCTTGAGCGCTTCAAGCGCCGACTCTGCAACCGGCTCGTCGACCTGCACAACAGCCAGCGCTTTCACTGGCTTACCAGGAGCGGCCGCTCCTCGCTCGCGGCCCAGAGCAAAGTTGGCGATGTTGACGCCCTGCTGGCCGAGAATGGTTCCGATGCGCCCGATAACGCCGGGCACGTCAAGGTTGCGGCAAACAACCAAGGTCCCCTCGAGCGGCGCTTCGACGTCGATGCCGTCGAACGCCAGCAGCCGCGGCTGCTCCCCGTGAATCACGGTAGCGCTCGCGCGGCTGTCGCCCTGCGCAGTGTGCAGCACCAGCGTGAGCACCGTAGCCGCGCCGCCGCGATGGCTCTCTTCCTTTTCCTCGTGCACGCGAATGCCGCGCTCAGCAGCAACCGCCGCCGCGTTGATGCGGTTCACATTCTCCGAGCCTTGCAGCAGACCGGCAATCGCGGCGTTGCGCACCAAATCGGTCTTGGCCTCAGTGAGCGCGCCGCCATAAACGATGTGAATCGAGTCAATGCCGGAATTGCCGGCGCTCTTTCCCGCCTGCGCAAGAAACGATCCAAGTCGCCCGGCGAGGTCGATAAATGGAGCGAGTTGTACATACTCCTCGCGGCTCAGCGACGGCACATTCACGGCGTTCTGCACCACGCCCAGCTTCAGGTACTCGCACACCTGATGCGCGATCTGAATGCCAACCGCCTCCTGCGCCTCGGCCGTGGAGCCGGCGATGTGCGGCGAAAGCAATACATTGTCGAGATCGAAATAGGGCGAATCCTTTGGGCGGCTCGACGGTGAACACATCGAGCGCCGCGCCTGCCACCTGCCCGTCCTTGAGCGCGGCAGCCAGATCCGCATCGCAAACCAGCTCGCCGCGCGCGCAATTGACGATGCGCACGCCCTTCTTCATGGTGGCAATGGTTTTCGCATTGATGATGCCATGAGTCTGCGGCGTCAGGCCCACATGCAGCGTCAGGTAATCAGACTTCGCGAACAGTTCCTCCATCGAGAACCAGCGAGATTCCGTTCTCGCGAGCAAAGGCCGCCGAGACAAACGGGTCGGTGCCCATGATCTCCATGCCGAACGCCCGCGCGCGTTTCGCCACTTCAAGACCAACGCGGCCAAGGCCCAGAATGCCCAGCGTCTTGGCGCGCAGCTCGGAGCCCTGCAGATTTTTCTTCTCCCACTTGCCCGCGTGCATGGTGGCATTGGCCGCCGGAACCTTGCGAGCCAGAGCGATCATCAGCCCGATGGTCAGCTCGGCGACGGCAACAGCGTTGGCGCCGGGCGTATTCATCACCACGATGCCGCGGCGCGTGGCGGCCTCGGCGTCAATGTTGTCCACGCCCACGCCGGCGCGGCCAATCACGCGCAGTTTAGGCGCGTGCTCGAGCAGTGCATCGTCCACCTGCACTGCGCTGCGGACCACGAGCGCGTCGGCATCGGCCAGCGCCGCGGGCAATCCGTCAGGCAACTGGTCGTGCGTCTTCACATCCCATCCCGGCTCGGCCGCAAACACGGCCAGCGTGGCCGGAGAAACTTTTTCCGCCAGTACGATCTTCATCGCTGCTCCCTTGTCCGCCGCAGCGGACCCGCTCGTGTACTCGTCAAAGCGAATGCCCTGCTGCTCGCACAGCAAGTCGAACATGCGCACCACTGCCGCGTGCGGCTTGCCCTCGCCGCGCTCGTACTTGGTGAGCGAGTTGGCATGCACTCCCAACCGCTCCGCCATTTCGTATTGATAGAGATCGAGCTGCTTGCGCGCGATCAGCAGCTTTTCTCCGAAAGTTAGTTCTGCCATTGAATTACAACTCCTGGCTTCTAGCGCTCAACTAAATGCCGGTAGAGCCCGCGCTTTCCTACGCTTCACTTCTCGCGGAATTTCGCGAAATCCCCTCTCGTCACGAATCGCCGTGGAACTAGCTAGCAGCTAGAAGCTAGGAGCTAGCAGCTGATTTCGCATACACTTCCTGCGCCGCAGCCACGGCCTGGCCAAACTTCACCGGCAGCCCGAGGTTGTCCTTGGCAATGTGCTCCATTGCGCCAAGCAGCGCGACGGTATCGAGATAGTCAAAGAAGCCGAGGTGCGCTACGCGGAAGATCTTGCCCTGCATCTCGCCCTTGGCCGTTGGCCGCAATCAGCGCAAACTTCGCCTTGAGCGCCTTGACCACGACGCCCGAATCCATGCCTTCAGGCACCGCAACCGCCGTGGCCGCAGCCGCAGGAGCAGTCGGCGCGAACAGCGTGAATCCCAGCGCCACCAGGCCCGCGCGCGTTGCCGCCGCATTCACCTGCGCGTTGTCGATCAGCGCGATGCGGCCCTTTTCAAGATCGCCGCCCGCCTGCCCGGCAATGTAGTCGAGCGCCGCGCCCAGCGCGGCCACCAGCGCCACAGCCGGCGTGTAAGCGCTCTCGCCCTTCACTGCATTCTTGCGCTCCTTGCGCAGGTCGAAGTAGTAGCGCGGATTTTTTGTCGTCTCCATCGCCGCCCACGCGCGATCGCTGACGCTCAAATAAGCGAGACCCGGAGGAATCATGACGGCCTTCTGCGAGCCGCCGATCAGCACGTCGATTCCCCAGCCGTCGACATCGAAGTGCGTGGTGCCGAGACCGGTGATTCCGTCCACGACCAGCAACGCGTCAGGCGCCACCTCATCGCGCAATTTTGCGATGGCCTCCACATCGTGGCGTACGGCTGTCGAGGTCTCCGTGGCCTGCGTGTAAATCACTTTGTGTTCCGGCTTGATCGCGGCGCGCACGGCCGCCAGATCAAACGTCTGTCCGTAAGGCGCAGTGTGCACATCGGGCACGCAGCCAAACGCCTTCGCCAGCCCCGTCCATCGCTCGCCAAATTTGCCGGCTGTGAGCACCAGCACTTTGTCGCCCGGAGAAGTCAGGTTCGAAATCGAGGCCTCCATCGCGCCGGTGCCCGAGCAAGAAAGCAGCAGCACATCGTTCTTCGTGCCGACAAAAACTTTCAGCTGCGCGAGCACCTTCTGAAACAGCGCGCGAAACTCCGCAGTGCGGTGGTGCATGTCGGCCGCGGCCATGGCAAACTGAGCCGCGGGAAGCAGTGGCGTTGGGCCCGGCGTATAAAGGCGAGTCTTGCGAATCATGGCGTCTCCATGGCATGGAACGAGTCGAAAGGGCAACTCCATGCGATAATCACAGAATACACAATCTTGTGGTTTATGTGGTCAATTCGTGTGGAAAACGGCAGGCACAAGCAAAAATGACGGCAAAAAGGCCCGTTTTGGCCGCCAAGCCTCCAAAGTCGGTACAATTCTTGTTTGGCTGCTCTTTCGCGGGGGCCACTCTGTCGCAATGTGGGCGCCGAAGCTTTGAAACAGAAAATCAGGAGCAGGAAATGACAGACGCAGGCGAACTGGAAGCCCTTGTAAGTCAACAGATTGTGATCGCAATGAAGGCGCACGACGCCGAGCGCACTGGCACACTGCGTCTGATCAAGAACGCGCTGAAGAACAAAGCAATTGACAAGCGGGAGCCACTGACCCAAACCGAGAGCGAACAGGCGCTGGCGACGATGATCAAGCAGCGGCGCGACTCAATCGACCAGTTCGCCAAGGGCAACCGTCCCGACCTCGTCGCCAAGGAGCAATCCGAAATCGTGGTCATCGAGGAGTTCCTTCCAAAAGCGCTGGACGAAGCAGGATTGGTGAAGCTGGTGGCGGAAGCGATCGGCGAGCTGACTGCGTCGCTGGGCCACAAGCCAAGCCCAAAAGAAATGGGCGCAGCGATGAAAGCGGTTCAAGGCAAGCTGCAGGCGGCGGCCCTGCGCGCCGATGGCCGCCTTGTAAGCGAACTGGTAAAGAAAGAGTTAGCCAGCTAGTCCGCCCAATCTAGTCAGCGCACTTTTGTAGCGGCGAATTTTTTGTCGCGCCTGGCGGCGTCACCTCAAGGTCAATTCTCCCCAACGACGAAACTAATTGTTACGGACCGGGTCTTTGAACTAAGCCCTCCCCCCGGGCTGTCCGATCTCCGTTTGTTTCGGCCCCATTCATTTCAGATGGTCCCGAAGACGGATGTTTCAAGGGATCGGAATGGACTGAGAGAAACCATGAATCTCGGAACGAATCTGCGTGTTTCGTCCTTGGCGCGGCTTTTCCCCCACCAGAATCAAATGCCTCGCCCAACGATTTCCCGCAACTTTCTCGCACAAAAGAGAACGAGCGCTTCGAAACTGATCTTCGGCGCGGTGCTCGCGCTCGCGTTTGCAGCGAGTGCGAATGCGCAGCAACCGTACCCCGGCTCGGCATACAGCCCAAGCGCGAAACCATCTCCATACCACTACGCGTCCCCTGATGTGCCCCAGGCCGACGCGCCCCCGGATGTACAAGAGCCGCCTCAAAATAGTTATGCGCAGCCACAGGCGCCGCCCCAGACCCAGCCCCAGACCCAAGTAGACCAGCAGCCGCAGTATCAACCGCAATATGCGCAACCGCAGGCGCAGCCTCAACCTCAAGAAGACCAGCAGCACCAATACGCGCAACCATATGCGTCACAGCAACCGCGATACGCGCCCCAATACTCCGCTCCGCAGCAGCCCTACGCTGATCAGCAGCCGAGTAGCCCACAAGCGCCACCGTACACACAACCTGATCAAAACCAGCAGGCAGCGCCGGCTCAAGCGCTCAGCGCCGAAGATCTCGAGCAGCTTCTAGCGCCGATCGCGCTCTACCCCGACTCACTGCTTGCGCAAGTTCTTGCTGCGTCTACTTACCCGGCGCAGGTAGCAGTCGCCGACCAGTGGGTGCAGCAGATGCGCGCGGCGGGCTACAGCTCGCCGGACCAGATTGCCGCAGGCGCCAACGCGCAAACCAACTGGGACCCAAGCATCAAGGCGCTCACAGCTTTTCCTGACGTGCTCGACCTGATGAACCACGACCTCGAGTGGACCTCGAACCTCGGCAATGCTTACTACAACCAACCGCAGGACGTGATGCAGACCGTGCAAGTGCTGCGCGACCGCGCCGAGCAAGCCGGAAATTTGCAATCCACTCCGCAGGAAGAAGTGCAAAACGACCAGGGCTACGTTGAGCTCGCTCCCACCAACCCGCAGGTCGTATACGTGCCCACCTACAATCCGTGGGACGTTTATGGCCAGCCAATCGCGCCCTATCCCGGCTTCTCTTTCTGCGGCGCGCTTGGCAATTTCTTCGGTGGCCTTCCCATTCAATACGGGCTCAGCTTCGCTCTTGGAGCGTTCGATCGCATGCCCTTTGGCTGGCTTGCCTGGGGATTCGACTGGCTGGGCCACTCGCTGCTCTTCGACCACGCCGGCTACTACACGCACAGCCGCCAGGTGGCCGATTGGGGCCTGCCACGCGGCGGACCTCGCGCCTACTATGGCCGAGGCGGAAACGGCGGCATGCGTGCCGACCAGTACCGGGCAAACGGACAGAACCGACAAGATGGGCAGTACCGACCAGACCAGCGAGAGAATGACCGGCGAGAATATGACCAGCGGCAGGCGTACACTCAGGGCGGCAATTACCAACGCAACGGATTGTCGAATAACCGTGGCCCACGCTCAATCTCCATCTCAATCTTATGTCCGTCCCGCGCAGGGATTCCCCGAGCCGGGTCGGCTGAATTATTCCAATCGCACGCCCCAGCAGAACTACGGCTATCGTCCCCAGACCAACCCGAATCAGACCTACCCGAATCGCGCCCCGACGTACGCAAATCCGACCTACGCAAATCCGAGCTATTCCAGCCAGGCCCCAAAACTACGGAAACCAGGGCTATAGCAATCCGGGCGCCAACTACGGTTACACTGGCCGGTCAAATTACGGATACACTGGCTACGGATTTAACAGACCGCAGAAGTATACGGCCCGCCCCAGCACCGCATATTCAAACTCGTATCGCGCTCCACAGCCGGACTACTCCCGCGGATTTTCGAATCGCTCGTATGAAAACTACGGCAACACCATGGCGCGAAACGAGCGCTCGGGTGGATTCCACCTCTTCAGCGGCGGCCAACCAAAGTCCTACAGCAGCCAGCGCGCGCCGTCCTACTCCTACAAGGCTCCGAAGAACTTTGGCGGTGGACACCAGAACTTCGGCGGCGGGCACATGAGCGCGCCCAAAATGAGCCACTCCAGCGGAGGCGGCGGACACCGCCGCTGAGCCGTTCGACTGCAAAGGCAGACAAGCGTTCCTTAACGCTTGTCTGCGCTTGCCCGAAAAATCATCCAAGACAAATCATCCAGGTAAATCATCCAGGACAAATCACTCAATTCGACTCAGGTCCGTGTCAGGCGCGGGATGCCCGAGCACGCGGCACATCGCGACAATCTGGCCTTTGTGATGGAAGGCATGCGTCAGAACATGATGAACCACGAACGCTGGAGTGCGGACCGCAACGTCTCCGCCGGGATAGCACAACTCCGTATCGCTGCTGATTTGTAGATCCGTAAGGCCAGCCAAATATACGAGAGTCTGTTCACTGATCTCGCGCTGTAGAAGTCTGGCATCGGCGACGCAGGCACAGCCGGCTGGATTCCGGTCGCGATAAGTCAATCCCTGAAGCGCGTGGATCCAGAATCCTTCGCAGTTGAATATGTGAATCACCTGCTCGCGAACCGTAGGAAATCCGAAGCCCGGCACTTCCCTTGCGTAATCGCTCGCCGGGATCGTGGACAAGTGGTCGAGCACAAGTGTGAGGCAAGAGTGCGTCCACGAATGGAATTTCCGAATGCCGTCAACAGTAAACACTAGAGTCTCTTTCAAAAACCCGATCGCGGGATCAGAGAATTTTCCAGAAAATCGAACGCCGGAAATCCAGAATACATCCGGATGCAGAACTTCGTGAAACAAACCGAGCTTGCGGAAGCGAGGCGGTTTGAAGGGCAGACGCTTCAGTCGAAGGGTACGGGCTTCAGCCCGTACATCAACAGAAGAAAATGATTTGGGGCATTAGCCCCGGGGAAAATACTTTTCAAACTGTCCCACAACCGAAGCATACCTCTGGCTGGTCGGCCGCCCAAACCCGATAGAGCCGCCGCAGCCTGCAGCCTCCACTGCATCACACAAAAGAAAACGCCGGAGCCAGCATCTAGCCAGCCCCGGCGTTTTTGTTGATCGTGCGTTTAGCTTACTGCCAGGCTGCGGTCGTCGTATCGGTGAATTGCAATCCATCGATGTGGCGAGCCAGCAGCACCAGGTTGCCGTTGGTGGAGTTCTTGAGCAGCAATCCCACCACGCGAACCTTTGCGCCGTTGCTCAGGTCATTGAATGCCGCGAACCCATAGCGGAAGTCGCAGGCCGGCCCGAGGTACACCGTCACCGTGGACGGAACGACCTGTCCTGCAAACCCGTTGATCTGCAACTGGAACGTCCCTTGCCCCGAGTTCTGGCTGCCGCTCACAATCGTGCCCTCATATCCCCAGTTCTCCAGGTGGATGCGATTGACGGTGATTGCGGTTCCGGTCGCCGGAGTCGCTTCAGCCTGCGTGCCGCCGACTACGATTTCCTGACCCGGCGTCAAGGCAGACGAGTTAAACAGCAGCTGCGTGAATGCATTGTGCATCCACAGGATGCCGTAGTTCTCGTTCCCGGTGATGTTCACCTGCGCAAGTCCGCCCAGCGGAACATCGGCCAGTGAAGACGGCTCGACCGCACGCACGTAGAAGTCAAGATTGGTGGCCGCGCCCGAAGTTGGAGTCACGTAGGTCACCAAACCGCGTGCGTAGAACTTGCTGTTGGTAACCAGCGCCACTTCATCGGCATCCAGAGTCTGATCGGCTGGATCCAGAGTGCCGGCAAGCTCCACAACGCTGTTAGTGTTCAAGGAGCTCAGGCTGGCGCCGCCATCCCATTCAGTCGTTGAGCTGGTGTTGATGGTGAACTGCTCGCCATGCGGTCCCTGAATCGTGAAGGAGCTGGGTTCCGTCGTGCTCGTCGGCGCAGTCACGACCGATCCGTAGAGCAAGTCGATGTGCGCAAACGTGTCGGTGCGTGTCACGGTGGAGACGTCAATCGTCGGAGTCACTGTAACGTCGCCGCTGGAGTTGGTTTCAATCTGTCCGTTCGAATCGACCGGAATAGACTGGGCCAGATCGAAATCCATGCGTAGACCAACCGGCGGGGTATTCGTTCCGATGACCAGCGATTTCGCCAGATTGAACGTCACCGTCGACGTTGAGAAGGCTGCCGGGGCAGTCGCAATCGTTGGCGCGCCTGCTGCCTGAGGTGTTCAGGTAGGCCACAGTTCCGGTGCCCAGAACAAACGTGACGCCGGTGTAAGTTCCTGCGGGAACCTGGTTCATGTCGACCAGGGTCTGCAGGCCGTTGAAGCGAGCAAAATCCACCGTCGGAGTGCCGTTAACCAAGGTCGATGTCGTCGTAGTGCCATTGGTCAATTCAACAGCCATAAGCTGCACTTGAAATGAAACGACGGAAGCTAACGGCGCGTCAGTGCCAACCAAAAAGGCCGATCCTGTTTCTCCGTTAGATTGGGTTCCGGTATTGAGCAACGAGTTGCTGCCGCATCCTGCAATTGCCAGCGCCGCAGCAGCGAGTGGAAAGAGCGCAAACCTCAATAGCTTTTTATGTGTTCGGGGGGTCATATTGGGTACTTCGCTTTCTGCGGGTGGCCGTAGCTAAAGTTGAACGCACAAAGAGTAAGCACCTGTCACCGGCCTCACTCCAAGGAACGCCGCTTCAAGCCGCAAGTCTTTGCCTGGTTGGATCAAAACTGGATGGATCAATAGATGCCAACCTGCAAGGACTCTGAACCTTTAGACGGGAAAAATAGGTCGTTCCAAGGCGCGCTCATCTACGAGCCATCGCCAAAATTTAATTACAGCGGCAGGGGCAGTGTTTTAGGCCACTCCCTGCTGCCAAACAAGTAGACACCCAGCGATTCACCTAAGTTGTGGATGGATGCAAAAAAAGTTTCAACAGCCCTCATATGTGGGAATCTTGCCGAGTTACCACGGTAACAGAGGTCTTTTCAACCTGACTTAGTTTCGGCTGACTTAGTCAATCTTCCTAAGCCACAGATCGCGGAAAGATACCTTGCAGGGCGTGCCTTCAATCTGCAAGTCCGAACAGCCCCGAAACATTGTTGGTCGAGTCAGGATCGTCATCCACCAGCACCGCCATCAACTGTCCATTCAGGATGTGCAGAATCACGCCGCCCCGCGCAATGATCGTGTATTGGTTCCACTCGCCGTCCTTCACATAGGTTCCCAACTGCGAGCGGTCGCCGATTGTCCCCACCAGCCGCGGCGGCTTGCCCGGCTCGGACTCCACCACCTGCCCGCGCCAGGCAACAATTCCCAGCGACGTATTCTGCGAGTAGAGTTGCCCGCTGTATTGCTTCGCATTCTCGCTCACGGGATACCAGAAGTCGGCCTGCGGCCCAATCATCACCCAGCGCGGATCGAGCGGCGGCTCGCCCTTGCCTGCAACGCGACCCGGCGGAATGCCCGTGCTGCTGCGATACTGCACTCCGCTGCCTCCGCCCCACTCCACCTTGATCTCGAGCTTCAGGTCGAAATCCTTCGCGGCCACGCCGTGGTAAACGAGAAACGAGTTGCCCGCATTCTTCTCCTTCGTTGAGACGCCCACGATCGCGCCGTCTTCCACGCTCCACACGCCGGGCCGGCCATCCCATCCTGTCAATGTCCTGCCCGTCGAAGAGCGAAACGTAGCCCGTGTGATCGGCGAAATCGATTGCCTCGGGCTCAGGAAAGACGCCATTCCGCTTGCCGGAAATATCCGGCTTCACCTTCCAGATGTCAGTCTGGTCTTGAGGCCGGTCCTGATTCGGGGCCTGCGTCTGCGCGGCAGTCGTCGCCGCATTGGTGACCGTCGTTTGCGAGCCATTCGGCGCGCTCTGAGGCATCGCCGGTCGCGATCCTGCGAGAACCAGCGTCAGCAAAATCATCGTGCGGCGCGCGGCTCTCTGCATGAGATGTGAACTTCTCAGCATCGCTTCCTTCAGAACACTTCCGAGCGCACGCCATCAGGAATCGGCACGTGCTTCAGCAGGCCCAGCTCGCCGGCCAAACGCTCCAGCTTGGCGCGCGTAGCTGGCGTGGGAGGCACCAACGGCAATCGCAGTTGATCGCCGCATTTTCCCATCAGGCTCAGCACCGTTTTCACCGGCGCAGGATTCGACTCCCAGAAATTGGCCTCGAACAGCCGCGAAAAACGACGCTCCAATTCCCGCGCCTCGTCCCAATTGTTGTTGAGCGCTGCGCGGATCATGCGCGCCACCTCTGCCGGAGCTTCGTTTGAAGCCACGCTGATAAGCCCGTGCGCGCCGACCGCAATCGCGGCCAGCGCCAGATTGTCGTCGCCCGAAAAAATCTTGAATCCCGCGCGGCACGATGTGCGCCAGCTCGCCAAACTGCGCCAGCTTGCCGCTCGCTTCCTTGATGGCCTCGATATTTTTGGCCGCCGCGGCCAGCCGCGCCACAGTCTCCGGCTCCAGGTTCGCCGCCGTGCGGCCCGGCACGTTGTACACGCACACCGGCAGCGGATCCACTTCGCGCGCCAGCGCCAGAAAGTGCTGGAACTGCCCCTCCTGCGTTGGCTTGTTGTAATAAGGATTGGCCGAAAGCACCGCCGCCACGCCCGGCACGCGCTTGAGCTGCGCAGCCTGCCGCACCAGCGCGCGCGTCGAGTTGTGCGTGCAACCGGCCCACACCGGAACCCGTCCCGCCGCCGCATCAATCGCCAGGCGGACCGCGCGCAGCCACTCGTCCTCGTCCAGAGTCGCCGCCTCGCCCGTCGAACCGCACGCCACAATGAAGTCGATTCCGGATTCGATCTGCCAGTTCACCAGCGACCAGAGCGCCGGCTCGTCGATCGATCCATCCGCCTTGAATGGCGTCACAATTGCGGTACCGCAGCCAATCGTTTCCATAACAGGTCAAGTTTATAACGGATACCGCGCACAAAATTGTGAATCCAATCTACGGCGGGGGGTCGAATCGCACTGGGACAGCCTTCGCGGAGCGTTGATCACAGCTAAGGCGGTATAATCGCGATCATAGATAGGCCGATTGCATGAAGATACGTGATCTGCTGAAGTTGATTGAGAAAGATGGATGGTACCAGGTGACGCAGAGGGGAAGTCATCGGCAGTTCAAGCACCTATCAAAGCCCGGGCGCGTCACGATTGCCGGCCATCCGTCGCAGGAGATGAACAAGGGGACCTTAAATAACATTCTCAAACAGGCGGGTCTAAAATGAGGGAATTCGCTGTGGTGATTGAGAAGACTTCAAGCGGCTGGAGCGCGTATGCTCCGGACTTGCCGGGCCTCGGTGTGGCCGGGGCGACCATCGAAGAGACAGAGCGACTGCTTCGCGAAGGCATCGAACTTCATATTGAGGGTATGCGCGAAGATGGCCTTCCCATCCCAGAGCCTTCGACTAAGGTGATGAAACTGGCTGTCCCTGCCTGACGTGCCGGATCCCTCTATTCCGTTCGGGTTCACCTCTACAATTGACCGAAAATCTCGCGGAACTCCCACGCGCCCTGCTTGCCGCCGAGCCACTCCGCGCCGCGCACCGCGCCCAGCGCAAAGCCGCGCCGCGAATGCGCATCGTGCCGCAGTTCCAGCGTGTCGCAGTCGCTCACGGCGCGCACCATGTGCTCGCCCTTGGCGTCGCCCACGCGATGCGACTCGACGGGAACGTCGATTCCCGGCCGCGCCGCCAGAATAATCTCCTTCAAGCGTGAGCGCAGTGCCCGAGGGCGCATCGAGCTTCGTAACGTGGTGCGTCTCGTCGATGGAGAACTTGTAGCCTTCGAGCTTTGCCAGCTCCGCCGTCAGTTGAAAGAGCTTCTGCACGCCGATGGAAAAATTCGTTCCGTACAGCAGCCCGCCGCCGCGCTGCGCGGCGAGTGCCTTCATCTCATCCAGCTTCGCGTACCAGCCCGTCGTGCCCACAACGATGCGGCCGCCAAGCGCCAGCACCGCGCGCATGTTTTCAACTGCCGCCTCGGGCGCCGTGAAGTCCACAACCACATCGACGCCGGCCAGATTCGGCGCAGTCAGTGCCGAGGCATGCGTATTCTCGTCGATATCGAGCGCGCGCACGCCGTGGCCGCGCTCTCGCGCCACTTCGGCGACCAGCGAGCCGGTCTTTCCTTTGCCCAGCACAAGAATCAGCATAGGTTCCTCTCAGCAACTAGCTTCTAGCTACTAGCTCAGAAATTCGTGACGTTCGCAGTCACCGAATCTGGTGCGATCCTCAGGCAGCAGCTACGATACTACGCAACACAATGCTGGAAGCTACGAGCTAGCAGCTAGAAGCTGCTTTCTCGCTTCCACGTCGAAAATCGCCGGATCGGGCTCTTTGAAGAACGCCGCATGCAGCGAACGCACCGCTTCATCCGCGTCGTCTTCATCGATCATAAAGCTCATGTTGATCTCGCTCGCGCCCTGCGAAATCATGCGCACGTTAATGTGGCGGATCGCGTTGAACACCTGCGCGGCAATGCCGTTCTGCCCGCGAATATCCTCGCCCACCATGCACACCAGCGCCTTCCTGCCCTCGTATTTCACATCCGCCATCTTGCTCAGGTCGGCAGCAATCTCCGGCAGGCTCGCATTCGAATCGACAGTAAGCGAAATGCTCACCTCGCTGGTCGAAACCATGTCCACCGGGCATTTGTGCTTGTCGAAGATCGCAAACATCCTGCTCAGGTATCCGTGCGTCATCAGCATGCGGCTGGCCACGATGTCGATGATGCTCAGCTTCCTCTTCACCGCAATCGATTTGAACGGGCTCTTGCAATGCGGCGCAACCGAAATAATGCGCGTGCCTTCGCAGCCTGGATTGCGGCTGTTCAGCACCAGCACCGGAATGTTCTTTTTCACCGCCGGCAGAATCGTGGCCGGATGCAACACCTTGGCGCCGAAGTAGGCCAGCTCGGCCGCCTCTTCAAAGCTGATCACCTTTACGCGCAGCGCGTCGGGGCACACGCGCGGATCGGCGGTCATAATTCCGTCCACGTCGGTCCAGATCTCGATCGTCTCGGCGTTGAGCGCGCCGCCCACCAGCGCGCCGGTGTAGTCGGAGCCGCCGCGGCCCAGCGTCGTCGTCAATCCCGCCTCGTTCGACGCGATGAATCCGCCCATCACCGGCACTTTGCCTTGCGCAATCAGCGGCAACAGTTTTTCCGGCGCGCGTTTCTCGATGATGTCGTCAAGCGGCGCCGCCTTCTGAAACTCCGAGTCGGTGACGATGAACTCGCGCGCGTCCACGTGCTCTGCATTGACGCCGCGCTCGCGGAAGGCCGCGGTCACGATGCGGCTTGAAAGGCGCTCGCCGTGGCTCACAATCAGATCGGAGATGCGCGGTGTCAATTCGAGAATCGCCGACACTCCGCGCAGCACCTCATCCAGCGCGTCGAACTTCTCGTCGATCACCTGCATGAGCGCCGCGATTGTGGCCGGATCCTTTACCAGTGCGCATGCGGTGTCGCGATGCCGTGACCTGAGCCGCGAACTGATCGCCAGCGCGCCGGTGCGGTCGCCCTGCGCAGCCGCTGCCGCCGCGCGCAGCAACTGGTCGGTCACCTTGGCCATGGCGCTCACCACCACCACGGGGCTTTTCCCGTTGGCGACGCGCCCGGCCACAATGGCCGCGGTGCGCCCAATGGCGGCCGCATCTTCCACCGACGTGCCGCCAAACTTCATCACGACCAATTTCATTTCATGCTTCCATTTGTTACGCCGGCACTTTGGCCGAAATATTCTAAGCGCGCGCCGCCGCTACCGCAGCGGGCTCCAACTTCCCCAGGCTTGCCAGCATCTCGGCGTTCAAAATCGTCGCTCCGGCCGCGCCGCGCACCGTGTTGTGCGAGAGCAGCACAAACTTCCAATCCAGCACATTGCACGGGCGCAGCCGTCCCACGGTCACCGTCATGCCCTTGCCGCGGTTGCGGTCCAGGCGCGGTTGCGGACGATCGTTCTGCTCCGTCCACTCGATCGGCTGCTCCGGCGCAAATGGCAAACCCAGCCCGGCAAGCGGCTTGAACTCCGCCACGCCGCCAGAATATCTTCGCGCCTGACCTCGCGCCCCAGCTTCTTCCCCAACTTTATCGACACGCACTCCGTGTGCCCATCGACCACCGGAACGCGATTGCAGTGCGCCGTCATCCTCGCGTTGAGCGGCGTCACGGTATTGCCTTCGAGCTTGCCCAGCAGCTTCAGCGTCTCCGTCTCCATCTTTTCTTCTTCGCTGCCGATGAACGGAATCACGTTGTCCAGAATATCCATCGAAGCCACGCCGGGATAGCCCGCGCCGGTCACCGCCTGCATCGTGGTCACGAAAATCTGCTCAATGCCGAAGCGCTCCTCGATCGGCTTCAGCGCCAGCACCAACCCCATCGTCGAGCAATTCGAATTCGTCACAATGTAGCCGCCCGAATCCTTCCGCCACGGCTGCTCTTCAATCATCTGCAGGTGACTCGGCATTCACCTCAGGCAGCACCAGCGGCACGTTGGGAGCCATGCGGAAGGCGCTCGAATTCGAGATCACCGCGCAACCGGCCGCGGCAAACTTCGGCTCCATCTCGCGCGCAATCGCCGTATCCACGCTGGCAAAAATAATCTTCGGCGCGCCTTCAGGCTCCGCCGGCGACACGATCATCTTCGCGATGCGCTCCGGCAGCGGCGTATCCAGCCGCCACTTGGCAGCCTCGCCATAACTCTTCCCGCTCGAGCGGTCGCTGGCCGCAAGCCACGCGATCTCGAACCATGGGTGGTTTTCGAGCAGTTGAATGTAGCGCTGGCCGACCATACCGGTCGCGCCCAGAATGCCGATTGGGTACTTGTTTTTCATGGCCTTGACTCTATCCAGTGTACTAGAGCGATGAGTTCGGCCGCGGCGTCAGATGCGCTACGCCATCGCCGCGAGTATTGCGTCGGTAAACTGCGTCGTCCCAGCCGTTCCGCCCACGTCGCGCGTCAGCGTCTTGCCGGCCGCATACACCGTCTCCAGCGCCTTCTGCGCCTTGTCCGCCGCGGCCGTCTCGTCCAGGTACCGCAGCATCAGGATCGCCGACTGCAACAGCGCCGTCGGATTGGCCACATCCTTGCCCGCAATATCCGGCGCCGACCCGTGCACCGCCTCGAAGATCGCGCACTCCACGCCCAGATTCGCGCCCGGAGCCAGTCCCAGCCCGCCCACAAGCCCCGCGCACAGGTCGCTCACAATGTCGCCGTAAAGATTCTCGAGCAGCAGCGTGTCGTACTGAAACGGATTCATCACCAGCTGCATGCAGGTGTTGTCGATCAGGTGCTCGCCATAAGTGATGTCAGGGAATCCTTCAGCCACCTGCCGCGCGCAGCGCAGAAAACAGCCCGTCCGACAGCTTCATGATGTTCGCTTTGTGAATCGAGTGAATCTTCTTGCGCCCATGTTTGCGCGCATACTCAAACGCAAACTGCGCAATCCGCGTCGATCCCTTCTCGGTAATCACCTTGATGCTCTCGACCACGCCCGGAACCACCTCGTGCTCCAGGCCCACATACTCGCCCTCGGTGTTTTCGCGCACGATCACCAGATCCACGCCGGGATATTTCGTCTCGAGCCCAGGCAAATTGCGAATCGGCCGCAAATTGGCGAACAGATCGAACTTCTTGCGCAGCGTGACGTTGATGCTCTTGAACCCGCCGCCGATCGGCGTCGTCACCGGCCCCTTCAGCGCCACGCGGTTGCGCTCGATCGACGCATAGAGCGCCGCGGGAATGTACTCGCCGTGAATCTCGAAGGCCTCGGCGCCCGCGGCAAACCGCTCCCACTCAAACTTCACGCCGGTGGCCTCAAGAATGCGCACCACCGCCTGCGTAACCTCCGGCCCGATGCCGTCGCCGGGAATCAATGTGACTTTGTGCGTCTTCTTCTCTGCCATAGCTTCTAGCCCCTTACTCCTAAGGCAACGGGTGCCTCGTCAACTACTTCCGATCCGCGCGTAAGTTCGCGATCCGTTCCCGGCTTCCATGTGCGCACCACGAAAAGCTAGGAGCTAGAAGCTAGCAGCTAAGAGCTGGCTTTCTTCTTCCCGTGGCTCGCCAGCAACCCTTCCAGCTCTTCCTTGAACTCGCGCACATCCTTGAAGTCGCGATACACGATGGCGAAGCGAATATACGCGACCGTATCGAGCCCCTTCAGGTGCTGCATGATCAGCTCGCCGACCTCCGCCGTCGTGCGCTCGCGCTCCGGCGCGTCGATCAGGAAGCTCTCCGTCGCGTCCACAACTTTCTCCAGTTGGCCTGACGAAACCGGCCGCTTTTCGCACGCGCGCAGCAGGCCGCTCAGCACCTTTTGCCGGTCGAAGCGCTCGCGGCGGCCGTCTTTCTTCACCACCATGTAGGGAATCTCGTCGATGCGCTCATAGGTGGTGAAGCGCCGGTTGCAGCTCTCGCACTCCCGCCGCCGCCGGATCGAGTCGGCCTCTTTGCTCTCGCGCGAGTCCACCACGCGATCCTGCCCGAAACCACAATAAGGACATTTCATCTAGCGCTGATTTTACGGCATTAGTTCGCGTCCTATGCGCCTGCGCTGTGGCCTGTACACTGCATCACTCCCAGAAATCGCACCCACGGTCCCACCGCCTCGCGATATTGGTATGCCATGATCCGCGAAATCTGGTGCAGATGCGTCAGGTCATGCGCAGCCCATGTCGCCAGCAGCTCTGACAAAGTGACCACGCCAAACGATGGGTGCCGTCCGCGCCGCCTCAGATCCTCCGCGGTCAGATTCAGCGCGCGCAACTCCCCCAGCCCCTTTGCCCGCGCCTGCGCGAAGTCGTCGAGCAGTTGGTCCAGTGTCTTGCCCCGGCTATAGCGCACGTGCCCGCTCCGATCGAACGGAGCAAAGACTCCCTCCTCGCCGGATTTCAAAATCACTCGCGCCCGCGGAATCCAGTCCTCATTCTCAGCGTGGATCAAGTGAGCCACAACTTCACGCACGCTCCATGTGTTCTCGCCCTCGTTCGCTCTCCGTCCACATCTCCGGCAATCCGCGCAGCAGCGCGTCGAGAGTCGCCGGAGTGCGCTCAAGCAGAGCAATCGTGTTTTCGAGATTCTGTTCCATCCACTTCCCTTTCGAAACCTCAGTGTATCTGTTCCGTCGATCCTTTGGTTCCCTTGCTCTCTTGGTCCCTGCCCTCAAACGCAACAACGGCCTGAGAACTTTTGGCTCCCAGGCCGCTGCCGGTGGACTGTTGAAATTGGACTAAGGCCATCGCGCTGCCGCGAGTGCCAGAGCCATGACGGAAATACCTCCGCCTGGACTTACCTGAGTCAGGGGCGCGATGCCCTAGGCCTCAGTCACCTCACGTAAATTACAACTCGAACAATCTTTGCTCATAGGCTGGATCAACCTCCTTTCCCGTGTAAGGACAAGCTAGGACAAACGCCGCCGCCGCGTCAAGCGCGGCCCCCAAACTTTTCCGGCGGGGGTATACTCGCGACTCAGGGGAATAACCGCGATGTCATCTCAGAAGTTGCTAGCTCGATGTTTGATGCTATTGCTTGTTTCAACCGCAGCCAGCCAGCAAAAACAACATTCCGTTGTTCTACCTCCGAGCGCCGGAAAAGTTGTTAATCCCAAGTCGTTCAGTGACGATACGAATCTCGGGACCTGGGCACCGTCTGAGGCAGAAATCGATGGCCTCGAAGCAAATCTCTTGCAGATTTCGGGGATGAAACTAAAAGGTTGGCCTCCTTCGATGCAAATTCAGCATCCAGATTTTTACTATCGCCAATACATCGGCGCAACTGCCAACCGGAAGAAGTTAATTTACGTCAACGCATTCTGCCAGGATCCCCCGCCTCAAACATGGAAGAGCCAGATCTATGTGGTGATGGATGGTGGGACTTGCTTCTGGCAGGCCTTTTACGATCCCGCTACGAAGCAATTCTCGAATCTAACGATCAACGGGCGCGGTTGAGCGTCGCAAAGTTCTTGCTCGCTTCGCGAACCGTCAGCCCGGAGAGCCGCCCCCGTGCAGTCTTCAGAAATTTCTCAATGGCGCGCCAATCGTGCCACGCATAATCTCTCAGCGCCCAGCCAATCGCCTTGCGAATGAAAAACTCTTTCTCTGCGGCAAGCAGCTCCGCGTAGCGAAAAAGCCGAACCGTGTCGACCTCGTCGCGCAGCCCCAGTTGGTGCAGCATGGCGATTCGCCGCACCCAGAAGTTGTCGTGCTTCACGGCCGCGTCCATCGCGCGTCTCCCTTTTCTCCCGGCACGCCGCACGACCGCCCCGATTGTTTTCACGAGCGCAGTCGACCGTATCCCACCACGACTTCGATTGCACCAACCCGAGCAGCCAGGGCAGGTCGTCGAGGCTGAGCGTGTCTTGGTAGTGCCGAAGCAGGCCGGTCGCAACATATTGGTATTCGCGTTTGCGCATTCGCCATAATCCTTCCGCGGCCATTCGTAACTCTTCCGGGCCTGCCGGAGAAAAGCCCTTGATCAACGGCGCAACAGCGGCGCGATGCTCGGGTGTTGCGACACCGAGATACTCGAAACGATCCCGCATATACGCGCGCATTCCCGCCGCCCGCTTCGCATTCGCCTTGGGCTCCAGCGCCGCGCGGACGCTCCGCTGAAATGCCGCCGCCTTCCGATTCGACCCGCTCTTCGCGATACTTGCCCTCGCCATATCGCCTCCCGTTTGCTGCTAGTTTATCTTCTCAAATATTAGTTGACGCGGAAACTGTTTCTCCGTATATTATATCCATGAGCAGGTTGCCGCAAGAGCGGCTCGCCGTCAGCCATCTGAAAAGCCACATCGGTTTCTGGATGCGATTCGTTTCCAATGAAGTGTCGCACTCCTTTGCGCGCAAGCTGAAACAAAGCGGCGTTATCGGTGGCAGAGTGGGTAGTAATGCGTGAGATGTTCGCCGAATGCCAGACCTCGCCCAGCATCGTCGCCGGCCGCATCGGCATGACGCGCGGAACCATTACAAAGATCGTCGACCGCCTGCTGCACAAAGGTCTCGTCACGCGGCGCGAGAGTAGCGGCGACCGGCGATATCAGGAGATTGCGCTCACCGCGGCGGGCAGGCGCCTCATCCCTGCGCTGGCGGCGCTCGCGGATCAGAATGACGAAGAATTTTTCCATCCGCTCTCCCGAAAAGAGCGCGAAGCCATACTTTCCATTTTGAAAAAGCTCGTGCAGGCGCATGGGCTCGAGAAACTTCCCATCGAATAAGGAGCGGTCATGAACACCCAAGTCATTCACGAAGTCACCGTCGCAACCCAGAAAGGCGAGCTCACCTTCCCACAGGCAGTCGGAAAACTGCTGGAGGTCGGCGTCGAGTCCTATTGCGTAGACTTTGCCGCCGGGCGAAAGACCTATTACGCCATTAATGGTGAAACCGCAACCGAACCCATGATCCTCACGCTCGATCCGATCGCCGAAGAGTTCTCAGGTACCGATCTTGTCGCGGCCATTCGCGGCGCACAGGCTGACACAATTCGCTATCCCGAATTCGTCAAGCGCTCAACAGCAGCCGGCGTCATCGGTTACTGGGCGTTCCTCACCGGCAAGCAGGTGATCTACTTCGGCCGCAAAGGCGAGCTGCACATCGAAAAATTTCCCGGAGCCAAGTAGCGAGAAGAGCGAAGGCGGTTCAGCAAACCCTATCGCGACACAGGAGCGCAGCCCACTGGCGCACAGCCGCCGGCGTAACGGCGTCGCCGTTGCCCTCGCTCGCCGCCAGTTGCACCGCCAGATTGCCGACGGTCGAGCTTTCCGTCTCGCCAATCTCGACCTTCAGCCCGGTCCGCTGCTCGGTCAGCTCGATCAGCAATTTATTGCGCGTCGCGCCGCCGATCATGTGAATGCGCTCCAGCTTGCGCCCCAGCATCTTTTCCAGATTCGCCATCGCCGACGCGTAGCGCAGCGCCAGGCTCTCGAAGATCGTCCGCGCAAACATCGGCTCGTTGCCGGCCACATCGGGAATTGCGTCGAAGCCCAGCCGCGTCAGCTCGTTATTGATGCGCCGCGGCATATCGCGTGTCGAGCATCAGCGTCTCCGCATCCATATCCAGCACGCCCGTCGCGGCATTGCACTGCGGCAGCCTTTTGGACAAGATCCTCGATCTTCCAGCCGCGCCCCTGCGCCGCCCACGAGTCCATGCACTGCTTCAGCACCCACATGCTGTTGATGAGCGAGTGAAACAGCAGTCCGCCGGCCGCCGCGCCAATATTGGTATAGCCCGCGTCGAACGCGTGCCTGCGTCGTGACCGGCATCTGCGTAATCGTGCCCACCAGCGACCATGTGCCCGAGCTGATGTAAGCGGCCGAGCTCAGGTCAGTGGGAATGCCCGCAATGGCGCTCGCCGTGTCGTGCGTTGCCGGCGCAATAATCTGCGTCGCGCGAAAAGCGTCGAGCTCCGTCAGCGGTCCCGTCAGCGGTCCCAGCACGGTCCCCGTCGCAACGATCGGCGGCGCCGCTTCGATCGCCAGTCCGAGCATCTCGAAAAGCTCCGCGTCCCAGTCGCCGGTCTTCAGATTCACCAGCCCGGTGTGCGTGGCATTGGTGTACTCGGCCACGCGCTGCCCGCTCAGCCAGTAAAGAACAAACTCCGGAAACATCACCCACGGCGCGCGCTTGTCGATCCGCTGATCACTCCCTTCAGAGCCGCAGCATCCGCCATCAGCTGATACACAGTATTGATCTTCAGCGGATACGTGCCCGTGCGCTGATAAAGTCGAAGGGAGCGATGATCCGGTCCGCGGCTTCCTTGCTCGCCACCGTGCGCTCGTCGCGATAGCAGAACGGCTCGCGGAGCATCGACGCCGTCGGGCGCCAGCCGCACGTAATCCACTGACCAGCTATCGACGCCAATCGACGCAATGCCCTCAGGAGCCGCCGCGGCAGCCTTGCGCAGCCCTTCTTCAAGGCCGGCGAGAATCTGATTGAGCGGCCAGTACAGCGAATCGCCGCGATGCACGGGCCCATTGGGAATGCGATGGATGACTTCGACGGCCGGCCGGCCGTCGATCCAGCGAAGCAGCGAAACGCGGCAGCTTTCTGCGCCTAAATCAATGGCAACACGCGCAGGTTCTTGCATGGCGAATGTGAAACTCCGGTTTCTAGGCTCTGCTCAACTAGCGCACGAACGCCTCAGTCAGGCCGCCATCCACGGGAATCACGTGGCCCGTGGTGCAGCGCGCGCGGGGGCTGGCCAGGAAGAGAATCGCCTCCGCGCAATCGGCCGGGTCGATCGCCTTCTGCGTCAGCGTCCGCTCGGCGTAGAACGCGGCCAGACGGCTGCGCAGCTCCTCATCGCTGAACGATTCCTGGAAAGGAATATTGTACTTCTTCAGCGAAGCGCGCACGCGGTCGCGCGGAAACATCGTCGATCCCTTCACCACCGTGGCCGGGCTGATTCCGTTCACGCGCACATTCGGCGCCATGCTCACCGCCAGCTCGCGAATCAGGTGCGAGAGCGCGGCCTTGCTCACGTCGTAGGCCTCGCTGCCGCGCTTGGCCACCACCGCGTTGGCTGAGCTGGTAAACACAATGTTGCCGTGCAGTCCCTGCTCCTCGAAGAGTCTTGGCCGCTTCGTCGGCAAGCAGGTAGTTGGCCGTCACGTTCACCTGCCAGCGTGCTCGGCCCACATGCTGTCGGGAATCACGCCGTCGGGCGTCGAAGGGAAAATCGCCGCGGTGTTGATGAGAATGTCGATGCCGCCAAAGGCCAGCGCCGCCTCGCCCATCACCTTGCGAATCGATTCGCGGTTGCGAATGTCCACGCCGGCGGCTGCCGGTAAACTCCGGCGACGTCATCGACGCCAGATCCTTGGCCACGCTGCGCCGCGCCTTCCTCATTGCGGTCGGCCACAAAAACATGCGCGCCGCGCGCCGCCGCCAGCCGCGCCACTTCGCGCCCAATGCCGCTGGCGCCGCCCACCACCAGCGCCACGCGCCGGCTCAGCTCCTTCTCCGGCGGCTGCCGGCGAATCTTCGCCTCTTCCAGCGCCCAATACTCGATGCGGAACGCCTCCAGCGCCGGCAGCGCCACATAATTGGTGAAGACCTTGAAGCTCGCCGGATCCATTCCCGGCGGGCACTGTGGCACCGTCCCGTTCACTTCGCCGTCGCCCAGCAGCTCGCGCCTTCCATCACGTGAATCGCGTTGGTATAAAACTCGCCCGTGATGCGCGCCTCGGTCTTGTTCTTGCCGAAGCTGAACATGCCCATGCCCGGGAATCAGCACCACCGTCGGGCTGGCATCGCGCATTGCCGGCGAATCGGGCGTGGCAAATGTGCGATAGTAGGCGCGATACTGGTCGCGATACTCGGCCAGCGCGCAGTCGATCTGCTTCTTCAGCGCGTCCAGATCTTCGTCCGCGGCCCACGGCACAAACATCGGCCGGATCTTGGTGCGGATAAAGTGATCGGGACAGCTCGTTCCCAGGAACGCCAGTTCCTTGCGCATGCGCCGAATCCACGAACTGCAGCACATCCGGCGCGTCGGTGAAGCTCGAGATATAGCGCTGCTTGGCGCTGATGCGTCCGCGCAAGAAACGGAGCAATCTCGATCGCGAGGTCCCTGCGATCTGCGCGCGCCGGCACGGCCTCGCCGCCAAAGCGCACCTTGCCCTTGCTGCGTCCGTGCCGCTCAATAAACTGCCCGATGCTGTCGATCACGTGCAGCGTGTTCAGGTAGCACTCGCGCTGCGTCTCGCCCCAGGTAAACAGGCCGTGCCCGCCCAGCACAATGCCGTCGCAGCCGGGATTCTCCTCGACCGCGCGCTTCATCATCATCGCCAGCTCAAAGCCGGGCCGCTGCCACGGCAGCCACACCAGCGGTGGCCGAACTCGCGGTTGAACTCCTCCATCTTGCGCTTTGCCGTTGGCGCTCGCCGCCAGCGCAATCCCCCAGTCGGGGTGCAGATGATCCACATGCGTGAAAGGGCAGAAATCCGTGCAGCGGCGTATCAATCGACGCGGCCACTGGATTGTTGCGGAAGGCGCACAGCGGATACATCGCCACCATGTCGTCTTCGGTTCCGCGCCCTTGTAACTGCGCTCCAGCGCCAGCAGCTTTTCCTGGTAGAGCGTGGCAAAGCCGGTGCGCTTGATGCTGCCCAGGTCGCCGCCCGAGCCCTTCACCCACAGCACTTCCACCGGCTCGCCGGTCAGTGGATCGAGTCTCGATCACCTTCGAGCTGGTGTTGCCGCCGGCAAAGTTGGTGATGCGCAGGTCTGAGCCAAGCAGATTCGAGCGGTAGCGCAAGAGTTCAGGCTCATCGAGAGTGGCCGCCACGCTGGGATCCCAGCGGTCCTCAAGAAAATGCAATGCAGGGGAAGCAGTCGTTGCTGTTGTCATAAGAAGCACTCAAACAGGAGATAAATCGAACTCAAGTCCATGATACAGCCAGCGGCATCGAGAAAACGTTTTAATAGGGGAATCCGGCCCGGAAAACCATCTTCCCAATTCGTAAATCAGGTTCACAAACCACGCTCAATAAAACCCGCCTAAAAGGGCCTTCATGCCGTCTCGGCTAAAGCCAATTCGCGCGCCGAACTCTGCGCCTTCTCTACCTCGCCAAGCGTATCCGGCGTCACCGCCCGATGGTGCACGTAGTTATAAGGAGGCACCGTGTAACCGCGCAAAATCGCAATGCCAAGCTGAATCAGCCGCGGTCCATAAGTCTCCGGCTCATGCGAAATCGAGCCGACAATCGCGCTCGATCCCGTGCGCATCTCCTCCATCACCTCGGGAATGCAATCCTGGCCGACGATGGCGAAGTTCTGCTTCCTGCCCTGCTTCGCGCACCGCGTCCAGAACGCCCAGCGCGCTCGAATCGGTCGCCGCGGCCACCAGCGTATGTTCGCCTGGCTCGCCGTCCGCGCAGATACTCGCTCATCGCCTTGTGGCTCGCCTCGCGCATGCCTCGTCCTTCAATCTGCACGAACTGATCCGGCGTCAGCTCCTTGAAGCGTTCCCGAATTCCGTCGAAGGCGCCCGCAATGCGGTTCTGCACAAAGCTGCCCGCCTCGCTGAATCCAACGCCCACCACCCGGTCCACCTTGCCCTTCCATTTCCGCTGCGCATATTGCGCCAGAATCGACGCCGCTTCGTACCCAACCTCGAAGTTGTCCACGCCGAAGTAAGTTGCATTGGGGTGGGGCACGTCGATCGCCACCAGCGGAATCTCGGCCTTCTTGAAGATGTGCGCCACGCGCGGCGCCGCCGCTTCTTCCACCTGAAACTCCAGCACCAGGTCCACGCGCTTGGCCACAAACTCCTCGGCGTTGCGCACGGCCACGTCGGGATCGTAGTGGTTGTCCAGAATGATCAGCTCCACGCCCGATGCAGCCGCCGCCGCCGCTCACGCTTTGCGCCACCGCTTCGCTGAACGGCATCTCCGCGCTCTGCACGGCAAACCCGAAGCGCAACCGCCGCGGCCGCGAAACCAGCCGGTACTGGCCGCTCGGCGTCTGCGCCAGATAGCCGCGATGCACCAGCGTCTTCAGAATCCGATAGACGCTGGTCTTGGAAATATTGGTCTTCTGGTAAACATCCTCGAGCGTCAGAGGCGTATTGTCCTGCTCCAGCAACTCGATCACGTCGAGCGCCTTGGAGAGAATCGGAATCAGGTACAGCCGCTTGATCTTCGCCTTGGCCAACCGTCCCTCCTATGCTCTATGACGCCGCAGCCATGAACACGTACCTCATTGAAACAGCCGCGCCAATCGCCGACTCACTAACTACAGCTCCAAGACCGTCACGCATAGCTGCTCACGGCCGAGCTTCGGCTTCCCCGCTCGCGCGCCGCGCGCTCCACATAGCCGCTTGAGCGCAGCGCTTCCAGCGGGTCGGCAGGCAGACCATGAGCCTCGCGCCACGCCCGCGTCAATGGACGCACATCGCTCCAGAACGCGCCGCGATAAAGCTCCTCGGCAGCCACCAGGTCGCAGCTCTGCTGCAGCTCCGCCAGCTGCTCGCGATCGACCAGCGCGGCCTTCAGATACAGCTCCTGCGCCGTCACCACGGTCTGCACCATGGCCTCGATCTTGCCCTTCAGGTTGTGGCTCTGGTCGATCATGTAGGCGATGTCGATGCTCCAGCCCATCGTCCGTGGCCGCATGGATCTCGTGGAAGATGCGGAAGATCTGGTAGGGATCGATCGAGCCCAGCGTCAGATCGTCGTCGGCATAGCGCCGGTCGTTGAAGTGGAACCCGCCCAGCATGCCGGTGTGCAGCAGCCACGCCACAATCTGCTCGATGTTCTGCGCGTTGTAGTGATGGCCCGTGTCCACCAGCACGCGCGCCTGCGGTCCCGCCTGCGCGCGCAAAGTGGCTCGACATGCCCCAGTCGGCGATATCGGTGTGATAAAAAGCCGGCTCAAATGGCTTGTACTCCACCAGCAACCGCTGATTCGGGCGCCAGGTGGTCATGCGACGTCGCGCAACGCCTCCTCCAGCCAGCCAATGCGCTTGCGCATGCTCTGCGTGCCCGGATAATTCGATCCATCGGCCATCCACAGCGAGATGTCGCGCGAGCCCAGCGCCTTGCAATCTCGATCGAGTCCAGCATGTGCTCCAGCGCCCGCTCGCGAATCGCGGCCGAAGGATTGCACAGCGAGCCGAACTTGTACTCCTGATCCTGAAACAGGTTGGGATTGATCGATCCCGAGCGCACGCCGAAGCGCTGCTCCAGCTCGCTTCACCGCGGGCACATCTTTCAACGCCGTCCGGCAGATCCCACAAGCACATGCAGCGCCAGCGTGGGCGTCACGCCGGTCAGCCGGTTCACCTCGGCTGCGTCGGCAAACTTCTCCTCGATGGTGGTCGCCGCCGCCGCCTGCACAAACTTGCCGAACCGCGTGCCCGTGTTGGCAAATCCCCACGAGGGAATCTCGATCTGAAAAGAATCCAGCGCCTTGAAGGCCCGGTCCTGAATTGCACGATCCTGTATTGCACGATCCTGGATTGAAGAGTCCGAAGAATTCATGGATTCGCTACTCCCGCTGCGCGCCCGGTTCCCGAAAACAGATTGTTGTTATAGCAGGGTATGAATAGCCAACTCCGCATAAATCCGCTCTTGGAAAATGGTTAGTATGCAGCCAAAAAGTCGAATGATATACTCTGAGAAATCAATTGTCTATTGCAATTCTAACCGTTTCACGCCTGTTTCCGGCCACTTTGCCGCCTGCCCCGCGCCCCATTCCGACGCCCCCATCCCATCAAGTCTTTAATTGGTCAGGCGATCCAGACCCTCTCCGCCTTTCCATGCCTCGTTGCTCAACCTTCCCAGTTAGGCCCCGTCTAACTCTGCGAGTTCACCGATTTCATGATCTGCGCCCGTCCTTGTCTTTTCCGTTTTAGGTGTTTCTCTTTTCCGTTGTTCGTTTTCTTCTCCGTCTTTATTCGGCTTCATTCACGCTTGATGCATTAAACGCACTTGCGGTTCCCGGGGGCCTCTGTCTTATTTATGATGAATTCGGCAACCATTTCGGTCGATCTCGACATTTCGGCCGATATTGCCCAAAGCGCCCCGCCTTTCCACTGTTTCTGGCTTCGCCCTGCCACTCTTTCTCCAGCATCTGCAGCAACTCTTCAGGATTTCGAGGGTCTCTCTCAAGAAAGGTCCAGGACCATCCCCCTTTATGATCACCGTGATCAAGACCAATGTGTTCAATAGGAGCAATATGATCAGTTCACGCTCGCTCTCCCTGTGCGTGTTGGCCAGTCTCTTTGCCTGTTCCGTCGCCTCCGTCGGGCAGCGCGTCGCGCCAGCCGCCCGCATCGTCAACCCCATCGACGAATCGCAGCTCGTCACGCTGTCAGGCAACGTCAACCCCCTCGCCAATGTTCAAAACGATCGCGGCTCGGTCAGCGCGTCTCAGCCCATGACCGGCCTGGTCATGGTGCTCAGCCGCAGCCTTGAGCAGCAGGCGGCCTTCGACACATACGTGGCCGGTGAATATGATCCCAGCTCGCCGAATTTCCATCAGTGGCTCACGCCGCAACAGATCGGTGCGCAATATGGTCCCGCGCCGGCCGACATCGCAGCCATCACCGGCTGGCTCTCAAGCCAGGGCTTCGCCGTCAAGAGCGTTTCCCCTGACGGCATGTCCATCAACTTCAGCGGCACCGCCGGGCAGACGGAAACCGCGTTTCATACCCAGATACACAACCTGTCGGTCAATGGCCAAATGCACATCGCCAACATGAGCGACCCGCAGATTCCGGCCGCTCTTGCGCCAGTGGTCGTCGGCGTCAAAGGCCTGCACAACTTCCTTCCGCATCCGCTGCACCGCATCGGCAGCAAGGTCCAGTTCAGCCCCGATGCGCACGGCTGGGTCAAACAGCAGACCTTGGCCGCCGCCGGTCAGCTGGCCTCGCCGGCGCCGTTGAGCATTCGCACCCGCGGCGCCACCGAGGACGCAACTCCCGCCTCAGCCAATTCCACGTCCCCGCCCCAGCCCAACTTCTACTTCCCCTACAGCGGCTCGACGCCATCGAAGAAGACGTATCGCCCTATGACTTCGCCACCATCTACAACCTGCACTCCGCTCTGGACCACAGCATCACCGGCAGCGGCCAGACCATATCTATCATTGGCACCAGCGACGTCGATCTCACCGATGTCTCGAGCTTCAAAACTGCCTTTGGACTGCCCGCCGGCCCGACCCCTGTGATTGCGCACGGTCCCGACGGCGACCCCGGCATCTGCACTGGCGATTCCAATGCCTGCAATGGCGGCGACCTTGACGAGAACTCGCTCGATGTCGAGTGGTCCGGCGCCGTGGCTCCCGGCGCGCAGATTGTGCTGGTCACCGACGCCTACTTGCCCGTCATCGCCCAGAACAACCCCAGCGAAATCACCAACGATCCCATCTTCGATGGCGCTCAGTGGGCGATTGACAATGCCTCCGTCTCCGGCTCGGCGGTCTACGGTTCGCGCATCATCAGCCTCAGTTACGGAGAGTGTGAGCTCTTCAACGGCACGGCCTCGAACGTCGCCTATCAACAATCTGTGGCAGACGGCCTATGCCGCGGGCATCGCCGTCTTTGCCGCCACCGGCGACTCCGGTGCGGCCTCCTGCGACCAGGGCGGCGATGGAATCGGCAATCCCTATGAAGCGCAGTACGGCCTGTCCGTCAGCGGCTCTGGCATCCTCACCCTACGACACGGCCGTCGGCGGCACCGATTTCAGTTGGTGCCAGCCTTCCTACAATTCCACGCGGAGTACTGTCCAGGGCTGCTCCAGCTCCAACGCCTCCTCCTACTGGAACACCAGCAACAGCACCACACAGAGCGTCGGCCAAAACCTACGTGCCAGAGACGCCATGGAACGATACGTGCGAAAATCCGCTCTGGGCAGCATACCTCGAAAGCATCGTGCCGACTTCGTCGGCGAATGGCCAGCTGGCACGTTTCAACGCCTGAGGAAGCGTGCAATTTCGTTTACAGCGATTGCGCTGCAACTCTATTTCGAGGATACGACGAGCCGATGCTGGCGGAATTCGTGGATACCAGTCGGCGGCTCCGGCGGCGCCAGCAACTGCGTCGTCAATAACACCACCTCCGACCCCTTGGTGCACCTGCGGCGCGACCGACACCAGCACCGGATCGAGCTACGGCAACCTCACCCTGGTCAACGACGGCTGGCCCAAGCCAAACTGGCAGACCTCGGCGGCAAGCCTCGGCGTTCCCGCAGACGGGGTGCGCGACCTTCCTGACGTCAGCTTCTTTGCCGGCGACGGCAGCCTTCGACAGCGCCACGTTGATCTGCGTCTCCAACGACGGCGCATCCTGCACAAGTGTCAGCGTAACTGGCAACGTGTACAACGGCACCAGCAGCAGACCGGCGGCGCCGAAGAAGTCGGCGGCACCTCGGTTGCCACTCCCGAGATGGCCGGTGTCATGGCCCTCATCAACCAGAAAGCCGGTGGCGCGCAGGGCAGCCCCAACGCGGAGCTCTACACCCTCGCCGGCCAAACAGACTTACTCAAGTGCAGCGCCGAGGGCCCTGCCTCCGCCGCTTGCTACTTCAACAGCATCGATACAGGGCACCAACGCCAGCCCTGCGCCGTCTCGCACCTCGACCTTGAGGGCGGCGCAATTACGATCCCGCAACCGGACACGTGGGAAGCGGGCCCGACAGAGGCCGCAATTGCCTCGCCGAACTGCAGCGTCGTCAACAATGGCGATGTGATCGGCACCCTCACCGGCTTTAGCGCCGTCACCGGGTACGACCAGGCCACCGGTCTCGGCTCGCTGAATATCGCCAACGTCGTCAACGGCTGGACCGCGGCTTCCGGCGTCACTACCGGAACCAACGTCGCCGCTGTAGCGATCGGCCTCGGTGGCGTCACTTCAATTATTGAAAGCCAGAGCTTAACCGTCTCCGTCACCGTTTCCGGCCAGGTCGCCACGCCCACCGGCAGTGTCATTCTGCAAGCCAACGAGAACGACTACGACTCCACGCAGACTCTTTCCGGTGGGACCACAACCTTCACAATTCCTGCCAACACCTTCACCTCTCCCGGCACCGTCACTTTGACGGTCACTTATAGTGGTGACTCCAACTACGCCACCGCAGGCACCAGCACCACGTTCACGGTCTCAGGAACAACCGCAGCCACCGGAACATTTACGCTCGCTGCCATCACTTCACCCGCGGCCGTCTCGCCTGGTGCAACCGCGACCGCTACAGCAACCGTCTCCAGCACCAACGGCTACGCAGGCACCGTCTCCCTGAGTTGCGCGCTTTCGAGTTCGCCAACCGGCGCCATTAACCTGCCCTCCTGCTCGCCCACCGGAACCATCACGTTGAGCGCCACAGCAACCTCCGGCAGCACCACGCTCTCCGTGACTACCACTCCATCCACCGTCGAAACCTCTCGCATTGTCCCTGCCGGCATAGTAAGGGTCTGTTCGGTGCAGGCGGCAGGCGCGCTCCTGGCCGTGCTCGTCTTCTTCGGCATTCCCGCGCGTCGGCGTAGCTGGCGGGCGACTGCTCGGCATGGTGGCACTGTTGGTTATGCTCGGCAGCCTTGCGGCCTGCGGCGGCGGCAGCGGCGGGACAACGACGACAACCATCCCCGGCACCACCGCCGGAACCTATACCTTCACCGTGACGCCGCAACGGTAATCCCGCGATCACCCCAGCCGCAGCAACCACAACCGTTCACCGTCACCGTGAACTAGGCCAGCGCACGCCGGCCGAAGCAATCCGCCAAGGCAATCCAGCCGAAATACTCCGTCCCGGGCCAACCGGGACGGAGCACTCGCACTAGCGCCGATTTCCACAATCTGCGCTATAATGGATTTACGCTCAGTGATTTGGAAGCGAGTGACGATCTGGCCCCTAACAGGGCCGGTCAATCTGGCAAGAATTTCCCCCAAGCCCCTACAGCGTGTACCCATCAGTCTCCTTCCCGGCGACTACGTTCGCAACCGTGTGACGGTTGGCGAATGAGCGCTCGAGCTATTGCTCGAATCGTCTCTCAGAATCTGAGCGAACAGCGCATGCACCGGGCAATTTTGGAGCGGGTAGCCTGTCGGCACTGAGCCGGCAGGCGTAAAACAGCAGCGTGGGTCAGCTCCGGGCCGCCAAGCACCTAATGTGCATGTCAGCCAGTCCCAGGGACGAAATTGGTTCTCTCTTACGCATAATTTAGTGCAGGCGTGTGCGTGTGTATGTGCGCGTGCCTCCAGTCAGGTTCCGTTTGCAGGCCCTCGGGAAACAAGGGCTCCGGGACCCCAGGAAAAGACATAATTTTGACGACTCAATTTTCACAGTTTTCACTTTCGCCTGCGCTCATGGCGCGGCTCAATGCCAACAAGTTTCAAATTCCCACGCCGGTGCAGGCGGCGGCAATTCCGCCGGCTCTCGAAGGCCGCGACGTGCTCGCCACCGCGCAAACCGGAACCGGCAAAACCCTCAGCTTCCTCATTCCGATCATGGAGATGCTCGAAAAAGACCCGGGCCGCGGCGCGCAAGCGCTCATTCTGCTGCCCACGCGCGAGCTGGCCATGCAGGTTGAAGCCGCATTTCGCGCACTGCGCGGGAACAATGGCCCATCAGCGGCCGTCGTCGTAGGCGGCTTGTCCGAACACACGCAACTCGACGCCATCCGTCGCGGAGCGCGCCTGATCGTTGCCACTCCGGGCCGTTTGGAAGACTTTCTCAAGCGCAAGCTCGTGCGGCTCGACCAGGTCAAGATCCTCGTGCTCGACGAAGTCGACCGCATGCTCGATATGGGCTTTCAGCCGGCGATTGCGCGCATTGCCGCCACGTTGCCCAAGGTGCGGCAAACGCTCTGCTACTCCGCCACGCTCGAAGGCGCGGTCAGGGATGTTGCGCGCAACTATCTCAAGAACCCTGTGCGCATCGAGATCGGCTCCGTGCTCAAGCCCGCCGAAAATGTCGAGCTGCGCACCTTTGAAGTCGATCCCGACAAGAAGCAGGAGCTCCTCGAGCACCTGCTCGACGCCGAGCAGGGCAGCTTCCTCGTCTTCGTGCGCACCAAGCACGGCGCCGATCGCGTCGCGCGCCGCCTCAGCCGTTCAGGCTGGTCGGCAACGCAGATTCACGGCGACCGTTCGCAGGCGCAGCGCAATCAGGCGCTCAAGAGCTTTTCCGAAGGCCGTCACCGCGTGCTGGTCGCAACCGACGTTGCAGCGCGCGGCATCGACGTTGCCAACGTGGCGCACGTCATCAACTTTGACATGCCCAAGCTGGCAGAAGATTTCGTGCACCGCGTCGGCCGCACGGGTCGAGCGTCGGCAAAAGGCGTGGCGTCCACGTTCGCAATTCCAGCCGAGCGCGGCGACCTCCGCAAGATTGAGCGCACACTTGCAATCTCAATGAAGCGCTTCAAAGTAAGCGCCATGGACCTGAGAGCCGCCTAGTCCGGCCCGACGAACAATGGGTGCCCCATCCTGGCTGTCATCCTGAGCGACCAGAGCGAAGCGACGGGAGTCGAAGGACCTGCTTCTTGGAATTCTGGCCACGGGTGGGATAGCACGAACTTGCACCGCCTGATCCCGGTCCCTGGCATTTAGGGACCAACGGGCGATTTACCGGCGCATACATTTTTTCCGGAAAAGACGTCATAATGTTACGCTGAAATCAAAATCCGGAGAGCTGCATCGCCGCGGCAAGTAACCGCGCAGTAGCCGCAGGCGCGCACGGGCAAGCAGGGGTTCCTACATGGGCCATTTCAAGCTGTTCCCTCTTCTTTCGGTTTCGCTAGGCCTTCTCGTCGCCGGATGCAGCAGCGGCGGCAATAGCGTGGGCCGCACCGCACAAACCATTATGTTCGACAATCCGGGTACGCAGACGGCCGGAACATCGCTGACGCTTTCGGCGAAATCCAGCTCCGGCGCCGCGGTCACCTTTACCTCGACGACTCCCGGCATCTGCACGGTCTCCTCGACGACGGCCACATTTGTCACACCCGGAGCCTGCACCATCGACGCCACCCAGGCCGGCAACAGCATCTATGCAGCCGCCTCGCAGGTGGCGCAAAGCTTCACCGTCAACCCGGCCATCGGCCCATCCACAACCATTTACATCTCCGGGTTTGCGATCTCCGCGGCATCAACTGTATCGAACGTTGTGAGTGTTGCAGAGGTGTGGCAGCTTACCAACGGCAACCCAACTGCCACCGCGACGCTTCTACCGATGCCCAGCGGCATGAATAGCGCGCAAGCCAACGCGATCGCGCTCTCGGGCAGTGATGTGTATGTGGCGGGATCTGCGTCGAACAGCACGACCCGGACCGCCGTATATTGGTTGAACAACGGCGCGGCCACGACGTTGCCCGGCGGCATGACGTACTCCGCAGCCAACGCGATCGCTGTTTCGGGCGGCAATGTGTATGTGGCGGGATATGAGGAGACAACTCCGGGCAACGGCAACGCCCTGCTCTGGGTCAACGGCACGGCCACCACGTTATCCCCGCCCAGCGGCATGGCATATGCTGACGCTGACGCGATCACCCTTTCGGGCGGCAATGTGTACGTGGCGGGTGTCGCGTGGAGCAACAATAACAACGAAAGCGCCGCACTCTGGGTCAACGGCGTGGCCACGCTGTTGCCCATGCCCAGCGGCCTCACGGGCGATTATTACGCCGAAGGGGTCGCGGTCTCGGGCGGCAATGTGTATGTTTCAGGATTTACCGACTCCAGTTCGGACACCGACACCGCCATATCCTGGGTCAACAATGGCGCGGCCACCACGCTGCCCATTCCCGCCGGCATTTTATACGGAGAATATACAGCCAACGGCATCGCGGTCTCAGGCAGCGATGTGTATGCAGCCGGCAGTGGGTCGACCAGCGTCGGTAGCGGCACCGCCGCGTACTGGCAGAACGGCACGCCCACCACGTTGCCCATGCCCAGCGACCTTCAAAATTCTCCCGCCACCTCTTGGGCCGTCGGCATCGCGCTCTCGGGCAGCGATGTGTATTCGGTGGGATCTTTGGTTGATTCCACCGCCAGCGTGGGCCAAACAGGCGCATATTGGGTCAACGGCGGCGAGGCCACGCTATTACCCATGGCCACCGGTACGTATGAGTCTTGGACCAGCGGCATCGCGGTGGCAACTCAGTAGCCGTGCCGGGAAACACTCCCGGCCGGCAAGTGGCCCCGGTCCTTCGCATTTGCAATTAAAAATCGCAAAATTCCCACTTGACATCCACGAATAATCCACTACCATATGGTTGTGGATAGATTGGGTACTACATTTGCGGCTTTGTCTGATCCCACCCGCAGGGCGATGATCGAACGGCTCTCACACGGGCCTGCCTCTGTGCATGGACTGACGGAACCGTTTCCGCTCTCGCAGCAGATGATTTCAAAACATATTGCCTACCTGGTGCGTGCGCGGATTGTCATCAAGACCAAGCGCGGACGGGAGAGTGTGTGCACGCTTAGGCCCGAGGCGATAAAGACAGTCAGCGACTGGAC
This sequence comes from uncultured Acidobacteriaceae bacterium, assembly GCA_963725115.1. Lineage (GTDB taxonomy): Bacteria > Acidobacteriota > Terriglobia > Terriglobales > Acidobacteriaceae > Telmatobacter. The sequence continues at coordinate 2,553,099 of CAVRXG010000005.1, read as the reverse complement.
GTTTAGCTATCGCCGATTCTGGGAAGAAAGTTTCGACAAGCTGGAAGTGGTTGTGAATCAAATGAAGAAAACGGAGGTCAGAGATGACAAAAAACACGGTTGATGAGAGAGAGCGGATGATGGTGACGAGAGTTTTTGATGCCCCGCGCGAATTGGTTTGGAAAGCGTGGACAGACCCGAAATATGTAATGCAGTGGTGGGGGCCGAAGGGTTTTACTGCGCCTTTTTGCGAGATGGATTTTCGCGTGGGAGGAAAATCTCTCTGCTGCATGAAGACGCCGGATGGGCAGGAGTTCTGGAATGCGATTGAATACCACGAAATTGTTCCGCACGAGAAAATCGTTTCCTCCATGTACTTTTCTGACGCGAAGGGAAACAAGATTGAGCCTGCGGAATTAGGAATAGAACATGAGGCCATTGACGGTGCGTACGACGTGACCATCTTTGAGGATCTGGGGAACAGCCAGACAAGACTCACCCACATTGGAAATGAACCCATGGAGAGCGCAAAGAATAGCGGGCAATTGGAGGGCTGGAACCAGATACTCGATAAATTTGCCGAAGTTGTTGCGGGGCTGGCGCAGGCGAAATAAGAACTGGCGCGAGCGAAGTAAGATGCTGAAGTTTTCGCTATCGTCATGCGCCCGATGCTTGGGGGCCGGGTGCCCCCAGCACGGGAGCCCCACGGACCCGGCTTACTGTTGTCGATGCGCCGGCAGAAGCGACAGTCATCGGGGTTACAAAAAATTTGACTTTGGATCCCAGCGTTCGCTCAATGCCTCTTCCACAGGTCAAATGTCTTTTGCATGCGCGGATCGGTGAAGAGCTTCACGCAAACCTCGCGCTCCACCGGGCCAGCCACCACACAGTGCATGTCGGTGCGGCTCGCTACCTCTTTTGCCGGGATAGTAATCTGTGAAACGAATTGGCCCGCATCGGCAATGGTGGCGCCGAACACCAGCCGGTCAAGGCCAGACCAGAGAGCGCAGGCCATGCACATCGCGCAGGGCTCGCAGGTCGTATAGAGAGTGTAGCCCTTGAGTGATCCCGAGCTCAGCTTGGCGCAGGCCAGTCGAATGGTCAAGGTTTCGGCATGCGCGCTCGGATCGTGGTCGGGACCAACGCGATTCACAGCGCGCATCAGCCGTTCACCGCTAGCGGTGCTCACAATGTCTGCGCCGAAGACCATCGGATGATCCGTGCTCAGCGTCTCCGCCGTGAAGGCAGCCACGGACCGCATCCGCTCGCGGTCAGTTGCGCTCACCGCCTCCGCAGCCAACGCGTGTACGGCCAGAACCCCAGTGCTCAGCGACACCGCGCCAGCCTGCATCAGAAAACTCCGCCGATTTATGTTCATTCTCTTCTCGATTGCGGCCATGCAGAAATCATACAGCCGGGCATTTCCTTAACCAGAAACGACGGGCTCGCGGGTGCCCATCCTGGCTGTCTTCCTGAGCGACGGGAGTCCGCCGAGGTGGACGACGCAAGTCGAAAGCCCGCCCTGACCGAAGATCGTCCGCCGCGGCGGACGATCGGAGTCGAATGGGGACCTGCTTCTGCCTTTTGTCTTGTATCAGGGCACGACTGGTAGGTCGGGGATTCATCCCCGACTGCCGCAATGACCGCAAAAAAAAGCGGCCCGGGGCTTTAGCCCCTGAGAGATGCTTCCTCGCTGATAGAGCTGGGTGCCCCCGGTCCCTGGCATTTGGGGACCCGGGACAGCACGAACCTCTATTTTCCGTTGTCATCCTGAGCGGAGCGTCTTTCAGCGGAGCCGAAAGCCTGCCCTGAGCGAAGATCGTCCGCCGTGGCGGACGATCGAAGTCGAATGGGGACCTGCTTCTGTTCTTCACGGCCGCAATCCGCCCCTGCGCCAAACGGGGGGAGCTGGGCGTTTCAACCCGCGCGCCCCAAACCCAACCCCGCCTCCAACCGCGCTCAAGATTCCACCCACCAAGCCGACTCGTGAGCAATTCAAGCCAGTTGACTCTCCAGGCGAATTGGGACCGGCGCCCCTTCCAGCGCGACAAAACTCTGCGGCTCACAACAAGCCCTGCCGAGTCTCGCTAAGTCCGCTTGCATGTCGCGGTCTGCCTTGAACGACATCAGCGTCGCATCCAGAACGGCGCAGGCTCTCGCATCGCGGGGCCTCTCGATGCTGTAGTGCATCCAGTTTCCCTCTCGCCGCGCGGACACGATACCGGCCTTGCGCAGATAGGCCAGGTGCCGCGATATCTTTGGCTGACTCTGTTTCAGGATCTCTACAAAATAGCAGACACATACCTCGCGGCCGTTCATAAGGTTGAGCAGCCTGAGCCGCGTAGGGTCTGCCAGCGCGGCAAACAGGCGAACAAGATTGAACGATTTCGCCAACGATTTCGTGGAACTGCCCATATTTCTCAATATACGCCTTGACAGATATGTAATGCAAAAGTATATTCGCGTCAGCATATATGAACGGAGGCCATCGAATGTCGAATCAGGAAGTCGTTCGTGAAAAATACGGCTCTATTGCTCGAAGCGTGACCCAAGCAAATGCATCGGCCTGTTGCGATCCGGCAATGCGTTGCTGCGATCCGATCACAAAGGATTTGTATGCCGACGGCGAGAAAGGTGTTTTGCCGGAAAAAGCCGTGCTCGCTTCGCTCGGTTGTGGCAACCCAACGGCGCTAATCGAGCTGAGGCCCGGCGAAACGGTCCTCGATCTTGGCTCTGGCGGCGGCATTGATGTGCTTCTCTCAGCGAGGCGGGTAGGGCCAACTGGCAAAGCCTACGGACTCGACATGACCGACGACATGCTGGCGCTGGCTCGGGAAAACCAGCGGCAAGCCGGGGCAACGAATGTTGAGTTTCTTAAAGGCGAGATAGAAAACATACCGCTGCCGGATAACTCCATCGATGTAGTGATTTCAAACTGCGTTATTAATCTTTCAGCGGATAAGGGCCGCGTTTTGCGCGAAGCCTTCCGAGTGCTCCGTCCCGGCGGCCGCTTCGCGGTATCGGATGTTATCGTTCGCGGCCAGGTTCCGGAAGCCGTGCGTCAAAGCATGTTGCTTTGGGTTGGCTGCATCGCCGGAGCTCTGCAAGAAAGCGACTACATTGCAAAACTTCTGGCCGCTGGCTTTACCGATGTCGACCTCGAACCTACACGCATTTATGACATTGAAGATGCGCGCGTGTTCCTCACTGAGGCCGGTATTGCAGTCGACGAGATCGCATCGCAGGTTCAGGGAAAATTCCTGAGCGCGTTCATTCGCGCCACCAAACCGCAAGCATCGGTAGAGGGCGCTTGCTGCGAACCCGGTTGCTGTTCCACAGCTCAGAAAGGCTAGCCGCCATGCCAAACCATTACAACGTGTTGTTCTTATGCACGGGAAACTCCGCCCGCTCCATCATGGCGGAGGCGATCCTGAACCACAAAGAGGAAGGCAGGTTCACGGCATACAGCGCTGGCAGCCACCCTTCCGGATCGCCACGGCCCGAAGCGTTGAGGCAGCTAGAGTCCGTTGGAATTTCAACACAAGGACTACGCAGCAAATCCTGGGATGAATTTTCCGCGCCCGACGCGCCGCGCATGGATTTTGTTTTCACGGTCTGCGATAACGCAGCCAATGAAGCCTGTCCGTTCTGGCCCGGGCAACCGATGACCGCCCACTGGGGCATCCCCGACCCGGCAGCGGTAAAAGGCGCACCGGAAGAGATCGAACGCGCATTTCGCGACGCCTTTGTGGTGTTGGATCGCAGAATCGGCCTCTTTTTGTCGCTGCCGCTCTCGTCGCTACAGCAACTCTCTATTCAGAGAGAGATCGACAGTATTGGCCGTTCATGAAGCCCTGCTTGTTGCGCCGCGCAGTCGCGGAATTTGTTGGGTCGCTTCTTCTTCTTGCCGCAGTTGTCGGGTCGGGAATCATGGGCGAACGCCTCGCAGCGGGCAACGTTGCAATAGCGCTGCTTGCCAATACGCTTGCTACGGGCGCTGCGCTTATCGCAATCATTCTCGCTTTTGGCCCAATCTCGGGAGCGCATTTGAACCCGGCGGTAACGCTGGCCGACGCATGGCTAGGTGGAATCCCGTGGCGCGAGACGCCCGCATACATCCTCGCTCAACTGGCCGGAGCCTTTGCCGGAGTCGCCGTCGCCCACCTCATGTTTGGTTTACCTGTCTATGCGGTCTCGGTTCACGCGAGAAGCGGACCTGCGCAGATGTTCAGTGAATTCATTGCCACATTCGGTCTCCTAGCGGTCATTTGGGGATGCGCGCGGACCCACCCTTCAGGAGTTCCATTAGCTGTCGGCGCCTATATCACGGCTGCGTATTGGTTCACCGCGTCCACTTCCTTTGCCAACCCCGCTGTAACCATCGCCCGCTCCGTGACAAATACATTTGCGGGCATACGGCCAGCAGACGTGGCCGCATTCGTCGCAGCTCAATTAGCAGGCGCTTTCGCTGCAACGCTGCTCTTCCGATGGCTAATACCGGGAATGAAAGAGGTCCCGCCTGCAATTCTCGTGAAACAGGATCGGGAGCGTTAATCTCCGACTTGAAGTTGACCACCGCAGCTGTCGACAGCGCCGAGCCGCGCGAACCAAATAACCATACAAACTTTCGGCCATTGGCCTTTCGTGTGACCGCCGACACTGCGAACCGCTCTCGACTCGGATAAGGTGTGATGAGCGTCACCTTTCCCCGGATCTGCCACGGAGCCTCTCGGAAACGAGGGGCTTTCGTGCGCCTGCGGATCAAAATCGACCTCTCACCAGTCCCAAGCCCATCTGGCGTCAAGCCAGAAAATCCCTAACCGCCTGATTCTCCGCATCTTCCGTTTGCCGATAATTAACCCCTCTCGGCGCATACTCAGACCATGTGCGTTCAATCAAGGCCGACTTCGCACCCGATCTTCACAACCCGAAAACCGCCTTCGGCCGACCCTGAATCGTCGCCACTTTCATTCGTCTTCCATTCGCCTTTATGGACCCGTTTCGGCCGAAATTCAAAAAAAGCTGCACTTGGTTTGGTGCAAAGTGAACCTAACTCTTTTATCATCAACAGAATTATCATCAAATTCGCGTCGCGAAAACGCGAAAAAAAGAGCAAAACGACCTCAATCCGCCCTCTTTTTAGCCTTTTCGGGCCTTTTCAAGCACTTTGTCCCTTCGCCTTATTGCCGCCTCGCCGACGCGCTTTTCACCTCTTAGTTTTCTGGGCCCGGACCCCGCCCCGGCGAAAGCTGAACGATCTTTGCTCTTCGCTCTTGGCTGTTCCCATGTCTCTCGGTCCCTTGTTCCATGCCAAGGTCCCCAGCGACACGTCTACGTCGCTGGGGTGGCTTGGTCCCTTGTTCCCTGCCTTTAGGTATGGGAGGTATGCGTACGGTATGAAGGGGGTATGGCCGAGGTATGAGGCCGCCCGTAAGTCCTTCGCAATCAAATATGGAGGTATGTCATACCGGGGGGGAGGGGGCACCCCCAAAAAACGCGCGCAAATCGCTGCGGCGGGAGCGCCACGAAAGAGCTTGGGATCGGCCAGCGTGCCGCGCCTCGAAGCAAGCAGATGCTCCACATGAATGCGTCTCTTCTGTTCCCTGTTCCCTGTCCCCTAGTCCCTCGCCCCTATACCGCCCGCAACCACAAGCACCGGCTGCCGAATAGGAAAGTTGCGGATGATCTCAGGAGTCTTCGGTTCGGCCGGCAGCGTGCGCCACAGCGCAATGAACTTCGGCTCGCGATACGCCAAGCCCGCGAACAGCAGGCTTGGCTGCCGGTTGGGCAGGTCGTCGAAGTATTCAACGTCGTGCGGATATGGCCACTTGCTCTTGTCCTCGATAAACGGAAACATGAAGTCGACAGCCTTCTTGTATTGGTTGCCGTTGGGCAGCGTGAACTGCCACAGATTATTCGTCGCGCCGCTCGGCGAAGTGCCGGACGCGGACGCAATCACGCACACCATCGCCAGCATGTCCAGGTCAAACAAGGAATAGTTGTAAGGCTTGCTGCGTTTGAGCTCCAGCGGAAAACTCCCGTCCGCGGCCATCTGATCGGGCAGAAGATGGTCGCGGAATCGCGAGCGGCACAGGGCCATTGCATTCTCGTTGCCGATATAAGCCGCAAACGCCGCCGCCTGAACCGTCCAGCAGGTTCCGTGATTATTTTGGGCCGCTTCCTCAGCTTGTCCATTGGTCGACGCGCGCATCCACAGCAGATACTCCGTAAACCACTCGCGCACGCCTTCAAATTCGGCCGTCGTCATGGCCTGCGCCGCCTCAAGATGCCGCGCGGCGCGCGTCACCTCAACCAGGTGCAGCGTGTCGATAATGCCGTAACTCCGGCCGGGTGAATGGCCCCAAACCGCCTGCGCGTAGTCGAGCGACGGATTCATGCGCGTTTCTGGCGTGAGAAACCACGCGCGCAGATGCGCCGCTGCTTGCTCCGAATAGCGCTTGTCCTGCGTGATGATCCACGCCGCCGTGAGCGCCGGCACAATCAGGCTCAACCGGATCAGCGCCAGGCGATGATCGTTGAAGTTCGTCGGATCGGAATAGCCGTCGCGCTCAATATACGGGCCGCCGGGGTTTTTCGGGTCCGGCCACCAGTAATCCGCCTCCGAAAAATAATCGTGCTTGCCGCCTTTGCTGCGCGGCGAAGACGACGCCGTGATCGTGATCGGCGGCGCAGTTAAATACTCATTCGCCGCGCGCAGAATCCGTTCGCGATCGATTGCCTCGATCTCGCTCAGCGTGATCAGCGGTCCAATATGCGGAACCGAAGGCGCAGCTGAAACGGCAGGCGTAGTCGAAACCGCAGGCGCAGTCGAAACCGCCTGAGCGAACGCTCTAGCGCGGCTCGCTGCAACAGCGGCGGCAGCGGAAAGGCAAAAGGTCCGGCGATTCATCCTATCCACCTTCACGGATTTGCCAGGGTTTTGTCCAGCTTCCAAGCTCGCCGCCGGCCGCCATGCTCACAAATCACAAAATAATCGTATACTCTCGAAAATAAAGAGAGGTCCGTCCCCATGCCCACCGAAGCCCGCGACCCGGACTTCGTTCCACCCTCATTCGCTGACCCGGGCGCCGGCCGAATTGTTCTTCTTGCCGACGATCTCACCGGCGCCTGCGATGCCGGAGCGGCATTTCTCCACGCCGGGCGCTCCGTTCGCGTCTGGTTCGGCACGAGCGTTCAATTTTCCACTCCGGAATCCGTGCAGGCATTCAACACTAACTCGCGCGCGCTTTCAAATCGCCACGCGGCCCGCGCCGTCACTCAAGCCTGCACGGCTCTCGCCGGCAATCCCAATTCGCTCTTCTTCAAGAAAGTTGACTCCGCCGGTCGCGGCCCGCTCGCCGCCGAGCTTCTCGCCGCGCACCGCGCCCTCGGAACTCGCGCCATCCTTTTCGCTCCCGCTTTTCCCGCGACTGGTCGCACAGTGAGTGACGGCGTATTGGAGATCGACGACGCAACAGGAAAGCACTCGCGCGTTCAACTCAACAGCCTCTTTCCAATCATGGCTCGCAGCCGCATCTTCCAAGTCTCCCACGCCCGCGAACTCGCGCCGGCGTTGGAGTCCGATCCCGGCAAGACCATTTTCATCTGCGACAGCACCACTCAAGCCGACCTCAATGCTCTGGCCCAGGCCGCGAAAGATCTACCCGGCTTGCTCTACGCCGGTTCAGCCGGATTGGCGCAGGCACTCGCCGGCCTCATTCCTGCTCGCCCAATGGAAGCGCTCGTGCCGCAGGCAGAGCGCACGCTGCTCATCGCTGGAACATCGCATCCCGTCACCAAACTGCAACTCGAAGAGTTTGGTTCCGATCACGCCGACAATGTCCGCGTCCTTCGCCTCAAATTCCAATTCGGCGCTGCCGGGCGCATTCGCTCGGCATTCCGCTCCTACGCTCCGCAGGCCCTCATCCTCACCGGCGGCGAAACTGCGCAGCTTGCCGTTCAGGCCCTCGACGCGCACTCCTTTATTCTCCAGGGCGAGTTCGCTCCGGGCATTCCATGGGGCGTCGTGCAGGGCGGCGATGCGCACGGATGCACCGTCGTCACCAAGTCCGGTGGCTTCGGTTCGCCCACGATATTCAATGAGATTCTTGCCGCGTTGCGAGGTCGAGCATGAGCAGGCTCGCACGCATCGCGATCAGCATCGGAGATCCGGCCGGCGTTGGCGCCGAAATCGCCCTCAAAGCTCTCCAGGATCAAAACGTCGCCTCGCTCGCGCGCTGGATTCTCATTGGCGATTCGGCCGCGCTCAATGCCGCGGGTCGCGTCAGCGGCATAAACCCCGGCTCGCTGCCCTGCACTCTCATCGGAACCGGCGCCCTCGCCGCCGATCACCATATTGCCTTCGGCCAGCTTCGAGCCGAATACGGCGCTGCCGCCGTCGCCTATGTTCGCCGCGCCGTCGAGCTTTGCATGAGCGGCGAAGCCGACGCCATGGTTACCGCGCCTCTCAACAAAGAAGCCGTCTCGCTCTCCGGACAGGCCTTCAGCGGTCACACCGAGTACATTGCCGAGCTAACCGGCGCGCCGGAGCCGCGCATGTTGCTCTACTCCGAAAAGCTGGCAACTGTGCACGTCAGCACTCACATCTCTCTCGAGCAGGCCTGCCATCTCGACCGTGCGCACATCGTTCGCACCATCCAGCTCGGCAACGATGCGTTGCTCTGGATGCGCCGCCAACCGCCGCGCATCGCAGTTTGCGGCCTCAACCCTCATGCCGGCGAGCACGGTCTCTTTGGCCGTCAGGACGCCGAAATCATCGTTCCCGCGATCGCAGAGGCTCGCGCGCTCGGCATCGATTGCTCGGGCCCGCACTCGGGAGACACCATCTTCATCCGCGCTCTGCGCGGCGAGTTCGATCTTATCGTGGCCATGTATCACGACCAGGGCCACATTCCCATGAAGTTGATCGATTTCGAAGGCGGCGTCAACGTTTCGCTCGGGCTTCCCATCATCCGCACCTCCGTCGATCACGGCACGGCCTTCGATATTGCCGGCCGCAACCTGGCCGACGCTACAAACATGAAGGCCGCGATGCGTCTTGCCGTACGCATGGCCGAGGGCAAGCTGGCTGTCGCGAGCAAATCTGCCGGTCTCTCCCCCGGTCACTCGCTGTCCAATCCGGCCCACACAGGAGGCGCGCGCTGAGATGCACCTCGTCGACACCCTGATCATCGCCGCATACCTCACCACGTTGGTTGGAATCGGAATCTTTGTCTCCGGGCGTCAGAAAACAACAGACTCATATTTCGTCGCCGGGCGCACCGTGCCCGGCTGGGCTGCCGGTCTCTCATTGCTTGCAACCATCGTCACCAGCATCACCTTCATCGCCTTCCCGGGCGCTGCCTACTCGGGCGATTGGTCACTGCTGGTTCCAAACCTTCTCTTCGTCGCCGTTATCCTGGCCCTCGGACCGGTCATCGTTCCCTTTTTTCGCCACGCGATCTCGATGTCGGTATATGAATACTTCGGCAAACGCTTCGGAACTGCTGTGCGCATGTATTCTTCCTTCGCCTTCGCCGCCGGCCATTTTGCCAAGATGGGCTTCGTCTTTTATCTGCTTGCCCTCGCAGTCGCGGGCTTTACCGGCTGGTCAGTTGCGCTGCTCATTGTAGGCCTCGGCGTCATCACGGTCTTCTATACGTTCATCGGTGGCTTGCGCGCCGTAATTTGGACCGATGTTGTGCAAGGTTTCCTGTTGTGGACCGGAATCCTCGTCACCCTTGTGCTCCTGCTGCTTTCACCTCACGCGCAACCCGGCGCCATGTTTCATTTGATCGCCGCCAATCACAAGACCAGCCTCGGCAGTTTCAAGTTCGACTTGGCGCGCCCAACTTTCTGGACCCTGACTCTCTACGGCTTCTTCTATTACCTGCAAAAGTACACGGCCGATCAAACGGTCGTACAACGCTACCTCGCGGCGCGGTCAGATCGCTCGGCCCTTCGCGGTATCGAGATGGGCGCAGCCTTGTGCCTACCTGTCTGGGTCGCATTCATGTTGATCGGCTCGCTTCTTTGGGCTTTTTACCAACTCTCGGGTCAGGCGCTTCCCGCAGCGGTAACGCAACCCGATCAGGTTTTCCCCTACTACATGGTCACGCAGATGCCGGTTGGGGTCGCCGGTCTCTTTCTCGCCGGCCTCTTTGGAGCTGCCATGTCCATGCTCGCCTCCGACCTGAACTGCCTCGGCCTCATTCTCGTCGAAGACTTCTACGCGCACTTTTTTCCGTTCCACACCGATGCGCAACGTCTGCGGTTCGGTAAGCTGGCCGTCATCGTTTGCGGAGGTCTCGCTATCTCAATTGCTCTTCGGCTCATCTCAACGCACGGCTCCGCCCTGGCGCTCTACTACGCTGCCGCCGCGATCGTTGCCGGCGGTTTAGCCGGCCTCTTTCTGCTTGCGTTTCTCTCTCCGCGAGCTGGCCGCACAGCAGCCCTCGCAGGCATCGCGGTAAATCTGCTCTTCACTATCTACGCCACCCTCACGCTCAACGGCGGCAAGATCCTCAATCTCCACGATTACAACTACCCGTGGAACGAATACACCATCGGCGCCATCGGCAATATTCTACTTCTTGCAGTCGGCCTTCTCTGCGCGGGGCTTTTTCCTGTGCCGGCAACTCTCACTTCCTCCGGCACGCTCTGGGGTTGGCTGGCCAGCCGAAAGCATCCCAGCCTCCACGCAGTCCAATTGGGAGACACTCCATGAATCGCTTGCAACAAGCTGTCCAGGCTAACGGCGGCAAGGCCCTCCTCGGCGCAGCCGTCTACTTTTACGATCCCATCTTTCTCGAAATCTGCGCGCATCTCGGCTACCAGGTGATCTGGATCGAGATGGAACACGGCCACATCACTTTCGCCGAGGCTGCCGACCTGTGCCGCATGGCCGCGGGTTCCGGGATGCTGACCATGATTCGCATTCCCGATGTGCGCCGCGAAAATGTGCTCAAGGGCGCTGAGTGCGGCCCTGACATTCTCGATGTCCCCATGATCGAAACCACCGACCAGATGAACCATTTGCGCGAGTACGCGCGCTTTACGCCCGCCGGCAATCGCGGATTCTTCTCCGTTTCACGCGCTGTCAGCTACGGCATTCCCGACGGGGCAATAGCCCGGCAAAAGAGAATCAACACCGATCTATGCCTCATGGCGCAGATCGAGACCAGCACCGCGCTCGCTCGACTGGATGAGCTAGCAGCCGTCCCCGACGTCGATTTCTTCATCGGCCCCGCGGACCTGGCCGCGAGTCTCGGCGTGCCTGGCAATACATCGCATCCCTCCGTGCAGGCCGCGGCAGCGAAAATCGTAAAGGCCGCGCGCGACCACAAGAAATGCGTTGCCACCGCATGCGCGCCCGATGAATTCGCCTTCTGGCTCGGTCTCGGCATCGACCTGCTCTTTTGCACCAATGACATCGCATGCATGAAGCAAACAGCTGGCAATCTGCTTAGTACCGCGCGCCAAATTCTGGACCATAACTCCGGCAAGGCCGCTCCCACCCTTGCTACGCGAAGCGTATGAAGCGCCTCTTCCAACTCGCTTTCGCCTTCTCGCTGCTTCCAGTTGTCGGATTCGCGCAGAACGCAACGCCAGGCCAGCCATTCACCGTCCTTCACCCCGGCGACTACCATCACTATGTTGACCAATTCGCCGCCGACGAGCTCGACGCAACCGCTCAACAGCCGGAAGACGAATGGCCCTGGATGGAATCAAATATTCCGCTCTTCGACTCATCCAATAAGCAATTCGAGGAAATGTACTACTTTCGCTGGTATGCGTGGCAGAAGCATTTGGTCTCTACGCCGCGCGGCTACATCATTACGGAGTGGCTCCCCAAGCCCGCTGACCCAGAAGGCTTTTTCGGCGCTCTTCCCGATGCCGCGCCTTTTCATCTTGGAGAAGCGCGCTGGTTGCGCAATCCGCGCATCGCTTCGGACTACGCGCGCATTTGGGCCGATCCCAACGCAGCCCCACGCAAATACAGCTTCCCGTGGGCCGAGAGTGTCCGCCAGGTTACGCTCGCCACTGGCGATCCAAAGCTCGGAACCGATCTGCTTGATGCTCTCATCACCAACTACCAGGCGTGGGAGGCATCGAACCTCGATCGCTCTGTCGGGCTCTTCTGGTCCATCGACACGCGCGACGCAATGGAAAAATCAATTAGCGGCGACGGATACCGGCCCACCCTCAACAGCTATATGGTAGGCGACGCGCGCGCCATCGCCGGCTTTGCGCGCACCGCGCAGAAGACTGCTCTTGCCGGCGATTATTCGGCAAGCGCCGATCGCCTGGAACAACTCATCGAGACAAAGCTTTGGAATCCCAAGGATCGCTTTTACGAGGTCCTTTCGCCGTCCGCCGACTCAGGCATCCGGAAAGAGAAAAGATTCAAAGACCCCGGCAATCAGTTGCAGCTCGCCGGCGTCCGCGAGCTCATTGGCTATATCCCGTGGGGGTTTTACGCGCCCAACCCAGCCCACGACGTTGCCTGGAAGCAGCTCTTCAATCCCGCTGGCTTCGCCGGCAAGTTCGGGCCAACGACAGCTGAGCGCCGCAGCCCGCGCTTCCGCTTTGCATCCGAGGACCAATGTACATGGAACGGCCCGTCATGGCCTTACGCGACGACGCAAACGCTGCTCGCATTGGCCAATCTTCTAAACGGTCCCGCGCAAAATTACATCGGCTCGCAACAGTACTATCAATTGTTTTCGAATTATGTTCTGTCGCAGCACATCAAGCTTCCCGGTGGCCGCGTGATCGATTGGATAGACGAAGACCTTGACGCCGACACCGACGAGTGGATCGCCAAAGACATGCTCATCGCCAAGCACAAGCAGGTCGGCCGCGGCAACTACTACAATCATTCCGGCTTTGCCGATCCGCTCATCACGGGGCTCATCGGCCTTCGCCCGCGCGCCGACAGCAGGATTGTCATTCATCCGCTGCTTCCCGCGGGCGAGTGGAGCTACTTTGCCGTGGATGGACTACCGTATCACGGCCATCTATTGGCAATCGTGTTCGACGGAACCGGCAAGCATTACCAGCGCGGCCGTGGGCTTATGCTTTTTGTTGACGGCAAAAAGGTCGCAAGCCGCGCCACGCCAGGCGCGTTGGAAGCGAATCTACCGCAATGAACAAATCCGCTCATAATCGTCGGCCCCCAGGAAAATTGGAACGCATGGCAACATTTCTGAAGTCGATTTCCGCGTTTGCCGTAATTCTCGTCTCGCCACTTGCCGCGCCGCTCGCCACTCCACTTGTCGCGCAACCCGCGCCTCCGATCCCAATGGCGCAGATCCCAGCAGGCTCGTTCACCATGGGAGCGGACGATGTCGCACTCCCGCCCGACGTCGTCGACGGTTTCGGCGTCATGTCCACGCGCCCTGCGCATGGCGACTTCGACGAAGTCCCCGCGCATCGCGTCACCATCACGCACGGCTTCTCCATCGCCACGCACCTAATCACGGCGAAAGAATTTCAGCAGTTCGATCCCTCATACAAACCTGTCGCTGCTTATCCCGACTACGCTGCAGGCGTCAGCTATCAGGAGGCAGTCGCCTTTTGCGCCTGGCTCACAAAGCAAACCGGCAAGTCTTATCGTCTGCCCACCGAGGCCGAGTGGGAGTACGCCGAACGCGCGGGCACGCAGACTCCATTCTTCACCGGCGACACACCGCCTGCTCCCGGCGTCGCTAATTCGTGGGGCGTTGTGATGGGTGAAGGCACGCCGGAGTGGGTTGCTGATTGGTACGGTCCCTATCCATCCGCAGCGCAAACCGATCCCACCGGACCACTCCACGGATACTTCCGCGTCGTGCGCGGCGGCGGACTCGATTTCCGAAAGTCAAAACCTGGCGAAATTTATCCCGCAATGGCGCCCTACTTCATGCGCTCTGCCAACCGCGCCAGCATGGCACCGAGTTACGCGCCAAATCAGGGCAACATCGGATTCCGCGTGGTGCAGGCGCCCATGCCTTCACCGCACCCTTCTCCCGCTGCGCAGTATTTTTTCTTCACCGACGTGAAGCAGACTCCAATCGACGTCGCCGAGGGTCCAAATCCGTCAAATCCCTTCTATCATGTGCACGACTTGTTCCCGAACCTGAACGGCAAAATCGATGCCCGACGTCGGTTGGCGCCTGGGACTTGCGCGCGGCCTCGGCATCAACTATCACAACTCGGCTGTTCAGGTGCTCGCTAACGGCGATGTTGTGGCCGCCTATTACAACACGCCTCGGAATGAAGACGATCCTGATCAGACTGTAATGGTGATGCGCCGCCGCGCGGGCGCCGAAGATTGGGACATGCCCGAGCCTTGGCCCGATTTTGCCGATGCCGCCTGCGCAGCTCCCGTCTTCTGGAACGATCGCGGCCATCTCTGGCTCTTCTTCGGCTTCCCGCGCCTCATCGGCGCGCCACCTTTCGCCTTCACCACTTCCGACGACAACGGCGCATCCTGGTCGCCGATTGAATTCCCGCACTTCACGGCACCTATCGGCCGCTACGTTTCGCAACCCATCAACTCGGTTGTCCGCGTGAAAGACGGCACCATTTACATTCCCACCGACTCCACTGGCCGCGATGCAGATGGCAACGGCTCCATCTCCGCCGTCTGGGCCACGCGCGACAACGGCCGAATCTGGTACGACACCGGCGGCCGCACAGCCGGCCGCCACACCACCATCGTCATCGCGCGCAATGGAGACATCCTCGGGTTCGGCGGGAAGAACTCCGCCATCGACGGCCGCATGCCGCTTGCAACTAGCTCTGACGGTGGCCAAACATGGGTCAAATCGAAGACGCCCTTCGACCCGCTCGATAGCGGTGAGCGCCCTAGCGTGATTCGCCTTGCCTCGGGCCGGCTCTTCTTTGTCGCTGACTACAACCCCAACCACGAAAAACACATTCACAAAGACGGCGCCTATGTCGCGCTCTCCGATGACGATGGAAAAACGTGGAAGCTGAAGCGCCTGCCTTCCAACATACTCACCGTCGGATACGTCTCCGCCACGCAGGGGCCAGACGGGACGATTCACGTCGTCACTTCAAAGAACACAGTCAACTACGAGATTGAATTGAACGAGGCATGGATTCTCTCCGACGGCGAATTGGCGTCGCCCGAGCCGGAAACCGCTGGGCCAGTCTCGAAGCACATCGAGAAGTGGCCCAACGAAAAATCGAAAGCCGAATGGGGAACCGCGCGAGCCAGCGACGGCCGCGTCCTTCTCGAGGGCCCGCAAACTTTTTACTTCGAGAACGGCGCACCGCAATGGACCGCAACTTTCCATCTCGGCAAGAAAGTCGGCGACGAGGTTTGCTATCGTGCCGACGGCATAAAGGAGTGGACGAAATCCTACAGCACCGACGGCACATGGACCTGGCGCATCTATGACGAATCCGGCACACAAACCGCCGAATCGCACTGGCGCGGTAAAACGCTCGTCGACGCCGATTTCGCGGAGGCAAAGTGAGATTGCGGACCAGCGTACGGCGCATTGCCGCGCCGCTGTTGATGATTTGTTTCGGTCTAGCGCTTCTAAACGCCCAATCGGTTCATCGCACAACGAACGCAAAATCGCAAACCGCACTCCAGTCGCATGGCGCGTGGCTCTTCATCTACTTCAAAGAGCCGGGCAGCCAGGGAATATATTTCGCGCTCAGCCGCGACGGCTACCACTACACCCCGCTCAACGACGGCCAGCCGTGGGTTGCGCCCGCGCAGTCCGGCGAACTCATGCGCGACGTCTTCCTCACGCGCGGCCCCGATAGCTTGTTCCGCATGGTGTGGACGTGGAACTGGCACGGCAACTCGCTCGGCTATGCGACTTCGCCCGACCTGCTCTCGTGGTCGGCTCAGCAACAAATTCCCATCATGGCTGACTTTCCCGAGACCAACAACGTGTGGGCGCCGGAAACCTACTGGGACGGGACCAAACACCAGTGGCTTCTCATCTGGTCGAGTTCAATGAAAGATTCACAGACCGGCAATCGCATCTGGTTTTCGCTCACGCCTGACTTCCAAACCTTCTCAAAGCCCGCAATCTTCTTCGACCCCGGCTACGTGGCGATCGACGCCACCATTTTTCACGGGCGCACCGGTCCCTATCGGCTCATCTTCAAGCAGCAAACTTATGATCCGCTCACATTTCAGGAGCGCGTAGCCACCGGCCCCACACTGGAAGGCCCATGGAGCGACATCTCCGGTCCCATCAACGAAAGCTGGTCCGAAGGGCCGTCCGCAATACAAATCGGTAACAGATACATCGTTTTCTACGACCACTACCGCGCACCGCGAGCTCGTTACGAGGCCGTTGCCACAACCGATTGGAAGCATTGGCAGGACATCACCGCGCAGACTTCCCTGCCGCCATTCTCGAAGCACGGTAGCTTTCTGCACATCACTGACGATGAAGCGGCGCGGCTGCTCGCGCGCCATGATGCGACGGCGAGTCCCGCTCCCAATCCGCCAGCCAACCAGAAATAGATTCGAACGCGTGCCCTATTCGAACAGCCAATCGAGATTCGGCTGAGCGCTTCCTGCGCCAGCCTGCGCAAAGTTGACGTGCGGCGCAACGTGCAAATCCGCGGGAATAAAGCCGAGCACAACATACTGCCCTTTGCCCAGGTCGAGCTCATTCTCGCCAGCCGGAAGCGGCTTGGCCCACACGGCCATCGCCGGAATCTTCGCTGCTGAAATCGCGTTCAGAAGCACCAGGTTCCACTGTTCAGTTTCAGGGTCGAGCACAGAACTCTTCTTCGATCCGTTAGCTCGCAAAGCCCACAAGGATCTGCGCCGGTTGCGCGAGATCGAAGTGCAGCGTTCCACCTTCGTTCGGGACGATGCGGATTCCCTTCATGCCTGCAAGTTCCGGCGCAAGATCCGACGATCGCTGCATTTGACCCGAGAAACAGACTCGCGCCCTTTTCCACCGTGAAAGCCTCGCCTGCGCCGGGTTTGAGCGTGAATTCGATCTGCGGCAGCGGCTCTGCCGGCTTGCTCTCATCAATCGTTGCGCCCGAACTCAGCTGCACGATCCGTCTGCGAAACGTCGCGAGCTCCTTCTCATACATGGGCAGGCACTGTTGCCAGTTGGGAAATTGATTCATGCCGCCGCGAAACGGAATCTGCCGCTGCGTCGTCTCCATGCTGGTCGCGGTGCGATATGCCGGGCCTGCGATCGTCGTCAGTTCGCGGAACCGGTCGACGCTCTCGGCCAGCAGTGTCTCTGCCTTGCTGCAAGTGCGCCGCATCGTGATCGTAGCCGTAAAGCAAAACCTGCTCCGCAGCTTTCGTCTTCGCGTTGTAGAACTGCATCAGCAGCGCGATGGCGTGCATGTCATTCACCACGCGCTCGTATTCAGCCTTATTCTTTGTCACGAAAGGCGCTGCTGCCTGCGCGGCCTCGAGCGCCTTGCGCGATGCTTCAACCGTCTCGTCGCTCACGCCGATCGGCGTCTCGCCATGGTGCGGCTCGTTCTTCACCTCCTCGGCAACATACTCGCCCAGCCGCTCGCCGTCAGGCGCATCGCCCGTCCAGAGCGTCACTGCGGGATTGAACCGCTCCGGATCGATCAACTGCGGCATGGTCATGCCCAGCGTGAACGCCTGCCGGTTTCCCTCCGTGATCCCGATGCGCGGCAACAGCCTTGGCTGGCATGGTCCAGCCAGCGTATAGGCCGCAAGAAGTCTTCTCGCCGGCCTCGGCGGTGCCGTATCTTTCCGCGAAACGCGCGGCCCAGTACGCATGCTCCTTCTCCGGATCGCGATTCGGATTCCACGCGTAGCGGCCCCACGCTGCAAACCAGATCCAGTCGCGATCGGTCTGCTCCAGCGGCGGCTGCGTATTGTCGCCTGCGTACGGCCAGTCCCAATAGCGCAGCGGATACAGATGCAGCCCTTCAATCCCGATGCGCTGAAAATTCGTCTCCGTCTGCCGGATAAAATCCGGATCGCCCCAGCGGAACGGCTCGAGATTCGAGAGCAAATGCACGTTGGCGATCGCCACATTCGAGCTCTCAACAAGCATCTTGAAGCGATCAAGCACCGGTCCGCGCACATTGGTCCACGTCAGCGACTCGCCGTTCCACTTGGACATGGTGTCGATGTTCGAGTAGAGCGGCGATGCAGCCTTCATCACGGCGTCGATGTCCGTTGCGTGCGTCGCGCACCACGATGGGCGGCTCCGTTGTGATGCCGAGCTCCTTCAGCCCATCCTTCACGCCGGGAATAATCGTCTGCGCGAGCCACTCCGCGCCGTAGCGCGGGCTAAGCGCCTCGCCGAGCGTCATCATCAGGCCGGCATGCGGATACTCGCGCACAAATTCCGAGATCGCATAACGCGTATAAGCGCTGGCCAGCGGATTTGGCGCGGACAAGTGATACGGCAGGTGATGCGCGCGCGCAAACGCGTGCGAGAGATGAATGTTGTAGAACCCCTGCAGCACCCAGATGCCGCGTCTGTCCGCCTCCGCGGTCAGCCACTTGAACATCGCGATGTTCTGGTCGAGTTGCGCAGTCGGCAGCTCCTGCGCCTCGGGATATTTCGGCAGCTTCAGCAGGCTCGTGAACGGATGGCCGTTCCAAAGATAGAGCGTGTTGTAGCGCTCCTCGGCCAGCATGTCGAGATACTTCATCCACTCGGCCTTGTCGTAGAAGAACGGAAAATTCTGCGGCGTGTATGGATAGTCGTACTCGGCGCCGTCGTAGGTGATCTCCTGCTTCTGCATGCCGATGCACGTTCCGCGCAGCTTCAGCGCGGGATGCTCCATGTCGTCGATGCCCTCCGGCAGTGCATGCGCCGCGCGAATGCGATCCGCCAATTCCAGCTCGCCGTACAGCACTCCCGATGGATCGCTTCCGGTCACAATCCACGTCTTGCCGATCTGCTTGATGAGAAATGCTTCCTGCGCCTGCGGCCAGAACTCCGGGAGATCGAAATGCGCGAGTTCCGGCGCGCTGCGCACCGCAACCAGCACGCGTGCGCCGTCTGGAGCGGTTTTCAAATCCGCTAGCGCCGCGCGCAACTTCTCCGCGCCATACAGTTCGCGCGCCGTCGCACCCTTCGCCGTAATCACCTTCACCGGCGCAGCCTGCATCGCAGCGCACGCCGCCAGCGCGACGACGGCCGAGCCGCACTGCACCCACGAGTCCGCGCACGATCGTTTTCGTTTCTGGCGTCACCTTCTCAAACCTAGGCTTTCTCGAACAGCACCGCCATATACGGCTTGCCGGACAAGAGTAATCTTGCTTTTGCCGCTGAAGGTTCCGGGCAGCGCGCGTCGTCGTCATCGCCCACGGATCGATCATTGTTGCCTTGAACTTTACGTTCTCCGGCAGCGGAAACTCGTACTCGCCCACGCAGTGGTAGTCAAAGTAATAGAGATCAACTCGCCGGGATTGCCTGCATTCAGGTAATAGGGATTGTCCGCGGCCATCAGCCCGGTCGTGCCCGTCTTCTCCAGCAGCTTGCGCAGAAACGTGATGCGCGCCGGGCTCGTGCCGTGCAGCTCTCCGGCATCGGACCAGACCGGGCTCCCGTCCGTCGTACATGTACGTCTCGCCGTGCGTCGCATACACGCCGTACACAATCGCGCGCCAGAAGCGGTGCGTCATCTCTTCCGGCGAAAGATTTCCCCACCGCCGCGCGATGTTGCCTTCGTACTGGATCTCGTCGTAGATGATCGGCTTGTTCCATGCCGCCAACCGCTCCGGCGATTTCTCAAAGTCGTACTCCTGCAAGCTGGCGTGCGTGCACCACGGCTTGCGAGTAGTCGTACATCACCCGGCTGTGGTGAATCGACCGCAGCCGGCTGTACGGATCGCTCTCCTGCACGATGCGGAAGAAGCGATCCCAGTCCGTCATCGATTTCGACTTCACCAGATCGTATTCATTGGCGATCGACCACCACACATTCCGGAATGCGGAAAGCCGCGCCACCGCGTAGCGAAGATAGCGGTCGTCCGCCTCCTGCCCCATCGCCTTGAATCCCCAGGCATCGTAAGGATGAAACAGAATCAAATCGGCCTCAATGCCGGCGGCCATCAATTCCTGAATCCGTTCCTCGACATGCTGGAAGTAAGCCGGATTCAGCCGCGCCAGATCGAATTGCTCTTTGCTCGCGTCACCTTCTTGCAGATTCTCTGTGCCAGTTGCGACAGCAGCGCCGACCCGCTCAAATGGCATGGCCACTGGTTGCAGCGTGCCCAGCGGCTTAGGTAGCAGGCACATCCGCACCTTGTTGAATTCCGCTTCCTTCAGGTTCTTGAGCGTCTCGTCGCCAAATGGCGCTCCAATAAATCCGTAGGAATAGCAAGTTGTTCCGAAGGGAAAATACGGCGTCCCGTCAGCATATTGAAAGTGGAATTGATGCGCTGTGCCAACCGGGCCGCGATTGCCCTCAGCCGGGGCAACACACTCGAAGACGCCAGTCAGCCCCGCAAGCTCTTTTGCGTTGCTCGTCGTTTCGAAACTCCAGCGCCCGATCGAGTCCGGCGAAAAACGCACTCGGTATATTCCGTCGCCGTCGTAGAATCCGGCCACGTCCACAGTGCGATGGCCCAGCGAGAAGCGCGCGCCAAACTGCACATCCACAAACGGATTGCCGGAAGTTGGCCTGTTGGCCTGGGTCTCGAACAACCCCCACTGCTCCACTTTTGTCTGCGTTGGCATCGGTCGGAGAATAGCCGCGGCTCCCACAATGGCAGGCGCCAAACCGGCCACCATCGCTCCCGTCCCCAATTTCATCAGTTCTCTTCGATCCATCGATATCCTTTCCCAAGAAGCTCCTCAGGCACACTTGTTCTACACAGCTTGACCCGGTGTGTCAATCCAATCCAGAAAAATGAAAATTATTGCGCAAAATGATCCATGAGTCGTATAAATACTTTGCACGATTCGTCCGCTTCAGAAAGCAAGGGCCTCATTCATCCATGCCAGGAAAGATCGATTCATCCTCTACTCGACAGAAGTCCACGCGCCGTCGCATTCCGAAATGGGCGCTCCACTCCAACAATGGAGCTTCGAACGAGCAGTATTATCTGCGCTCCATCGGCCGCGCGCTTGAGGTTCTCGACTGCTTCGACGGCAAGGCGCCCTTGGCGCTCAAGGAAATCGGCAAGAGCACCGGCCTTCCGGAATCCACGCTCTTCCGCGTTCTCCTCACGCTCGAAAAACACGGCTACCTGAGCCAGGCGATGGATGGAACCTACCAGCTCGCTCCCAAACTCCGCTTCGGCTGGCTCATCGAGCAGGCCAACGCTTGCGCGACAAAGTGCGTCCCGAACTGGAGCGCCTGGCGCAGCGCTTCAATGAAACCGCCAGCATGGCCTACCTCTACGAGGACCGAATCCATGTCCTCGACTCCATCGAAACCTTTCACGAAATCCGCATGTCGAACCGCATCGGCCGCGTGCTGCCCCCGCATTGCAGCGCGCTGGGCAAGGCCATCACTGCGTTTCAAGACCGCGTCATCGCCGAGCAGATCGTTGAAATCTACGGCCTGTCGCGCCGCACCGAGCGCACCATCACCGACCGCGCGCGCCTCTTCGACGAGTTCGCCGAAATTCGCCGCACCGGCATCGCCTGCGACCGCGAGGAATCCATTCTGGGCGGCATTTGCTACAGCGCCGCAATTCGCCCCGCCGGAAAACCTGTTGTCGCAGCCATCAGCCTCTCCACTCCCATTGTTCGCATGACTCCCGAGCGCGACGAACAGACGCGCAAAGCATTGCTGGAAGCTGCGGCGCGCGCATCGCAGATTTAAGAAAGCCGCACTCACATCCAAACCCGCAACGATTGCTTCCGATTCGTTTGCGCGTGCTCCTGGATTTGGCCTCGTCGGAAAATTTCACGGCTCGGTTCAAAAGGCAACTCCGCCTGAGTGCTCACCATCGTTGACTGCATGAACGCATGCCGCCAACGTTGCGCGCCGTTCTGCGGCTCTCAAAGGTTCATCGCGACGTCAAAGTCGTGTATTCCTTATTGCGGAATACGAAGCCCGTCCGCCGGAATGCCTGGCTGTTAACTGGATTTATTTTTATCGACTTATAGACAGCACCCGCTTAACTTTCAAAATGGGCTGATAGTTCTGCGAAATCACTTGACACGCGAGTTCTTCCCTTCTTACTCTTTAAAACTGTTTTTAGTAAGCGTTAACTGAGGGGTCGCGCGATACCTCGACTTTTGCTATCTGAGTTGAAAATCCTGGCCGATTGATACAGGCCGCAATTGCATGCCAATAGGAGGCTCTTCGTGAAGCACCTAGCGTTGTTACTTCTGATCCTGACGGGCGCATACGCCTGCGCACAGGACTCTCGCGGATCGCTAACAGGACAAGTGACCGACACCACTGGCGCCGTCATCCCCAAGGCGCAGATCACCGTGATCAGTACCGATACAGGGTCCGTCACCCGTGTGACCTCCACTGCCGACGGCTTCTATACCGCGCCGGATCTGATGCCCGGCGGATACACCCTGACTGCGGATTCGTCGGGATTCAAGAAGTTTGTGAGGGAAGGCATTCGCATCGAGACGCAGCAGAACGTCACCATCAACGTGAAAATGGAAGTTGGTGCGGCCTCGGCAGTCGTTACAGTCTCTTCCGCGCCGCCGCTCATCGACACAGCGGACGCTTCAACCGGTCAGATTTTGACAACCGATCAGGTCGAAGACCTGCCCAGCGATGGCCGCTCCCCGCTCGGCTACGCTCGCATCGAATACGGCGCGGTGGTCAAGGCCAAGCACGCGCTCGGCGGCGCATCGCCTGTAAGCAATAGCACGGTCGACGACTTTTCACTCGGCGGCGGCAACTCTTCTTCAAACGAATTGCTGCTCAATGGCGTCCCCAACATGCAGGACAGCGGCCGCACTGCCGGCTTCAGTCCTCAGCTCGATGCCGTGAATGAAGTCCGCGTCGATGTCTTCGGCGCAAACGTCGAGTACGGCGACACCTCGGGCGGCACGGTCAACATCACCACCAAGAGCGGCACCAATCAGTTTCACGGCGCGGCCAGCTGGTTTTATCAGGGCGCCGGCTGCTCCGGTCTCGACGGCAATTTCGTCAACCGCGCCACCAATCATTGCGACTGGATGTCTGCCTTGCCGTATCTCACGCCAACCGGAAAAGCCGCACCGCCGGCGACGCATTTCAACCAGGCGGGCGGCGCCATCGGCGGCCCGATCTGGATTCCTCACGTTTTCAACGGCCACAACAAGCTATTTTTCTTCTACGCATACGAAGCTTACGTTGGCCAGCAACCGCCGGCGCAAACAATCGGTACAGTACCGACGGATGCGGAGCGCGAAGGCGACTTCTCGGCGCTGCTCGGAGTAAGCAGCACATACCAGCTCTACAATCCGTACACGGCTACGGGAACGCAGTCCAATTACACAAGGACGGCGATTCCGAACAATTGCATGACCAATCAATCCACCTACTGCGCCAGCGTGCCCAACGCCGGACTGACGCTGAGCCCCATCGCGCAGGCCTATCTGAAGCTGGTGCCTGCCGCGAACTACTCTGGAGCAACCACAACGGCCGACGGCGAGAACAACTACTTCACGTTTACGCCTACGGTGCAGGATTACCGCTCGCACAGGGCCGTCTCGACTACAACCTCAGCTCAAGAGACAAGCTCTTCGGCATTGCTCAGCGCAGCCGCTATCTGGTTACGGCCAGCAATTACTTCCATAATGCGCTCACCGGCACAAACACCGATCAGATTATGGCTGGCGGGCAGGTAGAAGAGATTCACACCTTCTCGCCCACACTCTTCCTCGATACGCGTGGCAGCGTCACGCGCTATGACAATACAAATGGCGTCTCCAGCGGCGGCATCAGCCCGACCAGTTTTGGTTTCCCCGGATATGTTGCCCAGAATGCAACCACGATCGCATTGCCGGTGATCTCTTTCTCCGACGCAACCAACCCACTTGCATACAGCAATGAAGCGGGGTCGATCGAGAATTTCGATACCATCCAGCTATTCTCGGTGGTGACAAAAATCTACCGAGCGCACACCTTCCTCGGCGGCATCGATCTCCGCGCCTACAAGGGTTCGTATCTCACTCCGGGCTATGCTGACGGCCAATTCACCTTCACCAAGTCCAACGGGAATCCGGTTGCTGGCAGCAATACCGCCGCACCCGCCCCATTTGGCAGTACGCTGGCGCTGTTTATGCTGGGCATTCCAACCGGCGGCCAGGAGAACATCACCCCGCCATTTCAGTACAACAGCTTTCTGAACGCATTCTTCGTCCAGGACGACTGGAAGTTGAAATCAAATCTGACTGTCAGCATCGGCGCCCGCTTCGAGCATGAAATTCCCGTCAACGAAAGCCAGAATCGCATGGTCAACGGCTTCAATCCCACCGCAACCAATGAAGCTACTTCGACGGCCGAGACCAACTACGCTGCGCATCCCAGTTCCCTGCTGGCTGCGGGTTCGTTCCTGCCCACTGGAGGCGCAACCTATGCCACACCGAGCAACCGTTATCCCTACCATGTAGCGCCGCTCTATGTCAGCCCGCGTCTCGGCATCACGTGGTCGCCCGATTTTACGCACGGCAAAGGCGTCGTCCGCCTCGGATTTGGCGTCTACAACAACCCTTATAACGACTACGATCAGGGCCAGACGTACGGCTATTCCGCAACTACTGCATATGTGCAGACCAGCAACAGCGGGATCACCAACAATTCCATCAGCGATCCGTTCCCAACAGCTACAAACCCAATTCAACTGCCGACGGGGAATGCGCTCGGCGTGAACGCCAACCTTGGCGCAAAGATGGTTTACTACTCGCCAATCATCAAAGTGCCGTATTCCGAACGCGCCAGCCTCGACGTTCAGTACCAGATCGGAAATACCATCCTTGTTGACCTGGGCTATATCGAGAACCACCAGGTTCATCTTTCCTACAGCAACACGGTCGACGCGATTCCGCTGCTGCCGTATCTGAGCCGCTCGCAGTACTACGACATCAACGCAACCAACCTGCTCACGGGTTCGACTTATACCGGCGGTCCTGCAACCACAAACATTACCAATCCATTCAAGGGCGTAGCCGGAATCACGGGAAGTCTGGCGACCTCCAGCACCATCGCTCCGACTCAGTATCTGGAAACTACTCCCGAGTTCGCTTCGAGTTCGGTTACGGAGCAATTGATTCCAGGTTCGGAGTCGGACTACAACGCTCTGAACGCGCGCGTCGCTAAGCTTATGGGCCACGGACTCACGATCAACGGCGTCTTTGAGTGGTCGCGCCTGCTGGGAACCTTTAACCAGCTCAACCCGGGCGATGTTCTCAACTACGGCGAAACCACTTCGGATTATCCCTTCCACTTCGCAGGCTACGGAACATACCAAATTCCCGTCGGGCGCGGAAGACAGTTCTTCTCGAACGACAACCGCATCGTGGACGGTTTCGTCGGCGGCTGGCAAATCTCAGCCATCTATCAGTTCCTCTCCGGCACGCCGATGTCATGGAACAACACCATCTACACAGGCAGCGGCTGGAAGGACTTTCACAATGTACAGCACAGCTCCGCCAACGTGACGGGCGGCAAGGTCTTCAACACTTCGGTGTTCGACACGCGTACTGTCGCAAACAGCAGCGAAGCCGTAAACAACGACCCTCTATCCCCGACGTTCAACCCTGACATCCAGCCGAACGCCGAGAACTACCGCACCTTCCCGCAGTACTTGTTGCGCCAGGACTACACGAGCGACTGGGATGCAAACGTGCAGAAGGACATTACGACCTGGGAAAACGTCCAGGTTCAGCTGCGGCTCGAAGCCTTCAACCTGCTGAACCGGCCGCAGTATGGCACGCCGAACGTAAGTCCCACTTCGAGCTCATTCGGCACCTCGAGTGGCGTCTATAGTGGCACGTTCGCTCGTCAGTTCCAGGTCGGCGCGCGCTTCGCGTTTTAGGGCGCGATTCAGTTTACTCAAACTTTGTTGCGAGCAAGCAAAAAGGGGATGCGCAAGCATCCCCTTTTTTATCTCGTGGTCCCGCCGTCAGAACCGGTAAACCACCCCAATAGTTGCGCGCGCGTTCCATGTTCTGTGCGTTGAATTGGAAAGCTGCGGCGTGTTGTTGTCCAGCGAGAACGAGCCTGCAACACGATCGCCATCGATGCGAACGGCCAAGCGGTCCGTCAACCAGTACTTTATCCCGCCGCCGAATCCGCCGGCAAACGAGATCGTTGGAGTTATACCTTCGCCGCCTGTATGCTCTCCGCCCAGCTCCGCAAATACTTCGCCGGTCAGTTTCTCATAAAGGTTGGCGTGGAGCTCGGGTCCGACCATGAAGCTGTATACCGACGGATCTCCCGGATTGCCGGGACTACGGTTGCTGATCGGAGCTCTGTAGTAGTCCCCTGTGCCCATCAGTCCGAAATATTTGCCGAAATCGCGCGTCAGCGAGGCCTTTCCGCCGAGCAAGCCGTAGCGAGACAGGTTGACCTGATTCAAGCTTGTATAAGCCAATCCAGCGTAGGCTTCGTATTTGTAAGTCGGGCCTTGCTGGGGTGCCTGCGCAGAATCCGGATTCACCTGGGCCATAGCGCTTGCGGGCATGAGCACAGCCGAAAGCACGGCCGAAAACAAGAACAATAGCGTCCTCTTCAACTTGAAACTCTCCTCAATCGGTACCCTGTACAAACAAACCTTCCCGCATCCGGACTTACTCCGGAGCAGGCATCCTGGCTGGTTTCCGGTACATTTCTAGACTATCCTCTCCCCCCGCCTTTCACGAAGTCCGCGGGCGACGAAAGAACCTCACTCTTGGACTGGATTTGGGCAGAAAAGGTGCGCTGAACGGGAGTCCGGCGTCGAGATCATCCCTTTTCCAGGTACCACGGAATATTGATCACCACGATGCGCCGGTTGCCGCGCATCAGCAGGATCACCTTCAGCAGGTCCGAGCGCCGGTTGTGCAGCATGCCCTCCCACCAATGCCGCACCACCAGCTCCGGTATCAGCACGCACACTTTGCGAGCTCGCGCGTTCGCCCTCCACTCTCAGCACGTAGTCCACGATCGGATAGAGAACGTAGCGATAGGGCGATTTCAGCGTCACCAGCTTGGGAATCGCACGGCCGGCCGTCTCTCAGCGGCGCAACAATGTCTTTATCCCACTGCTCGCAAAACGGATCGGGATCGTCGCTGGTCTGCACATGCACGCAGC
This sequence comes from uncultured Acidobacteriaceae bacterium, assembly GCA_963725115.1. Taxonomy (GTDB): domain Bacteria; phylum Acidobacteriota; class Terriglobia; order Terriglobales; family Acidobacteriaceae; genus Telmatobacter. The sequence continues at coordinate 2,525,915 of CAVRXG010000005.1, read as the reverse complement.
GAATGTCGCTCGACATCGAGAGCGCGAACGAAAGCGCCTTCTCGCTGATGCGGCTCCAGCGGTCGATCGGCACCACCACAATCGGCTCGGTCACCTCGGCGGGAACAAAGGGCCGGTCGAGATCGATCTCGCGATTCACGCGCACGTAGTGGCGATTCACGGCGCGCATGAACAGGATCATCACCACCACCAGCAGCGCCGTGATCCATGCGCCCTCGACGAACTTGGCCACCAGCACCACCAGCGTCGTAATGCCCGTCGCCACTGCGCCCACGCCGTTCATCATCATGCGCCCGGTGCGTGGCCCTGCCGCTTCCAGTGCATCACCATGCCCGCCTGCGACAGCGTGAAGGCCATGAATGCGCCGATGGCGTACAGCGGAATCAGCCGGTCCGTGACGCCGCCAAACAGAATCAGCAGCAGCGCCGTCAGCGCCACCAGCACATAAATGCCCCACGAATAAAGCAGCCGCCGCCCGCGAATCAGAAAAACGTGCGGCATGTAGTTGTCGATCGCAATGGCCCGCGTCAGCCGCGGAAAATCGGCAAATGCTGTGTTCGCGCTCAACGCCAGCACCAGCAGCACGGACGCGATGGTCAGGTAATAGAACCAACCGTGCCCCATCACCGCGCGCGTCAGCATCGAGAGCACGCTCTCGTAGCCCGGCCTGCCGGGATCGGTGGCGGCAATGCCGTAGGCGCGGCACAGCAGCGCAATGCCCGCCAGCAAAATGGCCAGCAGCGCAATGATGATGGTCAGCGTCGTCTTGGCGTTCTTGCGCGTGGGCTCGCGAAAGGCCATCACGCCGTTGCTCACCGCCTCCACGCCCGTCATCGCCGTGCAGCCTGAAGAAAAAACCTTCAGCATCAGCCACCAGCTAACCATTTGCGTCGCCGTCGGAATCGCGGGCAGCGGCGTCACCGGCATGCGGATGCCCAGCCGCATGCACCGCCTGCCATCCGCCTACCGCAATCACGATCAGCAGCGTTCGCCGTGAACAGATACGTCGGAATCATGAACACTACGCCCGTGTCGTGCACGCCGCGCATGTTCACCAATGGTCAGCAGCGCCAGCACGATCAGGCAAAGCTCCAGCGTGTGCGGCTGCAGGCTGGGCACCGCGGAGATCAGCGCGCCCACTCCCGCCGAAATGCCCACCGCCGCGGTCAGCACGTAGTCGATCATCAGCGCCGCCGCGGCCAGCAGTCCCGCGCCCTCGCCCAGGTTCTGGCTGGCCACGGTGTAGGAGCCGCCGCCGCGCGGATAAGCCTCGATCGTCTGCCGGTAGCTGAAATACACAATCACCAGCAGAATCACGATGGCCATGCTCACGGGCACGATGTACTTCACGCCCATCAGGCCCAGCGGAATCAGCAGCGTCAGCGCCGCTTCCGGTCCGTACGCCGCCGAGCTCAGCGCGTCCAGCCCGAAAACCGGAATTCCCGCCAACGGGCCCAATGCATTCGGCGCGCTCCTCGCTGGTCGCGAGCGGCCGGCCAAAGAGCAAATTGGTAAATTTGTGAGTAGACGCTCATGCAGAATGAACCCGCGGCAGTGGAATGAATGCGGGGAACTGCCGCCGATGCCAGTGTCTCATGGCGCGGATCGAGTCGCGGTATTAGGGATTGGTAACGCGGCTAGCACGCGCGACGAGCTAGAGTCTTGCCGCTTCGGTCGCGTTAATCTATCGCGCCTGATCTATCGCGCCTTGATCGATGTCCGCCGCACCGCCGCCGGCAGCGTAAACAGGAATCTGCTTCCCTTGCCCACTTCGCTCTCTGCCCAGATGCGCCCGCCATGCTGCTCCACAATGCTGCGGCACAGCGCCAGCCCAAGCCCTGTCCCGCCCAGCGCGCGCGAGTCCGAGCCATCGCCCTGCTGGAATCGCTCGAAGATGCGCTCCAGCTTCTCCGGAGCAATGCCGCGCCCCTGGTCTTCGACCATGAAGCACACCGCGCCAGCCTCCAGGGGTCCGGCGCCCGGTGCAACTCCATCCACATTCCACGCCGCCAGTTCGATGGTCGTGCCCGGCGGTGAAAACTTGATGGCATTGCCCACCAGCTCGTTCAGCACCTGCAGCACCCGCTCCTCATCGGCAAAGACCGGCGACGCATTTACGTCGAAGTGGAACTCGATTTGTGCCTGCGTCGCCGCGTTGTGCGCGACATCGGCCGCGCGTCGCAGCAGAGTCATCGGATCCACCGCCTCGCGATTCAGCGGCAGCCTTCCCTTTTCGCCGCGGTCGAAGTCCAGAATGTCGTTCACCAGCCGGACCAGCCGGTCGCAGTTGCCGATCGCCATCTCGATCATCTGCCGCTGCTTCTCCGGCCGCTTGTCCAGCGTGCCAGACTGAACCAATCCCAGCGATGCGCGCAGCGAGGTCAGCGGCGTCCGCAATTCGTGGCTCACCGTGGAAATGAACTCGTCCTTCATCTTCTCCAGGCGCCGCCGCTCGCTCACGTCCTGGAACGCCACCACCATGCCGTTGACCTGGCCCTCCTCAATCAGCGGAGTGGCGCTGTACTCCACCGGAATCGCCGTTCCGTCCTGGCGCCAGAACACCTCGTCCCGCATGCGGATCGGCTCCGACCGCCGCAGCGCCTGCAAAATCGGGCTCGTCGATCGCGAATACGGCGTTCCGTCGGCGTGGCTGTGGTGGATCAGCTCATGCAGATCGTGGCCCACCAACTGCATTCGCCGTGTATCCCAGCATGCGCGGCGCCGGCTTCGTTGATGAAAGTCACTTTGCCGTCGAGATCCATGCCGAAGATGCCGTCGTCCACCGCTTCCAGAATCAGCTCGCGCTGCCGCGTAGCCATGTGCAGCGCCTCTTCGGCCTCGTACTGCTCGGTCACATCCATGCCGTGATTCAGCACAAACGGCCGTTCGCCCGGCAGTTGCATGCGCCGGCTGCGCACCGCAATGCGCCGGTATACGCCATCGCTGCGCCGCAGCGGCAACGCACCCTGCCACTCCTCCGCGCTCTCCAGCGTATTCAGGCAATCCTGAAATGCCGCCGCCCCTTCGGCGTCCATCAGCTCCGTCAACATGCGCCCCACCAGAGCCTCGGCGCGATAGCCCAGCGTCTCGGCCGTAAACGCATTCAGCGAGGTCAGCCGGCCCTCCATCGAGCAGGTAAAAACAAAACCCAGGCTGTTCTCCACCACCTCGCGATAGCGAGCCTCGCTCTCGAGCAGCGTCTTCTCCATCTCGCGCTGGTCGGTTACGTCCTGCCCGCTCACAATCAGGTACTGAATCTCGCCGCTCGGGCCCTGCAGCGGCCGCAGCGTCCAGCTCACGCGCCGGCGTTCGCCGCCCGCCGCTCGCCACAACGTCTCATGCGGTCCTGAAGCTTGCCCTGACGCCGCTTCGCGCAGCTTGCCCGCCGCCCATCCGCGGTCGTCCGGTTCCAGGAACTCCTCCACAAATGGCCGGCCCACGGCACTGGGCCAGGCTCAATCCCGTCAGTTGCGCGCACGGATAGTTCATCCGCACTACGCGCCCTGCCGTATCCAGCACCGTCACCAGCGCGGGAATCGAATCCAGCGTGGCGGCCACAAAACAGCGCTCGATCGCCAGCGCGCGCTCCGTGCGCTGCCGCTGCCGCTGCGCCTGCTCCTGCAGCCGGATCCGGTTGTACAGCTCCAGCCGCGTCACCGCCTGCCGGCCCAGAATCTCCAGCAGCGTCAGATGCTCCAGCTTGAACTGGTCTGGTTTCTGCGACAGCACCGCCATCGTGCCGATCATCTGCTCATCGCTGCTGAAAAGAGGAACTGCCGCGTAGGAAAGACAGGGACCGGCGCCGGCGCAGTGGAATGCCCTCGGGAGGAAATCTTGCGATCCTGGCTCGCATCTGCAATCAGCAGCGGCTCGCCTTTTTCCAGCATCCATTGGCATGCAGTGCTGCCGCGCGGCTGATCCGTCGCCTTGAACCCGAATCGCGCCTTGAACCACAGCCGGTTGAAGTCCATCCAGCCGATGTAGGCGTAGTCGGCGTTGCACAACACCGCGGCGAGCTCGGCCAGCTCGTCCAGTGCAGGATCGGAGTTGCGATCGAAGATGCTCATCTCCGGGCGCACTACCGCTTCCTGGTTCTCTCCGCCTTGCGAACCGACCGTAGCGACCATATTGGATACACGTACCTGCCACCAAGTATCAAAGAGATTGATAAACTTGGCTCTTCCACTATCCGGTTAGTTGAAAGAAAAAGCTGTACAACTCAAGTACCCGCGATTCTTTGCACCGCTCGATTTAATTCATGATTACCATGGACACTCTTTGCGAGTTACCTCTGCGCGACTTCACCAAAGAAGCCACCGAAAAACTCAACTGATCTCTATCTATTGATCGTTTCTGATCCCTGTCCTGATCACTGATCTGTGGCAGCTTGCAGCAATCGCCAGCGGCCGGCGCGTCGTTGGCGCCCGCGTCCAGTACCACCTTCCAGCTCCCGTCCGGCTCCCTGCGCCACACCGTCATGTACCGTCCGCTCGTGACCACGGGATTTCCGTTCGCGTCCTTGCTGTGCCCCTCAAAATGTCCCCACGTGTAGCCCATATCGCCCGATGGCCCCATCATCGCGTCGGTCGGCGTCCAGGTGAGTTGATAGTCCTTCGGCGACCAGTTCGCGGATTTGACGATGGCTACTTTTCCGATCAGCGGCGCAGCACCGTTTCCCAGCGCCACGCCGTCGTCTGCAAACCAGGAAGCGAACGCCGCTCCGCCGCGCTCCGCACATCCTTGGCAAAGCGCGCTTCCAAGTCGAAGAGCTGCATCTTGCCCGGCTTCATAGTCGAATCGGTCAGAGGATTGGGCGTCTGCGACTGCGTTCCCGGCTCCAGCAATTGTGCCCGCGAATTGCTCGAGCCGGCTGCCGCTAGCCCCGCAATCAAAATGACCGATGAAAAACAATTCCGCAATCCAGCCACGTTTCTCCCCCTGACGAATTTGCAAGATAACAGCGACCCGGCTTCTACTACTTGCCCGCCACCTGAACCGGAATCTCAAGCGATCCGGTCTTGGCCGTTGCTGGGTCGTACACCACGGCCCTCACCACGTTTGCGCCTGACGGCAAATCCAGCGCAAAACGCACGGGAACGCCTTTTCCTTCCGCGGTGAGCCGCTCGTACTGCTCCGCTGTCAGATTGAAATCGACTTTGCGGCCCAGGGAATTCACCGAATTGCCTTCGCTGTCATAAGCCACCAGCGCGCATTCCAGTTCCGTGGTCCTCTTCCCATCCGCGCTCTGCGCAAAAGTCAGGTCCTGCAGGCCCACCGTCAGGTCCACGATATAGCGGTGCGCTCCGCCCTTCAGGCTTGCCGATTTGTCACCCGCCGGCCCGTTCTCGGGCTCCGGCCCCTTTAACTCCGGATCACCTTCCGGCAGCACTCGCGCCTGAAACACAATCTGCGTCGACGGTGGCGCGCCCAGCACGGCCGCCGCAGCCATCGGCCCCGGCGCACCCCCAGAATCGTCCCCCAGCTTGCTCGCAGTGTCCGTGTAGTAGCCGCGCCGATAAGAGAGTTGATATTTGCTCCCGTCAACCTTCACTTCGACTTTGCGGAAATCGTCGCCGTGTTTGCCTCCCGTTTCTTCGGGCGGAACATAGCTCACCGCGTAATAACTCGAGCCTTCCGCGACAATCTTTTCCACGGCATCCTTCAGGCCATTGCTGTTTGTGTATGCACGCCCGCCCGTCTCTGCGGCAATCGTGCTCATCGTCCCCTGGTCCTGCGACGTCTGCGTCGTAAAAGCATTGTTATCGTTGGCGACGGGGGTGGCAGCGCCCTGCAACGTCGCCAATGGCGGCGTGTAGCTCGAATCGACGGTTGGCGCCGTCATCAGTCCTCGCGCGTCCACTGGATACACCGCAACGCGCGCCGCGGAGAGCAACCCGCTTGTCCGCTGCATATCGATGGAATAATCCCTTACATCCTTGATCTGCGTCGAGAGCGCTGCATCGGGACTGAGCCCAATCGGGAACGATCCTGAAAACCAGATCAAATTCTTCTTTCCCGGAATCGCCGTCAGATAGCGCGCCAGTTGGCTCAGCGCATCGAGCGTCATCGTCACGCGCTGATCCGTTTCATAGGCCCTTGTGTCAGCCGCGAACTGCATGATCTGGCCCACCAGCCACATCGTCCCCGGATCGTTGCTCGTCGCGATGCTCGATGCCGATTGCACCAGAGCAGACGAATTGCTCTCGCTGCTATTCGCGCCAACATCGGCCGACGACCGCGCAATTGGCTTCTTGCTTTCAAGCGCCTCCTTCAGCTTCGCCACATCCGTCGTAAATCCCACGACCATCCGCAGTCGCGACGAAAGTGTAAAGATTGCGAGCGCAGTCCCCGGCTTGATCGTGCTCAGGTAAGCGATCATCTGTCTTCGCACCTGCTCCTGGTCGCCCATCGGAGTGTTCAGCGCGTCCAACAACAACACGTTCACGGCGCTCGATTCCGGATACACCGGAACATTCGAATACGTATCCGGCGGCAATGTTGGAGCCTTCGCAATCTCCACGCTCGCCGGCGGTTCGTTCTCTTCAAAGAACGAGATGGGCACCTCGTGTCCATCCTCAAACACATGGAACCGGCTGCGATCCAATCCCTTGACGGGTTTGTCGTGGTCGGTCACTTCTACATCGAGCACCACCAGCCGGGACTGCGCATGGAGCACCGTGCCCGTGATAGGTGCATTCGAGATCGCCACTGACGGCGCGGCTGCGGGCGTGGCTTCGGGCGTCGGCACCGTCGAAGCTTCGTTGGCGTTGCCGCCCGGATTCGCCGCCGGGCTAGCCGCTGGGTTCGGTGTCGGCACTGTCGCCGCATCCGAAGCAGGATTCGGCGCGGCGTTTGATGAAGGAGTCGCCGCCACTTCTTCAGTTGCCGGCGTAACTGCACCAGAAGCGGGCTCGGCAGTAGCGGATGAGACAGTCGATGCAACCTGCGCGCTGTCTGTCGCAGTGGCCGCTGAATTGTCCGCGGCCGGCGCTCCATTGCCGCCCGCTGCGCCGTTCTCGCCTCCGCCGTTCGCAGCCGTCACGATGCGCGCTTCGGATCCGAATTCGTGATAGTTCGCGAACACGACGTCGTTCAAATTGACCTGCACAGGCTCTGAAGCTTCGTCAGTCGCGCCCAAACTCGGAACGGGAATCATCGAGTACGCCACACCTCTCACCGGAACAATGTAGCTTTGATCCCCAATTTTCACCGGCGCGTAATCCACGGCCCTCGCTGCCCGCACCACCCCCTGCCCAGGCGCGGGATCCGCCACTTCGGTCAGCCGTAGAATCTGGCCCGTTGCCGGATCGATCTCGATCTCTCCGTGGTAGGCGGGATCAATCGCCAACACCTTGCCGTCAACATTTACTCCCATCCTGAAATGCGATTGATTTGCCGCCACTGCATAGTGAAAGACGGCCGCAGGCTCGCCAATCCCCTGCTCCCAACGCAGCCAGCTCACCCCGCTATGGATGAGATCCTCGATCACCCCTGCGAGAATCGGCCCGAACTCGCCGCTTGAGGTCAGTCCCAGCGTCGATTCCTCTTCCTTCTTCCGTTTGCCCGCGTCCTCGTCAAGCACCTCTTGCCCATCGCGGTAAGTCACCGTCATGCTGAATTCGCCCGTGCTATGCAGTCCCCTGTATTCGGTGGTGCTGCCCTGCCCCGGGGTTTGCGTGGGAAGACCTCTCAGCGACCCTTCCGTGCTCATTGCATTCGACCCCGAGTAGGTATATTCCGCCCGATGCGAAAGCGTGTCCTCGAAGTGAGTGGTTTCGCGCGTCGCGTAAAAGTTTGGTAGCCGCACCGTCGTGAGCCTTATGTAGTCCTCGGCCAGTGCGAGCATGCGTTCTTCTGTATTGGCATCCGGCGGCGGGTCGCGAAGCACGTCGCTCGCGGGAGGGTTCAGAAAGGCACTCAAGTCCGCCAGCTTTATTAGTTCTTCTTGCGTATGCTTTCCGGGAAATTCCGCCTCCCATCGCGCCAACCTCGCCGGGCTCACCCGCTCCGCGAGCTGCACATCCTCAAGATCTCCTGCCACTTTTCCATCCGGCTTGCCGTGGAGTTTGGTTAGCAACTGCTCCATCTGGTCAATTGAGAGGGCCTTATCCGCCGTTGCCGGCCACGCAGTTCCCAGGAAAAATAAAATAATGACCAATTTGCGCATTAAGCTCTCGTCCCTCGCTCCGCCGCATCAGTATAGACGTTTTAGATTTGTCGCCCCACTGTAGTCGGGCAGCTCCCTGCCCCAAACCCCGTCCTGTTTCTCGCGTCTAATCCATCAAAGTCGCGTAGTGCCGCGCAGGTATACTAAGGGCTGGTAGGCGCAATCTCTGCTCAGTCTTGATCTTCAGACCCTGGCCAAGGGGCGCTTTACCGCATAAGATTTTTCCCTGGATTCCCGGTCATATCTTCTTTTCCCCGGGGGAAGGATGTACATGGGGACGCTTCTGGAGACGATTCATTCTCCCGCTGACCTCAAGCGATTGAACTACGACAATATGGTCTCGCTCGCGGAGGAAATTCGCGGGTTCCTCGTCCAGACTCTCTCCAAAACCGGCGGCCATCTCGGCCCCAACCTCGGTGTAGTCGAGCTCACCCTAGCCCTGCACGCCGTCTTCTCTACCCCTGAAGACAAAATCCTCTTCGACGTCAGCCATCAGGCCTACATTCACAAGATTCTCACCGGCCGCCTCGACCGCTTTGAGACCATTCGCCAACCCGGCGGTCTCAACGGATTTATGCTGCGCACCGAAAGTGAGCACGACAGCTACGGCGCAGGTCACGCCGGCACTGCTCTCTCCGCCGCGCTCGGAATGGCCGTGGCCCGCGACCTGGCCGGCGGCCATGAGCACGTCATCGCCGTCGCCGGCGACGCCGCCTTCACCAACGGCATCACATTTGAGGCGCTCAACAACATCGCCGTCCATACCAGGCGCATGATCGTCGTCCTCAATGACAACGAGTGGTCCATCGATCGCAATGTCGGCGCTGTCGCCCGCTATTTCCACCGCATCGTGACCAACGAGCACTACCAGCACCTGCACGACAAAGCCACGCGTCTCATCGAGCGCTTCGGCGGCAAGACCGCAGTCAAAGTTGTCCGCCGCGCCGAGGAAGCCGCCAAAAGCATGTTGTGGCCCTCCATCCTGTTTGAAGAGTTCGGCCTGGAGTACTTCGGTCCCATCGACGGCCACAATCTTCCGCTGCTGGTCGAGACCTTCAAGTTCCTCAAGACTCTCGATCACCCCGTCCTGCTGCACGTCCTCACGCAAAAAGGCCGCGGCTTTCAGCCCGCACTCGACGGCCAGAAGAAGTTTCACGGCCTCGGCCCCTACGATCCTGAAACCGGCAAGACCCCCGATGGTTCTGCCACCTACGCCGAGGTCTTCGCCAACACCCTCGCCGATCTCGCGTCAAAAGATCCGCGCATCGTCGCCATCACCGCTGCCATGCCCAACGGCACCGGCCTCGATCACTTCCGGCCTCGCCACCCCAAGCGCTACTTCGACGTTGGCATCGCCGAGGAGCACGCCGTCGTCTTCGCCGCGGGCATGGCCACGCGCGGCTATCGCCCCGTCTGCGCCATCTACTCCACATTCCTGCAGCGCGCCTTCGATCCCGTCGTCCACGACGTATGCCTGCAAAAATTGCCCGTCCTTTTCTGCATGGATCGCGCCGGACTCTCCGGTGACGACGGCCCCACGCATCACGGCCTCTTTGACATCGCCTACCTGCGCGGAATTCCCGAGATCGTTCTCATGTCGCCCAAAGATGAAGACGAACTCGCCGACATGCTCAAGACCGCGCTCGATCTTCCCGGCCCCAGCGCCATTCGCTATCCCCGCGGCGTCGTCGCCGGCGTCACCCGCAAACCGGAGCCGCAATCGCTTCCCGTCGGCAAAGCGGAAGTTCTCTCCGACGGCTCAGATGTCGCCATTCTCGGCCTCGGCCCCATGATCTCGCTCGCCAGGTCGCTCGCCGGGCTTCTCGATCGCGACGGCTACTCCGCCGCCGTCATCAATCCCCGCTTCATCAAGCCGCTCGATCGCGAAGTGCTCGCGCGCTACGCCTCCCGCGTTGCGGCTTTCGTCACCTTTGAGGATCACGTGAAAATGGGCGGCTTCGGCACCGCCGTCGTTGAAGCTCTCGAAGAGATGGGCCTCTCCGTTCCCGTCATCCGCATCGGCTGGCCCGACCAATTCATCGAGCACGGCAAAGTCGATGCGCTCCGTGCCCGTTACGGCCTCACCGCCGAAGCAGCTCTCGCCCAGGTGCTCCCGCTGCTTACGCGCCGCCGCCGACCGACGCTCGTCGCAAGCTGAGCTTCGTCGCTTCCTGATCCCTCGTCCCGACACAATCTCGACCGCCGCTCTGCCCTTGTATTCTCGAAGGCATGTCCCGGGTCATCAGCCTGCCACGCTGGCCGCGTCGCTGGCTTCTTTGGATCACCGCCGGCCTCGTCCTGCGCCTCCTCTTCATCTGGTTCCCACGTCCCGGCGACGACGACACCCTCGACTATCTCCAGTTGGGTCACAATCTGCTGCATTACGGCATCTACGGCATGGGCTCCGGCGCCGATCTCTCTCCCACCATGTATCGTCTGCCCGCTTATCCCATCTTTCTCGCCACGTTTGAATTCCTCTTCGCGCGCTTCTGGCCCAACATGTGGCTCAATGCCGTCTTTCTCTTCCAGATTTTCGCCGATCTCGCCTCCGGTCTCTTGCTCGCCGCCTTTGCACGCCGCAATCTCTCCGATCGCGCAGCTGAAGTCGCTCTTGCGCTCGCCATGCTTTGCCCCTTTACCGCGGCTTATGCGGACATCGCCATGACCGAGTGCTTCTCCGTCTTTGCCATCGCTCTCGGCCTCTACGGTGGCGGCCGCGCACTCGCCGCGAAGGCCTCAGGCGGTCGCGATCTCCCAGCGCTGATGCTCGCCGGCCTCGCTTCGGCCCTCGCCACGCTTCTGCGTCCTGACGGCATCGTCCTCTTCGCATCAATTGCATTCGGATTGCTCGTTTATTCGATTCGCAAGCGGCATTCGATCCGCAGCAACTCGACGAGTAGTCGTCCCGCCACACAACCTGCGAGCGCGACTCTTCCCGGTCTCTCTCTCCGCAGCAGCCTCGCCGCCACATCCGTCTTCTGCGTGGCTGCCTTACTGCCTCTCGTCCCTTGGACTGTTCGCAATTGGGTGGACTTCCACGTCTTTCAGCCCCTCGCGCCGCGTTACGGCGATCCCGGCGAACCCTCCATCGCCGGCGCCCGCCGCTGGCTCCGCACCTGGACCATCGAGTACGTCGACACCGCCAACGTCTGCTGGAACTTCCCCGGAGAAGCCATCGATCTCGCCAGCATTCCTCCGCGCGCATACGACTCGCCGCAACAGCGCGAGCAAACCCTTGCGCTCATCGCCGAGTACAACCAGACCAACTCACTGCCGCCATCGCTTGACGCCCGCTTCGCCGCTCTCGCCGCCGAGCGCATTCACGATCATCCGTTTCGCTACTACGTCGCTCTGCCTCTGCTGCGCGACGCCGATATGCTGCTTCGTCCCCGCACCATCGAATTCGACCTCGACGTCTTCTGGTGGCGCTGGAGCGAACACCCTGCCCAATCCGCCTGGGCGATCTTCCTCGGCCTCATCAATCTCTTCTATGTCGCCGCTGCCGCCTGGGCGTTCATTCGCGGCCGTGTTCCCTTCGCTTGGATGCTGGGCTCCTATCTCATCCTGCGCTTCATCGTCCTCGGCGCCATGGAGAATCCCGAGCCGCGCTACACCATTCAGTGTTTCCCCATCCTTATCGTCGCCGCCGCAGCCGCACTCACCCACTCCTGGCCGCACACCAGCGCACCTACACTTCTCGATCCTCGCTAACCGCTGGCTTTCCGCCTTCTGCCCCTTGTTCCCTCGCTCCCTCGTATTCTTGTTCCGTCGTTCCCTTAGTCCCTTGGTCCCTGCTCTTATGCGACAATCCTCTTACGACCGTCTCTCTCATGCGACTGCGCCACTTCTTCCCGGGTTTGCTCGTGATCGGCTGCGCTTTAGCCTCCGTTCCAGCCCAATCTCAACTTGAGTCGACGCCGTCCTCCACTCCACTGGCTCTCGTAAATGGCACCGTCGTTGACGTTTCAGCATGGGGACACTCCGCGGGCGATATTCCCGGCGCAATCGTCGTTATCCGCGACGGCCAAATTACCGACGTCGGCTTGGCCCCTCAGGTTTCCATCCCCAAAGACGCCCGCATCATCGACTGCACCGGCAAATTCCTCATCCCCGGTCTCATCGATGGCTATGCCGGCATGAACTCTCAGGCCCAGGCCAACGCCAACCTCTACATGGGCGTCACCACGGTCGTCGCCCGCGCCGACTCAGAGCGCGGCTTTATCGATACCGGCGCGCAGCCCACCCCGCACATCTATCCCATCGACACGATCGGCGTCACCGACAACTGGAGCCTGCTCGCGCGGCATTCGGAGTGGGTCTCGAAGCTCCGCGAAGGCGTGCATCCCGTCGAACTCAGCCCTCAGGACACCGCGCGCCAGATGATCGACACCGCTCACATTGGCACGCGAGTGCTCATCCTCACCGCCCACCTCACCGCCGCCAACTCGCAGTGGATCATCGCTCGCGCCCACGAAATGGGCCTCGTCACCTACGGCGAATTCGTTGCCACGCCCTACCGCGTCGGCGATGAAGCCGGCGTTGACGCGCTCGTTCAGATGGACCACTACGATCTTGGCGTCATTCCCGACGAGCTTCAGCGCCCGCTCGTCGACGATCCCGACGGCCCCTCTGCCGACACCGCCTACGACTACTCAGAGCGCATCCCGCCCACCGACGTCCGGCTGCGCAACTACGCGCGCTTCCTCGCCACGCACCACGCCGCGCTCATGCCCGCCTTCAGCCTCTACTACGTCGAGCTGCCCGACCATCGCAATCTCTGGCAGGAGCCGGCAGCCGCGCTTCTCGATCCCGGCCGCATGTTCCGTCCCACTGACCCCGCCACCGGCGAAATGATGTTCCCGCTTCCCACCTGGTCGCGTCACCTTCCCACCGCTGCGCAGCGTTGGATGGAAGAAGATTTACAAAAGAAGGCCGGGCTGACCGCTCTCCGTCTCTGGCACATCAACCAGACGATCTTCGCCGCATTCCCTCACTACCTGGCCGGCTCCGGCGCCGACGCCATGGGCACCATGCCCGGCATCTCACTCCACACCGAGCTGGAGCTGCTCGTCCGCCTTGGTCTTTCGCCGCGCGAGGCACTGGCCGCCGCCACCAACAACTATTCCCTTCAGTTCGGCTGGAACGAGCTCGGCCTCATCGCTCCCGGCCGCCGCGCCGACATTCTCATCCTCGATTCCGACCCCACCGTCAACATCTGGAACGCCCGCCGCATCTCCACCGTCATCCTCGACGGCGAAACCCTCGACCGCAACTCCCTCCTCCATCTAAAGAAGTAACTCCGCCGAAATGTTCGTCTGCCCATTTTGGCCGGCTACCCAGCTCCGCCAACAGCGCTAGCTCCGCTAACCCCGCTGCCCCACGATCATTTACCCTTGATTCCAGCCCTAGTCGACGTCCTCATGCCCCGCTTTTCGCGTTTAACCCGTATCGGCGGCCATCGCCGCAATCCTCTGCTGCTCACCATCGCGGTCTATAAATTCCTTCACGCCCTGTTTTTCATCGGCATCGGAATAGGAGCGCACCGCCTCCTCCACAAGGACATCGCCGACCAGATCGATCTCTTCGCCCGCCATCTCCGCTTCAATCCCGAGTCGCGCCTGGTTAGTTTTGTCCTGGAAAAAGCCTCACTCATCAACGACCCCGTCCTGCGCCGCATCGGCCTATTCGCCTATTGCTACGCCGCTCTCACCATGGTCGAAGGCATCGGCCTCTACCTCGAGAAAGCCTGGGGCGAATTCCTGACCCTCGCCATCACCGCGTCGTTCCTTCCGTGGGAGCTCTTCGAGATCTACCGCCACGTCTCCTGGGTTCACATTGGCCTGTTCGCCATCAACATCCTTGTCTTCCTCTACCTCTTACATCTGGTCTTCGACCGCGCCCGCCACCGAGCCAAAGCCCTCGCGAAGTCTCTCTGACGCTGTCTCATTCCCCTTCCACCAGCCCATTTCTCTCCACCGGATCGCAGCTTCCCGCTGCTTTCGGCAACTTATTCGCTTTTTCTTCTCCTACCACAGCTTCCCATATCTGTCCAGACGGGGAATCACAGCAGTAAACCCCATATCTTGTGGTGCGCTCTAAATTCTTGTTCTATTAGTCGATGTTTCAGCAGAAGCCCTGATTTTCCTGCACTTTCCACCGTTTTTTTAGTTGGCGGAGGGGTATATCAGGGGTAATATCGACCCAAGTGGAAAATTTTGGAGCTAAGTGGTCACGATTGGACCGCCTTTGGCTCTGTTCGATCCCCTCAAGTTTACTCCGGTTCCTCTTTCCGGGATCGAATTTCGGGCGCCAATCAGGTTGGGGTACCAGCCTGGCTAACCCGGAGGGAAGTTACTGAGTGTTCGGTACGCGGTAAAGCAAGAGAAGGCTCCGCGGAACGCAAGTGTGAGGCAAGCAGATGTTTCGCGGAAACCATCCGGCGAAGGTCGATGAAAAGGGGCGTCTCAAGCTCCCGGCTGCCTTCAAGCAGCTCCTGGATGCTCAGAATGTCTCCCAGTTCTACATCACCAGCGCCGACGGCAAGTGCGCGGAGATTTGGCCGCTGCCGGAGTGGGAAAAGCGCGAGGCGCGCTTGATGGAGTTCAGCACGTTAAACGAGGCAGTTAACAAGTACATCAACCTGACCAGCTACTACGGCCAGCAGGTCGAGATGGACAACCAGGGGCGTGTGCTTCTGCCGCAGATTCTGCGCGGCAAAGCAGTTCTGGATGCCGAAGTGGTTGTGCTGGGCAAGGAAATTACCTCGAAGTCGTGAATCAGACGAGCTTCGAGCAGCAATTAGCCGGCAAGCCCGATGACCGACGAGGATTTCGAGACAGTTGGCCAGCATTATGAAGCCGCAGACGAGTATTTAACGCCCTCAGGGGGCGCGCATGACGCAGCAAAAAGTACGCCATGTGCCGGTTCTTTTTGATGAAGTAATGGATTTTCATCCGCGTGCGGCCCGGCGGAACTTACGTCGACTGCACGCTGGGCCTGGCGGGACATGCCGAAGGCATCGTCAGGCAATTGGGATCGGCGGGGCACTTGATCGGATTTGACCGCGATCCTGAGGCGCTGGAGTTGGCAAAAGTCCGGCTCGCAAAGGTTTGCGAAGAGCTGGGCAGCCAGGCGCCGCAAGTGACTTTGATCGGCGAGGCATTCAGCACGATCGCCGAGCACGTGGAGCCGGCACTCGGTCGATGGATTGCTGGCCGACTTCGGCGTAAGCAGCCTGCACTTCGATGAGGCGCGCAGAGGATTTAGTTTTCAGGCGGACGGGCCGCTGGACATGCGTATGGATACGCGATCCGGGCCAACCGCCGAACAAGTGGTGAATGAGATGGGCGAGCGCGAGCTGGCAAATCTCATTTACGAATACGGTGAGGAAAGGAGGTCGCGGACAGTCGCCAGAGCCATTGTGCGGGGGCGGCCGGTTACATCAACGGCGCAGTTAGCCAGGATCGTAGCCTCAGCCGTCCCGCCAATGAAATTTATTCACCCGGCTACCAGAACATTTCAGGCGTTGCGTATCTTCGTTAATCAGGAATTGCACGAAATCCGGGCTTTGTTTGAGGCCGCACCAAAATTGCTTAAGCCCTCCGCACGGCTCGTCGTTATCAGCTTTCATTCTTTGGAAGATCGCATCGCGAAAGACAACATCCGGGAAGGCGCGCAGAAGGGAATCTGGAATGTTTTAACCAAGAAAGCCCGTAACTGCAGGCGAAGAAGAGATCAACCGAAACCCGCGATCGCGCAGCGCAAAGCTGAGAGCAGCGGAACGGAAATAGGCATGGCAGAGCGAGGAGAACTTGAGATGGCGGCATGTGTAACAACTTATTTTGAGACCGGCCGTGGCTTGGGCGCGCAGATCGCCGAGCGCAACGCCGAGATGATGGCGCAGCAGGCGCAGCGCCGCCGCCGCGTGCGCATGCCGGAGTATCTACTTCGCCAAGCATTTCGACAACTCGCGCCTCGTCAAGGCCTCCGACCCGGTTCGCGTGCGCGAGATGCGCGTCTTCTCGGCCGCCGTCGCCGTGCTCTTCTCGCTCATCATGATCTACGGCCTGCAGCACTTCTAGCGCCATTGAAAGCAGCTACCGCGTCGAGAGCGAAAAGCAGACGCTCGACCAGTTGCGCGAAGAGAATCGCCAGTTGCGCCTGAGCGAAGCCGAGCTTACGCAGCCCGGCCGCATCGATCAGATGGCCCACCAGCTTGGGCTTGCCGAGCCGCAGCCCGGTCAGGTGGTCTTCTCCGATGCCCGTGCCTGACTCCGGCGCTCCCACTCTTGCTCAGATCACTCCTTCAGCGCCCGCGGCGCAATAGCCCGCACCATCGGACACACTCGACATGACGGCAGCCGTTCAAGCCATCCGCAGCCGTACCCAAACTCCTAAAGGCGTGCCCCTCAAGCGGACGCGCTTTCTGGTCATCTGCCTCTTTTTCCTGGTGTGGGCCTGCGCCATCGCCGGCCGGCTCTTCTGGCTGCAGATCGTGCGTCACCAGGATTTTGTGGAGCGCGCCGCCAAGCAGCAGCAGCGCACCTTTGAAGTAGCTCCGCGCCGCGGCATTCTTTACGACCGCAACCTGCGCGAGCTGGCCATGACCGTCCTGGTCCCTTCCATCTACGCCGATCCCACGCAGATCGCCGACAAGCAGGCCGCCGCGCGCACGCTGGCCGTCATCTGGTCCACACCGATCCTGAAGACGCGCTCACCACCGAGGCGCAGATCGCATCCCGGCTCAACGCAGGCCGTAACTTCGCCTGGATCGCGCGGCGCGTGACGCCGCAGGTTGCAGCCGCGGTCAAGGCCCTCAACATGAAGGGCATCTACTTCCAGAAGGAGTTCGAGCGCTTCTATCCCGACAATCAGCTCGCCGCGCAGGTGCTGGGCTACGTTGGCGTCGACGACAATGGCCTGGGCGGCCTGGAAGAAAAATTCGATAGCCAGTCTGCACGGGCGTCCGGGCCTGATGTACACCGCCATGGACGCGCGCCGCAAGGTTCTCGGCTCCAGCGAGCACGACCCCGAACCCGGCCACAATCTCGTTCTCACCATCGACGAGAACATTCAGTTCATGGCCGAGCGCGCGCTCGATCACGCCATGGCAGAAGACGCAGGCGCTCAACGGCACCGTCGTCATGCAGGACGTGCACACCGGCCAGATTCTGGCCCTCGCCATCCGTCCCACATTCAATCCCAATCAGTTTCGCCACACCACGCCCGACCTGTTGCGCGACCACGCGGTCAGCGACGTCTATGAGCCCGGTTCCGTCTTCAAGCTCGTCACCTACTCCGCGGCGATGGATCAGGCCGTTGCCAAGCCCGATGACATGATCGATTGCCAGGGCGGCCAGATCAACGTCGCCGGTCAGGTCATTCACGACGACAAGAGCGATCGTGGCCTCGGCACCGTCACCGTCGCCAAGGCACTCGCCCAATCGAGCGATGTCTGCGCCATCAAGCTCGCGCTCAAGCTCGGCCCCGACAAGTTCTACCAGTACATCCGCAACTTCGGATTCGGAGCGCGGTCCGGCGTCGAGCTTCCCGGCGAAACGCGCGGACTGCTGCGCCCGGTCAACCACTGGCATCCCGCGTCGATCGGCTACGTCGCCATCGGCCAGGAAGTCGCCGTCACCCCGCTGCAACTGGTCTCCATGGTCTCGACCATCGCCAACGGAGGCATCTATCTGCCGCCGCACATTCTGATGCAGGACCCGCCTGCATCAGCCGCGGAACGCCGACCAAAACGCTGCCCCACCGCAGGTGGCCGCAGTTCGTGGCAAGTCCCGTCCGCGCGGGTGAAGATCTGCCCAACCCCTTCCGCCCGGAGCGCATCGCGTCATCAGCACCCTGGCCGCCGCCCAGATGCGCAAGATGATGGAGGGCGTCGTTCTGTTCGGCACCGGCAAAGCAGGCGCAGCTCGACGGCTACTCTTCCGGCGGCAAAACCGGCACCGCGCAAAAGATCGATCCCGTCACGCACACCTATTCGAAGACCATGCACATCGCCTCGTTCGCGGGCTTCGCGCCGGTCAACAATCCCGTCATCGCCGTCGCCGTCGTCCTCGACTCGCCGAAGGGCCAGTACTACGGCACCGCGATCTCCGCGCCGGTCTTCGCCGAAGTAGCGCAGCAAGTCCTCGAATATCTCGGCGTGCCGCACGACATCGACCTGCGCCCGGCCGACCTGGCCTCGAAAAAAGACGCGCCCGTCAAGGAAGACGACGCTCCGGCGCAGGGGGAAAACATTCAGGCGCTCTACGATGCCGCCAACGACCTGCCCAGCGACGATCCGCTGCGCGCTCCGCCCGCCACCGAAGCCAAGACCGTCACACCTGCCGGGCCTGCGCCGGCTCAGGCCGCGAATTCTGCCGCGCCATCCGAAAACTGGCGCTCCAAATCAGCCCTCCCCCAATGCGCTCTCGCCAATCTCAGCCGCCGCCATCCAAATCCGCTCCGTCACCTCCACCGCGACACCGTCGTCATCGCCGACGCCGGGCAATTGCGCGTGCCCTCGCTCATCGGCCTGCCCGTTCGCGAGATCATCGAGCAAGCGGGCAGCGCCGGCCTTGAAGTGGAGATCACCGGCGACGGCATCGCGCGCGAGCAGGCCCCCGCGCCCGGCGCCATGGTGCCCGCCCGGCACCAAAATCGTTGTCCGCTGCGAACGCTGACTGCTTCTCGACAGCCCACATCCGTCGGCAGCAATCTACAATCAAACTCGAGAATGAACTGGAACGATCTCATCTGCCGAAATCGCGTCCGTCGGCTCTGCCGGCAGCTCCGACGCGCCCATCACCGGCATCGAATACGACTCGCGCCGCGTGCGGCCCGGCGCGGTCTTCGTCGCCATGAAAGGCGGCTCGACCGACGGCAATCGCTACGTCGACAAGGCCATCGCCGCCGGCGCGCTCGGCATCATCACCGACTCCGCGCAGACATTCGATCATCTGATCGTCTATCAACCCGGACCTGCCGATCCTCCACGTCGAGCATGGCCGCCGCGCGCTCGCCCAGGCATCCGCCGCTTTCTTCGGCCATCCCGAGCGCAAGCTCGCCGCCACCGGCATCACCGGCACCAACGGCAAAACCACCACTGCATTCCTCGCCGAATCGCTGCTCAACGCCGCCGCGCGCTCCACCATTCTCATCGGCACCATTGAATATCACGTCGCCGGCGAGATGCGGCCCTCGATTCACACCACGCCCGAGTCGCGCGATCTCTTCGAGCTGATGGCCGAAGGTGTTGCGCGCGGCGCAGACGAACTCGTCACCGAAGTTTCAAGCCACGCGCTCGACCAGGGCCGCATGATCGGAATTCCCTTCGACGTTGCCGTCTTCACCAACCTCACGCGCGACCATCTCGACTATCACCAGACGATGGAGAATTACTTCGCCGCCAAGCGTCTGCTCTTCGACGGCACGGTCTATCCGCGCTCCGCGCGTCGCCGTCATCAACGCGCACGATCCGCGCGCCGAAGAGCTGGCCGCCGCCGCGCGCAAGGCCGGCGCGGAGATTCGCACCTATGGAATTGGCAAGGGCGAATGGCGCGCCGCGAGCTACGTGCTCACGCCTTCCGGCGCGACCATTCAACTCGAAACTCCGGCCGGCTCGGCCTGCGTCACCTCGCGTCTCGCCGGCGAAGTCAACATCCTCAACCTGCTCGCCGCCTTCACCGCCGCCCATGCGCGCGGCGTTTCGTTCTCTCATCTCGTCGCCGCCGTTCCCACGCTCAGGCCCGTTCCCGGCCGCTTTCAGCCCGTCGACGCCGGCCAGCCCTTCACCGTGATCGTCGACTACGCGCACACCGACGACGCGCTGCGCAATCTGACCGCGCTCGCCCGCCAGATGACCGCAGCTTCCGGCGCGCGCGTCATCACTCTCTTCGGCTGCGGCGGCGATCGCGACCGCACCAAGCGCCCGAAGATGGGCCAGGCCGCCGGCGAAGGCAGCGATTTCGTCGTCGCCACCAGCGACAATCCCCGCTCCGAAGATCCAGCGGCGATCCTTGCCGAGATCGAACCCGGCCTGCAGTCGACCGGCGTCGCGTACACCATCGAAGTCGATCGCGCCGCGGCCATTCGCCTCGCGCTCGAGGCCGCGAAACCCGGCGACGTCGTTCTCCTTGCCGGCAAGGGTCACGAGAAAGAGCAGATCCTCGCCGACCGCACCATTCCCTTCGACGACGCCGAGGTTGCGCTTTCCATCCTTGCCGAATTGGGCTATGGTGAAGGGCAATGAATCTCACGCTTGCAGAAGCGGCGATGGGCGCCGGAGCGGTGCTCGAGGCGCCGGCCAGCGTGCCCAATGCCGGCGCGCTCGTCGCGACCGGCTACTCCATTGACTCGCGCACCGTCGCGCCCGGCGAGCTCTTTTTTGCCGTTCGCGGTGAGCGGCTCGACGGCCACGATTTTGTTGCCGCGGCTTTCGAGCGCGGAGCCGTGCGCCGCGGTCGTCTCTCGCGCGCGCGCCGCTTCCCTGCCCGATGCCGCGCTCGCCCATCCGCTCCTCATCGCCGAAGATCCGCTCGCCGCCATGCAATCGCTGGCCCCGCATGTGCGCCGCCAATGGGGCCGCCGCGTCGTCGCCATCACCGGCTCGGCCGGCAAAACCACCACCAAGGAAGCCAGTCGCCGCCGCGCTCGGCGCAAAGTTTCAACGTGCTCAAATCCGCAGGGCAATCTGAACAACGACTTCGGCCTGCCGCTGCAACTGCTGCGCCTCATGCCGGAGCACGAATTCGCCGTCGTCGAGATGGGCATGAACCACTCCGGCGAAATTGCCGCGCTGGCCCGCATCGCCGCGCCCGACTGGGGCGTCGTCACCAACGTCGGCACCGCGCACATTGAGAACTTTGCCGAGGGCCAGGCCGGCATCGCCCGCGCCAAATTCGAGCTGATCGCAGCGCTGCCCGCGAACGGCGTCGCCTTCCTCAACTGCGACGATGCCTACGCCGCGCAATTTGGCCGCGATTTTCCCGGCCGCGTCGTCTACTTCGGCGCCGGCCCCTGCGCCGATCCGCAAATTCTCTCCTGCACCGAGGATCTCGACGGCCTGCACGTCCGCTTCCGCGCCGGCGAGCGCGAGGCTAACCTTACGCTGCACCTGCTCGGCGCGCACAACGCATCAACGCCCTCGCCGGCCTTGGCCGTCGCGCTCGAAGCAGGCGTCGATCTCGATGCTGCCGTCGCTGCGCTCGCCTCGCTCACCGCCGGCGACAAGCGCGGCCAGATCCTCGAAATCGCCGGCGCCACCATTCTCAACGACAGCTACAACTCCAACCCCGAGGCGCTGCGCTCCATGATTCGCACGCTCGCCGCGCGTCCTGCCGCAGGCCGCCGCATCCTCGTCGCCGGCGAGATGCTGGAGCTGGGCGAGCACGGCCCTGCGCTGCACATCGCCTGCGGCCGCGCCGCCGCCGAGGCCGGCCTCGATCTCGTCGTCGGCGTGCAGGGCAACGCGGAACACCTGGCCACCGCTGCCTGCGCCGGCGGAGTGCCCGCCGTCTTTCTCCCCGACGCCGAGGCCGCCGGCCAGTGGCTCGTCGAAAATCTTCGCCCCGGCGACGTCGTGCTCGTCAAAGGCTCGCGCGGCGTTCACCTCGAGCGCGCCATCGAAGTCCTGAGCCGCACATACCGAACCTCCAAAAGCCCAATGAAAACTCGCAAAGTCCATTCTTCGCTTTGTCGCTATTCGCTGATTCTTCGCTTCCGCAGTCCCGCTTCGCCGCGCAACCCAATCCCGCGTGGACGCACCCCGTTCCCGCCCTTCCGCATCGCAGGAAATCTCTATTACGTCGGCAGCGAAGATCTCGGCTCCTATCTCATCGCCACGCCGAGCGGCCTCATCCTCATCAACAGAGCTTCGAAGCCTCGGTGCCGCTGATTCGGAAAAGCGTCGAATCTCTCGGCTTCCACTTCAGCGACATCAAGATCCTGCTCATCAGCCACGCGCACAGCGATCACTGCGCCGGCAGCGCGCAAATCATCCACCTCACCGGCGCCAAATATTACGTGATGGATGGCGACGTTTCGGTCGTCGAGTCCGGCGGCAAAACCGACTTTCAGTACGGCGCGCAGAAGTCCAAGCGCTACCCGCCCGCGCACGTCGATCGCGTCCTCCACGACGGCGACACGGTCAGCCTCGGCGGCACCGTTCTCACCGCGCACCTCACGCCGGGCCACACCAGAGGAACCACTACCTGGACCCTCGACGAGCCCGAGGGCGGCCGTTTTCTGCACGTCGTGATCGTCGGCAGCCCCAACGTCAATCCGGGCTACAAGCTCGTCGGCAACAAGGTCTATCCGCAGATCGCCGCGGACTACAAACGTGGCTTTGCGGTCCTTGAGAAACTGCCCTGCGACATCTTTCTCGGCGCGCACGGCTCTTATTTTGATCTCGTTGGAAAATATCCGCGCTGGAAAGACGGCGACAAGAACGCCTTCATCGATCCTGCCGGATACAAGGCCTATATTGCCGATCGCGAGCAGGCATTTGAGAAGGAACTTCAGCGGCAATCCGCGCCCAGGCGCTAATTTAATCGAATATCAGCCAAGCTCCAATTCCTCATCAGTTCGCTCTGCTGGCGGCTTGCGCGCCCCAAACAACGCCGTGCCGATGCGAATGCGCGTAGCGCCCTCAGCGATCGCCAGCGCAAAGTCTCCGCTCATGCCCATCGACAGCACATCGAATTTCAAGGTGCGGATGTGCCGCCGCCCACCGGTCGCGCCACATCCGCAAGCTGCGAAAGCACGCCCGCGTCACATCCTCCGCCGCGCCCCACGGCGCAATCGTCATCAGCCCCCGCACCTCAAGATGCGCGAAATCCGGGAGCCGTTCCAGCAGCTGCGCCGCTTCGTTCGACTCCGGCTCAACTCCAGTCTTCGTCTCCTCCGGGCTCAGCTTCACTTCGATCAGCACCGGCAGCCGCTTGCCAATTTTCCCGGCCGCTTCGTTCAATCGCTCCGCCAGCCGCACCGAATCCAGCGAATCAATTCCATCAAAAATCTCCGCCGCCCTCGCCGCCTTGTTCGACTGCAAATGCCCAATGAGATGAAAGCGCAGCCTCTCCCGCACCGCCCAGGTTCCTGTCTCCGCTTCGCGCAATACTTTAGTGCTGAACTCCTGAACGCGATTCTCGCCAAACAGCGTCAGCCCCAGCGCCGCGGCCTCGGCAATCGCCTCCGCCGGGAAAGTCTTCGAAACCGCCATCAGCTCGACTTCGCCGCGCGCGCGCCCCGCCGCCCGGCAAGCCGCGGCGATCGCCTCTTCCAGCCGTTCGAGATTTTCGCTAAGCGCCGTCACTTCGCCCTCACCCGAAAAGCCAACAAAGTCTACGCGGCTTCCACAACACTTGCCGCTTTTCGTGTATCTAATAAAGGAATGTGGACCATTGTTCTTCTCATCTGCTCCAACATCTTCATGACCTTTGCCTGGTACGGTCACCTGAAATACGGCCAGCAACCGCTTTGGAAGGTCATTCTGGTCAGCTGGGGCATCGCCTTCTTTGAGTATTGCTTTCAGGTGCCCGCCAACCGCATCGGCTACGGCCGCTTCACCCCCGTGCAGCTCAAGGTGATTCAGGAGATCATCACGCTCACGGTATTCGGCGTCTTCGCCACTTACTACTTCGGCTCGCACCTGCGCTGGAATCACGCCGTCGCCGGAGGCTTCCTGGTCGCCGCGGCCTTCTTCGCGTTTCACCAGTTCTAGTTTGGATTTCTCATCCGGTCTTGCGCCTCACCGATGCGTCAGCGGCGATAGTTGCGCCACTTCGAATTCGCATATGCCCGACTACCCGCGCATTTCTTGGTCCCTTGGCCTATCTGTCCCTGCTTTCAGTGCCCGTGCTCCTCGAGATACTTCTCCGCTTCCAGCGCCGCCATGCACCCCGACCCCGCCGCGGTAATCGCCTGCCGGTAGCGCCGGTCCTGCACATCGCCGCAGGCAAACACGCCGGGCACAATCGCGCCGTTCCGCGTCGTGAACACGTTGTTCGTCGTCTTGATGTAGCCCTCATCGTCCAGATCGATCTGCCCGTGCAAACATCTTTGGTATTCGGCTCGTGCCCGATGCCCAGAAACATCCCGCTCACCGTCAGCTCGTCCTGCTCGCCGCTCTTCACATCGCGCAGCCGCAAGCCCTTCACTTCCTTCTCATCCACGCCCAGCACTTCTTCCACCACCGTGTTGGTCCGCAACTCGATCTTGGGATGCGCCATCGCGCGCTCCAGCATGATCTTCGACGCGCGAAAGGCGTCGCGCCGGTGCAGCAGCGTCACCTTCGAGGCAAAGCGCGTCAGAAAGATCGCCTCCTCCATCGCCGAGTCGCCGCCGCCCACCACCGCAATGTCCTTGTCGCGGAAAAAGAACCCGTCGCAGGTGGCGCAGCTTGACACGCCGTGACCGATCAGCGCCTGCTCGCTCGGCAACCCCAGCCAGCGCGCGCTCGCGCCTGAAGCCACAATCAGCGTCCGCGTCGTGCATCTCGCCGCGCGACGTGTGCAGCTTGATGGGATGCGCGCCCGCTTCCACGCCTTCCAAATGCGCATGCTGGTACTCCGCGCCAAACCGCGCCGCCTGCTTCTTCATGTTGTCGATCAGCTCCGGCCCCTGAATGCCGTCTGGCCAGCCGGGAAAGTTCTCGACCAGCGTGGTAATCGAGAGCTGGCCGCCGGGCTCGTGGCCCTCCAGAACCAGCGGTTTCAGTCCGGCGCGCGCTGTGTAGAGCGCCGCCGTCAATCCGGCGCAGCCGGAGCCAAGAATCACGGTATCGCGTATCTCTGTCATGGGTTTACCCGGTTCGATTGTAGACGGAAGGGCCTCGAACCGAGCCTCTACGTATCCGCCGTCCTGCTCCATTGAGATGTCACACCGGCCACGCTGGACTCGAATTGGCTGCTTGCGACAGGTCTCCAAACGCAGAAGGTTCGACGCTCAGGATTAGAGATTTCTCATCTTCGCAGCGTCTCCATGAGCTAATCCGTCGCGCCAGACGCCTGCCGATCCGAACCAAGTGCACCTAGTTTCAGGCCGGGACGATCAAACCCTCTCAAACTCCGACAATTGCTGTGGAATCGTCTCATTTCCGCCGGCAGACCATCGCATTAGAAACCTTTAAGAATCGCCAAAACCCTTTGGATTTTCAAATGCCCCCATTCCGCACATTTGGGGGATCTCCGTGTCCATCGCTGCCTCCGCGCCCGCGCACGCCACACCGATCCGCACGGCCTCGCGCCATCGCCGAGCCGCTCCTCGCCGTCGCCATGCTGCTCCTCGCTCCCGCGAGCGCCCTTGCCGGTGGACCCAAATTCATCGCCGGAACCAGCTTCTTCAATCCCGCCGTTCTCGGCCAGCCCGTCCACTGGGCCGGCGGCCAGGTGAACTACTACGTCGACCAGGGCCCGCTCTCGAGTTCCGTCACCAACCAGCAGGCCACGGCAATGGTCGACGCCGCAGCCGCCTTGTGGAGCGCCGTTCCCACCGCCGGCGTCACCCTCACCGACATGGGCCCGCTCAATGAAGACGTCAATGGCTCGAACATTCGGTGAATTCGTCCGGCGCAGATCACCGCTCCAGCCGACGTCACGCCCGCGGCCACCAACTATCCTCTCGCCGTCATCTACGACGCCGACGGCTCCGTCATCAACGCCATCTTCGGCGCCACCACCAGCCAGCCCGACGCCTGCCAGAACAACGGCGTCTATGTCTGGATCGACAATCTCAACCCCGACGCGACCATCGCCCACGGCAGTCATCCTTCTCAACGGCCTCTGCGCCACCAACTCCGCCATGCTCGAGATGATGAGCTTTGAGCTGGAGCGCGCCTTCGGCCGCGTTCTCGGCCTCGACTATTCCCAGGTCAATCCCGGCGCAACCTCAAACGGCGAGACCGGCGGCACGCTGGGCTGGCCCGTCATGCAGCCCTTCAGCGGCGCTTGCGGCGCGAGCGGCGGCGCCTGCATTCCCAATCCCACGGTTCTGCGCTACGACGACATCGCCGCCCTCAATCGCATCTATCCCATCACCGCCGCCAACCTCGCCAACTTCCCGGGCAAGCAGCTCACCGCGGCCAACACCATCTCCATTCAGGGCACGCGTCAGCTTCCGCACCGGCTACGGCATGCAGGGCGTCAACGTCGTCGCGCGCCCGCTCGACGCAAACGGCAATCCGCTCTACCAGTACACCGTCACCGCCGTCACCGGCGCGCTCTTCAGCGGCAATCACGGCAATCCCGTCACCGGATTCACCGATGCGAGCGGCAACCTGCTCACGATGTGGGGCTCGAACGATCCCGCCCTGCAAGGTTCCTTCGATCTGAGCGGCATTCCGCTTCCGCCCGGCGTCACGACGGCCACCTACCAGATCACCTTCGAGGCCATCGATCCGCTCTACATCCTCGAAAATTCCGTCGGCCCCTACACGCAAGGCCAGGTCGCGCCTTCCGGCACGCTTGAACTCCGTCACACTCTCCAATCTGTCGCCGGGAGCCACGCAAACCCTCACCGTCACCGCGGCCGACTCGCCCGTCGCCGGTTTCAATGACGCCATCGGCTCCGAATCCCAGCCGCGCCCCATGCCCACCGGCGGAATGTGGTGCGGCCGCCTCAGCCAGATCGGCCAGACAGACTGGTTCACCTTCCCCGTCCGCGGCAATCGCATCTTCACCGTCGTCACCCAGGCGCTCGACGAGACCGGCGCGCCCTCCGAACTCCAAGGCCATGCCCTCCATCGGCGTGTGGGACGCATTCGATCGCCGTCGGCGCAACCCCCGTCGGCGCAGCGCCCGGCCTCAACGGCCTGGCCACCGGCGAAACCTGGCTGCGCGTCGCCACCAACGGCGACGACATCGTGCGCATCGGCATCGCCGATCTGCGCGGCGACGGCCGCCCCGACTACGCCTACAACGGCTGGGTGCTCTATGCCGACACCGTCTCGCCCGCGCGCCTGCCCGCATCCGGCGGCCCCATCACCATTCAAGGCATGGGCTTTCGCCTTGCAGACACGGTTCTCGTCGGCGGTCAGCCCGCGCTTGTCACCAGCATCTCGCCCAACCAGATCACCGCCATTGCGCCGCCCGCCGCCTCCGGCGTCACCGGCTCAGTCGACGTCGAAGTCGACGATCTGCCCACCTTTTACGCGGCCGCCATCATCCCCAGCGGCATCAGTTACGACTCCGGCACCGGCGACGCCCTAACCCTTGCTCACCGCGCCCTCCGGCACCGTTCCCATCGGCGTGCCGCTTCCCTTCACCGTCACTGCTCTCGACTCCGCGCTCGCGCCGGCTGGCGGCGTCACCGTCATCTACACCGTCACCGCAGGCACGGCCACGCTTGCTGCGGACTGCCCGTCTGCTCCGTCACGGCCACCGGCGACGGCCGCGCCACCATGAACGTCACCGCCGTCGATGGCACTTGGTCCATCGTCACCGCCTCGCTCACCAACGGCTCGAGCCTACAGGCGCAATTTGCAGGAGGAACTCCGCCTGCCCTCGCCTCGCTCACGCCGCAGCTTTCGCTCGCCGCCGGAGCCACCTTCACCTGGACAGTTCAGGCACTTGTCCTCTCAAACGGCGTTCCCCTCGCCGGCCAATCGGTCGCGTGGCAAACTCCGTCCGGTGGCGGCATCGCACCGCAGGGCCCCGCTGCCGCACTCACCAACTCCGCGGGCATCGCCACCAACGCCCTCACCGTCGGCCCGCTCGCCGAGGGCCAGGTCGTCAGCATCAACGCCTGCCTCAACGGAACCAGCCAGTGCGTCGCATTTACCGCCTACGGCGCGCGTCCGGAGTACGCAATGCTTGAGCCAATCTCCGGAACTAGCCAGACTCTCGCCGCCTCGGGCACGCCCAGCCAGATCGCGCTCCGCCTCCTCGACATGGACGGCAACCCCATGGCCGGCGGCACGGTCGCGCTCTATCAGGCGCTCTACGCCTGGTCGCCGCCATGCTCGCCGCACACCGTTTGCACCCAGGGAGCTCTCCTCGCCACGCAAGCCGCAACAGCCACCTCGGCCATTGACGGCTCAGTCACATTTCTTCCGGTTTCCCTGCCCGGAGTGGCCACCAATCTCCTCGGCCTCGCCGCGTCCGGAAATACCGCCACCGTCAACATCGCCATCGAGCAGCACCCGTAACGCCGATTGGTATCGACTGCTGCTCCGCTGGGCGCCACTCGCTGCCGTTTCGTGCGCGACGCCTCGCGCCCTACAATAGAAACGGAACTCACCCTAGAGGACAAACATGCCGCTTTCTGGAGAAGCAATCCGCCTGATGAACTACATTGACGATGTCGCCGTGACCCTGCGCCGGGTGCTTGCCCTGGTCCCCACGCTCTCCGCCGACGAGCGTGCCAAGGTCGCCGAGCATTTGATCCAGGCCCGCCCCAGCGTCGAGGAAGTGGCCGAGGCCCTTGCCGTCAAGTAGTTTTCCGGGTCCACTGAATCGTGTGATCACCGTCGCAATCATCGGAGCCGGGCCTCTCGGCCGCTGGCTCGCTCTGTTGGCGGCCCGCGCCGGCTTATCGCGTCCTGCTTGAGGACGTGATGCCTGGCAATCTTCATCATGCGCGGGAGTCGATCCGCCAGGAGCTGAGCCCTCAGGCGCTGCCTTCGGTCGCGTTCGTCAACTCAATCGAAGACGCCGTCCGCGACGCCGACCTGGTCATCGACTGCGTGCCCGATGAACTCGAATCCAAGCTGGAGATTTTCTGGCTCCTGGACCGCATGGCGCCGCCGCGCACCGTCATCGCCACGCCGACCATCCACCAATCCATCGCCGATCTGGCCAGTTGCACCAACCGGCGCGAGAAATGCATCGCCATCGCCGCCTCGCCCGAGAGCCTGGCCGCTGGCGCCGCAACTGATCTTTTGCTTCGCGCCGCGCCGGTTCACCAGCGACGAAACCGTAACTTTCCTCGTCGATTTCTTTCTGCAGCTTGGCTTCAGCCCGACTGGTCGAACGCGACCCGGCTACGAGCCTGAGATTTTGCTTCCCGTCCGACGACTCGCCGATTCTGACGCCCGCTCACATTCTGCAGATCAGCAGTTCGCGCTCGTAGATCATCTCCGGCGGCAGGTGGTCGTGCAGGTCGATAAAAAGCTCTTCATGGCCGATCAGCTCCTTGCGCCACGCTGCGCGATTCACATCCTGCATCTGGTCGAACTGCGCTTGCGAGATCTTGAGCCCCGTCCATTCCATATCCTCGTAATAGGGCGTCCAGCCGATAGGCGACTCCTTGCCCTGCGCGCGCCCATGCACCCGGTCCACGATCCACTTCAGCACCCGCATGTTTTCGCTGAAGCCCGGCCACAGGAACTTCCCGTCCTCGCCCTTGCGGAACCAGTTCACGTTAAAGATCCGCGGCGTCGTGCTCAGCGAGCGCTGCATCTTGATCCAGTGCCGGAAATAGTCGCCCATGTGATAGCCGCAAAACGGCAGCATCGCCATGGGATCGCGCCGCACCAGCCCCACCGCCCCGCTCGCCGCCGCCGTTGTCTCCGATCCCATCGTCGCGCCGACGTAAACGCCCGCGCTCCAGTTGAATGCCTGATACACCAGCGGCATCGTCGTCGACCGCCGCCCGCCAAAAATAAATGCGCTCAATGGGCACGCCCGCCGGATCCTCCCACGCCGCATCGATCGACGGACACTGCGAAGCCGGCGCGGTGAACCTCCCATTCGGATGCGCCGCCTTGGCCCCGGTCTGCTTCGCGATCTCCGGAGTCCAGCGCTCGCCGCGCCAGTCCGTGCACTCAGCCGGAGGCTCGTCCGTCATTCCTTCCCACCACACGCCGCCGTCCGGCGTCAGAGCCACATTGGTAAAAATCGTGTTCTTGCTCAGCGCCGCCATCGCGTTGGGATTCGTCTTTGCGCTCGTGCCCGGAGCCACGCCAAAAAATCCCGTCTCAGGATTGATCGCGCGCAACTGCCCGTTCGCGTCCGGCTTGATCCACGCAATGTCGTCGCCGACGGTCGTCACCTTCCAGTCGCCCAGCGCCTTCGGCGGCACCAGCATGGCAAAGTTGGTCTTGCCGCACGCCGACGGAAACGCCGCCGCCACATACGTCTTCTCGCCCTGCGGCGACTCCACGCCCACAATCAGCATGTGCTCGGCCATCCAGCCTTCGTCGCGCGCGATGTTCGAGGCAATGCGCAGCGCAAAGCATTTCTTGCCCAGCAGCGCGTTGCCGCCGTATCCCGATCCGTAGCTCCATATCTCGCGCGTCTCAGGAAAGTGCGCAATGTACTTCTCGTCGTTGCACGGCCACGGCACATCCTTCTGTCCCGGCGCGAGCGGCATGCCCACCGAGTGCATGCACGGCACCACGCGCGCCGAGCCGCGGTCGATCTCGGCCAGCACCGGCAACCCAATCCGCGTCATGATGCGCATGTTCACCACCACGTAGGGCGAATCGGTCAGCTGCACTCCGATGCGCGACATCGGCGAACCCACCGGCCCCATGCTGAACGCCAGCACATACATCGTCCGCCCGCGCATCGCTCCGTTGAACAGCCCCTTGAGCTTCTTGCGCATCTCGTACGGCTCGACCCAGTTGTTGGTCGGCCCGGCGTTGTCCTTTGAAAAAGAGCAGATGAATGTGCGGTCCTCCACGCGCGCCACATCGCGCGGGTCAGAGCGCGCATAAAAGCAGCCCGGCCACTTCTTCTGATTCAGCCGGATGAATGTTCCCGACGCCACCATCTCATCGCACAGCCGGTCGTATTCCTTCTGGCTCCCGTCCACCC
The DNA here is from genome assembly GCA_963725115.1 of uncultured Acidobacteriaceae bacterium. Lineage (GTDB taxonomy): Bacteria > Acidobacteriota > Terriglobia > Terriglobales > Acidobacteriaceae > Telmatobacter. The sequence goes on along the minus strand of CAVRXG010000005.1, from coordinate 2,494,997 downwards.
AGTGGATCGCAGCCGGCTGCGTCAGCTCCGCCATCTTCTCCACCCAGCGGATCAGGTGCTTGTTTGTCGTCAGCGGCTTGGCAATGCTCGATCTTCCCCTGCTTCATGCTTCTTCCTCTGCTTCGGCCGTTAGTGCCGTTATGTGTGAATCAATTGGATAAACAATACAACCTCACCGCCAGTTTGCCGTTCGCATGTCGAACCGCTCAATGAAAACCATGGATTCATGGACTCGCTCGAAGACCCGGGCAATTTGGCCGGGCAATCGCGGTTCATGACGGCTTTAAGTTATTGATGAATCGTCGCCTCGGTAAATCTCGAAAATTCTTGCTACTGGCTCGCCGAGTCGAGCGCAGTTTATGCACATGGTGGGCCCAATACGCTATTCGATCGATCACACGACAACCCTCAAAAAAGAACGATAAGTGTGCAAAAGTGAACAGAATCTTCACCAAGAAGCGGATATCAAAGCATTATCTGTTTCATTTTTTCCCCGGACCGCTCAGGAATCGCATTCCCATTCCGGAGGTCCTCATGCCCTTCGCGGTTGTCCTTGCCGTCGGCTTGGATTCGTCGCTGATGACCGGTCAAAGTTCAGCCTGGCAATCCGCTGGGCACTTCGTCACGCCCGTAAAATCCATCAGAGAAGCGATCGTCCATCTCAGGGAGGGTGATTTCGACCTCGTCCTCCTTGGCCGTTCCATCACCCCCGATAGCCGGGAAAGATTAACGATACTCATACGAGCATCCGGTTCACGCACGCCCATGATTTCGATTTCAGACTCCCCAAAGGGGTATGACAGCCCTGCGGACCTGACGATCGAAAATGAGCCGGCCAATCTACTCAAAAGCATTCGAGAATTCATGGCAGAGCGCGCCAGAGCACCTGCGCCCAGTCGAGATGTGCAGTCTGTTGCAGCATAAGAGACTTCGGCGCGGCATTTTCAAATCCATGGCCGGGGCTTCAGAGTTACCAGCTCATCGGAAACAACTGTTCAATTTGAATTGAGAAGTTATGGGAGAGATCGATGCGCGCCTTGCAAATTATTCGCCGCCAACACAGTAATGCGCTTCAGGCCGATCGCTACGAAGGCGATTTCGCCGAAGCGAGGCCTCGAAATGGTGAAACACCTTTTCGGAGGGAGTTCCGAATGCCAGGGCCTCCTGGATCGAACCGGGACGACGTACGTGGGCCTTGCGGTACCGAGGGATTCTTCAAGGATTTTCCCGCCGAAGCGCAGCGCGACTTCGCATCGCTCGCGACACATTTCCGGTGTCCCGGCTCGACAGTTCTTATCAGCGAGGCGCAGGAACCTTCCCGCATTCTTTTTTTGCTGGAAGGCGAAGTGAACATCTCCATGAATTCCTCCGATGGCAAGCGGCTTTTGCTTGAGGTTGCGGGAGCAGGAGACACTTTGGGGCTCACTTCCGCCCTTTCCGGCGACTCCTCCGAGATTCGCGCGCAGTCCATGTATCCATGCAGAATCGCGTCGCTCCAGCGCCGGGATTTTCTCGGGTTTATCTCGCGCCATCCAGTCGCCGGCCAAAATGTGGCTCGTGAACTATGCGCGGATCTTGCGCGGGCACGCGAGAGATTGCGCATCCTCGGCCTCACTTCGACAGCTACGGCGAGACTCGCTCTTCTCCTGCTCGAATGGTGCAGGGAGGGCCAACGAACTCCCGACGGGATCCAGATCCGGTTTGTGCTGACGCATCGCGAAATCGGCGAGTGCATTGGCGCATCGCGCGAAACGGTAAGTCGTACCCTGACTGACTTCAGAGTCCATGACCTGGTGAGAATGCGCGGATCAACGTTGGTCGTCACCAGTTGTCAAAACTTGGCCAACTACGCGGGGATTGATTCCACGCCAGACCCGCAGGAGCCAGCCGCATAATCCTTGGGCGCAGCGCAGAGCGGGATGGCTTCGAGCGCACCTTCTGTTTCGCGTCGTAACCGTTCTCAAACCATGCTGGGGGGCGTCGGGCGGGACCGTATTCAGTCGCGACGGGGGCATTGAACTGACATCTTGTTTTGCCCATCTATCACGCTTAACCAATCAAAAAGTGCGGGTGCTTTAGCCTTTCACCGGACCCGTTGATTCGCGAATGATCAGCTGCGGTTCAACCTTGATCTCATCGCGCGGCGGAACTGTGTTGTGAATGCGATTCAAGAGGCTCTGCGTCGCCACTCTACCAATCTCCTCGAGCGGTTGATTGATTGTCGTCAGACGAGGCAGGGTGAACGCCGCCGCCTTGATGTCGTCGAAGCCGATGACAGAAACGTCCTCCGGCACGCGCAGGTTGAAATCCTTCAATGCGCGTATCGCGCCAATTGCCGAGATGTCATTGAACGCAACGATCGCAGTAAACGGCTGCTTGCTCGCCAGCAGTTGCTGTACGACCGGATAACCCAGCTCAGGTGAGCTCATATCGCGATCCAGGCTTACGACGAGTTCCGGTTTGATTTCAATACCCAGTCGCTCTGCGACTGCTGCCAGGCTCTTCCAGCGCTCATCAGAGTCTGAACTAAAGGGTTGCCCGCGCATGAAGGCGATTTTGCGATGGCCAAGCTTGTAGAGATGCCCAAGGGCAAGCTCGGCAGCGTGCGCATGATCGAGAAGCACATTGGTTACGCCTTCGATGTGTCTATGCCCCGCCACCGCCACTACAGGAATTGAAATCGGATGCTCGAGCCGCGTGTCGATTGCAATCAGCCCTTGAGCGCCCCGCCCGACCAGCATTCGCGTGTACTCTTCCACCAGGTTCGGCTTGTGCCGGTGATGCGCCGTGAAGTAGAAATATCCGGCCTGCATCAGCTGATCGCCGATGCCGCTCATCACTTCCGTGTGATATCCGTCGCCCAGCTCAGGTACCAGGATGCCAATCGTAAGCGTCCGCCTGCTCCGTAACGATCGCGCCAGAAGATTCGGCTGGTAGTTCATCGCCTTGGCGGCAGCTTTAATCCGGTCGCGCGTCGCCTGAGGAATCGACCTTCCCGGCACATCGTTCAAAACCACTGAAACCGTCGCCGGATTCAGTCCTAGATGCTCGGCGAGCTGCTTCAGGCTCGCCGTTTGATGAACCCGCGGCTTCACATGCGCTTTTGTCTTCTTGTTGCTCGCGGCATTCTTCATCTCGCTACTCAAATCTTTCGGAAATCGTTTTCACGGTTGATTCTTCAATCCTCCGCTCGCAAGATCAGTGCGGAGCGGCATTCTTCATCATTACCTGTTTCGGCGTTTACCACCTGAAATGATCGACGCTGGTAAAAGAATCATCTTACCGGCGTTCGAACTTTTCTCGTCCAGTTTCGCTGGAGAGCCGACTCGCGTAATAATGAAGAGATCGCCCATGCGGCGAAGTCAGTTCCATCCCCAGGTTAAGTTGTCGGCAGCGAAGATAGCGGGCCCGGGTCAGTAATTCCGCAGTCAAAGCTCATCGCGTCGACCGATAAGACAATCGATGTACTTAGTAGTCAAATGAAAATCAGTTTGCCTATCCATAAATATTAGGCCCCGAAAATCTGCGTATGTCAAGCAGAAATATAGATTATGTCGCGCATTAACACCGAAGTTAATCGTTTTAGTAATTACGCGTTTCTCCGGCCAAACCCGCGCCGCCGTTCACGTTGCATTTTATGAAACTAGATCATTCCATTGAGACATTCGATTGTCTAATGGCGTTCATGATAGAACAGTATGCGTCGCATTTGCCGTTTGCCGCCCCCGGAAAATGAGCCAGCACAGCGCCGCCATCGCAACTCCCGTAAAGCAGGGAACCATCAACCCATAACGCAGAGAATGGAAGTGCGTCGAGACCAGCCCTGTTATCCACGGAAACAGCGCGGCACCCATACCACCCATTGCAAAAAACCATCCCCGCGGTGAAAGGTCCAGGAGGTACGAAAGCGAAAGCGGATAGAGCGGCCCAATGAACATGCCCGCAGCTCCGGCGGCCACCAGGATCAGCCACGGCTCGGGAGCTGCGATCACCGCGACCGCTGCGACCGTCACGCCCCAGATTCCCCATTGCAACACTTGCCGCCGCCCCAGCTTGGCTAGCAGCCGCGTCGAAAAAATGAGCCGGCTAAGCATCTCCCCAAACCAGAAGATCGAAGTCGCTAGAGCCGCCCCTGCCAGGCTATGCATCCCCGCGCGATGCGAATAGGTCGTCAACCATCCGCTCAGCGAGGTCTCGGCCCCAACGGTGGTCATCGCCAGAAGCAGAAGTAGAGCAAAAACCGCCCGAATAGGGCTACGCGGTGAATCTGACGTTCGTTTCGGCACCGCTGGTGCGGCATCGCGCTCCTGCAAGACCACCCAGGCAAGCATCGCAACCGACAACACCATCATCGCGACAAAGAGCCAGTGAAGTTTACCCTGGCGCAGAAATGGCAAAAAGCAAAGCGGACCCGCAGTTGCCCCGGCCGACCATACAAAGTTCAGCCACTCCAGTTTCGCCGCGCGATCATCGCCCCAGCGATCGGAAAACAGCAGGCTGGTCGACGTCATCGCAATGCCGAGGCCCAATCCATAGAAGAAAAACACTGCGTACGCGATCTTCGACCCATCCATCGCCAGCACGCCAAGTGTTGCCGCCAACAATGCATAGCCAATCGCAAGCGAGCGGGCGCGATTGAGCCCGCTAACAACCGCGCCGAGTCCCGATCCAAAGAACTGCAGAAAGAGAAGCAACCCTGCTTGATCGTCCCGCAAACCCCATTTCGCTGAGAACGTCGGCAGCAATACCCCAAGCATTACTGTTCCCGCTCCGGTCAAGCTGAATCCCGCGCTCAGAATTACGGTTGACCAGGCTCGCGGTGCGAGTTGAACTCTTACCGATGAATTCGTGTCAGCCATCTCTACCTGTCCGATTGGCGGCGTCGCTTCATCGCAGCGCCCAAATCACTCTGACGGCCGCTTCCTTTTTGGACGCTACTATTACGGCAGATTCGCCGAGTGCTCCGGTAACTTGCTTGCAACAGTTCCTTGTCCTTCGCGCACCACATAAAACCTGTCGGCAGCCAGATGCCCCAGCGTCTCCTTTTTTCCGTCCGGCCACAATACTTCGGCCTGATCGACCGACTCATGACTTCCTAATCCAAAATGCAGACGCAGATCGTTCTGGGAAAGATAACTTCCCCCACTCATCACCTCGCCCAGCTGCACCAGATCCCCCGAGGTCACGCGCACGCGTGCATTGAGCGCAAGCCGATTGCACTCGACTCCCTCCAGTTGAAAGGTGACCCAATGGTTCATTGGGCCGCCCTCCGGCCGCAGGATCATCGGCCCGCCAACAAGATTTTCGACGACAGCTTCCATCCGCCCATCATTGAAGAGATCGCCCACCGCGAGCCCGCGGCTCACTTGCGGGATCTGAAGCGCCGGCCCCACGCGGCGGCTAATGTTTTGAAACGTGCCGTCGTGCTGATTCAGAAAAAGCAGTTTCGGCTCAAGATAGTGCGTTGCTGTGTGCGTCGTATCCACCTGCGGGTACACGTGCCCATTCACCTGGAAGAAATCCTGCCACCCGTCATTCGCAAAGTCGACAAAGGCATCGCCCCAACCGACGTAACCCTGCGTCCCGCGCGCGATTCCCGACGCAATGGAATTATCCGTGAAGTTCATCCCGCCTTCGTTCGTATAGAGCGCCGTGTATTCCACATCGAAGTGAGAGATCGCCAGCGACATCCGCCCCGAGTGCAGATAGTCCCCGGCAGCAATTCCCATGTTTGCCTGCTCCACTCCATCCTCATTGGCTGCTACGCCCGCGAGCAGCGCGACGTCCTCAAACTTACCGGCGTCGTCATCCTGGTACAGATAATTCGCCTCGCCGTCGTTGGTTACGAAAAGATCAAGTTTCCCGTCGTTATTGAAGTGCGACCAAATCGACGTCAGTCCGTAGCGGCGCTCAGTGTCGTCCACACCGGCCTGCTTTGAAATGTCCGTGAAGGTTCCATCCCCGTTATTGTGGTAAAGACTATCCGGCAGTCCTTTCATTCCACGCGGTCCGCACTGTACGTCGAGCCCGAGATACTTGCACCCTTTGCTGGAACCGAAGATCGGTAAGTTGTCCAGATGAAAATCTACGTAATGCGACACAAACAGGTCGGTGTGGCCGTCGTTGTCGTAGTCTCCGAATGCTGCACCCGTCGCCCAACCGCTGTCGGCATCGAGTCCACTTGCCTTTGTCACATCGGTGAATGTGCCGTCGCCGTTATTGCGATAAAGCACTACGCCGTTCAGACAAGTTACTAGCAGATCCGGCCGGCCGTCGTTACTGTAGTCGCCCACGACGGCGCCCATCGCCCAGCACGGATAACCGACACCTGCTTTGTCGGTAACATCGGTAAATGTGCCATCGTGATTGTTGTGAAACAGAGCGCTGCGCGATTTGATACCGTGAAGCGCCATATCCACGCTCTGCGCATTGGTGAAATAGATATCCGGCCAGCCGTCGCCATCGTAATCGATCAGTGCGACTCCTCCGCTCATCGATTCTGCGATGAATTTAGCATCCGGGCTCGACTTGTGGTCGAAGATGATTCCGGTCGATTTTGTGATATCGACAAGCTGCGGATAATTTGCCACCGGGCCTGTCGTCGTGCGCTCGGCCTCGGCTTTCTGCCGCTCGGCGGGCGACAGCGGCGTGGGCGCACCCATCTGCGCGGCCATCACTCCCTGAATAACAAGAAACGCAATCGATATAACGCTCCGTCGAACGACGGCCCGCAATTTCATTCTCCCTGCGATTTTCTTCCTCCCGCGAATCCGTCCACGGATCTGCGTCATTTCTTTTGGGATGGCTCCTCTTCCGGATTCTCGTCCACGCGGATCTCATCCGGCTGAATGAGCAGATCCTGATATACGGCGCGAAGTTTTTCTTTCATGTCCTTGTACTTCTGGTAAAGCTCCACTTCCCGCTTGGCGTCGTCCAGGCGGCCCATCTTTCGGTAAAGCGTGGCTAATCTGTAATGCACGGTCGCATTTGTCGGCTCCAGCTGCGCCGAGAGCTCAAGCAGCGGCAGTGCCTTGTCCTGCTGATTCATCTCAATCAGGGCCTTTGCCAATCCCAGTTGTGCGTTTGCATCTCCAGGCCGCAGCGTTACCGCCTTTGAATAGTCGTCAAACGCCTGCTTCGTGTCGCCCCCGGTCTCGGCAATCTTCGCCAACGCACAGATCGACTTTTCGTCTTGCGGATTCTGTTGGATTGCGACTCCATATTCCTGCTCCGCTTCCTTCTTAAAAGCAGGGTCTTGCGATGTGTTCAACAACTCGGCAAGCTCGAAGTGCGCGCCCGGCAGATGGGGATCAATCACAATCGCCTTGCGGTATTGCGCGATCGCGGCATTGGTATTTCCTTCTTTGATCTCCTCGTGGGCCAGCAATTGATGCATCTGTGCAGAGTCGGGCGCCGCAAGAGAGAGCGCGATCATGGCTTCGCTCGAGAGATCCGAGAAGGTCCGGTACGATGCATAAAGCACCTCCGGATTGGCTGGTGCAGTCTCTTTCAACTGCGCCAGGATGCCGGCCGCCTGCTCAATGTCGCCGCTATCCGTATAAACTCCCACGAGTTCCAGGCCCACCTGGATTTTGAATCTTTGGTCGTCAATTTGCGGGAACGATGTCTCCAGATCCTTGCGCCCTTCCACAGATGCCTGAGTTTGCAGCTCCGCGATCCCCAAAATCCCCTGGATCTTGCTCAGAGCGGGCTGTTTCTCAACTGCCATACGCAGATGCGGTATCGCCTCGGCGGGCCTGCCCTGAAAAAACAACAGCACACCGAGATTGCTTTGCGTTTCAATATTGTCGGGATTGATGTTTGCGGCTGCCTGCAGTTCAGGTATCGCGAGATCAGGCCGTTTTTGCTCGAGATATTCTTGCGCCTGCTGAATGTGCACAGCAAATTCTGCCTGGGGATCGGTTTCTGTTTGCGCCCTGCATATCCCGGCGAACAACAGAATGAAACATGCAGCAACTGATCTGATCTGCGGATTCATAGGACTCATTATAGGAGTTGCAACAACAGCATATTCCTCTCATAAAAAAGGAGACGGCGACGAATCGCCGTCTCCTTTGGTTGAGTTTGAGTTCCGGTTAGAAGCTGACGCGCCCACTCACCTGCACGTCGCGGCCGCCGACAGTCGTGCTGCTTAGTATCGCGGTACCGGTGAACGGCAGGCCTGGGCCGCCGCCGGTGAGACCAAAGTTGCCGTTGTTCCCGCCCGCAATGGCGCCGAAGCTCGGGTGATTGAAGGCGTTGGTCGCGTCGCAGCGGAGTTGGAACTTAACCTGCTCCCAGATTGAAAACTCCTTGCCTGCAGAGAGGGTAAATTCATTGATGCCGGGCCCGACCAGCGTGTTTCTCTGGGCGGTGCCGAATTGTCCAGCTAGTGGTTGCGAGAAGGCAGCCTCGTTGAACCAGTTATGCCAACTCTTTCCGCCCGGCGGGGTAAGGCTGACACCAGGCACTCGGTTCGGAAATTGGGTGCCCGCGTGCGTATAAAGTGACCCTGGGCTGGAGGGTTGGAATGGATTTCCAGCCAGTTCGAGGACTGTTCCAGCGATCTGCCAGCCTCCCAATACCTCATCCGCCAAGGTGCTGTTATTCATAAACATCTTGCCCTTGCCGAAGGGAAGCTGATAAACGATGTATCCCTTGAAGGCCTGGCGTTGATCGAAGTTGGAAGGCCCGTAGTTCAGCGCGGCCTGGTTCAGGTGCAAGTAGCTCGCATGCTGCCAAACCTGGGATCCACCGTGGCTGCCCCATCCTGACGAGTCCTGATCGTCGAGCATGTGAGACCAGGTGTAGTTAAAGCTCATGCTCAGCCCGTGAGTCATGCGCTTGCTGATTGAAGTCTGCAGCGAGTGATAGTTTGAGATTGCCTGGTACAGATTGCCGCCGAGCCCCCCCGCCTGGTAGTTCGGGTAAGGCGCGTACTGGGTGTCGTTGGACGACAGGTCGCCTTCGGGCACCGCGTTGAGGTCGGTTGGGAATGGCAGATTGAAACCGTGGCTTCCCACATAAGCGACAGTGACCACATAGTCTGTGCTCAACGCCCGCTCGACGGCCAGGTTCCATTGATTGATCTTGGCGATCGGCGTGTTGTAGGGGTTATACGAGCCGCCCTGGCCGTTGAACCTGCCCGGATCGGTGGATGCGGAGGTGTAAGGCAATGCCGTCGCGGCGCCCCCGCCCAACGGGTAGAGAGTGCCTGGACCGTCGAACTTGGTCACCGGATAAATACCGTTCGACACGTCGTTGAAGCTGCCTGAGGATGCCACTGCCGCTCCCATGCCGCTGCCCTCAACATCCAGGCTGTAGTTATAGGAGTAGAGCCCGTAGCCGCCCCGGAGGGTGGTATTGGGGATCGGTGCCCATGCGAATCCCACGCGCGGAAGCCAGGTGCTGTAGACGTCTTTCTGCAGCGCAGTGCGTCCATTGGCGTGGGTGCTGCCGTACCAATAGGCGCCGAGAGTGCCGTCATCGTTCTTCACTGTGGGGTCGAATGTTGCCTCATTGCCGATCACCTCATTGAATCCGTGGCTGATCTCGTAGCGAAGGCCAAGGTTCACCGTGAGATTACGGCCTATCTTCCAATCGTCCTGGAAGAACATCTGCGGTTTCTTCAGGCGACCTCCGAACTCAGGTGTGAAGCCCGCGTTCCAGTTGGTTATATATCCGAGCAGGAAGTCAGCGTATTCTTCGCCGCTGGATGAGTTGGGCGAAGCGACTCCCGCTGCATTCAGCGTCCAGTTCTCCGTGTATTCGCCGGAGAACTGCACGGTTCCGCCGTTGAGGTTGCCCCAGTTGGTTGCGTCGTCGCGATAGAACGCCAACTCACCGCCAAAGTGAAGAACATGCTTGCCGCGGATCATGGTGACCACATCCGATGGGTCGAATGCAAACTCCTTGTACTCCGCATTGGTGGCAGGATCGAGCCACGCATATGGATAGTTGCGGACGTACTGAAGCGCAGGAATGATGTTGGCCTTGGAAAACTGCCAGCCCAGCTTCGTTGGATAGTTCTGGCCAGTAGTTGAATCGGAGAAGAAGTTCAACTGGTCGGTGTAGCCCATGCGCGCTTCGTTGATGGTTTTGGAGCTGATGTTCCACACATCGGTGATCTGGCCAACGTTGTTGTCCACGTCACCTAGCTGGCATGCAAACGGGCACGGAGTCACAGGATTCGCGCCGTTTTCCAGCTCGTCGCCCTGGTTATCGGAGAGCGTGATCCGGTTATTTTGGGTAACGTCGTAATCCAGGCGTCCGAAGAATCTCCGCCAGGGGCGGGGTACCGGATAGCTGTCGTACCAGTTGTTCTGGTACACGCCGTTTGCCTGCAGGTTTGACGACCCTTGGTTTGTCTGCACGAAGTGGCCCACATTGTTCGACAAACCGGTATTGGCGGTTCCGCCCGGATAATACTGTTGCAGAATCTTTGAGACATTGTCGAACATAGCCGCTGGAATCTCGTTCGAGCCATATTCCGAAGCGAAGGACTTCCGGATCGGGTATGGATTCCCGGCCGAGTCGGTCCCAATTGTCTGCGTGGTGGGATCGTAGAGGGTGTAACTGCCGGTAAAGTTGCCGCTCATGATGGCGGAGGTCGGCACCGTCTGGAAGCCGGTGCTGTTGCCGTTGTTATCAATCCGGTCGTAGCCGAAGAAGAAGAATGCCTTCTTCCTGAATTGAGGAATGGGAATCGGCCCGCCGATGGTGCCGCCATAGTCGTTATAACGAAGGAGCGGAACTGTCTCCTTGGTTCCGAAGCCGAATGGCGCCGCATTCAGGGCGTTGTTGTCGAGGTACTCGTAGGCGGTGCCGTGGAACTTGTCAGTGCCGCCCTTGGTGATCTGATTGATGATCATTCCGCCCACGCCATATTGCGCGGAGAATGAAGACAGCGAGACCTGGACCTCCGCCAGGTCGTCGAACACCGCCGGGTTTGCATTTTGGCTGGCCGGCAGGGTGGAAGTGGCGCCATCCGCCAGGACGTTGCTAAAAGGCAAGTTGCCGTTGGAGGACGCCGTCTGGCCCGGGCTCGCGGACCCCTGAGCGCTGCCTGCGGTTCCTGAGGTGCCGGGGAGCATAATAATGAAGTTCTCCCAGCTATTGCCGCTGTTGTTCGCGGTGCCCACCTGAGGAAGCAGAGCCATGGTCGAGGCCTCTACGGTCACCGTCTGGTCGCCGCTTGCGGTGTTCAACAGCGGAACGTCGGTGTTCACCGTGACAGCAACCGTGACTTCGCCGATCTTCAATTGCGCATCCACTGATGTAAGACCCACATCCACAGTGACGGGGCCGCGCACGAAGGTCTCGTATCCCGATTTCTTGAACGTGAGCTTGTAGCGCCCGGCCACGATCGAGGATGTGTCATACAAACCGTCCTCGTTCGTGGAGTAATCCTTCGCTACGCCGGTGTCGACGTTCAAAACTGAAACCGTCACTTCGGGCACCAGCGCCCCGGTGGTGTCGGTCACGGTGCCTCTAATGTCGCCTGCGTTGATGGCCTGTCCGAAACTCGTCCTGCTTCCCCCGATCAGAATTCCACTGACCAAAAGAAGGAGTGCCGGAATCCTTATCAATCCACTTCTCATGAACTGCCTCCTGAACATCTAACATTTGCCGTTTCAACATTGGCGGCTTCGAATCTGATCCGGTGCCGCACGGATGCGTCTGAATCCATGAGTTGAAGTCGTCAAAATCTTTCAGACAATCGATTGTTTGACGAATTCAAGCCTATTGTTCCGATCGCGGGAGCCATTACAGCACATCAAAAGATGGACTGTCAAGTCATTCTTTTGTTGTAGACAACCGTTTGATTTAGTATGATCGCGGCTGCCTGGTCCGCCTCGGTGACGGAGGAATTTCAGTCCTGCGATTGTCGTTTGGAAATTTGGAAAAGCGATTTTCTAGATGATCTGATTAGAGCAATCGTTTGTCTAAATCGATTTTTCGGCCTGAAAAAGGCCTGGAAGAGTCCAATGTGTCCCAAGTCTTGTCGTGATTTTCTTGGAGCGGCGGCAACCTCTTTTGCGACAATGGTTTGTGTTAGAGGATTACCGTCCCGGGCCGAGTTCGCCTCTTCTGGCTATTCGATCCTCGGTTGGCTAACCACTGGCATCCAGCGATATTCAATTCTAGGAAAACTCGCTACATTAGGCCTCGTCGCGGCCATCGGCTGCGGGTCAGGCCAACAAGCGGGTTCATCGACCGGCACAAACAGCCCGACCGGCCCTTCGGTGGCCGTGTATCAGACGAATGCCGATCAATCCTTGCTGCTGGCGCAGCAGCCATCTGTATCCTTTGGTTCGCCCGGGGCTGGCTCAACGACCATCACCGTTAACCCGTCGGTTCAGTATCAACAAATGGACGGCTTCGGCGCTTCGTTGACAGATTCTTCGAGCTATCTCATTTACAACAAATTGACTGCCGCTCAACAGAGCGCCCTTCTTCAGAGCCTCTTTAGCCGGAGTAATGGAATTGGACTGAGCTTCCTGCGCCAACCGATGGGAGCGACCGACTTTTCTGCGCAGGGAAATTTTAGTTACGATGACGTCCCTTCAGGGCAGACCGATGTAAGCCTGGCCAATTTCTCCATTGCAGACGATCAGAAATACACCATCCCCGTCCTAAAGCAGGTCTTTGCGATCAACTCAAGCATTAATGTTGAATTGCTTCCCTGGAGCTCACCTGCATGGATGAAGACCTCCGGAACAATGAATGGAGGCAACTTCAACGACGGCTATTTCCCTTCCCTCGCCGCCTATTTTGTGAAAGCCATTCAGGCCTATCAGGCCCAGGGCATCCCCGTTTACGCCATCGCCGCACAGAACGAACCTGAGAATTCCAATTCCGGTTATCCAACTGAAGCGTTGTCGTCCGCCGAAGAGGCAACATTCATCGGGAGCTATCTCGGCCCGGCGCTTCAAGCCAACAATTTGAGAACCAAAATATTCGGGTACGAGCACAACTGGAACGATACGACTTACCCGGAGACGATTCTCGGCGATCCCACCGCGGGTCCGTACGTTGCCGGAACCTCATGGCACTGCTACGCGGGATCGGTCGCCTCTCAGTCCACAGTGGAGACCGTATATCCAAGCAAGGGCACTTGGTTTACTGAGTGCTCAGGCTCCGTCGGCAGCGTCTTCGGAAGCGACTTGGCTTGGAACATGGAGAACCTGATCATCGGTGCGACGCGTAATTGGGCGCGAAGTGTCTCGGAATGGAACCTGGTTCTTGATCAAAACTCCGGACCGCAGAACGGTGGATGCAACAACTGTCGTGGGTTCGTAACTCTCAACGACAGTGTCAGTCCCTCGACCCTAACCAATAACGTCGAATACTACGCATTTGGGCACGCCGCTAAATTTGTTCTGCCCGGCGCATATCGAATTCAATCGAATTCCGCGAGTGCTGGCGCGGGCGGAATCGAAGATGTAGCCTTTCAGAATCCCGATGCCTCCATTGCGCTTATCGTTCTTAACGATGGGGGTTCATCAGCGACGTTCAATGTGTCGTGGAATAATGAGAGCTTTGCCTACACTCTGCCCGGTGGAGCTGTCGCTACTTTTACCTGGTCAACGAGTTCAAGCTCTTCGAATGGGACAAAGATGACTGCTCGTTGAGATGGGACAGAATTCTTAAAGGACACCGTTGGATGCTCACACGCCATAAGTCCCGGTTTCTCGCTATCCTCCTCATCAGGTTCCTGGCTCAACTGTGCATAGCACAGAGCAACAGTCCGGCCCCGGCTGCTCACCTGCCGCAGATCCTGCCCGTAAAACCTGCCTCCGCCAGAACGGTATCTCCAGCTGCGGCCATCGAATTCGAAAATATTATCAAGAACTCCAAAATCAACTTTGTTCTGCGAAATAGCGTCAGTCCACAGCGCTATACCATCGAAACGATGACGGGCGGCGTTGCTCTTTTCGATTACAACAACGATGGGCTGCTCGATATCTTTTTCACCAATGGCGCAAGCATTCCATCTCTCGACAAATCCGACCCACGTTATTGGAATCGCCTCTATCGAAACAACGGTGACGGCACGTTCACTGACGTCACCGAGAGTGCTGGCCTGAAGGGCAAATGTTATTCGATGGGTGCTGCGGCGGCCGACTACGACAACGATGGATTCACCGATCTTTATGTCGCTGGTTATAACTGCAATCAGTTATTCCACAACAACGGTGACGGCACATTCACCGATGTTACTGAGAAAACGGGCGTCGGGGGCATGATTCCCAAATATGGCAAGGCTTGGTCAGTTGCCGCTGGCTGGTTCGACTACAACAATGACGGACTGCTCGACCTGTTTGTAGTCAATTACCTGAACTATGACATTAAATCGGCAAGACCTTGCGTTCAACAAGGCCTTCCCGCCTATTGTTCGCCTGTCGATTTTCTCGGTACACCCAACATTCTGTATCGCAACAACGGCGATGGCACATTTACCGATGTTTCGCAGCAATCACATATTTCCGATTTCGTCGGCAAAGGCATGGGGCTGTCTTTTGCTGATTACGACGGGGATGGATTCACCGATATCTTCGTTTCCAATGACACGTTTCAGAACTATCTGCTGCACAACAACGGCGATGGAACGTTCTCGGAAGTGGGGCTCCAGGCCGGAATCGCATACAATGCCTTCGGCGACGCGGTAGCCGGTATGGGCACGGACTTCCGCGACCTCGATAACGATGGTAAGCCGGACATTTTTGAGACCGCAATGTTCGGCGAGGGATTTCCTATTTATCACAATCTTGGCGATGGTCAGTTTCAGGATGTAACCGGCGCGGCCGGGATGACGGCCTTGACCAGCCGTCTCACTGCATGGGGAGCAGGAGTTTATGACTTCGATAACGATGGCTACAAGGATATCTTCACTGCAAATTCCGATATCCTCGATAACTCCATGCTGTTAGCGCATCGCCCTTATGGGCTCCCCAACGGGTTATTTCGCAACAAGGGCAACTTGACCTTCGAGGACCTGAGCCTGAAAGCCGGCCCCACTTTCTCGGTTCCGGCTCCTCATCGTGGCGCGGCCTTCGGCGATCTCAACAATGACGGCAAGATTGACATCGTGGTTACGGTCCTCAATGGCCCGCCTGAAATCATGATGAACCGCACCAACAACCAGAACCACTGGATCATCTTCAATCTGATTGGAGTCAAATCGAACCGCGACGGGCTGGGAGCTGACATCAAGATCACGACAGCCAACGGATCCCAATACAATCGAGCCACAACGGCGGTCGGTTATAACTCATCCAGTGACAAACGCGTGCACTTCGGACTGGGTTCAGCCTACGTAATCAATAAGGTCGAAATCGCTTGGCCAAGTGGTATCAAACAGACTCTTACCAATGTAAAAGCTGATCAAATACTTACCGTAAGAGAAGCTGTTCCTCAAACGATCCATCATTGAGTCATATTCGCCGATAACCTGTCTGCGAGTTCCGCCTGCTGGTTGCGGCTGAGCAAATCGACGAGCTCGTGCATAAAGTGGGGATCGTTTCTCCCATAAACCGCCGCCGTCTCCGCCTCAAGGTCCGCATCAGATGCCCGGTTAAGATGAAAGTAAGAGTCGCAGAGCATATAGATCAGTTCTGGCGTCATCGTCTTCGATTTGTCCAGATAGCTGCTCGCCTCCTGCCAGTTTCCTTCGTGATACCGAACCTCGCCCATTTCCGCGATCGCAGTCTGATAGTTTGGGTCGTTGGCGAGTTCGGCCTTGAACTGATTCTCCGCTTTGTCCAGATCGCCCAACTTCAGTGCAAGTATTCCTTCATACGTGTGGGCGCCACGAACTCTGGGATCGATTTCCAGCGCGTGATGCAGATTGCGCAGACCCGATTCGGTATCGCCCGCATAGATCTCAATCTTGCCGATAAACACATACGAGTCTGCTACCGTGACCGAGGTCCCTTTGAAATGGTCCTGGTAGAGCTTGAGCGCGTCTTGCTCGCGGTGAGCTGCAAGCAGTCTCTGCGCCTCTGGAAGAACTGCACTTTCGCGCTCCTCGCTCACCGCTGAGCTGACAAATGTCGTCTGTTGCATCATCAGATGGTGCAGTGCAGCCTCGTGCTCCGCTTCTTCAGTCTTTCCGGTTGCGGCATACGCGCGCGAGAGGTAGAAATGCGCAAGAAACTTTTCCGGGGCCAGTTTCAGTGCCGAATGGAGCGCCTCAATGGCCGCGTCGTAGTCCTTCAGTTCCAGCTCGCAGTGGCCCAGCCCAAGCACTGCATCGGCATCATCCGGCTTATAACTTAGATATCGAATGTAGTCGGCTTCGGCATTCTGCCAGTTCGATAGCCGGGCCTCAGTATCTGCAAGCAGGACCAGCGAATTCATATTTTGGGGATTTTTGTCCACCTCATGCGATAAGTTCTCTGCTGCACCGGCCAGATCCATTAGCTTATAGTCCGTTTGTCCCAGGTCGTAATCGATTCCAGGCAGGGATGGGTCAAGCGTGTCGGCTTTTTTGAGCCACTCAAGTGCTTGCCGGCAATCACCCGCGCTGCACAGCAGTTCTCCATATTTTTGCAGGACCCCAGGGTTATCCGGCTCGATCTTGGCGCTCTGCCGGATCGCGCGCATTGCCTGGTTATCCTGTCCGTTCAAATGATATGCCTGCGCAAGATAGAACTGTGCATCTCCGTCATCCGGCACGATCCGGATGCAGTGCTCGAGCAATCTGATTGCTTCCGCTTTGTCGCCTGTGGTTAATTTGTAGATTCCTGTTTCAAGAAGGAGATCTGAATCGTTCGGCGCCAGCCCAAGTGCTTCCACAAAGACTGGACCCGCCGATGACTCCTCTCCGGCTTCGCTCAAGAGCATCCCTTTCAGCTTCAGCGCCGGAACAAAATGAGGATTTGCTTTCAGAAGCTGATTGACAATACTCATTGCGCCTTGCGGATTCCCATGCCGCTCTAACTCGAGCGCCTGATTCAATTGCCGCATCGCTGGCAATTCAGCACCATGATTCGAATTCTGCGCTGGTGCTGCGGGACTCGTCGCAACGTAAAGGGCAATAGCAAGTATGCCAACGAAGCGGGCCGCGCCTAATGGCACGACTCCCTGAAGTTTCGCTTCAATCGAGCCCAATGCGCTTCTGCCAGGCGATTCTTTCATCCCGCTGGTCCTGAAAGCTTCGCTGCTGCCTTTCGAATGCTGCATCTAAGAAGCTTAATCCGAAGGGCGCATCTTGGCTCGCCCCAGATTGATGTTGGATTGGCGTTGGGCCGCCAGAACACACTGTAGATTTCCGGTCACCACACATAAGTCGCCGCCGACTCCGAATGTAACGTCGCCTTCGCGCTCCGCCCGTGATAGTCAATCTGGAAAGTCTTCGGAAAATTTCCGGTGTTCACGGCCACCAGAACAACCTTTCCGTCCGGAGTTAAAAACGCCACTGTCGAAAGCTGCTCCAGTTCGTTCGATCCGATGCGCACTGAACCCGGCGGCACAAACTTCGAGAAATGGGCCAACGCATAGTAAGCCACGTTAAACTGTGCCTGATCGCCGACCAGTGTGATCGCGCCAAAGCAGACGGTGCATCCACCATCATTCGTGTGCGGTCCCGCATCCGGATCGGCCGCCAGATTCCACAGCAGCACATTGCGCGCCCAGTTCCGAGTCGCGCCAATCAGTACACGGCTCACCGGCTCGGCGATGTCAATCGAAGTCGCGCTCGGGCGCCCGCCGACCGACTGCTCCGTCAAATAAAGATTCTTGTTTGGATACTGGTTGTGCACGTACGTCAGCTTATCGCTGTCGCCGCCATACAGATGAAAAGCCGTTCCCGCAACATACTTGCTCGCTGCAGCGTCTGCCAGGATCGATAGCGGATACGAAATCACATCAGGGTTGTGATCGTACACCTGGATCTCGGTCTTGATTCCGGCTTTTTCAAACGCCGGCCCCAGGTGCTTTGCAATCAGTTCATCCTCTTCCTGCGCAAACACCACCATGCTCGGCGTATTTTTCGGGTTCAGTGGCTCATTCTCCACTGTGATAGCAGTCAGGTTGATCCCCTCAGCCTTCATGCCCTCGATATACTTCGTCAGATACTGCGCGTACGCCTCGTAAAATTCCGGCTTCAGCTCCCCGTCCTTCACAGCGCCATTGGTTTTCATCCACGCAGGCGCAGACCACGGCGACCCAAGAATTTTGATCTCCGGATCGATAGCCAAAATCTCTTTCAGCACGGGAATTACGGTCGCCTCATCCGGCGCAAGGCTGAATTTCTCAAGCTTCGGATCAGTCTGGCCAGCAGGCATATCGTCGTATGAGTACACGTGATCGTTCATATCTGAGGAGCCGATGGTCACCCTTAGATAGCTCACCCCGATTCCGTCTCCCTTTGTCGAGAAAAGCTGCCGCAGCAACTCGCTTCGCCGCGCTGGCGTCATCCGCAAAAGCAGTTGCACGCTCCCGCCCGTCAGCGCAAACCCGAACCCTTCGATAGGCTGGTACTGCTGCATGTCGTTCACTTCAATCGCCGGCAAGTCGCTCTTCGCATCGGAAAAGTGCAAGGCGTCCGGCTGCTGAGAGAGCAATGCGCTTCGGTCGACGGTCGTCAGCCAGACCTGCACGTCACGTGTGTCTTGTGCCTGAGATGCCGTTGCAAAAACAATGAGAATGGCAGGAAGGACGAGAAAAATCCGCTTCGAAGTCATGATTCCCTCTTCGCCGTTGGCGGCTGGATCACCAATAGCCTACACACAGCGGACATTCGGAGTTACTTAGACAACCGTTTGTCAAAAGGCCAAAATCGCGCTGCGTATTGAACTGTCAAAGATGAAAACAGAGCTCTCTGGGATTGTCAAGCGGCTTGGCGCGAGATGTATGCATCATCTTTTGTTCGCTTGCCCGGCCCACTTACTCCACAAAGCGGGGTCTGCAAGGAGTTTCATATAGACGCCGCCAACGACCGATCGAGCCTGAAAGCCGACCTTTCGGGCAGAAACCGTGTCATACCAATCGGTCATGGGCACGCGGTCGGGGGTTTGATTTAAAAACACGAATATGGGATGCACTAGAGTTTGAAAATCCGCTGGATTGCTGGCCAGCGTGGCTGACCAGACTGACCAATCCAGTTTGGTGTAGGTCGCTCGATTATCCAAGGGAAGCCCAAACGCGTTCAGGTGAGTCTTGTAGTAGGCGATCTCTTGATCGGCTATCTTGACAGGGAAAAGGTGTAGATCGAGAACGGAATCCCAAACCAGATTGTATTTCTGGCTCCAGGTATCGGCTTTATCAAAGGCCAAACGGTAGTGGTCTTCATCGGCGGCCATCTGCACCCACCTCGCAGCCATGGATTTGGCGATGGTCTGATATTGCGTTGCTGTTTTGTCGTCGCCGAGTTTTTCCGCCAGCTGTGCATAGGCGCCAAGCGCTTCAATCGCCTTAATCGATAGATTGGTGTTGTGCGCTAGATGCCCGGCAAAGTCGTCGGTGCTTAACTGATTCTCAGGATCGAATCCCTTAGCAAGCAGGTACTCAGCCCACTTTGTAAGCAGCGGCCAATGGCGCGAGGCGAATTCGGCGTTCCCCTCTGCGTGAGCAATCGCGGCCACCATCAGGATCATGTCACCGGATTCTTCTACCGGCATCTGATCCTCCTCACTGACTTCGCCTCCGCCGTAGAGCTGCCCATTCGCAAGAGGGTAAACACCAAGGTCATGCGGGGCGAAGGGAAACTTCCACCTCGCCATCTCGGCATAGCGCATTACGGGCTCCAACTGCGCCTCAACGAGCTTGGGGTTCAAGAGAAGGAACATTGGCGAGGATGGATAAATGACATCCACGGTAGAGATCGATCCATTACTGAAATTCTCTTTAGGCATGAAAAATGGAACGCCATTGCTGTCCTCAACCAGCTTGTGGGCAGCGATTGCTTGACGAAAGGCGAGGGTTGCAATGAACGCGTAATCCGGGCCACCAGCCTGCTTCAAGTCTTGTTCCAAATCGGCATCATACTGCTCCGCGCGTGTTTTCAACGGTAGATAATCGTGTTCCGCGCCCTCGAGTAGTTCGCTAAACGTAGAGAATTCCCTTCGCCAATATGGCAGCAGCTTCTGATGCATATACTCAACGGAGTAAACGTCGTCATAGCCTAAAAGCACATGACGGGACACTGGCGCTGCGCCGACCTGGCCGAGCGGTAGGACCAGGTTTAGCGCCGGTGCTGGTGGATAGCGGCTTTGTGGCATCCGGGGCTGCGCCAGGTCATCATCTTCGGAAATATGGCCTGTTGAAATGAAACTGTCTCGATAAGCTTGGTTTCCCGCCGCACGTTCGATGGAGCCCTCAGACGCGGGAGCTGCGATGTAGAAGTATCCCCAATCGATGCGCAGGTTATCTCCAGACTTCTGAAGCATGGGTTGATTCGAAGTTCCAACGCGGAGGAGATGGAGTCCCTCGATTTCGGCGCGTGACCAGACAACCGGTTCTTCGCCGTTGTCAGTGGCGACAGCTCCATCGGCGTCTAGGTAGAGCTCAACACTGTGCGTGCCGCCATCGCGTGACCTCACATCCCAGGTCAAATATGTAATCGGACGCGCCATCATTTTGATGTCGTCGGGAAAGGCGGGTGTCAAAAATGTTAAGCGCAGCTCTATCTGTGGGCTCTGCATCGTGACGATAGTGCGCGTTGGAGTGATCTGCCGGTCGGATTCTTCCAGTGCTGAAATCCCAGGGTCAGCGTCGCCAAGATATCGGTAGCTCTTCTCATCGATTCGTATGATGCCATTCAGGGGCTGAGGAATGCCTGACCAGTGCGTGGTAGGCCCATCGGTCAGCCGGTCCCCGTCTGACCAAATGCTGAAGTACGGATCATGCACGATAAGAGGAGTCGCCGGGGCGCGCAATGTCGCACCTGACTCCTGCTGTCCTCTCACGTAAATGGAGAAGCTGCACAGGATCGTCATGACAATAAGAACGCGACTGAGAAAGACTGCCATTTTCCTCCTTCTAGATTTTCCCGAACATCAGGAAAGGCATTCGAATTGCCCTTCCAAGCCAAAAATCGCCCGCTCACATTTGGCACCCCGGTTCTTTGGATGGTGAGCCCAAAGAAGACTTCGAATATCCAGTTAAGCGACCCCGCTTCAAATTGCAACGCTAACGCGACCTCGCCCTTTCCGGTTGCGGCCCAACGTGCCGACTGCTTAATTCTAAGCGTCCTGCAAACGATTTTTCTGGATTGGAAAAGCCCGCGGTGAATCAGAAAGAGACGATTGGCGGCTGACGATAGCCAAACGCCGCGTCTACGACGGCAGACACGCCCAGCACGACCTCGTCCTCAAATGGCCTCGCCGCAATCTGCACCGCGATCGGAAGCCCCTCTGAAGATGCGCCTACCGGAATCACTGCCGCCGGGCAAGCCAGTGCGTTGAACCACTGCGTAAATCGCATGGCATCAAGATATTCGACGGTCTTGCCGTCGACCGTCCAGGCGCGCTCGTTGTGGCGAAATGCGGGAATACTGGCAACCGGACAAAGCAAAACCGGATATTCTCGCATCTCGGCCAGTGTTCTTGCGCGCAGCAAGTCCAGTTCGGCCCATGCGTTCAGCAGTTCCGAGCCGCTGATGGGCCCAGCGGCCTCCGCGATACCCAGAAACTCTTTGAAGACAGGGCTGAGCATTCCACGCTTGCCGCGAATCTCCGGTTCATAGAACATCGCCCCACATTGCACAAAGAACTTCCACCACAGCTTGCGTAATGGCTCAAGTGTCCTCGGGCGAAACGGCAAGACGCGAAAACCCGCGTCACGAAGCGCGCACGCCGCATTGTTCACAGCGACGCGCGTCTCCGCCGTCACGGGAACAAGGCCATCGTCCTCGAAAACTCCGATCGCCCTCGAACGCAATTCATCTTGACGCGGCTCTCTCATCGCGACCGGCGGACTAGCCGGATCGAGCGGATCTTGATCGTTGAGCGTTCGAAAGAGCAGCGCAACGTCGCCCATCGTGCGGGCCATTGGACCGATCGCACCAAGAATCGAAAACGGCCCCACACACGGCGGCAGATGCCCTCGCGCCGGAATCCGTCCCGGAGTCGGTTTCAGCGAACAAATTCCCGTAAAATGCGCGGGCACTCTTACGGATCCACCACTGTCACTGCCCAATCCAGCCGCGGACATTCCCGCCGCAATTGCGGCTGACTCACCACCGCTCGATCCGCCGGGCGTGCACTCAAAATTCCAGGGATTTCTCGTGCACCCATGAAGGGAGTTTGCGGTCTCATAAGCCATCAGAAACTCCGGGCAGTTGGTCGTACCCAGAATCAACGCTCCAGCAGCGCGCAGCCGCGACACAACGACAGCATTCTCTCTCGGAATCTCGCCTTGGTGCAGCAAGCTGCCGATCTCGCATCGATAGTCCGCAGTCGCAATCGATGACTTTATGGTCACCGGTAAACCGTATAAAGCACCAAGGGGTTCTCGTAGCGCGTCGAGTTGCTGAGCCTGAATCCTCACCCGCTCCGCGTCGAAGTCAGCGAATGCATTGATTTGCGGATTTAATCGTTCGATTTGCCGGATGTGCGCCTCGGCCAGCGTCGTCACGGAGACCTGGCCCGTGCGCACCAACTCGAGCTGTCGCGTCGCCGGAGCCAGCACGAGTTCGTTCATGGCTGAGTTCCGGGCGGCAATAGCGGCGCTCCAATCTCCGATGGCGCCCCCGGCAAAAACTGATATTTGAATCGGTAGGACCTCACCGGCTCTCCGGCCTCGAACCTGTCGTTCCAATTCAATCGGTACTCGAGCGAAGCGGCATCATCAGGATATTTTTCGCTCGCCGGATACGGATAGGCGCTCATGCCATGAAATGGCATCTGCGCGACAGTGAACGGCGACGCATCCCACCAATCCATGTCTTTTACGAATCCGTTGGCATAGAAGAAGTAATCGCGTTTCCAATGAGCGGGCAATGTGGGCAGTTTTTCCGCGTCGAACTCCGCCGCAATCTCCTCCCCGCTGCCAAAAACGACGAACCTGTCATCAATGCTCTTGAGCAGCGGAGTCACGTCGCCAAAGTGCGTGTAGTTGCCGCGCTCGCGCTGAAAGGGCCCGCTCAGGCTGACCAGATTGTAGTCGTAATCCAGGTCGCCGGGACTCGCGCGTTCAATCTGCTTCGGATATCCACGAAAATGCAGGGTTGCACTGGCCAGCGGAACTTCTGTTGTATGAGCCTCGGCGTCTGCGCTCTGGTCGACGAGCACTTGATCCCAGTAAATCTCGAGGTTCGTCATCAACCGGATGCGCCGAGTTCCCGGCGGCAACTTGCCTGTCAGGTCCACTACGATAGTTCGCTCGAGCCCGGCGGGAAATCCCACATCACCCGCAATTCGCTGCCAGGTGCCGTCCGCTAGTTCGGCCTCTACGTATGGCGGAATTTCCTTCAATCCCGCTTGCCAAGCAGCGTAGAGAGATGTGGCGCTGAAGTAGTTCACATAGCCTGTCATCAACAATCGCAGCGGAGCATTCGGCTCAACATTGCCCAAATCAAGCGTCAATGCGTGCAGATTTGCAAATCCGTCGTAAGGTAAGGCCGAGAATCCACTGCCGAACACGTGATCGCGATGGCTAAGCCGTTCAAGCACGTCGTTTCCTTTCCCATCCCACGCGCCCGCCGGCAGCCGCGTGCCTGCGCTCGCCACCACTCTGCCTGAAGCAAATGGTGGTTCGTCGAGGAACCGCTCATCCGGATTCACTTCCACGCCTTCCGGGTGATCGACTGCGACCATCCGCAACTGGTCGATATAATTAACCTCTTCCATCGGCTCCATGAAGCGCACGCTTATTCTTTCGTTCACCGGCGCCACGTTCCCGCCGTCAATCTTCACCCACTCGCCAGGATTCGGGGTGTTGCGCCGCGTGGGCGTGAACCAGTGTCCCACCACGGCCGCACCTATCACATCCGTTACAAATTTGTACCGATGCCCGTCCCACGCGAACAGCACTGGGCACGAGCTACCGCGACGGTCTGCCTCCTTCATCGCGATCACTCGTTGTTGGGGCAGATCGATCTCGTCCTGCAAAACGCCCGTCGGCCACTGAATACGCAGTAGATCGATGTTCGAAGCCTGCCCAAGGCCTACGAGAATCTGCGGCGGAGCTTGTGTCTGGTAGCCGGACGCGCCGGCAAGCTCCCATTTTTGCCATATTCCATTCGCAAACACTTCGACCTTCGCCCCGATCCCTGTCTTGTTGTCCGCGTAGCCGGTCAAGTCCAGGCGCGCAAAGTGGTTCTTGTTCGCGCCCACGTTGCGCAGACAGTACCGGCGGAGCATTCAGCTGAGTCACGATCAGATCGGGCGCGCCGTCGCCATCTACGTCAGCGGCAATCAGTCCACGCGGCGCTTTCAGTTTCACGCCATCCAGTCCCAGCGCATTACTCACATCTTCAAACCTTCCATCGCCGCGATTGCGGAAAACCTTCACCTCGGCACCGGTAGATGTTTCGACAATCGCCGCCAGATCGATCCACCCGTCGTTATCAATATCTACGGGCGTCTGGCCCCATCCGCGCACTGTGCCCTTCAGTGGCAGCGCAACACGCTCAAAGAGCCTTCCGATGTGATCCGGCGCTTCAACGTTTCGCCACAGTGTCAGGCCAGGAGCGCCGGCATGCGTCACCGCAATGTCCATCCAGCCGTCTTTGTTGTAGTCCAGAACAGCGATGCCAACCGTCGGCGGCAGCCTGACGCCTTCGTACAGTTGCTGTTTGGGATATTTACCCTCGCGAGGATTCACGTACAACAACGGCGAAGACCCATCTCCGGTAACCGCGAGGTCCACTGCGCGATCGTTATTGAAGTCGGTCAGAATTGCCGCTGCTGTCTTGCCGCTCCCACCCAATCCCGTCGGCTCGGTATGCTCGGTGAATGTGCCGTCGCCGTTGTTGCGCCACAACACGTTAGGCTCATCGCCGGGCTTGAGCGGGCCACCCGTCAAAAAGAGGTCCAAGTCGCCATCATGGTCATAATCCACAAAGGTGATGCCGGTAGGCCGGTTGCGCGGCACGATGCCAGATCGCAGGGTGACATCCTTGAATTGTCCATGACCGAGATTGCGAAACAGCAGCACTCGATCATCGAGAGCCACAGCGATATCATTGAGTCCATCGCCGTCGAAATCGCCAACGGCACACGCCACGGCACGGCCGCTCGCCTGTAGTCCCATTGCCGCGGCATCCACTTCCTCAAAGCTTCCGCCGCCGCGATTGTGGAGCACGCGAATCGCCTGCTCGCCCGATTGCATCAGCACCAAGTCCATCTGGCCCGATCCGATCGCGTCAATCATGCATGCCCCGCCCGTAGTCGTCCATGGCGAAGTACCGTCAGGGTGGGTCGCTACCATCGACCGCGCCTGAAGCCGCACAGAGATCATCGCGCGCTCGATCGTCTCTGGCTCTTCTACCGCCGCCGCCGTCGAATAATGCCCCTGCTCCCCATACGAAAGCCCCAGCGCCGATGAAATCTTTGTGTTGGTCAAATGCTGAAAACGCGCGAAGTGTTCTTTCGCCTCCTGGGTGTGACCCGTGCGCTGCAGGGCACGCGCGAGCCCGAACTCCGCCGACGCATGCAGCGGGTTGATCTCTAGCGCCTTTTTGAAGATTTCAATTGCTTTATCGAACTGCCCCAGCTCTGCATAGCAGGCGCCTTCGAAGTACCACGAGTCAGCATCGCGCGGATCGAGCCTTGCTGCTTCTTGAAAACTGGTCACTGCCTCCGCAAGCTCGTTACCCGCATGTTCCGCCAAACCCAGGTTGTACCAAGCCCGCGGATTCTTCGCGTCGATCGCGATTGCTTTCCGGAACCATTCTTTGGCTTGATCCAACTTTTGCTGCGCCAGTTGCGCAATACCTTCATTGATCGCCGCCTGCGCGAGTTTCGGATCCTTCTTGAAGGCGGCGGCGAAGCTATCCGCGGCGCGCTCGGTGAACTGCTGGCTCATCAGCGCCACGCCTCGATTGTTCAGCTGGATCGCCTCTGCGTCGAAGCGCGTTTGTGGCCCGCAGAACGCCGGGGTGGCTGCCACGAATGCAAGCGCCCAGACCACCGCTCCTCGCATCGCAGTTCCATTCACAGATGGAATTCTCCCCTCACCTCGGATTATCCAGTCTACGCGAGTTCGTGGCTCGCCAGCAGAAACCAGCGTGAACTGCGCGTGCAGACTGCAAAGCACCATCAATATATACTTCTCGAGTGATCGCGCCTCATAGTCCCGTTAACGGGAACGGGTTTCCTGCGCAGTCGTCGTCGCCTGCAGCACGGCGTCGCATCGGCGTTGTCACCACCTCACGCGCTGACTACAGTCATCTTTACTGGCCCATGCGCGAGCTGGCCGGTCGTCCCGAGATTGAGCTCGGCGTTTTCGCTCTCGGTCCGCATCTCTCACCTCAATTCGGGCGAACGATTCAGGAAATTGAACGCGATGGCTTTCCCATTCAGGCGCGTATTGAGTGTCTTTTAAGTTCTGACACTGATACCGGTATGGCCAAGAGCATCGGAGTGGCGATTCTGGGCGTGGCTGACGCCCTGACTACTTGGCGTCCCGATTTGCTCCTCCTCATCGCAGACCGCTACGAGATGCTGGCCCCGGCCGCTACAGCTCTCGCGCTGCGCATTCCCATCGCCCACATCGAAGGCGGCGAGGTGAGCCAGGGCGCGATTGACGACGCGGTGCGAAATGCGCTGACCAAACTTGCACATATCCACTTCACATCGACTGAGACAGCTCGGCAGCGTGTAATCGCAATGGGGGAGGAACCGTGGCGTGTGCACCGTACCGGCGCACCATCTCTCGACCATCTGCGCCGCTCCACTCTACTCGATCGCGCGGCTCTGGAATCGAAATTAGGTCTGTCTCTTACGCCGCCGGCAATGATTGCCGCATGGCACCCCGTCACTATCCTGCGCGACACCAATAAAGAGGCAGATGCGTTTTTCGCCGCGCTCACTCAGACGCCGGGTCAAGTCCTCTTCGTTTACCCCAATGCCGATGCCGGAGGCCTTGCGCTCATTGACCGCGCCCGAGCTCTTGCGGCAACGCGCGCGCACACTCAAGTGTTCGTCAATCTTGAGCCCGTGACCTACTGGAGTCTGCTCAGCCAGGCCGGCGCGCTTGTCGGCAACTCGTCAAGTGGCATCATGGAGGCCGCATCTTTTCGCTTGCCAGTTGTCAATGTCGGCATGCGCCAACAGGGGCGCGAATGCGCGTGCAACGTCATCGACGCGCCGGCCGAAGTTTCTGCCATCCGCGCCGCGCTCGATCGCGCGCTTAGCCCCGCATTCCGCGAAGGTCTTGCCGGAGTGACCAATCCTTACGGCGAGGGTACCGCGGCGCAGGTTATCGCCTCCGTGCTTTCTTCGGTTCTGCTCGATGGGCTGCTGGTCAAGCAACCTTCGCCGCTTCCATCCTTTGCCGAATGTGCTCAAGTGGGGAGATGATGACTGCTGCGATTTCACTTTCCGCGCCCGACATTACTGAAGCGGAGATCGCGGCAGTCAGCTCGGTTCTGCGCACGCCGCACCTTAGCCTGGGTGCGGAGCTCGCGGCCTTTGAATCCGAACTGGCCGCCTATCACGGCTTGGACCATGCGGTGGCCGTGAGTTCGGGCACCGCTGGTCTTCATCTCGCGTTGCTCGCGCTTGGGGTGGGCGAGGGCGATGAGGTCATCCTTCCCTCGTTTACCTTCGTGGCCGTCGTCAACGCCGTATTTCAAGTGCGCGCTACGCCTGTTCTGATTGAGATGGATCCCGTCACGCTTAATCTCGACCCCGCTGCCGTCGAGCGTGCAATCACTCCCCGCACTCGTGCCATCCTTGTAGTTCACACCTTCGGCGTCCCTGCTCAGATGGACGTGCTCCAGGATCTTGCGCGCCGCCATCGATTGGCTCTCATCGAAGACGCATCCGAGGCCATCGGCGCGCGCTTTGGCGGGCGTCTTGCTGGCAGCTTCGGCGATCTCGCCGTCCTCGGTTTCTACCCTAACAAACAGATCACAACCGCCGAAGGAGGCGCCGTCCTCTCGAGCGATCCAGCCCACGCCGCGCGCCTGCGCCGGCTCAGAAATCAAGGCCGCGATGCTAGCCCCGACTCGGGAATTGATTGGCTCGACCAGGTCGAGCCCGGTTATAACTACAGACTCTCGGAGCTGGCCTGCGCGCTCGGTCGCGTTCAATTGCGACGGATCGATGAGATCCTCGCGCTCCGCCGTCTTGCCGCCGAGCGATACGACGCGTTGCTCGCAGGAATACCTGGCCTCGAGCGTCCGCCGCTTTCGCTTCGTCAACGCGAAGTTAGCTGGTTTGTCTATGTAGTCCGCCTGCCTGAAGGAGCCTGCCGCGAACGCGTACGGGCCGCACTCGCCCGCCTCGGCATCGCCACCGGCCGCTATTTCGCGCCCATCCACCTGCAGCCTGCATGGCGCGCATGGAGCGCGGCAGACACTCGCCATCTTTCTCTTACTGAATCCATCGCCCGCCGCACTCTGGCACTGCCATTCTTCAACCGCATCACACCCAATCAACAGCAACGTGTCGCCGACGCGCTGCGCGAAGCATTGTCCTCCGCTGCGTAACGCGAATCTCGCATGAACACTGTATCAGTCAAACACACTATGTCGCGATTAGCCGCCCGCTTCGTGTTCGTTCCGGTTTCTGTCATTTGCAACCTGCACGAAGCTTGATCTGATTTCCCAAGTTCTCCAAAAATCGGTTGATCAGCGCGATACTTCTTCGCAGCTCTTTGTGGCGGAATTGATTGAGCAGCGAAAACAGGCCTGGCGGCTCGATCACCGGCTTCTCGTAACACGCCATCGTCTCACTTGCTGCCGTCGCAAAGCACTGGAGCACGTCAGGATTAATCGCCCCAAGCACTTTGCCGAGAATCATTGCGTTACGGAAGGCGCGAATGGATTCATCGGTCTTAGCGGCATCCACCGCGGTTTCAATCAGTTTGTCGCTTGCGAAAAGCGCACCGCGCAACAATTCGAATACTCCATGATCGTGTAGTTGCTGAATCAACTCATACGAATCCAGCAAGGCTTCTGCGTGATCGACGGGCGCTTGTTCGAGCCGCTTGCGTAATTCTTCGCGAGGATCGCGGGCTGGTAACTCCAGCGGGATTGGTCGAGCCATATTTTCTCCTTCGCGCCAGCCGAAGCTAGCTGGTCTGTACTAGCTGGTCTGGATCTGAACTAGTTGATCGCCGGGTTCACGATAATCCTTGCGCTTCCACTTCCGTTCCACTTCGACGCCTGCCTGCGGTGTCGGATGTCCGTGGCGTGAATTTGTTCGCGGCAGCGGATCGTCGCCGACTTCTCCCAACACCCGGAGCCGCACAGATGTTTCCTTGTAAGCGGGAGTGTGGGTCGCTTTGTCCGTATGGCTGCTGGTGAGGCGATTGACGGGCTCATCGGTGGAGTTCATGGGCATGTACAGCTCTTTTCCCTGCACTCTTCTAGTGATGACCGCCTGTGCCCGCACCTTACCGTAACGAGAGGTTAATTGCACCCAGCTTCCGGTCTCGATACCGCGCTCGCCCGCAAGTTCCGGTGACACTTCAATAAAGGTGCACGGAGTTTTCTCGCGGATTCCTTCGACGCGATATGTCAGGTTGCCTTCATGGAAATGCTCCAGCAGGCGGCCGTTATTCAGATGCAAATCGTACTCGGCATCCTGTTGATCGGATGGTTCCGTCCACGGAATTGGAAAGAACGTAGCCTTGCCATCGGGAAAATTGAATTCCTTTGTGTACAGCAAAGGCTGATCGCTGCCATCCTCAGCCACCGGCCACTGCAAAGTCTTGTAACCTTCCAAACGTTCATAAGTCACCCCGGCCATCAAGGGTGTAACTGAGGCGATCTCTTCGTAGATCTGAGATGGATGCTCGTACTTCCATCCGGCGCCCAGCCTATTGGCGATGTCCTGAATAATGATCCAGTCCGGACGGCTCCCGTCAAGCGGCTCGAACACTTCATAGAGGCGCTGGATGCGCCGCTCCGTGCTGGTAAAGGTTCCCTCTTTCTCCAAACTAGGGCTGGCCGGCAGAATCACGTCCGCAAAACGGCAAGTCTCGCTGAAAAAGATCTCCTGCATCACGAAGAAGTCGAGCTTCGACAAAGCGTCCCCTACATAGTTTGCATTCGAATCCACAAGACTCATCTCCTCGCCAAATACATACATGGCCTTGAGTTTGCCCTCTTGGATTGCGTCGATCATCATGTGGTTGTCGAGTCCCGGCTTCGGCGGCAATTGCACCTTCCACGCCTTCTCAAACTTAGCGCGGATCGCGGCATCGTCAACCTTCTGATATCCCGGGAAGAAGTTCGGCATTGCGCCGTGATCGCTGGCTCCCTGCACGTTGTTATGCCCACGCAAAGGGTATGCGCCTGTTCCCGGCTTCATGTAGTTGCCTGTCGCGAGCAGCAGGTTGGAGATAGCGGTCGAGGTATCGGAACCCATGGTGTGCTGCGTAACGCCCATCGCCCAAAGAACGCAGACCCCTTTTGCTTCCGCGATCATATGCGCAACCTTCGTAAGCGTCTCGATCGGGAGGCCGCACCTCTCACTGGCCATTTCGAGTGTGAACAGGTCTAGGCTCTTTTTGTACTCGTCGGCGTGATTGACCCACTTATCGATGAATCTCTGATCGGCAAGTCCGTTGTCGAGGATATATTTGGTCACCGCGGAAAGCCAGACGAGGTCGGTTCCGGGCCGCGGATGCAGAAACACATCTGCTCGCTGCGCCATCTCATTCTCGCGCAGGTCAGAAACGATCAGTTTCTGACCGTTCATCTTGTGGGCCCGCTTGACGCGCGTAGCCAGCACCGGATGGCTCTCAGCAGTATTGCTGCCGATGATCACCACCAGTCCCGCCTTCTCGATATCCGAGATAGATCCGGAGTCGCCGCCGTAGCCAACCGTTCTGAAAAGGCCCGTGGTCGCCGGCGCTTGGCAGTAGCGTGAGCAGTTATCCATGTTATTGGTTCCGATTACTGCCCGGGCAAGCTTCTGCATCAGGTAGCTTTCTTCATTAGTGCATTTAGAAGACGAGATGAAGGCCAGCGAGTCAGGACCGGTAGCTGTCTTGATCTCCTTAAACCTGCGCGCCACCAAGGCCAACGCTTCCTCCCATGAAGCCTCGCGGAAGGCAT
Source organism: uncultured Acidobacteriaceae bacterium (assembly GCA_963725115.1). GTDB lineage: Bacteria > Acidobacteriota > Terriglobia > Terriglobales > Acidobacteriaceae > Telmatobacter. Next base: position 2,463,817 of record CAVRXG010000005.1, on the reverse strand, counting down.
CTCCCTCGCGGATGAGTGGTTTGGTGAGCCGGTCGGGGCTGTTGACATAGTCCCAGCCGAACTTACCCTTGATGCAGGTGGAGATACCATTCGCCGCTCCCTCAAGCGGCTCGACCTTCAAAATATGACGGTCTTTAGTCCAGATATCGAAGCTGCAGCCCACTCCGCAGTAAGTGCACACGGTTTTGGTTCGCTTGGTGCGCGACTCGCGCATCTGCGCTTCCACCTCGGAAACCCGCATGATCGAGCCATATCCCATCTCCGGCTCGATGCCTTTCACAACATCGATCATTCCGTCCAGCGCAGGCTTGGAAAGCGAGGTCATATAGCCGGCCTCTCCAAGCATCGACTTCTCCATCAGCGCATTGCATGGGCATACAGTCACGCAGTGTCCACAAGAGACGCAGCTCGATTCGCCGATCGGAGCGCCACCATCCCAGAGCACCCGGGGATGAGGGGCCTCCCAGTTGATGGTTAGCGTCTCATTCACTTCAAGGGTCTGGCAGGCCTGCACGCACCGTCCGCAAAGAATGCATTGGTCCGGATCGTAGCGATAGAAGGGATTAGACATATCCACTTCGTACGGCTTGGGCTTATAAGGGATCTCCTGATGTTCCACATGAAGCAGCTTCGTCGTGTTGTGCACGGTGCAGTTGCCATTGCTGTTGTCGCAAACCGTGCAGTAGAGCAGGTGATTGCCCAGGATGCGGTCGAAGGCCTCGCGCTGCGCTGCGTCCGAACGCGCCGAGGACGTGGCAACGTTCATGCCGTCTGCGGCCGTTGTTCCACAGGCTCTCACCAGCTTGCCGTCGACCTCGACCATGCAGGTATCGCAGGTTTGGATCGGCCCAAGCTGGGGGTGATAACAGACCTGCGGAATTTCGACCCCGCAGCGGTTGATCAGGTCGATCAGGCGCTCTCCTGCCTGGATTTCCTGCGGTCGGCCGTTGATCGTTGCCTTCATAAGCTGTCCACCCTCGTTATTCGATAGGGATGGTATTCCATGGCGCGAGGACCCGTAAAGTTAATTTGCGTCGCACATCGCAATAGAGTTTTTCAGGCCGCGTCTCGTGCACCAAAAGCCGAATTGTTTGATGCCGAAACCCTCGATGTTGGCGTGATTGCATTCGACCGCCTCCACGTCAGCCTCCATTGTCACCGCAAATGGGCCGTTCCATTCCAACCCTTTTGCCGTTGCTCAAGGATCGGGCACCCCTGTATAGCTGGTATCAGGGGCCTCGGCATCTGAAAGACAATGAGGCAACGCATTACAACTGGCCGAATCGTTGACGGTTCGGAAATCCTCCTGAAACCGACCTTTGTCACGGAGATGAGAACATGAAAGCCCCCTTGGCTGTCGCGGATCAGAACACGATCAAGCAGCCCATGTCGCAGGCGTCCGTCGAGAAAGTTACCGGGCAGACATCGCGAAAAGTGTTGGATCAGCTCGCAACTGAGGAACCGCTCGAGATTCAAATTACTTATGGACCCCGGAACTCGCGGCAAACGAAATCGATCTCCATCACGATGCGCACGCCGGGTAACGACTTTGACCTTGCCGCCGGCTTTCTCATGACCGAAGGAGTGGTTCACGATGCAAGCGATATCGAACATATTGCATTCGCAAATCATCCCGTCGACGAGTCCGCCGAATTTCCTCTAATCGTCGACGCCGCTAAGCCAGGTTCCAAACAGAATATTGTTCGAGTGAACCTCGCCACTCACGTTCCGGTGAGCATGGCCAGCCTTCAACGCAATTTCTATACCACTTCAAGTTGCGGCATTTGCGGTAAAGCGTCCCTCCTTTCCCTGCGCACGGTTTGTCCGCCGCGTGCGACGAATAACTTCAGGGTAGACGCGCAAATCCTCTACAGTCTTCCGGACCGCCTCCGTTCTTCGCAGGGAGTCTTTGATCGCACTGGCGGCTTGCACGGTGCGGGCCTATTCGATTCGACTGGAAATTTATTGGCGCTTCGCGAAGATGTAGGCCGTCACAACGCGGTGGATAAGCTGATTGGCTCTGAATTCCTTGGCGGCCGCACCCTCTTGCGAGAGCGCGTGCTTTTGCTTTCCGGTCGTGCCAGCTTTGAGCTTCTGCAGAAGGCGCTGATGGGCGGAATCCCGATGGTCGCAGCCGTAGGAGCTCCATCAAGCCTAGCGGCAGAGGTAGCCAAAGAGTTCGACATTACGCTCGTAGGGTTCCTGCGCGAAGGTCACTTCAATATCTATCACGGCGGCGAGCGTATCGAAGGATATAAGTCGACTGTGGCTGGAGCGGAAGAATGAAGCTGCGAATCAAGGGAAACTCCATGGGACTAAGAATATCGCTCAGAGGTCACGAGACTTCTCGAAGGCGACTGCCTTGAGGAGACCATCCATTTTGCGCCAGAGCCGGGCGCAAGGTTCACCTACGCCAATTGCACAGCGCGGCTCAACGACCGAAAACCCTTCGATAAAGTCAAAAACCGCGACATCTTTCGGAGGTGCGCGGCTGACTGGATTCGCAAAATCGGCTCTGGCTGTCCGCTGGTCATTGCGCAGCTTCCCGAGCACGGCATCGCTCCAGTTCTTCGTCCGTTTCGATTCCCAGAGAAGCGTGCCACATTGCTGGCCAGAGGAAGAGATTATCTTGTGGAGGATGTCTCCGCCGAACTCTCCTTTGGGCGCCGGCTCGACAAGATCTGTGGGAATCTTTGCCGCGAGAAGCGACTCAGGCTCCGTCTGCCGAAGTATTGTTGAAGCTCACGATGGACGGATTTGGGAAGACGCCCTTGAGTAAGGAGCTACCTTTCATGCTGTATTAGGATCGAGAGAATGACGAGCCGCGATTCCGCGAAACCGGAACCAAGACAGACGGTCTTGATTGTCGAGGACGATCTGGCCACTGGCGAGGCGCTCTGCAATCTCCTGGATTCGACCGGAGTGCCCGCGCAGCGGTTTGCTTCAGCGGAGGAATTCATTGAGGCATGGGATCCTTCGACAGCCGGCTGCCTCGTTCTAGATGTTCGCTTGCCCGGCATGAGTGGCATAGAGTTACAATCCCGACTGGTCGAGTCCGGCATCAAAGTTCCGATTATCGTGATTACCGCACACGGTGATGTTCCGATGGCGCGCAAAGCCCTCAAGTCAGGCGCGGTCGAGTTTCTCACCAAGCCCTTCCAGGACGAAGAGTTCTTCCTCGCCATCGAGCAGGCTTTTGCGCTCGATCGCGAGACGCGGAAGGCGAGCCGAATCGCTGAGTCGATTCGTGCGCGAATTGATTCTTTAAGTAATCGCGAAGCACAGGTTGTGAAACTTGTCACTTCCGGTCTCACAAATCGCGAAATCGCGGACAAGTTATGCTTGAGCGTCGTGACCGTGAAACTCTATCGGCGCTTGGCCATGAAGAAGATGGATGTCGACTCCCTCGCGGATCTGGTGAAGTTGTGGGAGAGGCGTTAAGGGCCAACTTTCAGCGTCTGAATGTAGGAAGATTCGCGCGATTGACCTGTTCGCATAAGGATGCCATAAGGAATCGCTGGAATTACACTAAAGGATATATTGTGAACTCCCAGATGAAGTCCTAGGCTCACCCCATAGCCTAATGGAGCGCAGGCTTCACTTCAGGCAGGGGATACCAACGCATCTCGCTGACGCTCATTTTCTGTGCTCAATGCGGGTTTCAGCCGGCAACATTCGGTAATCGGCTCAACACAATTCTAAGTAATCGGGCATCGCGGATTGGTTTCCCAATCCGAGAGGATACGTGTACCTCGTGGAGGGCATTTGAACATTCAGGCAGTGCTTACTGAAATTCTGCTTTCCGGGTTTTTCGCGATCGCCTGTTTTCGCGCGCGGGCCGAGGCGCCTAGCGTGAACGGCCTCGCGCCCCAACGGCTGTTCGTGCTGACTGACCGCCTTGAACGCCTAAAGCGCTCGCGCTGGCAATGGTTTGCCATGGTGCTCTTGCTGTTCGTGATGCGTAGGCAGATCGGCGCTCCCCTGCTCGCTGAACTGACTGCGCTCGCGCAATTCATAGTGTTTCTTGCGTTGCCCTCGCAAAAGAGCTCGATGCAAGCGAACGCGCGGCAGAAGCCCTTGCAGGAGGTTCTTCGTCGCTCATGAAAGAGTTGCTGCATGCCGCAGACTTTCTAAGCAGGGTGCGAAGGAAGTTGCGATACGGCGCACTATCACGAGAGCCACTGCTTTTGCTGCGATTCGAGTGGAGGGGAGATTCAATGGAGTGCGACTGGCTGATGCGTCCGCCGGATCCGTGGGATCAAGATCTTCCTGAGCATCTGGCCAGGGACAACCAGACGCTCCAGGCGCTGAGGGATGCATTGAGCTTGCGTGAAGTTATTTTCAAGTCGTTTCCGGCAGTGACGAATGCCGATCTGCGCATGTTCCGCGCCGACGGCGAACATCGACTGGAGCTAGTAATGACCGGCAAAGTGAACCGATACAACGATGCTTTTGAGCGCGTTGCCTCACTCGCAATGCGGGCCAAGCTTTGCGGCTTTCACTTTACTTTGAAGACCGGCGAAATGGAGAGGCTGACCGCGGTTTCGCTGAGTTGTTAGCGATCTACTTTATTAGCTGATCGGCGGGGCCTCGAGGCGGGAATACAGGTGGGTCTAGCAGCCAATAGTGGTTCGTTGCAAGAGTGGTTCGGTGGTGATCTGGTAGGCAATTGCGGTTTTCAATCAGGATTCCAAACTTGAATCAAGGAGGGCAGTAATGGCAGCAACAAAATCGCAGGGCAGGGATTTCACGCTATTCATGGTGGGGCTGACGGCAATTTGCGCCGGAATCGCATTCTCAGATTCGGGCACGGGTAAGCTCGCGCTCGTAGTCGGGGCGATCGCCCTCATTGCATCCCTTTGGGGGTTCTTCAAGATCAAGCCCCTCGAAGGCAAGACAGGCGCTGGTCCACAACCCGCCGTTATGAAACTGATCGGCGTAGCGGTGGTTTTGGCAGGCTGGCTGTTTGTGCTCTTTGGATTGCACATGACGGCCAGTGTGGGAGGACGAATGACGACCTCGATTGTGGGGTTTGCCATCTCGATTGCCGGAATCTTCTTCGTACTTGTGCCGGCGGCGAATAAGAACGCAATTTGGAAAGCCTGATCGCTCTTCCCCGGCTTTTTCAGGACACGATCAACGCAATCGATGATCAACCCAATCACGGAGCTGAATCGATGAGAATTTTCCGACTTACAACCTGGACATGCGCACTGGCAATACTTTTGATGGCAGGCGCAGCGATTGTGGCTCGGGCAGACGCTGCACCTTCAGCGTCGGCTGCCGAGTTGAAGAGCGCGCTTGGCGCGGCGCCCACCACCAGCACCCTGGCCAACGGCGATCCCGGTGGTGTGAACACCGGCACCGTCAATGACGTTCCCGTGAGCGATCCCAAGGCGGGCCTCACCTTGGGCGACGTTGCTAATCAGGTCGGCCAGAACAAGATCGCAGTCAACTTTGTCTGGACACTGGTCACCGGCTTCCTGGTCATGTTCATGCAGGCCGGTTTCGCCATGGTCGAGTCGGGACTCTGCCGGGTCAAGAACGCAAATCACACGTACATGATGAACTTTTTCGTCTACGGATGTGGTCTGTTCGCCTACTGGATTATCGGCTTCGCCATCCAGATGGGTGGCGCGGCCGGAAACGGAAATCTCGGCGGATTGCAGTCGCTGAACACGGAGCACATGCTCACCGTCTTCGGTACTCATTGGGGCATCTTCGGTGAGTGCGGCATGTTCCTCGCGGGACATACCTATGACGTCGGAGTCATGGTGATTTTCCTGTTCGAAATGGTGTTCATGGACACGGCGCTCACCATCGTCACCGGTGCATGTGCCGAGCGCTGGAAGTTCCTGGCCTTCGCTGTTTCCTCTGTACTGATGGGCGCCTTTACTTATCCGCTGTATGGCAACTGGGCATGGGGCGGCGGCTGGCTCTCGCAGCTGGGCGTCAATCTGGGGCTCGGAAAAGGCTATTGTGACTTTGCCGGATCGGGTGTTGTCCATGCAGTCGGTGGAATAACAGCGCTGGCGGTGGCAATGATCGTCGGTCCGCGCATAGGCAAATACAACCGCGACGGCTCAAGCAATGCGATCATCGGCCACGACATCTCGGCGGTACTGATCGGCTGCTTCATTCTGGCCTTCGGGTGGTTCGGATTCAATCCCGGAAGCACCCTCGGCGCCTCGGCGGCAGGTAACCTCCGCATCGGCTCGATCGCCGTCAACACGATGCTCGCGGGCTGCACCGGAACTTTCGGCGCACTCCTCTATATGTGGGCGATGAAGGGCAAGCCTGATGCTTCGATGAGCGGCAACGGGCTGCTGGCAGGTCTGGTGGCCATCACCGCACCGAGCGGCTTCGTCAACACACAGGGAGCAGCGATTATCGGCTTTGTGGCCGGACTGCTGGTCTGCTTCAGTTGCGCGTTCGTCGAAAACTATCTCAAGATCGACGATCCAGTCGGTGCTATTTCTGTCCATGGAACCAACGGGCTGTGGGGTGTACTGTCCATCGGCTTCTTTGCCGACGGCACCAGCAACTACGGCGGTTCATGGAATGGCGTTACCGGCTCTGTAACCGGGCTGTTCTATGGGGACTCCAGCCAGTTGGTGGCGCAGATGGTTGGATGCGCAACGCTGGTGGGCTTCGTATTCAGCTTCAGCTTTGTGCTGAACTGGATTCTCGACATCATCGTTGGACAGCGCGTTTCCATTGAAACCGAAGTCGCAGGGCTCGATCTTCCTGAGATGGGGCAGCTCGGATATCCGGAATTTGTCTTCCGTCCGGAGCCGGACTACATGCAGGCTGCAGAAAAGATGGCGGTCGCGTAGGCTTCAGTCGCTTCCACCTCTCCCTGGCCAATCGCACGCACGAGTGGCCGGGGAGAGCGAACGGAGTTCTCAAATTCGTTTTTGCTGTGGCATTTTCCTGAGGCAGCAAGGATCATCTGCCAAGCCTTGCTGCACATTTTTTTCAAGCCTTTTCGGAGTTATTGAATGACGAAGAAGATCCTCGGCCAACAAGAACACACAGAGACGCTTTTCCTGGCTCCGGCCTCGCCCGCGCCCCTGTCATTGCCGGCGGCGATCAGCCCTGAGACAGGCCGCTTGCTGCAGCGCATGTTCCGCGATCCACGCGTGCTCGAACGCGAAGAGCGCGCGAGCCTCGTCATGCAGCTCCGCGATGCCGTCGAACTTGAGCCCGACGTTCCAGAAATCCGCGTACTGTATGGCATGGCACTCAGTGTCGACCTCCAGGTCCAGGAGGCGCTCGAGCAGTTGCGCGAGTCTGCGCGTCAGGGGCCGGATTGCTTCATCGCCCGGCTCAAGTTTGGTGAGATGCTTATGCGCCTGCGCATCTGCGATCAGGCTGCTGAACAAACCCAGAAAGCGGCTGAGCTTGCCGCGAATGACATGCAGGCCGATTTGGCTCGTCGCCAGGCAACGACCATTCGAACCATGCGCCGCGAAGGCATCGAGCGCGGAGGGCTTGGAGCTATTCTGCCCCGCTGGGTTCCGCGGGGCCGTAAATCCAGGAAGCAGGAGACCATCCCTGTCCTGGCCGGATCCAAGTAGAAGAGGATGTCCGCCACTCTCCAGTTGGCGTTGCTGATCGCAATTCTTCTTCCTGCAAGTAAGCTTGCGGCTTCGCTCTGCACTCGCTTTGGGATTCCTGCGATTCTAGGGGAACTTCTGGTTGGTGTTGCCGCCGGTCCAGGCGCATTCAATCTGCTGCACGCCGGTCTTTTCCAGGGAGGAGACGCCTCAAAAGCGTTTCTGCTGATGGCGCAGGTCGGCGGCCTGGTCCTGATGTTCATGGCCGGCCTGGAAACCGACATCGTGCGCATGCGCGAGGCAAGTGTCACTGCATTCCTGGTGGCTTTGTCCGGGGTTATCTGGCCGTTTTTCCTCGGAGCCGGTGCAGCGCACGCACTCGGATTGCCCTGGAATAGCGCGCTCTTTCTCGGCGGCGCACTAACGGCTACAAGCGTTTCCATCTCAGCCCGAACTTTGATGGACGCTGGAAAAATGTCGTCACCGGAAGCCTCAGTTATTCTTGGCGCCGCAGTCATCGACGACGTGATGGGGCTGTTCGTCCTTGCCTTCCTTGCGGCGTCCACGACAACAGGCACAGCAAGCTCCTTCGGCTTGGCTGCCTTAGTCTCCAATTGGTTGAGACTGCATTCAGATACTGCTGCGCACCATCCCCTGCTGGTTCAAATGTCGCTCATCGCCGTTTGCGTGGGCATCTTCTTTGTGGTCTCTTACGGTGCAGCGAAGCGCTGGCTTGATCCGCTCATCCTGCAATTGCGACGGCTTTCCGCCAGCGAGTCCGTATCGAGCTGCGTTCTGGCATTGGTTCTGGTCTATGCCATCGGAGCGGAATGGCTTGGCAGCGTTGCTGGAATCACCGGAGCCTATTTGCTGGGATATGTCTTCGCCGGGTCAGAATACAAGGCCGACATCGAGCGAACTTTTTACGCCATCGGGCACGGACTGTTGATTCCGCTTTTCTTCATTTCTATCGGACTTTCGAGTAACTTCCGCTCTCTTGGTGGACATTGGTTGCTGCTCGGAGTGATCTTCGTGATTGCCGTCGTAAGCAAAATGCTGGGGTGCGGTATCGCTGCACTTGCTCGCGGTATGGGGCCGGTACGAAGCTTCCGCGTTGGCTGCGGCATGGTCTCTCGCGGCGAAGTCGGCCTGATCGTAACCGCGATGGGGGCCGCATCCGGCGTGTTTCGAGAGCCCGAGGTAGCGGTGATGGTCTCCGTCGTCCTCTTTACTACGCTGCTCACACCACTTGCGTTGCGCGGAGCTTTTAATATCAAGTGCAAAGAAGACGAAGAGATTGAGGAGCTTGCTGTCTATGAATCGCTGCTCCAGTCGCCCGCAAATGGTTCAACTCGCTCGGGGACCGATCCGTAGTCGTGCGTATCACCGTGGTCCGGTTTATTCTCAAGATTCTGTCAAGGAGCGAAAACGGATGAAAGGCGTGAAATGCCCTGTGTCTCCCGGCTATTTTGGCCTAATGACTAGGAATCGCGGAACTGCCGCTGGACGGTTCGAGGTATGAAAGAGATATCAGTCGGCGACCAACTCGATCATTACCGGGTCGATGCACTTGTCGCTACGGGCACCCATGCCTCGATCTTTCATGGGGTCGATCTGAAGAATGGCGCAGTTGTAGCCATCAAGGTGCCGCATTCTGAGCTGGAATTGGACCCGGTGTTTTACGAACGATTCCGCCGCGAACAGGAAATCGGCCAGAAACTGAATCACCCGAGGGTAATGAGGGTGCTCCCGAGCGAGCACCATAGCCGGGACTACATCGTCATGGAGTGGGTCGATGGGATTTCGCTTCGGGAGATCCTTACCAAAGGTAAGCTTCCGCAGGAACGCGCGACCCATATTGCCATCGGCATCTGCGATGCTGTGTATTACATCAATTCGCACGGTGTCGTCCATCGTGATCTCCGGCCCGAGCACATCATGGTCGATACCAACGATCACATTAAGCTCATCAATTTCGGGCTCGCCTCGCAAGTCGCGGCCAAGCGCATTACGTTCGTCAGCCTGGCGCGTGAGTTGAACACGGTCAGATACGCTTCGCCCGAGGAGATCAGAGGACAACATTGCGATGCTCGCAGCGATGTCTACTCTATAGGCGTAATGCTCTATGAAATGCTCACCGGAAGATTACCCTATGAGAATAACTACTTGCTTGCGCACGTCAACGACCCTCGGCTCAAGGATCCCACTCCGCCTCGGAAACTTGAGCCATCGATCACCCCGCAAATGCAGCAAATTGTCCTTCGAGCAATGGACCAAACGCCCAGGTACCGCTACGCAAACGCTCATGAAATGGCGCAAGACCTGACTCATATGCAAGATGTCGTTCTCGATGAAAGCACTTCGCATAGGAGTTTTAGAACGACTGCCGCATGGAACAAGAATTTTCTTTTTTATCTTGTGCTGGCAGCGATCCCCGTCATTCTTTTTGTCTTGATGATGTTGGCCACACATCACAGATAGGCTCTGAGCCTCGCCACACCTCCATATAAGCAAAATAGGCGTTGAGTTTTTAGGCTCGGCATCGCTCTGCCGCTGGTTTTCGACGAAGAGGAAGTGTGGTGCGATGGCCATGGATCGTTGCGAAAGTCTACACAAAATCCCCACAGTCACGCGAGGAAAGGATGGACGTTTTCTGTAAGTTATTGATGGGATTTGGCTCCTCAGGTAGGACTCGTTCCCCGAAGTACTTTCGTAACTTGTTGAAAACACGCAAGTAGTTGAAAACACCGGGAGGAAGATTTCGCCTATTTCGCAGGTTTCACTTGTTTCGCATTTTCTTAGGACAGTTTTAGGGACAGCGCGTATTAAAGAAACATGAGCATACTCAACCCTGACCAGATTTTCAGAAGGCGTTTGTTGCCCCTTAGCGTCGAATTCACTCAAGGTCGCAAGCCCGACCTCCGCGAGGTGGGTAGTCTGCCTATCGCGCGATGTTTCTGACTGTAGCGGTGCGCATCCATATCTAGGAGCAATGGGCGGTCTGTACAAATATCGCGTGACGGCCCTTTTGAAAAACGCCAGTTTGAATAAGATGGCGTTTCTGGCGCGGAAAGGCGTAAACAACTGTAGCGATTCAGCTATGTGGGGATAGAAAAACGGAATACGGAGTTCCGCCGATGTTCGAATGGAGCATATTACTTCGGCTTCTTCTGTTAGGGGTTCCCGACCGTATTATCCTTGTATGCTTTTTGCATGATGAAGAATGCTTCTTTCTTTTTCCCATCTTCGGAGACGAGTCCTTTGCGGTTGTAACCGTCCTGTAGTTTGGGAATGTTGCGGGTCGTTGATCGGAAGTCGAAGAGACACCAGGGGGTCGTGCCGCGAAGCTGGGGGATTTTGGCGAACATGATCAACTGATGCCTGTAGACATTGGCTTGCTGCTCCTCGGTCCAGCGCTGGTTGTCCGGGCCATGATTGCCGTACTTGGCTTCGGCGCCGAACTCGCTCATGATGATGGGCTTCTCCGGCAACACCCACTGCATGTCGTCCGCGTTTTCGGGCGCGCCGCTGTACCAGCCGATGTACTCGTTGACGCCAACAACGTCGAGGGCTTTGGTGAGGGGATCGTCCAGGGTTGCAGTTTCGCCTTGCCAGTGCTCTGAGTTGAGTGCGGAGGTGATTAGGCGCGTGGAGTCGAGCTTCCGCGCTTCATCGGCAAGGTTGGTAAGGAACGTGGTGCGGGTCGGATTGTTCGCGGTTTCGTTGGAGACGGACCAGAGAATGACCGATGCTTTATTGCGATCGCGGCGAATCATCTCCTTGAGCATGACGACGTCCTTGGCATAAACCTCTGGCTTGTCGAAGGAGATGTGCTGCCAATTCGGAATCTCGGACCAGACCATAATGCCGTCTCGATCTGCGGCGCGTGTCATCCGCTCATCGTGAGGGTAATGACAAAGGCGAACGAAGTTGGCGTGGAGCTCCTTGAGATAGCTGAAGATGATGGCGACGTCCTGATCGTTGTTCACGCGGCCGCCGCGAATGGGGGCTTCGGCGTGGACGTTGACGCCCTTCAGGAAGACGGGCTTGCCGTTGAGCAGAATGTGGGTGCCGTCGACGCGGATGTCGCGAAAACCGATGTCATCGGTGAGTTTGTCCTGTTGATTGCCTGCGCCTGAGGCAAGGTTCACTTTGTACAGCTTGGGCGTATTCGGGCGACCAGAGGGTGAGCGTGCTGGCTTTCACCGAGAAGGGAGCATTGCCGTCAGCGTCGGTCTTGACGCGTGGTGTGAACCCCGGCTTCGGGTATGTCGATGGTGACCAAGGTTCCGGCGGGTGCGTCGAGGACGTGGACATAGCCGGTAAGTTCCGTGTTGTCTGGCTGCCAGACCGGGCCGTGCGCGAGGTGGACGTCGTAGTCGTCGATAAAGGCCATGGGGACGGTGACGAGCGAGACATCGCGGGTGAGGCCGCCGTAGTTGAACCAGTCGTACCCGACAGAAGGGATGCCATCGACCTGGCGAGTTGCGTCGACCGCAATCACGACGAAGTTCGAGCCGGGGTGGAGAACCGCGGTCACTTCGCAATCGAACGGCGTGAAGCCGCCTTCGTGATCGCAAACCCTCTTCTGGTTGACCCAGACGTGGGAGCGGTAGTTAGCTGCGCCGATGTGGAGAAAGGTGCGGGTGCCGGGTTTGGGCTGAGCGTCGAAGTCGCGCTCGTACCAGACGACGCCCTCGTAGTTGAAAAGCTGGGAAACCTGAGTGTTCCAGTCTCCAGGCACTTTGAGCGTAGGAGCGGTAGCGAAGTCGTACTCTTCGTTGTGCGGCCCGCTGATGATATTGGGATGAGTGTTTCGGGCGTAGCTGCCATCGTTGATTGCGCCGGTGCTGGTGTAGAGAGCGCGGGAGGGCGCCTGGTCCACGAGGTAGTGCCAGTTTCCATCCAGGCTGGTCACGGTACGGTGATCAACGTCAACCAGCAGGGTCTGGAACGGTTGAAATGGTTGCTGGCCGAAAGCCGGGAGAATCAGCCCTAAGCAAAGCAGCGCAGCCATACTGTGGGACACCCGGCGAAGAGTCCGCACGCTATTCGATAATTCGACCATCCTCGTAAACCTTTCCTGATCGATCTTCCCAGACATGACAGCGTTGTCAAACTAGGGTATTCTTAAGCCCAGGAGATAATATCTCACCCGTGGGACCGTTGTCGAACGCTGAGGACTTCAAATTGCAATAAGCATTCGCGAAAAGGCAAATATGACGTTCTTCGCGAAGTGAAGAGCGTCTAGCGCTTATAGCTCGCGACCATCATGAAGCAAGACTGTTGCCGAGGTTCATCGGCTGGAGATTTGAAGAATGCGAATAATTAAGAAGTACGTGCAACGGTGCATGACTTTTCTTTTGGCTGGGCTGTTCTTCCTTGTATCGACGACTATGTGCGGGCACGCACAAGTAGATGTGCTGACTCAGCACAATGACAATTTCCGGACGGGTGCGAACCTTCGCGAGACGGTGCTGACGCCGGAGAATGTGAACCAAACCCAGTTTGGAATGTTGTTCAAGCGAGTTGTGGACGATCAGCTTTACACGCAACCCTTGGTTGCTACCGGCATCACTGTCGGCGGAGGCACGCGAGATCTCGTGTATGTGACGACCGTGAACAACAGCGTCTATGCCTTCGATGCCAATGACGCGGAGGCATCTCTTCCGGCATGGCATGTGAACTTTGGAACTCCGGCAAACGTACACAGCACGGATTTCGGTTGTTTGGACATGAATGGACAGATGGGAATTGTCGGCGCACCCGTCATTGACAAGGAACGCGGCGTACTCTACGTGGTCTCGTTAACCCAAGCAGGCGCTACGACTGGACCACGCACAGGATTCATACAAAAACTCCATGAGCTTGACCTTGCGACCGGAGCGGACCTGCCGGAGAGCCCGGTCGTCATCAGCGCGCCGGATTTCAACCCGCTGATGGAGAACCAGCGGCCGGCGCTAATGCTGGCAAACGGCATGGTGTACGTAGGATATGCATCGCACTGTGACAAGGAGCCGTATCACGGATTTCTGATGGCCTACGACGCGAAGACGCTAGCGCAGGTGAGCATGCTCAATACGTCGCCGACCGGCTCGGAGGCGAGTATCTGGCAATCCGGGCAGGGACCGGCCGTGGATGAGGAAGGGAATGTGTATGTGGTGACTGGCAATGGAAGCTGGGACGGCGTAAGGAACTTCAGCGAGACCTTTCTGAAGTTGACGCCGCATCTGAAGTTGCTCGATTGGTTCACCCCAACAAACCACTTTGCGCTGGATGCGCGGGATAACGATCTGGACTCGTCCGGAGCGACTCTGATTCCGGGTATGCATTTGGTTCTCGGCGGCGGCAAAGAGGGTGTGCTTTATATACTCGACAGGCGAAACCTTGGGCATCTTGGCGATGAACACGCGCTAGAGTACTTCCAGGCGACGGCATCTCATATGCATAGCCTTGTGTACTGGCAGAGCGCAAAGAACGGCAAACTGCTCTATGTATGGGGGCAGAAAGACATAGCGAAGGTGTACAAGTTTGGAGGGGATAAGCTCGGAGAGGCGCCGTTCATGACTGGGGACGTCCTGAACGATGGGCATCCAGGAGGAATGCTGTCGATTTCGGCGAATGGGAACAAGGACGGTATTTTATGGGCAGCGATCCATGCTACAGGGGATTCATGGCATGAGTCGCGGCCGGGGATTCTTCATGCCTACGACGCAGACGACATTCGCCATGAACTGTGGAACTCGCTGCAGATCCCAAAGCGCGACGATTGCGGTGAGTACTCCAAGATGGCGCCCCCTACTATCGCAAATGGGAGAGTTTATCTGGCGAGCTTTGGCACAGAAAACGTGGGGACCGGCCAGTTCTGCGTCTATGGGCTGTTGCCGAGGAAGAATGCGACGAAGCTGGCGGCTCCGACGGGGGGGAAGGCTTCAGTCATGAGTGGTAATTTGACGCTGACCTGGAACCCGGTGGCTGGGGCGCGCATCTATCGCGTCTTGCGGACGAGCACACTAGAGCCCGCGGCGAAAACAGTCGCGGTGGGGCTGACAACGCCGATGTTTACGGAGCCTGCGCCGGAAACGGGTGAGTCAATGTCCTACACGATCCTCGCAATTGGAGTGAATGGCGGTAGCTCCGTGTCAGAAGCCGTTAAGCTGACAGTGCCGAAACCGAAACCGACGGGGCATTGAGGAAACGAAATGGCTCCAAAACAGAAATGCGTTGGAACATGTGGTGGATAGCAAGACACAACTAGACGATGGTCTGTTGGAAATTGACAACAGCGCGGCCGAAAGGGCGCCGCGCGCCATCGCTCTTGGGCGCAAGAACTAATTGTTCGCAGGTTCCGACTGCGGAGGAGGAAGTCCCGCTGCTATACACAGCCTGATCGGATCGGACTACCTCAATGGCCTCGAACTGGAGTTCAACCCTCGCGCCGTCCTCGCCTAGATCGCTGACCATCCCATCAGCCGTATCGAAGAACCCTTACCCTGGAACCTCGCTCCGTTCTTAAAGGCTCAATTCTCTCAAGCCGCTTTGACACACTCATCAGGTGCCCACCAAAAAGGTAGTAGGCACTTCAAGGATCACTCCTCAAGAAGGTCAAGAGGGGAGATTAAGACGCTCACCAACCGACTGTTGCCTTCTTCCGCTCTTCCAAGTTCCGGTAGCCACAGTCCGAGGACCAATAGTTGCTTTGAGATCGATGTGCCGGAAAAGCAACGCCGACAACCTGGCGGTCTAACATCCGCAGGACTGTCGGATAATCAGAGTCGTAGGCAGAACGACAGCGCGGGGCTTCCCGCCGCGGCCCTTCAGCCGTTCGAAGAGCAACTTCGCGGCCTGCCGCCCGATCATCTCTGTCGGCTGTTGAACGACCGAAAGGCTTGGGGTCAACATGTCGGCCAAATCGAAGTCATCGAAGGAGAAAAGTGGGATATCTCGACCAGCCTTCTTTCCAAGTTGACGCAAGCCTCGCAAAGTTAGCATGGTACAAACCCAATTCAAGGTAAAAATGGCGTCGGCATCCTGTAGCCGAAAGACCTCTTCGGCGAGCCATTCCGCCGTCAGCAATCTCTCGTGCTCGACCAAACAAACTCTTGCCGGAAGAGACGCAGCTTTCATTCCTGCTCTATAACCGGCGACCCGCTCCTTGCAGGTATATAACCCCCCCCGCGCTCCGATGGCGACGATTTTGCGCCAGCCATGGCCCACGAGATGCTCGGTGGCCGCTTGTGCGCTGCGACGATTGGTCACCGTCACAGAGTCGAAATCAACGCCTCGGATCGACTGATCAAAAGTCACAACGTGAACGCCCCGGGGGATAACATCGCTGAAAGAATCCTTTCGACTATCGGCGGGCGCAATGACCAATCCATCTATCTGCCGCCCCAATAAGCTCTTGATTTCCGATCGTTCCACATCGACGTCGCCGCCAGAGCTAGCAAGAATGACCACATACCCGTTGGCCCGCGCAGATTCCTGAAGCCCATGCACGGCATTCGCGGTAAACGGATCGGACAGATTTGGCACAATCATTCCAATCGCTGCGGATTTTTGTGCCTTCAGCCCGCGAGCGAGTTCATTCGGGCGGTAGCCGAGCCGTTCCATAATCGCCCTGACTCTCACCGCCTTCTCTGCGCTGACATTTTCAGAGTTATTCAAAACGCGGGATGTTGTCTTCAGCGAGACGTTGGCTTCTCGAGCAACGTCTACCAGAGTGGGTGCCTCACTCTTTCTTATAGCCATTTTTTAGCCATTCTGCCCACCGATCCTGGGTTAAATCAATTCCGTTCTGCGCCTTCCAGTGGAGCAAGAGACCCGAGGACGGTCGCTCGCGTTTCGGGATACCACAGCCACGCGACAACAATCTGCGCCGCCATCATCACCGCGAAAAAGTAAAAGGTACGGACCGACGAAGCACGTTGCATGATCGGGAAGGCCAAAACCAGAATAGCATTCGCAATCCAAAGCACAGACGAGCCATACCCCTGACCTGCGCCGCGTATTCCCGGCGGAAACAACTCACTTAGATACACCCAAACGACCGTCCCCTGCGAAAACGCAAAGAACGCATTGTATGCAACGAGAATGGACAGATACAACTGCGGAGCGAAATGGCGGGGAATGAAGACGGCCAGAGCAACTAGACACAGCGCCATTCCAGCTGCGCCTAAGATCAACAAGGGCTTACGCCCCAATTTGTCCACGAAGGCCATGCCAAGCAAGGTCGTTGCCAGGCTAAGACACGAGATCAGCACCGTATAGTTATGCCCCAATTGCACTCCGATACCAGCGCTGGACAGGATATCCAGCATGTACAGCAAGAGGATATTCACACCAGAGAGTTGATTGAAGATCGCAATGCTCGTTGCCAGCAGAATTAGGCGTATGTTTCTTTGGCAAAACAGCCGCTGATGATCCGAACACCTATGGATCACGGACGAAACAGGGGTATCTCTTCTTTCCTTTACGCTGGTTCCTTCAGCAAACCTTCGTCCCCTTTCGGACATTAACCAGACGAGAAACAGCAAAACCATAGCAGGCATAGCTCCTGCCCCCAAGCACCATCTCCAAGCTGCACCATACGCATCGAGTCGGGCGAACAACGCTCCGGCAGCAAATGCCAACACCACCCCTGCGCCGACCTGTATCTGAAACAGGCTGACAAGTCGACCGCGTAGTCCGATCGGCGCGAGTTCAGCAAGATAGAGCGGGCAGCCTACCGTAATGCCTCCAATCGCCATCCCGCAAAGGAACCTCATACCAAGGATGAACGTCCATTCCGGCGAAACCGGAAGAGTGGTACCAATGGCTCCCAGCGCGTAGAGCAATGCGCACCCTGCGATCAAGCTTCGGCGGCCCACCCGGTCTGCCCACCGGCCGGCGAGGAGAGAGCCACAGACGGTTCCCCATAAGGAGAACGAAATGGTAATACCGAAGACCGTAGGCGATAGGTGAAATTGGCTTCGAAGACCTTGTGTGGCGCAAGATAGGGCTCCCAGGTCGTAGCCGAAGACGAACCCACCTAACGAAACGGCAAACGCTTCCGCCACCGGATGCTTGCTCAAAACAGCCACCTGAGTATGGGGTGATCAATGATTTGCAAGCTTGCCCCCATCCTCACTCATTCGATTCTTGACGCAACCGCGCTCTTGAACGGCCGATCAATGTTCAGATTGCCCTGGAATCTCCGGATTGCCAGGGTCGTTCAGGATCTGCACGGCTGTCGCAGGACCGAAATGCTCCCAATCCCACAGCACCCACACAACCTTCTTGTCCGGAGTCACCTCAACGAGTTGAGGGCCATGGTTGCTACCGCCGCGGGAGCATATAACAGTGTCCCCATTGGCTAGCCGGGTCGCCGACTGCGAGTCTTCATACCTGTATTTCTCTGGTATATCCGCATTCGATATTTCCCAGACAATCTTTTTGTCAGGTGTCACTTCGATCGTTTTCACATCTTGTTCGTCGGTAATAAGCGTGTTGCCGTTTCTGAGTCGGATCGCTGCCCACGGACGCGGTACGTCGTAACTCCACACTTCTTTAAAGTCCTTGTCGTACTCCACTACGCGATTCATGTCGAGAAATGAAACCAAGTAGGTGCCTTGTGCCGTGTAGCGTGATCGCCGAAATTGGCCGTGGATGTTCTTGTACTTGTAGGGCAGTTCATGCTCCACCTCCACCATTTTCGTCTTGATATTGATGATCTTAAAGTGTGGGGGCACGCCATTCTCAATAAACATCACCTTGTCCAGACCAATGGGTTGGCAGGAGTGGATCTCGTTGCCCGCTGGAGCCTCGTAGCGCCAAACTACCCTCTTATCTGGAGTTATCTCCGCGACATACTGCTGAGCGGTGAAGAGGATGTTTCCGTTGGAAAGCATCCAAACGTCGCCCAACTCGCCCAACTCGTTGTACCCCGTCGAGTACGTCCATATAACCCTACCTCCACTGGCGAGTATTATCTTGTTATAGGCCTCGCCCACATAGAGTATCGAGTGCTCACCTATCCCTTTGCCCGGCAGACCCTGAGGGATGGGAACGGGTTTCAATCTCTGGGCCATTGGCACGACCACCTCGTCTGAGCCTACCGCCGGAACATTCGGAGCGGTAAATTGCGGAAGTACCTTTTTGAACCACTTAGCGCCGTTCGGTGTATGCGAAGCACCAGCCTGTGCCTGTGTTGCCAAGAGCATTGGCATAGCGGAGCAGACCGAAAGCAAGAAGACTGTACAGATCCGTCTTAAGGTCAAGACCTTTCCTCCAATTCATCAAATGTCGAGGCTAAACACCTAACCTCTATCGCGCGTAGTGAAGGTGGGGTGCTGCCATGCACGAGAAGTCTAGAGTTAACCTCATTACGACTGCATGAACAGAATTTAGTGCTGAAGATTTTCTATTGACGCCGTCGGTATGGTGGGTTGATCCAGACCTCTGTGGGCTGGGGCGGGCGCTTTGGTCGAGCGTCGAGGATTGCGGGCATAAACTGCATCGACGAGGTCCATCCTACTAGGTCGCTTTCTGGAAGCCACGGACCTCAAAATGCGGCACAGCACTTCGCGAAGAGTGTCGTGCCCATGGATTGAGGCTAGAGAGCTATTTTGAAACTGAGTCAGGTTCGGCAGGAATTAGCAGTCCTGCTGTAAGCACCGAAATCGGTGTTGAGCTAACTGTCAGTTGTTGGATCGAAATTGGCATTGGTGTCCCGCTCTGTTGAATTGAGCATGGTTGAAAGTCTTGTACGCTTCGAGCGTATTCCCCCGTCGCTCATGGGCCCATGTTCTTCATACCCTCCGAACACCGCCATTCCCGTCAGCATGGATGTTGAAGTCTGTTCGAGAACTCTACTTCCGTTCCGCCTCGTTGGCTTCCTTTCCATCAGCATCTGATCCCGGAGCGGACCTCAGGGTTTTGTTCATTTGTTGATAAACATTTTCCACTTGGACCTTAAGGGCTGTAGCGGCTCTGAAGTCCTCCATTTCCTTCTTCGACTCGTCAATCAAGCCGACGTCTCTGCATGCGAGCGCGAGATGATACCAAACCTCAGTATTCATTGGATCAACCTTTATCACGCTACGTAGATAGGGTATCGCCTCGCTGGGCCTGTGCATCTCCATCAGGACCTTTGCGATTCCGAGTTGGGCATCAGTATCTTCAGGATTGAGAGTAACCGCACGCTTGTAATGTTCGTATGCTTCGTCAAATTGAGATCGTAATGCGGCGATCAGACCTAGCTGATCTTCAATTCCTGCATTTTCTCCATCGGTTTCCAACGCTTCGGACACTTCGACTTCCGCATTTGAAAGGGCGCTCTCCGCAGTAGACACTTGCATAAGTGCTTCGCCGATTTCAGAATGTACCCTCGGCAGCTTTGGGTCGATCTGTAGGGCCTGTCGAAAATGCTCTATGGCTCCTGTGGCATTACCGGAATTGATTAAGTGTTCACCAATTACTTGCTGAATTTGTGCGGAGTGCGGCTCGAGAATTGCCATCTTCTTCAACGAGTCATCTGCCATTTCCTGATAGACTCGCTGCGCCATATAAAGAACGTCCACGTTATCAGGATTCAGCGTAATTAATTCCCCTAATGTCGACGACGTATGCTCGAGATCTCCTCGCTCGTAGTAGCTAGCCGCCAGCTCAATTCCAACCAGAGTTCGCATCTGGACATCGCTCAATTGGGCGAAGGAATCTTGTAAGTGCAACTGGGCAGACGGTTCTCCAAGCCGTCGCTCGCAGATCGCAAGCAGCGCTTTGGCCTTGGCCAAGTTTGGCCCATTCTTTAGCGCGTGGCGAAAATCTAATACCGCCGCTTTGCAATCGCCCCGCAAATACTCAAGCGCTCCTGAGTTAGCTAGAGCCGTAGGATTATTAGGATCAATTGCAAGGACTGCTTGGAATTCCTTAGCCGCATGGTCGGAAGCGTTCGCCTTCAAATCGTTTTCTGCCTGTTGCAAATGCATCTGTACCTGAGCGGCCGCTGACGCATCCATTTGGCCCTCACAAACGGTGGAGGGCACCAACGCAAAAGCTAGCGCTAGAATCGCAGACGTAACACCTTTTGAAATGGCAAACTGCAATTCTGTGTGGGCTCGACAGCTCACCTGTGCCATCAATAATGCACAATAATTCCGCACATTAAACCTACAAGAGTTTTTCAGTTATGGGTTGCTCCAAGTTCCTTCAGTTCCTCTTGGCGACCCGAGCTTATCATGAATATTACAGCTCGTTGCGTAGCACTTCTTCCTGTTGATCACAAACTTGCCCTACCTTTGCTGGCCTCCGTCTTCCGGGCTTCCAGGCTGATCGAGAAGCTGGATACTCGAGGCCGGTCCTAAGTCTGGATGTTTCCAGGACGATAAGGCCCATACAATTTTCTTCGCCGGAGTAACCTCCAAAACTTGCACAGTACCAGGCCAGTGTGAAGTATCATCGTCTCCCGCGACCCAGCATGTAATTATCGTGTTACCGTTTGCTAGACGATCGGCCGTCTGAAAATTGCCTAGCGTATAGCCCGGCGCATCAGCCTGCGTGAACTGCCACACAGTGTCTCCTTTAGGGTTGACTTCGCGCACGTACCGATTCCAGTCGCCTGAGATGAGTATGTTTCCATTCTTCAGCGGCACTGCCTGCCACGGCGATCTGTCGGCGATGGTGCGAATCACATTCCCCTTCAAGTCATACTCTACGACCTTGCCCTCCGTAAGATGCGGTACCAGCAGGTCACCATTCTTCATCATGCGTATATGCCGAAACTCGCCATGTACGCCTTTCGATTCTGTTGGAATCGGAATGACGGTTTCAGTCTTGCCAGTCGCCAGGTTAATGATCATCGCCTGTGCGGGATGTCCATTGCGCATGATTAAAACACGATTGTTACGGAGAGGCTCGATCGAGTGAACTTCAGTCCCTGGTGGAGCATCATAATTCCACAAAATTTTCTTGTTCGGGCTCACCATTGCCGCGCCCGACATCCGAGAAAACACAATATTCCCGTTCGACAATTGCGTTGCGTCATCAAACTCTTGATTGTTTCCAGTCGTTGGATTCTTCAGAGGCATCGTGTATCGCCAGACGACCTTGCCACCGCGAACGATGAAAATCGATTGCTCGTCGGGCTTTCGAGTGTCCCATTCCCCTGCATAGAGGAATGGATGTTGGGCCGGACCGTTGCCTGGCAATACTCTGGGCGCCAATGGGCTTGGCGGAATTTTGTATTTGGCGAGCAAATATTTTTCAATAGCTATTCGATCAGGCCAGGACAGCGCGACGTTGTAGAGCAGAACCTCAGCGATCTCCCCCTGCCAACTGCGCCCGGCGAACTGCCGATCTCGAGCCAGTTGATCGGCCTCGACCGGCCCCGAGCTCTCAATGGAAATGACACTGAGTTGCTTTGGAAACGGCGTCTTAGTCGCATCAATTTCATGCCCATTCAGCCAGACCTTCCCGTCGTAAAGGGGCTTAGCAAGATGTCCACTGGGATTCGGATCATCGTGTACGACGTTGAAAATCGTGTCGTCCTTCCAACCAGAGTGAAAATCATGGGACACAGTATCCCCAAGCACGAACCTCTCATCCAGGTGGCCGAAAGCGGCTGGGTCCTTACTCACAACCCAAAAGACCGTGCGAATATCTTTAAGCTTCTTGAAGTTATACGCCACATTCGCGCCAGAGAAGTGCAGCACTGGTCTGTCGCTCACAGCATCCTTGACCAATGTCGGGTTCGCCGCTTGTCCCGCCGAATCTGGGTTGCGGTTCGCATTGTTCACATTACCGCTCATGTCACGAATCGATATGACCTGGCCATTTTCCTGCTGCACCTGATCGGCGGTGAGCCATAACTCAAGGCCAGCTTTAGGAAAGTCCGCAGGGCTAGATGTGTCGCTATTGTCGGCGATCGCGCTGGGAAGCACGGGATGAAGCGCTTGCACCTTTCCTGGAAGTGTACTTTGAGCCTTCATCACAGGAACAAACGCTAGCAATAAAAACCCAATACGAGTCACACAATGTGGCAGGGCCAATGATGTTTCCTTTCGGTAATCAGTCTTTTACAGCCGGAACTGTGCCCTCAGCGGATATTCGTCTCATCGCACCGAGTCCGCTGAGGGTAAAAGTCACTTGGCATAAGCACCGATAGAGCCAACTAGAAACGGATCCGCCCTGTCAATTGAAGATTCCGGCTTGTGTTTGCGCTTGAGATAATTCCCGCCCCTGAAGTCCCAACGTTTGCATTTGGCTGGCCAAAATTCGGGTGATTGAACAGGTCAAAGACGTCGGCTCTTATCTCGATGCTCTTGCCTTCACCGATCCACTTCCCTGTTAGTGGAAATGATTTCGCTAGGTTAGCATCGACACTTCTCCAGCTGGGTCCTCGCAAAATGTCTCGCCCTGAATTCCCAAAAGTATATGGAGCAGGAGTCTGAAACGCGGTTACATCGAACCACTCCTTGGTCGTCGGGTGAGCTAGAGTTCCCTTGCCTATGCGATTTGGAAACCAACTGCCGGCCAGTGAATTGCTGAGATTGCTAGTACCGACTACCGGCGTAAATGGCAATCCTCCGTGAATCTGGAAGTAGCCTGCCACCCGCCATCCCCCGAGCAATTGGTTCAGTGGTCCGGTAGTATTCAGAAACCGGCTTCCCGCGCCAAATGGAAGCTGATAGGACACCAAGCCATTGATCATGTTCGGTAGATCCAATTCGGAGAGGCCGTAATTTGCTGCCGGATCGTAGGCCTTCTGCCAGATGTCTACACTCGTAGTACCACCCGACGAGGTGCCGTCGTCCATGGTTTTTTGCCATGCATAGTTTGCAACAAAATAAAGACCATGTGACGTGCGTTTCTCGGCGCGCAGCTGTAATGCGTTGTAGTTCATGTGCCCATCCCAATGCCAGGCCCCTATGCTTTCAAACTGCGGATAGGGGCGTAGGTTCTGCGCGTTCCCAGGCCCAAGGAGCGCCTCCGGAACCTGATTGAGGTCCCGCTGGAAACCCTGGTGTGTACCCTTTGTATTTACATAGGCAGCACTGAGCATAAGTCCACCAGGCAACTGGCGCTCGATGTTCAGAAACATCTCCTGCACATACTGTGTCGGAATCGATTGCGCTTCGTATGGGACATTCGTTCCGTTGAGAACCTGAGGAGTTCTATCAGCTTCTGTGGGAGTAATCAGCTTCGGTGGACCTTGGACGTATCCTTGGTTGTATCCTTCATTAGGGCTTAACGTGAAGACAGGATTTACGTTATCTGGCGACGTCAACGCTCCTGTAGAATCCGAGCCTACTCCGAGGAAAGAGTCAAACGTGGCATCGGCTGACCTCGGCATATCAAACATTCCATAGGAGCCTCGGACCGCCCAATTATTAAGAGGAGACCAAGAGAATCCAACCCGCGGGAGGAAATTATGCGGACTAGGATCGTAGAGTGCGTTGCGGCCTTGTTGTCCGCCGAAGACCATGGCACCGAGGGTGTTCGTAGCTGGATTCAAGAGGGTCGGGTCGAATACGCCAAAGTCGTTCTGAAATGGGCTTCTTGAATTGTCGTGCACCAACCATGAACCCAAATATTCCCAGCGGAGCCCGAGATTCAAAGTGAGCCGTCTGTTCACTTTGAAATCATCCTGCACGAAGACCGCACTTGCGGAGTAGTGTACTGCATCTTCCACGGATTCGGTTGCATTCCACGATTGAGGCAACCCAAACAGAAAGTCAGCGTATCCGACCCCGGTGCTGCTGGAGTTCGCAGGATTGCGCGTGGCTATGCCATTAAAGGTAAAATTTCCTGAGGTGATGTCGCCCCACGCGCTAAGATTCCCATAGGATCTATCATACTCGCCACCGATCTTCAGGAGATGCTTTCCTTTTATCAAGTTGATTACATCTGAGTACTGTTCTGTGCCCACAGCCCGCACTGTGTCTGTACCAGCGTCCAGTTCTGAAGACTCTACGCCGGTTACATTGATTACCGGAAAAACATCCGCAGGCGCATTTATAAGCCCTAACTTCGCCGGATAGCCCTGGCCCTTGGTGGGTGAATAAAACCTTGTCAATTCACGTACATATCCAGCACGGGCTTCGTTGCTCTTAGATGAACTGAATATTGTCGAGTATGTGACCTGACCCGATTGATCCTGCAAAAATCCCGGATAGCAATTGGCCGGGCAACGAGGGTCAGGATCCTCACGATCCTGTGGCTGTAACTGTTGGGAGTAAGAAAGCCGATTTCGATCATTTATCTGGTAATCAAGTTTTGCTACCCACCATTGCCAATCTTCGACATAGTCATGGTTGTAATAAAAATTGTTATAGATCGAGTCTCCGTTAGGTCCGAGGTTGTTTGGCTCTGGCCAGAATTTTTGAATGTTCGCAGCGACAGGGTCTATGGTGGTCAGTGTATTGTTAGCCAGTGGAGTGCGCGTCGGTTGTCCGTTAACGTACGTCAGACTCGCGGGATTATAAACGGTGGGGAATTCTGGATCCGAAAAGTTCCCTTTGCGCATAGCGTCTGTAGGGAAGGTAAGGTACGCTGGAGACGCCGAAGAATTCGGGTTAGCCATGAAGGTGAAGAAGAAAAACAGTTTATCTTTTATGAACGGACCGCCAACGGAGGCACCGGCCTCATTCCAGTGAAGCGGCGTGACAGTCAAGGCAAAATAGTTCCTTGCTTCAAGCGCGTTGTTCTGAAACTGCTCGAACACCGAGCCATGGAAGCTATTTGTGCCACTCTTCGTGAGCACGTTGATCACGGACAAGCCGTTCCCGTATTGAGCACTCCAGTTGGTCGTAGAAGCTTGTACCTCTTCAACGGCATCGGACGGAGGAAAGTTTTGCCCTGGGTTATAGTCAAAGGGAAGAACAGCAGTTTGGCCGTTGACTACCCAAGCCGTGGTATCGTTTGAAGTTCCATTGAATCCAGCTCCCTGGCCGCTTGCATTTCCGCTGTATCCGCCGCCATTGACTCCGGGCAATATGCCGTTTATTGTTCTCCAGTCAGCGCCTAGAACAGTCATGTTATTAACAGTAGACGCACTGATCGTCATTGTCTGATCTGAGCTCTCAGTTTCGAGCAAGGGCGCCTCTCCCGTGACCGTCACCTGCTGAGATACTTGACCGACCTTGAGTTGGGCGTCAAGCCTTGTTGTACCCACATAAATGAGTATGCCTTGACGTATAAAACCCTCAAAGCCAGCTTTCGTGAAGCTGACCGAGTATTGGCCGATTGGAACGGAGGGGATGGCGTATAGGCCATCCGCGTTTGTCTTTGTAACCTGCGGAATGCCGGTCTGGATATCCGTAGCAACCACAGATACATCCGGAATCACTGCTCCTGAAGTATCAGTAACGATACCCTGCAGCGCTCCCGAGTTTGCGTTTTGGGCTACGGCTATTTGCGTCAGTAGGCCGACAAGTAAGCAAAGTGCACCGAAAAACGAACGTCTCATAAACTCTCCTCAATTCAAGTTGCTCCAACCTCGCTCCAAGCCAAACGAAAATCCAGTAATTGCC
Organism: uncultured Acidobacteriaceae bacterium; assembly: GCA_963725115.1. GTDB lineage: Bacteria > Acidobacteriota > Terriglobia > Terriglobales > Acidobacteriaceae > Telmatobacter. The sequence continues at coordinate 2,437,749 of CAVRXG010000005.1, read as the reverse complement.
GTGTTCTTGACTCAGCATACAGAGAACGAAAATGCTATCCTTAGGAACTCGTGACAACGATGTCTTTCAAACAAAAACCGAATGCTACGTCGAGCGAGACAACGTTGTCAAGTGTTATTTTTTCCTGTATGATTGCCCTGGTCAAATATCAATGGCGAGCGTCCGTTGTCTTCGCCGTGGTGTTCTGTCGACGTTCAGTGCGATGTCGCAGGGGCGCTAAGTGCTTGTCTGCGTTCATTTATCAGTAGGTTAGAAAAAGAGAGACGTGTGAACCGACGGCAATTAACAATTGGGACCTTGGCGACCTTGGCGAGCGGGGTCCTTGAAGCAAGTAACTCTTCCGGCGCATTCGTTAGACCCGGCTCGGCCCTCCTCAAAGCGGGCGGCATGAACGTCCCTCGCCCTGCTCTTACGACTGGCCGCCCCCCTGAGAACCAGCGGGCTTTTGTCAGTGCCGCCGTGGAAGATCTCATAGTCGAAGTCAAACGCAAGATTCGGAATCCACAACTCGCCGCGCTGTTTGAGAATTGCTATCCGAATACGCTCGACACGACAGTGCGGCTTTCAGTACGAAATGGAAAGCCGGATTCATTTATCATCACCGGCGACATTGCCGCGATGTGGTTGCGGGATTCCACTGCTCAGGTGCTGCCATACATACATCTTGCACTGAAGGACAAGAACCTCCAGTTGCTTTTCAGCGGCCTCATTCACAGACAGGCGGACTGCATACTCCTGGATTCCTATGCCAATGCATTCTACGCAACCGACATAACGGGCGTCTTCTCCACGGATGTAACCGACATGCGTCCTGGCGTCCACGAACGCAAATGGGAGGTCGATTCACTTTGTTATCCCATACGCCTTGCGTACAATTACTGGAATGTAACCGGCGACTCTGAACCTCTGGATGAGAGCTGGCATGAGGCTGCGCGGCGCATCGTGGGCACCTTCCGCGAACAGCAGCGCCTCGAGAACGACGGCCCATATCGTTTTCAGAGACTCACTCGGATGTTCTACGATAATGCGCCCAACCGCGGTCTCGGCAATCCGAGCCGAAAGATCGGCTTGCTGCACTCGGCTTTTCGCCCATCCGATGACGCTTGCCTCTTCCCGTTCCTCATCCCCTCAAATCTGTTTGCAGTGGTTTCTCTCCGCCAGCTCCAGCATCTTTCGATTGCCGTATTTCGGGATCAGGATCTTGCCGACGATGCCGCACGTCTGGCGGACCAGCTGAATGTGACGATCGCGAACTATGCCACCGTGAATCACCCCGTGCACGGCGAGATCTACGCATTTGAGATTGATGGCTTCGGAAATTTTCTCTTGATGGACGACGCAAACGCACCAAGCCTGCTTTCCTTGCCCTATCTCGACTGCTGCGGACTCGAAGACGCAACTTACCAGCGCACTCGGGCGTTCGCCCTCAGCAATGACAATCCTTACTTCACCCGGGGCGTGGCAGAGGGTATTGGCAGTCCGCACGTGGGTCCAGGCCAGATATGGCCGCTCTCGATTATCATGCGCGCTTTGACAAGTCGCGATTCAAAGGAGATTTCCCACTGTTTGCGAATGCTGCTGGATACAAACGCCGGAACCGGCTTCATGCACGAGTCCTTCGATGCCAACAACCCAAGCGAATACACGCGCCCGTGGTTTGCATGGTGCAACTCTCTTTTCGGCGAACTTGTAGTTCGTGTTGCCTCTTCTCATCCAGAGGTTTTAGAAATGAGCTAAGGGAGCAAATCGCGGCTGAACACTTGGCTTCGCAGTTCAACACCCTTTTTTCCAGAATCCGAAGAAGGCAACCTTGGCGAGGCGGAGAGGATACACAATCATGAGTCTTAGATGATTCGTTTCGGCGGCACTGCTTGGACTTCCCGGCGGGCAGTTGGCTTGAGCGCTGCCGAAATTTCTGGACTCCTTGTCGGTTCCAGAATGTGTTCATTCTTGGGCCGATCCGATGAGCGAACAAGCTCATGCTGAAGATCGATATATGTCACTTGCTCAACAATTCCGCGCACAACCGGGTGACCAGCGCTGCTGGCCAAAACTCGGCATTAGACGTTCTCGTGGATGTCGCTAGGCTTCACACCAGCGGCGAATTATAGGCTTTGCAGCAAAGGGGCCGCTGTGCTGACGATAAGAGAAGAAGTTCAAATTGCGCTAAATTCAGCTATAGCCGTTTAGGTTCTTGACAACGCTGTCATATCTGCGCGATAATTTCCCAAAATCGCGGGAGATCATTTCTCCATGCCCTGCGATGTCACTTTGCGGGTTACTTAAATGGCTGTTGGTTACCAGAGATCCCTGCAGGGAGATCGCAGCAGTGCACAGCGCGTAACCACGCGAGTGGTAACTCACTTGCGTACGCTCATCGATTCAGGGGAATTGCAGCCTGGGGATCAAATCCCTCCTGAGCGGGAGTTAGCCCGCAGACTGAACGTAAGCCGCCCAAGCTTGCGGGCGGGAATAGCGTTTCTAGGGATGATAGGCGTGCTAAGAACCTGCCACGGTACCGGGACGTATGTGTTGTTTGGGACACCGAAGCGGCGATGCACTTCTGCATCAATACGACCTTTTTCTTCGCAGCTATTTGATGCATGTTGTGTGATTGAAGGAACTATTGCAGGGCTCGCGGCGGAGAGATGTCCAAACCGCGCTGTGGCTGAGCTAGCTGAAGAAATTGCGGAGATGTACGCGGCCCTCAACGATCCCCCAGAATACTCCATTCACGATGTCCGCTTCCACCGAACAATTGCTCGGGCCGCCGGCAATCCAATTTTAGATGCACTCCTGGAAACACTTACCGTCAACTTCCATGACGGCCAGCCGCAGCGGACACAGCCGTCACAAGACCTTAGGCAGTTCACCGAAATGCACCATGAGATCTTTCGTGCAATACGGTCACGGAACCCAATTCGGGCGAGGACTCTGATGGAGGAGCATCTACGAGGAACTTTCCCATCTACGGAAGACTGCGGCTGATGAATCCAGTTAGCATAACGGCAATCAGAACAACTCGATCCGACTGGGTGATATCCAAAGATGAAACAGATGTTGATGATTGCAGTGCTTCTCTGGGATCTTCCCATGCTTTCACAGAGCACAACTGGGGAATTGCGCTTAACCATCACCGATCCCACTGGTTTAGGCCTCAAGACTACGGTTGAACTTGTCAGCCAGGGCAACGAGTATCGCCATGCTTTCTCCACAGATGATCAGGGCACCTTGGATGCTAAGCGCCTGCCCTATGGAATCTACCAGGTTCAGATCCGGGCGCACGGATTTGCTGAGGATTCTGAGTCGGTTGAAATCCGCTCAGCGCTTCCCCTCGTTCGCACGACTCGGCTCAAACTGGGTGCAGTTTCTGAATCGGTCAAGGTCGGCGCAGCCGGCACATTGATCGATCCGTACCGTGCGGGTTCGGTCAATGAGATGGGTTTGGAGACGATTGAGCATCGACTGACCGCACTGCCCGGCCGCTCCATGCAGGACTTAGTGAACTCGGAACCCGGCTGGCTCTATGAAGGCAATGCAGTCCTGCATCCGCGCGGATCGGAATATCAGACGCAATTTGTTGTGGACGGGATTCCGCTCACCGACAACCGATCGCCGAGCTTCGGCCCCGAGCCTGCCGAAGCCGATGAGATCGAATCACTCGAGATCTATACCGCCGGCATTCCCGCGGAGTATGGAAGAAAGATGGGCGGCGTCGTTGAAGTCAATACACTCAAAAGCTCAGATCCTGGATTTCACGGGCAACTCACCTTTTCGGCGGCACCTATGCCACGGGTGCGATCAATACTCAGGATCAATACACATGGAAGGGCAACAAGCTTGGCGTGAGCGGCTCCGGCAATATGACGGATCACTATCTCAACCCGGTTGTCCCGGAAAACTACACCAACAATGGCACCATCGGCAGTTTCTCGACGAACTACGAGCGGGACCTGACCCAGCGAGACCGTCTCACGTTGATTGTCCGCCACGATCTCGCGCGCTATGAGATACCCAACGAACTGGTGCAGCAGAATGGCGCATATTTACCAAACTCAAACAACAACGTCGGCTGCCCGCCAGTTCCGCCTGCGGACGAGCCGAGCGACTGCGTGTTCGTTCCGGGGGGGCAGCTACAGACGGGCGACAACTTTGAAACCATGGGGAGCGCCTCCTATCAGCACATTTTTTCGGGCGAGACGATAGGCTGGCTGCGGTTCATGGCCCGGGACAACTCCACCGGCTTTTATTCGAATCCGGCGTCCTGGCCTCTCATTGCAACCCAGAACAATGACTTCAAGGAGATTTACTTCAACGGTAGTATCGCCGTCCATCACGGAAGGAATGAATGGAAGGCGGGGGTCGAATCCGACGCGATCTTCCTGCACGAAAACACCAGCTACGTGATGCCCGACTGCGCCAACCTTTCAAACCCCCAGTGCCCGATAACTTTGGGCATCTTCGACACTGGCGCGACAACCTTTGCCTTTGCCGGCACCCGCCCGGATCTCGAACAATCTGCCTATATTCAGGACTTGATCCGCCTCGGCAACTGGACGGTCAACGCAGGCCTGCGATGGGACCACTACCAATTGCTGTTGAACCAGAACGCGGTGAGCCCACGAGTCGCCATGTCGCGCTACTTCCCAACTCTCGGTCTGAATCTTCACGGCTCATACGACCGTATCTTCCAGACGCCTTCCTTCGAAAACATACTCTTGTCCAGTTCTCCGGCTGCGGAATCCTTGGACACCAGCGTTCCCGCAGTAGCACTTTCCGGTCCAGCCTTCTCACGGCAGCTATTATGAGCTAGGCCTGACGAAAGTACTTTTCAATCTACTGCGGATCGACGCGAATATGTTCCGCCGCGACGTGAATAACTACGCCGACGACTCTCAAGTCCTGAGTACCGGAATTAGCTTTCCGATTGCGTTCAGGAAAGCCATTCTCTACGGTGCGGAGGGAAAACTAGAGGTTCAGGACTGGAGAGGTTTTTCCGGCATCGCAAGCTACTCCTACATAGTGGGGAACGCTTTCAATCCGGTAACTGGCGGTTTGTTTCTTGGGAATGATGCCTCCGCCGCGCTGACTCAGACCACCGGGCATTCACCCGATTCGCAGGACCAGCGGCAAACGATTCGCGCACGAGTGCGTTATCGGGTGGCCCCACGCTTGTGGATCGCCCTGGGAAGCGACTATGATAGCGGACTGCCGTTTCAACCGGATTTAACTCCCGAGCAATACGCCACAGAATACGGGCAGGTCGTGATGAATCACCTCAATTTTAATCGCGGTCGCATCAGCCCTTACTTCACGGAGAATGCCTCGTCGGGAGCCGACCTCTTCAAACGCGAAAAATACTCGGTAAATCTACAGGCCGACGCCCAAAACCTGAGCAATAAGCTCGAAGTCATCGACTTCGGAGGACTGTTCTCCGGAAATGCTATTGGACCATCAAGGAGCTTTTCTTTACGCCTGACAACCTACTTCTGAGCTCTGATCCCGACGGGGGATTGCCGATAGCTATGATTGCCGTCGCGGCTACTTCGACCAAAATGTCCGTTCGTGGCTTAACTTCCGCCTTCTCATAACGGATGCGAAATTGCGGATTTGTCTCGGGGTTCGGGACTGGAGACTTCTCGATGTAGCCCATCCCCGCAGCCCACGAAAAGAATCCACTAATCACAGACCAGTGAACGCTCAAGCTGCTGCTGTCCCCGCTACGGAACGGCAGCGTCAGACGCCATTTTATGACCTTGTCGGTGGTGAGAGCGGTCAGCAACAGAATGTTGTTTCTCTCGCACCACTCCACGAGCTTGCCGCCCATCTGTTTCGCCTTCGTATTGTCCAATCCGTCCTGGTCACGGAATTTGTACCACTCCTGCAATGCGGCTTCGACGGTCGTGCCTTTCGGAACTACCTTGCCCTCGGCGAAGTCCTTCAGGCGCTTCTCCAAGTCCCTCACTTTGGACTGCGCTTCAGACCAGCTACGGGTCTCCAACGACCACTTGTTCTGGTAGGCGAGCTTCTTGCCCTCGAATACGCCAGCGGCCCCCTTCCAGACGAATTGAACGTGCAACGGGCAGCCGCACCGAGGTTCGTAGCGGCTGGTGCTGTCGCAAACGTCCCTGTTGTGACGCCTCCAAACGGTGAATTTCACAAGGTCTGTCCTTCCCCCCGCCAAGGGCTCTAGTGAATCCCTCAAAACGGGTTTAGGACAATCGTAGGGACAGTTCGGAGGGGAAGTCAAGAATGTGCAGTATTTATGCGGGGGATAGATTGGCTCCTCAGGTAGGACTCGAACCTACAACCCTTCGGTTAACAGCCGAATGCTCTGCCATTGAGCTACTGAGGAGTGAGTGGCGCTAAGGTCGTCCATCCATTACGTTAGCAGAGCCTGCAATGCCCGTCAAAACCCACGGCATCACCTCACGCGTGACCAAAAACCCATTCCGGAACCTCTACGGAAAACGGTGGGAAGCGATACCATGAGAACGCACCAGGAGGAGGCGCAATGTCCCGGATTTCCCGCGTCGACCGCAGCGAATTGGCCCCCGAAATTGCCGCTCTTTACGACAAGACTTTTGCCCTGCGCGGCAATGTGCCCAACATGTTCCGCGTCATGGCTCACCGGCCCGAAATCTTCGCGACCATGCAGGCCCATTTCGCCGCCGTCCTGAATACCGGCACCGTTTCGACAAAACTGAAAGAGCTGATCATCGTCCGCACCAGCCAGGTGAACGAAACGCCCTACTGCCTCGCCAGCCACACCATCCTCGCCCGCAACCTCGGCTGGACCGACGACCAGCTCTCGCACCTTGCAGACTGGGCCCAACGCGACGACTTCACTCCGGCCGAAAAAGCCGCGCTGCGTCTCGCCGAGACCGTCACCCGCAATGCCAACGCCGTTACCGATGAGCAGTTCGCCGAGCTGCGCAGCTTCTATTCCGAAGGCGAAATCGTCGAGCTGCTCTGCGCCATCGGCCTCTTCAACTACTTCAACCGCTTCAACAATGCGCTCAAAATGGAGCCGACCAAGCCCGGCGAAGGCGGCGCATCACAGCCCGCGCACGCCGAAGCCGTCGCCGACCATTAAACCCAGCACAAAATGGGTGCCCCATCCTAAACGCGTAGTTTGCGTTTAGGGTGGGACAGCACGAACCCTAACCGAATTCATGAACCACCTAAGAGCCCGATGAACCTTCAACTGCCCTCCGGCACTTTCGCCGCTTATCTATTCGACTGCGACGGCACCATCGTCGACTCCATGCCGCTCCACTACATCGCGTGGAAGCAGGCGCTCGGCGAGTGGGGCTGCACGCTCGACGAAGATCTCTTCTACTCCTGGGGCGGCAAGCCTCCCGTCGAAATCATCGCCGCCCTGAACCAGATGCACGGCCTCAAAATGCCCATCGAAGCCGTCGCCGAGCGCAAGGAGAATCTCTACTATGGGCTTCTCCCGCAACTCAAGCCGGTTCCCGAAGTTCTCGCACACATCGACGCCCAACAGGGCCGCATCCCGTTTGCCGTTGTCTCCGGCAGCACCCGCGAGTCGATCGTCAAGTCGCTCACCACCGTCGGCCTTCTCGACAGGTTCCCAATTCTTGTCGGCTCCGAGGATTACGCGCGCTCCAAGCCTGCACCCGACGCATTCCTCACCGCCGCCGCCCGCCTCGGCATCGCTCCCAAAGATTGCCTCGTCTTTGAAGACACTGACATGGGCATCCAGGGCGCAACCGCCGCCGGAATGGCCTCCGTCCGCGTTCCACAGCCACGCGAGCGAAGCAACGGAATCGCTCCCGCAGTGCCTGCGTAGACTGGACAGGAAGTGGAAAATCCTCAGGAGACTGCTTTGTCTTCGATCGCCCTCGAAAAATCTTCCCCCGTCGCCGCCCGCAAGGCCGACCTCGCCATCCTCATCGCCATCGCCGCCGCCATCGCGCTCCTTCATCTTCTCACCAACAATCGCTACGGCTTTCATCGCGACGAGCTTCAGTTCCTCTCCGACGCACGCCATCTTGACTGGGGATTCGTTCCCTACCCGCCGTTCACTCCCTTCATCGAGCACATCGGCCTCGCGCTTTTCGGTGTCTCGACTCGTCGGCCTCCGCCTTTCCGCAGTCCTCGCGCAGGCCGCGGTCGTCATCCTCGCCGGTCTCATCGCCAAGCATCTCGGCGGCGCGCGCCTCGCTCAGGTCACGGCCGCTCTTGCCGTCGGCTTTTCTCCAATCGAGATCTTCGAAGGCCACGAATTTCAGTACACTTCGTTCGATCTCCTCTGGTGGGTGCTCACCGCTTATTTCATCGTCCGCCTTCTCAAGTCGGAAAATCCGCGCTGGTTTCTTGCTGTCGGCGCTGTCGTTGGGTCTCGGGCTCGAAACCAAATACGCCATCGTCTTCTACATCGTTGGCATTCTCACCGGGCTCGTCCTCACTCCCGCGCGCCGCTACCTCGCCACCGGCTGGTTCTGGGCTGGCGTCGCTCTCGCGCTCCTCATCTTCCTGCCCAACCTCATCTGGCTCGCCCGCCATGACTGGATCTCCTACACCTTCCTCCAGCACATCCATATGCGCGACGTCGGCGAGGGCCGCGCCGAAGGGTTCCTCACCGGACAATTCTTCATCTGCGCCAACCTCGCCGCCGCGCCCCTCTGGATCGCCGGCCTCATCGGCTACTTACGCGACCGCCGCTACCGCATGCTCGCCTTCATGTATCTCGTTCCGCTCGTGCTCTTCTTCATGGCCAAGGGCCGTCACTATTACATGGCCCCGGCCTATCCCATGCTTCTCGCCATGGGCGCGGTCCTCGCTGAGCGCTGGCTGCGCACGCTTCCGCGCTGGGGCCGCCTCACCGTCGCGTCCGTCTACTTCGCAGGCTTTGCCTTTATCTCCGCCTTCGTATGCGCGCTGTTTCTTCCTCTTGCGACGAGCGGCCCGCTCAAGCAATACGCGCTCAGCCACAGCTACGACTTGCGCGAAGAAATCGGCTGGAACGATCTCGTCCGCACCGTCGCCCAGATCCGCGATTCGCTTCCGCCCGATCAGCAGGCGCACCTCGGCATCACCACCGGCAACTACGGCGAGTACGGCGCCATTGATGTCCTCGGTCGCGCCTATGGACTGCCTGAGCCGATCGGCACCAACAACTCCGAATGGTTCCGTGGCTATCCAACGCCTCCGCCCACCACGCTCATCGTCATCGGACTCACGCGCGCGCAAGCCGACTCAATTTTCACCGGCTGCCGCTGGGCCGGACACAACGGCAACTCCGAAGGCGTCAAAAACGAAGAAAGTGTCGACCATCCCGACATCTTCGTCTGCGGCCCTCCACGCCTGCCCGTGCAGGAACTCTGGAAAGACCACCAGGACTTCGGATGAGGCCCGGTCTCGGACCGCGTCGCCCGCAACTTGCTGACTCGCTAATACAGCAACACCGCCACGCGATACGCAGTAAACGACCCACCCGCCACCTGCGCCGGGCAACTGCCCACCGCCGCCTGGCGATACTTGCCGCTGGCAAGCCGGTCCATCAGCGCCTGCGGAAGCTGTGTCAAGTCCGCATCCTGCCAGCGCATCACGAAGCGCGCCATTGGTTCAGACCGCGGCATTCCTTCATCCGTCGTGCATGCCGCTCGCGCCACGCTTGGATCGCGCAGAATCGCCACTCCGCTCACGCGCATAAGCGCGGCGACCCGCGCCTCCACCTGAGTAGCGCTCAACTGCTCCACAACCCGCGAATAATCTGCCACCGCATAAAGCGAACCATGAGCAGCCACCACCGCTATGCCCACGCGATCAACATCCGGGCTGAGCAGGTTGGCGCGATGCCCTGGCGAATGCATCCACTGCTCGTGGATCGAATCGGCCGACGGCCCCATCGCCACGTTCTCCTCAATCACGCTGTAGTGCGCGCCCGCCTGCGCCGTCCGTGTGCTCAGGTCCGGCTCGCCGTTGTATTGGTGCGAGATTGGCCCTTCCGCCGCCATCCGCAGGCAGTGCTGCAGGGCCGCGTCCGCCAACGCTGGATCCCAATCCAGCCGACCCACTCCCGCCTGCGCGCGCGCCTGGTTGGCCAGCGCAAAAATCCGTCCCGCCTCCGCATGCATGTTGCCCCGCCCGTCCTGCGCTACACCGGCCGCAGGCATTGCCAGCGCCACAATCACAAAAATCCCCTGTGCAAGAACTCTCATCTCCACTTAAACCCCATTCCCGCTCACGTGTCGCTGTATTCTTTCTTTGAGTGCTGCTCAATTGCCCCGCCCTCCGCACGTTTTTCTTTTCTGCGGAGACAACGGCCGCGAAATCCCGCATGGAAATGCGCCGCCCGGTTACATTTCTCCTGCCACATTTCCCCGGTCACATTTCTAAGACGGGACCGGATCTTCCGGCTCGGCCTCTGCGCTACCGAGAGCGGGCCTTCCCTCATTGAGATCGTTACGCCGTACGACCAGGGGGAAAAGAAGAAGTGCCGGCAGTCCCACGACGCTCGTCATCACGAAGAACCATGGCCAGCCCATCTTCTCTGACAACCATCCCCCTGAAGACGCCACAACGGTGCGGCCAAGCAATGTAATCGAGGAAAGCAGCGCGTACTGAGTCGCTGTCGCCGTGAAACCGGGCGAGCATAGGCTCGAAATATAAGTGATCAGCGCGGTCCCTGCCATTCCGCCCGTGATGTTCTCGGCGGTGACACATAAGGCCAGATAGCCGATGTGATGTCCACCAACAGCCTGCAGGACAAAAAACAGGTTCCCCGCCGACTGCAAAATCCCACAAAGGATCAGCGAGCGAAGGATTCCGTACCGCGTCGTCACGACTCCGCCCAGCATCACCCCGGCCACAATCGAGAAAAATCCGAACACTTTCGATGCGGCAGCGATCTCAGGTAGAGAGAATCGCAACGATATATAGAGAGGCGTCGACATCACTCCCGCCATCGCCTCGCCCAGCTTGTATCCGAAGATGGCGACAAGAATGAGGGGCCAAAGCGGCCGCTGCATAAAATCGCGAAAGGGACTGATGACAGCCCTCGAAAGCGCCTGGCGAACCGCATCCCAGCCCGATTCCACCGCGCGCGACGTTTCCGTCGGCACCTTCGGTTCCGGAGCCAGCAAGAACACCACGAGTCCAGCCGCGACAAGCGCCGCCATGGTGGCATAGGCCGCGAACCACCCGGCATAGTCCGCGATCAAAAGGCTGCCCGCCCCGGAAACCAGCATGCCGACGCGGTAGCCGGCTTGAACCATGGAAGCCCCGGAAGCCTGCTGATCCGCGTTCATGCTCTCTACTCGCCAGGCATCGATCACAATGTCCTGGCTCGCCGATAGAAATGCGACCACCAACGCCAGCGCGGCCATCATGGGCAAATTGTGTTTTGGATTGCTCGATCCCAGACAAAGAATCGCGCCGATCAGGAGGATCTGGATGGTGATTCCCCAACCGCGCCGCCGTCCCAAAGGCAATGGCGGAGGCACGCGATCCATCACTGGAGCCCACACAAACTTGAATGCATAGGGCGTACCAACCAGCGCGAAAGCGCCGATCGCTGCGCGCCGCACGCCGACTGTCGAAAGCCACGCCGAAAGAGTTGAGTAAGTCAACAGCAGCGGCAAGCCGCTTGAAAAACCAAGTGCAAGCACCTGCAAGACGCGCGGCTCGGTGTAAGCTGCCAGCGTTTGCCGCCAGTTGGTTCGGCCGGGGACGCGCTTGGGTTCAGGGTTTTCGTTCATCGCAATTTGCGTATGTGCCTTCTCTCAGCCTACCTCCGCCGGCGCAGCTTATTCTGGAAACGTGAAGCTCGGAATCATCTCCGATACCCACGGTCTCCTTCGCCCTGAAGTCGCCCCCGCTCTCAAGTGCGTCGACCGCATATTGCATATCGGCGACGTTGGCGATGCCTCTATATTGACCGAGCTCGCCAAAGTCGCTCCCGTCACCGCCATTCGCGGCAACGTCGACCGAGAAGGCGCTTGCGGCAAGCTGCCCGAAACCGAAGTCGTCCTGATCGAAAACCCGCCTGGACCCAGCCTCTACATCTATATGCTCCACGACCTCAAGACCCTGCACCTTGATCCTGCGGCAGCCAAATTTGCCGCGGTCCTCCACGGCCACACTCACGTTCCCAATTTCGTCACAAAGAAAGGCGTCCTCTATTTCAACCCCGGCTCCTGCGGCCCGCGTCGCTTCGAGCTTCCAGTTACGATCGGAATTTTGACGATGAAATCGGACGGACAACTGAAGCCTGAAATCGTGACGCTCAAGGTGCAGTGATGCAGCGCACTCATCCCCGCATTCTCAGGTTCACCTATCGGTACACCACACTCGCGAAATAACCACCCGCATATAGGTGTAAGGGTACTAACAGGGGAGTAGGAATACCCGCCGCAAACCATTGCGAATGTAGATGAAGTCGCAGAATCGGGGCCTAGGCAGCCTCAAAATGCCATCGCTCCAGGTTACCGTGGGAATGCGTTGGCCTGCCTCGCGTAATGTGACGGCTCCTCGTTTGTCTTGCCGATACGCGCTCCACATACGATCCTGAAATCGACAGTTCATCACCGGACATTGATTGATCGTCAGAGTGGAACTGCATCGTCGGCTTGCAGCCCTTTCCCCCTACTTTTCGGTCTGCCGATTCACAATATTTTCTTGAATTGCTAAGCCGCGCACTAAGGCGCTGCGGCACCGCGTCCGGCAAAGTGATCGATTCATTGCGGACCAATATTGATGACAAATATTGTCCAATTCTAGATATACGAGGTTGATAGATGACGCTTCTCTCAATACAGTACATGCCCTTGGCCAATGCGTATCTCTGCGAAGATTGCAACTGCGTAGGAAATTGCGCGGAGCAGTGCCCGGCTTGCGCCTCCGAAGCCTTGATGGGATTGGCCGGAGTCTTGAATCGCGAACAATCGCACGAAAAGATTGAATCGACTTTTCGCGTGAAATTGAAACTGTCCTCGCGTCGGAAACGCGGCAGGATGATGGATGACGAGGTAGCATTCCCGGCAGCATAGGCGCGGATAACGGCACGAATTCCGGCCGCATCATTTCAACGACCACAACAATATCTGGATTCAGGAGAGCTACAACAAGATCCCCACGGTTCCCTGGTACACAACCACGAGAATCGGCTACACATGGAGTTGGTGATCGGTGTCTCGAATCTAAACCGGCACCGCAGAACGGTCTACCTAACTAGCTTCAGCGAATAGTCGTCGGAATAAAAGTGGTCATCGGGCGAATCCGCGACGTCCGTCACCGCAGACTTCCCTGCGCGAAGCAGCATGCCGCATTCCGCGCTCGGCACCGCCGGGCTATAGAGAAAACCCTGCATCTCAGTGCACCGCTGCCTCTTCAGATAGTCAAGCTGCTGTTGCGTTTCCACTCCCTCGGCAACGCACTCCAACCCCAGATTTCGACCGAGGCTCAGGATGCCGCTCACCACCGCCGCAGCCGCGGGTTTTGAGGCGACGTCGCGCATGAACGATCGATCGATCTTGATGCGATCGATCGGGAATCTCCGAAGATAAGACAACGACGACCAACCAGTGCCGAAGTCGTCCAGAGAAAGACCTACCCCGATTCGTTTCAGGTCTCGCATCACCTTGACCGTGGCCTCTGAATCATCCAGCGTCAGGCTTTCAGTCAGTTCCAGGTCCAGCCATTTGGGGTCCAATTCTGTTTCGCGCAATGTCTTCTTCACGGTCTCTACGATATCGCCGCGGTAAACCTGCTGTGACGAAACGTTCACCGTCACCCGAACCTTCGGAAGTCCTTCATTTTGCCACGCCATGTTTTGAAGGCAGGCCGTCCTCAAAACCCAGTTCCCCACCTCGACCATCAACCCCAGCTCTTCCAGCTGTGGAATGAACTCGCCGGGAGCGATCAGCCCTTCCTCCGGGTGATTCCAGCGCAACAACGCCTCAACCCCCGTGATGTGTCCTGAACTGACTGAGACGAGCGGTTGGTAATGCAGAACAAACTCGCCGCGCGAGCATGCGTGACGCAGGTCCTTCTCGAGCTTGCGGCGGCGTCGCGTCACCTCAGTAAGCTGCGGCGCAAAGAAAGAATAAATCCCGCGCCCTTTCTTTTTGGCTTCATACGTCGCGGAATGCGCGAATTGTACTAGCGTCCCCGCTTTGTCTCCATCGGAGGGAAATACCGAGATGCCGATGCTCGCGCTCATTTGTAGTTCGTGGCCTTCGACATTGAACGGGTCGTTCAACGCGGCCAGCACTTTCCTTGCAACGGTTTCGATCTCCCGGTTGCCGTCAGCCATTCCGATGCCAATTACGAATTCATCTCCGCCGAGCCGCGCAACAATGTCGCTCGCGCGCAGGCAGGCTTGCAGCCGCACCGATACCGATTGCAGAAGACGGTCACCCACAAAGTGGCCAAAGGAATCGTTCACGCTCTTGAAACGATCCAGATCGAACATGAGCACGGCCACAGATTTTCCATTGCGTGAAGAGAGCGCAATTGCCTGGCCAAGACGATCCTCCAAAAGCACGCGATTGGGCAGCCCGGTGAGCGAATCGTGCAGAGACATGTACTGCACCCATACTTCCGCCTGCTTCCGGTCCGTAATGTTATGGGAGATGCCCATGGTCCCAATAATCCCGCCGCGCTTGTCCTTCAGCGGCACCTTGGTAGTCAGCGCCCAGCTCTCGTGGCCATCCGGCCAGGTTTCCTTTTCCTCGATTCCAATCTTCGCCTGACCGGTTCGCATAATCTGCTGTTCGTCCTCGAAAGCTTCGCGCGCATGTTCCGCGCTGAAGATGTCGCAGTCGGCCTTGCCCACCACTTCCGCCGGACTAGACAGCCCGACATAATTGGCCATTGCCCGCCCGACGCGCACAAATCGGCTCTCGCGGTCCTTGAAAAATACATTGTCGGGAATATGTTCCAGAAAAGCTTCCAGCATCTCGCGCTCCATCTGGTAGCGCCGTTCTCCAAGCGCATTCAGTAGAACGAGCAGAGCAACAATCAGCGCCAGAATTCCTATGGCGGCGATAGTAAGAAGAGAAGCGCCTGACGCATGCGACCGGCTACCGTTTGAAACGACGCCTGGTGCGATCCAAAACGCAGTCGCGGCGCCCAATAAAACAGCTGGAATGGCGATGACAACGCCTGGAACTGCCGGGATTTGCCATTTCCACTTCATGATCCGCCGACGCATTGAAACTTATATAGTTAGAAACCAATCTAATTCCTTCGCGTACTGAATGATAGGGAACGAAAGTTTTCCGCCGGCTGCATCTTCAATGGCCGCTGACTAACACTTTTGTTGTAGAAGCCGAAATGGGAAGACGCGAACGAGCCTTCATCGGCAATGAGGAACTTCCGTCCCGCGAGGCGCGGCGCAACACTTTCGGCAACCTCGGGTTCAAACCTCCAACCGTCGCGCCGCAGCAAGGGCGGGACATCCAATCCAACTGTTGAGGTTTTTGAAAAATGACCCCCCGAAAGATTGCAGGCCTCATTGCTTTGGCTCTCCCACTTGCTCTCGCCGCCTGTTCGCATCCTCAGCCGGTCGTATACGCTCCCCCACCGCCACCGGCCGCGTTCAGTCCAGCCGCTCAACAGGGCTATCAAAATGGAGTTGAAGCTGCACGCCGCGACATCGCCAAGGGCTTCGCACCCGACGTGCAGCGTCACCCTCGCTTCCGTAACCCACCAGTGCCCCCTCCGGCATTTGAGGAGTACCGGCACGGCTTCCGCGCCGGCTACGAACAAACTTTCCGCGGTGGACCACCACCCCCGCCTCCGGGATACTGATCCAATCATGCAAAATCCGCGAGCGCTCGCTTAAAAGTCTTACGCGGGCGCTCGTTGGCATAACTTGTATTAATAATGTTGATCCCGTGGTGAAGAAGGTACGGTAACGTCCCATCTCTCTCCCGTCGCAAGTTCAGCACGCCGATAATCGTAGGTGTGAATGCTCGAAACAATCTCGCCCTCTTAAAAGACTACGCAGCCTATCTTCGTGTGGAAAAAGGACTTCGCCCGCTCACCTGCGAGGCCTACCTCAGCGACCTGCGCATCTTCGCCGAGCTGCTCGAGGAGCGCAACACCGTGCTCCTTAAAGCAGCCGAGGCCGATGTCTCCGCGTTTCTCGATCACCTGCGCAATCACAACATCGACTCCCGCACCGCGGCGCGCAAGCTGAGCTGTTTGCGCGGCTTTTACAAATGGCTCCTTTTGGACCGCCGCATCCATCACGACCCAACCGTCAACATCGAGTCGCCGAAAGCCTGGAAGGTTCTGCCCAAATCGCTTGCCGAGCCCGAAGTGGCAGAAATGCTGGAGCGCGCGAACATGGCGGCCACGCATCCACAGGCCAAAGCGACAGCGCTGCGCGACCACGCCATTCTCGAGCTTCTCTATGCGGGTGGCCTGCGCGTCTCCGAGGTCACGTCGCTCGGCGTCAGCGATCTCGGCCTCGATGCCGGCCGCGTGCAGGTTCGCGGCAAAGGTGACAAGGAACGCATAGTGCCGTTGGGCCGCTCGGCAATTCAGGCACTCGAACAATATCTGCGCGAGGGCCGCCCACACCTGGAACGCATCAGCTCGGCCCGTAGAAACAGAGCAGCGAGGCAAGACCGCGCGCGGCTCTTCCTGTCTCTTCGTGGCATGCCGCTCACCCGGCAATGGATTTGGAGCATGGTGAAAAGGTCGAACCAATCCACCAGCCCGCACGGATTGCGCCACAGTTGCGCCACGCACATGGTCGAGCACGGAGCCGACCTGCGCAGCGTGCAGATGATGCTCGGCCACGCCGACATCTCCACCACGCAGGTGTACACGCACCTGGCGCTCGGCCGCCTGAAGGCCGTGCACCGCATGCATCATCCACGCGGATCGCGGCATTTGGCCGGCTCCAACGCCGATGCCGCCCCGCTCCCCGGCCCGCGTCTTGTCGTGCCGCACAGCGCCGGCGAGGAAACACCATGAGCGCAACAGCCGCTCCGCCTGTCGCCTCCGAATCCGCCGCTTCCAAACCGCGTCGCCTCCAAAATTGCCGCGCTCAAAATCGCGGAATTGGTCGATGCATACCTGCACGTCCTCAACGCCGAGCGCGGCGCATCGGCTCACACCGTGCGCGCCTACCGGCGCGAGCTGCACGATTTCGCTGCGTGGCTCCACGGTCACCATCCCCGCCTGACCGTCATCCGCATCGAACACACGCACATCCGTTCTTATCTCGGCACGCTTTACGATCGTGGACTATCGAAGGCCTCCGCGGCTCGCGCGCTCGCTTCCATTCGGAGCTGGTTCAAGTGGCTGGCCCGCGCTCACCACATCGAGCAGAACGCCGCATCGCTGGTCTCCACTCCGCGCCTGCCTAAACATCTGCCGCGCGTGCCTTCCATCGAGCAGTTGAATCGCGTGGTCGATACCGTGCTCGACGATGCCTCAAGTTGGCCCGCGCGCGACAAGGCGATTCTCGAGATGCTCTACGGCTGCGGCATCCGCAACGCGGAACTGACCACGCTCGATCTCGACGACATTCACTGGGCCAATGAAGCGATCCTGGTCCGCGGCAAAGGGCAAAAGCAGCGCTACGTTCCACTAGGCGACACAGCCGCCGAGGCACTCCGTGCCTACATCGTCGAGCGCTCCGCCCGCCTCGCCGCGGGCGACGAACAAAAAGAAAGCAAAGCCGCCGGCCGAGTCTCCGGAACACGCCCGCGCTCTTTCTCAATCTGCAGCTGCGTGGCCTCGCAAAAGGTGGTCAGGCCCGCCTCACCACCCGCAGCGTCGGCCGCATCGTCAAGCGCATCGCCATCCTGCGCGGGCTTTCCTCCGACGTTCACCCGCACACTCTGCGCCATGCCTTCGGAACTCATCTGCTCGAAGAAGGCGCCGACCTTCGCGCCATTCAGGAGCTGCTCGGCCACGAGCGCCTCTCAACCACTCAGCGCTACACCCAGCTCACCACCGCGCAATTGACCGCTGTCTACGACCGCACCCATCCCCGCGCCAGATAGCCGCAGCCTGATCGGGATGAAGCCGCGCCCCGCTTGGGATACAGTAGATGGAGTAGGTGCCTTTCGGCCCTATTCCTGTCCACGTAGCCCGAACCGGCCTGAAAGCCCGGCCTTTAGGCCCCGAGAATTGCCCGGCTATACAACATCAGCCGTCCGGATCACATCACATAGGTAGCCCAAGTAGGTAGATCCCAGTAGCGAGATCAAGGAGCAAGCTCATGGCGAACATCTCAGTCGACAAACTATCGGTGGATGACATTCTCAATGACGCCAACCGCATCAAGTCAATCGTGACCGATGCCGTGGAAGATGGCATTCAACAGGCGATCCGCGCCGTGAACAAGGGACGCGATGTCGCCGAGGACGCGATTCACGACACCCGCCATGCAATCAAGAAGAACCCCCTGCAGGCAGCGGGCATCTTCCTTGCCGCAGGCGTCGTCCTGGGCAGCCTCATCACTCTCATAACAGTTCGCCGTTCCTGAAAACCCAGACCGGCCCCAGTACGACCGGCCTCAGTCCGTCCCATCATCCTTTAAGGGGTGCCCCCGGTCCCTCGCTTTTGGGGACCGGGGAAAGCTCCGCTCGCGGCCCTAGCGTCGAATAATCAGCGTTGATGTGGATATATTGCGCGGTCAGATCCGTCGTCCAGAAAACGCACGATCCGCGTCCCTGATTCAGATCAATCGAAATCGAAAACTCCCGCTGGCTGATGTATTCGTGTGCGGCAGCTTCGTCGAACTCAGCCGCTCGCCCGCCGTCGCGGCAAATCTGCAACTCGCCGAAGCGAATGTCGATGCGTCCCGGATCGACCTGAGCGCCGGAGTATCCGATCGCGGCCACAAGCCGGCCCCAGTTCGGATCGCAGCCCGCCCACGCCGTCTTCACCAGCGGCGAATGAGCGATGGCCTTGGCCACGCGCAGTGCGTCGGCGTCGCTGGCCGCACCGCCAACGCGCAGCTCCACCACATGCGTCGCGCCTTCGCCGTCAGCCACAACCTGCCGCGCCAGTGAAGTGCACACCTCAGTTAGCGCGGCCGCAAATGCCGCGTCACCCGCGCCAATCTTCACGCCGCTCGCGCCCGATGCGAGCAGCAGCACGGTGTCGTTCGTCGATGTGTCGCCATCCACCGAAATCCGGTTGAAGCTGACCTCAACCGCGGCGCGAAGGTAGCCGTCAAGATCCGCAGGCTCAACCGCCGCGTCGGTCAGAACGTAAACCAGCATTGTCGCGTGTGGCACAAGCTGTGGATGAATCATTCCTGAGCCTTTTCCGAATGCGGCAATCCTCACCTCTTGCACGGCTCCGCCGCCACCCTTTATTTCCAGCCGCGCAAAGGCCATCTTCTCGACCAGATCCGTCGTCAGAATCGCGTGGGCCGCTTCCGAAAAATGACTCGCGTCGGATCCAAGACTCGCAGCCAGCTCGGGCAGCGCAGCAATCAGTTTCTCCGCCGGCAGCGGCACGCCGATAATCCCGGTCGACGAGGGAAACACTTCCTCCGCTCGGCAGCCGAATGTCCGAGCAACAGCAGCGCATGTCGCGCGCGCGGCCTGCAACCCGGCCTCGCCCGCCGCGCAGTTCGCATTGCCCGCGTTGATGGCCGCCACTCGCACGCGACCGCCAGTCGCGCTTCAAATTTTCCTTGTCCACAATCAAGGGCGCCGCAATCACTCGGTTCGACGTAAACGCCGCCGCCGCGCTCGCCGGTTCATCCGCCACAATCACGGCGAAGTCGGGCCGCCCGCTGGCCTTCAGGCCGGCCTTCACCGCCGCAAAACGAAACCCGCGAGGAATGCTGCCGCTCGATAAATCGCTCATGGTTTCAGCCCCATTTAATGCAGCCCATTTAATCTAGCCCATTTAATCTAACAGAGGTGCGACGCGAGCATCTGCTACATGAGTGACAACGAAATCAACTCGCAAACCTTTCTCGAAATGCGCGCGGTCAATGTCGCGCGCGGCGATCGCATTGTTCTGCACGACGTGAATCTCAGCATCCGCGCCGGCGAGCACGTCGCCATCCTCGGGCCGAACGGCTGCGGCAAATCCACGCTCATTCTCGCCATGACCTGCCAGCTCTATCCCATCGTTCAACCGGGCATGCTCGTCCGCATCTTCGGCCGCGAGCGCTGGGATCTGACCGAGCTGCGCCGTCACTTCGGCGTAGTCAGCGCCGGGCCAATGGGCGCCGAACTGCCCGGCGAGCGCACTGCCGTCACGTCCGGTCTCGACGCGGTAATCGCCGGTTTCTTTTCCGCATCCACGCTGTGGCCCAATCTCCATGTCACCGATGAAATGCGCGCGCGGGCGCGTGAGGCTCTCGAACGCATCGAAGCCACGCACCTCGCCGAACAACTCGTCGGCACAATGTCAGCCGGAGAAAAGCGTCGCATCCTGATTGCCCGCGCCCTCGTTCACCGCCCGCAACAGCTCCTGCTCGACGAGCCCTCCAACGCGCTCGACCTGGCTGCACAGCGCGAACTGCGCGAAACTCTGCGCGGTCTGGCTCGTGAAGGCACGGGACTGGTCATGGTTACGCATCACCTCGGCGATATACTCCCCGAAATCGACCGCATCATCCTCATGCGCGATGGCCGCATCGTGGCCGACGGACCGCGCGATGAGCTCCTGACCGAGTCGCGTCTCAGCGAGCTCTTCCGCGCCCCAGTGCGCATCGGCCGCGACGCAGAGTGGCTGCATAGTTGGTGATGAAGAAAGAACGTCAGCAGAGGAATCGCGGCGTCGTAGTCTAAGGAAAAATTATGGAAACCGCCATAAAACCCGCTCGCTGGAAGATCCTCCTGGCCTTTGCGATTATCTATTTCGTCTGGGGATCGACCTTCTTCGCGATCCGCGTTGGCGTCAGCGAGTTCCCGCCGTTTCTCTTCTGCGCCATGCGATTCCTGGCCGCGGGCCTGCTGGTTTTTCTCTGGGCAGTCACGCACCGCGAGCGCCGGCCGACTGCCCGCCAGTGGCTTTCTGCCTTCGTGCTTGCGTTCCTCATCTTCGTCGTCGACTACGGCCTCCTCTTCTGGGCCGAGCAGCGCGTTCCCTCCGGCATCGCCGCCGTAATTCTCGCCACCATTCCCGGTTTCATGGCACTGTCTGAGATTCTCATTCTCCGCACGCAGCGCCTCACAATTCGCCTGGCTCTCGCCCTCCTTTCGGGACTCGCAGGCGTAGCAGTCCTCGTGATCCCGTCGCACCTTCTGGGCAATCTCGGTGGCGCCGCGATCGACAAAGCAGGCGCCATCGCGCTCGTCATCGGAGCCGTCGGCTGGTCGGTAGCCTCGGCGCTCTCGCGCAAGCTGCCGCTTCCTTCTTCAAAGATCATGAGCTCGGGCGCGCAAATGCTCGCCGGCGGAATCATGCTCGCAGTTGTCGCCGCACTGCGCGGCGAAGGTCGCGGCCTCCATCTCTCTGCCGTCTCCACCTCCGCGTGGATCGCATTGATCTACCTCGTCTTCGCCGGCTCCATCGCAGGATTCACGGCCTACGTCTGGCTGCTGCACCACGAATCGCCCACCAAAGTTGGAACCTATGCGTACGTCAACCCGGTTGTCGCCGTGTTGCTGGGCTATTGGCTGGGAGGCGAGCCCCTCGGGCTCCGCACCATCGCCGGCGGTCTATTTGTTCTGGCCAGCGTTGTCGCCATTACAACCATGCGCCCAAATTCAAAGCCTGCCGCCGCGGAAAAAGCCAGATAGGCAGAATTCTGCTAGCTGGAATTCTGCGCTGGCAAATTGCCAACTTCGCCCGCACACCTTCCTCAGCATCTACCTGCACCTTCCGGACCTGTGCTAACATTCGGCCAACTGGCAAGCCCCCTTGTTCAAGGGGCGGAGGGCAAAATTATCATGCCGATTTCCAGACGAACTTTCCTCAAAACTACCGCCGCAGCCGGCGCCATCGCCGGCATGGGCAACCTGCCTCTGCATGCCGAGCAGGCAGCCGCATCGAGTTTGGTCACGCTGGGTAAATCCGGCGTAAAGGTCACGCGCCTCGCCTTCGGCACCGGCAGCAATAACGGTTATGTGCAGGCGCAGCTCGGCCAGAAAGAGTTCTCCGACCTCGTCGCATATGCCTACGATCACGGCATCCGCTTCTTTGAAACCGCTGAAGCCTACGTAACGCCCGCCATGCTCGGAGAAGCGCTCAAGCCCTTCCCCCGCGACAGCTACGTCCTCATGACCAAGGTGACGACGGATTCCGACGCCGAACCCGAGCAGCGTTTCGAGGACATGCTCCGCACCTCCAACACCGAATACTTCGACATCATGCTTCTCCACTGGCAGCACTCGCCCGGATTGGGTCGAGACCACAAAGCGCTGGCAGGAGGGCATTGAGAAGTTCCAGGCCAAAAAGTCGATCCTCTCGCGCGGCGCCAGCGTCCACGGCCTGCCGGCCCTGCGCCAGATGCCCGGCAATCCCTGGCTGCAAGTGGCCATGATCCGCATGAATCACAACGGCACGCGCATGGACGGACCGACCTGGGAAGACAACAACAATCCGCAGTGCGTTCCCGAGGTCGTTCGAACACGTTCAGCAGGTCAAGAAGGATGGCATGGGTGTCATCAGTATGAAACTGATCGGCAATGGCGCCTTCACGCAGCACAGCGATCGTGTCGACGCGATGCGCTTTGCCTTCCGTAACGCAGGCGTTGACGCAGTAACCGTCGGCTTCAAGAACCGTCAGGAAATCGACGAGGCCATCGAAAACCTGAACCTCGCCTTCGCATAGCCACTCTGCAGGGCGGGGCGGTTCGCACGCCGAGCCAAAAGCGGGCTGGCATGCCGAGCCGAAGCCCGCCATAGCGGGCGAAGGCTGGTGGGCCCGGAGGGATTTGAACCCCCAACCAAGGGATTATGAGTCCCCTGCTCTAACCGTTGAGCTACAGGCCCGTCCAGAGGTTCTCCACTTACTTTCGGACGAAGCCTCTTTTGCAAAGTGGTTCTTTCCTCAAGAAAGTGCCACTTCACGCTCCGCCATTCGCCGCGATGAACTGGAGAATTGCTCTTCCAGCCAATCATAATGCAGTCACTATACTTACGGCGTATTCGGGCTTTTCTCGCGGCGCATGGTGGGCGAGGCGGGACTCGAACTTGAGCCGCTGTGCGGGCGTGAGCGAAGCGGGAGTCCGCAGGCGAAATCCTGAGCGCAGTCGAAGGACCATCCCGCGCATGGTGGGCGAGGCGGGACTCGAACTTGAGCCGCTGTGCGGGCGTGAGCGAAGCGGGAGTCCGCAGGCGAAATCCTGAGCGCAGTCGAAGGACCATCCCGCGCATGGTGGGCGAGGCGGGACTCGAACTTGAGCCGCTGTGCGGGCGTGAGCGAAGCGGGAGTCCGCAGGCGAAATCCTGAGCGCAGTCGAAGGACCATCCCGCGCATGGTGGGCGAGGCGGGACTCGAACCCACAACCCTCAGCTTAGAAGGCTGATGCTCTATCCACTTGAGCTACTCGCCCACGCTCTTCATTGTAGCTTTTTCTTCACCAATTCGGCATTTGCGCGCAGGCCCCGGAACCTGCAATGACAGCGGATTCCGTTGCTCGAATATTTCGATCCTCACGTCAGCGCCAGATACTCGTGGGCCAGCCGCACCACCATCGATCCCTCGCCTACAGCGGACGCCACGCGATTCATCGCGCCGGCGCGAAGGTCGCCCGCGGCAAATACGCCGGGAACGCTGGTCTCCAAAATGAGCGGATCGCGCTGCTCTTTCCAGATGCGCGCGTATCCATCAGCTGCCATCAGATCGCGGCCCGTGAGCACAAATCCTTTAGCGTCGCGCAACACATCGGCAGCTAGCCAGCCGCACCTGGGACTCGTGCCGATGAAGATAAAGAGCGCGTCCGCGTCCTCAGTTAGCATCGATCCATCAGCAAGCGACTTGAGCGTGACTCTCTCAACATGTCCGTCGCCCTCCACGCGCTCGATTTCAGTGCCGGGCCGAAGGCGTATGTTGGGCGTCTTCTCGATCTGTTCGATCAGATACTGCGACATGGTGTCGCGCAAGCTTTCGCGGCGTACCACAATTTCCACTTCCTTTGCATAGCGCGCCAAATAGATCGCGCCCTGCCCCGCCGAGTTTCCGCCGCCTACAACCAGCACTCGCCGGTCGCGAAAGGCCGCCGCTTCAGTGGTTGCCGCGCCATAATAAACGCCCGCGCCGGTGTGCTCCGCAATACCCGTCGCAGGATGTTCGCGATACGACATCCCAGTGCTCGCCAGCAGCGCCCGTGCTACGATTTGCCGGCCGTCGCCGAGCGTGAGCCGCTTGTATCCGCCCTCGATCGACATTCCCGTCACTTCCAGCGGCACCAGAAACTCCGCGCCCAGCCGCTGCGCCTGAGAGAGCGCGCGCCGCGTCAACTCGCTTCCGCTCACGCCCGCAGGAAATCCCAAATAGTTCTCGATCCGCGAACTCGTGCCCGCCTGGCCGCCCGGCGCGTGGCGATCGAGCAAAATCGTTCGCAGCCCCTCCGACGCACCGTACACGGCGGCAGCAAGCCCAGCCGGACCTGCTCCGACAATCGCCAGATCGTACACTTCGAACGCGGCTGTCATCGGCTTGCCCAGCCGTTCCGCCACTTGCCGCGGATCGGGATTGCGCATCACCGGCGATCCGTCGTCGAAGAACAGCGCCGGAAGTCCCTCGGTGCTCACGCCGGCAGCATCGAGCAGCGTGCATGCGTCCGCATCGCGTGTCACCTCGAGCCAGCGATAAGGAATCAGATTGCTGGCCAGAAAATCCTTGATGGCATGAGATTGCGGCGACCACTGATGGCCCACCAGTCGCAGTCCCTTCGCCTCCGGCAAAGACTCGGCCTGCCATGCATCCAGCAAATCGTCGACCGCCGGGAACAGCCGTTCTTCAGGAGGATCCCACGGCTTCGAAAGATAGTGATCAAGGTGCGCTTCATTGATCGCTTTCACCGCTGCGTCGATATCCGAGTAAGCAGTCAGCAAAACTCTGCGCGCCAGCGGGTAGATCGGCCGCGACTTCGCCAACACCTCGCTGCCCATCATTCCCGGCATGCGCTGATCGCAAATCAGCATGGCCAGCGAGTCTCCGCGGCTCTTCAGCTCGCGCATGGCATTCAGCGCATCGTCACCTGATGCCGCGCTCATCACCGTGTAGCTCTCCCTGTATCGGGAGCGAAGATCGCGGCGCACCGCAGCCAATACCTGCGGATCGTCATCCACAATGAGAAGAATCGGCTTATTCATTGCGCCATTCCTTCGCTTCCGGTCTCGGCAATCGGCAACCTGACCCGAAACTCCGTGCGGCCCGGTCGCGATTCCACTTCAATGGTTCCGCCGTTGTGGCGAACCAGTCGCCGACAATGTCCAGCCCAAGACCAGTGCCCTGGCCCATCGGCTTGGTTGTAAAAAACGGATCGAAGATGCTTTCGCGGATTGCCGCCGGAATGCCGGGTCCATTGTCGATGACGCTCACTACGACGCGCTCACCCTCGCGCTTCGCCTCCACTTCAACGCGGCCCCCATCCGGCACCGCATCGAGAGCGTTATCGATCAGGTTTCCCCATATTTGGTTCAGCTCGCCTGCGAATCCGCGCACGCGTGGCAGGCCCGCTTCCAATTCAATTGCAACCGCCGCGGACTTCTGCCCTGCTTTCGCCCTGAGCACAGTGACGGTGTTTCCCAGGCTCGGTCCCAGCTCCACCGGCTCAGCAACCATCGCCTGATCCATGTGCGTGAATCCCTTGATGGCCATCACCAGGCCGGACACGCGCATCGCCGCATCCTGAATCTCCGCAGCCAGATTGCGCACCGAGCATCCCGCCGCAGCCCACCGCAAAACCGCGTCCAGTGTCGGCCCCTGCACAGTCGCCGCAAGCTCGTCGAGCGCCTCAAAAGTCACCTGAGTATCGGCAAGCGTGTCCGCGCTTTTCGTGTCCAGCCCACGATCTGCAAGCCAGTCCGCAATAGCCTCTTCTCGATCCGCCTGCTCGATAGGCGACCGCACTCCTTGTGCCGTCTTCGCCAGGCACGCTGCGCGAATCGAATCCACGGCAGCAAGTTGCGCATCGCTCAACCGTGCCGCGCCCAACGCATGTGTCGCCGTCTCCGCCGCTCCGAGCCGATCCTCAAGCAGCGCGGCGCTCCGCTCAATTGCCGAAGCGGGATTATTCAGCTCGTGTGCCAGGCCGGCCGAGAGCTTGCCCAGCGAGATCATTTTTTCGTTCTGCAGATCGCCGGATGTAAAAAGCCTCGCGCGATCAAGCATCGTGTGCACCAAAATACCCGTCACCACAAAGCATTCGCGGGTCAGCGCCTGAAGCTCTTCCCTCGGAATCGACAAAATCTCGGTAGGTTCCTCGGCTATCGCGTTCCCTGGCGCAACGGTCATCCGCGAATAAGGCAACGTTCCTGACACTTCGCCCGTACGCCACTCAATCATCTTTTGCGGCCCGGATCCTCGATCCACCGACAGCGAAACGTAGCCCGACAAAACGATGTGCATGCCCTCAACTGGCTGTCCCTTGTGAGAAAGCACATCGCCAGCCTCAAGGTGGTGCAGCTTCCCATGCGCCGCCAGCCAGGCGAGCTCTTCGCGAGGCGCCGCGCACAGAGTCTTATGCTCGGCGAGCCGATCGATCAAATCCATCGCTGTTACCCACGCGTGCTTTCTTCGTTCGCAACGATGTTTGTTTTGCCCCGCTCCAAGGTAGCAGACGGAATCGCGGGCCGGAAAACTAATTCCGCAATCTCGATTCGTCGGTCCCAGAAGTCGCTTCAGTCACGCTCTGAAGGTATCGGATCACGGCGGCCTCAGCCCAGTGGACGCCGTCAGCGGAACGGCGGCTGAGGAATGCGCAATGGCCTCCGTGGCGCGGCTCGATGAGTTCAATGTGCGGATTGGCAAGGATTCGTTCGCGGGTTTCAGGAATGAGACGAATAAATGGATCGTCCTGCGCGCGAAGAACGAGCGTCGGGAACAGCAATGCCGTCGATGACACGAGCGCTGGCGGCGCGATAGTAGTAGTCGTCGGCATCGCTGAAGCCGCAATGGGGCGCGACAATCTTCTGGTCGAACTCCCGGATCGAACGCACGGGACCGATGTTATCGCTCCGATAGACGCCTGGAAACAGCGCGGCTTTGTGGTGGAAGTGCTGCATCAGCGCGCGCAGAAAATGGCGTTCGTAAATCAAGTTGGGTGTCTCGTGCAGCGCGTCGGCGCAGTTGGCAAGATCGATGGCCGGGCAAACCGTGGCCACAGCAACAAGCGGCCGGCGAGCGCCCCATTCGCCAGCGAGCTTCAGCACCATGTTGCCGCCCATGGAGTAGCCGACCAGCGCCACGCGCTCCAGTCCAAAGCGCTCAGTGAAGTGACGAACCACCGCACCCACATCGCCCGAGCGGCCGGAGTGGTAGAGCGTAGGCGTCAGCGCTTCTGATCCGCCGCAGTTGCGCATGTTCATGCGCACGACGTTCATTCCCGCGTCCCAGGCCCGCGCTGTGACGCCCCGAATGTAGCGCGAGTTCGGATGAGCCATTGAGCCCGTGCAGCAGCACCACCGTCAGTCGCGCGGCGCGCACCGGCTCAGGCTGCCAATGGCAATGGCACAGAACGCGGCTGCCGTCGGCGGCGTCCACTTCAACGGTCTCCGCTTCGGCGGGCAGAGTAAAGGCAGGGCGAGGTAGAAAATTGCCGACGATGGTTTGAAGATGGCCGCTCGTGAGCCACGGGTGCGGCTCAAATGAGGTAAGCCAGCTCGGTGGCGCCTCAGTTTCCTCAACGAGCATGTCTGCTTGTGTCACAGAGGCTTTCCCCCTGAATGCGAAAGTTCAGCTCTTTGCCATTTTCGGGGGGACTTTTTGGGGCGGCTAGTGGGGATCGAACCCACGACATCCTGAGCCACAGTCAGGCGTTCTGCCGCTGAACTATAGCCGCCGTCTACCCTTTCGATTGTAGCATCGAAGCAGTGGGCAAAAGACCGGCCGCAGAGGAGCGAAAGTGCCACAGCGCGAACCAGATGCGACCCGCACAATCGCCGCGCCACAGGCGAGCGCAGCCTCTTCTCCGCCGCAGAGCGCCGCCAATCCTCCGCTTGAGAGCACCGCTAATCCTCCGCCGAAAGGCGCCGCTAATATCGACCGATGGAATCGCGGCGCCTGGATCTTCCGCGACGAGACGCTGCGCAAGCTCGAGATTCTCCTCGATGAGGCCTTCCCGATTCCCGGAACTCGCATCCGCTTCGGCCTCGACGCAATCGTCGGCCTTGTTCCCGGCGTCGGCGACGTCCTCGCAGGCCTCGCTTCCATTGTGTTTCCGCTCGCCGGCTGGATTCGCGGCCTGCCCTACATCACCCTTGTCCGCATGGTCGCGAACGTCGGCATCGGCGTCCTCGTCGGATCGATTCCGCTTCTCGGCGATGCCTTTGACGTCGCATGGAAAGCCAACCGCCGCAACTACCGCCTGCTCACGCGCCACCTCGGCGAGCCTCGCCGGCACACGCGTCGCGACTGGGCCTTTCTTCTGCTCTTGGTCGTCATTCTCGGCTTTGTCTTCGCCATTCCCGTGGTGCTGGTTCTGTGGCTGATCGTGTGGCTGATGCACCAATAGCTTCACCAAAAGCTGCATCGATAGCAGGTCGCACAATCAGCCCATCCGGAACTCAGCGGATCGACCCGGAGCCCGACAAAAACCGCGTTACAATCGATAGAGGTTATCGGGGCGTAGCGCAGTCTGGTAGCGCATCTGCTTTGGGAGCAGAGGGTCGGGGGTTCGAATCCCTCCGCCCCGACCATTACATATTATTGAAAATAAAAGCGATATTTCACTTTCCAGCCACGCATCTGCTTTTTGCCGCTACAGCACTGTAGTCGATTTTGTAGCTGTCGCTGCCTCCGAGTTTTTCTAAGGGATTTCCCCGACGTAATTTCCTGGGATTAACTCTCAAAATATTCAGGATGAACCCCATTCGAATCAACCAACGTGTTTCACTAGACGAATGGGCGAAAGCGTTGTCCAAGTTCGCGATATTGAGCGTTTCCATTGGCAAGTCTCCGAGTCTGAATGCCCCATCTCGTTCTCCAGCAATGGAGGTGGAATATCGTTGGCAGCAGCCGTCGAACTCGCCTTAATCGCGGCACCCCGGCGAACCGATACCAGCGAGCCTCACGCAACAATTCGAGTTGCGAGAACCTCGATCTGGGGGCTTATCAAGGAGTCCCGTTGGCCCTTGCGGCTCGGATGCGCCAACTTGCGGGACGGCGAATCAACGGTTCTCATTCTCCCGACCACACATGACGACCCGTGGTGGACACAACGCATTACCACGCTATTATCCGATCTCACCGCAAACGGGTTTCCTTCGCACCTTGCGCGGGGCCTCACCGGGGCGGTGATTGAGATGGTAGATAACATTTGGCTCCATAGCGAAACGCCGCATCCAGGGCTCCTCGCAGCCTCGCCCGAGCACCTCATGCGGATCATCCGCTGCGCGCTCGATACCGGGCTACGCCGGGGAGAGATTCTTTCGCAACGTTGGGAAGACATCGATCTCGACAATCGCATCCTCCACGTCAGCCTCTCGAAAACCGCGGAAGGCGAAGCCCGAGGGATTCCGCTGACGAATGCCCTCTACGACATGCTTCATGCGTCGCGGCAGAAACGCGGTCCGGTCTTCACCTACCAGGGAACCGATTCCTCCCTGAGCCGCAGCGCGTACAGCGCGAACGCGATTGTGCCGTAACAATTCATGCCGGATCGCGTTGGAGGAGAGCTGTAGAGCAGTAGTGTCAGGTCTCATGAAGCTGTGCCGTCAACGCAGGCTGACTCGATCGCAACATGAGCACCAAAAGAATGAGCGCCGCCGGAACGAGCAGCGCCGCAGAAGCAAACACTGGCGCGAAGCCGAACGAATGCAATGTCTTCCCGGAGAGTTGCGAAAAGACTGTCGCGCCCAGGCCGCCGGCTGTGCCCGTCATGCCCGTGATCCGGCCCACACTGGATTGTGGAAAGATGTCGGTAGCCAGCACCGCTGTGGTAGTCGTCCAGCACTGACTGATGAAAGCAATCAAACCCATGAGTAGGATCGCAACCCATAACGAATTCACGAAACCGATCCATGCGCCCAACGGAGCGGCACCGGCGCAACCCACCAATACAAGAATGCGCGCGCGCGCGGGCTGCTGGCCGCGGCGAATCAGCGCGTCCGACAGGCCGCCTCCTGCGACGCTGCCGAGATCTGCAAACAAGAAAGGTATCCATCCTACCAACGCAATTTGCTTCAGATCGAGATGGCGCGCCTGCTCCAGATAAATTGGAATCCAGAAGAAACAGAAGTACCCCAGCGGATCGCCGATGGCGCGAGAAAATACTAAGGCCCATGTCTTGCGCTGGCGAATCAACTGGTGCCAACCTGCTCTTGCGACTGCCTCCCCTGGCGTCACTGCTAGCTTGGGGCTAAGGTTGTACGCCCATATCCAAGCTGGCGCCAAGATGAAACCTACGATTCCCGGTGTGGCCATGGCCAATCGCCACCCGACATGTATCGCGATGACAGCCAGGAGCGGCGTAGCCAGCAGGGCCCCCACGCCGCTGCCAGCCGAGAATATTCCCGTGGCCAGAGCCCTCTGTTGCGTCGGGAAGAATTCCGCGCAGGCCTTCACGCCAGCTGAGAACACCAAGGGCTGGCCAACCGCCAGCATGATGCGAAGGACCTCCAGCCAGAAAGCGCCGTGGACAAGAGCGGTAAGAACCGTCGCCGCCGACCACCATGCCAGCGCGAGAGCGAGTCCATTCCTTGCGCCGATCCAATCCACAAGCCATCCGCCTATGGCATACATGGCTGTATAGGCGATCAGAAACAGGGTAACGAGCCGCGTATAGGTTTGGTCGGGAAGGTGCAGATCTTTAGTGATGGCCGGATAGAGGATGGAGACTGCCTGGCGGTCAATGAAATTGAGGATGGTGACGCAGCTGAGCATGCCGAGCAACACCCATCGGAAACGACTGTGACTCACGGCTGTCTGCAAAGCTTACCGCCTCACGCTACATCGTTGCCGGCAGGATCGCTCCCTGGTTGGCGAGTTCTCGGCGAAGTTCCACCGCATCGATATCTCGCGGGCGTATGTTGTTCCTTGCTGCCAGCGCGGCTGCCACGCCTGCCGCCTGTCCTATCGCCATGGATGTTCCAGGAACACGCGTTGAGCCGTGAGCGACGTGTGTCGTCGAGATAGCTTTCCCTGCCACCAGCAGTCCATCCATGCGCGTGGGAACCAGACAACGATAGGGAACGCCATACGGGCATGGCGGATTTTCTTTGTGTGGATGCACGCCCACGGAGCCATCCGTCGGATGGACATCAATCGGCCATGCCGCAAAGGCCACCGCATCCGGAAAAGTGCGGACATTCACAATGTCTTCTTGCGTGAGGGTGTATGCTCCCACGAGCTTACGGCTCTCTCGTACGTGCAGATCGGTCGCACCCGCCACCAGGTAGCTGTGTTGCAGTTCGGGAACTTCCTGCTGAAGAATGGCGGTCAGACGCAGCATGTCCGCGCGCGCCTGCATCTCTGCATCGCTTCGTTCGCGCGAATCAACAGGATTGCCAAAAACCCGCGTGGTGTTCAGCGAAATTTCGTTCTCGTTCAAGCGAATGATCCACGGGCCGCCATAGACAAAACCCTCGGACGCGTGCTTTTCCACCGCTTCCCGACAGGCATCCTCAAACCATTTCCAATTGCGCCCAGGCCGCACGTTCCCAAGTCGAAAGTGGTATGTCATTGGCTGAAGCGCGCGGTCCATCTGCCATTCCGCCTCAGCCTGATACACGATCGCGGCATCGCCTGTGCAATCGATCGCCACATCGCACTCCACCATCGATCTTCCGTCGAGCAACGCGAGCTCCAATCCGGCAACGCGTCCCTCGGTCACTTTTGTATCGATCACCAGAGCATGCAGCAGCACTTCCACTCCCGCCTCGCGGAGCAGCATGTCGTATGCCACCTTCATGTGTTCTGGATTTAGAACGAGCGTTTCCGGGGGATTATCTTCCGGGGCTCCTCCGCCCAGAGCGAGCGTTTGGTCGATGAACCTGGTGGCAAACCCACCAACAACCCTAACCGCCGTATCCCGGCAAGATCGGACTGCGTCGAGGGTGTGGATGGCAGCTGCCACAGGAGTACCACCACAAAAGCCCAGCCGTTCGACCAGCAACGTTCGCGCACCGGCGGTTGCAGCTGCGAATGCCGCTGCACAACCAGCGCTGCCGGCGCCACACACGATTACTTCGTACCGCTCGGGGGACCACTTGCTTCGCTGCATGCGCTTCCGCTCCTATGATCTTGAAATGAACTGCTGCATCACCGTTGTGGCAGGCTGCGGCGGTTGCCAGCTCAATCCACCATCTCCCGAACCTGGCGCGCCGGGCGATCGGTTAGAATCCGTTGCCCAAACGCTACATAGCTGTACTTCGCCGCCCCTTGCTCGTCGTCTCCACACATACTTCTTATCTAAACCAAAATCATACGGACAAACAGTACCAACCGTGAGGAGTAGTTCCTGAGCCTGTAAAGTCCCCCGGGAATGAACACGATCTAAGGGTGCCTTCAGCCGGATCTTGACCAGTTTCGCGGGTCAGAAAGCAATTACAACTGTCGCGCTAAGCACCGACAGTACGTTTCGCCACGATGTACCCCTCTGCTTGTACATCAATGGCCAATTCCTCTCCGGCTCGCTGCATTTTCGCCCCTTCAGAGAGCAAAATTTGATCAAATATGCTTTCATGTGGAAGAACTAGCTGCACAGGGCGATTTGAGAAATTTAGAACGGTCAATATTTCCTCGGTAGCAGTGCTTCTGACATAGGACAACGTAGATTCAGGTTGGTTGCTTTGTAACCAGCGGACCAAACCATCCGAGAGGGGCCGCTCATTTCGACGCAGACGACATAGATTTTGATATAGAACGAATCGTTTCTTCGCGGTAGGTAGGTGCGAGCTCTCCCATTGTAGTGGCATTTTACAAAAGATACTCTGCGGGGATGAGTCGCCTATTTCCTGACCGTTGTAAATGAACGGCACGCCGTCAAGCGTAAAATTCATGATCGTCCACAACATTGCGGCTCTCTCTCCAAATACGGAATCCGCAGGGCCATAGTCATTGGCTTTATCGTGGGTCTCCACGAAGCGTATCAAACGTGCGCCCGAAGGAAGCTCGTTGGCATTTGCCTCCCACTCCGTTTGCAATGATGAGGCCGGCTTTCCGTTCAACACAACGTCGTATACGGCATTCCACCATGGATATGAGTAATTCATATCGAACGCGTAAAACTGATCCTCAGCTCGTGATCCCTCCGCGAGCATCACCAGGTCCGGACGAAGTTTCGATAGTTTCGTTCGCGCTTGTTCCCAGAAATCAAGCGGAATTCCGTCGCCGACATCGCAGCGAAAACCGTCTACGCCGAACCCGTCCACCCAGTGCGTCATATTCGCAATAAGGTAATCTCGGAGCTCTGGACTCGCAAAGTTGAGAACCGGAAAATTATATAAGTTAGTCACGATCTTTCCAGCCTCATCCCGTTTTATAAATCCGGGTCTATCTACCAGATTCGAACTGGGTCCGCAGTCAAGGAATACGATATCCATAAGAACTTTTAGACCCAGAGTATGGGCTGTTTCCACGAACTCGTGCAGGTCTGTCTCCGTGCCATATTCCGGATCTATGCGATCGTAATCCATGATTCGGTATGGACTTCGCGGATTATCGCAACCACTTGCTATTTGGCGCGGACTCCAAAACTCCCTCCGTGTATCGTCATCCTGGAGATATATCGGGCTTAAATAAACAATTGTCGCACCGAGTTTTGCGATGTGTGCGAGTCGCTTAGTTGCCGCGCTAAGCGTGCCATCCGATGTGAACCCTCGCAACCAGATTTGATATATAACCCCCCGACTAACCCACTCGGGAGTTTGTCTCGCTTTACCTGCAGGCCCCGTTTCCGCAGACAGTACAGAAGTGGCACCTGGGATCGCACAAGCCAGTACCATGCACGACGTGGACAAGAGAACCTCGCGACGCGTTGGGTTAGTCCCTTTCATTACTTATTGTCTCCGATGTTTCAGGTTAAGGAACTGTTATTGACTTTCAGGAATTGTCGTGCCAAGATTTCGGGCACTAAGATGAAGAAAGTGAAGCTATCCAGCCCTTGCAAAGGTCTGGGCCAGACTCACGAACGCTCCAGTCAGTGATCGAAGTCAGGGAGGACTCGGTCAATGCTGCACCCCGTTCAACGCCACACCAATAGCATGAACCACACAAGCCTTCGGCATTTTGTTCTGCCTCCGGCTATTTGCCACCGCGAGGTGATGTCATCTTCCGTATGACCCCGAAGTTAGATACCCAATGCTGCTACGACTGATTCAGGTGGAGAAAACCCTCGCCTTAAGCTAAAACAAGAGCTTAAGTGCTATTTGAACAGACCGCGGATTGTTATTTGTCGCGAGGGAGGTAACAGTTCCAAAGCCTGCGGAGTCAATATTCGTATTCGGATTTCCAAAGATTGGCGTGTTAGTAAAATTGAAAGCTTCAGCCCGAGTCTGGAGCTTGAAGAGGTCACCGAAGCTCAAGGACTTCATCAAGGATAGGTCGAGGCCTTTCCAGGCATCAGTCCGAGTTCTTGGCAGGTTACGGGGAGCATCCCCCAGAGTGAAAGCCGACGAGTCCACGAAGGCAGCTTTATTAAGCCACGCGCTCACCTTCGGGTGACTCATGGTAGGATTGCCGACCAAGTTGGGATTTGAGCTGCCCAGAGTGCTCGGATTCTGCAAAACCCCGATGGATTCGCCGGTGTCGATTGTGCCGATACCATTCAGTTGCCATCCGCCGACAATTTGACGCAACAGGGCCGATCCAGTTTTTCCGAAGGGGAGTTCATAGCTTCCGGAAGCTACAAAAGTACGTGGCATATTCTCGGTCGAAACTGATCGCTCCAGGGAGATGTTCCCCCAGTCGCGAACAGCCTCGGAGCCACTGTCATTGAAGTTGTTCTCTCCATTACCGGAGTTATCGTCAATCAGTTTAGAATCAGTGAATGAGAGTAAGAGCCCGAAACCATCCGTAAACCGCCTTTCAACGCGAAGGGTACCGGCGTGATAGGTGGAGTCAGCCATGCTGGCAAAGCCGGTCACTCCGGAAAACTGTGGATAAGTGTCGAGCAGCACATTCTGGGCCACGGTCGGCTTACCTAATGCTAACGTAGGTGAAATCGTTCCATAGAATGGATTGGCGACCTGTTGCTGGAGTTGAGTGCCAAGGGAACGGTATCCGTTAGGCAGATAGTCAAACGTTCCGTAAACCGGTAGATGTTCGCCACGATTTCCCATGTAACCAATTTCCAGGAGCCAAGAACCAGGTAATTCGCGCTGGATCAAAAAACTCCATTGTTGGGAAGAGCCTTGCCTCAGGTCCCGTAAATTGCCTTTGATCGATTGGCCGAGGAGCGTAAGCGCGCCCTGGCTGCTGCCGGTCGGAGGTGCCAGCGGCGTGGGGAACGGGTTGGCCAGGGTAGCATCAGGCGTAAAGCCATCAAGAGAAGAGACTAACGCCAGCGAGGTGGAGAATCCACTGCTATCGAGCCCGTTCCCTCCGTTATTCCCGGTCGTCGGTAGAAAAAATAGGCCATATGCTGCATGAATCACGGTCTTCGGAATGACCTGCCACGCGAATCCGACACGGGGCTGAAAATGAGTCCACGAGGCATCCCTGTCCCCGCGCGACAAACCGCCGACTCCCGGAAAAGCCAGACCACCAGTCAAAGTCAGGTTATTGACGTCGGTGATTACATTTGGGTCGAAGTTGCTGATTGCGTTGAAACGATCCGTGATGCCTCCTTCATATTCCCAGCGCAGGCCGACGTTAGCCGTAAAGTTTGGCCTAAGCTTCCAGTCGTCCTGAGCATAAAGAGCCTCGGCCTTCAAAGTTTCAGTTGTTCCCGCTCCGTAGCCGATTGTGCCGCTGGCGGGAGTGCCCAGCAGGAATGAGGCATAGCTATAGCCGGACGCAGCACCGGACGTGTTTGGATTCGATCCCTGAGTGAAACCGCGATTGAATGCAAGACTCAAGTTCATATTGTTTTGCGTGTTATTGAACTGACGGATGGAGTTCTGACTGCCAAACTGCCATGTGTTCCGACCCCGAATCCACATGAGGGAGCCATCGTAAGCAAAATCTTTGGAACTTTGAAATAATTCATCAGTGGAATTCATACCTAAGTTGGCATCATCGCTAATAGTGACCGTGGGGAACATCGGTACCTGGATCTCGCCGTCCAGGCTGGCAGGAAAGCCGAGCGTAGAGACCTGGTATCCATAGCTGCGCGTGTTGCGATCTACCCAGTAGAGATTCAATCCTCCTCTAAGGTCCATGAATAGCGCGGGACGAATGGCGTCAGAATAGCTCACAAAACCGCCGCCCCGATTGAACGGAGTGGTTGAGTTCAACGGCTCAGCTATGTTGTGGTAGAAGTTTGGATAGCCCCACACTTCGCGCTGCGAAGTGTACCGACCGGCGAGTCTGCGTGTCGGTGTTAAGTATTGGTCAAGCCGCAGTCCCAAGGTCGTGCTGTTAATCGGCTCAGAGGCAATACCAAAAAAATTATTAGCGTTCGTCAGGGGAACGCCGGCGGTGTTGGGCTCCGGATAATATGCCGCGAGTGCCTTTGCGATAGAAGAGATACGGCCCGCTGGAATCGTGTTGTTCATAAACTGCGTGCGAATCTCGTTGCCTGGATTATTGGGATCCGGCTGCGAAGTATAGGGATCGTAGATTTTGACCAGATCACCGGAAGACGTAAATGTTTGACTGGAAGTCTCCTTGTCGTTGCAGATCGGTCGGCACTGTTCCGATCGTCGTCGCCAGGGTACTTTGCACCCACTGTTCATAGTCAAAGAAAAAGAAGGTTTTGTCCTTCGCAATCGGCCCGCCGATCGTTGCTCCCCAGAGGTTGAAGTGATACGGTTGCCGAGCCACGCCCGCGCCCTTGGAAAAGTAGTTGTTCGCCTCGAGAATCGTGTTTTGATTAAATTCGTAGAGGTCGCCGTGAAATTGGTTCGTACCCGATTTGCTGATCAGGTTCATGACGCCGCCACCTGTGCGGCCATACTCCGCAGGTGCGTTGTGCGCGATCAGGAGGAATTCCGCCGTTGCGTCTACGCTAAGAGGGTTCTGCATATTGCCGGATGTATTAGACTCGTCGACGATTCCGTCCACCATGTAGTTGTTGGCTGAAACTGGGCCACCGGCAATGGCTGCTTTCCCTCCACTGAAAGCCGATACTGGAATCTGGCCGTCGCTACCGGAGGCGCGTACTCCCGGGACAAGCAACGCAAATTCTAGCGGGTTATGGCCGACTGTCGGCATGTCTGTAATTCTCTGAGAAGGAACGACCACATTCATCTGCGAGGTCTGCGTTTCAAGCAGGGGTGCGGCACTGCTGACTTGAACCGATTCGGTCACTTGGCCAGGCACGAGCGTGAAATCAACCTCGAGCTCTTGGCCTTGGTCAAGTTTCAAATCGGACTGTACAGCCGACTTAAACCCGGATTCGCTCACAGCGACCTGATAGGCTCCGGGTATCAGCGCCGGATCCGTGTAGTAACCGTCATTGTCTGAGCTGAAAACTCGCCGAACTCCAGTTCCTGTGTTAACAACCGTAACCTTGGCGCCTACAACCACCGCTCCCGACGTGTCTACGATTCTGCCCGTAATTCCAGTCGATGACTGCCCAAGTGCGGAAAATGAAATAAGCAACCCAACGAAAAGAAGCGCGAGAACCCGCAACGCAGGACACTCGCGGCGGGAGCTCGTGATTTCTGGATTGTGGAACACGTCTTGCAGAATGACTCCATTGAACGGCAATATGGTCAAGCGAAGCCTCGAAACTCTCATCTGTTCACCTCTCTCAAAAGAGCAACCCAATGAATTCCAATTACGGACACTTAGCATTTTTTTGCGGCAGAGTCTGATTGCCGGTCAACATCGATCTCAACAAACGAGGCGAGTCTATCTCCGATTAGTTATATGGTGCAATTGAATTGTTGTTACCACCAATTAACCAAAAGCAAATGCGCAATCCGCCCCTCCAATAGCTGCGCTACACTAGCACTCTCGCTGGCGCATTTGGACTCGGTTCAGCAGGGGGATTAGACGGATGAAGACACTTACGATCGACATCGGTGGGACAAAGTTCTCCATGGCTTTGTTTGACGACGATCAAATGATTTGCCATGAGAGCCACGCAACGCAGCGTGAAGGCGGCCACAAATGGATGGTAGAAGAGATTCTCTCAATTGCAA
Organism: uncultured Acidobacteriaceae bacterium; assembly: GCA_963725115.1. GTDB lineage: Bacteria > Acidobacteriota > Terriglobia > Terriglobales > Acidobacteriaceae > Telmatobacter. Next base: position 2,399,421 of record CAVRXG010000005.1, on the reverse strand, counting down.
GAACGTGGCGTGAGAGTCATGGTTTCCAGCGTTGCGGAATAGGCTTCGGTGGCCCCGTTGACTTCACCTCGCAAAACGTAATTTTGTCGAATCACGTCGATACCTGGCAGGACTTTCCGCTTGCTTCAAGCATTCAACGCGAGTTAGACGTTCCGGTTGTCATCGACAATGACGCTAACTTGGGAGCGCTCGGAGAGGCTCTGTACGGGGCTGGTATCGGGTACGATCCCTTGTTTTATGTGACTCTCTCTACAGGGATAGGCGGAGGACTCGTGATAGACGGCAACGTTTACCGTGGGGCAGATTCCTATGCGGGCGAGATCGGCCATATCACTGTCGAGCCCGGCGGACCGGTTTGTCTCTGCGGCTCTGAAGGCTGCTTCGAACGCCTATGTTCAGGGATCTGGCTCGAGTCCGATTTCGGGAAGACCGCAAAGCAACTAATGCTGGATCCCGTCTTTGTCAGCTGCTATGTCGTTAACTTGGCATTGGGCCTGAAGTCCGCAATCATGCTCCTGAATCCAGCGCGGATCGTGATCGGCGGAGGTATTAGCAAAGCAGGCGAAGCGCTATTCGCTCCATTGCGGGCAGAACTGCTCAAACAGATCACTTCATGTTCGCGCGCTCGCATCGATATTGTTCCTGCCTTGCTTGGTGACGACAGCGTACTGTGGGGCGCGCTGGCACTCGCCCACGTCGATTCTCGCACACTAGCGTAAGACTATCGCCCCATGATTTTCTACCCCATCCCTATGTCTAACTCCTACAAATCCGCGGCCCTGGACACCGGTGCCTTTTGTAACTACGATCGCGGACTTACAACACAGGCTGGTAATCCTTCAGACTCATCTTGTATTGGAATGCTCGCGTTGACACATATAAGTTCAGTCTGTACCCTGATGTTTTAACAAACTGACGAGCACTTAAAAGGACCGGTGGAGATGAGTTATTGTGGCGAGTATCAAGAGCAACTTGTATCGATGATTAACAAGCTTGACTTAGCAAAGATCGAATTGGCCATTTCGTGGTTGAAGCAGGCCCGAGATGAGGGACGGCAAATCTTCACCTGTGGAAATGGAGGAAGCGCCTCCACTGCTTCGCATTTCGTGACCGATATGGTCAAAGGAGCAAGCTACGGTCGCAGCAGGCGTTTCCGCGTCTATGCTCTTACCGACTCGCTTTCCACTTTGACGGCCTATGCAAATGATGTTTCGTATGATTGCGTGTTTGCGGAACAATTGAAAAACTACATTTCCAGTGGCGACTTGTTGATGTGCATCAGCGGATCGGGTAACTCGCCGACTGTATTGGAGGCCGCTAAATATGCTCATCAGGCCGGTTGCCGGGTAATCGCCTTGACTGGCCGAGATGGTGGAAAGCTCGCGTCAATGGCTGACCTCAATATAGGTGTGGTTCATCCTCACATGGGGCGGATCGAAGACCTGCATCTGATCATTTGTCACATGATTTGTTACCATTTCATGGACACCGAGAAATAGTTATTGTTTGTCGACTTATGCCAGCGATGAAACAAGCACGGAGTTTCTTGAGCCACTCGGTTGTTAGATTGGGTATTGGAAGTGTAGCGTCGTTACTGCTGGTTGATAGTGGGCTGCCCGATGATTTGTGCCAGCGAGATGGTTAGCGCGGCAGGGAAGTGAAGGGCCCAGTATTTCTGTACCAAGGTCAGAGTTAGTCTTCGATGGACTTGGGTTGGAGAGAGAGCGGCAAGCCTCTCTCTCTCCGGCGAACTAGCGTGGTGTCCTATCTTTGAGATGTGTGAGGACGATTTTCATTGCATCCTTGCCTCGAGGATTCGATCAGGCGTTTTGCCTCCTTCAGGCCAGCGAACCAGTGAAACTCAGACGCCTGGCCCTGAACGTTCCGTTGAAGCTTTCTACGCACGCGTTGTTGGTGGGCTTGCTTGGTTTGGATGAGTTGACCTTCACACCATCCCGGTGAGCCCATAGGTCCAGCCGGTACACCCGATACTCGCCCACATACCAGCCTCCGCGCTTCAACGGTACGCGGATCTTGCGATATCCGTACCGCACCCTTGCCCGAGCGATTTTGCGAATGCGCATCCGCAACGCTATCAGTAGATCAAGGCATGCTACTGTCGCTGCTCAGGAGTAGGCGGCGCCAAATCATCGGACTGACGCCCTGCAGAACCTCCCTGAACTGGTATACAGCTGGAAGCGGTGAACCTGTCATTGGGCCTCCTTTGTGCCGCCGCCAAAAGTCTCTTCATGTAGGCTAGAGCGGCGAGTTTTTTGTGCTCTCTTAGGTTTATGATTGCTGGATGGAACTTCGGGAAATAAGGAGCCTGAGCCTGCTGGCCGCCTGCGGCAGCATTGTCGAAACGGCGCGTCAGATGAACGTGACTCCCGCAGCCGTTCACAAGCAGTTGAAACATCTCGCGGATGAACTACAGGCCACCCTCTACGAAAAACGCGGCAACAGGCTGCGACTAACGGCAGGGGCAGAAATCCTGCTGCCCTACTTCCGGGATATTCTTACACAGCAGGAGAGCTCGGTAGTCGCTTTGGAAGAATGGAAGGGAGTACGTCGCGGTTCCGTGCGAATAGGTTCTGGACCCAGCCTTGCCGCTAATATTCTGCCTCCCATCCTCTACGCCTTTAGTCAGAAGTGGCCCGGCGTCAAAGTGGACATTCAATCAGGCAGCAGCGCACAACATATCGATTCCCTTCAAGCCGGCAAGATCGATCTTGCCATCGTGGTTGCTCGTGAGTTGGGGGAAGGCGCATACCCCGCCACTGCCCTTAAACTTAGATTCGAAGTTATTCTCGTATCTTGCCTCCCTAAAATGCCCAAACAGTGCTCGTTGCTTGAGCTGGCGCGCTTCCCATTTATGATGTTCCGACGCGGTACCTGGCTAGAAGGCCTGATCGACAGGTATTTCGAGAAATACAGCTTTCAACCTAATATTATGATGCGCTTCGACAGCGCCGAAGCCATGAAAGCAACTCTCGTGTCTGGGATGGGTGTGTCTATCCTCCCCTCCTACGCAGTGGCGCGGGAAATCTCCTCCGGTGCCCTCCGTCAGATTCGCCAGACGCAGCCACCGTTGACCATGGATGTTCGCATTCTCGTTCGGAATGCAGGGTTTGTTTCTCCGGCGATGCGCGCTTTTATCTCCACGGCACGAGAAACTGCAGGGCCTGCATCGAAGTGATAAACCCCGTGGCGGGCGAAAATTGGGAGACATGTGGTCAACACGGATTTATGAGGACCTGGACCTGGAACTTCGCTGCACGGCGCAGAATCGGTGTTTTTCCTCGCTTTGCTGCTCGTTTTATTCGCTGTCCGCTGTGCTCCGCAAAAATTAAATAAGCCTTGAAAAGACATTAGTTGCATAGAACAGAGCGAGCGTCAGTATGGCACAGCCCGCGAGCTTAAGAGGCTGACCCCTTTCGTCTCGGATTGAATTTTGGCGAGGGACAGCTATGAAGCCAGTGATCCATGAAAGGAAAGCCCGGCAGATTCAACGCCCGCGCGCTTTATGAAGCCCTTGATCAGCAACGTCGCGCACGCTTCATGTCATGGGCTCAGGTTGCGGTCGAGATAGGCGTCAGTCACTCGACGCTGACGCATACGAAGATTGGTGGCCGTGTCCGTGCCCGAAAGTTTTGTCGTGACACTTCGCGATTTCGACTTCTTAAGTGTAGGCAATTTTGTGCCGGTCAAAGCACACGCGATCCACAAAGTTCAACAAGGACTGGATTCGAGCAGCAGCTACATTCAATATAGAGCACTTACGGCCACGAAAATTCAACTGAATTCAACAAGCGCCTTGACCTGTTTTGGGAGCAGAGGGCCGGGGGTTCGAATCCCTCCGCCCCGACCATTAGAAGCTATAAATACTTCAAGCGATATGGCCTCTTCCGGCCACGCATCTGCTTTTTACAGCTACATAGGTGTCGATGATTTTGTAGCGGTCGCGGTTTCCTCGTCTTTCTGCCTTCATTTCTGGTGGGATTCCCGTCAGTCCCGCGATCTAGAATTCCTTCGACATCCCGAGAAAGAACTTCATCCGCGGTTCTAAAGTTGGAATCATCTTTCCGATCTCTTCATCGCTCGATAACGGGATCACAGAGCAATACTCGATAAGCTCTGCTTCAATACGAATCCGAGAATGCACCCAGCGTTCGATGTGCGACGACGCGGGCAGCAGGCTGGAGAAATGGTCAGGATGTTGAAAAACTCTGAGAAAAGTTGCGGCTCCTCAAGACAGATTTCTCCGGCTCCGGAGAAATCTGATTGGCTAGAGATCAGCTATCTCTTGAGCGGAGAAAGACCGGCAGGAAAATGATGGACTTTCTCGTCAATAAGTTCTATAGAATCATACATATACAGTTGCATTGGCATCAAGCGCGAAGCATACTAGAAGACGGCCGCGCGGCTATTCGCGGCCAAGGGGAGGTAGTATGCCGCTACCATCACCGGTGGTCGGGCCACAGGCCCAGGCCATCGAACAAAACAACGACGTAACCGACACGCCAAACACGACAATCTCGCCAAAGGATGCGGGCAAAATTTCAAAGTTGATGGATCTTGCCTGTGGACAAGCAGGTTGCCCTCAATATGAAGACCGGAACGGAGCTCGGTGGTGTCATTGCTACGCAATGTCGGTTCGCGACTTCGACTAAGAATCAAATTGGCTTAGAGTCTCTGAATCCTCGCGAAGACCGAAACATCACACAAAGTGCAGACCCGAAACTGAATGCAGAATAAGGAGTGCCCATAGCTAACCGCAGTGATGCTTAGTGATGGGCACCTCACTCCGACAACATAGAGGCAAAACTAGCCAGTAGGCATACATCGGGAAGAGTGATTGGTTAAAAGTCTTCCCAAGTAAATCGCTCGACACCTGGATACAGAACCGCACTTTCCTCCGTCGTAAAATTGACTGCGATGTTCGTTACGGCGAGGCCCTCCAGCCCGAAGAGTCGGTATGCAAGGGTCGTACCCGCATTCACCGGATTCCGGCAAATGGAAGGATGTATATTGAGGAAGCGGCGCACTCCTCGCGCATAAAGGTTTTTGAGCAAAGCGATAACCTCGCCTGCGCAATTTGTATTTCCGCAGTAAAGAAGGCGTACATCACCCACCTCTTTATCGCAGACGTCGACAATCGGCTCCCCATTCTTATCGTAATGCTTGTGTATTCCGACCTTGATCGCACGCAGCTCATCTGCCCAAACCTCGCGAATAACCGAATCAACCTCGTTTCGTAAGGCGGTCTCCGAAAACAGCCATCGGTCCTGTCGGTCACGGAGAATCAGATCAGTGGATATATTATGGCGCCCCATCTCTTGCAGATGGTAATTCGGCAACATCGGCGTTTCGAGATAATACTGTTCACGCAAATCAAAGATTGCACGTTCGTTTTCTCGACGTACTTCCAAACCCGGAGAAAGAAATTGCCAGTCGTTTACCAGCACCATAAGCTGCACAGTCATCTTGGTGCTATTGGCCGCAATTGAGCGACAAGCTGCGCGCCACGTCAATCGACTGAAATCTTCAAATCCAAGCCCCGACTTCCTATCATCGAGTGCTCTTAGGTAATCGCAATAACCTTTGTCTCGATCCCGAAACAGCGCATAGTGTCCGGCATGAATTGTGATTTCATGCGACCCACAGCTAGTCAACTCCTCAGATAAAATCGTGTCGAGAACGGAGGAAGCATAAAGATCCTCAGAAGTTGTCATAAAGATTTACCTCGAGCTCTTTGAGTTGAAAAAGGCTTCACGAATATATAGGAGTGCCCGCATCAGGATGACAGCGGCCAAGAGGAAACAGATGGCTGGTAAACCATGAGCAAGAATCCACATAAAGTTCACGCAAACCTCGCAATCCTCTGAGATACAACTCCAGCCATCCCGCAGACGATGCTTGCTGATAGCCCGGCAAGAATTGCAATGGCGGGATCGCCAGAGGCGATGTGAAAGACAAGAATCGAGGCACTTGTTATGCCACCACCCAAGATTGACAAGACTCCACCGAGATTGGAAGTTCGGAATCCTGCTAATGCCCATATCAGCGAAGGCAGAACAGTAGGTGCCCAAATTGAATAGCAAACAAGAAGCCCGTCAATGATGCTAGGAGCTCTCAGGCCAAGCCATGTTGCTGCAACTGCAAACAAGAGCGTGCCTATGCGAGCTATGAGGAGCGGGTTCTTTTCAGACCACCTGGAGGGAATTAAATCTCTGGTCATGCACACCGACGCAGCATTAAGGAGGCTTTCCTGCGTGCTCATGACAATAGCAGCGAGCGCAACCAGAAAAAGCCCGAGTAGCCCGCTAGGAAGCACTTCACGCGCAAGCTGAATCAGGACACTGTCAGGCTGAGGCACGGAGCCTAGCAAGGCGCGAGCCATGATGCCAGCAACCGCCATCATCGTGAACCAAACGACGGAAAAAATCCCCGCAATCAAGAAGCCGCCGCGAGATGCGGCTGGCGATTCCGCTGCAAGCGCTCGATTCGCGTAAGGCGGTATCAGTGTTTCACCCAAGAGGAACAGAAGCATCAAGCCCAATATCTCAGGTGTTGGCATGGCTCGCCATGTAGAAACCGTCATCGCGACCGCAATGTGGTCAAGCGACGGATAGGAATGAATGCGTTGCGCAGCAAAAAGGACAACGAACCCGACGGAGAGCAGGACAACTCCAAATTGGATTCCTTCGGTTGCAATGACACTCTTCAATCCACCCGTCCAGGCATAGATAACGCCAACTCCTGTAACCAGCAAGATTGCAATGGGGAGCGATACCCCGATCGCGTTGGCGAGAACTGTACCTCCCGCGCGTGCAATCACTCCGGCAAATCCCACACACAGTCCGACCGAGACTGCTCCGGTGAGCGATTTGGCGATTGGCCCGTAAGAGATCATCATGACTCCACCTAGGGTGTGTGCGTCATGGTAGTTTCGGAGTCGCGGTGCAAGCCAAATTCCGACGAGGCAGGTCTGAAGTGAAAAGCAAAACCACACCGGCAACAATGCAAATCCTGCACTGAATGCCTTCGCGGTGAACCCTAGGCTGTAACCCGGCCCTAGGAATGCGCCACAAAGGCTGGCAAATACCATGAGCATAGGAACCGACCGTTGTGCAACGGCAAAATCCTCAAATCCGCTGATACGGCGCACCAAGATTCCGAAGACAGTCAACGTAACAAAGTACGTCGAGATCACGGCAAGATCGAGAGGGTGCAGAGTCATATTTCCTCTTCCCTCACTCGAACGTACTCTCCATATTTCAGCATCGCGCGGGTATGCCAATATAGAAAATGCTCTCGGTCGCCATTCTTATCCTCTTCTGCGGTTAATTGATCATCAAGGTTCCTGACGGTGCGCCTGTCCGTCTTTATGTTGAAACTCCGTTGCGGCCGTGCGACCGGAGACTTGCCCGGCGAGAGGAGGCTGAACACAAAAAGGGAATATTGCGGTGCGGTGGACTTCTCGTCTCTCAGGGTCGATGACTTGACGATGGGACAATCGAAGGAAAACTGTGCGGTAGCTTTTTTGAGATTTTGTTTCCACTTGCCCCCGTCATTTAGGAATCTAATTTCGGTGCTTGGATCATCAGTTCTTGATTCAACGGTTCGAAGATCCTTTCCAACGGAGATATTTCCATCTCCTTCCAATATGACGTGGAATCGAGCGCTCTTGCCACAAAACTGGCGAATCATCGTCAGAACGGCACCGAATATCCGCTCCCGTTGCCGCTCATCCACTCCAGAAATTCGAAAGCTGCTGATAATCTGAACGATATCTTCGGCTAGAGTCGTCACCAACTCAACCTGCGTTCGTTCTCTTTTGCCGGTCTGTATTCGTTCATATTCTGGCGGACAAGAGTAATGAAGGTGGTAAATTCTATTCGCGTATTGCTCATTGGTTAGCGCCGAAAGCAGCTCGTACCCGACAGCATCGTAGGGATACCACCAATGGTGATGGAGGATTAAAGTTCCAGCGAGCCGGCAGAGACCGCCGTCAGTGTTGGGTCTCCACCCCGCTTCGATCTCTTCGGTCTTGCACTCCTCATCGCTCCACGAATTGATCGGAAGGAATCTCGCCGCTCGAATCCTGCACTCAGTTGGATTCACCGAGGGATTCTTATAATCTCCGCCACAAAGCATTTCAAATCTGACTCGCTGGGCGATTTCCCCCGCCCTGAGGGCATAGAGAATCAGCCTTTCCGAGAAATTCTCCCTACTCGGTATTGGAGATTCCTTCTTGCTGGCTCTTGGAGTACCCTTCGTCCTGGTCATCGTGTAAACCGCGCCAAGATTTGCGTAGCGATATTTTTCGTCGTTTGTGCGTGGGCGCAAAGTTTGTGGCAAAGAGGCAAGTGGAAGCTGATGAATCCAAGATGTTGGCGGAGGACCGTAGTCTGTCCATCTCCCAATACCCGGATAACGAAGTTTTTCAAGTCGGAGAATTTCCTCGGAGAACGTTCCTGGTTCAATCGAGCTCACCATCCTTGGCAATGGGATATATCTGTGCGATGCTTGCGCGTCTTGAAAAATGTCGCCTGTCCTACCCACGTTATTCTTTTGAAACACCAGGCCACCCGGCGCCCCTTTCGGACGAGGGCCGACGTCAATAAGGCGACCGCCATCCACGGGCTGGAATATCTGAATTGTGACCGGGACATCCTCCGGCATCAATTTCTTCAAGCTCTTCTGCAATTCCTCTATTTCGTTCTGAGCAATTTTTTCGGCGTGCTCTTTGGCCCGCTCCCGCAGACGATCCCAATTAAGCACCGTCTTGTTCATTCCGCCCTGCTTTCCTCATCAGCGTAATGGATTTCGACGCCAAGAAAGGTTCCGAATATAGAAAAGCTCGGAGAAAAACCGCCACTGTTGTAGGGCGGTTTCTCCGGAGCATGAGAAATCAGCTTATTGGGAGAAGAACTTTCTCGGATTAGGAGAAATGCCGGCTGAATGGAGTGTCGTTTCTCTCATATAACTTGCTTATTATCATCCGCTTACGCTTGAATTTGTGGTTGTTGCGAGGCATATTAAAAAAAGGCCGCGTGGCTATACGCGGCCAGGGCTCCGAAGGGAGGGTGGTATGCCGCCACCATCGCCAGCGGTTGGGGCAAAGCCCCAGCCCGTGTACTATAACGACTTAATAATCAATAAGTTACGCTCTGAATCCTGGCTCGCTCAGATGGCCTGGCGCGCTGGTGAAGGCACCCCTGCGGATAATCGTGTGAAATGTATAAGCTTGTCACGCGCAACGAGGGCTAAGTCTTTCGGGACGATTTCGGGTGCGACGACTGCGATTCATGGTTGGCGAGAGAAGCTGGAATGTACGGCGACCGCTGAGCCGCGCATGCCCGCCGAGGCTCAGGCTCAGGCCACGACTTTTCACTCTGCTGTCCTCCCCGACGAGATACGGACGGCCGTTCGAGTGGACACAAATCGTGCCGCGCTTTGCATTGATTCCGCGTTCTTGGAATATCCAATGGCCCCGATTCCAGCGCGGTGTGATCGGGTGCTGCGTGGCTCCGCCTCGGGCGGCCATAAAAATATCAAGCCACGAGAAGAGCACGCTCTGCAATTTGCACGGCTGCCCTGTCGCAGAGGTGAAATTCAATGAGAGCTTTGCTGGTTGAGCAGCAGACCACAGCAACCTATCCATTTATCACCGGATTGCATGAAGCCACGCATTGCAGCATTCTGCACAATGAGTCCATCGATGATGCAATCGACACGATACACCGAGTGCCTGTAAACCTTCTGCTGGTAACCTTGATTCCGCGGCCAGACGAGGCTTGGCGCATCGCCGAACGCATCCGGACAGAGACAGTCGGTGCACCTGTGAGGTATCCGCGCGCAATCCTTCTTGTGGAGCGTCCATTGCCGGTTCAAGATGCGCTGAGGTGCCGGGACTTTCAAGCCCCTAGTATGCTGCGGGGATTTCCGGAGCCGGTTTATGAAGAGGCCAGGGTCGCATTTTGGGCGCTTGCGACGAGAAGTTTTCCCTCAACCATCCGAATCGAATTCTGCAATGGACACCACAGGCTCTATTTCTGTGCAGGCGAGTTGTCGGAAGAAATCGATGCCGGTCGACAACTTGTGCGGCTCGCAGTAACTCTGGCCGGTGGAAGAAAGTCGTACACCGTGGAGAGTCTCGCAGATGACCTTGGCATTTGTAAGCAGAGCGTGAAGAAGTATATGGCGGAGCTTCGGCGCGCCACGACTCTCGCTCAGCAAAGGCTAAATATTCTCACACCGAATATAGACGTGTTCTGGATGGAAAGACAGTCTGGCGGCACGCTGTGCGGTATAAGCGCAAATGTGGTGTGGGTTTAAGCCGCCCCGGCAGGGAGACCAAACTCGCATCGGCCCCAGGGCGAACCGAATCGGCTTGAATGAACGGCAACTTTTTTTCTGGAGAGCTGCTTCTTCGGCCTCTCATCAGAATGGCGGACCCAATCATGGTCTTTACGCCACGTGAGGGGCCGAGGAAGAAGTTCATACTTCCGTTTAGATTCTTCGATCCACTACGATCTGGTCTTGCCCCTGAAGCCAGTACGCCATCCCGAGTGCGGCCGCGTCGAAGACGCTCATCCGCGAGTGTTCAGTCTGCCAAGCTTTGCGTGGCGGGGGAATGCTGCTAAGCAATTCAGGAAATAAACTGCCAAGAGTGGTAGCAATTTCAGCCTTTGTCTGGCATCCGAAAGTGGCAAACGTGGCACGAATGGTGTCGTCTGGGACGAGGCGGATGGCTATGGAACGATCTGCTGCCTCCGACTTTAAGGCAGCCAGAGGATTAACAAGATGCAAGTCATTATGCCCTCGGTCCCATCGTTCCTGTTTTAGCAAGATGAGATCGGGCGTGATTCCACTAAGCAGCTTTGATATCCGCCTCCGAGCAATTTCGCGTTCTGCAACGCCGACGGCCGGATAGAAACGCTGGCCCCACTCCAAGAGCGTTCGATGTCCTTGAAAAGCGGCGTAGCCGAATCTCCGATGTCGGAGGTCGAGAGCAAGTACAACCGGATCGTAAATCCTGAGCTTCATGTGTGGAGTTAGTCAACGTCCGTATTCTCCCTTTTCCAAAAAAACTCCAACTTACGCGCATCTCTGGCGGCGTTTGGCCCTTTTCCCGATTGCTCTTCGAGTCGCTTGCGCAATTGCAGAATGCGCTCTTCGACCAAGGGCTCAACGGCTCGATGAAGCTTTGGGAATTGCGATGAAATCGGAACGCGGAAGATGATTTCGTAAGCTATCGCAGTGCACAAGTCCGGGATCGCCTTTCCGCACTCGTGACGGAAAGCCGGTGAGTCACTGCGGAAGCCAAGCAGCTCGGCGACTTCCCTTTGGCTGAGGCCGCTCCTTATCCGCAGAGTACGAAGTGGCGCAGCGTTCTCATGGAACGTCATGTTGACAAGTAATCAGTGTTTTATTCGACTTTGACTTAAGTCTAACAAGCGGTCTCGGGGGCTCAAGGTGGCGTAATCTGCGCGCCAAGGTGGTGTCTGGAGCAATCACGATGCAATTGCCGAACCTCGCACGTCAAAATGTTGCACAATGCGAACGGCGACTCAACCAAGCCCGCAAAGCAAATCACCCCACCTTTTTCGTTACCATTGCATCGTTAGGATGGCAGGATGGAATATCGGAAGGAATGCCCTGCTTGCGAGCACAATAATCCGCAGTTAGAAAAGGAGCTAGATGCGCTTGCCCAGCTACTTTTTGACGCGTACTTAGAGGATTGTGGTGTCCCGGTCGATCATCGTGCGTCGGAAGGAATTGACAATACGGTGGGCCGGCGTAGGCTGAAGGGAGTCGATGCTAATCACCTTGCCGACGCATGAACGCAGTCATTTACTGTCGCGTCTCCTCCAAGGAGCAGGTTGACGGTACGAGCCTAGAATCCCAAGAAATAGCCTGCAAAGAATATGCTGCACGAAATCAGCTATCGATTTCGCGCATTTTTGTGGAGCGCGGCGAATCTGCGAAGTTCGCTGACCGAACCCAATTACTTGAGCTCCTCGAGTTCTGCCGGAATCGCGAAAACCACGTCGATCAACTGCTCGTTTGGAAAGTTGACCGCCTAGCTCGCAACGTAGGAGATCACTTCAACATTAAGGCCACCCTATTGAAACTGGACGTACGGATCGTGTCCGTCACGGAACCAATTGATGCCAAACCCGAAGGCCGCCTCCTCGAAACTATCCTCGCTGGCTTTGCACAATTCGACAACGATATCCGCGCAAGCCGGACCCTACACGGGATGCGCCGCAAGATACAGGAAGGCCTCTTTCCGTGGAAACCACCCCTCGGTTACCGCTCTGAACGGCGGTCTGGCACAAAGAAAACAGAACCGGATCAGCCGGACATGCCTACGTTCACGATCCTCCAACAAGGTTGGATCGATTTAGCGAGCGGACGCTACACGAAGGCAGAAATTAAGCGTCTCATGACCAAACGAGGTTTCCAGACAAAGGCAGGCAGGCCGGTTTCCAGCCAAACCATCGACAACATCTTCAATGACATCTTCTACGCCGGGCTAATCCGTGATCCGTGGAGTGGCGAAGAATACCCCGGTAAGCATTTCCCGATGATTAGCCGTGAGACGTTCGATACCGTCCAACGCATCATCCATAGACGCAACCGCTCGATCCCGCACCTAACTCTTCGGCCTGAGTTTCCGTTGCGCAGCTTTGCACGCTGCTCTGCCTGTGAAGCCACCCTCACGGGTTCGTTTTCAAAAGGACGGAACAAGTATTACCCGTACTATCATTGCAACCATCACGACTGCCAACTGCAACAAAACTATCCGTTGCCTGAGGTTCATCTCGAATTCGCCTCGTTTCTGCGAAATATGAGCGCGGACCGCCACAAGTTAAGCCACTTGAAGGAGCGGATCGAAAGAATCATGCGCTCTTGGGATGAGTTGACCGAGCACCTGAAGGTAAAACGGGAAGCCGACCTGAAGCGTCTCCGCGACCAACAGCAGCGGTTGATCCAAATGAGGATCAACGACCTCATTTCAGAGGACGAGTTTCGGGCCCAAAGGAGAATGCTTGGATCTGGGTTGGAGATGGCCCCGCTCGTCATTCAACGACCGGATTTTCCGTCCGCACTCTCGCAGTTGGAGTATATTTGCGAACCTCTCCAAGACCTTGCGAGATTTTGGGAATCTCGCAAGATCGATATTCGTGTGCGGTTCCAACGAATCCTCTTTCCGGTCGGCTACGTCGTCACTCGGATTGGAACCGCCCCGAAGGCGCAAATTCTCTCGTTTTTCGAAGGATCGCTGCGCGAGAATTCAATGGATGTAGCCCTCGAAGGGCAGAGTTGGAACCAATTGGTGAGCGAGATACATCAACTCGTCGAAATTTTTCAGCGCGCCTCATAATCGTCCTTTGCCCACGGTGGTAGCGCGTTTGTGATGATCTTAAAGGTCGTATATTCTGCCGCCGCAGATGGTATGGCCCGTGACATTTTTCCTCAAGCGTCTAACAAGGCATTCACTGTCGAGGCGTTTTATAAAGCGCAGTGTGCGAAAGCATATGAGATATATGTTGCGCAGCGTTTGATCTGATGTCCTTATTAGGGCTCTACATCTCGCCGCTATCACAGCTGAGTAGGTGAGGATGAGGAGACACGGTCGGTACTTGCGTGGTATAGTAATCGCGCAATAACCACACAGAGCCCACAATGCGTATTGACTTCGTTGAGATTGCCAATTTCCGCAAACTCTTGGCGGTCAGAATCGATTTTTCCAAAGAGACGACCTTGCTGGTCGGAGCGAATAATAGCGGCAAGACGTCCGCGATGCTGGCGTTGCGCTATTTTCTTACTGCGAATGGTCCATCCCGTTTCTGCCTAAACGACTTTACGCTTTGCCATTGGGCGACGATCAAAAAAATTGGCGACGGATGGAGGCAAGGAAAGTCTCAGGGCGAGCCAGTTGATTTGCAGGTGAGCCGATGGCACGAGGTTGCGCCCGTCCTTGACCTGTGGTTCGACGTCGAGGACGGCGAAGTGCATCGCGTGAGCAAACTTATCCCGACCTTGGATTGGGCCGGGGGACGGCTCGGCATTCGGTTACGTTTCGAACCGAAGAATGCGGAAACTTTGTGGAAAGACTTTCTCGTCGCGATTGATAGCATTGAAAAACTGAAATCCGCTCAATCGACACTCGAGAATGGTGCCCCAACGAGCATTCCACCCCTTTGGCCGAAGGGCCTCGTGGCATTTCTGGAGAAGGAAGGGCAGCTCAAAAGTTATTTCGAAGTCCGGGCCTACGCTCTCGACCCGAGTAAGATTCAAGCGCCAGAGAAGGGGATCGCTGCTCTCCAAGTCATTCCAGTTGCTCAGGAGGCGATTGAGGCCGCCGATCTGAAGGCTCTGGTTCGGATTGACGAAATCAATGCCAAAAGAGTGTTTGGCGATGAATCAGACAGCGGAGACGGGCTAAAACAGGAAGGACGCGGCTCGCGGCAACTCTCTCGCCAGCTTCGAAGGTACTACAGCGAGCACCTCGATCCACTCAAGGACCCCGACCCAGCGGACTTAAAAGCCCTCGATGCCATTGAGCAGGCGCAGACCGCATTTGACCAACGGCTGGCGGAAAGTTTCAAGGAAGCACTCACTGAGGTGCAGGGACTCGGTTATCCCGGTGTTACAGACCCAAAGATCACCATTTCAACCCTCCTCAAACCAGCGGAGGGACTTGATCATGACACTGCGGTCCAGTATGAAATTGAATCCATGGTGGAAAAAGATGGGGAGGTGGCCCCGATCCTTAGGCTGCCCGAATTCTTCAATGGCCTTGGTTACCAGAATCTGGTTTCGATGATCTTTCGACTGATGAGTTTCCGCGATGCCTGGATGAGGGTAGGAAAAGCCGGAAAGGACAAAGCACTCGACAGCGAAGTTCCGCCTTTGCACCTCGTGCTAGTCGAAGAGCCGGAAGCCCATCTTCATGTGCAAGTACAGCAGGTTTTTATTCGGAGGGCATACCAGGTACTCCGTCGACACGCTGATCTTGGTGCCAAAAAGACGCTGCAAACCCAACTCGTGGTGAGCACGCATTCCAGTCATGTCGCTCACGAGGTGGAATTTGCATGCCTACGGTATTTCCGGCGACTGCCAGCGGACATGAAGACGCGCGTTCCGATCTCGACGGTCGTCAATCTTTCGGAGGTGTTCGGCTCTGAGACCGATACAAAGCGATTCGTCACCCGCTATCTCAAGGCACTGCATTGCGATCTCTTTTTTGCCGATGCCGCGATCCTCGTGGAGGGGCCCGCTGAACGGATGCTCGTGCCACATTTCATAAAGCAGCATTATCAAAGGCTCGACGAGCGATATATCACGATGCTCGAAATCGGAGGCAGCCATGCGCACCGGCTCCGGCCATTGATTGAACATTTGCAACTGCCGACGCTCGTTATCACCGATTTGGACGCGCAGAATGCTGCAACTGGCGAGGCAGAGCAGCCGCAGCGCGGGAGTGGGCAAACGACAAACAATGACACGCTGAAAACTTGGGTACCAAAGTTGACCCAGGTAGATGATCTCTGCGCTCTGGCAACTGCCGGAAAAATCACATCGGATGATGGAAAGCTCTTTGGAGTCCGAGTTGCGTATCAGGTTCCCCAAAACATAACACTTCGAGACCTGCCCAAGCAGGAAGTTGTGCCGTACACATTCGAGGACGCACTCGTGTTCGACAACCTCGTGTTCTTTGGAAATCTCGATGGGAAAGGACTGGTTCACAAATTTCATGACGCGATTGCGAGCAGTGCCTCTCCTATAGCCTTGGGCAGTCAACTCTTTGACGCGCTCACAACCGGCAAAAAGGCCGATTTCGCCCTCGATGTCATCGACGCGTTGCAATTCGACACATTGAAGCCGCCGACTTACATCTCAGAAGGGCTTGAGTGGCTCCAAGCCAGGCTGGCCAAAGAGGATTTGGGGGGCATTCCTGCCATGCCTACTCCAGGAAACGAATGATGAGTACTCTGCCTCAGCCAGATCCGAACGGCATCGACGATGGCGTCGAAGCCGAGATCAAGGCGTGCGTGAAGCTCGACAATCCGAAGAGCTTCTTCCTTTATGCTGGTGCCGGATCGGGCAAAACTCGTTCTCTCGTGAATGCGCTCAGGTGGGTTCGCGAGACGTATGGGAGACATTTGTGGTTGCAAGGTCAGCGGATTGGTGTCATTACATACACCAATGCTGCCTGCGATGAAATCAAAGAACGAATGGATTTCGATATTCTGATCGAAGTGTCGACGATCCATTCGTTTGCGTGGTCGCTTATCGGCTCGTACCAGGAAGACATCCGCAAATGGCTTCGCGAGAATCTCAAAGTGGAGATCGCCCAGTTGGAAACGGACCACGCCAAAGGGAGACCGGGGACCAAGGCGGCACTCGAGAGAGCAGAGTCGATCAAAAACAAATCGGAACGCTTGGCCCAGATCGAAGCGGTCAAGCGTTTTCTATACAGTCCCACCGGAGAGAATCGCGGCAGAGATTCTCTCAGCCACAGTGAAGTCATCAGCATTGCCGTGGCATTCCTTTCAGAGAAACCTGCACTCCAGAAAATCCTCATACGGCGGTATCCAATATTGCTCATAGATGAAAGTCAGGACACCAACAAACACCTCATGGATGCCCTGTTGACCCTGCAGCAGCAAAATCAGCGGGCATTTTGTCTCGGCCTCTTTGGAGATATGATGCAGCGCATCTACGCTGACGGAAAAGTCGGCCTGGAAGAGGCGATTCCGCCAGACTGGGCGAAACCGATAAAGAAAATGAACCACCGTTGTCCCGGCCGAGTGCTCGACCTGTTGAACCAGATGCGGAAGGAAACAGACCGTCAGGAGCAGCAGGGTAGGAGCGACAAACCACGTGGAATCGTAGGGCTCTTTATCCTCCCGGAGACCGCCGAGGACAAACCTGGGATCGAGGCCCGCATTGCCCAAAAAATGGCGGCAATCACGGGCGATGACCAGTGGAATGCAAATTACAAAGGATTGATTTTGGAGCACCATATGGCAGCGAAGCGCCTCGGTTTCGCGCCGCTATTCGAGGCGCTATATCGCATCGACCGTTTTCGACAAGGTCTCTTGGACGGTTCCCTTCCGTCCCTCAATTTCTTCAGTAAGCAGGTTCTTCCTCTGGTAAACGCAATGCGGCGCGGTGATCGATTTGCAGCAATGGCCGTTGTGAAGAAATACTCCTCGTTGCTCGACGGATCAGCCCTCAGGCAACAGAAGGAACAGTTGATTCGGATCAAAGCGGCGAAGGAATCAGTTGATGACCTCATGACTCTCTGGAGCGACGGTCGGCAGCCGACGTTTGGGCAGGTGCTCGATTCCATTCATAGCACCGGACTCTTTGAGATTCCAGAAACCCTTCGCCCGCTTGCCGTAGGCCGGGCTTCGGAAGCAGCCGCAAGCACCGAAGGTGAGCGCGATGAAGTGAACTTGGTATGGGAACAGGTTCTCGGACTTCCGTTTGAGTTGGCGGCAAGATACGACGAATACGTCTCTGGAGCATCGCCCTTTGACACGCACCAGGGAGTAAAGGGACGCGAATTCCCCAGAGTAATGGTGGTTATTGACGACGCGGAGTCGCGGGGCTTTATGTTTAGTTATGAGAAATTGTTTGGCGTGCAAGAAAAAAGCGCGACAGACCTGAAGAACGAGGCGGAAGGTCGTGAAACCAGTGTTGATCGTACTCGGCGACTACTCTATGTGACTTGCAGTCGAGCCCAATCTAGTCTCGCCATTGTGTACTACACCGCTGACGCTGGAAAGGCCAGAGCACATGCGCTCTCGGCAGGGTGGTTCCTTGAAGAAGAGATCATCGGGCTGGATCAAATTTGAGTGATTAATTAGCTCAAGCAGCAGATGTATCCCGCTAGGACAATGTGGAAGCCGGTCAGCAAAATAAATCCAAGAGCCTTCTTTGCAATTCACCTAGTTGACAGCGTGCTCAGAGGATGCAGGAAAACCCGCGCTCTGATGTGGCCACGCAGAATACGCCACCTTGTCTGCATATGCCGCCGCGGTAAGCTCACCGTGGGCCGCTCAACGGGCAATCACTAATCGAAGAGCGAAGGTGGTGATGCCGCAGTTTCTCCTCCTTTCCTGCGGTCACTTAACCCCGGGCTCAATAATGACGAGCGGCCCTTCTTTCCCGAGCCCTTGTGGATGATGGAGATACCGCACACCGCCGCAGACCGCGCCACCTTGAGAGAAACCCTTGGCGGAATAGGATGAGTGGACGCTTCGAGGCAAATAAAGGTCGATATCGAAGCGAAATCGTTTCTTTCAGACTCTCCCGACATCACCATGCGGGGCCCGATACCTTACATCGGCGGCAAACACGCAGTCGCCAAACAGATCGTTGCACTTCTCCCCAAACACCGCTGTTACTCAGAAATCTTCGCGGGCGGAGCGCAGGTGTTTTTTGCGAAAGAACCAGCACCCGTGGAGATTCTGAATGACTTGGATGGCGAGCTCATCGGGTTCTACCGAGTCGTTCAGCGCCACTACGAGGAGCTGATCCGGTACATGCGCTTCACCATTGTGAGCCGCAAGTACTATGAGCTACTCAAGGCCACGAACCCAGAATCACTCACCGATGTCCAGCGCGCAAGCCGTTTTCTTTTTTTGCAGAAGACAAGCTACGCGGGACGCGTCACCAAGCAGAACTTCCGGACCGGCATCGTAAATCCGCCAGGCCTCAATCCCGAGCGCCTTCCAGAACTCATTGAAGAGACTCACCACCGGCTGGCCCGCGTGCTCATCGAGTCCCTGCCTTACGAGAAGGTACTCGCGAAGTACAACAGCAAGGAAACGTGCGTATTCGCAGACCCACCGTACTTTAACTTGGCGCATTACAAATTCAACTTCGAGCCGGACGATTTCCGCCTCCTGGGCGAGCGCCTTGGAAAGATTGATGGGAAGTTCGTCCTTACGCTGAACGACGTGCCTCAGGTCCGGGAAATCTTCAAGAATTTCAAGATTCGCGGGATCGAAATGCCCTATACCGCCCAGAAGATCGCCGGGCGCAGATTCCGCGAAGTGCTCATCACGAATTTCTGAGACTCGGAAAATCCACGGCGATCTTGGACGCGCGAGCCGCCGATCCCCTCGATCTCGAACCCCTCCTCTCGGCTGTTACCGATTTTTTCGGACCTCCAATCACAATCAACCCATGTTGAAGTTTCTTGAAGAAATCTTTGCCCATTTGTGGAATTGGGTGCGGTGGCGGAAAGAGAGGGCTGCGAAGCGCTCCAGCGGTTCGCTCGTGCTCGGATTCCGCGTGGTCGAGGGAGAGGTAACAAAGCAGCCCGTCACCATAAGCCTAACCCGGCGTGCCACACACACCGCCGTATTCGGTCGTACCGGAAGCGGGAAGACCTACGGTGCGAAATTCTGCATGGCTCAGGACGTGAAAGCAGACAGGGGAGGCTTCTATGCCGATCCGCATGGCGACATCACGCCCTTCCTCCTTGGCGCAATCGCGGAAAGAGAACGGCAGGAGCAAATAGAACTTGCTCACCGCGTGGTCGTGATTTCGCCTTCTGACCCGGAAGTGTCCGTGGGTCTCAACCCGCTCGAGGGACTCGCGAATGACTTCGTTCGGAGTACCGAATTCGCAGAACTCCTTCGTCAACGGTACAACATCGACGCCTTCGGCGCGCGCACGGAGGAGTTGCTCCGCAACGGGATCGTTGTGCTCTCAGACAACAACCTGACGCTCGTCGAGCTTGCGCTCCTCCTGAGCAACGACCGATTTCGCTCGGCGTGCCTGAGGAACACACGCAATGCCGAAGTCCGGGAGTACTTCGAATCCCGCTTCGGCAAGGTGAGTGAGCCCATGAAGGCAACCATGCGGGAGCCCATCCTGAACAAGATATCGGCGTTCACGGCCGATCCGCGATTCCGCCACATCGTGGGACAGGCACACTCGACATTCTCCATGAAGGACATGATCGATAGGAAGTGCTGGGTGATCGCATACGTCCCGAAGGGCGCGCTTGGTGCCCAGGCGGTGACGTTCCTTGGGATGCTCTTCGCGATCTTCAAGAGTGCCATCTTTTCCCGCGACCGCCGCTCGTTCTACCCGGCGTACTTCGACGAATTCCAGAACTTAGTTGCGCAATCGGCAGACGTGGAGACCGTGTTCTCCGAGGCCAGAAAGTTCGGCGTCGGCGTAACGGCAGTGAACCAATTCCTCGACCAATTTCCGGCCTCCATGCGTGCCGCGCTTCTTTCGATCGGCAACCATATTTCGTTTCAGCTTTCGAGCGTGGACGCCGCTACGGTTTCCCAGATGTTCGACGGCGGCAAGCCGCTCGCTGAAAAGCTGAAGAACCTGCCACCGCGCCACTTCATTGTGAAGAGCGGCTCCGACCACTGGGTGGAGGGATGCGTGCCTACCGTCGAGGAGCCGCGCGCCAACTACATCGACCTGCTCAACCGGTCGCGCGCGATCTACGCGCGCCCTCGTGCGGAGATCGAGACGGAAATCACGGCGCGGCGGCAGGCGTTCACAGGCAACCCCGAGGAGGTCTCCATGACTGGGACTAAGGCCCACCGGGGACAGACGCAGGGGCCTCATCCTTCAGAAGCGGGACCGTGAACTCCTGTGGCAGCTCTTCATTATGCGGCTCGGGACTCGCGACCAGCTCATGACCGCCGCCGGGTTCAAGTCCGTCACGCGCGTCAACACGCGCCTGCTCGCCCTCTACCGCGCCGGTCTCCTGCGACGGTTCTTCATTGGCTTCGGCGCGGGACGGAAGGCGCTCTATGCGCTCGGACAGAAAGGCGCGCTCCTGATCGGCGTTCAGTGCCGTGGACCGCGTCGCCGGCAGAACGAATTGCTCGCCGCCGATTTCTCGACTCTGCATCAGCTCACGATCAACGACGTCTACTGCGATCTGCGGTTCCATCCGGTGCCCATTGCAAATGTTCGATTTGTGAATTGGATGGGGTTTAGCGAGCCGATCGCGCATGACCTTCGCCTGATCCCCGACGGGTACGTTGAGTTTGCGACTCCAGGGGGGATCGACGCTTCGTTTCTCGAAGTCGATCTCGGCACGGAAGAGCTCAAGGTCTGGAAGGAGAAGGCGCGGCACTACGTCCACTCGCCGCTTCGTGAGAATACCAGCGGAAGTTCCAGCAATCTCGCTTCCGGGTGCTCGTACTTGCCAATTCGACCCGGCGGCTCTCGCATTCATCCGCGCGGCGGTCGCCGATGTTACCGAAAAAATCTTCTGGTTTGCCACGCTAGCAGACACCGAGGGAGAGAAGTTCTTCGATCCCGTCTGGCTGCGCCCTGCGGGGAACCAACACCAACCAATCTTTGAGCAACCACAATGAAGTACTGCAACCAATGCGGCAAGATGACGGCGGGCGATGCGCTCTATTGCTGGCACTGTGGGCGAACGTACGACGTCCGTCTCTGCCCACGCCAGCACGTAAGCCCGCGCGGCGCACAAGTCTGCTCAAATGCGGCAGCCGGGAACTCTCGACGCCGCATCCGGCGATTCCGATTGGCCTCCGCTTCCTTGCTCTTGTCGCGCGGCTCGTGCTCGGACTCCTGCTCTTCTACGCCACGCTGTCTCGCTCATAGCGCTCGCGCGGTCGGCGGCAGTTCAGCAGTTCCTGGTCGCCTGCGGGATTCTCCTCGCCATTCTCTGGACGCTCTGGTCGAAGCTACCCGACTGGTCGAGGGAGGCCCTCCGGTGATTTCTGGATCAAGCACAGGAGCCGCGATGACGACTGACAACCATGCGGACGAGGTACGCAAGGCAGGTTTCGGAAATGGCGAGAAGCCCTTGGATTTCTTGAGCATTTCGCCCCAAATCCCAGGGCAGAGCTACCCGCACCATTGCCCGCCCCCTGACGAGACGTTGGGCGAGCCGCTCACGATCCGCGAGGTGGCGAATCTACTTGGCTGCTCACCGTGGACCGTGCGCCACTCGCACCTGCCGAAGGGCCTGCCGCACTTGCGATCCGGTCCGCTCGGCAAATTGATCTTTTACCGCAACCAAGTTGTGCACTGGATTCTTCAGCGCCAACGGAAAGGAGGAATGTAGCCGTGTCGCTCTACAAGCGCAATTCGATTTGGTGGTTCTCCATCTTTGTCGATGGCGAACGCCATTGTGAATCCACCGGAACCTCGAATCGGCGCACCGCAGAGCGCATCGAGCAGGCACGCCGCGAGGAGCTCAACAACAGGCGTCATCGCCTGCCGACCATTAACCATGATGTGACGGTCGGCGCGGTCGCTGCCCGATTTATCGCTGATGGGCTCGCCACACCGTATTACCTTGATCGCCTCAACCATACCTCTGCCGTACTTCCGGGATATTCCCGTCCGTGACCTCAACCAGTCGCTCATCCGGAAATACCGGCAGGAGCGCCATGCGGGAAACAATTGCTCAAGCCCGCGACCGTCAATCGCGACTTGAGTGTCGTTCGTCGGCTGTGCAATTGGGCGGTCGAGGAAGGGATCGTTCTTGCGAATCCGCTCGGACGCCTCCGCATGGAGCGCGAGCGGCGCACCAAGCGGCCGGTGATGAGCGTCCGCGAAGAGCGGCTCCTCATGGCGCACGCCCCGGAGCACCTCCGACGGATCATCCTCTGCGCGCTCGACACTGGAATGCGCAGAGGTGAGATCTTTGGGCAGCGTTGGGATGATGTCGATTTCGACAATCGTATCCTCCACGTGACTCGCAGCAAGACCCCCGAGGGTGAGTCGCGCGATCGTCCCGCTCACGGGCGCCTCTACGAGACGCTCACGTCCTTCTCGTAAAGACAGGGGCATCATCTTTGCCTACGAGAATAACCCCATCAAGACCGTGAAGACTTCGTGGGCGGCGAGCCTTCGCCGCTCGGGCACTTCGCCATTTTCGGTTTCACGATCTTCGACACACGGCAAACACTCGCATGATGCTCGCTGGCGTCCTGCAGGAAGTTCGCCGGGAGATCGTCGGCCACTCGTCGCAGCACTCTCGCGACGTAAACGACCGCTACAGCCAGATCGGCCTCGGCGAGCGCACGGACGCGATCCGCAAGCTCGAAGTATGGATTGCGAGCCAGGCCGCATCGCTCGACGCTGAAACGATGCAACAGGCTCCGCGGCAACCCACACCCACAACCCAACCATGCAGGAGTCATCCGATGGCAGAACCGAAAACCAATAACCTCGACCAGGCAGTCCGCAAGCGGATTCTCGCACGCGCGACGGAGATCAACCAGAAGCTCCTCGTGCGGCTCGAAGCCGCCGCGATCGACCTGAACAACAACCGGCATCTCGCCGCGCTCGGCGGACTCGATGGCCTCGAGCGCGAGATCGACGACATGCGCAGTTTCCTGCTCCTGCTTCGATAGCGAGGCTCAGCTACTTTCACAACCAACCCATAACGCCAAGGAGGCGTTATGACCCCGCAGAAAGCAGCACCCGTACCAGAAGCGATCCACGGGCCGCAAGCCGTGGATCAAGAAAACTCCCGTCGAGGTCGTCCTCGAGCAGATCGGCAAGCAGGAACAACGCGTTGCCGAACTGCGCGAGGCGCTCGTCCACGAAGAGCGCGAGCTTGCCGAAACTCCAGCAGGCCCGCAAGGTGCTCGAAGCGCAGTAACCACGGGGAGTTCTCCATATATATGGATAGCTCCCCGTTTTCATACACACAAGGAGAGACAAATGACCACGAATACATTGAGCAGCAATCGCTCGTCCAGAAAATCGTACCGCCTTGAATCACGCGCCTTCTATCTCGGCGCGCACAATATCGACCCCGAGCCCGTGATGCAGGAGATCGAGGCGAAGATGGTGCAGGACTCCTCGGAAGAACGGGAGGAACTGCTGCGAACGCTTCGCAAGCTCGAAGCGAAGAAAGAGCAGGTGCGCCGCGAGCGCCCGGAGGCGGAAGCGACGTGGACTCGCGTGAAGAAGGACCTTGGCGACACGCCGCCTCCCTTCTTTCACGCTATTCTGATGGCCGTCTTCGCGCTCTCCGCGCTCGCGCTCGATACTTTGTTTCTTGCGCCATCGATGGACATCCTGAACGTGGCGCATCCGGTGCTCCAGTTCCTCGCTGCCGCCGGGATTCGCCGCGCTGTGCACCGCATGGTTCGAATTCGCGGGCGTGCTCTATCTGCGCGGCGAGAAGAACATCGCCCAACGCATTATTGCGGTCGCCGCCGCCGGCATCGGCGCGTGCTGCCTCATCGCCTGGGGCCTCCTGCGCGGGTACCAGCTCAGGTTCGCCGCCGGACTCGCAGGGAATCCGTTGGGCGATTTTCTCGGCCAGCATCCAATACTCGCCTCGATCTTCTACATCTTCGTGACGCTCGGGACGCCGATCATCGGCGCGATGGCGCTCCTGAATGCCTGGAACGAAGCGTCACAGGCGCTCCTCTGGCGCAATGTCCGTAAACGCTTCGAAGAACTCCGCACGGCCGAGGTGGAGGTCGCGCGGAAGGTCCAGTCCGCCGCCGAGGAGATCGATCACTTCGACCAGAGGAAGGAGGCCGTCTGCCGCGAGTGGAAGGCGGTCTTCAACCAGTTCTATGCGCGGGGCCGCCAGAACGGCGCACGGAAAGAGACGCTCGCGTCCGTCGTTCGCAAGAGTGCCATCGGCGGCGCGCTCGCCGCACCGCTTGCGTTTGCTCGCGCCCTTCGCGGTCGTTCCCGCGCTCATTGCCCTTCCCGTCGCCGTGGGCGTTGGCCTCTTCACTTATTTCAACCATCGCCGCCACCATCCGGATCACGACCGGTATCTGGCGCAAGAGAACACGCATTTCGCCGTGATTCCGGATGCACCACGCGTCAAAGAACTCAACGCACCCGCACCGCGCCTGCTCACGAAAGGAGACCCCGAATGATTCCCTTCCGTTCCTTTGCCTAGCGTCATTGATCCTGCTCACCTCCTGCTCGCATCCGGTTCCGAAGACGACCGTCGAGGTTCTCGACACGAGCCTGAGCATCACACCGCGCGCCGAGCACGCCGCAGAGACTGCCATCCTTGACCAGATTTCTCGTATGGGGCGCGGCGACCGGCTGATCCTCATCCCGATCACCGGCGACGCGCAAAACGATGCCGGGGGGCGAATTCTGCGCCTTGTTGCTCCCACCGAGCGCGAGGCCTATGACAACGACCTGCGGCGATTCCAGGCGGATGCGAAGAAACAATATGCCGCCTGGCTCGCTTCGCTCGATCCGCACCAGATGCGGACCGATATCTTAGGCACTTTGGACGTCGCCCGCCAGGAATTCGCAGCGACTCCCAAAGATGCCGACCGCCGCCTCATCATCCTGAGCGACTTCCTCGAAGACGATTCTTCGTACCGATTCGTTTCCTCGCCGCAGCTCGCGAACGCCGGGCGTGCCCGCGCGCTCGCGGTCGTCATGCGGACGGATCGAGGATTCGCTCTCCTCGGGGTGCCGGTGTGCCTTGGGCGTTTGGAGTCGAGCGATTTCGCGCCGCTCTCGCCGCAGCGCAAGGAAGCGGTGCAGGCCTTCTGGGCTGAATACCTGAGCGACCGGGGCCAAGCGCCTGCGCTTCGTTTCGACGGCACCGGAATGCTCACAGGCAACGCCGGATGCTACGACGACTCGAAGGATGGCTTCTACGCAGACCGGACGAGGGGAGGAGCGGCCGTGATCGAGGCCAGATTACTTTCCCTGTGGGGCGGTCTCGTGGGATCGGCCGCCCTCATTGCGTCATCGTTCTCGCACTTTGCGTCATGGTGAGCGCCGTGAAGCCAGGGGATGCTCCACGGCACCTCGGCGTGATCGTGGGCGTCGTCATCCTGCTCATCATGCTGCCCGCGATCATCATTTCTCTGTGGAACTCGATGACCTTGGGGCAGCATCTCGGCATCGCGACGATCTTCATCGCAATTATTTTTCTAATTAGCGCTACTCGGCGGAAATCAAGAAAGGAAAGGCACTAGAGAAGCGCCTCTATGTCGGTATACCGCAACATGGCGTGCACTTGACGCGTTGCGATCACATGGTAAAGTTCAAGCGATAATCTGATGAACACGCCAAAGGCGCTATCAATTGAAGAGTGGAAAGAAATAATGGACATACCAGAAGTCAGGGAATCCTGGGGACTCTCTGGCAGCGAAACACCCGAAGAGTTTGCGGACATGGTGTATGGGGTGAAGTTTCATTTTGTTCCAATGACGGGACCGGCCTACGTCGGCGATCTCTACATTTTGTCGGGGGATGCCATAGGTGAACCCTTCACATTGATTCGGAAGGACAAGAAGCTGGTCGTGGTCTAGCTGTTGATGGTGCTCGCGGCGGTCATCAGTGAGCACCTAGTCGAGCCCGTCACTCTGGCAGCGATTCATGGTGGCCGCAACTGCTATGGGAATCGCCGAAAACGTGAAGAAACTGCGATGAAATGCTTTACGTAAGTTGTTCTTTTTACTATACTTAAGGCGAAGATGAGTACAAGCTGCTACTATTTCATGCGACCTCAGTCGTCGCGCAGCCGTTCGCCCGAAATAACCCTCGCGTCCGGCGGAAAACCAAATGGCTATTAAGAAATCTGAGCTCTACAGTTCGCTTTGGAAGAGCTGCGACGAACTTCGCGGAAGTATGGACGCCACCCAGTACAAGGATTATGTGCTGGTCCTTCTGTTCGTAAAGTACGTCTCCGACAAATATGCCGGACAGAAAGATGCCATGGTCGAGGTCCCCAAGGGTGGCAGTTTCGCCGATATGGTCGCCCTCAAAGGTAACAAGGAGATCGGCGACAAGATCAACAAGATCATCGCCAAGCTCGCCGAAGCCAACAACCTGAAGGGCGTCATCGACCAAACCGACTTCAACGATCCGGCAAAGTTGGGCAGCGGCAAAGAGATGGTGGATCGCCTCTCCAATTTGGTTGGCATCTTCGATAATCCCGAACTCAATTTCAAAGGCAATCGAGCCGACGGCGACGATCTCCTCGGCGACGCCTATGAATACCTGATGCGCCATTTTGCCACTGAGTCCGGCAAGAGCAAAGGCCAGTTCTATACCCCGGCAGAAGTCTCCCGCATCATGGCAAAGGTCATCGGCATCAGCGAGGCGAGAAGCGAAACGCAAACAATCTATGATCCGACCTGCGGCTCTGGCTCGCTACTGCTTAAAGCCCATGATGAGGCCACACGCAGCAGGACTCGATCTGACGATCTACGGACAAGAGAACGATCTTGCCACCTGGGCGATTGCGAAGATGAATATGTTCCTTCACGATTGCCCGTCTGCCGATATATGGAAAGGCAATACGCTTTCCAGCCCTCACTTCACCGACAAGGGAGGACTCAAAACCTTCGATTTTGTCGTCGCCAATCCGCCGTTCTCCAATAAGGCGTGGATGAACGGAGTGAACACCGGAAACGATCCATACAACCGTTTTGCATACGGAGTTCCACCGAAGAAGAATGGCGATTACGCTTTCCTGTTGCAAGTATTCGCTTCCCTGAAGAGCAAAGGAAAGGTGCCATCATCATGCCGCACGGCGTACTGTTTCGCGGCAATGTTGAAGCAGATATCCGAAGAGAAATCGTTCGTCGGGGATACATCAAGGGAATCATCGGCCTCCCAGCTAACCTCTTTTATGGAACCGGAATACCGGCCTGCATCGTTGTGCTCGACAAGGAGAACGCTGCTGCCCGAACGGGCATCTTCATGATCGACGCTAGCAAAGGATTTTTGAAGGACGGCAACAAGAACCGTCTTCGAGAGATGGACCTTCACAAGATTGTCGATGCATTCAATAAGCAGATAGACATTCCTAAGTATTCGCGAATGGTGCCGCTTGCCGAGATTGAAGCTACTGACTTCAACCTCAATTTACCGCGCTACGTCGATAGCACTGAACCCGAGGATATTCAAGACATCGATGCCCACCTCCGGGGAGGTATTCCCAATCGCGACATTGATGATCTCAATCACTACTGGCGGGTTTTTCCAAATCTGCGCACAACACTTTTCAAACCGTATAACCGTAAGGGCTACTCTGCTCTTAAGGTAGAGCAATCCGAAATTACCACGGCCATCCTCGAGCACCAGGAGTTTGCGTCCTTTCAGAAATCAACAACAAGATTATTCGGAACGTGGAAAGCGACACAGTCGCCCGTTCTAAAACAAATCAAGGTCAATGATAAGCCAAAAGCTCTAATTCACGAGTTGTCCGAAGATCTCTTGGCAACCTTCCACAAAGCTAAACTCATTGATCCGTACGACGTATATCAGCACGTCATGGATTACTGGACAGAGACGATGCAAGATGACGTGTACTTGCTGGTCAAGGAGGGCTGGAAGGCGGTACTCGACGACAAGCCGAACAGCGATCTCATTCCCGCAAAGCTCATCGTCCATAGGTACTTTGCGGCAGAACGAGTAAGGATCGAAAAGCTTGAAGCTGAACGTGATGTGATCACACTCAAAACGGAGGAACTCGACGAGGAACACGGGGGCGAAGGCGGACTACTCTTCGACGCGAAAACTGACAAGGGCAAGCTGACAAAAGCGAGCGTCAAAGCTCGAATTGCGGAGATCGCCGACGATCCCGATGTATCCGAAGAGAGTGCGCTTCTCAAGGTATATTCCGTTTTGCTCGAAAGCGAAGCCGACGCAAGTCAAAAGATAAAGGAGGAAGTAAAGATTTTGGATGCAAAGGTTGCTGCGAAATACGGAAAACTAAGCAAAGATGAAATAAAGACTCTAGTAGTAGATGACAAATGGATGGACACTCTGTCCTCCGTCGTTCATGCCGAACTGAATCGGGTTTCTCAGGCGCTTGCTGCACGCATTAAGCAGCTTGCAGATCGTTATATTACGCCGCTTCCGGACCTCACGAATGCCACGAATACACTTTCAGCACGCGTGAATAATCACCTTACAAAGATGGGGTTCATATGGAAATGAGCCCCGGATACAAACGAACTGAGATCGGGCTGCTTCCCAAAGAATGGGAAGAAACTTCGCTTGGCGAAAAATGTTCAAAGATCGGGAGCGGCATCACACCGACCGGTGGCGAGCGTGTTTACAAGAAACAGGGACGCCCATTTCTCAGAAGTCAGAATGTCGGATGGGGACAATTGCTCATCGATGAGATTGCCTTCATTGACGATGCCACTCATGACTCGTTTAGGTCTACAGAGATTGAGAGAGATGATGTTCTTCTGAATATTACTGGAGCATCGATTGGACGAAGTGCTGTGGCAGATGACCGTGTCGTTGGGGGTAATGTCAACCAGCATGTGTGTATTATCCGAACCAATCATGAATGCCTTTTGCCGCGATTTCTAAACTATTTTCTTCTATCGAATGTTGGCCAGCAAGAGATCGATAGCTTCCAGGCTGGCGGCAACAGACAAGGGTTAAATTTTGGCCAGATAAAATCATTTAAGATTCCGATGCCACCTCTTTCCGAACAGAGGATGATCGCCGCAGTCCTAACCGATGCGGATGCCTCAATCGAATCCCTTGAGCAGTTCGTCGCAAAAAAGCGTGAACTCAAACAGGCTGTTATGCAACAACTTCTTACCGGAAGACGACGCTTGCCGGGTTTTAACGCAAAGTGGGAACTGAAAAGGATTGGCGACTTCACCGATTGCACGTCTGGTGGCACCCCAAGCACGGAAGTCCCGTCTTATTGGGGAGGCAGGATCAGATGGATGAGTTCTGGAGAATTGAACTTAAAGATCGTTCGTGAGGTTGAAGGACGCATCACCGAGCTTGGGCTAAAGAATAGCAGTGCAAAGATGATTCCAGAAAGATGTGTCTTGGTCGGACTAGCAGGCCAAGGGAAAACACGTGGAACCGTGGCAATGAACATGATCCCGCTCTGCACAAATCAGTCAATCGCTGCGATCCTGCCAAATCACGCGTTTATTCCAGAATACTTGTACTATAACCTCGACTCCAGGTACGACGAACTTCGCGGTCTTTCAACTGGGGACGGTGGCAGGGGTGGTCTGAATCTTTCGATTATCAAATCAATGTCTATTCCCTTTCCCAAGGTTGAGGAACAAACTGCCATCGCGTCAGTACTTTCTGATATGGATTCTGAGATCGTCGCGATTGAATCCCGTCGTGATAAAGCCCATGCCATCAAGCAGGGCATGATGCAAGTGCTGTTAACCGGAAAGATAAGACTCGTATGAAAACGAACAACATTGGACAGCGCGAGCGAAGGACTCAAAATCGCATCGTCACCTTGTTCCGGGACAGGCTTAACTATGATTACTTGGGCAATTGGGAGGAGCGGATCGGTAATCGCAACATCGAGCCCGATTTGCTTCGAGCTTACCTGAAGGATCGTGGGTACGCCGAGAAGAATATTGACCGTGCGTTGTTTTTGCTCGAAAGAGAGGCTGGCGATACGAGCAAGAGCCTGTACGACCGGAACCGTGCCATCTATGATCTCCTGCGGTACGCCGTCAAAGTGAAGCCTGATGTCGGCGAGAACACGAAGGACATTTGGCTGATTGATTGGAAACATCCTGAGAAGAATCACTTTGCCATTGCGGAGGAGGTGACGATTGCCGGGTCGGATGATGCGGCGCACACGAAACGTCCTGACATAGTTCTTTACGTCAACGGGATCGCCCTCGGAGTCTTGGAATTAAAGCGGTCGATAGTGTCCGTCGCAGAGGGTATCCGGCAAAACCTCGACAATCAAAAGAAAATCTTCATCGAACACTTCTTTTCGACGCAGCAGCTCGTGATGGCCGGGAATGACACCGAGGGATTGCGCTATGCCACTATCCAGACTCCAGAGAAGTACTACCTGACATGGAAGGAGCCCGGAGAAGAGGAAAACCTTCTGGACCGTTCCCTGCTGCAACTGTGCGAGAAGAATCGCTTCCTGGAAGTCATCCACGACTTCATCGCCTTCGATTCTGGGACGAAGAAGCTCTGCCGCCACAACCAGTATTTCGGGACAAAGGCTGCGCAAGATCATGTTAGGCGCCGGGAAGGCGGCATTATTTGGCATACGCAGGGTTCCGGCAAGAGCCTGACAATGGTTTGGCTTGCCAAGTGGATTCATGAGAATGTGAAGAATTCGCGGGTGCTCATCATCACAGATCGGACCGAACTCGATGAGCAGATTGAAGGGGTTTTCAAGGGAGTTAAGGAAGACATCAAGCGCACCACGAGTGGGGCTGACCTCATCACAAAATTAAATGATGCTGAACCGTGGCTCATGTGCTCGCTGGTTCACAAATTCGGCGGGAAAGACGGGGATGATTCAGATCCCGATGTTGGCGGCTACGTCCAAGAGTTGAAGAAGGCGCTTCCCTCAGGATTCAAAGCAAAGGGCGATATCTACGTGTTTGTGGATGAGTGCCACCGGACGCAATCCGGTGAGCTTCACGCTGCCATGAAGACGATCCTTCCGAACGCCATGTTCATTGGATTTACGGGCACCCCGTTGCTCAAGACCGACAAACAGAAGAGCATCGAAGTGTTTGGCCGTTACATTCATACCTATAAATTTGATGAGGCGGTGAAGGACGGTGTCGTGCTGGACCTGCGCTACGAGGCGCGGGACATCGATCAACGGATTACGTCGCAGGCGAAGATCGATCAATGGTTTGAAGCAAAGACAAAGGGGCTCAATGACCTAGCAAAGGCGGAATTGAAGAAGCGATGGGGGACGATGAAGAAGGTCCTCAGCTGCCAAGACCGGCTGGAGAAGATTGTCGCAGACGTGCTCATGGACATGGAGACACGAGATCGGCTGAAGAGTGGACGCGGAAACGCGCTGCTCATCTCAGGAAGCATCTATCAGGCCTGCAAGTTTTACGAGCTTTTCGATAAGACGGACCTGAGAGGAAAGTGCGCGATTGTCACTTCATACAAGCCAGTCGCCGCACAGATTAAGGGAGAAGAGAGCGGAGAAGGCCTCACCGAGCGGCTGCGTCAATTCGATATCTACCGAAAGATGCTCGCCGAATGGTTCAATGAATCGCCTGAAACGGCAGTGAACAAGATCGAACAATTTGAGAAGCAAGCGAAAGCAAGGTTTATCAAAGAACCGGGCCAATTGAAACTTCTCATCGTCGTGGATAAGCTTCTCACCGGCTTCGACGCTCCGCCCGCGACGTACCTCTACATCGATAAGCAGATGCACGACCACGGCCTCTTCCAGGCGATCTGCCGCGTCAACCGCTTGGACGGAGAGGATAAGGATTATGGCTACATCATCGACTACAAGGATCTGTTCAAGAGTCTTGAAGGGGCGGTAAAGGACTACACCTCCGGCGCATTCGACGGTTACGACGCGAAAGACGTTGCCGGCCTGCTTGAAGATCGGCTTGAAAAGGGCCGTCAGAGATTGGATGACGCTCTGGAGGCAGCCCGCGCGTTGTGCGAGCCTGTGGAGCCACCTAAGGATTCCGCCGCACATCTCCGGTATTTCTGTGCACAGGAATCCGGCAACGCAGAGCAGTTGAAGGAGAACGAGCCCAAACGACTGACGCTTTATAAACAGGTGGCAGAACTTGTCCGGGCGTTCGCGGACATTGCAAATGAACTACCGGAGGCAGGTTTCACCCCTCAACAGATTGAATCCATCAAGGCTGAAGTCGGGATATTCGAGAAGGCCCGCGAAGAGGTCAAGTTGGCTAGCGGCGACTATATTGATCTCAAAATGTACGAACCGGCGATGCGGCACCTGATCGACAACTACATCCGTGCAGAGGAGAGCGAAAAGATCGCTTCGTTTGACAATATCCCGCTGGTCCAGCTCATCGTTGAGCGCGGTGCCGATGCGGTAATGGCGCTTCCTTCCGGGATCAGGAGCAATAAGGACGCGGCGGCAGAGTCGATTGAAAACAACGTCCGAAAACTCATAATCGACGAACAACCGTTAAATCCGAAATACTACGACAAGATGTCTGAACTCCTCGATGCCCTCATAGCACAGCGGCGGAAGGAAGCGCTTGACTATAAGAAGTACCTAGAGCAGATCGTCGCTCTCGCAAAGAAAGTGGTGAATCCGGCATCCGGCGAGGCGTATCCTGCCGGACTGGATACACCCGGCAAGCGTTCGCTCTTTGACAACCTCGGCAAAGACACTTCATTGGCGCTCGCGGTTGATCTCGCAGTTCGCAAGAGCAGGCAGGATGATTGGAGAAATAATCCATTCAAGATCAAGAAGGTGCGCCTTGCAATTAAAGATGCTCTACATGGCGACGAGGGTCTAGCGGCGAACACTTTGGAGTTGGTAAAGAATCAAAATGAATACTGAGCAGCACAACATCACGGTTTCCGGGCTACAGGTCGAGATCGTTCGCAAGAACATTAAGAACCTGCATCTGGGGGTGTATCCACCCGGGGGTCGTGTTCGTGTCGCCGCCCCTTTGAGAGTTAGCAACGACGCGGTGCGGCTTGCGGTCGTCGGAAAGCTTGGTTGGATTAAGCGACAGCAGATGAGATTCGAACGACAACCGCGTGAATCATCGAGGGAGATGGTCAGCGGTGAAAGTCATTATTTTCTCGGGAATCGCTACCGGCTTCGCGTAATCTCGGATGCGGAGAGCAAGCAGTGGATCACCATCCCCAGCAAGACAACAATTGAACTTCATGTGCATCCCGGCGCGGACGTGGGAGTGCGCCAGCGAGTGCTTGCCAAGTGGTATCGCGCCCAACTGCGAACGTTACTAGGGCCACTCATGGAAAAGTGGCAGGAGCGATTAGGGGTCAGGGCGACGACCTACGGAATTAAGAGGATGAAAACGAAGTGGGGGAGCTGCAACGCAGAAGCTCGCAGGGTCTGGATCAACCTGGAATTGGCCAAGAAATCAGCCGAGTGCCTTGAGTATGTCATCGCCCACGAACTTGTTCATCTCCTCGTGCGGCACCACGACGACGCCTTTGTGGCGATCATGAATAAGCACATGCCCCACTGGAGATCCTTTCGGGAAGAGCTTAATGGCTCACCGCTTGCCCACGAATTTTGGCGGGAGTAGATCGGTCAAAACGACTCCGGCAGAGCTAACCCGGACTGGACACTCAATTGCCGGACAACTTTAACTTGGAGTCGGCATCTTTCTTAGAGTTTGCAAGTATCCTCGCAGAACGGGCTTTCACTATCACCGCCGCGTACCCCATCGCGAGTTCAATCCCGTCAGGAAGCTCTGCCAACTCCATGAGGTGGGAACCAATCAATTGGTTATTGAACCCTGACCTGATGGCCTCTGATGTGAGCTCATCTAAGGTACGTTGCCGAGGGCTTCCCGATCCTGGAGAATTCTTGGAGCCCGATACCGCAATCGGAAAAAGTTCCGACTGCCCGTTTTTACGTTTTTGCTGTTCATCCCTAAATTCGCCGGTTGTAACCACTGGCTGCTCCAGTTGTTCCTTAGTACTTCCGTTCGTTTCAGTTCGCAAATTCGCGAGATCATCTAGCCTCTTAAGCTTAATCCGTTGTTTCGCAAGAATGGATTGGCCAAACCCGAGACTCAACCATTGCCAACATGAACCATCGTTGGTACGTGCGTCAATCCGACCGCCGAATGGTCGCGCTTCACCCAGTCCCTCAACCACCACGGAACCATTCCTGATATTTACCGCATCAAGCATGGTCTTCGGCGGACGCCAGTTCATAAGATCCGGGTATTGAAAACTCTTGGCGCTGATTCCTTGACCGATATCCCAGAGCCGGTGCGCTTCATTGGCTATGTACGAATGGTCGAGTAACTCTCCTCGGGGCGGAGCGTCCGCGACGGCACCAAAGATCGCACCGGCCATTGTTCCCACAGTATCGGTGTCACTCTCGAGAAAGTTCGCTGATGCCTGAATCGCTTGCTGAGGACCTATATTCTTGAAGGCCCAGCAGAGCGCCGAGGCTAACAGCGCCGTTTTGGTCCCTGATCCGCGCACTTCTGGCCGAGAGGCATCGATTGTTTGGACGAGTACCGAATAAGGCGGGGTTGCGCCTCCATCAAATAGCCCTTCAAGCCTGGCTAGGTCTTCGTTAACTTCATTCGCGACAGTCTCAAAGGAGTGCTCAATTCTAGACTTCGATCGTTCCTCCCAAACAGGCAACCAGAAAGAGCGCAGGTCCGTGTCTTCGCGAATTACCGCACAAATCTTTGGGAACGACGAAACCGCTTTACGCCAAAACTCCGGGCTTGGAATCTCACCAGAATCTAGTGCTGATCGAAGGCAGAGAGCATGAAAGCAAGCACCGGCAATAGCGCGTGGATGGCCGTGTGTGCACACAGAATTTCTAATAACATCTCTTAGGACGACAGCCTGATCGATACTTTGCTTCGCGGCCCAAACATGCGGCTGGATTCGCATAGCCGCGCCGTTTCCACCGCCTTCTATATAGGTCGAGCGTCCCTTTCCCGCATAAAAATTACTGAACCAGTTGACGTCTGGACGAGAAAGAGAAGATGCCGCCGTCTTAGTAGATGTGCCTGCTCCAAGTGCATAAGAGAGCCACACAGGCAATTCGACCTTTGCAAATGCTTCAACATCGAAATAGCCGTCGCCTCGGATTGCTCGGCAGGTTGCAAGCCGAAGTTGCGTATCATCCGAATAGCATCCAACAGGAATCTGGACAATTGCCCCAAATCTTCCTCCAATTGTCCGCTTCCATGGGACCGTGTCGATGACCTGGGGCGCGTGCGTGCGGAATTGCAGTGTTCGTACGTCGGCCAATTCCGTAATGAACCCAAGGGCATCACCATACGCCGCCCACAAAGCCGAATTCGCTACGGCTGTTTTATCTTGAAGTGGCATTGCCGACCTCGATTTCTTTGAACTTTGATGGTGCGACGGTTACATCCACTCCCTCGATGCCGATCATGTGAAGTTGAGCATGAACCTCGTCTTGGTCATTCTCCGTAATGACGTAGACACGTCTAAGATATTGAATCGAAAGCTCACTTGGGTACAAGACCTCTGCTTGGATGCATGTGGTAAGGGCATTTGGCAGCTCCGGCGGTCTCGACACGACGTTGCCATTCCAACGAGTAGTATACGGCGAAAAAAGCTGCTCAAGACCTGCGAGGCCTGGGGCACGGCAAACACCTGTATACATGTTATTTGTGGTGGCAAAGACCACTCCTTGATGGGTCAAGATAACTGGATCGAATGCGAGAATGCACCACCACAGGTCCTCTGCTCGATGCCATCTGCATGAGGACAGAAAAAAATCAGCATTTATTCTCGATATCGAGAGATTAACGTAGTCCAGCCATTCTGCATCTTTTCGGTAGAACGCGTTGGGCTTATAGATCAGCTCAAGGTCCATCTCGCTCGGCAATCTTTGCCTCGACTTCACTGCTCTTGCGTGCAACGTGCCTAGTAGCCCCGTATGAGTTGTGAAATGCACAACTTCAGCGATTCCTCTGCGCGCAATGATCTTTGCAATGGTCAAACATCTACCGCCTTGTACGAATCCTCATCGAGGTAATCGACAAGATGCGATTCCTCGCCGGGCTTGTAACCAAGGATCACTGACAGCCGAGCTCGGCCGATTCCCATTGCCAGCAATTTCCTTAGCGTAAGAAGCTGATCGTCGTCCTCCTCGTCACCATGCGTCATGACCTCTGCGTTCAGCCCAATCAT
The DNA here is from genome assembly GCA_963725115.1 of uncultured Acidobacteriaceae bacterium. GTDB lineage: Bacteria > Acidobacteriota > Terriglobia > Terriglobales > Acidobacteriaceae > Telmatobacter. The sequence goes on along the minus strand of CAVRXG010000005.1, from coordinate 2,362,809 downwards.
GATGACGTGGTCAAATTCAAGCCCTTTTGCAGAGTGCAAGGTGCTCAGCGCAATATTCTCGTCACCTTGAGGCCATTCGGACTGTCTCGAAATCTCAACGAACGGCAAACCAGCCCCAGCGAGTCTCTGTCTCGTTTCGCTAAACCACCCTCCGCCAAGAGGATGAAGGATTGCAACGGACTCAGCGGACAGATCAACTTTGTTCTTTAGGTAATCAATGACGAATCCAATCTGTTTTCCGAACTTACCTCTCAGGACCAGCGGAATGGAACCGTGGGTGGTGCATGCGCTGAAGTCCGGCATCGTGCCGTCGTCGTCTAACGGCACTCCATCAATGAGTGACGCGGCTAACCTGGCGATCTCGATACTATTTCGATAATTGCGCGTAAGCCGACGAATTTGTTCCGGCCGAATCGTCAGCCCAACCTCCTTCCATGTAAAACCTCGAGCGTAAATACGTTGTGCAGAATCGAGCACGAATGTCAGACTGTGAACCTTCTTGACCTGATTAGTAATGGCTCTCAGTTGATTGGCTGAAAAATCCTGCGTCTCGTCGACAATGATGATGTCGTACGGCACGGGATCACTCTGCTGCGTTAGAAGCACCGCAAGATCGTTCCAGTCATACTCTCCTCGCGATTGTTTCCACGACATGTACGGTCGAATGACCGAATCTAGCAACGCTTGACGCTGCGCCTTCTCCATTCGAGGACTCGGTCCGCGGCCGTCTCTTTGGACAGTCAGATACTTGTTCAAGTCCTGCGGGAGGAAGCGACCCAGAACATAATCCACTTCATCCAAAAGAAACTTGGAAGACAACCCCAGCGAGAATCCAAGCGTTTGAATCTTTCCCTGGCCATTGTCGTCCAACATGCTCGGACTCCCAAGGGCACGACGAGACCACCGCGCAAAGGTCTCTATTTCCAGACTGACGTGCTGGAAGCTCGCGGTTTGTTGGTTTGTGAGTTCTTCAATATAGCCGCGCAGTGTTCGGTTGTAAGTCAGGACGAGTATTTTGACAGGCGACAGGTCATTTTCCCGCCGCCTACGGCTCATAAAGAAGCCAATTAGGGACTTCAAGCGGAGCAGCGCAGTAGTCGTTTTTCCGCTTCCCGCTGCACCACGTATGATCTCCGGTCCAGGGGTAGTCCGAGAGAGAATCTTGAGCTGCTCCGCTGTCGGCGCGATACTTCGAAGGGTGCGCATCCGTCAAGTGCTCCGGCGCTCCAGGTTGCTCTAGGGGGCAGAATTTGCTGATCGATAGGATTATAGAATGCCGAAGCAAGAGAGTGCTCTCTCGGAGAATACTTCGAACGCCCGTTGCAACGCCTCGTGGCAAGGTATTGTCTCTTCATTTTAATGGGCATATGACGGAGTCCAATAGGTTCCGACTCAGAGCGGGCTCAAGAGCCTCAGTTTTCTCCACAGGAACATCTGAACTTCGCCCCGAAAAAGCCAGCCGAGTGTAGTCGAATTTGTAACTGTCAAAGCACCCAAGAGCCACAAGGATCAACAAGGATCGGCACGTGCAAGGTAAGCGGTTCAATCAAAAGCACTTATTTTCACTCAATTTCAACAAGTTTCCATAAACGATAGAATCTGCTTTGGGAGCAGAGGGTCGGGGGTTCGAATCCCTCCGCCCCGACCAATTCTTTTGAAATTCTCAACGAATCCAAGACAGAGCTTTCTGCGTTGAGAACAGATGCCCTGTTCCTCAACGGACTGTCTCCATTGTGGGTTTTCTTCGCGCAATCGGCGCGCCCACGATTACCAAAGCGTGTACAGTCAGCATCGACACGCTCTATTCGAGCCGAATCAGCGCAGCTGAGTAAGCGCGAACCGCAACACGCACTTTGCCGGAAATAGATTTAATCAACTCTCCCGAACGCGGATGATAATTTCCATCGCTTCCCACCGAGCTTCCCTGCAACGTCACGCCATCCTTCGCGTCGATTGCCGAAGCCTCCAGGCGTCCAGCCGTCCCTCCCTTGAATCCGCCTGAGGATTTACCAATCGTGACTTCCGCATCGCGGCTATCGGTATTGAAGATCGCCACCAAATCCGTGCCTGCTCCTCTGCCGCCCGCGTAGGCCGTGATATTCGTTCCTTGCGGCTCGAGCGTTGTGCTCTTCAGCGTGCGCCCCGCGAACTCCTGCGCCAGCAACAAACCGTAATACTCAGGTCGCGCACTGAAGCCGCTCGCAATGGAGCCCACAATCGGCGAGTAGTAGCCATTAGCCCCTCCGTGCAAATTAACGCCCACGCAACCCAGTGAAGCCATTTGCAGGCAGAAGTCTCCCGCCCACAATGCGGACGCAAACGTATCGCTTACCCCCGGTTTGCCGGCGTTATAGCAAGAGTTTCCTTCCGTCATTCGAAACGGCAATCCGGCTGCTTTCGCTGAATCCAGCGCTTGCCGGCAGGAGTAATCGAATCTCTCTCGAACGTGCAGAAGCCGGTCAATCGTCATCGTCGGATCGGTCGGCGGGCCGAGTGAGTAGTAGTGGCTCGTTGCAAGCACAATTTCCTTCGGAACAGCCTCCAGGAATTGCTTCACCCACTTTTGGTTGTAGGCAGTGTCCGGCCCGGCCACCGCAACCTCCGGCAGTTTTTCATGAAACGCGGCCCGAAACGTCTTCCACTTGGCAAGGTATTCGTCGAATGTCCACGGCTTGTTCCCTTGATCCCGATGCTTGAAAAGATCAGGTTCGTTCCCGAACTGCACTGCGATCAGTTGCCGTCCCAGCGTCTTGGCTACATAACCGCCTTCGGCAAGCGCCTGCTCCAGAGTGCCTCCGCCAAGATTGAGGCCATAAATGCATCGCCAGCCTGTCGCGCTCAGAAATCCATGCAGGTTGCGAATGGAGCGCGGCGTGATCGTGAACGTGCGCGGCTCGCGATGGCCGGGATCGGGGCCGACCAATCCGTCCGGATCCGGCGGCGTCGCGGGATCAGTATCTGACCAGAGCGTAAACTCGCTCAAGTTGCCGCCCAGGCGCAGCACGCCCGTTGGGCTCAACCTGCGAAACATCCGAATCAGTGCCGTATTCTCCGGTGAAAAAAAGTCGGGATAAGCCAATTGGCCGCTCTCGTAGCTCAAGCCCATATAATCTTCGGGCACTTTTGCAAGGCTCGTCGCGGAGTCGATCTCCAGCTCAACTTCAAGAGCTGAGGTCTGCGCCATCAGCCTGCGCGCTCCACCAAATGCGACTGCGCCCAGCGCTGCAGTCGCTGCAGTCGCCACGGTCCCGGCGGTCTTGGAACAGAAATCTCTTCTCGATAGTTTGCCCATGGCGCTTTCCGTTTCTCGACTTTCCACTTCTCGATTTAACTTGAAGTTCCAACTGCGCGGTCTTGGCTGGCTGATCTCGACCAGCCGGTCTCGCGGAACTCGACCTCCGTCTCGCACCGCTAAGACGCGCACCCAAGACGCACATCAAGATAGATTCGCAAATAGGTTAAGAAGCGCCGAACAAAGTTGCGCCCGCTCAGTTTCGAGCGGGCGTGTAAGGAAAACTGCAAGGTCAAACCTAGAACGTCAACCGGCCGCCGACCTGGATGAGGCGCTGGGTGCCCGTAGCCGAGGTGATCTTGCCGTAGTTGCCCGACGCCAGGCTTCCAGTGGGGTTGGCGAGGTTCACCCAGTTTAAGGCGTTGGTGGACTCGCCGCGGAGCTGGAACACGACTCCGTGCTCGAATGTAATGTTGCGGTAGACCCCCAAGTCGAGATCTTTGAAACCGGGTCCAAAGAGGCTGTTGCGGGTTACGTTGCCATCAGCGCCGCCGGGGCCGATGCCGCCAGCCACGCCGGGCCCGTTGGCGATGTAAGCTGCCGTATTGAACCACGCAGTCGTCTCGTTAGTCCCGGACGACGGAGTGCAAACGCGGCAACGATGCGCGCCGAGCACGGGGTTTACGCCGGCAACTGCATCCGGGCGCTGTGCGTTCGTGCTGTCAAGGCTCTTGTTGGCCCCTGTGGTTACCGAGAACACTCCGCCGCTGTGCAGAATGAGAATCGGTGCGATCGTCCAGCCATTCACCACTGTCTTTACAACGCTGTTTTCGCCGTGGAAGTAGTCGATGTTCCATGTGCCGGAGATCGCTGCGGCGTTGCGCAGGTCGGCGTTCATGGGGCCATATTCCTCCCCGAGTCCGCCGCCGAGCGCGCCTAGAGAGTTATTGGCCGCGGTAAAGGGAGCGCCAAAGTAGCCGGAATCCTGCGGGCTCGAAAGTCCATCCACATCCGGCTCAAAGCTATCGAGGGCGTGACTCCAGACATAGTTGCCGCCCGCGCTGAAGCTACGGGAAAGCCGCTTCGTCGCCGAGATTTGCAGGGATTCATAGCTGCCTGTCAGGTTTGACAGCAGTTGGGTGATCGAAGCTCCCAGAATGCCCGTGCCATTGTTGATGGCGGCCGCGCCAGTAGGGCAAGCTCCAACGCATGGATCGAACTGACGCCGGTCGGCGACGCTGGTTGCCGAAGTGCTTGGCGCACCGAAAGCAGTCGAATACGGCGAATAGTTCGCGTCGAGAAAGTTGGGCAGTTGGTGCGAAAGCGAGCTGACATACGCCGCCGTCAGGGTTAACTCGCCGGGCAACTGCCGCTGCACGGAAAGATTGAACTGGTAAACGTACGGATATTTGAAATGCGGCGAGATGGTTTCGGTGGCGCCGCCAGGCCCGGAAATAAATACGGGCGCGCTGGCCGAGTAGTGGTACGGGAACAGGCCGCCACCCGACGCGGTCGAGGGGAAGTCTCCTGGATAGGAGTAGTAATTGGTGATTGAATTCAGAGGACCCTCGCCGGTCTGTGGCCGTAGGGCGAATGGAACGGCATTGCCAGGCTGGTTCATCTCGTTGCCGGCGACATTGCCGAAGAAGATACCCGCTGCGCCGCGAATGGAGGTCTTGCCGTCACCCCACGGGTCATACGCGAAGCCTATGCGCGGCGAAACGTGGTAGTACTTCGTGGGGATGATTCCGCGAGGGACGCCCGAGTCACCGGGGAACAGCATGCCCTTGGGCGCGAGCGGAGCCACAGTGGATTGCTTGCCGGGAACGAACGTTTCCGTCCGGTTATGGGAATCGACGGGTGGCGTATCGATGTCCCACCGCAGACCAAGGTTAGCCGTAAACCGCGGCGTAACGCGGTAGTTGTCCTGCGCAAACAACGCGTAGTGCCAGGTGCTCAAGTGAGTGGTATAAGGCGAGTCCTGCTCAGTCGAGGAGGCCTGGCCGGTAACCCAGTCTGAAGTCACATTGCCCGTAGAAGTGGGAGCGGAGGTGGCAAAGCTGATGCTGCCAAAGTTCAGCAGGTTGGCATCGAACATGGTCTTGTCCAGAGCCAACTCGCCGCCAATAAAGAGGCTGTGTTTGCCCTTGTTGATGCTGACCATGTCGCGCAGCTCATAGTTATCGGAGCCCGTGAACGGACCCGCATTGGTCGCGGTCGCTGAGAAATTGGTTTCTGAAATGGTCGGCAACGAGGCCGGTCCCTCGATCAGAAAGTTCGAGCCGTACGTTGCCAGGGTCTGCGACGCCGGGCCGGTAAACGGCAGATTGACGCGTCCGCCCGCTGCCCGCGTGTACGTGAGCCATGTCTGATTGGCCGTAGTGGGGCTGAAGGTGTGAACGTCGCTCAGGTTGATATTGGTGCCGGCCGAGACGTTGTTATTGATGGTCCACGGAACGTTCCCGCCCGGGTTGTTGCCCAGCACGTTCTTCGAATAGAAGTAGGTCCCCGTCAAATGGTCTTTGTCGCCGAGGCTCTGGTCATACTTGCCAAGGTATTCGTTTTCCGTCGCCGGGATCGGGAACAGACCCGAGTAAGCGCCGCCTCCTTTAGTCGGGTTGAGCGCGCCGTTGGGCAGCGGGATGGAAGAGCCGGCAAAGGTGCCCGGCTGCGGGCCTGTACCGCCTTTGATGGTGTCCATATTCGCAATGGTCGTGTCCAGCAAGGCCTGGGGTATGCAATTCGGTTTCGCAACCGCGCAATTCGGGCTGCTGTTCGTTCCGTCCACCTGGTTCGCGGCGGTATGCGCCATGCCTGGCGTGTAGACGACGAAGGTGTCCCCGGTAAAGTCGCCCAGGCGCTCGGCGGCCGTTGGCGTGATGGCGCCTGTAAACACCGCATCGGTTATCTGGCGCAAACCGCCATAGCTGAAGAAGAAGAAGGCCTTGTCCTTCTTGACCGGCCCGCCCACCTCACCGCCAAACTGGTTGCGGTGGTAAGGCGTAACGATGATCTGGCCCGCGGCGTTGTGTGCCGGGGCCCAGGAGTTGGCGTTGAAGTCGGTGTTGCGGTTGAATTCGAACACTCCGCCATGAAGCTGGTTTGTTCCCGACTTGGTGATCACCGAAACCACAGCCGCGGAGAATTGGCCGTATTGCGCGCCGAATGCGCTGGTCTCTACGCGAAACTCCTCCACTGCGTCGGGGTTCGGCGACGGGTTGCCGTAGTTGCGCATGCCCGTGATGTTGTTGCCGCCATCCAGATAAAAACCCACCGACGCATTGCCGCCGTCAATGGAGCCGTTGATCTGCACATCCTCGATGTACAGTCCAGTCGCGAAAGTGGGCGTGCCGGTGGGGTTCGAGGTCGAGCTGTTGTTGTTGGCCATCACTCCGGGCGTGAGAGAAACCTCAGAGTAGATGTTGCGGTTCACCATCGGCAGGCCGATGATATCGTTCGGCTCGAGCGTCACTCCCAATACCGGGTCGGACGTATTGACCTCCGGGGGAGCCTCAGTGACCGTGACGGTCTGAGTCTGCGCGCCCACGGCCAGCGTGATTTCAACTGTCAGCTCCTGGTCCACGTCCAGTGCGACATTCTTTTGTACAAAGCGCTCAAAACCGGGCGCCGTGACTTCCACCGTGTACTTGCCCACGGGAAGATAATCGATGCGGTATTCTCCATAGCCGTTAGTCGGCGCCGACCGGGAAAACCCGGTATCCACGTTCGTTGCCTTCACGGTGGCCGTGTTGATCACCGCGCCCTGTCCATCCTTCACCGTGCCGACGAGGGTTCCGGTAATCTGCTGTCCAAACATGGCCGTGCTGCCAATGATCATCAAGACGAGCGCTACAACGATTCGCGCGCTCGCGCTTCCTGCCAATCTGCGTATCTTCATGTTGCCTCCGAAGTGTTGCCTTGTTTGCGATTTCGTTTTCTGTTCAGTTATGGACCGCACGCGCCTTCTTACAAAGCGCGAACTTCATCGTTGATGTGTCCGCGCAAGCTATATCTCAAAGCTCAATCCGGCTGTTACAGTCCGACGGGCCTTCGCACACTACGAGCGCGGCTCGCAGTTTGCAATCCGTCTTGCGCCGTTTGCCAAAACGGGCCAATACTCGGCTCTGCGATGTCCCACTGGCAAGTGACTCACCGTTTGGTTCGGCATGCTGCTACTATCTCTCTTAAAATGAGATAGTTGACATCGCAGTTACTCTTGTGTCAAACGTTCTTGCAAGCCGCGAAACAGGCGAGTATGATGCCTGAACTGGATAGCAATGAGCAGAATTGACATAGCGACCGACGGTTGGCATCCGCAGACTCAGCCGGAGCGCGACGCCGTTCTCCGCGAGTTGCAGACCGTTTTGGCCAATCCGCATTTTGCCGCCAGCAAGCGCTATCCGGCGCTGCTCAAATACATCGTCGAGAACACATTGGCCGGCAAATCGGATCTGCTCAAGGAGCGGACGCTCGGTGTCGAGGTCTTCGATCGGCCTGCCACTTACGACACCAACGCGGACACCGTTGTGCGCTACACGGCCGGTGAGGTGCGCAAACGGCTCCAGCTCTTTTATCACGAAGAAGGCCGGCACTCCAGCATTCGCATCTCTCTTCCGGCCGGCTCGTACGTTCCGGTATTTTCGCGGGAACACGACAGACGCGAAGAAGACAGGCCTGAAGACTCGGGGGCTGGCGGCAGGCACGAAACGGAATACTTCTCGAATTCCGACGGTTCTGCGGATCTTGCAGGAGCAACGCCGGAATTCAGAACGGCGTTAAGGCCGGGGACAACAATTGGGCCTCTAGTCGCGCCATGGCCGCCGGAACTCATCGCGAGACCACGCCGCGCACGGCGAAGTGATTCCGTGGGACAGCTGCTGGTGCTGACTCTCGCTGTGGTTCTTGCGTTCGGCGCGGGATTCTTCTGGACGCATCGCTCGGTTAGTTCCAATTCCATTGTGGACGACTTTTGGGCGCCGCTCACGCGCGATCAGCGGTCGGTCATTCTCTGCACTGGTAGCGTGGTCTTTGCGCAGGACAAGTATTCGGGTGTCATCACGGCGGGAACAAACGGCAACGTCGATTATCCGTTTGTATCCATCCAGACTGCTTCGGCGATTGCGCAAATTGACGAGGCCGTCGAGCCCTCAGGAGCGAGTACGCCGCTGATCGCGTCTCCATGGACCACCCTTACTGACTTGCGCGAGCATTCGATCGCGCTGATTGGCGCATACAACAATCAGTGGACGATCCGTCTGCTGCAGCCGCTGCGCTTCCATTTCCTTCCCGACCCGCAAGCGAGAATCGTAGACGGGATGAATCCAAATCTCGGTTGGGAGCGCGATCAGTCGATTCCCTATTCAAGCGCCGACGATTACGCCATCGTGGCGCGATTTCGCGACCCGAATGTCGACGGATGGGTGATAGCGCTTGCCGGTCTTGGCCGCAACGGAACCGAAGCCGCCGCGCAGTTTGCCACTAGCCCCCATTATCTCGAGATGCTTGAGCAGCAGCTCGGCAGCAAATTTGGAAATCGCAATATCGAGGTCGTGCTCAAGGTCGGCGTCATTAACGCGAAGACCGGCGCGCCGTCGATTATTGCAGTTCATGCTTGGTGAGAACGCTCTGAGCGTCAGCCTGATTCATGAGCTAGTTTGAATTGTCTGCTTGCGGAGTAGTCTGCGGAGTATTCGCCGGCTGCGGAGTCTTCGCCGGCTTCTGGCGGCATGATTTCAGGTATGTGATCAGGTCTTTCAGATCACCCGGCTCAAGATCGTCCCCGAAAGCCGGCATGACCTTACTGCCGTAGACAATCTGGTGTTGCAATTCCGCTTTGGTCTTCCGCCTGCCCACGCCCGAAAGATCCGGCCCCTTGTGCCCGCCGACATTCTTGATGCTGTGGCAATGCGTGCATCCGGTATCTGCGAATACCTGAGCACCATGCGCCCGTTGGCTGCGGGAGGATGCAAAAGCTGAACAGGAAAAAGTCAAGATCGACGCAGCGATCAGCGGAAACACTTTCACAGGGGCAATCTCATTGGCCGGTTCCGCCGCTATGCTCGGGGCTATCCGCCGTCACATTGCTGTGAACGTGCCACGGCACGCTCTCCGACGTCACCTCAGGATGTTTGCTCAGGAACTCCAGCGCATAGCTGTTCGCCGTCGGATCGTCCTTTTGATCCGCAAAGGCTGCTGCCTCGCGTGCCGCTTCAGCCTTCATGCCCAGACGCCGATAGACGATCGACAAAATATAATGCGCGGATAAATCATCGGGATCGATCGATTGCACCGTCTCGTATTCGGTCCGCGCCTCCTGATATTTGTGCTCTTGATAGAACGAAAATCCCAGTTCGCGGTGCGCGTCGCGGGAACGCGGAAATTGCGTAATCACGTCGAGCAAATCGGCGATGGCTTCGTCAGGATGCCCTTGAATACGGTCCACCAGCGCAAGATAGTAAAGCGCGCGGGCGTTATGCGGAGCAAGCTGCAGCGCTTTCTCCAGATTGGTGCGCGAACCGTCGTAGCGCTGCCACGAAAAGTCGGCGATCGCAACATTGGTATAGGCATCGGCATAATCCGGGCGCAACCGGACCACTTGCTCGAAGGCTTGCGCGCTCTCCGCGTATTGCTGCGCATCCAGCAGTCCAATTCCATAATTATTCCAGCGCATCCACACCGGATTGTCCGCGGGATCGGGCGGCGTCGCCGGATTCGGCCCCAAAGCGAGCGTCCGCGTCCGTGACGTTATCTCCACTTCCGGCATCTCATAGTGCTTGCCCATGCCGAAATCCATGAAGTGCTGGTTGAAGCGCCGATAGTTGACCTTGGCTGTGATCGAAATCGGCCCCGTCGCATTTTCTGGAACCTTGAACTGATAGCGCACGATCTGCGAGCGCCCTGACTGAATGGTGTTGTTATACGCCACAATGCGCGTGTCCCACACTTGATGCAGGTCGTTCAGCGTGCCGCGAGAGTTGATCAACCGATTCGTAAAGCTGTGCGCAGTCGGATCGAGCGCGCCGTTCGGCCCCAACGCGCCAGAGTCCATCAGCGTGTTCCCTGCGGCATCCTTGGCCTGGAACTCTACCCAGCACTCGTAAAAGTCGCGCTGCTCGGGAATAAGCGTATGCCCGATCCCTTTGTTCTGGATCACCACCGAAACAGTCAGAACATCTCCCGCGGCGATGTCGACCGGGGCCGCTCCGAGAGGCGCAATCGGCTTGCCGCCATTGCGCTCGATGGCGAACAGATCGACGTTAAGAACTCCGGTCTGTAGAAACGTGATCGTCTTCTGCAGTTGCTCATCGTAGCCGTAGTACTTCGACAGCACCGTGTTCGCGCCCAGCCAGCGATGCGACATCAGCTTGCCCTGCTCCGTCCCATAATCCTGCTGTGTGACCGCTTCCTCGGGCATGTGGCAGGTTTGGCAGGTAGACACTGCCGGCTTTACGTAAAACGGAAGCGGATTCTGCTTGCCAAAAGAAGCCTGCTGCCACTCGTCGGAAAGAAAAATCGCGCGCTGCCACTTGTACCCATTCAACATCCTGGGCAACGCGGCTTTATGGCATGCGCCACAGAATTCGCTGGTGCGATAAAAATCCTTCATCACGGCTTTGGAGTGGCGATCCAGATGCGCCAGAATCTCCTTGTCTGAAACCTCTCCATAGATCGGCTTGCCGTCCGCATCGACCAGCACCGTCGGCACGCCCAGCACGTAGCTGCCGGTCCCGCGCTGATCTACCTTCTGGATCGAATGGCAAACGGAGCAAGTAATTCCGTCCCCGTCGAACCTGCGATTGATGGGTGAGTTCTCCGTCATCGCGCCCGATGTCAATGCGATGGGATTGTGGCACCCTTCGCAGTGCCGCGCATACTCAACTCCTTTCCCCTTCATCAGAATATTTACGTTCTTGATGTACCAGGGAGCGCGAAACGAATTCGCATGCGCCGTCTGGCGCCATTGCGCATACGCCGCCTGGTGGCAGTGGCCGCAGTACTTCGCCGTCGGAAAGCTCTTGGGATCGATGAATTCCCCGTTATCCGTGGTTGCGTTGGAAGGCAGAAACGGCTTATCCGCGCCAAAGCGATAGTTGTAATGCGCGGAGACACCCTGCGAATATGTCGACCGGTCCGCTGCCGGATCGTCGACCGCAAGCGCCGGCCGCGTCCGCCACACCATCACACCGCAGGCAATGGCACTCATCAGCAGCACACAGCTGACCACGCGCAGAATTCGATTGGCGAAAGATTTCAGAAACATCGCGCCCCTATTTTACGGATTGAAAATCAACCCAGCATCAACCAAAAGGTTGAGGCCGTAGCGAATTAAAAGACCAGCAGACTGGAGATAAAACCCTCCCGTCTGCGAGTTACCCTGGGCCCTTCGCTAATCGCCATTCGCTACTTCCCTTGCCCCTCAGTAATCGTCACAATCCGATCCACTCCCGGCACCGCGAAGTGCTCAACGTTGCCGCTCGGCCAGTGCACCTCAATGTCATCGACCTTGGTCGCCTGCCCCAAGCCGAAATGCGGCCTCGGATCGTTAGTTGAGGCGTAGCCGCCGCCGCTGAGCACATCCTCGCGCTGCTTCATGCCGTTGGCCGTCACGTACACCGTCGCACCCACCGCATCGCGCGGGCTCTTCGGGCCGCCCACCAGCTTCATCTCCAGCCAGTGGTTCTTGTCGGGCGACACATTCCGCAGAAGCACCGGATGCCCGTCCATCACATTGATCACCACATCCAGCTTTCCGTCGTTGAACAGATCGCCCTCGACCATTCCGCGGCCGCCGATCACGTCAGCCAGCCCCGTTCCCTCGCACCGCCGGCACAGTCTCGAACTTCTTGCCGCCGATATTGTGGAAGAGCATCGGCCGCTGCGCCCAGCTCGTTCCCCATGGGTGCTGATCAACCTGCGGGTACACGTGCCCGTCAGACATCATCAGGTCCTTCCAGCCGTCGTTGTCGTAATCCAGAAACGCGTCGCCCCAGCCAAGAAACGGCACAGTAACATCGGCGATACCCATCTGGTAGCTCACGTCCGTCATGTTTCCGTCGCCGTCGTTGCGATAGAGCGGCTTGTAGTCATCGGAGAAAGTCGTGTTGAAAACGTCTTCCCTTCCGTTGTTCTCAAAATCGCCCGCCGCAATACCCATTGACGCGGTCTCGCGCCCGGCCTCGTTCAGCGCGTATCCCGACGAGTAGCTGTCGTCCTCAAAAGTCCCGTCGCCTTTGTTGATGTAGAGGTAGTTCGGAGTTGAGTCGTCGGCCACCAGCAGATCGACCTTGCCATCGTTATTCACGTCGACAAAAAGCGAGCTCAAGCCGTAGTAAGCAGGTGTGTCAGCCACTCCCGCCTTCGCGCTCACGTCGGTAAATGTTCCGTCGCCATTGTTGTGGAACAGGTGGTCGGGCTCGCCCTTCAAACCTCTTGGCCCGCAGTTCACCTGCACGCCGCGGAAGACGCAGAATGTATCCGACACTCCATTTCCTCCGCCCGACGGCAAGTCGTTGCGGTCGAAATGAACGTACCCGGGTACAAATAAATCCAGGCGCCCGTCGCCGTCGTAATCGCCCCACGTCGCGCCAGTCGACCAGTCCCCCACCTGCACGCCCGCCTTTTCCGCGACATCGGTAAATGTTCCATCGTGATTATTGTGATACAGCCGATTTTTTCCCCAATTCGTCACGTAAATATCGGGCCAGCCGTCGTTGTCGTAGTCCGCAATGGCCACGCCAAAACCCCAGCGGTCATTCGTCACGCCCGCCTTGGCTGCAACGTCTGTAAATGTCCCGTCGTGATTGTTATGGAAAAGCGCCGCGTGGGGCGGCGTCTCTTTGCCGTCCAGGGCATCGAAGGTCGAGCCATTCACAACATAAATGTCCAGCCATCCGTCGTTGTCGTAGTCGATCAGCCCAATGCCTGACCCGTTGGTCTCGATGATGTACTTCTTGTCTTTCGTGCCCATCTTGTGCGTCCAATGAGTCAGCCCCGCCTTCTCCGAATCGTCCTCGAAGATCACCGGCCCCGTCGGCACAAATCCGCCGGCCGTGATCGGTCGGTGCTGCTCGTCAAATTGCGCCGCCTGTGGTGGCCCGCTGCTCACCCCGCCCGCTGCTGGACTTGGCGCCGGTGCCTGAGCGGCCGCAGGGGCGGTCTGAGTCTGTTGCTGTGAAGATGGGCCGGCAGAATTTGTGGCTTGTGCGGCGACAAGCGCGGGAATCCCTCCCGCGAGAAGTCCGCCCAAAAGTGCGCATCGAACGGCAGTGCCTAAGGTCTCGAACATGGCAGCAAGTATACGGGCCTGGATCGAAGCCAGTATCGACCGAAAGGTGGAGACGACCCCTCCTGAAAACCCCTCTTTTGGGTGCCTCGCCCCTATTCCTCGCCCAGCTTGTAAGGAATCCCAAACCGCCCAATCTGGATCAGCGCCTTCTCACCTGGGGGCCAGATCCGCAGGCTCTCAACTCGGCTTGACCCCGCAATCCTGTGTGCATCCGTCGTCCCCACCAGAGCGCCCGAGCCAGCCTGGTTAAAGTGCACGCTCAGCGTGTCTCCACCATCTGCCCGGCTCCATCCAAAGGCATACTCGCCCGGCTTCAGCGCCACGCCTCCAATTTCCACCGGCGCTTGCACAATCAGGTAGTGCGAGTATTTCCCGTCCGCTGAATAACCCGCCGTAATCAGCACCACCCCCGCAATAAAGCGCCCGTGCTCATCCACAATTCCAGATGCGGTGCGCATCTCTGTCTCGATGTGCTCGCTTTCCACCGGTGCCCGCGATGGCAAAACCGACGCCAGCTCGGCGGCCGTGGCCTGCCGCCACACCGCCCTTTGCGCCAGCGACTGCAACGCCGCCAGCGACAGAAAAACTCCGCAATAAATCGCGCATCTCAAAGTTTTCATCATCAGGATTTCGGCCTTCTCAAGGATTCCATCGGAATAATCCCCCGTCTGCAGCGCCGCAGTCGCCGCCTGCGTCCGGTCGGTCACGCCCAATTTGCTCAGCAGGCTATTGATGTGCGTCTTCACGGTCGCCTCTGAAACCTCCAGCTCGGCGGCAATCTCTCGATTGCTCTTGCCGTGCACGATCTGCTCCAGCACATCGAACTCGCGCGGAGTCAAATCCTGCGCGCCCATGCGTTCCGCCAGCCTCTCGGCAATCGCCGGAGGAATATGCGATTTCCCTGAATGAACCACTCGAATCGTGCTGATCAGCTCCTCGCTGGTCATTCCCTTCAACAGGTACGCCCGCGCGCCGGCCTTCAGCGCGCGATAAATATCTTCATCGCCGTCGTAGGTTGTCAGCACAATAAATCGCGCCTGCGGCGTCTCCATGCGGATACGCTCGATCGCGTCCACTCCGCTCAGTCTTGGCAGTCGCAGATCGATCAACGTAATGTCCGGCTGGTGCTTGCGATACTGCGCAATCGCCTCCACGCCGTCCGCGGCCTCGGCCACTACTTCCAGTCCCTCCGCCACATTCAGCAGCGCCACCAACCCCTGGCGAACCACGTTGTGGTCTTCCACAACCAGCACTCGGATCGATTCCGTAGTCACAATTGTTCTCCTGCTCGTTCTTCTGCCTGCCCGCGCACGTCACCACGCGCCGGCACACTCAACCGTATCGTAGTCCCCTCGCCCCGCGCGCTGCTCACTTCCAGCGTTCCTCCAATGGCTGCCGCGCGCTCGCGCATTCCAGTCAGTCCAAAATGTCCCTGCGAAGCTCCCTGTGGTCCGCTCCAAAGCGCCTCCCCGTCCATCGTCTCGCACCTCAAGCGCAACCGTCTCCGGCCCGTACTCCAGCTGAACCCACATCTGGCTAGCCTCGGCGTGCTTCTTCACATTATGGATCGCTTCCTGCGCCACGCGCATAACTTCGCGCTCCGTCTCCGCCGGCAGTGGGCGATAAGCCCCAAACAGACTGAAGCGCGCCGTCAGCCCTTCGCCGCCAGCCGCTTCCGCCATGCGCCGCAGCTTCACCGGCAATGTTGTCTCGCTTGCGTCCGGCGTGCGCAAAGCCCAGATCGACTGCCGCGCATCTGCCAAACCATGGCGCACATGGTCGCGCGTCTGGTCCAGTTGTTTTGCCGCATCTTCTATCTTGCGCTGCCGCAACAGCTCCGCAAGAACTTCCAGCTGCACCGAGACGCCTACATACCCTTGGGCCAGCGTGTCGTGGATCTCGCGCGCGATTCGGCTCCGCTCCCCCAGCACCGCTTTGAATTCGCGCTCAGCCCGGCGCAACCGCAGCCTCAACAGCAGCACGACCACGGCCGCGATCGCTGCCAGCAGCAAAATATAAAACCAGATCGTCTGATAAAAATGCGGCCGCAGCTCAAAGCTGAGCGCCGCGCCGGCCGTGTTCCAAAGTCCATCGTTGTTCGCCGCCTGCACGCGGAATGTGTATTTTCCCGGTGGAATATTCGTGTAATATGCCGCCCGTCGCGTTCCGGCGTCGGTCCAGCCGTGGTCAAACCCCTCGAGCATATAGCGGTAGCGCACCTTCTGCGGCGCAACAAAACTCAAACCTGCATAGTCGAACTCAAAATGAACCCGCCCTGCCGCGACCCTCAACCAAGGGCCTGCTCCGTGCAATGGCTGCGTCACATCGTCCACCTCGAGCCTCTCCAGAGCAACAGGAGGCGGAAGTGTATTCACAGGAAAATGCGCCGGATCAACTTCAACCAAACCCTTCGCCGTGGCAAACCACAAACGGCCGCTGCGCGATCGCCACGCCGATGGGTGGCTGTTCGGTCGCCATCTCCCGGCTGTGCAGCCCATCCGCGGTCCCAAACTCCATCCAGCTGCGAACAGCTCATCGCGGGACTTGCCCCGCCAACATCTCTCGCAATCTCCGCGCGCAATGCCATCGCCGGTCGCAAACCAAAGATGTCCGCTGCCGTCGTCCAGAATCGCGTGAATCGTCGCCTGCTCCAGGTCGTCTTTCGTCGCCCGGGAGAATTTGCTTCCATCCCACACATCCCAACCGTGATCTTCCGTGCCAATCAGAAGTGTCCCATCGGCGCGAGCCAGCAGCGCCGTCACCACATTGCTTGAGAGGCCGTTTGCAGTCGTGAAGTTTGAGATCGTGTCTCCATGCAGCCGCGACAGGCCAGCCAATGTCGCTACCCACAGGTCGCCATTTTTGTCGCGAGCCATCGCGCCCACCAGGTCGCTGCCCAGCCCACTCGCGTGCGTGTAGGTTTTCATCCCCACGCCGGAAGCTGGCCCGCTCTTCCCTGGCCCGCTCTTCCCAATTGTCCAGTGCGTCAATCCACGTCGGGTGCCAATCCAGAGCGATCCATCAGCGTCGATCAGTAGCGATCGGATGAAATCATCCGGCAATCCGTCGGCCGAAGAAAACGTCTCAACCTGGTCCCCGCGAATCCGGCTCAGCCCATCCGGCGTGCCCACCCACAAATCGTCGTTCGGCGCCGCTGCCAGCGAAAGTATCACGTTGCTTGCCAGCCCATTGTTCACCGTAAAGCTGCGCGCCACTCGCCAGCTATCCGTCGCGTCGTCGCGGCTCAGCGTATTCAGTCCGTCTTCCTGCGTCCCTGCCCACAAGGTGCCGTCCCCGTCTTCCACGACGGTTGTAATGTGATCGGAATTTAACCCACTTCTCGTGTCGATTGTGCGGAAGCGCTGATCGCGCAGCACATCCAATCCGCCCGTCTCCGTCCCAATCCAAAGATCGCCCTCGCGGTCTTCCATCAGCGCGAGAATCGACGCAGTCGCCAGCGGATCGGTTTCAGGGAATCGCTCGACCTTGCCCTTCACCCAACGCACCAGCCCTGCATTCGTCCCAATCCAAAGCGCGCCCTCCCGATCGGGGAATAGAGCCTGAATCCGGCTGCCGGGAAGCTCCTTGCCCACACTCAATCGGAGGTCTCTGCCGTGCAGCAGCAACTGCACTGTGGTTGCTGTCGCCTGCGCGGCACCTTCGCCTGGCAGGTCAACAGCGAAAGCCATTTTGGATGCCGCACCGGGAGACTCCAGCATATCCAGCTCGACCGGAGCGATCTGTTCTCCGATGATCGAGACCGCCCCATTTGCGGTGGACGCAATGACAAAGCCGCGATTACCCAGCCTCAATGCGCGAATATCATCCGACGGCATCCCATCCTGCGTCGTGAATCTCTTTGCCGTTCCGTCCTTCCATCGCACCAATCCAGCATTCGTGCCAATCCACAACGCCCCGTCCGCAGTTGCAAGCAGACAGCGAATATCGTTGCCCGGCAACGCCGGGCCCGGTAACCCTGAATTGGAATTGCGATCGTATGTCTGGAATTCAACGCCGTCAAAACGCACCAGGCCAGCTTCCGTGCCCAGCCACAGAAACCCATCCTTGGTCTGCGCCAATGCCTGAACGGTATTTTGCGGCAGGCCATTCTCCATGGCCCATGCCTGCCTGCCATAATTCTTGAGCGAAGTAGTGGGTTCAAGCGCCGCGGCTGGCCGCGCTCCGCTTACAAGCAACGCCGCCGCCGCAAACCAGATGATCTGCCGGAGAAATATTTTGCTCGCAGAGACCCGCAAGCTTTGTTGGTCGCGGATATTCGGCTGTCCCAAGCCCGCAGCCATTCGCCTTACCGGCTGAACTGCACGTAGCTCCGCCCGGCATAAAGGCGGAAGCCGCCGGCTGGATCATCAGTCACTTCCAGAGGACGCGGCCGAGTCATTTCGTTGTCTTTTGTCGAGTGTGCTGTTAAGCACATCGCCGCCGCCCAAATCGGTCACCAGCAACCGATCACCATCCAGGAAACCAAATCCGTACGCGCCAGCAGGCAGATGCTTTCCTTCAATCTTGATCGGAACCTCTGTAATCAGGTACCCCTGGTACTTCGCCGCTACGCCCGTCGAGTACCCGCTCGTGTCCACTAGGCTCGCCAGCACGTAATGGCCGTCGCCGAACTTCACGCCGCCCGAATTGCGTATCTGCGCCGGCGCGCTCTGTCCCGCGTAATAAACCGTGGCCGGAAACAGCTTTTCCAGGTCGGCCGGCTTCAGCACGGTATTCACTCCGGACTGCGCCGCCATCAACCCAGTCACGCACAGCGCGGCAATCATTGTCGCGCCGGCTAATACACGATTCATCGCAGGCATACGCATCGTCTTTCTCCCGTTTCTCGTTGCACTTGGAGTATAGCTCATCCACTCGCGACTTAATCGTTTGCGTTGCGCCATTAAAGCTCGCTCAATCGATCCCTATCCGTCGAGAAACAGCGTCCTTCTAGCTCTCGCGCGCTCATTCCGCGCTCTCAAATCTTCCAGCCCGACCGCGATAACATCGCGGAAGCCGTCGAGTAAAATTTAGAGCATGACGATTCAGTCATTCCCGAGGGCGGGTATTTTGAGAGCCCCGATTCTGAAGTCCCCGTTTTTGAGAGTCCCTTTTTTCAGAGTCTTGCCACTATTGCTGGCCCTATCGTTCCTCGCCATCAGCCAGATTCATTCTCAAAGCCTCGGCCATCCCCTCCCAGCCCCGCCTCCGCCCGGCGCCAAATCCGCAAAATGCACCAAGCGCCCCATTCCGCAGTTGCAGGATGTCACCGCCAAAGCCGGAATCACTTTCACCCACACCTCATCCAAAGACAAGAAATTCATCTTCGAGTCGATGACTGGCGGCGTCATCATCTTTGACTACGATCGCGATGGCTGGCCCGATATCTACTTCACCAATGCGCCAACCGTCGACATGGCGCAGGCGGGACAAACCAGCCTCGGCGTTCTCTATCACAACAATCACGACGGCACATTTACTGACGTAACCCAAAAATCCGGATTAACCAAACCATGCCTGGCAATGGGCGGCGCGGTCGGCGACTACGACAATGATGGCTGGCCCGATCTCTACATCACTTGCCTCGGCGGCAACATTCTCTATCACAACAACGGCGATGGCACGTTCACTGACGTCACCGCCAAAGCCGGCGTCGCCGACGGCCGCTGGTCCGCCGGTGCAGCCTTCGGTGACTACGACGGCGATGGATATGTCGACCTAATGGTCGCAAATTATGTCGACTTCCATCTCGACGATCTGCCGCAGTTTGGCAGCTCGGCCTATTGCATGTACCGCGGCGTCGCCGTGCAGTGCGGTCCGCGCGGATTGAAAGGCGCCGGCGACTCTCTCTTCCATAACAACGGCGATGGAACCTTCACCGATGTCTCAAAGCAGGCCGGCGTCAGCGATCCCAACGGCTACTACGGCCTCGGAGTTATCTGGGCCGACTTCAACAACACCGGCCGTCCCGATATCTACCTCACCAATGACTCAACCCCAAAATTTCTCTACCGCAATCTGGGCAATGGAAAGTTTGAAGAGATCGGGTTTGAGTCCGGAACCGCTCTCAGCAACAACGGCTCCGAGCAGGCATCGATGGGCATTGCAGTCGGCGACTACAACCACACCGGTCGCCCTTCGCTCTATGTTACGAATTTTGAAGACGAGAATTCTGACTTATATCGCAACGATGGCAATTGGAATTTCACTGAAGTGTCTTATCCATCCGGTCGTCGCCATGTCTGCCTTGCCCTGGGTCAAATGGGGAACCGCATTTGTCGATCTCGATAACGATGGCTGGCTCGATCTGCTCACCGCTAACGGCCACGTCTATCCGCAAATGGATCTGATTCCTTCCGATCCCGGCTATCTCCAGCCAAAAGTTCTCAACATGAATCAGGGTGACGGCACCTTTTGCGATGCCAGCGATGAAGCCGGTCCCGCGCTCGAAGAAAAACAAGTCTCGCGTGGACTGGCGGTCGGCGATCTCTTCAACGACGGCAACATGGACGTTGTGATTAACAACCTCGACGGCAGCCCTATGCTACTGAGAAATCCCGGCATTCCAGGGCGTCATTGGGTCAGCTTCGAGCTCGCGGGAACCAAGAGCAACCGTCTCGCCCTCAACGCTCGCATCAAAGTTGTCGCCGGCGGAATGACGCAAACCGACGAGGTTCACAGCGGCGGAAGTTATCTTTCGCAAAACGATCTGCGCCTGCACTTTGGTCTCGGCTCGGCCACCAAGATCGATAGCGTTGAAGTTCACTGGCCTTCCGGAGCCGTCGACCGCATCGGCCCTCTCGCCGCTGATCAGTTCTATTCAATCCTCGAAGGCCACGGAATTGTTCCCGCGGATCAAATTCGGCCCAAGCTCAAGCAGCCCCCGGCCATCGCAACTCACTAAGCTCGACTAACTCGACTAATTCGTTTATCGACTTGGACTCTGCTGCCCTGTTGACGCTCCGGCGCCATCGGCGCCACCGGCTTTCCAGACGCTTCCGCATTTCAACTCGGCCTTGTCCAGTTGGAAATGTGTCTCCGCATCGTTTGCGTTTAGCTGGTCGGCTTCATTCAACTCCGTGATGGCCTTCCGGCAGTCGCCTTCAAGTTCCCATACCTCGCCCAATGCCCGATGCGCCTCTGCAATCTCCGGGTGCGCCCTCTCCAGTTCAACCAGCCGCTCTTTTCCCATCGAAACCTCGCCGGTCTTCACCAGAGATTCCGCGTAGATATATTGCATCTGCGGGATCGAAGTGACTCCTTCTCCCGCTCCTTTGAGCTCATCGATGCAGCCCTTGTAATTCTGCGTCATAAATTCGCTCATCGCCAGCGCGCCGCGGATGCCTGAATCCTCTGGATGCGACCGAAGATAGCGGGTAAGTGGCGGGATCGCCTCGGAAAACTTCGCCGCCGTGAATGCTGCTCGCCCGATGTTGTAGTCCAGACCATCCATCGATGGGCTCCAGGCTTTCGCTTGCTCAAAGTATTTCAGCGCATCTGCGTAGTTCTGTTCCGATGCCATGATCGCGCCCAGATTGTTGTAGCTGTCCGCGATGGCTGGGGTAAGCTCTTTTTCGAACGCCTTCTGCTTGGCCGCATCAACCGGATCCGCCGCATGAGCAGCGGTCGGCGACATCGCGGCCGCGTCCACATGCGCATCCGCCAGTCCATCGCCCGCAGGCCCATCGCCGGCGGGCTTGTTTTCGAGCATCCCTGAAAGATTGCTTCTGTCCTTTGACAGCGAGTTTTCCGTCAAGGCTTGCGCAATCTTCATCTCCGCGTGCGCCTCGTCTTCATGATGCTGCTGCATCAAAATCCTGCCCAGCAGAAAATGCGCCTTCTGAATTTGATAGTGATTTCGCGAAGGATCCGTCGTGAGTTTAATCGCCTCGCGAAGATCGGCTTCCGCCTCGGTCAGCCGGTTCGTATCGAAATACATTTGACCCTGGTAGAGAAATGCATCAGGATTCTTCGGATTCAGCGCGATGGCTCGTCTTAAGTACCTGTCAGCCTCTGGATATCTGTGATAACTCGCTTCAATTTTGCCCAATGCCGCATAAGTCAAAAAGTCGTTCGGAGAAATTGCCAGCTCTTCCTTGAGTTCCTCCTCGGCCTTGGCGAGCGTCTTCTCGTCCTCGCCCGCCGCCAGCAGCGCCGCAGCCACGCAATAATGCGCATTTGGATAGTGCGGATCTTCCTCGATCACTTTTTTGAACTCCGCCACCGCCCGGGGCGTAAAGTCTGAATTCCCGTACGCCCGGCCAAACATCATATGGAGTGCGGGGCTGTCTCCGACCGACGCCTCGATCCCATCGAAGATCTGCACCGCACATTTGTCGTCGTCGAGGTCCAGGCAGACCAAGGCCAGATCGTATTCATTTTGGAAGTTGGGATCGAGCGCGGCAGCCGTCTCCAGTTCTTTCCTTGCCTCCTGGTCCCGGTTCATTCTGTGCAGTGTCCGCCCTAGAATCTGGTGGACCTGTGCAAGATCTTTGGGATCGTCTGGATAATCGCTGAGAAGCCCTCTGGCCAGCGTCTCCGCGCGCTTCAGGTCGCCGGCCTCAAGCGCTGTGCCGGCGTAGTCTTTCTTGAGAGACAGCGAATCGGGATTCAAAGTCAATGCTTCATCAAACAGTGCGGAAGCCCTGCCGTAGTCGCTAATCTGGGCGTGACTATTCGCCACTTCCCTAAGCGCTTCAGCCAGGAATGTTCGATAGTCTCCCGCCGCTTCTCCCATATCACCATTCTTCTGGGATCGCTGAGCAGCGGCGTAAAGGTTTTGCAGCGCCAAGCCGCCCGTTTGCGCGTCTGTCTGCGTGCCCGCTTCGGGACCTGCTTGCGTGCCCGCCTGCGGTCCCGTTTGCGCGTCCTGACCAACACCCGTCGCTGCGCCAGCAGCAAAACAAACCGCGACCAGAACGCCGGAAATGGCAACTTTAAGCATGGCTAACCTGGCACGCTGGCGCCGCATTCCAATCTGCCCCAGAATCGCGCGGATATTCTTATTTTGTCACAGCAGACCAACAAGAATTCGAGCGTGCGGACTACAGAAATTCCGGACCAGACTTCAGCACACTCACTCCGGTAGAACGGAGTTCGGCAACCCCATCTCCGCTCGCAGCGCCCGCCACTGTTGTATGACTTCTGATTTATTTGAGAGTTCGGCAGCCCGATGGAGCGACTTCTCTGCCTCGGTTAGATTGTCAAGGTGATAAAAACAATCCGCCAGGGCTGCCCACGCGTACCAGTCTTGCGGGTACTCTATGGTGACCTGCTCGAGCACCGGTAATGCCTCGCTGTATCGGCCGTCATCGTCCAGTTGCTCCGCCATGTGGACGCGCGCATCTGCAAAGGCTTGGGCTACCGGGGCATTGTGTGGTGCAATCCGGTGCGCGACCGTTAAGACCGTCATATCGTCGCTCCATTGCTGCTCCTGCGACACGGTCAACGCCGCGAATACAGCACCCAGCAGGCCGACTGCGCACAAGAGAGGCATGCGATAGTTCCCGGCGAGGTGCCACGCGGCCGCAACCAGAAGCGACAAGCCGACCAAGGGCAGGTAGGTGTATCGGCCATGCAGAAAATTTCCTGGGCTAAGAGCATTCAGGTCCAGCGTGAGAAGAATAGGGAGCACGAGCAGGAGCGCACCTACCAGCAAGGCGTAATGGACGCCAACTGCCTCTTCAGCGGGGAGAACGCGGCCGGCTCTTCTCCAGGCCCAAAACAATGCCCCCGCCAGGACCGCGGTCGCGCACATAACGCCTAAGCCTGGCAGCAGAACGCCGCGCACGGAGAACCCATCCAGCACAATAGGGTCGGCAAACGCGTGCGATCGGATAGGCCAAAACAGCACCTTCACGTAAAACCAGAGAATGGCTGGCCACGACAGCAGCTCGGTACTCCAGGCCAGATGCTGGGTCTGCGAGCTGAGCTTTCCTCCCAGGGCGTCGAAACGCATAAGGAGATACAAAACGGTCACGCACGCAAACGGGAATGATTTGGTGAAGCGCCTGCGCGAGCCTGGTTCCAAAATCTGCACTCTTGCTTCTCGCCGGACCCATCGGAGCAGGCTCCCCCCGCGGCCGGAATAGCGCCAGCGCAAAAATCACAACGGGCAATAAGATGGCTGTCTCCTTCGCGAGCAGGGTCAGAAGGCAGACCGACGCGGAAGCCATCAGCCAAAGCGCGGAAGGCTGAGCAGTCTTCTTTATCCGGGCTCCCTTGCGCGACTTTCCTTCCTTGACTTCATTCTCAGAAAGGCCCCTCACATACCTGAAGTAGAGGAGCAAGGTGCAAAGCACGCCTGCGGACATCAGAGGGTCGGGCACCGTAGCCCACGCCACTGATTCGACCTGAGCTCGGATGCAAAGCGAACAGAGTTGCGGCAATCAGCGCAGCAAAGCGATCGCGCAACAGCTTCCATGCCAGCATCCCCAGCAAAACCGCAACAAGCACATGTTTAGCGATACTCAGCAGGTGCCATCCCCACGGAGACAGTCCGCAGAGAATGAAATTCAACCTCGTCCACAGGATGAACAAAGGCCGATAGAAAGTCGCAGGCCCGCCGTCGTATTCAGCCCATACGTAATCCGTAAAGTATTCCCAAACATGACCCGAGGTCTGCACACGCGGATCGCTCGTGAAAAAGTGATCGTCGACAATAAATTGATAATCTAGCGTGGGAGCGTAAACCACGAACACGGCTGCAACCAGACACAAGGCAACAGGAAGGAAGAAGCCTGGGCGAGAAAGCAGCCCCAGCTCCCGCGATGCTGGCGCCGAAATAGGAGGCTTTTGCAGTCGGGTCGGGGCAGAGCCGGTCCTCTTCACCGTGATTTCCATCTCCATGCAGGTTCGGAGTCAGACTACGTTCTGTGCCAGTCTATCCCACCTCTTACTCGCCGCTGCTGAGGCTTTTTGAGACTCTTCATCGAGGCGCTCTGGATTGTTCGGCGCAC
Organism: uncultured Acidobacteriaceae bacterium; assembly: GCA_963725115.1. Taxonomy (GTDB): domain Bacteria; phylum Acidobacteriota; class Terriglobia; order Terriglobales; family Acidobacteriaceae; genus Telmatobacter. Next base: position 2,338,334 of record CAVRXG010000005.1, on the reverse strand, counting down.
GTCGTCCTGCGCCCGCTGTGCCGGTTCTCTGGCTAGGCAATGGGTATCGGGCCGCAAAGAAAAAGCGGGAGAGGGCCGTCAAGCCCTCTCCCGCTGTGATGCAGAGCTGCGATTAGAACGAGTACTTCACGTCCAGTTCCATCACCCTGGCATACGGTAATGCTGACCTGACGGTCATCACACCGAACGCGTTCGCACCAGTGGACCCTTGGTTGTAGTTCGGTGAGATGGCATTCGTTGCGTAGTTCACGTTGTAGTTCACCGTAGTGGGTGTGGAGCTGGAGAATGTCAGCAAGGAATGGTTCAGCCAGTCAAATGCGCTGATCCGGAATTGCACCTGCTGCTTCTCGTAGATGTGGAACGTCCGGTAGAGCGCCAGATCGTTGCTGAAATACGGCGTCTGACTCATATAGGGATACTTAAACCCTCCATTCGCACTGACGGTCAATCCGCCCGCCAACGCCGGAGCGTTGAAGCAGCTACCCTTCAGGACTTGGTGAGAAGCCAAGCCATTGTTCGGGTTGGAGGTTAGCACCGGCCTGATCGGGATACTCTCGTCCGTCCCGAAGTACGTCGGGTCTCCGAGGGCGTTGGTGATCCCCGTGTCCTTCGCCAGACTGCAATTGTTTGAATTGTAGGTGCCCGACGAGTAGCAGGACGCGCCGGAGGTGTCCGCTGGCAGGTTGGTGTACTGCAGCCCCATACCGAAGTTCACCGACCCTACAGCGGGAATGTAGCTACCCTGCTGCCAGGTCGAGATGCCGGTGATCGTCCAGCCGCCACCCAATGCATTCAGCACGTTGTTCCCGGTGTGGAGCGTGCCGCTGTTGTAGGCGTAGCTCTCGTTGAAGACGAAAGGCCGGTCCTCTGCCGTCGGTCCATAGTTGCCCCGCTCCGTGTATGGGTCTTGCTGGATGGTCGTCCCCAGCATCTTTGACCAGGTGCCGTTCAAGTTGAACGTCAAGTGGCCTGTGGTCTTGATCCATGCCACTTGAAGGCCGTTGTAGTTTGCATATGCGGTGTTTTCAAGCTCGTAGACTGCGTTGGTGCCGTACGCTAAACCTAACGGGTGGTAATCCGCGTAAGCGTTCCCGTCGCTTCGTGCACGTCAAAGCCGCGACATTCGGATTCTCATGTTACGTTTTCCGGGTTGGTGGCAATGTGACCCGGTCACCGGATCGGCAGCGAACAAGGCACCGATCGGCGTCTTGTTCTGGTTCGTCAGGTTGGTGAAGCTGCTGCCCGAGATGTCTTCGCCGCCATCCACAAGCTGGCTGGTCTTGCTTCCCACATACGCGACTTCGAGTTGCGAGTTCCAGGGCAGCCTCTGGTCGACGGTCAGGTTGTAGGCCTGGGTCATCGGCTGGCCGTAGTCGCTCGGGTCCAGCCCGGTCTGGCCTCCTTGAACGCCGCAAGGCGGAGGCTTAGTTGCTGATGGGCAGGGCACATAGGCCTGGTTATGGATATTCTGCAGCTGGAGCTCAGTTGACCCGGGTTGGCTATAGGTCAACACGCCTGCTGCGGTTCCTTGCGCCTCTCCGTTGGCCACCGTGTTGACCTGGGTGACGTAACGATACACGCCCCATCCGCCGCGGACGACGGTATCTCCGTGCCCGAACAGATCGTATGAGAACCCGAATCGTGCATCGGGATACACAAAGCGGTTTGGTTGGCCGCTCAGCGGTACGCCGGCGTCGATCGCGTGCCAGTAGTATCCCGGAGCGTACTTGCCGGTATAGTAATCCTGCAGTACGCGGCCCGGGTAGAACACCGCGAGTCCAATGTGGTCGCGGTCATACCAGTGGCCCACATGCTCCATGCGGATGCCAAGTTCCAGTGTCAGGCGACGCGTCGCCTTCCATGTGTCGTCGATGAATGCTGCCGTCGACTGTTGGGCCACATCGCCGATGGGCGCTGCGTTGTTCTCTCCGTAACCATTCGCAAGGCCGTTGACGAACTGTGCGACCGAGTTGAATGGCGAGCCAACGATCGAGCCAAGTACCGGCGCGCCTAGAGCAGTGGTGCTTAGCAGGTCCGGGTTCTGGCCGGCATTGAAGCTCATGATGCCATCTTCGTCGTAGCTGAACGAGCTTTGGTAGTTATCCGTGGTCTGCGTGAATCCGCCGATCTTGACGGTGTGTGGTCCCCACACCTTGGTCAGCGTATCGCCGAACTGCGGCGCTTCCTTCTTCACTGCATATTTCCCTACGGGGTTCTCGAAGATCGAGGCCTGCGAGAAGTCCGGGAAGGTTTGGTTTCCGGCGCTGTTGTACGCGGGAATGTTCGCGGACGGCGTGTTGAACACCTTGCCGTAGGTGTAGCCCAGCGTGGTCCTGAACGCCGCCTTCGGGTTCGGGGTTGTGAACGGGTAGCTGCCGAACGCCCAGGCTGCCAAGAAGTCGTTGGTCGTTGTGGCGTTGAAGGTGTGCACGATGTGGCCGGCCATGACCTTGCCGTAGCTATTCTGAATCTCGCCGCCACCCGGGAAGGGGATGGCATTGCCCGGCGTCCAGTAGAGGTGCGCGCCGTTGCCTTGCGCGAGACCCGAGCTGAATGCCTGCTCGTAGCTGCCATAGATCTTCGTGTTGTCGCCCAACAGGTAATCCACGCGCGTGCGCCAGATCCATCCGTTGTCGACGTTCACGATCGGCTGGTAGTAGTTGCACCCGTTACAAACAGTATTGTCCGGATTGAAATTCGCCTTGGGCCAGATCTTGGCCAGGGCCGCCGCGCCCGGATCGAGGAATCCCGCGGGAAACTTCTGGCCCCCATCCGTGTTGTACACGGTAGTTCCGGACGAGGACGTGACAGTGTATGTCCCGGTCGGAGTCAGCTGCGGTAGCGCCGACGTTGCGGCTCCGTTCGCGAGCACCGTTCCGCCCAGGTCGCTGCACCATGACCCGCCGGGATAGCCTCCCGGGGGATGTGCCCTGGAAAAACCCTTTCGGGCACAGGGCCGTGTTATCGGCGTTGTCGGTCGAGAAGTCGCCGGCCATCATCTCCGGCGTGGGGATGTAGGACGTCAGAACGTTGGCGTTGCCCTGGTTCTGCAGCCACCGTTCATATCCGCCCCAGAACAGGAGTTTCTTGTGCGTCCCCGGAACCGGGCCGCCAAAACTGCCGCCCGGATAGTAGTAGCTCTGCGGTCCCAGCGGAGTCTTCGCGTTGTTTTGCTGCCAGCCGTTCGCGTTCAGCACGTTGTTGCGCGCGTCGAAGTAGCGCTTCACCGTGATAGTTCGAGCTGCCCGAACGGCTGATGGTGCTCACCACCACCGGGCCGAACGCCTGGTCGGCGCTCATGTTCGAGGTCGACACGCTCACTTGGTCCGTCATCTCAGGGTCGATGACCACAAGCGACGAGGCCATGTCGCCGATATCGATAGTTTGCGCGCCGTCAACCTCGATCGAGGTGCCGCCGCGGTAAATCGAGCCGCTCAGGTACACGCCGCTGCCGACCGCGGCCTGGTCAACGGTCACGTTGAGGTCGCCGTACGACGGAGAGGTCTGCGTAAGACTACCGGACGTAGTTACGGCACCGGGCAATGACATCAGCAGTTCCGTTGTGTCGCGGCCCTCCAGCGCCATATTGTCGATATCGGTACGGCTCAGGACGTCAGTCCTCTGGCCGTTCTCCACGGGGATCATCTCCGACGTGGCGGAAATCGTAACCGTTTGCGATTGTTGCGCCCACGGTCAGGCTCAATGCGGGAATCGTTTTTACGTCGCCCGCGTTCAATACGATGTCGGTGACTTCTGCGGCTTTGAATCCTTTTGCTGACGCCTTGATGTCATACGTGCCGGGAGTCAGAGATGGAAACGCGTAGAGTCCGACTGAGTTGGTCGTATCCACTGTGGCGAACTTCGTTGCTTCGTTGGTCAGCGTCACCTGGGCTCCAGGTACCACGCCGCCTGACTGGTCTTCTACTGTTCCGGAAAGCGTCGCGGTAACCTGCGCTTGCAGGCTCGTCGGCAAACCGAATACCAAGAGCGCCAACACAAATAGCGGTAGAACCGCTATCCACTTTTGGCTCCCCCTCGAAAGACTCTGAATCATCACTTGTTTCCTCCTGAAGGTCTCGGCTAACACGGTAAGTGTCGAACCGATCACGCAGACTTTCACCGCTGAACGCACGGCTACTCATATGCGTCACGAACTATAGACATCGCAAAGATTCCTTGTCAATCGAAAAGTTGATTACTCCCGCAAAAAAAGCGATTTATTAAACGCTTCCTCGATCCAATGTTTCCTCCAAGGGACGAATAAAAGCGTTTTAGTAGCTAATTGTCTGATACGCCATGACTTAGTCGCTCAGAAAACCGATTTATTTCTATGTTTTACTGTAATCAAAAAACTGGAATCTCCGGGATTACGGAGTTTTGCTCGAACATGTTTCAAAGGAGAATCTCCTCTGAAAACCAAAATGCGCGCCGCACATTTTGCGCCCTTCCTTCCACAGGTGATTGTGTCCAGATCTGAGGCAAAAGCGAACCGGCGTCCCCCCTCGCCGCGTCCCCGCCCGCCGCGTCCCCGCCCGCCGCGTCAATGTGCATCGCATCCAGCTGCGTCGCGCTCAGCTTCGAGCGCTCGACAACGGCTGCTAGGCTGACCACTCGCCTGGCTACTCGTTTCAGCTACTCGCTCCAGCCAAACGCATTTTCAAAATGCGTAAATTCCGGAGTCGCTCCCGGCAAGAGATACACGCTGACGACGTCGAAGCGCACTTGAGAGGTAGTTTCGCCAGGCATTTGGCGCAGGTATTGGCGAGCCAGGCGGCGCAGCACATTGCGTTTGTGTGTGTCGATCGCGGCCTCGGCGGGCGTCATATCATGTGCCGTCCGCGTCTTCACCTCGACGAAGCAAAGCAGCGCGCCCTGCCACGCAATCAAATCCAGATCGCCCGGCAAATTTCCGCTCGACCACCGGCCCGCCACAACAATATAGTCCTTGCGCTGCAAGTACAAACGGGCGGCACCCTCGCCGTCGATTCCTGTCGTCAAATGATCAGGCTGGTTCCGAGCCTTGTCCGAATCTCGGCCCCTACGCGCCGCCAGCGAATCCAGGCCCGCAATCGTCCGGTCCAGAAGCTCATTCCGAATCTGCGCCACCAATCCCACGATTCACCCCGCAGGCCCAGTATGTCCGCCCGCATCGCGTTGCAGCGCAATTCTCTCCCAGCAGGCTCGTTTACGCCGTGACAGCCGACACCGCACCGTGCTCAATCTCATTCTCCGCAGTTGTCAGCACATCCTCCAGAATGTCGAGCGCCACAGTAGCTTCCTCCCTGCTCACGATCAGCGGAGGCGAAAGCCGCAGCGAAGTCTCGCCGCAGCCGAGCATCACTAAGCCGCGCTCGAACGCCAGCGTCTCGATGCGGTTGCGCAGTTCCACGGCCGGCTCGCGCGTCGCCTTGTCCTTCACGATCTCGATGCCGATCATCAGGCCGCGCCCGCGCACGTCGCCCACCGTCGGATGGCTCTTCGTCCAGCCGCGAAGGCGCTCCAGCATGAACTCGCCCACGCTCGCCGCGTTTGTCATTGCCTCGCGCTCAATAATCTTCATCGTCGCCAGCGCAGCCGCAATCGATATCGGATTCCCGCCGAATGTCGACGCATGCGACCCCGGCTTCCAGTCCATGATCTCCGCCCGCGTCATGCAGATTCCCAGCGGCATTCCGCTCGCGATGCCCTTCGCGATGCAAACAATGTCCGGCTCCACGCCTGACTCCTCAATGGCCCACCACTTCCCCGTGCGCCCGCATCCGCACTGCACCTCATCCGCAACCAGCAAAATACCGTGCCGATCGCAGATGGCTCTCAGCTCGCGCAGAAAATTCGTCGGCGCAGGTACAAATCCGCCTTCGCCCTGAATCGGCTCAACAAAAATCGCCGCCACTTCTTCGGCCGGCAAAATCGTTTTGAAAAGCTTCTCCTCTATATATCGCGCGCAACCCAGGCTGAAGGCCTCCTGCTCCTCTGGCCCTCCCGTGCAGCCGCGGTAAACATACGGATAGGGGATGTGCGTCACGCCCGGCATCAGTGGCGAAAACCGGCGCTTCTGCTGCGGCTTTGATCCGGTCAACGACAGCGCGCCCATCGTGCGCCCATGGAACGCGCCGAAGAACGAAATAATCTGCTGGCGTCCAGTGTGATAGCGCGCCACTTTCAGCGCGCACTCAATCGCCTCAGCCCCGGAATTGCCGTAGAAGAACTTATGCGGCCCCGGCATCGGCGCCACAGCCGACAACCGCTCGGCAAGATCCGTCAGATGCTCGTCGTAGAAATCCGTGCCCGAAATATGAATCAGCTCCGCCGCCTGCTTCTGGATCGCAGTCACGACTTCGGGATGGCAATGACCCGTCGAAACCACCGCAATCCCCGCAGCGAAGTCGAGGAACTCGTTTCCATCCGGATCTTCCAACCGAACTCCCCGCCCGCGCTTGGCCACCAGCGGATACGAGCGCGTATAGCTCGGCGAGATCAGCCGATGATCGGCTTCAACAACAGCCCGCGTCTTCGGTCCCGGCAGCGTACAAACCAGTTTTGGTCCAAACTGCGCATACATCTCTTCCTTATTTGTCGACTGTTGACTCATGGCACATTCTCCTCGGCAGGTTCGGTTGCGGCGGCCTGGCAGCAGACTCGGTCATTTACCTGCTCCGAGTTTTTCGTGTCAGATGCAGCGCGGCCACGGATCCCATCAAAGGGATCGCTTATATTTCATGTCTCATATTTCATTTCTGTCGACCCGCTCAGGGCCATATTAGGCGAGGATCTTCGGCGGAGGGCTACTAATCGCCGCCGAAGAGGCTAGGTCGTGTGCGAGTGGGCAGCACGCGCAAATGCTTCCGCGGGCAGATGCAGCGGGCGCGCGACCGCGACCAGCGTTTGCTGGCTGGCGCTTGCTGCGGCTCCCGGCTGGCGCGCATGTTCATCGATTCCCCGTTAAACTTGAGGATAGCACGAGGCATGACCTGGCATCGCCGCGCTCAACGCCGTCGGTTACGCTGAAACACTCTCCACAAGTGCTCGTTCGGGCCAGAAATCGCTGGTCGAGGCTCAATGCACAATGAAAATGTCGTACTTTACGAATGAGTTGTCACCGGTTTTGACCTCGACCATCTTGCCAACGCATTGCACACGGTTTAGCCAGACATAGGCCTTAGCCGAGGTCTCCATCGTAGGCGCCATCAGGAAGTACTCGTCCGCCGAAGTCAGCACCTCGCCGCTTGCAATCCGCTTGCCGACTTCCTCGGACCGGCTGATGATGCCGTTGTAAGTGACATAGATCAAAGCGCCATCATCCGTCTTGATCGTCAACCGAACATCCTGACGTAGATTTCCGTCAGGCATGATGCGAATCCAGTCCCCCGCCGGGGCAATCAGCGTTCCATTGATCTTGGGGCCTTTAACCCAGCCACCAGGGCCTACGTTGTAGATGGTCAATGAATTATCGATCTTCTGCGGCGCATCCAGTGGTGCGTATAAAGTCATCAGATATTCGGTGGTGATCTTCGTCGTTTGCGCTCGGGCAGGTGCTGACGCGAACGATATCAAACAAAGAGCCGCACACAGAATTCGCTTCATGGCCGTCTCCTTGCCTCTGCATCGCGCGAATCATCGCCAACTCAGCGCTACTTCAGAAAGAAAGCCGAAGCCGCCGCCGCCACTCCCAGCACCGAAACACCAAGCCCCAGGTGCCAGTAAACGCGGCTATGGGTCAGCAGCGTGATCGACACAATCACCAGCCCAATCTCCAGCAACACCTCGCCAAGATCGAATCGGTCTGCCTTCGCTTCGCCCTGGTCCACGCTGGTCTGCAGCGCCTGCGCGGCCGCCTGGTCCTGGTTCAGCTCTGTCGCCCACTTCTTCTCGTGGTCGGCATAGCCTTTGGCAATCTTGGCAGCAGCATCTTTGTTGTCGACGGTAATAATGCTCATCAAGTCGCTCGTCAATTGTGTGTTGTACGACCGAATCTTTTGCGCCTGATATTCATTCCACTGGTCCGTCGCCTTGTTCTGGTTCAGCACCGCATCTTCATGCGTGCGCCCCCCCAGCACCGTGGTCACCGCCAACAGCACGGCCAGCACGCTCATGGTAAAAGCCACAGGCCGCATCGGCTCGTCTTTCGCGCTCTGCTCCAAATTGTCCTTGAAATCCTGCACATCGCTCGCGTCCATAAGTTTGCGCCTTTTCATCTTGAATTTTTGGGGATCCCCCAGATCCGCTTCAGAGGTCTTCCGGCTTCAGACCGGTTTGTTTCGCAATTCTAGCGGGTATCCGCGGGCCGATTTCATCACTCTCATGAAAAGCCTTGGAAAATTCGAGGGTAAATTCGTGGAGAAAGTTGGGGCGTCGAGCCGTTTATGCCAACTACCGGTCCGCCACCACGCGCAGCGCCAGCGCCTCCACCTTCGATTGGGCTTCCAATTGGGTGACCCCATACGCAAGCACCCCGGGTAGACTCTCGATCTCCGCAATCCAGCGGCCGTCTTCTTCTCGATCGAAAACAATCTCAAATTCCATTGGAAACCTCCGTGAAAGGCGGTCGCTTCCAGTCTACGCGATTCGCGCTACTTCCGCTTCCATCGCACCCCGTCCTTCGAATCCTCAATCACCACGCCCTTCTCCGCCAGCTCATTGCGAATCTGGTCGGCGCGAGCAAAGTTGCGCGCCTTCTTGGCCGCCGTCCGCTCCGCCACCAGCGCCTCAATCGCCTCATCGGTCAAGCGACTGCGCGGCCAGCAGCTCCGGCGCAACCTCCGCCATTCTGCCGCTCTCCTTCGCCCAATCAAGCGCACGCCGCGTTGCCTCGGCATCGCGATCTTCGATCACGTCGAACACCGCGTCGAAATCCTTCAGCACCGGCAGAATCGCGTCGCGGTCTTCCGTAAAAAACTGTCCCTGGTCAATGGCCGTATTCGCCGCGCGAACCAGCTCAAAAATCGGCGCCAGCGCGTCGGCAGTATTCAAATCATCCTCCAGCGCGGCCATGAAGTCAGTCCGCGCCTTCTTCGCAGCCTCCTGCATCGCAGAATTCTCGCCAACTGCAAACTTCCCTTCCGTCAGCCGCGCCTTGAAACGTGCGCAGCCGCTCGATGGCATTCGTCGCGTCCACAAGGCTATCGAAGGTGAAGTTGAATTGCCTGCGGTACGGCACCGCAATCAGCGCCAGCCGGATCGCCGAAGCCTTATAGCCCTTCAGCAGCAGATCGCGCAGCGTATAGAAATTCCCTTCGCTCTTCGACATCTTCCGCCCGTCCACCAGCAGAAACCGCACATGCATCCAATGCCGCGCAAACTGTTTGTGCGTCGCCGTCTCGCTCTGCGCAATCTCGTTTTCGTGGTGCGGAAACATCAGGTCTTCGCCGCCCGCGTGCAAATCGAGGCTCTCGCCCAGGTACTCCATCGCCATCGCCGAGCACTCGATGTGCCAACCCGGCCGCCCGCTGCCCAATCGCCGTCTCCCACGATGTCTCGCCCGGCTTGGCCGCCTTCCACAGCGCAAAGTCGCGCGCCGAATCCTTCTCGTACTCGTCCACATCCACGCGCGCGCCGTCTTCCATGCCGCTCAAATCTTTCTTGCTCAACTTGCCGTACTCCGGAAACGCCGCCAGCCGGAAATACCACGACCCGTCTTCGGTTTTGTACGCCGCTCCCGCCGCGGCCAGCTTCTCCACCAGCGCCACCATCTGCGGAATGTGCTCTGTCGCGCGCGCAATCTGCTCCGGCCGCTCGATGCGCAGCGCCTCCAGATCCTCGAAGAACGCATCCACATAGCGCGCCGTGTACTCGCCGATCGGAACTCCCGTCTCAGTCGAATTGCGAATAATCTTGTCGTCCACGTCGGTAATGTTCATCACGTGGCGCACACGCATTCCGCTCAGCAGCAGAAAGCGGCGCAGAATATCGATCTGCAAGAAATGTGCGGAAATTCCCGATGTGGCCGTAGTCGTAAACCGTCGGCCCGCACGCGTACATCCGCAGCGCCTTGCCATCGGCAGGCTCCAGCGGATCAATTTGTCCCGTGAGGGTATTAAAAAGGCGGAGGGTCATCGCTTATAGGTCTAGTGTATCGTCCGGCTCGTCAATCGGCGGCCGAGGTGGTTCCATTCAGCACCTTCAAGACGCCCTCAAATCCGAGCTGAACTCATCCCATCATCGCGGGTGCCGGGCGCTCCACCCTCGCGGGTACCGGGTGCCCTCACGGTTGCCGGGTGCCCCACCCTCGCGGCGTATTTGTTTTTGCCGCTAGGGTGGGATAGAACGAACCGTCATTCACCTAACCCATCATCGCCGCCCAACCAACCCCGATCAGCACGAAAAGCGCCCACCATCCGAACACCGCAATGTAACCGGAACTGCGCTTCGTTCCTGCAACCGTCGCCACCCCGATCCCGAGCAGCACCATCGTCCAGATCGTGACCGCATCCAGCGAAGTCGCCAGCGTGTACAGCGCCTTGTTCGTATCCACCGGATCAAGAAACGCGCCCAGATTTGTCGGCGCATAATTCTTGATGTTGAATGATTCCGGCGCCATTCCTGAATAAATAACAATTGTCCCCAGGATTGGTTTGATAATCTGCGGCAGCCACGCGTAGTAAAAAACCGCAAAGACGCTGCCGAACTTCGCCCTCCCGCCAAAGCCAAAATTAATCGTAGCCATCAGACCAGCCGAGAGGATCGTAACAAAGATCATGCCGACCACTGGCCCTGCGGCGAAGATACCCTCGGTGATCCCGATTGCGATCTTATTGCCCGTCGCACGCTGCTCCGGCGTTGCATTCGCCATCCGTTCCTGCGCCTTCGGGTCCAACCGAACCTGATTGTCCACCACCTGCTGCATGCCGACCTTCGTCACCACCGCGAAGAAAAAGATGTACGTGAAAATGGCGCCAATGATCAGCGGCAGCCACCAGCTCTTGTTCCCGCGCTTGATGTCTCCAAACGTCTTCGAAGGAGCCGTGAATGTATTCGTCACGCGCTGCCACTGGCTCAGTCCGGGGCCTTCAGTCTCTCCCGTGGCCACCGCTTCAATTTGATCGCTCATGATTTCGCCTCCCAAACAAGACTCCGAAACGCCAACACAACCCCGCGCCCGCGATTGTACCCCGCGCAGGTGTCCGCAATCGAATGAATTTTCAGGTGAGGAGCGAGTAGGCTTGAAGGATTCTGGCTTCAGCTGAAGAACACGGGCCTCAGCTTGGTGGGGACCGTTTTAGCCTCAAGGGCACGAACTTCAGCCTGAAGGCTGCGGGCTGCAGTTTGAAGTGTACGGGCTTCACTTTGAAGGGTACGGGCTTCAGCCCGTACATAATCAGCTGAAAATGATTTGGGGCTTCAGCCCCTGAGGGAAGATTCTTTTCAACTGACCCACTTGGATGTGCTTTGAAAGGTCACGACTGGTAGGTCGGGGATTCATCCCCGACTGCCCCATATTCTGCCGAATGAGTGAGGGCTTCAGCCCCTGAGGATTGCTTCTATCTGGATTTGCTTTGAAAGGGCACGACGCGCCGGGGTCCCCTGCAACAGGTCCTCGTCGCAGGGGTGGCTTTAGTCGTGCCGAAGAACGGCAATAAAAGAAATGGGCTTCAGCCCCCGAGAAATGCCCTCGACCCGGTCCGGGCGTATTCAATTCTCAAAACCCAAATTCCAGCCGCGGTGGTTGTGGGAAAGTTGGAAAGCGCACTCCAGCTTTTCAACTTTTACATAACCATCCAGTCCCGAAAAATTGCCCTCCGAAGAATGCGCGCGCCGCTAGTCTCCCTGCGCCCCAGCAGTCTGCTCTACTGTCCCCGGCGTCTCGCCGCCCGCAACTGCCTTCACGGGCTCGGCCTCGCCTGCCTTCCGCCCCGGCACATAGCTCTTGTAAACCGTAATGTGGAAGCACGACTGCTTGAACTCCTCTTCCACATCGATCTTTCCCGCCGTCTGCAAATCCGACAGCTGCCGCCGCATCCAGGCGATTTCGTCTCGGCTCAGGCCCTTCTTCGCAATATCAACGGTTGCGCCCGTCAAGTGCGGGCTCACCAGGTCGCCCTCTGCCGGAGCCGCATTTCCATTCGTTCTCTCAAGCTGCTTCTGGTATTCCACCGTCCGCACCGCCGAGCTCACTTCAATCGACCGATGAAACGCCGCCTCATGCGCCCGTGCCAAGTCTGCCAGAAACTTCGCTGTCCATGGCCGGCAATAGCGGTGATTCTCCTCAAGGTCCGGATTCACCGTCAGCGCAATCGACGCCGGCAACGGCACCAGCAGCTTGTCGGCGATGCGCGCCGCCAGATCTGCTTCGTTCTCAATCCGCTCCAGCCCCTCTGCATCAACTCGATCGTTTTGCCTCTGCAACGACGCAAGCGACCCGCGCAGCGGCGCCGGCATCCTGCCCGCCCGGAGGCTCAGCGAAGCTACCTCGTCATTCCTCTCCGCGTTCGCAGAATCTGCCCTGTGCGCCCTGTCGCGTGCTGCTTCGACGGCTTGGCTAACAGGATCAGCTGCAGTCCCGTCGCCGTCTCGCGTCGCCGCGTCGTCGGCATTCGTCTCTGCGGTCTGGGCCGGTGTCACGCGCTCGGGCAGGCGTGGTCCCCACGTCCGCACTCTCTTGCCGTTCGCGAAGCTCAGCAGGAGACAGCTCGCGCACCCCATCCATCCGCCGCGATTCCATCCTGTCCGCGTCCCCGCCCGCATCATCGCCTGCTCCGTCAGTCTCAGCCGGCCTTACACCCTGACCGGGGTTGTCCTCTGCCGCCTCATCTATCTCGTAGCCTCGCGTCGCGCTGCGCGTTTCGGATCTCAACGCAGCCCGCTCCAGCCTCGGTCGCATTGTGTACCGTCGCCCCGTTGTGTACAGCCGCCTGTAGCGCGTGCGCGTCACCCGAGCCGCTGCACCGCTACGTCCCGTCTGCCTCAACGCGCGTTGTTCCCGAATCGCAAGCCCCGCCGAGCGCCCAACCTCATCGGGCGTGCGCCTGCTCGCCGCGCTCATACTCACCGCGCTGCCGGAATATCGTCCAGAATATGTCTCAGAAATTGTTTTGGAGTGGACGCGGCCAGCGGGCACATACCTGCGCGCCGTCGCAGAAAGACTCCGCTGCGTCTTCGCCGCATAGGTTGCGTGGGCGTTCTGCGCACTGGCAGTTGTTGCCAAAGCCAGCGCGACCGCCATCAGCGCGGCCCTGTGCATGAGGGAGAGTGCGGACAATCGAGAGCTTCTCCAGTCTATGTCTATTCGCAGCTTTATCCGAGTGCCTATACGGATGCGTGTTCGTCTGATAATTAGACGCGCCAGCCGCTTCTTCCGCTCCATCCGCCGCTGCTGCCAGCCTAAATCCAACCCAACCAGCCTCAATTCGCCGGCGCTGTCTCATCACCACCAATCGGGACAATCGGCTTTGCCGGCGGCGTCAGGGCAAAGCCCTTCCTAATCAACGCAAACCCCGCTTGCGGCAGCTCAGCCTGCAGCAATTGGTTATCCGGCCCTGAATAGAGCTCCGTATTAGCCCCGGCAATGGTGGCCACCAGGTGATGCACCGCAATCGGCTTTCCCTCCAGCGTCCCCTCCTGATCCGGATAGGTGGCCAGTTGCACCGGCTCAACAGACCCTGCCTCCTTCGGCAGAATCGCCCACAGATCGCGGTTATTCTGTGTCACCGCAAGCGCCAGCAGCGTCTCCAGCGCGCCAGGATCAAAGTCCGCCATAAACACCGCGCCAGGGTGTGCCGGCAACCGCGTCGTCGAGCTCTTCCCGCTCGCTGAAATATTCAAGAGCAACTGCGCCGCATCCGGCTCCGCCACTACGTTCACAGCCTCGCCGTTCACGATGGCGCTCACGATTGCATGCTCCAGTTGGTTGGCCGCCGTAAGCTGTTCGTCCTTTGAGAGCGAGTAATCAAGCCCCTCCATCGCCACTTTCACCAGCGAAGTCGAATCGTAGCCGTCCTTCGTCGCCGTAAATTGAAACTTGGCTGTGCCCACCGTATGTCCGTTCTGCGCAATCTCAAATTCGCCCGCCTGCGCCCGCGCGACAATCGGCAAAGCCCCGATCATCAAAGCAAAGAATCCCGCCAACGGAAACAAAATCAATCGACGCATCTGTTTTCAGATCCCCCGTCGAATTAGACACCGCTCCGCCCCAATGGTTACGCAGCGCATCCCAGAGTGCCGGGCCCCCCGGTTCGGGGTCCCCACGGACAGGTCCACGTCCGTGGGGTGGAGATCCCTCGTCCGCCGTGGCGGAGGGACCGGCGAACTACCACTCCAAGCGGGTTGCCCCATCCTAAAGCTCGCAGCATCGCGGAGAGCTTAGGGTGGGATCGCACACCCCTTCACATCGCACAGTCAAACGGAAATCCGAGGACTCACTCGCCGACTCGCTGACTCGCCGAGTGCCCCCGGTCCCTCGTCCGCCGTGGCGGAGGGGAGCGAGAAAATCCGCTCCAAGCGGGTTGCCCCACCCTAAGCTCGCAGCATCGCGGAGGGCCTAGGGTGGGATCGCGCAGCCCTCAAACCAGCACAAAAAAGCTAGAGGCTAGAAGCTAGCAGCTAGAAGCTGTTTTTCAAAGCACTCCCAACTTCCCCAGCTCTTCCCGCAGCGCTCCCGCCCCCGTAAACTGGATTCCCTTCATCCGCGCTGCCTCCGCGCCAGCCACATTCTCTTCCCGATCGTCAATAAACAGCGTTCGCTCCGGCGCGCTGCCCAGAATATCCAGCGCCCGCCTGTACATCGCCGGGTCCGGCTTGCGCAGGCCCACATAGCACGAGCTCAGCGCCACTTTGAAATAACGCCGCAGCTCGAATTTGCCGAAGCGATAGTCGTTCGTCTCCCGTGCTTCATTGTTCAGCGCGCCGATCAGATAATTCCCCGACGCCGAAAGCTCCTTCAGGATTTCCATCGCTCCATCCGGCAGCAACTTCGACTGCGCCAGCATGAAAGCGAAAAAATCGCCGCGGGAAAACTCGCGCGGCTTATAAAAAACCGTCTCGTTCAGGTAGGTCTTACCCGTAATTGCGCTGCTCTCCCACGCGGGGTAAACGGCCTCGTGCCGAGCCTCGAAGTCCGCCGCATCCAGCCCGAAACGCTCCACCGCCGCCGCACGCTCGCCGTGGTCCCATCCATTTGTCAGCAGCACTCCGCCCACGTCGAACAGGATCACGTCGAAGGGCAGCATCGGCGACTCTTTCCCGCGCAGCGCGCGTCAGGCAACTTGTCATTTTGAAGGCTGAGGATGCCTCATTTGAAGGCTGAGGATGCCCCATCCTAAAACTTGACGCGCAGCGGAGAGTTTTAGGGTGGGATAGCACACCCCCCAAAGTGTTGAACCGCTGACTTACTTTTCTAACTCCGCGAGCTCCGCTAGCTCCGCTGTCTTCTACCGCATGTACCTGGCCTCGATCGCCAGCACCTTCTTGAACCGCCGCTCGAAACGGCTTTCCTGCCCCTGAAACTTCGCCCCGATAAACGCGTGCGCCAGCTCAAACGCCAGCGCCGAGCCGATAATCCGCGCGCCCATCACCAGCACATTCATGTCATCGTGCTCCACGCCCTGGTGCGCCGAATAAGTGTCGTGGCAAATCCCCGCCCTGATTCCCGGAATCTTGTTCGCCGCCACGCATACGCCCACGCCCGATCCGCAAATTAAAATTCCGCGCTTCGCCACGCCGGCTATGATCGCCTCGCCAACCTTCTCCGCAAAGTCGGGATAATCGTCCTCGGGTTCATATGTGCAGGCCCCCAGGTCGACCACTTCGTGCCCCGCCGCAGTCAGATTCGCGCGCACTTCTTCCTTCAACGCAAATCCCGCATGATCCGATGCAATAACCAGCTTCACAACAAGCCTTTCCCGCGAATCAGCGGAGTTTGATTGAGCCACTCAACACCACAGCCGGCCGGCACTAACTCCGCCAGCTCCGCTAACACCGCTAGCCGCGCTAACTCCGCTGCAAAAGCGCTTTTGCTTTTGCACACACATTCTCCGCGGTGAACCCCAACTCCTTCATCACAATCGGCCCCGGCGCCGACGCACCAAACCGATCGATCCCAACCACATCGCCGTTGCTGCCCACATACTTCCACCACCCCAGCGTCGCGCCCGCCTCAACCGACACCTTTGGCACTCCCGCCGGCAGCACACTCTCCCTGTAAGCAGCCGTCTGCTCCTCGAAGATCTTCCAGCTGGGGAAGCTGACCACTCGCGCCTGGATTCCATCCGCCGCAAGCAGCTTCGCCGCGCCCTGCGCCAGCTGAACCTCTGACCCGGTCCCAATCAAAATCACCTGCGGATTCGCAGCGTCCTCAAGCACGTACGCTCCCTTGCTCGCGCCCGCATACACATCGTGCTTCGTCGCATCGATCACCGGCACATCCTGCCGCGTCAGCGCAAAGAAGCACGGCCCCTTGCGCTCCAGCGCCAGCCGCCAGCAAGCCGCCGTCTCGTTCGCATCGCCCGGCCGGAAATCCGTCATGTGCGGAACCGCCCGCAGCGCCATCAGGTGTTCGACCGGCTCATGCGTCGGTCCATCCTCGCCCACGCCGACCGAGTCGTGCGTAAACACAAACGTCGACGGAGCCTCCATAATCGCCGCAATCCGCAGCGCCGGCTTCGCGTAGTCCGAGAACACGAAAAATGTCGACCCGAACGGTCGCAACCCGCCATGCACAGCCATTCCATTCACTTCCGCGCACATACTCAGCTCGCGCACGCCGAAAAACACATTGCGCCCCGCGGGATCGGCCGCGAAGTGCGGACTATTCTTGAAAATCGTCTTTGTCGAGGCCGTCAAATCCGCCGCGCCGCCAAACAACTCGGGCACGCTGTCGAAAATAGCGTTCATCACCACTTGGCCCGCGTTGCGCGTAGCCACCGGCTTATCCACCGGGAAGCTGGGAATCGACTTCTCCCATCCCTCCTTCAGCTTGCCCGCCTGCGTGCGCTCAAACTCCGCCGCCAACTCCGGAAACTTCTCTTTATAACCGTCAAACAGCTTGTTCCAATCTGCTTCCTGTCCCGCCCCACGCTTTCCCGCCTCGCGCCAGTTGGCCAGCGCGTCCTCCGGCACGTAGAAGCTCTGGTCCTCGGGAAACCCAAAGAACTTCTTCGTCGCTGCCGCATCTGCCGGGCTCATCGCCTCGCCGTGAACCTTGTTCGTTCCCGCCAGCGGGCTGCCGTACCCGATCACCGTCCGCACCCCGATCAGCGAAGGCTTGTCCGTCACCGCTTGCGCCGCCGCAATCGCCGCTTCAAGCCCGTTCAGATCGTTGCCGTCCATCACCCGCTGCACATGCCAGTGGTAGGCTTCGAACCGCTCGTACACATCCTCGGTGAAGCTCCATTCCGTCGGCCCATCAAGCGAGATCAAATTGTCGTCATAGAACGCAATCAGCTTGCCCAGCTTCAGCGTTCCCGCCAGCGATGCTGCCTCGTGCGAAAGCCCTTCCATCATGTCGCCGTCGCCGCACAACATGTACGTGTGATGATTCACCACCTCGAAGCCCGGCCGGTTATACGTCGCCGCCAGGTGCTTCTCCGCAATGGCCATGCCCACCGCCATTCCGAATCCCTGTCCCAGCGGTCCCGTCGTTGCCTCCACTCCGTCCGTCAATTCGTACTCCGGATGCCCCGGTGTAATCGATCCCCATTGCCGAAAGCTCTTCAAATCGTCCAGCGTCACCTTGTACCCGCAAAGAAACAGCGTTCCGTAAAGCAGCGCCGACGCATGCCCGTTCGACAAAATAAACCGGTCCCGGTCGGCCCACTTCGAGTGCGCCGGATTGTGCTTCATCACCTTGTGAAACAGGAGGTACGAGATCGGCGCGCAGCCCAGTGGCGCCCCCGGATGGCCGCTTTTGGCCTTTTCCACCTCATCCAAGGCGAGCAAACGCAAGGTATCGATCGATAGCTGATCAAGTGAGAGTGACGCAATGCCGGAAGCCATAATTGTTCCAAATTTCCTTTCTCTTGAGTGCCCAATCTTGAAGTGCTCAATCTTGAAGTGCCAAATGCGGAAGTGCCCATTGCCGAAGGGCCCAATGCGCCTGCCGACGCCTCTCTATAGAACGTCCGAATACCTTACTGTTTCAGAACGCCCGAACAGTTCACCGCTTTAAAACGTCCGAACAGCTCGTTGCTTCAGAACGCCCAAACAGTTCGCTGACTTAGAACGCCGGAACAGTACACCGCTTTGAAAGGGCAGGGCTTCAGCCGTGCCGATAGTCGAACAAAACGATCGAGCGCTTTAGCCCCTGAGGGAAGTCTCGATCTCCAAATTAGATTCCTGCAAATCCGCTGAGACGCATCCACCTTCAACTACCCAATCTTGACCTTCACATTGTATCCAAGCCAGCTGTCCGATTCCGTCCAGTGCATCGTCCATTCCAGCTCCTGGCTGCCCGCCGCCGGCTTCACATCGGCGCTGAATCCCGCACTGCCAAGCCCTCGGCTGCTGGTCTTATTCGTGGTCTTCCAACCATCGTCCGTCCACACCACTTCAAAACGCCCTTCGTCCAGAATCCGCAACGTGCCGCCTGCGCTTATTTGCTGAACCGGCCGCATTGCGTGTGTAAATCTCCAACCCAGTTCGGCGCTTCTTCCGCCCTTCGGAATCGCTGTATCGCTGGTATACGGGTTCGATGCGGTCAAACACTTTCCCGTCCACAGCCGAACGCAACAGCTTCAAATACTCCGCGTGAGCCCACACCAGCGGCACCGCAGATCCTGCCGGTTTTCCCTTCTCCAAGCCCCGTTCCGGCAGATCCGCCTCGTCCCACACCTGCTCCGGCATCATCTGCCCGCTGCTCGCATACCCCTCATACGTCTTGATCAGTTGGCTGATATCGTTCCCCGCCGCCAGTTCGCGATGAGCGCGTTCGCCGGTCAGCAGTGGCCACACGCGCCCCTGTCCCCATCCCTCAAATGGCCCTCCGTCCGGCCGTTCCCCATAGCCGTCGTGGTTGTAGCGCAACCATCCCGGCCCCTGCGGCAACTCGCACTTCAGCACGGCGTCCACCACCTTCAGCGAATCCGCAACCAGTGGATCGTCCGCGCGCCGCACGCCGTACCGCACCAGCTCCAGAAAACCCGCATCGATAATCTCGCGCGCCTCAAACTCCGTTTGCGTCCCCGGAGGCCGGTTCTGGATGTGAATCATTTCCTTCCCGCAATCCTCGCGCGCATAGGCCGCGCCGCACTCCGGCGGCCTGATCCGCATATAGTGCCGCTTCACCTCCGGGAGCAGCACTCCATCATTCGTAACCGTCCAGTCCTCGAGATGCCCTTCAATCCAGTCGGCAAACTCCTCCAGAAACTCGCCCAATTCATCTGATTCATGCGCGCGCGCCATCTCTGCCGCGCAAATCAATCCCCCGATCACCGCCGCCAGCGTCGACGGCGAATACCCCGGATTCTCCTCCCATCGCTCCTGGTGCGTGATCGGCGCTTGCCGCACCAGGCATCCCACCGCACGCTCCACAAACGGAAACATGTGCAGCTCGCCCAGTCCGCCCATCTTCCACAGCCGCCAGGCAAGGATGATCGGAAACGCCACCTCGTCCAGTTGCTTGCCCGCTCCAGTAAGGCCTTCCGTCGATCCAGAAATTCTGCGCGAAACCCTCCATCCACCTGCTGCGTGCACGCCAGGTACACCAGCGCCCGCCGCGCCGTCTCCGCGCGTCCGCAAGCAATCAGTGCCGTCGCCGTCTGCACCATGTCGCGCGTCCACACCAGGTGGTATCCGCCCAGATCGTCGTCGCCCTTCACCTGTCCCCACGGAATCGACGCCGACGCCACAAACGCTCCCGAAAACATCTTGTCCTCATGCGCCAGCAGCACCGCATGGCTGGCCCGCATCAGCTTGCCGTCATCCTGCGACTTCGCCGCAAGTTCGTCCGGATGATGCGCCCGCTTCCACTGCAAAATAAATCGCGCCTTCTGCTCTTCGAACGGCACCGACAGCGCGCCCATCATCTTCTGCAATGCCGTATGGTGTCCTTCGCCAATTCCGATACCCAGCGTGAACTCCCGCACCGCCATTCCGCCTTCAACCTTGGCCACCACCTCGCCGGCAGGCCCTTCGCGCGCGCTCCTTAGGTCATTGGTGCATTCCATGTCGATCTCGCCCATCATCGCGACGTTCCCGTTCGTCGCCGACCCAAATTCCCAATCCATCTTCTGGTGCTGCATCAGGTCCTGCCAGCCATCGCTCAGGCCCACAAACCCGCAGCTCATTCGCGAGAACCCGCAGCTCGCCGTCATCGCCAGCGACCACATGTTCTTCCATGCCACCAGCACGTTGTGCCCGGCCAGGTCCATCGCCCGCGCCGAGTTTCCCGCTCCGCCGCCATCAAGATGCGGAGCTAGCAGCGCATACAACTTCAGCCGCGGCATCAAATCCTCGCGCGCCTCCAGCCGCACCCTTTGCAGCACCACCCCATGATGCGGATCGGCAGATGATCTCCTTCGTCAGGCTGTAGCGCCCGTCAGGATCGCGGTTCACATACCGCACTCCCAGCCCGTCCGGATCGATGTACTCGAAGCTCGACTTCATGTGCCGCTTCTCTTCGTGGACAAACGTCTCCCCGTCGGTCAGCAGGAACCCCATATCCCGCACCTGCGGGTGATCGATCCTGGGGAAATAAATCTCATTCAGAATTCCATGCGAGCACGTGAACCATATCCGGCTCGACCCCGAATACGCCGTCACCACCGCATCCTTCACGCTCGAAGTCCATCGCGGCTCATGGCCCGGCCCGCCAAAGGCCTCGCCCTGCTGCTCAAGCCACCTGTACATGGTCTGATCGCTCATTCTCGCTCGCCGTCCTTCAAACTTTGTTAGCGCGTCACTTTGAAACCAGTGCGTCTTAGTGCGTCGCTTTCAATTTGCTCCGAAACCTACGGCCTTTTGAACCTTGCGGGAAACGTCTCCTAACGGGCACGAAGTGTCCGGGCACGACTTTCTTTGAGCCTCGCGGAAGACGTCTTCCCAACGGGCACGAAGTATCAGTCCACCACTTTCATTCAACCTTGCCGAATGAGCCTTCCCAAAAAGCACGAAGTGTCAGGGCACGACCGTCTTTGAACGTTGCCGAAAAAGCCTTCCTAACGGGCACGAAGTGTCAGGGCACGACTTTAGTCGTGCCGAAACGCGAACCTAAAGATCCGGGGCTTCAGCCCCTGAGCGACGTGATTGTCAGTGAGATGATTTGCGTGAAGGATCATGTGAATTCTGGAACTGGAATTAAGCCTACTCCAGGCAAGCCGCGCTCCATCCTCGCGTTACCGCGCCCACAGCCAATAAATGGATGCTAACTCTCCAACCCCACCCAGATTGTCAACACAAATTCAAATCTCCCGCCGTCCGCCCGAGAAATTCGGGTGCCCCAGGTCTGGATTTTCAGACCTGGGACAGCACGAGTCTCAATCGGCCGCCCCTGGTCTCACCAATTGCCTACGGGTGCCCCATCCTTGGCGCGCCTTTGTTCTTGCGCCAAGGGTGGAATAGCACGCCTCTAACCCGCGCGTGCTTTAGCTAGGAGCTAAAAGCTAGCGGCTAGAAGCTGTCCTCGACCTCACCAACATATACTTCACCCCGGCCTCCAACTCCGCCGCCGTCACATCCTCCACCACGCCCGCATCGCCAATCCCCACCGGCAACACGAACCGCCTCACCCCGCCCACATTCTTTTTGTCGCTTCCCGTCGCCGCCATCACGCGCGCCGCCGTCACCTTCAGCTTCGGCAGCGGTCCGTAGCGATAAATCAATTTCTCCATCCGCTCCATCTGCCCGCCAGTAATCGTTCCCCGTCTCCGCGCCACCGCCAGCGTCGCCACCATCCCCCATCCCACCGCCTCGCCGTGCAGCATCGCCTTGTACTTGGTCGCCTGCTCCAGCGCATGCCCCACCGTGTGCCCAAAATTCAAAATCATCCGCAATCCGCTCTCGCGCTCGTCCTTCCGCACCACCTCGGCCTTCATCCGGATCGACGCCGCAATCACCTTCTCCAATGCCTTTGGTTCCCGCGCCAGAATCTCCTCCGCGTGCTCCTCCATAAACCGCACCAGCGCACGGTCGCGAATGAACCCCGCCTTCACGCTCTCCATCAACCCCGCGCGCAGCTCGCGATCAGGCAGCGTTCCCAGCACGCCGATATCGGCAAACACCGCCCGCGGCTGCAAGAAGTTCCCCACCAGATTCTTCCCCTCAGGCAGATTCACGCCCACCTTGCCGCCCACGCTCGAGTCGACCTGCGCCAAAAACGTCGTCGGCACCTGTACATAATTAATCCCGCGCATGAACGTCGCAGCCACAAAGCCGCCCACGTCGCCCACAATTCCGCCGCCAAAGGCAATCAGCAGCGATCCCCGATCGCCGCCTGCCTTCACCATCTCGCGCAACAACCGCTCCACACTTTTGATTGTCTTGTGTTGTTCGCCGGGAGGCAGAAACAGCGTCACCGGCGCTTCCACTCCCGACTCCCGAAACGACCGCAAAAACTTCTTCCCCCACAGCGCCCAAATCTCCGGCGATGTCACCACAAACACGCGCCGCGGCAGCCGCTTCACCGCGTGCTCAATCCGCGGCGCCAGCTCTGCCAGCAACCCACTCCCAGCAACCACGTCGTACTTTGCCGAAGGCGTCTCTACCCGTATCGTCTGCACAATGTTTTCAATGATAGAAGACTCGCGCGCCCGTTCCGGTGCTAGACTCTTTTTGCCAACCTTGGAGAACCTCTATGCGCCGCGAATTCACACTGGCTCTCCTGTCGTTCCTCACCGGTACCTTCGCCACCGGGCAACAACCTGACTCGCCCACTCCACACCCGGCAATCGCTCAACCCGCTAACGTAACGGTCTACTACGCCGGTCCCGGCGTCACCGCGCCAGTGCTGTTTTCGCCAACCATTTCGATCTCCGTGCCCAGGCCGTGTATCAAGCTCGACGGCGTAGTCAAACTCTCGGCTCTTGTAGACGACAATGGCGTTCCACGCGACATTCAAATGCTCCATTCGGATGACGCCCGGTTGAGCGGTTTCGCCGTCGCATTCATTGCGGCACAGCGCTTCAAACCCGGTACGTACAATGACAAACCGGCCGCCATCGAGATTGCCGTAACAGCCGCTTTACATACCTGTGCACTCCCCGCGAAAAAGAACACCCCTCAAGAAGACACCACCTTGACTCTGAGTTCTCATCCGTTTCTTGAAATTGCCATTCTCGCGGCGCCATCAGCCTCGCCAAAGACAGCCGACCCGGTATCCGCGAGCTCCACCGCAGGCTCGGATGTCGCCAATCGTCCGGCTGGCGACATCAGCGTCCCCACGCCAATCTTCCAGCCCGATCCGCGCTTCGCAAGAAAGGCGAAGTTGAAGAACGATGTCGGCTCTTGTCTGATTGGTGCCACAATCGACGCCTACGGCGTTCCGCAAGGTGTGAAGGTCGTTTCTGGTCTCGAGCCCAGCTTGGATGAAAACGCGGTCAAGACGATTGAGACATGGCGTTTCAACCCGGCGCTTAGAGATGCAACGGTTCCTGTCCCTTTCGAACTCATGATTGCAGTAACTTTCTGGCGCGACCGAAATACCGCTCTGTCGTTCACGACCATCGTGCCAAGGGCTTCCGGCACCTTCATTTCCCCACCCGCCCAGGGTCTTCGAGCGAACATCACTTCACCTGTTCTGCTAAACGCCGATGAAGTTCAGGCCGAGTATTCGCCTTATGGTCGATTGGCTCGAGTTACTGGCTTGTGCATTGTCGCCTTCGTCGTTGGCAAAGATGGCGTTCCGCAAGGTGTGCGCGTGGTCAAGAGCCTGGAATCGAGTATGGATGAGAATGTCGTTACCGCCGTCAATCAGTTGCGATTCAAGCCCGCCTTAATGAACGGGACAACACCTGTACCCTTTGAGGTGATATTGCCGATCAATTTTAGGTTGAGGGTCGAAATTACCAAAGAGGATTTGTTTAAAAGCGCGCTTTCAGAGGCCATTCTCATCTTCTTCCGATTTTGAATAGTCAGCCGGGAACCCAGGGATTCAATTCTCAGATTCGGTATAGCTCAAACCTGAGCGTAGAAAACCGTTCGGTAAAGTTGTACTTCATCCCGCCCTCATCTCCCCCCCCAATCCGCCGCAGTGTCTCCTTAAGCTTCGAGCCTTCCCTTCCACATGCTGCCGCGGCGCCTCGCTGATGAGTGTCTGATAGCCCGTCGCCCCGCCCGAGGCATCGGCCTCTTTCAGAAAGTGGTCCACCAGATCCTCATCCAGTCGAATCGTGATTCGCGTCTTGCCGCGCGGCTCTGGCTCCTTGGGCGCAATCCGTCCCCGCTTCCCCCGGGTGAAATTCTGCTTTTTCTTCATCTATTCATTATCGGCTCAAAGCATTCCACTGACTTGCCGAGTTGCCGTCACGCTCCCTTGCTCCCTTGCTCCCTGTTCCCCGCTCCCTCGCTCCCAGCCCTCACCGACGCCGCCGCGCACACCGCCAGAATCACTCCGATAATCACCAGCGACAGCGTCACCGGCACATCGATCCATCGCGCCGCCAGCATCTTCAGCGCCGCAAAAACCAGAATCGCGCCCAACCCGTAGTGCAAATATTTAAAACGCTCAAGCATCGCCGCCAACCCAAAATACATCGACCGCAATCCCAGAATCGCCGCCACATTCGACGTGTACGCCACAAACGGATTGTGCGTAACCGATAGCACCGCCGGAATTGAATCCGTCGCAAACAGCAGATCGGTCACCTCGACCGCCAGAATCACCGGCAGCAGCGACCCCTTCGCCGGCTGCAATCGCACGATCCACTCCGGAATCGCCGCTCGCGCCGACCCGCCGCGCACCAGCCGCCACGCCGCGTAAAGCAAAATCAATCCGAAAATCCATGTGATCCACTGGAATCGCTGCAACAGCGTGACACCCACGGCAATAAACACCGCGCGCAGCACAAACGCGCCCCACACTCCCCACTGCAACGCCGTGTGCTGGCGCTGCGCGCTGATCCGGAACCCTTCAAAAAGCACCAGAAAAACAAAAAGATTGTCGATGCTCAGCGAAGTTTCAATCGTGTAGCCCGCCACAAACTCAAGTGCCGTCTGCCTGCCCATCGTCATAGCGACCCAGCACGCAAACCCCGCGGCCGCCAGTGCCAATCCAACAGTCGTCAACCAAACAAACAACTGCGCGTGGCGCGACGCGCGCCGGTGGCCGGGCATCAGCGAGTCCGCCAGCAGCACCGCCGCAATCACCGCGTGGAACCCCACCCACCATTCCCAGGACCTTCCAGCAATTGCCACGCCCGCGAAATTCGCGCCCGCGATCATAGCAGGATGCTACAGTACGCCAGCAGCGTCAGCGCCCGTGCCCGCACGGCACGAACAGTAATCCACCAGCCTCACACAGTGGTACGATCCACACTCAATCCCTGCCACCTCCGCGCCTGTTCGCGCATCCTTAAGTAAGAAGCCTTGAAACCAAATCTGAGGCGGAAAGACCATCCTTGACCCAAGAGACGGCCCAAACAAGGCAGCTGAATCAACCCGCAATCGCGCCCGCCGCCACTACGCCTCAGGTGCACCGCCCCCGCGTCGTCATCGTCGGCTCAGGCTTTGCCGGCCTTAACGCCGCCAAACGCCTCAAGCATTTGCCGGTTGACGTCACCGTAATCGATCGCAGCAATCACTTCACATTTCAGCCGCTGCTCTATCAGGTTGCGCTCGCCGTGCTTTCTCCGGCCGACATCGCTCAGCCCATCCGCTCCATCCTGCGCCATCAGCCCAACACCGAAGTGCTCATGGATGAAGTCGTCGGCATCGACGCTGCCGCGCAGCGAATCTCCACGGCCAGCGGCGCGAGCATTGCCTACGACTACCTGCGTTCTCGCCACCGGCGCCACACACTCCTACTTCGGCAACGATCAATGGGAACCCCTCGCTCCCGGCCTCAAATCCGTTGAAGACGCCATCGAGATTCGCCGCCGCGTGCTGCTCGCCTTCGAGTTGGCCGAGCGCCAGATGCTCGAGCAGGGATGGCACCCGCCGCTCAACTTTGTCGTCATCGGCGGCGGACCAACCGGCGTCGAGCTTGCCGGCGCCATCAGCGACATCGCCCAGCTCTACATGCGCCACGACTTTCGCCACATCGATCCCGCCAAGAGCCGCGTGCTCCTGCTCGACGGCGGTCCGCGCGTGCTCGCCGCCTATCCCGCCGACCTTTCCGCCAAAGCCAAAGCCACGCTCAAGCGGCTGGGCGTCGAGGTCCACACCAAAGCGCAGGTCACCGCCGTCGGCCCCGGCTGGGTTGAAGCCAACGGCCAGCGCATCGACGCAGTCGTCACGCTCTGGGCCGCCGGCGTGCTCGCCTCGCCGCTCGGCAAGCTGCTCGCTGCGCAGCCCGCAGCCAACCCCGAAGCGAAACTCCGAAAGTCAATTCTCGATCGCCGCGGCTGCGTTATCGTCGACGATCATCTCAATCCGCCCGGCCTGCCCAATGTCTTCGTCCTCGGCGACCTCGCCCACTTCGAGCAGGACGGCCATCAGGTCCCCGGCGTCGCCCAGCCCGCCATGCAGATGGGCCATCACGTCGCCAAAATGATCTCCGCCGACCTCGCCGGCAAGCCACGCCCCGCCTTCCGCTACTTCGACAAAGGAGACATGGCCACCATCGGCCGCATGGCCGCCGTCGCCAACGTCAAGTGGCCCTTCAAGGCGCACATGAGCGGCTTTCCCGCCTGGTTCACCTGGCTCACCGTCCACATCTTCTTCCTCATCGGCTTCCGCAATCGGCTCTCAGTTCTGTTGAGCTGGGCCTGGACCTACTTCAACTTCACCCGCGGCGCGCGCCTCATCACCGGCAACCAGACCCTCCCCGGCTGGCAGAACAAGCCGCCCGCGCCGCCACAAAAATAATCCCTTCGGCGCAGCAAATATCCCGCCGCCGTTCGCTCCCACACCGCTCATCTAAAATGAAAAAGTATGCTCGATCTCCAATTTGTGCGCACCAATCTCGAATTAGTTGAAGAAAAACTGCGCGCGCGCGGAGCCGATCCCGCCGCTCTGCTCGGCGATTTTCGCGCCCTCGACAAGAACCGCCGCGAGGCCATTACGCAATCGGAACAGCTCAAAGCCCGCCGCAACGAGCTCTCGCAGCAGGTGGGCGCACTCAAAAAGGCCGGCAAAACTGACGAAGCCACTGCCGTCATGGATGAGACGCGCGCCCTCAAAGACAAGCTCGACGAGCTCGACAAGTCCGCAGCCAGCCTCGACGAGCAGTTGCGCCTGTCCCTCGCCCGCGTGCCCAACCTCACCCGCGACGAAGTCCCCGTCGGCACCTCCGAAGCCGACAACAAAACCGTCAAAACCTGGGGCGAGCAGAAGAAATTCGATTTCCAGCCCAAGCCGCACTGGGAAATCGGCGAAGCCCTCGGCATTCTCGATCTCGAACGCGCAGCCAAACTCAGCGGCGCGCGCTTTGCCGTCTACATGGGCGCAGGCGCGCGCCTCGAGCGTGCGCTCATCAGCTTCATGCTCGACACGCACACCAGCAAGCACGGCTACACCGAAGTGCTTCCGCCGTTCATGGTCAATTCCAAATCGCTCTTCGGCACCGGCCAGTTGCCCAAGTTTGCCGAGGACCTCTTCCGCTGCTCTGACGCTGACGCCGAAGCAGCCGCGCGCGGCGACTACAAAGACAGCGACCACTGGCTCATCCCCACCGCCGAAGTCCCCGTCACCAATCTCTATCGCGACGAAATCCTCGACGACGCTCGCCTGCCCATCGCATTCACCGCCTACACGCCCTGCTTTCGCGCCGAAGCCGGCGCGGCCGGCAAAGACACGCGCGGCATCATCCGCCAGCATCAGTTTCAAAAAGTCGAGCTGGTCAAATTCACGCGACCCGAAGAATCCGACGCGCAGCACGAGCGCCTCACCCGCGACGCCGAAGAAATCCTCGAAGCACTCGGCCTTCCCTATCGCCGCGTCCTCCTCTGCACCGGCGACACCGGCTTCTCCTCCGCCAAGACCTACGACCTCGAAGTCTGGCTGCCCGGCCAGAATCTCTATCGCGAAATCTCTTCCTGCTCCAACTTCGACGCCTTTCAGGCCCGCCGCGCCAACATCCGCTACCGGCCGGCCGCCGCGCCAGGCGGCAAACCCGCCAAGCCCGAGTTCGTCCACACCATCAACGGCAGCGGCCTCGCCGTTGGCCGCACCTGGCTCGCAATCCTTGAAAACTACCAGCAGGCCGACGGCTCCGTGCTTATCCCTGAATCTCTCCGCCCATACATGGGTGGAATGGATAGAATTGTCGTTGAGAAATGACGGCATCCTCCAATTCAGCCAGCGCGGTCGCGCAACCCAAACGCAGCTTCGGGCAAGTCCTGCGCAGCTACTTTTACTGGACCTATTCGCGCGGGTCGTTCCACTACGACATCATGGTCACGCTCATCCTGCTCTTCATCTTCATCACTCCGCAGTTGTGGGACTACGGCGCTAAACCATCGCCAATCGCCGCCTCCAGTCATCCTTTTCAGGTTGTTCCCAATGGCCGCGGCGTCATTATTACCGTGCAGGCCTCTGATGTCACCGTTCCCGCCGGCGCTTCCAATCGCCAGGTCAAAAAGCTCCTGCGCAGAGCCATCGAGCCGGTCACCGGTGACGACGTCTATATCGAGCACTGGGAGACAGCTCCGGACGCCCAGGGAAACCTCACCTGGAAAGTCTGGGCCCATCGCTAAGAACGAAAATCCGGGATTATCGAATCCCGCGGGCCAAATTCGGAATCAAACAAGAAATGAAAGTTATGCATCGGATATTCCAGTTTCGTCGGATTTTCAAATCTGCATTTCTCGTCGTCTTTTTGATCGCGCTGCTGCCTGCCAGGCCCGCGCGCGCCCAGGATCTCGCCGCCGTTCTGTCTAAGCTCGACGCCGCTGCCAAAAATTTTCACACCACCACCGCCACCTTCGAATTCGACACCATCCAGACCGATCCCATTCCGGACACGGACAAGATGACCGGAACCGCCTACTACGAGCGCACCGGAACGCACTTCCAGATGGCTGCCCACATCAACCGGGACAACGACCGGCCCGCTGCAAAGGCGTATATCTTCTCCGGCGGCGTGCTCCGCGAATCCGACACCGGCAAAGAGAGCGACGCCAAGTCCTACACCCAGGCGGGTAAATATGAGAGCTATCTGATGCTCGGCTTCGGCGCCAGCGGCCACGATCTTGAAGACAAATGGACCATCAAGTATCTGGGCACGGAAAAAATCGACGGCATCACCACCGACAAACTCGAGCTGGTAGCCAAAGATCCCGCAGTCCGCAAAAACATTCCCAAAGTCACCATCTGGCTTGATACGGCGCGCGCCGTAAGCCTCAAGCAGGATCTTCGACGAAGGTGAAGGCCAATCGCGCATCTGCTATTACAAAAACATCGTCGTGAATCAGCCATTGCCCAACGGCGCCTTCAGCTTCGACAAGTGAGTGGGCGCCGTAACTCACTGCGGATTAAATCGCGGCTTTGAAAGGGCACGACTTCAGTCGTGCCACAAATGCCGCAAATTGAATCCGGCTTTAGCCCTTGAGGGACGGGTTTCTTAGCCTAAGCGACGTTTCCGCAGCCCGCTTAGCCCAAGCGATCGCAACCCCTCCGCCCGCAATCAGCATCGGAAAGCACTCGATCGTATACCGCGACTCCGGCGCTTCCACCGTCAGCAGCAGCGCGCTGCGCAGCAGCACATAGGCCACCAACGCTCCCCAAAAGCGCGGCCGCATGCAAAACCCGGCAATTCCTAAGATCAAATACACCGCGTTCAACCCCGCATACGCCCAGCTGAATTCCGTCTCTCTGTGATGGTGCCCGTAGACCCACCAATCCAGATCGATAGGCAAATTCTCCACGCGCGGTCGCAGCCACATGTCAGCCACGCGCCCCAGCGGCAGCCACGCATAATAGCGCGCCGGATCAGCCGCTATGCGCTCATCCGCCAACTTCCCAAAGCGCGCATCGATCTCCGGAGTAATCTCCATGCCTTGATTGTTGTAGTCCGCGGCAAGCGCAGCCGTCTCCGCATACTGCGCGGGCGAGTCAAACGCGCGGCTGGGCAGCTCGCTCACATCCAGCTTGTCCCACGGCACGTTCCAATAGATTTGATAAGTCGAAATAAAGTCGAGGCACCAGCTTTTCACCCAGCGTTCCCATCCGGGGTTCGAGCTTTCGCCGGGATCGTTCGCCAGGCGCGGCGCCAGCGGCTCAAAAACATGAAAGACGCTCCAGTTGCGCGCCGTCCAAATCGCAAACGGAGCCAGCGCCAGCAAAACGCAAACCGCCGCCATTTGCCACAATTTGCGCGCCGATATTCCAGTCTCCCTGAGGCCTACTCCAAAACCAGAAAAAAACTTTCCGGGCACAATTTCGCCCGACCCGTCGCCGCGCGGCAATCCAATCACCAGCGCCGGCGCGAACGTAATCGCAGCCAACGCGCCATCCGGCCTCAGGAACGTCGCGCACGTCACGGCCAGCGTAAACCACAGGGCATTCGCCCATTTCGGCTCGTCGCGGAATCGCGCCATCGCCCACATTGCCAGCGCCAATGCAAACAGTGTCGGCGTCTCGGTCAGCGGCTCGGCAGTGTAGGAAGCGGTAAATGGGCACAACGCCGCCAGCCACAGCGTCGCCAGCGCCGCGCTGCGGCCCATCCCTGCCGGCGCAACGCGCCGCACAAATCCGGCCAGCAACAGGCAGCCCGCCAGATCAATCACAATCTGAATGCATGCGGCGGAGTAGTAATTCTCCATGCCGAAGAGCCGAAAGCAGCCCGCCAGAAAGATCGCATAACCGGGCAATCTGATTAATGTCGGATACATCTCCCCGCTCGGCAGCGTCAGGTCAAAACGTCCGTGCAGCAGCAGATTCCGGGCCAATCCCCCATAGATCAGCGAGTCCCCGTTGACCTCAAAAAGGCGTCGCAGCATCCAAAGTCGCAAGGCCAGGCCCGCCGCAAGCGCCAGCGCCACATGCAACCAGGCCCGCGCCCCATTCGCATGTTCAGCACCGCGCTCTCCCAAATGACTCTGCGGCGTCAATTGACTCTCTTGGCCAGCTTCCATACGATTTTTAATGTACAGCGTACGGCACGTCCAGGCCTTGTCTATTTAGCGCCAAGGCCGTCGCATTCGTGGGTTGCAACTGCCTTTTGGCGCTGGTTCTCCGGAGCTGTGTACACCACAAAAGATGCCCGACCAGCAAATCTTCTTCGACCCCGAACGCAAGCGCTGGAAGCGCCTCCGCCGCATCCTCGATGCGATCGCCGTAATCTCCACTCTCGTCGTCGTCGGCTTCATCTTCAACGTCGTGCGCAACCAGCAATTGCCCGAATTGCTGCTCCCAAATCCGAAACACAACTATCGTGCCCTGCCTGAGCCAACCATCCTGGAACGCAACGGCAAGAATCAGCGTCCCGCGCCGCCGCAAGACCGAGCGCAAACCCTCCGACATTCCTTTGAACACCGGTGAAGGTTTGCGCGCCGCCTATTACGTCCAGGACGACCCGGCCAGCTACTCCTCGCTCAAGGAGCACATTCACCAGATCGACCTTTTGTTCCCGATGTGGCTGCATGTGGATTCGCCCAACGGCACGCTGATGATGATGAGCGGCGACAACCTCAGCGAGCTTCCGTTGATCACCGGCGCCACGGTGCACGACCCCGACTACCTGGACAAGGTCAAGAAGGTCATTCAGGAGGCCAAAGAAGACACCGAAATCTTTCCCGCCATCAACAACTACAATCCGCACACTCAGCAGTGGGATACCGGCGTCGGCAACGTGCTCATGGATCCCGGCCAGAAGCGCGGCGCTGCTCCAGCAAATCATGCGCTTCCTCGACACTTACCCGGCCTATCGCGGCATTTCGCTCGACTTCGAAAGCCTTCCCGACGCCGACGAGCCGGCTTACCTCAGCTTCATTCAGGCGCTCTACGCCCAGATGCATCCGCGCAATCTTCGCCTCTACGTCAACGTGGCCGTGGCCACCAGCGACAATGACCTGAAGGCCATCGCCGCCAACTCCGACGGCATCATCCTGATGAACTACGACGAGCACCAGACCACCAGCGATCCCGGCCCCATCGCCAGCCAGCAGTGGTTCGTCGGCAATCTGGTCCGCGTCCTCAAAATCGTGCCCAAAGAAAAAATCATCTGCGCCATCGGCAACTACGGCTACGACTGGACGCTTTCCATCCCCAATCCAAAAGATCGCCGCCATCCCAAGCCGCAGGTCCTCGATACCGACGATCTGTCCGTATCCGATACCTGGGAGCGCGCCTCCGACGCCGACGCCGATCTCGATCTCGACTACGACACACTCAATCCTCACTTCGAGTACATCGACGAAGACAATAACCAGCGCCACGTGGTCTGGTTTCTTGACGCCGTCACCGTCCTCAACGAGATGCGCGCCGCGCGCCAGCTCGGCCTGCAGACCTTTGCGCTGTGGCGTCTCGGCGAAGAAGACACCTCGCTGTGGAACATCTGGGACCACCCCAGCGATCCGGCCTCGCTTGCAGGCTCTGGGCACCGTGCAGCCCGGCCACGATGTCGACATCGAGGGCGAAGGCGACATCCTGCGCATCACCGGCCTGCCGCAACCCGGCAAGCGCACCGTGGACGTTGACACCGACGAGCCCGACCCGCGCAAGAAGCTCATCGACGACGAGCACATGGATGTCTATCCGCACCCCTACACCGTCGCAGCAATACGGCTACCATCCCAATGAAGTCGCGCTCACCTTCGACGACAGCCCCGATCCCGAGTGGACCCCGAAGATTCTCGACATTCTCAAAGCCAAACACGTCAAAGGCACCTTCATGGCCATTGGCTCTGAGGCTGCCGAGAACATCGGCCTCATGCAGCGCATCGTCCGCGAAGGCAACGAAATCGGCAACCACACCTGGACGCATCCCGACATCAGCCTCATCTCGCCGCGCCAGGTCGATCTCGAAATCACGCTCACCGAGCGCCTCTTCGAGAGCAAGCTCGGCGTCCAGCCGCTCTACTTCCGCCCGCCCTACGACATCGACGAAGAGCCTGACACCGACGACGAGGCCGAGCCCGCGTGGCGCATCCAGCAGATGGGCTACACCATCATCGGCAGCAAGATCGACACCGACGACTGGGACGAACATCCTCGCAAAACCTCCGCCGAGATTATCCAGTCGGTCTTCGCCCAACTTGAAACCATGAAGACCAAGCCGCAGTTCCGCGGCTCCATCATCCTCATGCACGACGGCGGCGGCGACCGCTCAGTCACCGTGGCCGCCTGGGTCCGCTCATCGACGCGCTCCGCGCCCACGGCTACACCATCGTTCCCGTCTCGGCGCTCATGGGCAAAACCACCGCCGAGGTCATGCCGCCGCTCACCTTCTGGCAGCGCGTGCGCACCATCCCCGATTCCATCGCCTTCTCCGCGCTCGACATCATCGGCAACTTCATCGTCATGGTCTTCTTCGTCGGCGACGTGCTCATGAGCGCGCGCCTCATCATCGTCGGCCTCTTCGCCGTCATCGACCGCCTGCGCAAGCCTTATCGCCAGGCCTCGCCCGGCTTCAACCCGCGCGTCGCCGTTCTCATCCCCGCCTACAACGAAGAGACCGTCATCGTCCGCACCATCCGCTCCGTGCTCAACTCCGACTACAAAAACCTCCACGTCATCGTCATCGACGACGGCTCCTCCGATCGCACCGCCGAAGTGGCCGCCACAGCATTCGCCAAGGAGATCAAAGCCGGCCGCGTTCAGGTGCTCACCAAACGCAATGAAGGCAAAGCCGCCGCGCTCAACTACGCCCTCGATCGCATGAACGAGGAAATCTTTGTCGGCATCGACGCCGACACCGTCATCGCCGCGGACGCCATCTCAAAACTCATTCCGCATTTCGAAGATCCCCGCATCGGCGCCATCGCCGGCAACGCCAAGGTCGGCAACCGCGTCAATCTCTGGACCCGCTGGCAGGCCCTCGAATACATCACCAGCCAGAATTTTGAGCGCCGCGCTCTCGATCTCTTCCACGTCGTCACCGTCGTGCCGGGAGCCATCGGCGCATGGCGCACCGCTCCAGTCAAAGCCGCCGGCGGCTATCCGCTCAACACCGTCGCCGAAGACGCCGACCTCACCATGAACCTGCTCGAACAAGGCTTGAGAGTCGACTTCGAAGACCGCGCTCTCGCCTACACTGAGGCGCCCATCGACGCCAAAGGCCTCATGCGCCAACGCTTCCGCTGGTCCTTCGGCACCCTGCAAGCCATCTGGAAACACCGCGCCGCCTTCGTCCGCAACAAGGCCATGGGCCTCTTCGCGCTGCCCAACATCCTCATCTTCCAAATGTTTCTTCCGCTCGTCTCGCCGTTTATTGACGTCATGTTCCTCGCCGGCGTCATCAACTTCCTCGTCGACCGCCACTACCACCCTGAAGCCGCCTCGGCCGCCAGCTTTGAAAAGCTCGTCGTCTACTTCCTCGGTTTCCTGATCATCGATTTCATCACCTCATCCATCGCCTTCTCGCTCGAGCGCCGTCATCCCGCCAACAAAGGCGACGGCTGGCTGCTCTTCCACATCTGGCTGCAGCGCTTCGCCTACCGCCAGGTCTTCTCCATCGTGCTCTTCAAAACGCTCAAGCGCGCCATCGACGGCAAGCCCTTCAACTGGGACAAGATCGAGCGCACCGCCAAAATGAGCAAAAGCACCGAGATCCTCACCGAAGCCGCCCGCTAGCGAATACCCGTCGCGCCGCGAATTCAATTGTGCTTTGAAGGGTCACGACCTTTGGCCATCCGATAAATTCAGTTGTGCTTTGAAAGGGCACGACTTCAGTCGGGCCGTAAAGGCTGCAATCGGAGCGGAGTCTTGTGTCAGGGCACGGCTTTAGCCGTGCCGAAAGCCGGCAAAATAGACGAGGGCTTTAGCCCCTGAGGGATGCTCTGCACTCGTTCCGGAACCAAATCAGTTTTCAGAACAAAAATTCCAGCTGCAGCCGTGGTTGTGGGAAAGTTGGAAAGCGCATTCCGGCTTTTCGACTTTTCCATAACCATCCGGGACCGCACTCACCTCCCCATTTCACCCATCCTGATAAAGTGGTTGCCGTATGCGTTTGCGTCCCTCATTCGCGCTCTTCCTCCTTGCCTGCTTGCTCGCACTTCCCGGAGCGCACTCCCAAAACCCGTCAGCCGACTCCGCAACACCCTCCCTCCGCACCAGCTCCAACCTCGTCCTCGTCGATGTCGTCGTCACCGACCACGGCAAGCCCGTGCACGGCCTCGACCGCAGCCGCTTTCACATCCTCGAAGACGGCAGCGAGCAAACCATTTCGTCATTTGACGAGCACCAGCCCGCCGCTGCGCCGCCCGCATTTCTCGCGCCTGCGGCACTGCCGCCAAACACCTACACCAACCTGCCTGCATATCCCGATTCGACCGCCGTCAATGTCCTCCTGCTCGACGCGCTCAACACGCCCACCGGCGACCAGATGCGTGTGCGCAGCAAGATGATCGATTACCTCGCCACGTTAAAGCCCGGCACCGAGCTGGCCATCTTCACGCTCAGCACGCAACTGCGCATCGTCACCCAATTCACCAGCGATCCCGCTGCCCTCGTGAGTCTGCTCAAAAAGCCAAAGACCAACCCGCAGCAACCGCCATTGCAAGACACGCCCGCCTCCGCCGCCCTCGACAACAACCAGGTCAACGCAGTCGCCAGCGCCGGGTCCATTATCCAGCCGCCAACGCCGCCCTCCATATCCACCAGCGGCTCGCAAATTGGACCCATGAACGCCGTCACCGCCCTCCAGCAGTTCCAGGCCGACCAAATCGCCGGCCAAACCAACGCCCGCATGCGCATCACCCTCGACGCCATGAAGCAATTGGCCGGCTATCTCGGCGGCATTTCAGGCCGCAAAAACGTTATCTGGTTCTCCGGCTCGTTTCCGCTCACGCTTTTGCCCGAGACTGGCGAATTCGACGCCTTCGCCAACGTCGCAAGCTTTCGCGAGCAAGTCCAGCAGACCTCCGACATGCTCACTGCCGCGCGCGTCGCAATCTATCCGATCGATGCCAGCGGCCTATGGGGGCCCACTGAGTTCAGCGCCGCCGAAAACCCCACCATACCCACCGATGTCCATGCTGCAACTCAGGCTCAGACTGCGCAGCTTTCCCAGGAACGCGAGCAGCATTACGGCAACCAGGGCACCATGCAGGAGTTGGCCGACGAAACCGGTGGCGAGCCATTCTTCGAAACCAATGACTTCGGCAAAGCTGTCGCCGGCGCCATCGAAAACGGCTCCAGCTACTACACCCTCGCTTACGTGCCAAAGAACCCCGCGCCCGACGAACAGTCCCATAACGCCGACGACCAGCACCGCAACCCCGCCGGCCAATACCGCAAAATTCAAGTCCGGCTCGATCCGGGCCCCGATGTCGCTCACGGCCTCAAGCTCGCCTACCGCCGCGGATACTACGCCGACGCCCCGAGCAATTCCTCGCCCTCCGGCAGCGGCTTCTCCGGCAGCTACCCCTCCAGCGGAAATCTACCCAACTTGTCCAGCGTGTTCGCCGCCGCTCTCGCCCCCGACGCTCCAGCGGCCACCGCGATCCTGCTCCGTGCGCGCGTCCTGCCTGCCACCGATCCCTCGTTCCAGCCCGGTACCCTCGCCGGACTCCCAGCCGCACCCGCCAGTCCAGCCCGACCAGCACGCAGCTACATCGTCGATCTCACCATTGACGCGCACAGCTTATCCCTCGACAACCTGCCCGACGGAAGCCGCAAGGCAGCCATCGAGCTAGCCGTCATCGCCTACGACGGCCTCGGCCATCCGCTCAACAACTACAGGCAGGCGTTTCAGGTCGGGCTCAGCGCCGCTCAGTTCCAGCGCATCATGGCCGCAGGCATTTCCGTGCGCTTTCCCTTCGACATGCCCGCCGGCGACATCGATCTCCGCATCGGCGTCCACGACCTCAACGCCGACCGCGCCGGCTCCCTCGACATCCCCCTCAGCATCCCCACCAACTAAGGCCTTCATCGCGACCCGCAATTTCACGAGCCGCAAAAAACACGCGCCTAGAAAAATCAAGAGAGAGAGATTTACATGACCGTGCAGAAACAAATCAAGGATTACATCGCCACTCAACCGGAACCAAAACGCAGCGAAATCGAACAGCTGCATCACATGATTTTGACGTTGATGCCAACATCTAAATTGTGGTTCCTGGATGGAAAAGACGAGAAAGGAAAAACCGTTTCCAACCCAAACATTGGATATGGATCTCAAACCATTAAATATGCCAACGGAAAAACCAGGGAGTTCTATCAAATCGGCATAAGCGCGAATACAACAGGCATTTCCGTCTACATCATGGGACTAAATGACAAGAAGTACCTGGCACAGAAATTTGGACAGCAACTCGGCAAAGCAAGCGTCACTGGGTACTGCATCAAATTCAAAACACTAACCGACATAAAAATCGACGTACTTAAAGCAGCAATACAAAATGGAATCGAACAAACAAGCATTCAATATTGATTTCAACTTGAGTAAATGAACTGCCATTCCCGGCAGTAAATGTCCTTCAGCCGTTCGCACTCCGGCCCCGCATTTCGGACCCGGAAAGTTTCGACAGCTCCGGCCAGTAAAGCCCTAACGCAGAAAAAACTGGCGCTTTGAAAGGGCACGGCTTTAGCCGTGCCGTAACCGCCGCAAATTAAATTCGGCTTCAGCCGCCGAGGGACGATTTTCTCGCCCGAGTGGCTTTGCAGCGCCCGCTCAGCCCCGCCAGCTCCCATAAGGGGCCAGGAGGCTCGGCCATCCTGTCATACGAAATGTGCACGCCATCAGCGCGCTCATCCACTAGGACCGTAACCGGAGCATATGAGCCCGGCGTCCGGAACGCGCTTCGCCATTTCTTTCATGATGAGAGGATTTCCAATAACCAGCCGAATGATTCTGCGATGTGTGATTCTCGGTCCCCTTGCGAACGATCATCCCGTGATCGAATTCGACAAACTGCATCAGACCGCTCTCGCCCAGGGACGGGTCTGTATCGCGGCCTCCAATTCGGCGACAGTCGTCGCTCGCTGCGTTGCTTGCCAGAGCTCTTCCATGTTCGGGTGACCAGTCGATGCCTTGATAGCTGCAACCACCGCGTCGAATGGCTTCGAGGAGGTCACTGTAAACCGCTCCATCTCCACTTTTCTGATCATCCTGGCTCCTTTCAATCTGGCAATTACCGCAATTCGTGCTTTAGGAATTCGCTCGTCCGACCGTTGGCAAGGTGAGCCGCGGCCGCGTTGTAGTGTTTTCCGTTATGGCGGGAGAAGGCGTGACTCTGCCCCGGATAGCTGTACACCGTCGCATTTGGTTTCGTAGCGACCGCCGCTTTAATCTCCGCTTGTGCAGCTTTGGAAATGAACTCATCCTCCTCGGCCAGATGCATGAGGATCGGCGCATGAAGCCCATCGACCTCTCCCAGATATTTATCAGTATCGGCGCCGTGATACCAAACCGCGGCGTCGATGCCGTCGTTGCGCACGGCTGTCATGAAGACCATCAGCGCGCCGAGGCAATAGCCGAGCAAGGCAACCTTGCCGTTGCATTCCGGCAGACCGCGTACTGCGTCGACGGTGTCCTTGATGTCCTTTACACCGGCATCTCTGTCATAAGCCTGATAGAGGCGAAGGCCGTGGTCCCAGTCGGCTTGGGAGGTGACGTTCAGAGTCACGCCCGGCTCCTGCCGCCAGTACAGATCTGGAGCAACCGCAAGTAACCTTGTTCCGCCAATTCATCGCAGTGCTTGCGAATGTCGGCGTTCACACCGAACAGTTCCTGCAGAACGACAACAGCCGGAGCCGGCGAAGTATTCGGTCTTGCGATATAGGCGGTCGAATGTGCCGTCCCGCCCTTTCACGGTGATGTGATCCATCATTTCGCCCTCCTGAGGCGCTAGCCACACAGAATCTCCGCCGACCGGCCGCACGATCGGATCGGCGGAGATCATTTTGTCCGAAAGCATATGGTTCCTAGCTCGCGTGGCGGAGGTGGCCAGCCTCTTCGATGAGCTTGGCCGCTTCCTTCGGGTGAGACATGTAGGCCACGTGGCTCGAATTCACTTCGACCGTCTTCGCATTGGCGCGCTTTGCCATCATGCGCTCCTGTATCGGGTTGATCGACCGGTCTGCGCTCGCCACCATGTACACGGTCGGCTTGTTCTTCCAGGCGGGTTCGTGACCTTGATGGGTGAACGAGTCGGTAGAGATCGGCACCTGCGCTATAGCCATGAAGTGAGCCTCATCCCGGGGAATGTCCGCTGCGAAGTCGGCCACGAAATGCGTCCTGTTCGATCCACCAATGTCCATTGCTGTCCGGCTTGAATGCCTTGGAAGCTTGCGGCACTGCCTGTTTCGATCGACGCACAGCTCTCACCTTCATCGAGCGCAAATGCGGCAATGTATACGAGTGCTGCAACGTTTGGATCGATTGCCGGCTTCGGTGATGATCGACCCGCCGTAGCTGTGGCCGACCAGCACGACCGGCCCGCCCATGGCGTCGATTGCTGCCTTCGTGTACTTTTGGTCGTCGGCGTACGAAGTCTCGGGCGGCTGCGCCACCGACACCTTGTAGCCATCCTTCTTGAGGATGTCAGCAACGACTTTCCAGCCGGAGCCATCGGCGAACGCTCCATGCACCTGCACTACATTCTTAATATGCTGTTTCATGATCATCTCTCCTCTTCAGTTTGAGCTTCAGCGATTCGTGTATCGAATCTCGGGCTTGCGATCAACCATAGTCAGGAACGAGCGCGACACTATTGAAAACATGGACCTTTTTTGTCGATTCCTGCTCAAATGCGGAGCGAAGGCGGGCGAAAAGACGACTCCAGGCTCGAGTTCAAAGCGAGAACCCGAGCCGAATCTCAAATCCGCGACTCGAGATGACATTGCGGCCGGAGACGAATCCGGGCGCAACACCGGCCCAACACCGTCTTCGTTCGCTGAACTCGGGGGTGGGATCTAGTCGTGGGTTTGAGGGAAGTGGCGTTTGGATATTTCAACATAGCCCCTGCGACGTGAGTGTTCACGCCTCCACTTTGCGGGAGTCGCACCGACGACTTTCGCAAATGCCCGGGTAAGCGCGGCTTGATCGGAAAACCCAGTCTGCGCGGCAACTTCCACCAGCGAGCTATTCGTCTCCGACAAGAGCGCCTTTCGCGACTTCAACTCGCTGCAGAATCAGGTAACTATGTGGGGAGGTCCCAAACGATCTCCTGAATGATCGCGCAAAATGGCTGACGGAAATCCCGCAAGCACTGGCAAGTGTTTCCAGTCTTAACTCGCCGTCCAGGTGCTCACGGAGCAATTCCACAACGCGCTGCTTTTGCCACGGCGCCAGGCCGCCCTTGAATTGCGGGAAGGCTTCGTGAGTTTGAGCGTACCGCCCGATAAGGTGCGAACAAACCATCAAGGTAAAAGAATCCATGAACAACTGAGAGAACGTCTCCGGCCTATTCAGGCACGGCAAAATGGATTGCGTCAGGTGATGAAGCGTCGGGTCGGAAGTTCCATAAACGCAGTAGAGACGTTTAGCTCTAGGCGCTCCCGCATCGTCCGAGAGGGAATCCAGGGTTGCCCGCGGAACATGGTAGTGAATCCAATCGATCGAGCCCGGATTTCGAATGGTCGTATTTGACTCCAGATCGCACATCGCGACTCCGCCCACTGGCCATGCCCCCGTCTTTGTGTACTTGCTCATCGGTCCAGAGTTCCCATTCCCCGGAATTCGCATGATTGAGGTGCAGCGAGACAACGTAGGCCTTTTCAGGCGGGATGGACCCAGTTCGTTCCGGAATGCCGCTTCGCGCAATCAGCCGGGTAATCGCCATTTGCGGCCGGACAACGGAAACCACAGAATCGAGGGCAACATGAGGCGGTTGGTTCATGGTGAAATACTTCGCCATCTGCGCGCCATGGGCGCTTGCCTGGGTTTCAGTCGAGGGCGCGGAATTCCCATTCCGTTCGTAGGGGTGAGTTTTATTCACGGCAATCTCCAACGGATGACGACCGGTCGTCTCGAATGGATTGCAGAATACCACCTATTTAGTGCGTTTCTAGTGAGTTAAAGAGGAAACATCATTGTGATCAGAAATCACAAATTCGCAAGCCGGGAAGCCGAAGCACGCCGGAAGGGAAGCCGGCACGGACGGGACGCTTCCTGATTTTTCGGGGAAGCCGGACCGGGAACCGGGGGGAACCGGGGGACAGACGGGACGTTCCCTCATTTTTCTAACGAATGGACAGACGACCGCTTTTTCGAGTTCCGCTAACACCGCTAACTCCGCGAGCCCCGCTAATTTCCTGTCAAGCCCCCGCCGCCAAAATAAATCCTCGCAACTCCCGTAAGCCGTTCACTCCCTGTTCCAAAATTCCCGGCCCCCGTCTCACCAGCTTTGCCGATAATTAACCCCTTCCAGCGCATACTCAATCCATGAGTGTTCTAGAGGCCATCTTCGCACCCGATCATTCGCAACCCGCAGTCTTCGCCGGCCCTGCGTCTCCGGACATTACTCGTCTTCATTCGCCAAAGCCCGGTTTTTCCTCAAAAGCGAAAAAAGATGCACTTCGTTTGGTGCAAAGTGCACTTACCTTTTATCGTCAGCAGAATTTTGCAGTCGCGTCGAAAAAACGCGCATTTTAAAGAGAATCGACCCTTTCAGCCCCTTTTGGGTGTTTTTCAGGCCTTGCGGACTTGGTCGCTTCGCCGTATTATCGCCCTCACCGGCACGGATTTCCGTGCTTCTTTCCCTGCGTTTTCGGCATTTGCTCCCCAGGCTCCCTTGGCCGCGGTCCCCTGCCAGAGTTCCATCGACAGGACCACGTCGCGGGGATGGCTTGGTCTGCCTTCTACTCCCTATTCCCTATTGGCTACTCCCTGTCTCCAAGGTATGGGAGGTATGCATACCGTATGGACGAGGTATGGAAAAGGTATGAGCCCCTCCCTTAAACCCTTCAAAATCAAATACGGAGGTATGGCATACCGGGCCCTCGTCCTAAAAGATCAACAACAGCGGGCCGTGATCCTCACCGCGCTGACTCGCTGACCTGCTGACTCGCTGCCCTACGGTCCCAGATACAAGCTCACGCCCGGCGGCGCAAAGCTCAACTGCCCGGTCTTGGGATCGTAAGCCAGGTTCAGCGCGTCGCTCTTGCGGTCGTTGATCAGCACGGCCACCAGCAAGCCGTTGCCGTAGCGGCCGGCCAGTGCAATCTTGTGGCTGTGAATGGGACCATATTCGTTGTCCGGGCTCGTCGGGCCCCAATCGTCCTGAAAGCGCGCTGAAAGGATAAGTGCTGTATTGCGCCGGGTGCTGCTGCCAATTCTTATCGTGCTCCCAGACGCCGTACGCCTTTTGCAAATCGTTAGCCTCAAGCGCGCCCAGAAAATTGTTCACCGCCGCGCGCCCGAATACATAGCGGCTCCAGTTCCACGGCCAGTCCACCGGCCGCCCGCACACCAGCCAGCCAACGATAAACAGCACCACCAGCGCGCCCGCGCTCAACTGCGCAATCAACCGGTTGCGCTTGGACCGCGCTGCATCGAACTCTGGAGCATCGAGCAAAGTCATCGCAATCGTCCCTCAAATTTAGAATCAAGCAGCCATGCAACAAATGGAGATAGCACCCCACCTATTAGACACCGCAACCCTGTTCCCTGTTCCCTGTTCCCTCGTTCCCAAGCTAGGGCTAGAAGCTAGCAGCTAGAAGCTGCCTTCCTCACTCCTCCCTGCTATAAACCGTCCGCGCCTTTTCCGCATGTCGCTCCAGCGCCAGCTCGATCAACTGAGTAATTAGCTCCTTGTAGCTCAGCCCCGTCGCCTCCCACAGCTTTGGATACATGCTGATCTGCGTAAAGCCTGGCATCGTATTCACTTCGTTCAGGTAGATTCGTTTCTTTCCCTCCGGCTCCATCAGAAAGTCCACGCGCGCCAGCCCCGAAAGATCGCATGCCTTAAACGCTGTCAAAGCCATCTCGCGAATTCGTCGGCTCTCGCTGCGCGAAATCTTCGCCGGAATCACCGGCACCGATCCCTCAGACAAATACTTCGCCTCGTAGTCGTAAAACTCTTTGCCGGGAATAATCTCGCCAACCACGCTGGCCTTCGGGTCGTCGTTTCCCAGCACAGCAACTTCAAACTCTCTCGCCCGCGCCGCCCCGCCGCTGCGCCTCGCTTTGCCCCCCACACCCTGCTCCACAATCAGCTTGCGATCGTACTTTGCCGCCAGCGTCAGCGCTGGCCCAAGTTCCGCGCGATCGTGCGCCTTCGAAATTCCTACCGACGAGCCCAGATTCGCCGGCTTCACAAACACCGGATACTTGAGCGCCTTCTCCACCACCGAAATTGCCTTGCGCGGCGACTTCTCCCAATCCGCGCGCAGCAGCGTGACATCCTTCACGATGGGCAGCCCGGCCTCGGCAAACAGCCGCTTCATCACGTCCTTGTCCATGCCCGCGGCCGAGCCCAGCACGCCGGAACCAACATAGGCAATTCCCGCCAGCTCAAACAGTCCCTGAATCGTGCCGTCCTCGCCAAAAGTTCCGTGCAACACAGGAAAAACAACGTCAATGGCCTTCCCAGTCTGCGCCCTGCGAAGCCGGCTCCGGAGCCATGAGCGTAGGAATTCCTTCGCTCAACAACCTCGCCCCCAAAGTCGCCTCAGGATCGCCTGCTCGCAGCCGACGCCCCGCCGCGCCGGCATCGCCATTCAGCAGGCCGCGCGCGTCTGCAGCAGCCAGCCAGCGCCCTTTCTTGGTGATTCCAATCGGTGTCACGTCGAACTTTTCGCGGTCGATCGCCGCGAGAACGGATGCCGCCGAAAGCAGCGAAACCTCGTGCTCTCCGCTCCGTCCGCCAAAAAGAATGCCAACCCGCAGTTTCTTCGCCATATCTCCTTCAAATCGCCCCTTTTCCCTGCTCAAAACGGCCCGCAATCAGTGTAGAGCCTCGCGGCGAATCCGTTTCGCGACCCGTTCCACGAACACAGTTACAAACGTCGCGCCGGACTGGTCCGCCACGCTCAGTCACGCTCGGACCCGCACGATAAAGCCTCCCTCAAAACCCCTGAATTCCGCTGTTTCCCCAGCCGAAACTATTCCCGGCGAACAGCGCGGCAACAACTTCGTCAAACAGCCGGAATCGAAACGTTTACACACCGAAAGTGTTATTCCCAACCGCTTCACCCTGAGTAACATAGGTCCAAGGCACTTCACCCAAAATGCTACCGCTCGCGCAACGCCCCTTCCCATCCGGCGCGACCGAATGATTCACACGGCCGCCAGGACCCGCCAAAAGGGCCTTTGAGCGCGGGAAAACATGATGGCGAAGTGAGCACGTAGTGATGAAACGATTTCTTTTGCCGGCTGTCTTCCTCTTCGCAATTGCTCCGCTTGCGTCGGCCGCCACTCCTGCACCCCCTCCTGCTCAGACGATCGGGCTGCACGCCGCTGCTACCCTCACCAACGCACAGGCCAGCCAACACCAGACCACCGTCTTTCAAGCCACAGTCACCTATTACCGTTCGTATGACAAAGACCTGTTCGTTCAGGACGGTAACGACGCAATCTATGTCCATCCCAAAGTAGAGTTTCGATCTCGCTCCCGGTGATCGCATCTCGGTCCGTGGAACCATGCACGAAAGCTTCCGGCCGTATGTGGATAGCGCCGAGATTACCGTAATTGGCCACGCTCCATTACCCAAACCCTTGCAGCCCACCTTTGATCAGTTGATCCGCGCTGAAGACGATT
Organism: uncultured Acidobacteriaceae bacterium; assembly: GCA_963725115.1. Taxonomy (GTDB): domain Bacteria; phylum Acidobacteriota; class Terriglobia; order Terriglobales; family Acidobacteriaceae; genus Telmatobacter. The sequence goes on along the minus strand of CAVRXG010000005.1, from coordinate 2,293,512 downwards.
GCAAGCTCGCCACCGTGCGCGCCGTCATCCGCTCCGCCGACATGGTACCCGACGCTCAATCGACCACGCCGGCGATCTTTCTCCACATGCTCACGGATGGGGGACCCGTAGACGCAAACATCGACAGCTCAGATCCCTCCGCCATCAAAGACCTCCTTGATGCTCAGGTCCAGGTCACCGGCGTAGTGTCCGGGCATTTCGACAACAAAATGCAGCTCACCGGCATCCTGCTCCACGTGCAGTCGATGTCCGGGGTCACGATTCTCAAGCGCGCCGTCTCCGATCCCTGGTCCTTGCCCGTCACGCCCATGGACCACATCATTACCGGCTATCGCGCCGACGATTTTTCGCAACGCATGCGCGTCCGCGGAACCATCACCTACTATCAGCCCGGCACGGCACTCGTGCTTCAGGATGGTCCCAGAAGCCTGTGGATTAACACCGACAGTTGGAGTCCCCTGCGCGTAGGAGATATTGCCGACGTCGTTGGATTCCCGACTGTTGAGAATGGCTTTCTCGCTCTTAACCGCGGCGAGGTCCGCGACAGCCTGGTGCATGCGCCCGTCCCGGCTCCCGTGTTCACTTGGCGCCAACTTGCTCTCGGCGGCAACGAGGGGCATAGCCATGTCTTCGACCTCGTTTCTGTCGAGGGCCAGGTAATTACCGAGGTACGGCAAGCCACCCAGGATGAGTACGTCCTCGAGTCCGACGGCCACCTGTTCTCCGTCATCCTGCGCCATTCGGGCACATTGACTCCCGCTCCGTTTCCTCCCATGAGAGGCGTTCCTCTGGGCGCGCGCATCCGTGTTACCGGCCTCTGCATGCTCACTGACGCAAACCCATTCCACGGCGAAGTTCCCTTCAGCATTCTGCTGCGCAGCGTCGACGACATTGTCATCGTCGCCCGGCCTCCGTGGTTGAATGTGAGCCATCTCGTCATGATCGTTAGCGTCCTGTTCGCACTGCTCATCGCCCTGGGCATTCGTGCGTTGTTCATGGAGCGCAGTAACCGTCGCCGCATCGGCTCCCTTGCGTATGTCGAGAGCCGCCGAAGCAAGATTCTGGAAGCCATCAATCACTCAAAGCCTCTCGCTGACATTTTGGAGCGGGTCACGGAGTTGGTTTCTGTCAGGCTCAATGGCGCGCCCTGCTGGTGCCAGGTCGCCGATGGGGCCGCCCTGGGCAACCGCCCGGTTCAGCTTGAATCTTCGTCGCTGCGCACGGTCGAATGTCCCGTTGCTGCTCGCTCCGGTCCCGCTCTCGGCTCCATCCTCGCTGCCTTCGACGCTCGCACCAGTCCAGATGCCGTCGAGATAGCCGCACTTACCATGGGGGCGGAATTGGCAACTCTCGCCATCGAAACCTCGCGCCTCTATTTCGACCTCGTGCATCGCTCGGAGTTCGACCTCCTCACCGACGTGCAAAATCGCTTCGCCATGGAAAAGACTCTGGACGCGATGATTCAAACCGCGCGTGAAACCGCCGGAATCTTTGGATTGATCTATATCGACCTCAACGAATTCAAGCAGGTCAATGACCTGCATGGGCACCAGGTCGGCGATCAGTATCTCCAGGAAGTTTCTCGCCGCATGAAGCGGCAACTCCGCCCTTGCGACGTGCTCGCGAGGCTTGGCGGTGACGAATTTGCCGTCCTCGTTTCAGAAGTGCGCAACCGCGCCGAGGTCGAAGAGATCACTTCGCGCCTCGTGGCCTGCTTCGAAGATCCCTTCGCCGGCGATGGATATTTTCTCCAAGGCTCGGCAAGTTTTGGTGTTTCTATCTATCCTGAAGACGCCGACTCCGCCGACAGTCTGCTGCGCGGGGCTGACGCCGCCATGTATGTGGCCAAGTACACCCGGCTGGCGAATTCCCGTGTCAGCGAAGATCAGCCCGAATCCGAACTGGCGCCAGAAACTCGCTCCTAGCCCTCCTTCCCAGTCCTCACTCCTGGACCTCACTCCTAGTCCCCGCTCCCGTCTCCGCTCTCGATGCTCCCTCCTGGCCACTGATCGTGCCTGGCAGCAACTTCATCTTCCGCCAAGATTTCCTTGCCCCCGCCTCACATTCGGGTTCATAGTCCCCCATCCCCGGCCGATAAGAGTTCGTAGGACTGGGGCCTGCGTCCAGCCCCTATGAGCCGCGCCCATGAAAAGGTTGTTCATCCTGATCGCGTTGGTTTCACCGTGCGCCTTGGGTGCGTGGGGCCAGCCGTCTGGGCAAATCACCACATTGCGGGCCGCGGACGCCCTCACCAACGCCCAGGCAAGCCTGCATATGACCGTCAGCTTTGAGGCTACGGTCACCAACTACCGCTCCTATGAGCACAATCTGTTTGTCCAGGACGGCAACGCCGGCATCTACGTGCACCTTACTGGCATTTACCAGCTCTTTCCCGGCGACCGCGTTCGGGTGAGCGGAAACATGCACGACAGCTTCCTGCCCTACGTTGAAGACGCCACCATCGCTATAGTGGGCCACGCCGCGTTGCCCAAACCGCTTCATCCCACCTTCGCGCAGATGATGCGCCCCGAAACCGATTGCAGTCTGGTTACGGTGCGGGCAGTAATTCAGTCCGCCGACCTTGTGCCCAACTCTCAAGCGCCCGTCTTGAACACTGAATTGAACATCCTGATGGAAGGTGGGCATGCCAAGGTCACCATCGACAGCAGTGATCCGGCTCGATTGAAGGAGTTGCTCGATGCCCAGGTCGAGATCACCGGCGTTAAATCCGGCATCTTCGACAACAAAATGCAGCAAACCGGCATTCTGCTTCACGTCTCGTCGCTCGATCAGGTGAAGATTCTCAAGGGCGCCGAATTCGATCCGTGGTCAATCGCAATTACGCCGATGGACCGGATTTTAATTGGCTACCAGGTTCAGGACAACAGCTACCGCGAGCGCGTGCATGGAACCATCACCTACGATCAGCCCGGCGTGGCTCTGGTCCTGCAGGACGGCGCGAAGAGCATATGGATTACCAGCCGCAGTTGGACTCCGCTTCAAGTAGGTTACGTGGCGGACGCGATTGGATTCCCTGCGGTGGACGACGGCTTCCTGACCCTGACTCATGGCGAGGTCCGCGAGACCGCGACACTGGCGCCGCTCGTCCCCGCGCTCTTCACATGGAGTCAACTTGCCCACGGCGGCAACGACGGTCACAGCCACCTCTTTGACCTGGTGTCAGTGGAGGGCGAGGTGGTTGCCGAGGTGCGGCAGGCCACTCAGGACGAGTACGTTCTCGATTCCGACGGTCACCTGCTCTCCGCCATCATTCGCCATCCCGGCTCGGCAAGCAAGGCCCCGCTTGCGCCCATGCACCACGTTCCCGTCGGCACGCATATTCGCGTCACCGGCATCTGCTTGCTCACGGATGCCAATCCCTTCAACGGCGAGGTGCCTTTCAACATTCTCATGCGCAATGTCGACGACATCACGGTAGTAGCGCTGCCGTCGTGGCTGGATGTGCGCCATCTCATAATGCTCGTCGGTCTGCTGTTTGCTGTGGTCATCGCCATCGCGATCAGGAGCTGGGCCATGGAACGGACCATGCGCCAGAAGGCCGCGGCACTGGCCTATGTTGAGCAGCGCCGTAGCCGCATTCTCGAAGACATCAACAACTCACGTCTGCTCAGCGAGATCATCGAGAACATCACTCAAGTCGCTTCCTTCCGGCTGCACGGCGCTGCCTGCTGGTGCAAGATCGCGAATGCGCCATCTCTCGGCAAGCGGCCGCCATCGATCACCAGTCAGAGGATCATCCAACAGGACATTCCGGGCCGCTCGGGAGCCATATTGGGAACGATCTTCGCTGCCATTAACCGGCTCAACAAACCGCGCGCGGAAGAGTCGGCGGCGTTGGCCCTGGGGGCCGGCCTGGCCAGCCTGGCCATTGAGACTTCGCGCCTCTATTCCGATCTCGTGCGCCGCTCGGAGTTCGACTTGCTCACCGACGTCCCCAACCGCTTCTCAATGGAAAAGCATCTCGGCGCAATGATCGAAGCGCGCTCGCCAGTCTGCCGGAATCGTCGGTTTCATCTTCATCGACCTCGACGAGTTCAAGCAGGTAAACGATCAATACGGTCACCAGGTGGGTGATGTGTACCTGCAAGAGGCAGCGCGGCGCATGCAGCATCAGTTGCGGCCAGGCGACATTCTCGCGCGTCTCGGCGGCGATGAGTTCGCGGCCGTTGTCTCTACCGCGCACAATCGCCCCGACGTGCTGGAGATTGCGCGCCGCCTCGAACGCTGTTTCGACGAGCCGTTCGCGGTCGGCGGACACGTGTTGCACGGCTCCGCCAGTGTCGGCTTCGCAATTTATCCTGAAGACGCCCCGTCCGCCGATAGCCTGCTTAGCGCGGCCGACGCCGCCATGTATGCCGTCAAGCAATCCCGGCAAAGCCCCAATCCCGAATCGGACGCCGCCGCCCAGGACCTGGCCGCCCCGGTCCTGGCCTCCAAAATCTGCGCATAAAAAAGGCCCGGCTTTTGGCCGGGCCTTCGAGTTGATGATCTGCTCCAAAGGGCTGCCGCACCGCAGGCCGCCTTACTCCGCCGCCATCTCCTCGGCTTCGCCTTCCTGCCGCATCAGTTCCAGCTCGCGCTCGGCGGCTTCGATCTCGGCGTGCACTTCCTGCTGCACGCGAGCCGCGGCCTCTTCAAGCTCCGGTGAAAGCTGTACGTTGCGGTAGTACTCCAGGCCCGTGCCCGCGGGAATCAATCGGCCCACGATCACGTTCTCCTTCAACCCGCGCAGATTATCAATCGCGCCGTTGATGCTGGCCTCGGTGAGCACGCGTGTCGTCTCCTGGAAGCTGGCTGCCGAGATGAAGCTGTCGGTCGAGAGCGACGCCTTGGTGATGCCCAGCAGCAGTGGACGGCCAATTGCCGGACGTCCGCCGTTCTGTAGCACGCGCTCGTTCTCTTCCGAGAAGCGGAACCGGTCTACCTGCTGTTCGAGCAGGAATCCCGTGTCGCCCACTTCGTCGATCCTCACCCAGCGCAGCATCTGCCGCACAATCACTTCGATGTGCTTGTCCGAGATGGCCACGCCCTGCAGCCGGTAGACTTCCTGAATTTCGTTCACCAGGTAAGCCTGCAGCTCCTTTTCGCCCAGCACGGCAAGAATGTCGTGCGGGTTCAGCGGGCCATCCATCAGCGGATCGCCTGCGCGCAGCCGTTCGCCTTCCTGCACGTTCACGTGAATTCCGCGCGGCACCGAGTATTCCTTCTCGTCGCCGTTGTCGGCCGTCACGTAAATCTTGCGCTGGCCCTTCGAGACCTCGCCGAACCGGACCACGCCATCGATTTCGCTGATGATCGCAGTCTCGCGCGGCTTGCGCGCCTCGAACAGTTCCACCACGCGCGGCAAACCGCCCGTGATGTCCTTGGTGCGCGTGCTCTCCTTGGGAATCTTGGCCAGCACGTCGCCCGGGCCCACGTTGTCGCCGTCCTGCACCATCAGGTGCGCGCCGCGGGGCAGCAGATAACGCTTGCTGGCCTTGGCGCTCTTGATCGCGATGGCCGGCTGCCGCTTCTCGTCGGGAGAGTCGGCAACTACCCAGCGCGAAAGGCCGGTCACTTCGTCCACTTCTTCGTTCAGCGTGATGCCTTCCTGAAGATCCTTGAACTGCACCGGGCCGCCAATCTCGGTAAGAATGGCGTAGGTGTAAGGATCCCATTCGGCCAGCAACTCGCCCAGCTTGACTGAGGAGCCCTCGCGAACACGCAGGCGCGCGCCATAAACCACCTGGTAGCGCTCCTTTTCACGGCCGCGCTCATCCACAATGGCCAGCGATCCGGAGCGGTTCATTGCCACCAGTTCGCCTTCCTTGCTCTCCACCGTGTTCAGGTTGATGAAGCGCACGAAGCCGTTGTTCTTCGCATCGAGGCGCGACTTGTCCTGCACGCGGCTGGCTGTGCCGCCCACGTGGAAGGTACGCATGGTCAACTGCGTTCCCGGTTCGCCGATGGATTGCGCTGCGATCACGCCGCAGGTTTCGCCCAGCTCGACCATGCGGCCGGAGCCCAGGTTGCGCCCGTAGCACAGCGCGCAAACGCCGCGCCGCGATTCGCACGTAAGCACGGAGCGGATCTTCACCCGTTCCACGCCCGCGCCCTGAATCGCCGATGCAATGTCCTCGTCGATGGGCTGGTTCACTTCAACCACAACGTTGCCGTCGTAGTCCTTGATCCGTTCCAGTGACACGCGGCCGATGATGCGGTCGCGCAGCGGCTCGATGATCTCGCCCGACTCCACGATCGAGCCGACGTAGATTCCTTCGAGCGTGCCGCAATCAGGCTCAGTCACGATCACGTCCTGCGCCACGTCCACCAGCCGCCGCGTCAGGTAGCCCGAGTCGGCCGTCTTCAGCGCCGTATCGGCCAGGCCCTTGCGAGCGCCGTGCGTCGAAATGAAGTACTCGAGCACCGTCAGCCCTTCGCGGAAGTTCGCGGTAATCGGCGTCTCGATAACTTCGCCCGAAGGCTTGGCCATCAGTCCGCGCATTCCGCTCAACTGGCGAATCTGCTGCTTCGATCCGCGGGCGCCCGAGTCGGCCATGATGTAAATCGGGTTCATGGCTCCGTCGTCGTCCGCCTTCTTCATGTTCGAGAACATCTCGTCGGCAACCTGGTCCGTCACCGCCGACCACATCTGGATCACCTTGTTCGAGCGCTCGCCGTTGGTGATTGCGCCGTCCATGTACTGCTTCTGGACCTCGATCACCTTCTTGTCGGCTGCGTCGACCGTGGTGTACTTGCTCGCCGGAATCACCATGTCGTCCAGGCCCACGGAGAGGCCCGAGCGCGTGGCATAGTTGAAGCCCAGCGACTTGATGCGGTCCAGCATGCCCACCGTCACCTCAAGCCCGAGGTTCTGGTTGCAGTAGTTCACCAGTTGCCCGATGCCCTTTTTCTTGAGCAGGCCGTTCACGAACGGCATTCCCGGCGGCAGCGCGTCGTTCAAAATCACGCGGCCTACGGTGGTCGACAGGTACTCCTTGGCAAAGTCCACCGGCTCGGTGTGCGTCAGATCCTGATCGTCGTAGGCGTTGGCCATGTCGAGCACCTTGCCCGTGTAGCGAATGCGAATCGGCGAAAGCGTCTCCACTTCGCCCGCTTCGAGCGCCATCAGAATCTCTTCGGTATTCGAGAACACGCGGCCTTCGCCCTTGCCGCCCTTCTTGGCCTTGGTCAGGTAGTAAAGTCCGAGCACCATGTCCTGCGTCGGCACGGTAATCGGCTGTCCGCTTGCCGGCGACAGAATATTGTGCGAGGCCAGCATCAGCACGCTGGCTTCAATCTGCGCCTCAGGCGACAGCGGAATGTGCACGGCCATCTGGTCGCCGTCAAAATCCGCGTTGAACGCGGTGCAGACCAGCGGGTGAATCTTGATCGCCTTGCCTTCCACCAGCACCGGCTCAAACGCCTGAATGCCCAGGCGGTGAAGCGTTGGCGCGCGATTCAGCATTACCGGATGGTCCTTGATCACTTCTTCAAGGATGTCCCATACCACCGGCTCCTGCATCTCCACCATTTCCTTCGCCTGCTTGATGGTCGTGCACTGCCCGGTTTGCTCCAGCCGGTGATAGATGAACGGCTTGAACAGCTCGAGCGCCATCTTCTTCGGCAGTCCGCACTGGTGCAGCTTCAGCTCCGGACCCACCACGATCACCGAGCGGCCCGAGTAATCCACGCGCTTGCCCAGCAAGTTCTGGCGGAAACGGCCCTGCTTGCCCTTCAAAGTATCCGAGAGCGACTTGAGCGGGCGATTGTTTGCGCCACGCAGCACGCGGCCGCGGCGGCCGTTGTCAAACAGCGCGTCCACAGCTTCCTGCAGCATGCGCTTTTCGTTGCGCACAATCACTTCCGGCGCGTGCAGGTCCATCAGCTTCTTCAACCGGTTATTGCGGTTGATCACGCGGCGATAAAGGTCGTTCAAATCCGAAGTTGCAAACCGGCCGCCATCCAGCGGCACCAGGGGGCGCAACTCTGGGGGAATGACCGGCAGCACATCCAGAATCATCCAGTGCGGCTTGTTGCTCGACTTGCGGAACGCCTCTACAACCTTCAGCCGCTTGGCAAACTTGATCTTCTTCTGCGCCGAGGTCTCGGTCTTCATCCGCTCGCGCAGTTCCACTCCAAGCTCGTCGATGCTCACGCGCTTTAGTAGTTCTTTAATCGCTTCGGCGCCCATCATGGCCTTGAAGCCCGACGGCCGGAACTGCTGATCGAGCTCGCGGAACTTCGTCTCGTCCTTGATGATCTCGCGCTCGCGCACCGGCGCGTCGCCCGGATCGATAACTACATACGACTCGAAGTAGAGAATGCCTTCGAGATCGCGCAGCGAAATATCCAGCAGGTGGCCGATGCGCGAGGGCAGTCCCTTGAAGAACCACACATGCGAGCACGGCGACGCCAGCTCAATGTGGCCCATGCGCTCGCGGCGCACCTTGCTCACTGTCACTTCCACGCCGCACTTGTCGCAGATCACTCCGCGGTGCTTCATGCGCTTGTACTTGCCGCACAGGCACTCCCAGTCCGTTACCGGGCCAAAAATGCGCGCGCAGAAAAGGCCGTCGCGCTCCGGCTTGAAGGTGCGGTAGTTGATGGTCTCCGGCTTGGTAACTTCGCCGTGCGACCAGCTGCGGATTTTTTCTGGCGACGCCAGCATGATGCGGATAGCGTCGAAGTCGGTAATGGGGCTGGTAAGCTCAAACGGGTTCGAACGGAACAAGGCGACCCTCCTTGGCAAGCTCTCTGTTGCCTGCCGCGGTTTGTTCCCGGGATTCTTTTGGGATCCTTCCTTCCCGGGTAGCGGCGTTTACCGCTTTCAAGAAGGATCCTGAAATTCAGCTTCTAGCTTCCAGCTTCTAGCCGCTAGCTTTTCTCTCGCTCTTCGAAGACCGCAAAACTGAGTAGCAGCAAATCCGAGCTAGAAGCTAGTGGCTAGCAGCTAGAGGCTGTTCTTAATCCGCCACCGCCGCCACTTCCGGCGCCGGCAGCTTCTTGATCAGGTCCGCGCGCTTGATCAATTCCACGTCCAGGCAAAGTGATTGCAACTCGCGGATCAACACGTTAAATGACTCCGGCACGCCCGGCTCGATCGCCGCTTCGCCCTTGACGATGGCCTCGTACAGCTTTGTGCGGCCATACACGTCGTCGGACTTTGCCGTCAGCAGTTCCTGCAAAATGTATGCGGCGCCGTATGCTTCCAGTGCCCACACTTCCATCTCGCCGAATCGCTGCCCGCCGAACTGCGCCTTGCCGCCCAGCGGCTGTTGCGTAATCAGCGAGTACGGGCCAATCGACCGCGCGTGAATCTTGTCATCGACTAGGTGCGACAGCTTGAGCATGTAAATGTAGCCCACCGTTACCGGTTGCTCGAACTGATCGCCCGTCAGGCCGTCGAAGAGCATCGTCTTGCCCGAAGATGGCAATCCCGCCGACGCCAGCAGAGCCTTGATTTCGCTCTCCTGCGCGCCGTCGAACACCGCCGTTCCGAACCAGATGCCCTTTTTCATGCCCTGCATCACGCGGATCAGCATCTCGTCGTCGAGTTCCAGCAACTGCCTCAGCACCGCGGTCCCGGCGAACTCTTTCTTCGCCATCTCGCGTGCATACTCAGCGCCGGAATTGGCCTTCAACAGCTCGGCCACTTTCTTGCCCAGCTCGTGCGCGGCCCAACCCAGATGCGTCTCCAGAATCTGCCCCACATTCATACGAGAAGGCACTCCCAGCGGATTCAGCACAATCTCCACCGGCGTTCCATCGGGCAGATACGGCATGTCCTCCACCGGAAGAATGCGCGAAATCACGCCCTTGTTCCCGTGCCGGCCGGCCATCTTGTCGCCGACGCTCAGCTTGCGCTTCATGGCCACGTAAACCTTCACCATCTTGATCACGCCCGGAGGCAGCTCGTCGCCCTTTTGCAGCTTGGCTACCTTCTCGTTCGTAATCTTGCGCAGCACTTCGATCTGCCGCGACGTCATCTCTTCGATCTCGTCGATCTGTTCGTTTACCCGCGGATCCTTGTCGGCGTAACGAATCCTTTTGAGATTCTTCGTCGAGATGCGCTCGATCGTGTCGCGATCCAGCAGCAGGCCCTTCGTCAGCAGCCGCTTGTTGGTGCGCTCGTCGTGCAGGTCAGCCAAAACTTCCTTGGCGCCCAGAATCGCTTCAAGCCGCTTCAACCGCTCGTCGGTCAAAATACGAATCTCGTCGCCCAAATTCTTTTCCAATTTGGACACGTATTCGGCCTCGATCAGCTTGGCGCGCTCGTCCTTCTCCTGGCCCTTGCGGCTGAAGATGCGCACGTCAACCACTGTGCCCTCGATACCCGGAGGGCAGGTCAGAGATGCATCGCGAACGTCGCCGGCCTTTTCGCCGAAGATCGCGCGAAGCAGCTTCTCTTCCGGCGTAAGCTGCGTTTCGCCCTTCGGCGTAACCTTGCCCACCAGAATGTCGCCGTGCCCGATCTGGGCGCCGATACGGATCACTCCGCTCTCGTCCAGGTCGCGCAGCGCATGCTCGCTCACGTTGGGGATGTCGCGCGTGATTTCTTCCGGTCCCAGCTTCGTGTCGCGCGCCTCAATCTCGAACTCCTCGATGTGCACTGAGGTGTAGTAGTCCTCGCGCACCAGTTGCTCGCTGATCAGGATCGCGTCCTCGAAGTTGTATCCGCGCCACGGCATAAATGCCACCAGCACATTGCGTCCCAGCGCCAGCTCTCCGGCCTCGGTGCATGGTCCATCGGCGATCACCTGCCCCTTCACCACTCGCTCGCCCTCGCGGACCACCGGCTTCTGATTGATGCAGGTGTTTTGGTTCGAGCGCTTGAACTTGATGAGCTGATAGATATCCGAACCCACTTCGCGCGAAAGCTGCATGGGATGGTGCTCACCCTCGACGCGCACGATGATGCGCTCCGAGTCCACCGAGTCCACGATGCCGTTGCGCTTGGCCAGGATCACTGCGCCTGAGTCGCGCGCCGTCACCCCTTCCATACCCGTGCCCACTAGCGGAGCTTCGGCAGCCAGCAGCGGCACCGATTGCCGTTGCATGTTTGCGCCCATCAGCGCGCGGTTGGCGTCGTCGTGTTCCAGGAACGGCACCAGCGACGCGGCCACTGAAACCAGTTGCTTCGGGCTCACGTCGATGTAGTCCACATCGGTGCGATTCACCAGCACAAAGTTCCCCTGACGGCGCGCGTTCACCAGGTCCTCGGTGATCTCGCCCTTGTCGTTGAAGTCGATGTTGGCCTGCGCGATGGTGTGCTTATCCTCTTCCCACGCCGAAAGGTAGAAGCTGAAAGGAATGGAGTCGATGCTGCGCTTGCCATCCTTCTTCAACTTCGCGTTCAGCTTGTGCGCCTCGTCCTTCTCGATGTGATCGCCCACGCGCAGGCCGCTTTCGCCTGCGTTCACGATCTCCACAAAGTCGAGAATCCGCGAGTCCTTCACCTTGCGGTAAGGCGACTCGATAAACCCGTACTCATTGATGCGCGCGAAACAGCTCAGCGAGCTGATCAGTCCGATGTTCGGACCTTCCGGCGTCTCAATCGGGCAAATGCGCCCGTAGTGCGTCGGGTGCACGTCGCGCACTTCAAATCCCGCGCGCTCGCGGCTCAACCCGCCCGGCCCAAGTGCCGAAAGACGGCGCTTGTGCGTGATCTCCGACAGCGGATTCGTCTGGTCCATGAACTGCGAAAGCTGCGACGATCCGAAGAACTCGCGGATCGCGGCCATCACCGGCTTGGCATTGATCAGGTCGTGCGGCATCGCCGTGTTCAGTTCCTGATACACGCTCATCTTTTCCTTGATGGCGCGCTCCATGCGCACCAGACCGATGCGGAACTGGTTCTCCATCAGCTCGCCCACCGCGCGCACGCGGCGGTTGCCCAGGTGATCGATGTCGTCCACCATGCCGATGTTCTTGCGCAGCTTCAGCAGGTAGCGGATCGTCGCATAGAAATCCTCCGCCGTCAGCGTGCGGTGATCCAGATGCGTCGCGTCCTGGTTCTCGTAAAGCTTGATGTTGAACTTCAGCCGGCCTACGCGCGAGAAATCGTACTTGCGCGGATCGAAGAACATACCCTCGAACAGTGCCGTCGCCGTGTCCAGCGTCGGCGGATCGCCCGGCCGCAGCTTGCGGTAGATTTCGATCAGCGCTTCCTCCGGCTTGTGTACCGAATCGCGCTTCAAAGTGTTCGAGATGATGTTGCCCACGTCGTCGCGGTCGGGGAAGAACACCTCGAAGCTCGTCGCGCCGGAAGCCATCACCTTGTGCAGGCGGTCGGCCGTCAACTCCAGGTTCGCTTCCACCACCACTTCGCCGGTATTCGTATCCACCACATCGGACGCCGTCAGCGCGCCGTCCAACTCCGCGGCCTCAACTTCCACCTTCTGGATGTTTCCCGCACGCAGCGCCTTCAACGCATGCGGCGTGACTTTGCGTCCAGCGTGCGCGATTTCCTCGCCGCCATGCTTGATGGCGTGCGCCGGCTTCGCTCCCACCAGGTGCGTGCCCTTGGTCGCATCGTGCTGCACTTGCCACATCAGCTTGCCGTCGTCTTTGTGAATCCGGTCAACCGTGTAGAAGGTCTTCAGAATCTCCTCGTCCGAGCGCAGTCCCAGCGCGCGCAGGAAGATCGTTCCCAGAAACTTGCGCTTGCGATCGATGCGCACATACAGCGTGTTCTTCTGGTCGTACTCGAACTCCACCCACGATCCGCGGTAAGGAATGATCTTGCCCAGGAAGTATGTGCGATTGTTCGCCGTCTCGAAAAACACTCCCGGCGACCGGTGCAGCTGCGAAACAATCACGCGCTCTGTCCCGTTCACAATGAACGTTCCATTCGGCGTCATCAACGGAATGTCGCCGAAGAAGACTTCCTGCTCTTTAATGTCGCGGATGGTCTTGTTGCCCGTCTCGGGGTCCTTGTCGTAAATGGTCAGGCGCACCGTCACCTTCAACGGCGCCGAAAACGTCATGCCCCGCTCCTCGCACTCCTGCTGGTCGTACTTCAACTGCAGGCTTACGGGGTCGCCGCACTTGTTACAGAAATCAGGCGTGTTCTTGTTGTACGTGCCGCACTTCTGGCAAAGCACGTCGCTCGACATGAATGGATCCGTGATCACCATCGCCCCGCAATGCACGCAGGCCGTGCGCAGGTGATGCAGCCCTTTCAAGTGGCCACACTTGCACTCCCAGTTGCCGATTGAGAAGTCTACGAAGTCCAGCTGCGAGATGCCGCGGAAGTCCATGATCGGAAATACCGACACAAACACCGACTGCAAGCCCGAGTCGTCGCGCTCGTTGGGCAATTTGTCCATCTGCAAGAACCGCTCGTAGCTGCGGCGCTGCACTTCAATCAGGTTAGGAATCTGGGTGGCTGTGGGAATCTTTGAAAAATCGAGCCGGCTGCGAATCGCGCGCTTCTCGTTGGGCATGTTCACTCCTGAGCCTCGTCGTTCCGGCGCCGCCATTCATTTCGTGGCTCAACCGGCCCGGCGCCCGAGTCTCATTGGCGCCGGTTTGGTTCCGTAATAAACCGAAGTTGCGTGGTAGCGGGCAATGACTGCCCACCCTTCTGTTGCCGGCGGCTCCGAGATTGTTCCCGGTGCGCCGGATTGAACCCGGATCAGGAGGGTTCTGTGAGAACTCGGTCAATAACGCGCGGTGGGTGTTGCGTGCTTCGGGCAGGTGCGCTAGACTGCGCACAATTGGAAGATGCGAGCACAACGGCTGAACTCTGAATTACGGGAGAAACCGTAAAGGAAAGTTGTGCGCGTATGGCTGCCAGGGTTTAGAGAATTTCCTCGCAGCACACCGGAAGACACAGAAAGCTCGTAAGGACGCAATGCCTCACGAGCGCGGCTCAACGCCAGTGCTCCCATTCGAATTTTCTTCCATTGCCCTCGCCGATCGCCAAACCCGCATCCGCCGCAAATTGCCAGCTGCCCTTGCTACCATCAACGGTCACCCCGCCTGACCCAGAGAAAACCGCCGACCCAAGTAAATGACTCAAAAGAACTTAGCCTCGGCGTCCACCCTCAGATTGCTGCTCTGAGCTGCGGCCGCCGGCCTCACCACTACGCCCCGCATTTTGCGCTACTTAGGCACTTCCCGAACTAGACTTGCAGAGCAGAACCGCCAAGACGCGCACCCTCTATCTTAGCGCGTCTCGGCAGCCCTTGCAAGTCCCGTGCCGTTCGCTTATTTCGCCCCAATTACTTGTCCCGGACTACTTGACCTCAACCGTCGCGACGCCTTCAAACTTCTTCTGGATGGCCGCCGCTTCTTCCTTGGTCGCGTTTTCCTTGATCGCCTTGGGCGCTCCGTCCACCAGGTCCTTGGCTTCCTTCAAACCGAGCGATGTGACCTCGCGTACGGCCTTGATGGTGTTGATCTTATTGGCGCCGGCATCCTTCAAGATGACCTGGAATTCGGTCTTCTCTTCGGCCGCTGGAGCAGCTCCGGCTGCCGCGCCGCCGGCAACTGCCACCGGTGCCGCCGCTGCCGCCGAAACGCCAAGCTTCTCTTCCAATGTTTTCACAAGAGCCGCCGCATCCAGCAGGCTCAGGCTCACGATTTCCTCGACTAACTCCGGACGAACTGCCATGTTCTTCTCCAATCAAACGTTTAAATTTGTGGCCGAGACCAAACTCTCGTCCAAAAAGGCTGCCCCACGCAGTAGAAAGTTTCCGATGCGCCAGACCCGCGCACTTTCAACCTGCTGTTCAGCCAAAACCCTTGAAAACCAGTTACGAGCTACCGGCTTCTTCCCGCCGGCCTTATCCCGATAAAACCTACCGCCCACCTCCGCACAAAAAAGCTGGAGGCTAGGAGCTAGAAGCTTGCGGCCTCTATGCCGCCGCTTCCCCAGCCGCAAACTTTTCTTTCTCCACGCCCTGTCCAATCACCACCGCCAAATCGCGGCCCGTGGCGTTGATCACCGTCGCCAGCCGCTGTGCCGGCGAATTGATCAGGAACAGCAGCTTCGAGAAGATCTCTTCCTTGCCCGGCAAGGTCGCCAGCGCCTTCACGTCATCCACGCTCAGCAGCCTGCCGTCCACAATGCCCAGCTTGAAATGGAACTCCGCCGCATTCTCGCCGGCCCACTTGGCAAACACCTTGGCCAGCGCCACGGGATCGCCCGCGGTAAACGCGACCGAATTCACGCCCTTCAAGCCCTTCAGCGCTGCTTCAACCTGCGTGCCCGAGCCCGAAATCGCGGCCAGTTTGTTCTTCACCACGCGATACTTGCCGCCGGCTTCGCGAATCACCTTGCGCAGCTCATAATCCTTGGCCACGGTCAGCTTGCTGAACGTGCCCACAATCGCGGTGGTCGACGAAGCCAGCTCCCCGGCCAGCTCCTTAACCTTCTCCGCTTTTTTCGCTTTCGAAATCGCCATTGTCGTCCTGCTCCCTCATCGGGTCAGCGCCACTCAATCCGCGCTCTATCAAATCTTGTCATTCTTAGTCCCTGGTCCCTGGCTTCTTCTACTTCTTGACTGCCGCATCCGCCACAGCCGTATCCAGCGGAACGCCCGGTCCCATCGTCGAGCTCAACGTCACGCTCTTGATGTACTTGCCCTTCGCCGCCGAAGGCTTCGCGCGCACAATCGAAATAATCACCGTCGTCGCGTTGTCAATCAGCTTTTGCGGTTCGAAACTCAGCTTGCCCACCGGCACGTGCACCAGGCTGGTCTTGTCGGCGCGAAACTCCACCTTGCCGGCCTTGATCTCTTTCACCGCCGCGGCCACATCCATCGTCACGGTCCCGGTCTTGGGATTCGGCATCAGACCCTTCGGTCCCAGCACCTTGCCCAGCCGCCCCACAACCTTCATCATGTCCGGCGTCGCAATCAGCGCGTCGAAGTCGGTCCAGTTTTCCTTCTGGATCTTCTCGACCATCTCTTCGCCGCCCACAAAATCCGCGCCCGGCTTCGGTAGCTTCCTTCTGCCGGTCGCCGCTGGCAATCACTGCCACAGTCTTGGTCTTGCCCAGCCCGTGCGGCAGCACAACCGTGCCGCGAACCATCTGGTCCGCATGGCGCGTATCCACGCCCAAACGCAGCGTCAGATCGACGGTCTCGTCGAACTTTGCGTATTTCACTTGCTTCAGGAGATTCACTGCTTCAGGCAGCGGAAACGCCGGCTTGTTCACAGCGGCGCGCGCCTTCGCAATATTCTTGCCAGTTGCCATGCTTCCCTCGTCTCCCACCGCCTTTGCCAGCCCGCTTTCGCGGGACTCCGAGTTGGAGCCAAAAGCCGTGGTGCTATTGACAGCGCAGAGGACTCCCCGCGCGTATTCGCTTATGTTAGCGAATTGGCCGTCAGAATGCAAACGGCCCAAAATAAAAGGGACCGCCAGCCCTCCCCCAGGTCCGGCGATCCCTGGGCGCTTATAAACGTGCTCTAAGCGCCCAGCTCAACTGCAAACACCTTCACTTCAATCCCACTCACTTCAGTCTTCGATTTGAAGCCACCGTCGTCTCCAGCAACCCCGCAAACGGCAGCTTGCTCACGCTTGAATAAAGCTTCGGCTCGAGTGCCTGTGGAACTTCGCCCACCCAATCCGGCTGTGAAATCGTCTTGCCGTCCTTCAGTCGAAAAAACTCCGACGAGCTCTCGGTAAACACTCCGCCCTTCAGAGTTCCTCCAACGCGGTGTCCCCATCCCAACGCGGTGCGGATCTCAAAGCTCACCGATTCCAGCTCGCCTCCTTCATCGAAGCAATATTTCGTGTCAATCTCGAAATCTTGTCCCGGCTCGACCAGCGTTACCGATTGCTTTCCGTATTTGGGGTGCCAGACTTGCGCCGACATTCCGCCGGCGAAGCTAAGTTCAGGAACCGCATCCGCGCTCTGATATTCCTGCCAATCGCTTTGGCTGTTGACTTTTGCAAATGTGCTCGCGCCCGCCGGCATTCTCACTTTCAAGCTGCACGCCGGCGCAGCAAATGCGCTCGCCGAAAGTCCGATCGTCACAAGGCAAAGAACCAAACCAACAGACAGCCGAATCTTTCTCATGAGGCATCTTGTCATGCAGTCTCAACGTGATAAATACAACACGCGTTGCAACCCCCGCTCACCCACCGGTGTCTGCACACACCGCTGTTGGTCACCACGATTTTGAATCTCTGGTAATGGCCCCCGAAACATCGCTCCTATATCCTTTGTTTCGCGTTCCCGCGCTCAGCAGCGCACCCCGCCCGAACGGTACACTAGAGTCAGGAACCTGTCCCCACAGGAATCGACGCCTTGCATCTCCTTCTCGACCATCTCAATCCCGAACAACGCGCCGCGGTTGAAGCCGCCGAGGGCCCTCTGCTCATCCTCGCCGGCGCCGGATCGGGCAAAACCCGCGTCATCACCCATCGCATCGCCTGGCTCATCCAGGAGAAAAACGTCGCGCCCGATTCGATCCTCGCCGTCACCTTCACCAACAAAGCCGCCGGCGAAATGGCCGAGCGCGTCAATCAATTGCTCGGTCACTCCTCGCTCGCCAAGCCGCTCATCTCCACCTTCCACTCGTTCTGCGTGCGCATTCTGCGCCGCGATGTCGAAGCCCTCAAAGTCGGCGACAAAGGCCTCACCCGCTCCTTCACCATCTTCGACGAAAACGATCAGCAGGGCATCGTCAAGCAGATCATGAAGCGCATGGGGCTTGACACCAAGCAGCTCACTCCGCGCACCGTGCTCAGCCGCATCTCCTGGGCCAAAAATCACATGGTCGACCCGCAGGATTACTTCCTCAGTTCGAAGGACCCCGCCAGCGAGCGCGTCGCCCACATCTTCAAGGCCTACCAGGTCGAACTGCGCAAGAACAACGCCATGGACTTCGACGACCTGCTGCTCGAAGCCGTGCGCCTGCTCAAAGTCTCCAGCGAAGTGCGCGAGCGCTACCAGCGCCGCTATCAATATGTATTGGTCGACGAGTACCAGGACACCAACCGTCCGCAATACGAGCTGATGAAGCTGCTGGCCGGCGAGCACAAGAACGTCTGCGCTGTCGGCGACGAGGATCAGAGCATCTATTCCTGGCGCGGCGCCGACATTCGCAACATTCTCGAGTTCGAAAAGGACTTTCCCAACGCCCGCATCGTCCGCCTCGAGCAGAACTACCGCTCCACGCAGATCATTCTTGAAGCCGCCGGCGCCGTCGTCGCCAACAACATTCGCCGCAAAGGCAAAAAGCTCTGGACCGAGCGCCAGGGCGGCTCGCTCATCGGCTACTACGAAGCGCCCGACGGCGAAAACGAAGCCCTCTTCATCGCCGACAAGATTCAGGCGTTTCTCCGCCAGGCACAGAACTCCTCCGAAACGCAAGACCCGCGGAGGGCCACTGCGCCGTTCTCTATCGCACCAACTCGCAGTCGCGTCTCGTTGAAGAAGCGCTGCGCCGCTACAACATCAGCTACACCATGGTCGGCGGATTCAGCTTCTACGAGCGCGCCGAAATCAAGGATCTGCTCGCCTACCTGCGCCTCATTCGCAATCCGCACGACTCCATGGCCCTGCAGCGCATCATCAACACGCCTGCTCGCGGCATCGGCAAAACCACGCTCGAAACCATTGGAGCGCCTGGCTCTTGAAACCGGCCGTCCACGTGGGACGCCGTCGCCGCCGCCATCGCCAACCGCCTCATCCCCACGCGCGCGCTCATGGCGCTTGAATCCTTCCGCCAGCTCATCCTCGACGCGCAAGCCATGATGGATCCCGACTTTGCCGGCAAGCTCTCCGCCGATGTCGCCGAATCGCGGCCAACGACGCCGACACCGGCTTCGGATTTCGGCGCGGAAGTTGCGCCCGAAGAACGCCGAGCGCAGGCGGCGACGCAAACATCAGTTCCGATGCTCGACGCATCGCATTTGCCGTCTCAAACCACAAACACTGGGCGTGCCCCTGGTCTCGATTCTGAGACCAGGGAACGATGGCTCCATCGAATGGCAAACCAGATTCTGAAGGAGACTCCGCTTTCCGTTCTCCCGGCGACTCCGCCACGCTCCCCGAGCTCATCCGCTTCATCATCGATCGCACCGGCTACATCAAAGCTCTCGAAACCGAAGGCACGCCCGAGGCCTTCAGCCGCATTGAGAACCTGAAGGAACTGGCCAACGCCGCGCACGACGCCGAGGAGCGCGGCGAAACTCTCGCCGATTTCCTCGACCACGCAGCTCTCGCCTCTGACACCGATCAATTCGACCCCAATGCCCGCGTCACGCTCATGACTCTGCACGCCGCCAAAGGCCTCGAATTCCCGCTCGTCTTTCTCGCCGGCCTTGAAGAGGGTCTCTTCCCGCACTCGCGCACGCTCTCCAGCCCCGAAGAGCTCGAAGAGGAGCGCCGCCTCTGCTACGTCGGCATGACGCGCGCCATGAACACGCTCGTCCTCACTCGCGCCCACTATCGCCGCCGCTACGGCGCAGATGTGCCCGAGGCCAGCGTTCCCTCGCGCTTCCTCGAAGAAGTTCCCTCGCAGCTCATTGAAAATCTCGGCAGCCGAAGTCCCGGCCTGGTCGACGCCGGCGTACTCGTCCGCTACAGCTCGAGCCGCCGCCAGGGCAGCGCGTCCGCCTCTCGCGAATCGCACTTCAACTATGAAGATGAGAGCCAGGAAACTCCCCACGCGATCGCGGCGCGCGCTCTCGTCTGGTCGCGGAACTACTCCAAAAGGCTAGGCGGCGCTGAGAGCGTCGACAACATCGCCCGCTTCTTCGGTGGGAAACCCGGCGTCCGGCCTGGCTCCTTCGCGCGCCCCACCATGGAAATTCCGGCGCCCAACGGCGCATCCGGCCTCAGAAAAGGCCAGCGCGTGATGCACGCAAAGTACGGCGAGGGTACCGTGCTCATGCGCGAAGGCGACGGCGAAGACGCCAAGCTCACCGTGCTGTTCGCGCGCCACGGCATGAAAAAGCTGATGGAAAAGTTCGCCAACCTGCGTAGAATCTGATCGGCATCGCAACTCGAATCCTCGAGAACGCGCCTTGTCCGCAAAATCGTCCGACAAAATTGGCCGACAATATCGACCGTAAAAATCCAGCTCAAACCGGCTCTATCCCTGCGCGTTTTCCGCCTTGATCTCGGTCAAATCAAACAGCGCGTCCAGCGACTCCGTCTCTTCCAGGCTCTCCGGAGTCGCCTCAAAATAACTTGCGCGCAAGCCCCGCCTTAGTTGCTCGTGCCTCGAATTGTCGCTCGCAAACCCCGGGGTGAAGTACGTCTTGAATCCTTCTATCTCTCGCGCATACGAAATCGGCACCTTGACCATGAAACAAAGAAACGCAGCAACAAAATACAACGCGTCCTTGGCTTTCTGCGTTTTTAGCTCCTTTTCCAAATCTCTTTTGCCGAAAAACCCGGCCTTGATCACAATGTTGGCGCTCGACTTGTTCATCCGCGCCTGCAGCAGGGCCTGCACCAGAAAATCCTCGTCGGTCACGTCGAATCTCGGGTCGTGGAGAATCTTGTTCTCTTTCAGGTATTCACGAAAGAAGTTCATCGGCTTCCCTTCATATTTGTACGCACGCTTATTGTACGTGCGGCAACGCACATCCGCGCGCTCCATCGCGACAGCCGTCTATATTTCTGTCGCGCTCCCCTTGTCCTGTTTGCCCCGCATGATTCATTTCGGGAAACCTCAATGCGCATGCTTCCCATACGCTCCTCCTGTGCTCATCTTCACCAGTCGACCGCCTTCTGCTCCGCGCAACTTCATGACCGCCAATTCACATCGCATCCGCTCTCACCCTGCGCGTGGCCCCGTCCTGCACTGCTCCATTAGACTGAAAGCGTCATGCAATCGAGAGAAAACCTGCGTGTGCACTCGCGATCCGCGGCGCTTTTCGGCGCGACTATCGCCGCCTTCGCAGCCACATCAGCCCTCGCCGGCTGCGGCATGCCCGGTGCTCCTCTGCCGCCCTCGCTCAATCTTCCCGTTCCCGTCACCGATCTTTCCGCCGTGCGCACCGGCGGCCAGGTCGCCCTCACCTGGACAATGCCCGCAAAAACCACCGACAAAGTTCTGCTCAAGGGCAGCATCACCGTCCGCGTTTGCCGCAATGAGTCCGCCTCCACGCGCTGCTCCGTCGCCACTACGCTCGCAACTGGCTCCGAAAGCGGACGCTTCCTTCACCGACACTTTGCCTTCGCCGCTCGCCGCCGGTCCACCGCGCGTGCTCACCTACTCTGTCGAGCTCGTCAATCGCAAGGGCCGTTCCGCCGGGCTCTCGAACAGCGCGGCGATCCTGGCCGGTGAGGCGCCCCCCGCAATCGAGAACCTCACCGCGCAAATGCGCAAAGACGGCGTGCTTCTTCGCTGGGCGCCCGCTTCACCTGAATCCTCTCCCGTCGCCGTTCGCCTCGTGCGCCGGCTCCTCACGCCGCCCGCGAAAAAATCCAATCAAGGCCCGTTGGCGCAGCCTGCTGAGCCGGTCGAGCAAACTCTCCTCGTCGAAGCCGCCCACGCCGACAGATCATGCACTCGACAACAACATTCGCTTCGGCGAAACCTACGAGTACCGCGCCCAGCGTGTCGCCCGCGTCACCGTCGGTGGCTCGACACTCGAGTTGGCCGGGCCGCTATCCGCTCCCTTGCGCATCGACGCCATCAATGTGTTTCCTCCCAGCGCGCCCAAAGGCCTCGCCGCGGTCGCTACCGCCGGCGAAAACGGCTCCGGCCCCGCCATCGACCTCAGTTGGCTGCCCGGCGCCGAGTCCGATCTCGCCGGCTACATCGTCTACCGTCGTGACTCCGCTGACGCCGCCTGGCAGCGCATCTCTCCCGCGCAGCCCGTCGTCGGGCCCGGCTATCATGACCTCAATGTGCAGCCCGGCCACACCTATTCGTACGCCGTCACCGCCATCGATCAGGATGGCCTTGAGAGCGCTCGTTCCGCCGAGGCCTCAGACACCGTGCCCGGCTCATAGCTGAAATCATCCAAGGAGTCTCGTCTCATGAAATATTGCCGCTTCTCAATCAACAGCCAAACTC
This sequence comes from uncultured Acidobacteriaceae bacterium, assembly GCA_963725115.1. GTDB lineage: Bacteria > Acidobacteriota > Terriglobia > Terriglobales > Acidobacteriaceae > Telmatobacter. The sequence continues at coordinate 2,271,516 of CAVRXG010000005.1, read as the reverse complement.
ACTACGGATCGGTAGAAGAACGCAACGGCGAACTGTGGATCACCGCACTCGCGCCCGCGCCTGCTGAAGACCTGGCCTACCGCCTTGCGCTTGAAGAAACCGGCGCAGGCAACGTCGACTTCGCGCCCATGCCGCTCAGCGCCGCTCAGCTTCTTCCGCCCGTAACGCCATCCAAAATCGTCTGCGTCGGCCGCAATTATCGCGCCCACGTCCGCGAACTGGGCAATGAAATGCCGACGGAACCGCTGATCTTCTTGAAGCCGCCTTCGTCGCTGCTCGCGCCCGGCGGCGTCGTTCGAATGCCCGCCGTCTCTCAGCGCGTCGATTTTGAGGGCGAACTCGCCGTCGTCATTGGCCGTCGCGCGCGCAACCTCAAGCCTGGCGCAGGCTGGCGCGACGTCGTGCGCGGTTTCACGCTCGCCAATGACGTCACCGCTCGCGACCTGCAAAATAAGGACGATCAGTGGACCCGCGCTAAGGGTTTCGACACCTTCTGCCCCATCGGCCCCATCGTCAGCGACGAGCTTGACCTCGACGCAGGCCTCAACATCGAGACGCGCGTCAACGGCGAAGTCCGCCAGCACGCCTCCACACTTGACTTCATCTTTTCGCTCTCCGAACTTCTCGTTTTCATCACGTCAATCTTCACGCTTGAGCCCGGCGACCTGCTGCTAACCGGAACGCCCTCCGGCGTAGCTCCTCTCAAAGCGGGCGACCGCGTCGAAGTCTCCATCCCCGGCCTCGGCACTCTCGCCAACACATTTGAGGCCAAATAGCGCATTCAGAATCGAGCCCAGCCGCTCCGCTTTCGCGGTCGTGCCTGAAACTTGCGTTGAAAGCTTAAGCCTCGGCAATCGCCGCGATTGACACCCTGAAGCCGGGGATTCGAACCGGCAACTTCGCACCTTGCCGCGCAGGTGGGTTCGTCGGAAACCATTTAATCCACTCTTCATTCATTCCAGCAAAGTCTGTTTCCTCAAGAATGATCACAGTGGCGCTCACGACCCGTTCGAGCGAAGTGCCTGCGGCCTTAAGGATGGCCGATACATTCTCCAGGCACTGTCTGGTCTGCTCTTGGATCGTATCCCCAACAATCTTCCCGGTTACGGGATCGTGCGGCCCCGTGCCCGAAACGAACACAAGCCCCGCCGCCCGTGCCGCTTGGCTGTACGTTGCCGGCGGAGACGGCGCGTTCGGCGTTCGAATGATGTCTCTTGCCATAAAGTTCCTCCGTTGCTGAAATCTTCGTGAAAATCGCCTTTGCCGTTTCCCAGATAGTGCCATTTTCCAGATTGTGCCGTTTTCTGGATTCTGCCATTTTCCGGATTGTTATCGATCGCCATTGCCCGATGCAAGCGAAACCCTAAGCGGCTGTCGTGGCATCAACGCAAACTTGTGACCTCGTCTCCGTTCAGCGCATCTTAAACAAGAAGAGGTACACTGTTGCCGTGGGACGCCCCGCGAGATCCAGCTTGGGACGCCCGCTTCAATCCGGCGTTCCTCTTGAGGAGAAATCATGCCAAATCTACTTGAACAGCTGCGCAAATTTACTGTCGTCGTCGCCGACACCGGCGACATGGAAGCCATGGAAAAGTTCCATCCCCAGGACGCGACCACGAATCCTTCGCTGATCACAACCGCAGCGCAGATGCCCCACTACCAACCCATCGTGGACAGCGTTCTCAAGGACGCGCGCAACGAGCTGGGCGAAGGCGCGACCGATCAGGCCGTCGCCAACCTCGCCTTCAAACGGCTGGCCGTAGCTTTCGGCAAGAAAATCCTCGCCATCATCCCCGGCCGTGTCTCCACCGAAGTCGACGCGCGCCTCTCCTACGACACCGAAAAGACCATCCAAATGGCGCGCGACATCATCGAGATGTACCGCAAGGATGGCATTGGCCGCGATCGCGTGCTCATCAAGATCGCCTCCACGTGGGAAGGCATTCGCGCCGCCGAAGTCCTCGAGAAGGATGGCATCCACTGCAATCTCACGCTGCTCTTCGGCATTCATCAGGCCATCGCCGCCGCCGACGCAGGCGCCACGCTCATGTCGCCCTTCGTCGGTCGCATCCTCGACTGGTACAAGAAAGATACCGGCAAGGACTACCAGGGCGCCGACGATCCCGGCGTGCAATCGGTCACGCGCATCTACAACTACCTCAAGAAATTCGGCTACAAAACCGTCGTCATGGGCGCCAGCTTCCGCAACATCGGCGAAATCACCGAGCTCGCCGGCTGCGACCTGCTCACCATCTCGCCGCAATTTCTCGCCGAGCTTGAGTCCACTCAAGGCGACTTGCCGCGCAAGCTTGATCCCGCAAATGCCAAGAACTTGCAAATTGAGAAAATCGCCATGGACAAAGCCACCTTTGACCGCATGCACGCCGCCGACCCCATGGCCACCGACAAGCTCAAGGAAGGCATCGAGGGCTTCTCCGCCGCTCTGGTCAAGCTCGAAGCGCTGCTCGCCAAGCGCCTCGCCGAGCTCGAGCAGCGCACCCCAGCCACGGTCTAGGCGCCGCTTAGGCGCCGCATTTCATCCACCCCGAAAAAACGGTTGCCCCATTCTGGCTGTCATCCTGAGCGACCATCGTCCGCCACGGCGGACGGTGGGAGTCGAAGGACCTGCGTCTTGTAAATCCGGCGAAGGGTGAGAAACCACGAACCCGCCCCCATCACTCCCCTCACTTCCCACAAATAAATGGGTGCCCCATCCTTGCCGCGCATTTGTTTTTGCGGCAAGGGTGGGATAGCACAACTCTCGTATCCGCCCGTCCAGGTTCTTACATCTCTTCGCACTCACCCCTCGCCTCTGCCAACAAACTTGACCACTCCTCTTGCCAAACGCAACTCTTGCGCTAATCTCAGTGTTAAGAATTTGTAAATCGAGCCGCCGCTGGCGCCTTCCCGCGCAGCATCAAAGGGAACAGCAGCGAGCTATAGGCTGCGAACCCGGCTGCTCGCGCACAGCCGCTTTGCTTTACGGAGTCGATTGCAATCCGGCTCCGCTTGGGAGGTGTGTATGCAGGCCCAGCCTCATCCGCTCGAACCCTTCTTCCAGCAGATCGTGCGCAATAGTTATGAAGGCAAACTGGGTCTGCACGATCCCGATGTCACCGCCTACGTCGCGCGTATCCTCTGCGATTTCTCCCAGTCCGACAAGCTCTACAGCATCCGCGATGCCGAAGGCCGCCCCGTTGAACACCTTGAAGAGATGGAGCGTGCCGCCGACCCCGTTCACGGTTCCGCGTCTTCATTTGATGCCGAGCGCGCGCTGCGCAAATACATCGGCGACTATTCTCTATTCGTCGCCGGCATGTACCCTGAGGCCACGGGCTCCAGCCGCCGCCACCGCCGCCATCAGGGCCCGCATTCGAGTCCCAGCCCGAGTCCCAACCCCAGTATCGACGAGCTCATTCGTGTCGGTAAGCACAGTTACTTCATCGTCAGCCAGTTCAATCTCTTTGAGTACGAGCAGGAAGCGCCGCTCTTCGCTCGTCTTTCCTCGAGTTTTGAACGCTTGCTCCTGGGCCTCACCTTGGTGCGCGACGATCTCGGTCCACGCAAGCCCCTCCAGCTACCGCCACGCGTCAACTGAGTTTTCTCATCCCAGGAGAGCCGGCACAATCTTCCGGAACAGCACGAAGTGTCAGGGCATGACTTTAGTCGTGCCGTCATTGCCGCAAAAAGATCGCGGGCTTTAGCCCCTGAACGCACGCCCAAACCGAACGAAAACCGATTCAAGCCTCACTTGATCCTCCTCGCCGCAGCCATACATACTGGAATCGCCACTGCAGCACCGAAATTCGATTTTGCCATTGAGGAATTTCATCCATGAGTGAATCAGTAACTCTGCGCGCAACCGACGGCCACGCCTTCAGCGCCTATGTCGCCCATCCAGCGTCCGAACCAATCGCCGGCCTCGTCGTTCTTCAGGAAATCTTCGGCGTCAACGCCCACATCCGCTCCGTCGCCGATGGCTGGGCGCGCGACGGATTCCTCGCCGTCGCCCCCGCGCTCTTCGACCGCATTCAACCCGGCATCGAACTCGGCTACGATCCGGCCGGCATGCAAACCGCCATGAGCCTTTTCCCAAAGTTCGACATCGATAAAGCGGTCCTCGACATTGCCGCTGCTCTCGACTATGCCGCCGCCGCGACGCACAAGAAGGTCGGCGTCATCGGCTATTGCCTCGGTGGCACCATGGCCTGGCTCTCCGCCACGCGCCTTCATCCCGCCGCGGCCGTCGGCTACTACGCTGGCCGCATCGGCAACTACGCCGGCAGAAAATCCCACCTGCCCGGTCATGTTTCACTTCGGCAGCCAGGACACGCACATTCCCGCCGCCGACGTCGAGAAGGTCCACTCCGCGCACCCTGAAGTTGAAATCTTCTGGTACGACGCCGGCCACGCCTTCAACTGCGATCCGCGCCCAAGCTACAACGCCGCCGCCGCCAAAGAAGCCCGCCAGCGCTCCCTCGAATTCCTCAAGAAGCATCTGGCCTGAGCCAGCCAAACCCGCGCTCTCAATGAGCCTATCCCTATTCGCTGCTCCCTGTTCCCTGCTTCTTCACCGCCCCACCTGCACCGCCACTCCGCCCATAATCGTCCGCGGCGGCATGTTCACGCCGGTGATCTCCTGGTAGCCGGTATTGCTCACATTCATGAGTCGCAAATACGGCCGCACCTTCCACGTATCGCGCGTCAGCGTCGCGTTCCACACCGGATAAACCGTCTGCTGGTACCGCTCGGCAAGCTGCACCGCATTCGTCAGAACAATATCGTGCCCCATCGCCCAGCTCCACGACGCGTGAATATTCTCGACCGGATAATTGAACACGTACTCCGACTCGAGCCCATGCAGCGCAGTCTGCGCGCCGTGCAAAGCCGTCCACTCGATCCGCACCGTCTGCGATTTCTTCGGAATCCACGTGAAACTCGTCTCCACTCCGGCAAAGCTCAGCCCATTCAGATTGTCCGCGCACCAGATATTCGCCGGGCAGCCAGCCGGAAGATTCGGATTCGGCGTCGCGCTCCTCACATAGTCGATGGTGTCGTGCTGCTGCGAATAGAATCCCGTCGCCGACAGCATCACCTTCGTCGATGGCGTCCAATCCACGCCTCCATCCCCGGTCCACGCCGACTCGGCTTCAAATTCGGATTGCCCAGCGTCGACGGATCGGAGTAATAAAGATCGGTATAAGTCGGAATCCTGAATCCGTATCCGCCAGTCGCGCGCAACTTCAGGCTGCTCGCCACGCGAAAACTTCCCGCCAGCTCCGGCGAAAACACCGCCTGCGCGCCGCCCGAAAAAATCTCCTCGCGCGCTCCCACCGACAAACTCCAGCGCTTCTTCGCCGGCCGCAGGTCCAGGTCCACGTAGCCCGCGCCCCGATTCCGCGCATGAAGGCCGAGATTATTACTGCGAATGCTGTCCCCATCCGCCTCAAGGCCCATCAGCAGCAGCGCGCCCCCCGGCAAATTCTCCGTGCGCCGCAGCGATCCCTGCCACGAGCCATCAATATGGTTGTTCTCGTAAAACGCGGGATCGTTGCGCAAGAGCACGAAGTCGTCGGTGTGGCGCCGATAGCCAAACGCCGCTTCGGTCTGGCTTCCCAGCTCCTGCCGCGCGGATGCGAACCACCCCTTGGTCCGCTCCCACGAATTATAAGAACCATAAAACTGGTTCGCCCCAAACGACCGGTCACTTCCAGCAAAAAGCAAATCCGTCACGCCCAGCCGAGTGCCCAGCCAGCTCTCAGTCGATGCGTCTTCGTTGCGGTAATCGCGGTCATTCAGGCAATCGCGATTCATCTGCAATTGTGTGCAGCCGGGGGCGTATGTAGGAGCGGTGTATGCCGGCGTGGCCATAAACCCCGTCGAAAAATTCCGCTCCGCCGTCGCGCGTCCGCTCCATCGCCCATGCGTCGCTCCAGCCAGCAGCGTCTCCTCGTTCGACTCGAGAGCTGCCATCGCCGCCGCGCAGAAAAATCGAATCGTGATCCGGTGCCGCCGTCAAGAAATCCACCACCCCGCTCAGCGCATCCACTCCGTGCAAAGTCGATCCCGCGCCTTCCAGCACCTGAATCGACTCCATCGCCTCCAGCGGAACCGGCAGATCGAGATTGTGGTGCGAAGTCTGCGCGTCGTTGATGCGAAATCCGTTCAGCAGCACCAGCGTCTGCTCAAAGCTGCCGCCGCGCAGCACCAGGTCAGCCTGTCCGCCGCCCGCGCCGCGCTCCTCAAGAAAAACCGACGAGTCCTGGCGCAGGAAATCCTGCGGCGACTCGGCAGCCAGCGATTCTGCCTTCACCGGCAAAATCTCCACCGACCGTTGCGACTCGGCCAGCGGCACCGGCGTCGCCGTCCCCAGCACAACCATGGTCTCCGAATTGCCTTTTACCGGCGCAGTCGGAGCTGCCGGCGCATTTTGCGCAGGAGCATTTTGCGCGGCCACATTCGTCGCAGCCGCGTCCTGTGCCGCGGCAACTCGCGCTACTACTCCCAGCAACAGCAGTCCCACCACTCCGATGATCTTTTTCGATTGCGCTCGACTCATTGAATCGCTCAGCTAAAGAATCGCCGCCGAAGGCGGCGCCGCGCAACAACGATTTTGTATCATCGTGAATAGTTGAAGTGCTAAACTAATTCCACTCGCCATGCGCATCGACGCCTTCCTCCGCGAAAGCCCCATGTTCGCCGTCAACCGCGCAGCGCGCCGCTTCGAGTCGCTCGCCGCGCGCGTCCTCGCCGCCGACGATCTCGGCTTTCTTGAAGCTCTTGTCCTCGCGGCTCTCTTCTTTGAGGCGCCGCGCCAGGTCAAGCCCTCGCAACTCGCCGAAACCTTTTCCACCACGCGCGGCAACCTCAGCCATTGCATCTCGTCGCTCGAAGCCAAAGGCCTTCTTGCAGCGCAAAATCGACCCTGCGGACGCGCGCGCCTACTTGCTCACGCTTAAGCCGCAAGGCAAGCGCTGCGCCATGCGTGTCATCGCCGCCCTCGACCGAATGCAAAACGAATTCGAGAGCGAAATCGGCAAATCCAACCTCGCCGAAATGCTCAAATCCATCCGCAAGCTCGAAGCGCGCGCGACAATTCGGTAAGAAAACAAGAACTTCCGCCATCGCCGCGCGCCGTCACACCGCTTCCCAATTCACCGGCTCAACGCGCCGCACCAGCAATGCCCACGACAGTCGCGCCAATCAGCGCCACTCCTCCAGCCACCACAAACGCCAGTCGCGCGCTCCCCCACGTTTGTACAATCATCCCCGCCACCCACGGCGCAGTGATCCCCGCAAAATTCGCAATGCCCGTTCTGCAGGCTCGACCATCGCCCCGCCATCGCCGGTCCCGCCAGAGTCTGCGCAATCGCCCAATGATTCGAAGCGTATCCTCCATGCCCCACGCACGCAATCGCCAGCAGTCCCAGCGAAACCAGCGGATGTCCGTGAACCAGCGCGAGCGCAAGCAGGCTCGACGCCATCGCCTGCCCGCCTACCACCAAGCTCAGCCGCACTGCGGTCGCCGATTCGCCGCGCGCGATCAGCCGATCCGAGATCCATCCCGACAAAAGCGTTGTGCACGCAATCAGCAGAAAAATCGCCGCCGTCAGCCTCGACATGCTGCGAATCGAAAGCTTCTCCTCCTGCACCAGGTACGTCGGCAGCCACGCCAGCAGGAAATAGTAAAAGTAATTCCCGCTGAAATGCCCAATGGTCGTTCCCCACGCGCATCGCAAGCGCAACATCTTCGCAATCGACCCAGCCGATGCGCCCGCTCGGTCCCAGAATCCGGCGTCGCCCCGCCAAGCCGCTCCGCATTGCTCTCGCCGCCTGCCGATTCCACTCTCGGCCCCCCGCGCGGCATCGCAAAGTACCACGGCACCATCCAGACCAGCGCGCCCACTCCAAAGATCCCGAACAGCATGCGCCAGCCCCAATGCACCAGCACCAGTCCGCCCACAAACGCGCCAGCCGCCGGCCCCAGCTTCGTCCCCGCGTCGATAAATGCATTCGCCCGCCCGCGATGCTCCTGCGGCATGGCGGCAAAGATGCGCGAATAGCATGGATACGCGACCGACTCGCCCAGCCCCAGCACAAGCTGCAGCGCGAACAGCGCCGCATAGCTCGTTGTCAGTCCCGTAAACGCCGTGGCCGTCGACCACAGCAGGTACCCGAGCATCAGCACCCAGCCCACGGGGAAACGATCGGTCAGCTCGCCCGCAATCCCAAAAAGCTGCACCAGCGCATAGGTCCAGAAGAATGCCGACAACAACTCGCCGGCGCGATAAGCCGAAAACGAAAACTGCCGCTCCAGCAGCGGCATCGCCAGCCCCAGGTTGCTGCGGTCAACGTAGTTGATCACCACCGAGAGAACCAGCAGGAGGATGACAATCCATTCGCGGCGCGTAATCCGGACCGCTTTCGTATTTGGGATATTGCCCGGAGCCGCCCCAGCCATCAACTCCTCGCAGTCTCCGCAAATCCTACCACGCGCCCAAATGTCCAGCTTTGCAGCTCAACTCGGTCGCCCATCCCCGACGTAATCGGCCGCCGTCACGGCGCTGGCGGTTTCACCGTCGAGCTGCTCACGTTCGTAATCCCGGTAATCAATCTTTCGCGCGCCACATTAAGAGCATTCGTCAGCGACTGCGCCGTAAACGGCCTGGTTCAGGAATTCCGGCTGTCCCGCCACATCGAGCGCATAATTCAGCACGCCCCTCGGCACCGAATTCGGCGCTAGATTCTTGATCTCGTCAACCGTCATCACCATGTCGGGATCATGGATGATCGCCTTCATCGCATTGCCCAGATTCTGCAGCGAAAAGTTACCCGGATTCACATCGAGCAGCACGTAACCGCGCTTGGCAATTTGGTCGGCCGCGTTGCTCACTGCATTCAACACCTGGCCTTGTTCGGCTGCATTCAGCGTATGGTACTCCGCGTTCGAAAGTTGAAAAGCGCCCGGATATTTCTGCGGCACATTATCCGCAACCAATGTCGAGGGCTGGCTCGTGCCGCCCGGCTCCAGATTCGACACATTCGGAGTCTCCACTCCCGCCCCGCTCACCCGTCCCGCACCCGTTGCCTGCCCCTCAAGTGACTCCGGACCGTACCCCATCGTCTCGGGATTATTCCTGCTGAGTTTCATCACGCTCGCTTTACCATATTTGAAAACGCTGGCAAAGCTGCCCTGCCCGGCATAAGCGCCCAGTTGCACTGGCCCCTTCGGCGTCTGCACCCATTTATTCGCAATCGTCTTCGGCGCGCTGTTGATCGCGTCCTGCAGCGCCCCTCCCTTGATCGGATTAGTAAACGTCGATCCCGGAGAAAGCGCCCCGCCCGCAACAGTGCCAATCGCCTTCACCGTGCCCGGAATCGCCGCATATGCGCACAGTCGTCGCCCCGCGGTCACTCCCTGCTGGTAGGGCGAAATATTTTGCCCCACCACAGGAGTGGTCATCTCGGCGTACATGCCCTTCAGCACAATGGACTGGCCCGGCGAGAGCCCCCACGCCTTTGCGGCATTCACAAAATCGCCCTGCGCAAAAAATCCCGCGCCCGCCATCATGCTGCCAATTCCGTTGCCTAGTCCCTGAATGCAGCCGCCAAATCCGTCCACCACGCCCCGCAGATAATTGCCCCGCATCGGCAATCGGATTTGTCTGCGGCTTCTTGGTTGGCGGATTCTGTTTCGGCGCTGGATTCTTGCTGCACTCGCATCCCGCCGGCTGCGTCCCCGCCGGATTCGCGCAGTAGTCGTACCCTCCCGGCCCAAACGGCAAGCACGGATTTCTTGCGCCGAGCCACCGGCGGTGGCCCTGGATGTGGCGCGTAATTCGGCGGCGGACCTCCCTCCGCAGGCACCGGCGTCGGAGGCAATCCCGGACCTCCGCCTTGTACCACCGTCCCCGGCGGTGGGCTGTACGTGTTTCCGCCGCTGCATATCGCCATGCACGCATCGGCTTGATCTTCGCCGCATCTGAAGCCCTGGTTGTCCGCCGCGCCCACCTGGTCCATCGGAACGATGATCGTGTTCGGTGGCGAAGTAATCGGCGAGCAGTAGTAGCAGGTGTTGCCTTGCTGCTTCCACACCTTCATCCCGCCCAGGCTGCATTGCCCGCGCGAATCCGTCGGCGCCATCACGCCGTAACAAGTCAGCGGGTCCATGCCCGTGTACGGATTATTTTCGTTTTGCTTCTCGCAGCTCTCTGAAGACTGGTCCTCGTAGGTAATTCCGGTCTTCAGCGTTGTCGTCTTCTGCGACGTCGTTGGCTGCTCTTGCGCGCACGCGCCCGTAGCAACAACTGAGATCAGCGCCAGGGTTCCCGTTACGGCCCAGATGCGGTCCCGTATTCGCTCCGTTATGGCCATACTCGCTCGATTCGGGAATTTGGGGGGAAGTTTGCTTGCGACGATTCTACCCCACCCTCATTTCGCCCTGCGCTTCTAAAGTTGGACAGGTTGCGCAAGCGTTTTGCCGGCTTTGTTGGAGACCGGCGGCACCGGCGACCGCAGTGTATCGCCAGGGAGCGAACGCATCGCAGAAAAGGACGAGCTCAACAGCAACAGCCACGACGAGCAGCCAATGCTGCCGCAGTAGCCTGCGCCTTAATCTACTGCGTGTGCACAATCACACCGCTGAAGTACTTGAAAAACGTCGTCACTGGTTGCCAGTAGTACCACCCGGCCGGGTCGTAAATCTTAAAGCCCGGCACATTCCCTATGGACTCTGCCCCTTCAATCACAACCGCGTGCAGTCCCGAAGTTCCGACCACGGGCGTGCCTCCGGGACCGAAAATTTCGACGCCGGCGATTAACGGCTTTCCCTGACCCAACAATTTCGCCATAGTAGCTGCCGCCGTTGTGCCAGTTGCAATCTGAGCGTCGATGCCCATTTTTTCCAGTCCAGCCGCCATCTGCGCAGGCGTTGAGCCCTCGGCCCCCACCTGGACCGCTTCAAATGCCTTTGCCAATGGAGCGTTGGCCTGGAGCAATTGCCCAAGTCGGGCGCAACTCAGTACGCCGCAATAGGGCAAGTCTCCCACGGTCTGTATGAACGACTTGCCCAGAAACGTCATCCCTTCCTGGTAGGGCAACAACCCAACCATTCCTCCACCCAGCGTACCCATCGGCGTCCCCGCTGGCGTTCCCACCGCCGTTCCCGTCGCTGCAGATCCAGCCTTTGCCGCTTGCGCGGCGGCCTGTTCAGCCTCGCTCGCCAAGGTTCCGGATTCCGCCGCGGATTCGCCCGCGATCTCCAAAATCGGCGTCTGCTCCGCCGCAGCCACCGCGTTGCTGGCAGCAGCAAGTGCCTTGTATTGCTGCGCAACCAGGCTCATCGTCTTACCCAGAGCGCCCAAACTCGACATCAACATCACATTGATCCCGACGTTGTTGTGCTTGGTCACGTCCATCGCGTCCGTCATCGCCTTTGAGATTCGTCCCGCGCTCTGCAGCACGGTCTCCGCATCGGCCGCCAGCTTATCGCTGAAGTCCGACGCGGCTTGCAACGGCGGCGCTGCCTGCGGCTTCGTAGGCTGTGCTGCGGGCTTGGCCGGCTGCGCAGCGCTGCTGCATGTGCATCCCGCAGGCCGCGGCAAATTCGGATAATCGCAAACGTTATATTGCTCCACCCCGGCCGGATGGCACGCATCGGGCACATCGAAAATCAGGTGACCCACCAGCGGCGACCGCGCATTTTCGTTTTTGATTGGCGGCGGCCCGCCGTTTCCGCTCGGCGGCGTCTCGCTATTTCCAGATCCCGGTTTCAAAGCCGTACTCGACGGCGGCGTAAACTTTTTCGTGCCGTAGCAGGTCAGGTAGCAACCGTCCCCCGGATTCGCCGAGCACACATAACCCTGCTGATACGCCGCGTAAGCTGCGCCGTTCCCCTCGTTGGGCACCACGATCACGTTCCCCTGCGGCCGCGGTTGGCAGTAGTGGCAAATGTTGCCCGTCTTCCCTGCAAACGTCGAGCCCATTCCCCCGATAGGACATCCGCCATTCTGGCCTTGCAGGCTGGTCGAAGCAGACCGCGGGGTCAGGGCTATCCATTGCCAGGCTTCGTGCCATTCTTTTCGTCGCAACTGCTGGAGTACGCGTCGTGATACACCGTGGCCGGTGAAGCGTTGTTGGCAAAAGTATCCGTCGCCGGCGCACCCGACTGCGCTTCCAGTCGCATCCCGGCCGCCGTAAATAGGAAGACCGCCAGTGCCCCCAGAAAACCGCACATGGGACCAGCCCAAACGCAGCTCCATCTTTGCGTCGTCATCGCAGGTTTCACCTGATCCAGAATTTCGGGGGGAATCTTACTTTCCCAGATTCTACCGCAGTTTTCTTGAACTCCGCCCACATTACCGCCACTCGGCACCCTGCGCTTTGAATCTTTTCCGTCCGCCATCGCGAATTGCGGCGTCGCCCAGCTTTTCAAAACAAAAAGGCCAGGAGATTTTCTCCTGGCCTTAATCGTCCCCCGAATTATTTCAATCGCGCTGGTTCTAAACTGCACCCACTCTCAAGAGCAGCCCGACGTCGACCCGCAGCTCATGCAGCGATAGCAACTCCCGTTGCGCACCATGATCGCTCCGCAACGTTCCGCAGCTCGGCGCGTCGCCCATGTCGTACATGTCGCGCATCGCATCGGCCGCATGATACAGCCCGCGATCCTGCATGCTCGGCACCTGCGACGAGCCTGCCGCCGGCGCCGCGGTCGATTGTGAGTGCGCCTGAGCCTCGGTCATCCGCCGCGCTCCGCCCGCTCCCGCCTGCGGCTCCGGTGCGATGCCGCCGCCCGAATGCCCGCCTGTGGTCGCCGAGCCGGTCGTCGTCACCTGATTCAGCCGCTTGGCCACTTCCTCCGCCAGCTGTGCCATCTGGCTCTGCGCAGCCGCCGGCTCATCCTCGTCCAGCATCGCTCTCTGGCCATCAGGCTCGGCGGTGCGGCCAGTTGCGGCGCCTGCGGAGCCAGCCCCGCGAACAGCGTCAACTGCTGGCCCGAAAGGAAGCGCAGGCTCAGCCAGCGGAAGATGTAATCCATCAGGCTCTTCGCGTAGCCGATCTGCTCGTTGCCCGTCCAGCCCGAAGGCTCAAAGCGCGTGTGCGCGAACTTCTCGCACAGCACCTTCAGCGGAACGCCGTGTTGCAGCGCCAGCGAAATCGATGTCGCAAACGCGTCCATCAGCCCGCACACCGTCGATCCCTCCTTGGCCATGCGGATGAAAATCTCGCCCGGCTGGCCGTTCGGATACAGTCCCACGGTGATGTAGCCCTCGTGCCCGGCGATCGAGAACTTGTGCGTGATCGATGCGCGCTCCTCCTGCAGCCGGTGGCGCATCGCGCGCGGCGGAGCATTCAGATCCTGCGATTCGCGAGGAATCTCCGTCGCGGCATTCATCGCCGGCGTCGGCGTCGCCGTCAGCACCGGAACCGCCGCTGCCGTCGCAATCTCCTCGAGCGCCTTCTGGAATGCCTGCGCCGTCGCGAGCAGTTGCTTCGCGCTCACCTCCACCTTGTCAGCGCCGTGCGCCTCCAGCAACTTCACGTCGGCTTCGGCAGCCGGTTGTGATGCCGCCAGATGGCCCAGCACGCGGCCGCCCACTGCATCCAGCGCCGAAGGCTCCTTCTTCGCATCCATGCTCACGTTCAGCGGCTGCGTGCCCTTCGATCCGTCGCGATAAATCGCCACCGCCTTGATGCCCTGCCGCCAGCTTTCCGCGTAGGCCTCGGCCACATCGTCCACCGTGGCCTCGTGCGGCAGATTCACCGTCTTTGAAATCGCGCCCGACAGAAACGGCTGCGCCGCCGCCATCATCTTGATGTGCCCCATGTAGTGAATCGACCGCGTGCCCTTCGCCGGCTTGAAGCTGCAATCGAACACCGCCAGGTGCTCCGGCTTGATGCCCGGCGCGCCCTCGATCGTGCCCGTCGCATCAATGTAGCTCACGATCGCGTTCACATCTTCGTCGTCGTAGCCCAGCTTGAACAGCGCCGCAGGCACGGTGTTGTTCACGATCTTGATCATGCCGCCGCCCACCAGCTTCTTGTACTTCACCAGCGCCAGGTCCGGCTCAATGCCCGTCGTATCGCAATCCATCATGAAGCCGATCGTTCCCGTCGGCGCCAGCACCGTCATCTGCGAGTTGCGGTAGCCATAGCGCTCGCCGTAGAGCAGCGCCATATCCCAGCACTCGCGGCTGGCGTCGATCAGCGCCTCAAGCTGCGGCACCATGAACGGCTCGCCCGCGCTGCGCGACTTGCCGATGTTGTTCACTTCGGCGCGATGCATCCGGATCACGTCCAGAAACGGCTCGCGGTTCACGTAGTAGCCGGGGCACGCTCCGCCCTGGTGCTCCACGCTCGCCGTCAGCGGCGTCGCCGAGCTCAGCGGCGGGCACTGCGCCGCAATAATCGCCGACTGCAGATACGCCTGTCCGCACATGATCGCCGTCATGCTCCCCGCCAGGTCGCGTCCGGCCTCGGAGTCGTACGGCAGCCCGAACGACATCAGCAGCGCGCCCAGGTTCGCATAGCCCAGTCCCAGCGGCCGGTAGTCGTGCGAGTTCCGCGAGATGGCCTCGGTCGGATATCCCGAGTTGTCCACCAGGATCTCCATCGCCGTGATCAGCACCGAGATCGCGTGCCGGTACGCCGCAATGTCGAACGTCCCCGCCGGCGTCACAAACCGCATCAGGTTCAGGCTCGCCAGATTGCACGCCGAGTTATCCAGGAACATGTACTCGCTGCATGGATTCGAAGCGTTGATCCGCGCCGTGTTCTTGCTCGTGTGCCACTTGTTGATCGTGTCGTCGAACTGCATTCCCGGATCGCCGCACAGCCACGTCGACTCGGCGATCTTGCTGCATGATCTCGCGCGCCTTGTAGGTCTTCACCGGCTCGTGGCCCTTCACCGTATAGGTGGTGAAGTCCCCGTCGGCCTCGTAGGCGCGCATAAACTCGTCACTGACCCGTACCGAATTGTTCGCGTTCTGGAAGAAGATCGACGAAAACGCCTCGGAGTCCGGCCCCGATCCGTCGTAGCCCGCCTTGATCAGCGTGAAGGCCTTCGCCTCTTCCTTTGACTTGCACTCGATAAAGTCCACGATGTCCGGATGGTCCACATTCAGGATCACCATCTTCGCCGCGCGCCGCGTCTTGCCGCCGCTCTTGATCACTCCGGCAAACGCGTCGAACCCGCGCATAAAGCTCAGCGGCCCGCTCGCCTGCCCGCCGCCCGACAGCAGTTCCATCGATCCGCGCAGCGACGACAGATTCGTCCCCGTGCCCGATCCCCACTTGAACAGCATTCCTTCGGTCTTCGCCAGCGTCAGAATCGACTCCAGCGAGTCGTCCACCGCGTTGATGAAGCAGGCCGAGCACTGCGGATTCCTGTAGCCCGTCGCCGAGTACTGCACGCCGCCCGTCACCGGATCCCAGTGCCAGTTCTGTCCGTCCGCCTCCGGCTCCAGCCGGTCGCAGCCCACGTTGAACCACACCGGCGAGTTGAACGCCGCCTTCTGCGTCAGCAGCAGGTGCGCCAGCTCGTCGTGAAAGATCGCCGCGTCCACCGCCGTGGCAAAGTAGCCGCCCGCCATGCCCCAGTCGCGCACCGTCTCCGCCACGCGCGCCACCAGTTGCCGCACGCCCGTCTCGCGCTCCGGCGTGTCCATCTGCCCGTGCAGATACTTTGAGGCCACAATATTCGTGGCCGTCATCGACCAGTCCACCGGAACCTCCACGTCCTTCTGCTCGAAGATCGTGTTGCCCTTTGGTATCGGTGATCGACGCGGTCCGCCGCTCCCATTGCATCTCGTCGTAGGGGGAAACTCCCTCCCTCGAAAAGCGCCGTGAAAAGGTCAAGCCCTGCGCACGGGCGGTGGTGGGGAAGGCAGCGGTCGAAGTCTGCACGTGAGTCTCGTTCATCTTGTTACTCTCCCTGAATCAAAATCGGCAAATCTGCAAATCAAAATCAAACTAAAAAGCCCGAAAATCAACGTAAAAAGCCCTATCACCGGCGAGCGCAGCCGGAGCGCGGGTACAACCCGCAACTATTTGGAAACCAAAGAAAAATCGGAAACCGAACTTCGCGAACCCTGGCGTCTTCAGCGGTCCCTCAGTCACATCCAGCTCTTACCTTGTCGCCGTACCCTTTTCGCCGTACTTTCGATCCGTTCTCGCTGACTGGTAATTTGATTCAATTAACCGCTCGCGAGACGCTGGATGGAGCACCTGCACTCGGGATTTGCTCGGTTTTCGCCGGTGTTTTTTAACCGCCTGTTTACAGCCGCAGATGAAAACTTACCGCTCTCCATGGTGCGTGTCAAGAACAAACCACAACATCTAGTATTTTCGTAACATTTCGGGCATCTGCTCCCTAAACATTGGCATTTGCCTGTGGAAACTTTGAAACACCCTTGTCGGTCGCGGGTTTGTCGGCCAATTTATGCCTCAAATCCGGGGCACTGGGAACCGCTCCACTGGGCAGCGAAAAAGCTGCTTCGGAGACGCACGAAGTGTCAGGGCACGACCGGGGAACCCACCCTGTGGGTGGGTCGCGTGCCGTAAGTGCTGCATATTGAGTTCGGCTTTAGCCGCTGAGCGATGTCTGTCTCACTTCGTCGAGTTTTTCAACAGCGCGCCAAGTCCACAAGTCACAAGTACTGTTATCGACTCACTCTTCCAACCCTAGCCCCGTCCAGACCCCGGCACAAGGCGCAGGACTGGTGCAGTTCTATGGCAATCCTGTTCAAGTTGTGGACATTGGGGGTTTTTCGAGGTTATTTCAGGGCCGTCGGCCAATCATGATTGAGTTGGCATACTTTGCCAATCCACCCGCCTCCAAAGCCAGCCCTTCAGATGCACCGTTGACTCACGGTCTTCTCGTCCCAATGCTCATTCCGAGCACGACTATACCTTTGTATAGATTGACGATGCATGAGTGCCCCTCTACCGTGAGAGCGATTTCAGAATCAGGCGGCCGCTTTCCCGGAAAATTCGCCGGAGGTCTCAGCCGCAGGACGCATTGCCCGAACGGGCATCATGACATTGACCTTCAGATTGGCGGTTTTGGCCATCCACGTCGTGGAGTTCATGTTCTTCGCCGGCATCATCGGCTGCGCTGTGGCCATCATCTTCAGTTGGGTCTCCATCGTGAGAGAAGTCGTCTCAAAAGACGAATGAATGCCCCGTCGCTTCTCCCCCACCCCAAAAACAAATCGGCCCCGCGCGCCGTGGCGTGCGAGGCCGAATCAGTTCTGCTGACAGCCCTTGGAAAGGGCCGAAAAAAACAAAATCAGTTGCTCTCCTTGGTGTCAATCCTCATTCCATAGAACGACCGATGAACGAAGAACACCGAAACCAGGAAGAACGCAACTGCCAGCGACGTTGCCAGCACCGGATTTTGCGCGCTCAGCGTCACCGCCAGCTCCACAGCAAGCAATCCGAACAAGGTCGTGAACTTGATCACCGGGTTCAGCGCCACCGAAGAAGTGTCTTTGAACGGATCGCCGACTGTATCTCCGATCACGGTTGCATCGTGCAGAGGCGTGCCTTTCTGGTGCATGTCCACCTCTACAACCTTCTTCGCGTTGTCCCATGCGCCGCCGGCATTCGCCATAAAGATCGCCTGGTACAAGCCGAAGATCGCAATCGAGATCAGGTAGCCGATAAACAGGAACGGCTCCATGAACGCGAACGCAAGCGTGGCGAAAAAGACAGCGAGAAAGATGTTCAACATTCCCTTCTGCGCGTACTTCGTGCAGATCTCCACCACCTTCTTGCTGTCCGCGACCGATGCCTTCTCCACGCCGTCCAGTTTGATGTGCTTCTTGATGAACTCGACCGCGCGGTAAGCGCCGGTAGTCACCGCCTGAGTTGAAGCGCCGGTGAACCAGTAGATCATCGCTCCGCCGCAGATTAACCCCAGCAGAAACGGCGCGTGCAGCAGCGACAGCTTCTCCACGTCATGGGTCAGTCCGTCGGTCAGCGCCATGATGATCGAGAAGATCATCGTGGTTGCGCCCACCACAGCGGTACCGATCAGCACCGGCTTTGCCGAAGCCTTGAAAGTATTGCCGGCTCCGTCGTTCGCTTCCAGCAGATGTTTCGCGCGTTCGAACTTCACGTCGAAGTTGTAGTCCCTCTTCAGCTCGGCTTCGATGCCCGGGAACATTTTCAATCAGCGACAACTCGTAAACGGACTGCGCATTGTCGGTCACCGGCCCGTAGGAATCGACGGCAATCGTCACCGGACCCATGCCCAGGAATCCGAACGCGACCAGGCCAAATGCGAAGACCGCCGGAGCCAGCATCATGGCCACCATGGACGTGCCCGTGCTGAAGTAGTAGCCCATGCTCATCAGCGCCACCATGCTGAGTCCCAGCCAGTACGCCGAAAAATTGCCGGCCACGAATCCCGACAGGATCCCCAGCGAAGCTCCGCCTTCCTGCGCCGACTTCACCACTTCTTTCACGTGGCTCGATTTGGTTGAAGTGAAAACCTTCACCAGTTCCGGGATGATCGCGCCCGCCAGCGTTCCGCACGAGATGATCGAAGCCAGCTTCCACCACAGCGTTCCGTCGCCGAGAGTGGGGATCATCAGGTACGTGACGATGTAGGTCAGGATGATGGAAGTGATGGACGTGATCCAGACCAGCGAGGTCAACGGCGTCTCAAAGTCCATTTCGTCGGCAGTTCGCGTATTTCGCCTTGGCGATTGCGGCATTCAGGAAGTACGCGCCCGCGCTCGAAACCAGCATGGCCACGCGCATCACGAAGATCCACACCAGCAGTTGCACTTGAATCGTGGGATCCTTAACCGCCAGCAAGATAAACGTGATCAGCGCCACGCCAGTCACGCCATAAGTTTCAAAGCCGTCCGCGCTCGGGCCCACCGAGTCGCCCGCATTGTCACCCGTGCAGTCCGCAATCACTCCAGGGTTGCGCGCGTCGTCTTCCTTGATCTTGAATACGATCTTCATCAAGTCGGCGCCAATGTCGGCGATCTTGGTAAAGATTCCGCCGGCAATACGCAGCGCCGCAGCGCCCAGGCTCTCGCCAATCGCGAAGCCGATGAAGCACGGCGCCCGCATAGTCTCGTGGGACGAACAATAGGATGAACAGCATAATCAGCAGTTCCACTGAGATCAGCAACATGCCGATGCTCATGCCGGCCTTCAGCGGAATTGCATACACCGGATATGGTTTGCCGCGCAGTCCCGCAAAGGCCGTCCGCGAGTTCGCGAATGTGTTCACGCGAATTCCGAACCACGCCACTCCGTAGCTGCCCGCGATGCCGACCAGACTGAATGCCAAAATAATCGGCAGCGTAACCGCAATTGATTTTCCCGGCACCGGCGCCAGATAGCCGAAGTAAAGCGCGATAATCACCGCGATGAAAGCCCACAGCAGAAGAATGAACTTGCCCTGTGTCACCAGGTACGTCTTGCACGTCTCATAGATCATCTCGGAAATTTCGAGCATCGTGCGATGAACCGGCAGATTCTTCAGCTGCACATAGATCGCCAGGCCGAACAGCAGGCCGACCGCGCAGAACAGCAATCCGATCGTCAGCAGGGCATGTCCGTTCATGCCCGAGAAAATTCACGCGTCGACAAATCCGGCAGCGTCAGGTTGGCTTCGCCTCCACCCGCGTGTTCCGTTTGCCCGAACGCGAATGTCGGCAGAAGCAGCCCCGCCACAACCGCCGCTGCTTTATACCGCAGCTTCAGCAGCGCCCCTGCGCCTTCGCTGATCGAACCCAATTTGAGGCCCGCAAAAATCTTCCGCATACTCGCCGTCCCAATCTCAGACCCGATAACCTGCCGCGCAAAAATCACGGCCGCAATGAGCGAAAAAACGCTTGCGCCCAGAAAGAATTCCACCCAATTTGTTACAGTCACATACCCTCCATGCTTTACGTTTTGCAGCCGCTCAAAAAACGGCTGCTCCACCGGCATCTCAAACGCCGGGGAATTGCCACGGGAAGCCTATCATCCACATACACCGCTGTCGAGTGACTGCTGTCTTAGGGCGTAAGAGCCTTGCTCCCGGGCAACAAATAGCCCCTCGCGGGTCGTGCTCACAAATCATCCCGCCATGTGGAATCGACGCGGAATTGCCGCGGAATCGTCGCGGAATTACTGCGAAATCTCCGCCGCCAGCTCACGCCTTCGCCTTGGAATCCCATCAGTTTTCAGTTGTCAGATGAATGTTCGTCCCGGGCGAGTTGTCCGCCATCTTGCTCACTTCGTCCTTGTAGCGCCGGCGTCCCGCCGGCTGTCGTGCGGGCGTCCTCGTCCGCTTGGTCCCTCGTCCGATTTGTCCCTGCCCTACTCCACCGGAACCTCAACCTCGTCGTCCCGCAACACAGCGCTCAGGCTCGGGTCGCTGGCGTCTCTCACCTTCCCGCCCGGCAGCGGATGCAGTTTGAACAGCACCAGAACATTGCGGTCAGGATCGTCGAACGCCGGAAAACTCGCCACCTGCTCCAGCGAGTACCGCGTATGCAGATCCGTCAGCGTATTCGGGTCAATGTCGTTCCATGAAGAAAACCATCCCGGCTCGAAGCGTCCCAACTTCTCCGCCAGATCCTCAGTGCTCAACTCGTCGCAGATCGTCGGCAGGTGTGTCACCAGCGTGACCTCGTCCCCGCTGGTCGACACCATCAATCTTTTCCCGTTCGGATGCGTATCTATATAGTGTGTTAACCCGCGTCGCCGCATTCACCCACGTATATTCCGGGTGCGTCGCATACCGCATCGTCTCCATCCCGTGAACGCCCGCCGCAATCACAACTGCCGCAATCACCGCCCATCCAACTTTTCGAGTCCCATCCTGCCTGCTCCACGAGTGCCGCCACGCCCATCGCCACCACAATGAAAACCAGAAACGCCGGCACAACAAAATAACGCGGCTGAGGATGGTCCTTCATCGTCATGAACCCAATGAGTCCCATAATTCCCAAAATGGCCGCGCCAAACACCGGATCGCGCCACAGCCTCCGCGCCCAACCTGCTAGCCACGCCAGCGCCGCAGCCAGTGCCAGCGCTACCGCCAGCGGCGTCAAGCTGTGATCGATCCAAAGCAGCCCGTGAAACGACCACCAAAAAGCTGCCAGCGGCCAGCTATACCCGTGCGGCGCGGGGTAGGCATTAGCAACGGCAAAGAAATAAACATAATCCCCCATTAATCCATCCCGCGCGATCAGCGCCATCCACGCGCCATAACCAACGGCTGCGCTCGCCGCCGCCGTCAGCGCGCACTTCATCGCCAGCTTTCGCTTCTCCCAAAGCGACGCCGCCATCGCCCAGCCAACCGCCGGAGCCAGAAATGCAGCCGTCGTCTTCGTCAGCAGCATCAGCGCAAACAGCAGCCCGATTCCAATCGAAACCAATCACCGGCCGCTTCATCTTCGGCAGCCGCACCGCCAGGTTCAGCACGGCCAAAGTCAGCGTTGTCTCCAGCGGCTCCAGAATCGCCAGCCGGTTAAAGCAGTAAAGATAGGGGCTGGTCACCGCCAGCGTCACAGCCAGCAACGCCATCCACTTCGGTCCTCGCTCCGCGCAGCAGCATGTACGTCAGCGCCAGGCTCACGAAAGAAGCAACCCACCGCCAGCCCGCGCGCAGCCTCCACCGTCACGCCCGTAAAGAAAAACAGCACCCACTCCACAAACGGCCATACCGGCAGCGCGACCGCCGAATTGAAATCCCCCGCCAGATACCAATGCCCAAACAAGTGCGCCCGAATCGCCGCAGCCCCATACCAACCCTCGTCGGTGAACTTTGCCCAATCGAATACCCACGGCGACCGATTGGGAAAATCCGCCCTCAGATGCCACGCATGCAGCGCCGCGAATCCGGCAATCGCGAGCCACCCACGCCGCTACGCCCCATCGCCGCAGCCTGTCAGCCCGTCCTGTCCGCGGCCCCCGTTCGTCCACGACACACTCCCGCACCCGACCGATGCGCCCCTGCGCCCACGGCAAACCATCCATCCATCCGTCCCTTTGACGGAGTCACCGCTGGCATTCCTGCTCACTCAGATTCTGCAAACAAGCAATGCTGGTTTTGGAATTCGCCCGGCTGGAATGTTTGAGTATAACCCGCTCTCAAGACCGCGCTTCCCCAGTCCCTCAGTCCCTTCGTCCCTGGTCCCTTAGTCCCTCGTCCCTTAGTCCCTCGTCCTCGTCTCGAGTCCCTAGTCCCGCAGTCCCTCAGCTCCCTTAGTCCCTCGCTCCGTCTTTGGCCCTGGTTCCCTGCCCTATTCATGTTTTCCCCCGCCTCGCCGATGAGAGTTGTGATGGCTAGGCAGTTTCACTCTTGCCTCGGCAAGCGAGGCAAGTTGAGATTCATGCAGACCTCCGCTCAATTTTTCGCGCAGCCTTCCGCCTCCGGCCTTGCGCTCGTGGAGCTCGAATCTCCAACTGCCTCAACGCACGTTGTCGGCGTAAGCGCCGCATGGCGCAAGCTCCTCATGCAGGCCGAGATGGCCGCGCCCCATCTCCAGGTCGCCGCCATTGAGGGCGAGTACGGTTCCGGCAAGCACACTCTTGCCCGCTATCTCTTTGACCGCTCACCTCTCGCCGCCAGCTTCCTTTCAGCGCCGCGACGCCCGCGAGTGGCTGGCCACTGACGCCGATCCTTCCACCCTCGCCGGTTTCACCTATCTCGATCGCGTCGATCTTCTCGCCCCTCACGGTCAGAGCCTGCTCCTCGGCGTCCTCAAAGGCCTTCAGGATCGCCCACCCGGCCGCGCCGGTCATACTCGCATCTTCGCAAATACCGCTCCGCCAGATGGCCGGTCAGGGCACTGCTGCTCCCCGACCTCGCTTTTCGCCTCACCGCAATTCGCTTCGCCGTCACTCCTCTGCGCCAGCGCCGCGAAGACATCGCCCCGCTCGTCCACTTCCTCCTCGACCGCATTTGCGCCCGCTATAAGCAGCGCCCCGTCATTCTTGGGCCCGGCACGCTCGCTCGCCTCCTCCAGCACGCATGGCCCGGCAATGTGCGCGAGCTTTCCGGCATCCTCGAGAATGCTCTTCTCCGCGCCGACAACGGCGTCATCCGCGCCTCCGACCTGGCCATGCCCGACGTCTTGCAGCCTCTATTCGACCTGCCGTTCGGCGCCGGCTCCGCGGCCAACCCGCTCGGCAGTTCCCTGGCCAATCCCCTCATGAATCCAGCACTCAACCCAGCCTTCAATCCCAATCTCCATCCGCAATTCAATTCCCTTCTCAATAAGTGGTCCAACCCCTCCGCCGGCGGCGCACTAATGCTTGACCCGCAAGTCGCCCGCGTCGCCGACCTCTCTCTCGACGCCATCATCCGCCAGCATGTCCACTTCGTCCTCGACCTCAACCGCGGCAACAAACTCCGCACCGCCCGCCAGCTCGCCATCAGCCGCTCCACCCTCTATCGCATCCTCGCCAACGAAAACCTCCTCGCCCACTAGGCGCAAAAGTCCCCGAGCGTCCGGCCTCTCGAGACTCACACTCACTATGAGCGCGGGGAGCCCTCGGTCCCTCGCATTTGGGACCTGGATTGCACAACCCTCAATTCAGGGGCTCTGTTTCAGGGCGCGACTTCATTCGATCCAATGCAGTGTCTTCGCCCCACCGGTCACCGCCGCTGTCACCATACGGCGGTCGAACGTGGCCAACTTCCCGCCGTGAGCGCGCGCCAACGCCAGAAGATACGTATCGGTCACCTGCTTCGATTCCAACAGCCGCGACGTATCCACGCGCTCGGTTTCAAAAAGCGTCACATCGTCCTGCCAGAATTCATGCCCGCCGAGTGCTAGCAGCCCGGTCATCAGCTCCGCCACCGCGGCGGGAGTTCCGGGCGAGCTCGGGTAGCGCGGGTGCCCCACGATCCTCAGCACCCCATTTTCTGTCAGCGGGCAAGTGGCCCACGCGTCACGGCCCTCTGCCGCGAACCACTCGTGCGCCCGGTCGTGCTGCACGTGCACAGGATCGATCAGCGCAATAAGAACGTTCACATCCAGCAGAAAGCGCGTCACTGCAACTCTTCCTGAAGCTGCCGCACCAGCTCTGACGTCACTCTCGGCGCGCCTGCACGAACCTGGAGGAGCGGGACGCCATTGCGACTTTTCCGCTTGGTGATCGTGGGTCTCAGCGCGTTTCGCGCAAGTTCGCTGATCACCTCACCCACACTCTTTCCCTCGCTCGTAGCCATCTCCTTGGCCGCGGCCAAAATGTCGTCATCGATTGCAAGTGTCGTCCGCATTTAGCCCACTCCTTATGTGCATCAAACATCAATCATCATACATCACACCGGGCCTCCTAATCCAATTCGGCCTCAGTCCAGCGCTGTGCCCTCTTGAGCGCGCCCGGGAGCCAAGAACCTGCAGTTGCCGCCTCGCCTCTGAATCGCATTAGTCCGAGTCTCTACGGCGCGGCCTTTGTTTTTTCGAGACGGATCGAATAACCAGTCTGCCCTTGCCGCTCGCAGGCAACGGCTTTTCAGCGTGTTTGATCGCGGCGGCGATAAGGTCCTCAATCTCCGGACGCTTCAGCGTCGCCGCCGATTCGATTCTGATAAACCGGTTTTGGCTGCCGCTGCCGAGAAGCAATTTATGCGGATCGGGCAGCGCGGCTCCGTAATAGAACGACAGTCCAACTCCGTTCGCCGCTGCCGCAATGGAGAGGATGCAATCGGACGGTCGCTCGGTCGGGCAGTACCCAATCACGAAGAAGTTGTAATTGTCGTAAACCAGCTCATTGGCCGTAGGTAGGCGCCTGCGCATCACTTTCCGCACTGACCAAATCAATGCTGCGTTTCTAGAGTCAAATTTCTCGATAAAGCCCGCGAGTTTCTGCTCGTCCGTCGCATCGCCCTGCCGAACTATTCGCTTGGTGGTCTTCATGGAAAGCGTATCCGCCGCTTACGCCAAGTTCAACGGAGAGTATAGCGCCTTGTGATCGCCTTCTACTGGGCGGGATCGCACAAACCCCGACCAACAGGCCGTGTATCAGGGCACGACTTCAGTCGTGCCGTTATCGCAACGAAGTGATTCTGGGCTTCAGCCCCTGAGGGGAAAGTTCTTTCCTCTAAACCGCACCCGCGCCTACTGCTGCAGAACCACTTGGTCGCCTTCCTTCACGCCGCTCGTAATCTCCGTCACCGATCCGTTCGACAGCCCCACCGTCACCGGAATCTTCCGAAAGCCCTCTTTCTTGCTGCTGTCCGGAACCTCAACCGACGCATTCTGCTTGTTGTCGTAGATCACCGCGTCTTCCGGCACCGTCAGCACGCCCTTGTGCTCATCCAGCAGGATCTCGGCGTTGGCAGTCATGTTGGCCTTTAGCTCCCCGCCGGGATTGTTGATCGACACGCGAACCTCAAACGTTGTCACGTTGTCCTTCTCCACTCCCATCGGCGCAATCTTCGTCACTTTTCCGTAGAACGTGCGGTCGTGAAAACTCTCCACCTTGATGCGCGCCTGCTGGCCCATGTACACATGCGCGATGTCCGCCTCATCCACTTTGCCCTGTACGTACACCTCCGACGTATCGCCCTCAGTCATCACCAATGTGGCAGTCGACCCCAGCACCAGGATCGAGCTGACCGCGTCGCCCATTTCCACGTCGCGCGACAGAATCACGCCATCCATCGGAGCCACAATCGTCGTGTAGGAGAGTTGCTCATCAAGCTGTTTCAGGCTGGCTTGGCTCTGCTGCACCTGCGCCTTTGCCTGCTTCAGCTTTGCCGTGTCCACGCCAATTTGCGCCTTCGCTGAATCGCGCCGCGTCAGCGCCGCCAGGTAATCTCGATTCGCGTCGTCCAATGTCTGGCGGCTTACGATGCCGTCCTTATTCATCTCCACATTCCGGTCGAGTGTCGCCTTGTACATCGGCAGATCGGGAGCCGCGGCAGTCACTCGATCCTGCTCGATATTGGCCTCGTAGGTCGTCACGTTGGCTTCCGCGCTGGCGAGTTGCGCCTTCTGCGCGTCAACTTCCGCCGAAATCTCCTGCTGATCGAGTTGCGCCAGTTCCTGGCCCTTGTGCACTCGGTCATTGATGTCCACAAATAGCTTTTCCACAATTCCGGAGGCCTTGCTCTTCACCTCAACCTTCGTGATCGGCTGGATGTCGCCCGTGGCCACCACGGACTTGGCCACATCGCCACGGGTCACCTTCGCCAGCCGGTTCGGGTCAATCGGGTCTCCCTTCGCGATATGAATCAAGGCGAAAACCACCACAATCAACACGAGTCCGCCTAAACTGCCCACCCAAATCCAAAGTTTCTTGTTCTTTTTGGACGCTGCCACGGTGTCCCCCCAAAAATCGCTGAAGAGCGTTGCTCTCCGAGCGTACGTTGCCGGAAAATGATCTCAGAATGCCTTAAACATGAAAATGATCTACAAGTTCAGACGGTAACTCACTGCCGTTGTAACCTGCTGGCCTGTACTACGCAAGGCAATGCATCCCAGTTCCATCTCGCTCTATATCGCAATTCCACAATGACGCAAAACCCTTTGGCGCCGGGCCCAACCGGCCAAATCGCGGGTCCGGCGGAGCCGTTTGCGGGATTGAAACGCAGATCTAGGCACGCGGCTATCCCTTCCGCGGGAACCACTCTCCTATATTCGTCGTATCGTTCATATAGAAGAAGCAAGCCGAGCCGTTTCCGAATACAAAGAACAAGCAGACCGTTTCCGAATATAAGGAGCCAGCAGGCGTTTTCCGGATATCAAGGAGCAAGCCAAGCCGTTTCCGGGCCGTCTCACTCTCATGCGCAGTTTTGCTGACACTCTCGGGCAGGTCTACCGCGCCATCATGGCCAATAAGCTGCGCAGCTTCCTCACCATGTTCGGTATTGCGTGGGGAGTCGGTTCGCTGCTGGTCCTTGTGGGCCTCGGCGAAGGCTTCCGCTCAGGCCAGCGCAAACAGCTTTCGCAATTCGGCGTTGACGTCGTGATGGTCATGAATGGCACCATCCCCGCGCTCCCCAATCAGCACACCGGCATGCGCCCTTATGAGCTCACCCTTCGTGACGAAGCAGCCATTGGTGCCCTGCCCGAGGTCCGCGCCGTCACCGCCGAGCTTGCACGCTCCGATCTCTATGAAGTCAGCCAGTGGAGCAACACCTCCGCCCATCTCTCCGGAAATCAGCCCAGCTACACCGTCGTCCGCTACCTTCCCATCGCCTTCGGCCGCTTTCTCGATGACGCAGACGTCCGCGAGTCGCGCCGCGTGGTCTTTATCGCGCAAAAGTCCGCCTCCATCCTCTTTCAGGGCCATCCCATGGTCGGCCAGACCATCACCGTTAACGGAATTGATTTCACCGTCATCGGCATCGGCGCCAAAGTCGGCCGTGGCAACAATACCTACGACGACGAAAAAATGTACATTCCCATCACCACCATGCAGGAGCTGTTTCCTCTCAAGGGAGACAACATTCCCGAGGACGCGGTCAACTCCATCCAGTACAACCCCACCAGAAAGAACGACAATACCGCGGCAGATATCGCCGTGCATCGCGTCATCGCCGAGGCCCACGATTTCGATCCGTCGCTCTCTGAAGCCTTCAACGAATTCGACACCATCACGGAAGCCAATATCATTGGCGTCATCTTCACCGCCATGGATATCTTTCTCGGCAGCGTCGGAGTCGTCACGCTCGCCCTCGGAGCCGTGGGCATCATCAACATCATGCTGGTCTCCGTCACCGAGCGCACCCGCGAAATCGGCGTCATGAAGGCCGTCGGCGCCACCAGGCGCAGCATCCTCGCACAGTTCTTCTGGGAAGGCCTTCTGCTCACCGCCATCAGCGGGCTCATCGGCATCGCCGTTTCCTGGGGCTTTATGGCCCTCTTGCAGGCCGCGCTCACTGACAAAATGCCCGGCTTCGATCCGCCTCGAATGGTCCCCTGGTCCGCGGCGCTCGCTCTCGGCACGCTTATCCTCTGCGGCATCGCTGCCGGCGTTTACCCCGCCAGCAAGGCCGCCGACCTTGACCCCATAGAAGCCCTGCGCAAGGAGTAAACCATGCTGAAAGACATTCTCGGCCAGGCCTGGGAGGCGATGCTCTTCAATCGCCGCCGCACCGCCATCACCACCATCGGCATGGCCTGGGGCATCGCCACAGTCGTGCTGCTCCTCGCCTACGGCAACGGCTTCTCCCACGCCATTGAAGCCATCTTTGCCCAATGGGGCACCAACACCATCGGTATCTTCCCCGGCAAAACTACCCAGCAGGCCGGCGGAGAAAAAGCCGGGGTCCAGGTCCGCCTCACCCTCGACGACGTTGACCGCGTCAACGCCGCCGTCCCTGAAATCATCCACATCTCGCCCATGGAGTTTCAGGACGTACCGGTCGAGAACGATCTGCACACTTACACATGGACCGTCATCGGCTCTCGCCCCTCCTATGCCGACATCATCAAGCTTGATCCCGATCAGGGCCGATTCTTCAACGGCGCCGAAGACGATCAGCGCGCCCACGTCTGCGTCCTAGGCTCCGATGCCAAGACCAAGCTCTTCTCCGGCGCCTGGGCCGTCGGCGAATCCGTGCGTATCAACGGCGAAAATTTTACGGTCGTCGGCGTTCTCCAGCCCAAAATGCAAGAGTCCAACGACGACATCAACACCTCCGTCTACATTCCCTTCAACACCATGGGCGATCTAAAAGACATCCATTACATTGACGGTATCTGGATCGGCTATCGCGGCGGCGACTACCAGAAGATCGAATCCACGATCCGCGAAAACCTCGCCGCCGCTCATCATTTCCGCCCCACCGATCGCGACGCCATCCACATCGCCAATCTCCGCACCCAGCTTCACCAGTTTGAGATTCTTTCCATGTGTCTCCAGGTTCTTCTCTCCCTGGTCGGCGCGCTCACCCTCGGCATCGCCGGCATCGGCCTGATGAACATCATGCTCGTCTCCGTGCAGCAGCGCACCCGCGAAATCGGAGTTGAGAAGGCCCTCGGCGCGCGCCGCCATCACATCCTCATTCAGTTCATGGCTGAAGCTCTCGCCATCACCGCTATCGGTGGCGTCGGCGGCATCGCACTCGCCTATATTGTTTCTCTCTCGGTCGGCCGCATCACCTTTTACAGCGCCATTGCCAAGCACGCCCAGGCCGCGGACATCCACTTGATCATTTCGCCCGTCTCCCTGATCGTCGCAACCGTGATCTTGGTCATCACCGGGCTGATCAGCGGAATGATCCCCGCCATCCGCGCCGCCAACCTCGACCCCATCGAAGCTCTCCGCTACGAATAGCCGCCGGACGCGCTACCCTAATGATGTAATCGATGCCCGCGCCCACTGACCTCAATCGCGAATCCGTCAAAGTCTCCGCCGGTCCGCGCCTGCGCATCGCCATGATCCTCGCGGTCGTCGCCGACATTCTCCAGATCGTCGTCTTTCCCTTTGTCCTCGAAGGCGCCGCATCTCCCCCCGACGACGTAATCGACCTCTGTATCGGCGGCTTGCTTACGTGGCTCCTCGGCTTCCACTGGGAGTTCCTGCCCTCCTTCGCCGCCAAGCTCATTCCCGGTGTCGAATTCGTCCCTCTCTGGACCCTCGCCGTCGCCAACGTCTATCGCAAAACCCGCGCGCAGGTCTCCGTCGGCGCAGCCACTCAAAATCAGCCCACCGCCGGAAGCAACACACCAAACTCTTAAGAAGAAACCGGAATCAAGAAGCTAGAACCGGAATCCAGGCAAGAAAACGGAACCGGCCCCGCACTGCTCCGTGGCACAGAAGCGCCGTTGCCCCATCCTGGCTGTCATCCTGAGCGACCTCGGTAGCGCAGCGATGGGAGTCGAAGGACCTGCATTTGCTTTCTCGTCTTCACCACCACAAATAACTGGGTGCCCCATCCATTGGACGCGCCTTCTTTCTGGCGAAGGGTGGGAAAGCACAAACGCAAACTCAAAGGCTTTGTATCAGGGCATGGCTTCAGCCATGCCGAAAACGACGAGCAAGAATCGCGGGGCTTTAGCCCCTGATATTCTCGGCCTTCTCCTGAGCTCTCGCCTGCTTCTGCCACTTCTGCACGTTCACGCCCAGCGCCAGCAGCCAAAGCATCAGCAATCCCTCAGCCGCAACGCCCAGCACCTCAATCCCCGTCCCAAAATGCTTCGCGACCGCGGGAATCAAAAACAACAGCCAGCCCAATCCGGCCAGCACCATCAGCGCGCCCAGAATCTGCGGTAGAAATTTCGATCCCAGAATGAGAATTCCGAGCAGCAGGCAATATGGCCCGAAGAAGTACAGCACATTCACATGGTAGGTCGGCACGTTGAAAACGCCGAACGATCCAACCACGCATCCCGCAAGGCTCACCAGCGCCGCCACCAGTGAGAGACGCTGTCCACAGGCTTGAACAGGTTGTAAAAGAGCAGCGTTGTGATCGCGTAGAGTACATACGCCAGCAAATTGCCGGCTTCTCCCGCTGCTTTAGGAATGTGGCTCTGAACAATCGTCGTGAGAATCGTCGTCGCAAAGTAAGCGAGGTAGACCGCGCCCGTCAGCCTCGCCAACGGACTCCTGTCTACCTCACGTGCCTGCTTCGCCATCGCTTACAGTCCGGCAGCTCCGCTAACTCCGCTGCCAGGCCAGCCTCAGTTGCCGGCCGGCGTCACGGCCACAATGCCGCAATTCACCGAATTCACGCCCGTCGCGATCGTTCCCGCATTAAATGAACTGAATGTAGCGTTGTTCCCAGGAACAAGCGGCGGGTTACTCAGCGTCAAATTGGTTTGATTTTGCGCGATAACCGCTTGCGCCGCGTTGTATTGGTCGCACTCGAGCACCGCAGTCTGAATGGCGACGTTCGACCCGTTCACCCATTTCCCGTTCTGCACCTGGACCTGCCCATTGGCCGGCGCTTCCGTGCTGGACCACTGCTGCGCCTGAACCAGCGCCGCGTTCGGTCCTCCCGGTCCGGGACCTCCCGGCTGCACGGGGGCTGCTGGTTGCACAGGAGCGCCACCGCCACCACCCGGTGCGCCGCCGCCCCCGGCTGTGTCGGCCCGGCTACCGGCTGAGGTGGATTGTTCGCCGGCGTTTGCGTCTGCTGATTATTGTGGTAGTAGTACCATCCACCAGCCGCCGCGGCGATTGCGATCACTGCCCACATCATGTTGTTTTTCTTTGGCGGTGCTGGCGGCGGCACGCCCATCACCGGAATCGGTCCTGGCGCTCCATAGCCTGGAGGCGGAGGTGCCGCATAGCCTTGCGGAGGAGGCGCCAACGGAGGTGGTGGTGCCGCCGCAACTGGCGTCGGAGCCGCTGCCGGAACCGCCCCTGCCGCTGTCACATCGTGCCCGCACTTCACGCAGAAGCGCTCATTGCCTTCCAACTGTGCGCCACACTTGCCGCAGAAAACTGCCATACGCTCTTTCTCCTCGAGTATTGTTCCTCAGTCCCTAATCCCTGGCCCTTGGTCTCCAGTCCCCAGTCCCTTAGTCCCTGCTCTTATGCCACCGGCGCCGGCCGCATCGGCGGCCTCACCGTTCCCAGTCCCAGCGTCGCTTCCACATTCGCAAGCGTGCCCTGCAAATGCGCTACCTGCTCGTCCTTCACCTGTCTTCAACCCTTGCTGCACCAGGCCGAACAGAACATACCAGGTGATCAGCCCCGTAACTGCGGGAAGAATGAACGCCGCCAAAATGGTTGGCAACGTTGGAATAAGAATCGAAAGATCCCAGGTCGTGTGCATCAGCACAGGAATCGCAAACGCCTTCAAAAACCGCCCGTCCATCAGCATTGCCGCGCTCGCCGGCTTGGCTCCCTTTACCCGCCAGAACGCGCCCGCTGCAATCGCCGTCCACGCCACGTGGCCCAGCGGTGCTTCAACCCCGCGCAGCACCAGATTTGCCATCATGTTCTCGACCGCGGCCGATATTCCCTGCGCCGTTGGAAAACCGCCCGCTACATTCCCGGCCTGGATCACCTGCGTCAAGGTCTGAGAGGATCTGGTCGAATCCGTAGCCGCAGGTTTCAAAACATGCAAATCCCGCGCCCACCGTCGCCCCAAACAGGATTCCGTTCAACTCGTATTTGTAGCGAACGCCCCGCGCCACAAGAATCACCGCAAGCAGCTTCGCCGATTCCTCCACGATGCCCGGAATATTTCCGCAGATCGGGATCATATAGGCCAGCATCGCCGTGGCTAATCCCGTCAGGCCTCCCACGATAAACAATTTCCCCACCATCACCATCGAAACGTTGCGCGGCGTGTTCATTTCGAAAATCAACACCAGCGTCGACAGCGGCACCGCGAAAGCGCCCAGGAACAGGATCGCCGGAACGGCTTTTTCGTTCATGGTGAAGTGGAACAAGATCGCCAGCGCGACAAACCCGAGCCCCAGGATTCCCAGCAGGCGGAAGAACATCCACGGATTCGGCCAGCCCGTCTCCACTTGCTCAAGCGGCGGTGTGGTCTTCGACGTGCCCACCATGATGTACTCTTCCACCACATCCACGCCGTGGTGTTTGAACACCTGTTGGAACATCTGTTTCAGGCTGAATCCTTCCAGAGCATCCGTCGATGAGAGCACCCGGATGCGCGAGCGAAGACCCTCCAGCAGCCCCGACTGCGCGTGCGGATGCGCCGCCACTGCCGGCACGTAATACACCTGCTGCGGGCCTCCGGGGTATGCCTGGTACATCATCGGCACCATCCCCGGCGGTGCTTGCTGCGGCAGACCCGCTGCCGGAGGAGCCGTTACGCCCGGCGGTGGTGGGTTGCGGCGCTTGCCACTGTGCGGCCTGCGCTGGCACTGCCTGCGGAGCCGCTGCCGCGGCGCCCGCCGCTCCCAGCGTCGATCCACAACTCTTGCAAAATTTGTTCTCCGGCGTGTTCTCAGCGCCGCAGCGTGGGCAAAACATAGTTATTCTCCTGTCTTCCGGGGGCGTGGGATGCAGATCAAAGTAGCATCTTTCCGCGCATTAAGTAAAGCGTTCTATAAGACCGTTGCCTGTTTTCATCGAATGGCTTTTCATCGCATCGCTGTTCGCTTTGATCTTGCCCCGAACGCTCCGCTTCCATACCATCCGCCTGCTTACTTGCCAACTCGCCGATTTTTGAAACTCCACTGAAGTGCTTTCTTCCTACTCCCCAATCCCTGTTCCCTGCTTTTTCACTTCACCTTCGTCAAATGCCCAATCGCTCCATCCGCCGGACCGTTCAGCGAGCCATCGTCGGCCATCGTCAGCACTTCCGTTTGGCCGCCGCACGTCAGGTTGATCTGCTTGCCGCTCTGCGTATACGTGCACGTCCCCGGAACTCCACCAAAATTAACCGTCGCAGACCCGCCGGATTCAAAATCGATCGTCACCGAATTGTCGGCGGCCGCGTACGTGTGCCCCTTCACGTTCGATCCGCATCCCACCGCGCCAAGGCACAGCAGCGCTGCCGCAGCAGCGATCCATCCATTTCGTGCCATTGTCTTCACCTGTCTCAACGCTTTCACTTGTCTCCCCCACCCGCTCGATTTTGTCCGTCACTGGCCCCAATGATTGCTCGCCCGCTGCCTTGCTCGCTAGACACAAATACCCCGAGTCGCCGCGTTACACGAAAAACAGGCTACTGACCACCGTTTTTCTGCCGCCGTCTCCGGTGTTAATTGACCTAGGGGGGAATACCGCTCCACAAACTCTAAACACGCGCTATCAATGTAGGCAAGCTATTTCTTCAACCCGCCGGGCCCAGCACATCCGGCCAGTTCCAACCGCCGGCCCTCACAGCCAGCCCGCCCAACTCAATTCCGGCGCGCATCTCCCGCAAAATACCGCCGCCGTCACCAGCCCATCTGCCGCATTCGCTCCAGGATCAGCCCGCTGTACCGATCCATCCGCTCCGGCCGCCGCTTCAGCGGAGCCGGCAAAATCGCCGCCAGCCGTGACCCCTCTTCCCGGTCGATATTCCTGGCCGCCGTTCCGTAGTAAGCGCGACTCGCCGCATCCGCGCCGTAAATTCCCGGGCCCCACTCCACCACATTCAGATAAATCTCCAGAATCCGCTGCTTTCCCAGAACGAACTCCGCCACCGGCACCAGCGTCGTCTCCGCGCCCTTGCGCACAATCGACCGCCCCGTCCCGAAAAACAGATTCTTCACCAGCTGCTGCGTAATCGTCGAGCCGCCGCGAATCCGCCCGCCTTCCATATCGCCTTCTGCATCGATCTCGATCGCCTGCCAGTCGAACCCATGGTGCGTGTAAAACCGCGCATCCTCCGCGGCAATCACAGCATGCTGGAAGTCCGGCGAAATTTCCCTTCAACGGAATGAACTTGTAGCGTTCGTGATAAGGCTTGCCGTGAACCCAGGCCTCCAAACGCCGCTCCATATGTACCGCGGTTGTCGGCGGGTCAATCCACTTCGCCGCCACCAGCGTCAGAGCTGCCAGCAGCCACAGAGCCACCACCCCAACCGCCAGCCACTTCACAATCGCTAGCAGCAACTTCTTCCGCGGCAAGGTCTTTCGCGTTTTCTCTGGCTCTTCAGTCACACATGCAGAATAATCGCCTCGCCCCGGTCGCCAATTACCCGCTCTCACCCCACCCGCCCCACAAATCTCCAACTTGCCACGTTCAAGCTAGCGGCTAGAAGCTAGCAGCTAGTAGCTGCTTCATCCGCCCCGTCCACCCAAATACAATCCAATCAACGGCCGCCGTTCGCCCAATCCTCCGGCCGCTCGCGCCTCACGGAGACCCTCAATGCGCACCCTAGCTCTGGTTGCCGGCATCCTCCTCATCTTCACGGTGCTCTTCGACGCCTTCCAGACCATCATTCTTCCCCGCCGCGCCACCGGCCGCTTCCGCCTCACCCGCCTCTTCTACATCTCCACCTGGACACCCTGGACCTTCTTCGCTCGCCGCCTCCACAATCCCCGCAAGCGCGAAACCCTCCTCGGCTACTACGGTCCGCTCTCGCTCATTCTTCTTCTCGTCGTCTGGGCCGCCACCATGGTCCTCGGCTTCGCCCTCATCTACTACGCCATCGGCAGTCCCTTCAACGACCCCGCGCAGCCCGCCAACTTCCACACCGATCTCTACGTCAGCGGAACCACCCTCTTCACCCTCGGCCTCGGCGACGTCACGCCGCACAGCCCGCTCACGCGCTTCCTCCTCATTCTTGAATGCGGCACCGGCTTCGGCTTCCTCGCCGTCGTCATGGGATATTTTCCCGTCCTCTACGCCGCCTTCTCGCGCCGCGAAGTCAACATCGCGCTCCTCGACGCCCGCGCCGGCTCGCCGCCCTCCGCCGCCGAGCTCATGCGCCGCCACTCCTACGACGGCGCCGCGCAGGCAGCTCTCCGTTCTCCTCATCGAATGGGAACGCTGGTCCGCCGAGCTCCTCGAAAGCCACATCTCCTATCCGCTGCTCTGCTACTTCCGCTCCCAGCACAACAACCAAAGCTGGCTCAGCGCTCTCACCGCCATCCTCGACACTTCATCGCTGCTCATCGCCGGCGTTCGCGGTCAGGAAGCTCGCCAGGCCCAGCTCACCTTCGCCATGGCCCGCCACGCGCTCGTCGACCTCTCGCAGATCTTCAATCGCCGCCCCATCACCAACGCGCCCGACCGCCTTCCGCCCGAACGTTGCCACAGCTTTATGAAATGCTCACCGCCAGCGGCATCGAGCTTTGCTACAACGAAGCCTCCCGCGACCGTCTCCGCCAGATGCGCGCGCTCTACGAGGGCCACGCCGAAGCTCTCAGCCGCTTCCTCCTCATGCCGCTTCCGGAGTGGTTCTACGCTCAGCCGCGCAAAGACAACTGGCAAACCGTCGCCCGCCTCCGCGCCCAAACCGAAGCTCCCGGCGCAGCCAACCCCGACCCCGTCAACCCTGACCCGGTCAGCTTCACACCGGTTCGACCCGCCGCTGATTCCTCCACCGGCGCCCCCACCCTCGCCCACACGGTAATCGACCATCCCCACGACTTCTGAAAATCGCTTTCTCGACTCAGCGCCCTCGCCCCGATCCAAACCGATCCACAAAAGCATGGGTGCCCCATCCTAAACGCGTGCACCGGGGCCCCCACGGACAGGTCCTCGTCCGTGGGGTGGCTGGGCGTTTAGGGTGGGATCGCACCAACCTATTTTTCCGCGTTGTCATCCCAAGCGCGTCGGGCCGCGCTTTGCGCGGCCCGCGAAGCCGAAGGACCTGCTTTTGCTTTTCGCTCCATATCAGGGCACGACCGGATCGCTTACACCCTCGCCGGCAAATCGCTCTGCTTCGTAAGCGTCGCCTTCAACCGCTGCTCGGTTCCAGGAATATTGCCTGCAAGCTTGATCTTGTCTCCGTCCACCGTTCCAGCCAAATCCAAATCAAACTCATTCCGCCCCATCGTATTCATCAATCCAGGCGCAATCTGCTTCACGTGGAGCTTAACCGTCACAGCGTCGCCCTGCCGATCGTATGTGCCCGTAAACATCACGGCGCTGTCGCCGCCCAATACGTGGCCGCCAATATAGACCGCAACGCCCGTACCCCAGCCCTGCACGCCAACAAACTGAACCGTGTAAAAACCTTCCATATTCAGCCTCAACTTTCCATCGCGAAATCGTGAGCGATCACTTGCGAGACCTTGCCCTCAGCGAAACCTTGCAGCCTACTATATCGCTTCATACATCCGGGCAAAGTAAATCGCCGGAACTTTTTCGACGATCAATCGCCCCCCACAAACAAATGGGTGCCCCATCCTAACGACGCACTTGGCCGCTTAGGGTGGGAAAGCACGAACCCAAACCCCGCGGCCTTGTATCAGGGCACGACTTTAGTCGTGCCGAAACAAATCCAAAATAGACGCGGGCTTCCCCTGAGGACGAATGCTCCCTTACATGCGCAGGTTCGCCGCTACCGTCCCGTCCAAAACGCGAGCAACTTCCGAAAAGCCGGCAACACACCCGGAACG
Source organism: uncultured Acidobacteriaceae bacterium (assembly GCA_963725115.1). Lineage (GTDB taxonomy): Bacteria > Acidobacteriota > Terriglobia > Terriglobales > Acidobacteriaceae > Telmatobacter. The sequence continues at coordinate 2,234,616 of CAVRXG010000005.1, read as the reverse complement.
GGAAATTGCTACGATACTCCTTGAGAACACGTGGATTCATAAACTCAAAGATTCGATCAGCGAGTGCTCGCGATCGAGGTTGTTACGAAATTGTTCTCTCACCGTCTGTCGGGTAGTCCCGCAGATGCGATTTCCTGCAATGATTGCCGGCATCGGCCTCGTATTGGGCAGCGCGACAGTGACCGCACAGAGCGTCGGCGTGTCGCGGGCTGCTACTCAAGAAATGCCTACTGCTCAGACGCCGTGGAGTTCACCGAACGGAGGCGAACCCGAGTTCGAGGTCGACACGGTCAAACCGAGCGATCCGGCGAAATGCTGCTCTCGCGGCTGGGGAATGAATGGCAGGCGCTTCGTGACCGTCAATATGAATCTCAAGTACCTCATCCAGTGGGCATGGAACCTGCAGGCGAAACAAGTGGTCGGAGGCCCACCGTGGATGGACGATACACGCTTCGATATTGCGGGCGAGATCGATGGCGATGGCGCTCCGAACCAGCGCCAGTGGAAGATCGCTGTGCAGAAGCTCTTGATCGACCGGTTCCAGCTTAGGCTCCATCACGAAAAACGTGAAATGTCGGCATTCGCGCTGTTGATCGCGAAGAGCGGACCCAAGCTTACGCCGGGTGACGGCAATGTCAAAGCTCATCAAGGCATGGGCTTCGTTGGAGGAGTTGGGGAGACCATGCACGGGGATGGGGAGAATGTCTCCATTGGCGATTTCATCGGCGAGCTGCAGCGCATTTTGATGGACAGGCCGATTGTGGACGAGACCGGCCTGACGGGTGTCTACAACATCCAGATTGCGTTCACGCGAGAGGATCCGGGTGCGCTGGGCACGACAGAGCTGCCTGACACGGCCGCGCCAAATTTGTTGGATGCCTTGCAGCAACAGCTTGGGCTGAAGCTCGAAGCAACGAAGGCGCCAGTCGATGTGATCGTGATCGACCAAGCGGAGAAGCCAGGGGAAAACTAATTGCGAGTTCTGACCTGAGAACGAGCTCCAGAGGTGCATTCAGGGGGTATCGTCGGCCATCCGGAAGTTATCCGACCTTCGACTGTCCCCGCCAAGCCGGCCTTGCGCGACCAAGTCACCTTCCCGCTCACCACCACCGCACACACTTCCCCCTCGCTCCCACCGGCAACAAAGCTAGCGGCTAAGAGCCGCGCTGATGTTCCACGGCGTCGGCGCCTTTTCCTTCAAATCCTCCTCGCCCTCGTCAACAGGCTCCTCAACCTCCTCCACCACCGTCGCCTCCAATATCTTCTTCTTGGACAGCCGCTTCCACCGGTGCCCATCCCATACCTGCCCAATCCTCACCTTTGAGCCGATGAGCATATCGTGAAGCGACGGTTCTTCCTCGCGTATCCCCTCCGCCTTCTTTACCTTCTCCTCCTCCGCCATCCTGATCAGCAACTTCACGCTCTCGAACTTTCCTTCCATTGCCTTCGCCATAAGCAACTCCGCCAGTTCCTCGCTGCTCTCGGCCAGGCACCGCTCCGACGCCGTCCGCAATAGATCCGACCCGTTTCTTCCCTTCACCTTCCTTTTCCGTCTTGCCTTTCCTTTTTTCGCCGCTGCCCCGCGCCGTCTCGGTTTCACCTTTGCACTCGTCTTCCCAATCTCCGCCATCGCCCCACCTCTCACGCCGCTTCTTTGTTCGCTACGTCGTCCGCCGCGGCGGACTTCGCTGACTTGCCGACCCGCCGACTCGCTGGCTTGCTATCGCCTCCAATCACTTGCCGCCACAACCGTTCCTCCGCCATCTCTTCCAGCGTCTTCCCGTTCGCGGGAATTATTCCGTACACCACCTTGCATCCCATCGCCTCCGCCATCCGCCCCAGCGACCGCAGCGTAATCGATCCCGTCTCCTCCCGCTCTTCGAGATCGAACACCGCTGAACGCACCACTCCCATTCGTCCCATCATTTCTTTGAACGGAACCCGCAGCGCCTCCCGCACCGCTCGCAGTAGCCCATTCGTCGGGTTCTGTTCTCGTCCCGCCAGCCGGTAATACCGCATCTCCTTGTCCAGCCTCTTCCGCAATAATTTCCGCTCCGTAGCCACCATCTCTCGCCTCCTCCTAACCCCGAGCCGCTGTATTCGACTCACAACGCGAAGTTCTCCGCCCGCGGCCCAAGAGCCACGATCCGCCAATTACTTTGCGCTGTTTTTGGGGTATCTAAATCTAGCCTAACGAATGTGAACGTAATTATCGGCAAACTTCAGCGAAGAAATTTGCGCCAAATGCGACTTATTTTGCTTCTCTGTCGCATCAATGTGGACATTTGCCCCTTCCTTGACCGCATGCACACGTGCAGATCGAGAAAAATGTTCATATTTACGCGGACATTTCGCGCCTTTCAGCCCTTTTTCGTTCGAATGTCCACCTTTACGCCTACATTTTTTCTTCCATTCGCACGCCTCCACACCGACAATCCGCTCCCCGCGCCGTCCAAGCTCAAAGCTGACGTCAGTGCAATGCCCCTTCGTCACTTGGCGCTTCGTCACATGGAGCCTTGGTTCCCGCCTTTTTGCTCTAAACTCGTCAGAAAGGTGATTTCCCCCGTATGAGACAAACTGCCTTCCGTATCGTCGCCGTCCCCGCGTTTCTGCTTCTCTCAATTGCGCCCACCCTCCGCGCCCAAAGTCTCGCGCCCGCCGCCGCGCTCCGCGCCCAGCTCACCGCTTCGCCCGCCGCCGGCCAGCCCGCCGCCTCACTTGCCGACCGCCGCAAGGCGCTCAACGATCTCTTTCACGACTACTGGGAAGATCTGCTCAAGCACGATCCCGAGTTCGCCTCCACCATCGGCGACCTGCGCTACAACGACCAGATCAGCGACTACTCCGTCCAGGCCATCAACGACGGGCTTGCACGCGAGCAGAGATTTGAGCTTCGCCTCGCCGCCATCGATCCGACCGGTTTTACCGATCAGGAAAAGATCAGCCAGGAGCTTCTGCTTCGCCAGTTCGACGAGGACCAGCAGGCCGCCGAGTTCAAAGAATGGGAGATGCCCCTCACCCAAATGGATGGCATCCACGCGCAGTATCCGCGCCTTGTGGCCGAGCTCAGCTTCAACACCGTCAAGGACTACGACGACTGGATCGCCCGCCTGCACGCCCTTCCCCACGCCTTCGACCAGGTCACTACGAATATGGAAATCGGCATGGACGATCACCGCGTGCCGCCCAAGTATCTCCTCCAAAAAGCTCTTGAGCAGGTGAAGCAACTGGCCAATCAAAAACCGGAAGACTCGCCGCTGGCCCTTCCGCTCAAGAATTTCCCAGCCTCAATCTCGGCTACGGAACAGGCCCGCATCAAAAGCGAAACACTCGACGCGATCTCAAAAGAAGTTCTTCCTGCCTACACGCGATTCGCCCGCTTCCTTGAGGTCAGCTACATTCCCGCCGGCCGCGACAAACCGGGAATCGACGCTCTGCCCGACGGTGCGAAGTACTACCAGTTCCTCATCAAGCGCACCACCACGACAAATCTGACCGCGGCGCAGATTCACCAGATCGGCCTCGACGAGGTCGGCAAGGACGAGGCCGAGATGACGGCCATCGCGCAGAAGCTCGGCTTCAAAGATCTAGCCAGCTTCCGCGCCACGCCTCAAGAGCAATCCCAAATTGCATCCGGTCTCGGCCGACGCGCTCGTCGCGGCCTACAAAAGCTATCTCGACGCCCATGCAGGCCCGTTTGCCCGAGCTCTTCGGCACGCTGCCCAAGGCGCCGTTTGAAGTCGCTCACGGTTCCCGACTACGCCGCCAAGACCTCGGCGCCTGCCTACTACGAGTCGGGCACGCCCGACGGCTCGCGCCCCGGACGTCTATTCATCGACACATACGATGCCACCCACCGCAACCTCTACAGCGTCGAATCGATCGCCTACCACGAGGGCATTCCCGGCCATCATCTGCAGATTTCCATTCAGCAGGAGCTGACCGGCGTCCCCGAATTCCGCAAGTTCGGGGAATACACGGCCTACACCGAGGGTTGGGCTTTCTACTCCGAGCATCTAGGAAAAGACATCGGCCTTTATCAGGACCCTTACTCCGATTACGGCCGCCTTGAAAACGAAACCTGGCGCGCCATCCGCCTCGTCATCGACACCGGCGTCCACTCCGAGGGCTGGACTCGCGACCAGATGGTCCAGTACTTCCGCGACCACTCCGCCATTGACGAACCAAGCATGCAGGCCGAGGTTGACCGCTACGTCGCATGGCCCAGCCAGGCGCTGGCCTACAAGATCGGCCAACTCAAGATCTTGGAGCTGCGCGACCGCGCGAAAAAAGCGCTCGGCGACAAATTCGACATTCGCGCCTTCCACGATCAGGTAATCGACTCCGGCGCATTGCCCCTCGACGTCCTGGAGCGCCGCATCGACGACTGGCTCATGACGCAGAGCTCAGCCGCCGCACCAGCCGCCGCCCCCGCTGCAAATTAACCTTTTAGCACGGGCAAATTCGCGAAAGACATTCTCGCTTTTTGGGTCGTCTCTTCCGCCCGAACCGCCTCCTCAGAATCTCCGCCTTTAAGCGGAGATAGACGCTGAAATCGTGGCGCAAACCTCCGCATATATGCCTACATTTCTCGCAATTTTCGTGGTTGGCGGCCCCGAAATCTCCGTATATATGCCTACAAAAAACAACGAAATGTAGGCATATATAAGAAGTAGGTATATAACAGGAGTTTTGACAACTATGTGTTTGATTAATTGATGCTTCTGCGCCAAATCCGTGCGAATTAGCGTGCTTTATAAAATTCGACAAAAGCGCGCTATCGCTTGACACCGGCGCGCACACGAGCGCAAACAGGGCGTAGTCGAACACAGTTAGGAGGGCCGACGGCCAGGCCCCCCGGGATTCCATGTCTTTCTTATGTCGATCGCTAACCAATGCACCGGCTAAACTACCGCGGGTGCTCTTTCCTTTGTCGATCCGAGCTTTTGACCGAGCGAACGGCGCACCGCCATTTCGATGTGATATCGAGGGAGGACTGCTGCAGTTAAGGCTTCGGGAGAAAGAACGCTTCTGACCTCGTCGTCGGTCCATTGTTTTCCGCCCTTGAGAAAGTCAACACTGTATACGACCTCCGTCAGCCCCTGCTGGAACCACTCGCGCGCAACCTCCGTGATGATTGATTTTGCGCCAGGCACTTCGCGGTATTGCTTCTCCCAACGAGAAACAAACTCGGTGAAGACACGGAAATCACGATTAATCAGAAGGGTATTGGTCTCGCTGATGTAGGTGGCGGCTCGGTCGGACACGCCGACCTCAGCTTCCGAGACCCATTGAACGTTAATCTCGTTCAGTCGATCCCTGACCTCTCGACCCGGAATCCCAACGCCCTCCTTCAAGAACAGGGTGTAGAGATCACCGCTACGTGAGCCGCCCTTGCCCGATCCGGAACTACCGGGGCCGCCGCCCCGGGCGTTCTCATTCGTCTGCCGCGGCGCACCGAGAGTGGGATCGGGATTAATCTGGAGCGGTCCGTTCGGCGAGGGACGATATTTTTTTAGCTTGAGCAGGTCCTCGATATCCTTCAGTCGCTCGCGGATCGACTTTGCGTAGTCGCTCTCTTGTCGGTCTCTGGAAACTGAGTCCATCAGGTCTTTGATTTCAGTCGGGAAGTCCTGACGGAACTTTTCTGCCCACTCAGCCCACGGCAAGGGCTCGCGGTCGAAGAGAAGATTCGTCCGGGCTGTATTCGTCGTGATGTGGCCCGGGAAGGTCTCGCTAGGCGCTAGATAGATAACCACTCGCCCATGCCCCAGCGATACACCAAATGATTGCAGCCTAGAAACGCCAGCCCTCCCGGAGACTAGTTCATACAACTCGTTCTGGTAGAGAGCTGCCATGTGGCCGCCTGGAAGATTAGAACCAGTCGATTGGCCGATTGCTTCAGAGTCCTTAAGAATCCACCAGTGCGCCTTCGCGGTTCCGAGATCTACGACGCCTGAACTTTCTTTGTGTCGTTCGAGGAATTCCTCCGAACCTTTCACCATACGAGGGACATTCGTATTCGGATTGTCCGAAGTCCAACCTTCACGCGCGCGCAGCGTAATCCCGGACGGAAATCGGAAAAACCGAGAATTAAGGTAGCGAGCTATCCACCTTGACGGGCTTGACACGCCGGAGGGCGGGTCGATGGTGTTTTCGGAATCAGTAGTTCCCAGCAGGATCACCATCGTACCGTGATCCTTGATCTCAGATGGCCTAACGGAATCCTCGACCGGCCCCCAGTGGCCGTAGCTGTTACCTGGCAAGCCGAGCTGCTGCAATCCATACTGGCCCGTCTCCGGATTTCGCCACAGATGAATCATTGACCCCTGTCCGTTCTTCCAAGACAGGTAGACGACGCCGAGCGGATTGCGGGTGGCAGCTGAGATTTTTGCCCCAACTCCGTAATTGCCATCCACGGACTGAGTGCGACCCGAAGAGGACAGGCGATTTATGTACTGGACCATTTCCGGTCCGGTCATGCCGACGCCTGTATCGATAATGCAGAGCTTGTAGACGCTTTCAAGTTCGTAGCGCGTGTGATCGTAATCCCAAAAAATCTCGCCAACTGCGTTTGGCAAAGCCTGAATGGCTTCTGCGGCGTTCACCGTTAATTCGCGAATGAACTGAAGCGGAGCGCAATCTGTGCCAAGTCGATCCAGGAGAAAGCCCATGTTTTGAACGGTCATGGGCAGCGTACGATCATTGGGATCAGCCCCAATGGTCGCAGTATCAGGCAGGGCGCCTTCTAATGCGGACATGTTGTATCCTCTTGGCGAAGTGGGTCGGTTACGAACGACCTCAGCCAAAGCGGTGCTTGCGGAGTGGGCTTTGAAAGGACCGTAACGGCTCGTTTCTTTGCACGCTCAGCAGGCTTCATTGTACGTGTAATTTACGTGACAGAGAAGATTTTGATCGAATATATGTGTGCCAGAACGTCACGCTTTGATTTCGATGTCGCCCGGGGGGTCCTGGCTTCTCGTTCAATCCCCAAACCGGGAACTGCGCCACTAGCCGCTGGTGCGCAGGCAAGAAGGTGAGAATGCCTGACCTTTCTCACGTCCCTTAGGGAACCGGCGGATGTAGAGACCCGGCGGATGCCGTTGGTAGGGTTGCTTACTGCGGGGCAGGAAGATAAAGATCCAGGTTTCTTGCGCGGTTGAGCTTGAGGGTTGCTGCGCGGTCAACCTCGCTCATGGAAATGCGCAGGTGCCGCTCGTCGGGGTCGACGTAGTGCAGGCCGTCGTCGAGAGAGAAGACGGAGACGGCGGAGAGGGTTGAACCGTCTTTGAGGACAATGGCAAAGGCCTGTGGCTCGGAGTCGGAGGTTCTGGAGCGCGCGGAGGGAGAAGAAGCCGCGCCTGCGGCAGGCCATTTGTACTCCGTGATCACAGGATGCACCGGCGGCGCGACGACGGGCGGCGCAGGCGGCTGGAGGTACAGGACCGGCTGCTGAACAAAAAAGGCCGGCTGGGGAAGAGCCGGTTGGGTGAAGGCCGGCTGGGAAGGGTAGCTCGGCGCCGGAGTCGTAGGGCATATAAGAGTAGCCGAATCCATAGGGCGACATGGCCCGGGCGCGGTGGAAACCGTAGCCACCCCGGACGAAGACACGCCCCTCACCGCCGCGGCGCTGGGCGCAGGCATCCTTGGCCACAATCACAACAAGGAGCGCAAAAAGGAGCGCAAACAAGCCGAGAAGGATCGTCCGCCGCATGGCTGGCCCTCGTGCGAAGCGAGTTTAACATCCGGGCCTGCGATTGTAAATTCTGTTGCGGCCAGCGTGATATTCTTGCGAGTTCGCGTCGAGTTCGTGTGGGTGCGGTCGAAACCGGCATCAATAGTTAGTGTCGGTTATTGTCGCGGCAAAATGCTATGGAACGGGAGAGCGTCAATGATAAGTGGGAAGCGGATGGGAAGCGGATGGGGAAGCGTAATTTAATTCTGGCTTGCTTGATTCTTGGATTTGGCGGTGAACTTTTTGCTCAGGCCGCGGCCGCGCAAACTGCCGCACCGCAGGCTGCAGGGCCCGTGGATACGACGGTGTGCGATGTGGTGAAGAAGCCGCAGGCGTTCAACGGGCAAATTGTGCGCATCAAGGGAACAGTAATCGCCGGATTCGACGAGTTTGTGATCACGGACGCGACGGATCCAAACTGCGGTTATCACAGTCAATGCGAATCTGGCTGGCCTATCCGCCAGGAACCAAGGGCAAAGCGGGCCCGGCGGCCATGGTGGTGGTGCAGCCGGCGAAAAACTTCACGGGAACTCTAGCGCCGCCGACGCGCGCTGCGGTGACGCTGGACAAGACTGGGAAGGGCAAGGACTTCAAGCAGTTCGATTCCCTGCTGGCGCAGAAGCACGAGAAGGGCGCGGACATGTGCCTGGGGTGCACGCGCTACGAGGTTACGGCAACGCTGGTGGGCAGGCTTGACAGCGTGGCCGACGCGACACTGAAGCGCGACGCCTCAGGCAAGATTGTGGGCTTTGGCGGTTTTGGGAACATGAATGCATATCCCGCGCGCCTGGTGCTTGAGTCGGTTTCAGATGTGACGCCGAAGGAGATTGATTATTCGAAAAACGATGAGGAGACCAAAGGCGGCGCCACGGCAGGGGGAAACGGAGCCGATCAGTATGGAGCCGGCCCGGGCTGCGGCAGCGGGCGGCTGCGTGGGAGCGGGAGCGGGTAGCGGAATCGATCTGAAGGTGCAATTGCTGCCGCGCAAAAGGCGGCTGACGCGCTGGCCGCGGGCGCGCCAAAGGATGCTGCGGTCAGGGCCTCAGGCGTATATGGAAAGCCGGGCGACCATTCGACAGGGGTCATTCGTCGCCAATGGGCCGTCAAACGAGGCATCGCCAGCAGATGAGGAGTTAGGGACAAAGGACTCCCCGGACGGTGTGCTCTTCAATTGCACATTTAACTCGGATCGTCTGCAGGGAGATTCGCTGACGAGGGCTGTGATGCACATGGGCGAGCACATTTCGGAGTTGCGCAATCCGGAGCCGGGAAACGAAGCTGCGCCGCCCTACGTTCTTGAGTCTGACGCCTGGGTGGTGACGGCTGTGTCGGCGGTGGTTAGCGGCCAGAAATTCCTGTCGTTGCCCGGCGGCTACGTGATTTGGGATATCAACTGGCCGGCAGACGACCGCAACGACAAGATGGCAGACGCGCTGAAGGATTTTCTGGTCAACGAGGCGCATGCTGAGCCAGTAGGCGCGAACGCGCTCCAGAACTGAGCGCAGCGTCCGCGGACAGCTTGGCTCAAACGGCGACTATCTGGAATTCGGCTGCCGGCTGGGAAATATCTCGAGAAAATCGATTCCGGACGATAGGAGCGGGTTTCGCACCCGACGCGAGTATCCTTGAGAGATACAGCGAAAGATGCAGCAGGGTTGCAGGCCAAGCTGCGCGCCGAAAGCTTTGCGGGCGCTGAAAACAATTTGAATGAGGGGAAGACAGAGTATGAGCGAGATCGCCGTCGAGGCACCGCAAACCCCTGCGCAGTTGCCTCAGATCCGCGTGGCGGTTCTGGGCGCAGGCAAGATGGGTGGCATTCTGTTGCAGGCGTTTCTGAAAGAGAACCTGTTCGCCACCGACAAGATTCGCGCCACCGTGGGCCACGCTGAGCGAGCGCTTGCGCTGAGCACGCAATGGGGCGTGGATGTGAGCACCAACAACCTGGAGGCCGTCAAGCAGTCGGATCTGATTCTGGTGGGAGTAAAGCCGTTCCAGGTTCCGGATCTGATTGCGGAGATCAGGCCCGCGCTTACGCCGGCGAAATTGCTGGTCTCGTTCGCCGCGTCGGTCAAGACGCGTTCCATTGAGGAAGCTGCGGGGATGGAAATTGCCGTGGTGCGCGCCATGCCGAACACGCCCTCGGCGCTGGGCGCCGGTGCGGCTGCGCTGTGCCGCGGGCGCTTTGTGAGCGATGCGCAGATGCAGTTGGCCCAGCGGCTGTTTGAGACAGTGGGCCGCACGGTGCTCGTCGATGAAAAGCACATGGATGCGGTGACGGGACTATCCGGGTCCGGCCCGGCGTATCTCTACATCATCATTGAAGCTCTGGCCGAGGCCGGCGTGAAGGTAGGCCTGCCCCGCGACATTGCCACGCAACTGGCCGCGCAGACTGCCTACGGCGCTGCGAAGATGGTGCTCGAGACCGGCTACCACCCGGCGCTGCTCAAGGATGCTGTGACCACGCCTGCGGGATGCACCATCGACGGCATTCTGGAATTGGAGGAAGGCGGCTTGCGCGTGACGCTGATCAAAGCCGTGATGCGGGCGACCGAGCGGGCGCGGCAGTTGGCGGCGGGATGAAACGGCGCTGAGACGGTGACTCTCCGGCAAACGACCTTGCCCATGCAACGTCCAACCTGGCTTCCCACTTACCTGCCCGAACTCGACGGGCTGCGCGGCCTGGCGATTCTGGCGGTGGTTCTCTATCACTGCCATCCGCGACTCGAGGGCACGTGGCTCTACTACGCCAGCCTGTGGGGATGGGCGGGCGTCATCCTCTTTTTTGTGATGAGCGGTTTCCTCATCACCTGCATTCTGCTCGGAACGCGGGACAAGCCGCACTACTTCCACAACTTTCATGCGCGCAGAGCGCTGCGCGTCTGGCCGGTATATTTGCTGGTCCTGGTGGTTGTCTATTTGAACGCGCCGATTGGTTCGTGGGCGGCACGGTCTGGCATGCGATCAAGACTGCGCCGTGGCTGGCTTACATCTTCTGCGTGCAGAACCTGTTTCACCTGGCGTTGCCGCCGGCCCTTGGACCGTCATGGGCACTGGCCATTGAAGAGCAGTACTACTTTGTGTGGGCGCCGGTGGTGCGCTTTCTGCGTGCGACCGTGGATGCTGGCGGTGGTGCTGGTGGCCGCGCTGGTTGCATCGCCAATGCTGCGTCATGCGAACCTGCACTGGATGACGCCGACGAACACACTGATTCATCTGGACGGGATCGCGCTGGGCAGTTTGCTGGCGCTGGCGTTCTACACGCTCACGCTCAGCCGCCGCAGCATGGCTCGTAATCGGTCTCTCCGCACTTGTGCTGGGCATCGCGGCGGCGGCCACCATCGCTGGCGGAACATCGCTTCTGGATTCCGCGCTGGCGGTGGGTTTTGCTGGCGCGATGGTCGCGGCGATCGCATCGACCGGGGCGCGCAATCCGATTAATGCTTTGCTGCGACGGGGGCCACTGCCCTTCTATGGCCGCATCAGCTACGGGCTCTACATGACGCACATTTCAGTTTTCATCTACTTCGGTTGGTTCGATCGGGCGATGGACCGGTATGGCATAGCGGGAAATCTTGCGGTGGTCGGATTTCGACTCGTTATGTGCACGCTGGTTGCGACCGCGCTCTGGTACGGATTTGAGTCGCAGATTCTTAAATTGAAGCGGAGGTTTTGAACCATGTCCAGTAGGCCGATTTTGGTTTTGAACAGCGGTTCATCTTCAATCAAGTTTTCGTTCTATGAGGCACGTGAAGATGAACGGAGGCGGCTCTTTGAGGGCGCGGTCGAAGGTATTGGCACCGATGAGGGCAAGTTCTGGATTAAAGACGCGGCGAACAAAAAGCTGGTGGATCAGACCCCGTCGCTCCCGAGCCGTGAAATCGCGTTCAAGCTCGTGGCTGACGCGCTCAGCTCCGGCAAATTCCGCGCTCCAGCGGCCATCGGGCATCGCATGGTCAGCGGCGGCCCGACGGTGCTCGAGAACCAGCGCATTACGGCCGCGCTTATCGACGAGATGGAGCGCTACACGGCGTTTGCCCCGCTGCACACGCCGATCGCGATTTACATCATGCGCGAGGCGCTAAAGCTGTTTCCCGGAATTCCAAACTTCGTGATTCTCGATTCCTATTTTCACCGAACAATGCCGGAGGTCGCTCGGCACTTGCCGATTCCAGAGGAGTATTCCGCGATGGGTGTGCGGCGCTATGGCGCGCATGGCATCTCTTGCGAGTCGATTGTGTACCAACTGCAACCCCACGTGCCGGAAAAGCTCATCGTGGCGCACCTGGGCAACGGCGCGTCGATTACCGCGATCCGCAATGGCGAAAGCGTGGATACGTCAATGGGGCTGACTCCGACAGGAGGCATTATCAGCGCAACGCGAACAGGCGATATCGATCCCGGCGTGCTCCTGTTTATTCTGCGCAAGATCGCGGAGACGACCGGAAGCGCGGCGGCTGCGGCCGACCAGCTTGAGGCAATCGTCAACAACAAATCCGGCTTGCTGGGCATGAGCGAGATCTCGAATGACATGCGCGATCTGCGCGAAGCAATCGCGAGAGGCAATGCCAAAGCTCGAATGGCTGTAGACAAATTCTGTTGGATCATCGCGCGCTGGATCGGGAGTTATGTGGCGGAGTTGAATGGTCTGGACATGCTGGTCTTCACTGGCGGCATCGGCGAAAACGACAGCGCTTCGCGCGCCGAAATCTGCGCCGGACTGGGGGCGCTTGGGATTGTGGTCGACGAGAAGCGTAACCACACACGCGGGGCAACGGTCATTTCGGCCGAGAACTCTCCGGTCACCGTGCGCGTGATTCCAGCCCTCGAAGACCTGATGATCGTGAACCATGTGGTGCGGCTGATGGGCGAGTAAGCGGGCCGGTCCGCGATGGCCGGCCCGGTTGGTATCTAGGCCGAGTGCCGCGGCAGAGCTAGCACTTTCAATTGTTTTCCGAGTTTAGCGAAGTCCGGATCCGCTGTGACAAGCGTGGCCCCTGTGCGCATTGCCAACTCCGCGGCAAAGCTGTCGGCAAGCCCAAGCTTGTAGCGAAGCCGCAGCACAGCCGTATCCAGAGCTTGGCGCTCCCATACCGCTACAATCTCTATTGCCCCGCGCGTGGCCTCGATACATCTGAGAGCCTTGTCTGTCCCAAAATACTTTGCCAGCACACAGGCCGCTTCGCTCAAATTGATGACTGAAATTGCAAGGTGGGCATTGCCCGATCTTGCCTGCCGGATCAGATTCTCAACGGTTCCTGCTCCCGGCGCATCGCGATATAGGCGCACCAATGCGTTCGCGTCCAGCACGTACTCTTTCACTGCATCTCCCGGTACTTGGATTCCTCGCGCTCACGATCTCTCCGACGCTCTTCCATCATCAGGCCTTCGACGTCTTCTTTCACATGGCTTAAACACCCTCGAAGAGCCAAAAGTGCTTCATACGGGTTTGGAGTGAGAGTGATCTGTCCATCGCGTTCGTTCACGGCAACACGGGTTCCGCCCTTTATCCGCAATTTCTTCCGGATCTCCGCGGGAATCACCAGTTGGCCTTTTGAACTGACAGTGGCCATGTGCGCCATGCGTCTTACCTCCGAGTAAGACACAGTATACGCCCGAGCCAGGCCGTGTTCCAATCGGTGAGAGCGATCTCGTGTTCTACACTGATGAGTTCGCATTGGAGTCCCGCATGACCACTGTTACCGCGCCGGCGCACACTCGTCATCTTCCTTCGCTTGCGTTGCGGCGATTTGCGTGGGGCGTGCTGGCTTATTTCATCGCCGTCATTTTGTGGGGTGGGCTGGTGCGCGCGACGGGCTCGGGAGCAGGATGCGGCGATCATTGGCCGCTTTGCAATGGGACCATGATCCAGCACTCAGCGCGAATCGATACGATGATCGAGTTCACGCATCGCATCACCAGCGGGCTTTCGTTCTTCTCCGTCGTTGCACTTCTTTGGTGGACGTTTGCGCGCACAGCGCGCGGCCATCTGGCGCGCGTCGCCGCAATTGCCTCCGTTGCGTTCACTTTGGTCGAGGCGGCGATTGGAGCCTTTCTCGTCAAGCTGGGGCTGACGGCGCAGAGCCAGTCGCCACTGCGCGCACCTTACCTAGCGCTGCACTTGACCAACACACTGCTGCTGCTGGCCGCGCTCACGCTGACCGCACATCTTCTCAGCCGCAGAAATGGATACCTGCGCGACCAGGTTCACTTCGTCGCGCCCTTCGGCGCAATTGCTTCCGTCGTCGTTGTGCTGATTGTCGGCGTTACAGGATCGCTGGCCGCGCTGGGCGATACGCTTTTTCCAGCTACTTCACTGGGCGCGGCACTGACGCAGGATTTCTCGGCCACGAGCGGCTGGCTCGTGCGATGGCGCTGGACGCATCCCACAGTTGCGGTTTTAGCCAGCGTCTTCCTTATCTGGCTGTTGCTGCGCGCGGCAAAGCAGCGTACTCATTGGGATAATCGTCGTCTCTCAACGCTGGTTCTGATTCTCCTGGCCGCACAGTATGCGCTGGGAGTGCTCGATGTGGTTTTTCTGGCCCCGGTTTGGCTACAGATCGCGCACCTGCTCGGCGCAGACGTGCTGTGGGCTGCGCTCGTCGTGCTCGTGGCGCGGCTGACGATAGAGCCAGCGGAAGGCGTGGAGCGGGCATAATTCATTGCCGCAGATCTGCTGACTTATAGAGAAAAGGCCCCTTTCGGGGCCTTTTTTGCTTGCACATTTAGAAGCTCGGCGAGCATGCGCACTTGGCTATTCATCGAGCGCAGGATGATAATGGCTCTCCCAGCCGAGGTAGCGCGCAGCCTCGTGCACAGACTTCGACACGTCGCTGAAGTTCGCGGCCACGTGATGTTCGAAGCCCTCGCGGCAGATGTACTTGAGCAGCTTTTGCAGTTGCGGAATCTCGGCTACGCCTGCGCCGCCGAAGGTTTCAAGCGGATCGTCGGTGAAGCGGCCCGCGCCGGTGTAGCCGCGGATCACGCCGCGCCGGTCGTCAGTGGAGAAGCGCGCGAAACTCATGGCGCCGGGCTTGATGACGCCTTCGCAAGTCCCGTAGGTATTTTCCTTGCCCACGGTGCCGGCGATGATCTGCTGGAAATCCATCCTCACTTCCTTGAAGAAGTGCTTGGGCAAATTGGAGCAGTGGAAGCAGACGCACTTGTTGGGATCGCTGCCGTAGTTGTTGTTCCAATCGAGCAGCGCAGAGGGCGTGCCGCTGGCGAGCGCCATCATATACATGCTGAGCGTGCCGGGCACATCGACCTCGCAGGCCGAGGGGATGAGTTGCTCCGACATCATGCTCATAATGGTGCACGGCACCACGCCGAAGAACTCTTCCATCGATGTCCAGCACTGCACGGCGCTGATGGTGCAATGGGTCTGCTTCATCCAGCCGTCGACGACCGCGCCCAGCTTGGCCATCTTGAGCAGTGCGGCCTCAGGAATGCCGGCAGTGGTGACATATTTCTTGATTGCAGCCAGCTTGGCCTGCGCCGCGTCGTCGTTGTCCTTCATGCGATTGATGCGGCCGAAGATTTCCGAGAGATCGATAGGCTCGACGGAGATGCCGGCCGTCTCGAGGATGCGCTCGGAGTAGCGGACGGTGTTGAAGGCCGCGGGGCGCGCGCCGATGGAGCCGATCTTGAGGTTCTTCAGGCCCTTCACGATGCGGCAGACCTGAGAAAACCATTCGAGATCGGCTTTGAATTCGGGCGAGCTTACGGTCTCAGTGTGCAGCGTGGTGAGCGAATACTTGATGCCGTACTGCATCATGTTGTTACAGGCGCTCATTTTGCCGCAGAAGCTGTCGCGGCGCACAGCGATGGTCATGTTGTCGGAGCGGTCGGGCGTGGCCTGCACCAGCACGGGAACCTTCAGGCCGGAGAGTCGAATGGCGTCGACGATGCCACGCTCTTCACCAAAGTTGGGCAGCGTGACGATGATGCCATCGATCTCTTCGGCGTGTTTCTTGAACAGTTCGGCGCAGCGCTGCGACTCCGCGTAAGTTTCAACCGCACCGTAGTTTGACTCTTCCGGACTGAGCACGATGGGCCGCGCGCCCGCTGCTTCCAAAGCGGCGATAATCTCTTCGCGGCCGGTCTTGGCCAGATGATGGGGAAAAAAGCCGCGATTACCCACCACAATTCCAAACGTCATCTTGCGTTCCGTTGCCATCTATGTGCTCCTTGATTCCACAATCAATGCTTAACCGTTGCGGCTCGGGCGAAATCGTAAGCTGTAAAAAATGCCGAGAGCCAACAGCAACGCGCCCCACCACACAGGTGCATGCAGGTTGGCCAAAACAACATTGGGGAGATGCCCTGTGACGAGTTCGAGGACCCCTTCGCCCAGGATCATTGCGCCATAAATCGTCAAGAGCACCCCGATAAAGAACCAAATTGAAATGCGCCCGGAATGCATGCGGTGTCTCCTTACCAGAAGTAGATGTTGAGGCCCAGGAAGAGGACGATTGCAAGCGCTGTCCAGGCCCACTCGTTCTTGTAGAAAGGCACCGGCTCTTCTATCGGCAGTTTTGTGGCGCCGTAGACTACGCCGTCCAGCTCCGCCAGTGGTTTGGGCTTGGTAAACAGGCTCACCACTAAGGTGACCAGCACGGAGGTGATCACCGACCACAAGGCGCGGTACATATCCTCGGCCATTGCCTTGGCGTCCGGAGAGAGGGCGACATAGCGCAGAGCCGCAGGATTGATGTAGACCCATGCCCACAGGCCTATTGAGGTCAACGTGCCGATCAGCAATCCCCAGAAGCCGCCCGCTTTGGTTGCGCGCTTCCAGAACATGCCCATCAACACCACGCCCAGCAAAGGTGATATGAAGAAGCTGAAAAGCGCCTGGACATAATCCATGATGCCGGCCGCGGACATCACCAGGTACGCAGTCCCAATAGAGACGATCACGCCGAGAAGCGTCGCCCACCGGCCGACGGTGACGTAGTGCTCGTCTTTGGCGTTCTTGTTGATCAGCGGCTGGTAAATGTCGTAGGTCCACACCGCGGAAAATGCGGTCACGTTGCCGGCCATGCCGCTCATAAAGCCGGCGATGAGCGCCGTGATGCCAAGGCCCAGAAGACCAGGCGCACAATAGCGCACCAGCATCAGCGGCAGCACCTCGTTGTAGCTGTGCAGTCCAGATCCCGGAGTGGCCAGGTTCTCAGCCACAAGGTGCATCAGGCTGCCATCGGGATTCTGCAGAACAACCAGGCCCAGCAAGCCGGGCAGAATCACGATAAAGGGAACCGCCATTTTGAAGAACGAACCAATGACCGGCGCCATGCGGGCAGAGCGAAGATTGTTGGCAGCCAGCACTCTTTGCACGACGAGAAAGTCCGTTGTCCAGTAGCCGAAGCTGATGGCGAATCCGAGGCCGAAGACGATGCCCGTCCAATGAATGCCCATCGGGTTGTCGGCAAAGTGGCCCATGCTGCGCCACATGTGCGTATAGTCGCCATTTGCGACGGCGCCCGTGGCCATGTCGCGAGCGAGCTTAGCCTTGAACCCCGTCCAGCCGCCGGCCTCTACGAGGCCAAGAATCGGCACCAGCAGCGCGCCGCCCCAGATGAGCACGAACTGCAGAACCTCGTTAAAGATGGCGGAGCGCAGACCGCCAAGCGCGACATAGACGGCCACGGCCAGCGAAGAGACGATGATGGAAAAGTTCAGGTTCCAGCCAAGTACAACCTTCATCACCTCGGCCATGGCAAACATGTTCACGCCGCTCATGAGCACGGTCATGAAGGCGAAGGAAAACGCGGAGACGATGCTCGCTCCAGGCCCGTAGCGAAGTTTGAGGTAGCCAGGCACGGAGTGGGTTTTGCAGACGTAGTAAAAGGGCATCATCACCATGCCCAGAAAGAGCATGGCGGGGATGGCGCCAATCCAATACCAGTGCGCGGCCAGAATGCCGTACTGATACGCAGATCCGGCCCAGCCCATCAGCTCCAGCGAACCGAGATTGGCGGAGACGAAGCTCAATCCCGCGATCCAGGCGGTCATCTCGCGGCCGGCCATGAAGAACTCTTCGCTGGTGTTGGCCTGCTTCTTGAGGTAGAAGCCGATCCAGAGGACCATCGCGAAGTAGATGGCGATGACGGCGATATCGAGCGGGCTCAGGTGTGCCAGCGGGCCGGCGCTGAAGGCGAGCAGGCTTGGCACAGAGCCGAAATATCCCCCGGCAGCGGGGGCTGAGACCAACCCAAACATGAACATCACCTGAAACGACGAGAATGCGTCTCAAAAAAGACCGCTAAACGTTCGCCCTAAGTAAATTGCTTTACTCGCATACTTGTCAAGCAGAGTGCGCCTTTGCAAGCGAATCCCTGGTCCTGGACGCTGCCGCGGCCGGCGGTTACCCCGCAAAATGCCGATTGCACAGGTTAAGTAAGCGTTTACAAAAGGGAGTGTAGCATAGCGCAATTGGGGTTGGCAGCGCCGTTACTGGCCGACCACCAGCACCTGAAAACTGCCTGGGACGGGATCGCTGTGAAGCGTTCCGATACCACCAGTTTTTGTGAGGTCGACACCATGAAAGTCGGTTACGAGGTAGACCTTCCCAGTGGCGGCATCAACGGCGAGAGTCCGGGCGCGTTCTTGCGTGGGCAGGTTCTGAATCACCGCGTATGAGTCCGTGGTTGCATCCTGACGGATGATCGTGAGGCTCCCGTAGCCGGCGCCGTTGGCTACGAAGATCATCCCGCGGTCCCGATCGTACGCAACCACGGCGTCGCCAGGTCCGGTGATTAAAGAGGCGATCACGGCCCCGGTGTTGCCGTCGAGCACCGCGAACCGCTGGTTTTCGCAGGCTGCGAACAACCGCGCATCCTTCCTATCGACTGCAAGGCCTTGCGGGTTTTCACAGGAAGAGTCCAGTTTCAGAAATTGGACAAGAGAGCCGGGGGATGTTTCGTGACTCCAATCGATTTCCAGTGCCTCGGCGTCGGGCTGTGTATTAGGTCCTTGTGCCCCTCGGTGGCGTTCTGCCTCTGCGGCGATGGCTGGGCCGTCCAGCTTTGCAATCCTCGGCAGGAAATTTTCCTGGACTGGGTGACCATTCTGGACGTAATTCTGCTTGACGGCTCCTACGCTGACATAGACCTGGCCATTGCCATCCGGTTGCGCGAAGCGAAAGTCGCCAGCGATGGCAATGTCGGCAGCCACGCGATTCCTCTCGGTATCGATTGCGACGACATGGGAGATGCCCGAGCCGGTGGCCGGTTGTGAATTTTCACTCGGCCGAGGCATCGGGGTGCTCGTACGGGGAGTGTGGACAGCTGATGGCGGACCAGCAGGGGACGCGGCGCCGGCTCCGCAGATGGCGAAAACGAGCTTGCTTGCCGGCTCAAATGCGATGGAGCGGGGAAAACAGGAAATCGGGATCGTAGCCGCGATCTGGAAGGTCTGGCGGTCAAACACCTTGACCTCGCCTGCCGGCCCGTCGCTCACGTAACCAAACTTGCCAGTGTCGTCGAGCGCGATGGAATGAGCTTCGCGAAAGCCCTTAATCTCCCTGACCAGCGAGCCCGAATCGACATCCACAATCTGAACCGTAGATCCGTGGGCGATATAAAGGATTTTCGCCGCGGGATCGATTGTGAGGTAGTCCCAGTTCCCTGCCCCACCGATGAACCAGGTTTTCTTGATGGAGAACGGAGAGCCCGGGAGTTCGGTAGCCGTGGGAATAGGAGCCTGTTGCGCCACAAGCGAGAGGCAGGCGAGGAGACAAAAAGGCAGTATGCACCGCATCCTACGGGACTCCTTTATACCTGGGATGCGCGCGTGGGCGGCGCTGGCGCTCTGCTAATCGTTGCCGACCGCGACCTCATGCAGCCAGCCGGGAGCCTTGAGCAGCTCGCGGGGACGCGGGCCATCGGCGGCGCCGACCAGGCCGTCGCGCTCCATCAGATCGATCAGATGCGCGGCGCGGCCGTAGCCGACGCGCAGGCGCCGCTGCAACAGCGACGTGGAGGCTTTGCCGAATTCGAAGACCAGGCGCACCGCATCGTCGAACATGGGATCGTCTTCATTGGCGTCTCCGTTTTCGCCGTCCATGGATTTGTGCTCGTCCTTGGGCGATTCGAGGAAGCCTTCGACGTATTCCGCCGTGCCCTGCGACTTCCAGAAATCGACCACGGCTGCGGTCTCTTTTTCGCTCACATAGGGAGCATGCAGGCGCATCAGGCGGCTGGTTCCCGGCGGCAGAAAGAGCATGTCGCCGCGGCCCAGCAGCGCTTCTGCGCCGTTGGTGTCGAGAATGGTGCGCGAGTCAACCTTGGTGGCCAGGCGGAAGCTGATGCGCGTGGGAACGTTGGCCTTGATGAGGCCGGTGATGACGTCGACGCTGGGCCGCTGCGTGGCGAGGATGAGGTGAATGCCGACGGCGCGCGCCATCTGCGCAAGGCGCGTGATCGATTCTTCGACGTTGGCGCGGTCGAGCATCATCAGGTCGGCCAGCTCGTCGATGATGATGACGATGTAGGGCAGCGGCTCTTCCTGCTCGCCCTCGTCGAAGAGCGAAGGCATCGAGCCCTCGAAAAGCTTGTTGTACTGGTCGATATGGCGCACGCTGCGGCTGGCCAGCAGCTTCAGGCGGCGCTCCATCTCGCGTACGGCGTTGCGCAGAGCGTTGGCGGCCAGTTTGGGCTCGGTAATGATGGGCGTGAAGAGATGCGGAATGCCTTCGTACATGCCCAGCTCGACACGCTTGGGATCGACGAGAATGAGCCGCACCTGATTGGGCGTGGTGCGGTAGAGCAGGCTCATGATCATGGCGTTAATGGCCACGGATTTGCCCGAGCCGGTCGATCCGGCGATCAGAATGTGCGGCATGGAGGCCAGATCGGCGGTAACGATGCGGCCGTTGATGTCTTTGCCCATCGCGAGCGTGAGGCGTGAACGCGCCTTGACGAAGGTTTCGCTTTCGATCACGTCGCGCAGGTGAATGGTTTCGCGCTCGTGGTTGGGCACCTGAATGCCCACCGTGCTTTTGCCGGCCATGCGCTCGATGAGAATGCTTTCGGCGCGCATGGCGAGGCAGAGGTCGTCGGCCAGCCCGGTGACGCGCGAGTATTTGACGCCGGCCTCGGGCTTGAACTCGAAGGTTGTGACCATGGGGCCGGGATTGATCTGCACCACCTGGCCGCGCACGTCGAACTCGGCGCACTTCTCCACCAGGACTTTGGCTTCTTCGCGAAGCTCGTCTTCGCGCACGGATTGCGGGCGCTTCGCCCGCGCTCAGCAGCGTGCTCGACGGCAGCTTGAAGCCGCTCACATTCTTGGGCGCAATCGTGACCGTGCGCAGTTGCGCGTCGGCACGGTCGTGAATCGCGATTGCGTCCCCATGAGTTTGCGGGAGATTCGTGAATCGGCTCTGGTTTCGCGGCGGGCCATGGATTTATCGGCTGCGCGGCCACAGGCTGACTTGCCACGGATAGGGCCTGCGCCGGAGCCGCGGCAGGCGGTTGCGCTGCCATTGCCGGTTCCGAAAGCTTCCGCTCCCAGATGCTCGGCCTGCGCTGCGTAATCGGAATTGCTTCCTCGGCGAGTTCATCCGGTTCCTGAGGTATTTCTTTCCGCTGGTAGGCAGGAATCTCATCGAGCTGGTCTTGCTGCGGCGCGCGCCTGCGCTTGAAGAACGAAAAGAGGCGGCTCAGCCGGCCAGCCGGGGGCTCCGCATCCTCGGCAGGGCCGTCGGCGGTGACGAGCTTCGGGAATGGCACGGGCTCGTTCCGCTCCGCGCGCAGATCCTCGTTTTCCGCGCGTTGTTCCGCGCGCGCATCGCGGCGTTCGCGCCAACGGTCACGCAAAGAGCAGAACTGAGCCCAACGCTCCGCGAAGCTTTCGCGGATCACCCAGAAGCTGATCGCCGAGGCAAAATAGAGACCGCAGGCGGCAAACGCAGCCGCGACCAGCCAGGCGCCCTGAATGTTCAGATAGACGACCAGGACTCCGGCCACGAGCCGTCCGACCACGCCTTCCACGGGAATCATGTGCAGCCAGCGCCAATGCCACGGCAGCAGTCCAAAGACAGTGGGCAGAAAGACCAAGGCGAGCACTGTACCCATCCAGCGCAGGATCGGCGAGCCGCCGGGCCGCGATTGCATCCAGGTCCAGCCCACGCCGCCCAGCCAAACGGGCAACAGAAAAGCCGTCAGGCCGAGCGTTTGCAGCAGCAGATCGCTCAGGTACGCGCCAAAGAGACCGATCCAGTTCCGGGCCGTCGCGGAATCCGTGGCCGTGTTCAGCGAGGGGTCAGAGGCGTGGTAGGTTGCCAGAGCGAGGAAAAGAAGAAGCGAGACCAGAACCAGCATCACCCCCAGAAACACGTTCAAGGGGCGGCTGCGCGTAGGCGACAGAACAATGCGGATGGGCTTCATGACAAGGGCGGTTTCGCTCACCGTCTTTCGGCCAAGGCTTTATTGGCAGAACTTTATCGGCAGAACACGGAAGAGCAAGCAAATCATCCCAGAGCAACTTCTATTATCGGCGTATGGAGGGGCGGACCAGGGCAAAACAGGGCAAAACGGCGGCGGGGGGAACCAGCGACATTAACCATGGATCTGTGGAAAGAAGTTTCGCATTGGTGCCCAGCTCGCCTGGCTCAGCGCGCGATCAGCCTTGCGCCCCAGATCAGAAGCGTAATGCCCAGCAAAATGCGGTAGATGGCGAACACGGTGAAGCCGTGCTTGCGCACCCAGTGGAGGAACCACTCCACAACGCCCAGGGCCACGATGAACGAGACGACGATGCCGATGATCAGCACCATCCAGCGCTCCCCATTCATGACCACATGAGCGGTGGCAACAGCGGCATTGGCAGACCTGGAGGGATGAATCTCTTTGATCAAATCCCAGCCGGTTGCGGCGATCATGGTAGGGATGGAAAGCAGAAAGCTGAACTCGAGCGCCGAGGGCCGATCGAGACCCACAATCTGGCCGGCGGCGATGGTTGACATCGAGCGCGACGTGCCGGGAAAGATGGCCGAAAGCGTCTGGCAAATTCCGATCCAGATGGCCTGCGGCAGAGTCATCTCTTCGACGTGCGTGGTGCTCGCCTCATGACGCTCGCTCCAGGCGTCAACCACCCACATCACAATCCCGCCGACGAGCAGCGCGATGGCCATGGCATTCATGCTGTCCAGGTTCTTTTCGCTCCATTTGCGCAGCAGCAGCGCGGGGACGGAGGTGAACGCAAAAGCGATGAGCGTGAGAGAGATGGGGTGAGTGAGCCAGGTTCGGTCGCCGCTTTCGCCGTCGGGAAAGGTGCGCAGAAAGTTGACGATCCGCTCCAGGAACAGCAGGCAAAGCGCCAAGATGGCGCCCACCTGGATGACGATCGTGTACATATTCCAGTAGGCGACATCCTGAAGACAAGCCGCGTTGCCTACGGAACAAGCTGATTCGCCCAGGGGAATCTTCATCAGCGCTTCGGCAATGCGCAGGTGCGCCGTTGAGCTGACCGGCAAAAATTCGGTCAAACCTTCCACAATTCCCAAAAGAATCGACAGAATATACGGGCTCAAGAAGCCTCCTGGCTTTCTCTCTGGTGCGTCTCGCAGCGCGTCCGGGAGGCCCGTGCAGGCTCACTCCCGGTCGATGCCGTAGACAGGAACCCCTTCATCCAATTTGTACACCAGCGCACCGGCCTGCAAGGCATAGTCTGAGTCCGCAAAATGGGCTTTTAATTGTGCGGCCACGGTGCGCGCCTGGTTGTGGGCGTTTTCGCTCTTCTTGTCGTCGCCGTTGGCGTCGTACATATCCTTGAGCACGGCAAAACGGTAAACAGCCTCATAAAGCGCTCGCGCCGTGCGCGGACCGTCGGGATATTCGTCGGCGTATTTGAGGTAGAGGTCGGCTTCCTTCTCCGGGCACTGCGTTGAGCCCTCCCAATCGCCGCAGAGCTTGTTGTCGATCAGGTCGAAGGCCGCAAACGCCGCCCAGCGCGTGCGAGGATAGTTCTTGATGACCTTGCGCAATGCGTCTTCGTCCATGCCGCTGGCGGAACGCCGGGTCTCGTTCGCGCGCCGAAGGCAGGGTTGCGGCGTCGGACTTCTCCATCTGCCACTGAATGTCGGCTGCGCGCCATGCGGCTTCGGGCGCGAGCGGTGAGTTGGGAAACATTTCGACAACGCGGCGATAGAGCAAGCCCGCGCTCTGCGCGGCATTGGCCGGGCCGCGCGGATTCGAGGCCAGAGCCTCCTGGTTGGCGGCTGCGCCCATCAGAATCTGGTCGCCGTTGGGCGTGGTTTCTTCCACGATCCCCTTGGCCTCCATCCATCCGGAGATCGGTGGCGGCGTCTCGTCTTCGCCAACCATCGGCGTATCCCTGTCGTTGTGCTGCTCTTCGATATCGGTGTTGGCGAAGACGCGCATCCACGCGCCGTTCTTTTCCGCGACCACCATCTCGCGGCCGATTTGCACCTTGTCGACCTTTTGCGAGCCGATATCGGGCGAAATGTAGAGCCAGGTGACGCGCAGGACCGTGGCGCGTGGGCCGGCCATGGGTTTCACATCCTGCTGCGGCTTTTTGTCGGCGTGCGCGGGCCATGCAGCGCACGCGAGCGCTGTTCCTAATACGAGAGCACGAAGCGCGTGATTCCGCAGTTTCATCGCATGCAAAATCATAGTTGAACGACGTTACGGCTTGGTTTCAGTGAGCACCTGGGCGAGCAGCGCCGGATCGACGTTGCCGCCGCTCACGACGGCTACGGCCTTGCGATAGTTTGGCAATTGATCCCCGTGAAAGAGCAGTGCGGCGGTCGCGACGGCTCCGCTGGGCTCGGGAACCAGTCGCGTGGCGGCCACAATGGCGCGCATGGCAGCGCGAATTTCGGCCTCGGTCACGGTGATAATGCCGTCCACAAAGGCCTGGATGTGGGCGAAGTTGCGCACCCCGACGCTCTGCGTGCGCAGGCCGTCCGCAATTGTGCGGCTGGTTAGCTCCGCCGGCCAGGTGACGATTTTGCCGTCGCGAAAGCTCTCGGCCGTGTCGCCGGCCAGCTCCGGTTCAATGCCAAAGACCTTGGTTTTGGGGCTGAGTTGCTTCACTGCCGCGGCAACACCGCTGAGCAGGCCGCCGCCGGAGACTGGCGAAAGCACGAGGTCGACGTCGGGCAGCTCTTCCACAATTTCCAATCCGCAGGTTCCCTGCCCGGCAATGATCTGCTCGTCGTCGTACGGCGGAATCACGACATAGCCGTGTTTTTGCACGAGTTCCTCAGCCACGGCAAGGCGCTCGCTTGAGGCCAGGCCCACATCGACGACCTCGGCGCCGAGCGCCAGCGTGGCCGCGCGCTTGATGGCCGGCGCATTCGACGGCATGACAATGACCGCCTTCGCGCCCACCTCGCGCGCCGCGTAGGCCACGCCCTGGGCATGGTTGCCGCTCGAATAGGTAATGACGCCGCGCGCAATTTCGTTCAGCCGTGAGTTGAAGAATCTTGTTCGCTGCGCCGCGAATCTTGAATGCGCCGATCGGCTGCAGGCTCTCCGCCTTGAGCCAAATCTCCCTGCCCGTGCCGTGGCCGGACACGCCGGGAAACGCCGCGCGCACCAGCGGCGTCTTCATCGCAATCGGCGCAATGCGCAGCGCGGCGGCGCGGATGGCGTCAAGCGTGACGAGTTGCGACGCAGGCTCAGGCATCTGTTACCGCTTCGATAAGCTCTACTCGTACGCCAGCGCATCGATGGGATCTTTGCGGGCGGCCATCCATGCGGGATAGAGCGCGCCGCAGACGCACCCAGAAAGGCGATCAACGCGGCCGGAGCAGCCAGACCCCGTGTAATCTCGAACGTCTGCGTCGGGAAGAAATGAGCCATGATAAGCTGCACGCCATAGGTTCCGCAATATCCCCACCACAACGCCGGCAGCGGCCAACACCGCGCACTCGCGCAAGCACCACGCTCACGATGGTCGGTTTTGGACGCGCCCATGGACTTGAGAATGCCGATCTCGCGGGTGCGCTCAAGAACCGCCGTGTACATGGACTGGAAGATGACCAGAAAACCGATGATCACGGCGATGCCGGTAATCACTTCAAGCGACAGGTTGAAGCCGGGAATCTTGTCTGGCGTCATCTGGTCGAGCCAGCTGTCGACCGTCACCAATGTGTTATTGCCGAACCCGCGCGTCGACGTGGATCTCCTCCATCACCGCATTGTCATTGGCCGGGTTGTCGCACTTGATGTAGAACATCGAGGCCTTGCCATCGGCTCCCATCAGCTGCTCCCATGGTGTCGAGCGGGATCAGCTTGCGCCCGCCCTTGCCCTGGTCAACAATGCCCGAAATGCGGAACGGCTGGTCTGAGAATCGTGATGGTGTCGCCCACTGCGTAGGGTTTGCCTGTTGCCGGATTTCTGGTCGCCGGCGAGAACATCGTCGATGATGACGTCGTTCGGTCCCTGGAATTTGCCGCCAGAGAGAAACACTGAACGGTTTGAGAGCATCGAAGCTGTCGTAGTCGATGCCGTAAAGAATCTCTACGTTGCCGCTGGTGGAGATTTTCTGAATTGCGGGTGAAACCACCGCCACATGCGGCAGCTTCACCAGAACTTCCTGGTCCCGGATGGGCATGGACGGGCTGCCCAGCCCATTGAACATGCTGGCGTTCGAAGGCATCAGCATGCAGATCGGCGCCAATGCCGTTGGTGCGCTCCTTCTGGCTTCGAGCATGCCCATGAAGATGGCCACAATTGACAGGATCATGATGACTTCAATGGCCACGGCCAACACGCTGATGACCGAGCGCATAGGGCGGTGGAGCAGGTTGGCAAAGATGAGCTTATTCATGTTCGAGCCTGGAACCAGCGCGCATAGCGACGTCGCGAAGCCTTCATATCAAGGGTAACAGTCGGGCTTGGGCAGGACGGAACAGTTGAGAGCACGGTTTAGCCGAATTAGCACTATTACAAAAGTGTATTCAAACCCGCAAAAATAGAGCCTTTAGCCGAGGAATCGTTTTGACCCACGGTCAAAGCCGGTTTATCGTGAAAGTGAAATTCCTCCATGGGTCATTGACCCGTGCATGGTCGCCGATGGGAAGTTTTGGAGAAGAACTGCGCAAGGAGCGTTTAGCTCGCGGCTTTGCGCTGGAAGACATTTCGGCGGTCACCAAGATCAGCCAACGTCATCTGACTGCGCTGGAAGAGGAGAAGTTTCGCCTGCTTCCGGGCGGCATTTTGAGCAAGGGGATCGTCCGAGGGTACACCGGCGCGATCGGCCTCGACCCGCAAGACTGGACTGAGCGTTTTCTTGCGGCTTCCAACATTTCAGGCCAAATGACGGACGACGACAGCGGTTGGACAACCTTTGCCTCGAACGTGGGTAAGGCGCGGATTCTTCGCCGCGAAGCGCTTGAGATCCGTTTGCGCTGGATCGGCGCCATCGTCTTGCTCTTTGCGGTGGCCGCGGCGGCGTTCCTCACCGTGCGTTACTACGGCGTGCGCGAGGGATGGTGGCGAACAATGCTGCCAATAAATGGAGTCTCCATGGCATTTCGGGGAGCTTGGTCTTCGACCCGCGGTGCGGTCTCGCACATGCTTTCAAGGATTTGAACCCAGATCGGCCCTCCGGCTCAACGGCTCCAATCCACCGTTAAGGGCCCATTGCTTGCCGTACGCTGCATGTCTTTGCCGTCGACGGCCCGCGACAATTACCATAACTAGGATGTGCAGTCAGGCCTGTGCCTAAAGGTGCAGGCGAAGGCGAATCAAAGGGCTGGATAATTGGCTTCATATGAGAGGGGTTTCGCGGCTCTTTAAGCGCCGCACCCTGCTCGGCCCGCCGGCAACAGCCATCAAGTTCAATCCCGAAATGGGAAGGAGTTTTGAAGTTGAGCGATCGTTTCTTGTTTACCTCTGAATCCGTTACCGAAGGCCACCCGGACAAGATTGCCGACCAGGTCTCCGACGCCATTCTCGACGCCTGCCTGGAGCAGGATCCATACAGCCGCGTAGCGGCAGAAACCCTGACGGCCACTGGCCTGGTCGTTATCGCGGGCGAGATCACCACCAAGGCCTACGTCGATTTCCAAAGCCTGGTCCGCGGGGTGATTGCTTCCATCGGCTACGACAACGCGCTTTACGGCTTCGATTCCAACACCTGCGCGGTGATTTCGAGCATCAACAAGCAATCCGGCGATATCGCACAGGGCGTTGACACCGGCGGCGCCGGCGATCAGGGCATGATGTTCGGCTACGCCTCCGACGAAACTCCTGAGCTGATGCCTGCGGCGATCTCGCTGGCGCACAAACTCTGCCGCCAATTGAGCGCCGTGCGCAAGAGCGGCAAGCTGCCCTATCTTCGTCCCGACGGCAAGAGCCAGGTGACGGTGGAGTACGACGAAAATGGCAAGCCCGCGCGCATTGATGCGGTGGTCATCAGCAGCCAGCATTCTGAGGCTGTGAGCAACGACGAGTTGCACGCAGACATCCTCAAGCAGGTAATCCAGGCGGTTCTTCCCGCTAAATGGCTCGATGAGCACACCAAGTACCACATCAATCCCACTGGCCGTTTCGTTATCGGCGGCCCCATGGGCGACACCGGCCTGACCGGACGCAAGATTATTGTGGACACGTACGGCGGCATGGGCCGCCACGGCGGCGGCGCCTTCAGCGGCAAGGACCCGACCAAAGTCGATCGGTCGGCAGCTTACATGGCCCGCCACATCGCCAAGAACATTGTGGCTGCCGGGCTGGCCAGCCGCGCAGAGGTGCAGCTTGCTTATGCGATCGGCGTGGCCGAGCCGGTGAGCGTGCTGGTGGAGACCTTCGGTACGGGCAAGCTGAGCGAGGCGAAGATCACAGAACTGATTCGCAAGAACTATTCCCTCACGCCCAAGGCGATCATCGAGCACCTTAACCTGCGGCGCCCGATCTACCAGAAGACTGCGGCGTACGGGCACTTCGGCCGCACAGAGCCGGAGTTCACCTGGGAAGGTACCGGCAAAGCCGCCCAATTGGCCGAACAGGCTGGAATCGCGGCCCCTGCCAAAACACGGTGATAGCGTTCCGGTAATTATTCAGTTGGACTTGTTCGATTATGGGGCCTGCTGTTCGCAGGTCCCATTGCTTTTTCAGGTTGCCGCTGCGATGCCCGCATTGATGCCTTAGAATTCTCCGAGGCGCTTAAGCCCTGGTCTGAGCGGAGATACCCATGCGTCTTTCTTTCGTTGTTGCTGTTGTCTTCGGCATTGCAAGCGTCTCCGTCGCGCAAGACGGAGCCAAATGGACCTATGAAGGAAAAACCGGTCCGCTGGTCTGGGGAAGGCTCGATCCGGCGTATGAAGTCTGTGAAAAAGGCCATGAGCAGTCGCCAATCGACATCCGCGGCGCGCGTCTTGGTAAGGCGCTTGAGCCCCTCGAGTTCCACTTCATCGCCGGCCCGATGACGCTCGAAAACACGGGTCACGGCATTGTTGCCCGTGTGGATCCCGGCAGCGTGATGGTTGCCGGCGGAGTGCACTATCGCCTCATCGAGCTTGACTTCCACCATCCCAGCGAGCACGCGGTTAAGGGCAAGCTCAGCGATATGGAAGTTGACATGGTCTTCCGCAGCGACGATGGCAAGGAGGCGATAGTGGCCGTTCGCCTCAATCAGGACAGGGGCTTTCCCAATGCAATGCTGGCGACGCTTTGGCCGCATCTTCCCGCAAAGCCCGGCACGACTCAAAAGGTCACCGATATGGTCAGTCCGGGCGGTCTGTTGCCAGCGGATCTCGGCTATTGGACCTACCTCGGCTCAGAGGTCACTCCGCCATGCACCGAGGGGGTGCGCTGGTTCGTGTTCGAACAAGACTTAAGCATGAGTCGCGACCAGATGCGCGCCTTTGCCGCTCTCTTCAAGATGAACACGCGCCCGATTCAGGACACGCATGGGCGGAAGATTGAGGCGAACGAGTAGAGCTGCTTCTGGCTTCTAGCTTTTCGTTGCTACCGCGGGAAGTGGCGTCAATTGAATCACGATCTCGTCGCCGGCCTTCTCAACGCGAATGCCAGTCAGGTCCGGCACCAGATAGTGCGCTGCATTTAGCGACTCTGCAGAATGGGAAAATGTGGTCGCCACAACCGTGCAGCCCGCATCGCGACCGGCCGCGACCCCCGAGGGCGAATCCTCAAAGACCAGACAGTCAGTCGGCGCCACGCCAAGCAGGGAGGCACCCACAAGGAACGGCTCAGGATCGGGCTTGCCGCGCTTGACCTGATCCGCCGTCACAAGTCTTTCAGGCACGCGAATCCCTGCGGCTACTAGACGAGTCCGCGCCAGCCGCTCGGTGGCGCTGGTGACCACGGCCCATCGATCCGCTGGCAGCACCGCGAGCAGATCGAGAACGCCAGGCAGCACGGTCAGCCCTTCATTGTCCTCAATTTCGATGTCTTCAATGTCCTTGAGTTCCTTCTCGCTGTCGAGATCAGGCCGTAGCTTGGCGATCGTCTCAACGGCGCGACGACCGTGAGCGGTTTTGCGCGCCAATGCAGGATCCACTCCGCGCAGAAGGGCCCATTTTGTCCAACTGCGCTCGACCGAGCCAATGGACGAAATGAGAATCCCGTCCATGTCGAAGAGAATTCCCTTGAAACGGATCCGGACTGGGAAAGAGGAATTTGATGAGGCCATGAGTCGATCTTAGTTTGGACGGTTTTCGCCGGGGATTGGCCGGGGCACCGGACTCGACAGAATTTAGCGGCTTCCCTCCGCGCGCGTTTCCTTAGGCGCTGGGAAGATTAGCTGGGGTGGGTCGCCGAAGGTGATGGTGGCCTCGACGGACTGCTTGCGGAATCCGGAGATGATCTGGTTCTGGCCCATCTGGATATTTCCGTTGGCGATAGTAGCGTCGGCCGTCCAGCGGTCGAAGCGTGTCAGTGCAGCCGGAATGAGCAGAGGTTTGGAGGGCAAGTCAGGAGTCACAGGCTTCGCGGCTGAGATAATCCCCCGCCGGACCTCGAAATGCAATGTCCCTTTAGCCGATGCGGCCAAATCATCGCCGGTGTAGCCCGACAGATCGACTTTGCCGCTTGCCGCTCAAAGTTTCGCCGGTCCATCGCAGGCCCAACAAGCGGCCCACATCCGTCGCGTTCAGCTTTTGGAAGTCTCCGTCAAGTGAATAAGCCAGCTTATCCCGATCCGTCGCGGGCTTGGTGATTGCTCCCGCGAGATGTACCGTGCCGCCGAAGACGCTCGCATCGAGGCTCGATATTTCAGCGCCTGTGGGAACTATTCGCAGAGACGTCGAGACTCCTTGAAGCGTGACTGGTCCAAGAATCAGCGAGTCGGCAGTCACGGTTCCCTCAAGCTGAGGCCATGGCGGCGCCGATGAGGGATGGAGGCGGTCGATGAGGTCGGAGAGCAGGGTGCCTTTTTCCTTTGCGCCGAGCAGCGCGCTTTGTAATGCTGCCGCATCCAGATCGGCAAAGTGCAGTTGGAACTGAGCCGGGCATGGCGATGGCGGAGTTTGTTCCGGTGTGCAGGTCGATGGCAGAGTCAGGCTTGCTGTTGCTTTGAGAGGGCCGTACGTGAGGTCCACAGGATCCCAGCGAAGATCGCCGTTCTCAATATGGAGCGTGGCCTGATTCACGACTACGAGGCCGGCCAGATATTCGGCCTTCCAGTTTGCGTTGTGGACGTTCACGGTTCCGGTGAGGGTATCGCGCACGGGAGGCTCGGGTACTGCGCCGATCGCCCGCGCAGTTGTCGGCGCAGTTGTCCGCGCTGGAGCCGACGACTCCGGCGCGCTCACCGGTGCAGCTTCGGTGGAAGCGATGCTGTCGACAGGAGCAATACTTTCCAGCGGAATCTCCTCGGCCGGCATCCATGGCCCTTCTGCGGTTAGGTCTACCGCGATGGGATCGCCCGCAAGGGTCGCGAGTGCCTCCGTCCCTGGAATTCCTGCCGCGTGGGCGAGTTCGTCTGGCGCGCGCATAACTTGCCTGGCCACGAATGCCAATCTGGTAGCCCGTGAGTGCGAAACGCACATTGAGGGTGAGCGGAATGGCTCCGCCAGCAGGGACGACGATAGTGCCAGCCAGCGCTTGCGGAGGGTTTTTCGCGGTAGGCTGCGGCTCTGCTGCCGAAGACTGAGGCGCCGCGGAGACGATAGGCACCGGCGCCAGCGTAAACTTTGGAGCCTGAAGAGGCCGATCGAGACCGTCGCCGCTAAGGATGAGGCCTTCGACAGTAAAGCTGCCGCTGAGCGGG
This sequence comes from uncultured Acidobacteriaceae bacterium, assembly GCA_963725115.1. GTDB lineage: Bacteria > Acidobacteriota > Terriglobia > Terriglobales > Acidobacteriaceae > Telmatobacter. Next base: position 2,202,676 of record CAVRXG010000005.1, on the reverse strand, counting down.
GCGGTCTGTTCAGCGCCGGAAATCGCCAGCATGTTTCCTGTTGAGGTCGGCTATCGAAATTGGCTTGGCGGGCGGGGTGTTCGCTTGAGCGCGAGTGTCGTAGACGATTTTTCCACTCACCGTGCCTTTGGCTTCAAGATCCGGCGCGAGACCGCTGCGGAGAGTGCGCAGAGCGTCAAGGCCGGCAGTTACGGGAACGCGATCGAGTTCAACAGAGAAGCGCGGCGGTGCATCTTCGCCCGGTTTTTCTCCGGTGACGTGAACGCGGCCGTCGCCGAGGGGCGAGTCGCAGTCCATGTTCTCGACACTCTGCTCGGCGTAGTGGTAGATCAGGTTGCAACGCGCGTCAAAATCGAGTGGCGCCGCGGGGGTGAATTCGGCGCGATGCACGCCACTAGCGCGGAGCCGCATGGCGACCTGCGCCGCATCGGGCGTGCCGTCGAGGTGCAGCTCGCCGGTCAGGTCTCCGCGCCAGCCGGGATCGGAGCCGGTGATGAGACGGGCAAGCTGGCCGAGCTGTGCCTCCTGCCAATCGAGGTCCAGATGCAGGGGCATTTGGCGGAGTGCGGGAGCTACGCCGCATGCTGGCCTCCATGCGCACCACGCCGGTTTCTTCCAGGTAGAGACTGACGTCGGTCCGGGCGGGCTGGCCGCGCAGGCGAATGCGCCACTCGCCGGGACTCTCCTGCCAGAAAGAGAGATCGGCATTGACCAGCGAAAAGGGCAGCTTTTCCGCGCCGTTCTTGAAGTTGATGCGGGAGTTGGTGGCTTCAAGGTAGGGCAACGGCGCAGGCCGGCGCGTGCCCGATGAGGGTTCAGCCTGCGCGGCGGCGGTGCGAAGAATTGAGTCGAGGTTCCAACGGCCCGGCCCGGCGCGCACCAGGTTGAGGCTGGCCTCGTCGACGCTGATCTTGCCGATCTCGACGCGGCCGCGCAAACAGTGCGAGCAGCCGGATGGAAGCAGTGACCTTGCTGGCGTGGAGCACAGGTTCGGCGCCGTAAGCTGGATCTTCGGCAACGCTCAGATCGGAGATCTCGAATCCCGGCCATGGCAGAAGCTGCGCTTGCACCGATGAAAGGCGCACCGGCCTGCCCAGCGATTGCGCGATGAGCTGCGTGATCTGGCTCTTAAAGCGGCTCACGCTGATGAGCGGAGGCACGACGAGCACAAGCACCAGGATCGCGATGGTTGCGAGCGCTATCCGCAGCCATCGGCGGATTCGACCGTTGCCTCCGTCGCTTTCTAGTCATTGTCTTATAAATTCTAGCTGCTTGCTCACCGCGTCACGTGGAAGGTGCGGCTCCAGCGTGTTTCGGTGAAGAAGTGCAGCACAACGTGGCCCATCCAGGCCAGACGCGGGCCGATTCCTGTCTGGTCGTATGCGGATTCGGAGCGTGCGAACGACCAGTAGTTGAACAGCGGGCGGCCCATAATGTTCTGTCGCGGCACAAACCCCCAGAAGCGCGAGTCGAGGCTGTCGTGCCGGTTGTCGCCCATCATGAAGTACATGCCGGGCGGAACCACCAGGTCGCCATCGACAACATGATTGGGAAAATCGACAGCCCAGGCCTCGGTGGCGCCGCCGGGCTGCGGGTAGGGCGGCACAGACGGAAATTCGTCGAGAAAATCCTGATAATTGTCCGGCAGTGGTGGGCTGGGCGTACGGCTGCGCTTGCGCGACGCCGTTGAGGATCACGATGCCGTTGCGCAAATGGATGTGGTCGCCGGGCACGACCGATGAGGCGCTTGACGAGAATGGTGTATTGCGGCTTGCCATCGGCATCCAGCTGATCGAGGCCGGGCTGGAAGACTGGCTTGAGGAAGACGACGATGTCGCCGCGCCTGCGGCTCGCGATAATGAACCAGGGGCATCCATTTTGCGGGCGGAGCCAGCGTGATGCGAGTCAACAACCAGATGATCGCCGACGAGCAGCGTATTCTCCATCGATCCCGAAGGGATGACAAAGTTCTGCGCGATGAAAGTGAGGATGAACAGGCCCACCACCAGCACCGAGCAGATGCTGGCCACGGCTTCAAACGGCGTTTCTGCCGCCCTGACGTTTGCAGGTTCCGGCGCGGGCCGTTGTGCCGGCGAGTTTTTCTTCTTCGTCATGGATTGCGAATACCTCATGATGAACCGGTATACGAGCGGTTCTCAAGCAGGAGGCTTACCGCGTCAGGTGGAAGGTGCGGCTCCAGCGCGTTTCGGTGAAGAAGTGCAGCACAACGTGGCCCATCCAGGCCAGGCGCGGGCCGATTCCGGTTTGGTCGTAGACCGAATCCGGAGTTCTGAACGACCAGTAGTTGAAGAGCGGCCGGCCGACGATGTTTTGCCGCGGCACGAATCCCCAGAAGCGCGAGTCGAGGCTGTCGTGCCGATTGTCGCCCATCATGAAGTACATGCCCGGCAGGAACGACGAGATCGCCATCGACAACGTGATTGGGAAAATCGACGGCCCAGCTTTCGGTGGCGCCGCCTGGCTGCGGGTAGGGCGGCACAGAGGGAAATTCGTCGAGAAACTCCTGATAATTATCCGGCTGTGGTGGGTTGAGCGTGCGGCTGCGGCTGCGCGACGCCGTTGAGAATCACGATGCCGTCGCGCAGATGGATGTGGTCGCCGGGCACGCCGATGAGGCGCTTGACCAGGAAGAAGTACTGCGGCTTGCCGTCGGCGTCCAGGTTCCGGCTCGGGAGACGGCTTGATGAAGACGACGATGTCGCCGCGCCTGCGGCTCGCGATAGTGAACCAGCGGCATCCACTTTGCGGGCGGAGCGAGCGTGATGCGATCGACGACCAGGTGATCGCCGACCAGCAGCGTGTTCTCCATCGATCCGGAAGGGATGACGAAGTTCTGCGCGAGGAAAGTGAGAATGAACAGCCCAACCACCAGCACCGAGCAGATGCTGGCCACCGCTTCAAATGGAGTTTCTTCCGTTCTTGCGGACTCGGGAGCCGGTTCCTGAGGTTTGTGGGCCGGCTCATTGGGGGTTCGCGTCTTATTTTTCGTCATTCCTGCTGCTCTTTGCGGAAGTAGTCCGGCGTCTTAACGCTGTTGCGAAAACCAATCAATGCACAACGTGGAAGATGCGCCGCCAGCGCGCAAATCCCGCGATACGTTCGGCGAGATCCCGTTCGTGTCCGAGTCTATCATCCGCGGGCTGTCGCGCTTCCGCGGCGGGTTGCGGAGCGATTTGGGCGATCTGCTGCACGTCGGTGGAGGAGGGGCGTGAAAGCGAAAAATAGATCACCAGCGGACGGGCGATGATTGCCTGGCGCGGCACAAAACCCCAGAAGCGGGAGTCCTGGCTGTGATTGCGATTGTCGCCGAGGACGAAGTACTCGCCCTGCGGCACCACCAGTTCGCCGTCCTGGGTGAGGCTCTGCATCTGGCGCCACCACTCGGGATCGACCTGCTCGAGGATCCGGATCGCTCAGAATATCGCCGGGAAAGTTGTCGCGCGCGGAGCTTGGGCGGCGCGGGTTCAAAGGCCGCGTAGGGCTCGTTCGAGGGCGACGCCGTTCACGAAGACCTGGCCGTCGGCGATGCGCAGCCGGTCGCCGGGAAGGCCGACCACCCTCTTGATGAGCATGGGCGGCTGGGAGTGGTGGAAGACGATGATGTCGCCGCGCTGAACGGGCGATAGGGCAGAAGCCAGCTGCTGAGGCGGCCGGCGGGGCGCATAGATCTGCTTGTTGAAGAGCAGAAAATCGCCAACCAGCAGCGTGCGCTCCATGCTTTCAGAGGGAATGAGAAACGGCTGCAGCACGAAGGTGAGCACGAACAGCGCCACCACGATGGTTTGCAGCAGTGACGCCAGAGCATGCGGCAGCGTGGGCAAGTGCGGATGGATATGCGCCCACCGTCGTAGAAACGGACCAGGCGCTCGGGCGGGAGCGCTCATTGCGCGCCCTGCTGTTCCTCGTCAGAGTCATCCGGAATGCCGGAATCGGAGCTCCGCGGGCCGCCGACTTTGCCCGATGCAGGCGAACCGGATCCATTCGACAACAGGTCGAGCGCGCGACGTGCTGCATCCTGCTCGGCATCCTTCTTGGTGCGTCCCATGCCGCGAGCCAGCGGCTTCCCTTTCTGCCCGGCTTCGCCTTTCATGCCGCACTTCGACCAGAAAGCGCTTGTGATGGTCGGGACCGCTTTCGCTCTTGACGCGATAGACCGGCGCGCCCGCGCCGGCTGCCTGCAGCCGCTCCTGCAGCGCGGACTTGTAGTTGCCCAGCGCCTCTCCGGAACGCAATTCGACGGCAAGACGTTCGGCGGCTTCGCCCATCACCCTGCCGCGGACGAAGAATCGCACGGGCTCCAGACCGCCATCGAGAAAAAGCGCGCCCATCACAGCTTCCATGGTATTCGAGAGCACGGTGCTTCTGCGGCGCAGGCCGCTGCTCTCTTCGCCGCGGCTCAGACGCAGATGCTTGCCCAGGTCGATTTCCTCCGCCACCTGCGCCATGTGTTGGCGGCTGACCAACCCGGAACGAATGCGCGTCAGTTCGCCTTCGCGCCACTCCGGATGCAGGGCGAAGAGCGCCTCGGCCACCACAAGACCCAGCACCGCGTCGCCGAGATATTCGAGGCGCTCATTGTCGGCAGGAGCAGTTTTCTTGCCGACGTCCGACCTGCGCAAGCTGGTGGGCCAGAGAGCGGTGCGTGAGCGCGCGCACCAGCAGCTCAGGGCTGGAGAACTCGTGCCCGAGTGCCGCTTCAAGCTCTTTCATATCCGCTTTCACTACTGCCCCACTGTTAACCGTTGCTCACAGCTTTAGACGCAATTCGTGCGCCGCTTGAAGCGCCGAAAAATAGACCAGACAACTTGGGAGATTCGGCGCAATTCTTCAACTTCGGGATATCACGGGAAGCGCCAATTGAAAATTACTGTGGCTTGGCTGCGTTGTCCAGCTTTGGCGATTCAGGCTTCGCGGTTTCTGCGCCTGCGGGTTTTCCGGAAGCGGGCTGCCCGCTGAGCGCGGGTTGCTGAGGTGAGGCGCCGGGTGCATCGTCACCTGAATCGTCATCGCAATCATGCTCATGGCCCCGCTGCACATAAGCCGCTTTCACGCCCCGCTCGGCGGCGAGGCGCGTATCGAGTTGACCGTCGCGAACAGCCAAAGCCTCGTTGTATTCCGCCAAAGCCTGGTCGCGCTTGCATTCCAGGTCGAGCATGCGGCCAAGATAGATATGCGACCAGGCCAGCAGCCGCTGTTCCTTGCTCGTGGCGAGAGTCTTCTGGAAGTCGTCGATCGCCTCGTCCGGATGGCCAGTCATCAGATCGACGCGCGCCAGGATGAAATGGGCGCGGGCCGCATCGGCCGTGGAAGCAACGGTGTCGGTCTGGCCAGCGAGCACCTTTTGCGCCATGGCGGTGGCCGCGGCAATATCTCCACTGGCCAGCTTTGCCTCGGCCAGGTCGAGTCCCGTCAGCGGGCGCGGCTTGCTTTGCTGCAAAACGTCTTCGTCTCCCTCTTTGTCGAATTCGGTCTGGCGCGCACGGTGCACCTGCTGATCCACGTCCATGCCATACACCATCTCGCCGATGGTGTCTTTCAGGCTGGCGGGATCTTTTTCAAATTGCAACAGCTGCTCATAAAAGTATTGCGTAAGCACATATCCCTGCCGCATATCGTGCGCGACGGCTGCCAATTTCGCCGCATCCACCTTCTGCTGGTAGAGATCGCGCTGATGCTCGTAGAGCGGCAACTGCGAGCGGTCAACATTCGCCGGAATTTTGTACTCGGGAATTCCCGTATCCATGGTGCGCGCTTCAATAGCCTTGATCAGGCACTCGATGGTCAGACGAAACAGTATCGGAGCGGAAGCGGAAATCAAGAGGCGCGTCGCGAATCTCCTTGAGAATCGGCTGCTCGCGGTCGATGGCGTTGGACCGCGCGAAAAGCAATGGATCGATGACGTAGTGCAGGTAGGTGTGGCGCACGTCGGTCATGGGAATCTTTCCATCAACCGGAGAAACCACAACCACGTAGTCGGTGCCGTAGATGCGCGCGTTGACCACCGACGGAGAGAGCTGCGGCTCGATGACCACGATGAACCGGCGGCCATCGTAAGTCGAGGCCGGCATCTTGAGGTAGAGGTTCACATTGACGATCATCTGCGAGAGCGGATCGTGCAGCTTGTCGATTTCCTCGTCGTAGGCATGATGCGAGGTCAGCCAGATGCCGTGCAGGTCGACCGCGGCAGCAAATGCGCGAAGCGCGGGAAGAACCTCCACCACCTGCGTGGAATCGGGCGGCATCTCGGTCAGGTCCGCCGTGACTTCAAGCTCCGGGGGCGGCGTCAGGTAAAGGGCCAGCGAGATGTACTGCGAGATGTCGCGTTCCGAACCGGTCATGCGGTGCTGCGCAATGTACAGGCAAAGCGCGTCGCGCTTGGTGCGCGCATCCTCGCTCTGCGCAAGAGCCTGATTCATCTCGTCCCGGACGTGCTTGCGGATGGGCGCACTTTCTTCCAGACCCTCGTCGTAACCGCAGGTGTTCAGTGCCGCCGCCATGATGAACACCGGCTCGGAGGGGATAAGCGAGATGGTCGGCCCGGCCGGATCGATGAGCGAAGGCGCTTTTTCCTGCGCGTACATCTGCCCCGAAGAGGAGCTTTGGCTGGAAGAGGAGCTGCTGGAGGATTGAGCTCGAGCGGATTCGGGGAGCAATCCGGCCAACAAACACAGAATCGCGGCAGGAATAAAAACGGAAGACTGCAATTGGCGCGTCATGAGGAAACCCTGCTTGCAAGTCTAGTTAGACGCAGCAGCAGGGTCAAACGGGAGGACAAGGGAATTCGAGCCGCGAGCCGCCTTATCCCCGCACCGACACGCCGGAGAACGACAGCACCGCGAGGCCGCGGACGGGCTGGCCGAAGAAGCGGGCCGGCTCAAAGCGGCTGAACAGGAGCAGATTCTCCACCTGCGAGCGGGTCACGTCGTCGGTCGGGCCGGAGACGATGCGATAGTCGTAGACTTCGCCCGCATCGTTGACGTAGGCCTCAACCACGACCGGACTGGAGATGGCGCTCGCCTCATTGTTGCCCTGGGCATTGGAGAAATAGAGCAGATGCGGAGCAGTGGCATCGCCCAGAGGCTCGTCGGGTGTTGCCTGGGCGGTCTCCGGCTGGGCGAACATGGTCACCAGCACGACGATGGTTCCCAACAGCAGGACCGCGCTGGCGAATCCCGCGCCGGCCTGCAGCAGGAACGGTCCCACAGTGTTCTTCCAGGCCAGTTCCCATGCAGTGAAGATGCTGCGGCGGCTGCGTGCCCTTTCCTGGCTCACGGCGACACGAATCCGCAACGGCAGGTCCGCCGGCTCCGGCGCCGGCCCAAGCGTCGGCCAGCGAAGCCTGCAATTGGCGCATGCGACTTCCACTCCCGCGCGCAATCGCGGCACACCTGGAGATGTGCGTCGATCTCCTGCATTTCTCGTCCGGTCAACCGGCCGTCCAAATACTCCGTCAAGCCATCCTGCACTTCATTGCAGCCGTTCATCGCGCCTCCTCTCTCAAGGACATCTTCATTCCTGCCGGCGCTGCAGACCGCGATCGCCGTCAGCGATGCCTTCAAATAGGCGCGCCCGCGAACCAGCCGCGACTTCACCGTTCCCAGATTGATGCCCTGCATCGCCGCCACTTCCTCGTAGACGAATCCTTCGATGTCGCGCAGGATAAGCGTGGTGCGGAAAGGCTCTGGCACCTGGCGCAGGGCGTGTTCGACCCGCGCACGATTCTCCTCGTGCAGGGCCATTTCGTAGGGCGACTCCGCCGGATCGACCAGCATGTCCTTCAATTGCACCGGCCGGCCGCTCTCTCCCTGCGCCATCTCCTGCTCCATGGCGATTTCCTGCTGCTGATGCCGCATCCACCAGCGACGCTGATTCGACGCTTCGCGCAACGCAATCCGGTAGATCCAGGTGCGCAACGAAGAATCGCCGTGAAAACCGCGAATTCCGCGGAAGACCTTCACGAATACTTCCTGGGTCAGATCGGCAGCGTCAGCGGAGTTGCGCACCGTGCGCGCCAGCAAGGAGTAGATTGGCTGATGGTAGTGCGTGATTAGCCACGCAAACGCCTCCTCGGAGCCGGCTCGCAATTCCTCAACGAGAGCCGCCTCGTCCGATTGAAGCGTCAAGGCGCCGGTAAAATCGGCTCCGGCGAGATTGGCACTGGCAAGATTGCCCATGGTGAGGTCCGTCTGCAATTCTGTGTCCTCCCACGTTACTCCAAGTCAGCCATCTTTTGCACGTAATCCCATTACAGCGCGGCATGAGATTCGGCCTAAACTAATCATTCTGAAGCCACTTGCCGTAACTTCAAGTGCGTTCCCGGTCCCATACCCCTGTCCTTAGTTAGACACCGAGCCACGAAGAAGTGTTCCCGATCTTGTTCGATGAGGATTTTGGGGCCACGGAAACTTTGTTGATGAATTCAACACAATGCTGTTCAATCGTATTGCGAAGGCGAGCCTGAGACCTATTAGAGGCGATGTCACGGAATTCCCAGCAGTTTGTGCGTCTGCAGGCTCAGGCGCCAGCGCGGATGATCGAGGCAATAGGCCAGCGCGAGCGTCGTGTTCAGCTCGCGGTCGGGGCCATCCATGGGTTGCAGAAAGAAATGGCGGAACTGCAAATCCTCAAATTGCTCCGGCTCCGCGCCGGGCTGCGGATAGACCAGCTTCAGCTCGTCTCCGCTGCGCTGCTTGAGTCCCGCGCCGGCCTTGGGACTGACGCAAATCCAATCGAGACCTGTCCGGAGCGGCGATGGTTCCGTTGGTTTCCACGGCAATCTCGAAGCCGCAGGCGTGCAGAGCATCAATGAGCTCCGTGTCGAGCTGCAGCAGTGGCTCGCCGCCAGTGCAGACGACAAATCGCTTCGAGCCCTCGGCGTTTGCAGGCCATTTCCGTTCGATGGCCGCTGCCAGCGCCTCGGCAGAGGCAAAGTTCCCGCCGCCACGGCCGTTGGTATCGGCAAAATCGGTGTCGCAGAACTTGCAGATCGCCGAAGCGCGGTCCTGCTCGCGTCCCGACCAGAGATTGCATCCGGCAAATCGGCAAAAGACCGCCGGCGCGGCCCGTCTGCGCGCCCTCGCCCTGCAGGGTGTAGAAGATTTCTTTGACTGCGTAACTCATAAATGCAGCTTCTAGCTGCTAGCTCCTAGCTTCTGGCTCATCTCGCAATTAGCAAGGTCGTCAACTTCCCCCCGAAAAAGCCAGAGGCTAGAAGCTAGCGGCTGCTCTTCAGCAGCGGGTCTTCGATCCCATTTTCGCGGAAGCCCTTTTGTCGTAAAAGACAAGAATCGCATTGGCCGCACGGCACGCCGGTGGGGGAGGGATCGTAGCAACTGCTGGTCAAACCGTAATCGACGCCCAAGGCCGCGCCCCAGGCGGATAATCTCCGCTTTGGTAAGCGCGATGAGCGGCGTATGAATTTTGAGCATCTGGCGGCCCTCCACACCGGCCTTGGTCGCCAGGTTGGCCATTTTTTCGAAGGCAGAGATGTATTCAGGACGGCAATCGGGGTAGCCCGAATAGTCGAGCGCATTCACGCCCAGAAAGATATCGTTCGCGCCCAACACCTCAGCCCAGGCCAGCGCAAAGGCGAGAAAGATAGTATTGCGCGCGGGGACGTATGTAATTGGGATGCTGCCGGACATCTCCTGGGTTGTGCGGCCCTTGGGAACCGCGATGTCGGCCGTGAGAGCCGAGCCGCCAAAGGCGCGCAGATCGATAGCCGCGATGCGGTGCTCCGCGACGCCGATCGATGCGGCAACGCGCTTCGCCGCCTCGAGTTCCCATGCGTGGCGCTGGCCGTAGGAAAACGAAAGCGCATAGAGCTCGTAGCCTTCGCTCTTGGCGATGGCGAGAACGGTCGCCGAGTCGAGACCTCCGCTCAAAAGGACGACCGCGCGTTTGGAATTGTTTTCCATGGTCAGGTTGATTTTCCGTAGACAAAGACGAAATTACTTGAGGTCGCCGCCGCGGCCGATGTCCATCGACGGCGAAATCGGATTGCGCTCGTCGATGTAGGCCTCGATGCACTGGTCGAGGATGCCCTTGGCGTCCAGAATGAACTCGACCGCGTCGCGCGCGCGCGCCGTAGCCGCCGGCGTTCGGCGTGATGTAGTGCGCCTCGGCCTTGACGCGTTCGCGCGCGTTGGCCACGGCCACCGCGAAACCGACTTCGCGCATGGCCGGCAGATCGATCACGTCGTCGCCGACGTAGCAGATCTCGTCGAGCGCCACGCCTTCTTTCGCGATGATCTCGCGGATGGCCTGCATCTTGAAGGCGCAGCCCTGGTAGACGAATTCGAGCTTCAGGTCGCGGGCGCGCGTGGCGACGGTCTCGCTGATGCGCTTGGTGATGACGCCGCACTTCAGCCCGCCGAGGCGCGCCAGCGAAATCGCAGTGCCGTCGTGCGCGCTGTAGCCTTTGGCCTCGACCATCGTCGTGGAGTGAACGCCGTAGCCGATGGTGTCTTTTCCGCGAATCTCATCCAAAACTCCGCTTTGCGCAAGGCCTGGGACGAGCCAGATGGTGCCGTCGGTCCATACGCCATCCACGTCGAAAAGAATGATCTTGATTTTGCGGGCGCGGTCTTGCGCGGTGAGTGCCATTATTCGATTTTACCGGGCGCGCCTCGATCGGCACATGCTACGGATGCAGCCGGTTCACGAGAGAATAGAAGCGTGGATCGAGATTCTCCAAGGAATGCGCCGCAGCTCCGCCCGGACTCGCGCCCGAAGATTACTACTTCGACGGGCCGTATCTCGTGTTCACTGCCGCGTACCACCTGAAGCGCGGCACCTGCTGCGGATCAGGGTGCCGGCACTGCCCTTATCAGGAGAAGCCTGCCCCGGCACCTGACCCGCTGCAACCAGAGTGATGCCCGACGGACCGGCGGCGGCACGAAATTTCTCGCTGGCTGGGCGCGCCCCGGCAGTGTTATAAATCCAGACTTGCGAATCGGGGCAGCATAACCTTTGCGCTGTGAAGGTTTCCCCAGTGCTGCCTAGACGAAACTCGTTCAGGAAATCAACTTCACGAATACAACTTCAGGAAAACAAGAGAGGGAAATATGGGAATTCTTATGTGGATTCTGGTCGGCCTGATTGCAGGCTGGCTGACGGGCAAGATCATGAAGGGCTCCGGCTATGGGTTCTTCGTGGACATTCTGCTGGGCATTGCCGGAGCGTTGGTCGGCGGCTTTATTGCGAGGCATCTTGGGCTGGATGCACAGCGGCGGATTCATCTACAGCACGCTGATCGCCGTTGGCGGCGCGATCATCCTGGTGGTCATCCTTCGGCTGATCAAAAGGGCTTAACGGCGGGCTTGACGGCGCATGACGGCTGCTTGCCCCTTCCGCGGTGGCAACGCGGGAGGGGTGCGCGCCGATTGCGATCTGTCCCGCGAAGATCTTATTCCGAGCCGCCAGTTGACGATGGTTGCGCCGAGGGCGCCGTTGTAGCTGGCGCGGCCGCCGGCGCAGCTGTGGGTTCACGCACCAGGACGGCAAAGCGCGGAAAAGCGAAGCTGCCGGCAGCGTCGTCAATCACGTTTAACTGGCAAACATACGGACCGGGCTTGAGCCCGCTGAATGGCACGTCGAGTTCAATTGAGACTGCGTCGCGCCCTTCGACATTGATCGACTTCGCCTGCACGATCGGCGTTTCGTACACCTTGGTCGATCCCTGGATCAGTTCCAGGCTGCTCAGCAGATCGATCGCGGATTTGGCTTCCTTCGGCGCTCCTTCAGCCGCTTTTTCGTGCGCCGGATCGTAGATCTCATAAAGCAGATACATGTGCTGGTCCTGGCGAAAGACGTGGCTGATGTTGGGCACGTACTCCTCGCCGTTGCGCACCAGTGGATCGTCTTTCTTGCTCGGCTCGCGCTGCGAGGCCAGCACGATGGAACTCATCTTCAGCGGAGCCTTCTTGAGATCGGGCAGCGTGACGTCGGCGATGAACGAGCCCATGCGCCCGGTCTGGTTTTCGCGCACCACGAACTTGAGCTGATACTTGCCCGGCGGCAAGTTGAAGCTGGTGGTGTACTGGATATTTTTCTGCCGCGCCTGAAGCGATGGATCGAGATTGAGCTTGACGGTATCGCGCACGCGGCCCACTGGCCGCTTGAGTTTCGTCGAGCACCGCGCCGATAATGTCGAGCGTGGCCTTGTCCTTGTCGCCGCCCTTTACAAACGGAATCTGCGAGCCGGGCACGACGAGTGAAACCGGCATGAAGAAACGGTTTTCGTCGAGACGGAAGTACATGGCGTCCATGTAGACCGCGATGTCGGTGGCCGGCAGATCGCTGGCAAGCTGATCCTGAAGTTCCTGCTCGCGGTCTTCCTTGCCGGAGTGCTTGAAGTCCGCGGGCGCGTAGTAGCCGGGCCGGTAATCGAGCTTGATGCCGGGCCGGTCGATCTTCACCGTGAGCTTGCGGTACTTGCCGTCGCGCGCGGGGTTCGTCGAGTGGAAGCCGATGGCGTAGTAGGCCGAATTGTCATTCTGCACTTGCGCAAAGGCCGGCGCGAAATCGTTGGAGTCGAAGAAGGCCTTTCCGCCGGTGTCGGTAGAGAGCGTGGCCATCACTTCCTGCGTGGCGAAGTTCGCGTTCATGTTGGTCGTGAGCGCGCCGCCGTTGAAGCCGCCCTGCCCGCGCAGACTGCCGGTGGAGGCGTCGCCCAGCGGCGTCACGGCCTGCAGGCCGCGCGTGTCCACGCTGTAGATGGCCAGGTCGGCGCGCACCGCCGCGTTGATGGCCGAGCGCAGCGAAGCCTCGTTCTCAATGCCGTCGCGCGAAATGCCGCCGGAGAAATAGAGCAGCGACTTCTTCTCATTGATTTTTGCGAGCGATTGCGAGATGCTGCGCAACGCGAAGAGCTCGCGGTCGGTGTTCAGGTCGTTGTACTCGCTCTCGTCGGGCGTGTAGGCGGTGGTGTCCTCCACCTGGTTGGTGTTGGCGTTTGCGCCCTGGGCAAATCCCTGGCCCTCGGTGCCGTTGTAGGCGCCCACCTCGCTGATGAGCGCGTTCTTGTCGGCAGTGAAATCCTGATCGACGTTGAGCGTGTCGCCGAGCGAGACCAGAGCCACAAGATCGGCCGGCTGCATTTTGGTTTTGAGAAAGGCCTGCGCCGCGTCGACGCTGCGCTCGAGATCTTCAGGCTGCATCGAGGTCAGGTCGAAGAACATCACGATCAGCCGGTGATTGCGCAGTTCCTCCGGTTTGGCGACGACAACAGCCTTTGCTGCCGGTTGGGCCGGCGGCCAGGCCGCTTACCGTGGCTTCCTTGAGCGGCGTGGCCATGTCGACGCTTTCAAAGTCGAAGCTGTCGATCGGCTGTTCTTTTCCGTTTTCGAAAATCTTGAAGTCGCTTTGCTTCAGGCCTCTGATCGGCTCGCCGGTCTTTGCGTCACGCACCACCACGTTGGTTAGAACGAGTTCGGCGTTTGCCTTGAGCGTAAATCCGCCCTGCGGCGTCGACGAGATTTGGGTTGCCGACGGATTTTCCGTGGCTGGGGCGCTGGAGGCTGGACCCGAAGCCTGCGCGGGAATCGGCGGTGCTCCCGGCGCCACTAGCGCCAGCAGCCCAAGGACCGCACTCAATTTCTGCACCAAACCCGTCATAACTCTCTTCCGCTCGCCGCCCGCAGACGTGCTGCCCTTCAAAATCTGAATCTTGCCAAGAACTGGAATGACCGCATCGCACCCACCGAAGTCACTTCGCCGAATGTCGGCGAGCCCTCAGTTGTGTTCACGCCCGAGTACTGCACCGTGTTAAAGACGTTGTTGATGGTGGCGCGAATCTCCATGCTGCGCGTGTCGCCCATATCCATGGTCTTTGAAAGCGACATATTATTCGTGACTGTGCCCGGCCCTTCAATCGAATTGCGCGGAGCGTTGCCGAAGTAGTCGCAGAATCCCGGCGTATTGCTTGGGCGGCGAGTAGGCCGCAGTATTGAACCACTCGCGCAGATGACCGCCGCCGGCGGTCACCGATTGCCCCGTCAAGATTCGGCCGCAAGCCGCTTGTGTTGCCGCACTCCACGCTCTGCGCAGTTGGCTCGAACTCAGGCGAGAGCCATGTTCCCGTGGCGAAGTTGAAGCTGCCGGAGATGGAGAAGCCCTCAAGAATGTGCGAGCCGACGCCCGTAGTGACCCAGAATTTGTCGGGCCCGAAAGGCAGCTCGAAGAGATACGTGCCGCTGACCTGGTGGCGAATATCGAGAACCGAGTGGCCTTCCTCCGCAGCCGGATTCTGCCAGTCCTGCACGAGGGAGCCGCCGCTTCCGTTGACCGACGTCGCGTCGTCGATGGCATGGCCGTATTGATAATTCGCGCCCATCGAAATGCCGTTGGTGAGCCGCTTGTTCACGCGCACCGTTGCCGGCGTTCATCTTGTAGTACGCTGCCGCCTCGTCGTAGTTGAAGAGCAGGTCCGAGGGATCGGTGCCCGGGCTGGAGGGCAGCGCGCGCGGCGCGAGCTTGACGTCGAGATGATTGGATCGCGCTCCGTTGTAGCCGAGATTCATCACGATGCCCCAGGGCAGCGTCTTCTGGATGTCGAGATTCCACGCCATCACGTAAGGCAGTCCGTAGTGCGGATTGAGCGCGTAATTGCCGACGGTGGCCGGCGCGGGAAATCCGTTGGCCAGCGTGAAGCAGGTTCCGGTCTGCGCGCAGGCCGTGACTTGCTGTGTTGCCGACAGCTTCCTGGTTGGTCTGCTCGTTGGTGAAGGGCGGCTGGTGCGCCATGGTGGTTGCGAAACCTGCGTACTCGCCGACGGTGTAGTTCGTGCCGAAGCCGGCGCGCACCACGGTCTGCTTGATCTTCGGCACGCGCCAGGCCAGCCCGACGCGCGGCTGGAATGCCTTGTGCCAGGGAAAGACGAGCGAATCGGGCAGCCCGTTCATCCCGGCGGTCTGCTCCGTCTCGCTGGTGAATCCTTCGTCGGGATTGGTGGCGATGTCGGCGAGGTGGCTGTATTTCTCGGTGTAGGGCGCGAAGAACTCCCAGCGCACGCCGTAGTTGAGCGTGAGCGAAGGCAGCACGCGCCAGTCGTCCATGGCGTAGGCGTCGTAGACGTTGTCGCGCAGATAGCTCTTGGCCACCGACGAGTTGAGCGTGGTGGACTGCGGCAGGCCGAGCAGAAAATCGGCGATCGAAGAGCCGGTAGTTGGGTCCTGCGCAGCATCCTCGGTGAACAGGCCGGTGAAGGCGAAGTTCCCGGTGGCGTTCGAGCCGGCGAGAAAGTCGCGATGCACGCGGCGGTAGTCGCCGCCGAAACGCATGTTGTGCTTGCCGTGAATCCAGCTCAGGACCTCGGAGAACGCAGATGGTCTGCGAGATGGAGAAGCTCGGCTGCGTTTCGCTCAGGCCCTGAATGCCATTGCTGAGCGAAATGTCGGGGATGCCGTAGTTGAGCGGAACATTGTTCGGCACCGTGATGTCGGCGGTTGCCGCGGGATTGTTGGTGGTGTTGGTGAAGAAGTTGGTGGTGTGGCTGTTGCTGCGATTCCAGTTGACGTTGGAGATGCTGGTGAAGCGATGGTAGCCGACGGTGTAGCCGGCCTGCAGAGAGTAGGAATTCGAAGCGCTCTTGCCGCCCAGCTCCGGAATCAGATTCACCAGATCCGAGGCCGAGTGGGACCAGTTGTAGTTGAGGTTGATGCTCTGGCGAAGGCCCTGATTCTGCGATCCGCCGCGCTGCCGCCGCCTGATCCGCCGCGGCCGCCGGGCTGCGTGGCGTTGGCGCCGAGGCTGCGGTTGTAACGAATGCCGGCCTGCGTGGTGTTCGATTGCGCAGTGGTCAGCAGGTGGTAGTTGTAGCCGTTGATGGTGCTGCCGGCAGGCAGATTCGGCTCGGGAAAGTAGCTCAAGAGCGCCGAGGCCTGTGGAGAGATCGACTGTCCCGCGGCTCCCGTGGGCGGAATCACGTTGGGCGTGCCGTTGTAGATGAATTGCTGGCCGGTGACGGGATTGTAGATCGGCGGCAATCCGGCAGCGGAAAAATCGCCGGTGCGCTCCGCGTCAGTTGGGAACGGTGGCGTAAAAATCGTCCGGAGTCGACGAGCGCGAGCCGGAGAGCGTGAGAAAGACTGTGTCCTTGCCGCTGGGCTTGGTCAGGTGCGGAATATATGGCGCGCTCATGAATGAGAGCGTGAAGTGATTGGTCCCGTTGACGGGTTGGTTCTGTTGCTGGCCCAGCAACGCGAATGGCTGCGCGTTGAAGTACGAAGTCGTCCCGTTCCAGGCGATCGCGCCGTGCGGCTGGCCGGGATTGAAGCCGCGGAAGTTTCCGCGTCCGCCACCTCCGCCACCACCGCCTCTGCCGCCAAAGCCTCCACCGCCACCGCCGCCGAATCCGCCACCGTTGCCGCCAAAGGCTCCGCCAAATCCGCCACCGCCGCCGTATCCGCCAAATAGTCCGCCCTGGCCAGCGTCGCCGCCTTGGCCATTCAATCCGCCCTGCGCCTGGATCGACTGCGCCGCGTCGCGCAGCCGGTCGGGATCGATGCCCGCCATCGCGCTCACCTGCCCAGCCTGCCCGGTGATGGCCACCGACTCGTCGCTGAAATCAGAGTTGCCGGCGATCGATGGCAAAGCAGCGCCGCTGGCTCCCGCTGTTCCGGCTCCTGTGTCGGTGTCCGCGGTCAGCGCAGTTGTCAGGCTCAGATTTTCAGGCGAGTTTCCCGCCATTTGGCGAACTGCCGCTGCAGCATTGCCCTGCTGGTTGGCTTGTTGCTGATCCAGTGCCGCCTGCCGCGAAGCAAGAATTAATTCAAAGTTCACCAACTGGTCGTGGCTGGTGGCATTGAGAATGGCCTCCTGCGAGCCCTGCGCGAATGCGGCGAACTGGGTGCGGATCACGTAACGGCCATTTTGCGGAATATTCAACTGCCACGAGCCGGTAATGTCGGTGGTGGTGGAGTAGCGCTTGCCGGTGAGCGTGTTCTGCGCGACGACGGTAACGCCGGGCAGGGGGATGGTGCCGCTCTTGACCACGCCATGCAGCTTGCCGCCGGCGACGGTTTCAGGCGCGGCGGCGGCGGCGGAGCAGGAGTCGGAGTTGAGCGGAGCTTGACTCGCCGGAGTTTGCGACGCCGGAGCCTGCGGCCATGCCGCGAGACAAACGGCGAAAACATACCCCGCCGCTCCCGCACGCATGATTGCAGCCTGCCGCATTGCTTTCCCCGACCTCTCTTGCCAGTACTCAGTCTGACGGGCCATGCCGAGCAAAGGTTTACGGATGCTGCCAGCGTGAGCCAATGCGATGCAGACGCCAGTGCGGTTGATCACTTGATTGCGAAGCAGAGTTTTGCACTTGCACTCCCCCGCTGCCGCATGTTAACTATCAAGCTAATAGTTCTTTGATTGCTACCGCGCTAGTAAACGCCGGCAGACAACAGACAGGGATTGAAAAATGAGCATAAAGATCGGCACCACGATTCGCGCTTACCGCCTGCAAAAAGGATTATCGCAGGGAGATATCGAAAAGAAGACCGGGCTGCTGCGCTGCTATCTCTCCCGTGTGGAGAACGGTCACACCGTGCCCTCGCTGGACACGCTGGCCAAGATTGCTCACGCGCTCGACCTGCCTATTGCGCAGTTCTTCGCCAGCGACACGCTCGCTCGCCAGATGAACACGCAGAATCTCACCGATGACGAGTTGCGCTTCCTCACCCAGCTTCGCCGCTACTCCACAAATCTGAATGAGAGCGATCGCAAGCTGCTTCTGGCCATGGTGAAGAAGTTTTCCGCGACAGCGACGCGGTAGCTCAGCCGGCGTCAGCTCTGCGGCGGCGGTATGTGGGCCACATAGAACCCAAACAATACCAATAAGAGAACTACCAGCCCAACCGTCAAGCGCAGCTTGAACTGAAATTCACTGCGCGGCGAACCGATGCGCGGCACCATAGGGACTGCGAAAAGCAGGCCGCAAAGGAAACCGCCAATATGCGCCGAATTGTCGACTTCGACGCCGGTAAATCCGCTTCCGAAGTTGATGGAAAGACCGATCACGAGATTGATCGCAGCGAAGTAAATGACGGACTTGCGCAGCTTTCGAACTTCGTCCGGCGGCACAGGCAACAGTTTCGATCTCAGCAGCACAATCAGCGCTCCGGCGATGCCAAAGACTGCGCCCGAGGCTCCAGCGCCCGCCTGAAAAATTAGCGCCCCCGAGGCATCGTGAACCGGAAACATCCAGTTCTTGGCCGTAGAGAGCAGATTTCCTGCGGCGCCCGTAAGAATGTAGACAGCGAACAAACCGAAAGATCCCATCAGAGGCTCGGCGAGCAATCCCAGGTTCCAAAGGCACCACATGTTTGTGGCCAGGTGGAGAATGCCCACATGTACGAACATCGCAGTGACGATGCGCCACCATTCCCCGTTGACGAGCACGTTGTTGGGCCGGTCCGCGCCCCAGAACATCAATTGGTCAAGAGTCGGCATCCAGAAGCTTGAGCCGCGGGCCACCATGGCGAGAAACACACCGCAGTTGATTCCCAAGAGCAAATAAGTGGCCGGCGCAGCCGCCCACGCAGGACGGCGCCGGCGCGGCGGCGGTGGGGCGTACTCGCTAGCCGGAGGAAGAATCTCCGGCTGGGGCGTCGAGGGATAACTTCCCATATCACCACTCTAAAGCATTCTCGACTTAAGAAGAGGTTAAGATTCCGCACGAGGGATGAGGCATTGAAGTGAGCTGGGCAAGCTGGCTCATCCGTCCACAATCCGGCCCGGTCTTGTCGCATGTAGTCTGGAATTTGGTCCGCGCACGGCGACATATCGGAACAGCAATACAAGCCCACGCGAGATTCTGGGACAAAAAGCGAAATAAGGAGCGGAGTTTGAGTTCGGAAATCGATGCACGCAAGACTGGCGCAAGCAGAACTGGCGCAATTGAAAATGGCGCGAAGCCCATTCGCCGCGCGCTGCTGAGTGTGACCGACAAGACCGGGCTGGTGGAATTTGCGCAGGCGCTCTCGAGCTTCGGCGTCGAGCTGATTTCGACCGGCGGCACGGCAAAGGCGCTGCGTGAAGCCGGCCTCGCGGTCAAGGACATCAGCGAACTGACCGACTTCCCTGAGATGCTCGACGGCCGCGTGAAGACGCTGCACCCGCGCGTGCACGGAGGCCTGCTCTACATTCGCGGCAACGCGGAGCATGAAGCCGCCGTGGCCGCTCACGGCATTCAGCCCATCGACATGGTGGTTGTGAATCTCTACGCATTCGAGAAGACGGCAGCTCAGCCCGGGCGTTGCCTTCGGGCATCTCATCGAAAACATCGACATCGGCGGGCCGTCCATGGTGCGTTCCGCGGCGAAGAATTTCGAGGATGTAGCAATTGTGACCCGCGCGGCAGATTACCCGGCGCTGATTGAAGAGCTGAAGAGTAACGGCGGCGGCCTTACGCGCGCAACGCGCTGGCGTCTGGCGAAACAAGCATTCGCGCTGACCGCTGCTTACGATACCGCAATCGCGAATACGCTCGATCTGATCGCTGATGCTCCTGCTCCCGCGACGCCGGCAAAGCTGGATCGTGCGGCGTTGCCCACCACGCTGCGCATCAACCTTCCGCTGGCCCAGGCGCTGCGCTACGGCGAGAATCCGCATCAACGCGCGGCGCTCTACGCAGATGGCTCCGGACGTGGCATTGCCGGCGCGACGCAGTTACAGGGCAAGGAGTTGAGCTTCAACAACCTCGTCGATCTGGATGCTTGCTGGGAACTGGCGCAGGAGTTTGAAGAGCCCGCCGTCATCATCGTCAAGCACACGAATCCCTGCGGCGCGGCCACGGGCGCAACAATCCTCGAGGCGTATCCAGAAAGCTCTTGCCTCCGATCCCGTCTCGGCCTTTGGCGGCGTGATCGGCATCAACCGCGAAGTAGAGGGAAACGCTGCCGAAGAGATCGCCAAATTGTTTGTTGAAGCGATCGCCGCGCCAGGTTTCTCGCCCGAAGCCCGGGAGCGCTTTGCCGCGAAAAAGAATCTGCGCCTCGTAGAGGTTCGCGCCGCCGGGCCGCGACCGGTGGTGAAGCAAGTCTCGGGAGGGCTGCTTCTGCAAGACGCCGATACCGGCCGCGTGACGGAGTCGGAGCTCAAGGTGGTCACATGGCGGCCGCCCTCAGCCGAGGAGTTGCGCAGCCTGCTCTTTGCCTGGCGCGTATGCAAGCACGTCAAATCGAATGCCATCGTCTACGCGCGCGATGGTCAGACCCTGGGCGTGGGCGCAGGACAGATGAGCCGCGTCGACGCAGCGAAATTCGGCGCAATGAAAGCCGTGCTTCCGCTCGAGGGATGCGTGGCCGCATCCGACGCGTTTTTTCCCTTCCCTGATGGCCTTGAGGCTGTTGCCCAGGCAGGCGCCACCGCTGTCATTCAGCCCGGCGGCTCAGTGAACGACGACAAAGTGATTGCCGCAGCTGACAAACTGGGACTGGCAATGGTCTTTACCGGGATCAGGCACTTCCGTCACTGACCAGAACCAAATGCGTAACGCGGCAGACGCCCATAGATTTGCCGTGAAGTCATTGGCATCTAGCGGCGTCCCACTTTAGTGACGGGAAAATCCCGCAATCTGCCGCGCTTTTGCGACTAATGACGGGTAAAATCGTCTGTAAGAGTAGGTACGTGCGTTCGAAATGCGCTGCCTGTGCCGCGTTGTCTTTTTTGTGAGCTTTGCGGCTGAGAGATGATGGAATTCCCTTCATGATGACAAAAGACCTTCGAAAATCGACCCGCGCGCTCTGGATTGCCGCGGCCGCACTCATTTTGCTGCCCCTTGCACCAATCTCTGCCCAGAATTCCCCTGCAAACAGCACCTCGCCCAGCTCGGCGCCCAGCCCCGCAAATGACCGGCAGTCCCTGCCGAGCGTGGCCCCGACCCAGGTTGCCCCGGTGGAGACGGCGAAGGCAGATTCAAGCGCGAATGCGGTTAACGCGGAATCCGACTCCGCGGTCGCCGGAGAATCGAGCCGCGCTCAGGCCTACTTTCATCTGGCTCTCGCCAGCGTGTACGAGGACGACGCTGTCTCAGATGGCCACACGGATGAAATAAACCAGGCGATTGAGCAATACAAGCTTGCGCTCAATGCCGATCCCGACTCAGCCGAGCTGAGCGACGATTTGGCGGATCTTTATTTCCGCGCTGACCGCGTGCACGATGCCGAGACGGCAGCGCGCACAACATTGAAATCTCATCCCAACGACATAGACGCCCACCGGCTGCTGGGCCGCATTTACCTGCGGCAACTCGGCGAGGGTCAAAACGGAGGAGCGTCGACAGCGAACTCCGCCACCGTCCTTGACCAGGCCATTGCGGAATTCTCAAAGATTGTCGCCCTGCAACCCAGGAGCGTGGAAGACCACATGGTGCTGGGACAGCTTTATACCGTCAAGCACCAGCCGGAAAAGGCGGAAGCCGAATTCAAGACTGCACAGGCCATCGAACCCGAGTCAGAAGAGGTAGTGCTGAACCTGGCCCGGCTGTATGCCGAGAGCGGGGATTTGCAGCATGCCGTGAAAGCGATTGAGGCCGTTCCCGAGGATGGACGAACACCCAAGATGGAGTTCACTCTGGGCGCGCTCTACGATCAGTTGAAACAGCCGAAGGATGCCATCGCCGCCTACAAGCGCGCAGACGATCTGGAACCCGGCGACCTTCAGACTCTGGATTCGCTGGCCGCGGCGCTGCTCAGCGACGACCAGCTTGACGAGGCGCTCAAGCAGTATCAGGCGCTTTCTGAGGCCGACCCCGAAAACACTGAAGCGCTGATTCACATCGGCGAGATTCTGCGCCGCCAGGGCAAATACGAAGATGCGCTGGCCAGCATTCACAAGGCCCGCAAAATCGATCCGACTTCATTGGAAGCGGGCTTTAATGAAGGGCTGCTTCTCGATATTTTGGGCCGCTTCGACGACGCCGTTCAGACTTATCAGGAGATGGTCGACGCTACCTCGCACGCCAACGGCGCTTACACCGACGAGGAGAAGAACAACCGGGCGATCTTCCTGGACCACCTGGGCGCGGTTTACCTCGAAGAGAACAAAACCGATCCGGCGATCGCCACCTACCAGAAGATGATCGACATGGGCGGAAGCTTCGCCTCGCGCGGCTACTCAGGGCAAGTGGATGCGTACCGCGACGCCCACGAATATGACAAGGCTATTGATGTCTCGCGCAAGGCGGTAGCCGCCGATCCCAAAGATCGCGATCTGAAGCTGATGCTTGCTGGAGAACTGGCCGACCAGAATCATCCCGATGAGGGCCTGGCAATGGCGAAGAGCCTGCTTGACGGCGCCACGCCAGACCAGCAGCGCGGCGTCTGGGTTGCCATCGCCCAGATGGATGTCCGCCTGAAACGCTGGAAGGACGCCGAGGATGCGCTGGACCAGGTCGAGCCGCTGGCGACCAAGAAGGAAGACCGCACTTACCTGTTCTTCCTCCGCGGCGAGTGGGCAGAGCGGCAGAAGCACGACGACCAGGCCGAGGGGTTTTTCCGCCAGGCATTGAATCTGGATCCGGAAAACACCATGACGCTCAACTATCTCGGTTACATGTGGGCCGATAAGGGCATCAAGCTGCCCGACGCGCTCAAGATGATTCGCAAGGCTGTCGAGCTTGAGCCAATGAACGGCGCATATCTCGATTCGCTGGGCTGGGTCTACTTCAAGATGGGCGAATACGAGTTAGCCGAGGACAACCTTCGGCAAGCCGTGAATCGCGACCAGAGCGATCCGACGGTGCACATGCATCTGGGCGATCTTTACGAAAAGACCGGGCGAATCCGGCTGGCGGCGGCGCAGTGGCAGATTTCGCTCGACAACTTCGCCAAGTCGTCTGCTGCCGATATTGAACCCGGTGACGTAGAGAGGGTTCAGAAGAAGCTCGAAGGAGCCCGCGTGAGGCTGGCCAAGGAAGACAGTTCGGCGGGTCAGGCCAAACCGGAATAATCCAGGAAACAACACCGGTGCGGAACTTGGTTCTGAAATCGAATCCTCGGAGCGAACTGTGATTGTTCGAGCCGCCGACCCTGAAGCTTCACTACGCAAATCCATCAAGACTTCGGATAGGGCCAATCGCGCTTACATGATCTTCAATCCAGGCCCTCCCTCTACTTATTTGCGGTATAACCAGACCTGAGGAGCGAGCTTCGCGGTCGCGCAGAGAGGGCTGGTTCGGATGGTTGCGCTCAGAATCGAATCGAACTTCGCGTTGCCCGCAGGAATCGCCGTCGGCGGCGCGGATAGCGTACTGACGCGCAGACTCTATCCCGAGCCACCGCATGCCTATCGCACGCCATTTGCCCGCGATGCGGCCCGCGTCCTCCACTCGCGTGCATTTCGCCGGCTGGCCGGCAAGACACAGGTCTTCACACGCCTGCCCGCCGAAGGGCTGTCCGACCATTTCCGCAGTCGTCTCACCCACACTCTCGAGGTCACCCAAATTTCGCGCACCGTGGCGGCAGCTTTGGGATTGAATGTGGAACTTGCCGAAGCGCTGGCTCTTGCGCACGATATCGGTCATCCGCCCTTTGGCCACGCCGGCGAGAAAGCCCTCGACCAAGCCCTCCGCGTGCACGGCCTGAGCTTCGATCACAACCTTCACGCGCTGCGCATCGTGACCTGGTTTGAGGAGCGCTATCCGGCATTTCGCGGGCTCAATCTCACCCTGGCCGTCCGCGAAGGCATCGTGAAACACTCGCGCGACTATTCCGCCAAGGACCATCCCGAGCTGGCCGAATATTTTCTCGATCGATTTCCGCCGCTTGAGGCGCAGCTTATCGATTTGGCGGACGAGATCGCCTATCTCACAGCCGATCTGGACGACGGGCTGGATTCCGGCGTCCTCGCGCTCGATCAGGTTCGCAATGCGGCGCCGCTCTTCCGCGGCTTTCACGATGTGGCGCTTGCGAGCTTTCCGAAGGCTCCGCCGCGGCTGGCGGCGTACGAGGCCCTGCGGCGTGTTCTGAACGCGTGGGTCACCGACCTGATCGAGGAAGTTCGTAACCGCGTGAACGCGCTTGGCGCGACAACTCTTGACGAGATTCGAAGCGCCCCGCAAAGGCTCGTGGCACTGAGCGCGCAAATGGAATCGCAAACGCGATCGCCGTCAAGGAGTTTCTCTACGCGAACCTCTACAACACGCCCGCCCAGGAAGAGGAACATGAGCGCGCCCACGGAGTGGTCTTCGAGCTGTTTGCCAATTTAATGTCCGATCCAAGGTTGATGCCGCAGGATCATCAGGCGCAAATTCCTACCGAAGGTCTTGCGCGAACCGTGGCCGACTACATTGCCGGAATGACTGACAGCTACATTGTGCAGGTGTGGCAGCGGAGCAGCGGCGGCTGAGGGCGCGGGATAGACGACCGCTGCAGCCAAGTCATTTTGCGGGAAGAAATTCGATCTGCGCCAGATTGTCAACAGACTTGAAGCCATAATCGGCGGTGACGAAGATGTGATCGGGCGAGCTCATCGCAAGATCCAATGCAAAGGCGTCAGCATATGCCATTCTGAGATCGACCCGTAATTCAGCGGCATGCACCGCCCGCTCGCCGCTTGCCGGAACAATTTCGGCCTCGCTGGGCAAGAGGCTGCTCAGGATGCGTTCTTCTTCCCGGGCACCGAATCGCTTCCGCAAGTTCCCGGCAACCTCACCCCACTGCACGGCGGAGACTTGTAGATCAGCCTGTCCTGTGACGCAGGATATCAGGATTTTTTTCACGTGGTCACCACCAGCTTCCCTGTCGAGGTAGCGGATCAATGCGGAAGAGTCCAGAACATACACCGTCATGTGATAGCCCTACCAGCCCTCTTCCCGTAACTCCCGCTCGCGCTCAAGACGCCTGTCTTCCAAGAGCAAATCCGTCCCCGACGAACCACCTTGGGTGCATCCGTGCATCTTTTCGATGATGCTCACCTTTGCGGTCAATGTCTGGGGCCTCAAAACGACTTCCTCGCCTTCCAGGCGGATAGCGACACGAGTTCCTGGCCCAATCCCCAAGGATTCCCTGATGGCTGCGGGAATCACCATTTGGCCTTTTGTGCTCACAATCGCGAAGAGTTCTTCTTCCTTGGACTGCCCCATGACTTACATTCTATCATGGGTAAGACGAGCCTTAGAAGAAAAACATCAGCAATTTGTAAGATGATTTGGCTATTTTCTTACTTCTATTCTCGTCTTACTGAACCTTGCCCTGCGGCCGTATGCGCCGCAGATCGAGCGCGCAAAGGACGGCATTCTGGGCATTCAAGCGCAGATTGTCGGTCGCGGCCCACAGCCAGAATCGCGAGGCTTGATTGGAGTTGCGGCCCAGCGGCTCCGGCCGCAGCCGCACCAGGATGTCGTTCTGCCCTGTGGCGGCCAGATTCGAGGGCGAATCTGTATCTTCGAGCACCAACTCGATGTGCTCGCCGGTCAGCGCCTCTTCGAGAGCCACAATCTCCACCGGCCGCTCCAGCTCCACGGCAATCGAGAAAGTGTGGCCATGGAAGACCGGCGCATGAATCACCTGAAGCGCCAGCGACGGGCCGCGACCGGCGGTCAGCACCTCGTAGTGGCGGCGAATGCGCGCTTCCACATCGGCGAGGCTCACCTTGGAGCTTTCTCCCATGCCGCCGAGCAGGTTGTAGGCCACCTGCGCGTCGTAAATGGCCCGCGGCATGGACTGAAAGCTGAGCAGGCTCACGGTCTGCTGGTGCAGCTCGTCCATGGCGGCGCGGCCAAACTCGCTGGCCGGCTCCAGCACCGTGGCGGCGGCAAAGCGCACCGGAGCGGCCTGCTGCAACCGCTGGAGCAGCAGCGCAAGCGCGACGACGGCAGGGTGCGCAGGCACCACTGCCGGCGTGAAGAGATCGACGGCCGACGTTTCCGCGCCCAGCCATGGCGCTCGGACCAGACGCCGGTCTCCCGATCGAGCGCGCCGTGAGATCGAGAACCGTCGATCCGGCGCGCAGGGCCTGCTGCCAGTGCCGGCGCGTGAGGCTTTCGCTGCCGCAGAAAAATGTGAAGTCGGTGTGGTCGAACGCATCGGCGCTGATGGCCTGGATGAAGGTGACCTCGTCGCCGACCTGGTCCAACTGGCCCTGCGCGTCTGCCTCGTCGAGCAGCGAAAAGGTGGCCGCAGCCAGCGGCGATTCGGAAAGGACTTCCTTCAACTCGCGGCCCACCAGGCTCGAAGCACCGGCAATGGCAATCTTGTACACAGGCATCCTTTAGCTTGCTTGGAAGTTCGACTACGGTCTGGACGAGCCCGGCTCTGCTGCCATTGGCGAGGGGGCAGGTGGATCGAGCGGCCTTCTGCGCCGCCGCCTCGACCAGCCATAAGCCGCGCGCGCCCAAATCCCGGAGAACATGTAGGCCAGCGCGAGCCAGAAACATGACGACATTGGAGTACCGCAGCACGATGTAGGCGATCACCGCCAGCAGCACCAGCAACTGGAAAGGATGGCGGCGGGAGAAGTTGATCTCCTTGGCGGACCAGAAGCGCCAGGTGCTGACCATCAGGAAGGCGGTGAGCCCAACAAGAATGAGCCAGGGAACGGCGACCCACCACTCCTCGACGGGATAGGCGTTGAAGAAATGGACCGTAGCGGCCAGCAGGCCGGCCGCCGCGGGAATCGGCATGCCCACGAAGTATTTGCGGTCCGGACGGCCCGGGTTGCGCGGCTGCGCATCGGGGCTGATGTTGAAGCGCGCCAGGCGCGAAGCGCCGCCGAGAAGAAACAGAAAACAGATGAATGCGCCGGCCTGCATCAGGTGCTGCCGCAATTGCGCATTCATCGAATCGGGAAGGAAATGGAATCCCCAGACGAAGGCCAGCAGGCTGGGCGCCATGCCGAAGGTGATCACATCGGCCAGCGAATCCAGTTCCCTGCCGAAGTCGCTGGTGGTATTGGTCATGCGCGCGATGCGGCCATCGAGCGCGTCGAAGGGAATGGCAAACAGAATGGCGATTGCCGCCCAGTCCAGATGCATGTGCGCCTGGCCGCTGCCGTCCAGGGCCGCGATGGTCTGCGTGATGGAGAAGTAGCCGGCGCCCAGGCTGCCGGCGGTGAAGAACGAAGGCAGCAGATACATGCCGCGCCGCAGGCGCGGATGGGGTTTGCCTCTAGTCCGTCCTGTATTTGCCCGCTCTGGAACGAAGGAATTCACGCGCTTTCTCCGCGGGGCATCGACGCCAGAATGCTGGCGCCGCCCTTCACCCGTTCCCCCACCTTCACGCGCAGCGCGGCGTTGGCGGGAATCACAACATCGACCCGGGAGCCGAACTTGATGAGCCCCACGCGCTGCCCGCGCTCCACGGATTGGCCTTCGTTGCAGCGAAAGACGATGCGCCGCGCCAGCAGGCCGGCAATCTGCTTGAAAGTGACCTCGAATCCCGCGTCCGCGCCCTGGCCGCGCACTGTCACGGTGTTCTGCTCGTTGCGCTCCGCCGAGGCTGGATTCATGGCGTTCAGAAACTTGCCCTTCTGATAGCGCACACGGCTCAGGACACCGCCGATCGGCGCGCGATTCACATGCACGTCAAAGACACTCAGAAAGATGCTGATGCGCTGGCGCGGGCCTTCGGGAGTCGTGATGGAGGCAGTTTCGGTCACCAGGCCGTCGCCTGGTGAAACGATCAAGCCCTCGCCGGTGGGAATGGTGCGTTGAGGATCGCGGAAGAACCACAGAAAAAAGGCCGCCAGAAGGACCGGAGCGATGCCCCAAACCCAATTTCCCGTAAGCCATTTGAGCACTGCGGCCACCGCCAGCAAGCTAAACCCGTAGATGTAACCGTCGCGAACCATCGTCCCCAACGATTATACGGTGACTAAGGAGATGAAATCCCTGCGCTAGGTTGACGCGGGACAGGATCCTGCACCTCACGCCGCCCAACGGTTACGCTGGGCAAGCGAGCCGCAAAAGCCTAATTTCTGAATATCTACGCGACGGCGAGATTGCGGCGTTCCAGCGCGAAGATCAGGTCCTTGGCGTGCAGCTTGAGCTTCTTCAAGCGCACTTCTTCAAGCTGTTCGTCTTCGGTGAGGTAGGGCTTTTGAAGCAACTCTTCCAAACGCTGAGCGTAGCGGTGATGTTCGGCGTGCAGGCGATCAATCTCTTCGCTCAGCGTGGAACCTTGTACTTCGTCCATCAAGCACCTCCGGTTCGGCGATTCGGATTGGCGGTGCCGAGCCGCCGATTTTCTTCGAACATTTACATATATCGCCGTTTTGGGTGAATCGGCAAGTCAGAAAACGACCGAAAGTAACGTCGCCCTGTGAATATCGGCGCGGACATTGGCCGCTGGCGTCCGACGGCCACGGCTCAGAGCGCCTGCGGCGACAGCTCATTTCAGATCGAGCCGCATGAGCACTGCATCTTCAACAGGATCAGCGTAGTAGGCCCGGCCGAGCGCCCGTTTGGGCGAAGCCGGCGCGCCGGTAAAACGCCAGTGCTGCGTGGTTCGAGGCGCGCACCTCAAGGGTGATCTCGATCACGCCCGCTGCGCGCAATTCGCTGATCAGAGCGTCGAAAAGCATGCGGCCAAGGCCGCGCCGCTGGCTCCCGGCGGCCACGGCAATCGATTCCAGTTCGGCCTGCGGCGGCAACAGGCTTGCCACGGTAAAGCCCTCAACTTCTTCGACCCGGCTGCGGCTGGCACGGCAACCAGGGCGATGCGGCGGGGTGTCGATTCGGGATTCAATGCGTCGAGATAGGCTGATTCGCGGCCAGTGCGGCGCTTCCGGCAAACTGGCGGCAATCTCCAGCACTCGAGCCAGGTCGGCGGCGGTCATGTGCCGAATCTGCACGTTTTCAGCGAGGTGCTTCATGCAGTTATGTCGCCGCGGCCGCGGTCGTGCCCTCGGCTTCCGTGCCAAAGATCTCCGCATCGGAGCGGCGCAGGTAATGGCCGTCGAGCAGCGCCAGATCGGCGAAGATCCCGGCGGCAAGCCGCGCCTCGCCCAGGCGAAGCGCATCCGCCGCCAGCGGCGATGGCGTTGCTACCAGTTGCGTCCCCGGCCATGCGGCAGCCAGCAGAGCTGCCGCTGTCTTCGTCGCACACAGCCACGCGAAGCGGCGCAGGACGAATGGCGGCAAGTTCCGTGGGGCCGGCAAGAATTTCGATCGGCTTTGGAGTCCAGTGCGCTCCAGCCGCAGAAAGACCTCGCCGCGATGCGCATCGAGCGCCGACGACGGTACGCCGGATTTGCGCGAAAGCACTTCGAGGCGCGAGAGCGCGACCACCGGAATCTCCGTCGCCCTCGGCCAGGCCCTTTACGGCGCTCAGACCGACGCGGACGCCGGTAAAGCTCCCCGGCCCGTTGACGACAACAATCCCGCCGAGCTCTCGGAGTTCGATCGCCGGCCGATTGCAGCAGTTCGGCCACCGCAGCGACCAGCGTCGCCGAGTAGGTGCGCGCCGCAAGCTCGATTTGCCCGAGAATCTCCAGATCGCGGCCGGCAAGCCGGCCCAGAGCCACCGAGCCAGACGGGCCGCAGGTGTCGATGGCGAGAATCGGCGGTCCAAAGGACACAATGCCTCCTCAAACCGCAGCCAGCGCCTGGTCGAGGTCGGCGATCAGGTCTTCCTTGTCCTCGATGCCGATCGAGAGCCGGATTCGGCCCTCGTTGATGCCCATCGACCGGCGCACTTCCTCGCTGACCGAGCCGTGCGTGGTGGTGGCCGAGTGCGAGGCCAGCGATTCGACGCCGCCCAGCGACTCGGCGTTGATGAAGATCTTGATCGCCTTCAGGAATCGCGCCGCTTCATCGCGCGATTTGAGCTCGAAGCTCATCATCGATCCGAAGCCCTTCTGCTGTTTCACCGCCAGATCGTATTGCGGATGGCTCTTCAGGCCCGGATAGGCCAGCTTGCTCACCTTCGCGTGCGTCGAAAGAAACTCCGCCACCGCGCGGCCATTTTCTTCGTGCTGCTTGATGCGCAGCGGCAGCGTCTTGATGCCGCGCAGCACGAGGAAGCACTCGAAGGGCGACATGACGCCGCCCGCTGCTTTCTGGATGAGCAGAAAACGCTCCTTGTGCTCGGGCTTCGACCCGATCAGCGCGCCGCCGAGGCCGTCGGAGTGGCCGTTCAGATATTTCGTGGTCGAGTGCATCACGATGTCCGCGCCGAGTTCCAACGGGCGTCTGCAGCGCCGGCGACAGAAACGTGTTGTCCACGCTGACCTCGGCGCCGTGCGCGTGGGCGATCTTCGCCACGCCGGCAATGTCGGTCAGCATCATCAGCGGATTGCTCGGCGTTTCAATGTGCACGAGCTTCGTGTTCGGCTTCATCGCCGCTTCCACCGCGGCCAGGTCGCTGGTGTCGACATACTCAATCTGGATGCCGTAGCCGCTCACGATCTGATCGAAGAGCCGCACCGTGCCGGCATAGACGTCGCGCGAGCAGACGAGATGATCGCCCGCGCGCAGCATCGCCACCAGCGCGGAGATGGCGGCCATTCCGGTGGTGAATGCATGGCCGCTGGTGCCGCCCTCGAGCGCGGCCAACGCCGTCTCCAGCCGGTCGCGCGTGGGGTTGCCGGCGCGCGAGTAATCCCAGCCGCGGTCGGTGCCGATGCCGGTGAGTTCAAAGGTCGAGGAAAGATAAACGGGCACATTCACAGCGCCCGTCAGCGGGTCAGGGTGCTGCCCGGCGTGAACGGCAAGGGTCGAGTACTTGTATTGAGACATGAAGTTGCTGTCGGCTCCTAGCTTTTAGCTATTAGCTTATCGCGCGAAGCATTGGGTGCCGGTCAGCGAATCCATCGGATGACGAAATGCGCACGCTGAGATGCATTAAAGGCCGCCAGACTGCAACCGGCGGAGCGCTCTATTTCTCCACCGATGCTGCCTGTTTCGCCGTGCGCACCACCGGGAAGTAGCCGGTGCGGGTGCGGACGGTCAGCTTGCCCGATCCCTTGGACTCGGCGGTGACTTCCACCCTGCGGAAGCCCGGCACCGTGGTCGGCTTGGTGGAGTGGTAGCCCAGCGTGTACTGGCTGCGGATGTCGCGCGCCACTTCGGCGGCAATCTGGTCGACCTGGTCGATCGACTTGGGGAAGAAGGCCATGCCGCCGGTCTCGCTGGAGAGCATCTCGAGCGCGCGGCGCGCGTGGCGCACCTCGGCGCGGCTCATCTCGTCGCCAAAGAGCAGTCCGATCGAGTAGATGACCGGCCCGGAGAGCTGCTGCACGCGGTGGATGGTCTGCTCCAGGTTCAGGCTCGACGCATTGTCTTCGCCGTCGGTGATCAGGACGAGAACCTGCTTGGGCCGCTTGGCGTCGGCGACCAGCTTGTCTGCCGAAGCCACCACGGCGTCGTAGAGCGCCGTGCCGCCGCGCGAGTCGATGTGCGACAAGCCCGTCGCGCAGCTTGTTGATATTCGAGGTGAAGTCGCAATCGATGAATGCCTCGTCGGAGAAGTTCACCACGAAGGCTTCATCCTGCGGGTTCGAGGCCTCGATCAGGTCGAGCGCGCTCTTGTTCACCGAGGGCCGCTTGCGGTACATCGATCCGGAGTTGTCGACCACCAGGCCGATGGAAACGGGCAGATCGGTGTGCTGAAAGCTGATGCAGCGTCTGCTTCACGCCGTCTTCGTAGACCTGGAAATCGTCCTTGGTGAGGTTCTGCACCAGCTGGGTGCCGTCGAGCACGGTGGCGTTGAGCACCACTTCTTCCACGTCGGTGTGGAGCAGGTAGCCGCTCGCCCTCTTTGTGCAGCGGGGCCGGGCGCGGCCGGGCGCGGCAGCCGTCGGGCGAGCGGACCGGATCGGTATCCGGCGGGAGAGTCGGCGGCTGCTGGCCGGAAGCGGCGCGGCACGCGGCCTGCGCGGCTGCCGTGATGGCGCAGACGCGCGTTGAGCAGCAAGCACGAGCGCCGCGCCGGAGAACAGAGCCGCGCAGAATCGCGTTATTGCAAAGGCGCATAGTAGCCGGTGCGAGCATAAACCGTGAGTGGAGGCAGTCCCGGAGGAGGATTCACCTTCACCTTCACTTTACGCCACTTGCCGTCGCGGGTCAGATCCTTGGGCTTGTAGCCGATCACATATTGGTTGCGCAGCTCGGTGGAGATCTTCTCGGCAATGTCGCTCATCTCGTCCACATCGTCGACGCGGAAGAGCCGGCCGCCGGTCGAGGAACTGATGTCGTCGAGAAGCTGCGGGCCGGTGCGCTCCTCGGGAGTGGGCGCGTAGGGATCGAAGATGCCGATCGAGTAGATCTCCACGTCGGCTTCGCGCACCTGCGGCCGCACCTCGCCCTCGGTGTAGCGCGAGCGGTTGTCGCCGCCGTCGGAGACCACCAGCAGCGCCTTGCGCTCGTGGTGCGCGTCCTTCATTTTGGCGATGCCGTAGTAGATCGCATCGAGCAGCGCGGTGCGATGGCCGGCTTGCACCGTGGCCAGCCGCGCCTGAATGTCTTCGACGGAGCTGGTGAAGTCCTCAATCAGCTCCGGCCGGTCGTTGAATCCGATGACGAAGAACTCGTCCTGCGGATTGGCGGTCTTGATGAACTGCAGAATCGCTTCGCGGGCGCGGACCAGCTTGGAGGTCATGGAGCCGGAGAGGTCGAAGATGATGCCGATGGAGACCGGCGCGTCTTCGCAGGCGAAGCTGGCGATCGTCTGCTCGCCGTTGTTCTCGTAGACCTGAAAGTCTTCTTTTTCGAGGCCGGTGACCAGCCGGTTCAACGGGTCGGTGATCGTGACCGGGACCAGCACCATGTCAACATTCATGCGGATGAACGAGCCGGGATGAATGTGCAGCGATGCAGCGCCGGTATCGGGAGCCGCCTCAGCGCCCTTGGGCTCGCTCGCCGGCGCGGAGGAAGGAGCCGACGGCGGCTCGACATGCACTTTATTGAGTTGATCGTCCTGAGCGTGCGCCTGTGCGAGCAAAAACATCGCGGCCAACGCAGCCACGCACGCAAATCCGGCGAAACCGGACGAAATCGCCGCACCCGGTTTGGCGAATCGCGTGCTGGGGAAGCGTCGTCATGCGGCACCACGGAAGATTGAAGGCGATAGTAACATTCTCGGCGCGCCTTTGCTGTCAGCAGATTGTCACTCCGGCGTGGCGCAATGCAGGATTCACTGCGTCGGGCCGCGTCATGCGCTGCGATACAATCGAGGCTGGGCATTCCAGCGTTCACCGGCAGGCACCACGGCTCAAGCTGGGCCCAAAATTCCAACATTTAACGGGGAGCAAGACCTTCCTCATGGCTCGTATCTATCCCTTTCGCGCCTGGCGCTACAATCCCTCCGCGGTCCGCCTGGAAGACGTGGTCACGCAGCCCTACGACAAGATCTCGCCGGCCATGCAACAGGCCTACTACCAGCGCAGCCCTTTCAACCTGGTCCGCATCATCCTGGGACTGCCTGAATTATTTGACGCCGAGAGGGGTGAAAACGTCTATACGCGCGCGGCGCGTGATTTTCGCGCCTGGCGCGAGCAGGGCGTGCTGATCCAGGAAAATGAGCCGTGCGTCTTTGCCTACGCGCAGCGTTTTACGGTTCCCGGAACTGAAATGGTGAAGGAACGGCGCGGCTTTATCGCCCTGGGCAAGCTCCACGACTACGCCGACCAGGTGGTCTTCCGCCACGAGCAGACGCTGTCAAAGCCCAAGAGCGACCGGCTGAACCTGCTGAAGGCCACGCAGGCGCACTTTGGCCAGATCTTCATGCTCTACTCCGACCCGGCCGGGCAGCGTGGAGAAGATTCTCTACGAAGGCAATGGCGCGGCCGACGCCGAAGTCACCGACGAGTACGGCGTGCTGCACCGGGTGTGGCGCGTCAACAATCCGGCGGCCATCCGTCTGCTGGCCACGGCCATGGGCGACAAGAAGCTGATCATCGCCGACGGCCACCACCGCTACGAAACGGCGCTGAATTACTCCAAAGAACACCAGAGCGGACGTCAACGGCAAAAGTACATCAGGAACGCAACAACTGCCGCAGCCGGAGTTTCCCGAGGCTGCCGTCATGATGACCTTCGTCAACATGGATTCGGACGAGCTGGTGATTCTGCCCACGCATCGCGTGGTGCACGGTCTCAACAGTTTCTTCGCCACAGCGTTCTTCAAGGCGGCCGAAGCGTTCTTCACCGTTGAAGCGCTTGCCGCCTTTCGACGCGTCCGCGTTCATTGAAGAGCTAAAGCGCGAAAAGGGAACTGCCTTCGTTGCCGTCACCGTGGCCGGCGCGTTCCTGCTGCGCGCCAAGCCGGATGCGATGGCCGCAGCATTGGCCGACGTGCCGGAACGCCAGCGGCAACTCGACCTGACCCAACTGCACTCCATCGTTCTCGAGCAGCTTGCTGGGCCTGGACGCCGAAAAGGTGCGCGAGCAAACCAACCTGCGCTATCTGCGCGACGCCCAGGAGGCAGTCGAACAGGTGCGCAGCGGCGAAGCCGACATCGCTTTCCTCACCAACCCCGTGACCATGGAGCAGTTGAAGGAAGTCGCATTCGCCGGCGAAGTGATGCCGCAAAAGTCCACAGACTTTTTCCCCAAGCTGCTCAGCGGCCTGGCCATCTATGCGCTGGATTAAGACAAGGCAGCCGGAACCGTCGGACTCGAGCGCACCATTGTCATTCGCGCTGCGCGCCGCTTCATTCGCGCTGAGCGCCGCTTTCCCGGAACTGGAACTGGCCGGCAAAAAAGGCGCCACAAATCAAAATCTCCGAAGATTATTCCGAGCGATCGGCCACTGTCGTCGCAATGTCGGCTTGTGCCGCAACCTTTGCGCAAGCCCCGCCTGCTGCGCGGTTTGTGGTGGTGCTTGACGCCGCGCACGGCGGCGACGACGCCGGCGCCAACTTGGGCAGCGAGGCCGAGAAAGCTTACACATTGGCATTCAGCGTGAGGCTGCGCTCGCTGCTGATGGCGCGCGGATTTTCGGTGGTAATGACGCGCGAGTCCGACGATGCTGTCGAGCCTGATCACCGCGCCGAGATCGCCAACCACGCCAATGCCCAGGCCTGCTTGAGCCTGCATGCGGCGGAGAGCGGCTCCGGCGTGCATCTGTTCGTCTCTTCGCTGGCGCCGGTTCAGGACGCCCACTTTCTCGCCTGGAAGACCGCCCAGGCGGCGTGGATCTTGCGCAGCCTGTCTCTGGCCGGTGTGGTCAACTCGGCGCTGTCCCACGCCACCGTGCCAGTGACTCTGGGGCGCACCGCACTTCCTGGGATCGACAGCATGACCTGTCCCGCCGTGGCCATCGAAATCGCGCCGGATCGATCACCCGATAGCGGAGATTCGGCCGGCCTCGACGACCCGGACTACCAGGCGCGCGTGGCGGATGCACTCGCGGCGGCGCTGGTGGAGTGGCGATCGCAGGCGCCCGAGGGAGGTCAGCAGTGATCCCTCGCCACCAGACCGTCCTCTTCATCGTTCTGCTCGCAGCCTCCGCCATCATGGGCGTGCTGCTTTGGAACCAATTGCGCCGCTCTCACGATCGCTTGCTGCATGGTCAGGATTCGGCGCCGACTCAAGCGCCCCAGGTGGCTGCCGCCGAGCAAGCCACGCTGATGGTGGCCAACGATGCCGACAACACTGTGCAGCCGCGGATCCTCACGCTGCCACTACCGCAGAATCCCGAGGCCCGCGCGCGCGCCATCCTGGGAAAGTTGCTCGATCTTTATGCGACTCCGATTGCAACCCATCCCGTGCCCGGCGGCGCAAGCTCAATCGCTCAGGTCTTTCTTGTTCCGATTGCGGATGGCAAAGGACACGCGACGCCCGACGGTCCCGAGCTTGCGGTGGTCAACCTGACCGGCAGCTTTGTGGCCAACCATCCTTCCGGCCTGGAGACTGAGTCGCTCACCGTGCTATCGATCTGCTCCACGCTCGACGCCAATCTGCCTCGTGTGAAGGAGGTGCGCTTCCTGGTCGATGGCCAGCCGCGCACGACTCTTGCCGGCCACGCCGATTTGACGCGCACCTATCTGACCAATGAAGACGCAGTTCCAGCCGGAGGTAGCCGGCCGTGACGCGCGCAAAGAAGATCTGCGCATGGGCCGCGCTGCTCGGATCCGCTCTCGCGTTGCGCATCGGGCTTGCAGTGGCGTCACCAAACATTTTCTTCCCCGACGAGATTTTCCAGACGCTCGAGCCGGCCCACAGGCTGGTCTACGGCTACGGCGTTATCTCCTGGGAGTGGCGGCTCGGCATGCGCTCCTGGGTCCTTCCCACATTCCTCGCCGGAGTCATGCGCGCGACGGCCTGGGTTTCGTTGCGGGTTTCAAAATCGCCGGGCTCGGCATCGGCCGGATACCTCCTGGGAACGACGATCGCACTCTCGCTCATCTCACTCGTCGCGATCTGGTTCGGATATGCATGGGCGAAGCGAGCAAGCGGAACTCCCGCGGCCATCATCGCGGCTCTGGCGTGCTGCTTTTATTTCGGCTTCGTCTACTTCGCACCCAAAGCGCTGTATGAAGTGGTCGCGGCCCATGTCTTGCTGCCGGGGCTTTATCTGGGCGTCTACGGCGAGAGGCTGGGCGAACGAAAGCGGCTATTCTTTGCTGGCCTCTTCTGCGCACTGGCCGCCTGTCTTCGCATGCAATTGCTGCCTGCACTTCTCTTCGCGATGATTTACTTTTGCTATCCGCGCTGGCGGGAAAGAATTCCGGTTGTGGCGGCCGGAGCATCGCTCCCGGTGCTTCTCTTTGGCGTTACAGACTGGATCACATGGTCCTATCCGTGGCAGTCGTTCGTCCTCTACTACAAAGAAAACGTGGTCAGCGGGCCGGGCAAAGAATTAACACTGGTCCAGCCATGGTACTGGTATGCGCTGGTTCTTCTGGTTCTGCTCGGCCCCGCAGTGCTGCTTCTCTTTCACGGCGCGCGGCGAAGCCCGTTCCTGGCCATTTTTTGCGCCATCATCGTTGTTTCGCACAGCGTGATTCCGCACAAGGAGATCCGCTTCATCTATCCGATTCTCGCGCCCGCCATCACGCTCGCGGCGATGGGGATTGTCGATCTGCTCCACGAG
This sequence comes from uncultured Acidobacteriaceae bacterium, assembly GCA_963725115.1. Lineage (GTDB taxonomy): Bacteria > Acidobacteriota > Terriglobia > Terriglobales > Acidobacteriaceae > Telmatobacter. Next base: position 2,165,685 of record CAVRXG010000005.1, on the reverse strand, counting down.
ATCAAGCACGGAATGAGCTTTCTCGACAATCCGCAGATGGGTTGTCGCCATCGGTGTTGCGTTTTTCCTTGTCTCCTCGGCGCTGCTCGCGGCGCACTGCGCGGACTGGTACAAGACCCGTTGGGGCGACGGCGCATTCGATCGCCTCAGCCGCGAGCCCGCAGTTATGCGGAGTCGGAATCTACCGCAGGATATGGTGGGAATCGGGAGGATATACGCATCTCCATCGCAATGTCCCAATCATTGCAATGGAAAGCGCTGCGCAACTCGCGAACGATGCGCCATCTTTCAACGCTCTGATCGCGCCGGCAGGCTCATCCGACCTTCCCTCAGGATTTACGCAGTCGCAGTGTTGGCAAGGGGTCTGCCTGTATGAGCGACCAGGAGCGTGCGCACCTCCGCCTGCGGGCGAGGAGCTGAATGCATATCTCAGAAAGATTGGGCATTGAGAGGAGCCATCGCGCGATTTGAATCAGGCTGCATGAGACACGTAATTCTCGTTAAAGGCAACTCCGCTCATAGAGGCTACTCTGGAACAGATGGCACCAACGATCGGCGTATTCGATTCCGGCTTTGGCGGATTGACCGTGCTGCGCGCGCTCGTCGAGCGGCTTCCCGGTGCGCGCTTTGCGTTTCTTGGCGACACGGCGCGCCTGCCCTACGGCTCCAAGTCGCGGCGCACGATTGCGCGCTACGCCGCGCAGAGCGCGCAATTTCTAGTCAACGAGCAGGGCGCCGAGTTCCTCGTGATCGCCTGCAACACCGCCAGCGCACTGGCGCTCGATGCTATTCAGGATGCCGTTTCTGTTCCCGTGCTGGGCGTCATCGAGCCAGGTGCTGCCGCTGCGCGCGCCGCATCCGGCACCGGCGATGTGTTGGTCGTCGCCACCGAGGCCACAGTTCACAGCCACGCTTACACTGCCGCCTGCACCGCTCACGGTCTGCGCGCCATTGAGAAAGCCTGCCCGCTGCTCGTTCCGCTGGTCGAAGAGGGCTGGACCGATCATCCAGTTACGGCCAACGTCATTGATATTTATTTGGGTGAGCTTCGCGCCGAGGCCGCTGGCTCGCGGCATGAATCCCGACACGCTCGTCCTGGGCTGCACGCACTATCCGCTCCTGCGGCCGCTCTTTGAGAGAGCCGTACAGCCCGGCGTCAAAGTTATCGATTCAGCGGAGTCCGTGGCGCAGACTGCCGCGCAGCAGCTCAACGGCGGCGCTGCTTTGGTCGCAGGCCAGCGCTGTTTCTGAGACAGAGATTCGCTGCTTCGCCACCGATTCGGTCGAGAAGTTCGAACGCCTGGGTCCGCGTTTTCTCGGGCGTCCCGTGGGACAGGTCGAGTTGATCGATCTGGGTGGGTAAATCTGGCTTGGCGGCTAACCTGCTCGGCGGGTAAATCAGGCTCGGCGGCTGAACCACGCTTCGCGCGTCGATGCGAAAATCGCTCTGTTATTCTGAATTGCGGCGGCGCGACGGCTCCGTCGTTTCCCTCTTTGGACTAGAAATCTGGAGGATCTCACACAGCATGATCAATTTGGCAGGCAAGACGGCCGTGGTCTTCGGGCTGGCAAACAAGCGCTCCATCGCATGGGGCATCGCCCAGAAGCTCCACGAGGCCGGCGCCACTCTGGCCATCTGCTACCAGAACGAGCGCATGAAGGCCGAGGCCGAGGACCTGATCAACGATCTCTCCGGCGCCAGCGGCTTCCAGTGCGACGTCTCCAACGATCTGGAAATCGAGTCGCTCTTCGCCGCGCTCAAGGAGAAGTACGGCAAGCTCGACATCCTCGTGCACGCCGTCGCCTACGCGCCCGCCGAGGACCTGAAAGGCGAGTTCATCAACACCAGCCGCGAGGGCTTTCGCATCGCGCACGACGTAAGCGTCTACTCGCTGATTGCCGTGAGCCGCGGCGCCGTGCCGTTGATGACCGAAGGCGGCAGCATCATCACGCTCACCTACTACGCCGCCGAAAAAGTCGTGCCGCACTACAACGTGATGGCGCTGGCCAAGGCATCGCTCGAATCGGCGGTGCGCTATCTCGCCTTCGAGCTGGGCCCCAAGAACATTCGCGTCAACGCAATCTCCGCCGGCCCCATCAAGACGCTGGCTGCGCGCGGCGTGGGCGCGCTGGGCGAGATGCTCAAAGCGCATAGCGAGCGCGCTCCGCTGCACCGCAACGTCGATCAGCTCGAAGTCGGCGGCACGGCGCTCTATCTGGCCAGCGACCTGGCCAGCGCCGTCACCGGCGAAATGATTTACGTCGATTGCGGCTACAACATCATGGGGTTCTGAGCGGTTCAGTTTCTCGATCATCGCCAGCTACATCGCAAGAATCTCGTCCCACACAGCGGGCTCAACCGGCAAACCCAGCCGCGTGTTTTCCTCTCGAATGCGCAGAGTCTCTTCCCCCGGATAGCGAACCTTGCCGCCTGGCTTCGCCGGCGCACAGTTGTGCAAAGACGCGACAACCCCGTCCGCAATTTTCTCTGCCTCTGGCGCTGGCCCAAAGGCCTCAGGGTTGAGAGCCAGAAACATCTGCGAGATGCCGGTCTCGAGCACCGGGTCCGCGGAGATCTGGTACGTCGCCTGTCCCAGCGTCATCATGGCGGCGATCATGTCCAGCACCACGGCGAGACCTGACCCCTTCCAATACCCAACCGGCAGCGGTCGCCACGATTTCTCGATTGCGCCGGGGTCGCGCGTCAGGTTGCCATCGGCGTCAAACCCGCCGTCGACGGGAAGCATCTCGCCGCGCTTCCGATAGCTCTCGAGAGCGCCATAGGAGAACTGCGACATGGCCATATCGAGCACCACCGGCCCGCTTGCGCGCGGCACGGCGATGATCAGCGGATTGTTCCCGATCACACGCTCCGCTCCGCCCCACGGCGGCAGGTTAGGCATGGTGTTGGTCCAGCAGATACCGATCAGGCCAGCCTCCGCGGCCTGCCAGCCATAGGTCCCGCCGCGCATCCAGTGGTTGGTATTGCCTAACGCCACGCATCCCACGCCGTGCTCGCGCCCCAGAGCGATCGCGCGCTCCATCGCGGCCAGCGCAGCCAGATTGCCCGGGCCTCTATGGCCGTCCCAACGCTCCAGAGCGCCCAATCGCGCTGTGACTTCAGGCTCGGCGGCGGGATTCACGCTGCCGCGCGAATCGTGGCCACGAAGCGTGAAAAGCGGTTGACGCCGTGCGTGTAAACTCCGTCGCGCGTGGTCTCGCAAAACAACCTCGCGCAAGTCTCGGCGCGATCGTCGGCGAATCCGAGCTTGCGCAGCACGCCCGCCAGCGTCGCCTGCACTTCTCTAAATGGAATGCGATTCATGATTTCCCAGATGAATTTGTATCAGATGAATTTGTATCAGGATATGAGAGAGAAAGAGAATGCTGGGCGACGCCCGTGCAGAACCCACAATGCGAGGACTTCCAGCTGCCGAGCGGTCTGCTATTCCTTCAGCGTCACCGTGATCTTGCGCGCGTCGCCGCCCTCGGTAGATATCGCGATCTCTCCGGTTGCGCGCTTGCTTAATGCTCTTGAACTTTTCGCCCCACTCCACCACGACCAGCGAATCCGGCGTCAGCAGATCGTCGAGGCCCAGCGTCTCCAGTTGGCGCTCGCTCTCCAGCCGATAGACATCCAGGTGGTAGAGCTTCACCGGCTTGCCCTCGCGCGAGCCGTCGTATTCGTGGATCAGCGTAAAGGTGGGACTGGTGACCTCGTCGGGCTCGGCTGCGTCCAGCGCCTGCGCAATGCCCTTCACCAGCGTCGTTTTGCCCGTTCCCAGATCGCCGCGCAGCAGCAGCAACTGCGGAGGCTTGAGAAGACCGGCGAGCTTGCGGCCCACGGCAATCGTGTCCGCGCCGCTTTGCGTGGTGAACTCGTACGTTTTGCCTTCCGCCAATGTTGCGGCTTCGGTCATCGCTGAACCTCATCGAGAGCTGCTGCATGCGCTCTTAGTCCGCCGCATGCAATGCCCCTTGCAACCAAACATACCCGTTTTTGCCGCCAGCATCAAAATCATGGGCGCGAGATTGATACGCCTTCGCCAGTTGCCGAAGAGAATCGGTGGCCAGCAACGTATGCTCGTCGCCTTCGCGGACCGCGAAATCCGCAGCCAGCCCGTGCAAATAAACCGCAGCCTCCACGGCTCGCGCCGGATCGTGAGGGTACTGCGCCAGCAGGCCCGCGATCAACCCGGTGAGCACGTCGCCGCTGCCGCCTTTGGCCATGCCCGGATTCCCGGTGGTGTTGACGGCCACGCGGCCATCGGGATGCGCAATCAGCGTGCGCGCGCCTTTGAGCACCAGCGTCACGCCCATGCGCTCGGCAAAGCTGCGCGCCGTCTCCAGGCGATTAGCCTGCACCTTCGCTACGGTGGTTGCCGCGAGCCGCGCCATCTCGCCCGGATGCGGCGTCAAAACGACCGTTCGTCCTTTGGCCAGCTTCTTGAGCAGCGCAGGCTTCGCCGCCAGAATATTCAACGCGTCCGCGTCGATCACCGCCGGAATCTTCGTCGCGCTCAGCAACCCAGTCAAGAACTTCACAGTCTCCGCGCCCTGTCCCAGCCCAGGCCCGATAGCAAGAACAGTCTTTCCCGCCATCAGCGCGGCGACCTGTTTCTTCTCGAGATTTTTCGCAGCAATCTGGCCGGTTCCGGTCACCGCGAGAGGCAAGGTCATCAGCTCCGGCGCGAACGATGCCACCACGGCCAGCGCCGGAGCCGGAACCGCCGCCGTCACCAGCCCCGCGCCTGCTCGCATTGCAAAGAGAGAGGCCATTGCCGGCGCGCCGGCTTTGCCTCCGGCGCTTCCAAAGGTGCCGCCGACTACCAGCACATGGCCGAAGTTGCCCTTGTTGGCCTCAGCTGCGCGCGGCGCCTGTGCCAGCGCCAGCGACGAGCCGGCCCACTCCAGCTTCAGCGCGGAAACGATCGCCGCTTCAGGCGAGCCGATGGGAGCGACCACGACAGGTTGATCCCAGCGCCGTGTCAACTGGCCAAAAAGATGCGCCGGCTTGGGCGCGGTAAAAGTGATGACAGCGTCAGCGGGAAACACAGGCCCCGCCACTGTCGCGCTAGTCTCATCGGCAGGCCAGCCGGAGGGCAAGTCGATTGCGAGAATTGGCGCGTGACTGCCACCCAGCCACCCCAGCGCCTCCAGCGCCAGTCCCTTGAGCGGAGGCTTGAACCCAGTACCCAACACCGCGTCCACAATCAGGTCGGCGTTGAGTGCATCGTTGTGCATGGCCAGCGTCTTGGCATTCGTGACGACGTGGATCTGTCCGCGCTTCAGATTATTCAATTCGCTCCAGGCCACCGCGGCATCGCCTGTCAGGCTTTCCGGAGCGCCCAAAAGCAGTGTGGTCACTTCGAGGCCGGCATCGGCGAGCAGTCGCGCTGCCATCATGCCATCACCGCCATTGTTGCCCTTTCCGCAGAGCACGGTCACGCGGCGCGCGCGCGGAAACTGCTGGCGCGCAAAGGCTGCCACGGCAGAAGAGGCGGACCGCATCAATTGAATCGATGGAATTCCAAATCGCTCCGTTGTGGCGCGATCGCAGGCCTGCATCTCGGCTGCGGACAAGACTTGCATCGCAACCATGGTACTAGAAGCGCTTGGAAGAAATCGGCGGAGAAGGGCGGACCGGCCCGGCTACCTGATCAAACGCGCTTGAAGGGAGGAGCGCGAGTTCACTCGAGTCAGCACACAGGCACCGTTTTTGTCGCAGTGAAAATGGATTGCGGCAGGAAAGACCTGCCATTCGGCCGTACGATTCCGCATGCCGGTTACTCCGACCATAAACACTCGGCCGTCCTGAGTATCGAGGGTTCCGCGCTGTGGATTTTCTCCCACGATCTCGTCATCGTCCTCAATCGCCGCAGGCAGGTGCAGGCTCCGCGCGGAAAATCCCGAGCCGCCATCTTCGGGGTGGGATTTCTTGTTCGCGGCGGCGTCGGTCAGCCTTTGGTGTTGCAGCCATTTGTCCTGATCGTCGAGCGTCGGAAAGTTGGTGAAGAACTGCCAGGTTGCAAGGCTCTGATACTGCTTAAGCGAACACGGCAGGCCGCCGCTAACGGTAATCTCCGCAATTTGCCCGTCCGGACCTGCAATATTCTGGATCATGTCTCCTCCGGCAGTCTGCATTGGCAGGAGTGCCTGGGAAATATTGGAAGAGTCTGTAATCGGCGCTGGCGTGGGAAGCACAACTTCCTTTTGGCATGCGACTGCGCCTGTGGAATCAAGAAGCCTGATTACAACCGAGATTGGGTGAGGCGGGTTGACCGCAACGGCTTGAAAGCCTGCGGCCTGCTGCGGATCGAGCGGATCGATGTAAAGCTGATATGCCGTGCTTCCTTCCCATCGTGCGATGAGCCGCGCTCCCAAACCTGCTGAATCGAACCTGCGGGTTCCGAGATCGACGTACTGAGGCGGAGCATTCGACTTCATCAATTTGGGGACGATGAGAAAAGCCAGCGCGCCGAGCACCAGGATCATCAGGATCGGCAACAAGGCCGCCGCGCGTTTGGACTTGGCACCTTTCGGGTCCGCTTCCTTTTGCTCGACCGGCGGAGGCTCAATGAAGGCAGCACGGAAGCCGTAGAGGTCCTCATGGCTGGTCCCACCGGTGGGGGACACGACCTTATAGACCCGATCCGCCACACCTGTTTGAGTTTGTGCGCCGGCAGACGTAGCCGTTACATTTGCCTCGAGTTGGACTACATCACCCATGAGCAGGTCCCAGTCCTTTGAATTGGGAGACCAAGCCGAAAGAAGTACTGATCATTGGACCATGCCCCATTCCGAGCCCGCAATAACTACTCTGTGTGATAACTCACCGGGCAACCCAAAGCGGGATGCGACACCAAAAGGGCATTCCGATCGGCGCGTAAATCGTGTGTGAGGAGACCTTAAGGCCGCCATCCTCAGAATTCTATCCGTCCTTCAAACGCAATCATGCGCGGCGAAGTGTCTCCTCCAAGTCCCACGCCAAGCAGCCCGGTCGGCGGCGAGGTCATGCTCTGGAGCGTTCCGAATTTTGCCGGGACCGAGCCGGGCACTCCGGCCTGCACCGTGCTGGGCAGTGCGAAGTTGGGATGGTTGAATGCATTGAACAACTGGCCGTCGATGCGCAGCTTGATTCCCTCCCGGATCGGAAACGACTTGGTGATGTACATATCCGAATACGTGAAGTGCGGTCCGCGCACCGAGTTGCGTCCAGAGTTGCCGAATTGGCAGATAGTTGGATCGTCGTTCTGCACACCCAGTACGCCGGTATAACATGCACCGGTCGTGGGATCGACCACCGAGACAAATGCGTCGGGGTTGAGCCACTGCTTGGTTCCTGCCACGGTGACGCCGGGATAGGGAGTCTTGCGATAAATCGGCGCACCAGGAACCCGGTTCGCATATTCCGGCGCGGCGAACTGGACCGTCTGCGCCGGATTGGATGCTTGAAGCACGCCGTTGCCGTTGGCGCTGTATTGCTGGCTCAGCACGCTGAACGGCAGTCCGGAATGAAGGAACCCCGTCTCCGAAAAGGACCATCCCCCGAGAACCTGAAGGAGGAGCGGATTGCCGGAGTGGAACGGTATCTGATACACCCCGAATGCGGAGATATTGTCGCGCACATCGTAATCGCAACTGGCATATTGCCGGCTTAATTCTCCGGGCAACGGAGACTCAAGCCCCTGAGTGGAAAAAGCCAGCAGGCCTCCGTTCGATACTTCGTCCAGGCAGTGGCTGAAAGAATAGTTGGCGCGCAGGGTCAAGCCGCCCCATTGCTGCGTGTAGACGGTTTGCAGTCCGTTGTAGATGCTGTTGGCGCTGGTTTGAAACTCAGTTACGTTCCCAAAGCGTTGATCGACCGGCTGCCGGTACGGGAACGGAGCGAAGCACCCGTCGCAGACATTTTGATAGCCGTTGAGCTGCACTTGGTAGGGTTCGTGCAGGCCGCGCGTGCCTACAAAGTCGACGCGCAGGTTGCCGCGTGAGCCGATCTGCTGCTCAACGCCGAGATTGTACTGGTAGTAGTACGGGTTCTTCAGAGTTCCCGTGGGGAAGGTATTCAGGCTGACGGCCAGCGGACAAGTCGGAGCACCGGGTTCGATTCCGGCACAGGGCGCGCCGCCGGAATTGAACGCCACATGAAACAACGAATCGGCATTGGCCGCCGCGCCGACGGCGCTGCCAGGAACACCGGGCGCTACTCCCAGCCCTCCCGCCGGTCCCCCGATTCCTCCAGTGAAGGAGGGATCGTTGGGAGCGTTCATCAGGCCGCTGTCGGCAATCTGTTGCGGGATGATGTCGTTGAAGACGCCGAAACCGGCGTGGAGCGCGGTATGCGCGAGAAACTGGTACGCGAACGAAGCGCGCGGCTGGTAAACGAACAGGGGTGTCGCCGGGAACAGGTTGTGCACGCGGCCCAGAATGACCTTGTTCAGCGGCTGATCGGTTGCGTGTGACGCATCCAGGAAAGAGCCGGCCATACGGGAAAACAGCCCCTGCGGGCTGGTGACATTGGTATTCCAGGTCACCCGCATGCCGTAAGTGATAGTTGCTTTCGCGGAAGGCTTGTAGGTGTCCATCCCGTAGTATTCGAGGTTGCCTGACGTCACCCTTTCCTTCAGGGAGACGGGAAAACTCTGACTGGCCGAATAAGCGGCTCCGTAGGTGAACTCCGCCAGGTCGTTGTAGGTCACAGTCGGTACAGTGCCTTCTCCGAGATCGTAGTCGCTGGTGTCGATGCGGCGCGTATTGACGCCGAAGTGTAAGGTGTTCCGCCCGTGCGTCAAGGTCAGGTTATCGTTGATCTGCCATTGCGTTACCTTGCGCCCCTGCGGGAATGTATCGTCCAGGCCGCCGATAGTGGTGAAGGGAACGCTGTCACTGCCCGCGACGAGCATGATGGGGAAGGATTGCAGCGCCTGGGAGAAGTTGTTCGGCTCGAAGATGCTGGAGTACCAGTCCGCTCCGGGATTGAATTGATTCACCAGCGCCGGACTGAACAAGTGCGTGTAGCCGATGACCAGCGTGCGCTGCGGCTGCGGCGAATAGGAATTGAAGATGGAGTTAATGGGATCGGTAAATTCCGCCTGCAGACCCGAATCCTGCTGGAAGCGATACCAGATGCTGTCTTTGGAGTTGATGGTGTGATCGATCTTCACCACGATCAGGTTCTCGGAGTCGCTGTTGTTCAGGGACTCCTGCCGCTCAGTCGCGCATCCGCTGCCATCGAGCAGCGTGCCGCTTGACGGAGCGGGCAACAAACTCCCGGATGTGTCGAGCGGGCACGACACAACGGGCACCGGCGTACCGCCAGGCGCGGGCAACAGCGAGAACATATTTGCATAGAACGGAATCTCCGCGGGCTGCGCCGGTAGATTCTGGCCCGTGATGGAGTCATACCCGCCAGTGACAAGCTGTCCCAGCACATACTGCTGATATGCGGGCGTCGGCAAGGTCGTTGGCGTGACCAGCGGCAATGCGATCCGAATGCCTTCGTAGTGGGCGAAGAAGAATAGCTTGTCCTTGGCGATGGGCCCACCTACGCTGACGCCGAATTCATTCACCACGGAACGCGGCTTTTTGGCGATGTTCCCCGGCGTGTCATTGGCATGGAGAAAGTAATCCTCCGAGTTGAGCAGTGAACCGTTCCAGGTCTCGTAGAGGTCGCCGTGAAACTTGTTGGTCCCCGATTTGGTGAAGTAGTTCACCTGCGCCACGGCATAGCGGCCCTGATCGACGGAAAATGAGTTCGTGTTCACCGTCGCCTGATCCACTGCGTCGAGGCCGATGACAAGATTGGTCGAAAGACCGATGTTGAGGCCCAGCCAGGGATCGTTCGAGTCGTAGCCATCGAGGATGTAGCCGTTCGAAGTCGCGGGCAGGCCATTGAACTCGACGTTGCCGTAACCGCCCGCGGCCTTGGCATCGCTCGAGGAGCCCGCTGTATTCATCAAAGCGCCCTGCGCAGAATTGCGTAAGATACGTGAGGTCCTGCCCCGGATTGGGCAGGCTGGCGATAGTCTTTGATTCCAGCGTCGTCGTGGTATTCGGGTTTCCCGAGAGACAGCAAGCCCCGTTGCGGCGGTCACTTCGACCGTCTGCACAGCCGCGGAGAGAGTGCAGATTGAAGTTCAGCGTGACGGTGCGTCCCACTTCGACAGCAACCGGCAGTGACTTCTGTGTCGGCAAATCCGTTGGCCCGCACCGTCACCGTATACATTCCCGGATTGACCTGGGAAAAGAGGAAATGCCCGTCGCCGCTCGTTGCTTCTGTGCGAACCGAACCTTGTGTCGACGTTCGTAGCCGAAACTCCGGCATTGGGCAGCACTGCGCCTGACGCATCCGCAACCGTTCCGGCGATGGCGCTCGATGTGCCGCTCTGCGCAGCCAGACAGCCGCTAGTTAACCGAAGTTAACAAAAGCCAAAATGCCAGAAGTCCTCGGTTTGATCGATTGTGATTCGTCTCAACCTCCGGATGGATCGGGGAAGTGTTCGAAAAATCAGCGTCCCATCGCCGTCTCTACCAGCAGCCAGACATTCAGCACCGCAATGACCGCCGCGGTAAGCCAGGCCAGCCCCTGCAGCCAACGGCCATTGACGAACTCGCCCATCTTCGCGCGGTCGCCGGTGAACATGACCAGCGGAACAACGGCGAAGCTCAGCTGGAAGGAAAGAATCACCTGGCTCAGGATGAGCAGCTTCTCGGTTCCCTGCTCGCCCATGAAGGCGACCACGATGATGGTGGGAATAATGGCCAGCGAGCGCGTGATCAGCCGCCGCAGCCACGGCGAGACGCGGATATGGATGAAACCCTCCATCACCACCTGGCCGGCCAGTGTTCCGGTAATCGAGGAGTTCTGTCCGCTGGCCAGCAGCGCGATGGCAAACAGCGTGCTCGCCCCGGTCACGCCCAGCAAGCGGGCTCAGCAGCTTGTAGGCGTCCTGAATGGCGGCGACTTCGAAGTGTCCGCTGCGAAAGAAAACCGCCGCGGCCACAATCAGAATGGCTGCGTTGACGAACAGGGCGATGGTCAGCGCCAGGGCCGAGTCGATGTTGGCCATGTGCACGGCCTCGCGCTTGCCCTTGGGCGTGCGCTCGTAATTGCGGCTCTGCACGATCGACGAGTGCAGGTAGAGATTGTGCGGCATCACCGTCGCGCCCAGGATTCCGATGGCGATGTAGAGCATGGCGGGGTTGGTCACGATCGAGGGCGACGGCACAACCAGATTGCGCAGGATCGGCCAATACTCGGGGCGCGAAAGAAACATCTGCACGCCGAAGAGAGCGATGATGGTGCCGATGAGCGCAATCACCAGGGCTTCAATGTAGCGGAATCCCCAGCGCTGCAGCATCAGGATGAGCAGCACGTCGAGGCCGGTGATGAGCACGCCATAAAAGAGCGGAATGTGGAAGAGCAGTTCGAGCGCGATGGCCGATCCGATCACCTCGGCGAGATCGCAGGCCGCAATGGCGATCTCGGCCATGATCCACAGCACGAAGCTTGCCGCGCGGCCGTAGCTCTCGTTGCAAAGCTGCGCCAGATCGCGCTCCGTGGCCACGCCCAGCTTGAGCGAAAGGCTCTGCAGCAGGATCGCCATCAGATTCGACAACATGATGACGAACAGCAGCGTGTAACCGAAGCGCGCGCCGCCGGCAATGTCGGTGGCCCAATTGCCGGGGTCCATGTAGCCGACGGAGATCAGAAAGCCCGGCCCGAGAAAGCCGAGCAGCCGGCGCCAGTAATAGGGCGAGCGCGAGACGCTGACGCTCGAATGAACCTCCGGCAGCGAGGGCTCGGCGAGCACGGTTCGGGATAAGGCTTCGGTGGACATGGCTTTCCTGGGGCGAGAGGCCGAGAGCGCCCTCAACCTTAGTATGCCACAGCTTGTTAAGCGTGGTTAATGAATTCTTTTAGATTAAATTACGGTCAGCACTCGGGACTCGAGTCAACGATCCGGGCGCAACCAGACCGCTTCCGCAGCCGGCCGTCCCAGGATTGCATTCCCTGTAGGTAGATCAATCAAAACGGTTTGGTCGTAATTCTGGCTCATTACGCGCAGGCTTTTGCCGGGCCCGATGCCGGCGGCGTGCAGAAACTCAAGCAGCTTGGGATCGCGCTCGTGGAGGCTGACGACGGTGTAGCGCTTGCCGGCGGGGGCCTGCGGAGAGCTGCATCTCGCCGCGCCGCTTGCGCTCGGCCGGGTTGATCGGGAGAACGGCGTTGCCGTGCGGGCAGGCGCCGCCCTCGCCAAGCTTTTCTTTCAACTTTGCCTCGAAGGCCGGCGAGACTGCGTGCTCCAGCCGCTCGGCCTCCTCGTGAATCTCGTGCCACTCCATGCCGAAGACTTCGCTCAGCATGCGCTCGATGAGGTGGTGGCGCAGCGCCGTGCGGTATGCCATCTCGCGCCCTGCCGCCGTGAGGCGCACGATGCCGTCGTCGCCAACCTTGACGCAGCCGTCGCGCTTGAGCCGCTTGAGCGCCATGGTGACGGCCGGCGCGGAGACCTCAAGCCAATGCGCGAGCATGGCCGGAATTACCTGGCGGCCCTCGGCCTCGGCCTCAAGAATGGCCTTGAGGTAATTCTCTTTCGAAACGTGGATTGCGTCTTTCATGACTGCGCTGAAGAACAGTCTAAATGGATTCGCATCGGTCGAGCCGAGCAAATCGGCGGAGTAGTCTGGTTGGGGAGAAAATCGATGGCGCGATTCAGAATTGCCGCTACGACAGTCTTGTTTCTGTTCTTGATAGGGGCCAGGACGGCCAATGCGCTAGGCGAACCAAAATACGTGAGCAATGTCTCTTCGCAAGGAGCCTTTGTCCTGGCAGCAAACGGGCAGACGGCGCCCCTCGTAGTGAGTGACGAGGATTGGCCCGGAGTGGTGAGAGCCGTTGGCGACTTGAGCCAGGACGTGGGGCGCGTAACGGGACACGATGCAGCGGTGGTGAAGAGCGGGGCAACAGCTAACAAATTTCCAGCCGGTGTTGATGTTGTCATCATCGGGACGATCGGCAAGAGCCCGCTGATTGATGCGCTGGTACGAAAACACAAGCTGGATGTGAGCGGAATCGAAGGGCAGTGGGAAGCGGAGGTGACAACGGTGGTGGAGCACCCGATGCCCGGCGTGCGGCGGGCGCTGGTGATTGCCGGCGCGGATAAACGCGGCACCATCTATGGGATCTACGACCTGTCAGAACAGATTGGCGTTTCGCCGTGGTACTGGTGGGCCGATGTGCGCGTGCCGCACGCAGATGCGTTGTATGTGCAGCCGGGGCGATATGTGCAGGCGACGCCGGCAGTGAAGTATCGCGGAATCTTTTTCAACGATGAGGCGCCGGCGCTTTCAGGATGGACGAAAGAGAAGTTCGGCGGGATGAATCACGAGTTTTACACGAAGGTATTTGAGCTGCTGCTGCGGTTGAAGGCGAATTTCCTGTGGCCGGCGATGTGGAACAACGCGTTTGCGGCGGACGATCCGCTGAACGCGAAGCTGGCCGACGAGTACGGCATTGTGATGGGCACCTCGCACGAAGAGCCGATGATGCGCGCGGAGAAGGAGTGGACGGCGGGGCATCATGGCGCGTGGGACTACACGACGAATCAAAAAGAAATCGACGAGTTCTGGCGCGAGGGGATGGAGCGGGACAAGAACTACGAAGAAGTGGTGACGCTGGGAATGCGCGGCGAGGGCGACACGCCGATGTGTGCCAGCGCGAATACCGATCTGCTGGAGCGGATTGTCGCCGACCAGCGAGAGATTTTGAAGCAGACGGTGAATCCCGACTTGAGCAAGGTTCCGCAGGTGTGGGCGCTCTACAAAGAGGTGCAGGGCTACTACGAAAAGGGCATGCGCGTGCCGGACGATGTGACGCTGTTGTGGAGCGACGACAACTGGGGCGATTTGCGGCGGCTGCCGACGGCCGATGAGCGCAAGCGATCGGGCGGCGCAGGAATCTACTACCACTTCGATTATGTGGGTGGCCCGAGATCGTACAAGTGGCTGAACACGAATCCGATCCCCAAAATTCAGGAACAGATGAACCTGGCGCTCAAGTACGGAGCGGACCGGCTGTGGGTGGTGAATGTGGGCGATGGAAAGCCGATGGAGTTTCCGATTGAGTTCTTTCTGGATTACGCGCGGACGCCCGAGCGCTGGGACAAGGACCACCTGGACGAATTTACGAAGCTGTGGGCGACGCGAGAGTTTGGGCCAGAGCATGCCGACGAGATTGCGACCGCGATGGAGGATTACACGCGATACAACGGCAGGCGGAAGCCGGAGCTGATCGATCCGACGACTTTCAGTCTGACGAATTATCACGAGGCCGATCGCGTTGATGCGGAGTGGAGCGCGCTGGCCGACCGCGTGGACAAGCTGGCCGCGGAGCTGCCAGAAAATGAGCGGGCTCGTTATTTTGAGCTGATTCAATATCCGGTGGACGCATGCGCGAATTTGACGGAGATGTATATTGCGGCGGGACGAAATGCGGCGGATGCGAAATTGGGGAATCCCGAGGCGAATGTCGAGGCCGACGAGGTGCGCGCGATGTTCGCGAAAGACGCGGCGCTGAGCGACGAGTACAACCACAAGCTGCTGAACGGCAAATGGGACCACATGATGGACCAGACGCACATCGGCTATACGGCGTGGAACGATCCGCCGGCGAATGTGATGCCCGCGGTGAGCTGGATTCAGGTGCCGGAGGCGGGATCGCTGGGCGTGAGCGCGGAGGGCGCGACGTTCACGCGAGCTGGCGGGCGATTTGGGTTTTCGCTGGGGACGATTGATTCCGTTTCTGACAAAACGCGGACGCTGACGCTCTTCGATCGCGGCAAAACGCCCGTGGAGTACACGGTGCAGACGAGCGCGCCGTGGATTGTGGCGAGCGAAAGCAGCGGAACAGTCGGGGCGGCGGAGCAGAAGGTGAAGTTGCATGTCGACTGGAGCAAAGTGCCCGCAGATGCCGACAGCGCCGACGGAACGGTAAGAGTGAGCGCGGGCGAAGGACGGCCGATGACGTACACCCTGCGCGCGCTGCGGTTGCCGGTGACGCGCGCAGACGCGCAGGGATTTGTGGAGAGCGATGGGTACGTGGCCATCGAAGCGGCGGATACATCTGCGCGCACGGCCGACGGCGAGACGCACTGGGAGGAACTGCCTGGCTACGGCGAGACGAAGTCAGCGATGACAGTGTTTCCGGTGACGGCGGAGAGCAATACGGATTCGAAGGCGGCGCTTGAATACAGAGTTTATTTGTACGACGCGGGTGATTTTCAATTGCAGGCGACGCTGGCGCCGACGCTGAACTTTGTTCCGGGACGCGGGCTGCGATTTGCAGTGTCAGTCGACGGCGGCCCGCGAGACTGTGGTGGACGAGCTGGAGCACAACTCCCAGCAGGACTGGGAGCAGGCGGTGAGCGACGGAGTGCGGCGCGTGACGATTCCGCTGACGATTGCGAAGCCGGGATACCACACGCTGGAGATCTGGGCGGTCGATCCGGGGGTGGTGCTGGAGCGCATCGTGGTGAGCCACGGTCCGCTGCTGCCGAGCTATCTGGGACCGCCGGAGAGCGCGCACTTTCCCGGGTAATCGGTCGCGACTGGCGCCTCGATCGGCTTGGTCAGTTTGATCAGTGCGATCCCACATCTCATCCAACGAGGACGAGACGCGGGGCACCCATATATCAGGTTTATTTCACGCGCACATTCGGCTCTACCGACAGTCCCGGCCGCAGCTCGTGGTGCGGGTCTTCATTGGCCAGATCGGTGAAGTCGATGCGCACCGGTAGGCGCTGGACGACTTTCACGTAATTACCGGTGGCATTCTCGGGCGGAAAGAGCGAGAGCACCGAGCCGGTCGCTCCGCCGATCTGCGTGACGCGGCCGCTATAGTCCCTGCCGGTGGCAGTCGACGTGAATTTTGACGGACTGGCCGGCCTGCATGTGCTTGAGCTGCGTCTCCTTGAAGTTCGCCGTGATCCAAAGGTCCTGCAGCGAGACCAGGGTGAGCAGATTCTGGCCGATCGCGAGGTTCTGATCGACCTCAACGCTCTTGCGAGTGATGATGCCGTCAGCCGGGGCGACGATCTTGCAGTAGCTGAGGTTGAGTTTGGCCTGATCGAGCTGCGCCTGAGCCTGCTGAACCTGGGCATCTGCTTGTTTGGCCTTGGCGTCCTGCGCGGCCACTTGCTGGGGAGCTGTCTCGGCAGACTTGAGGCTGGCCTGCGCCTGCAATTCGCGCTCGTGTGCAACGCGGACGCCGTCGGCAGCGGCCTGCTCATTCGCGATCGCATCGGCGAGCTGGGCTTTGGCGGAGTCGGCTGCGGCGACGGCGGCGTCAAATTGCTGCTTGCTGATCACGTCCCTGGCGACGAGCGGCCTATAGCGCTCGAGATCCGCCTGCGCCTTGGTGTTGTTGGCCGCTGCCTGCGCCACAAGGGCATGCGCCGCTTCCAGTTGCTTTTCCGCCTGCGCAACACTTGCCTGCGTGCCGCTGACATCGTGGCCCGCGGAACTCAAGGTGCTTCCCGTATTCGCCGTGATGATGGGAACGTTTACGCGCGCCGAGATAGCATTGGCCTGGGCGCTGGCCAACGCAGCCTGAGCGTTTTCGACGGCAACCTGGTAGTCACTCGGGTCGAGCTCGACGATGGTGTCGCCCGCCTTGACGAACTGGTTCTCTTCCACATCCACCTTCAAGACCTGGCCGGAGACGCGCGCGCTGACCTGGATGAGGTGGCCGTTGACCTGCGCGTCGTCAGTATCCTCGCTGAAGGTGGAGTGCCACCAGACGCCGAGGGCGATGAGCGCGACGACCACGATGGCGACAATGATGATGCCCCTGCGGCGAGACTTCGGCGGCGGCGCAATTTCAGTCTCGGCAGCCGATTCTTTGAGTTCCGGTGTTGCTGGGGCTGGTGCTGGAGTTTGATCCGCCACGTTCACTTCCCTCCTAAGTATTTCTGGTAGTCCTGCCCGTCGCCGAGCGCGCGAGCCAGGCTGAGCTTGGCCACGTTATCGCGGTAGAGACTGACCACATATTCGCTGTCGGCCTGGGCCACGGATTGCTGCGCCTGGCTGACGGCAAGGTTATCGCTGACGCCGTTAGCGTAGCGTTCCTGCGCTTCTTTGAGAGCTTCGCTCGCGAGGTCCATGCTGGATCGCGCGACCTCGACCTGTTTTTGCGCGGAAGCGATGTCGAGCAGAGCGTCGCGCACGTCGGATTCAACCTGCGCGTTCTTGTCGCTCAACTGTGCCCTCGAGGTGTCGAGCTCCGCCTGCGCCTGCTCGGCCTGGCCGCGCAAGGCGAATTCTTTGAAAACGGGCACGCTCAGCGAGGCTGTGGCGTCTACGGTGCCGTGCGAGTGCGCCAGCGTGGTGCCGATGTCGCCGTAGTCGGCGTCGGTCTCGACGGTGGGGAGACGCGCGGCCGTAGCCGCTTTGCGCTGGTCGGCTGCGGCGGCGGTTTGCTCAACCAGAGCGGCCAGATCTTTTCGATTGGCTTTGGCTTGCTCGATGAGCGCATTGGCATCAAGCTGGTCAAATGGCGCGTAGGGCGCGGTGTCTGTGAGATTAAAACTCTGAGCCAATGGAAGACCGATGGTGCGCGCGAGGGCCAGCTTGTCTTTTTCGAGCGAGTTCTGCGCGGTAATCAATTGCTGTTCCAGAGATTGGTAATCGACACGCGCGCGCAACTCATCGAGGAGCGGCGCTGTGCCGGCTTGATGATTGTCGACGGCCTGATTGAGCGAAACTTTCGCCGTATCCACCTGCGCCTGCACGCTGCTGACATTGGTCTGGTCGGCGATGACAAGCAAATAAGCGTTGCCGACGGTTAGCACCACCATGTCGCGCGCGTCTTCGGCAGATAACTGCGCGGCGGCAAAGTTATGCCGGGCGGCGAGGTAGTTGCGCAGGGATTGAACATCAATCAGCGACCAGGTCAGCGAGGCGCGAACGTCGGTGTAGCCGAACGGCCCGATGATCTTGGGAAAGCCCGGGATGCGCAAGGCCTTCAGCGGGCAAGTCAACCTGCTGCGCCGCTTCCTTGGCGGTGAAGTCGACGCCAGGAAGCAGCGATTGCAACTGGCTGAGGCGCGCTGCTCGGGCCCCGGCCGTATTTGTGCCGCTCAAAATAATTCCCAGGTTGGACTGCAAGCCACGCTGGATGGCGTCGTCGAGCGACAAATCGATGGTCTGCGCGGATGCCGCGCCTTTGGTCACGCTGCCCTGATAATCCGCTGACGTTGGCGGCGATGGCGCGGTCGGCGGCGGAATAGCCGACGACTGCGCGGTCGCGGCCTGCCCTGAAAGACATGCGACAGTTACAAGGGACAGGGCACAAAAACGGATTGGGCTATTCATGAATTGGTTTGGCAATTTGGACCTTGCGGTAACTTGAACCTTGCGTATGAATGGCGAATGGGTGCGCCCGAAAATGATGATCCTACAACAAATGGATGCGTCGAGAGGGCCGCGCGGTTCTAAATCTAGTGTATCGAATGCGGGGCTTTCTGTGCCCAACGCTCGCGCTGGCTCTGGATCAAAGGATTTTCAGGGCTCGGGATTTGTCCGCTGCGAAGCCTCAATCCGTTCCCGACCGACGGTAGGGTGATCCGGCAGCGTAAAGTGGTCAGACCATTTTAATTGCGCCGCATCCTGAACGGCATGGTTGAGGAGCTTGAGGCAAGGTCCAAGCTGTACCGTGGCCGGCGATTACATCGCTATTCTTCTCTGTTTAACCTAGCGGAGGGGCCGCATCCTGTATCAGTTCCGTAGGCGAGTTTCGACGGGGAGGCGGCTCCCCACGCCAGGAATCGCCCGAAAGCGATAGACTGCCAACACAGCGAATTGGACCGGAAAATGGCCAGAAGTACACCAAAAAACAAGCTTTTCAACGGACGCGACCACTCCTGGATGCAGTTCAACCGGCGTGTCCTCGAAGAGGCCGAAGACCCCGGCAAACCCGTTGCTCGAGCGCGTGAAATTTCTGGCCATCACGGGGTCGAATCTCGACGAATACGTCGAGGTTCGGCAAGCCGGGCTGATGCAACGCATTGAAGACGGCTATCGCGAGCCCGGTTATGACGGCCTGCGCCCCGACCAGTCCCTTACGGGCCTCACTGCCGAGATTCACAAGTTTGTGGACGCGCAATACCACTGCTGGAACAAGCAGCTCTTGCCCGAACTGCGCAAGCAGGGCGTCCGGCTGCTCGATTGGGACGAGCTCGGCGAGCACGCTCTCGAGTTCGCGCGCGGCTACTTTCAGCGTGAAGTCGATCCGCTGCTGACGCCGATTTCGATCGATCCCGCGCATCCGTTTCCGCGCGTGCTCAACAAGGCGCTTTGCCTGGCGCTGCTGCTTCGCGCCAAGCGGCGCAGCTCCGGACCGCAGGTTCTGGGAGTGGTTACGGTGCCTCGCGCCCTGCCGCGCTTTGTCCGCCTGCCCAGCAGCCATGGCCACCACGACTATCTGCTGCTGCAAGACCTGATCGAGCAGCATCTGGGCGGCATGTACCGCGGCTACGAAGTTCTTGCTTCGGCGTCGTTCCGCGTGACGCGCAACTCAAACCTCTACTTCGAAGAGGAAGAGGCGCGGTCGCTGCTCGAAACCATCCGCGTGGAACTGCACAATCGCCGCAAGGGCGACGCGGTGCGGCTGGAGATCGAAAGCGAAGCCGATCCGGAGATCGTAGAGCGCCTGCGCGTAAATTTCGAATTGGATGAGGACCAGGTTTTTCGCTGCGAGGGCCCAGTCAATCTGTCTCGCCTGATGTTCTTTTATGGCGACGTGCAGCGGCCCGACTTGAAGTTTCAGCCATTCACGCCGAAGCCGTTGCTGTTGAGCCGCAAGTCGACGGGGCTCTTCGACGAGCTGCGCCATCGCGACATTCTGCTCCATCACCCTTACGACGCTTACGATCCTGTGGTCGACTTCATCCAGCAGGGCGCGCAAGACCCGGCCGTCGTGACGATGAAGCAGACGCTTTACCGCACCAGCCATGACTCGCCCATGTTTCAGGCACTGACCGAGGCCGGCGCGACCAAGGAAGCTACGGTAGTTGTGGAGCTGATGGCGCGCTTCGATGAAGCCTCGAATATCCGCTGGGCGCGCAGCATGGAAGACGCAGGCGTGCAGGTGTTTCACGGCGTCGTGGGGCTAAAGACGCACTGCAAACTGGCCATGCTGGTGCGCCACGACGAAGACGGCGTGACCCGCCGCTACTGCCACCTGGGCACAGGGAACTATAACCCTGACACCGCGCGCTTCTACACCGATCTGAGCCTGCTGACCAGCGACCCGCAAATTGGCGAGCGCGTGCACATGATCTTCAACTACCTGACCGCGCACGCCGAGGTCGACGACTATAGCCCGCTGCTGGTAGCGCCGCTGACCATGGCGGAAAGTTTTCTGGGCCTTATTCGCCGCGAACAGGAGCACGCGCAGGCAGGAAAGCCGGCGCACATTGTTGCCAAGATGAACGCGCTGCTGGAGCCTTCCATTATTCAGGCGCTCTACCAGGCTTCGCAAGCGGGCGTGGAAATCGACCTGATCATTCGCGGACTGTGCATTCTGCGGCCCGGAGTGAAAGGACTGTCAGAGCGGATTCGCGTGCGGTCGATCGTGGGAAGATTCCTAGAGCACTCGCGCATCTACCAGTTCGCTAACGGCGGCAGCGACGAAGCTTATATCGGTTCGGCCGATTGGATGCCGCGAAATCTTTTCGAGCGATGTGAAGTAGTGTTTCCGGTCCGCGACCCGGCCGCGCTCGCGCGCATTCACGATGAAATCCTGCCCGCTTACCTGGCCGACACGGTGAAGGCCCGCCTGCAGCAGGCTGACGGCACCTACCTCCGCGCCAGCAAGCTCGCGAAGGATGCGCCTGCGTTTTCGGCACAGGAGTTTCTGATGCAACTGGCGGAGGGGAAGACAGATTTAGACGCGATTCCCGCGCCCGGCGCGAAGCGCGAGACGAAAGCGGCGGAAAAGACAGCGACTGCGGCAGATTGAGGTCTACGGCGTCGTCTGTTCCGGAACAACCTTGATCCCACTCCGCCTGTATTGAAATTCCAATGTCCAGTTGCTCGGCGCGGCGTGCCCATCAACCTGCGCGGGCTTGAACTTCCAGTGACGGGCGGCCTCAAGCGATTTGCCGGCGAAATAATTGCTCGGCCCCGCCGAGGCAAGCGTGGCGTCGGTGACGTTTCCGTTTTCATCCACCGTCAGCCGGACCGAAACTTTGACCTTCCCTGAGATTGTCCTCATTGCGCTCGGAATAATGTCGGGCAAAATCTCGTTCACGATGGCAGGGTTTATGGTTGCGGGTGCGGGAATGAGATTGTCCGTGGCCTTCGTGGCCTGGGCGGCTTGGGCGGCCTCGGCGGCTTGGTCGGCGGGTTGAGGCGGCGGAACGGGCGCAACTACTGGAGTTGGGTTGGACGCCGGAGGCGTAACTGTTGTTGATGCGGGGGGCGTGGCTTGCGCCGGAGTTGTGGTTGCGGTTTCGTTCGGGGTAGCGGTCGGAGACGGCGTCGCAGTGGACTGTTGAGCTGGCACCTTGGCCGGCGTGGCGGCCGGTAAATTTTGAGCCTGCTGAGCAGGCGAAGGCGGCTGAGCGCGGTGCGACAGCGCGAACCAGATTCCGAGCTCCCGCCAGAACAAGAGCCGCAATGGCGAGCGGAATCGCGATTCGACGACTGCGAGTCGAAGCTGGTGCCGGCTCCTCTTGAGGGCGCGAGGGAGTCGAGGGAGCTCTGTTAGGTTCGAGCCGCGCGGCGATTTCATCGAGCGTAATGCGGCGAGCAGGATCCGAGCACAGACACTTCCGCGCGATAGAAGCGAACGGTTCTGGCATCGATTCAGGCACCGTCGGTTCCGCGGTCCTGGCACGATTCCATTGCGGCGGATATTTGGTGAGCACCTCGACTAGCGTGGCTCCAAGAGACCAGACGTCCGAGGCCGGCCCAATCGG
Organism: uncultured Acidobacteriaceae bacterium; assembly: GCA_963725115.1. Taxonomy (GTDB): domain Bacteria; phylum Acidobacteriota; class Terriglobia; order Terriglobales; family Acidobacteriaceae; genus Telmatobacter. Next base: position 2,143,705 of record CAVRXG010000005.1, on the reverse strand, counting down.
GCCATATTCGGTTTCCGGCGCATCGCAGACGGTTCGCGTTGAACTGGACGTGACGGCCGCGCTCACCGAACAAACGCTGTAAGTGGTGAGTTTGAGGTTGTCGCCGGCAGCCATGATGTTTGAGGGGTTGAGACGGCCGTGAACAAGACCGTTGGCGTGCAGATAGCGGAGCGCGTCCAAGGTGGGGCCGAGCAGATCGCGGGTTTCTTTTGTTGTCAATGGACGCTCGAAAAGAATTTCGGCGAGAACTTCGTCGGCGAACTCCGTGACAACGTAAATGCACGGAATATCTTCGATCTCACAACGACCGTGCGTATACACCTTCATCAGATTGGGATGGGAGAGAGTTGTGGCCGCTTCCCATGCGGCGAGGCGTGCTTCACCGTCGTCAATTTCCGCGGGCACCAATTTGATGACGGCTCGCTGCGAGGGGCCACTCTGGTCCGTGAGGTCTGCGAGTTCAGTGAGAAACACACCGCTGGGTTCAGAGCCGCCGAGCCATCGAAGGAGCGGAAATCTCCCGTCGGCAAGGCGCCCTACCCACTCGCGGCTGACAGCCGCTGTACTCATGGCTTCGATCATACGACCCTGCACCAAGGAACACTTTACCCTGAAAGCACAGATTCAATCCGGTTTGGAACACACTTTAGTAAGGGTAGGGAAGCAGGCATTTTTGCCGTTTGTTTTCCCAGCGCGGGCCAAAATGGGATGCCCAAGGATCGGGACGGCGGAGTCGGGGGAGGGAAAGTACGAACAGGCTGAAGGCGCGGCTGACGGCGCAATGTGGAGTCTTAGTTTCGGCGGCGTTGCCGGTTCTCTTAGAATTGAGACAGTGCCGCTTTCATTGGAACAGTCGCCGGTTCAGGACAACGTTCAAGTTGGCGCCATCTATCGCCGCGCGAACACAAGCCGAGTCAATTCAGGCCGGACCTGGGACACTCCGCGTGCCCTTGCTCTATGGCACCTGGCCAGCCTGGATGCTCCAACTGTCGCCGTAATCTGGTCGCTCGCTTTTGCATGGGCCGCTCACGTTCCGCTTTCTGGCCGGGTCCTGCTGGTTTTGGCGTTGGCCACGTGGTGTGCATACGTGAGCGATCGAATTCTCGATGCGAGCGTGCTCGGGGCGCAGACGCTCGGGCCGCGGCCGAGCGACGAACGGCTCCCTGGCGTCCGGACTGGAGCGGACCCATCGATGTGGCCGGCCCTGCGGGAGCGCCATTACTTCCATTGGCGTAATCGCCGTCTGTTTGTACCGCTGGCCGCTGTCGCCGCTTGCTTAGCCGGAATCGTTGCACTGACCCTACTGCATTCATTCGTGCGCGAGCGAGGCTTCATTCTGGCCGTGGCGGCGCTGGCGTATTTTTCGGGCGTTCACGCGGCACCCTGGCTTGAGCGAAGGCGCCTTTCGCTTCCGAGGCTGGTCAGCAAAGAATTTCTGGTTGCGATATTGTTCACCGCGGGCTGCATCTTGCCGGCGTGGTCGCGCTTGCGTGCGTCCGGAGCGCAGGAATTCTTGCCCACTTGGGTCTGGATTTGCGGAATCTACTTCGCAGCGCTCGCATGGCTGAATTGCAGTTGCATTGCAACGTGGGAGGCGAAGACAAGCACTCGCGAGGCCGGAGAGCAACGCAGACGCTTCTGGGCTTTCAGACTTTTCGCTGTCCATTCAACAAACTGTTCCGCGGCTGTACTGCTTGCTTCCGCCGGATTCGCGCTGTCGTACCTCGCTGCTGGATCGCACCCGCGTGCGTCCGCGCTGCTCGCGGCAGGAGCCTTGAGCGCATTGCTGCTGGCGATGCTCGATAGCTTGCGGACGCGCATGACGCCGCTTGCTCTGCGCGCCGGCGCAGATTTCGTCCTGTTGACGCCACTGCTGCTTTTTCTGCGATGAATACGATTGTCAATTCCGAACCCTTTGCGACTCAATCTGGCGCGACTGAAGCCGCGCCGCTCGCTCGAAATAGGCGCGCCCCGAACTTTGACCGGCTTGCGAAGCTTTACCAGTGGATGGAACTCTTCACCTTCGGCCCGTTTCTCTCGCGTTGCCGCGAGACTTTTCTTCGCGAGCTTGTGGTCGGCCCGGTGCGCAGTCGTTCTCGGCGACGGCGACGGGCGATTCACAGCGGAACTGCTCCGCGTGAATTCTCAAGTCCGAATTGACGCAGTGGACGCGAGTCCCGCAATGCTTCACGCGTTGCTGCACCGGGCACGCCAGAATGCAGGCCGAGTCTCGGCTCATTGCGCCGACGCCCGCGACTGGCAGCCCGCAAATCCGCCTTACGACCTCGTCGTGTCTCATTTTTTCCTCGATTGCCTCACGACCGAAGAGATTCGCGCCCTGGCTGTGAAGTTGCATGACGCCGTCTCGCCCTCCGCAATGTGGATCGTCTCTGAATTCGCGGTTCCGTGCAGCTGGTTTGGCCGGTTCGTCGCTCGTCCGCTGGTCTGGCTGCTCTATCGGGCATTCGGGTTGCTCACCGGACTAAAGATTCGCCGCCTGCCCGACCATCATGTCGCCTTGCGCAACGCGGGATTTACCCTGACCCGACGCCAATGCTGGCTGTGCGGACTGCTGGTGAGCGAGATGTGGCGTTGTCAAAGCGTAGAAGCGGAGGCGTAGAATTGCGCTGATTTCGATTTTGATTTTCACGACGATTTCAAACGTCAGGAATCCTCACATGAAGACGAACCAATTCGCGATCCTGCTCTGCCTGCTCACATGCGGGCTCAGCGTGGGGCAGGCCCAGCAACAAACCTATCCGTTCAACGATCCATCGCTGCCGATGGAAAAGCGGATCGACAATCTGCTTTCGCTGATGACCATCGACGAAAAAATCAATTGCCTTGGCACGAATACCGGAGTGCCGCGACTGGGCGTGATGAACTACGGCAACTCCGAGGGCATTCACGGCGTAGTGCAGCGCGAGGCAAGAGGCAAGCGGCTGCCGATCACGACAACGCAGTTTCCTCAGCCGCCGGGCATGGGTGCATCGTGGGATCCGGATCTGGTGCGCGAGGCGGCGGGCGTTGAAGGCTACGAAGCGCGTTTCATCACGCAGACGGCGAAGTACGACCGCCAGATTCTGATGCTGTGGGGACCGCAATCGGATCTGGGTCGCGATCCGCGATGGGGCCGCAGCGAGGAAGTGTACGGCGAAGATCCATTCTTCAATGGAACGATGGCCGTCGCGTTCACCAAAGGCTTACAGGGCGACGATCCGAAATACTGGCAGGCCGCGGCGCTGCTCAAGCATTTCTTAGCCAATGAGAATGAGAACAACCGCAACGGCTCCTCCTCGAACTTCGACGACCGGCTGTTCTGGGAGTACTACTCCGTGCCTTTCCGCATGGCCTTTTTGGAGGGCAACGCGAAGGGGGTTATGGCCTCCTACAACGCGTGGAACGGCACGCCGATGGCCGTCAATCCGATTCTCAAGAGCATCGTTCGCCAGCAATGGGGCGTGGACGTGATTTCGAGCGATGGTGGAGCAGTGAAGCTTCTGGTAGATCCGCGCCATCTTTTTCCGGACCAGAAGGCTGCGGTGGTCGCGTGCCTGAAAGCGGGGATTAACCAGTTTCTCGATGTTTATAAAGATGAAACCAAGGCAGCGTTGAAGGACGGCGAGATTTCAGAGGCGCGAAATCGACGCGCTGCTTCGCCCCAAGTTCCGCGTCACGATCCGGCTCGGTCTGCTCGACCCGCCGGAGATGGTGCCCTACACGAAGATAAAAGACTCGCCGGAACCATGGAACACGGACAAAGATCGCGACGTTTCGAAAAAGATGGCGCTCGAGTCTGTCGTGCTGCTCAAGAACGAAAACAGTATTCTGCCGCTCGACAAAGACAAGATCAAATCGATTGCGGTAATCGGCCCGCTTGCCGATTCAGTGCATTGGGATTGGTACGGAGGCACGCCACCTTATGCGGTAACGCCCTTGCAAGGAATCAAGGACGAGGTCGGGCCAAATGTCAAAGTGAACTACGCTGCCTATGACACGCAGGCTGGAGAGGACGATGCGATGAATGCGGCGAAGAATTCGGATGTCGCAATTGTCGTGATCGGCAACGATCCGACGTGCGGTGACGAGGCGCATGCGTGGTACAACTCGCCGGGTAACGGCGGCGGAATCACGCTTCCCTGCACTGTTCCGAGCGATGGCCGCGAAGGCCGCGACCGCGAGAGCATCGATCTGGCGCAGGAGCAGCTCGTGAAACAGGTCTTCATCAAGAATCCGAAGACCATCGTGCTGCTGATCTCGAGTTTTCCATTCGCGATCAACTGGACCGAGGCAAACGTGCCCGCGATCCTGACCATGGCGCACGCATCGCAGGATGAAGGAACCGCTCTGGCGAAGGTGCTGTTCGGCGATTACAACCCCGGTGGCCATCTGGTGAGAACCTGGCCGAAGTCAGTCGATCAGCTTCCGCCGAGCATGGACTACAACATCCGCGACGGCTACACGTACATGTACTTCAAAGGCGAGCCACTTTATCCCTTCGGCTTTGGCCTGAGCTATACGACATTCAAGTACTCGAATCTGCGGGCGAGCTCGCCGAACTTGGCGAAAGACGGAACAGTCACCGTCAGCGTGGACGTGACCAATACCGGCAGCCGCGCCGGCGACGCCGTGGTGCAGATGTATGTGAAGCATCTGGGATCGAAGGTGGCGCGGCCGCAGGAAGAGCTGGAGGGATTCAAGCGCGTGAACCTCCAACCCAACGAGACGAAGACGGTCGAGATTCCGCTGAAGGCTTCGGCGCTGGCATGGTGGGACCAGAAGCTGCCGGGCTTCCGCGTGGAAGCAGAGCCGGTTCGCGTGATGGTCGGGAATTCGTCGAGCGATATTCAGGCGAGTACCACAGTAAAGGTTCAGTAAGAGGACGCCGCGAAAAATCAATTTGCCTGAGCAAGTTTTAGGAGTCTCGACCAGGAGCTGAGCGGAATCCTCGGCCGCCGTTCAAGCAATTTGAATGTTACAAATCTGTTAAAATAAGGATGCAGGAGTTCGGCAAGGCCGCTTAAACCCCACCGAATCAATCACATGATCCTTTATCTCATGCGCCATGCGAATGCCGGAACGATTCGCGAGAACCCCGTTCTCGACGCCAAGCGGAGCCTCGTCAAGGAAGGCAAGGAGCAGTGCATGCTGATGGCGCGGGTTCTCGTCGCCCTGAAAGCGCCCATCGACACGATCGTTTCAAGCCCTCTTAAGCGCGCGTTGCAGACCGCGCAGCTTGTCGGCACTGAGCTGGGATTTGACGGGAAAGTTGAGATCAGCCCGGGTCTGGGATTGAACGCGAGCTTCGCCGATTTCCAAAATATGCTGGTGAAGTATGCCAACCGCGAAGCGGTTCTGGCGGTGGGGCACAATCCCAACATCTTTCAGTTTCTCGGTCGCCTGATCACCGGCAACGGCGGCGCAGCCATCCGCATGAGAAAGGCCTCCATTGCCAGGGTTGATGTGAGCCAGCATCCGCCGCGGCTGCAGTGGCTTCTTGATCCGCGCACGGCGCGCGCGATTTATGCCAGCGTGACGAAAAGCTCGCGCCCGAAGACTTCGCGAAAGTAACCGGCTTCCTTGCGCAGCGACCACAATTCCAGTTCCGCGCCAGAGCGCCCCGGACGCAACTCCAGGATAACCCGCTTGGGGTAGACCCGCGCGCCGACGCGCAGAACGTCTGAGGCGCGATCCTGATTCAATGCCACAGCAAGACGCAGCAAGACCACAGCGCGTTGCACGTTTTTGTGCTCGTCGGCGGGAATGTTGCGCAGAGCGCGATCGCCCGGCTGCGGGCGGCTCTTGCCCAGGTAGCGAGCGATGGCGGAGACCAGCGTGCGCTGCAGTTGCGTGTAGCCGTAAATCTCAGAGCTGGAAATGATGTACTGCGCGTGCCGGTGATGGCCCTGGTGGTTGATAAATTTGCCGGTATCGCGAAGCATGGCGGCGGCGGCCAGCCAGCTCTCGTACTCCGGTCCGAGGGCGTGCATGGACTTAAGCTCGCGAAAGAGCTGCACGGTGTGGGCGCGCACCGGCTCGGCATGGCGAAGATCGACACCGTAGCGACGCGCAGTGGCGAGCACGCTCTCCCAGCGCTCGTGCTCGAACTCGCGGTGAGCCTTGGCGCGGGCATCCTGCTCGGCAAGCATCTGCGCCAGAATGCCGTCGCGCAGGCCAAGCGGCGAGTAGCGGAAGCCTTTCAGGCCGAAGCTCTCAAAGATCTCGGCGTAAACTTCGGCGCCGGCAACGATAATCTCCGCGCGGCGCGGGCCGATGCCGGGCACGGCCTCGCGCTGGGGGAGCGACATTTTGGCCAGCTTGCCGGCCAGCTTGCGCACGGCGCGGGCGGGCACCATCCCGGCCAGAAGAGCGGCGCGATCGTCAGCGCGGCCGAGCCGATTTCGCACCGGACTTCGCGCCCAGCTTGCCTGCTTTCTTTGTGCCGGGCTTGCCGTTCTTTGTTCCCTGACGCGTAGGCGGCGGAGAGCGCAGCAGCCGTGCCGGAAGTAGCAATGACCAGCGGCGCGCGGCCCGGCTGGATTCTGCGATGGGCGCGGCGCAGCTCGCGCGCAATCAACTGCCGCATGCGCTTCAGGCCGTCGCGCGGGGCGGGATCGTCGGAGAGAAACTGCTCAGTGAGGCGGACCGCGCCTAGCGGCAGGCTGATTGTGTCCTTGATGTGCTTGTGCTCGGAGAGTGTGATCTCGCAACTTCCGCCGCCGAGGTCGAGCAGCAGCACGCGGCCGCCGGCTCCGGGCTCGGTGCCGCTCACGCCGAGATGAATCAGCCGGCCTTCTTCGAGGCCGGAGATGATCTCCATATTCCAGCCGGTCTCGGCTTTTACCCACGCCTGAAATGCCGCGGAGTTGCGCGCGTCGCGCATGGCCGACGTGGCCACTACGCGAACGCGGTCGACGCCGTGCGCCTGCACCGCGCGCTGAAAACGCTTGAGCGCGCGCAGCGTGGCCGCCATGGCTTCAGGAGAGATGAGCCCGGTGTCGAAGACGCTGCCGCCGAGGCGCGTGACTTCGCGATCTTCGGCGAGAGTCTTGAGCCGGTGCGCGTGCACCCGGGCGATCTTCAATCTGCAGGAGTTGGAACCGATGTCGATGGCGGCAAAGGTGGGCATGAATTATTTCGGCGCGCTCCGTGAAAAGAATCGACCCATCGCCAAGATACACGAATGCGGCGCGCGATTTGGGTCGTGGGTTCCACAGGAGACGCGGATTGTGGCCTCGACTACGGCTTGATGACGGTGGCGAGCAGCGAAGAGAGCCCATTCCAGGCGATCTGGATGCCGATGCAGAGCAGAATGAAGGCGATAACGCGCAGGATTCCATGGGCCGTAGAGGGCGGGATTTTCTTGGTGATTTTGGGTGCGTAGGCGTAGCAGAAATAAACACAGCACGCTGAGAACAACGATGGCAAGAAACACCCCAAGGTGCGCCAGAATGTCGTGAGTCAGATTTTTGTCCGAGATGTGCGCGGTGACAGTGAGCAATCCGACCAGCGTGCCCGGGCCCGAGGTGATGGGAAAAGTGAAGGGAAAGAATGCGCTCTCTTCAAGATGACTCGTATCTGGTTCGCTGCGTTGCCCAGTCTCCTCCTCCTTGTCGCGAGAACCGGCGCCGGCGCTGCGCTCGTTGAGCACGCCCCAGCCCATGGCCGCGACGACCATGCCGCCGGAGAGTTGGACGATGGGCAGAGATATGCCGAAGAAGCTGAGAATGGTTGCGCCTGCCAGCTCAAAAATTCCGAGGAAGACAATGTTGTTGATTGCGATGCGGCGCGCGAGGGAGCGAAGAACATTTGGCGGCGCATCGCCGACCAGTCCGAGAAAGACCAACGCGGAGCCGAGCGGGTTGATCAGCGGCAAAAGCACGCTGAACGCAATGAGAAAGACTTTCCAGAGCGGCACAGAGAGTTCTCCCTCGCTGAATTTTAATGGGTCGGCGAGCTGATGAGGCTATCGATTATGGCCGGCAGCTATGGCCGGCGTCGTGAGATGCGCGGTGCGCTCACGCGCCTTGCACTGTGAAACGCGGCAGGAATGCGGCTGGTATTCTGGACGCAATGGCCAGAATCGCGAATGGCGCAGACATGAACTCGCCACATGAACTCGGTCGCCCGGCCGCGGCAGGCGCTGTCTACGCGCACAGTGTGGCTGGTTTTCGCCCTCATCTGGGTCACGATTTATTTTGCGTCGTTGTTCTCTCCTCCGCTGATGGACGACGTGGACGCTGCGCACGCGCAGGCCGCGCAGCACATGGCCGAGAGCGGCGACCTGATCACCGCGAAGACCAACGGCATCCGCTACATTGAAAAGCCGCCGCTGCCCTACTGGGTGGTGGCCGCGATGTACAAGATCTTTGGCCAGAATACTTTTGCCACGCACCTGCCGAACGCGCTGGCCATGCTGGGGCTGACGTGGCTCGCGTGGCTGTGGGCGCGGCGCGCGTGGGGCGACCGCGCGGGATTCTACGCCGGGCTGGGCGTGCTGACTTCGGTCGGGCTGTTTTCTCTTTACGCGCTTCATTATTCCCGAGGCGATCCTGGCGCTGTTTTCTGCTGATTGCGCTGTACGCGCTGATCGCGAGCCTCGAAGACAACCGGCCGGCGATGATCTACTGGGCGTGGGCCGGCGTGGCGCTGGCGCTGATGACGAAGGGCCTGATTGCGCCGGTATTCTTTTGCGGAGCGGCGATTCCGTATCTGCTGCTGACTGGGCAGTGGCGGCGCTGGAAGGCGCTGAAGCCGGTGACTGGAATGCTGCTGTTCCTGGCCATCGCTGCGCCGTGGCACATTGCGTGCGGCATCATCAATCACGACCAGGGACATCCCATCGGCAATCACCCGACGATCGGCAATGTCCACGGATTCTTCTATCAATACTTCATCAACGAGCACGTGCTGCGCTTCTTCAACCTGCGCTATCCGCACGACTACAACAAAATGCCGGCGGCGTGGTACTGGCTGGGCGAGCTGATCTGGATTTTTCCGTGGAGTCTTTTTCTGGGCGCCGTGGGCGCGCTCGCATGGAAGACGCGGCGCAGTTGGCTGAAGCACCTGCGCCACGACGCCGGAGACACGGTGGATTTCTACCTGGACCACGCGATGCGCGAGGACGTGGCGCAGCTACGTGCGGCGGGTCAAGTTTCGCACCCGGACCATCTGGCTGTTGAGTCTGTTCACGGCATGGACGCTGCTGTTTTTCTCCATCTCGACCAACCAGGAGTACTACACGTTTCCGGTGTGGCCGCCGCTGGTCATGCTGATCGCGGGCGTGGTGGCGGAGATCGAAGAGAGCGACGGCGTCGAAGGGCGCCAGGCCAGCGCTCTCGACGGCATGGCTGACGGGAGCGCAAGCGGTGTTTGCGGCGCATCGGGCTTGCAGTGGCGCGGGGCTTGGCGTGGGGATTGTGGACCTCGCGCAACCTGCCGTTCGTCGCCGACATTGGCACGGCTGCTGGCGCATCGCGGCGTGGGCGATTACACGCTGTCGATGTCGCACCTGTTCGATTTGACCGGCGAATCATTTGCGGCGCTGCGGCTGCCGGCAGCGATGGCGGCGATTGCGCTGCTGATTGGGCCGCTCGCGGGCTGGCTGCTGCGGCTCAAGAAGAAGCACCTTGCGGCCACGGTGAGCATGGCGCTCACGATGACAGTGTTTCTTGTGGCCGCGCACATTGCGTTTGCGCGCTTTGAGCCGATGCTCAGCTCGAAGCAAATGGCCGACACGATTATGCAAGACGGCACGCCGAAAGACATCTTCATCATTTACGGGGAGCAATCGTCGGGATCGTCGGTGATCTTTTATACGAATGACTTCTTTCAGGGGAAGGCCGGCGATGCTGGTGCTGCCGCGCTGCGGGCAGCACAGCGAGGGAACGACGCTGCTGTGGGGATCGTGCTATCCCGATGCGCCGGACATTTTCCTGAGCTCCCGCAAAGCTGGCGGCGATTTGGGGAACCGGCGAGCGCAAGTGGATCTTTGCCGAGGACCCGGACCGGGACAACGTGGAGAAGGTGCTGGCTGGCCGCCTGTATGAGGTGCAGACGCTGGCCGACAAGACGCTGTGGACGGACCGGCCGGTGCGAGTAGGACAGTTCTTGGCAGTTCAAGGTTTGTAGTTCGCAGTTCGCGCGTTCTGCGAGCGAGCTGCGCGCATCTTGCCGCCGGGCAAAAGCTCGAAGATGCGGCCACGCCAGAGGATGCGGTTACCCGCGTAGCTGGCGACCCAAAAACAAAATCCCATGAAATCGCGGATCGGGTAGAGCACGAGCAGGCCAAACCAGCTCTTGTCGCCGGCGACGCAGCGGCCAACGGCGATCGAAAGCGCGAGACGTGTGGCGATGCTCCAGGCGAAAAGGCTGACGCCCCAAATCGGGTGGCCAAGCCAGACCGCCGCAGTGAGCGCGAGCAGGCCGAATGGAATGCTGAAAGTGAGCGCGGTGCCGAAGTGGCCTTTGGGGCGCGAGAAGCGCGTGGACTTCATCCAGCGAACCTGGTGCTTGAGCGAGCCAACGAAGTTCGAGTGCAGAACCATGTGGTCGATGGCGTGGTGACTGAGGATGACCGTCTGGCCCAGCTTATGAGTCTCGTTGCCGAGAATGAAGTCGTCCGCGCAATAGTCGGCGGTGACTTTGAAGCCGCCCATTTCCCGGATGGTGTCGCGGCGAAAGGCCATGGTGGGGCCGAGGGTGAACTGCATTCCTTCCATCGCGCGCGCGGCAAGAACGCCCGCCGACATTTCAACGGACATGCCGACCGCCTCAAGGCGCGCCCAGAGGCCGCCCTCCACTGCAACGCCGCGATAAAGACAACACATTCCGCCGACACCGGGATCGGCGAACGGGAGGGCCACTGCGCGCAGATAATCGGGCGAAACGCGGACGTCGCTGTCGCTGATGACGAAGATTTCGTGCGCGGCCTCGGCGGCCATTTTTTCCATGGAGATGACTTTGTCGTTGATGTAATCCGGCTGGCCGCCGGTGGAGAGGAATTTGGCCGGGATGTTGGGGTGACGCGAGGCGACGCGACGGGCGATTGCGAGGCCGGCGTCATTTGCATCGCGCGAGCAGAAGAGAATCTCGTAGTCCGGATAATCCTGCGTAAAGAAGCTTTCGAGGTAGGCTTCGAGGCCGGGCTCGGCTCCGTGAATGGGCTTGAAAATTGACAGCGGAGGCGTAAAGCCGGGGCGCGATGCCAGCGCGGCGAGAGCCAGCTGGCGCTCGCGCAGGTAGCCGGGGACGGCCCAGAGCACGATGCCGGCGAATACCGTGGAGGTGATGAGGCCGAAGACGGCGAGGGCGAGAAGGGCGTACGGCATGCTCGTAACAGCATAAAGGGAGAAGGGGTGCTGGTGAGAAGTGGGGACTAAGAGGCGGAGCCAAGGGATCGAGTGCGTCAGAAAAGGGGAGACGCGGAAATAAATGCTGCGTTAAGGCTTGCGTGGCGCGCTGCGCGTGGTGGGCAGCGTTACCGGCTTGATAGCAGGCTTGCGAATGGGGACGATGGCGGCAGTCGAGCCCGGCGCGGCCTGCTGAAAGCGCGTGAGCATTTCGCTGCGGACGTACTCGACGAAGCTCTGCATCTGGCGGTTCATCTCTTCCATGCGCCCGCGCATCTGCAGGATGATCGCGATGCCGGCGATATTGACTCCGAGATCGCGAGCGAGATTGAGAATGAATTCGAGGCGCTCCAGATCTTCATCGGTGTAGAGGCGCGTGTTGCCCTCAGTGCGCGAGGGCTTGAGCAGGCCTTCGCGCTCGTAGAGACGCAGGGTCTGCGGATGGATCTCGTACATCTCGGCGACCGACGAGATCATGTAGGCGCCTTTGGATTTACGTTTTGTGGCCATGGCTAATCGCCTTGGGAGGCCGACCGCCAGGATTTTCGCTTGCTGTGTTCTGTGCTCGCATGCGACCCGAGTTTTACGAGCCACTGCTTCAGGACTCCTTCACTTCGAATCGTTGCTCGCAAGATTCTTGCTCAGTTTTTCGTCCAGGAATCGGTCTTGAGTGGCCTTTCACGTCAGTATCCTTTGCGCTTTGCCCAAGAGCCGGTTTTGTCAAATTTCGTATCCTGCCGATAGGCGTTCGCTGCTTCCCGATAGGTCAGGGCGATCAGCAAATTGCGCCTTGCTCGGCATCCCTGGCGTTCCAGACGAACACGATTCTCTGTGTCCCTGAATTGCTTATCACTTTGAGTGGCCGAACCCGAATGTCGCATCCGTAGCCGTTTTCAATTGGAGTGAGGCGATGCCTTTACGCAAATCTCTCGTCCCTTCGTAGCTCGGTCGCTGATAGACGTGCGATAATCAAGTCGATGCCTGCGATTTCACGAATTGGGAACGGCAACTTCGAGGTTAGCAGCGAGCAAATTGGCAATCACGATCTGTTTGCCAATTATCCCGATTTGTTGCGAATCGAGCTTCATAACTCGCTGCCCTTGCCTTTTTTGCTCCCTAAAGCTTGTCAAAGAGCGTTTTGCGCGGATCGTCGGGGTTCAGCTTGGCGAGCTCGCGCATGATCTCGCGGCTGCGCTCATCGTTCAGGTGCGGCACGGCGACCTCGACCGTAACGATTTCATCGCCGCGCTGGCCGGGATGCGACGCGCTCTCAACGCCGCGCTCGCGCATGCGCAGCTTTTGCCCGCTCTGCGTGCCGGGCGGAATCTTCAATTGCGCGCGGCCGTCGATGGTGGGCACTTCAACCTTGGCGCCGAGTGCGGCTTCGGCCACCGTAATGGGGACGGTGAGCTGAATGTCGTCGCCCACGCGCGTGAACACTGGATTGGTCCCGGTGCGCACAATGAGAAACAGATCGCCTGCGGGACCGCCGTTGACGCCGGCATTCCCTTTGCCCTGCAGGCGGATGCGCTGGCCGTCGCGCGTGCCCGGCTTGATGCGGAACTCGACCGTCTCGGAGCGGGTGACGGTGCCCTCGCCGTGGCAAGTGGCACAGTCGTTCGAGGTGTGGCCGGTTCCATTGCAGCTCGGGCAGGTGATGTTGAACTTCATGCGGCCGCCCATCTGCGTTACCTGGCCGGTGCCGTGGCACTCGGCGCACGGTCCACCTCCGGCGCTGGCCTGGCCGTGGCAGGTTGGGCAGGCTTCCTGGCGATTGATCTGGATGCGCGCCTGTCCGCCGCGGATGGCGGTCCAGAAATCGACGGTGGCCTGATATTCGATATCGCTGCCGGGCTGCGGACCGCGCGGCTGCTGGTGCTGCTGCGCTCCACTGAAGATGCCGGAAAAGATGTCTTTGAAGTTGCCCCAGTTGGCGGAGCCTGCGCCCGCCTGCGCGCCGGGATCACCTTGAAAACCGGAGAAGTCGAAGCCGCCGAAATCAATGGGGGGCTGCCCGTGAGATTGGCCGCGGGCCTGTCCGCCGGAGCGCTGCTGCCGAGCGTAAGCTTCGGCCTGCGCGGGGTCGATTTGATCCGAATAAAAGCCAACCTGGTCGTAAATCTTGCGCTTCTTCTCGTCCGAGAGAACGTCGTTGGCTTCGGAGATTTCCTTGAATTTTTCTTCCGCGCGCTTGTCGTTGGGATTCACGTCGGGGTGGTATTTGCGCGCAGCTTTGCGGAAAGCCTTGCGGATCTCCTCCGGCGTGGCCGTCTTCTTGACGCCGAGCGTTGCGTAATAGTCTTTGTTGGCGGTTGTGGCCATGGGTGCTTTCTTGTGTCACCTTCCATCATAAGAAATCGGGGTGAACGGCATCATCGCCGCCCACCCCGTTTAAGTTCGCGTGCACTCAAATACAGGCTTACTTCTTGTCGTCGACGTCGACGTACTCGGCGTCGATGACTTCGCCTTCCTTCTTGGCGTCGCCTGCTGGAGCCGCACCCGCATCCGCTGGCGCACCTGACGCAGCAGCCTGCGCAGAACTAGCCTTGTACATCGCCTCGGCCAGTTTGTGGCTGGCCTGGGTCAGCTTCTCGTTCGCGGACCTCAATTCAGAGGTCGACGGCGTGCCTTCAAGCGTCTTCTTCGCGTCGGCCAGAGCCGATTCGACTTCGGTCTTGTCAGCCGCCGCTACCTTTTCGCCCGAGTCCTTCAGCATCTTTTCGATGTTGTAGACCATGCCGTCGAGCGCGTTGCGAGCCTCGATCTCATCGCGCTTTTCCTTGTCTTCAGAGGCGTGAGCTTCGGCTTCCTTGGCCATCTTCTCGATCTCTTCCTTCGAAAGGCCCGAGCTCGAGGTGATGGTGATGCGCGTGTCCTTGCCGGTGGCATTGTCCTTCGCGGTCACGTTGAGGATGCCGTTGGCATCGATGTCAAATGTGACCTCGATTTGCGGAATGCCGCGCGGCGCGGGCATGATGCCGCCGAGCTTGAATTTGCCCAGGGTGCGGTTCTGCGCCGCCATGGGCCGCTCGCCCTGAAGCACGTGCACTTCAACTTCGGTCTGCGAGTCCGCCGCCGTCGAGAAGGTCTCAGTCTTCTTCGTCGGGATGGTCGTGTTGCGCGGGATCATCGGCGTAGCCACGCCGCCCAGTGTCTCGATCGACAAGGTCAGCGGTGTTACGTCGAGCAGCAAAAGATCCTTGACGTCGCCGGTGAGCACGCCGGCCTGAACGGCAGCGCCGATTGCAACCACCTCATCCGGATTGACGCCGCGATGCGGCTCTCTGCCGAAGAGCTTCTTGACCAGCTCCTGAATCCGCGGCATGCGCGTTTGGCCGCCGACCAGAACAACTTCCTGGATCTGGCTGGCAGTGACGCCGGCATCGGCCATAGCCTTCTTGCAGGGCTCGATGGAGCGCTCGACGAGATCCTCGACCAACTGCTCCAGCTTGGCGCGCGTGAGCTTGCGGACCAGGTGCTTGGGGCCGGAAGCGTCGGCGGTAATAAATGGCAAATTGATCTCGGTTTCGAGCGGTGGTCGAGAGCTCGATCTTGGCTTTTTCCGCGGCGTCCTTCAGGCGCTGCAGGGCCATCTCATTGCCCTTTGAAGTGAGGTCGAGGCCGTGCTCCGTCTTGAACTCGGAGATGAGCCACTCGACGATGCGCTGGTCCAAATTGTCGCCGCCAAGGTGAGTGTCGCCGTTGGTCGACTTGACTTCGATAACGCCCTCGCCGACTTCGAGGATGGAAATATCGAATGTGCCGCCGCCAAAGTCATAGACAGCGATGGTCTCGTCCTTCTTTTTGTCGAGGCCGTACGCCAGAGCCGCAGCGGTGGGCTCGTTGACGATGCGCTTGACGTCGAGGCCGGCAATTCTGCCCGCGTCCTTGGTGGCCTGGCGCTGTGCGTCGTTGAAGTAGGCCGGAACAGTAATCACGGCCTCACTCACCGTCTCGCCCAGATAGGCTTCGGCGCTCTTCTTGAGCTTCTGCAAGATCATTGCGGAGATTTCGGGCGGGGTGTACTCCTTGCCCTGCGCCACGACGGCCACGTCGTCGCCCTTTTTCACAACTGTGAAGGGCACCATCTTCATCTCATCGGTGACCTCGTTGTAGCGGCGGCCCATGAAACGCTTGATGGAGAAGATTGTGTTCTCGGGGTTGGTGATGGCCTGGCGCTTGGCCACCTGGCCGACCAGCCGCTCGCCGCTCTTGGTAAAGGCGACGATCGAGGGGGTAGTGCGCGCACCCTCTTCATTTGGAATGACTTTTGGCTCGCCGCCTTCCATAACGGCGACGCACGAGTTGGTGGTACCCAGGTCGATTCCGATCATTTTACTCATGTTTGTGTTCCTGCCTTTGGAGTCAATCTGACGGGTTAGCTTCTCAGATTGAGTGTAGTGTTGTCAACTAATATGATGCGATTTTCCTCATTAGGATGCTTTTTCGGGGCGTTTTCGGGATCGAATTGGGCTGCCGATTGAAGGGACAGCCATTCCAAAGGGTTTAGCGCGCCGACGGCTGCCAAAGCAGCGGCGAGAACCTCTTCAGGCTCAGGACGGACGCGGAAGTCGGCGTGGGCCTGGGCATAGAGGACGCGGCGGTCGCGGGCAAGGACGTAGGTGGCCGGTAGGACCAGGCGCCAGGTCTGATCGCCGTTCACAAAGGGGATGTTGACCAGGATGGAGCGGTAGTAGTCGCGGTGATATTGAGGGATGGTGTAGGCGAGGCCAAACTGCTCGGCAAGGGCGCAGCCGGCGTCGGTGAGGACGGGAAAGGGCAGGCCGTGCTGGCCGACCATGAAGTCGCTCTGGCGGGCGGTTTGCGGGCCGATGGCGGCGAGCAGCGCGCCTGCCTCGCGGAGGCTGGGGTAGAGGTCGCGCCAGGCCTCGAGCTCGGTGACGCAGTAGGCGCACCAGCGGCCGCGAAAGAAATTGAGGACGAGCGGCCCGAGCGCAAGAAGATCGGCCGACCGGACGGGGCGGCCTGAGGCGTCAGGCAGGGTGAACTCGGGGGCGATGGCGCCGACGGGGAGGATGCGGTTTTCGATGCCGGAGTTGAGAAGCTCCTGGACGGCGCGCTCGCTGACGGCCATGCGCTCCGGCTGGACGAGGTTGCGCGTGTTGGCGGTGATCTCGTCGAGATGGTCCTGGAGGACGGTCATGGCTGAACTCTCGCTGACGACGACAGCGTTCAGGATATTTCACGGGCATAGATTGGCCAGGAAGTGAGCAAGCCTAAATCACCTGCGCTAGGTTGCAGTATGGCCAAATGCTGTTGTTCGTTCAGGCGATTCCGGCTGAAGGTCCTGAGCGCCGAATTCTCAGCGAGCCATTCGTGAGACTCTCGGTGTCCGCCGCGATCCGCATCGTACTGCAACTCGGCATGTGCGGATCGAAAAGAACTCCACATCTTGTCCTGAAACCAATCGGCTACGTGCAAACCATGTTCGCAAGACTCGCGTAAACCATCGCGACGTCTTCGCGCCAAGGATCCGCGCCTTTCCGTAATCTTGGAATCTGCGCGAAATGCCGACGTACTCAGACGCAGTTCCAGCGCGACGTGAATGCGGCTCCAGAAACGCGGCAAGATCTCCGGAACACTGAAGCGCTGATTGAGTTGTTACTCGCGTGGAAGTTCGCTGCCAGCTTCGGATATAAGGATCATCCGCTCCAAGCATGGCTGGGCAGGCTTCAGGAATGCTCACGTGAACCCGATTCGGTGCTGGTCTATCCGCGACTGTGAAAACGGTGCATCTCGAGTCGGCTCCGGAACCTCACGAATTGACCTCCATTCGAAATCTGAGCATGTGCGCGTCGATTCTACCGTCCGAAACGCTGCTTGCTGCCCATTCCCGCCAGCCCGCCGCGCATCATCGATTTGGCCAGGCCGCCGCGGCCAACCTGCTTGAACATCTTGGCCATCTGCGCGTACTGGCGGAGGAGCTGATTCACGTCCTGCACGCTGGTGCCGCTGCCGGCGGCGATGCGCTTGCGGCGCGCGCCCGAGATAATCTCGTGATTGCGGCGCTCCCTGGGCGTCATGGAGTTGATGATGGCCTCGAGGCGGACGAATTGCTTCTCGTCGACCTGGCCGGCGGCCTGCTGCATGCCGGCAAACGGGCCGACAGACGGCAGCATCTTCAAAATCGATTCCATTGAGCCGAGCTTCTTGATCTGCTGAAGCTGGTCGCGGAAGTCTTCGAGCGAGAAGCCGTCGCCGAGGAGAGCCTTCTTGGCCAGCTCTTCTGACTTCTTGCGGTCGAGCGTGGATTCGGCTTTCTCGATGAGCGAAAGCATGTCGCCCATGCCGAGGATGCGGCCCACGATGCGATCGGGATGAAACGGCTCGAAGGCGTCGGGCTTTTCGCCCACGCCGATGAACTTGATGGGCTGGCCGGTGACGTGGCGAATGGAGAGCGCCGCGCCGCCGCGGGCGTCGCCGTCCATTTTGGTGAGGACGACGCCGGTGAGCGAGAGGCGCGAGTGAAAATCCTGCGCGGAGTTGACGGCGTCCTGGCCGGTCATAGCGTCGGCGACGAAAAGGATCTCCTGCGGCGATGAGAAGTTTTTTGAGGCTCTCCATCTCGGCCATCAGGTCTTCGTCGATGTGGAGGCGGCCGGCGGTGTCGACGATGAGCGTGTCGCAGCCCATGATGACGGCTTCGCGGCGCGCTTCTTTTGCCAGGCGCTCGACCAAAGCTGTGCCGGCGGGTTCGCCCTTCTGATCGCCCTCGTAGAGGCGCGTTTCAACTTGCTTGGCGACGACTTTGAGCTGTTCGCGCGCGGCGGGGCGGTAGACGTCGACCGAGACGAGCATGGGACGGTGACCGCCCTTCTTGAGCCAGGCGGCGAGCTTGCCTGAAGTCGTGGTTTTGCCGGAGCCCTGCAATCCAGCCATGAGAATGACCGTCGGCGGCTTGGAAGCGAAGTTGAAGCGGGCGGTGTCTTTGCCCAGCAGCGCGATGAGCTCGTCGCGAACGATTTTGACGACCTGCTCGGAGGGAGAGAGCGCGGTGAGCACTTCGACTGCCGACGGCTTTCTCGCGGATGTGCTCGATGAGGTCGTTGACGACTTTGAGGTTTACGTCGGCGTCGAGCAGGGCCACGCGAATCTCGCCGAGAGCTTCGGTGATGTTCTCTTCAGTAAGCGTGCCCTGGCCGCGAAGGCTTTTGAAGACACGCTGCAGTTTGTCTGTAAGGTTTTCAAACATGGGCGCAGTTCTTAGTGTATCGCGGGGTCAGCGACGGTGCGACAGCGGTACGCGCTTCGCAGCCCTTGAATGAGCGATTCGTTCGGCCAAAGTCCGGATACAGACACGCATTTGCAATATGCTGAGATCGAGAAGATCGGGAGAAGATTATGGCGGACGGAAGCGAGGAGCGTGAAGAAGCGAGAAAGCGGCGGAGCTGGAAGAACGCGAGGACCGCCAGGATCGGCTGGAACGGGACGGCGGGATGAAGGTGAGCCGAGCGCGGAGGATCGTAAATCCCGCGGATGGTTGAACGGGTCAGGGAACAATCGGCCCCAATAGGAAGCGCGGCTGTAGAAAGGCTCCGTGTGCGTCACGTTGGGCAGAATGATCAGCTCACTTCGTTCCGCACAGAGAAGCCAGGTCGCGTGCCATCTGCACGGGGAACAGCCGGTCCTTTTCCCCGTGAACGACGAGCACCGGCACTCGGCAATCCTGTAGCGAATGCTCCGCGGACCAGATGGGAGGCGCCCATGAATTGAGCAGCGCTGGGAGCCCGACTGCGCGGGCGCCGGCGCGAAACGATGTGAAGGCAGCGCAGAGAATCAGCCGATGAGCGTCGACCTGATTGACGACTGCGGCGGCGATACCGCTGCCCAGTGAAAATCCGAGGAGTGAGACGGGCTGAGCAGGCGCCAGTTGTTGCAAGGCACGAAACGCGGAGATTGCATCGATCTCGCATTGGCGCCAATCTACGTGCCCGGTGCTTTTGCCGAAACCGGAATAATCGAAGACCAGCGAGGCGACGCCGTGGGAGGCGAGGAGTTGCTGAACAGGAAGCCAGCGGTCGACAGTTTCGGCGATTCCGTGACAGATCAATACGACTGCGCGCGGCGGCGCGGCGACAGGTTTTACGTAGGCCGCATCGAGCAAATTGGATCCGCTGGGGATGGCGTGACGCGAGGTAGACGAGAGATCGTCGCAGTGGGTGTGGCCGATCCTGCCGAGGATTCGGTCTGCGAGGGCGACAAAGCGGCTGATGCAGGTGACGGCGACGGTGAAGGATTGCCGGTGAAATGGCATAGAGGGCTACTTTTTAATGCTAAATTGCGAGGCCGCTACTCCGTCGGCTCGATCAAATACTGCTCCAGCTTGCCGTCGGGATAGGTGTAGGTCGTGAGCCGCAGCCGGCGGCCGGGATACGTAATGTCGAAGGCGCGGAAGGTCATGCCGCCGCGGAGCTCTTCGCTGGATTGTCGCAGGCTGAGCGGCTCGCCGAGCGGGGCCAGGCTGGATTGAAAGTCGGCGATCGCCTGCGGCGTGAAGTAGTCGTTCAGATTCGGCGCAAGCAGAGAGCGATCGATGCGGCCCTGCTGCAAGCCGCGATAAATTTCGAGGGCCTGCTGTTCCGGAGCGGTGAGCGGGTAGCCGGCGACGAGCGGCGCGGCGAGTTTTGCAATGGTGGCGGCGGCGCCGACGGCGTCCTGATTGGTGAGGACGACCACGGCAGTGCCATCGTCGATGAGAACTTCATTGTCGGAGACGAAGCCGGAGACTTCGCCCGAGTGTTCAATGGAGCGATGGCCGTCGCGATCGCGAACTTCAACACCCAGGCCGTATTCGGTGCCCTTGCCGTTCTTCAGCTTGACCTCAGTGAACATTTGCTTGTAGCTCTCGGGTTTCAGGAGCGATTGCGCGAGCAGGCTTTCGTCCCAGAGGGCGAGGTCGTGCGCGGTCATGGCCAGCTCGCCGGCGGCGAACATCCAGCCTGCGCCTTCTTTGGGCGCGGGGCGCAGAGGGCCAAGCGCGTGGCGATAGTACGCTGTCGCGTCGGGAGGTTGTAGCTGCTTCGCGTCGGAGTTCCAGACGGAGTTCATGCCGAGCGGACGGAAAATGTGCTCAGTGAGGAATTGAAAGAGCGGCTCGCCGGAGACAATTTCGACGATGCGGCCGGCGATGACGAAGTTGGTGTTCGAATATTGCCACTGCGTGCCGGGATCGAAGTCGAGCGGCTTTTTAGCCCAGGTGTCGAGGATTTGCTGCGCAGTGGTCGGGCTGGAGCATCGGCGTCATCACGTAGTCCTCGGGCCAGTAATCCTGGTAGCCGGAGGTGTGCGAGAGGATTTCGCGGATGGTGACTTCGTCGCCGCGCGTGAGGCCGGGAATGTATTTGCCGACGGGATCGTCGAGGCTCAACTTGCCCTGCTCCTGAAGCATGAGGATGGCGGCCGCCGTAAATTGCTTGGAGATCGATCCGATGGAGTACCGCATCTCCGGCGTGGCTGGGATGGCGGGACCGGAATCTGTCGCGAGGCGCGCGAAACCGTAGGCGTGGGTGTAAACGAGCTTGCCGTGCTGGACGACGGCCACAGACGCCGACGGAACGCCGGTGGCTTCGAGGACCTGCTCGGCGATGCGGTCGACGCGGCTTCGAACGTCCGGTGAGAGGCTGTCGACAGTTTGGCCGGCGGTTTGAGCGGGCGCATACGCAGATGGGAGGGCCGATAAAAGAACCGTGAGAATTGCTGATCGCGAAAAACTTTGAAAGCGAATCATGCAGGCTGTTTCCTCTCATTCAGAATAGATGCGGAGGGCGTGGTGGGGCGATCTGTGCCTTCTGCGTAATGTAGGCTGTGCACAGGCGATTCTGCGCGATTCTCATAGTTAATGAATTCGCCGGAGGCGAGATTGAAACGGCGGGACAACAATGAAAAGACTGATTGAGGGACACAAGAAATTCCTCGCCGAGGTTTTTCCGGCGCGGAAGAGCCACTTTCACCTTTTGGCAGAAGGACAGGCGCCGGAGTGGCTGTTCATTACATGCGCTGACTCGCGTGTGATTCCGGACCTGATTCTTGGGACGGAGCCGGGCGACCTGTTCATTTCACGCAGCATTGGGAACGTGGTGCCGATTACCAGTCAGGATGTTGACGGCGTTACGGCGACCATTGAGTACGCGGTGGAGGTGCTCCGAGTGAAGCATGCAATCGTCTGCGGCCACTCGGACTGCGGAGCACTGAAGGCGGCGCTTGACCGCAAGAGCCTGGAGAACCTGCCCAAGGCGCGGCGCTGGTTAGATCATGTTCAGGCGGCGTTTGCGCATCGCCAACCGCTGAATCTGGCCGATGGCGAGAGCGCGGAGTTGGCGTCGCTGATCCGTGGCAATGTGGTCGCGCAACTCAAGAACCTGCAGGCGCAAGTGCCGGTACGTCAGGCGATGGAGGAGGGCCGACTGTCTGTGCATGGCTGGTACTACGACATTTTGACGGGGCGAATCGAAGAGTACGACGAGGAGCAGAAGAGGTTTGAAGTGCTGGCAGGTTAAACGGCAACAAGGGTCTGTCTTGCTGTAGGACCAGGGGTCGACAATCAAGTGGATCACGAGTAAACTAGTTGTCAATCTAGTTTATTAACGGGATCAAGAGGAAATCATGCCGGCAGCACAGACTGGTTACACCGAAATTGGCGCATTTGACGCCAAGACTAGGCTCTCCGAGATCCTCCGTAAAGTGGAACAGGGAGAGCGATTTACGATCACCGTTCGCGGACGGCCCGTGGCGGATGTGGTGCCAACCAAGCACCGCGATCAGCAGCGCATAAGCGCCGCGGTTCAGGCTCTCCGAAACTTTCCCCGAATTACAGGTGTTTCGGGCGACGAAGTGCTGTCATGGATTCGTGAAGGAAGAAAATAAAGCTCTCTTATGGCATTGATTCTCGACGCCTCCGCGGCACTCGCCTGGTTCGTACAGCGAGCAGACGTTCACGAAGCAGCTTTGGCCGATGAGATTCTCTCGACCGTTGAGCGCAACGAAGCCACGGTTCCAACAATTTGGTATATCGAAGTTATCAACGGACTGCTCGTTGCCGAGCGCTCTCGTTTATCTGATCCGTCCAAACCATTGCGTTTTCTGGGTGAGCTCGAGGCGCTCCCAATCGTCGAAGATCGCGTTGGGACCACCTCGGTCCGGTCAGAGGTTCTGGCGCTTGGGCGCAGGTACGGGCTTTCAGCTTACGACGCCGTCTATTTAGAACTCTCCTTGCGGTCCGGCAGAGCACTGGCAACCTTTGACAGGCAATTGGCAAAAGCTTTGCGCACCGCCGGCGGGCAGGTGTTTGGGGATGTGCCGTAGGAGTCGTGCATTTCTGTGCGCACCGGTTGCGAACCCGGGCACGCATGCTCGGCTTGACACAGCCAGCCCAGCCCTTGATGCTGTACAGTTCCGGTCTTTAAGGTTGCGTCGCCAGGAGGGGTCCCCCGTGTTGCGAGTTCGCGTCTTCTATCATGACAAGTGTTTTGACGGAGCTTGCTCGGCCTCCCTGTTCACGCGGTTCTATCGCGAGTGCATCAACCGGGACGCGAGCTACGAGTATCACGGGCTGGTGCATCGCGCCGGAGCGCTGTTCGATGAGAGCGAATTCACTGGCGACGAAAACGCGATCGTCGACTTCAAATATTCGCCGTCGCCCAAAATCACCTGGTGGTTCGATCACCACCAATCGGCCTTCCTTACGCCGCAGGACCACGAGAATTTTCTGGCCTGCCAGCGCGATCCGGCCTGCGCGGCGCGGAAGTTCTTCGATCCGGATTACACGTCGTGCACCAGCTTTCTGGCGCATATTGCCAAGACGCGCTACGGTTTCGACACGGCTCCGGTGGCGGAGCTGATTCATTGGGCCGACATCGTGGACGGCGCAAAGTACGAAAGCCCGGAATCGGCGGTCGAGATGGCCGCGCCGGCGATGAAGCTGACGCTGATCATTGAGGCAGCGGAGGATCCGGCGTTTATTCCGCGGCTGATTCCGCTGCTCACCGAGATGCCGCTCGAGGCGGTGCTGACGCAGCCGTTTGTGGCGGCCCTGCTGCCGCCGCTGCTCAAGCGACACGAGGAAGCACTGGTTCTGATCCGCAGCCGCGCGGAAGAGCGCGACGGAACGATCTTCTTCGACATCACCGACCATCCGCTGGAAGGCTTCAACAAATTCATCCCCTACTATCTCTATCCGAATGCGACGTACTCGATCGGGTTGTCGAAGTCGAGTTTCCGAACGAAAGTCTCCGTGGGATCGAATCCGTGGACCAAGGCCGACCCCGCGAAGCTGGTGAACCTGGCGCAGATTTGCGAGCGCTACGGCGGGGGCGGGCATGCGCGCGTGGGTGCAATCAGCTTTCCGCCGGATCAGGAAGCCGAGGCTCGCGCCGCGGCGAAAGATATTGTGGCCGAGCTGCGAGCGAAAAATCCACTTTGAGCCGCGGCTCTCCTTCCTGCCGGTGAGGCAGGCGCATCTGTTCGGCGAATCTTTTTTATGAGCGACTATCTTTTTGCCTACGGGACGTTGCAGCCCGGTCTTGCGCCGTCCAAGATTGCGCGCGTCGCAGCCAAACTGCGGCCTGTGGGCGAAGGATTCGTGCGCGGCGTGCTCTACGATCTGGGCGGCTATCCCGGCGCCGTGGCCGACCCAAATGCGAAGGGCAGGATCATCGGAACGGTGATGGAGCTGCCGGAGGACGAAGACATTCTTGCGCGGCTCGACAAATATGAGGGCTTCGATCCGCAGGCGCCGGAGACGAGCGAGTACATTCGCGAACGGCAGGTTGTGGAGTTGAAGACAGGCGGCACAGTGGAGTGCTGGTTCTACCGGTACAACCGGAAGCCGCGGGACGCGGACCGAGTCGAGAGTGGGGCGTGGGGGAGGTAGGCGGGAACGGACCAGAGCCAGCGCAGAGCACGGACTATCGCCAGCCGCATTTCCACAAGAATAGACATTTCGCAGCGCGAACCCTCGTCGCCGAAGGGTCGCAGGTTCCGGCTGGCTGACCGGTGAAGGTGATAACTCCGGCGTTCTGCGAGACACGCGGATACGATTTGTCAGGCGGGTCGCAATAATACGGCTCGGTCAGTTCATAGCTTTCGATTAATTGAAATTGTGAAGTGCCTGAGGCGCAGTCGGCGCAATTGAACAGCGCTTGTTTCGCGCTTTCAACTGCAGCTTCCCGCAACATTGGAGGCCCGCTAATGATCTCTGCCGAAGTGACCGCGCCGTCCTGTTGAATCGTAATTTTCAGCACTACATGCCCCCACACATGCGCAGCGAGTGCCATGGCGGGATATGAAGGATGTGGCAACTTGGTAATTCGGGGCTCGATTTGCGGCGCGGTTCCAGAAGGCGGGTTTTGAGCCCATGACGCTGTCGAAGCTTCGATCAACAACAGACAGACCGCTAGCCTTTTCATGTGCAGAAGTATAGGCGAGGCTGCGAGCATTTTGCGCTCCTCGGCTTCACAGTCCCAACTCGCCGGCGCGCTTTTTCATCGCCTCAATGCAAAACCCGATGTGCGCGTCGAGATCGACGCCGAGCTCGGCTGCGCCCTGCACGATGTCTTCGCGGTGAACGCCGCGGGCGAAGGCCTTGTCCTTCATCTTCTTCTTCACGCTGGCAACTTCGACATCGGCGATGGCCTTGGTGGGCTTCACCAGCGCGCAGGCGGTCAGGAAGCCGGCCAGCTCGTCGCAGGCAAACAGGGCTTTGGCCAGGTGCGTCGCGCGCGGCACGCCGGAGTAGTGCGCGTGGCCAAGGATCGCGGTGCGCAGTTCCTCGGGCCAGCCCAGCCGCTCCAGCTCGCGGACGCCGACGAAGGGATGCTCTTCCGGCGTGGGATGGCGCTCGTAGTCGAAGTCGTGGAGCAGCGCAGTGGTTGAGTAAAGCTCGATCAGCGCCGCGCGGGCGTCGCCCTCAAGCCCGAGCCGTTCAGCCTCCTGCTCGCCGTAGGCCACCACGCAAGCCTCGACGGCCAGCGCGTGCTTGCGCAGGCTTTCGCTCTGCGTCCACTCGGTAAGAAGTTGCCATGCCTGCTCACGATTGAAGCCGCGGCCAAAGTTTGAGTCGATGCTCATTTTGTCTCCTGTTTATCACCGTGGTTCGCGTTTTGTCGGGTTTCGTTGGGTCTGATCCGGCTTTTTTCGGTTTGACCCTAATTTTCTACTTGACAATTATGGTTCCATTCATAGAAAGTAGCACCATTCAAGGTGCAGTGATGCACCTGGAGTCCCACGCTCTGGCACTCCGCACATCCCAAATGGCAACTTCTATCGTTAGCGTGGAAACACGCGAAGTGGTGCGGTGTGAGTACTGCAGACTGATGCAGTATAGGACCAGCAACTCTCTTTGCCGAAAGTGCCACAGGCCACTCGATATCGAGGAACCTGTTTTTCTGGCCCCACGGCTGGTAACCAGCCAGCCTGTGCCGGTCAGCGGTGGCGCCGGCATGCAGGTGGCATCGCAGGTGCGCGAAATGCGCCGGGCGCGCCACCTGAGCCAGCGGCAACTGGCGGGCAGGATGCAGGTACCGCGCACCTACATCTCGAAGATCGAGAACGGCAAGGCGATTCCCACGCTGGGTTCGCTGGAGCGGCTGGCCAATGCGCTTGGCGTGGAGATGCGTCAGCTGGTTCGCGATGAGCGCAGCCGCCGCGACGAAGAAGTGGACAGCGATCCTGAACGACCCGTTCCTGGCCGAAGTTGCCCCGCTGCTGCCGCACCTGGATTCGCTGCACCGGACGCTCTTCTTCGGTGCGGTGAGGGACGCGGCCGCCGGACGTCGCCGCATCGCGTAGCCCAGTTCTCAGTCCTGCGGCGGAGGGTCTCCGATCGCTCTGTGGAGCGTCGGGCGCACTTCCTCGCCGCGGCATTCGCCCGCTCCGGTCGAGATTCCGCGTAATGCCTCGTTAGGCTGGCGCGTGGGTTGTTTCGGTGCACCGGCGCATGTGCGCTGCTACATTGCAGAATCTCCCAAAATGCTTTACGGTCGAAGATGTGTCTCCCCGGATCCGGTCGAAGGCGTCTCAGAGACCGGCCGGAGCTCGATTCACGCAATGAGCGGCCTCTTATCTGCGCCGTGCGTGAACTCCGTCGGCCACACTTCGGGGAAGCTCTCCGGGCCCCGCGTGGAAAGCGCAAATGCTACCTACAGTCGAGTCCTCATCTCCATCTCCAACGTTGCGCATCGATGAACTAAGCACCGAGGAGCGCGCTATCTATGCGACGCTCAAGCCGGAGTGTCTGCCGCAGCACGTGGCCATCATCATGGATGGCAATGGTCGATGGGCCAGCCGCCGCTCGCTCAAGCGATTCCTGGGGCATCAGCAGGGCGCCAAAGCAGTACAGCTGGTGACGGAAACGGCTTCCCGCATCGGCTTGCCGTGGCTGACGCTTTACGCGTTTTCTCTGGAAAACAACCTGCGGCGGCCGCGCGCCGAAGTCAGCTTCCTGATGCGCCTGCTGAAGACTTACCTCGAAAGCAATGTCGAGCGGATGAAGCACAACAATGTTCGCTTCCGGTACGATCGGGCGGACGCATGAGTTGGCGCCCGACGTCCAGGACAAGATGCGCTGGGTAGAGGAGGACGACGGCGCGGCAACACCGGCACCACGCTGACGCTGGCCCTGAACTACGGCGGACGATCGGAGCTGGTGGACGCCTTTCGCGGGCTGATGGCGGAGCTGAAACAGAAGCATCTCGACCCGGAACACATCACGGAAGAAGACATTCACCGCCATCTCTACACCGCGCACATGCCCGATCCCGATCTGCTCATCCGCACCTCAGGCGAACTGCGCATTTCGAACTTCCTGCTGTGGCAGATCGCCTACACCGAGATCTTTGTCACCGAGCGCTTACTGGCCCGACTTCCGCGGCATTCACCTGCTGGAAGCCATCGCGGACTTCCAGCGCCGCGAACGCCGCTACGGCGGCATCGGCGAAGACGGCGGCGAAGTGGAAGAGAATCCCGAGCGCATCAGGATCGCGGCCAGCTAAGGGGCCTTCCCTGTTCGCTGCGCAGCCAGACTTCCAAATCTTCCGTAACCAAGGCCATCCGGTCCCAGCGGTGTATCCTCAACCCTGAATGAAACGCCTCATTACTGCTGCAGTTCTGATTCCGGTTGTTCTGGTTCTGGTGTTTCTCGGGCCCCGCTGGCAATGGCTGTTTACGCTGGCCGTGGCGGCGGTGGCGGCACTGGCAGGGTGGGAGTACATGGACCTGAGCCGGCGCTGCGGAGCCAACCCTCCCCGGGTTGCGACGATGACGGCCCTGCTGGCCCTCTTTGCAGTCAATTTTGAGTGGCCCGACCTGACGCCTGCGCTGTTTGGAATTCTGGGCCTCGGCCTGCTGGTCTATTGCACCTTCTTCAAGCCGGTCGAGGAGACTATCGCCGATGCATCGGCGTCGATCTTCTGCCTG
The DNA here is from genome assembly GCA_963725115.1 of uncultured Acidobacteriaceae bacterium. GTDB lineage: Bacteria > Acidobacteriota > Terriglobia > Terriglobales > Acidobacteriaceae > Telmatobacter. The sequence continues at coordinate 2,115,923 of CAVRXG010000005.1, read as the reverse complement.
CTCTACACGGGCCTCACGCTGATTGCCTTGCCATCGCTGCACGAGCAAGCCAATGGGCCGTCGCTTGTGGTGTTCTTGCTTTTCGTTGTGTGGGCTGGAGACACATCCGCCTATTACGTAGGCCGCGCCTGGGGCCGGCACAAGATGGCGCCAAAGCTGAGCCCGGGCAAAACCTGGGAGGGTGCAATCGCTTCAGTGGCCGGCAGCGTGCGATCGCCGCGGCGCTTGTGGGCCTGGCGTCTCTCATGCAGGAGCCGGCTAACTCGGTGGTCCTCTCGTGGCTCGAGCGCACATTTCCTTCGGCGGTCTTGTCGTATCCCGATGAGATCTGGTACTGGCTTGTGCTGGCCGCAATCATCAACGTAGCCGGACAGGTTGGCGATCTGGCTGAGTCGGCGCTGAAGCGATCGGCCGGGGTGAAGGACTCAGGCAGCCTGCTGCCAGGGCATGGCGGAGTGCTGGACCGCATCGACGCGCTGCTGCTGGCCGGCCCCGTGCTGTGGTACGCGCAGGTGATTCACCAGAGGTTCTAAAATAGTCTCCAGCCACTTTGAAACGACTCGCCATTCTCGGTTCTACCGGCTCCATCGGGCAGAGCACCCTCTCCATTGTTGAGCAGTTTCCCGAGCGCTACCAGGTCGCTGCGCTGGCCGCGGGCCGCAACGTGGACGAGGCCTTTGCGCAAGTCGTGCGCTGGAGGCCGCGCGTCGTATCGCTGGCCACAGAAGAGCTGGCCGGCGAACTTACTGCCCGGCTGCGCAAGGCCGGCGTGAGCGGGGTCGAAGTAGTTCACGGAACCGCGGGCACGATTGCCTGCGCGACGTTTGCCTGAAGCCGACTTTGTCGTATCGGCGATCGTGGGCGTCGCGGGCCTCGAGGCGACCCACGCAGCCATCCTGGCCGGAAAGCCGGTCGGCCTGGCCAACAAAGAGTGCATGGTGGCCGCCGGCGAAATTCTGACGGCCGCGGCGCGCGAGCGCAATGTTCCGATTCTTCCCATCGACAGCGAGCACAACGCAGTCCACCAGTGCCTGCGCGTGGGCGCGCACAACGAGGTGAAGTCCATCTGGCTGACCGCCTCCGGAGGGCCGTTCCGCCAGCTTCCGCTGGATCAATTCGCAAGCATCACGCCCGAGCAGGCGCTGAAGCACCCAACATGGGTGATGGGGCGGCGCATCACCATCGACTCGGCCACGATGCTGAACAAGGGGCTTGAAGTCATCGAGGCCTGCCGGCTGTTCGATGTGACGCCAGCCCAGGTGCGGGTGACCATTCATCCCCAATCGACTGTGCACTCGATGGTGGAGTATCGTTGACGGGTCGATCCTGGCGCAGATCTCGGTGACCGACATGCGGCTGCCGATTCTGTATGCGCTGGCATGGCCGGAGCGGCCCAGATCCACGCTGACCTTCGACCTGGCGGCGCTGAGGCACCTCGATTTTGAGGAGCCGGACTTCGAGCGCTTCCCTTGCCTGCGACTGGCCTTTGAGGCGGCTGAAAAGGGTGGAGCGCACTGCATCGCCCTGAACGCGGCCGATGAGGTGGCTGTTGGAGCGTTCCTCGAACGTCGTATTCCCTTCACCGGCATCCCGGGTACAATTGAAAAAGTACTCGCGGCAACCCCGGAGGCTCACCCCGCCACCATTGCGGAGGTGCTTGCCGCCGACCAGGAGGCGCGAGAACGGGCCCGGGCGCTGCTCGCGCCAGCTCAATGAGCGCAAGCGGGCAGGCCGCGCTTCGCCGAAGGAAAAAACCGCACAACCATGCATGAATTTCTGGTTTCTGTCGCAGCCTTTATCGTCCTCGTCGGCGTGATGGTCGTCGTGCACGAGTTGGGGCACTTCGTCGTGGCCAAGCTTTGCGGGGTGCGCGTCGAGGCGTTCTCCTTCGGCTTTGGACCGCGCCTTTTCGGCTTCAAGATCGGTGAGACGGACTACAAGGTCTGCCTGCTGCCGCTCGGCGGCTTTGTGAAGATGACTGGGGAAACCGAGTCTGGGCTTACCGGCAACCCCTCCGAGGACAACACACACGAAGCAGCTAGCGACCCCAGGGCATTCACCGCCCGTCCGCGCTGGCAGCGGATGCTGATCGGCGTCGCCGGCCCATGCTTCAATTTTCTGCTGACGCTTGGGCTGATGTGGTTTTACTTCGCCTTCATCAACGAAGTTCCGGCGGGCATGGTGAAATCCACGACCGTTGAATGGGTGACCCCGAACTCGGCGGCGGCAGTGGCCGGAATCCAGTCCGGAGACGTGATCGTTCAGTTCGACAGCGTCAAGAATCCCGACTGGGATGCGGTGCAGGAACAAGCCATATTGAATGCCAATCAAATGGTGCCTGTCGCGGTGGAACGCGGAGGAAACACGATTCAACTGAGCCTGCACGTCCCGGCCAGCGCCAAGAGTGACACTTTTAGCTTGAGCGATGCGGGACTTTCTCCACAGTTTTCGGACGGCCCGATTGGTGTGTTGCGAGGTGCAGCCGGGCACGCCTGCGGAGCAGGCCGGGCTGCTTGACGGCGATGCCATCGAAGCTGTCGACGGCCACGCATTCCATTCCGTGAATACGCTGCTGGCCTACATGCAAGCGGGGGCGGGCAAACCGATGGCCCTCACCGTGTTACGCAAGGGTGTCACTCTCCAGATTGTGGCAACGCCCGCGAAGCTTGACAGCACCACATGGAAACTTGGTTTTGCGCCCGTGCCGATTCCGATACGCGAAGAGCCCTTGTCGCTCGCATCGGCAGGCGGCAAGTCGCTGGTCTTCTTCAAGACCAATGCGCTGCTCGTGGGCGAGGTACTGGAGCGGCTGTTTACCCACCGGCTGTCAGTGACGCAGATGATGGGGCCGGTGGGGATTGCGCAGGCGGCGGGCGAAGTGGCGGAGACGGAAGGTTGGTAGCCCAAATTCGGACTGGCCTCCGAGATCAGCCTGCAACTGGGCATCCTTAATCTGCTTCCCTTCCCGATCCTCGATGGCGGCATGATCCTGCTGCTTCTGATCGAGAGCGTGCTGCGCCACGACATCAGCCTGGTCATCAAAGAGCGAATCTATACCGCGGCCTTTGTGGTGCTGATGGCCTTCGTCGCCTTCACGATTTTCAATGACGTGAGCAGGCTGCAACTTTTCACGCACGTCGTCAAACCGTAGAGACAGTTGTCGGTTCACAGATGTCAGCTTTCTGCTTGAGAGAGAACACCGAATGCCGGTGACCACCGAAGTGCGTGTGCGGTACGCCGAGACCGATCAGATGGGCATCGTCTACTATGCCAACTACCTGGTCTGGTTTGAGCTGGGCCGCGTGGAGCTGTTGCGCTCGCTTGGGCTTGCTTACAGCCGCCTTGAAACCGATCACGGATGCATTCTGCCGGTGATTGAGGCATCCTGCCGCTACAAATCGCCGGCGCGCTACGACGACGAAATCCTGATCGAGACGCGGCCGGCCATGCTGCGCGGCTCGGTGCTCAAATTCGCATATCGAATCCTGCGCAAAGCTCCTGACGGTGAAGAACAGACGCTTTTGGCCGAAGGCGAGACGGTGCACGTGGTCTGCGACGACAAGTTGCAGCGCAAACCGTTGCCCGAGAAATATGAGGCGGCGCTGAAGGCGCTGATGGAAGAAGACGCCGGCTAGGCGGAAGCGCGTCGCGGACGGTTGGAAGATCGTCTACCACCAGGGGACAAACGTGCAGGACGCGTGACGAGCCGGCCAACTAGAAAGGTCAGCGCAGCACGACCGCCATCGCGAATCCATCGAGGCCCTTGACGCCCACGGTCTGCAGGGCGACGGCGCTCAGGCGCGGCTCGGCGGCCATCATCTCAAGGCAACGGCGCGTGCCGACAATGTCGGGCTCGGTGCTTTTGGCTTCGACGACGCCGCCTTGGCGCACAACGTTATCGACAACAATCACCGTACCGCGGCGCGACAGCTTCAGCGCCCACTGGAGATAGTGCGGATTGTTCTCTTTGTCGGCGTCAATGAAGATCAGGTCGAAGGGGCCGGCGCCCGTTGACTTCAAAACAGGAAGGCTCTCGAGAGCGGGACCCACGCGAATCTCAACGCGGCTGAGCAGGCCGGCGCAGTGCAGATTCGCGCGAGCCACCTCGGCGTGCCGGGGGCTGAATTCGAGCGAGACGATGCGCCCGCCTTTAGGCAATGCGCGCGCCATCCAGATCGTGGAGTAGCCGCCGAGCGTGCCGATCTCGAGCACGCGCTTCGCCTGCGTCATCTGAATCAGGACGTGAAGAAACTTGCCCTGGAGTGGCGAGACATCGATGGCAGGAAGACGAGCCTTGCGGTTGGCCTTGACGACGGATTCGAGCTTTTCGTCAGTCGGAGCAAGCAGATCGCCGAAATAGCGGTCGACGGAGGCCCACAGCTGGCTCGACGGCGACTTTGCGCGGCATCTACTTCTCCCGCGCCACGACGAAATCGGGCACCCAGAGCAGGGCGCGCTTGAATTCGCTTTCGGCGAACGGCGCCAGTGCCAGGCGCGATTGCTCGGCATAGCGATCGGCAGCGGCCATCGCGTATTCGACTGATCCATTGCGCACCAGAATTTCCCTGATCTGCTGGCGGCTCACGTTCTCAAAGCTGCGATCGTCGAGAACGCGCTGAATAGCCTTGCGATCGGAGGCGGTCCCGTGGTCGGCAGCGTGAACCACGGCCAGCGTGGCCTTGCCTTCGCGCAGATCGCTGGCCACAGGCTTGCCCAGAACGTCTTCAGTGGCCGTCAGGTCGAGCACGTCGTCAACAATCTGGAAAGCCAGACCAACAGCCCGGCCGAATGCGCCCAAGCCGGTCTCCTCGGCCTCGGTGGCGCCGGCCAGCACCGCTCCGAGGCGCATGGAGATCGAAAAAAGGCAGGCGGTCTTGCGAAAGATCAGATCGTAATACTCAGCTTCGGAAACCATCTTGCCGAGCTTTTGAATCTGCAGCAGCTCGCCCTCGACCATTTGCTGCGTGAGGCTGATGAGCAGATCGAGCACGCGCAGATTGCGCTCTTCGAGCGCCACTTTGAAGGCCTGCATGTAGAGCCAGTCGCCGGCCAGAACGCACTTTTCGTTGCCCCAGGTGGTGTTGGCAGAAGGACGGCCGCGGCGCGTGTCGGCGCCGTCGATGATGTCGTCGTGGACCAGCGTGGCCGTATGCACCATCTCGACCACCGCGCCGAGGCGGATGGCGCCGTTGCCAAAATAATCCAGCTGATGAGCGGCCAGCAGCAAAAGCGAAGGCCGGATGCGCTTGCCGCCGCCTTCGCGCAGGTACTCGGCAATCTCCGTAATGGTGCTGACGCTGGACGCGGCGTCGCGGCCGAGTTCCTGCTCCACTGCGACGAGGTCTTCCCTCAGCAGCTCAAAGACCTCTCGCGCCGTCGACCATGGTGAATGTGCTCAAAGTGCTCCGATTTTAAAGCATCCACACGGGAAATGGCGATTCATTCCGCTGAGCAACCCCGTTCCCGCGTGCCGGCTGATTGTTGAAACGCGGCAACAACCGCGGGCCGATCAGTTGGTGCGATAGTTGGTGAACTGCAATTCCAGGCCCATGTCTTTGCCGCGCAGCAAGGCGATAATTGCCTGCAACTCGTCGCGGTCCTTACTTGAGATTCTGACGGTGTCGCCCTGGATGCTGGCTTGCGCCTTCTTTTTGGAATCCTTGACCAGGCGCACGATCTCCTTAGCCTTCTCCACGGGGATGCCCTGCTGAAGGCTGATCTTCTGGCGCACGCTCTGGCCGGTGGCCGGCTCAACTTTGCCGTAGGTCAGGTTCTTGAGCGAGACGCCGCGCTTGACCAGCTTTTGCGCCAGAATGTCCTTGACCGCTTCCAGCTTGTACTCGTTGCTGGAGGCCAATTGGATCGTGTCCTCGCCTTCCAGGTTGACCTCGGAGTGGGTGTCCTTCAGGTCGAAGCGCTGGCGAATCTCTTTCATCGCCTGGTCGATCGCGTTGCGGGCTTCCTGCATATCGATCTTGCTCACGATGTCAAATGAATTTTCCTGTGCCATGGTTTTCTCGTCCTCAGAACGACTGGCGGCCTGCCGCCAGCCTTGTCTCTATCAGTTTCCCACGTCTGGCTGGAGGTGAAACAGCCGGAAGAAATTTGCTGTGGTCGCGGCCGCAATTTCATCCGGCGCAATGTTGAGCAGGCTGGCCAGAACGTCGGCTGTTTCGACCACCAACGCCGGCTCATTGCGCTCGCCGCGATGGAGGGCCGGCGCAAGCCAGGGCGCGTCGGTTTCAACGAGGAGTGCTTCCAGCGGAATGCGCCCGGCAACGTCGCGGAGCGGCTGCGCCTTGGGATAAGTAAGATTGCCGGCAAACGAGACCAGGAAACCAAGATCGAGCGAGTGACGCGCCTGCTCCCAGCCGCCGCCAAAGCAGTGCATGACGCCGCCAAGGCCGGTTCCCCGCCAATGTTCCTCCAAAACCGGAAAAAGATCGTCCCACGCGTCGGCGGACTCGTTGGTGCCGCGGCAATGGATGAGGATGGGCCGCTTGCGCGCCGCAGCAATTTCGAGCTGCCGAATGAGCCCGGCCCGCTGCACATCGCGTGGAGCGCCTTCGTGATAGTAGTCGAGGCCGATTTCGCCGCAGGCGATGACTTCCGGCTCGGCCAAAAGAGCGTCTAGTTTCGCCAGAGCGGCGTCATCGGCTTCGGGTGTGTTGTGCGGATAGATCCCCGCGCTTGCGTAGAGCTTGGGAAGTTTGGCGCCCGTCCTGGCGTCTTCCATTGAACTCGCGGCAAAGGTCGAGCGCCTGGTGCATTTCGGCTGGTCCCTCGCCGATACCGATCGAGAGAACCACGCCAACGCCTGCCTCGCGCGCTCGAGCCAGCATCGCTTCGCGGTCATCCGCGTAGCGCGGACTGTCCAGGTGTGCGTGAGAATCAATCAGCAAAAGGGCCTCATCGTTTGCGTGGAAGATTCGGCGTGAACAAGTCCAAGCGACAATGCCCGGCAACGACGCCCGGTAACAAAGATCAGTTTAGTGCAGCCGAAGCGGTCGGCAGAACTGGCGCCAAGCTTGAGCCGCAAGCGCGGCGGCTCATCTACCATCGGAGCAGCAGATGCCTTTGAAACCCAAGCTCGGGCAGAATTTCCTCGTGGACGGGCAAGCCGCGCAGCGGATTGTCGCGGCGCTTGGAGAGATCGCCGGCCACACAGTCGTTGAGATCGGCCCCGGCCGCGGCGCGATTACAGAATCGTTGGCGGCGCGAGCTGGGCGCGTGTTGGCCGTTGAGCTTGACCGTGAGCTGGCAGTGGGCCTGCGAGCTCACTTCGATCCGGCGTGCGTGACGGTGCTCGAAGAAGATGTGCTGCGGTTCGACTTCGCGGCGGCAGCGGCGCAGGCCGGCGAGCGGCTTCGCGTGGCAGGCAATCTGCCTTATGCGATCACTTCGCCCATCCTGCTGAAGCTGGCGGCAAGCCACGCTTCGCTTGACCTGGCCGTGCTGATGGTGCAGCGCGAAGTGGCCGAGCGAGTCACCGCAACACCGGGCACGCGCGATTACGGGCTGCTCTCCGTGACGATGCAGATGTACGGGCCGGTAGAGCAATTGTTCACGCTGCCGCCGTCGGCCTTCTCGCCGCCGCCGAAGGTCCATTCCACAGTCTTTCGCTGGCGATTCGCGCCGCGCTTTGCCGAGCTGGGCGTTGCGGAGATCCGGTTTTCTGCGTTTCCTGCGCCAGATCTTTGCGCAAAAGCGCAAGACTCTGGCCAACAATCTGCGCGCCGCCGGAGTGGCGCCCGATGCCGCGGCTGCAGCGATGACAGCCGCGGGAATCGACCCGCGAGCCCGCGCCGAGGCCGTACCCGTTGAGGCTCTCGCCGCGCTCTGGCGCCAATTGGAGCAACGATGACCATCCGCCCACAGTGGCAGATCTCCTGTCCTTGGGCGTGCGCGTAAGCTATCAGATAGGCCTGCAAGTCTCGAGATAAGGAGGAGTCAGAACCCGGCCTCGGCCTTGCTTTGCAGCGGAATTCCGGAACCCGCAGGCGCGCCGTCGAGAGTCTAATCGGCAAGGAAGCGATGAATCCCACCATCCAACAAGAACGCGAAAAGCAACGCAGCGACACCTTTCAGGAGACGCTCGTCAGCGCGCGCCGCACCATGCTGATGAGCGAGATCCTGAAGCTGGCCGGAGACAGCTTCCGCGCCAGCAAAATGCGCTTTGCGCTCACCGCACTGGGCATGGTGATCGGCACCGCGTCGGTGATTCTGGTCGTGACCATCGGACTGACCGGCAAGCAATACATCCTCGACCTGCATCCAGAAGATCGGCACCAACACTGTAGAGGTTGAGTATGCCGGGGGTGGCGCCACGCCGGGGAGCGCGTGCGCTACAACGACTACCTGACCCTCGAGGACGAAAAGGATGTAGACCAGCAGGTGCCCGGCGTGATGTATTCCTCGCCGGTGCTGACTATGCACAATCGCATCAACTTTTCCGGTGGAATCCAGAAGGACACGCTCGTATTGGGCGTTTCTCCGGAGTACCAGCAAATCCGCAACCTGATTGTGACGCAGGGCCGATTTTTCGATGAAGCGGACGACACGGCACACCAAAAGGTCGCTGTAGTGACGGAGCAATTTGCCGAGGAACAATATGGAAGCGACGATCTGGCCGTTGGCCAGACCTTTCAGGTCCTCGGCATTCCGTTCACGATCATCGGAGTTTTCAAAGAGAGCGTAGACGACTTCGGCCAATCCGAGATCCAGGACGAAACCGTGCTGGTTCCCTACACCGTAGCGCGCTACTTCACCGGAACCGACAGCGTGAACCAGATCTACTTTTCGATGCAGAGCATGAATGAAGTGCCCGACGCCGCGAGAGAGATTAAGCAGGTCATCAAGTCCAATCCCCGGCATCGCTCGAATTCGATCTATAACGCACAGACGCTGACCGAGCTGTTGGTGACGGCGGCGAGGATCGCCGACGCACTGACCGCGGTGCTGGTAATGGTGGCGGCAGTGACGCTGGCCGTTGGCGGCGTGGGCATCATGAACATCATGCTGGCCAATGTGCGCTCCCGCATCCGCGAGATCGGAATCCGCAAAGCGCTCGGCGCGACTCACCGCGAAATCAAGCTGCAGTTTCTCACCGAGGCCGTCCTCATCTCGCTCGCGGGCGGCATTGTGGGCAGCCTCGTCGGCCTTGCGATTCCGTTTTCCATCCGCATCTTCAGCGGCTACGACTTTCCCATCTCGTGGCTGTCTGTGCTGATCGCGCTCGCCGCGGCAACGCTGGTAGGCGTGATCTTCGGAACCGTTCCCGCAACGCGCGCCGCGCAGTTGGATCCGGTGGAGTCGCTCAAATATGAGTGACGACGAGCGCCCTGACTCGAAGCATCGACACGCATCGACCGATGAACCGACAGACGAACCAACCAAGGGGCCGAGCCTCACTCTTCTCTACAGCCTGATCGCACTCGCGTTGGCCGCCGCCATCGCTCTCGCCGCGCTCATCGTGCGGCCGTTCTACTTGCGCCATTAGGGAGATTGGATAGTGCCTTGTTTTTGAGTATCTTTCTCGGGTGATGGGCAACCAGGCGTCCTTCGCTCCGCATCTATCGACAGGTCCCATGAAAAGGAGGCGTTTGATGAGAAATTTCGCTTCAGTTCTTCTTCTTGCAACTGCCCTGGCCGCTCCGGCACTCTGCACAGGTTGCACAGGCAGCGTGCGTGTATACGATCCCTATTACCACGACTATCACCGGTGGGATGGCGAAACCGCCTATTACGCTCAGTGGGAAACCAATACCCACCGCGACCACATGGATTTCAACAAGCGCAGCGACGCCGACAAAAAGGAATATTGGGACTGGCGGCACAGCCAGCACTAGCCCGCGCTGCAATCGGGTCTCAAGATTCTTCGCCAAGCCGTTCCGCGCGCTCGACGATCATGACGGGAATGCCATCGACAATCGGATAGCCGCGGCTGCAAGCCATACAGCGCAGCCGCGCGCCTTCAAGGCGCAGCTCGCCATAGCAGGCCGGGCAGGCCAATTGCGTAAGTATTGTAGGGTCTAGTGTGTCTCGGTCGCGGATGGACGGATGCGCCGGCTCGTCAATCATGGCATCCACAAGTCACAGATTACTGAATCGTAGCGTCGGCGCCTTCGCCGTGATCGGGCGAGGCTTGGGCCGGCCGGCAAAGGCCTGCTCGATGCGCACGTTGGCGCCGGAGCGCGAGAACTCGTGGGCAACGCGGATGCCGTTGTAGATGGCGACTTCGTTCGAAGAGCCGTGGCCGATGATGCAGACGCCGCGCACGCCGAGCAGCGGCGCGCCACCGTATTCGGTGTAGTCGAGGCGGCGGCGAAAGTCGTTGAAGGCGCGGCGCGAAAGCAGCGCGCCCACCTGCGCGGTCACGGTGCTGGTGAGCGAGGCGCGCAGCACGTCGCGCACAAACCGGCCGATGCCTTCGCTGGTTTTGAGAGCCACGTTGCCCACAAAGCCGTCGCAGACAATCACGTCGGCGTGGCCGTTGAAGATGTCGCGGCCCTCCACGTTGCCGATGAAGTTGATGGGCAGCGCCTTGAGCAGCGGAAAGGCTTCGCGGGTGAGCTCGTTGCCCTTGGATTCTTCTTCGCCGATCGAGAGCAGGCCCACGCGCGGCCGCGCGATCTTGAGCACGCTGCGGGCATACATCTCGCCCATCACGGCAAACTGCTCGAGATTCTGCGCCTTGCAGTCGACGTTGGCGCCCACGTCGAGCAGCACGCAGGGATTGCCCTTTGACGTGGGCATCGGCGTGGCCAGCGCCGGACGGTCGACGCCAGGCAGCGCGCCCAGCACCATCTTGGCCGTGGCCATGGCCGCGCCGGTGTTGCCGGCGGTAACAAAGCCGGCAGCCTTGCCCTCGCGCACCAGCTTCAGGCCGACGCGCAGCGAGCTGTCGCGCTTGGTGCGCACCGCGTGTGCAGCCTTTTCGTCCATCCCGATACGCTCAGAGGCGTGGTGGATGACGATGGGCAGGTCTTCGTCTTCAAGATGCTCATCGAGCAGGTCGCGAAGCTCCGGCTCAGGCCCGATGAGATGGACCCGCACGGGCAAAGTGCGGCAGGCAAGAATGGCTCCCCTGAATCTCCGGCTCGGGAGCCTTATCGGTGCCAACTGCGTCAAGCGCAATGTCGGTGAGCATGGGGGTTGCGATTTACTTCGCTTCTTTCACTTCGAGCACTGCACGGCCTTTGTACGCCCCGCACTTGGCGCAGGCGTGATGGGGCAGCTTCTTTTCGTGGCAGTTGGGGCACTCAGAGAGCCCGGTAGCAGTAAGAAAGTCGTGAGAACGGCGGAGAGCGGTGCGGCGCGTGGAATGGCGCCTTTTCGGATTCGGCATGATGCAATTCCTTTCGAATTTTGGCCCGCTGGCGTGCCTTGCGGGCGCCGGTACGGGAGCGCGTCGAACTTCTTTAGCCCGGCTCATTGCGGCCAGCGCATGCAACGCGCCCCTATACCAAAGGGCTGATTTTTCAGGACTTGATCCGGCTGCGCAACCCAGTCAACGCCTCCCAGCGGGGATCGTTCGGACCCTCGTCGCAGGAGCAGGGCTGGGTGTTGCGATTGGCTCCGCAGCGCGGGCAAAGTCCTTTGCAGTCAGGCTTGCACAGCGTCCTGACCGGCAGGGACAAAAGCACCTGCTCGCGCAGCACATCTTCAAGCAACAGACTGTCTCCTTGATAATAACCGATTTCGGTCTCCGACGCAGTTATCGAGCGTTCCGGAGCGTCGGCATCGGCGCCGATGGGGCGGAAGATGAGGTCGAACTCGGCGTCGAGGGGAATCTCGACAGGCTCGATGCAGCGGGCGCAGGGAACCTCGAAATCTGCCCGCAAAGCGGCCCTTCAGGCGGATGTCGGCGACAATCTCCCTGGGGCCGCGGTGCTCGTGAATCACCTCGGCCTGGCCGGAAGTGGCCAGACTCGCCCACCTGCTCGGCTTCTTCGCCGAAATCGATCGCACCTGGCTTGAGTTCCAGATTGAATTCGACCGGCTCGCGCTCAAGCTCAATGATTTTGAATTCCATAGTATGAGCGTAAAACATTTTGCGCGTGGCGGGGAGTGATCGGCGGAGTAACCGCCAAACGGCGGCCACTTGTCCGCCGTTAAGAGGTCAGACCACCCATTGACAAGCGCAGTTCCACCGCCAAAATAAGCTGCGTTTAATTCGCAGCTGAGTTCGCTGCCGGCGCGTGCAGGTACCTGCCGGCAAATTCCAAAAAGGTTGGCCAGTTGGGTGCGGGAGTGTGGCCGGCCGTGTGCTGGCGAAAGGCAATATCGCCCGAGATCAGCGGGGTTTCAATGGGCGGAAAGACGGTCGTGCCCAGATCCTTTTTGCCCAGCAATTTGTATACCGGCCCGGCAGCCACGGCGGCCATGAACATGCCTTTGGCGTCGACCCATCCATCGCCCTTCGTGGCGCCGCCGCTGATGAAGACGGCCGCGGCGCGCAAAGCGCAATCAGCTCATGAGCGTCGACGGGGAGATCGGCGACCGTGAGCGGGCCATCGTACTTGAGAAAATTCCCGGCCATCCAGTGATACTCTTGCGAGCCTGCAACGTTGCCGATTCCCTCGCCGAAGATGTGCCGGTAGAGCTTGGCGCCTCCTTCGCCTGAGGAACTGATGTAGCCGATAGCGAAGCGCTGATCGTAAGCCATGGTCGACGATGCGCCGCCTTGCCGTAGCGCGAGTGGCCCTCGATGCCCACCTGCTTCGCATCGACGGCGGAATCGGTTTCAAAGTAATCGAGCGCACGGCTCGCGCCCCACGCCCATGCGCGCAAAGCTCCCCAGTCGTCGGGCTTCCGCGGCTGGCCCTTGTTGGCCAGGCCGATGATGCCCTCTGTAAGCCCGGCGCCATTGTCAGGCTGCACGCTGGTAGGCACAAACTCGGCGTAGCCCCAGCCGCGCGCCAGCACCTGCTGCTGCCAGGTCGGGCCTGAGGCACCTGTGCCCGCCGGCCGCAAACTGCGGAAACCGGCGCGCAAATTCTTCCATGAACTCCCTGCTGAAGCCGAACTCCATAATCACCGGCACGGGCCCTTTGGCGTTAGCCGGCGTGCTGAGCGTCAGATCGATGTTCACCGTGATTGCCGGATCTGCGGAGTTGTCGACATGGCCCGTGAGCTTCTTGGTGATCACATCGGAACGTCGCCGTTCTTTCTCCTGCGTTGTGCTCACCACCTCCCACGTCACCTTCGGCAGATTTGCCGGAACGCGGCCCACAATATCTTCGTCGAACAGCTCGACAATCTGAGGACGGCGATCTTTCCACCATACTTTGGCGGAAGTCACACGCTTGCCGTTATTCAGGACGAGTGCATCGGGAAGATTCGGATACAGGTCAGCCTTGGATTCGTCGTAGTTGGCGAGGTTTGATCCGGTGGTGGCGCCACTCACGCCTGGTCGCAGTTCCTTAATGCCGAGCAGATCCATCATGCGCTGACGGTCTCTTTCGGACGCCGCCTGAATCGCCAGTTGCTCGGGTGTAGGTCCGGGGCGCGGCGGCGCAGCCTGAGTGCTCGTCGGAGCGGGTGCCGCGGCAGCCGCGGGCGGGGCCTGCTGTGCGGTAACGCCGGCCGCGAACGAGCAGATAAGAACAACGAACGGGAGCAATGTAAAACGGACAATCCTTCGCATCATTTGAATTGGAAGCCTCATTTCCGGGCATTTCTCAAGCGAGAGTCGCAACCGGCCTCAAGCATAACGATTGAGGGAGGAATCGGGCAAGCGTGCGCTATCCGCCGGAGCCATTCCCGCCTGCGCTCGGCAGCAGTCCGCTAGCCACATTTCATTCCCACAATTTTCATGCAGAGGAAGTTTTCATCTTCCTTATGCACCCTCCTTGTACAGTTATTCTTTAAAGACAGCCTGCACGTTTGCCGAGCCGCGGCCCATGGCTGCGGCGGACAGTCTTCAGGCGGAGAGATTGGCATGAGCGCGCAACAGTATGACCTGGTCGTGATCGGTTCCGGGCCTGCGGGGCAGCGCGCCGCCGTAGCTGCTGCCAAGTTGGGCAAGCGCGTGGTCGTGGTTGAGGCTCGCTCCATGGTTGGGGGCGTGTGCATCAACACCGGCACCATCCCTTCCAAAACCATGCGCGAAGCGGTGCTGCACCTTTCCGGCTACAACTACCGTTCCGTCTATGGCGTGAACTACCGGGTAAAGGAAAGAATCACCATGGCGGATCTGGCCTTTCGCGTTCAGGCCGTGATCAAGACTGAAGTGGACGTGACCGAAGCGCAGCTTTCGCGCAACGGCATCGACGTCGTGCACGGCATCGCCCACTTCGTCGATCCCCACCAGGTTCGCGTGGAAGGTCCGCAGGGCGACACAACGCTCGCAGCCGGCCAGATCATCATCGCCGTGGGCACCAAGCCCGCAGTGTCGGACAAGGTGCCGGTAAACGGCAAAACCATCGTCAACAGCGACCAGATTCTGGGCCTGGAAGCGCTGCCCAGAACGCTCATCGTGGTGGGCGGCGGCGTCATCGGCGTGGAATACGCCTGCATGTTTGCGGTGCTGGGCGTGCGCGTCACGCTGATCGAAAAGCGCAACCGGCTGCTCGAGTTCGCCGACCAGGAGATTATTGAAGCGCTCAGCTACCACCTGCGCGACAGCCGCGTAACCATGCGCCTGGGCGAAGAGGTGGAGAGCGTGGAAGAGCCGACGCCGGGCACAGTGGTTGCAAACCTCCAAAGCAAGAAAAAAGTCTCAGGCGATGCGCTGCTCTATGCAGTGGGCCGCCAGGGCAATGTGGACGACCTGAATCTGGCGGCCGCCGGCCTCGAAGCCGACAATCGCGGCCGCATCGCCGTCGACGAGCACTACCAGACCAAGGTCGATCACATCTATGCCGTTGGCGACGTGGTGGGCTTTCCCTCGCTGGCATCGGTATCCATGGAGCAGGGTCGCGTCGCAGCGGTGCGCGCATTCGGCGACAAGGCAGCGAGCTCCAACCCCAGCTTTTATCCCTACGGCATCTACACCATTCCCGAGATCAGCTTCATCGGCAAGACCGAAGAGCAGTTGACCGGCGAAGACGTGCCCTACGAAGTGGGCATGGCCTACTATCGCGAGGTGGCTCGCGGGCAGATTCGCGGCGACACCACGGGCAGGCTCAAGCTGATCTTTCATCGCGACACGCGCAAGGTGCTGGGCGTGCACATCATCGGCGAAGAGGCCAGCGAGCTGGTGCACATCGGCCAGGCGGTAATGACCCTGGGCGGCACGGTCGACTACTTCATCGATACGGTCTTCAACTATCCGACGCTGGCGGAGTGTTACAAGGTGGCGGCATTCAATGGCCTGGGCCGGTTGCACAAGTACCAGTCAGAGTAAGTAGAAAGCATTCACGCTAGGCGAGAGCTGTCGTTCGCGAAAATTAACGCCACGCAAACCATCTCTCCCTTTCGCAAGGAGGGCGCAATGACTACGGCAATCGGCGTCGTGATGACCAGCCATATTGTGGCCGGCAGGCTGGAAGATCAGCGGCTGACGGGCAAATTGCTGCGCTATCCCGGCGATGCTGAAGCAGCGAACGCTCTCGATGCCATTCCCGGCAGCGAACTGGTCGAGATTCTGGCCGAGCACATTGGCACTCTTGCGGGCGCAAAAGCCGGCTGGCGCAGGAAAGCCCGACGCGATCGGCGTTGCGGTGCCCGGCATTGTGCGCTCAGGCGTGATTGAGGAGTCGCCGAATCTGAAGCAGCTGAAAGGCATGCGTCTGGCCGAAGAGCTGGCCAAAGCATTGGAGGGCCGCGGAATCACGGCGCCGGTGCACATCGCCAACGATGCCGATGCCATCGCCGCGGGAGTGGCAGCCACGCGCGGCAAGCTGGACAAACTCACCCGCGTGTGGACCATCGGCAAAGGCATCGGCTACGGCCGCTGGCCGTACATGGAAGGCGTTTGGGAGGGCGGGCACATCACCGTAACGCTCGACCCTAAAGAGCGCTTCTGCGGCTGCGGCGGTGCCGGCCACCTTGAGGGCATCATGGGCCACCGCGCCATGCGCCTGCGCTTTCTTGACCTGGAGCCGGAAGAGGTCTTCGCCAACGCGAAGCAGGGCGACGCGCGCTGCCGCGAATTTGTCGACCTGTGGCACCGCGCTCTGGCCGCGGCGACAGCGTCGTTCATTCACCTGGCAGGCCCGGGGCGTTTTTACTTCACCGGAAGCAACGTCGGCTTTCTGGATTTGGATCGGCTGCGCGGCCACTTGGAAACCATGGTGCGAATGAGCCCGCTGCAAAGCTTCTCGCTCGAAATTCTGCCTCCGGACGACGAAACAGCCCTGATCGGCGCCGGAGTGAGTGCGCTAAGGGCCCAGGGCGGCTAGTCGCCGCGGTTGGCTCGCCGTCATAAAGATTGGTCAGGCCCAATTCTCGATCTTGAGGCCAGGAACGCGTTTGAATTCGCGAGTGTTGTTGGTCACGAGCGTCAAACCAAGACATCTCGCGTGGGCGGCGATGAGGAGATCGTTTGAACCAATCATCACCCCGCGCCGTTTGAGATCCGCACGTATCAGACCATAATCGCTTGATGCTGCGGCTGGATAGTCGAGTACCTGCATGTACTGGAGGAACTCATCTAGCGCTGCCTGATCTTTCTGGCGGCGCGGCGAAACTGCAATACCGAATCTCAATTCAGACTCGACAACAGCCGAAATACTTGTCGCGTCGGTAGGCAGTGCTTGAATCCGGCGAATCGCTCCAAGGCTTACTCGCTTCATGATGAACGACGCGATGTCCGTGTCGAGCATGTAGAGTGCCATCAGAACGGCCGCTCCTGCACGGGTAGATCTTCAACTCCCTCCATGAACTCTTTAGAGGCAATGGCTTTCGACGCAAAATAGCCCGACCAATCCTTCGGCCGGGGCGAAAGAACCACCTCGTCACCTTGCTTGCGGATAAAAACTTCCTGAGTTTTGAACTGGAACTCTTTTGGAAGTCGAACCGCCTGGCTGCGATTATTCATGAAGATTTTGGCTGTTTTCGGCATAAACACCTCTGGCATATACATCAGTATATGCCAAATGGGGTCGCAAAGGAAGCTCTCTGGCTGATTGGCAAGATTCGCCGGGAAAAGCAGAACGCCCGAAGCTCTTCATCGCATCCGCAAGTAAGTCTTCGACAAGCGATCGTGCCAGGTGAGATGGGCGTCGTCAAAGAGAGCCCAGGCGAGGCCCAGTCCAAACGGCAGCACCGACAAAAGAAGCGCCGTAAGGCGTCTGGACCGTTGCGCGCGGCTGGTATGGCAGCCGTCTAAAGTGCAGAGCGCAATGCCTGCGTACCACATGCCTGGCGTAACCCTGACTAGCGTTAGGAACAATGCCTGATAAGCGGCGGCGATGGCGAGCAGGGCGAGCGCCGAGCACACCTCGGTGGTGCGCGGGCCGGGCAATTGCCGGGCGTGAGAGGCAAACAATAGCGCGACCGATAGAAACGTCGCCAGCGATAAGGCTGGCATCAACCATAAAAGCCATGATGCGACGGCTCAATGGCGCAAGTTCGATGCGGACTGCCGGTTGAGCCAGGGGTACTGGCTCTTCAAAAACATTCTCTTCTCGCTGCGGCTTTATCTCAATGCCCGATAAGTCCGCTCGCATCCACATCGGCTCGGCAGACTCGTCGGCTGCGGGCGCGGGCTGCGTTGAAATGCTCCCCGGGTCAACTTCGAAGATGCTCAACTGAGAATGAGCCGCGCTGGTAGCCAGAGGACCCTCGGCACGTGTCGGACGCATTCTTCGAGTGGCGACCATCGGTCGCGGAAACTGAATGAGATTCGGGTAGATTGGCTCGGCAACGCCGGCTTCGCGAAAATCTTCGACGGCCCCTTTAAGCTCTTCGGCAACCGTTTCAGGCGCTGCCGACGTAAGCCAGTTTTCCGCGCCTTCCCGTGTCCCGCGACCGCGAGGCCTGCCCGGGCTCGACGGCGGGAGAATACATCGAACTTTCGTCGAAGATCAGAGATTCGTGTTGCACGGGCCCCTGTGCTGCCACGGCTTCGGACTGTGACTCTTCAGCTGCTGCAGCAGCCTCAAGACCGTCGAGCATGCATTGCACCGCGGCTTGCGCCTTATGGGCCGCGATCGACGCGGCTTCGGCAGCTCGCACAGCGGCGCGAGCCTCATCAGCCAGCATCTCGCCGTAGCTGGGGGCCTGGGCATAACGCTCGGCCACGCGCGCAGCGGCCTGCGCGGCGCGGCTGCCCTGCGCCGTTCGGTTCGCTTGGATTGTCCTGGATAGATTCGTAGATCGCGTCTTGCCATTCAAATGTTCTGCGACGCGCCGATTGACTTCTTGCTTCCATCCCGGAAAGTGCGTCGCCGCCGTTGCCGTCGTTGGCATATTGACCGATGTGCTCAAAACTCGTGTATTCCTTCCGTCGCGGCAGTTCCTGCTTCCTGAATCAGGCTAAAGTTGCAGCGTTGCCATGGCCCGAATTCCTATCGGAGCAGCTTTGGCACCGGTTCAAACCCAAAGGCAAAGAAATGGCAGATGATTGAAGGTGTCATCACGGGATTTGGAGCCGTCTGCGTAAAATCAACCCGGCTTTTCTAAATTACTTACCAGAGCGACTTGGTACACATCCCAATCCATGCAGCCGGTTTTGCTATTCTGAGCCTTGCACCGGTCATGGACTTGGATGCGCCCTCGTAACTTAGTATGTATCACGCTGCTAGCCGTCTGTCACCTGCGACTGGGCGCACAGACCGCTCCGGTGTTAACTAATCCGGTACCCTCGCCGCAAAGTGAGACGAGCAGCGCCACTGAGAGCCAAACCGCGCCGGATTCAGATGCGCTGCCCGACGATCCCGGTCAGGAACTGGTGCCATTGGCCAAGCCTGAGCCGGCGCCCGCAACCGGAACGCCAGTCGAATGGCAAGCGAAGCGCCAGGAGTGGCAGGGCGATACATTGACGCTCACCGGCGATGTGGTCGTTCACTACGAGGACTACATCCTTCGCGCCGACAGCGTGGTCTACAACCAGAAAACGACTGAGCTTGAGGCGGACGGCCATCTGCAGTTGACCGGCGGACCCGACGACGTGCTCATCAACGCCACGCACGGCGACATGCGCCTGAACATGCACACCGCGCGCTTTTACGATGTGAGCGGCTCGCAGGGCGTGCGCACGCTGGGGCACACGGTGGTCTATTCGACTCCGACGCCGCTGCTGTTCTCAGGCCGCGTGCTGCTCGAGACGGGCGAGGGCAAATTCAAAGTGATCGATGGCTCGATCACCAACTGCCGGCTTCCGCACCCTGACTGGCGGATCATTGCGCACACCATCGCGTCTGGACAACGACAAGGCATCGACCACGAATGCGTTCTTTGAGTTTCTCGGCATTCCGATTTTCTACCTTCCCTACCTGCATCATCCGGCCAACGAGACGGGCCGCGTGAGCGGGCTGCTGACGCCGGTCGTCGGCAACTCTTCGATCAAGGGCTACGTGCTCGGCGAACAGGTGTACTGGGTCATCAACCGCAGCATGGATCTGGTGGTGGGCGCGGAGTACTACAGCAAGCGCGGATGGGCGCCGAATGGCGACTTCCGTTACAAGGGACCGGGACTCGACCACCTGACTGCGCGCTGGAATGCCCTGCTCGACCGCGGAATCGAAGAGCCTGACGACCAACACGCAAACCGGCGTGGTCAGCGATCAGCTCGTGAACCAGGGCGGAGTGGATGTGAGCCTGTTGGGGCGCAAGGATTTTTCGCCTTCGACTCGAGTTGCCGGCGCCATCGAATATCTGTCGAGCTACGTCTACCGGCTGGTCTTCGACGACAACTATTCGCAGGCCACCAGCTCACAAGTGTCGAGCGAAGTGGTCCTGACGCACGATCACAATGGCGTGATCCCGTCCGCGTGGCTGGACCGCTTCGAATCCTTCGCCAGCACCACGAATGGCGACGAAGTGAAAATTCTGCGCCTGCCGCTGCTCCGCTACGATGTGCTGGACCGGCCGCTCGGAAGCTCGCCGCTCTATTGGGGGCTGGGATCGTCACTCGGCTATCTGAACCGCTCCGAGCCGTTCTTTCATTCTCGCAACGTGGGTCGCCTGGATTTCTATCCGCATCTCTCCATGCCATTCACAGCCGGGGGATGGAGCTTCGTTCCCGAAGTCGCGCTGCGCGACACGGCTTACACCATCAGCCAGATCCCCACGCTGACCGGCCCGTTTGTAGTTCCCATGATCAGCCACAGCGCGCTCAACCGCGCAGACCTTGAAGCGTCGGTCGACATCCGGCCGCCCGCACTGGAGCGCGACTTCGAGCTTCCCTTCTGGCATCGCGAGCTGCGCCACGTGATCGAGCCCGAGCTGACCTACCGCTATGTCGGCGGAATCGGCGCGCAGGCCCGCGATGTGCTCCTTTTCGATACCACCGACATTGCCACCAACGTGAACGAAGCCGGCTTCTCGCTCACGCAGCGGTTCTACCTGCGGCCAACCGCTGAGCACCACTGCAAAACCGACGATGGACGAGGCCACCGACAAAAACAAAGACGAGAAGCCTTGCCCGAACACAGCGCGCGAGTGGGCAACCTGGCAAATTGCGCAGGAATACTTCATCGACCCCAACTTCGGCGGCGCGCTCATCCCGGGCAGGCGCAATGTCTTCGATGCAACGCTGGATCTGATGGCGCCGGCATTTCTAACTTCGCCGCGCAACATTGCGCCCGTCGTTTCGCGCATGCGCTTTGAAGCCATTGATAACCTGCGCGTGCAATGGGACCTGGATTACGACACAATCCGCGGGAATATCGCCGCGAACAATCTCTTTGCGGGCTACAGCTTTGGCCGCACCACGCTGGGCATTGGCCACGCGCTGCTGAACGCGGTGGACGAAGTCGGCAGCAACAACGGCACTTCGACGACCATCAAGAGCCAGCAATTGCAGCCCTTTCTGGAGTTTGGCAAGCCGAGCGGCAACGGATTCAACCTGGCGGTGAACGGCGGCTACGATTTTGTGCAGCACGAGGTGCAGTACGGCGGCGTGCAGGCGGTCTACAACTGGGACTGCTGCGGCCTGACCGTCGGCTACCGGCGCTTCGAGCTGGGAACGGTGGGCTCAACCAGCCGCGACGAGACGCAGTGGCTCTACAGCTTTACGCTGGCCAACTTCGGCGCCGTGGGCGACATCCGGCGCACCAACTCCGTCTTCCGCGATCCCACGCTGCCGCCCGCGTACTGAACCCAGTTGTTGGCTTACGATCGGTTGCCTTTCGGACAAGCGTGCGTCCCTCTATTAGGGCCGGACAATCGCGCACACCGGCCCGAGGGTCAGACGCCTGGCTGGGATATCCTTTCCTGAGAGGAAAACACCTTGTTGCGATTTCGCTTTTTGGCCGGACTGCTTGTTCTTGGCCTGACGGTCGGGTTGTAAAGCGCAAAACACTTCACCCGCAGGGACTGCCCCCGACCCTACCCTTGACCGCCGCATTGAGATTCTGGTCCGCTCCGAGTACGACATGCCGCCTGATGTGACCATCAGCATCGGCGCTCGAACTCCCAGTCAATTCACGGGCTATGAGACGCTGCCCGTCACCATCACGCACAACTCCAAATCCCAGGTGGTCAACTTTCTGATCTCCGCCGACAACACGAAACTGATCCACCAGGATACCTTCGACCTGACGAAGGATCCTGCCGACGCGATTCCGATCGCTGGACGCCCCATTCGGGGCAATCCCGCAGCCAAGGTGACCGTGATCAACTTCGACGATCTGGAATGTCCGTATTGCGCGCGGCTGCACCAGGAGCTTTTTCCCGCCACGATCGAGCATTACAAAGACCTGGTGCGGTTCGTCTACAAGGACGATCCGCTGACTGACCTGCACCCCTGGGCGATGCACGCGGCAGTAGATGCCAACTGCCTGGCCGCGCAGAGCAGCGACGTTTACTGGACCTACGTGGATTACCTTCACGCTCATGGCGATGAGGTCACGGGCGATGGCAACGACCTGGCGAAGAGCGTTGCTGCACTGGACCGCATCGCCCGGCAGGAAGCGCACGCTGGGCAAACTCGATGAGACCGCCCTCGATGCCTGCATTGCCAAGCAGGATGAAACGGGGATTCGAGCGTCGGCCAAGCTCGCCGAAGACCTGGGCATCGATGGAACGCCGGCGGTGTACGTGAACGGTGAGCGCGTGAATGGCGGCGCTGTTCCCAGGGATCAGATTTGGATGGCGATTGACCGCGCGGTGCGCGCCGCGGGCGAGCAGCCCCCGGCTTTGCCAGCTCCGGAGAGCCCGGCGCCAGCGGCGCCAGCGGGAACAGGGGCCGCCAAATAGCGAGTTCTGGGACTATCCCCTGCGCCGCTGCCGGGATTTATCCTAGATTGCCGGGGTTTTGCGAAACCCCATAGGAGAGATCAGTTTGCAAGTTGCATCACGTCTTCGAATAGGCGCCAGTTTTGCCGCCGTCGCAATCGCCGGCGGTGTCCTGTATTTTGCCATGGCGGGCTGCCACCGATCGCCCTCCGCCGACGTGGTGGCCACGGTAAACGGCAAGGAGATTCTGCGCGCCGAGTTGGAGAGGACTTACCAGATCAGCCTGGGAGACAGCCCGCAGAAACCTTCGTCCGAGGAAGCCGACATCCGGCGGCTGAACGTGCTGCACCAGATGATCCAGGACGAGATTCTGGACCAGCAAGCTGCCAAGCTGAACCTGACCGCCAGCGACGAGGATGTGAACGCCAAGCTGACGGAGATCAAGGCGCCATACACGGACGAGCAGTTCAACGAGATGCTGAAGCAGCGGAACCTGACCCTGGATGACTTCAAGCGCGATATTCGGCGCGGGCTGACCGAAACCAAGCTGATGAACAAAGAGATCGAGTCGAAGATCAACATCACCGATGCGCAGATTGCCGCTTTCTATGCGGCGCACAAGGCGGACTTCGACTGGATCGAGCCGCAATATCATCTGGCGCGGATTGTGGTTACCACCGCTCCCGCGCAGCAGCGGCAACCGCCAGGGCAATGGCCAATCGGGCGAGGCTGACGCTAAGAGGAAAATCGAGGCTGCGCTACAGCCAACTTGATAGCGGCGTGGATTTCGCAACCGTGGCGATGAACATCTCAGAGGATCCGAACACCGCATCGAACGGCGGCGATATGGGTTTTGCGCCTGAATCGCAACTCAAGACAGATCCGACACTCTATGACGCAATCAGCAAGCTGAAACCGGATCAGTTCACCGATGTCGTTCCCGTCTACGAATCAGGCTCCCGGAGGCAAAATCGCCGGTTACGCCATCTACAAGCTGATCTCGCGCGAGCCTGCCGGGCAGCGGGAGTTGAACGATCCGCGAGTGCACCAGACGATTCACCAGTCGCTCCATGACAGCCAGAAGCAGCTTCTCCAGACCGCATATCTCGAGACGCTGACGGATGGCGCCAAGGTGCGCAACTTTCTCGCCGAGCAGATCCTGAAGCAGGGCGGCCAATAGATCGCGTCCGCCGTTTTTCTCTCCTAGAACTTTGCCTCGGTTTTGGATCCGGTGTAATGGATCGTCTTGTCGGGCGTGGCAGTCGCATCCGGACCCACACCGTGACCGGAAGAAACCATCACCACATTGAAAGTGTGACCGGCAGGCATCCCCGGAAAGCTTCCCTCACGGCCGCCGAGCGTAAGTGTGCGCGTTGCATCATCCCAATGAATTGGAATCGTAGCGTGGGCGCCCTTCTCGTAGCGATAGCTGTCGCCCTCGTCTTCGTAGAGCGTGAAGTTGCCATCGGCGCCAGGGTAGATGCGCAACTCGATAGGATCGGTGGCCTGGCCGGCGTACTCGATCACCGGGCCGAGCGGCAGGATCGATCCCGCGCGCACATCGAGAGGAATGCGGTCGAGTGGCGCCTGTGCCGTGATCGATGCGCCGCCCGCAGTGCGCTCCCCGGTCCAGAAGTCGTACCACTCGGTCCCCGCCGGCAGATAGACCGAACGGGAAGTTGCGTGCTCGGTCAGGACCGGACTTACAAGCAGGTCAGGCCCGAACATGAATTGGTCGCCGATCTCCACACGTTGCGGGATCCTCGCGGAAGTCCATCACCAGCGGGCGCTGGATGGTGTAGTCCTCGCTCGTGACCTTCCAGGCCAGTGAATAAACGTAGGGCAGCAGCCGGTAGCGCAGGCGGTCGACGGCCAAAAGAGTGGGAAAGACCTGATCGTAGATCCACAGCTCGTTGTGGTCGCGATGACCGTGGGTGCGGAAGACGGGGCAGAAGGCGCCGTACTCGAACCAGCGCGCGTAAAGCTCCTGATAACCCGGCGGCATAGTTTGCGCATAGTTCAGCGGATGGTAGCCGCCGATGTCCGTGGTCCAGTAGGGATAACCGGAGAGCGCGAAGTTGAGGCCTGCCGGAACCTGGCGGCGCAGCGCCCACCAACTGCTGTACACGTCGCCGGACCAGACCGTGGCGCCAACGCGCTGCTGGCCCATGAAGGCCGAGCGCGTGAGCAGAAAGACGCGCTTCTCGGGGTCGTCTGCTTCCAGTGCTGCTGCGACGTCGTCGGTGTGCTCCAGCGGAAAGATGTTGGTGTACTCCAGGCCGCTGCCGATGTGGAGCTGCTTGTCGCGAAGAATCGCGTCGCCAACATGCGGCCACGCCTCCTCAGGCTCGGAGCTGTCGAGCCAGAAGGCATCCCAGCCCTGGGCAAAGAGCTTGCCCACAAACTGGTTCCAGAAAAAGTCCCTGGCGGCGGGATTGGTTGGATCGTAGACCTGCGTGTCGGGAATCTCGAAGCCCTTCTGGACCATCTGCTTGAAATTCTCGGCGGTCGAATCCATCATGGCCCAGGCCGAGATCATGGCGTGGACGTGCTCGTCGTGGAGAGTCTTCAACTCGGCGGGAACATCGGTGTAGCCGGAGTTGAAGACCGGGATCGCCTTTGCCGCCGTTATTCCACCAGAACCAATCCTGCACGATCGCGTCCATGGGAATGTGGCGTGCGCGATATTCGGCCGCGATCGAGAGAATCTCAGCCTGCGTCTTGTAACGGTCCTTGGATTGGAAGAGACCGTAGGCCCACTCGGGAAACAGCGGCACGTGGCCGGTCATGGAGCGGTACTGGTGGATGATCGCGTCCATCTGCGGCCCGTAAAGAATGTAGTAGTCAATCTGCGGCGCGGCCATCGATTCCAGATTCAGTTCGAGCGGAAAGCGATTGTCGAAGTAGCTGAACGAAGCCGTGTTCCACAGGATGGCGTATCCCTTGCTCGAGACGAGCGAGCGGAATCGCGATGTCGGTGTTGTTCTGGCCGAGCTCGACGACGCTGCCGCGATAGTTGAACATGCCGCTCTGATGCTGGCCGAGCCCGTAAAGCGCCTCGGTGGCGTCGGGGCCGAAGCGGTCTTCGATATGAAGAGGCCCGGGCGCCTCAGATGGCAGATAAGTGCGCGGCAGGTTCTGCCGCTCGTGCAGCAGCTCCTTGCCGTCCGCGGTCCGGACGGTCAGATTGCCATCGCGCTCCGACAAGGAAATCTTGAGCTGCGCGGTGGTGAGGCTAGCTGAGCCGCCAGATTCGCCGCCGTTTGACTCGGCGAACTGGAACGCGCGCCAGGGCAGGCTTCCGCGGTTGCAGCATCCACGGCTGCACCTCTGCTGCCGATGCAGCGCCCGCAGGCCGCGCCGTCACGTGGATCAGCGAATCGCCGCAAACCGTCACTTCAAGCGTTTCACGTTCGTTGGTCGCGACGAAGCCGCCCGATGACTGGGCAACGTGCATCGCGGAAGGATGCGGCATCTCTCCCGGTGCCAGTTGCGAACCGGCCTGCGCAGAGGAGCAGAGGCCGCCGAACGCGAGATAAACAGAGAACAAGGCAACGATTCGAGTGATGCGGTCAGGCTTGATCAAAATACACCTCAGAAAAAGCAAAGTTCGGATTCAAGAAAAACGGCCTCCGCGCGGAGCAGAGGCCGTCTGTTGTCCATGCTGCATCAGAACGTGCCGTTTAGTGCATCTGGCCGTTTGAATCGATGGTGATTCCACCGGGGCCCTGGTTCTTCTTCTCTTCGTTTTCCTTGCGGGTTCCCATGGCCTTCGCGGTCCACTCGTCCGCCATCGCCAGATCCTCGGTCACTGCGGCGCTATTGCCGTAATCCACATCCGCCTTGTTGCGGTAGATCAGATTCAGGTACTGCATGGCATCGTCGTAGTTGGGTCGATTGTCTACCGCCATGGTCAAATACTTCAGGCCCTCGTCGACCAGTGGCGCGTTCTCCTGGGCCAGCGGCTCCATCACCTTCTTCGGAGCCTTCACATTGCCCTTGCCATCGTCGTTCAGGCCGGCATCCTGCAGCGCCTTCAGCTTGTTCTCATGCGCCTTGGTCCAGTCGATCACGCCGATCGTATAAGCAGCCTCGGGATCCTTGGGATCCACTGCCAGAACCTTCTTCTGCCACTCCTCGGCCTTATCCAGCTCCTTGATGCTGAAATAAATGCCTGCGATCTGCTTCATGCTGTTCACGTCGTTCGGCTTCTCGGCGAGAACCTGCTTGAAAATCTCGATGGCCTGGTTGGCGGTCTTCAGGTTTTCAGGCGTCGTCACCCCTGGGGCTACGTTCTGCGCCAGCGCGGTAGCCAGATAGGTCTTCGCCATGGGCAGCGTGGGATCGAGTTCGGTGGCCTTCTGGAAGTGCTCGATGGCCTCATCGTAGTGACCGTTCTTGTAGGCGTCGACTCCCTTGTTCAACTGGTCGCGGGCCATGAGCTGGTTGCACCCGCTCATGGCGATAACCATGCCGGTCAAAGTCACCGCGAGCGCCCAAAAACGTGCGGGTCCAATCATGTTCGTATCCTTCTCCTTCAGGCTTGGGCCAGCAGGCCGCGCCTGGAAACTTAACAGCCGATTGCGGTTGAAACGGACCGCAGCCACGGGAAAAATTATACTCTTCCACGCATCCGGCTCAAGTCACACCGGACGCAGCCAGCCTACTGGCCGGCCTGAATCTTCGGCGTCATCAAACCGATGTGGTCCACGTTCGCGGCCTTGCCGATATCGATGACGTCGGCGATGTATGCAAAGTTCACATCGTCGTCGCCCCTGACAAACATCACGCGCTCGGCGCGGTTGGCGTAGATGTCGGTCAGCCTCGCCTGCAAGATCGGAATGTTGCACATCGGTCTTCGTTGATCTTGTACGACGGAGTCTGACCGGGGCGATAGATAACCTGTACCACGATGGTGCGGTCGTTCTGCGGCGGCTGCTGCTGCGGATTCTTGGGCGGCTGGGGCACCAGCGCATCCAGGCCCTTCGGCGTAACCGGCACGATGACCATGAAAATAATCAGCAAAACCAGAAGAATATCGATCATGGGCGTGACGTTGATCTCGCCCATCGCTCCGCCGCTGCCGCCAGTGGAAAATGCCATGGCTTAAACTCCTCGTTTCCTCAAAATCGTTCAACAGACAATCCGGCTGCCGACTTACTGGCCGCCGATTTGATTGCCTTCTCGCCTTTGCGTCAACAGGCCGACTTCTTCCACGCCCGCAGTGCGCACATCGTCGATGGCGTCTTCAACCACCTTGTACTGCGCGCGCGCATCCGCGCGAACATAGATCGTTTTGTCGGTCTTGTCGGCAAGCTTGTCGCGCACCAGGCTGCCAAGCTGCGTGGGATCGACCTTGTTCTGGCCGAGGTAAACACGCTCCGTCGCGAGTAACCGCGACAACAATGGCGTCTTCCTTGTCGGCGTCGGGCATGGCGGTGGGATTTTCCACCTGGGCCAGTGTCGATGGCGACCTTGTTCTGCAACATGGGCGTGATGACCATGAAGATGATGAGCAGCACCAGCATCACGTCCACCATCGGCGTGACGTTGATGTTGGAATTGACTTTTCTGCCTTCGTCGCGAACTGCTACTCCCATAATCGGGACTCCGTACGTCTGAATTTTCTCGCCGGATGTACTCCGGCCTGGCTAGCTTGAATCCAGCAACCCGCGCGAGATTCAAATCGCCGGGCGGAAGAGATTCATTTCTTCCGCCCGGCAAAAAGCTCGCTCGAGCCAGGCCGCTTCGCCTTTAGCGCTTGTGGCTCTGCTTGATGAAGTAGTCCACCAGCTCGCTCGAGGAGTTGTCCATCTCCACGTCGAAGCCTCGACGCGTCCGGTGAAGTAGTTGAAGGCCATGACGGCGGGAATGGCCACGAGCAGGCCGAACGCCGTGGTGACCAGAGCCTCAGAGATACCGCCCGCGACCGCGCCGATGCCGGCGATCTTCTGCGTGGCGATCTGCTCGAAGGCGTGCAGAATGCCGATGACGGTGCCGAACAGTCCGACGAACGGAGCGGTGGCGCCGATGGTTGCCAGAACCGACAGGCCTCTCTTCAGCTTGGCGTGGACGATGGCCTCGGCCCGCTCCAGCGCGCGGCCGGCGCTGGCGATGGTTTCATCGGTAGCCGTGCCGGACGAGGCGCGGAACTCCTGCAACCCGGCGGTAACCACTTCGGCCAGGTGCGACTTCTTGTTGCGGTCGGCGATCTTGATGGCTTCTTCGAGCTTGCTGTCCTTCAGCGCGCCGGCAACCTTGGGCGCGAATTCGCGCGACTGCTTGCGGGCGGCGGAGAAGTACAGGTAACGGTCGATCATCACGGCCAAAGACCAGATCGACTCAATAAACAGGACGATGGCCACGGTAGCGTGCCATCCATGCCATGTGTCCCAAAGTTGCGATGGGGCTGAAGCCGACGGTCTGGCCTTCATCCTGAAACATCGCCAGACTGTTGACCGTGTGCGAAGCGAAATGTGCGAGCTGAGCGAGAATCACTGAATCGTTCCTCCTAAGGAGATTCTTTTGGACTGAATTAAACCCGGCGCGCCGGGGGGTTGAGTTCCGGGGAATGCGGCCCAACGGGAAATCGCATTCGAGCTCAAAAGCAACGCTCCCTGCCATGACGCGGCAGGGAGCGGAAAGTACGTATCACCCACCCAGGGTGAAAATCACCTTGACGGTGGTCTCGACCTCGACCGGCTCGTTGTTGAGCAGGTAAGGCCGGTAGCGCCATTGCCTCACCGCATCAAGAGCCGCCTGCTGCAGCATGGCCGGTCCGCTGACGACCTTGCAGGTCCTCAATCGTTCCCTGCTTGGAGATGGTCGCCTGCAATACCACGGTTCCCTGAACGCGCGCCGCCTTGGCGATCGGCGGATAAGTGGGCGTGGTCTTCTGAATCAGCATGCCCACGGCCACGCCGGCTGAGATGTTCACCTTCTTGGGAGGCGCGGCCTTCACCTGCGGGCCGTTGCCGCTGCCAAACATGCTGCCCATCACGCCTGAGTCGCCGCCGCCCATGCCGCCGGCCACGCCGAAGTTCGATGGCGGCGCTTCCTTCTCTGTGACCATCTGCGATGTTGTGCGGAATCTTGGTCGGCGCCGTGAGCTGATTGTTCATCATCTCCGACTGCACATGCACGACGTGCACTTCAGGCGGCGGCGGTGGCGGAGGAGGTGGTGGCGGAGGGGGCGGCAGCGTCAATATTGTTGCCATCAGTGCCGATGGCAGCGCCTCGGGATAGATGCAGCGGAATCAGAATCAGCAAAATGAGGATCGCGGCATTGATGCTGCCGGTCACTAACATCCAGCGACCGCTCTTGGTCTTGATCCTGCTGCCGGATTCGAATGTGGAGTCTTCAAACATGGCCAGCCTCGGTGATCGGGTTTCGTTACTCCTATTTTAGACACCGCGGGAGGGGGAATTGTTCCCGACGGTAAAAATCCCACAACGGAGCGAGTAAACCTTATCAGAACTGCACTCCCACTGCAAAGAGTGCTGCAAAACTGGTGCAATCTTCAAGTGCCCAAAGTACCTCCAGGAAGTGACCTCGGGCGGCTTCGGCGTAACCTCCGCCAGCGGTTGTCCCGCACTAAGAATGGATGCAAAAATCGGGCCTCGCGATCATAGCTTCCTAGTCTTTCGACTTTCTCGCCGCTGGAAGCGACGCGGGCCTGGCCTTTTCCCGCGCGCCTTTCCTGCCAGGCCACCAGCATCGGTGCGGCCACTGCGATGGATGAGTATGTTCCGATCAGAATTCCCACCACCAACGCAAAAGAGAAATCGTTCAGCACCTGGCCGCCAAAGATAAACAGCGACAGCACGGTAAGAAAGGTCAGGCCTGAGGTGAGCACGGTCCGGCTCAAGGTCTGGTTGATGCTGCGATTCACCAGATCGGGCAGGCTCTCGCGGCGGCTCAGGCGCAGATTCTCGCGGATGCGGTCGAAGACGACGATGGTGTCGTTCATCGAATAGCCGACCAGGGTCAGGATGGCGGCGATCACGGTCAGGCTGATCTCTCGGCCGGTGAGAGCGAAGGCGCCGACGGTAATCAGCGTGTCGTGGAAGCAGGCCACCACCGCGGCCACGCCGTAGATCAACTGGAAGCGGAACCAGAGATAGATGAGCATGCCCAGCATGGAATAGAGCGTGGCCAGCGTGGCCTGCTTCTCCAATTGATGGCCTACCGTGGGACCCACCACGTCCACCTTCACCCCCGTAGTGGGGTTGAAGTAGTTGTTGTAGTGGGCCTGGAGCGCCGATTCGATCTCCTGGCGGCCAGTATCAAGCGCGGCCTCGTTGGTCTGTACGGGCAGGCTGATGAGCACCTCGTGTTCGGATGCCGGCGCCGAAGGTCTGAACGCCCGCGTCTTTCACGCCCGCCGCATCGATGGCGCTTGCGGATGGCATTGATGTCCGGCGGATTGGTGAACTGCACATCCACCTGCGTGCCGCCGCGAAAATCCACTCCCAGCGGAACCGGACTGCCGATGTGCGACCAGTTCCAGCTCATTTTTATGATGCCGGCCACGCTGAAGATCATGGAAAAGGCGAGGAAGTACCACTTCCATCCCAGCCAGTTCACATTCGGGTTGCGAAAGAATTCCACTGCTTGTTTTCTCCTACCGCCGCATCACTGGTTCTAAATCGAAACCATCTCGCCGGCTTTCAACTTGTTCAAATGCGCCTCAAAGATGACTCGCGAGACAAAGACGGCCGTGAAAAGATTGGCCGCAAGACCGACGGTCAGCGTGGTGGCAAAGCCCTTCACCGGGCCGGTGCCGAAGATAAACAGAATCGCCGCCGAGACGATGGTGGTGACGTGGGTATCGACAATCGTGAGCCACGCGCGGGCAAAGCCCTGTTCCACCGCCGCTGAAGCCGCCTTGCCGGCGCGGATTTCTTCGCGGATGCGCTCGAAGATCAGCACATTCGAATCCACGCCCATGCCGATGGTGAGAATGACTCCGGCAATGCCGGGCAAAGTGAGCGTCAGCACCAGGCCTCCGCCGCCCGAGGCGCTCGAAATCGCGCTGGAGAGCCCCATGATTCCCAGCAGAATAATCAGGTTGAAGATCAAAGCCAGGTCGGCGTTGATGCCTGAGCCCTTGTAATAAATGAGCATGAAGGCCATGACGACGACAACGCCGACGATGGCGGCCGTTACGCCCTCGCGAATGGAATCGGCGCCCAGCGTCGCGCCCACCGTGCTCTCCTTGATGTAGTTGAGCGAAGCAGGTAGCGCGCCCGTGCGCAAGAGCTTCGAGAGTTCCATCACTTCGTTCTCGCTGAAACCGCCCTCAATCAGGCCGCTGTCGCGAATAGGCTGCTTGATGACTGCTACTTCGCGCACGGTGCCGCCCATCACCACTGCCATGTACTTGCCGACGTTGGCGCTGGTGTAGTCCCAGAACTTATCGCCGGCTTCGTCGGTGAGGGTAAAATTCACCTGTCTTTGCCCGGTGTTTGAATTCACGCCCGGATCGGCGGAGCGGAAATCGCTGCCGGCCACGATCGCGGATCGCTGAATCACGTAATAAGAAGTGCCGCTCGAACCGCCCAGATCGCCCGAGAAGGGCAATATCTCGTCCGTGGGTGGGAGCGCGCCGTTTACGCTTTGCAGGGCCGCGTCCTCGGTCGGAAACGGGCCGCCGTCAACTGCGTGAATCTCAAGCCGGGCCGTGGACCGGATAATGCCCTTGACCTGGTCCAGGTCGCTTATGCCGGGCAATTCCACCAGAATCTGATTGGCGCCCAGGCCATATTCCTGGATGAGCGGCTCGCTTACGCCCAACGCATCCACGCGGTCGCGAATGGTCTCAATGGCCTCGTCCACAGTGCGCTTGTCGAGATCATTCTCGAAAGGCGCTTTCATGGTCAGCGTCCAGTTGTTGTCTGAACCGCCGGAGACGTCGTATTCATTGGCATATTTTGGGGTGCCGAGCAACGAGCTGACGGCGTCGTCCTGCGCAGGAGTGGCGCCCTCGACGCGAATGACATCCGGCTTATTGGGATCGGGTTTGTATACCTGAGAAACAGTGATGTTGGCCTTTTTCAGGTCTTGCTGGATCTCCTGCACCGAGTTGTCGGTCTCGGCATTTACTGCGTCGGACACCTGGACTTGCAGGATCAAGTGCGCGCCACCCTGCAAATCGAGGCCGAGATGAATCCGGTTGGAAATGGCGCTCAGCAGTGCCTTTCCGCTGATCCCCGACGGGATCCCGAAGATTCCATAGAGGCAGATCAAAAGAACCGCAATGATCAGGGCAATCTTGTTTCTGAGATTTTTCTTCATTGGTTCGTTTCTCTATTCCAAATAGTAGGAGCCTGAAGGCCTCAAGAGCCTTGACGGCCTCAGGAACTCGAGGTGTCCTCCTGGGTGACCGAGGCAATCGCGTTCCTGGCCACTTCCAGTTTCAGATTGTCGGGGGCAACGCGAATCACCATCGAATCTTCCTTCATGGAGATAATGGTGCCGCGAATCCCACCCGTGGTTGTAACCCTGTCGCCGGATTTGATGCTGGCAAGCATCTGCTGCCACTGCTTTTGCTTCTTTTGTTGCGGGCGGATCATCAGCACATAGAGCAGCGGAAGAAACAACAGGATGGGCAGCATCATGGATAGGCCGCCTGCTCCTGAAGCGGGCGCAGCCGCCCAAAATGCAAAACTCGTGGCTTCGATCATCTTTGGCTTGTTTCCCTTGCTCGCCCCTGCAGCCGGAGTTGGCCGGCTTCAGGGCGCAGGCCTAACCGGCGATTGCTGCCGGCGCCCGATAACAGATTTGTCTCCGGGAAAGGTTCTTGAGGCCTTGGTCTTGTCCGGCCCAAGCTTTGGAAGGAGGGTTTGGTAACGGGGACCGGAACGGGATTCGCGCCCTGCCCACACGCATCACAGAACCCAACTGCCGCATACTTCCTGTTCGACACAGCATTCTTAAAGGCTTCCAGACGCAAGGAAGGCGGTTTTCGCCACTTTCGCCCCGCCCGGATTCCCAAAAAGAAGACCTAGAAAGATAAGAAATGCGCAGCCGGTTCGGTGTCAAGGCTGGCCACCGGCTGGAGCCAGCTCGCATCTCTGCAGGCCCTAACAAATCCCTTACAAAAGGACTACCTATTTCTTACAGGAAAGGGAGTCATCTGGATGCATGAGGTTCTCCGTGTCAGCCTGCGATGTATGCCGCGGGCGGGAGGGCAGAAGGGGGAATTGCCTCCATGACGATTGAAATTCGTGAGCAGGCACTTTGGCTGATTCCCGTAGGTTTGGCAGTCGGCTTTATGGTTTGGGTGCTTTCGAATTGGTGGCGCGAAGAGCACAGCAAAACGGAGAGCCGAATCGAAAGCCGGCGCATAGAATACCCGCGCATCGACGCGCAGCGCCCTCGCGTGATCAATCTCCCGGAGGAACCGGCTCCCAGTAGCGAAGCTCGGGACTGGCACAGGAGAGGCAAACTGATCCCCCATTGACCTGCGCGAACCGCCCGAAGTTCACTCCCTCACCGCAGCGCGGGCAAACCACTCGCTCATGCGACTGGCCGGGCAAATCGGCGGGATCGATTGCGACTCGCACCCACTGTTCGCGGAATAGCTGCGCATCGGTCAGCTCGCGATAGGCCAGCAATTGGCGGCGGCTTTTGTTCTCCTCGTGCGGGTAGAGCTTGCGCGCCAGTTCGCGAGAATCTTCGAGAGCAACGATGCGAACGGCGCGGCCTGAGCCGAGATCAACAAAAGTCGCGGCCATCTTTCCCCAGTCTCTGAATTTGAGTGCGCGCTTTCCCAGCCGGCAACCGGTCACGAGCGCGATAGCGTCGGTGGCGCAGCGATCGATTTCGACATAAGTGACCAGCCGCTTGCGGTCAGCGCCGCGCGGATCGGCAATGTCCAGGCGCGAAAGGCCGAGCAGTGCCATGCGCACGCCGAGAACCTGGCCCGCGCACAGGTGCCCATGCGCGACCTCAGCCTGACGCAGCAATTCATCAATCGATTCCATGCCAATCTGCCGATCTGTTCACTTATTCCCGCCGAATCGCTCGTGCCTGAATTGCTCATGCCCGAATTGCTCGTGCGCCACCACTCTGGCTCGCTACTTCGTCAGTACCGCGCTTGGCGTCTCATCATCGTCGCCGCTGTCTTCGACCAGCAACGCCGAGCCGGGGACAATGTCGTAGCTTATCGCATTTGTGCCCGCGGGATGAAACGCGATGCGCAGTGGCTCGCGTTGCCAATCGGCCGGCGCGCAAACCGGCTCGGGATGATTGTCCACGTCGAAGGCCGCAAGCTTTTTAGCAAGAACAGGCTTGCGCGCGGCGATCTGCGCAACCACGGCATACAGGCTCTTACCACTCGCCGTGATTCCGCAGTAGGCCGCGTAGTCGCGGAACCAGCTCACCTGACTCACGCCGGGGTCATAATCGGGCAGCCGAAGCGCGGTTACGTGACCCGTCGCACGATCAATCAGCAGCCACGGTCCGCGCTGCCATACCCACTGGTTGGCTTTGTCAGGTCTCGCTTTTCCGCATTCGTTTTTTCCAGATCCGCTTTTTCCAGACCCGCTTTTTCCGGAGTGCCAGGCTTGTCGTCGGTGGGCAGCGCGTCGTTGAGCCGGATGACGCGACGAACCACAAAGCTCCGGTCGGTGACGTCGTGAGCGTCGCCGGTTGTCCACTCTTTAAGGACGCCATCGACCAGGAGCGCGCGGATATCCAGAACACTCTCGCCCGCAGCCGCGCTGGCCGGGTCGCCGGTCTTGGAGTAGGGCACATGCCTGGCCGCGCCGAGAACGACGGTGTGGGCCTTGCGTGGAGCGGCGTTGGCAGACAGAGTCGTAAACAGGGTCAAAAACAAAAGGCTTGTCAGGCCAGCGAAACGAAGCATTGGGCAGGCTCCCGCAGACGCATTAAACATGGGGAGCAGCTAATCGTGCAGTGAGGTGAATCACAGGGGCTTCGTAGTGTGGCTCTGGCGCATCACTGAATTCCCGCAGCCTCCACGGCGCGCGCCACGCGGAACGCAGTGCTCTCGCCAAAGTAGCCGGCAAGAACCTGCATGCCCACCGGCAGGCCGCTATTCGTCGCTCCACATGGAACTGAAACGCCGCAGATGCCGGCCAGGCTCGCGGTGACGGTGTAAATGTCGGCCAGATACATGGCGAGTGGATCGTCCGTCTTCTCGCCGAGCTTGAACGCAGGAACGGGTGAGGTGGGCGTGACGATCGCGTCGACCTCGGCAAAGGCGCACAGAAATTCCTCGGCTAGAAGCCGCCGAACCTTTTGCGCCTTGAGATAGTAGGCATCGTAGTAGCCGGCCGAAAGCGCATAGGTACCGAGGAAGATGCGGCGCTTGACCTCGGCGCCAAAGCCCTCGTCGCGGGAGTGCGAATACATGTCAGAGAGCGTGGCTGAGTTGGGCGAGCGGTAGCCATAACGCACGCCATCGAAGCGGGCAAGGTTCGCACTGGCCTCCGCCGTTGCCACCAGATAGTAGGTGGGCACGGCGTATTTCGTGTGCGGCAGCGAGACCGGCTTGACCGTGCAGCCGGCAGCCTCGAGCGCGGCAATTCCCTTCTCGACGGCGGCACGCACTTCGGGATCGAGACCTTCACCAAAATACTCTGCCGGCACGCCAATGCGCAGCCCTGCGGCAGCCTTGTCACTTTCGGCAGCGTAATCCGGGACGGGAGCCGTTGAACTCGTGGCGTCACACGGATCATGTCCGGCGATGACGCCGAGCATCGTCGCGGCATCGCGGACGTTTGCAGCAAACGGGCCAATCCGGTCAAGCGAGGAGGCAAAAGCGATAAGCCCATAGCGCGAGACGCGGCCATACGTCGGCAGCACGCCAACCACCCCGCAAAAACTGGCTGGCTGGCGAATGGAGCCGCCCGTATCTGATCCCAGTGTGGCCACGGCCAGGTTTGCCGCGACGGCTGCCGCCGAGCCGCCGCTCGAGCCGCCGGGAACGCGGTCCGTGTCGATTGGGTTCCGCACCGGCCCGTAAGCCGAGTTTTCATTCGAGGAGCCCATGGCAAACTCGTCGCAGTTCAGCTTGCCCAGCACCACCGCACCTGCGGCATCGAGCCTGGCGACGGCCGTGCAATCGTACGGCGGCCGATAGCCTTGAAGAATTTTGGAGCCCGCCGTCGACGGCGCTCCCTGCATCACCATCACATCCTTGATCGCCACCGGAACGCCGGCCAGCGGAGGCAGCGGATCGCCTTTCGCGGCGAGGTCATCGATGCGCGCCGCCTGCTCGAACGCGCGTTCCTTGGTGAAGCTCAGGAAAACATTCAACCGCGGATTGAGTTTCTCGATTCGCTCGTAGTAGCCCACGGCGAGGTCGGCGGCCTTCGTGTGGCCCGACGCGATCTCCTCGCGCAAAGCAGCGAGAGTCTTCGGCTTTTCGACGTAGCTATCGGCTGTCTTGCTCTCGCTTGGCAAACAATTTTCCTTTTCGGTTTTGTCCCCGCATCGGCGAGCGGGTGTTCGTGCTCTTTACCGCTCGATCACTTTGGGGACTTTGAAGAAAACTCCGTCAGTCTCCGGAGCCTGGGCCACAACAACCGCGCGATTGAGCGAAGGTACTAGCTGGTCAGCGCGAAGAGCGGGAATTGCGTCGCTCCCGCTTCCGATCTCGATCTCGCTCACCTGGGCGAGCGGCAGGACGTTCGACGTGTCCAACTCATTCAATTCGGCAATGTTGTCGAGGATGGCGTTGAGGTCGCGCAACATGGGCCCCACTTCATCCGGCGCGAGTTTCAAATGCGCCAGTTCGGCCACGCGTTCGACATCTTCGACAGTTACTTTGGCAGACATTTTGGTTCCGGTCTCGATCCTTAAGTGTCTCGAACCTTAAGTCCCGGTCTTGAAAACTAAGTCTTAAAAACTAAGTATAGATTGGTTCCCCCCAACTCCGGTGGCCGCTCCTGCATCCGGAAATCTGCAAGATTCAGTCGACCGTCAAGGTTACGTTCACCGATCGCGTGATCCCCGTCGATGTGATGCTGACTGGAATTGTGTACGTCCCCGACGGCGTGTTGAAGCCACCTCCCTTGCCGCCGCCGCCGCCCGTGCCGCCACTGGAGCTGACGCAGCTGGAGACGCCACATGTGAATACCGCCGCCAGCCCAGCGAACAAGAACATCTTACGGCTCCTGCGAAATGCCAGGGGAATCAGAAACAGGCCGCAGGCCAGCGGCAGAACGTGCCACAAGTCACGACGGCCCCCGGCAGTTTTAGCCGCGCTATGTTTTTCAGCGCTAAGCCTGGCCATATTCGGCGCTGCGAAATCCGGGCCCTCGAGGCGGGCTGTTGCCGCGCTTCCTGTGGAGATCCCTACCAGGATGTTGCCCTCAGCACCGCTGCTGAGCGTCTGAGTGGCGGGGTTGAAGGTGCAGGTCGCGTTAGTGGGCAATGTCGCCGCATTGAAAGGTGAACGTACCTCCGACGGGCACAGTCGGATTCTGAGCGCATCCGCCCGTGCCGCAAATCTGCAGGGTGTAGCTCGCGGTCTGGCCACTCGCGACGCTCTGGGTTGCCGAGCCGGTGATGCTGACGGAGAAATCGAATCCAGTTCCCGACAGCGCTACGGTAACAGGCGCGGCAATGGCAGACGAGTTGACCGTGAGCACTCCGGATGCCGCGCCGCCAACGCTCGGCTGAAAGACGACCGAGACAGTGCAGTTGGCCCCCGCAGCCAGGCTGCCGGTGCAGGTGTTCTGCGAGATGCTGAAAGGCGCGGGCGCGGTAACCGTAATCGATTCGATCGCGTAGTTGGAAGAATTTGTGACGGTCACCGTCTGCGCTGCGCTGGACTGTCCCACCGCCGACCACGGGAAATGCAATCTGGGACGGATTGACTGAGAGTCCGCCGGTGAGCTGTCCCGAACCGTTCAGCGGCACCGAAACCGGGTCCACACCCGAAGTGGACGAAGAAACTGCAAGCGTGGCCGCAATTGCGCCCGTCCCGCTGGGCGTAAAGACGACTCCGCACTGTGCAACTGCTTCCGTTCGTTGAGCAGCGCTCCGCAGGTGTTAGCGGTAATGGAGTAGCTTGACGCCGCTGCGCCAGTAATCGAAAAGCCGACGTTCGCCATCGGCGATCCGCCAACGTTGCTAATGGTGAGTGTTTGCGGGGCGCTCGCCACGCCTGGCTGCTGGTTAGTGAAGGTCAGGCTGGCGGGATTGACACTAAAGGCAGGCGGCCCAGCTCCTGTCCCGCTCAAAGTCACAGTTTGCGTGCGCATGGCGTCCGTAACCGTGAGCGTGCCGGCGACCGGGCCCGTCTGAGTGGGCGCAAAGATCACGCTGACTGGTGCAGACCGCGCCCGCCTGCGAGTTGCGTTCCGCACGTGTTTGACTCCTGGAATTGCGCGCTCGTCGAAATCGAGATGGAGGTCAGCGGCACGCCGCCTGAATTTGTCAGCGTCACGGTCTCCGCGGCGGAAAGCTGGCCATCCGCCGTCGATGGGAAGCCGAGCGAAGTCGGATTGAGAACATCGGTGGGCGCAGCAGCGCCAGTCCCGCTCAGTTCCACGGTCTGTGTGCCCGCTCCGTCGACAAATGTCAGCAGGCCGGACGCTGGGCCGGCTTGCGTCGGTGCGAACTCCACCTGCAATGCGCAATCGGAGCTTGCAGCCAGGCTGGTTGTTCCGCAGGCGTTGCTCAAAAGAACGAACGGCGGCGTTATGGAGACGCTTGTAATCGGAATTGCGGCCGCGCCATTATTCGCGGCAGTAACGGAGAGTGGTGGAGACGTAGTTCCCACTTCCACCTGGCCGAACGGGACGGAGGCTGGCGTCAGGCTTACTGCGCCTGCTGCCGCGCCGGTTCCGGTGAGGTCGACCGTGAGTTGCCCACCATAAACGTTGGCGTAGATGGTCATTTCGCCGCTCAGCGGACCCGTAGCTTGCGGCGTAAACGTAACCTGAATCGCGCAGCTCGCGCCCACGGCCACGGCTGCATTCGCGCAGTTGTCGGTCTCGCTGAAATCTCCGCTCATTGAAATGGATGACACCGTAAGCGCGAGGCTGCCTGTGTTCTCCAGAGTCACGGTCATCGGGCTGCTGGCGGTGCCGAAGACCTGGCTTGGAAAAACCAGAGGCGAAGGGCTTGCGGCTGCTGCGCTCAGGCCCGCCGCCGCGCTCCATAACGGGGTTTGCCAGATACCGCGGCCATATGTGGCCGCCACCAGAACCGGCGTGGAGGACGAACTCGAAGTGGCGCTGAGAGCAACAGCAGGAGCGCCGGGCAAACCGGAGCCGAACACCGCCCAGCAGCCGGATGCTAATTGCGCGCAATTTGCCACTTGAGTGGTAAAGTACACGCCATCGTCCGTGGCAATGTAAACCGTGTTCGCATTTTGCGGATCGATGGCGAGACTGTTGGCTGGCGCGCCCGGCAGGTTCGCCACAATGCTCGTCCAGGTCGCGCCTCCGTTCGTCGAGCGATACACCACCTGGACTGGCTCAAGAAGACTTTTAATTCCTGCAACCGTCACGTACACCGTGTTGCCGGTGGGATCGTGAGTGTCGATTGTGATGCTGGAAATGTCAAAGTTGTAAGCATTCAGCGTGTTGGTGTCGTTGACGACCGGATTGAGTGTCAGATCCTGCCAAACCGGCGCGGCGCCGGATGAAGTATTGATAGTCGCGCTCAGAACATGGCCCGGCAAGTTACTGCCATTGCTGGCGGCGCCATATGTTCCTACGTATATGACCTCGCTGGTCGAAGAGAGCGCCAGTGCGGCCATGGAGCGAATGAGCCCATCGCCATTGCACGGAATGCCGGTGGCTCCGCTATCGAGAATAGGGCTGATTGCATTCACCGCGCTCCAACCGCCGCCGTTGGC
Organism: uncultured Acidobacteriaceae bacterium; assembly: GCA_963725115.1. GTDB lineage: Bacteria > Acidobacteriota > Terriglobia > Terriglobales > Acidobacteriaceae > Telmatobacter. The sequence continues at coordinate 2,075,793 of CAVRXG010000005.1, read as the reverse complement.
CGGCCCGCGCCACACGCGGCAGGTTCCAATGAGCAACTGACTATCGTCGAGCGGGTCCACCAGGAACGGAGCCGGAGTCGGCATCGTGTCGCCATCACCGCCGACGTCCGCGTCTGTGACTACTGGGCTCGCGCCGAACGATGCGGGGTCGCAGGCAGCCGCCTGAGAGCATCCGTAGATGGCGACTCCCGGCTGGTCGTTCACATACCAATTGTTCTCGCTGCTGAGGTCGATGGCGACAGGGCCGCCGTAGCCCGACAGAATCTGCGGCCAGTCAGCAGTCGCGGAAGAACTCTTCACGCCCGCAGTTCCGTTGACGCCCAAGCCGGCAAGCAGCTCGTAAGGCGACGTCACGACCGGAGGCACGCTGACCACCTCGGCCAACGATCCCAGGCTTCCGTTCAGGTTCTGAAAGTGCGTGGAATCCGTTGCGGCGCAGGCCGTGCCTGTCTCGCCGATCGCGTCCAAGGACCGCCAAAGCCCGCTGTCGTTGCCCAGAAAGATCTCCAGCGGATTAGCCGAATTCCACGCCAACGCATGCTGGTATTCAGCCACCTGCGCGCTCATGCAGGTCGTGGAATTAGTAGTGTTGCGCCAGGCGCAGCCCACAGCCAGGCTGCACTTCCACAAGTCGTTGGCTCCCGCCATCACCAACGTGTCCTGCTGCGAAGGCACCGCTGCCAACGTCAGGTTGTATCCGCCATCGGGGATCGTCGCTGCGCCCTCAAGAGTGCTGACTTCAAGCGCCGCGGTGCTCAACTGCGTTGCGAAGGTGATCGTCGGGTTGGTGCACGTCCCTCCGCTCAACGCGCATTGATCCTGCCACAATCCCTGGTCCTGATCGTTCAGGTCTACAGTCCACGCAAACGTGTCTCCGGTTTGAGGATTCACCGCCAGCGCGCCGCGATAGATGGGGCAGGCGATGGAGCCGGATTGCTCGTAATCGGTCGGGCACATTTGTGCGGTGAGTCCCGCGCCGGGCTGCGCGGGCATGCGCGTCCAGGTCACGCCGTCCGGCGATTGGTAGTAGCCATGACGGCGAACTGCGGCCACAAAAACCTGGCGCATGGGATTCCAAACCACGGCCGTCGCGGCGTTGCCGTTCCCGCCGGGTTCGACCGCACCCTGGATAATTTCGCCGCTGCCGTCGGTGATTGTGGCCAAGTGCCAGCTAGCGCCGCTATCCGTGGAGTAGAACAGGCCTTCGAAAGTGTTGAGTGGCCAAGTGGCATTCACCGTCGTGCCCTCATAGGCTTCTGAAACCGCTGCCACCACTAGCTGCGGATTGGTGGTGCTCCAGGCAAAACCGGCGAAGCCCTGCCCGGCGAAGACTTCGTCGATGAAGCTCAGGCCATCCTCTTCGTCCATCGTCTGCTCGATCAGGCTCCAGGTGTTGCCACCGTCAGTCGAGCGCAGAATGCCTGCGCCGTAGTAGGAGTCGAGCGCGTCGTTGGGGTCGCCGGTGCCGGCAAGGATGACGCCGGTTCCGCCCGGCTGCACCGTGAGGGCGCCGATGCTGATTGAAGCGTCCGTGACGCCGGCCAGAGCGGTCACTGAATCGGTGAGCGGCGTAAAGACGATCGAGGAGGTCGCCGAAGCGGCGGCATTGTTGGCCACCCACACTCCGCCGCCGGTAGTGCCCAGGTAAACGCGATTGCCCGGTCGGGTCGGAGGGGTCGAGGGCGATAGCAGTCACGCGACCTGTTACCAGCCCAAAGTCCGGGGTTTGGACAGCAGTGGGACCGAGAGGCTGCCACGTATTTACCGAAGTCGTATTCGCGGATGGCGTATTGCCGGTCACTTTGCCGCCCATTGCGGCAACGCCCGCGGATAGTGCCAAAAATTCTGACGGCGCCCATTCGCGGAATCATTCTGTGACCTGGTATCCACCCGCGCTCCCTGAGAAAACGTTGCGCCTCAAGAACTCGCGGCGGGATGCGCCCCGGCTCAGGTGCCTGCTCAGGCTGGGGCGATTGCAGGGGAGTGGGTTTTGCGGACGCATCCGGAATCTGCGTCTGCCCTGCGGCCGCCGGACCAATCGCAAGAAGGGCGAGAAACCACGCAACCGGCGCTACGCCAGCCCATGCGCCGCGGCCTGCAAATCGGCCATGGCCGTTCGGCGCGCTTCCCTGCACCGTCGTCACGAACGGGCCACTTGTTTTTTTGATCAAATAGCTTTGGATTAAACATTGGATTCGTCACGCGTAGTCGCACTTCAACTCCGGCTTCCCCATTTCTAAAAATCTTCTAATGGGATGAACGCGGAATCCATCGGATAACGCTGAACGAAACACGCAACTTCCGGGAATGGAATTGCCGCCCATTATAGGAAGCGCAAACGATCATCAAGCGTGACCTATGACACAGATGTAGAGCGATCGAACCGCGCCCCCGCCTCGGGTTGCGCAAATCAGGTGGAGTGCGCCGCGGCTGGGCGATTAGGATGATTGAATTGCCTTTGCTCTCCTTCTTGCCGACATCTCAGATTTTTCTTGGATTGAGGTCCTTCGATGCGCCGTTTCGTTTTCGCCGTTCTGCTTGCCGTTGCTGCCTTTGGTCTCCACGCCGAGGACTACACGCTCGGCCCCGATTCACAGCCGCACGACGGCGTGCCCAAAGGCACAGTCACCAAATTCATACTGGCGCCGGGCAAGGATTATCCCGGCACGCCGCACAACTGCGCCCTCTATGTGCCTGCGCAGTACGACGCGAGCAAGCCCACGCCGTTCATGATCTTTCTTGACGGCAGCCAGGCGCTCGGCGACGGCATGCGCGTTCCGGTGGTCCTCGACAACCTGATCGCCAAGCACGATCTGCCGCCGATGATCGCGATCTTCGTCGATCCCGGCATTTTGCCGGTGGTTTCAGATCCATCGCACGGATCCCAGAACCGCTACAACCGCATCTACGAATACGACTCGCTCACGCCGCGCTTTTCCGATTTCCTGCTCAACGAGCTCATTCCTGAAGTGGCAAAAACCTACAACCTGTCGAAGAATCCCGACGACCGCGGCCTGAGCGGCGTAAGCACCGGCGCAGTGGGCGCATTTATGGCGGCATGGAACCGCCCCGATCAGTTTCATCGCGTGCTCTCGCTCATCGGCACGTACGTTTCGATGAAAGGCGCTGACGCGCTGCCGGCGCTGGTGCGCAAGACCGAGCCGAAGCCGATTCGCATCTTCATGCAGGACGGACGGCGGATCACATTGTTCCCGCCGAGCCTTACGGAACTTCGCATTTGCCGGAAGCTGGCCCATCAACAACCAGGTGATGTATGAGGCGCTCGAATTCGCCGGCTACGACGTAAAGCTGGTGATGGGCACAGACGGCCACAGCACGAAGCAGGGCGGCGCGATCCTGCCCGACGCGCTGCGCTGGCTCTGGCGCGGATTATCCCGCGCCGGTCGTGGTGCACGAGCCGGACGCCGCGCAGCAGGCAGGACGCGATTCTTTGGCGTCGGTCTTCTCGACGATCTTCGTCGACAAGCCGTGGCAGCAGATCGAGCGGCAATTATCGTTTCATTCGCGAGCCTTACCTCCGACCGCGAGGGCAATGTCTACTTCGCCGATCCGCGGACAGGGACGATCGAACGTGTCGGACCCGCAGGGTAAAGTGACGCAATTCGCCGGGCTCGCCCAACGACGCTTCCGATCCTGCGCATGGGCGCGAACGACCGTCTCTACAGCTACTTGCCTACCAGAGCGAGACATCGTCTCGTCAAGCACCGCAACCGGCGCCAGCGAGCGATCAGAAGACCATCGCCCGCTGCCCTGCAAAAGCTCGTCGTTACCGTTGTCGATTTTGTGGTCAGCGCGAACGGCAGCGATCTACTTACCTCGACGGCTTCGACGCCCGAGATTCGACATCATCGACTCCGCGGGCCGGCCGCAGCGCTGCGCTGTGCTGTACGCGACCGATGGGGAGCTGCCGGAGGGGCTCGCGCTCTCGCCCGACCAGTCCATGCTCGTGGTGACTGACGCCGTCTCGCGCTATAGCTGGTCGTTTCAGATCGCGGCCGACGGCACGCTCAAAACGGCGAGCCGTTTTACCGGCTTGAGCTGCCGGAGACCACGACGCTGGGCTGGCAAAGCCGAGCCGCAGGGCGTGGTGGAAGATGTGAATGGCAGGTCTACTTCGCGACGCCGCTCGGGATTCAGGTCTCCATGCAAAACGGCCGCATTGTCGGAGATTCTCAACCCGCCTATTCCAGGCGGCGGGCCGCTCACCGGCCATCACGTTTGCAGCCAGATCGGCGACTCAGAACTGGCTCTACGTCGCGCAGGACGGACAAGTTGTTCCGGCGGCCGGTGAAGGTGACCGGGGCCAATGCATGGACGGTAGTAAAGCCGCCCAAGCCGACGCTGTAGGCGCCGAATTCATTGCAATGAAAAGGGCCGCCCGCAGGCGGCCCTTTTGCTGAATCTAGCGCTATGCACCTGCTTCTTACCACCGTCCCCACGCGCGCGTGAAGTAGTCCGTCATCGTCATCCCGATGAGCGCGAGGAAGGTGAAAAAGCCGCAGGCCACTGTAAGCTTGGTCAGCTTGGTGCTGTACTTCACGTGCATGAAGAACAGCACCACCAGCGTCATCTTGGTGCAGGCAATGGCCAGCGCGACCACCGGATTCCAGAACAGCGTCAGTCCCGGAGCGATCTGCCACTGCGCCGAGGTCGATGAACGACATCCAGACCGTCAGCCCCGTAAAGAACAGCAGCGCCAGAAGAATCGTCAGGTAGATTACCGGGCTGACAATGTGGTGTTCCTGGTCGTGTTCTTCTTTTTGCTCGAATTTCCCGTCGTGCCCAGCTTTGTCCCGATTGTCCGTGTCTCGCTCATTCCTCTTCTCCCCTCAATACCGGCTGATCAAATACAGCAGCGGGAACAGAAATATCCAGATGATGTCGACAAAGTGCCAGTACAGCCCGAAGTTCTCGACATAGGTCACGTGCCCGGTTGTGTAGGCCCCGGCTCGCGCTCGCACAAGCATGAATCCCAGAATCGAGATGCCGATGATCATGTGCAGCGCGTGCATGCCGGTCATGGCGAAGTAGAGGAAGAAGTACATCTCGGTCTTCTGCGGCCATGTCGGGCGCCAGCGGCTTGTCGTGATACTCCTTGTAAACCTCGGGATCCGACGCGGGATTGAGGAACGACTGGCGTCGCTCCAGTTGCAGTCCGGGAACGTGGTGCTTCTCCCACTTCTCGTGATACTCGATGGACTTGATGCCGAGAAAGGCCAGGCCGAGAATGAAGGTGAGCGAAAGGAACAGAATCAGCAGTCCCTTCTTGCGCATCTCCGCAGACCACACGCCCATGGCCATGGTGAAGCTGGAGAGAATCAGCACCGCGGTGTTGGCCGTGCCCCAGCCGATGTTCAACTGGTGCGACGCCTCAACGAAGGCCGGGTAGTACCAGTTGCGCATGATCAGATAGGCGGTGAAGAGCCCGCCGAAGAACATGATTTCCGTCAGCAGGAAGAGCCACATGGCAAAGTTCGTGGCGTCGAACTGCTGGTCGACGGTTTCGAAGTGGTGGCGCTGATAGGGCGGATGCTCGTGATGAGACCTCCGCCGCGGCGCCGTTCGCAGTTGCGGTGCTATCCGACACTCGCCACCTCTTTCTCTTGCTGCTTTTCCAGCCACTCGTAGTCGTAGGCTTCGTGGTCCATGATGGGAATCTCGGGGAAGTTCTCGGTCAGCGGCGGCGACTGCGTCTGCCACTCCAGCCCCGTTGCCTGCCAGGGATTGTTGCCGGCGATCGCGCCGTACTTCAGCGACCAGGTGAGGTAGAGAATCGGCAGCAGGTAGCCCACGCCGAGAATGGTCGCGCCCGCGGTCGAGAAGACGTTCAGCGCCTGGAACTCCGGCGGGTAAGCGGCATAGCGCCGCGGCATGCCCAGCGTGCCCAGGATGAATTGCGGGAAGAACGTGAAGTTGAATCCGATGAACGTGACCAATGCCGCCAGCTGCGAAATCTTCTCCGGATACATGCGGCCGGTCCACTTGGGCCACCAGAAGTGAATGCCCGAAAGGAAGGCCATCAACATGCCGCCCACCATGACGAAGTGGAAGTGGGCGACGATGAAGTAGGTCTCCGTCAGGTGAATGTCGGTTCCCGTGGAGCCGAGAAAGACGCCCGTCATGCCGCCGATGGTGAACAGGCCCATGAAGCCGAAGGCATAGAGCATCGGCGTCTCAAAGGTGATGGAGCCTTTGTAGAGCGTGAAGGCCCAGTTGAAGATCTTGATGGCCGAGGGCACCGCGACCAGCATGGTCAGCAGCGAAAACACCAGCGCCGCGTAGTTCGAGATGCCCATGATGAACATGTGGTGGGCCCACACGAAGAAAGCCAAAGACCGCGATGGCCACCGAGGAGAACGCAACCGCCGTGTAGCCGAAGACGCGCTTGCGGCTGAAGGTGGAGACGACCTCGGAGATGACGCCCATGCCGGGCAGAATCATGATGTAGACGGCCGGGTGCGAGTAGAACCAGAACAAATGCTGGAAGAGAATCGGGTCGCCGCCATAGGCGGGATCGAAGACGCCGATGTGCACCGTGCGCTCGAGAACGCACCAGCACCAGCGTGATGGCCAGCACCGGCGTGCCCAGCACCATCAGGATGCTGGCCGCATAATTCGACCAGACGAACAGCGGCAGCCGGAACCAGGTCATGTCCGGGGCAGCGCATCTTGTGGATGGTGACGATAAAGTTCAGCCCGGTAAAGATGGAGCTGAATCCGGCCACAAAGATCGCCAGGCCGGTCGGAGATCACGTGGGTATTCAGATAGTGCGTCGAAAGCGGCGTGGTAAAGGTCCAGCCGGTATCGACGCCGCCTGCGGCCATGGTGTAGATCATCATGCAGCCGGCGATGACGTAGAGATACCAGCTGAGCAGGTTGATCTTGGGCAGCGCCAGATCCCTGGCGCCGACCATCATGGGGATCAACGAAATTGCCGATGGTGGCGGGCACCGAGGGCACCAGGAAGAAGAAGACCATGATGACGCCGTGCATGGTGAACACCTTGTTATAGGTGTCGGCGGCCATCAGGGAGGTCTGCGGCGTCAGCAGTTCCAGGCGAATGAGCCCGGCAAGCGCTCCGCCGATAAAGAAGAAAAACGTAATCGAAATCAGGTAGAGCGTGGCGATCCGCTTGTGGTCGCCGGTCAGCAGCCAGCTGAGCAGGCCGTTCTCCTTGGTCAGGAAGTTCATCTTGGGGATCCTGGCCGTGGACTGATCGGGAAGACTGACGATTGTGGCAGCGCTCATGGTTTGACCTCCTTCTGCGCCGCGGGCTTTTGGCCCGCTGGCGGCGCTTTGCCGGCCTGGCCCTCAGGAACGAGATCGGTTGTATTGAGAGTCTGCTGGACGCGATAATCGGAATCGAGATTCTTGATGTATTCGACCAGCGCGATCACGCCTTCTTCGCTCACCTGGCCCTGGTAAGTGGGCATGATGGGCGCATAGCCCTGCGTGATGTGCTGCGACGGGTTCAGAATCGCCTGCGCGCAGATAGGCATCGTCGGCGGTGATCGTTTCGCCGTTGGAGAGCGTGAGCTGTGAGCCGTAGACGTTGGCCAGGCTGGGCCCGCGCGCGTCGGGCCGCGTGTTGTGGCATGCATTGCAGCTCAGGCTGGCGAACAGCCGCTCGCCATCCTGCGCCAGCGAATTGCCGCTGGTTGAGCCTTCCAGCCACTTCCTGAAGTCGTCGGGCGTCATCACCACCACGTCGCCAATCATCTGCGAGTGGTTGGTGCCGCAGTATTGCGTGCAGAAAAGGTGATAGGTGCCGGGCGTCGTGGCCTCAAACCAGACCGTCGTGTAGCGGCCCGGAATGGCTTCGCGCTTTACGCGGAACGCCGGAATCGAAAAGCTGTGAAACACATCCTGCGAGATGAGCGTCAACTGGACGGCACGGCCCGTGGGCACATGCAAGGCATTGATCTCGTGCTGGCCGCCGGGATGCTCCACCTTCCACATCCACTGCTTGCCCACCACGTAAATGTTCATGGCGTTGGCCGGCGGCGTGTAAATGCGGAAGTAAAGCAGCGCGCCCCACACGAACATGATCAGAAACAAGCCGAGCGGAATGATCGTCCACGTGGCTTCCAGAATCGTGGAGCCTTCGATCTGGACCGCCTTCGGATGACGCTTCTTGCTGTAGAGGATCGAGAACGCGACAATCAGCAGAACCACAAGCGTCAGCCCGACCAGGCTGACCAGGACCATGAAGAAATAGAGCGCGTCCGACTTCGGGCGCAATCTTCGACGCTTCGGGCGGAAAGAGCGCGAAGTGCGTCAACCATTTGTCGAGAAACTGCCACAATACTGGGCTGATGTGGTCCATTCCTTTATCCGTTCACTTTCTTTGCCGTTGCCAGAGTCCCTGTTCCCGCCAGGTGATCGTGCTTGTAGTCGCGGCGGAACATGACAAACATGAATCCGCCCAGAAGCACCAGCGTGAGGAACCCTCCCAACTGGATCACGCGCGAAATAATCAAATCGTGCGTGTTGGTCGTGGGATCGTAGTGGTAGCAGTAAGTAAGAATGTTGTCGACCGGCGATCCGATGCGATTCGATGAAGCCTCATCCAGGCCCAGCAGCATGTCCTTGGGCGAGTACTCCACTCCCATGTAGTACTGCGCCAGCTTGCCCTCCGGCGTCACAATCTGAATGGAACTGGCGTGCGCGTACTGCATCAGGGTGCTGCCCGGCACCGTGAGCTTCACGTAGCGGAATCCGACAGCCTGGGTCAGCGCATCGATGTTCGGCTGCGTGCCGGTCAGGAAGTGCCATCCATTCGCCGTTTCAGGGCGGCCGTAGCGCTTCACGTATTCGCGCTTCTTTGCCGCGGCCAGGTCCGTTCCCTCCGTGGGATCGATGCTGACCACGATGATGTCAAAGTCCTTGCCGGGAACGAATCGCACCATCTCCAGCGCGCTGGTCAGGCCGTCCAGTTCCTCCGAACAAAGCATCGGGCACCGGTAGTAAACCAGCGCAAGAATCGCGGGGCGCTTGCCGAAGTAGCTCGCCAGCGCCACCTGCTTGCCCGCGTCGTCAGTGAACGTGAGGTTCAGCGGCAACTGCGTGTTGAGATGCTGATCGATGCCCACGCCGCTGAGAATCGAAGGCGGATTGTCATTCGTTGGACCAGACTTCTTGTCGCCGTAACTCGAAACCTGCGCGGTCACCATAGGCGCGGCAAGGCACAGCACAATCGCGCTTAGGGCCGAAGCCGCCCCGGTCCAATTTCTCCAGGTCCAATTTCTCCGCGCTCTTTTTCCCCGAATTGTGCGTCGCGACTCCACGGCTATTTTTGTTCTTCCTGTTGTTTGAGTTGGGCCGCTTGCTCTGCCTGATCCTGCTCGTAGCTCGTGCGTGCAAATCCGTCGGTCAACGGCACAGTTACAGTTGGCGCAACTTCGCCGGTCATTGGCGCCTGGGTAGTCACCGCCGGCGCCACCGGCAACCCACGCTGCGCGATCAACTGCATCGCCTGCTCGATTGGAATCCTGACCGTCCCCTTCGACTGATCGACCCAGCTGTAGTTCGAGAGCAGCAGATCCTCGCGCGCATGCAGGTCGGCCACATCCTGATCGCCGTCGTCGGTCAGCAGCCGCGGCGTGGGAAAGGTCTGCGTAATCTCCGCCATCTTGTTCTGCAGTTCGGGGCTCGAGGGCAGATTGCCCAGTTGGCGCATGTCCACCGTCTTGGTCCACTTGCTGTTCGGCCCGTCTTCCCGGTTCATGCGCGCGTTAAACCAGCCGCCGATGCCGTAGCAAAGCATCCCGATCACCGCAACAAAGATGAGGAGCGACACCAGGAACACAGCGATTCCCGTCACGCTGGCGTCGGTGCGCTCGTAGCCCGCCGACGGGTCGACTTCGTGCTTTTCCGGATCTGGGCCGGGATCGAAGAGATTATGCGTGGGCATGTTCAGGCTCCAGAATCTCCGCCAGATGCGGATCGTTCACCTGCACCAGCGGCCGCTTCTTCAGCTGCGTGCAGAAATAGGCCACCCAGAAGGCAAACATGGCGACGGGCACCGCAATGTATTCGAGAATTCCCCAACTGAAGTGCAGATTGCGCGCGGCGTCTTTGAAGTTCGGCTCGATCAGCCAGAACATGTTCGAACGCCACGGCGAAGATCATCGATCTGGCACACCAGAATCAGCCGCTTCTTGTTGCGCTTCAGATCGCGCGACAGCAGCATGGTGAACGGAATCAGCCAGTGGAAGATGAAATCGAGCGTGATGATGATGCCCCAGCCGCCGCGAATGCGGTCGAGATACCAGTTGATCTCGTCGGGCAGGTTGCCCGACCAGATGATGAGGAACTGCCCGAAGGTGAGGTAGATATTGAGCATCACGAAGGCGAATGTGAGCTTGCCCAGGTCGTGCTGCTCGGTCTGGCGCAGGATGGTCTTGAACGGCTCGGCTTTGGAGAGCGAAAGCGCAACGATGATGGAGAAAGCCAGCACCTGGAAGCCCTGCTCCAACAAGAAACAGCAGGCCGTAGACCGTCGAGAACCAGGTCACGTCCATCGACATCACCCAGTAGATGGCGCGCGGCCGTCATGGTGATGGAGTAGACCACGATGCCGGGGCCGCTGATGTTCTCGAATTTCTTGATCCAGATACGGCGTGTTCTCCGGCCCCTCGGCGTCGCGCTTCAGCGCCAGCGTGTTCAGCCGCCATGTGTAGAAGCCCCAGATGGCAAAGCAGAGCAGGCTCACCCACCAAAACGAGATCGGGATTCAGCATGGGCCGCTTGAAGTCGAGGCAGTGCGCCTGGATTTCGGTGATCAGACCCGGACTTGAGCGCCGTCGCCGTGGCGTCGCTCGCGTGGTGTAGTTGCGCCCACAGGTAGAGCCGCTTCATGAAGATTGCGATAACGAGCCAGTAGACGAAGATCAGCGGCAGCGTGCGGCTCATGGCCTCAAGCGGCCGCCGCAACAGCAGTCCCCACTTGCCGCCCGAGCAGTACTGCACCATCAGCAGCGCCAGACCGCCGATGGCAAAGCCCCAGGTCAACATCGTGCCGAGCGTCCAGGCGCGCAGAAAGTGATCCCAGCCCAGACCGTCCTGCGCCTGGCCCAGGAACGCCAGAATCACGGCGATCACCGCGAAGACTCCCGCGACCATCAGCGCGCGGCTCTTCCAGCCGTCGACAAACGCGGGCGCGCCCAGATCGGCAGGAAGCGTCTTTGCGCCATGTGTCGCGGATTGGGTCTCGTGAGCCATTCCTTCTCGTCCTACTTCTTGGCCGCCGGGGCCGGTTTGCTTGCGGGAATCGATAATCTTCGGATCAGCCGGATAAGCCGGAGCCATGCCCGGCGTTCCTTCGCTGGCGATCGGCTTGTATGCCTGCACCGCCGTCGACGGCATCGGCCACGGCTGCGCGTACTCGGGATGCCCTTCGTCCGTCGCCAGATCCTTCAGGTTCTTGATCTGCGCGCCGGCCGGAACATCCTTCGCCGTGGCCGCCTGGCTCAGTTGCAGCGCGCGAATGTAAGCCGCCACCGCCCAGCGATCCGCCGGCGTCAGTTGCGCCGAGTAGTCGGGCATGGCGCCGTAGCCGTGCGTCATCACGTAGAAGTAGTGCGAAAGCGGCTGCGACATGCGCACCTGGTCGTGCAGATTGGCGGCCGGCTTGAAGCCGCGCTGCACAATCTCGCCCAACCCGTTGCCCACGCGCGAGTGGCACGGCGTGCAGTAGATGTTGAAGCGCTCCTGCCCGCGCTCCAGCACTTCCATGGTCACCGGAATTTCGGCGGGCATCTGCGTCCAGTTCCTGCCTGTAGCCGTTCGGCCCCTGCACCACGCCGGTATAGAAGTAACTGTCCTCGTGGAGCTGGCCGCGGGCCACGGTGTCGAGCACCTGCGGACGCGCGCCGCGATGATCGGCAAAGAAATCCGATGCCGCGCTGCGGAATCATCTTCGGCTGGTTCTGCATGTCCTGCCGGCAGCCGGCAATGAGCAGCAGCGCCGCCAAGCGCCGCAGCGAACGCAACCTGCCGCGAACGACTGTGCAGCACAGTCTCTGATCCCTGATCCCTGATCTCTGATCTCTGAGGTGGTTCATCAGTACTCCACCTCCACAACCGAATTCGGGCTGAACTTCTGCCAGATATGCCTTCGTCTCGGCCAGATCGAACTTCGGATCCAGCGCCTCAAGGCACAGGAAAAACTTGTCCGTCGTCGCGCCGTCGCGGAAGTTGGGCGCGTTGAACAGCGGATGATAGAGCGACGGCAGTCCATTCAGCGCCAGCATGCCGAAGGCCGCCGAAAGTCCGGCCCACAGAATGGTCCACTCGTAGGCGGGAACGATGAAAGCCGGCCAGGAATACAGTGGGGCGGCCCGCGATATTCAGCGGATAAGCCAGCACCGAGATCCAGGTCTCCAGCGAGAACATGGCCGCGCCGCCCATCAAGCCGCCGATCAGCGTGAGCAGCGGCACCTTGTTGCGATGGAAGCCGATCGCCTCGGCCGCTTCCTCCACCGGATAGGGCGTATAGCAGTCCATGCGCCGCCAGCCGTCCTGGCGCGCCTGCTGCGCGGCCCGCACCAGGTCGCTCGGCGTATCGAATTCGGCCAGCAGGCCGTAGGTTCCTTCGCGTGCGGGCATCAGTCACCAGCCTCCGCCGCCTTGGGCTTGATCTTGGCCCCCGGCAGCAACATGCGAATTTCGTTCATGGGAATCATGGGCAGGAAGCGCACAAACAGCAGGAACAGGAAGGTGAAGAATCCCAGCGTGCCCACGAAGGTCATGTAGTCCCACTTGGTCGCGCGATACGTGCCCCACGACGAGGGCAGAAAGTCGCGCGTACAGGCTGGTGACGACAATGACGAAGCGCTCAAACCACATGCCCGTGTTCACCACGATCGAAATGAAGAACATGAAGGCGATGTTGGTGCGCAGCTTGCGCGACCACAGCGTCGTCAGCGGAATCGCCAGGTTGCAGGTGATCAGCACCCAGTACGACCAGCCCATCGGCCCGAAGGCGCGATTCCAGAACGTGAACGCTTCCCAGTGATCGGCCGAGTACCAGGCCATGAAGGCTTCCATGCCGTAGCCGTAGGCCACGATGAAGCCGGTCGCCAGCATCACCTTGCCCATGTTGTCGATGTGGCGCTCGGTCACCAGCGCCTTCCAGGTGATAGAACTTGCGCAGCGGAATGGCCAGCGTGAGCACCATGGCGAAGCCGGAGTAGATGGCGCCGGCGACGAAGTAGGGCGGGAAGATCGTCGTGTGCCAGCCGGGCAGAACCGCCACCGCGAAATCGAAGCTGATGACGGTGTGCACGCGAGAGCACCAGCGGCGTGGCCAGGCCGGCCAGCAGCAGCGAAGCCGTCTCGTAGCGCATCCAGTGGCGCACCGAGCCGCGCCAGCCCACGCTCAGCATGCCGTAAAAATACTGCCCGATCTTCGACTTCGAGCGGTCGCGGAACGTGCCGAGGTCCGGCACCATGCCGATGTACCAGAAGACCACCGAGATCGTCGCGTAGGTCGAAACCGCGAACACGTCCCACAACAGCGGCGAGCGGAACTGCGGCCACACCGTCATGGTGAAGGGCAGCGGGAAGCAGCCAGTAACCCAGCCACGGACGGCCGACGTGAATCAGCGGGAACAGGCCGGCGCAGCATCACGGCAAAGATCGTCATGGCCTCGGCAAAGCGGCTGATGGCGTTGCGCCAGCCCTGCTTGAACAGCAGCAGAATCGCCGAAATCAGCGTGCCGGCGTGGCCGATGCCGATCCACCAGACGAAGTTGATGATGGCGAATCCCCAGGCCACCGGCTGCGTAGATGGCCCAGATGCCCACGCCCTTCAGGAACAGCCAGGTCACCGCCACCAGCAGCATGGTGGCGCCGCCGCCGGCAACCGTGAAGAGCGCAAACCAGCCCATCGGCGTGTGCGGCGTCAGCACAATGCGCGCGATCTTCTCGGTGATCGACAGGAAGGTCTGGCCCGGCGCAATGACCCGGAATTCTCCGGTTGCGGGATCGATCATCGGATCGGCGGGTTTTACTTCCTTGGTTGCCATCGTCGGCTCAACCCTTCGCCGGCGCGTGTTCCACCGGCGTCTCTTCCAGTTCCTGGTTCAGATTCAGCACTTCGGCCACATACGTGCGTCCGCGGACGCGTATTCATGTCGGCAATCACCTGGTAGCTGCGCTGCTGGGCGCGCAGTTTCGATACGCGGCTGTCTTGGATCGTTCTTGTTGCCGAAGATGATCGCCTCGGCCGGGCATGCCTGCTGGCAGGCGGTCACAATTTCGCCGTCGCGAACATTGCGATTTTCCTTGTCGGCCTCGATCTTGGCCGCCTGGATGCGCTGCACGCAGTAGCTGCACTTCTCCATCACGCCGCGCGAGCGCACGCTCACGTCGGGATTGCGCATCAGCTTCAGGCTCTCGGTTTCGTAGTCGGAGAAGAGCAGGAAGTTGAAGCGCCGCACCTTGTAGGGGCAGTTGTTCGAGCAGTAGCGCGTGCCCACGCAGCGGTTGTAGACCATCATGTTCAGGCCTTCCGGCGTGTGCACCGTCGCGCCCACCGGGCAAACCTGCTCGCAGGGCGCGTTCTCGCAGTGCTGGCAGGCCATGGGCTGGAAGTGCGCGCGCGGCGCGGACAGATCGCCCTCGAAATAGGTATCGATGCGCAGCCACTGCATGTTGCGGCCGATGCGCACCTGCTGCTTGCCCACCACCGCAATGTTGTTCTCGGCATAACAGCTCACGATGCACGCATTGCAGCCCGTGCAGCTGTTCATGTCGATCGACATGGCCCACGCGTTGGCCTCGTTGTACGCCCAGTTGGGGAACAGCGATGTATCGCGGGTCGGCGTGTCGTGGCCTTCGCCCTCGTGCGCAAAGTTCGGATTGGCCTTGAACTCGTCGAGCGTCGCGTAACGGATGATGCCGCGCGGGCCCAGCGCCTCATCGGCTTCGAGCGAATTGTTGCCCTGTGCCCTGCTGGCCGAATGTCGCGCCGCGATGATCCTGGTAGTGGCTCTTGGTAATCGCAATGCCCCACTTGCCCTCGATCTTGCGAATCGAGCCGGTCGCGTAGAGCGGCGCCCAGGTGTTGCGAATCAGATAGGCGTTGAAGCCCTGGCCCGAGCCCACGCGGCCCGCGAACTCGCGCCCGTAGCCGAGATAGCACCGTGACCGAATTGTCGGGATGGCCCGGCGCAACAATCACCGGCGCCTTCACGCGGCCGTTGCCCACGCGTGATCTCGACGATGTCGTCTTCTTCGAGGCCCCAGCTTCGTCGAGCGTCGCGCCGGAAACGATCGCGGCGTTGTCCCAGCTCAGGTTCGTCACCGGCTTGGGCAGCTCCTGCAGCCAGCCCACGTTGTTCCAGCGGCCGTCGTAGACGTTCGGATCGGGCCGGAAGATGATTTCGAGCGAATCCTTCGGCGTCGGCGTGGGAACGTTGCCCGCGCCTTTTGCGCCGCCGCCCGCCTGCGCCCTTTGCGTACGCCGTGTCCGCAATCCAGCCGTCGTGCAGCGCCTTGCGCCAGCCGGTTTCGAAATCGCCCTTGATCGTTCGGCTTCCACGTCTCGCGCACCGCGTCGTAAGGGCTCAGCATCGGATCGTCGAGCAGCGCCTGGAAGACATGGTGCGCTGTATGTCCGCCATAGAGCGGATCGATCATCGGCTGCACGATCGAAACCGTGCCGTCATACGCGCGCGCATCCGACCAGGATTCAAGATAGTGCGCCGCGGGAATGTGCCAGTGCGCCTGATGGCCGGTCTCGTCGTAATGCGAGCCGAGATGCGCCACAATGTTGGCCTTGTTGAAGGCGTCGGCAAAATCCAGATCGGCGGGCGCGTCGTAGATCGGGATTGGCATTCAGAATCACCAGCCAATCCACCTTGCCCGCGTTCAGATCGGCAACCAGCGCCTTGAAATCGCCAAGCTGATCGCTGGGAAGCGGAATCGCCGGCTCGGACGCAACAGAAACCGTCTTGCCCACGTTGCCCAGCGCAGTGTTGATCGCCAGTGCCAGCGCCGCAACCGACGGATCCTGATACAGCCCCGGAAGCACCGCGCTCTTGCCGGCGTTGGCCTTCAGATCCTTGGCCAGCGCGGCAAGAAACTTCTGCTGCTCAGCCGTCCACGCGTAGCCTGGAGCATTCGCCCCCGGCGCGCCAACAGCCGCCGCCAGCGCCGCCGCAAACGCCGGAATCTCGCTCGCGCGCAATCCCAGCCGATGCTCGGCCTTCATGCCGGTCGTCGTCGTCGTGCTCTCCACCGCGTACAGCCGGTTCATTCCGTTTTCCGGCTGCTTGCGCCGGTCGGCATAGTCGCGCACCAGCTTGTGGAAGCCCGGATAGCTCGCGCCCGAAAGAAAATCCGCATCGAGCGAAACAATCACGTCGGCCTGCGCTCAGGTCGTACTGAACATTCACGCCGCTCGCCAGAAACGTTCCCGCCAGCGCGGGATCGTACTGCACCAGCTTCGCCTTGGGATACGCCTTCTGCACTTCCTTCCACTGCCGCGCCAGCGTAGGCGAAGTGATGGTCGCGCTCAGAAAGTAGATGCCGGTTCCATCTTTGCTCGATGCCACCTTGTCGCGCAGCGCCTCGGCAAACTCCGCCCACTCGCGGCCCTCGCCGCGATAGGTCACGTGCTGCGAGCGGTCGGGATCGTACAGATCGAGCAGCGTGCCCTGCGAGTACGGATCCGAGCCGCCCTGGTTGTACGCGTGCTCGGGATTGCCGTCGATCTTGATCGGCCGGAACTCATCGCTCTTCACCAGCA
Source organism: uncultured Acidobacteriaceae bacterium (assembly GCA_963725115.1). GTDB lineage: Bacteria > Acidobacteriota > Terriglobia > Terriglobales > Acidobacteriaceae > Telmatobacter. The sequence continues at coordinate 2,059,015 of CAVRXG010000005.1, read as the reverse complement.
GCGGCACCGCGCCGGTCGTGAACGGATGCGCCGTGGCAAAGTACATCGGCTTGCCCAGAACCAGATCTTCCGGCGCCTTTACGTACGGATAAATCGGCTCATCAGGCTGCTTGGTGCAACCGGCCAGGCCGGCCAGCGCCATCGACGCGCCCATCAATTTCAAGAAAGCCGCGCCGCGAAACCGGATCGACCCACTCCTGCGCCGCCGAGGGAAACTCGCGCTCCACCGCCGCCTGAAACTCCGCCGTATTGGCCAGCTCGTCGAGCGAACGCCAGTATTTCTTGCCCTTCACGCCCTTCAGCTCCCGCCGAACTGCTTCGAGCGTCATGGGTTCAGCATTCGCGGCATGCTGAGTGCCATTGACGGCGGTTTCCATTGGCTTCTCCACCGCCGGCGAGTTGTTTCGCTTTGCGCTCATCGGTGGCACACCTCGCAACTGGTCAGATCCTTCGGCGTGCGAATCTTGTAGTGATCCACCAGGAAATGGCCCAGCTCTTCCTGGCTGGTGAACTTCTGATAGGTCGGCGCAGCCGCCGGCATCGGCGCAGCCGCAACATCGCCCGACAGGCTCTTCGCACCCAACGCCGGCAGCCGCAACGAAGCCACTTCTGCGCCCGCGTTACCTGGGTCCTTCTTGGTGCAGCTCACGCTCTGCGCCGTCGGCACGCCAGACTTATCGTCAGTCGCCGCGCACCACACCGGATGATCGTCCGCTCGGCGCTTCCCAGGCCATGTTGTAGATCTGGCTCGTCGGCCGCAGATTCTTCGCCGGATTGCGATGGCAGTCCAGGCACCACTCCATCTGCAGCGTGTTCTGCTCGTACATCAGCGGCATCTCGTCCACGCGGCCGTGACAGCTCTCGCAGCCGATGCCCTTGTTCACGTGAATCTCGTGGCTGAAGTAGACAAAGTCGGGCAGGTCGTGCACCTTGATCCACGGAATCGACTGGCCCGTGTTCCAGCTCTGCCGCACCGGCTCCAGCAACTGAGCATTGGTCCAGATCTGCGCGTGGCAGTTCATGCAGGTGCGCGTCGGCGGAATTCCCGCGTAGCTCGATTTCTCCACCGTGGTGTGGCAGTACTGGCACTGCAGGCCCAGTCCCTGCACGTGATGCTTGTGGCTGAAGGGCACCGGCTGATCCGCGCGCTGGCCCTGCCGCGTAACCCACGGCGAGCGCTGCAACTGATCCAGCGTCACTCCCAGGGCAATGACGATCAACCCCGTCAACACCAGGCTCGTCGAGCCAGTGCGTTGGAGCTGCGATCGAAGATTTGCGCCATGAACGAATCCCGGTTTGACTTTCGTTTTTGTATGCGCCGCGTGTGTCCGGCGGTCACATAGGTCATGTACAAGAAACGTTAGCGATAGAACTTCGGGAAGCAGGCGGGGTCGCCCGAAATTTCAATATACCAGCCGGAGGCCCTTCGCTATCAACAGCCGTGTGCCACATCGCGAAAATCTCTTGTGGGAATCTAGCTTTGCAACCGTTTGAAAAGAAAATCGCTTGTGACAAACGTTACTGAAGTGAACTGACTGCCACTCTCATTGCTTTTCGAGTACCAGAAGTTGGGAGATTCAAAGAGATTTCATGCAGCCAACAGGCGATCCAGTTCTTGTCGTCGGCGGTAGCTCCGTCAAAGCGAGTCTTACTCAGCTCTCTTCTTCGCTGTACGGTCCTCCGCAACATATTGCGCACGACCCTGAACAGGCTTCTCCGAAAGAGCTGTCCGCTAGATGTACGCGGCCAGCCGATGATCACCAGAAAAACGTCGAGAACAAACAAAGCGATCGCAATGTCGTTGAATAGCGTCGCCTGCGGCAGATTCGGCCAGAATTGATTCGCCGCCCAGAACAGAAAGGCAACAGCCAGCATGATCGCCTTCACAAATTCCATCGCGGGTGGCCGATGCGCAATCTGGTAGACCAGGTACGCAAGAGCAATCATGGCCAGTGAAAAAGCTGCCAGAACCTCATGACTTCCCGCTGGGAAGAGTCTCGGAGAGGCGTCCCAGGCCAGCAAAGCTGCGACGCTCGCAAGCGTGACCGTCCCGAGAGTGGCAGCAAAGAGTCTCTTGCTTCGGATAAGACGCGTGTACATAGATAGTGATCGCCCACTTCTTAAAGCGAAACGATATGGCTTTCGCTCGGCGCCTGATCAGGCCGCCTGGGCCGATGCTAACAATTGGATCGTTTAGAATTCATAAGGACGTAACAAGCGCTCTCAATAAGATCTCAACGCGCGGGACTCATTGGCCTGTCTCCGTGGAAAAATTTCCATCGATGGCTGCCCGCAAACTGCCCGACAACGAACCAAAAGGAAAGTGAATATGAAGTACGCCGGACTGCTGGTGATGCCTGCCGGATTCTTTCTGACGATCGCTGCGCTGGCGCTGTTTCCGGATCAGGGACGCCGATTGGCATTCGTGCTCTGCGGTTTGGCCGTCGATCGGCATGGGCCTGGTGGTTGCGGTACGCGGCCACATGCTGCCGCGCGGGGCTAACCGCCCATGAATGCGATCCCTCCCATGGTTCCTGCTGCCAGTCCGTCGCCCATCGGCAATGACCGACGCTGCCTTCGCGCTTACACTCGGGCTTCTGTTGCTCGCGCCCATGGCCATTGCCGGCGTGGCGCTCATCAATACCGGCCTTGGCCGCTCGCGCTCGGCGGCTCAGGCCATGCTCGGCAACCTTGCCCTCATTGCCGTTGCAGCCATTGTTTTCGCTTTCATCGGCGCATCCTTTGCGGGGTCTCTGGGACCGGGAGAAGTTGTTTTGCATTTGGCCGGAAAGCCCTGGAGCGTGCTCGGCCTCGGGTCCTTTCTTCTGCACGGCCTCAATGCCGCTGCGCCGCAGTCCCAGCTCGCGGTCTCTGTTTGAGTTTCTGGCAGTCGCAATGGTGGTGCTGCTTCCCTGGGGCTCGGGTGCCGATCGCTGGAGGCTCGCCGCCGGCTGCGCCTCCGCAGCGATCCTCGCCGCCATCGTTTTTCCACTCGCCGCGCACTGGATCTGGGCCGGCGGATGGCTTGCGCTCTGGGCACAAACTTCTCGTGTGGGCGCGGGCTTTCTTGACGCTGGCGGCGCGGCCACCGTGCACCTGCTCGGCGGCATGAGCGCGCTGGCCGTCGTCTGGATCGCCGGACCGCGCCGCGGAAAATTTCCCAAAGAAGGCCTCTCAACCGCCATGCCCGGCCACAACGCCATATATGTGCTCTTTGGCTGCCTGCTGGCGCTGGTGGGTTGGCTGGCCTGGAACGCCGCCGGCGCAATCCTCTGGGTTCACGCTCCGCTCGCCGCGCTGCCGGGAACTGCGATCAATACTCTGCTCTCTGCTTCGGGCGCGCTGGCCGCCACCTATTCCGTCACGCGCTTCCGCTTCGGCAAACCCGACGCCAGTCTTTGCGCCAACGGCTGGCTCGCCGGCCTCGTCGCCTCAAGCGCATGCGCCGCCTTCGCCTCTCCGGTCGGATCGCTCTTCGTCGGAGGCGTGGCCGGTATATTCACGCCGCTTCTCGTCGAAGTGCTCGAGCTCGCGCTCTCCATCGACGATCCCACCGGCGCCATCACGGTCCACGGCGCTGCCGGACTCTGGGGACTGATTGCCGCCGGCTTCTTCGCTCCGCAGCCGGGGCAGCTTCTCGCCCAGCTCATCGGCATCGCCGCGCTGCTCGGCTTCGTCTTCCCGCTCATCTATCTGCTCTTTGCGCTGCTCAACCGCGTGGTTCCCTTCCGCGTCGATCCCGACGGCGAGCGCATGGGCATGGATCTGCACGAGATCGGCGGCGGAGCCTATCCGGAGTTCGTAATTCACCGCGACGAATCGTACCGGTAAGCAGGAATTCTTTCAGGGCCCCGCAGATTCGCATTAGGATTGAATGCGCATGGGAATGCTTGGCTCGCTGTTCTACCCGTGGGGACTGCTGTTGCAGGCGGCGGCCATCATCCACTTCATTCGCCGCCGGCCCGACACCTATTGGATCTTCATCATCGTTTTCCTGGGGCCACTCGGCGCGCTGATCTATCTATTTGCCGAGGCCCTGCCCGATCTCGGCCTGCTGCGTCAATCCTTCAAAACATTTCCGCGCCGTAAGCGCATCGCTCGACTGCTCATTGAAATTCACGACAATCCATCCGCCGGAAACTGGGAAGAGCTTGGCGATCTGTATCTGGATGAGGGCAAGCTCCAGATGGCCCGCGACGCCTTCAACAAAGCAATCGCCGCCCGTTCCGATACCCCCGATTGCTTCTACCACCGCGGAGTTTGCGCCATCCTGCTCGGCGATGCGGCAGCCGCCGTGCCCGACCTCGAAATGGCCGTGCGGCGCGATCCCAGCCACGACTTTTATCGCGCCGTGGGACTGCTGGCGCAGGCTTACGCGCAAACCGGGCAAAAGGAAAAAGCCGAAGTGAATTTTCGGCAGGCAGTCGAGCGGTCGACGTTGTCGGAAACCTATCTCAACTTCGCCGACTTCCTGGCGTCGCAGGGACAGAACGCCGAGGCCCGCGAGTGGGCGAAGAGGGTGCTGGATAAACGGCCCACCATGCCCGGCTATCTGCGCCGCCGCGAGCGCCCCTGGTTTCGCCGCGCCAAAGCACTGCTGAAGAAACTGCCCGCGTAAACTGCCGACATAAAATCCCGGCCTAAAATGCCGATTCGAAATTAGCGCCGCGCCAGCAGCAGCATCACCACAAACAGCACCACCGGAACCAGCGCCAGAGCCGCATAGAGCGCCATTTTGCGGCCGTCCATCGCAAACCGTCGCCGCACCAATCGGACGGTGCTCGCCATCTTCGGCGTCGACGAGTTCCTGGTGCTCCAGCTCCCAGGCCATGTCTGAAGCAGTTGAATAGCGATGGCGAGGGTCTCGCGCCAGCGCGCGAAACAAGAATCTCTTCGATCGCCGGCGGAATCTCCGGGTTCAACTCGCGCGCCGGCGCGGGATCGGCGATCAAACGCTCGTTCATCACCACCAGCGGGCTAGGCCCGGTAAATGGCGGCTGGCCGGTCAGCATCTCATAGAGCATCGCGCCCAGCGCATAGATGTCGCTGCGCTGGTCGCCGTGCTGGCCCTTCACCTGCTCGGGAGAAATGTAGTCGGGCGTGCCCAGTGCCGGCGTCAGCCCCGTCTGCGTAATGCGCCGCGCATCTTCCTTCAAAGCAATTCCGAAGTCGATGATCTTGATGCGGTCGCCATCGCACACCATGATGTTTTCCGGCTTCAGGTCGCGATGCACCACGCCATGCTTGTGCAGGTTGTCCAGCGCATCGCAAATGCCAATAGTGAGAGCCACCGCGCGGTCGACAGGCAGCTTGCCTTCCTCATTCAGAATGGCGCGCAGCAGGCGTCCCTCTACCCACTCAATCACCATGTAACGGCGGCTGCGCTCTTCGCCGTCGAAGGTCTTTACAACGCCGGGATGGTCGATCTCCTGCCCAATCTGCTTCCTCGCGCCGAAAGCGCTCCAGAAGAACCGGGTCGGCCTCCATCTCCGGATGCGGAACCTTCAATGCCACCGGGCGGCCGGTGCGCAGATCGGTCGCACGAAAGAGCGTGGACATGCCGCTGCGCGCAACCTCCGCGTCCAGACGGTAGTGGTCCAGCGTGTCTCCGGCTTGCAAGTTTGGTCATGGCTTCAGTCAGCATCGCAGGTTCGATTGTTGCACGCAATTTGTAAGAAAATCGCAAGGATCAGCCGAACCCCGCATTCACCGTGCAAAACAAGCGTTTCGATCGATCACACCTGATTCTGAATGGCTGCGTCGGCCCTCAAGACGCTCAAATTTCGCGGTTTGCGGGTCCAGCCAGAATCTTCCAGCAATCCCGTCGCGAATCATTATGATGATTGGCAGGATGTCCCGCTTACTTCGAATCGTGCGCAGCCTGTCTGGCGCTGGCTTGCGCAGTGTGGCCCGCCATAGCCAGTGGAACCATCAGCCAAATCTCACCCGGCCAAGCCAGAGCCTCCGCAGGATACGGGCTTCCTGAATCGGCACATCGAGTTCAACGGGATCACCTACCGCTTTCAGGTTTACCTGCCGGAAGATTGGCGCCGCGACGACGGCAAGAAATGGCCCATCATCCTCTTCCTGCACGGCCGCGGCGAGCGCGGCTCTGAAGGAATGTGGCAGACGCAGATCGGCATCGCCGAAGCGGTGCGCAACCATCCCGACCGCTGGCCATTCGTGATCGTGATGCCGCAGTGCCCGCAAACCGCTCACTGGACCGATCCCGACATGCTCGAGCTGGCAATGGCCTCGCTCGATCAGGAGTCGGCCGAGTTTCACGGCGACCCTTCGCGCACCTACCTCACCGGCCTTTCATTGGGCGGCTACGGCGCCTGGGAGCTGGCGCGCCTGCATCCGCATCGCTGGGCTGCCATCGCCATCGCCGCCTCGCGGCGTCTTCTGGAGCTACGAGCCGGAGCGCTGGCAGCAGGCCTTCATTCTGCCCGCCGAGTACGCTCGCGCCGTGGGCCGCACCCCCGTCTGGCTCTTCCACGGCAGCCTCGATAACGTTGTGCTGCCGCGGCAAAGCGAACTGATGTACGACGCCTTCAAAGCATTCAGGCGGAGACATTCGCCTCTGGATCTATCAGGGACTCAAGCACGATTGCTGGACGCGCGCCTACGACGAGCCGGAACTGCCGCGCTGGTTTCTCGCCCATCATCTTCCCCTCGCGCCTGAGGTTCTGGCGGAACGCATCGTGATTCCGCTGCTCCCGCCCACCATCAAGCTTTCATCCGCGCAGCTCGACAGCGTGACGGGCGAATATCGCGAGCCAAACGGGCACGCTATCGAGACCATCTTCCGCCAGGGCGACCAGCTCTTTGAAAAAAGTCCCACCGGAGACGTGGTCGGCCTGGAAGCGGAGTCGGCCGACACTTTCTTCCGCCCCGTCGATCCGACCGGAGCGCATAACGTCCAATTGACCTTTCAGTACGATGCGAGTGGGCAAGTCACGGGCTATCTCCTTGAAGACAGCCGCCATCAGGAGCGCTGGGAAAAGCTCCCGGCTGCCAGCAAATAACGCCGCTTCCCGTTGGTTGGGGGGCCGATTTCTGGAAACCGGAACAACCCGCTCCTCGGCTGCGTATGCTTATTCGTAGGCCGAGGAGGCAACATGTTTTGCAGTGGATGTGGCCGCACGTTGGAACAGGGGCAGGTCGTCTGCCCGCAATGCAACCGGCCCGTGGCGCCGCAATTGCCTTCCGTGCCGGGTTATGAGTTTGTAGTGGCGGCCTACGCTAGCAAGATCAGAGTGCTCGGCATATTGTGGCTGGTCTATGCCGGAATATCGTTGTTCTTCGGCATGATCGGAATGGTCGTTCTTCACTCCATTTTCTCAGGAATGGCGCGCCATGGATGCAAGGTCACGGGCCTCAAATGTGGTTCTTCCCCGGGCTTGTGCGTTTTGCCTGGATCTTCATCGTGGGCCGCTCCATTCTGGCAGCCGTGGCTGGCTGGGGTCTGCTTGAACGCGCGCAGTGGGGCCGCATCGTCGCCATCATTGCCGCCATCCTGTGCCTTGTTCGGCTTCCTCTCGGCACTGCCCTCGGCATCGCCACGCTCATCATTTTGATGGGGACACGCAATTGGTCGCTTTACGAAGAGCTGTGAAGGTAAACGCCTGACCGGCTGAAGCCCCGAAATCTTTGGTTCCGCTTGAGCAACCTCAACTCGCCTCTCGCTCCGCCACCATGTCACTCTCCGCTGTCTTACAATCATTTCGTGACCTTCCCTGCCAATCGGATGCGGCGGATGCGCAAGAGCGAGCCTTTGCGCGCGCTGGTGCGCGAAACTGCGCTCTCGCCCCGCGACCTGATCTATCCCCTCTTCATCTGTTCCGGCAAGAGCGTTCGTAACCCCGTCGCCTCCATGCCCGGCGTCTTCAATCTCTCGGTAGACGAAGCGGTGCGCGAAGCCGAGGAAGCCGCGCGCCTCGGCCTGGGCGGATTGCTCCTATTCGGCCTGCCGGAAACAAAAGACGAGCAAGGCACCGGCGCCTGGGATGAAAACGGCATCGTGCAGCAGGCGCTGCGCGCGCTCAAGCAGTCCGAAGCATCCAAAAGGCTCGTCCTCATCGCCGACGTTTGCCTCTGCGAATACACCAGCCACGGCCATTGCGGCGTAGTGGTCAAATCGGGCGACGGCCCCAATGCAGGCTTCGACGTCGCCAACGATCCCACGCTCGAGTTGCTGGCGCGTACCGCAGTGAGCCAAGCCAAAGCCGGCGCAGACGTTGTCGCTCCCAGCGACATGATGGACGGCCGCGTGGCTGCAATCCGTCGCGCGCTCGACGATGCGGGCTTCGCCGAAACGCCCATCCTCAGCTACGCGTCGAAATTCGCATCCGCGTTCTATGGGCCGTTCCGCGAGGCGGCCGATTCCGCGCCGCAGTTCGGAGACCGCAAAACCTACCAGATGGACGGCGCCAACCTGCGCGAAGCCCTGCGCGAAATCGATCTCGACATTGAAGAGGGCGCGGACATGATCCTGATGAAGCCTGCCATGCCTTATCTCGACGTCGTGCGCGCAGCGCGCGAGCGCGTGGACGTTCCCATCGGCGCGTACCAGGTCTCCGGCGAGTATTCCATGCTGCAAGCTGCGTTCGAAAAGGGCTGGCTTGATCGCGATCGCGCAATCATCGAGTCGCTTCTTGGAATTCGTCGCGCCGGTGCCGACTTCATCGTCACCTACTTTGCCAAAGAAGCCGCCAAGCTTCTCGCCTGAACTCTCGCCCCGGCCCTCAAACCAGCAGGAAAGGTTTGTCACCACAATGAAAATTCTTCTCGCGACATTCGCACTCGCCGCGCTCTGCGCGACCGCCAGCGCCCAATCGGCTCCGCAGGTGATTCATCTCTGGGAAAACGGCGCGCCCGGCTTCGAGAGCCGCAAAGACATTCCCGAACAAGCGCAGGACTACTGGGTGCGAAATGTAAACGATCCCTCGATCACCGTTTTCCTGCCGCCCAAAGAAAAAGCCACCGGCGCCGCAGTCGTCATTGCTCCCGGCGGCGGCTTTCGCGAGCTTGTCTTTAACGCCGAGGGCGTGCAGGCCGCGCAGTTCCTCAACAGCATTGGCGTTGCCGCGTTCGCGCTGAAATATCGCCTGCCCGGCGAACCGAACTCGCCTTATACAAAAGAAAATGTGCGTCAGGACGCCTACCGCGCCATGCGGCTGGTCCGCAGCCACGCCAAAGAATGGAACATCGACCCGCACCGCGTTGGTATTCTTGGCTTTTCCGCCGGAGGCGAAGTTGCCTCGATGATCGCCTACGCGCCCGGAGCTGGCGACCCCTCCGCGCCCGACCCCATCGACCGGCTGAACGGCAGGCCGGACTTTCAGATGCTCGTCTATCCCGGCGGCGGCGTACCCGACACCGTTCCGCCCGACGCCCCGCCGGCCTTTCTGCTCGTGGCCAATGACGACCAGTACGGCTGCGACAAAGTCACGCTCCAGCTCTACGAAAAGCTCCATGCCGCGGGAGTTTCCGTCGAAGCGATCTTTCTGCCCCAGGGAAAACACGCGTTCAATATGGGCGACCGCTCAAAGTTGGTCACCGTCAACACCTGGCCGCAACGAATGGCGGATTGGATGAAAGACAGCGGGTACCTGACACCATCCGCGACATCCTCAACTTCGCCAACGCCATAAACCGCGCAGCCGGATTCTTGCACTCGCCGCGCACTTACAGCGCATCGATAATTTCCATTCATCAAGCGGCGCCTGACAGGCTCTCGTTCACAATTCGCTTTGTATCCGCGCCGCAGTGTGTTTTTCTAACTAGAATCTGCCTATGCGCAAGCGACTCGAAGCCTATTTCGAATTTGCCCGTCTGGAAACCAACTGGCGCACCGAGATTCTCGCCGGCGTCACGACGTTCCTGACCATGGCCTACATCGTGCTGGTCAATCCAGCCATCCTGGCCGATGCCGGCGTGCCGTTGCCCGCGGTCACCGCGGCCACCTGCCTCTCGGCCGCCTTCGGCTCCATTTTGATGGGCGTCATCGCGCGCTATCCCATCGCGCTCGCGCCCGGCATGGGCCTCAACGCCTACTTCACCTACACGGTCTGCATCAAGATGCACATCCCGTGGCAAACAGCGCTGGGCGCGGTGTTTCTCTCCGGCGTCATTTTTCTGGCGCTCACCGCCGTCGGCATCCGCCAGATGATTCTGCGCGCCATTCCTCATCAGCTTTACGCCGCAGTCGCCGGCGGCATCGGCCTCTTCATCGCATTCATCGGCTTCCAGCACGCGGGCCTGGTGGTGCGCGATCCCAACACGCTCGTCGGCATGGGCAACATCCGCAACCCCACCGCGTACCTCACGCTTCTCGGCCTCATCCTCATGGTCGCGCTTGAAATCCGAAAGGTGAAAGGCTCCATCCTCATCGGCGTGCTCACCATCACCGGCATCGCCTGGGCGTTTCACCTGGTCCACTGGACGCCGTCAACGGGCGGCATCGGCGCGCTCACCCAAACCGCATTCAAGCTCGACATCAGCGGCGCCATCAACAAAGGCCTGCTCGAAATCATCTTCGTCTTCTTCTTCGTCGACCTCTTCGACAACCTCGGCACGCTGGTCGCCGTCACCAAGCGCGCCGGCCTCATCGCGCCCGACCACTCCATTCCCCGGCTCAACCGAATTCTCTTTGCCGACGCAACCGCCACCGTCTTCGGCTCGCTCACCGGAACCTCCACCGTCACCAGCTACGTGGAGTCCACCGCAGGCGTGGCCGCGGGCGGCCGCTCCGGCGTCACCGCCATCGTCACCGGCCTGCTGTTTCTTGGGCGCCATCGTCGCCGCGCCGTTCATCGGCATCGTTCCTCCGGCAGCCACCGCGCCGGCGCTCATCCTGGTGGGCTCGCTCATGCTGGCCGCCATCACTGAGATTCACTGGCACGATCCGCTCGTCGCCGTTCCCGCGTTTCTCACGCTGGTCCTCATTCCCTTCACCTACTCCATCGCCAACGGCCTCGGCTTCGGCATCATTGCCTGGGCCGTCCTGCATCTGTTCGCAGGCAAAGCTCGCCGCCAGGATTGGCTGCTCTACCTCCTCGCCGCGCTTTTCCTGGCCCGCTTCATCTATCTCGGCGCGAGTTAGAGCTGGCTGCTCGGCGCGAGCTAGCATCTAGTAGGATTTAGATCGTTGTTTCGTGAGGAAGCGTTATGCTCAGCGTCATGCTCATTGTCCACATCATCGAATGGTTCTTCGGCGGAGCTTTCCTGGCCAACGCCGTGCCGCACATTGGCAACGGAGTCTCCGGCCGCCCGTTCCAATCGCCATTTGCCAAACCGCCGGGCAAAGGCCTTTCGTCGTCAACGGTGAACGTGCTTTGGGGATTCTTCAATCTGGTGGTTGCTTACCTTCTGCTAGTTTGGCTGGGCCACTTCAATATCCACTACTGGTGGCAGCTGGTCACGGCCTTTGCCGGCGCGCTAATCATTTCCCTCATGCATGCACGCCACTTCGGCCAATTCCACGGCGGCCGATTGTAAGGCAGATTGCCCGACTAACCGCGTCCATTTCCCTATGCGCATCTCCGCCATTGTTCGCACATTCGCAGCCGCCATTCTTGTCCTGGCCGCATCGCTTGCCTTCGCGGCAGATGGCTACCGCGTCGTCCACACCTATCCGCACGATCCGCAGGCCTACACGCAGGGCCTCCTCTACGAGGATGGATACCTATACGAGAGCACCGGCCTAAATGGACGCTCCTCGCTGCGCATGGTGGATCTTGAAACCGGACGCGTGCTGCAACGGGCTGACGTGCCGGCAAATTACTTCGCCGAAGGGCTTGCTCCATGGGGCAGCACGCTCATTCAACTTACATGGCAGTCGCACGTTGCATTCGTCTATGACCGCTTCAGCTTCCGCCTGCTGCACACCTTTACACTACACGGGAGAAGGCTGGGGCCTTACGCAGGACGGCAAGAATCTCATCCTGAGCGACGGCACCGCGAATCTTCGCTTCTTCGATCCAGCCACATTCCGCGAGGTCCGCCACATCGCGGTCAAAGACCACGGCACACCGGTGACCCAATTGAACGAATTGGAGTATGTGCACGGGGAAATCTACGCCAACGTCTGGCACACCGACCGCATCGCCCGCATCTCGCCCGCCTCCGGCAAAGTGCTCGGCTGGATCGACCTGACCGGCCTTCTGGCGCCGGGCCAGGTCACCGACCCCGAGGCAGTGCTCAATGGCATTGCCTAGGACGCCGCGCATGACCGGCTCTTCGTCACCGGCAAGCTCTGGCCGAAGCTTTTTGAAATCAAAATCGTCCCAGAAGCCGCAAAACTCGTTCCCGCAAATCACGCGAAGTGACAAATCAGAACAGGCGCCGATGGCCCAAGACAAAAGCCATAAAGCCGTTCGCCACTGGAAGATCGCCACTAAGCCGGCAGACTGATCGCAGCTTGAAACGCAATCAGCCCCGCCCACTCACCTCACAGTGCCGGATTCAACGAAGTCACCCGCGCCACGGCCTTTGTCAGGCGCGCCTCATGCGGGCGCGCGCCTTTCCTCTCGGACTTCGTATAGATGTGTTCGACAGCCTCAACTAGGTAGGCGCCAGGCAGAAACACTGAATCGGTTCCAACTCCGTCGCCCGGTAGTAGCAGCACATCGCCCTCGCGCGGTAGGGAGTGCAGCGTCTCCAGGGGAACCAGGTTGATGCAGGTGCCATCCCCCGCGATAAATTCCAGGCAGTTGGCGCTGCGCAGCGTTCCTTCAAGCGCCCGACGTGCCTCCTGCCGCGCTCTGAGCGACTCAAAGTACGTGCCTGCGACGATCGGCAGCCCAATCATGAATCCAACAACACTGCTGTACTGCGCAATAAGGTTCATCCAATGGTGCGGCATGCGGTCGATTGCCTCCACGCCAAGGTTAACAAGTTGTCGCTACTGTCCAATAGATCCGTTCTGAAGGACTCGCCCGCCTCGAAAGAAGCGGTGGTGCACCATGCTGATCCCAAGCATCAGGACGACGACAAAAAAGAGGCCTACGAAGATAATCGTCACGACCTGATACAAGGATGTTTCCCGCTCCGGATCGGGACGACGGATTCGCGTCATTTGTCATTTGAGTTGCCTCGTTCGAGGCTCTGGCGGAGTAAGCGGCACCAGTAAATTTACGCCGCACTTACCAACTTCGCCGAACCTGTTTGGCTGAACCCTGCTCGCTAAACCCTGTTCGCTGAAATTGGAGCAGTTCCAGCATTCTCGTGCGATCGACCCACGTACCGGATAGAGTTTAGCTCCACTTAAGCGGATCTGCCAAGGCGCAAATTCTCCCACAACCGCAGCGTAGGGCTAGACTCTGCTTTAGGAAAGAGCTCTCTGATGCGGGACGGCGACCGGGCCAAGCCAACTCACCGTTCAACGGGCCTTTGAGTGGAGAAGAAGCGTCAGATCGTCCACGGTAAGTTCTGCGTCTCGAAGGATCGCTCGCAATAGGCCGGGGCCGATTGTCTCGCCGGAATGAATGGGCACTGTTGTTGCTCTGCCGTCAGGATGTTTAAGGAACGCGTGGCTACCGCGGGTTCTTTCCAGAACAAATTCAGCTTTCTCGAGGGCTCGTATAACCTCCCGGCCCTTTTAACGCGGCAGTCGCGTCATATCGATATTTGCTGGATGCCAACGAGCTCAAGCGATCCGGTTTCACGCTCTTCTTCAAGGCAGAGCGCAATGACCTCTCGCACGCGTTTCATGAGCGTATCGAGGCTCTTGGCTTGCGTGTGGCAGCCGCGGAGGCTTGGAACGGTCGCAACCAGATACCCATCCTCGTCTCGCTCGATCAACACCGTGAATTTCTTATTTGCCTTCAACTGGAGCCTCTCGAAATCACTCTAACATGATTGCAACTCGCCCACAGGACCGCACGAGGCGGCCATTTGTCGTTACCCGGCCGCTAGCCGCAGGCGCTCCCACAACCGCAGCGTAGGCCCGGCCTGATTGATTGGGATGGTTCCGCGCCAATGCTTTCATCGCATATTGCGATTGACAACCTTTAGAGTGTGAGAGAGCATCGTCTTCGAAAATCAGCCTATGCAAGCCATGTGCCGCAAATGCTTTGCTCCGCTCCCCGAGCGCGCTTCGGTATGCGCCCAATGCGGAGCCCTCGTCGATGACCCCACCCCGGCCCCGGTCTCTGACGTTCAGCCGTCGATGGCCGCCATTCACAGCGATTCCGATCTGAAAACTCGCGGCGGTTCCGGTTCAGGCGTTCGCAGCGATCTAAGTGGAATTGGTGGCTGGCTCATCCTTGTCGCTATCGCTCTTTTGTTGGTGCCGATCGGAGATGTTGCCAGGATTTATTCCGATCTCGGCACCTTATATAGCGGCGGGTTCGGACAGATGCTCTCGGATCACCCCGACGCAACCAAACTCATGGTCGCTCAAATCGTGGCGGACACAATCTTCCTCATTTGTCTCCTTGCGTTGAACTATCTCTTCTATCGCAAGAACAAGTTGTTTCCGAGAATGATGATCGTTTATTTATTTGTGAACACGATTTATATTCTCATTCGCAGCCACACCAGTGACGCCCTGCTGGGCACGCACGTTTTTGCAGCCCGCGCCGCAAGCGCCACTGCGAGCGCTTCCATCTGGATCAGTTACCTGGTTAGCTCTAAACGCGTCAAAGCCACTTTCCTTGACTAACGGCTCTGCCGGCCACGTTTTCCGCGACGAGCTGCACTCGCTGGCGCAGAAAGCTAAAAGCGAGTCGCCGTCTGAGGCACGCCGAGCATAAGGCGCTCCCACAACCGCAGCGTAGGCCCGGCCTGATTGATGGTGTAGAAATGCAGCCCCGGCGCGCCGTCCTTAAGCAGCGTCTCGCACAGCCGCGTCACCACGCTGAGCCCGAATTCCTGCAGCGCGGGCTTGTCGTCCTGGAGCTCTTCCAGCCGCAGCCGCACCCAGCGCGGCATATCCGCGCCGCAGCCGGAGCAAAAACGCATCGTGTTCGCGTAGCCGGTAATCGGCATAATGCCCGGCACGATAGGAATTTTGATCCCCGCCTTCTCGCAGCGCTCCATAAAGTCGAAGTACGCGTCGGCGTTGTAGAAGAGCTGCGTCAGCGCGGCATCCGCGCCCGCCTCCACCTTGCGCCGGAAGTGCTCGAAGTCCTCGCTCGGGCTCGGCGGCCTGCGGATGCATCTCGGGATACGCCGCCACTTCAATCCTGAACGCATCGCCGTGCTCCTTGCGAATAAAGCTCACCAGCTCGCTGGCGTAGTGAAACTCGCCCGGCGCAGCCGCGCTCATCGCCGTCGCCGGCAGATCGCCGCGCAGCGCCACAATGCGCTTGACGCCAGCCTCGCGATAGCGCTGCGAGCTGTGCCGCCACATGGGCGCGTGTCGAGCCAACGCAGGTGAGATGCGGCGCGGCGTCAATGCCGGTCAGTCCGAATCACCGACATGATGGTCTCGTAGGTTCCCTCCTGCGTAGAACCGCCGGCCCCGTAGGTGACTGAGAAATAGTCCGGCTTGACTTCGGCGAGCCGCGCAATCACTGCAGGCAACTTGTCGGCGGCCTCAGGCGTGCGCGGCGGACCTAACTCGAACGAAAAACTGAACGGCGATTTCATTCGCATCACCAATTAATCGCATCCATGAAGATTCAGCCCCATACCTTCTCAAAAAGGATGGGGCTGCTAGTTTCTTGCTGACCACTGATCACTATTCACTGACCACTAGTACCTGTAGTTCTCCGTCTTGTACGGCCCTTCCACCGGCACGCCGATGTAGTCGGCCTGCTTCTTGGTCAGCGTGGTCAGCTTCACGCCGATCTTCTCCAGATGCAGCCGCGCCACTTCCTCGTCCAGCTTCTTGGGCAGCACGTAGACGTCCACCTTGTAGCTGTCCCTGTTCTTCCACAGATCGAGCTGCGCCAGCGTCTGGTTGGCGAAGCTGTTCGACATCACAAAGCTCGGATGGCCCGTCGCGCAGCCCAGATTCACCAGCCGTCCCTCGGCCAGCACAAAGATCGAGTGCCCATCGGGGAACGTGTACTTGTCCACCTGCGGCTTGATGTTGGTCTTCACCACGCCCTTCGCCTCGTTCAGCCGGTCGATCTGGATCTCGTTGTCGAAGTGGCCGATGTTGCAGACGATCGCCTGGTCCTTCATCTTCTCCATGTGCTCGAGCGTGATGATGTCGGTGTTGCCCGTGCAGGAAACGTAAATGTCGCCGCGGCCCAGCGTGTCTTCAACCGGCGTCACTTCGAAACCTTCCATCGCCGCCTGCAGCGCATTGATGGGATCGATCTCCGTGACCACCACGCGCGCGCCCATGCCGCGCAGCGAATGGCTCGAGCCCTTGCCCACATCGCCGTAACCGCAGATGACCGCGACCTTGCCCGCAACCATCACGTCCGTCGCGCGCTTGATGCCGTCGGCCAGCGACTCGCGGCAGCCGTAGAGATTGTCGAACTTGCTCTTTGTCACTGAATCATTGACGTTGATGGCCGGCACCAGCAGCTTGCCCTGCTCCATCATCTTGTAGAGCCGGTGCACGCCGGTGGTCGTCTCTTCAGACACGCCGCGCCAATCCTTCACCACGTTGTGCCAGTGCTGCTTGTCCTCGGCAAAAACCTTCTTCAGCAGGTCCTTGATCACCTGCTCCTCGTGATTGCCTGAAGGCGTATCGACCCAGTGATCGCCATTCTCCAGCTCATAGCCTTTGTGAATCAGCAGCGTCGCGTCGCCGCCGTCGTCGACGATCAGCTCCGGCCCTTTGCCGCCCTTGTGCGTGAGCGCGCGATACGTGCAGTCCCAATAATCCTCGAGCGACTCGCCCTTCCACGCGAAAACCGGAACGCCCGCCGCCGCAATCGCCGCCGCCGCGTGATCCTGCGTGGAGAAAATGTTGCAGCTCGCCCAGCGCACTTCGGCGCCCAGGCTCACCAGCGTCTCAATCAGCACCGCCGTCTGAATGGTCATGTGCAGCGAGCCGGTCACGCGCACGCCGTTGAGCGGCTTTTCCGCCGCATACTTGTTGCGGATCGCCATCAACCCCGGCATCTCCTGCTCGGCGATGATCGATTTCCTTGCGGCCCCAATCGGCCAGGCCCAGGTCAGCCACTTTGTATTCGTTATCGAGCTTGCCGATTTTCGTTCCTTCGAGGGTTGCGGTTGCCATTCAGATCTCCTTTTATCGTCGTATCGTGATATGTTGATATGTAACAGAATTCTCCCATGCCGTCAATCATCAAAACGTTAAAGGTTGTTGCCGATCCCAATCGGCTGCGTATCTTGTTGCTTCTAAAGGGCGAAGAACTCTCCGTCGCCGAGCTTCAGGAGATTCTGGCCATGGGCCAGAGCACCATCTCCACCCATCTTTCGCAGCTCAAGCAGGCGGAGCTGGTCGAAGACCGGCGCACAGGAAAGAGCAACTTCTATCGCCTCGCAATGGCCAATGATTCCCGCCCCGATTCCGTGTTGCTTCGCCTTCTATCTCAGGCCGAAGCTGAAATTCCCGAGGCCGCGCACGACCAGGCCGCCATGCGCCGCGTTCTGCGCAAGCGCCAGGACAAGATGCGCGCATTCTTTGACAGCGTGGCCGGCCGCCTCGGCAAAGATTACGTTCCCGGCAAATCGTGGAAGAGTCTGGCCGAAGCGCTTCTGCGTCTGCTGCCGCCGCTTGTTGTTGCCGATCTGGGCGCGGGCGAAGGCGCCTCCGCACTGCTGCTTGCGCAGCGTGCAAAAAAAGTCATCGCCGTTGACAGTTCCGCCAGAATGATCGAAGTAGGCCGCGAACAGGCTCTGCGCCACGGCGTAAAGAACATCGACTACCGGCTCGGCGACATGGAAGAAATTCCCATCGGCGACGGCGAAGTCGATCTGGTTTTCTTCTCGCAGTCGCTGCACCACGCGCTGCATCCGGAGCGCGCGCTGGCTGAGGCGGCGCGAATTCTTGTCCCCGGCGGCCGCATCGTCATTCTCGATCTGGTTCGTCACCGCTTTGAGGAAGCCCGCGAGCTTTACGCCGACGAGTGGCTCGGATTCAGCGAATCAGACCTCGAATCCATGCTGCAAAACGCTGGCTTCATCAACGTTGAAGCTACCGTCGTCGACAAGGAGCCGGAGACGCCGCAGTTTCAAACTCTGCTCGCTACCGGCGACAAGAAGAAGTAAGCTCTCGCGGAATTCCCTGGCGCCAGATTTGCGCCAGACCCGCGACGCGCGCATGCTCGACGCTCCTTTGTGTCGTGACTGTCATCACTTGCGATCCACAGCTTGAAACTCAATCGATCCGGTCAACGTCATTTGCAAACGGGGGATGTGCCGCGCGTCAGATTCTTCTCTTTCTGTCTGACGGAAAGTGGTATCATCGGGGTCAATCAGCGGAAAAGACGCAACAACACCCTGGAATCGAGCACTTCGTTGTTCCCGCGTCATCCAAAGATTCAGGTCCCCCCCAAAGAAAATTGGAGGTACGGAATGAGTCAGGTACTCAGGCTATATGGGCATTTGCGGAGCTCTGTCCCACTTCGGGTTCCGGGTGTTGTCCTCTGCGCAGTCTTGACGTTGGGTGCGGCGGCCTTTGGCGGGTCCAAGCAAGGATTCGCGCAGTCGTCTAAGGGATCGAGTTCTACAACGCCGCCGCAAGGTGACGCCAGCGCAACAAATCCGGAAGGATTCGCCATCGAATCGGAGATGCTGACCTACACCGCAATGGACTCCGAAGCCACTGCGCTCAGTTGCGGCATTGGCCGAAATGTTGGCGCAGCCGACTCCGGTTGCAACGCGCAGGCAATCAGCGGTCCGCCCGGTAGGCGTGGTAGTCGTCGCCGGAGATTCCAGCGCACTCTCTGAGTTCCAGCTCTGGCGCACTGACATTTCCACCATGGACATGCTGACCCTTCGCGCCAATCATTATTGCGCGCCAAGTGCGTCAACAAGAGCAGTCGCCACTCTGGGCAGCACCATTATGGGGATGTTCCCAGAGAGCCAGGCAGCTGAATTTGCAGCCTCGCTGCTGAGCGCCACGGCGGAAACAAAGCCGCTCGAAGGCAATATCCTTGATCGCACACTTGTCGATGACGTTGCCGGGCACTTGAGATCGCTCGGCATCGATGTCGTAATCCCCGACGATTACATGCCCTATTCGCTGGCTGCTATCGACGCGAATCATTCGCCGTTCCTCACAAAGTATGTTGCGCTCATCAAAGCGCGCGACTGCGTTGCGCCACAGGGAAGTGCGGATGCATCGCCGGCCGCAGAACCAGCCGCATCCGGAACTGGAGCAGCAGATACGCATGATGAAGCTGACAAGCACGCAATTACGGAGGCAATCGACAGCTTCTCGAAATCGCTCACCGAGCCGGATGTCTTCGACGTGCCCAAGCCGCCGCCAGGTGCGCCGCCCGTACCGCAAGCGCCGGTGATCTCGCATCTCAATGCTGTGCTCAGGGCCGATGGCCTTGCGCAGGAACTTGACGCGGCTTCGCCCGACGCGCGCTCCGGAGCAAACGGCGTCTGGTATGTGCTCTCGCTCAAAGCGCTCGAATCCGGCGGAACATTGATGAAGTCAGGAAACGGAATCACGGGCACCAAGACCAGTTACAGCGGCGGAGCCGTGGGAACCTACGCGCTCTTCCATTTGAACGGGAATATCGCGTGCTCCGGCGTCTTCTTCAACTACGAGGCGCCAACACTGACCGCCAAGATTCCAAGTCTTCTTACCAACACTCAGCAGTTCGCGCAGGGCAGACTGGTCGGCGGCTGCCACTAGATTCAACGAAATCAATTGAAGTGGGCGGGCATCTAGCCCGCCCTTTTCTTTTGGCGCGATCTCTTCAAGAATTTTCCCGCTGAATCAAATCCGGCAATTTTCGATCTAAAAATAAGCTTCGATCTAAAATGGGTAGCAAGCTATAGTGCGAGAGATAAATTCCGATGCCAGCAGTCCTAAAACCCGTGCGAGCAACCAAAGCTCCCAAGCCAGTGCGCCTCAACCAGGCTCAGCGCGCGCTCGTTCTCAAAGCGCTGGCCGATCCACGCCGCTTCGATCTTCTGCAGCAAATTGCGAAAGCCGGCTGCCCGCTTGGCTGCTCTCAGGCCCTCGCGGCGTTGCACATCTCCGCCGCCACTCTCTCCCACCACATCAAGGAGCTGGAGACGGCCGGCCTCATCGAGGTTCGTCGCGAAGGCAAATTCGCCTATCTCACGCTGCGTCCTGGAGTTCTCGGCTCTCTGGCCGCCGGTTTAACCGCGCTCGAACCCGATTCCCGCTGCCCCGAGCGCGCTGACAGCCGCCAAAAGATTTCCACAAACCTTCTGAATCCTCTTTCGCGTTCCCTGAATCAATTCGACAGTTATCGAAATGTCGAACTGATGGCATTCCGCTAAGGGAGCAGAGAAATGACCAATCTTCAAGGCAAAGTGGCGCTGGTTACCGGCGCATCCAAAGGCATCGGCGCGGCAATCGCGCGCGAATTGGCCGCTCGCGGAGCAGCCGTCGCAGTCAACTACTCGGGCAGCAAGGCAGGCGCGGACAAAGTGGTCGCGGAGATCAAGGCCGCCGGTGGTAAAGCAACCGCCTTCCAGGCCGACTTATCCAACCCCGACTCCGTCGGTCCCTTCGTCAAGTCCGTAGCCGAGCAGCTCGGTCCCATTGACATTCTTGTCAACAATGCCGGCGTTTATGAATTCGGTGCACTCGAGCAGATCACACCCGAGCACTTCCACAAGCAGTTCAACCTCAACGTCCTTGGCTTGCTCCTCACGACGCAGGCCGCCGTCGAGCGCTTCAATCCCGCGGGCGGAAGCATCATCAACATCGGCTCTGTTGTCTCTTCGGGATTCGCGAACGCCGCGGTCTATAGCGCAACCAAGGGAGCGGTCAACACAATCAGCGTTTCGCTTGCCAAAGAGCTCGGCCCCAAAAAGATTCAGGGTCAATGCCCTGAATCCGGGCCTGGTCGAAACTGAAGGCACGCACGGCGCAGGTTTCATCGGCGGCGACTTCGCACAGCACGCCGCATCTCAAACTCCGCTTGGCCGCATCGGTCAACCGCACGATATCGCCGAAGTTGCAGCCTTTCTGGCCTCAGAGGATTCCGGCTGGCTCAGTGGCCAGACCGTCTACGCCTCCGGCGGCTACACAGGCTGAACTTGCGCGAAGACTGGCTGCCCCATCCTTCGCCTTCTCTTTGGCGAAGGGTGGGAAACCGACCAGCTTGGACTTGCCTCGCTGATCTTCGTCGAAGGCACGACTGCAACGGTCTGCGTTCCGGGCCTGAGAAACCCATCACTCAGGCCTGGCCGCGCCGGCCAGCACCTTCAGCCTTCAGCAACTGTCGCCTGCAGTCGATTCTGCTTTAAGCAATTGCCGCTTGCGCTCCACGCCCCAGCGGTAGCCGGTGAGCGAGCCGTCGGCGCCCACCACGCGATGGCACGGCACCAGCAATGCAACCCGATTCGTCGCGCACGCTCGAGCAACGGCACGCGTGGATTTTGGATCGCCCATCTCGCGCGCTAACTGCGAGTAGCTCCGCGTTTCGCCGCGAGGAATCTGTCGCAGCGCCTGCCACACGCGAAGTTGGAAGACCGTCCCACGCAAGTCAAGTTCGCCGGCGCGAATCGCGATCCGCGCCCAGGTCAGTTCCTTCGCGCACGCTCTCAAGTGCCGCATCCACCAGCCGCGAAAGCGAAGCGTCGCGGCGCAGCGTAGCTGCCGGAAACTCCGCGCGCAGACTCGCCTCCGCCTCGGCAGAACTCGACCCGAGCGACAACCAGCACAGTCCGCGTGGCGTAGCTCCAACGATTACCCAGCCAAAGGGCGTGCGAGCCGTTGTAAATGAAATCTCCTCGCCTTTACCACCTTGAGCGAATCGCGCCGGCGTCATGCCCAATTGATTTCCTTCGTAGGCGCGGCTCGATGAGCCAAACCCGGCGGTGTAGATTGCATCGGTCACGCTCTCTCCGCGCTTCAGCGCGCCGCGCAGCTTGCCCGCTCGCATCGCACGCTGATATTGCAACGGGCTCACGCCCATCTCGCGCTTGAACAGCCGCTGCACAGTGAAAGGGCTCAGCCCTGCGACGCGGCCCAGTTCTTTAAGGAGCACCGGCCGGTCGAGATTTTTCTCAATATACCCAAGGATCTCATCCAAAGGGCTGCTCCATGCAATGGCGCCCAACGCAGTGGCGCCGCAACGTTTGCACGCGCGAAAGCCGGCGGCCTGTGCTTCCACGACCGTCTCGAAGAAGCGCACGTTATTGCGCAACGGCCTGCGGCTGGCGCAACCCGGACGGCAAAAGACGCCGGTCGTCGTCACGCCGTAAATGAAGCGCGCATTCCGGTCGCGTGCGACCAGCTGCTTCCACGCGGCCTCGAAATCGAGGGTCGGAACGCACGAGATTGCAAGGTGGTTTTGTCGGTCGGAGTCATCGTCAAAGCATTGCCAGCCGTCGAATTCGCCGGTCAAATCTTCGCCAAGACTCAAGGTTGCGATTTGCGGATAGCTGCTCATGGAATTCATCGTCGCCGATCAGCGCCGCAGCCGCACTCCGAATCTTGCGCGCAATTCATTTTCTTCGCTAGCTCCCGCTTTGGCTCGCATCGCCCTTAAGCATCGCCTCGGCCCTCACCAAATCTTCTTCGGTATCCACTCCAATCGTGTCTCTCGGCGCGTCAGCCACATAAATCGCAATGCCGTTTTCGAGCAGACGTAGCTGCTCCAGGCGCTCCAATTTCTCCAGCGGCGAAGGCGGCAACGCCGCAAACCGCTCCAGCGCAGCCTTGCGATAGGCGTAAATTCCAAGATGCTTTCGATAGCCGGCGAATCCAATCCCGTCGCGGTCAAATGGAATCGTCGCCCGCGAGAAGTAAAGCGCCCGCCCGTCCAGCGCCGTCACCACTTTCACCGCATTGGGATTCGCGATTTCCTCCGCCGAGCAGCGAACCGCAAGCGTAGAAACCTCAACCTCAGGCCGCCGAAACAAATCCAGAAGCGGCGGAAAGAAATCCGGCGTAAGCGTCGGCTCGTCGCCCTGAATATTCACATAGATGTCTGCGTCGATCTGGCCGGCCACTTCCCTCACCCGATCCGATCCGCTGGGGCAACTCGGCGAAGTCATCACTACCGGAATCGCCCGCGCGCGGCAGGCCTCCGCGACTTCATCCGCGTCGGTAGCCACCACAACCGGATCCATCAGGCCGCTGGCGCTGGCCGCACGCCACACCCACTCCACCATCGGTCGACCAGCGATCGGGCGCAGCACCTTGCGCGCCATGCGGGTTGATCCAAGCCGCGCGGGGATCACTGCTGCGATGCGGAGCGAACTCATGCAGACGAGTGTACATGGGCTTAGAGGGACGAGATCGGAGCCAAGACAACACGCCGTCTGCGCAGCAATCGCGCGTTCGCTTGGAGCTTCGTTTGACCTGCCATTCTCGTCCCCCGTATCATCAATTCTGGCGTTGCTGTGCGTCGTTCTTCAGCCAACGCTCCCTCCCGGCGGAGTAGCTCAGATGGTTAGAGCGTGGGATTCATAACCCCAAGGTCGGCAGTTCGATCCTGCCCTCCGCCACCAGCCTTCGCTCGCTTGCAGCGAGCTATAGCTCGGCAGGCCGGCTGTCGCGCCGGAGCATTTGCGCAGGCGGACCCAACCTTCAGCAGCCGTTCGCTGTTCGCTCGCACTGGTTTTCGGCCGCGAACCCCGCCGGCAGCCCGCAATCCCCTCTCAAGTCTCATCGATGCTGCATGTTACAATTTGCCCACATTGAATCTCGCGCAAGTCGTATCCCATGGCTAATCATTCCTCGCAGGCCGAAGCCGCACTCGAAGTCATCGCCCCTGACGGTTCGCGCGAGAATCACGACCTGACTCACGGGCCTTTCAACATCGGCCGCGGCGGCGTGGGCGACAACGCATTGCAGCTGTCCGATGGGCGCATCTCTCGCAATTGCGCGACGATTACGCCAGAGGGCGCCGGCTTCCGTTTGCAGGACCGCGGCAACCGCTATGGCGTATTTGTGAATGGCGCCAGGGTCGATCGCCACCTGTTGCGCGACGGCGACACGATCACCTTCGGCATCGAAGACAGTTATCGAATCGTCTTCCATGGGGCATCGGCTCCGGCCCCATCCGCGCGACACGACTCGCAAGTGGCCAACCTGCTCACCCGCATCGGTTCTATCTCCGACTTCACGAGCACGACGGGCTCCGGCGGATTGAACAAGCTCAATCTGCTGCTTGAAGCTACATCGCTTCTTCACTCGCAGCTTCCTCTTGATGCCGTGCTGGGCACGATGCTCGATCATGCCATCTCCGTCACGCACGCCGACCGCGGGCTGCTCATCGAGCCTGACTCGACCGGCGCGCTGCGTGTTCACCAGGCCCGCAGCAACAAAGCTGAGAACCTGCCGCCGGAAACGCTCAACCCCAGCCAGACCGCGATCAACCAGGCGATCAGCAAACAGGCGGCCGTGATTACTGAAGACCTGAACCTGGCCGGCCTGGATTTGAAGGCCGCCGAGAGCATCGTGGTTCAGGGGCTGCGCGCGGTGGTCGCTATCCCGCTGTATGCTTCGTCGCGCTCCACCGCCGACACGGGCGCGGACAATGAGCGCGGCCAATTGCTGGGCGTGCTCTATCTTGACTCGCGCCGCATCGCGGCGTTTTCCGCGCTCGACCGCCAGATTCTCGATGCGCTCGCCGTGCAGGCCGCCAGCATTATGGACAACGCGCGCCTGGTAGAGCGCGAACGCGAGCGCCAGCGGCTGGAGCAGGAGTTGTCGATTGCGCGCACCATTCAGCAGGCGCTTTTGCCGCAGAATCTGAACGACTGTCCGCACTTGGCCGTCACCGGCGTCAACTATCCCTGCCATGAAGTGGGCGGCGACTACTACGATGTGGTTCCGATGAGCGAGGATCGCACCGCAATCCTGATTGCCGACGTCAGCGGCAAAGGCCTGGGCGCGGCGCTGCTCACAACCATGCTGCAAGGCGCGTTGTCGGGACTGACCATGGGCGCCGATCCCGTAAAAGTCTTCAATCACGTCAATCGCTTCCTTTGCCGCCACGCGGAAGTCGGCCGCTACGCCACCATGTTTATCGGAATGGTCGGCGCGGACGGAATGCTCGAATACATCAAGGCGGGCCATCCGTCGCCGCTGCTGCTGCGAAAGGGTCAAGTGAGCGAACTCTACACCGAAGGATCTTTCCCCGTTGGCCTCATTCCCGAGGCGGAGTTCACGTCGGTCCGGCTCCAGCTTGAGCCGGAAGACACGCTCGTTCTCTTCAGCGATGGCGTTACGGAAGCCGAGGATCCCGACCACGAGCTGTTCGAGGTCTCCGGGCTTAACCAAAGTCATGTCCGGCCGCGATCCCGAGTCGATCGAAGATCTGCAAGCGGCCATCCTCGACGGAGTGCGCGACTTTACGCAGGGGCGAGCATCAGTCAGACGACCTGACGCTGCTGGTTGTTCGCTACCGCAAGGCGGCCTAGCCCCGCAGATTTAAATCTGCTATCTTTGACCCGCTTCGGCGGTTGACATTCTTGAGCGCCGAATCTGCTGATAACTGCCGCATTGGATTGGTACAATCCTCACCATGGGCGACCCCAAAGTCATTGGAAGGTATGAGATTGTCGAGGAATTGGGCCGCGGGGCCATGGGAAGTGTTTTCAAAGCCCGCGACCCTGCCGTCGGCCGCATCGTCGCCCTCAAAACCATCCATACCACCGCGCTCGAAGGCGCTCAAAGCGAAGAGTACAGGACGCGTTTTTACCGCGAGGCGCGCGCGTCCGGCGTGCTGGCGCATCCCGGAATTGTGCCCGTCTTCGACGTGGGCGACGATGCCGGCGTGCCGTTCCTGGTGATGGAGTTTGTCGAAGGCAGAAACCTTGCCGACGTCATCAAGAAGGGCGAGCGGTACACGCTCGATCGCGTGTCCGAAATCGTTCAGCAAATCGCCGAAGCTCTCGGCTACGCGCACCGGCAAGGCGTGATTCACCGCGACATCAAGCCCGCCAACATTCTCATGACTTCGAAAGCGGTTTACGGCAGCGAGCGGCCGCGCATCACCGACTTTGGCATCGCCAAGCTTGCGTCCAGCGACATCACAACCACCGGGCAGTTGCTGGGCACGCCTTCGTTCATGCCGCCCGAGCAGTTCACCGGTTCGCCCATCGACGGCCGCGCCGACCTTTTTTCGCTCGGCGTGATTCTTTACTCGCTGGCCACCGGCGAGCAGCCATTTCCCGGCGAGACCATGACCGCCGTCTCCTACAAGGTCGTCTACACTGAGCCGATTCCGCCGGCAAAACTCAATCCCGCCATTCCTGCTCGTTATGAAGCGGTCATTCTCAAGTGCCCTCGCCAAAAGTCCTGCGGATCGCTTTCAGACCGGCGAGGAGATGGCCCAGGAGCTGGCCGCCTTGCGCCTGGGCGCCGGAACCACAATATCGCCATCCGCTAATTTTGCTCCTCCTCCGGTAAACTCTGACGTCACTCTCGGTCCGGGCGCTGCTGGCGCAGGCGCATTCTATCCCCCTGCGCAGGCCGTCACAGTCGATCAGACCGGCAGGCCGGTTCAGACGCCCACTCCAAAGAAGCCTGCCAAGTCATTTGAGACGCTCTTCGGAACCGCGTTGCTTTCCGTTGCGGGCCTGGCAGCTGTGATCGCCGGTGGCTGGTACTGGTACACGCATCGCAATCCGCCCGAGCCGCCGCATCAGGTGGTCACAATTCCTTCTCCAGGGCCGCAGCAGAATCCTCCCCAAACCTTGCCCCAAACTCAGCCTGGCGGCCCCACTACGCCTGCTCCCGTAACCGGTCCTGTCACCACTCCTGTCGCTGCGCCAACCAAACCCGGTCCCGGCTCGCCAAAGTCGGCGAAGCCATCCGCGGGCAAGCCCACTTCCGCCAAAACAACAACCGCGCCGCCGCAGCCCGTCGCCGTGGTCACGCCACCACCGGCTCCCGCGACCAAGCCAGATGCCGCCAACCCCACCCCGGCAAAAACCCAGCCCGCACCCTCGGCTTCATCGGCGTTCGATCCAAGGAAAGCCGACCCGAACAAAAACGGCAAGTTGAAGATCGACGTCAGCAAATTCCCCAAGGGCCTACCTTTCACCGTATCGATGAACAACAAGTCCTACATACACTTCATCACCGGTGATGGCACCAGCTTGGACAATTTGTATGCGCCCCCTGGAATGCAGCAGTTCCAGGTCTCGTTCAAGAGCGGCGGCCAGGAGTGGGATTCCAAGCCCCTGAGCAGTGATTTCAAGGTCAAGAAGGGCAAGACCCTCAAGGTTCAACTGTTGGAAAACGGCAAGGCAGACTCGAAAATCACCGTGCCGATCAGCAAGGACGCGGTACTGTCGATCTCCTTCAACACGAGCCTCAGCGATCTGTTCTGATCTTTTTAGTTTGTAACAGCACTGTCACAATCCGCCGGTACGATCGGGTTCGTAGAATCCCGAATTTCGACCGAAAGAAAAGGGCAATGCAAATGCAACTCTCCACGCAGGAAATGGACGGCGGCATCACCAGGGTGGAACTGGATGGGCGCATGGACATCGGAGGCGCTGCGGCCGTCGACCTCAAGATGAATCTGATCGCGGGCAGCGCGAAGAAACTACTGATCGACTTGGAAAAGGTTTCCTTCCTGGGTTCGATGGGTTTGCGGTCCATCGTGCTTCCCGCGCGCGCGGTGCTCAGCAAGGGCGGAAAAGTCGTCATCTACGCGCCGACAGAAATGGTGGAATCGGTTCTCAAAGCCAGTAATATCGATTCGCTTCTGCCCATTCACCACGATTTGGCCGCGGCGACGGCAGCACTGCAATGAACGCAACTATTCTCCTGACGGAGACCATGCACGCTGAAGACACAGTTAAGCCCGCGTCCCGGCTGACCCTGAACAGTCAGCTCGAGGATATGGCCGCGCTCTGGACGTGGACCGAGGCCATCATCGCCGAATACGCAATCCCGCCCGATTCGGCCTTCGGCATCCATCTTTGCCTCGAAGAAGCAATCTCCAACGTCATCCGCCACGGCTACAGCGGTCAACCCGGCCATACCCTCACCGTCGACTGCGCCTCGCCAAACGCGCACGAACTCATCTTCACCATCGAAGATCAGGCCCCCCCATTCGATCCCCTCGATCCTTCGTTAATCGAGGAACTCCCCGCGCCCACGCCTGAGGACTTTCTTCGCCCCGGGGGCCGCGGCATCCTTCTCATGCGCAGGTTCGCCAGCACCATCGCCTACCATCGCCTCAAAATCGGCAATGGGGATGGCAATCGCCTCACCATTGGCTTCGTCCTGCCCCACTAATGTTCAGATGGAACGCTTTCCCGTGGCCGGCCGCACACCTCCACCCCGTTCCAACCCCTCCATCCCCGTTGCCTCAGTTACTTCCGAGAGCTCGTCAAGTTTTCTGAGAGCTACTTGGGGTATCATTGCGTCTATAGAGTGTGCGCAGCTGGCGTCCGTTTTAATGCTGCTTTGGTGGTGTGAGTGTCCCGATTTTTCCAGCGTTTTGTCTTTGCAATCTCCCTTGTGATCTTTGCCGGCCTCGGCATCAGCTATGTTCTGGGCGAGCTCGGCTGGATCGGCGTCCATGCCGGCGACGAACAGGATGCCGCATACAAGCAGATGCGCGTCTACGCCGAGGTTCTGCGCAAGATTCAGAACTACTACGTTACCCCGCCCAGACATTCCCGCTGTCACCACCGGCGCTCTCCACGGCCTACTCGACTCGCTCGATCCCGATTCCAGCTATCTGACGCCGGCCGAGTACAAGATCTATAAAGACCGCCCTGCCACCGACAATGCGCAGGTGGGGCTCACCATCTCCAAGCGCTTTGGTTACGCCACGGTCGTCAATGTGCTGCCCGGGTCGCCCGCCGACCAGGATCATCTGCGCGACGGCGACGTGATCGATCTGATTGACGGTCAGTCGACTCATGATCTGCCGCTGGCCATCGTTCGCTTCATGCTCACCGGCAAGCCCGGCACCACGGTCACAATCTCGGTGGTCCGGCCCTTCAAACCCGATCCCGACTAGATCACCCTCACGCGCGGCGTGCTCGCTACTCCGCCGCTGGGTGAGCAGTTCTACGAGAACGCGACCATCCTCTATCTCAAGCCCGGCGTTTTGACCGCGGCTCGCGTAGACGACATCGCTGCCCGCATCAAAGCCGCAGGAAAAGGCCACAAGATTCTTCTCGACCTCCGCGACACCACCGGCGACGATCCAAGTCAGGGACTGCGCCTGGCCAACTTCTTCATCAAGCAGGGAACCTTGGCATCGCTCGAGGGCCAGAAGTATCCGCTGCAGACCTTCAGCGCCGATCCTTCGCTCGTGCCTGACCGATGCGCCGGTAGCAGTGCTGGTAAACCGCGGCACCTACGGCGCGCCTGAGCTCACCGCCGCTGCCATTGAAGACCTCAAGCGCGGCGACGTAGTTGGCGAGCACACCTTCGGCGAGGGCACGGTCCAAAAAACCATCGACCTGCCCGACGGCGCTGGCCTCATGCTGACCGTGGCCAAATACGAAGATCCTGACGGCAAAAAAATTGAGGATGTTGCGGTCACGCCCAACGTTGTCGTCGCTTCGCCTCAGGATGATGGCGAGCCGCTGCCTCCATCCAATGGCGACGAGCCGCTGAATCATGCACTGTCGCTGCTGAAGGCAAAGAGCTAATAGGGACCAGACCCGTAAGGACCAGACCTTTAAGAACCAGACCAGATCGGTTGATCGTTCACCCGTTCCCATCTAGTTCTTCCCGCCTTGCGCGCGCATTTCCCACTCTTGACTGAGGTAACACCGTCACGCGCGGCATTCGATCTTCCTTTAGCGAACCAGTGCTAGCCTTGAAGTGAGGCACTCCTCCGCCTCGCACGGCGGAGGCCTGCCCGTGAGGCCAGCCCCGCCTTGGCTACTACGTCCAATCAACCGCCGAAAGAGCGGGCCGAAAAGAACGGCCCGAGCTAGAGCGGACCCCCGTCGGACAAGACGGGCGCAACCCGCGCCAGTCCACGCGCGCACGCCGATCCTCCGCACCGCCGCTCCCCGCGCGCAATCGCCACAAGATAGCCGGGCGCTCCGCTATCGCGGCATTGGTGTTGCTTGCGGCTATCACCGGCTCGCTGGCCGGCCTCACGCTGGTCTACTCCGTCGATCTTCCGCAGATTCAAGACCTCGAGCACTTTCGGCCCTCCACCATCACCGATCTCTACGACCGCAAGGGCCGCATCATCGGCTCCTTCGCGCTGGAGCGCCGCGAAGTGGTCGGCTACGACGGCTTCGCGCCCGTCCTGCGCCAGGCCGTGATCTCCATTGAAGACAAGAACTTCGAGTCGCACTGGGGCATCAACGTCTTTCGCGTCGCCGGCGCCGCCTGGCACGACATCCGCTGCCACGGCCGCGCCCAGGGCGCATCCACGCTCACCATGCAGTTGGCGCGCAATCTTTTTCTCTCCTCCGACCGCACCGCCATGCGCAAAGTGCAGGAGGCGTATCTCGCCATCCAGATCGAGCGCGCCTTCACCAAGGAGCAGATCTTCACGCTCTACGGCAACCAGATTTATCTGGGCAGCGGAAAGTACGGCTTTGAAGCGGCCTCGGAGTATTTCTTTTCAAAACACGCCAAAGACCTCACGCTGACTGAGGCGGCGCTGCTCGCCGGCCTGCCCAAGGGGCCGGTGGCATTTTCGCCGATGCTCAATCCCGAGCGCGCGCTGCGCCGCCGCAACCTCGTGCTCAGCGAGATGGAGTCGGACGGCGTCATCACTCACGCCCAGGCTGAAGCCGCGCGCAACGCTCCGCTCGGCCTGCACATGGCGCAGCCCGTCGGCCTGGTTGCGCCGTGGTTCCAGGAAGAAGTGCGCGAAGAACTCGACAAGCGCTTCGGCACCGAAGAGGTGCATGAGGCCGGCCTGCGCGTCGACACCACGCTCGATCTCGACCTGCAGCAGACGGCCAATCGCGCCGTGGTCGACGGCGTGGCTGCCTACGAGCGCCGTCACGGATGGCGCGGCAAGCTCGAAAATGTCCTTGCTCCGGCGCGACGCTCGAAAGCTATCGCCATCCCGACTGGGCCGTGCACGGCAGGCCCCGGCGACTACGTTCACGCGCTGGTCACGCGCGTGCTTCCGCTTGAGATTCACGCGCGCATTGGCCCGCCCGGCCAGCCAGGCTCCGAGATTGTGCTGCTGCCCGCCGACTGGCAATGGACCGGCCAGCGCTACGGCGACGCAGCTCGTCAAACCCGGCGACATCATCTACGTCCGCATGACCGCGGCCACGGAAAGCGGTGCGCGCCGCGCATCGCTCGAGCAGGACTCCGGCGCGCGAGGGCGCGCTGATGGCCATCGACAACACCAGCGGCGACGTGCTGGCCATGGTGGGCGGCCGCGACTACGCGCTCTCGCGTCTTCAACCGCGCCACGCAGGCCGAGCGCCAGACCGGCTCCAGCTTCAAGCCCTACGTCTACACCGCGGCCATTGAAGACGGCGTCAAGCCCACCGACATCATCGTCGACGGGCCGGTGCGCTTCGGCGACTACGTGCCGCACAACTACGAGAACGACTACAAAGGCGCGATGACCGTCGCCAATGCCTTCGCCGAGTCGCGCAACATTCCCGCGCTCAAGCTGGCCGCGCGCGTGGGCATTCGCAAGGTCATTGACGTGGCGCACCGCTTCGGCGTCACTTCGAACATTCCGCCGTATCTGCCCGTGGCGCTGGGCGCGGTCGAGATCACGCTTCGAGGAGCAGGTGGCCTCCTACGCCGTCTTCCCCAACGACGGCATTCGCGTCGCGCCGCACCTCATCCGCAAAGTCTCCAACGCCGACGGAATCACTCTCTGGGAGGACACGCCCGCGGTCGACGAAGTGCATCGACCAGCAAACGGCGCGCACCATGATGACGCTGCTGCGCGGCGTCACCGAGCACGGCACCGGCGCAGGCCGCGGCGCAGTTGAACCATCCGCTCGGCGGCAAAACCGGAACCACCAGCGACTTCACCGACGCGTGGTTTCTGGGCTTCTCGCCCTCGGTCACCTGCGGCGTGTGGGTGGGCTATGACAGTCGCGAATCGCTGGGCAAAAAGGAAACCGGCGCCGTGGCCGCGCTGCCCATCTGGATCAACTTCATGCGCGCCGCCATCGCCGGCAAAGACGACGAACAATTTCCGCTGACGAGTCCGGCAACGAGGATTCTGCAACGCTCGATCCAGCTTTGCCCAATCAAGCTTCACCCAACCAACCTTCAAAGGGCCCGCAGTCGGAACTCTCGCCAGCCGTGCAGCGCGCAAAACCTCGCAGCACTCCAGTCGCAAAGGCAGCCCAATTCGTTCCGAGGCCATCGCAGCGCCGAATCGTCAGGCCCGCGTTGCCCTCAAACCCCTGATGCGAAGCCGAACAGGCCGAATCTCTTTTTCTTCCGTTCTTGTTCGCTGGGGAGTCCCGACGCGATCTGGGCCATCTTCTGGATCGCCCGCTGAATTCTCGACTCCTTGAGGGCCAATGGCGTAGCGGTGTTTTGCATTTCCGAAACTGCCTCGTAGTCGTTGGGAATCCGCCAATCGGCCTGCCGCGTAAGGGCCTTCTCAATCGCATCGGACTCGATGCCGAACTTCATGTCCTTATACCGGTTCAACACAATCTCAAGCTTTTGTGAATACGGCTGCAGGCATCCAGTGATCAGGCGATTGGCGTTGCGCAACTCGGCGATGCCAACCTGCGTGACAAGATAAATCGTCGAAACCATATCGAAGACGCGAGTCTGCGCCAGATCCCACCGGGAGCCTGCATCAACCACAACGTATTCGAATGTCCTGCACGCAACCTCAATCAGCTTGTCGATCCCCTCGCGGGTCGCGCTGGACCCGACAAATTGACCCGGCGCGCCAAGTACGTACAAACCAGAACTGTGTTGAGCCAATATTTTCCTGAGAAAAGTGGAATCGAGCCGATCAGGATCGCTCAATGCATCGAATGTTGAGAATTCGCCTGGCGACTCCAAGGACCAGAGCTCGCATCGCCCAGCGGCAGGTCGAGATCGATCAGCAGCGTTTCCTTCTTCGAATCCTTTGCCATCGAGACTGCAAAATTGCACGCAGCGGTGGTGCCGCCCGAGCCGCCTTTCGCTCCAATAAATACGAAGGTCTTGCCCACCACTTTCTTTGGTTCCGGCGCCAGCAGGCCGCGGCCATTCACCCGGTTCAAAGCAGCTTCAACCACGGCCGGCGAGAATGGATAGAGCAGAAACTCTCGCACGCCTCCCCTGATGCAGTTGATCAGCAAGTCGTCGTTCGTGGAGGGCGAGTAGGCCACCGCAATGGCCGAGCCGCTGCTGCAGACGGTTTCAATCGTCGTCATGGCAACTTCCGCATCTCCATCAACGGCCACGAATACGATCTTGAAATCCTGTCTCGAGAGCGAGCGGAAATCCTCGACGTTCATCAGAGTCGTCACTCTCGGCTTGATCGCATTCGATCCCAGCCCACACAGAATGCCGGCCACTACGTTGCGGCGCTCAAAATTCGGATCGAGGATCGCAATCGACAGTAACTGGGCGCGGCCACCCATGGCCTCCCCGCGAGCGTCGCTTCCAGCCGCTAGCGACCGCATGTCGTTGCTCATTTCCATCGAATCTGGTGAATTCATGAGCGCCACCTTTCCTTGATTTCACTGGTCCTGGCTTATCTGATCCCGGCTTCTCTGATCCTGCTGCGCTGGCCCGTGCAGTCCGGCCGCGTTGGATAAATAAACCTCACCCTCGACGGCTGACCGCCTTCGCTTACACTTCGGCGTGACAACTGGTCGAAGGTCTTCAAGTGCTCGACACGAAGAAAAATTTAAAAATACTTGAGAGTTATCGGGTGGGGGAGAAACCTGAGAAAAGCTTAATCTCTGTATCGTTTCAAGTCAATCAATCATTTCCGGCGCTGGGGGCCAGCTTGAGCGCGTTTTGAAGGAGCTCGAAAATGTTTTCATGGAGCCGGATGTGCTTCAAAAGGGCACGACGCGCCAGTGTCCCCGCCAACAACGCATCGCTTGCGCCGCCCCGGCACCGCACCGCCAGGCATTGATAGCGTTTTCCTGAACGCCTAAGCCCGATTCGCTCCAGCCAGCCGGAAGTACCGCTTCGCGCGCGCTACATCCTTGAATATCTGCGCCTTCAGCGCTTCCGGTGACGGCCATTCATGCTCGCCGCGCAGGCGCAGCAGGAATTCAAGCTCCAGCGGCGTCTTTTCGCTGAGATCCACCGGCTCAAAGTCAAGAATGTGCGACTCGACCGCAAACGACGGCTCGCCGAACGTCGGCCGGTTGCCCACATTCGTCACCGCCTGAAACGCGCGCCCATCCACCTTGAGCCGCGTCACGTAAACGCCAAAAGCCGGCAGCAAGCCGTCGTATGGCGCAAGATTCACCGTAGGCACCAGCAGTCGCGTGCCGATGCCGCGCCCCGACGCAGGCGTTGAGAGCACAGCGAACGGCCGCCCCAGCATCCATCGCGCCCGCCGAATGTCGCCCGCGCTAACCAGCGCTGCGAATAGCCGAGCTTGAAACCTCCAGCCCGCGCACGCGCACCGCGTCCTGGACGTGCACCGCGAATCCAAGCTCCTCGCCCAGCGCAGCCAGCTCCCGCACTCCAGCGGTCGCGCCGTGCCCAAAGCGGAAGTTCTGTCCTTCATGCATGGCGCGCACGCCGAGCGCCTCAATCAGGGTCCGCTGCACAAATTCGCGCGGTGACAATCGCGCGAGAGCGGCATCGAAAGTCAGCACCAGCGCAGCATCGATCCCTGTTTCGCCCAGCAGCCGCAGCCGCTCGGGCAACGGCGTGATCAGCCGTGGTGCCCGCGCCGGGCGCAAAAACTGCTCAGGGTGCGGATCGAAAGTGATCGCTACCGAGCGCGCGCCCGTATTCCGCGCCTCCGCTGCCGCTGCGGCAAGAATCGCGCGATGCCCCAGGTGCACGCCGTCGAAGTTGCCCACTGCGGCCACCGTTGGGCCAAACCCGGCGGGAATCTCATCGAGCGAACGAAAAACCGCAAACGCCCGCGATCCCGACCGGCGTCACTGAACCCGGCGCAGTCTGATCCGCTGCTTGCATCGGCTCGCTCTCATAGCGTCACCGGCACGCTCAGCCCGTCGTACGCCAGCTTCACGCCCTCGGGCAGCGTGCGATTGGTCTCTTCGTGGCCCAGATCGTGCGCGATGTGCGTGAACCAGGTTTGCTTAGCGCCGATGCGCCGCGACCACTCAAGCGACTGCTCCACAGTGGAGTGGCTGGGGTGAGGCGTGTGGCGCAGCGCCGAAATCGCCAGCACTTCAATACCCTCCAGAAGCGAAAAGCTCTCTTCCGGAATCGCGCTCACGTCGGTCATATAGGCTGCGTTGCCAAAGCGGAATCCGGCAATGGGCTGCTCGCCATGCAGCAGCGGAATGCGCACGAACTCCACGCCGAACAATGTGTTGCGCTCGGCAAGCGGAATCAGCTCCACGCGCGCCCGATTCGGATAAGTCGCCTGCGGCGAAAATGTGTAAGCGAATGTCCGCTCCAGGACCGCTGCCGCTTCTCGATCGGCGTAGAGCGGAATCGGGCCACCCCTCTTCGCAGCAATAAAGCTCAGCGGGCGCAGATCGTCCATCCCCAGAATGTGATCCGCGTGAGCGTGCGTATAAAACACCGCGTCCACATGCGTCAGGCGCTCGCGCAGCGCCTGCTCGCGAAAGTCCGGACCGGTA
Organism: uncultured Acidobacteriaceae bacterium; assembly: GCA_963725115.1. Taxonomy (GTDB): domain Bacteria; phylum Acidobacteriota; class Terriglobia; order Terriglobales; family Acidobacteriaceae; genus Telmatobacter. The sequence goes on along the minus strand of CAVRXG010000005.1, from coordinate 2,023,291 downwards.
TCGATCACCACGATTCGTTCATTGCCGCGCGTTCCGCCGCCGTTGCGATCCGGCTCTGCGGGTTCAGCGTCCAGCGCAACAGCACCGAAGGCCGCAGCCTGCGATCATGCGGATCGAGCGATGTGCACACCGGGCATTCGCAGGCCAGCGTCGGAACCCCCATCGAGGTTCCCGTTCCCAGAAATGTGAGTGTGCCTTGCATTCAAGCTTCTAGCCTCTAGCTTCTAGTTACGAGCTGCCTTTTGCCGGCGATAAGCCGAAGAGTTCCCACTAATGCAAACCCGAGAATTGAATCGACCGCAATGACAGCCATTAAAGTGAGCGGATCTGTTACCAGGGCTGTTACCGGGGCAAGAACGGCTAGAAGCTAGCAGCTAGCGGCTAGGAGCTGTTTCCCTCACTTCTTTGCCGGCGGCACCGGCGGCGCTGTGGCCACGCTCATCATGCTGGTCAGCTCCAGAAAAGCCATCCGCGCCTCGAAGAGCACCGTCTGCAAGATGCGATCTTCCGCGGGCGTCAGGTTGCCGCGCGTCTTTTCCGCCAGAACCCCCAGCAGATCGATGGTGGCGCGCGCGCCCATAATGTCCACGCGCGGCCGCTGTCCCTCCTGCGTGCCTGCACCCATCTGCAACATCGCGGTCACGTAGAACTGCTGCACAAGCTGGTCAAATCCCATGGGCGGCTGCGGGCCCGCTGCTGGATTCTGCGCGCGAACCAGCTCCTCCAGCCGTTGTGCCGAGGCATCGTAAGCGGTCTTCTGCTCGTGGCTCTCCGCGGCCGTCGGCGCTGGAGGCAATCCGTCCAGCAATTCTGCCTCTGATGCGCCCACCGCTCCTGCTGCGCCAGTCTCTTTGGCGTCTTCGCGCCCCTTTGTTTCTTCGCGATTAGCCTCGTTCACAACCAGGCGCGGACCCGGCGACGGCTCTCCTGTTGCCGCGGGAGGAGCGGCCGGAGCCGCTTTCGCTGGCTCCTGCGTCGCGGTATGCGCGCCCTCTTTCTCCTCATCCGCTTTCATCTTGCGGCGGTCGATCACTTCAAATTTTGGCGTATCGCTCATAGCTTTCAGTCTCTCATTCCCGCCCCACGCTTCTTGGTTCCGGCGGCTCTAGCGGCTTCTCAGTTCCGGAGCTCTTCAGTTCTGTCGCTTCGCAGTCCCCGCGCTGCCAAGTCTTAGCGTTTCTTGCCCAGCTTCGGCGGCGCTTCCAGAATTCGCGCCGTGCCCGCAGCTCCCGCCTTGTATGCGAAAACCTGTCCGCTAGCCTCAGCCTCCGAACGCACCATACCCAAAGCGAATACACGGTTTCCGGTCGCGAGCGCCAACTCCGCCGCGCTCCGTGATCTGGCCGACAACTGTCCCATCTTCCAGAGTCAACTCCGCGCCGCCCGCAGGCACCGGCCCCGAAAGCTCCAGCGGCCGCAGATGCCTGTGCACGTTCCCGCGCGATCGAATGCGCTCCACAATCTCCTGGCCCAGGTAGCAGCCCTTGGCAAAGTGCAGCGCCCGCATCTGCGACGTCTCCTGCGGCAGGTCGCGCTCCACCATGTCGATTCCGTACGCCGGAATCCCCTCGGCGATTCGAAATGCATCAAGCGATGCGCAACCGACCGGCGTAGCCCCGCCCGTGCGCAGGCACGGCCATAGCTTCGCCAGGCCCGCCGATGGCAGCCAGAATTCGTAATGCTGCGCCAGCGCGCCATAGCCGCGTCGAATCGTCACGTCCCAGCCGTTCCACTCCACGGTCGTCCCCGCCATCGCGCTCGTGATCACCGGCAGGCCCACGCGTTCCAGCACTTCGCCCGCCTCTGGCCCGGTCATGCCGATCGCGGTCTCCGAGCCCGTCTCTCCCACCTGCTCTTCGCCCAGCGGAACCAGTTCCACATCGTCCATGATGATGAACTTGTTCAGGTGCGCCAGCAGTTTTTCAAACTGGTCTGCCGCAATCTCCAGCTCCAGCTCGGACTCCCCGGCAAACGGCGTTCCCAGCAATGGGTCGCCGCCCTTGGCCCCTGTACCCGAAGCACTTCGCCGTTGCGGCGAAGGCTCCTCGCCGCCGCGCCACACAGTCAGGTCGCCCTGGATGTGGCCCTGCGCGTTCAGCACCAGATTCCAGGCGCCGGTGTTGGGAAATAGATCGTTGACGGTATTGGTCACCATCCCGCTCAGCCAGCGGAAGCGGTCGGCCCCGCGAACGGCAACGCGCCGCATCCAGCCCAGGTCGTGCAGACGCGGCTCCAAAGGCCAGCGCCGCTGTTTCCACTTCCGGCGCGTCCAACTCTCGTGGGGTCAACGCCCCGCGGTAAACGGTAAGCTCGTGCGGTGTATGTCCGGATTCAAGCATTGCGGCCAGCGCTGTGGCCTGCAGGTTTTGCGGCAAGATCGGTTTCAGGCATGGGGAATTCTTCCGCGGTCCGGCGCCGGATTTTCTCTCTAAACTTGGCGTCAAACCGCATCCTGATTATAGCCTTGAAGTGAGAAGCTGGAATCCAGGCACTTGAACCCGGAATTGCACGCAATCTGGCGACGAGTCCAATCGCACGCGGAGACCAATTTCACAGGGAGTCCAATTTTGCACAGAGTATCGATGAGAGTTCGGCACACCAAAACAGCACGACCCGGGCGCTGGGGAATCTTCGCCCTCCTGATCTCCCTGGCGGCGGCCGCAACGGCGGCCCAGTCGCAGCAATCTGCTCCCGCGCCCCAGCAGCCTTCGCCCGGCTACGCCCTCTGCCTCGGCAAACCCCTCCCCGGCCCGCGACGTCGACCAAGCCGCCAAATCTGCCGGCAAAACCGCCACGCGAATCACTCCCGAGCAGGCCAAGCAGCTTTTCGCCCTCGTCGACGAGCTCATCAAATTCTCCTCCGATGAAACCGGCCTGCCCATCAAGAGCACCGTCAAGCGCACCCTCACCACCCGCGCCGCCGTAGAAAGTTATCTCGACGAAAAATTCAACGAAGACGAGGGCGCCAAGCGCCTGGAGCGCGATGAGGTCGTGCTTAGAAAGTTCGGCCTGCTCGACCGCGACTTCGAGCTCAAGCCTTTTCTGCTGGCGCTGCTCAAAGAACAAATCGAGGCCTACTACGACTCCAAAACCAAAACCGTAAACATTCTCGATTGGATAGATCCCGACGAGCAAAAGCCTGTGATGGCCCATGAGCTGACTCACGCCCTGCAGGATCAGCACGCCAACCTCGAGAAGTGGGACGACCAGACGCCCGACGATGTTTCGCACGATGCAGCCGGCGATCAGGATCACCTCGCCCGCGACGAAATGGATACCGCACGCGATGCCGTGGCAGAGGGCCAGGCGACCGCCGTAATGATGGACTACATTCTCAAGCCATTGGGCAAGAGCCTCGTCAAGGATCCCGAAGTGCTCGATGTCGTCCGCGCGCAGATGAACTCCAATGAAGATTCGCCGGTCATGGCACGCGCTCCGCTTCTGCTTTCGGAATCGATGCTCTTTCCCTACCGCGAGGGCCTCAGCTTTGAGCAGGACATCTGGATGGATCAGGGCCAGACCGCGGCCTTTTCCGGCGCGCTTGACCGCCCGCCCACGTCGAGCTGGGAGATCATCAATCCCCGCGTCTACGAGCAGAAAAAAATCCCCGCCATTCCCCTGCTGCCCAACATTCATCCCCTCGTCGATCCGCTCTACGTGCCCTATGACATCGGCCAGATCGGCGAGCTCGACGTGCACATCATCACCGAGCTATTCGGCGGCGACAACGCCTCCCGCGACCTGACGCCGGCCTGGGACGGCGGCCTCTACTGGGCCGGCCAACTGCGCAGCGCGACTACTCCTGAAGAACAGGCCAGCACAAAATCCCTCGGCCTTTTTTATCTTTCAGTTTGGAAAAACGCCGACTCCGCGCAGGTCTTCACCAAGCTCTACGCCAAGAATCTTGGCCGCAAATACTCCAGCCTTCAACTGCAAGACCTCCGCCGATCACTCCGCTCGATCGCTGTCGGATCGCTAAGTGACGGATCGCTGGAGCAGGTCTACTCCACCGACGAAGGCCCGGTCGTCATCACCACGCGCGGCAAGCTGGTCTTCGTCGCGGAAAGTTTCCCGCTCCCATTGGCGCGCAAGCTCACTTCGCTCATCCTCGATGCGCAGGGCGGCGGCGCAATGCGCATGACTTCCGTTCCGCGCGAGAATCCCTATTCGAGCGCAAGCCCCACTCTCCAGGCGAGTATTAATCCGGCATCTCCGTATGCTGCCGCGCAAGCATCTGCCGCATCGGCCGTCGAGCCTCAGACACTCTCCGGCGATCTCGTCCATTTCTTCGGCGACTGTGGCGTGATGAAAGCCGCCGTCGACGCCGAACTAAGAGCCCTCGCCAGATAACTCGCAAAAAGATAATTCGCGGCGCAGCAACCATCCGTTAGGCGTGCACCTTTTCATTTGCTTTTTCGCCACTATTTTTTTGGGCGCACCGAAAAATCCAGTAGCCGCCAATTTCAATCCGCCTTGAAGGGGCACGACTTTAGTTGTGCCGTAAGTTGCGCCAAATGAATTGTGGGCTTTAGCCCCTAAGGGATTTCTTTCCAAACTTACCGACCACCGAAAATCCGCCCAAAATGACGCCACAGCGCAACCCCACCTCCTCTCTCCACCGCGTTATGATGAAAAGCCGGAAGGCGCGCTCCGCGCTTTTGCGTTTTGGAGCTGATTCCGGCTCGAATAAGGAGACTCGCACTTGCAAGGCAAACTCGAACTCATGATGGGCCCGATGCGCAGCAACAAGACAGCCGAGCTGCTGCGCCGCGCCGATATGCGCCGCCAATATGCCAAGCAGCATGTCCTTGTGCTCAAGCCCAGTGACGACACCAAAGGCGGTCCCGGCGTAGTCGAGAGCCGCAATCCCAACGGCGGCGGCAAAATGAGCGCCATTGAATTCCAGGCCAACAATCCGTGGGAAGTCCTCACCGCAATCCGCGAAACCGAACAAAAAATCGGCAAGCGCGTCGAGTGCATCGCCATCGACGAAGGCCAGTTTGTCGATCAACTTTTTCTCTTCGTCAAACACCTGCTCGATTCAGGCCACGACGTTCTCGTCGCCGGCCTCGATCTCGACTTCCGCGCCATGCCCTTCGGCGAGATGCTCAACCTGACCTGGCTCGTCAACGCCTACGGCGGCAGCATCACCGAATGCATGGCCTACTGCAGTTGCGGCGCCCGCGCCCTCTACTCGCAGCGCCTAATCGACGGCAAGCCCGCGCCCTTCGACACTCCCATCAAACTCCCCGGCGATTCCTACGAGCCCCGCTGCTCACAGCACTTCATCCTGCCCGGCCGTCAGCGCTGAACAGCGCGCCGCACGAATCAGCCGCGCCGCACCACGAACACGCCGTAAACGAAGGATGTAAATTTGGTTTGCTTGGTGCCGGGAGGGGGGGTCGAACCCCCACGACCTTGCGATCGGCGGATTTTGAGTCCGCTGCGTCTGCCAATTCCGCCATCCCGGCCTTGGGAGGGGACCGCTCCCAAAGTATCGCATAGCCTTTATCTACTTCGCCACATTGCCGCGCCACTCGAGCCGGGGCGAAGTGTCGCCCCTCCAGCAGATGCCGTAGGCAAAGATTTGCGCGTCGTATGCACAACGCGAAACGGAGAAATAGTGAGCAGGCCGTGCCCCCATTTGGTTGTAATGGAATCCATTACAGTGTAATATTCGAGGTATGACTACCGCTGCTGCAAGGAAATCGAAGGTCTACACGATCAGCCTGCCGCCCGAACTTGCACAAAGGGCAGAGGCGCTGGCTCGGCGGGACAGCCGCACCATGAGCGAGTTGTTCCGCGAAGCCTTTCGCACATACTCTGCGCAGCAGGCGCGAAGGACGCTGGACGAGTTGGGCGAATATGCGGCAAGGCGCAACCCGAAGGGCTACACCGAGGCCGATGTGCCCCGGCTCATTAAAGAAGTGCGTGCCGAAAAGCCGCGCCGCCGCCGGGTGCGGTCGAACGGGTGATCGTCGTCATCGATACAAACGTCTGGATTTCCGCGCTACAGTTTGCGAAACGTCGCGGAACGCCGACTCTGGCGCTCGAAAAAGCGATGAGCGAAGATGTGATTGCTACCTGCGATGAGATTGACGCGGAGATCGTGCGCGTCCTGACAGAAAAGTTCTCCTGGGAGCAACACCGGGCAATATCGGCGCTGCAAGCGATTCTGGCGCGTGGCATCCGTATAAAAATTCGCGGCACGGTAAAGGGATGCCGTGATCCCCACGACGATATGTTTCTAGAGTGCGCCGCCCTTGCGAAAGCGGACTTGCTGGTTGCAGGCGACAAGGATTTATTGACTCTCGGCGCGTACAAGGGAACGCGCATTGTCACGCCCTGGGAGTACCTGAGAGCAGGATAGAGACCCGGCGGGTTCGGTCAATGCCGCGCCTTCTTCTTCCTTGCCGCCGCTCCGCCGAAGGCGTCTGCCGCACCGCAGGTGCTTGTGCGAGAATGAAGGCATCAACGATGACCAGTTCCTCCGCCGCCGTCGTTCCTGAACCAGTCACAATCACTCCGCAGATGCTTGCGCAGCACAGCATCACAGCGGAGGAGTACGAGCGCATTCTCGCGGCTCTCGGCCGCACTCCCTCGCTCACCGAGCTCGGCATTTACAGCGTGATGTGGAGCGAGCACTGCTCCTACAAATCCAGCCGCGTGCACCTCAAGCGCCTGCCCACAAAGAGCGATCGAGTCGTCCAGGGGCCCGGTGAAAACGCCGGCATCATCGACGTGGGCGATGGCTGGGCCTGCGCCTTCAAAATCGAATCGCACAACCACCCCAGCTACATCGAGCCGCATCAGGGCGCCGCCACAGGCGTCGGCGGCATCCTGCGCGACATCTTCACCATGGGTGCGCGCCCCCTCGCCGTAATGGATTCGCTCCGCTTCGGGCCGATTGAACCCGGCCCCCTTTCAAACGATGGTTGCCCCATCCTCGGCGCGTCCGCCGCGGCGGGCGCGGCGAGGGTGGGAAGCGATGCCGATCAACGCTCGATCATCCATCGCAATCACTCCATCGTCGAAGGCGTCGTCAGCGGCGTCGCCGGTTACGGCAATTGTTTTGGCGTGCCCAACCTCGGCGGCGAAACTAAATTCGAGCCGTGCTACAGCGGCAATCCGCTCGTGAACGCATTCGCCCTCGGCCTCGTCCGCAAAGACGAAATCTTCTACGCCAAGGCCAGCGGCACCGGCAATCCCGTCATATATGTAGGCGCAAAAACTGGCCGCGACGGAATTCACGGCGCAACCATGGCCAGCGAAGAATTCCATGAGGGCACCGAGGCCAAGCGCCCCAACGTCCAGGTCGGCGACCCGTTCATGGAGAAGCTCCTGCTCGAAGCCTGCCTTGAAGCCATGCAGACCGGCGCCATCGTCGGCATTCAGGACATGGGCGCGGCCGGCCTCACCTGCTCCACCTGCGAAATGGGCGGTCGCGGCGGTGTCGGCCTCGACGTCGAGCTTGACCGCGTGCCTCAGCGCGAGACCGGAATGAGCGCCTACGAAATCATGCTCTCTGAAAGCCAGGAGCGCATGCTGCTCGTCGCCGAAAAAGGCCGCGAAGACGAAGTCCTGCGCGTCTTCGCCAAATGGGGTCTCGACGCGGTCATCGTCGGCACCGTCGAACCTGAGCCGCGCCTGCGCATCCGCCATCACGGCGAGCTCGTCGCCGACATTCCCAATCAATCGCTCACCGACGATGCGCCGCTCTACCATCGCCCCGTCGGCACCTGGAAAGCGCCCGTTCCGCTCGACCCACCCGCCGCCGCTCTCGATGAATTATCCAAAGACCGCGACTACACCGCCGACCTCAAAAAACTCCTCGCCAGCTCCAACGTCTGCTCCAAGCGTTGGGTCTATGAGCAATACGACAGCATGGTTCAAACAAATACCGCGCAAGGCCCCGGCGGCGAAGCCGGCGTCATGCGCATCAAGGGCACCGGCAAGCCCCAAGGAAAGGCAGACGAGGCCGCGGGCAGCGCAAACCACGAAATCGGCCTCGCCATGGCCCTCGACGGCAACGGCCGCTGGGCATATCTCGATCCCAAACTCGGCGCCATGCACGCCGTCGCTGAAGCCGCGCGCAAAGTCGCGATGACCGGCGCAACGCCAGTCGCCGCCACCAACTGCCTCAACTTCGGCAATCCTGAGAAACCCGAAATCATGGCGCAGCTTTCCGCCGCCATCGACGGCATCGCAGAAGCCTGCACCGCGCTCGGCACGCCGATCACCGGCGGCAACGTGTCCTTATACAACGAAACGCGCGGCGAAGGAATCTATCCCACGCCCGTCCTCGGCATCGTCGGCATTCTCGACGACGTAACCAAAGCCGTTCCCGCGCACTTCCAGCGCGAAAAAGACGCCATCGTTCTCCTCTGGCCGATCCCGCGCGGCGAAGAACCAAATCCTAAACTCAAAGTCCCGTTCGATCCCATTCCCATCAGCCAATATCCATTGCCCGCGCTTGAGCGCGAGCCCCGCTCGCAAGAGCAGCCCGACGCATCCGACGCTGAAGTCACCGCAAATCTCGCCGCCTTCGGTTCTTCGGAATACGCCAAAGCCGTTCTCGGTGCGCTCTGGGGCACGCCGCCCGCGCTCGATCTGGACGCCGAAGCCAGCCTGCACGACATGCTCGCAATCCTTGCGTGGCGCAAACTCATTCACTCAGCTCGCGACATCTCAGACGGCGGCATCGCAGTTGCCCTCGCGCAGGCCGCATTCACCAAAGGCATCGGCGCCACCGTCGAGCAGGATCCATCGCTTCTCGCTCACCCGCTCTTCGGTCTCTTCGCCGAGCCCGCCTCCACAGTTCTCGTCACCACCGATCACGGCAATCTTTCAGAGATCGACGCCATAGCCGGCCAGCACAACTTCCTCTCCGCGCACATCGGAACCACCGGCGGAAGCCGCCTTGAAATCACTGTAGACAACGAATCCTTCATCTCCGCGCCTCTCGGCGAACTTCGCACCCTCTGGGCCTCAGCCCTCGAAGCCAATCTCCACAACGAGGTCACCGCATGACTCGGTTGCTGTTTCAAGGCGTCAATGGCATGACGGATCAATCCGAGCAGATGAAGGCGGAGTCACGAGTCCCGAGTCCTTTAGTCCCTGCCGGGGCTCCCAGCGGACGAACTTTGTCCGATGGGGTGGCTCAGTCCCTGCAATTCATCGCCAATGGCGATAAATTGCACGAAGAATGCGGCGTCGTCGCCATCTACGGCCATCCCGACGCCGCGCGCGAAGCCTACCTCGCGCTCTACGCCCTCCAGCATCGCGGCCAGGAATCCGCCGGCATCGCCACCGCCGACGGCCAGCATCTCGCCAACATCAAGGGCATGGGCCTGGTTTCCGAAATCTTTACCGACGACGTTCTCTCCAAGCTCCCCGGCCATCTCGCCATCGGCCACACGCGCTACTCCACCACCGGCGATTCGGCGCTGCTCAACGCGCAACCCATCCGCGTCGATTCAACCAAGGGCCTCATCGCCATCGCCCACAATGGCAACCTCGTCAATCTCGGCAATCTCCGCGCCAGCCTCGAGCGCGACGGCGCCTACTTCCAAACCACCTCCGATTCCGAAATCATCGTCCAGCTCATCGCCCACTCCCACTCCGGCACGCTCGTCGATTGCATTGCAGACTCGCTCTCCCAGGTTGAGGGCGCGTTTTCCATCGTCATGATGACGCGCGACCGCATCTTCGCCGCCCGCGATCCGCGCGGCTTTCGTCCGCTCTCCATGGGCCGCATGAAAAATGCCGAAGGCCCAGACTCCATCGTCTTCGCCAGTGAATCCTGCGCGTTCGATCTGCTCCGCGCCGAGTTCATCCGCGACGTTCTTCCCGGCGAGCTCGTCATGGTCTCTCAAGACGGCGTCACCAGCCGCCAATACGCCACCGGCTTGCCGCAGTCGAGCTGCGTCTTCGAGCACGTCTACTTCGCGCGCCCTGATTCGCGCATCTTCGGTCGCTGGGTGCAGGAGTCGCGCGACGAAATGGGCCGCCAGCTCGCTCGCGAATCCGGCGTTCCTGCCGACGTCGTCGTCCCCGTCCCCGACTCCGGCGTCACCGCCGCCCTCGGCTACGCTGAAGAAGCCGGCCTGCCCTTCCGCATGGGCCTCATCCGCAACCACTACGTCGGCCGCACATTTATTGAGCCCGAGCAGCGCGTCCGCGACTTCGGTGTCCGACTTAAGCTCAATCCCGTGCACAATCTGCTCGCCGGCAAGCGCGTAATTCTTATTGATGACTCCATCATCCGCGGCACCACGAGCCGAAAAATTGTCCGCATGGTGCGCGGCGCGGGCGCGACAGAAGTCCATCTCCGCATCAGTTGCCCGCCAACAATCTCGCCCTGTTTTTATGGCGTCGACACGCCGTCTAAAAGCGAGCTCATCGCCGCCAATCACTCTGTCGAAGAGATTCGCCAATATATTGAAGCCGACACGCTGGCTTACTTGTCGCTCGACGGCCTTCTGGCGTCCGTGCGCGACGAGCAAAAGACCGGCTACTGCACCGCCTGCTACACGGGCAATTACCCCACGCAGTGGGTCGATGTTGAAGACATCCTTCCCGCCGCCGCAACAACCTAGCGTTTGTTCTCCTTCACCTCAACGCTGATCGCTCGCAGTTCCGATGCACCCACATTCTCCAGCGTGTGCGGTGCCAGCGGCCCTGACCAAACCGCGCTTCCCTCAGGGAGTTTTCCGCCGGCCCGGCTGTCGGCCACGACTTTCCCCTCTGCATCGCGCCGCACAAAATCGCTCCAGCTCATGATGTAGAGGGCGCTCGGCCGACGATGCGTGTGCAGCGGAACCGTCTCTCCTGGCCCCACTCTCGTGTCGAGCACGCGTACGGCGTCATTTTCAAACAATAGGACGTGATGCTTTGGCGCTGCAATCAACGCATCAAGCTCTTCCGGCCAAATCTGCGCGTCTGACCCAGCCTGCATTTTTCTTCCTCTACAAATCGGGCCCCGTTTGCGGTTCGAGTGCGCTGCCTTCAATTCCGTCACACCGCTTCCTTCACCAATTCTGCTGCGGCTCCGACAGGTCGCTGCTTGAGGCTTCGCGTCAGAACAAACATCGTCCCCGCAGCCAGCAGTGCAGGCAATACCAGTCCTCGCAATCCCGCGTCGTAGCCCCCGGTGCGGTCCTTCATCACGCCCATCCAATACGGCCCAACAAATCCGCTGAACATCGTGATCGTATTCATCGCCGCAATTCCCGCTGCCGCCGCGCGCCCCGCCAAAAACTGCATGGGAACTGCATTCGCCGGCCCCAGCATCGACATGAACCCGGTGAAACTTGCCGCCAGCGCAGCCACCACCAGCCACTGTTCCTTTGCATAACTCGCGGTCAAGATAGCCGGCCGCCATCACCACGCAGGGAACAATGCAATGCAGCGCCCGCTCGCCGCTGCGATCGGAGTGCGCGCTGTTCAGCAGCATCCCCGCCGCGCCCGCCAATCCAATGCACGCCACCAGGAACCCGACGTTCGTAACGCTCCAGCCGGTCACTCCCTGCAAAATCGCCGGCGCGGAAAAGCTGTATGCGTAACTTGTGATCAGCGCGAAAAAGAAATAGGCGCCGATCATCCACACCTTTGGCTCAAGCAGCGCCTGCATCACTCCGGCGCTGTGCCCCAGGTGCGCTTTTTCACCGTCAGTTTTGAGTTGGCCTTCCAGCCACGCCTTTTCCTCCGTGGTCAGCCACGCGGCCTTGGCCGGATTATCCGGCAGCATCTTCAAAATCACCAGGCTGAATGCCGCCGCCGGCAGTCCTTCAAGAAGAAAAAGCCATTGCCAGCCTGAGAGTCCGAGCTTGCCGCCCAGTCCCAGCAGCCATCCCGCCACCGAGCCCATCACCACCGAGCTCAGCGGCAGTGCGACATAAAACCGGCTCACCGCGCGTGCCCTCATCCGCGCCGGAAACCACAACGTGAGGTAATAAATGACGCCGGGATAGAACCCGGCCTCCGCCATGCCCAGCAGGAACCGCAGCACGTTGAACTCAAGCGGCGTGCGCACGAACATCGTGGCTGCCGCGAGCAATCCCCAGGTGAACATGATCCGCGCCAGCCAGCGCTTTGCGCCGAATCGCAGCATCATCAGGTTCGACGGTACCTCGCACAGCGCATAGCCGATAAAGAAAAGTCCCGCGCCAAATCCATAAACTGACGCGCTGAAATGCAGGTCGCGATTCATCTGCAAGGAGGCAAAGCTGATGTTGATGCGATCCATAAAGGCCAGCCCGTAGCCCACCGCAATTACCGGCAGCAATCGCAGACTCGCCTTGCGGATCGCCGATTCGCCGATTCGCTTTTGGCGCGCGTCTTCATCAGTCGGGGCTTCCGGCATCGCATACAACTCGTGCGCGGAACCGGCAGCAGCCATCAGCGCTCACCTCATGCGAGTTTCAGTCTTCAGCAAGAAGAATTGTGAATTGAAGAAGGGTAAACCGTGAGCACAATGTACCACAGCCCGCACAGGGAGCTTATCGATCACAATTTCGGGTGGTGGGTCAGTTTGAAATTCAAGCCCTAAAGTGACGTCTTGCGCGGATGGGAAGTGATTCTAGTAGTTCATACCAACAAATGGGAGCAGTAACCAGAAGAGAGATGCGATATCTACGGCAATAACGACTAATAGCCAAGCGCGCCTCAATTCTAGTGACGAGGCGGCCAGAGCAATACTCAGGCAAGCGAAAAGGCAAGCGAGCAAGGTGGGAAGTTCGACTTTCCAGGGGTCAACGTAAACTCCAGGAAATAGCAGCCGCACGCAGCCGAGCACTATAGCAAAGCCACAGAACGCGGCAGACCAAGTCTGAAATAGCCGCAGCATTCGTGGCGTGCGATTCATCAAAGCGACTCCTTGATGCTCCTGCAAAAAGGCCGGGTGCCCCCGGTTTCAAAGTCGAGACCGGGGATAGCACAAATCTAAATTCGCTCCGGCGCGAAAGCTAGCAAGTAGTAGCTAATGGCTAGTAGCCGGTTTCTCAATAATCCTGAACTCCCCGCTCACGTGCATCATGCTCATCAAGTAGAGCATCCCGTCGTAGTACCTCTGCTCGCCGCTCGGCACCGGCTCATTCCACAGCGCATCCACAAACGCTTTCGCCGTCGGCCCATCCGTCGCCGCCAGGCTTCCCACCGCCGTCGTTGAAATCGGTCCCGTCGGGTGGTGCTCGCTCAGCGGCTTCCCATCCAGCGTGTAGCGGTCCACGAATCTTGTCGATACCCTGTCCGTAAAGAAATTTCTGCACGCGATCGCTCAGCACGGTCTCGCGCGCATCCTTGTGCCACCACGAATAATCCACGCTCCAGTTGCTCACGCTGCGCCACGAGTCGGCCATAAACGGCGTCGGCTTTCCATCGAACCCAATCACCGGAGTTCCGTCAAAGTTGCTCCGGTCCGGCGTCAATCCCGTCTCCGGCCCGGTCACGCGATTGAAAAGGTCTCGGCTCACATCCGCCGCCGTCGCCCAGAAGACGCGATCCTCCACCGGCCCCCACCGCGCCCACAGTTCGTAAAACGCCGGCAAATGATACGACGCATCCGTCACGCCGCCCGGCCAGTTCGGCACAAACTTGATCATGTTGTGAGCCTCGTCCACCATCGGCCCGATCGTCTCCGGGCGCGGTCCGCGCGGAAAACGAAACTGCGGCGGCCACGGCCTACCCGCCGCCTTCGCTTCCTGCTCCATCCTGTGAGTGTTCGGGCTTGGCCACGGATGATCCGGCTGCACAAACGGCGCATCGTCAGGATGAATCCGGAACGGCCCCGTCCCCGTCAGCACCGGATGATGCCGCATTCCGCGCAAAATCTTGTCCGCCTCCGCCTGGTAGTTGTAAATCCCCTTCCCATTTCCCCACCGATGCGCCGCAAAATAGAGCGCCATCGTGAAGTACTCTTCGCCATCCGGCGCTGCTCCCGTCGACCGCGGCGTTCCATCCGTATTCATCGACCACGCAAAGTAACCCACCGAGGGATTCTTCGGATCGGTGATCAACATGTACGTGTGCGCCCAGTTCCACAGCGCATCGAACTCGCGCTTCTTGTTGAGCTCCACGCAATCATCATGCCGTAGCTCATGCCCTCGGTGCGCGCGTCGTTGTTCGCCCAGTCGGTCACGTACGCCAGCGTCCCGTTCTCATTCGCTCCGGTCTCAAAGTAGACGCGCTCCTCCTGCCCGTCGCCGTGAAACAGTTGCTGGAACGCCTTCTCGATCTTTGCGTGCGTCTCCGCCGGCGTGTGCCCCTGCTCGGCAAACAGGTCGCGATAATGTCCGCGTCTTGTAAGCGCCATCGCCGTCGCCGGGGAAGCGCTCGAATTTTCCCAGCGGCGCATTCTCATGCGGCGCAGGCATCATCCATCCCGGCATCGCCGGCGGCGTCTGCGCCGCAGGAGCCTGCCCGTTTGCAGCCGCACCTCCAGCCTGCGCGCTCAAAGCATATCCGGCCAAAATCAAAATCCCCGCCGCAACGGCGCAACTAACAGTCCTTACTTTCATTCCATCGACCTTTCATTCACGAGCAAACAACCGCAATCCATCCTACGATCATAAGGCGTCGTCCATTTCCAACGCCGTTTCAAACCAACCACCTGCCAAAAGCGATCTCCGGCGCCTATTTCCTATTCCCTATCGGCTACTCCCTGCACTTCCCGCCACAGGACATTCGCACTCTCGCAACATTGTTACCTTTCATTTTCAGCTACTTAAACCAACTAAAATCGACGATTTCCTATCGCTAAAATGGTGTTGAGTGTGCTGTTTCGTCAATATCCATGAAGGTTTCAGAGAACACCACGATAATACCCTGATTGGAATCCAACACCATTTTGGTTGACCGGAACCCCCGCTAGGGATAGCATCAGAGACCTCTCCCGGAAGAAATACTTGCAATCAAATAAATAGGAATAGAAAGGAAATGACATGCATTTTAGAGTCGTAAAAACTCGCGGGCGAAAGTACAACGAGTCTATAGACAAAGGAACTGTAAGGGTCAAACTACACTCAAACCATGTGACGGTCTGCTTCAATGGACCGGAAAAATCGCAAGGAACATTCACAACCCAGAAGGACGATGCAGAGCGACTTGCCCATGCGCTGCTGCTTGCTTCAGCCACGGAAGATACGGCGATTCAATTTCCCTTCGATGAAATCGCCAAGACTTAACCGCAAACGAGCACAAAAAAGCCGGGGGATTCGCTCCCCGGCTTTTTTGTCAGCTGCTTTAGTTAAGACTGAATTCCCTCGCGTCTGACCGTAGGAAGGCTACCTATCAAAGTAAAGGTGCGCGATTCCCATCTGATTGAAAACCTCTGTTGAATCATGCCACCACGTGCAAACTTTGCATGTGGCAACGATTTCCTGCATCCGTTGCCTTGCGGACTGCAACAGAACCTCAGCCTCGTCGGTCGCGAGAAACTCCTTCAATTCGTGTGATGTAGATTTATCCAGTTGGAATTTAATCACCTTCCCAGCCCATGTAGCCGCCATTCGGTCCTCTTTAGCCAAGGCGACCTCAGCAAGTGCTACCCATGTGAGTGGGTTTCTTTTGATGAACAAGCAGGAACAGGCAAAACTTCTATCGGAGCCTTCGATGTCGCCAGAACTCGCAAGCTGAACGCCAAGATCATTGAAGATTATCGTCAGCCTTCCGCGCGTGAGAGGTCGTGTTGGGCTTAATGTCTGTCCCCAAGCATCGTGAAATGCCAATTTCATTGCTGGCGACTCCCTAGTAAATGTGAAGAATGCTTGCTTGCTCAAATCGTCTGCTAGGTAGTTGGCGGCTGTTATTTCAATCCAACTCTCGTGCTCGTATTTTCTGATTAAGTGAGCAAATCTATCGTCGGTTCGACTCCCACTTTGCGTGTCTTTCCCACAGGCACTACAAAATCGCGCACTTGGGGGTAGTGCGGTGCCGCAGCGATTACAGAGCCGATGGGCGGGGACTTCAATTCTCCCAACGTCCGGGTATCGCGAAGCCAGCATCCTGCCGCGCCATACATTTGAAACGATGACCGAAAGCACGATTGATACCAGACCGAGCCAGAACAAATGCCACGGGCTGACATCAAGCGCAAGGACGATGAAGCAGAATACCAACTGCCATGCCCATACCTGTCCCCCCGGCGTCATGAGCCCCGGAGTTCCATCATTCCTACGCTGTCTTGCCCAATACAGAGTGCCAAAAGCGCAGCCAATTACATTCGCCCACCAGAATCCACCGGCCAGTCCCTGCATTCGTTATCCTTCATCGCACAGCGCTAGTCCTTTATATATTAGCTCCAACACGCACACGCCAAGTGTCTCGCAGATAGCCTGAATCGAACCCAAGCAAATCCCCTGATCCCTACCGCAGGACGTCCCCACTCTCCCTGTGATAGCATCCGTCTTTCGAGAAAGACGCGCGCGCTGGATCATGAATTTCCCCCCCACAAATCCAGCATGGAAGCGCGCTTCGCGAAGGAGACGCCCATGAAAACCTACCAGGGAAGTGAGATCCGCAATGTCGCTGTATTGGGGCATGCTCACAGCGGCAAAACCACCCTCATTGCCGCTCTGCTGCATGCCGCGAAAATGACTCCCACCCAGGGCCGCGTTGAAGACGGCACCGCCGCCACCGCCTACGACGAAGAAGAAGTCGCCCGCCGCATCACAATGCAAAATGCCGTCGCCTTCGCCGAGTGGCAGGGCATCAAGGTCAATCTCGTCGACACGCCCGGCTTCCACATGTTCACACACGAAGCCCGCGCCGCGCTCTTTCCCGTTGAATCCGCAATCGTCGTCATCAATGCTCAATCCGGCGTCGAGCCGGTCACCGAGCGTGTTTGGAAATTCGCTGAAGAAGCCAATGTTCCCCGCGTCGTTCTCGTCAATCAAATGGACCACCCCAAAGCCGGTGGCGGCGGCGGTCTCAGCGCCCTCATTGACGATCTGCAGGAGCGCTGGGGCCGCACCTGTGTTCCCGTCCAGTTGCCCATCTCAGATGCGAAGGGTTTTCACGGCGTCGTCGATCTCGTCACCATGGAGGCGTACACCTACACGCCCGGCGGCGATGGCCGCGGCAAAGTCTCCACTGAAATTCCCGCCTCGCTCGCTGCCGACGCCAAGGCCCGTCACGAAGCTCTCGTCGAGCTCGTCGCCGAAGGCAAAGACGAGCTGATGGAAGAGTATTTCGAAAAAGGCACCATCCCCGAAGAGCACCTCATCGCCGCGCTGCATGAAGCCATCCGCGAAGACCGCATCTTTCCCGTGCTTTTTTCGAGCGGCCTCGCCAACATGGCCCTCGATCATCTACTCGACTTCATCAAGGCCTACACGCCCGCGCCAACTGAACGCGAGCCTCTAGCCGGCAAAGTTCCCGGCGCTGCTGCCGATGCACCGCCAGTCGTCCGCAAAATCGAAGACTCCGGGCCTGTTGGCGCAGTGGTCTTCAAAACCATGTCCGATCCCTTCGCCGGCCGCATCACCTTTTTCAAAGTCATCAGCGGCGTTGTCAAAAACGACGCCACGCTCGAGAACTACACGCGCCGCGGCCAGGAAAAGCTCGCGCACCTGAGCATCATGCAGGGCCGCAAGCCCGTTGAAGTCGCCGAACTTCACGCCGGCGATCTCGGCGCGGTGGGCAAGCTTCGCGACACGCTCACCGGCGACACGCTCGGCCAAAAGGGCGCCGACTTCAAAGTCGACATGGCCGCGCCGCCCGAGCCCGCCATGACCTACGCCATCGAGCCAAAGTCACGCGCCGACGAGGACAAGCTCGCGCCCGCCATCCACAAGCTCATGGAAGAGGACCTGCTCATCCGCTTCTACCGCGACCCGCAGACCAACGAGTTCCTCATCGCCGGTGCAGGCCAGCCGCACATCGAGGCCATCGTCAGCCGCCTCAAAAAGCGCTATCACGCCGAAGTCACGCTCAAAGCGCCCAAGGTTCCCTATCTTGAAACCATTCGCGCCAAGGCCGAGGCCCACGGCCGCCACAAAAAGCAGTCCGGCGGCCACGGCCAGTTCGGCGACTGCAAAATCCGCATGGAGCCTCAGCCTCGCGGAGCCGGATTCGAATTCGCCAACGAAGTCTTCGGCGGCGCAATCCCGCGCAACTTCATCCCGGCCATCGAAAAGGGCATCGTCGAAACCGCCGCGCGCGGCTATCTCGCCGGCTACCCCGTCGTCGACTTCAAAGTCACCGTCTTTGACGGCTCCTACCACGACGTCGATTCCAACGAGCTCAGCTTCAAGACCGCTGGCCGCCTCGCCTTCAAAAATGCAATGGAGCAGTGCAAGCCCTGCCTGCTCGAGCCGGTCATGAAAGTCGAAATCGAGGCTCCCGACGAATTCGCCGGCGCGCTCATGGGCGACCTCAACGGCCGCCGCGGCCGCGTCGGCGGAATGGAGAGCAAGGGCCGGACTACAGTAATTAACGCGCAGGTTCCCATGGCCGAAATGCTCGCCTACGGCACCCAGCTCACCTCCATGACCCAGGGCAAAGGCAGCTACCACATGGAAGTAGACCACTACGACATCGTCCCGCAACTCGTCGCCGACAAAATCCTGGCCAACGCCAAACGCCCCGTCGACGAAGAGGAAGAATAGTCCCGCTCGCGCAGCAACAACCAGCTATCCTCCATCTTGAGGAGACCCCTCCACCTTGCCCAACCTCACATACCAAGTCCGGCGATCGGTCGCGGCAAATACCGAAGAGTACACCCTGACCGACACCACGCTCCTCTGGTCCGGTGGCAGCGCGCCCTTTGCCCAAATCAAAACTGTGAGAATCTACTCCACCCCCGGAATGTGGATGTTGGGCGCGGGCAAAGTCGCAGCTGAGACGCGGTATTGCGCAATCACCCTC
Organism: uncultured Acidobacteriaceae bacterium; assembly: GCA_963725115.1. GTDB lineage: Bacteria > Acidobacteriota > Terriglobia > Terriglobales > Acidobacteriaceae > Telmatobacter. Next base: position 2,004,427 of record CAVRXG010000005.1, on the reverse strand, counting down.
GATTCGGGCGCCAAAATTCAGCTCTCCAACCAGCACTATCTCAGCTTCGGCAACTTCGAAGATCGCTCGCCGGCCTTCTATCAATTTGTCAGCGCATTGGCCGCGAACGTGCGAGCCACAAATCCCGCCGCGCAAATCGTATCCGGAATGCCTCCAGTGCTCTGGTGGTTCTGGTTTCTGACCTTTAGCCTTCTCATTCTTCTCTTCATTCTTTGCATCGTGCTCGGCTTACTTGGGCTCACGCTCGAGCACAAAAATTCTCTGGGAACCTCGCTCCTGTTCCTGGTTCTCGCAGTCATGCTCGTCGGTCCGATCTCATTTCTCCGCGCCACCTGGCGCCGCCGCACTCGCGTCCTGAGCTCCTCCGACATATCCAGCGCCGTGTGACAGCCGAAAGATCAGCGATTGTTTTTCGGGGACCTCGTCCTCTCGTCATTGCTGACAAGTCTCAGGGAGGTCGCCCATTTCACGCTGCATTCAGCGAGCTACTGGGCCGCCGCGCTCGCAGCTGGCCGCGCGCGTTTGGCCAGCGCCCACTTCAGCTCATCGATCCCCTTCGCCCGTTACCGCCGAGATGGCGTGGAACTCGAGCTTCTTTCGCTTCGCATGCGCTTTCAGCTTCATCAGCTTCTCGGGATTCGCCGTATCGATCTTCGTCGCCACAACGATCATCGGCTTATCCGCCAGCGGATGCTCCGGATGCTCGTCCGCCTCCTGCCCCTTGGAAGTAAAACTCGCCAGCTCGTTATTGATCAGCTTGAAGTCTTCCACCGGATCGGGCCTTCCCGACGCGTCCGACACATCAACCAGGTGCGCCAGCACCCGCGTGCGTTCAATGTGCCGCAGAAACTGCGTGCCCAGCCCCGATCCCAGATGCGCGCCCTCGATCAGCCCCGGCATATCGGCCACTACAAACGATTCCTGATCCGGCTCCTCGCCTACTGTCACCACCCCCAGATTCGGCTGCAATGTCGTAAACGGATAATCGGCGATCTTTGGCCGCGCCGCCGAGATGCGTGAGATCAGCGTCGACTTGCCCGCGTTCGGCAATCCCACCAGCCCCACATCGGCCAGCAGTTTTAGTTCGAGTCGGTAACTGCGTTCCTCGCCCGCGCGTCCCAGCTCGTGCTCCCGCGGAGCCTGGTGCGTACTCGTCGCAAAATGCTGATTGCCGCGCCCGCCCCGTCCGCCCTTCGCGACCACCAGGCGCTCATCCGGCTCCTTGAAGTCGTGAATCAGCTCGCCCGTCTCCGCGTCATAAAGCGAAGTGCCCACCGGCACCTGCAGCGTGACCGACCGCCCATCCAGCCCGGTGCAATTCGAGCCCATCCCGTGCTCGCCGCGCTGCCCTTTGTGTTCCGGGTTGTAGCGGAAATGAATCAGCGTATTGTGCCGCTGGCTCGACTCCATCACCACGTCGCCGCCGCGCCCGCCATCGCCGCCCGAAGGTCCCCCGCGCGGCACGAACTTCTCCCGCCGGAAGGCCATGCAGCCGTTTCCGCCGTCGCCGGCCTTCACTCGAATTTTGGCTTCATCAATGAACATAAATATCGCCAAACATGCATATTGCCAAACTTGGTTCTTGCCGGCCCATCGGGTCTCTGCTCGCGGCGTTGCTGCCGCCGCACAGACGCGATCCCGTCACAGGCGCCGTCTCTTCAGTTTACCGAACCATTCCGCTCGTCTGCCGCCTGTCGATCGGCACCGCATCGGCACGCAGTCAACCTCTTCATCTCTACCCGCCGCAAAACAAATGCGCAGGTGTGACGCAGATTACTTCTCCGTCGCCCGTTTCGGGCATAGAATCGCTCGCAATCTTCTCCCAAACCCATTTCGGACCCAATTTGGGCGGCGAGAACGAGAAATTTTTCCCTCCCCCACCGCACCCGCCGTCAGAGCGGGCCGGCTTTCTCATTTTTCCTTTCTTCCTGTTTGCTTTTTCACCAGACCTGCCAGAGCTAACTCTCAATGGCAGTCGCAAAGCGAAACAACATTCACCGGCTGTTGTTGGCAGCGCTCTGCCTCGGCGCCCACACGACTGTCCCCGCTCAATCAGTTTCTGCCCAATCAAGCCCGGCCCAATCTCCCTCGCGGCACTCTGTACAGATTCAGTCTCCACAATCAGGTTCGCTCGCCGGTCGCCTCACCGATTTGCATTCTGCCCCGCTCGCCGGCGTCACACTCGTCCTGCGCAACCAGGCCACCGGCGCAGAAGCTCGCACTAGCACATCGAAGAACGGCGTCTTCCGCTTTCCCTCGCTTGATGCAGCTTCGTACACTCTCGACGCCGATTCGGCAAATCTCGGCCATGGCCGCCTCGAAGGGATTGTCGTTACCGGCGGCATTGAATCCCGCGTGCAGGCCGCGATGGCTTTCGATCCTGTCCCGCCCCGTTTGCCTCAGGCCTCAGCTCCTCCACAGATTTCTCGCCCGCCCGCCACCTTCGCCACCATTCCCCGTCTTGCCATACCCATTACCGCCGCGCCCCAAACCACGCCGCCCTCGCTCGCTTCCGTTCCCGCTCTGTTATTTGCAACAAGAGCGCCAACCCTCGCGCCGATTCCGCTGCTTGCATTGCCGCACCCAGTTCTAAACACAACCAGTCCACAGCTCATTGCGTCCATCGCCTCTATCGCAGATCAGCCACTCGGCAGATTTTCGCTAACAGCGATTGCCGCACCCGACGGCGTCAGATCCGCAACGCAAGTTGCGCCTCCGACGCAAACTCCGCCACAATTCGCCCCAAAGCCCCAGACGTCCACGGAAATTACCCCGCCTGCCGCCGTCCGACCGGTTTTTGCGCCCGCTGTCACCGCCCCGCCGGTCACCTTTCTATCCAGCGCGCCAATAACGACTCCAGCCTCACTCACTGCTGCTGCATCGTCGTCTGCACCAGCCGCGCCATCCACGCCTCAGCAAATACAACCTCAACTTCCGCGCCTCGTCTTGCCGCAACGCCCGGCCCTTGAAACCCAATCCGCCGCCATGCAACTCGCGCTCTCCATTACTCCTCAGCGGCCGTTCCAGCTCAGGGCCGCCACCGCATCTGTTCTTGCCGCCACCGCAACACTGCCGGCCAGCATCGTGCAGGCGGCCTTGCTCAATCCGGCATTGCTCAATCCAGCCCTGCTCAATCCGGCCCTGCTCAATCCGCTTCCGGTCGCCGCGACCATCGCCGCCGCAAAGCCGTCAGACCCCGTCACGCCCGCCGTCACTACCACCATCACTGCCGAACAATTGCAAGCACTGCCCGCAAGCGGCCGCCGCTGGCAGGAGTTCCTGCTTGACACGCCTGCCGCCAGCGCTCCCAGCGACTCATCATCACAGCTCTCTTTCCGTGGCTCTCAACAATCCGCTGCGGTCACGGTCGACGGCGCCAATATCGGCGTGGCCTTCGGCGTCTTCGCCGGCTCGGGCATGCGCGCCTCCGACTCCACCGGCGCGGATTCCGATCCGCAAAAATCGGCCAATCAGTCGGGCAGCCAGGCCTGGACCGGTGGGCGTGGGCTCGCGGTGAGCGAAGCCGCAATCCGCGAAGTAACTACCGTCGCGGGCAACGTGGAGGCCGAAGGAATGCGCTCCGCCGGCGGGCGCACCACCATTCACACCGAAAGCGGCGGCAACGCCTTCCACGGCCAGGGCTCACTCTTTGATCGCCAGAACACCTGGGGCGCCCGGAACCCTTACACGCAGTGGGTCACGCAGACTGCGCCGGCAAACCTCACATTTAATCCATCGGGCTCCGTTCCGGTGTTTACACCGGAGCCGTATACGCCGCCGGATCACGAGACGGTCTGGGGCCTCGGTGGCGGCAGCTACGTCCGCCGCGACAAGCTCTTCTGGTTCGCGGCTCTGGACAGCTATCGCCGCAACGATCCCGGACTGGCGATGGTTAAACATCCCCTGGACCTCTGCGGGACTTTGAACGTCAATGGCCAATGTATCTACCCAGCCGGCTTTTTTGAAACTCCGTCCAACTGCCAGCTCGAAGTGCTGAGCGCGCGGCTGGGAGTCGCGGGAGGGCAGTCATCCGACTGCGTCTCAGGCCTGGTCCAGGGGCTGACGGCATACTCAACAATGCTGGAAACTTTATCTGGGCTGCTCGGCCCCGCTCCGCGCACCGCGGCGCAGTGGGTCGGCTTTGGCCGCATCGATTGGCAGGCTACAGAGCGCCACCATTTCACGTTCGAAGACATCAGCGCCGACTGGAACTCGCCCGGCGGCGGTCTCACTCGCCTATCGGAAACCTACGGGAACCACAGTTTCGGCTCCAGCCAAGCCAGCCAACAGTGGCTGATCGCTCGTTGGGAAGCGTATCTCACGCCCAACCTGCTGGTCGTCACGCAAGGCTCCGCAGAGCGCGCGGTCCTCAGCGCAAAGCCTGATACGCCGTCGGCATTCGAGCAAACTTTGCTCTCGGCGAATGCCTACGGCCAGCTGCCGCAGATCGTCGTCGATTCGCGCTATGGCTTCACCATCGGCAATCCCTCGCGCTTTGGCCAGGGCGACTATCCCGATGAACACCTCTTCCACGGGCAGGAAATGTTCAACTGGGTCCACAACAAGCTGCTGGTTCAAGGCCGGTTTCGAACTCGACCACAACGCCGATGCAATCAGCCAGTTGCGCAACCAGACCGGAACCTATGTCTACTCCAAGGTCGAGGACTTCATCTCCGATGCGCTGGTGTTTCAACAATATGGGCTTCAAAATCCCAACAACGGCGCCGTGCAACACAGTTGCGGCGTGACCGACACGACCTTGGGCAGCCAGCCCTGCTACTCGTACTTTTCCCAAACCATCGGCCCCACCAACTGGAATTTGAGCTCCAATGACTGGGCTGGCTTCGTGACCACGCAGTGGCAGCCGAACAAGCTCGCCGTCTTCTCTGTCGGCCTGCGCTGGGAGCGCGAGGAGATGCCGCCGCCCCTTCCCGCGCTCGCAAACTCCAGTCTGCCGCAAGCTGGAAAGATGCCTGATCTCGGCAATAATTGGGGTCCGCGCGTGAGCCTCGCCCTCGGCAAAGATCGCAGCCGCTGGCCAGTACTGCGCTTGGGCTATGGCATGTACTACGGCGGCGTCGCCAACGCTACCACCGAGGCCGTGCTCACCCAGACCGGCTCACTCAATGGCGACCTCAACTATTTCATCCGGCCCACGGATGGCGACAGCTACATCGACGGCACCAGCTCCGCCCCGCCGTTTCCTTACGTGCTTGCTGGACCACCCGCAAGCGTCGTCAAGCCGGGTGCGGTCGAATTTGCCACCAACTTCCGCAACCCCGAGGTCCATCAGGCTGTCGCCGCCGTGGAGCAGCCGCTGCCGGCCGGCATCGAGCTAACGGCGAGCATGATGCTCTCGCTCGGCCGCCGTCTGCCTGTCTTCATCGATACGAATCTCGCCACGAATCTCGCCTCGCCGGCCAACCCCCTGTCGCAGCAGCCGCAGACCATCACCTATAACGTATGCGACGAAACTCCCTCCACACCGGCGGGTTCCACCACCACCAACGGAGCGTGCGGCAACCTCGGCCTGGGCCCGATCAAGGCCGCGCGAATCACAGTTCCCTTTTACGCGTCGACTGCAAGCACAGGCGTTGCCGGCTGGGTTAATCCGGACTACCAGCAAGTCAACACCATGGAGAGCAAAGCGAATTCGACCTATGAGGCGGCCGTGGTCAAGCTCACGCGCTTTAGCAGTCGCGGCCTGAGCCTGCATGCCCACTACACCTACGCGCACGCGATGGACTGGAACCCCGACGAGAGCCCGCTGGACCCCGTCGACACCGATAACGACTTCAGCCAGGAATATGGAACCAGCAACCTCGACGTGCGTCACTCGGCCGCGGCGATGGTCGCCTACGCTGCGCCGTGGAGGCTGCGCGGTTTTGCGGGCCAGCTTAGCAATGGATGGTCGCTTTCCGGTATCGGGCAATTTCATAGCGGCTTGCCTTACACAATGCGCACTTCCGGCTCGCTGCCCGAGGAGTTCAACAGCTCCGGCGTGGCCATCGTTGGCCTGGGGCCCGGCATCAACGGCTCAGGCGGCGACAACCGCATCTACGGGCTGGGTAGCGACGGTCTCTCCTACAACGTCGGCCGCAACACCTTCCGCTATCCCAGCGCGTGGAAAGCCGATCTGCGCCTCGCCAAGCACTTTGACTTTGGCGAAAGGCGCCAATTGGAAATCCTTGCTGAGAGCTTCAATCTCTTCAACCACCAGAACGTGACCGAAATTGAAACCACCGGCTATATCATCGAGCCCGGCAGCCCGCCGAGCACGTCCGGCGGTTCAGCCACCCTGCCGACGCTGAACTTTTTGACCGGGCTCAGAATCAATTCCAAAACCGGCCTTCCAAATCCAGCCTTCGGCCAGCCGCTCAGCATCAACGCCACAGATTTCTACCGCGAGCGCCAGATTCAAATCGGCCTGCGCATTCTCTTCTAGAAATCCCACAACCCACTGTTCACTTTGTTGGCGGAACGATCGGCGACGCCCCACCCAAAAACGCCGGATCCATTTGCGCAATATCCACGCGATAGCTCACCGTCTTCGCAGTCGGGAACGTCGCCGGAACCTTCTGCGTCACGCGTCCCGTTGCCACCCACTCCGTCCCTCGTTGAAACGTTGTCATGAATCCCACGCAACTCAATGCGAAAACGTCATGTCCCAGCGTGGTATGAAAAATTCTTCCTTTCCCATAGCGCAAAACCATCAGCATCGGCTCATCAAGGTCCGTTCCCTTGTTCTTCGCGTCGGAATGCGCGGTAGCCAGCACCGTAATATTCTTTCCCGGCCCGCGCAGCTTCCCGTAGAGCTCATCGTTCGCATGCATCCACACCGGTGGCAGGCCTTTCATGATCGGATGCTCGGGGTCGCGCGTCGTTATCTGGAATGGCAGCCGCGCTCCGTGCTCTCCGGCCGGCCCGGGCGACGCATCTGAAATCAGCTTGCCGTCTTTCCAATACCAGTACGGCCCCGCCGCCTCGTTGCGGTTTCGCCAGCCGCCGATTCCCCCCATCTCATTAAACGCAGGCCAATCGGGAAACGCATTGTCGGCAGCGTGCACAATCACCAGTCCTCCGCCGCCGGCTACGTACTTTTCAAATTCCGCTCTCAGCTCCGCCGGCCAGCTTGGCCCGTCGTAGTTCATCACGATCGCCTGGTAGCGTCCAAATTCCGGCTTGAAGTTGCTGAAGTCCCCATCGGACGGAGGCGCCGTAATCACCGTCACCTCAAACAGTCCCGTCTCTTCCAATTCCATCTTCAGCACCGGAGTCGTCAATCTCCAGTTGTGATAAGCGCCGGCGCTCTGGCCGTCCACAATTGCCACGCGAATCATGCCGCCCGCGCTCGCCATTCGCGCAAAAAACAAAGCGCACGCAATCACCACCCAGCCCAATCGCTTCATCATTTCTCCTTAATTGGCGCCATTCGGCTGCCAACAAAATTCCTAACGCGTTTCCAATGGAAATTTTTCCCGCACCAGCCTCAGCGCTTCCTCGGTCGTCGCAATCGTCCCCTCTAATTGCGCATCCTCGGCCGCGCGCAGCATCTCCTTGAACCGCGCCCCCGGCGGATAGCCCGCAGCAATCAGCTCTCGCCCTGTGATGAGCGGCTTCGGTCGCACCTCCTCCTCCGGCATTGCAAAAAATCGTTCCCGCACAAATTCCCAGTTCTCCAGGTTGCCGCTCGCGGCCATGCAATCCATTCGGTTGAGCGCCAGGTGCTCCTCAAATCGCGGCAGCCTAAAGAATCGCTTCAGCGTTGACTCCTTCATCCGCTGCGCATCCATAAATCGCATATGATTCTCAATCAGCGCCACCACCTGCTGTGCCTCTTCGTTTGAAAACCGGAAGCGCCGGCAAATCTCCGCGCCCATCGCCACGCCAATCTCTACATGCCCATCAAAACGAATCCGATCCGGAGCGCGCCTGAACGTCGGCGGCTTGCCCACATCGTGCAGCAGCGCTCCCCAGGCCAGTGTCTCCGAGCATCCCGGCTCCAACTGCTCCAGCAACATCAACGTGTGCACCCACACGTCGCCTTCGGGATGAAACTGCGCGGGCTGTTCCACGCCTTTCATGCGCGCCACCTCTGGCAGCACTTCATTCAGCAGCCCAGTCTCATCCAGCAACTCAAAAGCTCTCCGCGCATGGCCCTCCGTCAGCATCTTCGTCAGCTCGTCGCGCACGCGTTCACGGCTCACTGCATGGATTCGTGAAGCCAGCGACCGAATCGCGCGTTTCGTCTCCGCCTCCAGCTCAAATCCAAACCGCGCCGCGAACCGCACCGCGCGCAACATGCGCAGGTGGTCTTCTTCAAATCGCTTCTCCGCCCGCCCAATCGCGCGAACGACTCCCGCATCCAAATCCGCCAGCCCACCAACATAATCCAGAACCGCCGCCCGCAGGAGCGTCGGATCATTCATCCGCTCATTCAAACCCGGGTGCCCCGCACTCGAACTTGGGTGACCCACCCTCGCCGCGTCTTTGTTTTTGCGGCTAGGGTGGGATTCGCGCTCGCCCTCGTCAGAATGCGCGCTCAACGGATCCAGCAACAACCCATTAATCGTAAAATCCCGCCGCTGCACATCTTCTTCTGCTGTCTTCGTGTACCGAACCGCATCGGGATGACGCCCATCGGAATACGACAAATCCGAACGAAACGTCGCGACTTCGGTCACAAATCCTGCATCTTCGGTCTCAGACGCGACCAGCACTACCCCAAAATGCGCGCCCACAGCAAACGTCCGCGGAAACATCTCCAGCACCAATTCAGGAGTCGCGCTCGTCGCCACGTCGTAGTCAGCTGGCTCGCGCCCCGACAGCAGATCGCGCACGCACCCTCCCGCGAGATACGCCTCGTACCCGCGCGCACGCAGCGTCTCAATAATCTTCAGCGCCGCCTCGAATTGTTCTGTTCCAGCCATCGTCGTTCCTTCTATTTTCGCTCTCCGCGCACCAGAACGCAGCCGCGCACCGACTCGCCGACTTGCTGGCTTGCTGACTGGCTGACTTGCTGACTCACTCGTCTCCTCCTCCCACTACACTGAAAATATGCCCTCCGGCCTCATCCTCGGCATCGAAACCTCCTGCGACGAAACCGCCGCGGCCGTTGTCGAGCGCGGAGCGCGCACGCTTTCCTCCGTCGTCGCCTCGCAAATCGCTACCCACGCCCGCTATGGCGGCGTCGTTCCCGAGCTCGCCAGCCGCGAGCATCTCCGCGCCATTGTTCCCGTCGTCCGCGCCGCGCTCGCTGAAGCCTGCCTTTCGCTTTCTGATCTCGACGCCATCGCCGTCACCTCCGGCCCAGGCCTCGCCGGAGCATTACTCGTCGGCATCACCTACGCCAAAGCCCTCGCCTTCGCCAACAACCTTCCCGCTAATCGCCGTCAACCACCTCGAAGGCCACATCCACGCCGTCCTTCTGCAGGAACGAGAATCAGAACGCGAGTCCGCCGCGGACGCACAAATCAAGGAAAGATCGGTTGCCCCATCCTTTTCTGAATCCGCATCAGCGGATTCAGAAAGGGTGGGATCGCGCGATCTCGGCCCCGGGGCGAGAACCGAGTCAGCCCTCGCCCTCGTTGTCTCTGGCGGCCACACTCATCTTTTTCTCGCGAAACCCGCCAACGGCGTCTGGTCCTATACCCTCATCGGCCGCACCCTCGACGACGCTGCCGGCGAAGCCTTCGATAAAGTCGCCAAGCTCCTCGGCCTCGGCTATCCCGGCGGTCCCTGGATCGATGCCCTCGCCAAATTCGGCAACCCGAACGCCGTCCCGTTTTCCTTCGCGCAGATCAAAACAAAAGCTCACCTCGGCGGCAAGCCTGCGCGCACCAAAGCCGCAAAAACCGCGCCCATCGCGCGCCTTGATCCTCACCTTCTCTTTTCGTTTTCCGGAATCAAAACCGCCGTCCTTCGCTACGTCGAGTTGCACGGCCTGCGCGACGATGCCAAAGCGCGCGCCAACCGCCTTTTCCCGGTTGCCCCATCCTTTCCTGAATTCTCAGCCCTTGCACAGGCTGAGGTTGCCCCATCCTTTTCTGAATCCACGTCGGATTCAGAAAGGGTGGGAGACCACGGAAGCAAACCCGCGCCGCGCCCGCCACAATCCCGCGAAGAAGCTCTCGCTCTCTGCCCACAGCCTACCCTGGATCTGATTGCCAGCTTTCAGCACGCCGTCATCGGCGACCTGATGAAGAAAACCTTCGCCGCGGCAGAATCGCTCGATGTCGCCCGCATCTTCGTCACCGGCGGAGTCGCCGCCAACAGTGAGCTTCGCGCCCGGTTTCAATCAGAAGCCACCCGCCGCGGCCTCCAAATCGCCTTCCCCACGCTCGCCCTCTCAACAGACAATGCCGCCATGATCGCCGCTGCCGCCTCCCCGCGTTTCCTCGCGCAGGATTTTGCCTCGCCCGACCTCACGGCCGACCCTTCGCTCGCGCTCAGTTAACAATCATGCATCTTGCTCCAAAAAACAAAAGCCCGGCTCCCGCCAGGCCTGCTATCTGTTCCCTAATCTCTGCTTGCTCGTTCCCTTTGTCCCTCGTTCCCTTGTTCCCTGCCCTACTCCCATCTCCGCATGATCAGCGTCGCGTTGATCCCGCCAAATCCAAATGAATTCGACAGCGCAATGTCGAACGAATGTGCGATCGCCTTGTTGGGCACGTAGTCCAGCCGGCACTCGGGGTCGACATTTTCCAGATTCATCGTCGGCGGAATCTGCTGATTCACCAGTGCCAGCACCGAAATGCCGGCCTCCAGTCCGCCCGCGCCGCCCAGCAAATGTCCGGTCATCGATTTCGTGCCGCTGATTTTCAATTTATGGCTCAGCGCGTGCTCGCCAAACACTTTCTCGATCGCGAGCGACTCGTTCCCATCGCCCGCCGGCGTGCTCGTCGCGTGCGCATTCACGTAGCCCACTTCTTCCGGCCGGATGCCCGCGTCCTTCAGCGCAGCCCGCATGCTGCGTTGCGCTCCCGCGCCCTCAGGCGCGATGCCCGTCATGTGGTACGCATCCGCGCTCATGCCGTAGCCAATCACTTCGGCCAGAATCTTCGCTCCCCGCGCCTTGGCAAACTCCAGCTCTTCCAGAATCAGAATGCCCGCCCCCTCGCCGATCACAAATCCGTCGCGGTCTTTGTCGAAAGGCCGACTGGCGTGTGTCGGGTCGTCGTTCCGCGTCGATAGCGCGCGCATGGCCGCGAATCCTCCCACCGCCATTGATGTCACCGAGGCCTCTGTTCCGCCCGCGATCATCACGTCCGCATCGCCGTGCAGAATCATGCGCACCGAGTCGCCAATGGAATTCGCGCTGGTGGCGCAGGCCGTTGCCGTCGCCGAAATCGGCCCCTGCGCGCCGTATCGGATGCTGATCTGCCCGGCCGCCATGTTCACAATCGCCGCCGGAATAAAAAACGGCGACATCTTGCGCGGGCCGCCGTTCAGCAAGATCGTGTGCTCGCGCTCAATGACTTCGAATCCGCCGATCCCCGAGCCGATAAACACTCCCACTCGTTCGGCGTTCTCCGGCGTAACCTTCAGGCCAGACTGCTCCATCGCCTCCTGGGTAGCCCCAAAGGCGTAGTGGATGAAGCGCCCCATCTTGCGCGCTTCCTTTTTGTCCAGGAATTTCAGCGGGTCGAAATCCTTGACCTCAGCCGCAAAGGTCACCGGGAAGCCGGTGGCGTCAAATCCCTTGATCGGAGCCATGCCGCTGGCCCCGGCAAGAATCTGCCGCCATACCTCGGGAGCGGTGTTGCCGACACCGCAGATCAGCCCCAGGCCTGTGATTACCACTCTGCGGTTGGTTGCCTGGGTCAACGCTTACTTGCCGCCTTTCGCGTTCTTCTCGATATAGTCGATGGCGTCCTTCACCGTCTTGATCTTCTCGGCGTCTTCGTCGGGAATCTCCATGTCAAACGCCTCTTCGAACTGCATCACCAGTTCGACCACGTCCAGCGAATCCGCGCCCAGGTCTTCCTGGAAGCTCGCGCCGGGTGTCACTTCGGCTTCGTCCACCTGCAACTGCTCGACGATGATCTGCTTCACTTTTTCATCAACAGCCATGCGTACCTCTCCTCGTAGTATTGGGAACTTAGGAAAACGCTTCGGGAACGGGAAACAACGCTAGCGGGAAACGCTCGCCCCGCGAACCTACCATACCGGCCCGCAGCCGGCAATGACAACCACCGCGCCAATAAATTTGCGCATGGCCCCGAATCTCCAAGTCTACCGGCAGGGCCTTGGGGTGTAAAGGCTTCCTGCTGTGGGGAAACCTTTGAAGAAACAGGGAATAGCCCCTCCGCAACCCCGAACCCGCCAAACAGCGGAAAATGCACAAGCCCAAGGGCGAATATAGAGGGGTATATTTGGCGAAGAGGAACACACAGAATCATGCCGCTTTGGATCGTTGGAGTTGTCGCCGCAGTCGCGGGAATTATCGTCGGTTTCCTGGCGCGCAACGCCTCGGCGAGCACTCAAAAGGCGCTTCTCGAACAGAGCAATCGCGACCTCACCGGCGCCTTGAACTCCTCCCGCGCAGAGTCCGCGCAGCGAACGGGCGAAATTCTCGAGCTCACGCGCCAAAACAGCAAATTCGAGTCCGACCTTGCAAACGAAAAAGCAAACGCTGAGCGCCTCACTCAGCAGTTCAAGCTTCTTTCGGCCGAAATTCTGAAAGAAAACTCAAAGACCTTCTCCGAAGGCAGCCAGAAAGAGCTCGGAAATCTGCTCAATCCCCTGCGGGAACAAATCAAAGAATTTCGCGAAAAAGTTGAGAAAGCGCAAAACGATTCCAATGTCGGCGTGGCAAAACTCGAAGGCCTGATCGGGAATCTCGGCAGCGTCAACCAGCAACTCGCCGTGGAAGCCAAGGGCCTTGCAACTGCGCTGCGCGGCTCTGCCAAAGCGCAGGGCGACTGGGGCGAATTCATTCTCCGCGACCTGCTGGAAAAAGCCGGCCTCCGCGAAGGCGAGCAATACAGCTTTCAGCAAACTTTCTCCGGCCTCGAAGGCGAAGACGGCGCAAAGTCCAAATCGGCGCGCACCGACGTCATCATCCTCTTGCCCGGCGGCCGCAATCTGATCATCGATTCCAAAGTTTCTCTCACTGCGTATACCGACTACGCAAATGCCGCCGTCGACGCCGAAAAAAATGCCGCGCTCAAGCTTCACCTGGCCAGCGTGCGCGGCCACATCGCAGGCCTGACCAAGGCCGCGTATCATCGCCTTCCCGGCCTTGAATCGCCGGACTTCGTCGTGATGTTCGTTCCGGTCGAGCCGGCCTTTCTGATCGCTTTGCAAAACGATGCCGCGCTCTGGGCCGACGCCTATGAGCAGGGAGTCCTGCTTGTCGGCCCCACCACACTGCTTTACATCATCCGCATCGTCAACATTCTTTGGCAGCAGGAAGTGCAGGCACGCAGCGTGCGCGACGTCATGGATCGCGGCGCGGAGCTCTACGACAAGTTCGTCAACTTCGTCGCAGATTTGGAAAAGGTCGGCTCCAGTCTGCGCGCTGCCGATCAAAACTATCTTGCTGCGATGAAGAAGCTCAGCGAAGGGCGCGGCAATCTTCTCCGCCAGGTGGAGATGCTCAAAGAGCTCGGAATCAGAACCACCAAATCACTTCCGCGCAACCTGCTTGACTCCGCCGGAGCCGATTATGGAGCCGACCAGTCCGAACTCGCCATCGCCGCAAGTGCAGACCAGCCTGAAAGTTCAGACCCGTAGCGCGAGCGTCCACGTCCACACCAAGAGATTTCGCGGCAGCGGCCCGCATCGAATAGCTGCCAACGAATTCACAGTTACTGCGGCGCCTTCACCGGCTCCGTCGGCGCCGCCGGAGACGTTGGCTTTCCCGGCGCATCCGTCGTTCGCGTCAACGTCAAATCCATCCCTGGAAAATCCGTCGAATCGGTCTTCGTCGTGATCTTGATCGTGTCGCCGACCACCGTGCAGTCGTGGTGAATCGTGATCCCGTTGAACGAGTCGTCAAAAGTGAACTTGTCTCCATCCACTTTGCCGTTGGTGATCGGAATAGGGTCGCCGCCCGCTCCCAGCACCGTGCCCGTCAGGGTGTTCCCGTCCTGCCTGAAGGTGAACGTCAGTTGAAAGCTGCTTCCATCCGGAGCCTTCACATCGCTCGTCCAGGTTCCCGTCACGTCGGCGGCCATTGCGGTCGCGGCGCTCAACGTCATCGCCAACGCAGCACATGCGCAAATCAATTTCCTCATCGGTTTCATCATCAGTCCCTCGTCGCAGCCGTCTTCACGGCCAACTCATCATACAGCGATACACGGAGCAACAAGCCGCACATAGTCTCTGCAATTCGTCACTGGCCTCAACCGCCGCCTGTTCCCTCGTTCCCTCGCTAACTAGCTCCCGGTATTTCCCCAAACCCCTCCCGCAACCGCTTCCACGTGATCTCCAGATCTTCCGGCAATACGCGCGTCTCAGCCACGGTGGTCATGAAGTTGGTGTCGCCGACCCAGCGCGGCATGGCGTGCAGATGGAGGTGTTCTGCGACCCCTGCGCCCGCCGCCTTGCCGACATTCAATCCAAAATTAAATCCATGCGGCTTGTAAACCCGCTCCAACACGCGTTCAGTCCGTTGCGCAAGATCGATCAGTTCGTGCGCAGTCTCTGCCGGCAGTACTGCAAGCCGGTCCAGGTGCGCGTAGGGCATGACCAGCACGTGTCCTGACGTGTACGGAAATGCGTTCAGGCAAATGAAACACTGCTTCCCGCGCAGAACCAGTCCGCCCGCGGCCTCAGCCTTGTCGCGGTCCATTCCGTGCGCAATCGCATAATCAATCGCCGCAATTAGATTGCAAAACACGCAGCCCAGGTCGCCGGGCCACGCATCCAGTTCCTTGGGCACGCCGCGCCGTTCCGCCGTCTCCTCGGCGGTGATGTAGGCATAACGCCATGGCGTCCAGAGATGATCCATCCCACTCCTATCCACTCCGGCCTTATCCAGCCAATTCGATCCAGTCCAGGCCCGATCCGACCAGCCCAGTCTGACCCGGTCCAGTCCGCTCCAGTATAGAAGTGTTCTCGCCCCACTCTGCCCCGACCCGGCTTGTCCGGATTTTCTGCAATCGCCCTCTTGCCCAATCAGTCAGAGCATTCGCAAACCCAGCCCGCTGCTCACTTCGCAATAACGCCCATAACCCATTTGCCCCTAACCCATTTGTTTCGCCCATCTCGATTGACGCTCGATTGCCGAGGTTGCTACACTTAAGCCGTAGCTTCCTGCGTGGATTCCAGCAGTGAGTTGCGGCCGCCCTCCCAGCATGCCGTTGCCTGCCGGCGTTTCCCAAGGAAACCCGCCATGTTTCTCCCCAATGCATCTGTATGGGGACGGCGCTTCCTTTGGATAACATCACCGGCGCGTCACGCGGCGCGAGGGCAAGTCAAGGGACTGAAGGCGACCGGAACGCGGAATTTCAGCGTGGGAGCCACCCAGCGCCCAGAGCAATCTGGAGCGATTCATCGCTGGAGCATGTAGTCCCGGAGCAGCCCGTAATGGCAAACGTCCTCAATCCCGAAACCGAGAGTATAACCCTGAACACTGAATTGGAAACCCCAACGCTAGACCCTGCGACGGAGCATCAGCAGCCGTCGTTCGAATCCACGTCCAACCTCTCCACCTCGAGTATCGACAACACCGAAGCTGTCGATGCACACTCTCTGGACGCCGATGCCCCAACCGTGCCTGTAGCCGAGCAAACGCCCGCGGCAGAAGCCGCTGTCGAGTCCGCGCCCGCATCAGCCGAAACGCCGGCGCCGGCCGTCGCGACACCAGCACCTGTAGCCGACGCGACCGCGCCAGTCGCCCCGGCCCCTGCCGTCGCCCCTCGTGCCGCCGCCGCTCATTCAGCCGAGCCTGCCGACGACTTCTCTGAAGCACTCGCCGCATTCGAGCGCGAGCAGGCCGCTGAGGCCGCCGCCGTCGAGGCCTACGGAGACAAGGTCGTCTCCGGCAAAGTTGAGAAGCAGACAGAGAAGCATCTGGTCATCGATCTTGGCCTCAAGTCCGAGGGCCTCATTCCTCTCGACCAGGTCACCGACCATACAGGCGCCGTCAAATTTCAGCCCGGCGACGTCATTGACGTTGTCATCGAGCGCGAGGAGGCCGAAGGCGGCTACCTCGTCAGCTACGAGAAGGCCCAGCGCCTCCGCGTGTGGGACACCATCGAGAAAGCAGCCAACGACAAAACGCCCGTCACCGGCACTGTTGTCAGCCGCGTCAAAGGCGGCCTCACTGTCGACATCGGCATCAAGGCATTCCTGCCCGGCTCCCAGCTTGAGATTCGCCCCGTGCGAAATCTCGATACCTACCTCGGCCAGCAGATTGAAGTCCGCGTTATCAAGCTCAACAAAAAGCGCGGCAACGTCGTCGTCAGCCGCAAGGAGCTCCTCGAGGAAGACCAGAACTCCAAGCGCTCCGCCACCCTGGAGCACCTCGCCGAAGATGCCATCCTCACCGGCACCGTCAAGAACCTCACCGACTACGGCGCGTTCGTTGACCTCGGCGGAATCGATGGCCTTCTCCACATCACCGACATGAGCTGGGGACGCCTCACCCATCCCCGCGATCTCGTCAACGTCGGCGATGAGATTCAGGTCAAGGTTCTCAAGTTCGACAAAGAAAAGCAGCGCGTATCGCTCGGCTTCAAGCAGTTGACGCCCGACCCATGGCTTGACGCCACGGAGCGCTATCCCGTCGGCGCTAAAGTTCACGGCCGCGTCCTTTCCGTCACCGACTACGGCGCGTTTGTTGAGCTTGAGCAGGGCATCGAAGGCCTCGTTCATCTCTCTGAGATGACCTGGTCCAAGCGCCTCAAGCACCCCTCCAAGCTCGTCAAGCCCGGCGACGAAGTTGACACCGTCGTTCTCAGCGTCAATCCCGCCGACCGCCGCATCTCGCTCGGCATGAAGCAGCTTCTCGAGAATCCATGGGAAAGCCTCACCGACAAATATCCCATCGGAGCCATCGTCGAAGGCCGCGTCCGCAACCTCACTGACTTCGGAGCCTTCGTTGAGATTGAAGACGGAATCGACGGCCTCGTCCACGTCTCCAACCTGAGCTGGACCAAGCGCGTCAAGCACCCCTCTGAAATCGTCAAGAAGGGCGAAAAAGTCAAAGCAGTTGTTCTCGGCGTTGAGCCGCAGAATCGCCGCCTCTCGCTGGGCATCAAGCAATTGCAGCCCGATGTCTGGGAGAGCTTCTTCGCTACCCACCATGTTGGCGACATCGTTCACGGCAAAATTCTGCGCACCGCGCAGTTCGGCGCATTTGTCGAAATTGCCGAGGGCGTCGAAGGCCTCTGCCACATTTCAGAGGCCGGCGATCCCGTTGACGGCCAGACCCCGCTCGAGCAGGGTCTGGAGCACGACTTCAAGATCATCAAGATCAACGTCGAAGAAAAGAAGGTCGGCTTGAGCATGCGCACTTCTGTCAGCCACGAAGCCGCGCGTCCTTCAACCGAAACCTCCAGCTCAAGGCAAGACTCAAGGTCGGACTCGAGACGCGATCAACCACACAAGCAGCCCGTCTCGAGCTCGACCACCACGCTCGGCGACCTGGTCAACTGGCGCAAAGGCGAACGCTAAACCGTTTGGCTTTATTTTGGGGCGTGGCTCCGCAAGTTGCGGAAAAATAGCTTCGAAGGAGCACGAAGTGTCAGGGCACGACTTCAGTCGTGCCGCAGCCGATCCTCAAAAAAAGACAGGGGCTTCAGCCCCCGCAAAGCGGCCACCCTCCGGGGTGGCCGCTTTGCTTTCGCCTCACGCATATTCCCGCGCAGCCTTGCCCTCGTTTCAGCACAAAAGAGCGGGTGCCCCAAATTGGCTGTCATCCTGAGCGACCGGAGCGCAGCGACGGGAGTCGAAGGACCTGCATTTTGGAATTCTGGCTAGAGTGGGAAATCACAAACCCACCCGTTCCCTATTCCCTATTTCCTGCTCTTCCCCCTTGACCCTCACCCTGCGTCATGCCCGACTATGGTGAACTGAGGCGCGCCCATGCCCAACCCACCCATGCCCCAGCCATATCGCTCCATCCCCGCCGCCGTCACGCTCTTCTTCCTCGCGCCTATCGTTGCCGAATTTCTCCTCGGAGATTTTCCCGCCACCTGGCTCCCTCTGCTCATCATCCTCGCGCCCATGTATGGCGGCGGCGCGCTGCTCATCCGCGAACTCACCCGCCGCACCGGCCGCGGCTGGCCCACCATCCTGATCCTCGGCGCCGCCTACGCCATCATCGAGGAGGCCTTCACCACGCAATCGCTCTTCAATCCCCATTACCTCGGGATGCATCTGCTCACACACGCCTGGATTCCCTCGCTCGGCATCAGCGCCTGGTGGACCCTCTTCATGCTCAACGTCCACCCCTTCTGGAGCATCGGCGTCTCCATCGCGCTCGCCGAAGGCCTCTTTCCTCCACCAGCCAGCCTCAATCCCCCACCCGCCGGCCTGTATTCCGTTGCCCCATCCTTTTCTGAATCCGCGTCATCGGACTCAGAAAGGGTGGGAGACCACAGCCCGACGCCCCATCCCGGCCCCGTTCTCTGGCTCGCCCCCGCGCCCTGGCTCGGCAAAATCGGCCTCTCAGTCGCCGCCGTCCTCTTCACCGCCGGCTGCGCTTTCAACACCCACTACCAGTTTCGCCACGACCCCTTCCGCGCCACCCACGCGCAGTTTCTCGTCTCCGCTCTCGTCGTCGTTGCTTTCATCGCCGCTGCCTTCCTCATCCCCGCTTCCGCTCCCAGCCGCAATCCCAGTCTCGCGCCTTCACCCTGGATCGCCGCTGGAGCCACATTCCTTCTCGGCGCAGCCGTCTTGCTCCCGCCGCTTCAATCGGATTGGCTCGCCGTCGCCTGGACACTCGCCGCCGACTTGATTTTCCTCATTGGGCTGCGTCTGTTCTCGCAGCGCAGCTCATGGACGCCGCTTCACACCCTCAGCATCGGAGCTGCCGGCGCACTCGTCTACGGCGTGCATGCCTTCCTTCAACCCCCAGTTGTCCCCTGCCCCAAATGGGTGGTCCTACCCAGCCACATTCTCTTTCTGGCCCTCGCTCTCGCCGTCATCGCAATCGCCATCCGCCGCACCCGCGCTGCCATCCTGCCCATTCCGCAAGATCCATCCGGAGCCTGAATCGGTCAGCCTCACCAACCACAAAACCACGGGTGCCCCACCCTCGCCACATTTTTGTTTTTGTGGCTAGGGTGGGATAGCACGAATCCAAATGCTTTCCGCGTCATTCCGAGCGAAGCTCCTACCGATCGCAACCCCGAAACCAAGCAGGCACTAGCTCCGCATTGCCAGGCGAAACAACCATTCCCCTCTTGCGAGAATCAAATACTCCGGATCACTCGCGCCGCTCGGGCCCGCCTAAGAAATCGCTAGCCGTCAGACAGAAAGGGTTCCGGAATGTCCCCAGACCGAAGCCAGCCTCGAGTTTTCGTGGTCGACGATGAGTCCGTGATCGCCTCCACGCTGGGACAAATCTTGCGCGGGCAAGGATTCGACGCCCACTCCTTTCACCTGCCAACCGAGGCGCTGCGCGTATCTCGCGAAATGGCCCCCGATCTGCTGCTCACAGACGTAGTGATGCCGGAGCTTTCGGGCATCGATCTCGCCATTCAGACGCGCGAGCTTTACCCCAGTTGCAAGGTCCTCTTATTCTCCGGGCAACCCGCCATCTCCGGAATGCTTGAGGCGGCCCGCGCCAGCGGACACGATTTTGAAGTACTCGCGAAACCCATCCATCCCGGCGAATTACTCGAAAAAATTCGCGTGGTCATGGATTCCTAACCCACCCCCTCCCACCTTAGTCACCTTGGCGCGGGTACCCGCGTAATTATCGCTTACACATATTGGTGATCTTCCCAGTCCCACCTACGCCACCTATAGTCCGAATACTGCTTAGCTGCAATCCTCACCCCGGGTAAACGTGCATTCCCCAACCCCTGAACGCAGGGGATATTCATAGAAAAACGCTACAGGCATTCATAAGAAGAGCGCCACATGCACTCACAAGAAACCGCAACAGACATTCATCAAAAAAACGTAACAGGAATTCGTAAACTAAAGGAGGGAGAAGCTTTGATCTCTGACTACACAGTTCTTCCAATGGGAACTAAGGTCGAGGGCGGAGTGGTGAAGGTCTGTCCCAAGTGTCAAAAACGCGGCCTAAACGTTGAAATGGATGGTCACAGCTTCTACACGCATTTCCAGAGTCTCAGTAAAGACAATCCGGGCAACGTCTTCATCCGGCGAGTCGAGTGTCATTTGCTCCCGGGAGAAGCCGCATCTCGATACCAGTATCAGGCACTCCCCAACCGAACCTCATGACGGCGCGCCGAAAGAAGTCAAAGCCGCCCACCCACTGACGAGACCGCACGACCCTGTGGGTGCCGATCTTCCTGGACGAGACTGACCCGTTATCGGTTACCGTCCAAGATGTAGCCGGCGGAAATCGGGCGGTTCAGGCGCTATCCGCAAAATGGGCTTGGGTGATTGGCCCTGCGCCTGGGAGGCTTGGGCGATAGGATAGGTTGCGAGCCAGTTTAGCAAGTCATTTGCAGGAAGTGGGCGGCTGAAGAAATAGCCTTGCGCAATATCACAGCCATTCACACGCAGGAAGTCGAGTTGCGCCTCCGTTTCAACGCCCTCAGCGACCACCTTCATGCCCAACTCATGACCTATCTCGATGGTCTTCTGCACCATCACGCGATCACTCTCCGTCGAATGCATATTGCCCACAAAAGATTTATCGATCTTCAGCTCGGTCGCCGGTATGTTTCGCAGTTGCTGCATCATCGAGTATCCGGTTCCAAAGTCGTCTATCGATAGCTGCATCTGTTTCATGCGTAACCGCGCAAGCACGTCGAGAGTATGTGTAAGATTCTGGATCAGGCCGCTCTCTGTGATTTCAAGAACGATTCTTTCCGGCGATAGCCCCTGCGCGGCAATTAGTGCCGCCATTGTGTCTGGAAAAGTCAGGTCATTCAGCGAAAGTGCAGAAACGTTGACCGAGAGCATCGGCGTCACGCCGTTTTTATCCGCGAACTTGCCTATCTCGGCCATTCCGCGGTCGAATACAAGCCAACTAAGCCGATCGATTAGACCAAGTTCTTCCACACGCGCAATGAAATTGTCGGGGAAGATCAATCCACGCTCAGGATGCGCCCAGCGGACGAGAGCTTCCAGGCCAGTCACGTTGCCGGTGGTGATGTCGATCTGCGGCTGATAGTGGAGAACGAACTCATCGCGCTCGATTGCCCCGCGCAGATCCTTATCGTCTACGGCAATGCTCGATCTGGGACGAGGAATGGGCTTCGCGATTGAGTGTGCATGTTTCTTGAGAATCTCTTCGAGGTCTGCCACTCGAAAGGGCTTTTGCAGATGGCCCACGGTTGAAAGTCCGTGCGCATGAGCCAACTCCTCAGCTGTCTCAATGATTCGTTTACCCACGCCGCTGATCAGCACGATGCCGGCCGTGCATCGCCGTTGGCCAAGCAGCCGCAATAACTCAACCCCGTCTATCCCGGGCATCATCAGATCGAGAACAATCAGAGATGTTTCGGGAGTCAGAGTATCGAAAAAGACGGCCGGGTCGGTAGTTGCAGTGCAATGCAATCCGTTGGCCTCTGCCGTGGCAGAAATAAGCTCGCAGATATCGCTGTCATCGTCAATTGCAAGGATGTTGATTACTGGCGTCACGAGCCCTCCATTGCGGCGCGCACAAAGGCGTCGAACTCCGCGCGTTGATAAGGCTTGTGCAACAGCGGGCCGTCGACCAGCGACATGCTTCGCTCCGCCAGCGCATTGGCCGGAAAGCCCGAGCAATAAATCACCTTCACGCGATGCAGCGACTCGCGAATCTTCTGCGCCAGTTCCACGCCGTTCATGCCGCCCGGCATAATAATGTCCGTGACGATCAGATCGATGTCTCCGTGTTGCTCCACCACTGCAAGCGCGCTGGCGGCGTCTTCTGCTTGATAGGTCTTATAACCCATCTCTTCGAGATACGTCTTCGCGATCTCAAGCAGATCAACTTCGTCGTCGACTACCAGCACCGTCCCGCTCAACTTGACAGATGAAACGCTCTGCGTCACGGTGGGAACCGGATAGGAAATGTCTTCCGCAAGCGGGAGATAAAGCGACACGGTAGTGCCATAACCTGGCTCACTGTAGATGCGAACAATCCCGCCTGACTGCTTGGCAAAGCCGTAAACCATAGCCAGACCAAGGCCAGTTCCTTTGCCCCGCGGTTTGGTGGTAAAAAACGGCTCGAAGACGTGTCCCAGCGTTTCTTTGGACATGCCGTGTCCGGTATCCGATACCGAGACCCGAGCGTAACGGCCGGATTTCAGCTCACCGGTCTTGACCGGCGGATAATTTTCTTCGAGAGTAATTAGCTCCGTTGCGATGGTCAGGGTGCCGCCTTTCGGCATCGCATCGCGAGCGTTGACTGCCAGATTCAGAAGCGCGCTCTCCAGGCCGGCCGCATCCACAAGCACCAGAGGCACCGAGTCATCGAGACTGGTTACGATCTGAATTTCAGGGCCAACTGCGCGAGCCAGCTCCATCGCGTTGTTGATACAGAGAGCCAACTTGGTCGGCGCCGGTTTCAACTCCACATTGCTCGAGAAGGCCAACAGGCGACGGGTAAGGTCGGCGCCTCGCGCAGCCGCCTTTTGCGCGGTCTGCACCCGCTTGCTCGCCGTCTCGTTCTCGCGAACCAACCGCTCCAACAGCTCTAGATTGCCGGAGATAACGGCCAGCAGATTATTGAAGTCATGAGCAATTCCCCCGGTAAGCTGTCCAACCGCCTCCATCTTCTGGCTCTGCTGGAGCTGCCGCTCCATCTGCTTCTTCTCTGTGATATTCCGCGCTATCTTTGGCAATAAAACGGTTGACGCACACGCTCACCGTTTTCGTGACTGTAATCGCATTTTGGTTAGTCAGCAAAACTGTCCATATAGATCAACCGCACGTTGAGTTGCGACCCCTCGGGCTTGAGATCACCCATCCAGATTCCAGAGCCGGTTGGAATCCCCAGATCGAATCCATAGGCACTTCGATGGAGGGCCGGACTATAGGAAGTGCGATATACAACGCACGCAACCAAATACAAACTCACATATCCATCATGGCGGAGAGGTCCATGCGATTTCGACGCTATTGCGCCTTGGATACCCTTCGGGTCAATCGAGGCAGGCCAAGGGGCCGATGGCGGTTCTTCGTTGGGGAAGATCACGGGAAAATCTACGTGGACTAACCGCGACAAAAAATAATGCGGGAAGGAATCACACTCTCTTTTCTCAGCGTCCCTGATTTCTACGGCGAGCCAGGTTTTTGAGGGAGAGATACGATAGATGCGTGATAGCGGGTGTCAATGGATGGGGTATGCCCGACGTTTTTCAGATGAAATTGAACTTCCATTCCTGCCCCGTATCGGGCCGAAATCAATCGGACCATTCTGCGTGATAGTCACAGCTATCCACGGGCGATTTTGAACCTCCAGCGCTTGGCTTGCGGTGTTGGCTGCGTTCATAGCGGCTTGTGCGGCTTGGATTTGAGCGGCAGTCTGATCGATGGTACGCGCCATCATTCGATCAAAATTTCCGTCGTTGATTTCGAGCGAATCCTGGCCGCGTTTGCGGCTTTAGTGGCAGCTTGGGTAGCCTCTCGCATCTGTCCCAACTGGCTGTAATAAAAGTACGCGATGATGATATTGACGAATACTCCCGCCGCAGTCACGCCGATCAACCAGCGCTCCCCAGTTCTAATATCTCGCTCAAGGCGCTCGGTGCGATCTTGGTCATCGGGGGCGCTGCCTTTATCTGTGTTGGCTGGTGGATTCTGATTCGATCCACCTTGACCATCAGAACTAGCGAGCGGTTCCTGTGGTGGTCTCTCGCTTGCGCTATCGGTGGGATTTTCATCTGGCATGGCTTGGATTTCCTATTCAAGACGGGCGCATAATGGTGGAGTATGAAACACGAATACCACGAAGGCCCGAAGGCTGGCGAGAACTTTAAGAAGCTGGCTACGGCTGTCTTTAAGGCCCCCAAAGTGGCGAACCCAAAGAGACAGCCGAAGCCAAAGCCTGCGAGCGGCAAGAACGAGGGCTAGAAGGGTTCCTCTTGCCCCGTCCCTGCCTCCGGGTGGCACACGGAGTCTGTGCCCTTGCCCGTCAGTTGGGCATAGGTCAGACGCTTGCCGGCGACCTGGGACATAGCCAGGGCGAAGCGGTCAGCATCGGTGAGCTTGTTATCTTTCGTCGCGCGATTGTTGTAGCGGAATACCTGTTCGTCAAGGTAATGGTCCAGGTGAAACGGTTCGACCGCAACGTACGTTCCGCGAAGAGTCCGCTTCAAGAGAGACCAGAAGTTCTCTATGCCTTGCGTGTGAACCTGCCCGCGCACGTACTCGTGAACGTGGTTGACGGTCTCATGGATGTACTGCTTCGCCGCGAGATGGTCATAGGCCTGGTAGCCATCGGTGTAGACTTTGGAGCCGCCATGCGATCTGATTCAGAATCTCGTTCTGAAGAGTTTCGCGCTTCACGTTCGGAACGACCTTGCGCGCGGACCTTGCGAGCATCCCTGTCCAGCATTCCCATGACGATCGCCTTGGACAACAGCCTTTGTGATCCTTCTTCACTTTCTGCGCGTCTGCTGTTGTGCATCTTTTTCGGGTTGGGGCCGATGAAAGTCTCATCCACTTCTACGGGTCCGCTCTCTTCCCGCCGCCGAACTTGAAAGAGGGATTGTCCTTCATCGCTTCCCGAATCCGGTGAAGCATAAACCATGCCGAGTTCTGGCGAACGCCGAGCGTCTTGGCAAGCTCATAGCTGCTGATTCCGTTCTTGCAGTTCGCCAGCATCCAGATAGCCGTCATCCACTTGTCGAGGCCGATGGGCGAATCTTCCATCACCGTTCCAACCTTGACCGTGAACTGCTTTTTGCAGACGTAGCAGAACCAGATGCGGCGCGTCTTGACGAAGGAATGCTTTGCGCCTGTCCGCAACGGGGGCAAGTGACGTTGCCACCCGGCCAGCGAAACTCGACAGCGGCTTCAAAGGCGCGTTGCGGATCGGCGAAGTAGGCGATTGCAGATTGAAGTGTCTCAGGAGCGTCCATGACAGAAATAGTACACTAAACGCACATGTGTGTCAAGCGTTTTATTGCCTGGAGGTATGGCATACCGGGGGGAGGGGGCGGGGGTCCAAAAATGATCGCCGGCCCTGAAAAACAGAAGTTGCACGCCGGCCGTGAAACCTGAGAACTGAAAGCTGCGGTCAAGCTCCGTTAGCTCCGCCAGGTCCGCTAACCCCCGTCCGCGGCGGCGACTAGCTCCGCCAACTCGCGGCATCGAGCTGAAAGCCAAAGGCTGAAAGCTGAAACTCCGCTAACGCCGCTAGCTCCGCTTACTCGCTAACTTCGCTGGCCTGCTGACTCGCTGTTACTCTGCACGTTTTTCAGCACCATTACGATTCCCAGCGCCGCGATCACGCTGATCAGCGCAAACAGGAACACGCTCGCGTACCCATAAAATCCGATAATCGCGCCGGCAATCGGTCCAACCAGAAAGAACGACACGTCGGAGAACGCGGTATAAACGCCCAGAGCGGTTCCGCGATTGAACTCCGGAACCCGCTTCACGGCTTCCACGCCGATCGCGGGGAACACAAGCGAAAGGCCCAATCCGCCGACCGCCGCGCCGGCCATCGCCATCCACGGCGAAACCGCCTGCCACAGCAGAACCATCCCAACGGCTTCAGTCGCAAGCGAGACGATCGCCACCGGATATCCGCCCCAGCGGCTGATGGTTTTTATGAACAGTAATCGCACCACGATGAACGCGATCGCCAAACGCCGTGAGGCAAAGGGCCGCTCCGTTCCAGTGCCGGCTGACATAAAACAGCGTGACGAAAGTAGCCAGCGTGCCGTAGCCCACGCCGCCGAGCGCGAGGCCCATGCCATCTGAAGCCACGCGGCCAAGCACGGCCGTGAACGGCATGTGCTCGCCCGGCTCCACAACCACCGGAGCCTTGCGCCAGGCCAAAACAAAACTCACGGCGCCAATCAGAATCGTCAAAATGCCGATGGAGCTCAGGCCCCACTGAGCCTCCAGAACCACGCCAAGCGGCGCAGCCAGCGCCATTCCGCCATACGTGCTGATGCCGTTCAGCCCGATCACCTTCGCGGTGTGTTCATGGCCTGCGCTGTTGATGCCCCAGATTGTCGATCCGGTCGAGCCGAGGCTCTCGCCCACTCCCAGCACCAGCCGGCTCAGAATCAGCACCGTAAAGCTCAGCCAGTGCACCTCGTGCAACACTGCGGCTCCAACCAGCAACGCGCCGCTCACTGTGCAGCCCGCCATGCCCCACATCACCGAGACTTTGGCTCCCATGTGGTCGGAAATATGCCCCGCCCACGGCCGGCTCAACAGCGTAGCAATGTATTGAATGCTGATGGCCAGGCCGGCAAGCAAGGCGCTGTAGCCCATGCGCAGATGCACAAACGGCGGCAGGACCGCCAGG
This sequence comes from uncultured Acidobacteriaceae bacterium, assembly GCA_963725115.1. Lineage (GTDB taxonomy): Bacteria > Acidobacteriota > Terriglobia > Terriglobales > Acidobacteriaceae > Telmatobacter. The sequence goes on along the minus strand of CAVRXG010000005.1, from coordinate 1,977,855 downwards.
GGCAAGCCTATGGAAACATAGCAGATAAAGGTGAAGTAAACGTATCCGGCAATGCGAGACGTTCGGCCCCGCGCGGCAGACCGGAGAGGAGCCGGAACGTAGGCAGTCGAGGGGTACGACATAGGGTCGATTGAAAACGCTGAAAAGGATTCGTTCCTTTTTAGTATACCGAAGAATCGCTTTACTGTGTATGAGCCGAAGCTCCCTTCTGAAGAATCCAAGCAGCATCCCGCATCGGCGGCGCAGCAACTACTGGCTGCGCTTCATCGCCCACAGAATTCCGTTCTTGATGATCCCGTAGAGCAGCGGATTCTCGTAGTCTTCTTTGTTGTGGCCGAGCGCGAGATAGAACTCGCGGCCGCCGTCGAATTCGTGGTACCACGCCAGCGGCAAATCGACGGGGAACTTGGTTACATCGATCGTCATCGGCTCAAGCGTGGCGAGTTTTGTCCGGTCTGTCGCCAAAACGGGATGGATATCAGGGTTCAGGTGGTCGAGGAAGTAGCATTCGTCGGTCCATGTAAATTGCGCCGGCAATCCTTTCGACGGCGGCGAAGGTCGGATCAACAACTCGAACCGTGAATGGCTGCTGATGCGGATGCGCCGCGAATTTGCCGCCCAGTACCGACCAGAAATATGGCCAATCCCGCTCCGAGCCTGAGGCCGAGTGGAGGCCGACGAATCCGCCGCCGGCTTCGATGTAGTGTTTGAATGCGTCGCGCTGCGTATCGTCGCTGAAGGCCTGGTTGTTGCTGTTCGCAAACACCAGCGCGGCGTACTGGCGCAGATTGCCGTCCGTAAAGACGGCCGGATCGTCTGACGCATCAACGATGAATCCGGCTTCGTCGCCCATCTTGCGGATCGCGGCCACGCTGGAGGCGATGTTGTCGTGTACGTAGCCTTTGCCGTCCGGCGTGTAGTTGCGCGTATAAACCAGAATGCGCGGCTTCGGCGCGATCTGCGCCGCGAGGGACGAGAGCAGGCACAATGCCCCGGCGAAGCAAACAACGAGACGGCGATTCGCGAGAATTGGCGCGGGAATTGGCGGGAAAATTTGCGAGAGAATTGACGCGAGAATTGAGGTAGCAGGCGCATTCGTTCTCCTCAACAGAAGTCCGCTCCAAGCCTATATCGCCGGCCTTGCATTGGGCGAGTCGCTCAGCAGCTTGAAATTTAATAAACTGGAACCGATGCCCGGCTTTCACATCGAGAACTTCGGTTGCCGTGCGGCGCGTGCCGACGGCGAGGCCATCGCGGGCCGTCTGCGCGCATTTGCCGAGCGCCAGCCATTTGCGTCCGACGTAGTCGTAGTCAATACCTGCAGCGTAACGGCCGAAGCCGATCGCGCGGCTCGTGCGTTCATCCGCCGCGCGCATCGCAGAAATCCCGCTGCCAAAATTGTCGTCACCGGCTGCTACGCGCAGCGCGCTCCGCAGGAGCTTGCGAGCATGGCTGGCGTGGCCGCCGTCGTCGGCAACAGCCACAAGGCCCTCGCGCCTGACATCGTCTTCAATCTGGCTCACAATCCGGCAAACAATCTCGCGTACAGTCTCGCGAATGGCGCAGCCGCAGCACTTCCGCCCTCCGTTGTGTCCGTAGCTTCGCTCCTTTACCGCGAGCACCGAGCACGCTGCTCCCATCTGGGCCGACGATCGCTTCGCACACTCCTTCATTGAAGATCCGCAGCTCGTGCCGGGCGCGCAGACGCGTCCCAACCTGAAGATTCAGGAGGGATGCGGCAATCGCTGTACATTTTGCGTGATCCCTCAAACGCGCGGCCCATCGCGCAGCCTGCCTGCGGCAAGCGTCTTGCGGCAAGTCGAGGCATTCGTTGCGGCCGGCGGCAAGGAGCTCGTGCTGTCAGGCATCAACCTCGGCCGCTGGGGCCGCGATTCTTCTTCCGGCCCAACACGAGAGACGCTTGCAGACCCAAGACGAATGTCGCTTGCAGACCTCGATCGAGAGGCCCTTGCAAAGTTGATCCGCGTCATCCTCACGCAAACCGCGCTGCCCCGCCTGCGCCTCAGCTCTATCGAGCCAATGGATTGGGACAGCGAACTCATCGCACTCTTTGGCGAATTTGGGGTCGACGAATTTGGGGTCGGCGAGTTCGGCGGTTCTCGGCTTGCCCGCCATGCTCATCTGCCGCTACAGTCCGGCTCCGATGCTGTTCTCCGCCGCATGCATCGCCGTTACCGTCCCTGGCACTATGCCGACAAAGTCGCCGCTCTCCTTCGCGCTGCGGGCCCCGACCTCACCCTCGGCGCCGACGTCATGGTCGGCTTTCCCGGCGAGAGCGATCGCGAATTCGAAGAGACGCTCGCTTTCATCCGCGCATTGCCCTTCGGCTATCTCCACCTGTTTCCCTTTTCGGCACGTCCCGGCACGCCCGGCTGGGCGCTTCACGCTGCGTCGCCCGTCCCGCGAGCCGTGGTTGAAGAGCGCATGGCCGAACTCCGCGCACTCGCCGCCGAAAAAACTCTCGCTCACCGCCGGCGTTTCATCGGCCGGGAGCTTTCCGCCATCACCCTCAACACGCCCACGCTCAAAACTTCCGCTCCGCTGGCTGCCGGCGGCCAGACCGCCGCGCTGTCGGAGAACTTTCTGCCCGTCAGCCTCGACTGCCGCTTTCCATCGAATCAGCTTCTCCAGGTTCGCGTCGCTGGCATTCATTCCGACGGTTCGCTGATCGGCATTGCCAGCCGCTAATGGCGGCCTTCCCGCCCTCAAACCCGTTTCTTCAATGAAGCCGGGCCAATGCTATACTCAGTTTGCGTCGCTTCGCTGCGGCCCATGGGGCGCCCTGCCCCGGCCTGCCAGGCACGCTTTCGGAGGAGTACCATCGCATTCGATAAACGTGCTGCTAAGTCCTTCATTCGCATTAACGATCGGATTCGCGCGCGCGAAATCCGCGTCATCGACGAAAACGGCGAACAACTTGGAATCCTCCAGCCCTTTGAAGCGCTCAAAATCGCCCGCGAGCGAGGCCTCGACCTGGTTGAAGTCTCTCCCACCGCCGTTCCTCCCGTCTGCCGAATCCAGGATTACGGCCGCTTCCTCTACGAGAAAGAAAAGAGCGAACGCGCCGCGCGCAAGCGCCAGAAAGTCATCGTCGTCAAGGAAGTCAAATTTTCCGTCACAGTCGACGAGCACGATTACCAGACCAAGAAAAATCAGGCCGTCCGCTTTCTCGCCGAGGGCGACAAGGTCAAGGCCAGCCTGCGCTTCCGCGGCCGCCAGATGGCGCACCGCGAGCTTGGCTATAAGATCATTAACCGCCTGATCCTGGATATCGGTAGTGCTGGCGTAGTCGAATTCATGCCGCGCATGGAAGGAACCATCCTCCACGCCATCCTGGCCCCCGGGCGCAAAGAAGTGCCCAAGTCCAAGCCGGAAACCGCCGCGCCTTCCGCGCAAGCCTAGCTGCCAATCGTCCGCGCCTGATGGTGGCAACGGTCCTAAGGCGTCACGCCGGGACGGCTCGCGAAAGGTAATGAAGACCCTTACAGGGCTGCCCAGAATTGGCCCGATTTGGTGCAAAAGTTGGCGTTATCCCGATGCAGGAGACTCAATGTGGGTTGCCTTCTCTGGAAAATATCCCCTTCAAAAGTTGTATTTGTTTCGTGTGTACATTCTTGCGAAAGTTCCATTTCTTTCGCGATAGAATGATTTCAATCCTGTAAACCTCGACGGCGTATTGACCGTCTAGTCATTATCGGATGGCTGCACGAGTTCGATTCTCAAGTACGATTTTGGGTCAATTTTCTCTTTGCTTCCTCCGACGAATCTGCCATCTCATCCCGGAGTCGCCTGTGAGCCGTAGAAGACTTTTTCAACTCCTTTCAGTTGCCTTGATTCTCTTGGGCGCCGCGTTGCTTTTCGAGCGCCCTGCCTACGCCTACGCCGATCCGGGAACAGGTCTTCTGGCCGTTCAGGCGGCGGGATCCGCACTGGTGGCAACCGGCTGGTATCTACGCCGGAAGATCTATTCGCTTTTCCATTCCAGCGATGCACCTGCGCCCGAATCGGATAAGCAGTCTGCCGTCGCGAATGGCGAGGACACGCCAAATCTGTGAATGGGCCCGACGCGTCTTCTCGCCGAGAATCAGCCCTCCCATCCATAAGCAGTGAAGTGGAATTAACCTTTCGCGATCCCGCTGGCGAACTCCAGCTGACCGATGCTTGCGCATTGCGCAGAATCCGCCCACACGCCGAAGAGGAAACACGCGCGTTTCTCGCGTCTCCCTTGCGATTAGGCTCTCGAGCAAAGCGGCGACCTGATTCCCACCCGTATCGCTGAGCCAGGCTCACATCCCTGCATCGCCGCCGGAGAGTTCTGGCTCGAACATCCGCGCATCGATCCCATCAGCTATCCATGGGAGTGGACCACTGCTCAGTGGCGCGCCGCCGCCGAGCTCACTCTTCGCATTGCCGGCCAGGCGATCGACGCTGGCTGGACGTTGAAGGACGCGACACCGCTGAACATTGTTTTCGATGGGCTGCGCCCCATACTTGTGGACGTTCTGTCGTTCGAGCGCCGCGATCCGCACTCCAGCGTCTGGTTGGCCTACGGCCAATTTGTGCGCACGTTTCTGCTGCCCCTAATTGCGGCGAAATATTTAAGCTGGCCGCTCCAGGCAACCATGTTTGTTCGTGACGGCTATGAGCCTCGCCAAATCTATGAGGCGCTACCGCGCTGGCGCCGCATCAGCCCGGACCTGCTCGATGTCGTCACGCTGGCCACGGTGTTCGAGCGTCCGGGTCCAGGTCCAGGCCGAGGCCCGACACGCACCGCCAAGAAGAAAACTTCATCCACCACCGATCCCGCTCTTGCCACACACCTCCTGCAAAAACGCATCCAGCGCCTCGGCAAGCAGATTCGCAATGCGACCAGCCAGCGTAGCCATTCCCAATGGAGCCAATACGAGAATTCCGCCGGCCACTATCAGCCGGCCGACGTCGAAGAAAAACAGCAGTTTGTCAAAACCATCCTCGCGCGCTGTCGCCCGGAACGCGTCCTCGACATCGGCGCCAACACCGGCACTTATTCCCTGCTGGCTGCCGATGCCGGCGCAAAAGTTGTCTCCCTTGACAGCGACTCAGCGGCCCTCGAAATACTCTGGCGCACTGCCGCGAAACAGAACAAGCCCATCACGGCGATGGTTGCGGACATCGCCCGTCCCACTCCCGCGGCAGGATGGCGCAACCGCGAGCACTTCTCGCTGCTCGACCGCTTAACCGGCGAATTCGACCTCGTATTAATGCTCGCTGTCATTCATCATCTGATCCTGCGCCATCAGTTGCCACTCACTCATATTGCCGGACTCTGTGCTGCCCTTACGCGGCGCTGGCTGCTTCTGGAGTGGGTCCCGCCCTCCGACCCAATGTTTCAGGAATGGCTGCGCGGTCGTGACGATCTCTACGGCCATCTGACCGAAGACGATCTGACCCGCGCATTCGCGCCGCACTTCGCCGTTGTTGAACGTGCCCAACTTGGCAATGGGCGGGTTCTGTTGCTATTCGATAGAATCTGACTCGAAGACAGCGCGACGGAATCGTTGACCTCAATCGCCTGGAGAGAAGCACCGCATGATCAAACGAATTGCCCAGGCATGGGGCTTCGCCGCAATTCTCCTGCTCCCCGGCTATGTTGACCTCACTTCTACCCTGGGCGACGAGCGAATGCGCGTTCCCTGGCCGCTCACTCGCCTGGTTCTGGCACAGCTTGTCGATCTCGCGATTGTGGGTTTCGTTTTCGCCTGCTTGCTGGCCATCCTCCGCGGCTTGAAGGTCTGGCCGCGAATCCGATGGTTCGTTCTTGCATTGCTTCCGATCTATCTGCTCGTCTGCAATCTCAGGATTTTTCCGTTTAGAGTTCCGTACACCAGCGTTGCCATCGTCGCGGTCGCGTGGTTCGCTATTCTCGCGCTTCTGATCTTCCGAGCTCCCAATATCGCGTCGAAACTCTATGCTCTCGGCAGCGCCGTGCTCACCGGCGCAGTAGTGTTTGCATTCGTCATGACTGCTCAACTGGTAAGCGCCGCCTTTTGGCGTCCCGGCATTCAGGCATTTTCGGGCTCCATGTCCCGCCCAATCCGCCGCCAGGCCTCGACTTGTTTGGATTATCTTCGACGAGTTGGCGTATAAGCCGGTATTCGAAGCTCGCGATCCCACACTCAATCTTCCCAACTTTGATCGGCTGCGACTGCAAAGCACGGTCTACTCCAACATGACGCCGATTGGCTACCACACCAACTTGGTTGTGCCCAGTTTGCTCTCAGGCCGCGTCGTAACCAGCTCCACCTTCACCACGAAAAATCAATTGATCGTTCGCACCGCTGACGATTCTCATTGGGAACCTTTTGACTCCGGCTCATCGTTGTTCGGCTTGGCCAGCCGGCACGGAGTCTCGACTTCGATAGTCGGTTGGTACCTGGCTTATTGCCCCATCTTTGTGCGCACGGCCACCGAGTGCTATTGGAGCAACGACGACACTGAAGACGGCGCACCCCCGGCAATCAATGCCAGTTTTGTTGATGATGTCTGGTTCCCGCTGCGCATAGTCGCCGAGCAGCTCGTTGCGCCTCGCGTTGCTGTAGCCGATGTCGCCCACTGGGAATCTCTAAGCCACGTGGCCACCGTGAAGGACATGAGCCAACACGCCCTCGCGGCGCTCGCAAACAGCCAGGCCGACATCATCTACCTGCACATGCCCGTACCCCATCCGCCTGCTTTCTGGAATCGCCGCTCGCACAACTACGGTGTTGGCGGATCCTATCTCGATTCGCTGGATTATTCCGATCGCTTCCTCGGGCAGATACTCGACGTCCTTGAAGCCGAGCCGCGTTGGCCGCAGACGACCGTGATCCTCCAGGGAGATCACTCCTGGCGGACCGGAATATGGCGCACCACTCCCGGATGGAGCGCCGAGGACGAGCGCGTTTCCAATGGAGGCCAGTGGGATCCGCGCCCTTTGCTCCTCATTCATGCGAGCCGGACAAAACAACGCGGCAACTGTCGCGTCACCCACCAGCCTGATGTTTGTTCACGACTTCGTCGCCGCGCAGATTCAAGCGCTCGCGCACTAAGGTGACTCGATCGCAGATTTCTAGCGTCGTCGTCCACAATCACTTTGGCAGTGGTGCGGTCCCCGAGATGTGCAAAGTCGCCGCAGGCGTTCCTGTTTGCGGTTGGCCGCCTGAAATATAAATTTGATAATTGCCCGACACCACTGCTCGATTTCCCTTTTCATCCACTTCGCTCAGTTGCCGTGGAGAAAGAGTAAACTGCACGCGTCTCGTTTCACCCGCCCGCAGATGGATTCTCGTGAATCCCTCAAGTTCCACTTGCGGCGACACAGCCGTTTGCGGCGCCTTTAAATAAAGCTCCGCCACCTCATCTCCATCGCGTGCACTCGTATTGCGCACGAACGTCGTCACAACCGCCGAAGCTCCGGCCTTGATCTGTTTCGCGCCAACCGTCGGAGCGCGATAGCTGAATCGCGAATAGCTTAGCCCATAGCCAAATGGATAGAGAACCTGGCCGCTGTAATAGCGGTAAGTCCTGTTCTTCATCGAGTAGTCGGTAAACTCGGGAAGATCTTTGGTCGACGCATAGAACGTTACAGCCAGCCGCCCCGCGGGATTGTTCTTCCCTTTCAGCGTCTCCGCGATTGCGTCTCCGCCCTCTTCGCCGGGATACCACGCTTCGAGCAGCGCATCTGCGTGCTCCTTGGCCCACGGAACCGCCAGCGCGCTGCCCGATGTCAGCACCACAATCAGCGGCTTGCCAGCCTCGCCCATCGCCTCGAGTAGCTTCTCCTGCGCCGCAGGCAGCTCGATGCTCGTCCGGTCGCCGCCGTCGAATCCGTCCACGTGCACATTCATCTCCTCGCCCTCAAGGTTCGGAGAAAGTCCCACAAACGCAACAATCGCATCCGATTTCTTCGCGGCATCGATCGCCTGGCCCAGGAGGCTGTTTGCCGGCGGCTCCCAATTTAGATCCACATTGCGATCATTAGGCTGATGCATGTATTCCACGCGAATCGCGTGGGGACTGGTGTCGGCAAAGCTCAGTCGCGCTTCCGCCGGATTGCTGTGACTGTCCATCACCAGCTTGTCGTCGATATAGAGCCGGACTCGATCCGGCATTCTTGCGGACGCTTGTGCTCCACCCGCCTCGCCGGTCATCACATTTGCTGCGATCGGCCGCGGCCCGCGCAAGCTCAGCACATAATCTCCCGGCGCTGGCGGCAGCAATGCGCCCGTCCAACGCACAGCAAATGTCTTGTCTGGAAAATCCGTCGCGGGCGCCACACGGTTCCAATCGAAATTGATCTGTGCGTCCACGCGCACCATCTTCGGCGCGCCCTTCATATCTTCGGATATCGAAGTACTCGCCCTTCAGTCCGGTAGTCTTCAGTGACGAATCGGTTCGCAAATACGCGGACGGAATCGGCGTCGGCGACCCCTCCGCAAGACTCGATCCCGGAGCGTAAATCACGTTCTCGCTCCCGAATTCCTTCCGCAATCCATTCAGCGGAGAAACCGGATCGGGCGCAGTTCCGTTGTAGTTGCCCTCAATCGACTCCAGCAAATCGGCGGTCGGTCCCACAACCGCGATCTTCCTGATCGATGCCCTCAGCGGAAGCGTATTGTTGGCATTCTTCAGCAGCACAATCGATTCGCGCGCCGCCTGTAATGCCAGCTCGCGATGTGCCGCCGAATTTACCTCTGAGTAAGGAATCGCATCGAACGGCACCGCGGCCGGCGGATCAAACATACCCAGCCGCATGCGCGCGGTGAACAGCCGCACCATCGACACATCGATGTCGGCTTCTGACAGCAAGCGCTCGCCCACCGCTTTTGTTAGTGCGCCATATGTCCGGCCGCAATCCAGGTCTGTGCCCGCCTTCACCGCCAATGCAGCCGCCTCTTCCGGGCTCGCGGCAAAGTGATGACCGCTCGCAATATCTCCAACCGCGTCGCAGTCCGAAACCGTGTATCCATTAAATCCCCAATCTTCGCGCAGGTGCTTTTCCAGCAGCATCGAGTTCGCGCATGCCGGCGCGCCGTCGATCGCGTTATAGGCGCACATAATCGAGTCCGCGTGCCCCTCAACGATCGTCGCCCGAAACGCCGGTAGATACGTGTCCTCTAAGTCGTGTTCGGAAACATCCACGTTAAATCCGTGCCGCAGCGGCTCCGGCCCGCTGTGCACCGCGTAGTGCTTCGGAGTCGACACCAGCTCGAGATATTTCGGATTGTCGCCCTGCAATCCCTTGACGAACTCCACGCCCATGCTCGCGGTCAGGAATGGATCCTCGCCAAAAGTTTCCATCCCCCGTCCCCACCGCGGATCGCGATCGATGTTGATATTCGGCGACCAGAATGTAAGGCCTGCGAACCTGCTGTGATCGTCTTCGCGAATCGCCTCGTTATACTTGGCGCGCCCCTCAACCGCGATCGTTGTCGCAATCCGGTGCATCAACGCCGTATCCCACGTCGCCGCCAAGCCGATCGATTGCGGAAAATTCGTCGCGAATCCGTTGCGCGCCACTCCGTGCAGCGCCTCGTTCCACCAGTTGTATGCGGGAACTCCCAGCCGCGGAATCGCCGGCGCAACATCCTGCATCTGACTTACTTTTTCTTCCAGCGTCATCCGGCTCACGAGATCCTTCGCGCGAGCCTCGGGCGTCAGCGCGGGATTCAAGTAAGGGCAAGCCTGCGCACCGCAAAAGCTTCGCGTCTCATTTGCTGTTTGTTGTGCCGGTAGAGTGGCCGAAGCCAGACTAAAGATGCCGAACGTAGCAAGAAGAATCGTTTCGATTTTCATGGTGGTCTGCTCGATGAACTTTCGCTGGCGGCAGAGTATCACGCCCGCGTGGAAATCCTCGCCCCGCGCGATCGCGCGGTTTGGTCAATCCGCATTCCCGTCCGCCGCGTCGTCGAAACTCCGGTCTCGCCAGCCTCTTTACTGCGAAGGCCGGCTCCGAGCAGGCCAGTCCCGCGCAAGCTGGACGCCCGCACCACCAAATGCGGCTGAATCAGCGCGCTCTTGCACTCCGCTGGTTCCTTGCTCAGCGCGAGCTTCAGCGCCATCGTCGCAGCAATCTTCCCAATCATCTTGCTGTTCTGATCCACTGAGGTCAGCGGTACGCGCAAGAAATCGGAATACGACACATTGCCGCAACCCACCACCGCAATGTCCTCGGGAACATGCAGCCCGGCATCGAGAATCGCGCGCATCGTTCCCAGCGCAATCGGATCGTTGAAGCAGAAAATGCCATCTGGCCGGGTTTTGTTTTCGAGCAACTTCACAGTCGCCGCGTAACCAGCCTGATCGCCCACATGATCTCCCGATGGGCCAATCGAAACGATATCGCCCGCCTGCGGCTTCATGTGGTGGGCCGCCAGAGCCCGCTTATAGCCCTCCAGGCGTCCTACTGCGGTGCTGACCTCCGGGCCGCGAATGTGCGCGATGCGCCGGCATCCCTGCTCGATCAGGTGAGTCGTCGCCAGCACGCCTACCGCCGTGTCATCTACGCCTACAAAATTCGATTCGAATCCCGGAAATTGCCGATCAAGAAGTATGAACGGAACCTTTTGTTCCTCAATACGCTTGAAACTCTCCACGGTCCACTGCGCTGACGCGATCAACAACACGTCGACGCGCCGGGCCAGCAGTTGCGCAATCTCCTCCTGTTCCAGCGCAGCATCCTCATCGGACGACGAGATGAACAGGCTGTATCCCTTCTTTCGCACTTCAACCGAGATTTCCTTGGCGATCTGCGCGAAAAACGGGTGCAGCAAATCTGGAACCACCAGGCCAATCGTCCACGTCCTCCCGGTGATCAAGGACCGCGCAGCAATGTTGGGCTGGTAGTTCAGTTCCTTCATCCGCCGCAGAACTCGCTTTCGCGTCGCCGGCCCAATGTCTGGATGATCGCGCAGCACCTTCGAAATAGTTACGACCGACAGGCCGAGATCCTCGGCAATATCCTTCAATCGCGTAACCATTTCTCTATCGCCTCCACCGGCCGACGGGCTTTCTAATAAGAAGAGCTGGCTCTGCAAGCCAGTTTACATTGGGACTGTTCGGCGCCGCATTCCCGTCTCATCATCCCTTCAAGCCGCGAAACCCTCGTCGCATCCCGAGCCTGATAGCATTTCATCTGTTGCGGTCTCTCGGGCTTCCGTATGTTCTGCGCCAGACCGAACCAGCCCGCCCACCCGCAAGCAGCGGCTTTCGCCAATCAGGATCAACCACGTCAAACCGGAGAATCGGAATGAGCTACCTGAAAAAATTCAAGGTCGAACCAGGAAGCAAGGTTAAACTCAAGAAGTTTGACCCGTCCTTCAGCGGCGATCACAAGGGCCCAAAGTCCGCTGCCGATGAGATCGAGCACTATCAAAAGAAGCTCCGAGAGTTGCAGGACCTGCTTTACGCTGAGCACCACCATTCGCTTCTCATCTGCCTTCAGGCCCTTGACACCGGCGGCAAAGACGGCACCATCAATCACGTTCTCGGCGCCATGAACCCGCAGGGTTGCCGCGTTGCGCCCTTCAAGCAACCCTCACCCGAAGAGGCTTCTCACGATTTTCTATGGCGCGCGCACAAGGCCGCGCCTGCTTGCGGCGAAGTCGTGATATTCAACCGTTCTCACTATGAGGATGTTCTCATCGTTCGCGTTCACAATCTTGTCCCGAAAGATGTCTGGTCCCGCCGTTACGATCTGATCAACGACTTCGAGAAAAACCTGGTTGATCATGAAACCCACATTCTCAAGTTCTATCTGCACATCTCAAAAGAGGAGCAGTTGAAGCGCTTCAAGCAACGTCTCGACGACCCCACCAAACAATGGAAGATCAGCGAGGCAGACTACAAGGAGCGCGCCTTCTGGAAAGATTACGTAGCCGCCTACGAAGATGCGCTTTCGCGCTGCAGCACCGAGCATGCGCCCTGGTTCATCATTCCATCCAATCACAAGTGGTTCCGCAATCTGGCCATCGCGCGCATCGTCGTTGAGCACCTGGAATCGCTGCGCATGAAATATCCCAAGCCGACGGTCAACATCGAAGAGGTTCGCCGCGAGTTCCAGGCCGCCGAACGCGCCTGATGCTGCGCTTGAACAAAGTAAGTTCCACGGAAATTCCTATGAAAATGCGTTTGCTGTGCGCCATGCTGCTTGGCGTCTCTTCCTTTGCGTCAGCTTCATCCGTCTTTACCACGCGGCTCGACGACCCCAAAGCTGTATATCTTACGGCACAGGAATTTGGCGCGCACGGCGATGGCATCGGCGACGACACTGCCGCGATCCAGGCAGCCATCGACAAAGCGGGAGGCAGCGTTCGCGAGGGAATTGTGTTTGTGCCATCGGGCCGCTACCGGCTCACGCACACCCTCTATCTCTGGCCCGGAGTTCGTCTCATCGGCTATGGCGACACGCGCCCCGTCTTCGTGCTGGCAGACAATACGCCGGGATTCCAAACAGGCGTTGCTGTCATGGTGATGTTCACAGGGGCAAATCCTGCGGCTATTTTGCGCTCCGGCAAGCGCGTCCCGTTCCCGCCCCCCGGCAGCGTGCCGCAGAATGACAATGTGGCCGACGCCGACGAAAACACATTCTATTCGGCGATGAGCAACATTGATTTTGAAATTGGCGACGGCAACCCCGCTGCGATCGCGATCCGCTTTCATGTCGCCCAGCACGCATACCTCAGCCACATGGACTTCCATATCGGCTCGGGTCTGGCCGCGCTCACGGAGGTCGGCAACGAAGCTGAGGATCTCCATTTCTACGGCGGCCGCTACGGCATCCTCACCGATAAAACCTCTCCCGCCTGGCAGTTCACGCTCATCGATTCTGTCTTCGACGGCCAGCGCGACGCCGCGGTCCGCGAGCATGAGGTCGGTCTGACTCTCATCCGCGACACATTTCGCAATGTTCCGGTCGCCATCGACATCGATCCGCACTACTCCGATGAGCTCTGGGTCAAAGATTGCCGCTTCGAGCAGGTTTCGAAAGCAGCCGTCTTCATCAGCAACGAAAGCAGCCCTCTCACCGAAATCGGCTTTGAGAATGCCGTGCTCAATAATGTGCCAACCTTCGCCCTGTTCCGCGAGACCGGCAAATCAGTCCCCGGCAAGAGCGCGATTTACAAGGTTGCGAATTTCAACTTCGGTCTCATAGTGCCGGGCGAGGGAATGACCGGAGCCATCGGCATGATCTACGATGCTGCTGCGATGAGTGCATTACCTGCTCCGCTTCCGCCGGCAATCCCCGCGCTACCGCCGACTTCAGATTGGGTGAACGTGCATACTCTCGGCGTCGTAGGCGATGAGACAACCGATGACACCGCCGCGATCCAGCGCGCCATCGACGCTTATCGCGTGCTCTATTTTCCCAGCGGCCACTACCGCGTCACCGACACGCTAAACTTGAGGCCTGACACAGTGCTGATCGGGCTGCATCCCACGCTCACCCAATTCGACCTTGAGGATTCCACGCCGGGTTTCCAGGGCGTCGGCGCGCCAAGGCCCGTGATCTCCGCGCCGACAAGTAATTCGAGCGTCGCCGGCGCGAATATCATCAGCGGCTTCGGTGTTTATACCGGCGGAATCAATCAGCGTGCCGTTGGCGTACTTTGGCAGGCGGGCGAAGGCTCGCTCATTGACGATGTGCGTTTTCTCGGCGGTCATGGAACGGGTTTCAATCCCTACAACAGTGACCACACCGCTGATTCCGTTCCTGCGAGGCGATGGGACGGTCAATATCCAAGCCTCTGGGTCACGCACGGGGGCGGCGGCACATTCGCCGACATCTGGACTCCGGACACCTACGCTCAGGCAGGATTCTATGTCTCTGACACGAAGACGCCCGGCCATGTCTACGAGCTCTCCAACGAGCATCATGTGCGCAACGAGATCATCTTCGACCACGTCGAGAATTGGGACATCAACGCGCCGCAGACTGAAGAGGAAGCCGGCGAGAGTCCCGATTCGCTATCGCTCGAATTCGACTGGTCGCGCAATATCACCATCGCCAACTATCACGGCTATCGCGTCACGCGTTCCCTCGCGCCTTTCCCCGCTGCGGTTCGCCTCTACCACTCAGGAAACATTCATTTCCGCAACGTTCATATCAATGCCGAAAGCGGCTATCCCATCTGCGATAACAATGGCTGCGGAACATTTCTCCGCGCCAGCAAATACCCTTATGAAAATGCGATCCAGGACGTCACCCACAATCTCGAAGTCCGCGAGCGTGAATTCGCCGTGCTCGACATTCCGGAGAATCCTCCCATTCCCGCGCCAGCCGACGCATCTTCTGTGCTCGCGCCAGGCGCCAAAGTCGAAAAGCTCGAAGATGGCTTCTTCTCCATCTCTGGCGCTGCGGTCGATGCCTCCGGCAAACTCTATTTCGTCGATCATCACGAACAGCGCATCTACGGCTGGTCGCACGCTGAGGGGCTGACCATCGAGCGCAACAATCCTCTCGATCCTGTCAATCTCGCATTCGACAAATCAGGCGACTTGCTGGTCGTCTCCTCCGCGGGCCTAGAAGGAACCGTCTACTCGTTCCGCCCCGGTTCGCCCGAGGATCAAATTGCCATCCTCGCACCGCAATCGGCCGCGCAGCACACGGGAGCAGCCGTAATTCTGCCCGCGAATTACTGGAACAACGGCGAATTTAAGAACCAGCTCGATTTCAGCACGATGACCTACAAAACTCTGGCCCAAATGTTTGCCGAGGATGTCTCGACACCCAAAGCGAAGGAATATGTCTCACCCGACGGCAGCGTCTTTTTACCCGCCGGCCGCGTTTTCCAGCAAGGCCCATCGGATTCCACCGGCTGGCGCTTCTCCGACAATCTCGACACTTACGGATTCATAAGCGCTCTTGCCGGTCAGCGCGTCTACGTCAGCAGCTCATCGGAAGATCGCACCTACAGTGCGCGCGTCGCCACTGACGGCACACTGACTGACCTGCAGCCCTTTGCGGAGCGCGGCGGCGAAAGCGTTGCCGTCGATGCTCAGGGAAATGTCTACGTTGCCAACGGCCAGATCTTCGTCTACAGCCCCGCGGGAAAATTAATCGGCCAGATCGATGTGCCCGAGCGTCCCATCGACATCGTCTTTGGCGGGCCAGATCATCGAACGCTGTTCATTCTCGCCCATCACGCGCTCTTCGCGGTAATGGTGAAAAATTAGGATTGAAGTGCGGACTGGCCGTCCAACTAATCCATGAGCCCTGGCCGACATAAAAGTAAGTTAGCGAAGCATCCCAATCGGCGGCTCACGAATCAACGCCAGAAAAAACCCGATTACCTGCCTGAATGGTTGTGAGAGCACGAACCTTCTTCGATCCGTGTTGGCCGGTCAGCTGGCTGCTGCAAATGTTCGATCGTGCGGGTCATTTCGACCAGAAGCTCCTCAGCCATTTCGCGAGTAAAGCCGTGTCGAATCAGGATGCGCTGAATGACGAGATCTTCGCGATTGGGAGGCATTGAATACGCAGGAACCAGCCAGCCGCACTCGCGCAACCGATCCGCCACGTCATAAAGCGTGAATGGAGACGATGCGGAGTCTTTCAGCTTCCAGCAAAGGCCTGGAATGCCGCCGACTCCGTCATAGATAATCTCGAACGGGCCGAGTTCAGCAATCTTGCCGGCGAGATACTTTCCGATTGCAGAGCATTCCGCCTGAATCTCGCGATAGCCCTGCTTGCCGAGACGCAAGAAATTGTAGTACTGGCAGATGATTTCTCCCCCGGGCCGCGAAAAGTTGAGCGCGAAGGTCGGCATGTTGCCGCCGAGATAGTTGACATCGAAGATCAGCTCTTCCGGCAGATCATGTTTTTCGCGCCACAGAGCCCACCCAACGCCCAGTGGCGCAAGCCCGAATTTGTGCCCTGAAGCGTTGATCGATTTCACGCGCGGCAAACGAAAATCCCACAGCAAGTCTGGCTGGAGAAAGGGCGCGAGAAATGCCCCGCTTGCACCGTCTACGTGAATCGGAATATCGAGTCCCGTCTCTGCCTGAAGCTTGTCGAGGGCCAAGCTGATCTCGCGCACCGGCTCGAATTGCAAAGTGAAGGTCACGCCCAGCGTTACCACTACGCCAATGGTGTTCTCATCGCAGCGCTTCACCACTTCCTCCGGCGTCAGCAGCAGGCGTTCGCCCTCCATGGGAACTTCGCGAATTTCTACATCGAAGTAGCGGCAAAATTTGTGCCAACAAACCTGCACCGGCCCCATAATCAAATTTGGCGTGCCGGTAATAGGCGCATCGTCAGCCGGTTTGCCCAGCGCGCGCCGTCGCTTGCGCCAGTTCCACTTCAGCGCCAGCCCTCCCAGCATTGCCGCTTCGCTCGACCCCGTCGTGGAACAGCCAATTGTGCTGGCTGCCTCGGGCGAATTCCAAAGATTCGCGAGCATGTGCACGCACCGCTCTTCAATGGCCGCTGTCTGCGGGTATTCATCCTTGTCGATCATGTTCTTGTCGGCGGATTCATCCATGAGCCTCTCGACTTCGGGCTCGATCCAGGTGGTGCAAAAAGTCGCCAGGTTGTGCTGCGAGTTCCCGTCAAGTACGAGTTGGTCATGAATGGTCTTGTAGACAGTTTCCGGCTCGCGCGAGACTTCAGGAAAGACGTAGCTTTGCTCATCGCTGGTCATGACATCCGACTCCACTTCGCTTGTCGGCGGAGAATTCAGTTTTTGGGTGTCGTGCAGGGCCATATGCTCTCCTGTTTCTCGTTGCGTTTTCCTGGAGTGCTTCGCGGTCGGAGTCTCTTCTGCTTTGAGTCTATAGAGCCAGACTCTACGAAAGATTAAAGTCCGGCATCATCTCGTACTCGGGCCGGCCAGCTAACACGAGCGGAATTCCCAGAATTAACATGCCACCGGATTTACATGCCCCATTTACTTCTCTCGCTCAGGTTAATATCAACTACGAGCGATTGGACGCCGACACACCGGTCTATCCGCCAAACTGATCTGCCCGCCAAAAAGGAGAACTCCCCGATGTTTACGCCAAAAGGAAAGTTCGGCTGGTACGAATTGATGACCAGCGATACAAAAGCCGCCGGCAAGTTTTATTCCGATGTTGTGGGCTGGACGACCAGAGAGATGCCCGGCACCGACGGCCCATCGTACACCACCTTCAACCTCGGAGAAGTTGGAATCGCGGACATGCTGAACATTCCCGGGCACGTCGGCTGGATTGGCTATATCTCGGTTGATGATGTCGATGCTCATGTCGAGAAGATTGTGGAAGCCAGCGGCAAATTATGGAAGCCCGCCACCGATGTTCCCGGAATGCTTCGCTTCGCCGTCATGTCGGATCCGCAAGGCGCCGCAATCGTGGTCTTCACGGCTAACCCGGCTATGCCATCACCGGCTCGCCCCGCACCGCCCACTCCCGGCACCATCGGTTGGCACGAGCTCTACACAACTGACCTTGAAGGCGGATTCCTCTTCTACAACAAGCTCTTTGGTTGGACCAAGGTCACTGATATGGATATGGGGCCCATGGGCATCTATCGCATCTTCGATGAAGGTGAGCACAAGCAAATGGGCGACGGCGGAATGATGAATAAAATGCCGCAAATGCCCGTCTCATGCTGGACCTTTTATTTCAACGTCGACTCGATCGGCTCAGCGGTCAAGCGTGTTGAATCCGGCGGCGGAAAGATCACGAACGGCCCTACGCAGGTACCCGGAGGAGGCTGGATCATCCAGGGTCAGGATCCCCAAGGGGCAATGTTCTCGCTCGTCAGCAACAAGGAGTAAGAGCGATAGTAGTCCGGAAACCGCCGTCGCGGCCAGATGCAAGAGAAGACCGATCGTCACAATTCTCGTGGGCAGATTCTCGCAGCCGGGGCCGCAATGTTTTCAATCTTTCAGTCTATGGACGGCGATCTTTCCGCGCCTGCGCCGCGCTCCTCTGCGCCGGCCCAGGCTTGGTCGCCCATGCATTCAGAAATGCAATCGTCATTCAATATACGGCCAGCCGTCAGAAGTAAATCCGAGGCGATTAATGCCCAGCGTCGGCGTTCCATTATTGTTGCCGTCGTAATAGTGGTAGACGATCGTGGGCAAAGACTCAGATCCGTTGCTTCCCGTATCTGTAAAGACGCTGGCTCCGCCCGGCCCATATATATTGCTGTGCGAGCTGATCAGAATCGTTCCGCCGCCCGAGGTCAGCGCGATGCCGCCGCGATCAACGAAAGGTCCGCTTGGCGAGGTGGAGCGGCCGACAATTTCGCGGTACGTACTGGAGGTTCCATTGCAGCAAACGTTGATCGGCGCGAAATAGTAGTAGTACTGCGTTCCGTTAAATATCCAGGGATAGATGAAGGGACCCTCTTCGCCGCCACTCGGCCGGTATGCGACCTTGGTCCAGGTGCTGGTGTTGCTTGAGACCGGGAAGCCGATCGTAGCGTTGGAGGTTGCAGTCGACTGAGTCTGCAGTTGCAGCACGCGGATGCCGTCCGAAAAGGAGCCGTAAACCAGCCACCAGTTTCCAGCGGCATCCTCGAACGGAGCCGGGTCGATAGCGTTCCATGTCGTACCCGCGGTAAAGCCCCATGGATTCGGCGACGGGACAGGACTGGTAGTTCCAGACCAGGAAGTGACAACATAACCTTCATCCGTCCAGGGTCCACTCGGCGTATTACTTGTTGTGAGGCCAATCACCGCTTCTGCTCCGGTCGAAGGTTCGTAGGGAATTGCGTAGTACTGGTAGAAGGTGCCGCTTGCGTAGAGCAGGCTGGGCGCCCACACGTCGATATTTTTGCCGCCATTGTCGGAAGGCGGAGTCTGCAGGCCGGTCCACGAAGCAAAGTCAGGGCCGATGATCGGGCAGTGGTTGTCGTCCGTCAGCCAAAAAGTTCCCTCGGCCTGGGTGCAGGCTCCGTAAGTTGAGGAAGCGGTCGTATACGTGAAGGTGCTGAGGTCGGTCGAGTAGGCAATCGTCTGGTGCGTGCCATAGAGCCAGTAAATGTGCGTCGACGGGTCCTGAAACATGAAAGGATCATGCACGTAGATGCCGGTTCCAGTGACCGTCATCGGCGCGGGGTAAGCCGCTGTGCCCGTTGAGGTCAGCTTCCATTCCTGGCATGTGCATCCCGTTCCGCTCGTGGCTCGCGAATTCTGGTCGATGGTGGCAGATTGTGTTGTACCCGAATTGGCATCTTCGAGGTAAAGGTCGCTGTTTGCATTCTTGATCAGATAGTTTCCATCGCTGAGCAGATAGAACTGCCAAAGGTGGTCATTGGTGCCGTTGTCAGCGTATTGCAACACCTGCGCACCGGCGGTCGTGGACGCATTGCTCACTCCCAGCACTTGATGAGTAAGCATGTTCTCCACGTTGTAAACGTCGTTGTTCATCGGCATAAAGTGCCAGTCGATGTCTGCCGTAGTCGTGTTGGTGGGCTCCTGCACAACATCCGTGCCAGCAATCTGGCTTTGTCCGGAGATGCCCAGCACCAACCCGCTGGCGTCATTGGTCAGCGTGTATTGATTGGTGTCGCTCACCGTCGTCAGCGTGCCCATATCGGGCGTTGTCGTTGTTCCACCGCCGCCACCGCCGCCTGAATTCGACCCGCCGCCTCCGCATCCGCTGAACGCGAACTCCCAACACAAGTGCAAATCCGAGCCACGCGCGGCCACGCACCACTGCCACGTGTTCAAAAGTTCCCTTCTGCCGGTTGACAAAACGCATCACTTGGATTCCCCTGTGGTTCCGAGTGCCGCATGTGGCCAATCGTTCTGCCAGGTCAATGTTGAAATTTGCAGCGCCGGCTTGCCAGTAACGGCGTCGTAGGCGTGGAAGACGATCAGGTCGCCTTCAGGCCGCTGCAAAATCGACTCGCCACCGGGGCCGAGCCAACGGCTGTTCGCCGTCAACAGTTGCGTGCCGCCACCTTCGAGCATCGGTTTTCCGTCGGCATCCACATAAGGGCCCGTGACATTCCGCGATCGTCCCACCATCGTTCGATAACTGCTCTTCGTGCCACGGCAACACAGATCGAATGAAACAAATAAGAAGTAATATTCGCCATGGTGCACGACAAATGGCGCCTCGATCGCCTGCCAGTCAGCCGGCAGACCGGGCTTGGGAGGGTCAGGATCAGCGGGCCTGGCGCGAGCGGCGAGGGAGTAAAGCGTCGGATCGGCTGCAGACGGCTTGCCTGTCACAGGATCGATGCGGCGCATCTTGATGCCTCCCCAGAAGCTTCCGAAACTCAGCCAGGGCTGGCCGTTCTCGTCGAGCACAATGTTTGGGTCAATGGCGTTGAAGTCGTCATCGCGCGTCGACTTCAGCACCAGCCCTTCATCCTGCCAGTGGTACTTCGGACTACTGCGGGTCCAGCGTCTCATTGGTCGCCAAAGCAATTCCGGATGTATTTACACCGAAGGCCGAGTAGGCATAATACAGGTGATATTTCCCTTGAAAGAAGGAAATGTCCGGCGCCCACAGTTCTTTGGTCGACGGGCTCGCTTCGTGGATCCATGCGGGAATGCTGGGAAATACATAGCCGCACAGTTTCCAGTCCAGCAGATCGTGAGAACAGCGTATCGGCAACTGGCCCTCTGCCGCATTCGAAGTGGTCGCGAAGACGTAGTAAGAATTGCCCTCGCGCCCGATCGAGGGATCGTGAGTGATTGGATAGTCTCCACTGAGGGTCAGCGCTTGGGGACCCTGGCAATCGAGCTGTGGCGCGAGGATTGCCGCGAGCGCGGCGAACAGCATGAAGGTAGAACGCAAGAAGACTCTCCTCTGTGGTGAAAGGGACTTGCGCCCCGATTTGGTGAAACTCCCGCGACTGACCCTACGGCGCGGCGTTTGTATCGACCTGAAAGGCGCGGCGCCCGATTTCAAGCCGGGAGCCGCGCCGCATCCATACATACTCAATAGATCGTTCCATAAGTCTTCGGACAATCAAATGCGCGCCCGAAGAATCGAGGTTAATAAGTGAGCCTCAACTGGAACTGCACATTTCTCGGCCCTAGTTGCAAGCCGCCAATCTGGCCCACATTGGTTGTGCCGGAGTTGAGATTTGAGACCGGCCGCGTGAAGATATGCCGGTTGAACGCATCGAACATCTCGCCGCGGAAATCCAGCTTGAATCGCTCGTTGATTGGAATCAGCTTTGAGATGCCGAAGTCTTCGTCGTCATATCCGGACCATCGGATGTCGGACGAGTTGCGAGGCATGGTGCCGAATTGCCATGGATTGCCCTCGCCCGATGCACCCGCCCCATTGGGATCGCGGTTGGTGAAGAGGTTGGGATCGTAAAACGCCGCGCAGTTGAAGTAGCCCGTCGCGCAAGCCGTGGCGTTGGAGGTTGAGTTGAAGTTCAGCGGGTTGGTGTAGGCCTTGTTCTTCACCGACTGACCCGCTACGCGATCGAAGCGCACGCTGGAGTTCTTGCCCGGAATTCCCGTCGCGCCGAAGATGCTGATCGGCTGGCCGCCCTGGTAGTGCTGAATGCCGCTGACGCTCCAGTGCGAGATCACTGCGCTCACGACGCCCGGCGTGGTAGCCAGAAAGTGTTTCCCGGCGCCGACAGGCAGCTCATAAATGTAGCTGACGACAAAGTTGTTGGGAACGTCCTCGCTGCTTACCGCTTTTTCCGCGCGCAGGTTTTCCGGGTCCTGCACCGCGCCGCCGTTCTGCAACGTGCTCCAGTAAGGCTGGATCACGTCGGCGTCCGTGAGCGTCTTCGAGAAAGTGTACGAAGCAAGAATGTTCAGGCCGTTGTGGAAGCGCTGCTCCACCTTGGCTTCGAGCGCCTCGTAGGTGGATTGCCCGAGGTTCTGCAGATAGCTGTCCATGTTGATGTATTGAATCTGCGGGAACGGACGCAGGGCTTGCGATATTGGCTCGTTGATCGGCCACGTGCAGCCCGCTGCGCAACTGAAGTTCGCGTAGGGCTCAACCGAGTTCACGCCGAATCCGCCTTCGTTGCTCGGCGGGTAATATGCCCAGTAGTTCAGCCAATCTCCAAGCACCATATCCTTGTCCGGCATGTCGTTCATGAAGTTCGAGCATGGCGTGCAGGTGGGTCGCGTGCATGCCGAGATAGCCCAGCGTGACAACGAGATGTGGATCGATTTGATATTGCGTTTCAAGCGCCCAGTTCTCCACCATTCCCGGCCGTCCGTTGCTCTTGGCCACGTAATCCGCGCTGGTGGTGGTGCCATCCAGTTGATTCGGGTTCGAGATCGGGCGATGTGGACAATGGCGCCAAGCCGTTGTCAAGCGGCACGCCATCCAGCGGGTCGGCAGTAAACAGATTTCCCTGCACCGTGAATCCCTGCACTGTTCCCTGGCCGTAGTCGGCATAAACCAGCGGACCGTAGTAGATTCCGCTGCTGCCGCGAATCACCGCCTTGCCCGAAAACAGGCCCGGCTCCCATGCGAAACCGACGCGAGGCTCGAAGTCCTTTTTGTAGACCGTGCCCCAGGTTTCGTTCTTGCTTCCGTTGCGGCCCGCGCCCTTGCCGGCAAAAACCAGTGCGCCCAAGCGCCTGCGGGAACACGCCGGCCTCGGTGGCCTGGTCAACCAGCGTCGGATCCCAAATCGCCGTATCGCCAGCGGCTTCACGACGCGGTGTGTCGTAGCTCCACCGCAAGCCGATATTCACCGTCAGGTTCGGCTTGATCTTCCATGTGTCTCCGCCGAAGATCGCGCCGTAGTGCGTGATCCAGCGCGGAGCATGCAGGTCGTTCAGGTTGCCCGCTGCTCCCGGTCTCGCCGATCAGGAAGGCGCCGAAGGCGTTGCCGTCCTGTCCCCAGAAGTCCTCGTCTGAAGCCGTCTGATTGGGCCAGAACTGGAAGCAACCGGCGTTGCCGCTGCAAGTGCCGCCAATTTTGCTCACCCACGAATACTGGTGATACTGTCCCTCGCCGCCGAACGTAAAGCTGTGCGCGCCGCGCTGCCAGTGCACAATATCGTTGAGCGCGACCACATTGTCGGTGTCCGTCGAGTCTTCCTGTTGGCCCAGCTGCGGGAAGGTATTCGCCATAAACTGGAAAACTGGAAAGTCGTCGCTGAATCCGTTGGTGATTCCCAGCTTCTGGTCCCAATGCCGTTCCCAGTTGCGAGGCTTTCGATTTGTTGATGTTGTTCGAGCGGTTGCCGCCCACGGTCAGTGAATTGACCAGCGTCGGGGTAATAATCCAATCCCAGCCTGCGCGGGAGAGTTTCCCGAGCTGATTGACCGTCCCGCAGCAGGTTTGGATCGGCACAGGCATGTTGGAGTTGCCGCCTGTGTCGGTGTTTTCGCGCGAGTTCAAGAATCCCCAGATCTTGTTCTTGGCGCCCAGATTCTGGTCGATGCGGAAACTATATGCAGTGTTGGTGATGGTGCCCAGGCTGCGATAGGCGTAGTTGTAAGCGCTGTTGCCCGATACCTCCTGATTCGCCAGCGGCATCAGATACGTGGTCACAATGTTCTTGGCCACCGTGCTGGCGCGGCCAATCGGAATCTTGTTTGTCGGTGCGCCTGTGACCACATAGTTCCCCGGGGTGCCGGTGACGGTTTGCCCGAACCCGGCATAACGGCATGGAACCGTCGTGTTGTCGTACTGCGGGTCCATGATCTCGCCCGGATACACGGTCTCGCCGCAAGGAGAAGTTCCGAGCGGAGTTGTTCCCAAGCAGGCTGAAAAGTCGAAATCCGTGCCGTCGGCGCCCAGTTCGGCCGGCGTAGGCAGCTGGCTGGTGATCGTGCCGCCATAAGTCTGGCGCCACTGCTCCCAGTTGAAGAAGAAGAAGCTCTTGTTCTTGCCGTTATAGAGGCCCGGAATGCGAATCGGGCCGCCAAGATTTCCGCCGAAATCGTTCTTGGTGTCGGCCGGACGCTTGTATTGCTTCGCGCGCTGCTGCTGTGTTTCCCTGCTGGGCGATATAGCCGTTGTCGAACCAGCTGTTGGCGTCGAATCCGGCATTCTTGTAAAACTCGTACGCTGTGCCGTGATAGTCGTTCGTGCCGCCCTTCGTGTTGAAGTTAGCCAGACCACCGGTGGTCCTGCCTTCATCGATGGGCAGGCTGGAAATGCTCACCTGGAACTCATTTACCGCATCTACTGACGGCGACAGAGATGCTAAAACTTCCCGAGCCGTTCTCCTGGCGGTTGGTGGTAATGCCGTCGACCAGGAAGTCGGTTCCCAGCTCCTGGCCGCCGTCAATCTTGATTGGATCGGTGCCGTCTGTCGCCACGCCGACCGCCGACGACACCCGGGACCAGGGTCTCCAGCGATTCCAGCGAACGCCAGCCGGCGACCGTCAAAGGGAGCTGATCCACTTGCTCGGGCTGAATGGAATCGTCAATGGTCGACGTATCCGCTTCGAGAGTCTCGGCGTTGGCCGCGACGCTCACGGTTTCAGATGCCGCGCCGACCGAGAGCGTTACGTCCTGCGCGGAGTTTGCGCCCACCGAGACGATAACCCCGTGACGAACTTCCGTCTTGAATCCCGCTGCCGCTACCGAGAGATCGTATCTGCCGGTATGAACGGAGGGAAAGATGTAGTAGCCGGTGGATGAGCTGAGCGTCGAATAGCTGGTTCCCGTATCTTGCCCGGTGATGCTCACCCTTGCCCCCGCGACCACCCTGCCCGCAGGGTCGAGCACGGTTCCGGCGATGGCGCCCGTATCGAGCTGAGCCAGAGCGGGAACGGCGAATGCCATGAGCATGACAAGGCAGTCGCCGCTGAGAGATGCGAATCCGCGCTTCCGTGCTATGGTGTGCTCCACTGTAAAGCGCATCGAAGTTGTCGTCATTTCTGCCTCCTCAACAATCGGTTTCATGTTTTCCTGATTCCTGTTTCTCGTCACGCCTGAACATGCTCCACTTCATCGCCGCTCTTTCGCTGCCCGCAATCAAGATGTTTCAACCCGGCGCGAGCGGCTGCCGCGCCAGGCAAAGGTTTCAATTCGCCGCTTGTCCGTCAGGTTCAGCAGTCTTTTCCGGGTCCGCCACTGGAAGCTCAGTCCGCTTGCGGACCACCTGCGCATACTGGTCCTGGTGCACCTTGCTCTGAGCCCTCGCGCGCAGAAAGTTTTGCATCGCGGCTTGCGCATTCGCCGTGTCATGCCGGTCGCGGTAAAGCTGCGAGAGCCTGTAATAGGCGCTGATCACGCGATCGTTCTTGGGATCGGCGGCAATTGCCAGTTCAAATTCGTGAATTCCATCTTCGTCCTGGCCAAGATTCGTCAATCCTTCTGCCAGGTAATAGTGTGCGTCGCTCAGCGATGGATCGGCCCGCAACGCGTCGCGCAGCAGCTTCACGCCCTCCGTCGGGTTCTGATGCATGACCAGCAGGCTGCCCAGCTTGTACATGGAAGTATCGGCATACGGGTCGATCCGCAGTTCCTCCCGATAGTTGTCGCCTGCCTTGTCCGCTTGCCCCACTACCCAATACTGATCGGCAAGCTCTTCATGCAGTCCCGGCAGATTGGGCGCCATCTTCACCGCAAGCTCAAACTCCAGGATCGCCTCCTGATTGCGATACGCCTGCGCATAGGATTCGGCCAGGACCTGATGCACGCGCACGGAATCGTAGTTCAGTTTGAACATGGCGGCATATGAAGCGTTGGCGACCAGAAAATAAGCGCGTCCGCGGTGATAGAGGATATCCGCATCGGAAGGATCCAGCGCGTAAGCCTTGTCGAGCGGGGCAATCGCGCCCTGAGGGTCGTCCTGGGCCAGGTGGCAAACGCCCAACCACATAAAGGCTTTGGCATCGCGCGGGTCCACATGGGTTTCACGCTGCAAGTCGTCTTCGGCTTCCTTGTAACGGTTCTGGCGATACGCGATGATGCCTAGAAATAAGTTGCCGCCCCGCAGATCGGGCTTCAGCCGCAGAGCCTTCTTCAGCGCAGCTTGCGCATCGTCCAACTGGCCTGCCTGCTGTTGAGCCAGGCCAAGATTGAAATACCCCTCGGCAAAACTGGGCATTTCCTTCGTGACCGTCGTGTAGGCCGTGACCGCGGCACTGAAGTTCCCGGCGGTCATCGCTTCTGATCCCTGCTGCATCGCCTCTTGAACTGTCGCCGACGACGACGCCTGGGCCAGTACGGGCAGCCCACCCAGGACAGCCAAAGATAACCCGCCCGAAACCGTCCAACTTAAGAGACAAGCTCGAAGAGCGCCTCGCGCTATGCGTAGTCGCGCCAACCGCCGGGTCTCGCCTCTGGGGGAATCCATTTCGTCGCTCAATTTTGGTCTTGTAAACGTTTGCTTAACCGATCACAATGGCGTTGTACTCGTCGAATCTGACAACTTGATGGGCCTTCCTTTATACAACTTGAGGCCGCCCGGTTTTAAAGCGTGCCCATTCCAGCACTTCAAATGCTGCCCTGTAATGCTATTAACAGTTAGCTGGGACGTTTGTTGCACTTAAAGCTTTATGATGCAAAACTTTACATCGAGAGCGTCGCGGGCGTATAACCCCTCTTAGGGCCCATCGATGTGGTGGTATAGTGATCTTCCAAAGGGAAACTGAAGGTGTCATGCCCACAACTGACTCTTCCTGCGAACCAGCAGTGCTCAGTCCAGAGCAAAAGGGTCTGGTTCGCCACCATCTCCAGGAAGTCATATCAAGTCACGCGTTCGCGGGAAGCAAACGTACCCAGGATTTTCTCCACCTGATCGTTGACCACGCCCTCGAAGGCGACATCGATCGCCTGAGAGAGCGAATGATCGGGGCTGAGATGTTTGGGCGCCCGGTCGGCTACGACACGGGAAATGACTCCGTGGTCCGCGTCAAAGCAACTGAAGTTCGCAAGAAGCTGGCGGAGTATTACCTTGAAACCGACAACAATCACCCGGTGCGCATCGAGCTTCCGCGCGGATCGTACGTGCCACGGTTCATCTTTGATACATCTCAGACGACATCTCGCCAGCAAACGAGTGCCGATTCCCTGCCCCTTGCGGAGCAGACTGCGGCCGACAGCCAAAAGCAGTCTGCTGATATTGCTTCATCTCAGACTGCCGCGGCAAAAACAGCCGGGCCGGCACAATCCACGCCGCCTCCATCCATTCCGGCACCCCACCGATCGCGTCGCATTTTCGCCGGTGCTGCGCTTGGATTGGCGCTCATCGCGGTCATCGGCTACCTGGGCTTCAAGAGGTGGTATCTCGAATCAAACGCCCAGACGGGAATCCGTTCCGTGGCTATCCTTCCGCTCAAAAACCTTTCCGCGGACCCGCAACAGGAGTACTTCGCCGACGGAATGACGGAAGAGTTGATCAACGACCTGGGCCAGGTTTCCACGCTCCGCGTCATTTCCCTCACCTCGGCCATGAGCTACAAGAACACCACAAAGAATCTCCCAGAAATTGCTCATGAATTGTCGGTGGATGCCGTCGTCGAGGGCGGAGTACTGCGTGATGGCAACGAAGTGCGCATCAGCGTGCAGCTCATCGATGCCAGAAACGATCGTCCCATCTGGGCGCACACTTACGCCCGCGATCTCACCGGCGTTCTTGCGTGGCAAGGAGAAGTTGCGCAGGCCATCGCGGATCAGATCAGCATCAATGTCACGCCCCAGGAGCAGGCGCGCCTCGCGCGCAGCCGGCCCGTCGATCCCGATGCGCAGGACCTTTACCTGCGCGGCATTCTCCAATTGGACGCTGACGATTGCGGAAGCGCAGTCGATTATTTTGAGAAGGCTGTCGGCAAGAATCCAAACTATGCGCAGGCGCACGCCGCACTGGCTAATTGCTACGGCCGCATGGGTGAATCAGGCCGCATGGCCTACAAGGAAGCATTTTCCGAGCAGCGGATTGAAGCTACCAGGGCCATCGAACTGGATGACTCGCTGCCCGAAGGGCACGCCGAACTCGCCAACACCGCGATGACTTTGGATTGGGATTGGGCATCCGCGGAAACGGAATTTCATCGCGCTCTTGAGCTCAATCCGAACTCCGCATCCATCCATGAGAAATACGCGTTTTACCTCGTGCGCACCGGTCGCCTGCCTGAGGCTCTTGCTGAAGTTCAGCGAGGGGTCGACCTCGATCCAGTTTCCTGGCATTCGTTCCATGCCGAGGGCTTCATCTATTATTTCTCCCATCAATATGACCAGGCGCTTTCGCTGATCCTGAGAGTGCGCGCGCTGGATATCAATCCGCCCGACTGGAGTTTTCTTCTGGGCGATGTCTACGCCGAAAAGGGCAAGTACTCTGATGCCATCGCTGAATTCCTCAAGTCCGGCAACGGACCGGATTCCCTGGGGCATTTGGGCAACGCTTACGCCCGCGCAGGTCAGTCAGGCGCGGCCCTGAAAACTATTGCGCAATTGCAGCAGCACGTTCAGGCCAATGGTGTGGGGCGGTACGAAATAGCTCTTGTCTATGCCGGGCTGGGCAGGAAACAGGAAGCGTTCAAATGGCTCGATGAAGCCTACGATGCGCATGACCCGGGGCTTTTGTATTTAAGAATTGATCCCTGTCTTGACCCCTTGCGTTCCGACCCTCATTTCGACACTCTCATGCGACGCGTTGGCCTCTCTAAATAAAACGCTGATCTCGCGCCCGCCACGCACGGAATGAAATATTGGCAAGAGACAAAATCAGTTCTCTAATGTCCTGAGAAATGGGGCGGGGCTCCGATAATTCCGCGTGTATGATGCCAAGATGACAGACCCTGCATCCGATCGGCTCTCACGCTGGATGATGGAATACGCCCTGAAGCCGTGCGCCATTGCAGTTTGTTTTGTCCTGGTCGCGCTTATCTGGACCTTCCCGCTGCAACATGTGATCGCCTATCCGTTTGTCTTTCTTTTCTTCGGCGCCATCATGGGCAGCGCCTGGTTCGGTGGCGCAACGGCTGGATTCCTCGCGGTCGTCTTCTCTTCCATCGTCATTGGCTATTTCTTTATTCCTCCTTTCTTCTCCATAAGCATTGCAAAAGAGTCGCAAAGCTTCTTCGCGGCATTCATTCTCTGCGCCATAGCCATCACCGTGGTAAGTTCTGCGCGCAAGCGTGCAGAAAACGCGGTGCGCAATGCGCGCGATGAGCTCGATATGAAGGTGCAGGAGCGGACCGCGGAGCTTGTGCGCTCGAATCTCGAGATACAGGAGAGCGAACGGCAACTGCGCCTGCTGACCGAGGCCATCCCTCAACAAATCTGGCGCGCTGACGCAACGGGATACATTGAGCACTGTAATCAGCATTTACAGGACTACACCGGCAAGCCATTGGCTGACCTGACGGGCGAGTCGTTCTTCCGGATCCTGCATCCGGAAGACGCGCCGCTGTATTTGCAGGGATGGCAAGAAGCACTCGCGATGGGAAGCCGATTTGAAGAAGAGGCTCGCGTGCGGGGCGCCGACGGTGCTTATCGATGGTTCCTTGCGCGCAGCATTCCACAGCGATCGGTAGACGGAAGAATTGCGCGTTGGTACGGAATTCATATCGATATCGAGGAGCAGCACCGCGCCCAGCAGAACCTGGTTCTCGCGCAGGAAGACTTGTCGCGGCTTTCACGCACGATGAGCATGGCGGAAATGGCGGCGTCGATTGCACACGAGCTGAACCAGCCGCTTACTGCGGTGGTGACGCACGCATATGCCTGCCGCGAGTGGCTGCGCGCCGCGCCGGTCAATACGGAGAAGGCGGCGGCGACCGCCGAGAAGATCGTGCAGGAGAGCACTCGCGCCAGTTCGGTTGTGAGCCGCGTCCGCGCGCTGTTCCGTCGAGACACACAGGTGAGAGATCCGGCCGACATGAACCGGCTGATTCTCGATCTGGTGCGTGTGCTGCGCGACGAGGCAATTCGACGCGAAACTACCATTCGGCTGGATTTGGCAGGGGACCTTCCCCGGATCGAGATGGATCAGATCCAGATTCAACAGGTGTTGCGAAACCTGGTGATGAATGCGATGGAAGCGATGGAACAAACGGCGCCGGCCGCGAGAGATCATCATCCGCTCGGAAAAGAGCGAGGATGGCAGGATTCTGGTCGCAGTGGAGGATCGCGGACCTGGCGTCGCTGCTGAAATCGCGTCGCGCATCTTTGAGCCGTTCTTCAGCACCAAGTCCGAAGGAACGGGAATGGGATTGGCTATTTGCCGTAGCATTGTTGAAGCACACGATGGCCGTCTGTGGACAGAACATTCTCCCCATGGCGGCGCCGTCTTTCAGTTCACCGTTCGAGCACTGGGATGACAGAGAAGACAGAACCCACAATACGAACCTCCGAGGCTGTTTTCATCGTCGATGACGATGCCTCAATATGCGAAGGGCTCTCGAACCTGCTTGAATCGGTCGGAGTTCGCACGGAGGCCTATTCGTCCGCTGAGGCAATTCTGGAAAGCTGGAGCGAATCCAATGCGGGATGCATGCTGCTGGATGCGCGATTACCCGGCATGAGTGGCGTTGAGTTCCAGGAAAAGATGCAGCAGCTTGGAATTGGCATGCCGATAATTTTCATGACTGCACACGGCGACATACCCATGGTGCGCAAGGTAATGAAGGCGGGCGCTGTGGAGTTTCTGACCAAGCCTTTTCAAAAAGAAGATTTGCTGCACGCCATCGATCATGCGTTTGCGTTTGATCGAGAGTAGACGGCAGGACGAAGAGATTCTCAACTCAATCAACGCGCGAATGAACTCCTTGACGGGGCGCGAACGAGAGGTCATGGAGAGAGTGACGGCGGGATTACTGAACAAACAGATTGCCGCCGAGCTTAACCTGAGCGAGATTACCGTGAAGCTCTACCGGCGTCAGGTGATGGACAAGATGCGCGCCGACTCGCTCGCCGAATTGGTGAAGCTATGCGAGCGCGTCAAGGTCACATCCCGATCAACCGGAGATCGCGCCTGAGCGACGTACGTTGCGACCGCGGCTACAGCCAATACATCGAGATAACGATCGACGATTGTTACCAATAGATATGTTTATGCCGAGTTCGCGTCAACAAATATCGCAGCGTCTTCGAGAAAGCATATCGCGCGCTCCGGATAAGCAATCGCACATTGACGGCGCTCAAACGCAGCCGGCCACTACACCTTTGCATAGCTTGACGCAGCATTCGCTCATCAATAAAGGTGCCGATGGATTCGCCTGTCAAGGCACTTGTGACGTGGGCATTCAAATTAGCGGTGTGGGCTCTTGACCTGGTCGAGAAATTCCCGCGAATATGCCCGGAAATCCTAGAACACGCCAACAATTCTTTATGAATCGCCGATTATAAAGACTCTATGGCGGAGAGAGGGGGATTCGAACCCCCGGTACAGCTTTTGACCGTACAACGGTTTAGCAAACCGCCGCCTTCAGCCACTCGGCCATCTCTCCGGCTCACAGTGGATTATACCGGAACCCGCATTTGCCGCGCTTTCCCTTTCCGGCACTCCCAATTACATTCATCTGTATGCGTGCCCTGTTCAGCCCCTCCCCCAAAAAACTGCTTCTTCTGCCCCTGATTGCCGCCACATTCTTCATGGTGTCCGGTGGTCCGTACGGCATGGAGGACATTCTCGGCGGCGCGGGCTTTGGCTGGGCTATCGTCATCCTGCTGGTTCTGCCCGTCGTCTGGAGCCTGCCCACCGCGCTCATGATCGGCGAACTCGCCGCCGCCATTCCTGATGAAGGCGGCTTTTACGTCTGGGTGCGGCGCGCCCTCGGGCCATTCTGGGGCTACCAGGAAAGCTGGCTCTCGCTCTCGGCCAGCGTTTTCGACATGGCGCTCTACCCTTCCATCTTCGTGCTCTACCTGGGCAAATTCAGCCCCGCGCTCACCGCGGCCCCGCGCGATTACCTCTGGTCGCTGGCTGTCGTCGTCGTTTGCTGCGCGTGGAATCTGCGCGGCGCGCCCCGCGTCGGCGCTGACTCCGTCTGGATGTCCGT
Source organism: uncultured Acidobacteriaceae bacterium (assembly GCA_963725115.1). GTDB lineage: Bacteria > Acidobacteriota > Terriglobia > Terriglobales > Acidobacteriaceae > Telmatobacter. The sequence goes on along the minus strand of CAVRXG010000005.1, from coordinate 1,945,983 downwards.
GTTGCTTCTCGCGCCGTTTGCCGTCTTCATTCTTCTTGGCTTCTGGCGCGGCCTCACTCTTCATCCCGCCATACACTGGGGTCGTCCGGCGCCTTCACCCGATGCCGATGCCGGCCTCTCCACAGCAATCCTCGTCGGCTTGTGGAACTACATGGGATGGGACAACGCTTCCACCATCGCGCGCGACGTCGATGATCCTCAGCGCAATTATCCGCGCGCCATCGATCGGCGCCGCCATCATCACGGCCGTCACTTACGTTCTGCCGCTTGCCGCTATGGCCGTCGGCGGCCTTTCTCCGGATGGCTTCACCACCGGTTCGTGGGCCACTGCCGGCAGCGCGCTTGGTGGTTCTCTTCTCTCCATGGCCATCGTCGCCGGCGGAGTCATCTGCGGCGTGGGCATGTTCAACGCGCTCATGATGAGCTACACGCGCCTGCCCATCGCCATGGCCGGCGATGGCATGTTGCCGCGCATCTTCGAGCGTCGCAACAGCCGCGGTGTTCCCTGGGTCAGTGTGCTCTTTTGCGGTCTGGCCTGGGCGCTCGCTCTCAATCTGCCCTTCGAGCAGCTCATCTCCATCGACCTCATTCTCTACGGCACCAGCCTCATCCTGGAGTTCGTCGCCCTCATCGCTCTCCGTCTGCGCGAGCCGCAACTTCCGCGGCCCTTTCGCGCCGGCAACTTCACTTTTGCGTGCATGCTCGCTGTCGGTCCCACGCTCCTCATCGCCTACGCGCTCTACGCCTCGCGCAGCGAGAAGCTCGGCGATCCAGGCACCACCTTCGCCAACGTCTCATCTCTTCTTTTTGCTTGTGGGATTGCCCTGCTCGGGCCGCCGCTCTATTGGCTCACTGCGCTTCCACTCGCTCGCCGCCGCGCTCTTGCCGCCGCGGCTGCAACAAAGTAGCGCCCCATTATTAATCTATGCCCGTCGCCAGCGAGCCTTTGTTTCCTGGTTCCTTGGTACCTGTTTTTCTTGGTCCCATGTTCCCTCGTTCCCTGAACTTATACCGCCTTCTTCTTCGCCTCGTGATGCTTCGTCTTGCTTATCTCAAACTGCTTGATCGTGTGCATCACGCGGTCGCGCGCATAGGCTGCATCGCGCCATCCCTTCATCTCCACGCGCTTTCCCTCAAGATCCTTGTAGATCGAAAAAAAGTGCGTAATCTCCTTCAGCATGTGCGGATAGATATCGGTGTAATTCCAAATATTCGCAAATCGCGGATTGTTCTTTCCCACCGCAAGCACCTTCTCGTCCAGGATGCCCTGATCCAGCATCTCCAGCAGCCCGATCGGCCGCACCTCCTGCACGCATCCCGGAAAACTCGGCCCCGGCACCAGCACCAGCACGTCCAGCGGATCGCCGTCGTCGCTCAGTGTCGAAGGAATAAATCCGTAGTCGCCCGGATAATGCACCGGCGAGTGCAGGTTCCGGTCCAGCTTGAACACGTGCAGCTGCTTGTCGTACTCAAACTTCTGCGTTCCATCCAGGGGAATCTCGATCACCACCCGAAAGACCTCCGGCGCCCGATCGCCCACGGGCAGTTCCAGATAATTCACCATTGCGTTTTATCTCTCCTTGAAGATTTGCGGAAGCCACTTTTGGAGTTAAGCAAACTTTGACGGCCGAGCAGCCCTGACCAACCGCGCTAGCCCAATCGCTTTTTCTTTTCAGTTCAAATTCCGCGCTTCGTCGCGGCGGTTTCCGATCACTGACAACTGATCACTGACAACTCGTCCCTCTGTCCCTGCCTCTATAATCAGGGATCATGAAGGCGCATGTCTATGTCACGCCAAAGACATCGGTCCTCGATCCCCAGGGCCAGACCATCCACAACGCTCTCCGCAAGATCGGATTTGCCGATGTCACCGCCGTGCGCCAGGGCAAGTACTTCGTGCTTTCGCTCGCCGATGGCCTCGAGTCGCAACGCCGCTCGCGCCGAAGTCGAACGCATCGCCCGCGAAGTCCTCACCAACCCCGTCATCGAAGAATACACATACCGCATCGAGGATTAGTCACCGGGGCTGGGCTCCGGCTCGGAGCGATGCTCACTTGGCCCTCCCAGTTGCCAAACGAGCGAAAAAATCCGGTAAAGTTTACATTCTCGGATCAGAAATTACCTTGCTGTCGACCGTAATTAGACGGCTCCCATTTCCAACATCCAGCGATTTCCACAACTTAACCTTTCTGCAATGAGCGACATACATAATTCGCCAGCTTCGCCCCTTCTATGGCGATTCGATTGCTGCTCTCTGTGGCGATAGGGTGTCTTTTCATGCAGATTGCATGACTGGTTTCTCTGGCATTTCACTTGTTTGCGACGATGGAAGGGGCTAAATGTCAAACCGTCAGTACGTAAATCTAAGGCTCGCAACCGCTTCGCCCTCCCCGTCCGTGTCTTCCCTGCCAGCCCACAGCTTTGGCGTACAAGCCACCTCGGCCCGCATCCCCGACGCGCCGCAGGCCGAATGGGCCGCCGAGGCCATTTCCAATCTCAGGCATGTTGTCGCGGGCATCGGCTTCGCTCTCATTATTGAGGGTGCGGTAGCCGCCTGCATCGTCGCCACCTGGGGCCTCTGGCACATCCGCTAACTAGTTCTATCCCATTTCGGACCCCGCCGCCTCGAATCTTCGCGCAGATCGTGTCCATCAATTGGCTCACTTGAGCATTCATTTCGTCTTCCTTGCGTGCCCATCCGCGTTCACAAGCTCTCTTGCCCTTTCTCCCTATTCCCTATTGGCTACTCCCTGTCCCTGCCTTTACCCTCCATCCACTGGATACTGCAAATCGAACGGGAACACGATCTCCGCCTCGGTCTCGACCGGCTTGCCGTTCACCGTCGCCGGCTGAAAGCGCCACGTCTTCACCGTTTCCAGAACAATCTCGTCCAGCCGGTTTCCTAATCCCTTTACCAGAGTCTCGCTCACGACTGCGCCTTCTTCGTCCACTTTCACATCCACCACAATCTTCTCTTCGGCCGCCGGCAAAAGCCCGCGCTCCGTCACGGCCGGCTTTGGTGAGAACACCGGAAAAGCAGGCCGCGCATCTTCATCGTTGCTCCCGTTTCCATTCGCCGCGTTGCCTCGCCCTTCGCCCTCGTGCGGCGTAGGAGGCGCGCCGCCCCCAGCATCGTTTTGCGGGCGCAACTGCCTCATCATCAAGGTTGGCGGCACCGCCGCTTCGGCGTACCGCTCGGGCTTGTTCGTGTCCGCCGCGGTCAGCCTTGCCGGCAAAGGAATCTCCACGGCATGGGCCCCGCCCGCCACCTCGACTCCCGCCAGAGTTCCGATGTCGGCGTGCTCCACCACTCTCGATCGCGTCACCAATCCCATCCAGACCACAAACGCCAGCACCCCTCCGTGGACCGCCAGCGACAGCACCACCATCCGCAATCGGCGCGCAGCGTTCTTTTCTCCAGTCCGCAAACAGACCTCCTCGCAACGGAAAACGGGCGATCGATGCAACCATCTTCGCACAAATCCGATTCCGTCTATAATCGACGTTTCCCGCGCAAGTAAAGTAGCCAGATCTGAGTAAATCTTTCCCGACGCGAGTAAATCGTTCCCGATCGGAGTAAATCTTTCGAGATGCCGCAATCAACCGAGCAATCGGACCTCGCCGGCTCACTGCGCGAGTTTCACACGGAGTCAGGCCGATCGCTGCTCGATCTGGTGGACGAGTCTCCCGTCCTGCTCATCTTTCTTCGCCATTTTTCCTGCGCATTTTGCGCGCAGGCTCTGGACCGCGTTTCCCAGGTCCGCACTCAAATCGAGGCCAAAGGTGTGCGCCCGGTCTTTGTCCATCTCGGCTCTCCGGAGCGCGCGAAACCTTACTTCGACTACTACCACCTCACAGACATCGAGAGAATCAGCAATCCCGAGGCGACGCTCTATCAGCTTCCCGTCTTTCGTTTGTCGCGCACCAATCCTTATTTGCACTTTTTCAATCCGACGGTCTGGAAGGGCTGGCTCAAGGGCGCAATGTTCAAGTATGGAATTGGCATGATCAAAGAAGATGCGGAGCAGATGCCCGGCGTCTTCCTTCTGAAAGATCGCAAGATCGCCCGCGCCTTTCGCCATCGCACCATCGCCGATGAGCCGGATTACTTAAAGCTCGCCGGTGCGGGCAGTTGAAACACCTGAATGGCGCCCGCATTGAGGATAGCGACCCGCTGGCCTGACGGCGATATTGCAACATTCCCGCCCCCATCGAAGATTGGCGTGAGAGGTGATTCAAGCACAACTTTGCCGTCGGCCGCATTGAACACCTTGACGATCTGACCTTGAAAATCCTGCGTGCCGACCTTGCGCTTATATTTGTCGACGGAACGCTTGAGGAGCATCGTCTCCCGTGCCACGCGCAAACCGTTTGGCGCCGCCACCAGCAGCGGCACCATCGCGTTCATCGCTGTCCGCACCTCCCAAAGCGAATCACCGCGCGTCGTCATTGCCCTTAGCGTCCACCCGCTGTCCGGATCGCATCTCATCAGCAGCAACTCCGACTCGGAGACAAAGTTGTAGGTCGGTGGGCACGTCGACTCGATGCTAGTCAACACTCGGCTCTCACCGGAAAAGGAATTCAACTTCAGGAACCATTGATCGGCTCTGTCGTGCGATGTCTCAAGATAGCCGTCGGAATTCATGGGCCAATCGGACGACTGATTCGTCCACGGCACTCGGCTCTCGTGCATCACTTCGCCGGTCCCTAGCTTCTCGGTGCGAGCCACAAGGACGCTTTGCCCGTCGGGCTTCTGCCCATCCGTGGTTGCGGAGGGCAGCTCCGTGGCAGAAGAGCCCGCCTCGCTCGAATTCTGATTGCTCGAATCCTGTTTGCTCGTATTCTGCTCGCCCGGAGTCGACTCGCCCAGTTTTGATTCAGTCGCCTTCTGCAACGCATTTGCGGGCTCGAGTGAGTTGGTGATCATCACTTGCTGCTTGGGGTCCATCTCGATCCAGAGCAGCCGCCCCGGCACACGCAGGTTGGGCTTCAGCTGCAGCTGGGCATCGCCTTGATCCAGACCATCAGCCGTCCGCAGCAGGAAATGTCCATCGTTCAGCATCCAGAGATAGCGCGAACGGTCGGGCACGATCCACGTCGCCCGGGACTCGATCTTGCCGGTCGGAAGCGACAGCACCAGGGCTTGAATCTGTTGCTTCTTGTCATCTGAATTGTCCGCGGTATCGCGCTGCATCAGTCGCGGCACGCGAAAGGTGAAAAGAATCCGATCTTCGTCGAGGAAATCCAGGCTCACCAGCCTCTGCTGGCGCAGAAGATAGTTCTCACCCGGAACGGAGAAGCCGAGCGGCCTGGCGGCAATCGTGAACACGGGCGGCACGCTGGGATTCTTCGGGTACCGGTCGAGAACCTTTGGTAGTGGACCCGAGTCGGACGGCAGCGGAGGAATTAGGGGGCCGGTTTGCGCACGCACGAAGGATGCCCCGGCCAGCAAGAGGCACCAACCGGCCAAAAATGTCAAAATGCGGTGTCGTTTGAAGATGAATTCAACCCTCATCATGGATTTGCGCGCAAGTGCAGAGGCGCGCCGTAAAAACAGTTATACGCCCCGCGATTGAATCACCGGGGCCTCAGCTTGGCTGGATTCGGATCGCCCGATTCACTCCCCTGTTCGTGCCAGAGCCGCTTTGGCGCGGTTCGCATAAAATTGAAGCATGTGCGGAATCGTTGGCTACGTTGGGCCAAAGAAGGTCGTTCCAGTCATTATCGAGGGGCTAAGGCGCCTCGAGTACCGGGGTTACGACTCGGCTGGTATCGCCGTCGGCCATCCCGGTAGCGACAAGCTCGACCTGCGACGCGCCGCGGGCAAGCTGTCGAATCTTGAAGAAGTTCTCCGCGAGAATCCCCTCGATGGCACCTTCGGCATCGGCCACACGCGCTGGGCCACGCACGGCCGCCCCACTGAAGAGAACGCGCATCCGCACCGCGACTGCACCGGCCGCATCGTCGTAGTTCACAACGGAATTGTCGAAAATTACCTCGATCTCAAGCGCGAGCTCACCGCGCAGGGTCACAAGTTCGTCACCGAAACTGACACCGAAATCATCGCGCACCTGATAGAGCAAATTCAAAAGGACGCTGAGGCCGCCGGCAAGCCCGTTCCGCTCGAAGCCGCAGTTCGCGCCGCAGTCACGCGACTTTCAGGCGCGTTTGCCCTGGGAGTCCTGTCGTCCGCCGAGCCTGACAAAATCGTCGCTGCGCGCCTCGGGCCGCCGGTCGTCATCGGAGTCGGCGACGGCGAAAGTTTTATCGCCAGCGACGTGCCGGGAATTCTCCACCACACGCGCAACGTCTATTTTCTCGCCGACGGCGACGTGGCGATTCTCACTCCTGCCGGCGTCGAGCTCACTGACTTCGATGGCCGCCCCATCGTGCGCGAGCTCACGCGCATCCAGTGGGATCCCATCCAGGCTGAAAAGGGCGGCTACAAGCACTTCATGCTCAAAGAAATCTGGGAGCAGCCGCGTGCCGTTACCGACACCACTCTCGGCCGCGTCTCGCTCGACTCGGGCAAAGTCTTCCTCGGCGAAATGGAAATTGCCGACGAGGAGCTGGCCCGCGCCGCGAGCATCAGCATCGCCGCCTGCGGCACCAGTTGGCACGCCGGCCTCACCGGCAAATACATGATCGAGCGCCTCGCGCGGATGCCCGTCGACGTCGACTACGCAAGCGAGTATCGCTATCGCGATCCCATCGCTGGACCGAACACGCTCGGTCTTTTGATCACTCAGTCAGGCGAAACGGCCGACACGCTTGCCGCGCAGCGCGAGATGAAGGCGCTCGGCTCGAAGACCGTCGCCATCTGCAACGTGGTCGGCGCGATGGTTGCGCGCGAAGCGCATGGCGCCATCTATACGCACGCCGGCCCGGAAATTGGCGTCGCGTCGACCAAGGCCTTTACCTCGCAGTTGACCGCGCTGTTCCTGCTGGCGCTCAAGCTCGGCCAGTTGCGCGGTCATCTCGACAAGACGCAGAGTCGTGAAACTGATCGAAGAGCTGAGCCGCATTCCGGTCAAGATCGAGGAAGCACTGCGCGGCTGCTCAACCCAATGCGAGGAGCTGGCCAAGGAGTTCTCCACGGCTCGCGACTTCCTCTACCTCGGCCGCGGCATTCACTTCCCCATCGCCCTCGAAGGTGCGCTCAAGCTGAAGGAAATCTCGTATATTCACGCCGAAGGCTACCCGGCCGGCGAAATGAAGCACGGCCCCAACGCCCTCATCGACGAAACGCTGCCTGTGGTGGTGCTGGCCACGCGCGACGAGCGCGACCCCGCTTCGAAGCTGCGCTATGAGAAGACGCTCTCGAATATTCAGGAAGTAACGGCGCGCAGCGGCCGCGTCATCGCCATCGCAACAGAAGGCGACACGACCATCGGCGGCCTCGTCGAGCACGTCATCGCGATTCCCCCGGCCCCTGAGTTGCTTGTGCCGCTCATTGAGATTGTCCCGCTGCAGTTGCTCGCGTATTACATCGCCGAGCGCCGCGGCTGCGACGTCGACCAGCCCCGCAACCTCGCCAAAGTCCGTCACAGTCGAGTAGCGATACGCTGACGCCGCGTTGTTGTTCTTATCAAGGCAACCGCGTAGGCCGCGATTTTCCACTCACGCCGCTGAGATCCAGCATGACCATCCGGAAATGAGCATCGAGAGAATGAATATCCAGCAATGACCATCGCAAAATGACCATTCAAGACCAATTCGGCCAGATCGATATTTACGTCTTCGATCAGATCCTCCGCGGAAATATCGACAAGAGCATGCGCGTGCTCGACGCTGGGTGCGGATATGGCAGAAACCTGGTGCTACCTGCTTCGCGAAGGCTGCGAGGTGTTCGCAATGGACGCGGACGCCGAGGGAGTTGAGCACGTTCGCCGGCTCGCTGCATCGCTCGGAGCCAGGTTGCCGGCGGAAAATTTCAAAGTGGGCTCTATCGAAGAAATGCCATTCCCGCGCGAGTTTGCCGATGTGGTGATTTGTAACTCGGTACTCCATTTCGCGCGGGATGAAAAGCAGTTTCGGGCGATGCTCAACGGTCTTTGGCAATCGCTGCGGCCGGGCGGAATGTTGTTCTGTCGACTGGGATCGAGAATCGGAATGGATTTTGAGCGCGTGCGCGAGAACATCTTCGTCGTGGGAGATGGCTCGGAGTGGTTTCTTGTCGATGAGGAGATGCTGCTCGAGTTAACGGATGAGTTGAATGCAGTCCTCGTCGATCCGCTCAAAACCACGATCGTGCAGGATTATCGCTGCATGACGACATGGGTGCTCAGAAAACGAAGAGGGTAATTGGCTTTGCGGCTCTTGAAGGCGATTTACATTGCCGTGCGGCGCGGGTGCGACGTTGATCAGCCGCGTAATCTGGCCGTGTCCGTGACGGTCGAGTAAAGCCAACTTGGCGAACTATAGCACTGTGTGCTATAGTTCATATTGTTAGCAGGCACCATGCAAGTCTTCAAGACGAAATGGTTCGCGCGGTTTGCCCGAAACGAAGGGATCGCGGATAGAGGTTTGCGTGAGGCTATCGCGCGAGCCGAGCGAGGGCTGGTTGACGCTGATTTAGGCGGCGGACTTATCAAGCAGCGCGTGGCCCGGCGTGGGCAAGGACGATCCGGCGGCTACCGCACAATCATCGCCTACCGAACCAATCAACGGGCCGTCTTTCTTTTTGGATTTGCAAAGAGCGAAATGGAAAACATAGCTCTCGAACCAACTTACCGCGGCACGAGACATCGCGAAAAAGTTGCTTGCCGCCGACAACGCACAAATTGCACGGGACCTCGAAGAAGGCCAGTTACAGGAGGTTGAGAATGGCTAAGAAGCAAAGCAGGTTGACAGAAGCGCTCTTGGAGACCGCCGAAGGGATGCACCGGACCGGTCTGCTGAATGAGGCCGAATACAGCAAGATCACCGTTGGCCTTTTGGGCACGCAGCCGCTCTCCACGGCTAAGCCGATCAGCAGTAAGCAAATCCGTGAGATGCGGGAGTGCGCGAACCTGAGTCAGGCCGCATTCGCGCGCTACCTGAATCTCACGCCCGGCTACATCTCGCAGTTGGAGCGCGGAACCAAGCAGCCCAAAGGCCCGGCGCTGGCGCTGCTAAACGTGATTCGGCGCAAGGGGTTTGAGGCGATCTTATAGCTGCTGAAAAAGATGAACAGGGGATTTGCTCCACACTCATATATCTCTGGCCAGGTCCATCCAACTTCCGTGCCCCAAACGCAAAAAGCCCATCCCTTTCGGGATGGGCTTTCTGTTGAATTAATTGCCGGCGATCACCTAATCTCCCACACGGTTGCCCGTGCAGTACCATCGGCCCAGCGAGGCTTAACTTCCGTGTTCGGGATGGGAACGGGTGATCCCTCGCAGTATGGTCACCGGCAAACTTATAGAGGCTACGAGATCCTTCGCCCGCCAAAGCAGACTCAGGATTTCGGCTCAAGGCTTATGCGCCTTGAAAACGCCTCAACTTGGGTGGCGCTTGGCGGGTGGTTCCCCGCAGCAGGCCGCGACATCTGATTTGTCCCGGATGGTTTCTCCCGGGCCGATCAGGAACACGGACAACAAACTGGCGCCAACAAGATCAAAACGAAAATCAAAACAAAATAGATTGGGTGACAAGGCTTTGATAGAAGAGCATCCGTGCTTATTACTGCGCGGAGTTAATTCTATGGTAAAGCCAAACGGGCGATTAGTACTGGTAAGCTACGCGCATCACTGCGCTTCCACCTCCAGCCTATCAACCAGGTCGTCTTCCTGGGCCCTTCAGGGAGATCTCATCTTGGGGCGTGCTTCCCGCTTATATGCATTCAGCGGTTATCACAACCGAACTTCGCTACCCAGCCGTGCCCTTGGCAGGACAACTGGAACACAAGAGGTTCGTCCATCCCGGTCCTCTCGTACTAAGGACAGCCCCCCGCAAATCTCCTACGCCCACAGCAGATAGGGACCGAACTGTCTCGCGACGTTCTGAACCCAGCTCACGTACCGCTTTAATAGGCGAACAGCCTAACCCTTGGAACCTTCTACAGCTCCAGGATGCGATGAGCCGACATCGAGGTGCCAAACCAATGCGTCGATATGAACTCTTGGCATTGATCAGCCTGTTATCCCCGGCGTACCTTTTATCCGTTGAGCGATGGCCCTTCCATACAGAACCACCGGATCACTAAAGCCTACTTTCGTACCTGCTCGACTTGTAGGTCTCACAGTCAACCACTCTTATGCTTTTACACTCGACGGCTGATTTCCAAACAGCCTGAGAGTAGCTTCGCGCGCCTCCGTTACAATTTAGGAGGCGACCGCCCCAGTCAAACTACCCGCCTAACTATGTCCCTCTCCCGGATCACGGGAGGAGGTTAGAGTCACAGCACTCGCAGGGTGGTATCTCACCGGTGGCTCCGCCAAATCCGAGAATCTGGCCTCAAAGCCTCCCACCTATCCTGCGCAGCGAGAGCCATAACCCATAGTTAAGGTGTAGTAAAGGTGCACGGGGTCTTTCCGTCTAGCTGCGGGTAACCGGCATCTTCACCGGTACTACAAGTTCGCCGAGCAACTCGTTAAGACAGTCGTACGATCGTTACGCCATTCGTGCAGGTCGGAACTTACCCGACAAGGAATTTCGCTACCTTAGGACCGTTATAGTTACGGCCGCCGTTCACCGGGGCTTCAATTCAAAGCTTCGCTTGCGCTAACCTCTCCTTTTAACCTTCCGGCACCGGGCAGGCGTCAGCCCCTATACGTCGTTTTCGACTTAGCAGAGACCTGTGTTTTTGTTAAACAGTCGCCGTACGCGCTTCACTGCGGCCCGCTTACGCGGGCGCTCCTTCTCCCGAAGTTACGGAGCCAATTTGCCGAGTTCCTTAACGAGCTTTCACTCGAGCGCCTTTGGATATTCTCCTCGTCTACCTGTGTCGGTTTGGGGTACGGTTCCCTTTGTTCTCCTTAGAGGTTTTTCTCGGCAGCGTGAAATCAGCAGCTGAATCCCATACGGGCCTGCTTTGCGCCTCACTGTTGCCCTGGTGGATTTGCCTGCCAGTGCCAGCTTACGCGCATCGACCGTCATAGCCATAGGACGGCCTGCTTATCCTTCTGCGTTACCCCATCGTGATAACGAACATTGGGAGGTCCGGAATATTAACCGGATGTCCATCAGCTACGCCTTTCGGCCTCGCCTTAGGGACCGCCTAACCCTGAGCGGATTAACCTTCCTCAGGAAACCTTAGACTTTCGGCGCGGAGGGTTCTCACCTCCGTTATCGCTACTTATGCCGGCAGGGTCTCTTCTCTACGCTCCACCAGTCTTCTCAGTCTGGCTTCACTGCTGTTGAGAATGCTCTCCTACCACGCACACCCTAAGGTGTGCATCCGCTGCTTCGGTGTACGGTTTTAGCCCCGTTGTATTGTCGGCACCGGACCGCTTGACCAGTGAGCTATTACGCTTTCTTTAAAGGATGGCTGCTTCTAAGCCAACCTCCTGGCTGTCTGAGCGTTCCGACTTCCTTTCCCACTTAACCGTAACTTGGGGACCTTAGCAGGCGGTCTGGACTGTTTTCCTCTCGACGATGAGGCTTAGCCCCCACCGTCTGACTCCCGGATATGTTGTCGCTGGCATTCGCAGTTTGGTTGGATTCAGTAAGCCGGAAAGCCCCCTAGTCCATCCATCTCTCTACCACCAACGCAATTCATCCGAGGCTAGCCCTAAAGCTATTTCGGAGAGAACGAGCTATCACGGAATTTGATTAGCCTTTCACCCCTACCCACAGCTCATCCGAGCTTTTTTCAACAAACACCGGTTCGGTCCTCCAGTGGGTGTTACCCCACCTTCAACCTGGCCATGGGTAGATCATCCCGCTTCGCGTCTATTCCTGCCAACTGAACGCCCTGTTCAGACTCGCTTTCGCTTCGGCTCGCTTACGCTTAACCTTGCTGACAAGAATAACTAGCCGGCTCATTATGCAATAGGCACGCGGTCAGGCATTCCCTTGCGGGCATAGCCCTCCCACTGCTTGTAGGCACACGGTTTCAGGTACTTTGCACTCCCCTCGACGGGGTTCTTTTCGCCTTTCCCTCACGGTACTGGTTCACTATCGGTCAGAGACTAGTATTTAGCCTTACGGGATGGTCCCCGTAGATTCAAGCAGGGTTTCACGTGCCCCGCCTTACTCAGGTATCCGCTTCGAGTCTGGACTCTTTTCGCCTACGCGCCTGTCACGCTCTTTGGATCCCCTTTCCAGAGGATTCGGCTAAAAGCCAGATTGGTAACTCTACTGTTGCGGACCCTACAACCCCCGAAGCACCGAAATGCTACGGGTTTGGGCTGTTCCGATTTCGCTCGCCACTACTATCGGAATCGAGGTTTCTTTCTTTTCCTTCAGGTACTGAGATGGTTCACTTCCCTGAGTTCGCTCTATCCCACCTATGTATTCAGTGGGTAGTTCCTAGGGTTTGCCTAGGAGGGTTTCCCCATTCGGAAATCTCCGGTTATAACGCCTGTGTGCGGCTCACCGAAGCTTATCGCAGCTTGCCACGTCCTTCATCGCCTGTCTCTGCCAAGGCATCCACCGTGCGCCCTTAGTAGCTTGACCATAGAATTAACTCCAGCGCAGGGAGCCGAATCGCTTCGGTCCTGATCAAAGTCAACCTACGTATAAATCCGCCTGAGAACAACTCGTCACGCTCACGCGCTCCCGAGTCGCACTCCTAAAGACACTCTTCTTTCTTGAACACTTGCCTGAGTTAGTAACTTGCACTAACTCGCATGTGCTCGGCCTTGTATATTAAACACGCTCGGAGTCTAACAACAGCCTGCACGCCTCTCGGCGGACATGGCCATTACTCCAAACGCGTTACCCAATCTATTTTGTTGTCAAACATCGTTTGCTTCTTCGTTTTTGCTGAAGAAGCCAGAGCCCTAAGGCTCATGAAACCTGCCAATACCAGCCTCGAAAGGCTGGACGGCCTGTCTCTGGGTCGGCGCCACTGTTTCCAACAACAAAGAATGTTGTTTTCTAATGGCGGCGAACCAGATACAGCGAATGAGAATTTGCGAACGAGCTTACTATGGCCCGCCGAGCCGAAGCCCGACAAACGGGCGAAGGCTGGTGGAGCTGACCGGGATCGAACCGGTGACCTCATGCTTGCAAAGCACGCGCTCTCCCAGCTGAGCTACAGCCCCACTTCAAAGGATGGTGGGCCTGGGTAGAGTCGAACTACCGACCTCACCCTTATCAGGGGTGCGCTCTAACCAACTGAGCTACAGGCCCGTGTCAGAGCTTGCCACGACTGGGAGCCCGGCGGCTCTCTACTAGCAATTCCCTCGTTTCGAATCTCGCTTTCGATCTTCGATCTCGAGTTTCGTTTGTTCTCAAAAAAGTTTCGAGGACAAGGTTGAACATGCTGAGCGGCTACGCCGCTCGTGACCATCGCCAGATAGTGATCAAGCAAAGAAGGCCCGATCAGGGCTCCCATAACTAACCGTCAGACGGCAGTTACAGGGTTGATAGTCATCAGCATCCGCCGCTCTTCCGATTCGCGTCAACTCGCGTCGATGCACTTCGTGAAGCGGTCCGCTATCGCGGAAAGATGCTCATGCCATCTTTTCTCTTTTAGAAAGGAGGTGATCCAGCCGCAGGTTCTCCTACGGCTACCTTGTTACGACTTCACCCCAATCATGAATTACACCTTGGGCGGCTGCCCCCTTGCGGTTGGCTCACCGACTTCTAGTGCAACCCACTTTCGTGATGTGACGGGCGGTGTGTACAAGGCCCGGGAACGTATTCACCGCGGCGTTCTGATCCGCGATTACTAGCGATTCCAGCTTCATAGAGTCGAGTTGCAGACTCTAATCCGAACTGAGGCCGGCTTTTTCCGATTAGCTCCCCCTCGCGGGTTTGCGACGGTTTGTACCGGCCATTGTAGCACGTGTGTAGCCCTGGACATAAAGGCCATGAGGACTTGACGTCATCCCCACCTTCCTCCCCGTTATCCGAGGCGGTTTCGCCAGAGTGCTCAACTAAATGGTGGCAACTGAAGATAAGGGTTGCGCTCGTTGCGGGACTTAACCCAACATCTCACGACACGAGCTGACGACAGCCATGCAGCACCTATATAGCGGCCCATTGCTGAGAAGGAATATTTCTACTCCGGTCCACTACATTTCGAGCCCAGGTAAGGTTCTTCGCGTTGCGTCGAATTGAACCACATGCTCCACCGCTTGTGCGGGCCCCCGTCAATTCCTTTGAGTTTCAGCCTTGCGACCGTACTCCCCAGGCGGACTGCTTAACGCGTTAGCTACGGCACGGCGGGATTGGGTACCCGTCACACCAAGCAGTCATCGTTTAGGGCTAGGACTACCAGGGTATCTAATCCTGTTTGCTCCCCTAGCTTTCGTGCATCAGCGTCAGTTGTGGTCCAGTGAGCCGCTTTCGCCACAGGTGTTCCTTCCGATATCTACGCATTTCACCGCTACACCGGAAATTCCACTCACCTCTCCCACACTCGAGCCCGGCAGTTTCTCATGCAGTCTATGAGTTGAGCCCATAGATTTCACATAAGACTTACCAAGCCGCCTACGCACCCTTTACGCCCAATAATTCCGAACAACGCTCGCCCCCCTCGTATTACCGCGGCTGCTGGCACGAAGTTAGCCGGGGCTTCTTCTTCCGGTACCGTCATAATCGTCCCGATCGAAAGGAGTTTACGTCCCGAAGGACTTCATCCTCCACGCGGCGTTGCTGCGTCAGGGTTTCCCCCATTGCGCAAAATTCCCCACTGCTGCCTCCCGTAGGAGTCTGGACCGTGTTTCAGTTCCAGTGTGTCCGTGCGCCCTCTCAGGCCGGATACCGATCATCGTCTTGGTGGGCCGTTACCCCGCCAACTAACTAATCGGCCGCGACCCCCTCCCAGAGCGAATTGCTCCTTTGACCCGTGGGTATTATGCGGTATTAGCTAAGGTTTCCCTCAGTTATCCCCCACTCCAGGGTAGGTTAGTCACGTGTTACTCACCCGTGCGCCACTTTACTCATGGTATTGCTACCACTTTCTCGTTCGACTTGCATGTGTTAGGCACGCCGCCAGCGTTGATTCTGAGCCAGGATCAAACTCTCGTTTGAAGCCTGATGTCTTCCTTCTCCGACGGAGGTCGGATTAGGTCGACCGGCCTGCGCATCTTCATCTCGAAGGGCGCAGGCACCTTACTTGTGAGAATGACCGAGCCAAACCTGATCACATCTCACGACTGGCATGTTCAACCAATTTGTCAAAGATCCTTGAGGGTGGTCCGCCTAAGCGGTACCCCTATGGATCGAGGTCCGAACTTTCATCCGGCTGTCCTCGAACTTGGTGCGCATCGCCCCATTTCTCGGCCACAAAAGCAGAGGTGGGCGTTTTTGCGCGAACCTTTTGAAGTTATCAAAGTCCAGGTCTCGGGTCAAGCAAAGAATCTGCCTGGATAACCGGGAACCATTGTGGATAACCCGTTCGCACTGCGCAAAAAATCAAATAGCGACCAGCAAAAATTGCCCGAGCCGCTAGGGCTCGCGGGAGATGAACTCCCGGGTCATGCAATGGCTTGTTCTCTCTAGGAATTCCCTACAGGGGTTCAACGCTGCGCATCATGCGCTCTACGAAAGACCCTACGAACCAGCTTCCCACTTCCCTCAGATTCCAGATCACTTAAAGTCCCTGATCTCGGATCGGGCAGGCCCTTTATCATCCACGCTTTCGCGCGAGGCCACCGGGAGGCTCCACTGCTACTTCTAACTTCATTAGAGTAGCACAGGCTACCCGGAGATGCAAACTCTATGGCCCAACTCTTAAGCAGCATCCGCAACAGCCACAAGCCTAACACTTTCAGATGTTTAGGCCGAAGCGCTCCAAGCTAGCTGAAAGGCCTCAGATCCCCTGTGGGAAACCCATGCCGCGCCACCCGGAGATGCCGTGCCCGAGGTGCCGCGCGCACTCGATCACGATTCTTCCCGTCGCCGCAAGAAATCGTAAACGTACCCGGCCTCGGGAACGGCCCAGCGCGCGCCATGTTCAGTCAACGCATCGCCAACAAAGGCCCCTTGCATGAAATCGAGGCCAAGCGGGTCCTCAACCCGGTCCGTATTCCATCCCAGCAGCAATCTTCCGCCCGGCTTCAGGATTGTCGCCATCGCGCGTAGCGCCGCCACTTGGGCCGAGCGCGTATCCACTCCAAATCCGAAAACCCCATTGCAGAGCACGCTATCGAATGAGCTCGCCGGAACCAACTGGTCGATCAATAAAAGATCCCCGGTTAAATGCCGGCCATTTTCGCCCCATTTCGCGTGCCCAATTTCAATATCGACTGTCCAGCATTCTCCGCCGCTTTTCTCGAGCAGCCTTCCGTAGCCCTTCGTATAACGTCGGCAGCCGATCCAAAGTATGCGACCGCCGCATGCCGCATAGGCCGACAGAATCTCATTCACCAGCGCGATGCGCCCAGGATTTCTCCTCACGCGCCGCGCATTCAAAATATCCTTCGCCCACATCCGAACCGGACTCGGCACAAGCTTTTTCACGCTGCCGATGACGGCCGATTGCACCATCTTCAAAGGCCTTTCGATTTACAGGAAAAACCTGTCGCGATGCTTCGCGGCTCTCGAGGAAACCCGTCTCATTGCCGCGCAATCACTCCCAGGTCCGTCAGCCCGTTCACAAAATACTGCATGGCCAGCGCCACCAGCAGCAAACCCATGATCCGGACGAGAATCCGGATGCCCGTCTCCCCCAGCACCCCTCGCACACGCGCAGCCGCGCCCAGTACGAGATAAGTCACCAGAGCGGTGAACGCAATCGCGCCCAGAATCGCTCCCATCTGCCATCCCCAAAGCGTGGGAACCTGCCCCACCAGCACCATCACCGACGAAATCGCGCCCGGTCCCGCCAGCATCGGAATGCCCAGCGGCACAATGCCCGCGTCTTCCTTTGTTGCGGCCTCAACCGCATCGCCCTGCGTCTCCTGCGTCGGCGAGCGCCGCGCTTCCAGCATGTCCAGACCAATAAGAAGAAGAATCAGCCCGCCTGCAATTTCAAACGCCGGCAGCGTGATTCCAAACATCCTGAAAATCAACTGGCCGGCGAACGCAAAACTCGTCAGCACAATAAAGCAGGTGATCGCGCCTTTGCGCGCCATGCTCTTGCGCCGCGCCGGGTCTGCACGATCCGTAATCGCCAGGAACGACGGAATCGCCGCAAACGGGTCGACCAGAAAAAAGATCGAGCTGAGCGCCAGCAGAGAAAAGCGCACAATCGGCGCCTGGCTCAACTCGTTCAACGCCGTCGTCGCTGGATTGGTGAACAGCACACATAAAGGCTAGATCATCGGGGTGCGATCCAGCAGTGACGCACCTCGGAAATTCCGCCCTGCCGGTGTGTACTGGAGCGCGCGCATGTTGCGCAGAATATGCACAGCTGCTGAACGATGCCGTCTGGCTCCCGCACCGCCTAGACGGGTTGAATCGGCACCGGTTGCCGCCGCCAACTCATCCGATTGATTGAGATCACATCAATCAGAAGTATGTTGCCGGAAATCCCTCACAGCAGACACTTGGCTAACTAATGCAAATGGAGCGTCCAGTGAATCTGCGCCTTTTCCCTGCTTTTGTTACCTCGCGTTCACGCTGCCGGCAAGAAGTACTGACCCCAACCCACCCCGGCCCCGTGAATTCAGCGATCTCTATCCACCAAATTTCCGTCGCGAGGCCTCAGCATTATGAGCCTGGCGCTCACTTTGGCAGCGGCTCCGATCTTTGCGCAGCAAAGCTCCACCGCAACCCCTGCTACCAGCACTCCTACCAGCAGCCAGCCCGCCGCCATGAAAGCGATCGCCGCCCCGGCTCCGCTCATCGCTCCCACCCCGCCGCCCACGCACAAGATGGGCCCGCTTCAGATCAATATCAACTGGCGCGAGCGCACAGAAGACTGGAACTGGTTCAAAGGCAACACCGGCAACAGCGATTACACCTTCTGGGATTCGCTGTTGCGCATCGGCATAGGGCAAACCGGCCAGCATTTTGACTGGTACATCGATGGCGAGCAGCCCGCGATCCTCGGCCTGCCCACCACTGCGGTCGTGGCCGCTCCGCAGGGCCAGCTTGGCCTCGGCGGAAGCTATTACGCGGCAAACAACAATCACACCGACGTTGCCAACGGTTTTCTCAAGTACGCATATGTGAACCTTCATCCGACCAACCAATTCGCAGCCCGCATCGGCCGTTTCGAGTACTTCGACGGCCTCGAAAAGAAAGCCAAAGACCCGCTGCTGCAAAAGATCATTCAGTCGCGCATCTCCAGCCGCCTCATCTCCAACTTCGGCTTTACCGCGGTGCAGCGCACCTATGACGGCGTGCAGCTTGTGCTCAACTCCGGCGCGAATAACGTAACTCTATTCGGCGCGCGGCCCACGCAGGGCGTTTTTCAGATCAAAGGCGAAGACGA
Source organism: uncultured Acidobacteriaceae bacterium (assembly GCA_963725115.1). Classification (GTDB taxonomy): domain Bacteria; phylum Acidobacteriota; class Terriglobia; order Terriglobales; family Acidobacteriaceae; genus Telmatobacter. The sequence goes on along the minus strand of CAVRXG010000005.1, from coordinate 1,927,508 downwards.
GCTGGACGTGGACAACTACTATGGCGCGTACACCCACTCCGGCGGCTCCGCCACCAATCCAAATCAGTTCCGCGTGTTCGCCGACGGCTATATCGACCATCGCACCCTGGTGCTCAAAACCGACAACCGCTCAACACCGGCAAAAACCGCCGACAAAAACAAGATCGAGATTGCCACCTGGGGCGGAAACTTTGAGCAGGTCATCAACACTCCGGCGGCCGGCAAATTCTATCTGCTCGGCTGGGGAGTTCTTCAAACAGGCTCATGGGGCAGCCTCAGCCAGCTTTCCACCGCCGCAGTCGGCGAAGCCGGATGGCAGCTTCCAGTGCCGAGCATCAAGCCCGGAATTTCTGCCGGCTACTCCTACGGCAGCGGCGACGGCAATGCAACCGACACGCGCCACGGCACGTTTTTCCAGGTGCTCACCACGCCACGGCAATACGCGCGCTTCCCGTTCTACAACATGATGAACAACGAAGATGCGTATTTGACCGTCAGCGCGCAGCCCTTGAAACAATTGAGCCTCAGCAGCGAGGCACACACCCTGCGCCTGGCCACGGCCAAGGACCTCTGGTATTCCGGCGGAGGCGCTTTTCAACCTACGACCTTCGGCTACCAGGGACGGCCCAGCAACGGAAATCGGCCGTTTGCGAATGTCTGGGACTTCAATGCCGACTACCGCTTCAACTCCAAATTCAGCGCGACGTTCTACTACGGACACGCCTGGGGCAAGACCGTGATCGCGACGATCTATCCCAAGGACGCCGACGGCCAGTTGCTCTTCGTTGAATCCAACTTTCACTTCTAACTCCTCATCGGGCTAAAACCTCATCCCACGCGGCGATTGCACTCGGACTGTGCAGTCGCCGCACGCGGTCGCACCTCGGCCAACCCAAACGCTCGCTCCGAATCTGACCTAAAATGGCGTCTTGCTCTCAAAAGACCAATGCGATCGCATCGAAGTGGTCCTCGTCTCCCCGCGCAATCCCCTCAATATAGGAGCGGCCGCGCGCGCCATGGCCAACTTCGGCTTTGCGCGCCTGGCCGTCGTCGCCCCCTACGAGCCACACTGGCGCGAGGCAAAGTCCGCCGTCGGCGCCGACGAATCTGCTCCAAAACGCGCGGATCACGGGATGCCTCGCCGACGCTGTAGCCGACTGCACCCTCGTCATTGGTACCGGCTCGCTCGAGCACCGCAGGCCCGAACAGTCGGTCGTTCCGCTTCCCGATCTCGCGCCAAAGCTCCGCGACGAACTCGCCCGCGGCGGTCGTATTGCTCTCGTCTTCGGTTCGGAAAAGCGCGGCCTCACGCAGGCTGACCTCTCGCATTGTCATCTGCTCGCCGTCATTCCCACCGACCCCCGACAGCCCTCAATGAATCTCGGCCAGGCCGTCGCTGTTTGTCTTTATGAAATCGCCGCGCGCCTCGGCGACCCGACAGTCGACCCGGTCGGCGAGACAGCAATAGCCGCCGCAAATCGCGGCCCGTCAAACGACGCTGCTCCTCCCGCCTCCACCCGCGACCTCGAACTCCTCGCCGGCCTTGTCGAAGAAACCATGCTCGCCGCCAACTACTCTCCACCCGACATGCGCAGCGCCAACCGGCACGACGTTCATCTTCTTTTGCGCAGGCTGTCCCTCACGCGCAGCGACGCCGGCCGCATCCTCGGATTCTTCCGTCGAATTCTTTGGCGGCTCAAACACAACTCAAATCGGAAGTAAGTTAAATCGCAAACGACGCGAACCGCTCGATGTAGCTCGCAAGTAACTCCGCCAAGGGATTGTTTTTCTAGGCGTCAGTAGCGGAATCTTGCTAAAGTTGGCTCTAAAGGCCTTCCCCATGCCGCACATGATCTATCGTTCCCGCTTTTTGTCGTTTGCAACTCTCGCCGCACGCCTCGGCGTGCTCGTTGTTCGGCGTCGCGCATGGCAGTCACTTCTGGCTTCATCCGGCCCGCGCACGGTCAGCGCACAGCAAACAGCTCCCGCGCCCGACAATCAGCCCGCCGCGCAAGCGCCCCCGCCCAGCCGCCTGCATCTGACCAGGCCCCGCAAACAACACCAGCGCCTCCGCCAGTATCAACGCCAGAAACCACGCCCGCGCCCCCGCCAGAAACTGCGCCCGCGCCTCCCGCCGAAACTCAACCCTCGCCCGCCACTTCGCCCAGCGCCCCGGCCCAGGCTTCTCAGCCCGCTCACGCCGCCGAGCCAAACGAAATCTCCGAAGACGAGATCAAAAGCCTGCTCGTCGGCAAGCAGCTCTTCCTGCGCGGCGGCTATCTCGACAACGACCTTAGCTACAACGAGAACGGCGTCCTGGTCAGCCACTCGCCGCAGGGCTCATACACTCTAAGCGCGATCCAGATCGACAAGGTGCACTCTGGCCAAGCACAAGCTTGAGCTCGAAGGCGAGCGCTTTGGCCTCCACTTCCTCGGCGCGCTGCCTTACGAAGATCCCACCAACGCCGTCGATCGCGTAAACATCACACCGAAAAAGAAAGTAGTCAAAATTTCCATCGACCGCGAACTCGTCGTAAAGCCAAAAGAAAAGAGAGAAAAGCTCGAAAAGGGCAAGCCCGCGAATCCGGCGCCAAAAGCCGTCACGCCGCCAGCGCCAGCATCGGCCACTACTCCAAACGCTGCTCCGGTGCCAGCTACAGCAGCCGCGCCTGCATCGCCCGCCGAAACCGCCAGCGCCACAGACAATCAAGAAGCACAAGCCGCCGCGCAGGCCGAAATCGCCGCCGCCCCCGCAGCCGAGCGCCCCGCCGACGCAAAAAGCGTCACAACCACCACATCGCAGGCTCACTCAAACAAGCTGCTGCGCGACGCGCTGGACAACGTCTTCGCCCAGCCCTTCGACAGTCGCATGATGGAGTCGATGCCCGGATTCTGGAAGCTCTACTACGCGGCAGCAGCCACAAAAACCGATTACAGGCCTGCCGATCCCGCCGTGCTCCGCCAAAGTGACGTCGACAAGAAAGCTCGGTTGACCTCGACCTTCGAGCCGCAATCAAACGAGTACGCACAGGACCACGGTGTCGCCGGCATTTGCCTCTATCACGTCGTAATTGGCGCGGATGGCAAGCCGGGCGAGATCGCCGTAGCCAGGCCTATCGGCTTCGGTCTCGATGAGAATGCCGTTGACTCCATCCGCAAGGCCACGTTCGAGCCGGCCATCAAGAACGGCAATCCGGTTCCTGTGATGCTCGACCTTGTAGTCGAATTCCGCATCTATTCCAATCGCACCGCCGTCACCGGCAATCCCAGCGAGCAGCCCGCCGCAGCACCCTCGCTCCCCGGCCCCTACAGCACGCAACAACCCCAGAAAAATCCCTAGAACAAATCCTGACTCGACATTCCGCGGTCGTGCCGTCTCGTCAATCTCCGCCGCCCTCTTACTTGGCAGATGCCAGCTCCCACAACTCCACGCGATTCCCTTCCGGATCCCAAATCCATGCGAATTTCCCGTACTCGTGGTCATCTCTCTTGGGATCGATGCGCACGCCGGCTGCATCCAGCTTCTTCAGCAAGCCATCCAGATCGTCCACCCTGAAGTTGACCATCACCGGCTGAGTGCCTTCCCCGAAATACTTCGTGTCCATCGGGAAGTGAGCAAAAACCGTCATCCCTGCCGATTCCGGCCCCTCGAACGCCAGCGAACCGCCATCCTGTGCGGGGATCCCAAGGTTTTCTGCGTACCAGCGCCCCAGCGCCTCCGGGTCGCGAGCCTTCAAAAAAACTCCACCAATGCCGACTGCCTTCGCCATGCCCGTTCCTCCCGCCGCCTCATGTACTTCTTCGCGGCCCCAATCACTGTTCGCGGCGCTTATTCTACTTCGCGCCCTATTGCGCTTCGCGAATAATTTCGTCGAGCCTTGGTTTGTGTTTCGCCTGTCGCCCTGTGCGCGGCTTGTCAGGCAAAATGCGCGAGGGTTTTGGCTGGCCCACGCGCTCGCGGGCGTTGGCCTTTACCGCCTTTGTGGCAGAAAACCGGGCTGGCTTGCGTTTCGCCATCGCAAGCATGAGTATGGAATAAATTCGTCCGGTGCGGAAGTGCCTGTTTGAAAATGCTTCTGCCGAATCGCCGGGCGCAGGCTGGTTGGCCGGAGGGGCCGACCCAGGCAGCCGACCCGGCTGGCCGAATCGCGGCCCGGACGGCCAAAAGAACCACAGCCAAAGGACAAGCAATATGGATGAGCGGGAATTCTTCAACGAGACAACCGAACAGCGCACCCACAACCTGAACTGCCCCAAGTGCGGCCAAGCGGGCGAGTACAAGGTCACCTGGATCGTTCGCCGCAAGCGCGCGCAACTGCCGCGTGGAGGCGACGAGCGTGACCGTGCGCGCTTTGCCAAGGCGCAGTCCTACATGGTCCGCCGCGACGACAAGCTGCAGTGCACAAATGTCCGTTGCCGCAAGCCGTTCGAAATTACCTCGCTGCAAACGCTGGCTTTCCTCTCGGATTGAGCCGAACAGGGCGGCTGGCGCCTCCCCGCACCTTATGATTGAATCGAAGCAGGCGAGCCGCAATTTGTCGGCCCCGGCAAGCTCCATAGCAACCCCATTTAAGGAGCGTCCAATGGCCAATTCCCTTCTTCCACCCGAAGAGCGCAACCTCACACCTGACCAGGTGGAAGCGCTCGACAAGCGCCGCGACCTCGGCCACACGTTCCTCGTCATCGCCGGGCAATTCGCCGTCATCGCCACCGTCCTGCTGCTCTGGGTCGGCCAGGATCTCAAGTACTCTCCAGGCTGGGCGCACCCCATGGCCTATTACTTCTTCCTCGCCCTCATTCTGATCGTGTCTTTCGGCATCACCGGAATGATTCTTCGCCGCGGCACTCCGCGCCTCGACTGAGAGAACCAATAGATAGCCGTGAGGATCCCATGCATCGATTCCGAGCGATTCTCACCGTCTTGTGCGCTACCGCCTGCTTCAGCCCGCTTGTAAAAACACAAGACCATTTGCCGCCGGCGCCGCCAGCCGATCGCGCGCAGGCGCTGGCAATCTTCAAAGAACTCGTCGAGATCAACACCACTGACACGCCGCAGGGCAATGTCACCACCGCGACCGCGGCCATGGAGCGGCGCTTCCTCGACGCTGGTTTCTCGCCCCAGGACGTTCGCCTGCTCGGGCCCAATGAGCGCAAGCAAAATCTCGTAGTCCGCTTCCGCGCTGCCGGATCGCCGGCAAAAAAGCCCGTCCTTTTTCTTTGCCACGTAGACGTGGTCCAGGCTTTGCGCGCCGATTGGTCCACCGACCCGTTTCAGTTCATCGAGAAGGACGGCTATTTCTACGGCCGTGGCACGCAGGACATGAAGGACTCCGACGCCGCGCTGGTGGAGACTTTCCTGCGCCTGCATCGCGAGGGATATAAGCCGCAGCGCGACCTGATCCTGGCGCTCACGGCCGACGAAGAAGGCGGCAAGTTCAACGGCGCTGACTGGCTCGTCCGCGAGCATCGCGATCTGGTGGATGCAGCCTACGTAATTAATCCCGACGCCGGCGGCATAGAGCTGGAGCACGGGCGGCCGGTCGTCGCCGAAGTCGAGGCCACCGAAAAGGTCTACGCCGACTACCAGATCACAGTCACCAATCGCGGCGGCCACAGTTCCCTGCCGCGGCCCGACAATGCCATCTACGAACTTGCAGCGGCGCTCGGCCGTCTGGCCGCTTTCACGTTCCCCTTCGAGTTGAACGAGGTTACGCGAACCTACTTCACGAATCTCGCTCAAAATGAAACCGGACAGACTGGCTGCCGATATGCGCGCGATTCTGGCCGCTCCGCCGGACGTCGCCGCGGTTGCGCGCCTCAGCGCCGAGCCTGCTTTCAACGCGAGGTTCCGAACCACCTGCGTTGCCACGCGACTCGATGCCGGCGATGCAAACAACGCCCTGCCTCAAATGGCCCGGGCAATCGTGAATTGCCGAATCCTTCCCGGCCACTCACCCGAAGAAACCCGGCAGCAGCTGATCTCCATCTTTGCCGACCCGCAGCTGAAAGTGGAATACGTATCGAATGCAGGCGACGTGAGCGCCACAGCTCCCGACCGCCCTGCAATCGTTCCGCCTGCGCCGATCGAGGAAGTCTGGGCGCCGCTCACGAACCTCACGCAAGCCATCTGGCCGGGAATAACGGTGACGCCTGTCATGGAGACTGGCGCCAGCGATTCCATCTATTTCGCTCAAGCCGGCATCCCGAGCTACGGCTACTCGGCGATCGCTCTCGAGCGGGACGATGTGCGCGCCCATGGACGCGATGAGCGCCTGCCCATCGATTCTTACTGGAAGTCACTGGATTTCTGGTACGCATTCGCGAAAAAGCTCGGCGGCGAGTGAGCGCAGCGCAAAGGTTTGAGAAGCCGGCAGTGGGTCAGCTTGGATGTGCTTTGAAGGGGCACGACTTTAGTCGTGGCGTAAATTGCCTGGAGTGAAAGAGGGCTTTAGCCCCTGAGGGAAAGTTTTCTCAATCTGACCCGCTGCTCGAAAAGCAGAGCGATCGATCCACGCTGTTAAACTAGAGCCTCATGATCCTCCCGTTTGTCCGCGAAATCTTTGCGGAGCTGGAGCATGCCCCGGGATTTGAACGCGTTCGCAGGCACCTCAGCCTGGGTGCGGGGCGTCGGCGTGTGTCTGGATTGACCGCCACCGCGCGGGCACTCTACCTGCCGCTGATGGCGCGGGCCGCCAAGCAGCCGGTCATCGTCGATCGTCGCCGACAACAAGGCCGCCGAGGCGCTCGAGCCGCTGCTCAAGGCCGGATGCGAGCTGACCGGCGCCATCGATCCCGCGCGCGTCGTCCGCTTTCCCGCCCACGACGTGCTTCCGTTTGAAAATCTCTCGCCGCACCCCGACGTGCAGGAGCAGCGCGCCGCCGCGTTGTGGAAGCTCTCCACCGGCGCCGTCGATATTCTCATCGCTCCCGTCGAATCCGCGGCTCTCAAGCTCTTCGATCTCGAGTACTACGCCGGCCTCGCCGTCACCCTCAAGCGCAGCGAAGAGGTCGACATCGAAGTGCTCACCGCGCACCTCGCCAGCGTGGGCTACACGCAGATGGATCTCGTCGAGATGCCCGGCCAGTTCACGCGCCGCGGCGGAATTCTCGACGTCTATTCGCCCGACGCCGACCGCCCCGTGCGCATCGAGTTCTTCGGCGACGAGATTGAAACCATCCGCAAATTCGATCCTGAAACGCAGCGCTCGCAGTCCGGTCTCGACGAAACGCAGTTGCTGCCGCTCACCGAGGCGCCGCTCACCGAGCGCCTGCTCGCCGCCGTCAACGGCCGCCTCAGCCGCCAGCGCGTTGAAATTGATGGCGACACCGAGAATGACGATGGCTGCCGAAGCCGCGGCGGCCGGCGGCGTCAGCGTCTTTCCCGGCTGGGAGTTCTTTACGCCCGTCGCCGGCGCCGAGCGCTCGCTGCTCACGCTCCTGCCGCGCTGCGCGCTCTTCGTCGATGAGCCGGCCATGGTGCGCAACCAGATTGATCGCTGGTGGAACAAGGTCGAGCAGCGTCATGAGCGCTCCGGAATTGGTTCGCTCGTCCGCCCTGAAGATATTTATCTGCGCCCCGAAGTTCTTCAGGCGTCGCTCGCTGCGCACATGGGTCTCGATCTCGATCAACTCGGCGCGGTCGACGTGCTCGAAGACGACGCAACGCTCGGCGAAATCGAACTGCCCACGCGGCCCACGCTGCGCTTCCACGGCTCCATTCCCGCGCTCACCGAGCAACTGAAAAATCTGATGGCAACGGAGTCGCGCATCGTGCTCGCCGCCGCGCATCAGGGCGATGTCGAGCGCCTCGCAACCGTGCTGCGCGACTACCAGGTTCCCTATCGTCTCGGCAGCCGCGTCCCACGACCGGCGCGACATGATGCTTGAAGAAGCCAGCTACATGGCCGGCGACCTGCGCGTCCCGGTCATCGTGCGCTCGCCGCTTGCATCGGGCGTCGCGTTCGCCGATGCCAACCTCATCGTCTTCGGCGCCAACGATCTCTCCGACGAAGCCGACGTTGCCGCGCGGCCCGATCCCGAAAAAATCCAAGACCGCCGCCTTTGTCTCCGACTTCCGCGATCTCGGCGTCGGCGACTACGTCGTCCACGTCGAGCACGGCATCGCGCAGTATCAGGGTCTCAAAGAAATCGACCAGGACGGCTCTCAGCATCGAGTTCATGATTCTCGAGTTCGCTGACAGCGCCAAGCTCTACGTCCCGCTCACGCGTCTCGACCTGATTCAGAAATATCGCTCCACCGATACCGGCCCCGCGCCGGTGCTCAAGCAAGCTCGGCTCGCAGCAGTGGACCAAGACCAAGGCGCGCGTGCGCAAGGCCATGCAGGACATGGCCGCCGAGCTGCTCAAGCTCTACGCCGAGCGCCACACCGTCGAGGGCAACGCCTTCTCGCTAGACAACGAATTTCAGCGCGAATTTGAAGATTCCTTCGACTACACCGAGACCGACGATCAGATCACCGCGATTCGCGCCGTCAAAGAAGACATGGAATCGCCCACGCCCGATGGACCGCCTCCTGTGCGGCGACGTAGGCTACGGCAAAACCGAAGTCGCCATGCGCGCCGCCTTCAAGGCCGTGCAGGACGGCAAGCAGGTCGCCGTGCTCACGCCGACAACCGTGCTCAGCTTCCAGCACTTTGAAACCTTCAAGCAGCGCTTCGCCCAGTTCCCCATTCACATCGAAATGATCTCGCGCTTCCGCACAGCAAAGGAGCAGAAAGACATCGTCGAGCGCGTCTCCACCGGCCGCGTCGACATTCTCATCGGCACGCATCGCCTGCTGTCGAAGGACATCAAGTTTCAGGATCTCGGCCTGCTCATCGTCGACGAGGAGCAGCGCTTCGGCGTGCGCCACAAGGAGCGGCTCAAGCAATTGCGCAAGCAGATCGACGTGCTCGCCATGAGCGCCACGCCCATTCCGCGCACGCTGCACATGTCCCTCGTCGGCCTGCGCGACATGAGCGTCATTGAGACGCCGCCCAAAGATCGCATGGCCATTCAGACCGTCGTCGCCCACTTCGACGAAAAAATCATCCGCTCGGCCGTCGAAGTGGAACTGGAGCGCGGCGGCCAGGTGTTCTTCGTTCACAATCGCGTCGAATCCATCTACGAAATCGCCTCGCGCATCCAGGAACTGGTTCCCGCGGCGCGCGTTGCCGTCGCGCACGGCCAGATGGGCGAGAACGATCTCGAAAAAGTCATGCTCGCCTTCATGCGTCACGAATTCGACGTGCTGGTCGCCACCACCATCATCGAAAACGGCCTCGACATTCCGCTCGCCAACACCATCCTCATCAATCGCGCCGAGCGCCACGGCCTCAGCGAGCTTTACCAGTTGCGTGGCCGCGTTGGCCGCTCCAACCGCCGCGCCTACGCGTACCTGCTCATTCCCGCGGAGAACGAGCTGACTGAAATCGCGCGCCGCCGTCTCGCCGCGCTCAAAGAGTTCAGCGACCTCGGCGCGGGATTCAAAATCGCCGCGCTCGACCTCGAACTGCGCGGCGCCGGCAACATGCTCGGCGGCGAGCAGAGCGGCCACATTGAAGCCGTCGGCTTCGAGCTGTACACATCGATGCTCGAAGCCGCCGTAAAGGAGATGAAGGGCGAGGCCAGCGAAGAGCGTCCCGCCACGCAGCTCAATCTCGGCATCGCGCTGCGCATCGACGAAAGCTATGTGCCGGAAGAAAATCAGCGCCTGCGCCTCTACAAGAAAATCGCCGGAGCGACCACCGAGGCCGCGGTCAACGAAGTGCGCGCGGAGATGGAAGACCGCTATGGCGCGCCGCCCGACGCCACCGTCTATCTGCTTGAAGCGGCCATGCTGCGCCTCGAGTGCGAGCGCCTCGGCATTGCGCAGGTCGACCGCAAGCGCGGCGAGTTGCAAATCCGCTTCATGGAGAATGCCGCAGTCGATCCCGCGCACCTGATGCAACTGGTGGCGCGCAACGCCAAGCGCGGCGCGCAGTTTACGCCGCAAGGCCTGCTCAAGTTCCCGTTGCGAGCTACGCGACCCGACGAAGTTCTGCTCGAAATTCGAGAATTGCTCTCGAACCTCGCGCCTGCCGCCGTGAGCGCATAAACGCACGGCGCAAAGATGATCAGCGCAAAATTGACTCGCGCAAAACGGAGACGAACTATGAAAAACGCGACCACCCTGACTGCGATTGGAGTACTTATGTTCTCTGCAATCGCTGCGCACGCCGCAACTCCGGATTGGAAACAGCAGTTCGCGAAAATCAGCGATGAATACTTCGACCAGGTCTACTTTCACTACGCCCCGTCAAACGGCACCATGGTCGGCTACCACCAGTACGACGCGCAGCTTGAAGATTTCTCGCGCCCGACCATCGACGCGGAAATCGCCGCACTAAAAAACTTCGCCCAGCGCATCGAGGCGATCGTTCCCGATAACTCGCCGCGCCGATTTTGTTCCTCGCAGCGACCGCGAAATTGTGCTCAGCAACATCCGCTCGCAACTGCTCACGCTCGAAACCATCCGCCCCTGGGAGAAAGACGCCGACACCTATTCGAGCACCTGCGCCAATGCGGCTTTTGTTTTGATGGAGCGCAAATTCGCGCCGCCGGACGACCGCCTCCGCTCGCTCGTCGCCCGCGAAAAGCAAATGCCCGCGCTGCTCGCCGCTGCGCACGCGAATCTCAAGAACCCTCCGCGCATCTTCACCGAGATCGCCATCGAGCAGCTGCCGGACATCATCAGCTTCTTTCAGCACGACGTGCCGCAGGCCTTCACCGACGCAACCGATCCGGCCCTCAAAGCGGAATTCGCCAAGACCAACGCTGCCGTCGTCGCCGCGCTCAACGACTATCTTGCGCTGGCTCAAGACCGATCTGCTCGCCCGCTCCAACGGCGACTTCCGCATCGGCGCCGACACATTCCAGAAAAAGCTCGAATACGACGAGATGGTCGATCTGCCGCTCGACAAGCTGCTCGAAATCGGCTGGGCCGACCTGCGCAAGAATCAGGAGCACTTCAAGCAAGTCGCCGCCGAGCTTGAGCCGGGCAAAGATCCCCGCGCCGTCCTCGAAGAGCTGGGCGAAGATCATCCCGCGCCCGATCAGCTTCTCGATTCCTTCCGCGCGACATTCACCAGCCTCGTCGGCTTCATCCGCGAGCATCACATCGTCACCATTCCATCCGATGTCCGGCCCATCGTCGAAGAGACGCCGCCCTTCATGCGCGCCACCACCTTCGCCAGCATGGACACCGCTGGCCCCTTCGAAACCCACGCCACCGAATCCTACTTCAACGTCACGCTGCCCGATCCATCCATGACGCCGGCGGAGGTCGAGGGCTACATGCACGGCTTCAACATCGGCACCGTGATCTCAACCGCTGTGCATGAAGCCTATCCGGGCCACTACGTGCAATTCCTCTGGCTGCCGCAGGCGCCCAGCAAGGTTCGCAAAATTCTTGGCGCCAACACTGACGTTGAAGGCTGGGCCCACTACTGCGAGCAGATGATGCTCGACGAGGGCTACGGCCAACCCGGCGCGGGCGCCAAAGACGAGCGCGAATCAAAGCTTCTGCGCCTCGGCCAGTTGCAGGATGCGCTCTTGCGCGATGCGCGCTTCATCGTCGGCATCGAGATGCACACCGGCAAAATGAGCATGGAGCAGGCCGAAGACTTCTTTCAGAAGGAAGGCTATCAATCGAAAGAGGCGGCGGTGGTCGAGACGAAGCGCGGGGCCGGCGACCCCACCTATCTCTACTACACACTCGGCAAGCTTCAAATCATGAAGCTGCGCGATGACGTCAAGAAAAAAGAAGGCGCAGCGTTCTCGCTGGAAAAATTCCACGACGATTTTCTGCGCCAGGGTTTCCCGCCCATCAAGATCGTTCGCGAAGCAATGCTCGGCGACGACTCGCCAACGCTGTAGGAATAGAAGGCCGGATCCGCAAAGATGGTGAGGTTTGCGCAAGTGGCTTGGCTCCCGCTGAAGAAACTAGCTCCGCCAGCTCCGCCAACCCCGCTGTCTTTTCACGCCTTCCACTTGATATTGCACCCGATCGAAGGCTTCTGCTCCGTCGGCGCCGGCTTGCCCGCAAGCACCGCATCGATCGCAGCCCGCAGATCTTTCCCGGTCACCGGAACGCCATTGCCAGGCCGGCTGTCGTCGTACTGCCCGCGATAAACAAGCTTGAAATCCGCGTCGAACAAATACGGATCGGGCGTGCACGCCGCTTTGTACGCGTGCGCCACGGCCTGCGATTCGTCGTACAGGTAAGGAAAAACAAAGCCGTTGTCTTTGGCCTGTTGCTTCATGCCGGCCGGGCTGTCAGCCGGGTGCGTGTTCACATCGTTAGAGCTGATGGCGACAATCGCCAGCGGCTTGCCTGCGTAATCTGCTCCGAGTTTGCCCAGAGATTTTTCAATGTGCTTCACATAAGGGCAGTGCGCGCAGATAAACAGAACCAGCAGCGCCTCCTTGCCGCGAAAATCGTCGCGGCGCACAGTCTTGCCTGTAACAGCGTCGGTCAGCGCAAAATCCGGCGCAATCGTTCCCAGTTCAAGCATGGTGGATTCAGTACGTGCCATATTGTTTCTCCTTCATATGGGATGTTTTCGAGCGCGGAAGGATGCGTCCGTTCACAAGCTCTTAAAACAACCCCGTCTGCCGCCCCGGCACCGCAATTCCAAAATGCTCGTAGGCCAGCCGCGTAGCCACGCGCCCGCGCGGCGTGCGATCCAGAAACCCGATTTGAATGAGAAACGGCTCGTAGACTTCTTCAAGCGCGTCCTCTTCTTCGGCCAGCGTTGCCGCCAGCGTGCCCAATCCCACCGGCCCTCCGTCGTATTTCTGCATGATCGTCAGCATCAGTCGCCGGTCAATCTCGTCGAACCCGTGCGCGTCCACTTCCAGCATCGTCAACGCCGCATGAGCCGTCGGCCTGTCGATCGATCCCGTTCCGCGCACCTGCGCATAATCGCGAACGCGTCGCAGAAGACGATTCGCAATGCGCGGCGTCCCGCGGGATCGCAGCGCAATCTCCGCCGCTCCATCGGTGTCGATCGGAATCTGCAGCACCTCGGCGGAGCGCTCGACAATCACGCGCAGTTCATCTTCCGTGTAGAACTCCAGCCGCAACAGAATGCCGAAACGCGAGCGCAGCGGCGAGCTCAGCAGCCCCGGCCGCGTAGTGGCGCCGATGAACGTGAACGGGCGAATCTCCATCACATGCGTTCGCGCCGCAGGTCCCTGCCCAATGATGATGTCGAGTTTGTAATCCTCGAGCGCGGTGTAGAGCTTTTCTTCGAGCACCGGCTGCAGGCGATGAATTTCATCCAGAAAAAGTACCTGGCGCTCGCGCAGATTGGTCAAAATCGCCGTCAGATCGCCCTGGATCACCAGAGCCGGCCCCGAACTCTGCTGAAATCCCACATCGAGCTCGTTAGCAATGATCGTCGCCAGCGTGGTCTTGCCCAAGCCTGGAGGGCCGAATAGCAGCACGTGATCCAGCGCCTCGCCGCGCGATTTCGCCGCCTCCAGCGCAATCGCAAGCTGTTCCTTGGCCTTCGATTGTCCAATGAACTCCCGCAGCCAACGGGGGCGCAATTTCAGCTCAAAATTCTGCTCTTCATCGGCGCGTGCGGCGCTCACCAGCCGTTCCGGAGTGTTGTCGCCAGCCAACGTCATGCTCCCGTACTCACGTTCAAGAGAAGTGTAGCCGCTCTCGGCAGGCTGCGGCAAAGCAAACACTCTGAACACGTAAGAGAATGCGTTCGACTGTTGAGCCGTGCGCGCCCAATCATTTCGGCGTCACGCGCGTGACCGTTTTGGTCCTTCCAACCACAGCCAAAACCAATGTGGGAGGGATTATTGACTGTTTTGATGCCAAGGCAAAAGTAACACCTTCGTGTGACTGCGGTGTGCTGTTTGAATGCCCTATAGTCAAAGGCATACAGGCCAGCGAGAGTCTGCCATGACGGCAAGTGATCAACGCCAAGGCGGTCTGCAGGCTCCAGAGGTCAACCATGAATGATCGTGTTATTTCGTCGCGGGTGCTTCTCCTCATCGCCGCAATACTGCTGCCCTTAGCGGGCTGCACCAATCCATTGGTCGTGTCAATTTCGGTATCGCCCACCACGCAATCCATCGGCGCCGGCCAAACTGCGCAGTTCACGGCGACGGGAGTCTTCGGCCACGGCAATCATCCCTCCAGCACGGAGGACCTGACCAACTCGGCGACATGGACTTCGAGCGCGCCCGGCGTGGCTACGATCAGCGCCAGCGGCGTAGCAACCGGCGTTTCCGCGGGCACAACTACCATCACAGCCAGCGTCAATGGATTTACCGGTGTCGTCTCCTCTTCGGCCACGCTCATGGTGACCGGCAGCTCGGGAGGAGGAGGGACTCCGTCATCGATCGCAATTATCCCCAACACTCAATTGGTGACGACGGTGGGATACACGGCCCAATTCCAGGCCATTGAGACCACTGCCACAGGGTCCACCGTCGACGTGACCAACACGGCCACCTGGGGTTCAAGCAGCCCATCGATTGCCACCATCGGCGCCTCCACTGGGCTTGCCACCGCAGTGAGTCTGGGCACAGTCACGATCACCGCGACTTATACTAGCGGCGGAAACGCACTGACGGGCACTGCCACCTTGACAGTGGGGAGCGGGTCGCCAGGAAACGGCGGATCGAACGAAGAATTTACCGCTGTCACCATCGATCCCACCGCCCAGTCCGTCTCGGCCTCGGGCCAGACCGGACAATTCATCGCGCTTGCCACATTAGGGTCAAACGGCCTGGAAGAAGACGTAACCAACTCCCCGCAGTTGACTTGGCTTTCGAGCATTCCGTCGGTCGCTACGATCACCACGGGTCTTGCCTCAGGCAACGGAATTGCCACCGGAGTCAGCCTCGGCACGAGCACCATCACTGCGGAATTGAAAAATCCCGACGGATCGCTGGTGTCGAGCTCCTCATCGGTCCAGGTGACGCTCACTCCCGCGCCGGAACCCCTGCTGTCGCTCCAGATCATTCCCACCTCAATCACGGTGGACAATATTCTTGATGATGGACAATTCCTGGCCATCGGAACCTATTCCACCTCGCCCACCGTGCAGGGATCTTACCAACTCGGTGCAGTGGCTGAGCTCGTCGCCCAGCGTGTTCCCGGTGAATACCAACGGATCGGGTGTTCCGAGCGGCGGCGCAAACGCTGGAATCGTAACGGCGTATGGCGCGGAAGCGCCACCATTATCGCGGAAGCTACGGATGCCGCGACTGGATCGGTTCAGACGGCGACGGCAACCTTCAGTTGCCCGCTTGTCCTTCCCACGCCCACGACAGCTGGCTCATGCTATCCCGGGTTCTCAGGCGTCCTCGCTCCTGTCCACGCTGACCATTTACAACGAGGGCGTGAACACCACCGACTGGCTAGTAACGGCTCCCTCCGCCACCGGCACACCCAACGTCCTCCACTGCGGCCCTGGCTCCTCCGAGTGCGGTCTTGGCGGATCGGTCTGCGTAGCAACCTACCCCGTCGGCACCACCGTCCTTCTCACGGCCCCGGCTGGTCAGGGAGCCTTCGGTGGATGGTCTTACAACTGCGTACCAACCTCGGCCGTTACTGCGGCCGGTCCCAACACCTGCCAGGTCACGCTGACCTTTGACGACACCGTCGGCGCAATCTTCAACTAGGAACACAAAGAACCACGATCAACAATTCCGCAGCGAAAGCCGCCCTTCGGGGCGGCTTTCTTGTTTCTGCAAACTTCGCGTCGCACAGTCAACGCTGCTCAAGTTTCGCCGCGTCGCGCGGCCTGCGGCCTAGACCCTAAGCCACCGTTTAGACTGGTTAGGTTGCTTTGAACGTAATGGCCCATCGCTTTGGCATGCTTCGCCGCTTTCGCTTCAATCTCCCGCAGCGGATCGCGGCAGCACTCCTGGCAGCTTTTCTCCTCCAGGGATTCTGGCTCATCAGCCGCCAGACGCTGACCGACAGCGACTACCAATACGCCCGCTGCGGCCGCGAAACCTGGGAAAAGCCCTCGCCTCTCGCCGGCTACTACACCTCCTGCGGCAACATTCACGACGGCATTCTGGCCTATCGCCTCGCCGGCCTTCCGCTCACCCTCAACCTGCTCCTCGAGCGCGGATTCGATCTCTTTCGCAGCCCCGAGAATCGCGTCGTGCAGCAGCAAGGCGGCGAGCTGAGCACCTGGGAACTGCGCCATCAGATGACCCACATCCTGCTGCTCCTGCGCCTGCCTTTCCTCTTTGCCGGCTGCGCGCTCGGCGGATGCATCTGGTGGGTCACGCGGCGGCTCTACGGCAATCTGGGCGGCTACACGGCGCTTGCTCTCTATTGCTTCTCACCTGCTGTGCTCAAAGCCTGCGTCTCCCCCAACCCTGACGTTTTAGCCGCCCTGGGCGTCTATGGCGGCGTGTACACCTGCATCGGAGTGGCCCACTCCATGCAAGGGCCTGCTCGAAAGTGGCGTCCGCGCATTGTTCTGCTCACCGTCATTTTCGGGGTCGCCGCTGCCGCCCACATCGCCGCCCTCCCGCTTGCGGCGCTGCTCGGCCTTGCGGCCATGCTCTGGATTGCTGAAGGCCGCAGGAGCCAGACGCTGCCCGTGGTGCTGGTCGCCGTCGACCGGCGGCTCTGGTGTTCGTCTTCGCCTGCTACGGCTTCTCGCTCGACGCATCCAGCTATGTCTTCCGTTCGTCAGCCGGGTTCCTGTGGTTCTCCACTGATCCCGCGCGCCGCTTCTTCAGCTCGTTGGCGAATGGCGGAGTCACGGTAGCCACCTGCGCCGCCCTGATCCTGTATCTGGCCGCTCGCAAGTCGCGCTACTTCGGCAACACCCTTCCTCTGCTCTGCGCGGTCGTCCTGTTTCTCCTCGTGATGACCGGCGCTCCGGGAACTCCGTGGCTATGGGCGCTGCCATTTCTGCTCACCTTTATCGGCGGCGTATTCGCCGACGCCTATGAAGGCCCACGCGGCCGCGTGGCGCTCGCCGCCGGTGGCGCCATCGTGCTGGCGCAGGCGGTTCTTTGCATCATCAATCTGCCGAGTCTGCTGTAAATAAGCCGCAAAAATGTTCTTGACGACATTAGGCATTCCGAGACATAATGAAGTCTATACAAAGGCCTGACCGGGAGCACGGCCTGCAGCGCAGGAGGGTTATGTCTTCCGGTTTTGAAAAGTTGTGGGTGGTTGAGTTCCACCCGGAATTCTCGCGTGATGTCCTTGGATTCTCGAATTCTGTCAGGCGCGAAATCTACTCGCTGGTCGGATTGCTCAGAACGATAGGACCGCAGCTTGGCAGGCCGCATGTGGATACGCTCAAGGGATCGAAGCACTCGAATATGAAGGAGCTTCGCTTTCGTGCTGATGACGGTGCATGCGGGTTGCCTTTGCGTTTGATACGCACCGTCGAGCCATTCTGTTGGTTGGCGGCGACAAGTCTGGAGTCTCACAGGATAAGTTCTACAGGAATCTGATTGACATTGCTGACCGCCGCTTTGATCTGCACCAACGAGCGATTTCAGCGAGGAAAGAGAAATTTTGATGACCTATTCAACGGTCACTCTTGAAGAAATGCTTGCCACGGAATCGGAAGAGTTCAGGCAGTCCGTCAAGCAGCGCACAGCCCAGCTAATCGCCGAAGAGCTCAATCTGCGTGAAGTCCGTCGTCTGCGTAAACTCACCCAGGCTCGCCTCTCGAAAAAACTCAAAATCGGCCAGGAAGGCGTTTCGCGCATTGAGAAGCGCTCCGACCTCTATATCTCCACACTCAGAAGCTATGTAGAGGGTCTCGGCGGCAAACTCAAGTTGGTGGTTGAGTTGCCCGACCGTCCGCCCGTACTCCTCACCGGATTCGGCGACAGCAGTGCACGCAAGAAATCAAAAAAGAATACCCGTAACGGCGCTAAATTAAAGGCCAAAACTAGTCGCGCTGCCTGAACATTCAAAGGCTGCGCGAGCAGCGCGTATCACCAGCGATAAAACATAGCAAAATAAGGCTTTATTTCCCACAGCCAGCCTTGCTAAAACCCGCTCAGAACCACTAAAATACATGTAGAGACCTGCGGACCCGGCCCCACCCTCACCGGACCTTTTCGCCGCCTTCCTGCGGACCTCGAAAACTCTATGCCAGACGATCAGAATCCCCAGCTCCCCCTCGACCCACCGAGCCCTCCCGGCGGCACCAACCTCGTTCCCATCAACATTGAAGAGGAGATGCGCCGCTCCTATCTCGACTACTCCATGTCGGTGATCATCGGGCGCGCGCT
This sequence comes from uncultured Acidobacteriaceae bacterium, assembly GCA_963725115.1. Classification (GTDB taxonomy): domain Bacteria; phylum Acidobacteriota; class Terriglobia; order Terriglobales; family Acidobacteriaceae; genus Telmatobacter. Next base: position 1,909,216 of record CAVRXG010000005.1, on the reverse strand, counting down.
CCCTGACGCCCGCGACGGTCTCAAGCCCGTCCATCGCCGCGTGCTCTACACCATGAGCGAGATGGGCCTGGAGCACAACAAGAAATACACCAAGTGCGCCAAGGTCGTCGGCCAGGCCATGGGCGTCTACCATCCTCACGGCGACTCCGCCATCTACGACACGCTGGTCCGCATGGCGCAGCCTTTTTCACTGCGCTACCCGCTTGTCGATGGCCAGGGCAACTTCGGCTCCGTCGACGGCGATCCGCCGGCGGCGATGCGCTACACCGAGTGCCGCATGGAGCGCATTACCGGCGAGATGATGGCCGACATCGACATGGAAACCGTCGACTTCGTTCCCAACTACGACGAGTCCACCGTCGAGCCATCTGTTCTGCCCACGCGCATCCCCAATCTCATCGTCAACGGATCGAGCGGCATCGCCGTCGGCATGGCCACCAACATTCCGCCGCACAACCTCACTGAGGTCGTCAACGCCGCCATCGATCTGGTCAAGAATCCCAAAGCCGGCCTCGCCGAAGTCCTCAAGCACGTCAAAGGACCTGACTTCCCCACCGGCGCCATTCTCTATGGCCGCGCCGGCATCGTCGACGCCTATCGCACCGGCCGTGGCCGCTTCCTCATGCGCGCCCGCGTTGCCACCGAAAACGTCACCAAAGACAGGCAGGCGCTCATCGTCACCGAGCTGCCTTATCAGGTCAACAAGGCCACGCTCTTCAAGCGCATCGCCGAGCTCGTCAACAACAAGATCATCTCCGATATCGACACCAGCACCGAATGGACGCGCGACGAAAGCGATCGCGACGGCATGAGGATGGTCATCGGCCTCAAGCGCGGCGCGCAGCCTGAGATCATCCTCAACCAGCTCTACAAGCACACCCAGCTGCAGGAAAGCTTCTCCATGATCTTCCTGGCTGTCGTCAACAGCCAGCCGCGCGAGCTGGGCCTTGCCGAAGCCATCCGCGTCTTCATCGACCACCGCATCGACGTTGTCCAGCGCCGCACCGTCTACCTGCTGCGCAAGGCGCGCGAGCGCGAGCACATCTTGGAAGGCCTCAAGATCGCGCTCGACAATCTCGACACCGTCATCAAAATCATTCGCGCATCGGCCTCGCGGGCCGAGGCGCGCGAAAACCTCTACGCCTGGGGCAAGGGCACAGAAATCATCATCACCCTCGATCGCGAGCTTCAGCGCCACGAAGAGCGCGGCCTCACCCTGCGCCAAGTCGACGCCATTCTCGAACTCCAGCTCTATCGCCTCACGCAGCTTTCCGTCGACGAGCTACTCAAGGAGCTCCGCGAGATTCGCGCCAAGATTGCCGAGTACGAAGAAATCCTCGGCAGCGAAAGCAAGCTGCGCGCCGTCATCGTTAAAGAACTTGAAGACGTTCGCGACAAATACGGCGACAAGCGCCGCACCGAGATCATCGACGAAAGCGCCGAGCTCCAGCTTGAAGACCTCATCGCCGACGAGCAGGTCGCCGTCACCGTCAGCCATCAGGGCTACCTCAAGCGCACGCCCATCTCCATCTACCGCCAGCAGCGCCGCGGCGGCACCGGCCGCATGGGCATGAAGACCCGCGAAGAAGATTTCGTCGCGCAGCTCATCGTCGACTCCACGCACGCCTTCCTGCTCTGCTTCACCAACACCGGCCGCGTCTACTGGCTCAAGATCTATGAAATCCCCGACGTCGGCGCCGCCGGCAAGGGCAAGTCGATGCAGAGCCTGCTCGATCTTCAGCCCGGCGAAAAAGTCGTCGCCATCCTGCCCGTTCGCGATCTCGAAGAAGAGGGCAAGTATGTCTTCTTCGCCACGCGCAACGGCACCGTGAAGAAGACACCGCTCAAGGATTTCTCCAATGTCATGGCCCGCGGCATCATCGCCATCGCCATCGACAGTGAGGATGACTTGATTGAGGCCTGCATTACCGACGGCAAGCAAACCATCTTCCTCGGCACGCGCGACGGCATGGCGATTCGCTTTGAGGAAGAATACGATCCCGAGCGCAACGGAGTGGGCCTTCGCCCCATGGGCCGTAACGCCGCTGGCAACCGCGGTATTTCACTCAAGAAGAACGATCAGGTCATCGGCATCGCCATTACGCCGTCAGACAAAACGCGCGACGAGGAACGGGACACTCTGGCCGCCAAACTGGGACTGACTCCGAAACTGAAAGCTTTGCGCGCCGAATACGCCAAGAAGAAAGAAGCCCTGCAAAAGGTCCGCGAAGATAAGCGCGCCGATCCCGAAAGCGAAAAACTGAAGGCCGCCGAGAAGAACGCGGAAAAGGCCGTCGAGGATGCCTGGACAGCGCTCAAGGAACTAGACGAAAAGCTCGGTGGCGCCAAATACCTCATTCTCACCGTCACCGAAAACGGCTACGGCAAGCGAACCGATATCGACGAATATCGTTTGACCGCGCGCGGTGCGCAGGGCGTCAACAACCTGAAGGCGACCGCTAAAGTGGGCAAGTCCTCGGCAATTCTGCGCGTAGACGAGCACTCGGAGCTGATGGTCATCAGCCAGTTCGGCAAAATCATCCGCTGCGATACCAAAACCATTCGCGCCGCCGGCCGCGCCACCCAGGGCGTCCGCATTCTGCATCTCGAGCCGGAAGACAAGGTCGCCGCCGCGGTCATCATCCCGCCCGATGAGCTCAACGGCAACGGCCCCGAAGAACAGCCAACGCTGTTGCAGTAGTCGCAGATTGCGCACGCCTTTCCCCTGCCACCCCGCGCGCTCGGGGCCTTACGTAAGTGGGGGTGGGCTGACGGACCGAGGTAATTAACGCCCAATTCGTCGTTAACTGCGAGAGCTTGTCGGTGAACAGTCCTCTGCGGTTGCCATCATTTTGCCTTGGTATCGTTCGCTTTATCCGCCTCCCGGATAGCCTCCACATCCGCCAGATCTTGCAATCTTCCCGACGCCAGCTTGTTCTTGATCAGGTGCTGGGCGGAGACGACATGCACAGGCACTCCCTCGACGGAAAGCTCTTCGCGCTTTGCCCACGCCTCATCGAAGTCCACCCCATCGATCGACTGCAGAATGTCGGCCCGAGCGGGAGAATAGCCGAGTTGAAAAACGGAAGTAGGACTGTCGCGGAAGTCGGAAGGAGTTAGCCCCGCAATGGGAGCGCCAAATTCAGCGAGCGCTCGAAAAACCGCCTCGCTATTTTTTTCTCCCGACCGGATGAAGAGATCGATATCTTTCGTGGAGCGCGGCTCGGAGTAAAAACCAACCGCCCACCCGCCTACAACCAGATACTCAACCCCGTTTGCGTTGAACTCGAGTAAGAGTTGCTTCAGATCTTCGGGTAGGATCATATTCCGGCAGCCCTTTCAGTCCGTTTGCGAAAGCGTAGGCCGAGGCCGTCGCATCCCAAACGGCAAGAAACCGCTCCTCGGCAGGCCGGCTCCGCCAATAACGATACACCTCGGCCTTTTGTTCAGCATGGCTCGCGAATTTGCGTATGGTCTTGTCCATAGCTCCGAATCCTGCTTCAATCTATATTTTACCGGTTTGTCGACCCCATGACACGATGATTCGCGTAAGCATCTCCAAGCTAGTACTCATTAACACCCTCTTTATGTACCTCCGCCCATCTATCGCCGCTGTCGCCCTCTCCCTCTGCCTCCCGCTCTGCGTGGCCCAAAAAGACCCCTTTGCCAAAGCCACCGTCACCAACCCTGACGCCTCCTTTCTTGACGTCGCCGCTCGCCGCGCCGAACTCGCCCACGTCACCACTCCTCGCGTGCTTGAGGCTCTCAGTTGGAAGTCCTCCTGCACCAATTCAGACCAGCCCGCGCCACCCGCTGGCCGCATGATCATTCCGCACCACTACCTCACCGGCAGCAACGGCTCCATCAATCCGGCGGAGAACATCGCCACCGCTCCCTACCGCAAACTTAACGATGCAGTCAGCAACGGCGCGAGCCGCTACGTCGTCACTGGCGACCCGGCCCAAGCCGTTTGCGTCGCGAACCTGCTCGCTCGTTGGGCCGCGGCCAATGCCCTGCTCGATTACAGCTACCAGGAAAGCAGTCAGGCTTGGTACCAGGTCGAATGGACGCTCAGCTCCATCTCGCTTTCATGGTCCGTCGTTCAAACCGACGCCAACATTCCGGCCGCTCAGCGCGCAGCGATTCTCGGCTGGATGCATAAGGTGACGGAGTACATGCTCGATCAGGATCCTCACCCCGGCGAACCTGCTCGCGAAAATAACCACGCTTATTGGCGCGCTCTCTGCGCCACGTCAGTCGGCATCTTCACCTCCGACGACAAGCTCTACCGCCGCAGCCTCGCCCAATATGTCCGTGCCATCGGGCAAATCAACCCCGACGGCTCTCTACCCTTGGAAATGGCGCGCCATGAAAATGCCCTGCACTACCAGAGCTTCGCGCTTGCGCCTCTCGTCATGATCGCCGAGCTCGCCCGGCGTCAGGGAATCGACCTCTATAGCCTGCGCGTGAATGGCCATACCATCAGCGACGCCGTCGATTTCCTCGTCCGCGCCTCAGCCAATCCTGGCCTCATCAAGCAATACGCATCGGAGCCGCAGACCTTCTCGCTTTTCTCAGGTGAAAAGGCGCCCGCCTGGCTGGAGTTCTGGGCCGCGCGTCATCCCGGCAAACCCTGGACAGAGTTGCTTACCCAACCGTTAGGCGACTCAACGATCGGCGGCAATGCCACAATCTACGCGGCCCCCGCACAAGCAAAGTGATCGCCGCCCGAGTGGCCGAGTCCACGCCGCCTCGAACCCGTGGACTGTGAACTACGAACTGTGAACTGACTTCCGCGACCACAGCATATAAACCGGAACCCCCAGAAGCACCAGAATCAGCCCGGGCCAGGTGTACTGCGGTTTGTAGCGCAGAAGCGCCGCGCAGATGCCCGAAGCCATCACGATGTAGATCACTGGAAGAACGGGATAGCCGATAGCTTTATAAGGCCGTGGCGCGTCAGGCTGCTTGAAGCGCAATACGAAAAGCCCCACGATGGTCAGAATGTAAAACACCAGCGCTGCGAAAATAATGTAGTCGAGCAGCTGGCCGTACGACCCGGACACGCAGAGAATCGTCGTCCAGATCGCCTGCACCATCAGCCCTGCCGCCGGCGTGCGAAAACGCGGATGCAGCTTTCCCACCGATTTGAAGAACAGTCCGTCCTGCGCCATCGCGTAGTAGACGCGCGCGCCTGCAAGCGTCATTCCATTGGCGCAGCCAAAGGTCGAGACCATGATCGCCGCAGCCATCAGATAGCCGCCAAAGTGCGGAAAAATCTGTTGCAGGACGGCCGCGCCAATCCGATCCTCAGCGGCGTATTGAATGCCCCGCGCAAAAACAGTCGCGCCATGCGGATCGCCGTGCAGCGGCAGCACCATCATGTAAGCGGTGCTCGCCAGAAAATACGCGATCACAACAAACCCCACTCCCAGCCCGAGCGAGAGCGGTACGTTGCGTCTTGGTTGCTTGATCTCGCCGGCTGTGAAGGTGACGTTGTTCCACGCATCGCATGAAAAGAGTGACCCCACCTGAACCACCGCCAGAACCACGATGGAGCCGACCAACGCAATGGGCCCCTGTACGCCCACCTGCACGGGATGTAGCGAATGCCAACCGGCATTGCGCCAGAACTCGCTCCAATGAGCGCCAAAGTTGGCCGCGAACGCGGCGCCATTGCGGCCGATGGTGAATCCAAGAACAATCAGCCCGGCCAGCGCCAGCGCCTTGGCCACGGTGAAAACATTTTGCAGGCCAGCGCCGAATCGCACTCCGCAAATGTTGACCGCAGCCACGAACACCACCACGACGATGCCTGCACAGATTCGCGGTGTTCACGCCGATATCCATGTTGCCCAGCACCATCGGTCCCAGCAGGAATCGCCGGAACATGCGCGATGTGCCACAGCCAGTGCGTGCTTGAGACGGTTGGGAAAAAGACGCCGAGAAATTTCCCGAAGGCCACGCAAACCGCCGCGATCGTTCCAGTCTGGATGACCAGAAAGAGTGTCCAGCCGTAGAGAAAACCCCACAGCGGTCCCAGCGACTCGCGCAGGTAAACATATTGCCCGCCGGCTTTCGGCATCATCGCAGCGAGCTCGCCATAGCTGAGCGCACAGATCAACGTCATCGTTCCGGTCACGATCCAGGCAGCGAGAAAGAGAGCGGGAGAATCTGTGAGTCGTGCAATGTCGCAGTCGACTATGAAAATGCCGCTGCCAATCATTGAGCCAACCACAAGCGTCGTGGCGCTGAAGAGCCCAAGGCTCTGCACCATCTGCGCGCCGCCGCCGGAGCCCCCTCCGGAATTCATCGCGCCCGAATCGAGTTCAGTTGTTGGCATCGTCATTCGTGTATTTCCGCCGTTCCCTCACCACGCATCGCGTCCCAATGCGTCTCGGCGTCCCAGTTCGTCTCCGTTTTTCTCCGCGGGCAAGTCATCAAAAGCAGGCTCCAGCTTTCTGTCGCCTTTCATCAAACCCCGCGTCTCTTATCAAACATTGTCACACGCTGTCTTCACAAACGATTTCGTAATCGAAATCGACGAGATCGCGCAGCGATGCCGAGGATTCCACGCCCATCGCGTCGTAGCGTCCGCCTGACGCCGGCGTGAGCGCTAGCGATCGTTTCTTAGCCCATGTTCCAAGAAGCAACTTTGTAACCAGGGCACGGCTTTAGCCGGGCCGAAGAAGGCCAGCAAAGATATCGGGTTTAGCCCTGAGGGATAACGACCGGACTCTACCCGGCGATGCTTGGAAATCGATTTAGTGATATCTTGAACCCGACGAGAAAGCGTATACTCAACCCGCTCGAATTCACAGCTTCCGGGAGTCATTGTGCGGTTCCGGAGCAAGACCGAAGTTTCAAAATTGAAACCCACAACCAATAAGGATCACAGGCAGGACTTCATGAAGATTCAGACGGCACTTTTCGTTTCAGCAGGATTGTGGCTCGGCTGCGCAGTAGCAGTCACGGCACAGCAGCCGGGCCCTTCAGTTCCAGACCGCATCGTGGCTAACATCGACGTCAGCCAGACCGGCGTGCCCGTCTCCAAATACGAATACGGCATGTTTATCGAGCACATCGGCAACACTATGTACAACAGTCTTTGGGCTGAAATGCTCGACGATCGCAAATTCTACTTCCCTATCGTCTCCAAAGATCCTGAAACCGCGCCCCGCGCCGGCAATAATCCCATGCGCTTCCAACTCCGCAAATGGCGTCCCGTTGGGCCTGACGAAGTTGTCGTAATGGACAAAGAAAATCCCTTCGTCGGCGATCAGAGCCCGCGCATCGAACTTGACGCCACAACCCCGCATGGAATCCGCCAGGCCGGCCTCGCTCTCGTCAGCGGCAAAAAATATACGGGCCGCATCTATCTCCGCGGCACTCCCGGCGCCAGGGTAAAAGTCGCGCTTGTCTGGGGCAGCGGAGCAAACGATCGCCAGACGATCTCTCTTCCCGCGCTCACAAGCGAATACAAAAAATATCCTCTCGCCTTCACGTCCACAGCTGACACCACCGACGCCGCACTCGAAATCACCGGCACCGGCACGGGTAACTTTCACATCGGCACGCTTTCGCTCATGCCCGCCGATAACATCGAAGGCTTCCGCGCAGACACTATTCCGCTCATCCGCCAGATCAAGTCCGGTTTCTGGCGCTATGGCGGCAACTACACTTCGAACCTCATCTGGTACCACACCATCGGCGATCGCGATAAGCGCCCGCCCGACTGGGACAACGCCTGGAGCGCCATGCAGACCAACGATCTCGGCATGGATGAGTTCATGACGCTTTGCCGACTCATCGGCGTCGAGCCTTATATCAGCGTCAACGCCGGCCTGGGCGACTCGCACTCGGCCGCCCAGCAAGTCGAATACATGAACGGCTCCGTCAACACCTATATGGGCGCTCAGCGCGCGCGCAACGGTCATCCCGAGCCGTACCACGTCAAGTTCTGGAACATCGGCAACGAGCCTTGGGGATCGTGGCAAATTGGCCGCACCGATCTGAAGTACTTCATGATCAAGCACAACGAATTTGCCAAAGCCATGCGCGCTGTCGATCCCTCCATAACCCTGATTGCCTCAGGACTGATGCTCGAGGATTGGTACCTGACCGGAGAAAATCGCGCCAAGTACGCCGGCAACCTGGGACCGCTCTATGGTTCAGACGTCGACTGGACCGGCGGCTTTCTCAAAGACTGCTGGGGCAACTTCGACGGCATCTCCCAGCACTGGTACGGCCAGCCTGGCCGGCATCTCGACATCGATCATGAGCGCAACCTGCCGCTCGACGCGCCCACCGACGATGCGTACGTCAAGGTCGATCAGACGCTGCTCCAGTTCGCTCGCTATCCGGCGAACCTTGTTCATGGTGAGGCCGAGGAGTGGCAGGGCTACCAGCAGCGCTTCCCAGCGATGACGAGCAAGAAATATCTTCCTCTCCATCGACGAGTACGCCTACTTCGGCGGAGGCTTTGGCCGCCCCACAACTCTCAAACAGTCCCTTGCCTATGGCATGATCTTCAACGAGATGCTGCGGCACACCGACATTCTCACCATGGCCGCGCACACCACGGGTGTTTCAACCATCGACTTCAACCGCACCTCCGCGACCATGAACACGCTCGGGCTCACTTTCAAGATGTATGCCGACAACTTCGTGGGCGCGATCCCGGTCGCCCTTTCTGGAAATTCACCGCAGCCCGCGCCGAGATTTCTCGCCGGTGGTGACGAGCCAAAGACCAGCTCCGGCAGTCCCACCTATCCGCTCGACATGTTCGCCGCGCTGTCCGCCGACAAAAAGTTTCTAATTGTTTCCGTAGTGAACGCGACAGATTCGGAACAGAAGTTCGACCTGAACGTCAGCGGTACACGCGTCGCGGGACCATCAACACTTTGGCAGTTGACCGGAAGCACTGTCGACGCCGCCAACCGCGTCGGCCAGCCGCCGCAGGTCGAAATCGAACAATTCGAAATCAAGGAGTCCGCGATCGACAGCGCTCCGGGGACAATCTCGGTCGCTCCCATTAGCGTCAATATCTATCGCTTTCCGGTTGCGGTGCAATAACGGCGGGTACAGAAAACACATCAGGAGAATACCGCGATGAAAAAACCGAAGAGTCTTTGCGTGCTAGCGCTCATGGCGTCCTTTGCATTCGCAGGCGCCGCGTTGAGCAATGCGCAGGCCCAAACCGATCTGCCCCCCGTCGTTGCAGACGCAAAGCCGGTTACCGTCGAGCACATCAAGATTCACGGTACCTCGCTTGACGGCAACCTCGAAGGCGAAGCGGTCGATCGCGATGTCATCGTCTTCCTGCCGCCCAGCTACTTCAAGGACAAGCATCGCCGCTATCCCGTCGTCTACGCGCTGCATGGATTCTTCATCGGAGCCGAGCAATGGACCCACGAAATCCACGTACCTCAGACAATTGAGGGTGCCTTTGCCAAGGGCGCTCAGGAGATGATCGTAGTCCTGCCGGATTCGAAGACTATTTACGGCGGATCTATGTATTCAAGCTCGGAGACAACCGGCGACTTTGAGAACTTTATCGCTCACGATGTCGTCTCGTACATCGACGCCCACTACCGGACCATCGCAGACCGCACCAGCCGTGGCCTTGTCGGCCACTCTATGGGGGGCTACGGCGCTTCCCGCATCGGCATGAAGCATCCCGATGTCTTCGGCGCTCTTTACATCATGAGCCCGTGCTGCATGTCTCCTATGACCGGCGGCGGTCCCGGCCCCGCTGATCAATTGAAAGATCGCGCGATCGCCAATGAAAAGAAGGCCGCCTCGGCCAAATCTCCCGCCGACCTGGCAGCCGCCTCACCGGGCTTCGCGGCCGCGCCATTCGCGGACGCCGCCGCCTGGGCGCCCGATCCCAAAAACCCTCCGCTCTACTTCGACCTGACTACCAAAGACGGTGTTCCGCAGCCGGAAATCGTGGCCAAGATGTCGGCGAATGCTCCGCTGGCATTTATCGATCAGTACATTGGAAACCTGCGCCGGTACCGCGCCATTTCAATCGATGTCGGCGATCAGGACGGCTTGCGGTTCGACACCATCAAGCTCCATAACATTCTTGACTCCTATGGAGTCCCGAACACTTTTGAAATATTCTCAGGCACGCACATCAGCGCCGTGGCCTACCGCTTCCAGGATCACGTCCTGCCGTTTTTCAGCAAGAATCTATGTGCGGCGGCCGGCTGCCGGTAACGCTCGGTCTGGCGAGCAGTCGAGGGACCTCAACATCCTGGTGTCCAGAGGGGGGACCTGAACTTGAGCCGCTTGGCGGGCGCCCGGCTGTCAGGCCGATTCTCGCCCCCGCCGGCAAAATCTTGAGCGCAGTCGAGGGAACTCACAATTCTGGTGCCCAGAGGGGGACTTGAACCCCCACGGCCGGTTAAGGCCTGCGGATTTTAAGTCCGCTGCGTCTGCCAATTTCGCCATCCGGGCACGCCTTTATATTATGGGACCGCTTTGGCCTTCCCGGCGCGGCAGCCTGCCTCCCCGACGCTCTTTTGGCAACCTGTCGGGCGCCGGCTTCAATCTCAGCCGGCCTTTCCACAGCTTGCCCCGGTACGCCGCCCCCTCGTATCATCCCGCAAGAGCGCAAAACACAAATACCATGAGCGAAACGGAAATTAATTCCGGACTGCGAGTGAAGGGGCGGCTCATGTCCGCCTCCGAAATTGAGCGCACCCTCGTGCGCCTGGCTCACGAAATCGTCGAAAAGAGCAACGGCAGCGAAGACCTGGCTCTGGTCGGCATCAAGCGCCGCGGCGTTCCCTTGGCGCAACGGCTGGGCAAGCTGATCTCCACCATCGAGAAGCACCCCGTCGATACCGGCGTGCTCGACATTCAGTTCTATCGCGACGATCTGTCCACGGCCGGCGTTCGCCCCGTCGTCACTCCGGGAGCCATCGGCTTCGACGTCGAGGGCCGCGACATCGTCATCTGCGACGACGTGCTCTACACCGGCCGCACCATCCGCGCCGCGCTCGACGCGCTCTTCGACCATGGCCGCCCGCGGCGCGTGCAACTGGCCGTGCTCATCGACCGCGGCCATCGCGAGTTGCCCATCGAAGCCACCTACGTCGGCAAACATGTTCCCACCAGCAGCCGCGAGATTATCGAAGTCAAGTTCCAGGAAGTCGACTCAACTGAGCAAGTCCTGCTGGTTGAGAAGACCAGCTAAAGTACATCCTTCCAGCCGCGGCCTCTGGCCCCAAAGAACCAGAGAATCAATGAGGCAGTACGCCAAACGCTTGGAAGCTCGCAACAGCGATGCGCCTCTTCAACACGATCGAGGCCAAAGCTCGACCTGATGCTCCGGTATAGGCCAGCGATGAATCCAGCCGCACCCGCGATCCGCCGCGCACTCACAACTCCGCCCGCGCCCGCATCTCCATTTCCCTACAACCCGGGTTCGCTGCTTTCGGTTCTCGATCTTTCGGTCGACGCAGTAAGCCGTCTGCTCGTACGCGCCACCGAGCTTGAGAATGAAGATCCCATTACTCGCGATCGCATCCTCGCCAAGCGGCGCATCGCGCTCCTCTTCTATGAGTCGTCCACGCGCACCCGCACCAGCTTCGAGCTGGCCGCGAAGGCACTGGGAGCCGACACCACGCTCGTCTCGAATCTCAGCTCCAGCATCGAAAAGGGCGAGTCGCTGAAAGATACCGGCCTCACGCTGCGTGCGCTGGGCGCCGAGGCGATCATCCTCCGCCACAACTTCTCCGGCGCGGCATGGCTGCTTGAGGAAACGACGCGGCTGCCAGTCGTCAATGCGGGCGACGGCATGCACGAGCATCCCACGCAGGCGCTGCTCGACCTGCGCACCATTCTCACGCATCTGCGGCCCGGATCTGACCGGCGTCAAGCCCGACACGCTCGCCGGTGTCACGGTAATGATCGTCGGCGATATTCTGCACAGCCGCGTTGCGCGCTCGAACATGCTGCTGCTGCCGCGCGTCGGCGCGCGCGTGCTGCTGTGCGGGCCAAAAGAACTGTTGCCGGAGCAGGCCGCGCGCTCCGGCCCCGGCATCGAGATCGAGCGCGACTTCGACGCCGCGCTCAAGCAGTCGCAGGCCGTCATGATGCTGCGCATTCAGGCCGAGCGGCTGGCCGGCCTGCAACTCGATCTGGAGGACTACAAGGCCAGCTATCAACTCACCGGCCAGCGGCTCGCAGCGCTCGCGCCGCAAGCAGTCGTGCTGCATCCCGGCCCAATCATTCGCGGCATGGAGATTACGGCCGGCGTTGCCGATGGCGTGCAGTCGGCGATCCTCGAGCAGGTCACCAACGGCCTCGCCATTCGCATGGCCGTCATGGAGCGCGCGCTAAAGCCCAGAACGAATTTCGCAACGAAGCCCGCGAGGGCAAGTCCCCGCCCGCGAAACGCATCAAGGGAGGCCGCGCATGACCGCCCTCGCAATCTCAACGGCCGTCTCGTCGATCCCGCGGCAGGAATTGACGAACTGAAAGACATGCTGCTCATCGATGGGCGCGTTGCCGAGATCGCCGCCACCGGCAAGCTGAAGGGCAAGAATGGCGCTCAGGTCCTCGACGCAACAGGTCTGGTCGTCGCGCCGGGACTGATCGACATTCACGTGCACCTGCGCGAGCCGGGACAAGCGTACAAGGAAACCATCGCGACCGGAACGGCCGCGGCAGCAGCCGGCGGATTCACCAGCGTAGCGGCGATGCCGAACACCACGCCGGTAAACGACTCGCCCGAAGTCACGCGCTGGATGCAGGCGCCCGAGCGCGGCGCGCATGTCCGCGTCTTCCCCATCGCCGCGGCAACGCGCGGATCGAAAGGTGAAGCGCTCAGCGATTACGCCGCTCTCAAATCCGCCGGCGCAGTTGCCGTCACCGACGATGGCAGGCCGATCCTCAAGGACAGCATCATGCGCGAGACTCTCGCCGCGGCCGCGCGCGTGGGGCTCACCGTCATCCAGCACGCCGAAGACACGCGCATGACGCAAGGCGCCAGCATGAACCTCGGCCCGGTGTCGTTCAAGCTCGGCCTGCGCGGAATGCCGCCCGAAGCCGAGACCAGCATCGTCGAGCGCGACATTCGCCTGGTTGCGGAGCTGAAGGACGCGCATCCGCATCTGCACGTGGCGCACATATCCACCGCCGCAGCGCTGGCTGCCGTGCGGCAGGCGCGCCGCAACGGGCTGCGCGTCACCTGCGAGGTTGCGCCGCATCACTTCCTGCTCACCGATGAGCACGTCGGCCTCTACAACACGCACGCCAAGATGAATCCGCCGCTGCGCTCGGATCGACGACCGCGAAGCCATGATCGAGGGCATTCTTGACGGCGTTGTTGACGCGATCGCCACCGATCACGCGCCGCACGCGATGCACGAGAAGGAAGTCGAATTCGAGCTGGCGCCGAACGGGATCACCGGCCTTGAAACCGCGCTAGGTCTCAGCCTGCGCTGGCTGCATCGCGAGTGGCGCATGCCGCTCGGTCGCGTGCTCAGCCTGCTCAGCGCGCAGCCCGCTGCGCTGCTCGGATTGAAGGGCCGCGGCACGCTGACCGTTGGCAGCTTCGCCGACGTCGTTGTCTTCGATCCCAAAGTCGAATGGACTTATCGCGCAACAGAATCTCAGTCGAAAGCCAAGAATACTCCATTCGACGGCTGGCAAATGCAGGGCAAAGTGCGCTGGACCGTGAGCGAAGGCAAGATCGCATACGCAAGCGCATAGCGCAGCTTGCTGTTCTTGGTTCTTTGTTCCTAGCTCTTAGCTCTTAGTTCCCAGTTCTCAGTTCTCAGATCCACTGCGCCCGCCTTCACCCTGTGCTGTTTCCATCACTTCAAAAGTTACTGGGCGGGATTTGTCGGCAGTGCCTGCGCTGAGCCGGCCTTACCCCGCCTAGGCGCTTGCCGCAGCGCATTCAGGGCAGCGAAGAACGACGGCGTCGGCCGAAACTCCGCATCTAGCAGCAGCGGCCGCTGCGGCAAGCCGTCAGGCCGCGCGTACTGGTGCCACCAGGTGCTGTTGTACCAGCTGTATGGATCGCAGATGCCCCACGTGACCAGCGCACTTACAGCGGGTTCGTCGAGCGCAACCGCCAGAAAGCGCGCATAAACATCCGCGATCGCATGGTCGCGTGCCGGAATGTCCGCCGGGCTCCCGCGGTCGTCGACATCCAGCTCGGTGATCACGATCTTCAGCCCCCGGCCCGCGATCTCCCGCAGAAACTCCCGGTAAACCTTCTCGTGGAAATCGCCAAACTGCCGGTATTTTAAATGCGATTGCAAGCCCACCCCGTCGATGGGCGCATTGGCCTTCTGCAGCCGATCCAACAGGCGAAACAATCCGTCGCGGCGCGCCGCCTGCCACGTATTATCCAGCTCCAGATCGTATTCGTTGTAGAGCAGCAGCGCTGCCGGATCAGCCGCGCGAGCTTCGCGGAAAGCTGGCGCGAAAAAGTCCGCGCCCAGCGCGCGCACAAGGGGGCTATCCATGCGCAGCCCGTCAGGGCCGCCCTGTGGAGGTTCAATGGCTTCATTGACCACGTTCCACGAAAACACGTGCCCACGATAAAAGCTCACGATGTTCTTGATGTGCGCGGCAACCGCCGCTTCTGCGTCAGCGCGAGAAAGGTTGGCGAGCCACGGCGGCGTGCGCAGATACCACAACAGATGCGCACCCGTAATGCCAAGCCCATGGCTCAGCGCGGCCGCCGCATTCGGATCGTGCGCATCGTCTTCTTGCGTCAGCGTCGGTGCAACGTCCTGCCACGACAGGATCGGAGCAAACAGAGCGCATTGCTGAACGAAAAGATCCAGATATTCCTTCTGCGCCTTCGCGAAAGGCATGTCGCTGCACGAGCCATAGATAAGGCCGGCTGCCGCAGCGGCATCCTTCAGCGATGGAGCCGGCGTCCCGAGATCGAACGCCGGCAATTGGCGAGCGAAAACAGGAGAGAGTGCAGCCGCACCCAGCAGACGAAGATATTCGCGGCGGGAGGATTCCATTCCGCTGCCAGTATACGGGCGGGCGGAGAAGCTCTGCCTGCGATGAACGGGCAGCGCCGGTGGTCAGAAGACCAGCCGTCAGCTCACAGCGCGCAGTGAACTTTTGGATTTGCGGGCGAGCCCGAACAGCATTGCGCCCAGCAACGCGCTTGCGACGATGCCGGTAACAGCGTCGATGGCCAGCGCGCCGGAAATTCCTCCACGGGAAAAGCCAAAGGCATCCACATAGAGCATGTAGGAGATGGGCAAGCCATAGGCCGAGCCGAGAAAGCAGAAGGTCGTAGACGCGAGCGGATTGTCCTGGCCGATGGTCTCGAACATGATGGCGGTGGAGGCAGTGATGGCCAGGCATTGGAAGAGGTTCTCGGCAATTAAGACGACGGCGAATGAGGCCGGGACGCGGGGCAGCAAAATGAGCGAGAGCGTGCAGACGGCGCCGGTAACTCCCACGGCAAGATAAAAAGGGCGCAGCGGCAGGAGGCGGCTGAGGGCTGGAAAAACCAGGCAGCCGACAATGCCACCCAGCGCTACTCCGATGCCGCCGACGAGGCCGACGAACCCAGGCGAAGCGTGGAAGTCGCTGCCGCGGCCGCCGAGGAAGTTAGTGAGCGAAAAGGTTCCGGCAGGAGAGATGAAGAGGATAACTGCAATGAGCACCTCGCGCCGCTTGACCAGCGACACAAGATCGCCGAAGAACTGCGGAAATGACTCACTGGCGAGACGCCTGTCAGGGCCGGGCGCCTGCATAAAAGGGAAAGGAATGATGGGCACGAGAATCGACGCGGCCAGCACCAGCGCCGCGGCAGTTGGCGAAAGGTGGCGAACGAGCTGATTGCATCCGATGGCCATGAGACTGAAGCCGCCGACGTTGCCAATGGTCATCCAGACGCTGAGCAGATTTTCCTCTTCTGAAGAAGTGATTGAGGAGAGCCAGCCACCGATAGCGCTTTGATAGAGATAAGCCGCGAAGAACCCCGCGGTGAGCACCACCTCGAGCAGCGCCAGGTGACCGAGCGAGAGAAAGGCCACTACCAGAGTGAGCGAGGCGACGGTTGCCAGCGCGGCCGCGTAGGAGCGGCGGCTGAAGCGGACATCGAGGACGGGGCTAAACAGAAAGGCCCAGAAGCCGGGCGAAAATGCGACGGCTGTAAGACCCGCAATCGCTGCTTCGGGCACCTGGCGATTGCCGAGCAGTTGCGGGACGGCAAAAGCAACAACGCCGCCGTAGAGGCCATAGGAGAGGTTCGTGAGCCCCATGAGCCAGACAGGAACCCGAGATCGATTTGGCATCCGGCGCAGCTCCCGAGGCAAGCCAAGTTGCATCAGGTTAGCACGGCCGGCAACAGGTGTAAGTCGGCGAGCGACGCAGTCAGGCCGCCGCACCACGCGTGACCAGCAGCCGAATGTCGGCCGTTTCAAGAATCGCTTTAGGCGCGCCCTGGCGAGCGACGATGAGCATCGCCCGGCCGATTTCATCTGTCGTCAGCACCTGATTTGGAAACGCCCGCAGCAGCAGCGGAAGCACCGGGCGACTGAGCATATAGAGAACGCGATACGACGTCGTCTTTGAGCGAGCTCCGAAGCGGGGCACGATCACTCCGGGGCGAAACATGAATGCGGCCTTGAATGGCAGGCGCAGCAGAGCGTTTTCTGTCCGCCCCTTCACGCGCGCCCACATAGTTCGTCCATGCTCGGTGCTGTCCGTGCCCGCGCCCGAGACGTAGACAAAAGTCATTCCAGTATTGAGACGAGCCACCGTCTCAGCGGCGCGCAGCGTGATGTCGTAGGTGATGCGCGAGTACTGCTCCTCGGTGAGACCCGCGGAAGAAATGCCGAGGCAGAAGAAACAGGCATCGAAGCCGGTAAGTTGCGACTCGATCGTCGAATAATCAGTGAGATCGGCGTGAACAATCTCACGCAGCTTGGAATCAGAGACGCCTGATGCCGAGCGGCCTCCGGTTGCCGAGCGAACTATTGAGACCACCGACTCAACGCCCGGATCGAGCAGACATTCGCGAAGCACTCCCTGGCCAACCATTCCACTCGCGCCGAAGAGAAGAACATTCATCCGGGTCGGCTCCTGTTGACTCCCGCCTCACGCTTGGCGTGCCTCGCTTCGCGCCTCGTAATTCTCACCAGCTGCCCGCAGGCCCTCTAGCCTTTGCGCCGGTAATGAATCTGGAATTCGTATCCGACATTCGCGGGGAAGAGAACCGTGACGTGGCGAAGGCGCTCTGCCAGTGCGGGAGCGGCCAGCAGCGGGTACTCGCGTTCGCGCAGGTCGTGGTAATCGAAGTCGACAGCGAGCGAGAGCATATAGATTGCCAGCGCGTCAGAGAATGACGACTCGAAAAAAGCGTTGCGCGCTCGCTCGTCGATGCCGTTGGTGCCGGAAGCTTTGCCACCATTGCGAGGCTCGAGGGCGCGGCGGCGCGTCTCCCATGCATCCTGGCTGGTTTCTCCGCGAACCTGTGCCTCAGCCTGCGACCAGACGAGGGATGCGAAGCTATCTGGAACGCCGGCCACCTCAACAAAGTTGTGGGCCACGTTGATAAAAAATTCAAACGCGAGGCCGAAGCGGTCTTCCACCAGCCGTGTGGAAAGAAAGACCGCCTCCGTGGCGCCGAATGTGGCATTGCGATGACAGACCGCGCGATCGCCAAGCTCAACCGTGTACGCGGGGGCAACAAGGTTTTCGCCGGTATCGGCAATGGCCAGCGGAACGAAGTAGTAAGCGCGCTGCCGGAGCGCAGGAGCCAGCGGAGCGGGCACAGCGGCGACAAGGCGCTCAAGATCGGAGTCGGGAACGCGCGTCTCGCCCCATGCAGCGTAGTGGATGCCGTTCGGAGCGTCGAGCATGGCAACCTGCGTGGCGACTCTGTCCGCTGGCCATAGCTCGATTTGCGTCGTACCGGTCATGAAACAGTATTCTAGACGAGAGAGGTCAAAGGATGATGGAGCAAACGGCGCAGGGCACACGCGGGAAAACAGTGTTGGGATTTCCTCTGGAGGGGTTCAGCTTGTTCCAGAGTCTGCTGCTGGCGGTGGCCTCAGCGTTTTTGACGTTCTTCGCGACGACTTGCGTGGCGATTTTTACGCTGTTGGCGTGGAACGTAATCGGCGGCCACTCCGTGAGTTACGTTGACACGTATCGTTATGTCGGGCTTCCAGCGGGCGTGCTGGTGCTCGTAGTGGCGCTGCCTTTCTTCCTCGTGCTGTGGGTGCGGGCAAGAACTAGGCAGTAGGCGACGAGCCACTCAGATCCAACGGAACCATCTCGCCAGAAAAGCCGAGCGACGCATCGCCTCTTCCCAAGCTGCTCCCGGCGCGTCTATCCTCTTAGATATTTCCAACTGACCATATTCTGAGTGCGGAAGCACGATTCGCAGGATTTCACGCCCTCAATAAACGCATCGGAGACCGATTGACGTTCGCCAGGCGAAATGTGGATTTGCTGGCCGCGACACTCTTCTCGCTCGTCGCGGCGACCGCGTTCGTCCTGGCGGGGTGTGGCAGCGCCACATCGGCAACCACAACTCCCCCTCCGCCTCCTCCCAACTTGATTCCAAGCCTGCAACCGTACGCAACGCCGAGCGGGACTGAGTCGACGTTCAACACGACAGGTGGCATCGATCCGAACGGAATCTTCTTTCAGCCTCTGGGAACAAACAAGCGGACCTGCGCAAGCTGCCATCAGCTGAGCCAGGGAATGGGATTGAGCGCGGCGAATGCGCAGGCGCTGTTTACGTCGAGCAACGGGAGCGATCCTTTGTTTGCGGCCGTCGACGGCGCAAATTGCCCGACAGTGGCTGCGGGCGACAGCGCGGGTCACAGCCTCGTGCTGAACAACGGATTGATCCGCATCGCCGAGCCGCTCCCCGCGAGCGCGCAGTTCACAATGGCCGTCGCGCAGGATCCGTATGGATGCGCGGCCACGGCAAATGCCACGACGGGGCAGATATCGTATTCGGTTTACCGGCGGCCGCTGCCTGCGACCAGCCTCACGATGTTGAGCCAGGTAATGTGGGATGCGCGCTTCACCACCGCCCCACTGAATGCGGCCGCAAGTTTAAGCGCGAATCTGGAATCGGACCTGAGCGCGCAGGCGGCAGATGCGATTGCAACTCACGAGCAGGGAAATGCCGCTCCGACCGCAGCGCAATTAAACGAGCTGGTTGCGTTTGAAGAAGGTCTGTTCACGGCGGAGGCAACCGACACGCAAGCCGGGCCGTTGACTGGAAACGGGGCGACCGGCGGCGCGACGGCCCTCGCGGCCCAGAATTATTATCCGGGAATCAACGACGCATTCGGGCAGGATCCAAAAGGCGGCCCGTTCAACAAGGTGGTGTTTACGCTTTTTGCGGCGTGGGAGGGCAGCGCAAATCCGGCGCAGGCAAGCATCGCGCGAGGCGAAGACCTGTTCAACAGCGCGCCGATGCAGATTACTGACGTACACGGGTTGAACGACAATCCCGCGCTGGGCAGCCCGGCGGTGATCGTGGGAACGTGCGGGACGTGCCACGACGCGCCGAACATCGGAACGCATTCATTGCCGCTGGCGATGGACATCGGCACCAGTCATTTAATCGCAACCGAGACCGACGCGAATATTATCGGCGGCCTTCAGGCACTCACGCCGCCGAGCTTGTCGGTGTATCAGATCAGCGGCTGCACCAACGCAAGCGGGAATGCGGTCGTATATGTGACCACCGATCCCGGCGTGGCTCTCGCAACAGGACAATGCGCGGACGTCGGCGGCTTGAAGGTGCCGGGTTTGCGTGGGCTGGCCGCGCGGGGGCCGTTCTTTCACAACGGGTCCGCGGCAAACCTGGGACAGGTAGTGCAGTTCTACAGCACGCGCTTCCAGATGAACCTGAACCCGCAGCAACTAGTTGACTTGCAGAACTTTCTGGCCGCACTGTGAATGGCCGCGGCGAAGAGCTGCCTGCCCTTAACTGGCCCTCTTGCGCGTCTAATCAGCAGCCAAGCATAATCTCTGTTACGCTTTCTACCCACCACTTCGGCGTGGCTTATTTATCATGACCCAAACGATTTTTCGCGCGGGCAAGTTCTGGCAGCGGCCAACAGTAGCGGCCGCAGCAGTCCTCGCGATCGCCGCCGCCACAGCCTCGGCGCAGACGAACTTCGGCGCAGTGAATCTCGGCGCGAGCGCGACGTCGGCTGCGACAGTAACGATTCCTGCGCCAGCGACGCCAGCGAGCATCGCCGTCGTGACGCAGGGCGCGTCGGGGTTGGATTTCACGAATGCCGGCGGCGGAAGCTGCGCTGTCGGAACGAACTATGGGACCGGACAAAGCTGTACGGTGCAAGTCGAATTCAAGCCAGCGTATTCCGGAGAGCGCTACGGAGCAGCGTTGCTGTTGGATGCATCGGGGAACGTTATTGCGAGTGCGCCGCTTGAAGGAAATGGCGTTGGTCCGCAAGTTGCGTTCGGTGGCGGCTCGGCGATTGCGTTCGCGCCGATGGCAAACGGCGTCGCGTTCAACAATCCCTTCGACCCCGCTGTCGACGGCAACGGAAATTTGTACATCACCGACCAAAATAATTCGCGTGTGGTGGAGCTGCCCGCGGGCGGCGGAGCTCCAATTGCGATCGATCCCATCGTGGGCGGCAAAGGTCTGGTGCATCCCGGTGGCGTCGCCGTAGATGGCGCAGGGAATCTATATATCTCTGACCTTGATCGCAACATTATTGTGGAAGTCGCGGCGAACGGCGGCGCTGCGACGGTTATCAATCCAATGGTAAACGCCATCGGGCTGCATTATCCATGCGGCATGGTCATCGACGGAGCGGGCGACCTGTACATCGCCGACGTGGATAACGGGCGCGTCGTTGAGGTGCCTGCTGGCGGTGGAACTCCAACCGCAATCGATCCGCTGGTCGGCGGCGAGAAGCTGTCCTACCCCGTAACCCTGGCGCTCGACAGTGCAGGCGATCTCTTCATCGCGGACTTGTTTGCAAATCGCGTCGTTGAAGTTGCGGCGAACGGCGGCGCAACAACCGCGATCGACCCGGCCGTAAACGGCCAGAGCCTGCACTTTCCCTATGGCGTTGCTGTCGACGCGGCAGGAGATTTGTTCATCGCCGACGCCGACAACCGCATCGTGGAGATTCCAGCCGGCGGGGGCGCGGCGACGGCCATCGCGCCAACCGTGAACGGCGTGGCAATCGACGATCCAATTGGAATCAGCCTTGATGGAGCAGGCGATCTGTTCATTGCGGATTCCTTGAACAATCGCGTCGTCGAGGTCGAGCGAGGGCAGCCGCCTGCAATCAACTTTGCCGCAACGGCGGCTGGAACGGTCAGCAGCGACAGCCCGCAAACGGTCACCGTCGAGAATGTCGGCAACGCGTCGCTGGCGTTTCCTGTACCGAGTACCGGCGTCAATCCAGCAATCTCATCGAACTTCACATTGAACGGCAGCGCAGCCTCGGCCTGTCCCGTGCTGACCGCCAGCAGCGCGCAGCCGGGCTCACTGGCCGCAGGAGCTACGTGTATTTTGCCGATCAGCTTTCAGCCCGCTGCGACGGGAACGGTCTACGGCACGTTGACGCTGACCGACAGCAATCTGAACGCGGCAGCGCCGGCATATGCGACGCAGACGATCGCGCTCAGCGGAGCCGCTCCGGTCGCAACAATTTCCGCAACGATGCTTGCATTCGGGCCGCAGCAGGTGCAGACTGCGAGCGCGCCACAGCAGGTCACGCTGACCAACACGGGAAGCGCGGCGCTCACGATTATGAACATCGCCGTGGCCGGGACGAATTCATCCGCATTCGTGTTTCCAAATCCCTGCGGCGCAAGTCTGTCGCCGGGAGCGAATTGCGCAATCACGGGTCACTTGACGCCCGCGAGCGCGGGACCGATGGCCGCTTCGCTTTCGATCGCCGACAACGCGAGTGGATCGCCCCAGGTCGTCTTCCTCAACGGCGTCGGCGTGTATCCCGTGACGATTGCCGTAACGCCGTCCGCAACGAACGTGACCACGGCGCAGGCCTTCACCGTGACAGTGGCAGTGGGCGGCGCAAATGGCGAACCGACGCCGACCGGGTCCATTGCATTAACCAGCGGCACCTACACCCTGGGCGCGGCGACTCTGGCCAGTGGCAGCGCGACGATCGACATCATTCCGGGCACGCTGGCAGCGGGAACAGACGACATTCAGGCGGCCTACACGCCAGACAACGCAAGCGCCCTCTTGTACGCGACCGGCTCGGGAGAAAATTCCTTGACCGTCACCGCGTCTTCGACATCCACTGCGCCGGCGACCGCAACAGCAGTCGCAACAGCGGTCACAGCCAGCACCGCAACGCTCGCGGGAACCGTCAATCCCAATGGCTCCGACACCCACACATGGTTCCTCTGGGGAACCAGCAGCTTGCTAAGCGGCGCAACACAAACAGCCACGCTGGACCTGGGAGCGACAGCAGGCAACCAGGCAGTGAGCGCGTCCATCTCCGCTCTCGCGCCGAGCACAACGTACTACTACCAGGCCGTGGCACAGAACAGCCTGGGCACAACAAGCGGCGCGATCTTCTCGTTCGCCACCGATCCTGCCCCGTATTTTCAAATGGTGACGGGTGCGCCGCTGAGTGTCGCACCCGGCGCAACGTCGGGAAACACCTCAACAGTTTCAGTCACGCCGTGGTATGGATTTACCGGAGCTGTGAGCCTGACTTGCGCAATCACCCCAACCGCCGCGAGCGATCCGCCGACATGCAGCGTGCCGGCGACCGTGACGGTTTCGGGCACAACAGCACAAACAGCAACGCTGATGGTCAGCACAACGGCGCCAACAACTGCAGCGAATCAACATCTGCGAATGCCCTGGCAAGGTGCGGCAAAAGGAGCGACAGGCGCGTGCATCGCATGCGTGGCCCTATTGTTTATCCCCTGGCGACGGCGGAACTGGCTCGCCACAAGGCGCAGCTGGCTGGCCTTGCTAGCTTGGCTCGCGCTGTTTGTCGCGATGGCTGGAATGGGTTGCGGCGGTGGCAGCAGCACAGGAAGCGGCGGCGGAGGCGGCGGCCAGACCAATTCCGGGACGACGGCAGGAACTTATACCGTGACGATCACCGGTGTATCGGGCGGGATGACGGAGACTGGGACCGTAGCGCTGACGGTGCAGTGAGCGCACCCAAAACTATCAGCTCTTCACAATCAGCTTGCAAGTTCAGAGTGTTCGACTGCTGCCCATCCGAAGTGTGAAACCGCCGGACCGCCGGCCAGATCTTTCCATCCCAGATCGTTCGATCCCGGCTCGTTACATCCCCGCGGGCTTGGGGTCGTCGCGGTCGAACTTGGCCACCTGCACTTTTTTGGCGAGGCCGAGTCTTCGACAAAATCCAGATGCCCCAGAAGTTGGGATCGATCTCGTACCAGGTGAGGCCGTGGCGCGCGGAGACGGGATGCGCGTGATGGTTGTTGTGCCAGCCCTCGCCGCCGGTCAGCAGCGCGACCCACCAGCTGTTGCGCGAGTCGTCGTGAGTATCAAAGCGGCGCTTGCCCCACATGTGCGTTGCAGAATTCACGAGCCACGTGGCGTGAAGACCCAGCGTTACGCGCAGCAGCGCGCCCCACAGGAACATCGCCAGGCCGTTGACGAAACCGCCCCAGTACCATCCGAGTGAGAACAGAAGCACGGCGCTGATCGTGATCGGAATCCAGTGGTATTTGCTGAGCCACACATGGAAGCGGTCGCGGCTGAGGTCGGGCGAGTAGCGCGAGAGCGCCTCAATCTGCAGGTGCAATGACTGGCCGAAAAGTATCCATCCGGCGTGCGCCCACCAGCCGCCTTCGCGCGGGGTGTGCGGATCGCCTTCTTTGTCGCTGAGCTGGTGATGCACGCGATGCGTGGAAACCCAGAAGATCGGTCCGCCCTCAAGCGAGAGCGTGGCGAAGACCGTCATCGTGTATTCAAGCCACTTGGGCACCTGGTAGCCGCGATGCGTAAGCAGGCGGTGATAGCACATGCCGATGCCCACGTTGATGGCCAGGATATAGAGAATGGCCATGACCAGCAGGCGCTGCCAGCTGAAGAGAAACAGCGCGGCTATCGCGCCCACGTGAAAGACGCGCGATCACAAAGACCATCGGCCAGCTCAAGCCATCGCTGACGGCGTTCTTGCGTCCCATGCGAATCTGGCGCCACTTGGCAACGGCTTTAGCGGCCACGGAGGCGGATGCGGCAGCCGATGCGTTCGACTCGGTAACTGCGGAAGTGGGCTCGGTTGACTCAGTAGAGACGGGATCGATTTGGGGGCCGGTGATCACAGATGCCATGCGAAGGGAAATCCTTGAGAAGTGTCAATGTGCCCACTTGTATCTTCTTATTGTATAGGAACCCGGATAAAATGCGCGGTTCGGCACGATAAAGAAGAAGCGAAAGTACCGAAAGGGAGTGCACAAAGAGCAAACAGCTCTGTAAGTTACGTGATCAACATTGACCTCTATCGACCAAACCCGACTGATTCCAAAGGCGCACGGTGCGGCGCGACCAAAATGGGCCTGCATCATTTGGCCGCGGCAGTCGCAATCGATTCCGGCCCGCTGAGGAAGATGCGCGTGGCGTCGCCGCGCAGCACGCGATAGAGGGCGAATTGGCGCTGAGTCGCGCCGCGGAGCTCAAACAGAAGCTCGCCGCGATTGTCGTTTTCGGCCTCCACGGCATCCACCAGCCGCATGCGCGGCGTGTCGTCCAGGTGAGCGGCGTCGGTCACGTTCTTCAGCAGCACGGTTACGCCTCCATAGAGATCGGGCTGCGCAATCAGAGTGACAAATTTCTCCTTGGCGCCGGCATCGGCGGTGTGCGCAGAAAGCACCATGGTCGCGCCCGAGCCGTAAGCCAGCTCGAAGACGCGGAATTGCTCGACGAGCAGCGGAGCAGGCGGCGGAGCGGACGTCGGCTCGGCTGGCTTGGCCGCCGCTGTGCGCGGCAGCCGTCCTGGGTTTATGTTTTGGCGCGGGCGGCGGATTCAGCCCAAGCGCGGTGCGCGCTGCATCTTCCATCGCGGACTGCATCTTGTCTTCGTCGTCAGGGTTGGCCCAGATGTAGTTCCAGGGATGCGCGGGATGGTCAGTCGCATCAGAGACGGCGACAGTCTGCTGCATGTCCGGCGGCAGGCCAAAGAGCGTGGGAACAACAGGCGCGCCATAACCCGCAAACTTGCCATACGAGAGATGCGGACGGTTGGGATCCGCCGCCACTGGCGACGTCTTCAACGTAGCCCACATCGTCATCGTTTTTCTTTTTCTTCAGCTTGGGGCGGCCTGAGTCGTCACTCGATCCGCCGCCAGGCGCTGAGCTGTCGTCCGTGCGATGCAGAACGGGACGATCCGGATCGGAAGGCGGCGCGCTCGAATCGCCGCCCGAATTCGAGCCGGAGCCTGATCCAGAATTGGATTGGCCTGAGCTGCCGGAACTCGAGCCGCCCGAACTCGCACCGCCGGAACTCGCAGTTGAAGCGTCGCCGCCCTTGTGCAGCGTAGGACGGTCGGGATCGGGAGCGGGCCCGCCCGAATTTGAACCGGAATTGGTCCCCGAACCTGAACCAGAACCGCCGCCGCTTCCGCCCGAATCATCGGCGTGATGCTTCCGGTGCAGAATCGGCACGTCGCTCTGCGCATCGTCGTCTGCATCGATCTTGGCCACTTGCGTTGGCGCGGCTTTCGCTTTGGGCAGCGGTCTCCACTTGCCGTAGCCGACCCATCCGCCCTGCTCTCGCGCAGAAGTATCAACGTCGAAGAGGCCCACCGGGTTGCCATCCTGCTGCAGCTGATACTCGACGTCGCTTTCAAGTGCCAGCGGCTCGGGATGTGTAAGGTAGATGCCCGCGTCATTCAGATCCTGGCCGTCGTAGATGCAGATGGGGACAAGCCGGCGGCCTTGGGATGCGCTTCATCGCCGGTCCACTCGAAGACCGCGACAGCGCGCAGATCGGGAGCGTTCGTCTCGGGTTTGGCGATCTGGCCGGGATACTGCGCATGCGCGGAAATGAGAAAAACAAACGCAGCGGGACCAAGCAGCGCGGCTGCCTTTATCCACAAGCGACTTGAACCTGGCGATGACACGTTCCACTTCCCTCGACAATAATCAAAACTGGAATCGAAACTGGCGGCCAGATCGCCCGCCCGCTTCAACTCATCCAAACCGGCTCAACTAACTCGGCTCATCCGGCCCGTCAGGCCCGACCCATCTGCCGCATGACGAGCCCATCCATCTCCCATAATCTGAAAGGATATTCCCCATGAAGCTCAATGAGAAAGTCGCCGACTTTACCCTGCAAACCGACGAGGACAAAACCGTAAGCCTCTCCGATTTTGCCGGCAAGCCGGTGATCCTCTTCTTTTATCCCAAGGCCGATACCCCTGGCTGCACCATTGAGGCCTGCGGCTTTCGCGATACC
This sequence comes from uncultured Acidobacteriaceae bacterium, assembly GCA_963725115.1. Classification (GTDB taxonomy): domain Bacteria; phylum Acidobacteriota; class Terriglobia; order Terriglobales; family Acidobacteriaceae; genus Telmatobacter. The sequence continues at coordinate 1,882,784 of CAVRXG010000005.1, read as the reverse complement.
TTCAAGAAACTCCAGGCTGCGGGCGCCGTGGTTCTGGGCATCAGCCGCGACACGCCGCGCGACCAGGCCAAGTTCCGCGCAAAGTTCGACCTTCCGTACACACTCCTTGCTGATGTAGACGAGAAAGTCTGCAAACAGTTTGATGTGCTGAAGGAAAAGAACATGTACGGCAAGAAAGTGATCGGCATCGAGCGGACCACGTTCGTGATCGGCCCCGACCAGACGCTGCTGCACATCTATCCCAAAGTTACGCCGCAGGGCCACGCCGAAGAGGTTCTGGCGCTGATCGAGGAATGGAACAAGACACACAAAAAGGCATGAAGAAGGCGCACATGCCGAAGCGGACAGACCAGCTGCGCGGCAAGCTGCTGAAGCGCTCCTTTTTTCAGGCCCCGCCGGAGCACGTGGCTCCGCGGCTGCTCGGCAAAGTCCTCGCGCACCGCACTCGCTCCGGATGGCTGGCCGGCCGCATCGTCGAAGTCGAAGCCTACCTTGGCCCGCACAACGCGACCCCCGATCCCGCCGCGCACTCGCATCGCGGGCCAACGCCGCGGAATCGAAGTCCTGTTCGGGCCGCCGGGGCACGCGTATGTCTACTTCATCTATGGCCGCTATTACTGCATGAATTTCTCCTGCGAGGAAGAAGGTCTGGGAGGCGGCATCCTCCTGCGCGCGCTCGAGCCGGTGGCCGGGATCGAGCAAATGGCGCGCCGTCGCGGCCTGCCGCCAGACGCGGCGCCGTGCGACCTCACCGGCGGCCCCGGCCGTCTGTGCCAGGCGCTTGGGATCACTCGCGCAGCCCACAACGGCCTCGATCTCGCTCGATCCGGCTTCGCCTCTTCAGGTCCGCGACGATGGATTCCGCGTCACGCGCGTGCTCGTCACGCGGCGCATCGGCATCCGCCACGCCGTGGAGCTGCCGCTGCGCTTCTCGCTCCCCGGTCACGAATGTGTGTCGGGGCCGAAAAAAATGGAAGGCAAACACATCTTTCTTCGTGCGCCCGCCCCAGCGTCCGGGCGGCGCGTTTAGACTGTTACCGTGAACGAACCGGGGTTTCAAGAACAGGCCCCCAAGTAGGCCCCCAAAACGCGTCCCCCGAAAAACGAGTATCGAGAGGAACCCGCCCGTGAAGCTCACTTCCCTGCTCTCACCCGCCGCCGCGGTCGCAATCATGACCGTAGCCGTGCTTGCCTCGACCTCTGGAGTGCAAGCGACGCAAGACCAGCCGCCAGCTGCCCAAGCTCCGCCTGCTGGGGCTCCTCCGGGGAATGCTATGGCGCCCGGCGGCCAGCCCATGCGCAGCCTTCCGGCTCCCACCAACCTTCAGGTGCTGCCCAAGGACCTGACCGCGATGCAGGTCCGCGAGATCATGGGAGGGTGGGCCGGCTCCCTCGGCGTGCATTGCGATTTCTGCCACGCGGCCGACGCGACCAAGAAGATGCCCAATGGTCGGCCGATGCTGAACTTCGCCGACGACTCCAAGGACGACAAGAAGATCGCGCGCATCATGTACGCGATGACGCAGCAGATCAACGCCGACTACATCAGCAAGGCCAAGACGCTCGATCCGGACTCGATGGGAATGACAGTGACATGCGGAACCTGCCATCGCGGCCACTGAAATGCCCGAAGAATTCGTCATTCCAAAAATGGGTGGCCCACCGGCTGCAGCGGCACCTGCTGGCGGCGCGCCACCGGCTGCCGCTCCACCGCCGGCAAACTGAGCTGAACCACAGTCAGGCGGGCACCGTCACGATGTTCCAAGTGCCGGTGGCCGCAGTGGTGCGTGCGCCCCCAAAGCTGGGCGCCAACGGCTGATATACTGAAGATTCGGCAAGCGTAATGGCGCGCGCGCGCTGAGTGCGTTCCGCCCGCTTGAACGGCGCCGAAATCATTACAAGATCTGGAGTTGGACCATGGCACAAACTTGCGACATCTGCGGCAAAGGGCCGCGCTTCGGCAATAACATCTCGCACGCGCACAACATCACCCGTCGGCGCTGGAACGTGAACCTGCAGGCGGTGAAGGCAATGGTGAACGGCGCGTCAAAGAGGCTGCGCGTCTGCGCCAGCTGCATCAAGAGCGGAAAAGTCGCCAAGGCGTAAGACTTTCCGCAATTCCATCTTATGCGCACAACTATCTGCTGCGCTTATGTCCGTTTATTGAGGGTTCCAACGGCCCCGTCCCGAAAGGACGGGGTTTTGTTGTGTGCAAGAAGGCGGGATTCGGAGAGAGCGCATTCCCTCGCGCGCTCATTCGCCTTCGCGGGTAAAGCTGAGCGACGCGGAGTTGATGCAGTAGCGCAGTCCCGTAGGCCGCGGGCCGTCAGGAAAGACGTGGCCCAGATGGCCGCCACAGCGGGCGCAGGTCACTTCAACCCGCCGCATGCCGTGGCTCGTGTCCTCGTGCTCTACAACGGATTTAGAGCCTGCAGGGAGCATGAAGCTCGGCCAGCCGCACCCGGAGTCGAACTTGGCGCCGCTCATGAAAAGCAGCGCACCGCACGCGGCGCAATGGTAGTTGCCGGTCTCGTGATTCTCGGTGAGCAGGCCGGTAAATGGGCGCTCCGTGCCTTTCTCGCGCAGCACGTGATACTGCTGCGGGGTCAGCAGCGTTCGCCACTCCGCATCGCTGCGGACGACTTTCGCGGATGCTTCTGAATCGCTTTCGGAACTGCTCAAGTTAACCTCCAGCATTTGCGGCATCGCGCGCGCCATCGCCCAATGGTATCCAGTGAACTCAGGGCCTGCTCTGCGCCGCCTCACGTCACAGCCTCATGATACAAGCGAGCCCGCTGCCCCGATCAGACCTCGGCAACAACTTCAATCTCGACCAGCAGATCGCGCGGCAAGCGGGCCACTTCAACCGTGGAGCGCGCTGGCAGTCCGGTACGTCATCATCGGCGCCAAAGTACGACGCGTAGACCTCATTCATAGCGGCGAAATCGTTGAAGTTTTTGAGAAAAACGGTCGTCTTGACCACCTGGCCCAGGCTGCTGCCGCCGGCCTCAAGAATGGCCTTCACATTTTCGAGAACTCGCGTTGTTTGTTCTTTGATTCCGCCCGCGACAGCCTGTCCCGTGCTCGGATCGAGAGCAATCTGGCCGGCCGTAAAGATGAGGTTTCCTGCGCGCACGCCTTGCGCGTATGGCCCGATCGCAGCTGGCGCGCCGTCGGTGCTGATTCTTGAGCGGCTCATGTGTCGATTTTATGACGACAGGGGTCCAGGGCGTCACAGGAGTTGTATGGCGGCGAGGCCATGGCCATCGAAAATCATCCGCAGCATGAAATCGCCGAGACGTGCCTCACGCGCCGCCAGCGATGAAATGCAAAAGGGGCAATTTCACGAAGAAATTGCCCCTGTGCCGGCGCGACGCCAAAGTGATCGAGCCCAAAAAATCAAGCGAGAAACTTGCTACCCGTGGAAGGCTGCCAGCAGACCGCCGCCAAGAGCCATCACCAGAAGCCAATACGCGGCATTGATGGCAAACAGATTGGCGCGGCGATTCTCAGCAATGTGCTGCGTAAAGAGCGGCGGCGCCATAAATCCCAACCAGCAGACGATGCCGAACTTTGCGCCCGCGGTGTACGTGATGGCTCCCGTAAACGCTATTACGTGCGCCAGGACATACGACAGCATCAGGCAGGCGATAAACGAGAAGACCATCGTCATGGCGCCGTTCTTCGGCTTGTTGGTCTCGGAAAAGCCGGCCAGGGCCATCCACGACTTCTTGAAAATCACCCCATACCAGAGTGCGCCAAGCAACCACTGGAAGATTGCTGTTACGAAAACCACAATCAAGGTGTGCTTGGTAAACACCAACGACAACAGAATCGCAGAGCAGGTGACAGCATGCATTCTTGAATCCTCCACAACGGGTTTTGAGGCTCGACTCCCGAGCGCAAAAGCCCCATGGAACAGGCTTCTCGCGCGCCCCGTTTTAAAGGAGCCGCCGCAATCACGATGCGGTATGCAAGGAAACGATGTCAAGGCAATTCAGGCCTGGAGCGCAGAAGTGGTAACTAACACCAAGGAGTCATAGATAGCAGCCAAAGGCCTTACGGCAAACAAGAGTCGGCGCGTCCCGAAAGCGGAACGTCTTTTCGACGCGGCCATTCCGGGGTCCCCGACGACGAATCTTCGTCGTTGGGATCGGACCGTTATCGCCCGGCGACGCACTTCGAATCTCAACACCACGCAGCAACTCTGGTTCCGCTCTAGCGGCGCTTGAGCGCTTCCAGTTCGTCCAGAGTGCGCGGCCAGTCAGCCCCCAGCAAACGAGACAGGCTGCGGTCGGCCAGAACTTTGCCGCCGGTTTGGCAAGTGGCGCAGTAGTTGGTTTCGTTGTCGGCGTACCTGATTCGCTGAATTGGGTTGCCGCAGCGCGGACAGGGCTTTCCGAAGCGGCCATGAACCGCCATCTCCGGACGGAACGCAGTCACTCCCTCAGGGAATTTCGTTTTTGCCTCAGCCACAAGTCGATCGGTCCATAAAGAAAGCGTCGAGCGCGTAGCGTCATAAAGTCGCTGCCACTCGTCAGGCGTGAGCTTGTGCGTGAGCGTGATCGGCGAGAGACGCGCGGCGTGCAGAATTTCGTCGGAGTAGGCGTTGCCCACGCCGCTGATCAGGCGCGGATCGGTAAGGGCGCGCTTGAGGGTGCGGTTCTCCAGGGTCAGCGCAGCACGAAATTCATTCATATCCGAAGAGAAAATCTCCACGCCGCCAGGATCGATGTCGTGAAGCGCCTGCTCGCCGCGCACCAGATGAAGCGAGGCACGCCGCTTGGAGCCTGCCTCCGTCAGAACCATCGTCCCATCCGCAAAGTCAAGGGCCAAAAGCGCCTGTCGGCCAGCGAGTTTCGCGCCCGGCGGACGCCAATGCAGACGCCCTGCAATCATCAGATGGATGACAAGCCAAATGTAGTCATCAGAACCGGCCCCATCTCCGCCTTCGACGCCGATCGCGATGCGCTTGCCGATGCGGCGAATCTCACGAACCGTCCGGCCATTGACAGACTCAATCGGCGGATCCGCGGTGCGCAAAACAAAAACGCTGTGCAAACGCACTCGTTCGAGAGTCTGACCGACAATGCGCGGCTCAAGCGCAGCGATGTAAGCGGTGATGTCAGGCAGCTCCGGCATTCACTATCAGGTTGCAGCGAACGCGCCAGCCAGCGCAACCGATTTCTTTCGCCGGCTCATTGCAGGATCGCATTATCAATCAACCGCGTTGGTCCAACATACGCAGCCACTGCGAACAGCGTCTCGGGCGCAGCAATTTCGACCGGCTCCAGTGTCGCCCAGTCAACCAGCGCGATATAGTCGATTCGCACTTCGGGCTCCGAGCCGACGTCGCTGCGTGCATCGGCAAAAACTCCATGTGCCGCCTCAATTAACACCGGCCCGCGGCGCTCGCCCCCGGCGACAAGCGACTCAACTTCACGAACAGCGCGGCTAAGAGTCAGCGCCTGTGCTCGCTCCGCGGGGCTAAGGTAAGCGTTGCGCGAGCTGAGCGCCAGGCCGTCAACGTCGCGAACGATGGGGCAGGCAACAATCTCCGTTGCGAGGCCGAGATCGGCGACCATGCGGTGGATGATCGCGACCTGCGCTGCGTCTTTTTGCCCGAAGAAGGCGCGATCGGGCTCAGCGGCGATCAGCAGCTTGGCGACGACGGTAGCGACGCCGCGAAAATGGCCGGGGCGAGATGCGCCGTCGAGGCGATCGCCCAGGTCGGGAACCTCAACGAAAGTCGAAGCGGGGCCATTGGGGTAAAGCTCTTCGACAGCTGGGAGCGAAAAGCACATCAGCGCCTTCAGATTCCGCGAGAGCGCAATCAGCCTCAAAAGATCGCGGATAGCGCGCGTAATCCTCGCCGGGGCCGAACTGCGTGGGATTAACGAAGAGGCTGACGGCAACGTGGGAACACGACGCGCGGGCAGCGCGAATAAGCGAGGCGTGGCCAGCGTGCAGCGCGCCCATCGTGGGCACCAGGCCGACGCTGTTGCCGGGCCCGGCCGCGCGGGCCGCGCGCGACCAGCGGCGCAAATCATCAACAGTACGAAGGATCTCCATCAGGGTCAGCTCGCCCAATCCTCGAAGGCGTCCCGATTCACGACCGCGTCTTCAGAATCGAATTCCATCCCCGCATCTCCGGCCATCGAACCGGCAGATGCGCCGCCCTGCCGAACTGCGGACGACAGGTGATAGCTCTCCGCGTCCGACGGAAAGGCGCGATGCTCCACGTCTTCGCGATAGTGCTCAATCGCCGAGCGGAAAAGCGCGGACGCATCCGCATACCGGCGAACAAATTTGGCCGGCGGCGCAAAGCTGAGATTGACGAGATCGTGGAAGACGAGAATCTGCCCGTCGCATTCCGGGCCGGCGCCAATTCCGATCGTCGGGATGGGCAGCGCGGCGGTGATTGCCGCGGCCGCCTCGCGGGGAACGCCTTCGAGCACGATGGCGCCCGCGCCGGCACGAGCCAGCGCAAGTGCGTCGGCTTCAAGCTCGCGCGCGGCTTCGGCAGTGCGGGCCTGCACGCGATAGCCGCCCATGCGATGGACGCTTTGCGGCGTGAGTCCGAGATGGCCAACGACGGGAATCTCGGCCGCAACCAGAGCGCGGACCAGCTCGATGCGCGGTCCCTCAATCTTGACTGCTTCGGCGCCGGCTTCCTTCACGAACCGCACGGCGTTGGCCACGGCGTCAGATATCGCCCCGTGATAGCTGCCGAACGGCATGTCGGCGACGACCAGGGCGCGATGAACGGCGCGGCTTACGGCGCGCGTGTGGTGCAGCATCTCGTCCACCGTGACGGCCAGCGTGTTTTCCTGGCCGAGGACGACCATGGCCAGCGAGTCGCCGACAAGAATGAGGTCGACCCCAGCCTCGTCAACGAGGCGCGCGGTGGAATAGTCGTACGCGGTGAGCGCGGAGATGGGCTTGCCCTGGCGCTTCATCTCTGTGAGCGCGGGCATAGTGACTTTGGGTACGGAGACACCGGGCTGCGAGGAATGCGCGCCCGACGGGAGGTTGGGTAAGGCTCATGATTGGCTCCAGTGCCGCTCCGAAAACTCAGGATGCGACCCGAACAATCCCAGTATACGCCCGCAGCTTCTTTGAACTTTCCGCGGGCTGCGCCAAAGTTCATGGGAGACTCTCGTGGTTCCCCGGAGAAACAGCGCTGGCCCGCCGATTCTTCCAAGTTGTATAAGGATGAGAGCGGGGCGTCGGCTGCCAAGCCGAGCCGCATCGAGATTGAACAAGAGCCGCGGAGGAAACAATGGCCTACGATCTGGCGATCGTGCTGCCCACATTCAACGAGAGCGGCAATGTGGGTCCGATTGTCGATCGGCTGGAGAAAGCGCTCCACGGCGTCCGCTATGAAGTAATTTTTGTGGATGACGACTCGCCCGACGGCACCGCCGACGTGGTGCGCCTGCTGGCTGAACAGCACGACAATGTGCGCGTCCTACAGCGCATCGGCCGGCGAGGCCTGGCGTCAGCCTGCATTGAGGGGATTCTCGGCACCGCGGCGCCTTTCGTCGCGGTGATGGATGCCGATATGCAGCACGATGAAACCGTTCTGCCGGAAATGCTGCGCCGGATTCGCGATGAAAATCTCGATCTCGTCGTTGGCTCGCGCAACATTGCCGGCGGCAGCATGGGCGAGTTTACGCAGTGGCGCGTAAAGCTCAGCCATCTGGGCCGGCGTCTGAGCCTCATGGGCGCGGAGCATGAGCTGAGCGATCCCATGAGCGGCTTTTTCATGGTGCGCCTGGCGACCTTCGAGCAGTTTGCGCATCGGCTTTCGGGCATCGGCTTCAAAATTCTGCTGGACATTGTGCTCTCGGCGGGGCCGGGGCTGCGCATCGGCGAGGTTCCTTATCGCTTCGGGCAGCGCGAGCATGGCGAGAGCAAGCTCGATATAGTGGTCGGTCTCGAGTACTTCGAGCTGCTCGTAGATAAGCACCTCGGCAACGTCGTGAATGTGCGCTTTGTGCTCTTCGCCATGGTCGGTGCGCTCGGCGTCGGCGTCCACCTGCTGATTTTGAGCGCGCTGCTCAAGCTTGCCGGGCTGAGCTTCGCCGCGGGCCAGGCCATAGCGACATTCATCGTGATGATTCTGAATTTTGTTCTGAACAACTCCGTAACCTATCGCGACCGGCGGCTCAAGGGATGGAGATTCTGGAGCGGCCTGGTCACGTTCTGCCTGGCCTGCGGATTGGGCGTGGCGGCCAACGTGGCCATCGCGAGTGAGGCCTTCCGCCACGGTGTTCCGTGGGTGCTGGCGGCAGTCATCGGCCTGCTCTTCACCGCGGTGTGGAACTACGGCATAACTTCGATGACGACTTGGCGGCAGGAGCGTCGTTCCAGCGAAAAACGCGCCACGCAGCGGATGGCAGCGGGCGCGATGCATGCAAAGCGGCAGAGCGACGAGAACATCCATGCCAAGACGATGTGAAACTCAAAGGCGCGGGCAAGTTGTCAATTTTCGCCGCGATGCAGAATACTGAAGGGCTCGCGAACCGAAAGGCAAAATGATCTCTCCAATCGCGACCGGAGTTTACGCAGGGCTGGGCGTGGCCGCGTGCGCGGGCGTCGCGGCAGGCGTGTATGCCTATGCTTCCATGTGGCCGGGTTCGCGGCTTTTTGGCAGCGCGCTCACTGCGCCCGCACGCCCCGGCGAGATTGCGCTCACCTTCGACGACGGACCGAATCGCGACTTGGACGCCCAAGCTGCTCGACATTCTTGCAACCCATGAAGTGCGTGCAACTTTTTTCCTGCTCGGCGCGCAGGCCCAAGCAGAGCCGGAACTCGTGCGGCGAATGGCTGCGGCCGGGCACGTCATCGGAAATCACACCTGGTCGCATCCCAACCTGGCGCGAAGCTCTTCGGAAGTAATTCGAGAAGAACTGAAGCGCACTCAGCAGACGCTTCAGCAAATCACACGCGTTCCGGTGAAGTTTTTCCGCCCGCCCTTACGGAGCGCGTCGGCCAGAAGTGTTTCGCATCGCGCGTGAAATGGGTCTCCAGCCGGTGCTGTGGAACGCAATGGTGCCCGACTGGAGCGATCCTTCGCCGAACCGGATTGCGACGCGGTTGATGAACAAGATCGATCGGCTACAGCAGTCGGGCCGCGCGGCGAACATCGTGCTGCATGACGGCGGTCACAACGATCCGGCGGCAAATCGCCAGCCTTCGATCCTCGCGGCAGAGAGGCTCATCGCGGAGTACAAAAGGACGCACCGTTTTGTGACTCTCGATACGTGGGCTTGAGTGAGCGGTTCAGCTCTTCGCGCAAGGCCGAGAATGCCTCACGTGCCGCAGAAATCGTGGCCGTGACCTCAGCGTCGCCGTGGGCAGTCGAAATAAATGCAGCCTCAAACTGCGAGGGCGGAAGCCAGATGCCGCGATCGAGCATCGCGCGATGAAAGCGCCCGAATGCCTGAGTGTCGCTTTTGGCCGCTCTAGCAAAATTGGTGACTGGGCCTTTTGTGAAGAACCAGGTCCACATCGAGCCAACGCGATTGGTTGTGAGCGCGACTCCGGCGCGAGAAGCTTCCTTCGCAACGCCCTCAGCGACGGCTTTGGTAGTCGCCTCAAGGCGCGGGTAAACTTCTGCTGCATGTTTCTGCAGATAGCTGATGGTCGCGAGTCCCGCCGCCATGGCCAGCGGATTGCCGCTGAGTGTTCCGGCCTGATAAACCGGCCCCAAAGGCGCGAGCTGATCCATGAATTTGCCTTTGCCGCCGAACACGCCGACAGGCAGACCCCCGCCAACAATTTTTCCCAACGTGATGAGATCTGGATCGAGCGAGTAGAGTTCGCACGCGCCGCCCAGAGCAACACGAAAGCCGGTCATGACTTCATCTGCGATAAGCAGCGCGCCGTTGCTCGCGGCGATTTTGCGCAGGCCGGCAAGATAGCCGGCCGCGGGCGCGATGCACCCGGCGTTGCCAACGATAGGCTCCACGATCACAGCGGCGATGGCCTTCGGGTGCGCCGCGAAAGCAGCTTTGACAGCCTTGAGGTCGTTAAACGGCAACGCAAGAGTAAGCCGCGCGATCTCTTTCGGAACACCGGCCGAGCCAGGGATTCCAAGTGTTGCCACACCGGAACCTGCTTTCACCAGCAGTCCATCAGAGTGGCCGTGGTAGCAGCCGTCGAATTTGATAATCAGCTTGCGGCCGGTCGCGGCGCGCGCCACTCGAATGGCCGACATGGTCGCCTCGGTGCCGGAACTTACGAAGCGCATTCTTTCAATCGTGGGATAGCAGGCGCTGACGCGTTCGGCTAAATCGGCTTCGGCGGCGGTGGATGCGCCGAAACTCGCCGAATTGCGCGCCGCGCGCTCGATGGCCTCGACGGCGGGCGGAAATGCGTGGCCCAGGATCATCGGGCCCCAGGAGCCGAAGTAGTCGATGAATCGATTGCCGTCAGCGTCGTAGAGATAAGCGCCCTCGGCGCGTTCAATGAATGGCGGCGAGCCGCCAACCGCCTTAAAGGCTCGAACAGGCGAATTGACGCCGCCGGGGAAAAACTTCTCCGCGCGCTGCTGGAGCTCTTCCGAACGAACGCGTCGCGATGCGCGAACCTCGGAATCCCCAATTTCGGCGCTCCGATTCTTTGCGCTCGCGGTCTTTGCGCTCCGAGCCTTGCCGCTCCCAATCTTCTTGCTCATTGTCGATTCAGTATAGAAGGCCGAACGCTGCAAGACAGCTTGGCAAAATCAGCCAAGCTGCAGCGCGCCAATTCGCGCCGGCGCGCAAAACGGCATGAACAGATCATCGTGATCAGATCCGATCGAATCGGCAGCCGACTTTATTGCGCCTGACGCTTTTTCGCCGCAGCGGCAGACGCCGCAATCGCAACGCCCGCAATTTCCAGAACAATGGCGAAGCCCAGGATTGCGCCACGGAAGAAGTCGTTCCAGTCGGTTCCCAAATGCGGCGCCGAATGCGCAAATCTCGCCCAGTTGACGCCGATCACAGTCATCGACAAGCCCACTACGATCAATGCCATTGCAAAGGGGATCTTCTTTTCGGGAGAGTTTTCGAGTTTACTGAGGATCATGGTTGAGTCTTCCTTTCACTGTTTAGAAAATCGCGCTTCGACTACAACGCCAATGCGAGTCACAAGTTCAGGCTCGCGTTTCGCGGCAACGGCGCGCCACGCGCAGGCAATACAAGTTCACCGTGATGGAAATGCCAATGAAGAATCCGCAGAATGCGTCGACCCAATTGTGATTGAAAGGTATGTACTCGCGAAAAACCCACGGCAGCAGGCCGAAAACCAGAGAGAAATTAGCGATGGCCAGCATGCGCCGGATCTTAGGGTCGCGCGAACGATAGAGTGGATTCATTTTCAAATTCTCCTTTTCCGGTTCACCCGTGCCGGTTCACTGGTACCGCTGCAAATAACCTCATTCCAGCTCTGCATCGACACCGTCCTGCATTGCTCGCTTTGCATAAATCCGCACAAGTTGGAAGATCACCAAAACGTCAATGGACGTTCCCAGTCCAGCACATACGCCGCGGCAAAGGTCATTGTTTGCAGCCGTCAGATGCAGCAACGACAAAAGCGATTGCGGCCAGCCTGCGGCGCTCGCCAGGTCAATCTGGGCCACGATCAACAGGCCAATGAGCAGCGGCAAAGTTTTTTTCAGGCTCTTACTGTCAATCAGAATCATTGGATTTCCTTTCACGTTGTCGCAGCGAATCAAGCACAAAAAAGTCTGCGAAGAATCTAGTTCTTGAAGTGATACCAGCGCATCAGTGCAACCTTAGTCAGGCCCATCGCATAAATCACGGCAATCAGATCCCATTGCACGCGGTGCTCGACGAGCAAATGGTATTCGAGCATCACAAAGGCGATCAGCGTACCAACGATCGGCCGCCGCGCTCGTCGACCGGCGTTGATGCTCGCGAGACCGTTCGTCGGCGACCTGATCGAGCATAAGTACCCGCCTTAGGATGGGGTGAGTCATGATTTGCTCTCCAACTGAAAAATTTGGTCCGTAGGACAGGAAAAGATGCGCGCAAAAATCAGGGCCAGCTCAAGCGAGGGCACATAGCGGTCGCGCTCGATCGAATTGATGCTCTGCCGCGAAACTCCCGCGGCCTGGGCCAGCTGTTCCTGGGTCCAACCGAGGGCAATCCGCAGCTCCTTAACCCGATTTGTAATGGCCTGCGCCACGATTTCCAGCCATCCGCCCCATGTAAAGCTGACTTTCCAACCCAGAATAGCCTGACCCAATTTCAATGTCAAGCCGACTTTCCATCTTTCCCGAAAAATTCCCGCCGCATCTTGCAAACGGGTGGCCACAGCACCCTGCCGCCCCGCATCGCGTTTTGTGGGAAATGGCCCGGATCATTGCTGCTAGAATTCTGACTTCCGGTACATCTGCGCAGAAGTGACCCTCATATATGAAAGCCAAAACCGTGGCACCCGAGACCGCACCCAAAACCGTGACCTACGCCGACGCGGGCGTCGACCTGCGTAGCGGCGACCACGCCAAGGAGCGCATCAAGTATCTGGCGCAGAAAACCTTTAATCGCAATGTATTGGGCGGCATTGGCGGATTCGGCGCGCTTTACCGGCTCGATATGCAGCGCTGGAAGAATCCCATCCTGGTCAGCTCGGCCGACGGCGTCGGCACCAAGCTCAAGGTCGCCTTTCAACTCGGCCTGCACCAAACCGTGGGCGTTGACTTGGTCAACCACTGCGTAAACGACATTGCCGTGCAGGGCGCCACTCCGCTCTTCTTTCTGGATTACCTTGCGACAAGCAAGCTCGATGAAGATGTGGTCGAGAGCGTCGTCAGCGGCCTTGCCGATGCCTGCAAAGCCAACGCCTGCGTGCTCATCGGCGGCGAAACGGCGCAGATGCCCGGCTTCTATTCTGACGGCGAGTACGATCTCGCCGGATTCATTGTTGGCGCTGTCGATCGCGACAAAATGGTCACCGGCGCCGGCATCAAGCCCGGCGACGTGCTCATCGGTCTGCCCTCAACCGGCCTGCACACCAACGGCTACTCGCTGGCGCGCAAGCTGCTGTTCGAGGTGGCCGGATACAAGGCCACGCAATACGTGACGGCGATTAAAGAAAAGGCTGGCGCATCGCTCCTTCGCACGCACCGCAGCTATCTGCACGTGATCCAGAAGCTCGTCGGCGCGGGGCTGACCACCGGCATGGCGCACATCACCGGCGGCGGAATCACCGAGAACCTGCCGCGCATCCTGCCCAAGGGAGTCACGGCGCAAGTCGAGATTGGCTCGTGGCCGGTGCTGCCCATCTTCGAGCACCTGCGCGAGCTGGGCAACATTCCGCAAGACGAGATGATGCGCACCTTCAACATGGGCATCGGGCTCATCGCGGCAATTCCAGCGGCGAAGTTTACCCGCGCTAAGAACCTGCTCGACCGGTCTGAAGAGAAGTTCTACGTCATTGGCCGCGTGGTCAAAGGCGAGCGCCGGGTACAGTACACGTGATTATTAGCCCGGCCGTCGAGCGTAAGGCGGTGCGACTGGGAATCTTGCTCTCCGGCCGCGGCTCCAACTTTCTCGCCATCGCCGAGTCAATCCGCACCGGAAATTTAAAGGGCGCCGAAATCGCCGTCGTAATCTCAAACGTCGCCAACGCCGCAGGCATATCCGCAGCAGAGCGACTTGGTCTGCCGCACGCAGTGCTCGAGTCGAAAGGCCGCAAGCGTGAAGACCACGACGCCGATGTCATCGCATCCCTGCGCGCGCACAATGTAGACTTGGTCTGCCTCGCCGGTTACATGCGCCTTCTTTCGCCGCAATTCGTCGCCGCGTTTCCCAATCGCGTTCTCAATATTCATCCCTCGCTGCTCCCTGCCTTTCCGGGGCTTGAAGCGCAGGAGCAGGCGTTTGCCTACGGCGCAAAGGTCACGGGTTGCACCGTCCACTTTGTCGACGAAGAGCTTGATCACGGCGCGATCGTCGTTCAGCGCGCGATTCCAGTGCTCGATTCAGACGATGAACACTCGCTCGCCGAGCGTATCCTCGCCGAAGAACACCTGGCCTACACCGAAGCAATCGCGCGCGTGGTCAGCAGCGACTACGAAGTACGCGGACGCAGATACATAAAGAAATCAGGTTGATGCCGGGGTTAATTGTGTGGAAACCTGGCGGACCGAAACGCTCGGACGCTCCCTTACTCCGTGTTCGCTCGCAGCGCTGGCGTCTTGCCTGCCGTAGCGCCGGCGTCTCGCCGGCTGTCGTGCGGGCGTCCTCGCCCGCACTTCGTCGTTCCTTCCTCCCGCCTCCCTCGCTCCCGCATCACTAATCTCCGCTTTTCTGGCACCTGACACCTGAAACCTGAACCCCGTCTTCTGTGGTCAAGCCACCATCCTCACCCATTCACCGCAAACCTCTGAATCTGCAAGGCAAAAATCCCTCCCCAGGTTTGCCGATCATTTCCCGCATTAAGCGCATACTCATTGCATGATTGTCCCGCCAGCTATGACTCAACCGAAAACCGTCCAATCGGGCCTTCCCGCCCCCGTTCTGAGTTCTCGCCCGACCGGCATTTCCGCGCCGATTTCCCGCCCAGAAAGTCCGTCCCAAAACCTCCCTTTCGCTGAAATTTTCAAAAAAGCTGCCGCGAATTTGGTGCAACTCCTACTTAACCCTTTTATCATCAGCATATTTTCCACAAAAATCACACCGGAAAAACGCGAAAAAACGACCCAAAATCGACTTTTTTTACTCCTTTTTGGCCTTTTTCAGCCCTTTTTGGCTCCTTTTTCCACCCACTTTTTGGCTCCCCCCTTTTTGCGCGTTTTGCCGCCCTTTTTTGCCTCGCCTCTCGGCACTTGTTTGCACACCGTCCAGCCAGCGGGCCAAAGGCAAGAGTCGCTCCGTCCGCGCGTCGATCCCCGTCGCGCCCGGCCCCTTAAACCGCGCCAATCGGCCCCGGTTTTGCCGCCACTCAATCGCGTGTCAAGAGGGTCCGCGCGAATCTTTGTTGCAAGTTCCTTATTTTTCATCCACCTACAGCCAACGCAAGTTTGCCGATAATTTACCGCAAATAGCCTAACCTTAAAAATAACAAGACAAGTTGCGGACATACCGAGCCGGGCGAATGTGTACGCCCTCCCTGGCGCGGTTCTCCAGCACCCGTGTTCCTTCTTTTGGTGTCAGAGGGAGTTCCTTCCGGGCTGCTGTCGAACTGCGCGTTCGGATGGGCACCGGGGCGAGGAACCGTTTTTGTCTGTCGAGGTCAGCCCGCTTTTGGATGCTGGGCCGGAACCACGGAAGTATCCAAAACATCGCGGGCTGCTCCGGGAGCCTGTGCAAGGCCGGCGTTCCATCGCGTGCGCGAGTGACGCCGGTCCTGTGCAGGAAATGCTGACGCGCAAGTTTTCCAATTCAATTCAACCCTGCACGCCGCGATCAAGTCCGCGGCACAAAGGAGTGTTGTCAAAAATGAACTTCAAGAATATCTGGAATCATCCGAAAACATCGGCAGCGGGCCTGCTCATCGCGGTCGCAAGCGTCGCCGGAGTGTTGTCGCAGCAGGGTATTTCGCTGGGCAAAGTGGGAACCGGAACCGCCGTATCGCTGGCGAGCGCGTTGGCCACGGCGCTGCTTGGGGCTGCTCGCGAAAGATCCTTCTTCAGCGTCCAGTCCGGCAACAATCCAGCCGGTCGGTGCATCAGCAAGCCAGCAGGCCAAGCTAGGCGCGTGGATGCTGATCGCGCTCGTAATCCCGCTGCCTTGGATGCAGGGCTGCACGGCAGCTGGCGTAGCCGAGAATATCGTCAAGCTGGACGCCGGCCCTGCAAAGCGCCGTGGCCACTGTCGACTCGACCGCCGCACTGCTGGCGCCGGCCGACGCGCCAATCTTCACCGCGGCAACAATCGGCTTCGACGCGGCCAGTAATTTGTTAGTCGCCCAGGCCAAGGCATACCTTGCCAATCCATCAGCCAGCGTGCTCGCGCAACTTCAGAACCAGATCGTGACCTTCCAGCAGCAGGTGAACACAGCATTATTGCAGGCAGCGAAAATTGTGAACGCAAACAGCCAGCAACACGCGCTCGCCGCCATTCAGGGAGTGGGCACGATTGTCGTCGCGATTCTCGCTCTGGTGCAGACCATCTCAAGCAAAGCGCAGGTGGCGCAGATGGCAGCCCGGTCCGGCGTAAAGCTTGCCGCAATTGAGCCGTATTGGAATCAGGACCGGTCGGCGCAAATTGTAGCCACGCACTACAGCGAGCCGGTTTCGGTGGCGCGCCTGCAGGTGGCGCAAGTGACGCAGGCAGAGATGAGCGCCGGCTTCTAACAAACAACGGAATGCAAAACGGGCCGCTCCGTGATTGGAGCGGCCCGCGAAATTCAATTGAATGAACTGATCGACTCAGGTTTTCTGCTTAGATGTTCGTGTCCCGCGCTTCTCCCAAAATCAATTTGAGAGTCATCTGTTTCTTGCCGCGCACAATGGTCACGCTGACCGTGTCGCCCGCCTGGTGCTTGTCCATGATCGCGCTGATGTCTCCCGGATCAGTCACCTGCTGGCCGTCGATCGCGACGATCAGGTCGCCGCCGATCATGATGGGCTGGTTGCCCACGTATGCCTGCTCATTGCCGCCGCGCAGGCCCGCGCGCTCGGCCGCTCCGCCGGGAAGCACGCGCTGAATCAGTACGCCCGAATCGGCGGAGAGTCCCATCTGCGACGCGAGGTCTGGGCCAATCGCGTAAGACACGATGCCCAGCGAGGGCCGCTTCACGCGCCCGTAGCGCAGAAGATCGGCAAGCACCGCTTTAGCGGTATTGATGGGGATTGCGAAGCCAATGCCCGAGCTCTGATCCGCTCCATTTGACGCGATCATCGTGTTGATGCCGATAACCTCGCCCGAGGAGTTGAGCAGCGGCCCGCCGGAGTTGCCGGGATTGATAGCCGCATCAGTCTGGATCGCGTCTTCAATCGGCGCGCCATCCTGGTTGCGAATCGACCGGATGGAGCTGATGATGCCGCGCGTCATGGTGCCGCTGAGGCCGAATGGATTGCCGATGGCATAAACCTTCTGCCCCACGTTGAGCTGCGAAGAGTCAGCCAGCGTAACCGCTTGCAAGTCGGGCGCGTCAATCTGCAGCAGCGCAAGGTCGTGAACCTTGTCCGTGCCCACCACGCGAGCCGGATAGCGGCGCTTGTTCGAGAGCATCACCTCGATGCCGCGATTCGCGCCGTCGACAACGTGAAAGTTGGTGAGAATGTGGCCGGACTTGTCGAGGATGAAGCCCGAGCCCTGCCCCTGCTGCGGAACGTTCCCGTAAAAGAAGTCGAAGACCAGCGCAGTCGATGTGATGTTGACCACCGAGGGCAGGACTTTTTTGTAGATGGCGATATTGTTCTGCTCTTCGGCGTCGTATGCAGGCGCCGCGTGAGCCTCAGTCAGCTCCAGCGGCGAGTCTGAGCCGCCGGATCCGATGAGCGCAGGGCGAGGTTCGAAAAAATGATGGTCAAGGCGCGTGGTGATGAACCAAAATCCGCCCAATAAAAGCAAAACAATGATGAAGATCCGGGTCAGTCTCATAGTTGGTCGACCTACAGCATTTTCGGAATTGTGGTAGACGGAAAGCACACACTCAAGTGGCTTTTACCTCAAGAAAAAGCCACCTTTCAATGCACTCAAGAAGTCCACGGGGATTCCGAAAATGCTCTAAAAGACCCTCCTGATGTTGTTACGGATGGGCCGGAGCGGAGTTCCACGCGTCAAGCGCAACCGCTTCTCCTATTCTAGTGACAACTTCTGCCCGGATTTGTTGCTCTCGGCCACGAGCCGCGGCCAAAGTGCCTCGACCTGTGCGCGAAGCGCGGCGATATCGCCCGAATTATCAAGCACATAATCCGCCTGCGCGACCTTTTCAGCGTCGGGAACCTGGTGCGCCAGGCGATTGCGCGCATCGGCTTTAATGTTGTCCAAGTCTGCGGCGTTCATGTCCGCGGCATTTGGCGCCACGCGGGCGGCGTAGCGCGCGATCTTGAGATCGTCCGGCGCTTTCACAACAACGACGCGATCGATGCGGCGGCGCCAGTCGGCAAGAACGCTGTCTCTGTCACCGCGAGCTAGTGCGTCGCGCGCAACTTCAAAGATCAGTGCCGATTCAAGGACAGCGACCGCGGCTGGGTCGCGAGCAAACACCTCGTCCATCCAGCGGCGCTGTGCCTCGATCACCGGCGGATGCACGATAGCGTTCAGTTCCTGCAATCGTCCGTGACGAAAAGCAAGATCAGCAAGGCGGCCGCGATTCAGATGGCCGTCAGGACTCACAACCTCACGACCAAACCGTGCGACGATCTGTTCGTAGACTTCGTGGCCCGGCTCCATCACCTCGCGGCCCAGAGCGTCAGCTTCGATGACCTGTGCGCCGAGCTCGCGCAGCATTGCGGCGACAGTGCTTTTGCCGCTGCCCAATCCGCCTGTGAGGCCGACGCGGAGCACGAGCTAGATCTCCCGCCCGGGCAATCCGCGTCTCATGCGAGCGGCGCGCACCGTGTTCGACATCAACATCGCAATCGTCAGCAGGCCCACGCCGCCGGGCACTGGCGTGTAAGCGCCGGAAAGCTCGAAGGCCTTGGGATCGATGTCGCCGACAACAACAGATCCGCGTTTGGCAAATGCGGCTTCGCGTTTTTCGTTGCCCTTGAAGAAGCGATCGAATTCCTCGCGCGTGGTAACGCGGTTGATGCCCACATCCACAAGCGTCGCGCCGGGCTTGACCATGTCAGGAGTGATGAAACCGGGCCGGCCGATGGCCGCAACAAGAATGTCGGCCTGCCGCGTAATCGCCGGCAGGTCGCGCGTCTTCGAGTGGCAAATCGTCACCGTCGCGTTCTGGTGCAGCAGCAGCATCGCAACGGGCTTGCCGACAATGTCGCTGCGGCCAACGACGACGGCGTGCTGACCGGCGATGGGAATGTCGCTGCGCTTCAGAATCTCAATCACGCCGGCAGGCGTGCAGGGCGCGAGCGCCGGACGGCCCGCGAGCAGACGGCCTGCATTGACGGGATGAAAGCCGTCCACATCTTTCGCAGGGTCGACCGCATCGAGTAGAGCCTTTGCATCGACCTGCGCCGGGAGGGGCAAGCTGGATGAGAATTCCGTCCACGTCGTCGCGAGCATTTAGCTGGGCGACGAGCGAGAGCATCTTTTCGGTGGTGACCGTGTCTGGCGGAGTAATAAGGTCGCTATATAGGCCAAGCTCGGCGCAGGCCTGCACCTTGCTTCGAACATAAATCTCCGATGCGGGCACATGGCCGACGAGCACAGCGGCGAGCCCCGGCTTGATGCCGCGACCCGCAAGCTCGCGGACCTCTTCGGCCACTTCCTGTTTAATCGCCCCAGCAATCGCCGCGCCGTCGAGAACCTTTGGCATTCTTCGCTCCGCTATTCCAAAGACTCATGGTATCGCCTTGGGCAGCAGAATCGGAACCGCTCTGTTGAAGCGGTGAAGTGTTCTTGGGGCGCCATTCCGCGTATGAGTTCGGCGGATGCGGAATGGATGACATTGAGCGCGCCCGTCACTGAACAGGTTGAGAGCGGAAGACGTCCGGGCGAAAAATCGGCTGACTTGTCGGATGCGGCTTTGCGTTCCGGCTCTCCTCGCCGCGCAGCTTCATCTTGCTCAGGTGCACGTCGTAGCCAGTGCCGGGCAGCAAAGACTCGAGGACGAAAGTCTCCGTGCCGCTGCTCTTGAGCTCACGATAGCGATAGATGCCGACCTCGCCTTCGCTGTTCTCCGTGCCGCCCGCAGGCGCATCGAGAAATCGCTGAGCATCAGCCAGCGTGGCCGCGGGATGGTCTTCGCCATCTGTCAGGCTCTCCGCCGCGTAGGAGCGGACCAGCTTGGTCCAATAGCGGGAGAGCAAATCAGTATTCGTGAACAGGTCGGCCCAGATGATCTCCCCGCGAACAGCCACCACTACGCCGACGGCGTGCTCATCGCGAAGTTGTGCGAGCACCTGCTCGCGAGCATTTATCAGGGGCGCGGCAGCTTTATCCACTTTCTTGCTCACGTCCGAATCCTGCATGGCCTTGGCGTAGCTGCTGGTGCCAAGGCTGCGGCGAAATGCGCCTGTGGGGGCTGGTCCACCAGAGACCGGCAGTGGAGCTGCTTCAACTTCCATTTGCGAAATTGCGCCGTGCACCGAGTCCCAAACTTGCTGCTGGTCCTGGTCGACCATTGCGCGCTCGCGCACTTCGGGCTGCACCATAAAGCCCTTTGCGGCTGACTTTCCCGCGGCGCCGAAGGTGGCCGAGCTTTCAGTCCATCGGCCCGGCTCGATGCAGAAGACTCCGAGGTCAATGGGATCGGCGTTGGGGGGAACGATGCGGTCCTTGGCGACGATGCGGTCTTGTTTGCCGCCGGTCACAATTTCGCCCGCAAGCAGCAACAGCGGGCGTTTGGAATTGTTGACGAGAACCAGCGTGTTCACCTCGTCGCCACGATCGTAGTTGTCTTGAGCAGGTTGACTGGCGGGTCCCCTCGGCCGAACCAGCCCTCGCGCGCGGCCAGCTTCGGTCACTTCAACCTCTCCACTCTTCAGGCCTTCATCGAGAGTGATGAACGGAGTCTCGCCCGTGAATTCCTTGTCGGCGCGATCATCCGCGCGCACAACCGGGAAAAGTAAAAGATTGCCGCTCTCGATGGGAGCGAGCACGCGGTAGGGACCGCCTTCGCCCTGTAACGGCCCTCCCGCTGCCTTCACTGTCTTCAATTGATGAACCGCCACAAACGCGATGAGCAGCGCCGCTATCAGCCCAATTCTTCCCCAAGTCGTCATAAGTCTCCTCCGCCGGCCTGTGGCTTATCGCACTGGCCTTCGAATGGAGAACGCCGGACTGGCAAGAACTTGCAGGATTTTTTTGCTAGCTCTGGCGGCCGGCGGAGGTCCATGTTTGAGACCAAAGGCTCGGAGGCCAAATAGTTGCTCGCAACGTCAAAGCTACTAGCGAATCGCGAGGCAGCAAGAATGGCGTCAGCGGAGACCGTGGCCAGCGTGCCAAAGACGGCCAGCAAGAGAGAGACCGAGACCCTCGCACAGCGGGGAGCGATCGACGCTCGTTTGCTCGATGAGCTTTGGCGCGCGAGCGATGGGCCGAACTGGGGGCTGACGCGCGACGAGTTCGACATGATTTTGGCTGACGCCGGCGCGGCGTGGAACTTTGGATTGGAAGCGAGCATCTCGCCGACTCCGCAGCAGCGGGCGGATTATTTTCGCGGCCTTCACCTGGACGATCTGGTTCTCGCACGCGCCTGCGCTGCCGGGAACGAGCGCGCGTGGGAACACTTCATTGTTCGGAACCGGCAGCCGTTGATTCGTGCGGCCATCGCGATTACCGGGAGCGAAACGCTGGGTCGCGATCTAGCCGATCAACTTTACGCGGGGCTGTTCGGGTTAAATACGCGCGAAGGCGAGCGGCGCTGCCCTCTGCTCTCGTATCGCGGAAGAGGATCGCTGATGGGCTGGCTCCGTACCACGCTCGCCCAGCGGCATGTGGATCATCATCGTCGAGGCTGGCGCCTGAAGCCGCTCGACGACTCGATGGACGAAGTGGATGCGCCGGCGCCTGATGCGCCCCCGCAGACGCCCGCCGCGGAGCTTTCGCAGTTGCAGCAAGCCATCGAACACGCGCTGCGGGAGCGCGACGCGGAGGAGCGATTCCTGCTGGCGGCTTATTATCTTGACGGGCAGACGCTTTTGCAGATTGCTCGCGTGCTCTGTGTGCACGAGGCCACAGTGAGCCGCAAGCTGCGGCGGGCAACCGAGGTCACAAGGAAACAGGTGCTCAGAAGTTTGCAGCGCGGCGGATTGAGCAGGCGAGCGGCGGAAGAGGCACTGGGCGCTGATCCGCGCGATGTGGAAGTGAATCTGAAAAAACTTCTGCAAAATTCGCAAACAGAAGCGTTCAAAGAACAGGCAACATTATGAATCCGGCAATGAATGTGCGCGGCCAATACGAGATGCATCCCGACGCGGAAACGCTGAGTGCTTTTACCGAGCAGGCTCTTAACGCGAAGGAGCGCGGCCAGGTGCTCGAGCATCTTGCTGAGTGCGGCCGTTGCCGGCAGGTGGTGGCGCTGGCGCGCGAGGCCGCCGGTGCCGAAGTCGCGTCGGGACGGCTCGAGGCTGGGCGGCTCGAGGCAGCTCGGCCGAGGGCGTGGTGGAGGAGTTGGGGACTTGCTTTGGTTCCGGCCGCAGCGCTTGCGGCCACGGCTGTCATTGCGTTCTACGTTCATGAGCGAGCGGTGGAGCGGACTTCGGAATTAGCGAAGCTCGAGCAGCAAGCGAGCGAAAAAACGGCGGCGCCTTCGCATGCCCCGCTGCAGCCGCGAACAGATGCTGTGCAGCCGACCCCCGCTAACCGGGTCGATGCTCCCACAAAACCTAGGGAGACAGAGCGGCCGGGCCGGGCGCGGCGAAAGTTGGATGTCGAGCCTGACGAGATTGCTGCCGCGCCTCCGCCTGAAGACACGAATAGTCCAGCTTCCGAGCGTGAAGAATATAGGAGATCGCCCGACGCCGAAATTCGCGGCGCGATGGCATATGCGCAAACACCAACGCAAGCCTCGGCCGACGACAAAACTCCATCCGAAGCCGCGATCTATGCCGAGGAGCGCAAGAAACAGGCTGATGAGGCAGCAGAGGAAAGACATCAATTTGCCGCCAAAGCAGCGACACCGCCCGGCCTGCACGACTCCGAAGTCGACAAGACGAGGATCGACAAAACGGGTATCGACAATGCCGGAAGCGCTCCAGCGGGAAGCCCCACTGCTGCAAGCAGCGAACAGGTCGAGGTTGATGCGCAGCAAGCTCGAAATGCAACCCACTCCTGTCGTCAATTCAGGAGAGCTTGAGAGCCTGAGACTGAGTGGGTTTTCCGGCACCCTTATGGCGAGGCCCATACAACTTCCGAGCAGGTTGCCTGCACTTTCAATCGCGTCGACCGATCGTCGCGTGCTTGCCATCGACAAAAAAGGCACGCTGTTTTTCAGCGACGACTCGGGATTTACCTGGGAAAAGGTAAAGCGCCAGTGGACCGGTCGAGCCATTTTGGTACGCCGGAAAGCCGCGGAGGACGCAACGCCTTCGGCGGCAACTATCCCCGAAAGCGCGGGGAGCACTTCCGTCTCCGATGCATTGTCCCACCCCGAAACAGTCTTTGAGCTCGTTAATGACCAAAGTGAACTGTGGTTGAGCGCAGACGGAAGAATCTGGACTGCGAAGTAGCATTTTGGTCCCTGCCTCGACCTCGCGAGCGATTTCTCCTGTCGAAAAAGCTGATCGTAGCCGAAGCAGTACTCTCGGGATCTTGCGTGCCACTACGGCGCGCCGGGACCGACCTGGCGCTCGCAGGAATTACGGGCCTTCCAGATTGCGGCATATTGCGAAATCGAAATCGGAGGCGGTGCACGTGGGGTCAGTGGGGTTGCACCAGCGAAGCGGAGCAGCGGCTACATTGCCCTGGGCATATTTGCGCCTTCCTCCGTTTCCGCAGGTTGCGGTCAAGGTGCTGCAACTGGCGAACAACGGAAAGGTGCAGCTTCACCAGCTTTGTGAATTAATTTCCTCTGACCCGGCGTTTGCCAGCGAGGTTCTGACGGTTTCCAATTCCCTGCTCTACGCTCCGCGCTACTCCTCGACCACGATCGAGCAAGCTGTAGCGGCGCTGGGAGCAAACACGCTGAAGGGAATGTGCGTGATGGTAGGTGTAAGAGCATATTTGGGCAACTCGATAAGCTACCCGGCCATGCGGAACCTGTGGCGGCACAACCTGGCATGCGCCATGGTCGCGGAACGAATTGCGGGGGCTGGATCGATCGACAGAGACACCGCATACACTGCCGGAATTTTGCACGACGTCGGGCGCGTGGCGCTGGCGGTGATCCAGCCGAAGGGCTACGCGGCGCTGCTGGATAAGCATCACGGACCGGCTGCCTCGATGCTTTTGGCGGAGCGCGAGATGTTCGGCTTGGATCACTGCGAGGCAGGACGGCAACTGATCGCCGATTGGAAACTTCCGGAAGAGCTTCAAGGCCGTGGTCGCAGATCATCATTCTGAGTTCGCGGCCGGAGAGCGCATGGAATCTTGCGGCGTTGGTAAAAGTGAGTTGCGCGATGGCATCGGCAATCGGATTTTCAGCATTCGCCGGATGCGCAGCAGCAACGTACTCGGAATTGTTCCGCGAATTGCCTGCGCATGAGCAAAATTTGTTTCACCCCGATACGGAGACGCTCACGGGTGAAATTGCCCGGAGCATCCACGCGATCGAATCATTTTGAGCTCGACGTTTCACGTTGCAACAATTGCGCCGGAACGCAAAAGGCCCGCGTTCCGGCGCGTTTTTTTGGTTGCTCTTGTTACGCCCTATGTCCGCATCAGCCTTCGCTGCAACTGTTCCAGAGTTTGGCCTTTTGTTTCCGGGTACACGAAGAGGACTACCAGGAACTGCACTACCGTCATGGCGGCAAAGAATATAAACGGTGTTGCGGTGCTCATCATGGTCACCACGACCGGGAACATTTGTGCGATCACCGCCGCCATCACCCAGTGGCTGGCGCTGCCAATGCCCTGCCCCTTGGAGCGTACCGCTGTAGGAAAGACTTCGCCGATATAAACCCATATGACTGCGCCCTGCGAAACGCTGAAGAACGCGATGAACGCGACTAGCAGCCATAGCAGGTCGGCGCGGTGGGATTCGGTCGAGAAAACCCAGGCCACGCCGCCCAGGCAGCTGGCGCAACCCGCCGCGCCGATCAGGAGCAGGGTTTTGCGGCCGAGCTTATCGATCAGCGACATGCCGACGATGGTAAACAGAAAGTTGGTTGTGCCGATCGCGATTGCCTGCTGGTCGCTCGAGATTTGGCTGAAGCCGGCGGCGGCGAAGATGTTGTTCAGGTAGTACAAAATTGCGTTGATCCCAGCGAGCTGGTTGAAAGCGCCGATGGTGATAGCGAGGAACAGCGGATAACGATATTTCCATTGGAATACGCGCTCGTGAGCCGTCGCGTGTTCCTGCGCCAGCGCCGTCTGAATCTCGGCCAGTTCCGCCTGCGGATCGGGGTCGCCCATCATCTTCAAAACCGAGAGCGCTTCATCCATGCGGTTCTGCGTGACCGACCAGCGCGGACTGCGCGGAATTCCAAAGAGCAGCGCAAGGAAGACCAGAGCCGGAACAGCAGCGATGCCTACCTGCAATCGCCATTCCGCCGGGCCCAGGTGCATGGTGCGAAAAACGTAGTTGGAAATGTAGGCGGTCATGACGCCAAACACGACATTGAGTTGGAAGGACGCGACGAGCCTGCCGCGCAATTTGGCCGGGGCAAGCTCTGCGATGTACACCGGAGCCAGCACCGACGATGCGCCAATGCCCAGGCCGCCGATGAAGCGAAACGCCATGAACGCCGGCCAATTCCATGCGAGGCCGCACCCCAGCGCGGAGACGACGTAGAGCACGGCGGTGATGCGCAGCGTCTCGCGACTGCCGAGTCTCTGGCCCACCTGGCCCGCGCCCAGCGCGCCGATCACCGTGCCCACCAGGCCGATGGCCACCGTGAATCCCTTTTCCTGCGGGTTTAATCCGTAAAGACGAACCAGCGCGTCGATCGCGCCAGAGATCACGACGGTGTCGAAACCAAAAAGCAGGCCGCCTAGAGCCCCCGAGAGCGTTGCCCGGAGCAGGTTGGAGTTGAGTCGCATCGTTCATCGTCCTTCGCGTTCCAAATCATGCTACAGAGTGCAGGCGAAGGCGGCAAACGGGGAGGCGGGAGGCTGGCGCAATTCGCAACTGTCAGAATCATGCGACGATGGTTCGAACTGGAAGCGACGCGGCTTACGACTTGCGGAATGGCTGCGTGGAAAGAGAGACGCATCTAATCCAAAAGAGACGGAATCATACAATATGAACCAATGAGCCGCAGGCAATAACCCGCCAAACGCGGCATCTCTGGGAACGTAAATAGGAGCGTAAATCAGTCCCATGAATACCTTTCCAATTCGCGCATTCATTTCCTTGTTTCGTCGGAGAATTCTTATTTCGATCCTGGCAGTCGCGCCGGGCATTGCACAATATTGCGCCGCGCAGAGCAAACCGGCCGCGCCGGCAGCCAGCTCCGCGCCTGACGTGCTGGTGCTGAGCAACGGTGACACGCTGCACGGCAAATTCGTAAGTGAGACGGCGGGCAAGGTCACGTTCCACAGTGATGCTCTTGGAGACATTTCTCTCTCCTGGGACAAAATCAAGGAGCTTCACGCGACGGAGCAATTCGGGGTACTCACTAAAGCTGTCGCATTGCGTGGAAAGCAGCGGCACATCCAATTGCCGGTGGGAACAATCGACGTCGCGGACCAGTTGGTCACCGTTCATCCTGAGAATGCTCCGCCGCCTGCGCCCATTCCGGTCAAGAACGCGCAGTACATCATGGATAACGCGGAGCTCGATAAGCAGATCAATCGCGAGCCGAATTTCTTCACAGGATGGAATGGATCGGCAACCGCGGGCGCCACGCTGGTGTCCGCGACGACGGACCAATATACCTTTACAGGCGCGGTGAACCTCATTCGAACCGTTCCCACGGCGGCGTGGCTCGACCCGCGGAATAAGACCCTCTTCGAATTCAATGAATCGTATGGAAAGATCACGCAGCCAGCGTACTCCTACCCTGCGGCCCCTCCTGCCACCGGAACAATCGCGGTTCCTGCGGTCATTACCACATCGTCCATCTCCCATTTCGGCGCTGAGCGCGACGAGTATTTCTCGCCGCGTGTGTACGCACTGGCCCAGGCGACGTTCGATCACAACTACGCGCAGGATTTGCAATTGCAACAGATCTATGGCGGCGGAGTTGGATGGAGCGCTGCGAAAAGCGCAAAGCAGGAATTCGACTTGAAGGGAACCATTCAGTATGAAGAACAACAGTTCGTTCCCGGATCGGGGAGTGTGAACCAGAATTTGATCGGCTCGACTTTTTCAGCTAGCTACCTATTGCACGTCAAGCTGTTCACATTCGCGCAGCAGGTTTCCTTCATTCCCGCCTATAACCGGTTCAGCGCCTACTCGGCCACGGAAACCGACACGGTAACGTTTCCTGCGTACAAGAATTTCGGTTTCACGCTGGGCACGCTCGATAGTTACCTGAATGACGCGCCCTTCATCGGCACATCGACGACGCCGCCGACAAAGCCAAATTCGTTCCAGTTCACGATGGGGCTGACGTACGCTATCAAGTCGAAGTACTGAGCCGCGGGCGCATCGCGCATAGGAGCGGGCAAAATCGCGCGCGGGCAAATTACACCCTTACGAATATCTTCTTGCGATAAAGCGCCCACACAGGGAGAAAGCAGAGGGCTGTGTAAGAGACGGAGAAGGCGAGGGCTCTCCAGCCGGGATCGCCGATGGGATTGAAAACGTGCATATAGACATAGCTTAGCGCGTCGTCTCTGTGCCCGTCGGAGGTGAAGCGCACAAGCCCGAGTGCAGTGCCGAGCAGTTCGCTGATCATGTAGGCAACAATGGCGTTTGAACCGAAGACCAGCCACGGCCAGAGAATCCGCTTGCTCGCGCCAGATTTGAGCGAACCTGATTTACCCCAGCCGCGCTGTTCGATGAGCCAATAGGCGAACGCGAACAGAAGCAGAGACCATCCGGCGGCGACGAGAACATACGAGCTGGTCCACATCTTTTTGTTAAGCGGAAACGAGATCGACCAGAGATAGCCTGTACCGAGACAGGCGGCAGCGCCCACCGCGAGGCCAAGTGTCTTCATTTTTGTCTTGCGCTCGCTGCTGAGCCATAGCGCAGCCAGCAAACCAATCAGCGTGGTGCCGACGGCGGGAATGTCGCTGAGAAGACCTTCGGGGTCGCGTAGGTCGTGGGTTGCCCAGTCTTCATAAAGGTGCCCCGGCATCAGCTCCCGGTCAAGCCATGCAACGATGTTCTGGTTTTTGTCGAGGAGTGGAATGTCGCGCCCAGGCACGCCCGCTCCCGGCACAGGAACCCAGCGCACCAGAATCCAGTAGCCAATGAGCACGCAAACGAGAAGTGCTGCTTTGGTCCACACGCGGCGATCCCACAGGTAAAACAGGCTCACTGCCAGGTAGCAGACGGCTATACGTTGCAGGACACCGTAGAAGCGCAGATGGTCGAGATGGTAATACGGAAACCCATTGACGACGATGCCGAGTAAAAACAAAATGGCCGCGCGCAGCAGCGCGTGCCGTGCCAGCTTGGCTCGCGAATCGCCGCGATTGAGCCGGGCCCGAATGGAGAAGACGATAGATGCGCCCACCACGAAGAGAAATGTGGGAAAGACGAGATCCGTGGCCGTGAAACCATTCCACTCGGCGTGGCGCATCTCGGTCCACGCTCCCTCGCCGCCGGGATTGTTCACCATAATCATGAAGGCGATGGTGAGGCCGCGGAGTACATCGAGCGATATCAGACGCCGAGGCGCGGAAACAATCGCAGGACCGGTCATGGCGCCGACGTTCTCCTTGAATCACGAATCCACCTAGAGCCAGCTATTAACTTTCCCACGGGCGGCGCTGGGAGCCAATTTTTCTCAGTTCGAGAAGCGAGGAGCGACGAATATGGAGTATCTTCGAGCGACGAGCGACAACGAACTGGGGAAAATTGGCCCCAGCCCTCTGGGTTGCGGCGCAAATCAGGCCACACTTCGTTGTCATCCTCGACTGTGAACCCGCCACAGCCTTCGGACTCCGCCTTGCGTGGCCTGATTTTCGTCCACAACGCCGCTCCGCGCGAAAGCTAATAGCAGGCTCTAAGCTACCCGAGCCGGGGTGACTTCGCCAAGACGAAAGAGCTGTTTTGGCCGGATTTCGTTCAATTCCGCGAACAGGCCTGGACTGATGGGCTTTCCTACGCCCAAAAGAAAAGGCCCAGACTTTTAGGGTCCGGGCCTTCTTTGTCAGCTTGGGTTCTAGTGGCTGCTTTCCTAACGCAGCACCTCGAGCGAAAGCGTGGTGGTATGCGTGATGCCTCCGCCCGTGCCGGTGATTGTGATGGAATAGGTGCCGGTCTTCGCTGTCCTGGACACGGTTAATGTGAAGTGCGTCGTGCCGGAGCCGGGCGCTGCAATCGGATTCGGACTAAAACTACCAGTCACTCCCGAAGGAAGACCCGACGCGCTGAGTGAAATCGCCGAGCTAAACCCGCCGGAGACGGTTGTGGTCACAACCGCGTATCCGCTCTGCCCTTCATCCAGCGATCCCGAGGTCGGGGAGACTGAGATAGCAAAGGCCGCTGTGACCGGTGCCGTGACCGTGAGGGAAACCGTCGTGGATTCGACAGTGCTGCCGGCGGTTCCCGTCACCGTGATGGGATAGGTTCCAGGCGCAACGGATGAAGCGACCGTTATCGACATGCTCAAGCTGCCTGAGCCAGTGATCGAACCGGGCGAAGCGAACGTGACCGTCACGCCCGTGGGCGCGCCTGAGGCTGACAGAACCGCGGCAGTATTGAATCCGCCGGTCGCAGTGCTGGTGATGCTGGAGGAACCTGACCCGCCTTGCACAATTGAAACGGAGCCGGGCGAAGCGCTCAGGCTGAAGCCGGGCGCGGCAACGGTTCCGGCAAGCGCGTTGATCAGGCCGCTGCCATTGGGGCTGCCCCAACCGGTCGCCAGATCGTAGCCGGTTGTGGCCGAGTAACCATTGCTGCCGCTGGTGACGTCGTGAAAGTCTGTGCCATAGCTCGAGCCGGCACCAATTGTATAGAGGCTCGGATTGATGAAGCCCAGCGTCTTATTACCGTTGGCTACTGACTGTTGATTGATGAGTGCAAGATAACCGGCCCACATGGGCGCGGCAAAGCTTGTGCCGCCGTATTCGTTTGCGGTGCATGTGGTTTGGTCGGCGCAGACGTAGAAAGTGAAGTTGGCGTTGGCTGAAACGTCGGGGCCATTGCGATAGGTCTGCGAGCAGCTCGCGCACTTTGATGCGGCCGCCGTTTGCCATGATGGAATGGCGTACTTATGCGGCGAAATGCCGCCACCGCTATCGGCCCACGCAGTCTCAGAGGCCCAGGCTCCAGCGGCTGCACTCGTGTTGAGGTCCGTCCCGCCGACTGAGGTGATGTAGACATCGTCCGCTGGGTAGGTCTCCGATGCTGTCCCCGTTGTCGTCCATTTCTTGTTGTCGCCCGCGGCCTGGAAAAGATTCTGCCCTTGCGCGGCGAACTCTTTGAAGTAGGGATCGTCCGTGGTCGGGTCGGCGGGGTTCCAGGTCCACGACGAGCTCAACTGCGCATTGAGAGGACTGGCCGTCGCCATCGCGTTGAAGATAGCGGCGTCGGTCGAGCCCACATACATCACCAGGCTCGACAAGCCCGGCGCCATGCCCAGAGCCTGCGTGATGTCCAGGGTCTGCTCCGTGTCGTCGCAGTCGCCGCCGGCCTTGGTGTCGAGGCAGCTTGTGCTGGTCCCGTCGGTCGACAGCAGCGAGACGGGCACGCTGTTGGTTTGCTTGGCATTCGAGAAGTAGGTGGTCAAATCGGCGAGGTCGGTGCCGTAATACTCCAGCAAGCCTAAACGACTGGCCGCTGCCCGTCAGCGATCCACCATAATAGGCTGCGCGCATGTCGCTGCCCAGGAACGAGGCCGAAGGGCCCGAACCTGTTGTGGCATTGGATTTTGACGCGGAGCCCGCAGGGGTTCTATCCAGTCCCGCGGGATGCGGAAGGGAGAAGTTGTCGAGTCCCGAAACGTGCCACAAAGAAAACGTGAGGTCTGTGGTGGGCTCGCGGTCGGGCGCATAGAAGCTGCGATTCTCGGTGGGGTGCTGATAGACACCCATGTTCACGTGGAATGCGCTCTCTACTTTCGCTACCGAACCCGAAACCTGTACGTTGAGTCGATTCGGGAAGACACCGGTGACGGTCAGGCCGTTTTGTTTGGCGAAATTGATCACTGCATCATAATCCTGCTGCGTCGGCCCGAATTGCTCCGTGAACTGTTCTACAGAAAGAAATTGTCGGTAGCTCGGACTGCTGGGATCGTAGAGGTCCTTTAAGAGCTGATCCAGTTGGTCCTGATTGCGCAGCGGCAGCGTGATCACCAGGTTTAATGTCTGCGTTGCGGGCAGGGGGCCCATCGACCGCGCGCTTCCATCCTGAGTCGCCTGGCGGACGTGGTGCGTCATCAACGATTGCGCGTGGCCAACAGTTATGGCAATCGACAAGAACGCGGCAATTGGGAATACAAACTTTCCCAGCTTCAGATGCATGCGGATCTCCTTGGTCCTGCGATTAGATATATCTGCGTCCGGGCGGACGCGAAACCCCTGGGTATTCACTGAATTCTCAGGCAGCGAAATCAGCTCTGTCTATAGGAATCTTTGGCCGGAAAGGCCGGATTCCCATTACTTTTGTGTGAAGATGGCAGTGCCTGGCATTTTGGGCAGCGCAAAAGGGATTCTGCTCCCTGTGACGCCCCGCGCCTCCCGCTGCTAAACTCGCCCTTCAGGGGTTTCTGAGGAACGTCGCTTTCGATCATTTGGAGGCTAGCTTTGGCCGAGTTTAAGCCGTTTGTCGCGCCCGAGGAAAATCGGCCCGAGTTCACATTTCGCGCCGTGCTGCTGGGATGCATCTTCGGGCTCATCTTCGGCGCCGTCACTGTTTATGTGGGCCTGCGCGCCGGCCTCACCGTGGCCGCGTCCATTCCCATCGCGGTGCTTTCCATCAGCATACTTCGCGCCTTCGGCCGCGCTTCCATTCTCGAGAACAACATTGTTCAAACCACGGGAAACGCCGGGCAGTCGATCGCCTCCGGCGTCATCTTCACCTTGCCGGCCCTCGTTTTCCTGGGATTCGATCTTGAGTACTCCCGCATCTTCATGCTCGCCCTGATCGGCGGGTGGTTGGGCGTCCTGTTCATGATTCCGCTTCGGCGTCAGCTCATTGTGCAGGAGCACGACGTGCTGCCCTATCCCGAAGGCACAGCATGCGCCGACGTGCTGATTGCCGGCGAAAAAGGCGGCTCGCTGGCCAGCCGCGTTTTTCTTGGGCTGGGAATTGGCGGCATTTACACGCTGTTCCAAAACAAGAACCTATTCGGGGCGTGGCCGGACACACCGGAGTATCAGCCGGACTTTGGACAGCAGCACGTGCTCAAGGGCGCATCGATCAACGCCGACGCCACGTCAGAGTATCTTGGTGTGGGCTACATCATCGGTCCCCGCGTCGCGGGCATCATCTTTGCCGGCGGCGTGTTGTCCTGGCTCGTCATCATGCCGCTCATCTACTTTTTCGGCAAGGATCTCAGCCATCCCATCTACCCCGGTCTCGTTCCTATTGGCCAGATGGGACCATGGGATCTTTGGGCTACGTACATCAAACCCATGGGCGCAGGGGCGGTGGCAGCGGCTGGCGTCATCACTCTCATCAAAACGGTGCCGACCATCGTCAGTGCCCTCGCGGCAGGACTGAAGACCATGCGCCCCGGAGCCGCGGGGCACGCAAAACCTATTCGCACTGAAGACGACCTGCCCATGAGTGTAGTGATCATCGGATCGCTGCTCATTATGGTTTGCATGTTCCTCTTTCTTGAATTCAAGCCCATCCCCGGCGCGTTTGTGGGCTGGGCTGCAAACCTCGCTGCTTCCCTCCTCGTGGTTGTCTTCGGATTTCTCTTTGTAACCGTCAGCTCGCGCATTGTGGGCTTGGTCGGCAGCTCGGCCAGCCCGGTATCCGGAATGACCATCGCAACCCTGATGGCAACAGCGGCAATCTTTCTTTTGCAAGGCTGGACCGCGCCCGCGTTTGGCGCTCTGGCCATCATGATCGGCGGCGTTGTGTGCATCGCCGCGTCGAATTCAGGCGATACATCGCAGGACTTGAAGACCGGTTACATCGTGGGATCAACGCCGCGCCTGCAGCAGATTGCGCTGATGATCGGTGTTGTGGTTTCTACCATCGTGATTGGGTTCACGCTCAATCTGATGAATACCGGACTGCAAGAGTTCCATGTCGCATCTCAACCCTGGGACATTAGCGCCTCGCATCCCGGCGTCACCATCCAAACGGACACGCAACACTTGCCCAATCTGATCCGCGTGATTGGTCCTGACGGCAAAACCACCACCACGCACCAAAAATCCGAATACATTCTGCTCAACGCGATCGGCTCGACCGAGTTGCAAGACGGCAAGTATCTCTACTCGCCCGCCGCGGGACAGATTGAGGTGCATTGGATTCAGGGAATCGGCAGCGCGGCCGCACCAGCCCCGCAGGCGCGCCTGATGGCCACGGTCATCAACGGAATCCTGACTCGGAAGCTTCCCTGGGGACTCGTGCTGATTGGCGTTGCGCTGGTGATCTCCGTTGAGTTGCTCGGCATTCGCTCACTGCCCTTCGCAGTGGGCGCGTATCTGCCCATCGGGACCACTCTGCCGATTTTTGTGGGCGGCGTCGTGCGCTGGATGGTCGATCAAGTCGCGAAGAAGCACGGCGAAGACGCCGACACCGAGAGCGAAATCTCGCCGGGTTCGCTTTTTGCCTCAGGGCTAATCGCCGCTGGCGGCATTGTCGGCCTAGTCGGCGTTGCGCTCAAAGCTTATGAATCCACCGTTGGCAAAGGTGACATTCTCAACTTCCCGCACACGTTTTTTGACAACAACTATGTCAGCGTGGTGGCATTCGCGGCGCTGGCGTTCTCGCTGTATTACTTTGCGCGGAAGCCGCTGAAGAAATAGCGAGCAGGTCGACGCTACAACCGTCGGCCGCGCATCTTCTTACTCGTGAGCGCGAGCGATAACGAGAACAAGGCCCCTCAGCCGTCACGCTACAAGCGAGACTTCGCCCTGCCGGCCGCGGGCTGGTTTCACGCTAATTTCCACGTCCTGGCCGAGAGCGGTGAGAAAATCCATGAGGCGCTCTACCGAGAAGGAGCCCGCGCGGTTGCGCATTAGCGCCGAAACGTGCGGCTGCCTGATGCCGAGAATCTTGCCGGCTTCGATTTGCTTGAGACCCCGCTTCCGGATGATGCGGTAGATCTCAAAGGTGAGCCTCGCCTTCAGCAGTTCCTGCTCCGGGTAAGGAAAGCCGAGATCGGCAAAGACGTTTCCCGTGCTCTTTTCCGATTTGATCGGGTTTCTCGTTTTTGCGCTCATAATTAGTTTTGCCTCTCTCTGTGCAACCGCCCGGCCTCGATCAGCCGTCGCTTGATGAGATCGATATCTTTCCGGGGCGTTGCAATGCCGCGTTTCGACTTCTTTTGAAAAGCATGCAGCACGTAAACCGCCTCGACAAAGCGGACCGTGTAAACTGCGCGCGAACTACCGCCCTTGTCCTCTGAGACAATCTCGATGACCGAAGCTCCGCCAAAGCCTCTAAGTGATTTGGCTGCCGGATCGATCGCCCCTAATTGCGCTGCGTACAACCCCACACCGATTTCACGCCGGACTTCGCGGGGAAATGCGCGCAGATCTCTCCGGCTGGAACCGATCCAAACGAGCGGACGCGCCGAGTCGTTCACATACAATAATATGTATAATCGTATACTGCCGTCAAACCGGTACGCGTCTCAGGTACGCCAATTCTCCTCCGCTACAATAGTGTGAAGCTCCTGCCGGCCAGGGAACATGAGTCCCTGGTGCGCCAGGAGCATTGACACATTATGCTGCCAGAAAATCTTCCTGAAGCCCTTACATTCGACGATGTGCTGCTGGTGCCTGCCTTCAGCGAGGTCGTGCCGGCGCAGGCGAGCACGCAGACGCAACTGACGCGAGCGATCACGCTGAATACGCCGCTGCTCTCCTCGGCCATGGATACGGTGACGGAGTCGCGCATGGCCATCGCCATGGCGCAGCAGGGCGGCATCGGCATCGTGCATCGCAATCTCTCCATTGCCGACCAGGCCGGCGAGATCGACAAGGTGAAGCGCTCGGAAAGCGGCATGATCGTCGATCCGGTAACCATCGGACCAGAAAAATTGATTGCCGACGCGCTGGATGTAATGCGCCGCTACCGCATCAGTGGCGTGCCGGTGACGCAGGGCAAGCGGCTGGTGGGAATTCTCACCAATCGTGATCTGCGCTTTGAGACGCGCACCGATATTCCTGTTGGCGATGTGATGACCAGGGAAAACCTGATCACCGTTCCGGTGGGCACCACGCTTGAAGAGGCGGAGCTGATTCTGCACAAGCATCGCGTGGAAAAGCTGCTGGTGGTGAACGATAAGTACGAGCTGATGGGCCTGATCACGGTCAAAGACATCCAGAAAAAGCTGAAGTATCCAAGCGCCAGCAAGGACGATCAGGGCCGGCTGCGCGTGGGCGGAGCGATTGGGGCTACGGGCGATTTTCTTGAGCGTGCGGCCGAGCTGGTGCGCAACCGCGCCGATGCGCTGGCAATTGACTCGGCCCATGGGCACTCGTCGCGCGTTCTGGAGGCAGTGCGCGAGGTGAAGAAGCGCTTCCCCGATGTGGCTCTGCTGGCCGGCAACGTGGCAACGTATGAGGGAGCGATGGCGCTGATCGACGCGGGCGCTGACGCGATCAAAGTGGGGATCGGCCCCGGATCGATCTGCACCACGCGCATGGTTACGGGCGCGGGCATGCCACAAATTACTGCTATCGCCGAGGCTTACCGCGCGGCGCAGAAGCATGGAATTCCGGTGATTGCCGACGGCGGCATCAAATACTCCGGCGAGGTCACCAAGGCCATTGCCGCGGGCGCGAGCTCAGTGATGATCGGTTCGCTCTTTGCCGGCGTGGACGAGAGCCCCGGCGAAACCATTCTCTATCAGGGGCGCAGCTTCAAGAGCTATCGCGGCATGGGTTCGCTGACAGCGATGAGCCAGGGTTCTGGCGAGCGGTACTTTCAGGGACTAGCAGATCTGGCGGAAGCGGAGGGCGGCCCTGCGGACGTAGTGCAACGCGAGCGCGCCAATGAAAATCGCCTGGCCAAGTATGTTCCCGAGGGAATCGAAGGCCGCGTGCCTTACCGCGGACCGCTGGAGGCGATGGTGTTTCAGCTTGTCGGCGGATTGCGCTCCGGCATGGGCTACCTGGGATGCGGCAGTATCGCGGAGTTGCAGGAGAAGGCAAAGTTTGTGCGCATCTCCGGCGCGGGCCTGCGCGAGAGTCACGTTCACGACGTGATCATCACTCGCGAAGCGCCCAACTATCATGTCGAATAGCCGGCGGGGCGCCAGATTCTCCACCCCACGAACGAAGACCTGTCCGCGGGGACCCCGGTTCTGGCTCAGCACGTGGTGGCCGGTTGCGGCTGGAATCACCATCATTGCCGTAGAGTCGACAAGGTATTTCGGCGCTGACCAGACCTCGCACCCGCTGCGCATCATGGTAGAGGCGCTCTTCGGCGCGATCAGTGATGCCCGCTGGGCAACAATCCACCACTACATTCGCAAGTCTGGCCACTTTCTTGGCTATGGCGCGCTGGGATTGGCTTGGCTGCGCGCCTGGTGGCTGAGTTTGCCGCGCTACCGGTTTCTGATCGATGCCGAATTGGCGCTCACAGGCACTGCGCTGGTTGCCAGTTTGGATGAGTGGCACCAGACCTTTCTGCCCAACCGCACCGAGTCCCCCTGGGATGTCCTGCTGGATTGCTATGGCGCCGTTGTTCATGCAGTGGGTCGCATTCATGTACCTGCGGCTGCGCCAGCCCCACCTGCTGTATGAAAGGGATTGATGGGTTTTAATGGCTCGGGAGGAGTGCCTTTAGTCACATACGCAAAGGGCGAAAATCGGTCATACTCTGCTATGAACTCAATTACTTAGATATGTATTTCACCTGTCATACGTTTTCCTTGCGTCCTCAAGATACGCGTGTTAAGGTAGTCTCGCTCACGAAACAAAGTTTGATGCAGTTGGACAGCACTGAACTGCGAAGCGCGCAAACCGCGGGGCAAATTCCCCGAGCGCGCAGGCTCTTTTGAGGCGAAGTTGATCGGCCCATTGAGCAGCATGGGACCGAGGGGGCGAAGCTTGTCCGGGGCGCTTCTGATCCTGCACCCAATCCAGGAAGAGATGCATCTATTCGCCGGCAATTCCTCAATCCAAATGCTCGGCTGTTGATCCCGTTAATCCTCTGATGACTATCCCGCCACGAAAGCTGCGCCGAAGCGCCGAA
This sequence comes from uncultured Acidobacteriaceae bacterium, assembly GCA_963725115.1. GTDB lineage: Bacteria > Acidobacteriota > Terriglobia > Terriglobales > Acidobacteriaceae > Telmatobacter. Next base: position 1,845,643 of record CAVRXG010000005.1, on the reverse strand, counting down.
ATTTTGACACCCTTCACAATTTCACGATGAGAGTATTGAGACCAAGGTCGCGGATCGTAAGCATCCGAATGTCGGAGGAAGAGTTCACGACTCTGCGGCGGGTTTGCGTCGCCACCGGCGCACGCAGCTTGTCGGACCTGGCGCGGGAAGCGATGCGCGGCCTATTGAGTGACGGCAACCAGCGGAGTGACGGCGAAGCATCGAGAATTGAATACTCCGCACAGATGCGGGATCTGGAACAGAAGGTCGAAAAACTCAGTGCAGAAATTGCGCTGGTCAAGGCGGATCGTAATCTGTAGTGTGACCGTCTCGCGGAGCCGACCGTCGCGCATTCGAAACCAAGCTTGGCGAAATCGGACTTGAATTGAGAACGCTATTGCGATGAGAAACAGAATCCTGCTGCTTCTTCTACTGCCCGGCGCGCTTTGCGGCGGGCAGACAACACCCACCGCTCCCGGAGCGGACACGACTGTGTGTCCAACTGGTCCAGGTCCTGTCCCCGAGGGCTTGGAGGCCGTTTGTCCTCCGGCAACAAGCACAGTGCCCAACCCGGGAACAACGGCGTACCCTCAAGGGACCAATCCGCAAGCGGGTACGCTTCCATCCGGAGCGAATTCAGTTCCTGTTCCCGCGCCCAGTGTTCCCATTCCATACAAAGTGGTCGGTCCGATTACTGCGCGGACAGAGTTCCAGATCTTCGCGGAGGATGAGGCTGGCCACCCATTGCAGGTATTCGGCAGAAAGCTCTTCGATGAGGTTCCCACCACTTTTGCGCCGCTTGATCGCGTTCCAGTGCCGGCAAATTATGTACTCGGGCCGGGCGACGAATTGTTGATCCATGTGTGGGGAAAGATCGATTTGGACACGCGCGTAACCGTGGATCGGAACGGCCAGGTTTTTGTTCCCACGATAGGGAATTTGACCGTTGCCGGCTTGCGCTTCGATCAACTGCAGAGTTTTCTGCACTCGGCCATCGCCACGCTCTACAAGGATTTCGACCTGAATGTGAGTCTGGGCCAACTGCGCTCCATTCAGGTCTTCGTCTTGGGCAGCGCGCGCCAGCCGGGGGTGTATACCATCAGTTCGCTCAGCACCCTGGTGAATGCGCTTTTCACTTCCGGCGGCCCATCAGCGACCGGCTCCATGCGCCACATTCAGTTGCGGCGCAACGACCAGGTCATCACGGAGTTTGACCTTTACGACTTATTGCGCAGAGGCGATAAATCGCACGATGTCCAATTGCTGCCCGGGGACGTGATTTACATTCCGCCTGCGGGGCAGCAGGTGGCCATCATCGGCAGCGTCAACGAGCCGGGGATCTACGAAATCAAAGGCGACGAAACGGTTGCTTCGGCTCTGGAGGATGCAGGCGGCGCGACCAATCTGGCCGACCAGGATCGCGTTTTGCTGGAGCGGATCGAGAATCACGAAGGCCGGCAATTGGAATCGTTCGCGATGGATGAGGTTGGCCTGAAGCGCACGCTTCGCGATGGAGACCTGCTGCGCGTTTATCCGCTCTCCCCGCGCTTCGACAACGCTGTGACTCTTCGCGGCAACGTTGCCCAGCCGGGGCGTTATGCGTACCGCGACGGAATGCATGTCTCCGATCTCATTCCTAACCGCCAGTTCCTGCTTACCCGCGATTACTGGAACCAACAGAATTTTCTTGTGCCGGAGAGAATCGCCCATCCGTTCGGCCTTGCGCCAGACCAGTTCGATCCCCAGACGGGAACGAATGTGCAGAACCCCGCCAACGCGCCGACGGGCGTCAACCCGCAAAACCAGTTCAACTCGCAGAATCGATTTAATCCACAGGCCGGGACGAATCCGCAGGCCGGAAACAATACTCAGCCCTCGCAGAATGGACAGCCCTCAACGAATATGCAACCCGGAAACAATCCGCAGAACGGAATCAATCCGCAGACCGGGACGAACGCGCAGAACGGTGGCAATCAACAGACGGGGACGAATCAGCAGACGGAAATCAATACGCAGAACGAAGCAATCCAGCGCAGCGAGGCAAGTTTCGCTGCGGCGCGAAACGGCGAGGAAATCAACTGGGACTACGCGGCCATCGAGCGGCTCGACCGGCACGATTTGAGTACCCGGCTAATCGCATTCAACCTGGGTAACGCCATCGACAACCCGGCGTCGCCCGATAACCCCGTCCTCGAGCCTGGAGACGTTGTCACTATCTTCTCTGAAAAGGACATTCCACTTCCCGTCGATAAGCATGCGGCATTCGTCCGCGTGGACGGAGAAGTGAATGCGCCGGGCATTTACCGCATCGGACCAGGAGAGACGTTGCGCGATGTGGTCAAGCGCGCCGGTGGGCTCACGCCACACTCCTATCTCTACGCATCGCAGCTCGATCGCATTTCCACTCGCCGGGCCGAGGAGATCGAAATCAGGCAATCAACTGCGCAGATGCAAAGAGACCTGCTGGCGCGCAATGCGGCGACTTCCACCGTCGGCACGTCCAACGCGGCGGAACAGCAGGCGCAGTTAAGTTCCCAGCAGGCGTTGATCGCGCAACTCGCGGCTGTTCAGCCAACAGGGCGCGTGGTTCTGGCTATGAAGCCCGATGCCGGAAGCGTCGAAGACATTCCCGCGTTTCCGCTCGAAGACGGAGACACGTTTTACATTCCGCCGGAGCTGAACACCGTGCAAGTGTCGGGTGCGGTCTACAACGAGAACGCCTTCCGCTACGAGAGCAGAGAAGCGGCTTAATTCATATCTGAACGATGCGGGAGGGCCCACGCGCCAGGCAGATACCAAGCGCGTCTTTCTCATTCGTGCCGACGGCACCGTAATCAGCCGCCAGACCCACGGCGAGTTTTGGCACTCGGACTTTGGCAACACGACACTGCTGCCCGGCGATGCAATCATAGTCCCGCCAAAGTTGAAGGGTCCGAGCACGTTCATCCAACAGCTCCCTTATTTCACGCAAATTCTCTCGCAAACCGCATTGACCGGCGCGGTCCTCGGTACGGCTTACTAGTGAATCGGCAGACCATGATGGAACTAGACACAGAGATCGCGCAGGCCGGAGTCTCTCCGCAGGGAGAGACTTCTTCCGGCGAGCGCCGCCCTGCGCCTGAATCGGCCTTCTTTAGCGCCCTTACTCAATTGGCGCGAGGTAAGCGCCCGGTTGCGTTGGCGACGGGAATTGCATTTCTGGTTGGGATCGTGGTGAGCCTGTTGCTGCCGGTCAGTTACACCGCAACAACAGAGATCATGACGCCGCAGCAAACACAACAGTCAACGGCGTTGCTCATGAGCCAACTTGCGCTGAATCCCTCAACCGCAAGCCCACTGTCGGGCGGGGCCGGCGGCGCTTTGAGTCTGAGGAATCCCAACGAACTTTATATGGGGCTTCTGGCTTCGCGACCCATCGCAGATGGCATCATCGCGGAATTCGGTCTCGCGGGCGTTTATCATGCCGGGGATATGACAGCTGCTCGAAAGGCGCTGGCAGATCGCACGACGGTCACATCGGAGAAAAGCACGCTTATCTCCATCTCTGTGACCGATACAGACAAGAAGCGGGCTGCCGATATCGCCAACGCTTATCCTGAGCAACTGCGCGCATTGACCAAAAACCTGGCAGTGACCGAAGCATCGCAAAGAAGGCTCTTTTACGAGCAGCGATTGAAGGATGCTAAGGAAGATCTGGTCTCCGCGGAGCTTGCGTTTGAGCGCATTCAGAAGGAAAAGGGCCTGGTTCAATTGGATGCGCAAACAAGATCACTGATCATGTCACAGGCCGATCTGCACGCCCAGGTCGCGGCAAAAGAAGTACAACTGCAGGCGCTACGCTCCTATTCGACTGAGCAGAATCCCGAAGTGCAGCTGCTGGAGAGCCAGCTGTCTTCACTTCAGGAGCAATCGGCAAAGCTGGAAGAACGCAGCAGCTCTCCAAACTCCGGCGGTTTGGATCTGGCGGACGTTGCCGGCGCGGGCGCGGAGTATCTGCGCGCGGAGCACGAGCTCGAGTACCGGCAGGCGCTCTTCGATCTGCTCCTTAAGCAATATGACGCGGCACGGTGGGATGAGGCCAGGAACGCCGCGGTGATCCAGGTGGTTGAGGAAGCGATCCCTCCGGATAGAAAGTCCGCGCCCAGGCGGACTGTCATCGTTTTGGTGTTCGCTGCGCTCGGCTTGTTTGGCGCGTGGTTCTACATTTTGGGGCGCAACATTGTCGCCCACAATCCTCGCATTGCGCAGTTGCTGGCGGAATTCAAATCAGTGCCCGTCAACGACTGAGTGTCTGCAGAACGCCGCCCGAACCCCGGAGCAGGAAAACGTCCCAGCATCGCAAACATCTGCTTTGGTCGTATGTCTCGACTTCTGGGGCTAATTTCCTCCGCGTGGGACTTGGCGCCGTTTCTGGTCTGATGGTTTCGCGGTTACTGATGCCTCGAGGACGGGGCGAGCTGGCAATTCTGTTGTACTTTCCCACGCTGATGGCAGCGTTCTTCAGCCTGGGAACACCGCAGGCAATCACCGCGCTGCTCTCCAAAGGCGCGGAGCAAACGGAAGAAATTCTCACTACCGGCTTCCGTCTCGCAGTTGCTCACGCGCTTCTCGCGGTTCCCCTTTTCATACTGTGCGCACCACTGACGTTGACCGGCGACAATCGTCAGCTCGCGATTCCGGTGCAGATATCCTGCGCATGCGGCGCATTCATGGTGATGGTGCCGTACTTCAATGCCATGGCTTATGGCTTGAAGCGCTTTAACTGGGTCAATGCGGTTACGCTCGCCGGGCAGGCGGGCTATTTGGTGGCGCTTTTCATCTTGTGGCTCTCTGGAATTCTCACGCCACTGGCTGCCGCAATCTCAGCGCTGGGAAGTCAATTGCTTCAGTGCCTCCTGCACCTTATTCATCTGAAACCCTCGCAGTTAAGTAGAAAACTTCCGCGCGGCGCCTACATTCAATGTCTTGGATTGGGGATACGCTTCGCTGCGCCGAGCCTCGCGGCTGTTGTTCTGCTCAATGCGGATCGGGCCATTCTTATTCGCACAACTACGCTGGAGCAAATCGGTTACTTTGCGGTCGCCCTCGCGGTAACCATGCCCATCACGATAACCACTGAAGCGTTCACTCAGATTGGATTTGTCGAAGTGTCAAGTGCAGAGAGCGCTCATGCATCGTTTGCCCTTATGCTGAGGCGCTTCCAAATGGCGCAGGTGATCGCAGGAGCGAGCTTTCTTTTTGCCTGCGCTTTTATCGAACCAGTGATCCGGTTTGGATTTGGAAAAGCATACCTTAATGCCATCCCGGCGGCCTTTCCTCTGGCGCTGGCAATGTCACTGAGAGCGATGACGAGAACTTTAGAGAACAACCTTCGCGGTCTTCGATTTATCGTTCCGGGCACGCTTGGAGCCATTATCAACTTAGCGGCGCTCATTCTTCTCAGCATGTTCCTCGTGCCACGGTGGGGAGCGTTCGGGTTCTGTTGCGCCAGTCTCATTTCAGAGGCCATCTACCTGGCCTGTCTAGCTCTTTATCTCACCACGCAGCAGGATGTCCGCATCCGGTCGCTGTGGGGTCTTCGGCCAAGCATTGTTCGCGCCATGGCGCTGGCATTGGCGGAGACGGTCAGAGAAAGGATCTTCGCCGCAAACAAAGAGGAGGTTGCAGAAAGCCCGTGCTAAACGAATCACGCAAAACGCGGGTCATTCCATGGCGCCGGCTTCTTGCGGTCATCGTGGTTCTGGTCGCCGTCACTTTGCTAGTGCGGGGCGAGCGGCTTGATGCTCCTTGCGCCGGGTTACTCGCGGCAGTTCTTCTTCTACTCTGTTCTGGGATGCTGCTTCGCGCTGCTGGTGAAGACCGGCAGTTTTATGAATGGGTACACGCTGGTTCTCGGCACATTCTTGCTCACCTATCCGCTGTCGGCGTTCGTGCATCTCACCGGCAAGGATTATGTCTCGCTCGGCTTTTATGAAACTGCCGCGCTCGACCCTCACACACAACTTCATCACGCATATCTATCGCTGGCGCTCGTTTTTCTGGCGCAATTGGCGCTGTGGTGGGGACTCGCGCCTGCGCGTCCCGCTTCGCCACGGCGGGGACCGCAACTGATCCGCGTTCGTTCCACGCTACTCACTCTTGCGGGATTCGTATTCACACTGATAGGCATTGCCGGCACAGCCCTGCTGTTCTCAGGTTCCGGCCAACCGCTTGAGAACCTGACAACAGTGGACAGTACAAGGGAGCTTGCTGCAGGAAGCGCTCGATTCGTGTTCATGTCCACATGGCTTTCCTGGGGCATTATCTTCCTTTTGACTGCTTTTCTGACTTCTCGAACCAGCAAGAATCATCCCAAAATAGTTCTGGCCGCGCTTGTTGGCGGATCGACTTGCATGTTTCTGAATCTGTTTTGGACAGGCAGCCGGGCTGAGAACCTGCTGGCGGTTTTGCCCCTGATCTTTGTCGTGAAGAAGATTGCTCCCCGGTATTTTCGCCCCTTCGCTTCCGTCATTGCCATCGGCGTCATGGCAATCATGGTGGTCGAAACCATCGTGCGAACGACCACATTGATGAATAGCGGCTTCGATTATCTCGCTCAAAGCGGGGTGAGCACCAGCCAGTTTCTCGCCAATCAATTGGCCGCAATTCTCGATTGGCAAATGGGAAGATACCCCACGATCAGTCTGGCCTTCGATATGGTGAATCGATATGGTCATGCATTCGGCTCGACTCTGCTCCAGGGACTGGCGATGACGATCAACGCGCCGGCGACCTTGTTGCACATTCCTCTAAAGGTTACGGAACCGCAATCAATGACGTCGCTCGTAGGGCAGTATATTTACGACGATTCATCGATTAATGGCGTCGTGCCCGGGACACTCTCGGAACTCTACTTCAACTTCGGCGCACTTGGAGTCTTTGGTGGCTTCTTCGTCATCGGAAGAATTGCGAGATTCTGCATTTCAGTGACGCATTTAGCCGTCGATATGGGAACTGTGCTGCTGGGTTTCTACATTCTCACATTATTGTGCGTCTGTACCGTGCCCATGACAGCTACGCTCGGCGTTTACCTTCTGGCTACGAGAGGCCTTCCAATCCTTGCGTTCTGCGTCGCGGAACAGACTCTGAGCCGACTCGTGAGCCCTGCGCCTCAGTCCGCCGCGAATGCACTAGCCGCTTAACGAGACGGGCGAGCGACGATTCCAGTCGGGGAGAAGCGGTTGTGAACGGCGCCCGTCGAGCCGATCGCCTGCCTCGCATATCAGAAAATGACGAAGAGATTCTCCATTTGCATTCCAGCATTCAATCGCCCTAGGGAACTGTCGGAATTGCTCGACAGCATTGCCTCCGAGGGGCCCGGAGATTGGGAGATCGTCGTCAGTGAAGATTGCTCGCCGAAGCAAGCCGAGACTGCTGAGGTAGTGCGCAAGTTTGCCAGGGATCACGGGCTGCTGCACATCCGCTTCCTTTCAACCCCAACGAACCTTGGCTACGACGGCAATCTACGCTTTCTTATCGATCATGCAGACGGACGCTTTTGCGTTTTCATGGGCGACGACGATTTGTGGTGTACGGGCGCATTAAGCGAACTGACGAAAGTGATAGATGCTAATCCCGACGTCGGCGTGATTTTGCGCGCGTGGCAAACAATCTCAAAGGATTCCGGGGAAGTACTGGATGTGCATCGCTATTTCCCAGGTGACCGCGTTTTCAAGCCGGGTGCGAAATCGGTAGCAGCATTTTTTCGCAGATCGGTCTTCATCTCCGGCCTCGTGATTAAGCACCGATGCGGCACGCGATTTAAGCACCGACAGATTCGATGGAACCTTGCTCTACCAGTTGTACTTAGTCGGCAACTTGCTGATGACGAGGCCCGGTTACTATATGTCGCGAATGACCGCGATTCGCCGAGTCGGTGGCGAGCATTACTTTGGGTCGAGCGTGAGCGAGCGTGAGCGGTTTGCCCCGAGACACTTGGCTCCGGAACACTCATTGAATTTTGTTCGCGGGCTGTTCGAAATTGCCCAAAGCCTCGAATCGGCACACGGTCCGGAGGTGGGTCGCATGATTCGGTCTGATGTTGCGCGTTACTCATATCCGCTTCTTGCCATTCAGGCGAGAGCCAGCACCAAGGCCTCCTTCAAGCGTTACGCTTCGGAATTGGCCCGGCTCGGCCTTGGTAGATACTTGTCGTTTTGCATGTATCGTGTATCTCTTTCCGTCGCTGGGTTCAAAATATGCGACGCTTTCATCGAATCGGTCAAGCGCGTCTTGGGCTCGACCCCGGTGATGGGTGGAGCGCGCGGCGTTCGCCCATCCTGAGCTAAGCTTTTACTGGAAGCAGCTATGGCGGAGTCTGGCTGGAAAAAAGTCGAGTCCGTCCTGATCGTCCGGTCGGCCTTTGGGGAAATCCATGAGCTTGCGTGGCTAAAAGCTCTCCGTGATCTTGGGATACAGGCCGATCTCTTCGACACTCACTCTTATGTTCCGCGGAATTTGGCTGGCCGCCTGGAACAGCGCTATTTGCTTGGCCCCCACATCGCCAAAGTAAATCGGATGGTGATTGAGCGCGTAAAAGAGATACGTCCCGATGTGACGCATTTCTATCAGGGCCATCACTACGCCGCCGACACGATCGAGCAAACTGCCGCGGTAGCGTTTGTTTCCGGCTCACACTGCGACGATCCTTTTGCGAGACAGGACCTTAGAGAATACCGGTTGCTCACAAAAGCACTTCCGAAGTACGACGGGTACCACGTATTTCGCGAGTCCAATCTCACTGAGGCGGCCGCATTCGGGCTCAAGCGAGTGCGGGTTCTGATGATGTATTACATTCCCTGGATGCACTATCCCTGCTCGCTTAGCGCACAGGATCAACGAGAGTTTGGATCTGATGTTGTTTTCGCTGGGCACATGGAGCCGGATCTTCGCATCGAGTCTCTGACGAAGGTAATGCGAGCCGGCCTGAAGTGCAGGATATTTGGAGGGGCTGCAGAGTGGAAATCGGTCTTGCCACGTGATGTGTACGCGGCAGTGAAGCCAATCTTCTACGCCAGGGGCGCAGATTATCGCCGGGCACTTTGTGCCACTAAGATCGCGACCTGCTTCTTCAGTAGATGGAATCGCGATCAATATACGACACGATCGTGGGAGATTCCGGCTTGCGGCGCGTTTCTTCTTTCCGAGCGGACCCCCGCCATGCAGGAGTTCTACCGCGAAGGAAAAGAAGCCGAGTTTTTCGAGGGCCCCGAAGAGTTCATGGATAAGGTGAAGTTTTATTTGGACAACGATACCGCACGAAAAAGAATCGCAGCGGCCGGATATGCGCGCGTGATTGCCTCGGGAAACGATATTTACAGCAGAATGCGGCAGTGGCTCGCGGATGTTGCGGACTGGCGCTGTGAAAAGCAGCATGAGAATTGACCGTTATTGAGCGGCTCAGGCCAATGGAGTTTGCATCGATCTGTAGACTTTGCGGTTCGGCCAAGGTCAAGGGAGTGGCGTGTGAGCAACATGACCTTCGCACATATCATGTGGTGCGCTGCTCGCAGTGCGATCTCATTCAAACGGTCGAGCACTACGCGGAGGTATCTCCGGACTATGTCGACTTGGAGAATTCCGCGCTCGACGAGAGCCGTCTTTGGTGTCAGGGCACGCATAAGCTCCCGGCATTCGAACAATGGCTGGTATACGCAGCGCGAATCAAAACGCAACAGAATCCACGGTTGCTAGACGTCGGGTGTGGCACGGGAGGATTTCTAAAGTTTGCTTCCGCTAATGGCTTTAGAGCTTATGGATTCGACGCTTCAAGGGCACAGGCGGAGCATGCGCGGACTTACTTCCCCGAAGTCCGGCGCGCGAGTTCGCTTCAGGACTACCTCGATCTCCTGAGTAAGCCCGACCTGAAATTCGGTTGCATCACGCTGTGGGATGTCTTCGAACACATCAGGAATCCTGTTCCTTTTCTGCAGCAGCTTGCGGAAGCTTTGGAACCAGGGGGACACCTATTCATCTCGGTTCCAAACGGCCGGGCTATTCCATGGAAGATTCGAATTCATCGCGCATTGAACATGCCTTTGGATCTCGCGCCCTGGGAGCATGTTTTCTATCACTCGCCTCAATCGCTTCACAAATGCATTGAAGCCTCTTCACTCGAGCCTGTCCGTTGGGGGGCGGTCGCATGCTATCCACGGCCACTCTCGCTGTTTGAACTCTGCAGACGTACCGGTTTTTTGATATTGAGAGCGGTTCCTAACCTATCGCCACAAATCTTTGTGTGGGCGCGTAAACCAAATGCATGACTGCCATAGAAGCGAAAATGGATCCCTGTGCGCTTGCCATTCCGGAGAATCGCCGGCGTGAGCGATCTTATGGTTGAATCTGGCGCTGAGAGGGCTTCAGAGAACTATTCGATGGGCGCGGAATCAAATTCCCGGCTCAAGGTTGGGTTTCTGATCTATGATTTGCAGCGCAACACGGAAGATGCGCTTTTCGAGGTCGGGCGGGTAGCGCAATTTTCCGTAAAGGCATTTCCGCTTTATGCGCATCTTGATCAGCAGCACTCGCGAGTTGCGTATCGTCCGGCCACTGCGCGTGGAAAACATCTCGGGGTCAACGTTAAAGGCAGCACACCTGAGGGGTTTGTTTCAAATCCCGAATGGCGAGTGGGACTGGCCTGTGCGCGCGAATCCGACATCGTAATTCTGAAGGGGCTGCTGGGGCTGGGAGCAATCTGGTGCGCGCTCTGCGCTCGACTTCGTGGCCGAGTGGTGATCTCGACCAATCAGACGCTTCCCGTGAGGTGGGAGAGAAAGCGGCGGTGGTGGATTCGACTGTCGAAGCGCTTGTTGCTTCGCATGTGTCACTACCATATTTATCAAAGTCCTGCCTCGTTCGACGTTCTCGTCGAAATTTACGGATGCGCTCCCGAACGGCTGATCTCCGCCCCTTTCGAAGGCGGGGCCTCATTATTCAAAAGAATCCTTAAAGAGGCAGGAGGGGAGCGGGATGCGCGTGGTCGTTTCGGATTTGATTCAAACGTGGTTTTTCTGTACGCGGGCAATCTCGTTTCGTTCAAGGGCGTAGCCGATATCGTGAAAGCTGCGGCGCTGCTTCCCGAGGATGCTTCTTTCGTGTGTGTTTTTGTCGGACCCGAAGAGCCGGCAAACTAAAGAAGGCGGGACAATCGAGCACTTTGTGAGTCTCGCGCGGTCGATCGGGATTGAGCATCGCGTTCGGTTTCTTGCTCCGTTGACACCGGAAAAACTGGCGGAACTCTACTTCGCAGCTGACGCCGTACTGCTGCCGTCGCATAGAGAAACCTTTGGGAAGGTTCTGGTGGAGGGTGCGCTTGCCGGAAAACCGCTTGTGACGACGAGCGCATGTGGTTCGGCGGGGCTGATTGTGCAGGACGGAGTGAATGGGTTCGTCATCGAGCCCGGCGACGTTTCTCAGCTGGCGCGGGCCATGACGCAACTCTTCGATCCTGAGCTGCGCGCCAGAATGGGAGCAAGCTCGAAGGAGATCGTCGATCGGTATTGCAGGATGGATCTGGAAGTTCAAGGAAATCTTCTGGCGATTGCGCGCGGTGCGGAATACCTGGGTTTACGGGTAGGCGCCTGACTTCGCGAATAATTAGCATCAATCGATTAAATAGATCCTTCTCTTTCCATTCGTGACCCATGTCCAGATCGCAATATCGGCTATCCGTCCTGACCAATTCAATCTCGAGGATGAATGGCGGAATTTTCGATGCGATGCGCAACCTAACCATCGCGATCGCTGTGGAGCAGCGCTATTTGCCCGCCGTTTTCAGCGCCAGCGATCGCTACACAGAGAGCGACTTGCCGCTCTGGCAAAATATAGCCACCAACACGTTCCCTGTTCGCGGCCCAGGTGTCTTTGGTTACGCGCCAGGGTTGGCGAATGCAGTCGAAGCAAGTAACGCGGACATTCTCCACATTCATGGCATTTGGATGTATCCGTCACTTGTGTCCCTTCGCTCGGCGCGAGAGACGCGACCCTATATTGTCAGCCCGCATGGCCTGCTGAACCCTTTGGCTCTGCGCAACTCCCGCGGGAAGAAGCGGATTGCGGCTCTGCTCTTTGAGAATGAACATCTGCGCCGCGCCGCTTGCCTGCACGCACTGAATGTGGCCGAGGCGGATGCATTCCGTGCGTACGGATTGAAGAATCCAATCTGCGTTGTCCCAAATGGCACGATTCTACAAAACGATTGCGCCGATCCGAATCCGCTTCAAGGCCGGTCAATTCTTTATCTCGGAAGATTTCATCCTCTAAAAGGACTGCGCAGACTGATTCAGGCCTGGGGCGCAGTGCGTAAGGAAGCGGCGGCGGCCAACTGGCGCCTGACCCTCGTCGGATGGGATCAAAATCGTCATCGCGCCGAACTGGAGCAGCTTGCGGATCAGCTTCAGGTTCGTTCCACTATTGCTTTTCTCGGCCCACAGTTCAATGCAGACAAGGATCGCTGCTTCGCCGCGGCATCCGCGTTTATCCTGCCGAGCGAAAGCGAGGGCATGCCCGTAAGCATTCTCGAAGCATGGTCATGGCGACTGCCGGTCCTGATGACGGAGGCATGCAATCTGCCTGACGGCGCGGATGCGAAGGCCGCAATCGTGATGGTGCCAGAAGTGAACAGCATTGCGGCGGCATTGCGTCAGTTGTTTTCCCTATCAGACTCAGATCGCGAGGCAATGGGACGCAACGGACGACGCCTCGTTGAAGAACGCTATCAATGGCCGCGCATCGGTAATTCCATGAGCGAGGTGTACGACTGGATCCTCGGCCATGGACCAAGGCCTGCCTGCATTTTGGCATAGCTAAAGCGACTCGAGAGACAACCTTTGTGCGAGAAACACCCAGTAGATTCGAGGCCGCGGGCTCTCCAAAGAGATTGACCTCTCACGCGAGAATCATCGTCATCAGCCAGTTCTTTGGTCCGGATCAGTCGGCGGTTGGGCAGTTTCTGGCGGACTTCGCGGATGGGGCTGCGGCTGCAGGCCATGATGTCACCGTAATCTGCGGCGCCAATGACTATGCTGCCGGCGATGTTGCGGCGCGCAGCAGTGACCAACGCGAGAACTCTGAGTCAGCGGCTGAATTCCGTGCGGGCGGAGGCGCAATTCGCATCGCGAGAGTGAGAACCGCGGCTTTTTCGCAGAGCAAAATGCGGAAGCTTCTTTCCTACGCCACGTTCTATGTGGGAGCCGTTTGGAGAGCGCTGAGTATCTCCAGACCCGATGTCGTTGTGACCCTCACTGCGCCGCCGGGGCTGGCATGGATTGGCTGGCTGGCACAACGGGCGCGGGGCTGCCGTCATGTGACATGGGAGATGGACTTGTATCCCGACATAGCCATCGCACTGGATATACCCGTTGCTGCGTGGACCTCGCCGATCCTCGATTTTCCGCGACGACGGGCGGACACGATTATCGCTCTCGGTGACTGCATGAAAACGCGATTGCTGCAACATCGGATTCCGGAGGATCGAATTACCGTGGCGGAGAATTGGGCCGATGGCAGGAATATTTTCCCGGCGCCATTTCCGAAACTACCACCGATGCGCATTCTCTACTCTGGAAATCTAGGTTTGGCGCACGATGTGGCCACCATTCGAGCTGTGATAGAGCATCTGGCGGATCGCCCCGATTTTCTATTTGCTTTTGCCGGCGGCGGCCTCGCGCGCAAAGAGCTGATCGAATTCAGCCAGGAACGTGGGATCGGAAACATTTCTTTCCAGGGTTATGTTCGCCTGCAGGATCTTGGAGCGAGCCTGGGCGAGTGCCACATAGGACTCGTGACGCAGAAGCCGACAACTCTTGGCGCAATTGTGCCGAGCAAGATTTATGGGTTAATGGCGGCAGGTCGACCGGTCCTCTATATCGGTCCTGCTTCGGCTACTCCGGCCGTTCTCATTCAGAAGTTTGATTGCGGCTGGCACTTTGATTGTGGCGATGAAGCCGGGGTGACCGCCCTGCTCTTGCGGCTCCTTCAGGATCAGGAGGAGCTTTACACAAAAGGGCAGAACGGGCGCGAGGCGCTCGTCAAGAATTACGATAAGCCCGCTGGTGTGGCACAAGTTATGCGAGCCATGGGCTTGGAAACGCAGAACACTTGCTGAAATGACTGTCTCAATTTGGCCGCCGCATAATCAGTTGAGATGAAGAAGATGATTCCCGACGAGCCGGTATGAATGAACGAATATTGGTGACAGGTGCGGACGGGTTTGTGGGGAGATACGTCTGCCTTAAGATGATTGAATCGGGTTACGCGCTTCGCGCCGGCGTACGGAATGGCAAGTCAATTCCTGACCTGCAGCGCGCCGTCCATGGATTGAGCGATTCTTCTCTTCTGGGAGACCTGGGTGCAAATCCGGAACTGAAAGGCGCGCTCGCTGGCGTGTCTGCTGTCGTGCACTTAGCGGCTCGTGTACACGTCATGAAGGAATCTTCCGGTGATCCCCTGCAAGAATTCAGGCGAGTAAATGTCGTGGGCACGAGGTCCCTGGCTCGCGCCGCTGCGGAGGCAGGTGTTCGGCGGTTCATCTTTGTGAGCACGATAAAAGTCAACGGCGAGTCAACATCCGAAAAGCCGTTCCACGTAGACATGCCCCCGGCCCCTCAGGACGCGTATGCGATTTCGAAATGGGAAGCCGAGGAGGCGCTTCGCTTCGTCGCAGCAGAAAGCGGACTTGAAGTAGTCGTAGTTCGCCCCCCGCTGGTTTACGGCCCTGGGGTTCGAGGTAATTTTCTGCGGCTCATGAGTCTCGTCGATCGCGCGCTGCCGCTGCCCTGGCCCAAAGGAGAGAATTGCCGCAGCATGATCGGTACCGAAAATCTTGCCGATTTCCTAGTGCGATGCGTCGGCCATTCGAAGGCTGCCGGCCATAGTTTCCTCGTAAAAGACTCCGAAGATATATCAACTCGCGAATTGATCACGCGATTGGCGCGACTCATGGATAGGCCCGTGCGCCTAGTTCCTATTCCTGAACCTTTGATTCGGTTGGCCGCAAGACTGACCATGAGAAAGGAGGCGGCCGGCAGAGTTTTGGACTCGCTCGTGATCGACTCCGACCGCGCTCAGCAATTGCTAGACTGGGTTCCGCCAGTGACGCTTGACGAGGGACTGGCAGCAACTGCCCATTGGTATCGGGAAATTTACCTGCCATCAAGAACGAAAACTTTCTAATGCCACTTTTTGTTTTGCTTTTCGTCTCTTCGGCTCTCATTACGGCAGGCGTTCGTGCATTTCTCGTCCGGCACGGCGTAATGGACCTCCCTAACGCCCGCAGCTCTCATTCGGTTCCGGTTCCGCGCGGAGGGGGTGTTGGAATCGTCGTCGTATTCTTGTCGGCGGTTGTCTGGCTTCTCTTGAGGCAAGTCATCCCCGCCAAGCTTGGGTGGGCGCTTTTGGGGGGCGGCGTTGCCATCGCGGTTGTCGGCCTTGTTGACGATCGATTCAAGCTGACGCCCTGGCCGCGGCTCGTGGTTCATTCTCTGGCGGCAGCATGGGCGGTTTGGAGTCTCGATTCAATTCGCCCTTTTCAATTCGGGGGCAACAATTCCTTTTGGGCTTGGGTGAGCCGAGGCGTCGCGTTCATCGGATTGATCTGGCTCACCAATCTTTTCAACTTCATGGACGGAATCGATGGATTGGCAGGAACGGAGGCCGTATGCGTGAGCGCGTTCGGAGCGGTCCTTTTATTTCTAAATGGATTACCGAGTTATGCACGCCTTTCGTGGACTTTGGCTGCCGCAAGTTTGGGTTTCCTAGTTTGGAATTGGCCGCCTGCGAGGATCTTCATGGGCGATGTGGGAAGTGGATTTCTGGGATTCACGCTGGGCACGCTCGCGCTCTTTTCCTCCAAGGCGGCCCCGGAACTGATTTGGCCATGGTTGATTCTGCTTGCCGCTTTTCTTGTGGACGCGACAGTGACTGTCTTGCGCCGCATGTTTTCGCACGCGCGCTGGCATGAGGCTCATCGAAGTCACGCTTACCAACATGCCGCCCAGGCCACGGGCAGTCATGCCAAGGTAACGCTGGCGGTGGCAGTGATCAATGCCGGTTGGTTGTTCCCTTTGGCATGGGCTGCGTTGCGATACCCCGTAGCTGCTCCTGCGTTGGCCGCGGTTGCAGTCGTTCCGCTTTTGTACATAACAATTCGATTTGAAGGTGGCCTCGAACGGCATCCTTCAAACGATATTCTCCGGGACTAGCTCGACTTGTTTGCGCCGGAAGAGGCCTGAAGAATCGTTCCATGCTTTACTGAGACATTTTGCCGCATAGAATCCCTTTATCACCTGCATGGTTTCGGAAGGTGAGTCCTCGATCATGATTAAGCAACCAGGTTTTCTTATTCGGAATATCGCCGTGCGCCGGATTCTCATCTGGATCGCGCAGGCCGGAATCTTCGCGGCCTCAGCCATGGCGGCATTTCTGCTTCGCTTTGATTTCAGTGTGCCCGCGTTCTATCTTCGCTATATTCCTTTCGCTCTTGCGATCTGGCTGCCCGTCAAATTTGTGGTGTTTTACCTGGCCAGGCTCGATCGAGGCTTTTGGCGCTATGTGTCTGCAATTGACCTGATCCGAATTTCCGTTGCAAATGTCATTGCCTCAATGATTGGCTTTTTGCTCATTCGCTGGCTGGCGCCGCCTGGATTCCCGCGATCGCTCTACGTGCTCGATTTGATGGTATGCCTCCTCGGCACGTGCGGCCTTCGGCTCCTGGCGCGCGCAACATCACGGCTCAGCTCGCAAGCTCGGAGCAACAAGGAGCCACTGAAGAGGACGCTGATTTATGGCGCGGGCGACGCGGGTAATACGCTTCTCAGGGAGATTCGCAACAACACAAGGCTGGCCTATCGAGTCTGCGGTTTCATTGACGACGATCCCAGCAAGGCAGGTCTGCACCTCGCCGGAGTGCGGGTATTTGGAGCAGGCGGCACGATCAGCGCGCTTGTTGCGCGGCACAGAATCGAGGTCATTCTGATTGCGATTCCCTCCGCGACTGGCGCCGAGATGACGCGGATTCTCGAGCTGTGCCATAACGCAGAAGTTGAGTTCAAGACCGTGCCCGGATTGGGTGAGGCGATGGAGGCGCGTGGCCTGGCCGGCCAGATTCGGGAAGTGGCGCTGGAGGATCTCCTGGGGCGCACCCCCGTACACCTCGAAGAGGATTCGATACGGAGCACGTTGCAGGGCAAGATTGTCCTGGTGACCGGCGCGGCCGGATCGATAGGGTTCGAACTTTGCCGGCAGATCGCCCGTTTTCATCCTGCTGGAATCGTCGGATTTGAAATTGCAGAGTCCTCGTTGTTCGAAATCGAACGCGAAATGCGTCAATCCTTTCCTCTTGTTCCCTTCTATCCCGAGATTGGAAGCATTCAGAATCGCGATCGCCTGAACGAAGTCTTCCAGCACTACAAACCGGAGGTGGTTTATCACGCCGCGGCCTACAAGCACGTTCCATTGATGGAGACTCATGTATTTGAGGCCATCGAAAACAATATTTTTGGAAGCTACAACGTGGCCATCGCTGCCCAGGATCATGGCGTCGAAGATTTTCTTCTGATTTCTTCCGACAAGGCGGTCAGACCGGCAAACATAATGGGCGCGACGAAACGCGTTGCCGAATTAATTCTGCTCGGGTTGCAGAACGGCCGCACCAGATTCGTGGCCGTTCGCTTTGGTAATGTACTGGGCTCGAACGGCAGCGTAATCCCGATCTTCAAAAAACAGATCGCGGCCGGAGGGCCCGTTACCGTTACGCATCCCGACATGCATCGTTTCTTCATGACCATTCCTGAGGCTTGCCAGCTTGTCCTGCAGGCTTTAACTATCGGAGTGAGCGGCCAGGTGTGCGTTCTGGACATGGGGCAGCCCTTGAAGATTGTCGATCTCGCCAGGCACCTTATTCGTGTTGTCGGGGCTTCGGCCCGAAGAGGACATCAAAATTGAATTCACGGGAGTTCGTCCTGGCGAGAAGCTTTCAGAAGAACTCAGCACGTTACTTGAAAACACGGTGCCTTCGAAGCACGACAAGATTCGGATTTTCGTCGGCAACGGCGTTCCGAAGGAAGATATACGAATCTGGCTCGGGACGCTTCACGAGATCTGCGAGGCGCGAGACTTAGGCCGCTTGGTTGTTGCGCTCAAGGAGCTCGTTCCGGATTACAGCCCGAGCGTTCACCTGCTCAAGCGCATCATGGCGCGAGACGAGCACAAGCCCGCTTTCATTAGAGTCAATTAACTCCCTCGTCGTTCGAAGTTGCGACCTGCGTAGTGTGAGTCTCGCATTCGATCGCGCCTGAGATTATTTAGATAGATTAGAAGTCTCTTAAATCCCCTCCCGCGCTTTCATCTCCCGTATCCGGCAATTTCCTGTCGCCACATCCCTCTAATTTGAAGAGACCTGAGTTCGTCGCGCAGTTGCGGCAGTTTCTTGAATCTGTGTGTCCTCGTGTGCGCATAGTAGTCATTGGTCGCCAACGTTTGGCTTGAGGCGGGCGACCGAAGTCTTGCGGGGAACTCTGGGATATACTTGCACTGTTGCCTGGAGAAAGTTGACCCGGGTTGTTGACTGGATCTTTCAACGATTTCTGGAACGCTGCGAATGAGAGCATCCCTAGAACAAAGGTGCAGAGCGCACCCAGTATTGCCGCTGGAACTCTTGAGGTCTTGCCTGGATTTGTATAGTTCTTATCGGAGCGTGTGATGTTCGAAAGCCCCTGGCGTGTTCTGCACGTCGTCGCGAATCATGAAAAGCGAGTTGCACAACATCTGACGGCGCGCTCCCTTGAGCATTACCTTCCCCTCTATGCGACGCGATCCAAATGGTCCGACCGTGTAGTCGATCTGGAGCGCCCCCTTTTTGCCGGTTATGTTTTTGTGCGGTTCCCGAGCGAGGTAAGAATGTCGGTCGTGAGCGCACCCGGCGTTCTGCGCCTGCTGGGAAGTGGCGTGGGCGAAACGGTGAGCTCCATTGAAATCGATCGGATCCGCGAAGGCCTGGCCAGCGGATGCATTTTGCGCCCCCATGCGGCTGTTTCCGTCGGAGAAGTTGTGCGCGTACATCGAGGCGTGTTCGCGGGTGTGGAGGGGATCGTGACGGAACTTCGCCATGAGTGTAAAGTTATCATCTCCCTTGCTGCGACCAAGCAGTGCTTCTCTCTGGAAGTTGATTTGGACGAGATCGAGATCCTGCGCAAGCCGGTCGCCAGAGAAGCGGTTGTCGAGAGTAAGAACCCAGCAACGCTTCGGTCGTAGCAGAGCGAGCGCAGGCAGCAAAGAAAAGCGGGCGTATCTCGAATGAGATATGCCCGCTTGTTTTTTGAGCCAGGAGCAACAGAAGTGACCCGAGCTTACGCGGCCTTTTCGCCGCCCTCGGGTTCGTCCGCGTCCTTCTTCTGTTCTTCGAGCTGCTTCTCGAGTTCGGCGCGCTTTTTGGCCTTGAGGTCATCGCGCTTCTGGCGCTTCACTTCAAGCTGTTTTTCCGCGCCCAGCAATTCGATGAACGCCTTTTCGGCGCCATCGCCCTGCTGGAAGCCGGTGCGAACGATTCTCAAATAGCCGCCGTTGCGGTCGCCGTAGCGCGGAGCCACGACGTCAAAAAGCCGCTTGACGGCATCGTCGGTCCGGAGAAAGGCGTGCGCCTGGCGGCGCGCGTGCAGATCGCCCTTCTTGCCCAGCGTGATCATTTTTTCAATGTGCGGACGAACCGCCTTGGCCTTGGCCACGGTCGTCTCCACGCGGTCTTCATTCGATTACGGACGTGACCAGGTTGCGCAAAAGCGCGCGGCGATGGCTGGTGTTGCGTCCGAGTTTGTATCCTGCATTGCGATGGCGCATGATGAAAAACTCTCTTTCAATGAAAAGTAGCCAGTGAGCAGCGATCAGTTTTCAGTTGTCAGCGATCACTTGGTGGCCACTGACGACCGATCACTGACAACTTTCTTAAAAATTCTCCGTCTCGGTGGGCAACTGCAGATCCACTGAATCCAGCGGCTCCTCTTCATCGTCGAAACGGCCATAGCTTGCGGCCAGCGCCGTCTGCGGCGGAATGCTGGTTGGCCCCGGTACCGCGTTGCCCTGCTCGTCGATCTTCATGCCCAGCGACAGGCCCATCTGCGCCAGGATCTCCTTGATCTCGTTCAGGCTCTTGCGGCCGAAGTTCTTGGTCTTCAGCATTTCGGCTTCAGTCTTCTGCACCAGCTCGCCGATGGTCTGAATGTTGGCGTTCTTCAGGCAGTTGTAGCTGCGAACCGAAAGCTCAAGCTCTTCAACGGAGCGGTTGAGGTTGTCGTTGCGCAGCAGGATGCGGCCTTCATCGCCGCGCGCCTCTGCCTCGATTTCCTCCTCGAAGTTGATGAAGATGTTCATGTGGTCCTTGAGCAGCTTGGCGGCCAGGCCGATTGCGTCGGCAGGCAGAACGGCGCCGTTGGTCCACACTTCCAGCGTCAGCTTGTCGTAGTCGGTGATCTGGCCCAGGCGGGCCGCGTCGACTGACGTAATTTACGCGACGCACCGGCGAGTGCACTGAGTCCACGGGAATGAAACCAAGTCCCAGGTCGGCGTCGAAATTCTTGTCGGCCGAGACATAGCCGCGGCCGCGCTTGAGACGCATCTCCATGTCGAGCTTGCCGCCTTCTGAAAGCGTGGCGATGTAAACGTTCTTGTCGAGGATTTCGACGTCGCTGTCGGCCTCGATCATGCCGCTGGTCACTGGGCCAGGCTGGTCGGCGCGCAGATACAGCGCCTTGGGGCCCTCGCCCGCAGCTTGAAGGGAATCTGCTTGAGGTTGAGAATGATGTCGGTGGCGTCTTCGACCACGCCGGTGATGGACTGGAACTCGTGCAGCACGCCTTCAATGCGAACCGCCGTGACCGCTGCGCCCTCAATGGAGCTGAGCAGCGTGCGCCGCAGGGCGTTGCCGATGGTTGTGCCGAAGCCCCGTTCAAAGGGCTGGGCGCTGAACTTTCCAAAGTGTCGGTAAGCGTCTCGGCATCGACTGCAAGGCGCTTCGGTTTTTGAAATCCTCTCCACAACATATAGCTCTCTCGTTTCCCGCGCGGCATGTACGTCGCGATGCATTTTGCGGCGGCCGCGCAAGTTCTCCTTTGGGTTGAGTTCTCAGTTCGTAGTTCACAGTTCTCAGTCCGATTGCCACCAAATTGCGTGACTGCGAACTAAGAATTGCGAACTGCCTTCTTTACTTCGAGTACAGCTCGACGATCAACTGCTCGTTGATCGGCAGGTTGACGTCCGCGCGCTTGGGCAGATGCAGCACGCGCCCAGACAGATTTTCAAAGTTCGCTTCCAGCCAGCTTGGAACAGGATTCTGCGCGGCGTACTGCGAGGCCTGCTCCACGATCAACAGCTTCTTGGCGTTGTCGCGGACGGCAATCTCGTCGCCCGCGTTCACCTGGTACGAAGGAATGTTCACCTTGCGGCCATTCACCGTGACGTGCCCGTGGCGAAGCAACTGCCGCGCCTGACGGCGCGAGATGGCAAATCCCAGGCGGTACGTGACGTTGTCGAGACGCCGTTCGAGTTGCTGGATCAGCAACTCGCCGGTAACGCCTTGCGCGCGGTTGGCCTTCTCGTAGTACTCGCGGAACTGGCCTTCGAGCGTGAAGTACATGCGCTTGGCCTTCTGCTTCTCATGCAGTTGCAGGCCATAGCCCACGATCTTGGCCTTGCGGTCTTTGCCGTGCTGTCCCGGCGGAAAGTTGCGCTTCTCCAGCGGGCAGCGGTCAGAGGTGCACTTGGTGCCCTTCAAAAATAACTTGGTGCCTTCGCGTCGGCAAAGGCGGCAAACTGCTCCGGTATAACGTGCCATTTCTTCTCCTGACTTCGGATGTCGGCCGGTTTACGTCCGTGGCGGACTTCGTCCCGGCCCGGTTAAAAATTCTCAGTTCTTAGTTCGTAGTTCTCAGTTGTCTTTCATCCTGAGAACTGCGAGCCGTGAACTGCTTCTTACACGCGACGTCTCTTCGGCGGCCGGCAGCCGTTGTGCGGCACCGGCGTTACGTCGCGAATTACTTTCACCTCAATGCCCGCGGCAGCCAGCGCACGGATGGCCGATTCGCGGCCCGAACCCGGACCGGCGACCCGAACATCCACTGCGCGCACGCCGTGATCGCGAGCCATGCTGGCGGCGTTTGAAGCTGCCTGCTGCGCCGCGAACGGCGTGCCCTTGCGCGATCCGCGGAATCCCAGCGAGCCCGAGCTCTTCCAGCTCAGCGTGTTGCCCATCTGGTCGGTGATGGTGACGATGGTGTTGTTGAACGAGGCCTGAATGTACGCAATGCCGAACGGCACATTCTTGCGCTCGCGCTTCTTGAACTTTTTGGTCTTGCCCTTCTTGCCGGCTTCGGCCTTCTGCTCTGGTTTCGCCATTAGGTCTTCGCACGTCGCTTTCTTCTTGCCGGCAATCGTGCCCTTGCGCGGGCCCTTGCGAGTGCGGGCATTGGTGTGGGTGCGCTGGCCGCGCACCGGCAGCGACTTCCGGTGGCGCAGGCCGCGATAGCTCTGAATGTCGATGAGGCGCTTGATGTGCATCGAGACGTCTTTGCGCAGGTCGCCCTCGACGTCTCCCTCGTCCTCAATCACCTGGCGGATGCGGTTGACCTCTTCCTCGCCCAGATCCTGGATCTTCTTGAAGGCATCAACATTCGCCTTGTCCAGAATCTTGAGGGCGCGGGGCTGGCCGATCCCGAAGATGTAAGTGAGCGCGATCCGTGCCTGCTTGTTGCGGGGCAGATCGACGCCAGCAATACGTGCCATTCTCTGTTTCCTTCTCTGGGTTGTGTGCCTCCGGCCTCAACCGGTTCGCACGGGTTATAGGGAGCAACTTCCGAGGTTCATCGCAAGCCTTGACTCAAGCTAACTAGCCTCTTGAAAAGTTCTCAGTTCGTAGTTCGCAGTTCTCAGCGGGTCTATTTGTCTGTGAACTTCTAACCGTGATCTGTGAACTATCTTCTGGAAGTCTCCCGTTTATGCCAGGCCTTACTTATCCCTGACGCTGCTTGTGCTTGGGATTCTCGCAGATCACGCGAACCACGCCGTTGCGAGTAATCACCTTGCACTTAACGCAAATCTTCTTTACCGATGCCCGAACCTTCATTGCTGCTACCCCTCTTCGCGCGATGATCGTGGCGCGAGAAAATCTTTGCGACGCTTGCTACTAGGCCGCTTGCTACTTGTACCGGTACACAATCCGTCCGCGATTCAAGTCGTATGGACTCAGCTCCACCGCCACGCGGTCGCCGGGCAAAATCCGGATGAAGTTCTTGCGCATCCTTCCCGAGACATGCGCCAACACCTCATGATTGTTCTCGAGCTTCACCTTGAACATGGCGTTTGGCAGCGTCTCCAGGACGGTTGCCATTACCTCAATCGCATCTTCCTTCGACAATCAGTGTCCACTTCTGGCGCATCCCGCGCCTTTACGTTTTGGACAAGAGCATTGCTACTCCGTCAGAATTCTTGCTCCGGTTGCAGTCACCGCAACCGTGTGCTCAAAATGAGCGCTCATGCTTCCATCGCTTGCCACAGCCGTCCAGCCGTCGTCCAGCACTCTGCACATCCGGCTTGCCGGCATTCACCATGGGCTCGATCGCGATGACCATGCCCACTTTCAGCTTCATGCCCTGGCCCGCTTCGCCAAAGTTCGGCACCTGCGGATCCTCGTGCATCTGAACGCCGATTCCGTGGCCCACAAAATCCCGCACCACCGAAAATCCTTCACCCTCAACCACGCTCTGTACCGCCGCTCCCACATCGCCCAGAGTCGCACCCGGCCGAACCGCCGCAATGCCGGCCTTGAGCGACTCTTCCGTGGCCTTCAGCAACCGCGCTGCGTTGGCGTCGATCGAGCCCACCGGCACGGTGATGGCTGCGTCGCCGTAGTAACCGTCGACGACCACGCCAAAATCGACCGAAACGATGTCCCCATCTTTCAGAACCCGCTTCGGCGACGGAATGCCATGCACCACTTCGCTGTTGACCGAGGTGCAAAGCACGCAGGGAAAACCGTGGTAGCCCTTGAACGCCGCCTTCACGCCCAGTTCCTTCAGCCGCGCTTCGGCGGCTTTTTCCAGATCGTAAGTCGTTGCGCCCGGCTTCACCTTGCTGCGCACCAGCTCCAGAACCTCGCGAACCATCTGTCCCGCGCGGCGCATCTTCTCGATCTCCTGCGACGACTTCAGTACAACAGCCACGTAATCCAGTTCTCAGTGCTCAGTTCACAGTTCAGCCGCATTCAGCCAGCAAACCGCTGTGAACTAAGACCGCGAACTACGAACTGCCTCACGCACAAACCCGCCGACGGTTACGCTGCATGGCGTAACCGCTCGACGGCGGCAACAATTCCGGCTGCGATCACTGCGATCGGCCGGTCTCCATCCACTTCCGCAAATCGTCCCTGTGCCCGATAGTGCTCGACGACAGGCGCGGTAAGAGCCGCATAAGCGCGCATGCGCTCCTTGAAAACCTCTTCCGTGTCATCGGCTCGCTGGATCAGCGCTGCACCCTCTACGTCGCAAATCCATCCTGTTTCGGAGGATTCATATAGACGTTGTAGATGGTCTGGCAGACAGGACAATTCCGGCGCCCCGTAATGCGGCGCAATAACTGATTATAGTTCACTTGGATGCTGACGGCAACTACCGGCAGCGACTCGATTTGCGCCGCAAGCCGGCCGTCCAGCCAGTGTGGCCTGCCCCAGGGTGCGCGGGAAGCCGTCCAGAATGTAGCCCCGGGCCGTGTCCGGCTCCAGCAGCCGGATGGCCACCATCTCGTTGACCAGGGAGTCGGGCACCAGTTCGCCCCGCCCCATGATCTCCTTTGCCACTTTGCCCAGCTTGGTTCCCTGGGCCACGTTGGCGCGCAGCAGGTCGCCGGTGGAGATTTGCGGAATATTCCAGAGCTTGACCAGTTCCTTGGCCTGGGTTCCCTTGCCCACGCCCGGCGCACCCATCAAAAGAATCGGGCCGGGAACGGTGTCTGATTCCGTTGCCCGGCCACATTCCATGAAGTCGGTCTGCAGATGAAGACATTACCAGGTTTTCCTTCCGCGAATGCGACCGGAGCGCGGGGAAAAGCCGTCATAGTGACGCATGATCAGCTGCGATTCGATCTGGTTGACCGTATCCATGGCCACACCCACCACAATGAGCAGCGAAGTGCCGCCAAAGTAGAAGTTCACGTTCATGCCGTGAATCACCCAGTTGGGCAGATTCTCGAATAACCTCCCGATAAGCCAAATCTTGTCGAACCGGATGCCCGAAATGAGGAAGGTGGGCACCATCTGCACCAGAATCAGATAAATCGCGCCGACCAGCGTGATGCGCGTCAGAATGTCGTTGATAAAGTCGCGAGGTGCGCTTGCCGGGACGGATTCCGGGAATAAATGAGCCCGACTTGCGGAAGTTGTCGGCAATATCGTCCGGCCGCATCACGATGGAAACGTAGAAATAGGCGAAGAAGATGATGACCAGAATGTTCAGCAGCTCGTACCACGGCATAGCCCGGCGTGCAGCGCCTGCATGATGGGCTGCAGGAAGCGGCTGTTCTGCACCCACTCCACCTGGCCGAAGAGCAACGGCGCCGAGAGAATCGAGCTGGCGAAGATGATCGGCATCACGCCGCCGGAGTTCACCTTCAACGGCAGATGGCTTGACGCGCCGCCCATCATGCGCCGGCCCACAATGCGCCGCGCGCTCTGGATGGGGATGCGCCGCTCGCTGCGCTCCACAAAGACGATGAAGCGCCACGACCGCGGCCATGCCCGCAACGAGCAGCAGCACAACCAGGAAAGTCATCGGTCCCCAGGCGTCGGTCTGGATCTTCTGGACCAGGTCGCCGACGCCGCGCGGCAGGCCGGCCACAATGCCGGCAAAAATCAGCAGGCTCATGCCGTTGCCGATGCCGCGGTCGGTGATCTGCTCGCCCAGCCACATGATGAAGGCGGTGCCAGTGGTGAGCGTGAGCACGGTCATCAGGATGAAGCCCGGGCCGGGATCCAGCACCACGCCCTGCTTGGTGAGAATGGCCGCAATGCCGATCGACTGCAGCGCGCCGAGAACGACCGTCATGTAGCGCGTCCACTGCGTGATCTTGCGCCGGCCCAGCTCGCCTTCCTTCTGGATGCGCGCCAGCGGCTCATAGACCACGGTCAGAAGCTGGAAGATGATCGACGCGGTGATGTAGGGCATAATGCCCAGCGCAAAGATCGTCATGCGGCGCAGCGTGCCGCCGCTGAACAGGTCCATCAGGCCAAGCGCCGATCCGCCCTGCGAGTTGAACAGCAGTTCCAGCTGGTGGTAGTTCACGCCCGGCGTGGGAATCCACGCGCCCAGGCGGTAAACGGCCAGTATGCCCAGCGTGAAAAGCACCCGCTTGCGCAGGTCGGGAATCCGGAAGATGTTGAGAAATTTCTCCAGCATATTGGGTTATCCGCTTCAGGCGCCCGAAGCGCCGGTCGAATCCTGCAAATCAAACCATGTTAAGGCGCTTCCCGTTTTCCGAGCCTACCCAATCCCGGAAAGTGCGGACTGTGCGTCGCGTCACACGCTCAAAATTGGCCCTGAAGACGCAATTTTTGAGCATGTGCTGCAAAAATCTTACGCCGCCGCGGGCGCTGCCTCGCCGCCCACAACGACTGCCTTGCCGCCGGCCTTTTCAATCTTCTCGGCCGCCGACTTTGAGAACTTGTGCGCGTGAATCGTAATGGCCTTCTTGAGCTCGCCGGAACCGAGAATCTTGATGAGCGCCTTCTTGTTCGAGGCAAGACCCAGCTTCCGATAGTCGTCGAGGCCGATCTCGGCAACCTCGAGCTCGGCGATCCGGTCCAGATTCACAACGGTGTATTCGGTGCGGAAGATGTTGGTAAATCCGCGCTTGGGCAGTCGGCGGTGCAGCGGCATCTGGCCGCCTTCAAAACCGCGCATCATGTGCGAGCCGGAGCGCGAACGCTGGCCCTTGTGGCCGCGGGTTGAGGTCTTGCCCATGCCGGATCCCATGCCCCGGCCCACGCGCTTGCGCCCGGTGTTGGCCTTCTTCGGCGCGCGCAAATTCGATAAGTTTCTTGCCATTTTCCCCTCGCTATAGCGCCGGCGAATTTAGTTTCCGCCGACTCGCGTTGTAAGTGCAGCTTCTAGCTCTAGCTCGTAGTTCTCGAGCTTGCTCTGTCCGCGTCTTCAAGCTCGCGACGAAAGCTAGGTGCTAGCAGCTGAAGCTAGAGCACTAGCTTCTCCAGAATCCTCACCAGATGCGGTATCGCCTTCACCATGCCCCGCATCGAATCCGTATCCTCGCGCTCGACGATCTGATTGAGACGCGTAAAGCCCAGGCCCTTCACCACCAGCTTGTGCTTGGTGGGCGTGGCGATCTTCGAGCGGTAATACTGAATGCGAATCATCTTCGTCTTTGTCTTTACCATCACAGATCCCCCACCTGCTTGCCGCGCATCGTTGCCACGTCGGCCCTGTCGCGCAACTGCGACAGCGCGTCGAACGTGGCCTTGATCACGTTGTGCGGATTCGGCGAGCCGAGGCTCTTGGTCAGCACGTTCTGCACGCCGACCGAAGTCATGACCGCGCGCACCGCGCCGCCGGCAATCACGCCTGTGCCTTCCGGCGCCGGCTTCAGCAGCACCTGGCCGGAGCCGAAGCGGCCCAGTACCTGATGCGGAATCGTGGTCTCGGTCAGATGCACCCTCACCAGATTCTTCTTGGCCGATCTCAATTCCCTTGCGAATGGCCTGGGGAACCTCCTTGGCCTTGCCTGATCCGTAGCCCACCACGCCTGAAGCGGCGTCGCCCACAACCACCAGCGCGGCAAACGACATGTTCTTGCCGCCCTTCACCACCTTGGTCACGCGATTGATGGCCACCACCTGATCCTTCAGGTTGAACTGGTTGGCATCGAGTTTCTTCGTCAACATCGTCATTTGCTCTTGTCTGTCCTTCCCGGCGCATTGCGCCGCGGAAAACCTTCCACTGCACTCGTCCAAAACTCCAGAGAGCGAAGCTTAGAACTCCAGCCCCGCTTCGCGCGCCGCATCGGCAAACGCCTTCACGCGCCCGTGATACAGATAGCCGCCGCGATCGAAGACCACCTGCTTGATGCCCTTGGCGACGGCCTTCTCGGCCACCGCTTTGCCGATCTCCTTCGCCGCAGCCACGTTGCCGCCGCTCTTCAGCTTGATGCTCGAAGCCGAAACCAGCGTCTGCCCGGTCTGATCGTCGATCACCTGCGCGTAGATGTGGTTGAGCGAGCGGTACACGTTCAGCCGCGGCCGCTCCGCCGTTCCCGCTAGCTTCTCGCGGATGCGAGTGTGAATGCGTTGCCGGATTGCGTTTCTCTTGTGCTGCGTAATCATGTCTTCTCTCACCTATCAGCGGAGCCGCCCCGCGACCCCGTTCGGATTTATATGCAGTTCATCAGCTTCGTAGCTGCTTAGTCCCTAGCTCCATCTCGCTGTTGCCTCACTTTTCGGTTCAGCACGTGAAGCTAAGGCTAGAAGCTGGAAGCTGCCTTACTTCGCTCCCGTCTTGCCGGCCTTCTTCTTCAGCCGCTCGTCGGAGTAGCGCACTCCCTTGTTCTTGTACGGATCCGGCTTGCGCAACGAGCGCATGTCGGCCGCCACCTGGCCCACCTTCTGCCGGTCGACGCCGCAGCACGGTCACGTGCGTCTGCTTGGGATCGATCGTCACTTCGATGCCCGTCGGCAGCGGAACCTCGATGGGATGCGAGTAGCCCAGCGTGAAAACCACCGTGCCCTTGCCCTTCAACTCGGCGCGGTAGCCGATGCCCACGATATCCAGTTCCCTGGTCCATCCCTTGGTCACGCCGTGCACCGCGTTATTCACCAGCGCGCGGGTCAGCCCGTGCAGCGCGGCTTTGTCTTCGCTCGCCCGCTCCAGCTGCAGAGTGCCGTCCACGGTCTTCAGCGTGATGCCATCGGCAATCAGCGCCGAGACCTTGCCCTTGGGGCCTTCAACCAAAACGGTGTTGCCCTCGACCTTGTACTTCACTCCCGCGCGGCAGCGGGATCGGCTTCTTTCCAATGCGCGACATTGCTCAAAATCCTTATCTTGGCTTGCGAGTCCCGGAGCGCCAGGGCGACCGTTCCACTGCAGCCTGAAAAACAGTTCTCAGTTCATAGTTCTTAGTTCACAGCCTCGACATCAACTCCGCCACAAACTACTGTGACCTGCGAACTGTGAACTCTAAACTGTCTCTTTACCAAACTTCGCACAGCAACTCGCCGCCCACGCCTTCGCGGCGCGCCTGGCGGCCAGTCATCACGCCCTTGGGCGTGGTCAAAATCGAAATGCCCAGCCCGCCCTGCACGCGCTTGATCTCGTCGCGGCCAACATAAACGCGGCAGCCGGGACGCGAAATGCGCGCCAGATCGCGGATAGCCGCTTCCGTGCCGCCGTACTTCAGGTACACGCGCAGCACCAGCTTGCCTTCTTCGTCCTGGACTTTGTAGTTCGAGATGTAGCCCTCCTCCTTGAGGATGCGGGCGATCTCGGCCTTCAGCTTCGAAGCGGGAACATCCAGCTTCTGATGACGCGCCCGAATCGCATTGCGAATGCGCGCCAGAAAATCTGCTACTGGATCCGTCAGACTCATTCCTTCTCCTTCATTCCCCGTTCGTCCGCCGCTGCCGGAAACCAGCGGGAATGGCTTAAAAGTTCACAGTTCTTAGTTCAAAGTTCACAGTCTCTGCTTCGCGATAATTAAAAGCTGCGAAGTATGAGCTGTGGACTGCGAACTGCTTTGCTACCAGCTCGACTTGATGACGCCGGGAATCTCGCCCTTAAGCGCGAGCGCCCGGAAGCATAAACGGCACACGCCGAACTTGCGCAGAAAGGCCCGTGGCCGCCCGCACAGCTGGCAGCGATTGTGTTTGCGGCTGCTGAACTTCGGCTTCCGCGCGTCCTTGACTCGTTTTGCAGTAGTTGCCATAAATTCTCGACTCTCTCCCTACGCACCCTGGCGGAAGGGCATTCCAAAGTGGCGCAGAAGCGCGCGCGCCTGGTTGTCGTCCTTTGCCGTGGTCACGATGGTGATGTTCATGCCCTTCAGCTTCTCCACCTTGGAGTAGTCAATCTCTGGAAAAATCAACTGGTCGCGCAGCCCCAGCGTGTAATTGCCGCGGCCGTCGAAGCTCTTGGTCGACACGCCGCGAAAATCGCGCACGCGCGGCAGCGCAATCGAAATCAGACGATCAAGAAACTCATACGCCTTGTCGGAGCGCAGCGTGACCATGGCGCCGATGGCATTGCCCTCGCGAACCTTGAAGGCCGCAATCGACTTCTTGGCCTTCGTGGTCACCGGCTTCTGGCCGGCAATCTGCGCCAGGTCGGCCACCAGCGGATCCAGCAGCTTGCGAGTTCTGCGTGGCTTCGCCCAGACCCATGTTGATCACGATCTTGTCCAGCCGCGGCACGGCCATGGCGTTCTCCAGCCCAAGTTCCTTCTGCAGCGCCTGCTTGATCTCGTTTTGGTACTTCTCTTTCAATCTTGCTGCCATGTTGCTTCACTCCTTTCTTCCGGTTCGCGTCGGATTGGCTCAGCCGCGGCGAACCGTTTACCGTTGCGGAAGCAATTGCGAACAATGAACTGCCGGCTTCTCTACTTCTTCGTGGGCAATTCCTGCCCACACTTCTTGCAGATCCGCATGCGAACGTCGCCTTCGATTTTGTGGCCCACGCGCGCGTCGCCGCAGTTGGGGCAAACCAGCACCACGATTCGACACGTTGATCGGCGACTCCTGCTCGGCGATGCCGCCCTTGGTTCGCTGGCCCTGCTTGCTCGAAACCGTCTTCTTGACCACGCGCACATGCTCTACCAGCACTGTGCCCTTGTCAGGGAAAACACGCAGCACGCGGCCCGTCTTGCCCCGGTCAGAGCCGGTGAGCACCTTGACCGTATCGTTGCGATGAATACTCAAACTCGGCATTTTCTTCTCCAAAACAGTTCGAGTTCTTAGTTCACAGTTCTCAGCTCGTTCCGCAGTCCCTGACTGAACTTACACCACTTCCGGCGCCAGCGAAACAATCTTCAAAAACTTCTTCTCGCGCAGCTCGCGGGCCACCGGCCCAAAGACGCGCGTGCCGACCGGCTCGTGATCGTCGCCGATCACCACCGCGGCATTCTCGTCAAAGCGGATGTAGGTGCCGTCGCGCCGCCGGTGCTCCTTGCGCGTGCGCACAATCACCGCCTTCACCACCTTGCCCTTCTTCACGGTGCCGTCAGGCGAGGCTTCCTTGACCGCGGCGGTTACCACATCGCCCAATCCGGCCTTCGCGCCCAGCCCGCCGCCCAGCGGCAGAATCACTTGCAGCTTGCGCGCGCCGGAGTTGTCGGCCACCGCGAGCATCGTTCTCATTTGCACAGCCATGGTTTGCCCTCCTCTCGGCAGCCTTACTTCTCAGCGGGAACGGTGTCGCCCGGAAGCACGGCGTCTTCAATCTGTCCCAGCGTCGACCGCCGCACAATCTCTTCAAGCGACCACCGCTTCAGCTTGCTCAGCGGCCGCGTCTCGCGAATGCGCACCACATCGCCCATCCGCGCCGAACTCTGCTCGTCGTGGGCATAAAACTTCTTGGTCGAGCGCACAATCCGCTTGTACTTCGCATGGGCCTTGCGCATCTCCACAGCGACCACGATGGTCTTCTGCATCTTGGTCGAAACCACTTGCCCAACTTTTTCGTTGCGCCGCGCGCCTACTGCGGCGGGCGCCTGTGCCGGGTTCTTGGTCGCCGTCATTTGCTCGCTCCCTTTCTCTTCCCTGTCTTCTTCTTCGCCGCGCCTGCCGCGGCTTTCTTTGTCTTCCCGGTTTTGGCTTTCGCGGCCGAACCGGCCTTCGACTTGACCTTCTTCACTTTCGCGGTCTTGGCCTTGGCTGGCACGTGGGCTTTCTTAGCCGTCGCAGGCTTCGCTTCCGCCGCCGCTGCCGTTTCATCGGCCTTTGCAGCCTTGCGCTTCGCGCAGTCTGTTTCTCTTCGCCTACTTCAGTCGTGAATGCCGAGCTCGCGCTCGCGCGCCACGGTCTTGACCTGCGCAATCTCCTTGCGCAGCTGGCGAAGCTTCTTCACTCCGTCGTTCTGCCCAAGAGCCACCTGGAAGCGGATGCGGAACAGCTGCTCCGCGGAGATCGTCTCCTGGTGCTTCAGCTCTTCGTCGCTCAAATTGCGAATCTTTGCCAATTCCATTTTCTTTTCCTAACTCCAGGCTTTCAGCTTTCCTGCTCGGCTTCTCTACTCGGCCTTGGCCACGGTCTTCTCGGCTCCGGGCCGCATCACAAACTTGGTTCTCAGCGGCAGCTTGTGCGACGCCAGGCGCATGGCCTCGGCCGCAAGCTCCGGCGTCACGCCTTCCATCTCAAACAGAATCTTTCCCGGCCGCACGACTGCTACCCAGTGATCCAGCGCGCCCTTGCCCGAGCCCATGCGGACTTCGGCCGGCTTCTTGGTGATGGGCTTGTCAGGGAACAGGCGCAGCCAGATCTTGCCGCCGCGCTTGATGAAACGCGTCATGGCGATACGGCTGGCCTCGATCTGCCGGTCGGTGATGTACCCGCACTCCATCACCTTCAAGCCGTACTCGCCAAACGACAGCGTGGAACCGCGCCACGCCTTGCCCCGGCGCTTGCCCTTCTGCTGCTTGCGAAACTTCACCTTCTTTGGCATCAACATAACGAAAACCCTCGAAAACCAGTTCTAAGTTCTTAGTTCGCAGTTCTCAGTTTCATTGCCGCTGCTGAACTAAGAACTGTGAACCGCCCTTAAAACGCTGTCTTTCCAACCGGCGGAACCTGGCGGCGCTTCTGCTCGTAAATGTCGCCGCGATAGATCCACACCTTCACGCCGATCACGCCATAAGTCGTGTGCGCTTCGGTGAATCCGTAGTCGATATCGGCGCGCAGCGTGTGCAGCGGCAAACGCCCCTGCAGATACCACTCCGAGCGCGCGATCTCGTTGCCGTTCAGCCGGCCCGAAACGCGCACCTTGATTCCCTTGCAGCCGAAGCGCAGCGCCGAGTCAACACTCTTGCGCATCGCCCGGCGGAAACTCACGCGCTTTTCCAGTTGCAGCGCGATGTTTTCGCTCACCAGTTGCGCATCCAGCTCCGGCTTGTTCACCTCGATGATGTCGATGAACACGTCGCGGTTGGTGCGCTTGCCCAGCTCGGTCTTCAGCTTCTCGATCTCCGCGCCCTTGCGCCCGATCACGATGCCCGGCCGCGCGGTGCGGATGAGGAAGCGCAGCTTGTTGCCCGGCCGCTCGATCTCGACTGAGCTCACGCCCGCCGCCTTCAGCTTGTCGCGCAGCTCCGCCTTCAGCTTCACGTCCTCGACCAGCAGCTTGGCGTACTCGCGCTCAGAGAACCAGCGTGACCGCCACGGCTTGTTGATTCCCAGCCGGAATCCGTAAGGATGGACTTTTTGTCCCATACTACTTCCTCTCAAAAATCTCCCGGCTTATTTGCCGGACTTCTTTTTTGTTGCCGCCGCTTTGCTTGCCGGCTTGCTTGCTTTTGTCTTGCTCTTCTTTGTTTTGGCGGGCGCGGTCTTCTTTGCCTTGCCCGTCTTCGCCGATTCCTTCGCGGACGCCGGCTCATCCACCTTTGTCACCAGACCCGTTGCCGACTCGCGCTCAGCCACTGACAAGCACAATGTGCGTGAGCCTGCGCTGATAGCGATACGCCCGGCCCATCGGCGCCGGACGGATGCGCTTCATGCGCGGCCCGTCGTTGGCGATCGCCGTCTTCACGTAGAGATTGTCCACGTCAAGATCGATGCCCTCTTCGCCGGCCACATACTTCGCGTTGTCGACCGCCGAAGTCAGCAGCTTGTGCACCACCGGGGCGATGCGCTTCTTGGTGAACGCCGCCGTATCCAGCGCATCCTGCACTCCGCGCCCTTTGATCAGTTCCAGCACCAGCCGCGCCTTCTGCGGCGACACGCGCTGAAACCTCGCCTCGGCTCGGTATTCCCTTGTTGCCACTGCCATACTCATGCCTTCCTCAAACTTCAGCTTTCAGGCCCGGATTTCACCTGGCCTACGCCGCCGGCTTGGCCGCGGTCTCGGTTGCCGCCTTGTTGGCGCCGGTGTGGCCCTTGAATGTGCGCGTCGGCGCAAACTCGCCCAGCTTGTGTCCCACCATGTTCTCGGTCACGTACACGGGAACAAATTTCCTGCCGTTGTGCACGGCGATGGTGTGGCCCACGAACTCGGGAAAGATCGTCGAGCGCCGCGTCCAGGTCTTCACTACCTTCTTGTCGTTGGCCCTGTTCAGCGCCTCGATCTTCACCATGAGGTGCGCATCCACAAACGGCCCTTTTCTCGTCGAACGTCCCATAAAAACAAGCTCCTAGCTTCTAGCCTCTAGCTCCTAGCTTTCCATTCATCGAGCTAGCGGCCGGCCATTGCCTGAAATTTTCTCGTCCCACAACCATTAGCTAGCAGCTAGAAGCTAGTAGCTAGAAGCTGCTTTCCTACTTCGCTCGGCGGCTGACGATGAACGTGTCCGTCCGCTTGTTGTTGCGCGTCTTGTAGCCGCGCGTCGGCTGGCCCCACGGCGTCACCGGATGGCGTCCGCCTGAAGTCTTGCCTTCGCCGCCGCCGTGCGGATGGTCCACCGGATTCATGGACACGCCGCGATTCGTCGGCCGGATGCCCAGCCAGCGATTGCGTCCCGCCTTGCCGATCGAGATGTTTTCGTGATCGGTGTTGCCCACCTGCCCGATGGTCGCCATGCACTCGACCAGCACCCTGCGCGTCTCGCCGGAAGGCAGCTTGAGCAGGGCATAATCGCCCTCCTTGGCCACCAGCTGCGCCTGCGCTCCGGCCGAACGCGCCATCTGCGCGCCCTTGCCCGGCTTCAGCTCGATGGCGTGCACCGTGGTGCCCGCGGGAATGTTCTTGAGCGGCAGCGCGTTGCCAATCAGAATGTCGGCCTCGGGACCGGAGGTCACCGTCGCTCCCACCTTCAGCCCGACCGGCTGCAGGATGTAGCGCTTCTCGCCGTCGGCATAGTTCACCAGAGCGATGCGCGCCGAGCGGTTGGGATCGTACTCGATGGTCGCCACTTTGCCGGGCACGCCATACTTCTCGCGCTTGAAGTCGATCAGGCGCAGCTTCTGCTTGTGCCCGCCGCCCTGATGGCGGATGGTCAGGTCGCCCGAGTTGCGGCGTCCGCCGGTGCGCTTGCGCGTCGTCAGCAGCGGCTTGTGCGGCGTATCTGTCGTCAGATCGCTCGGTCGTCAAGCGAAGTCTGAAACCGCAGCGTCGGTGTGATCGGTCTGTATGTCTTGATTGCCATGGTCGTTTTCCTACGAGTTCACAGTTCTTAGTTCGTAGTTCTCAGTTCTTTTTCGTCTCCTGCAACTCCGGCTGCGAACTGTGAACTACGAACTGCTGAACTCGTCTTTACAGATTGCTCACGTACTCCGGCAGCTTCTCGCCGGCCTTCAGCTTCACGTACGCTTTCTTCCAATCCGGCCTGTAGCCCGCGAACTTGCCGCGGCGGCGTTCCTTGCCCGCAAAAGTTGCCGTGCGCACCGCGGCCACCTTCACTTTGAAGAGCGTCTCCACGGCTTCCTTCACTTCAGTCTTGGTGGCATTGGGCGCTACCTCAAAGACCAGCGTGTTCTCGGTTTCCTTTACGCCCAATCCCTTTTCGGTGATCACCGGGCGGCGAATGACTGTGTGCAGAGTCGGCATTACACGGCCTCCTTCTCGGCAGCGGTCTTACGCGCCTCATGCTTGCGTTTTGACGCGCTCTTCTCGAGCGTTTCCCCCAGCTGCTCAATCGCGGCCTTCGAGAAAATGGCCCGCTCGTAGCGCAGCAGATCGTAGGGGTGCACTTCGTTGTTCAGCACCAGTTCCACGCCCTTCAGGTTGCGCGCGCCCAGCACCAGCGACTGCGTCAGCGTCTTGCCGTTTTCCACCAGCAGCGCCGTGCGCGTAACGTCGAGCTTGTTCAGCGCCTTGCAGTAGAGCTTGGTCTTGCCTTCCTTGATCTCAAGCGAATCCACCACGATCAGCTTGCCGTCGGCCAGCTTCGCAGCCAGCGCCGAGCGCAGTGCGCCCAAGCAGCTTCTTGCGCGGGAAGGGATAGTCATAGCTGCGCGGCTGCGGCCCGTGCACCGTGCCGCCGTGGCGCCACAGAGGAGAACGAACCGAGCCAACACGCGCGCGGCCCGTGCCCTTCTGCTTCCACAGCTTCTTGCCCGAACCGGCTACCAGCTTGCGGTTCTTGGTGGCCGCGCGTGCCCTGGCGCAGCGAGGCGCGGTAGTGCTTCACCGCCTCCCACAGCAGTGCCTCGTTCACCTGCTCCGGCGCAAACACCGCGTCGGCCAGATCAACCGAGCCCACCTTCTTGCCGCTTAAATTCACTACATCTACTTTTGCCATCGTCTTCTTCCAATCAGCTTCTAGCCGGTAGCTTCTAGCCGTTAGCTCTCAGCTCAACTGTCATCAACTCGTTGCACTACTAATCTCTCTTCAGCCGATACCGCCAACTCCGCATGATCCAGCTAAGAGCTAGCAGCTAAGAGCTGCCTCACTTCTTCTTCGCTGCCTTCTTCGCCGCCTTCAACGGATCCACCGTGCCCGATCCGGCAAAGCCACGGCGCTCGCGCGGCGGAGCCTTGGCCTTCGAGATCAGCACATAACCCTCGCGCGGTCCCGGCACGGCACCTTCAACCATCAGCAGATTCTCGTCCACGTCGATGCCGCGAATGCGCAGATTGCGCACCGTCACCTGGTCCGTTCCGAAATGTCCGGGCATGCGCTGCCCGGGAAATACGCGCGACGGAAAGCTCGAGGCGCCGATCGATCCCTGCACCTGGAACATGTGCCCGTGCGACTTGGGACCGCCGGCAAACTTGTGCCGCTTCACCACGCCCGCAAACCCGCGGCCCTTCGAGGTGCCGATCACGTCCACAAACTTGGCATCGGTAAAGATGTCGACCAGCACGCGATCGCCGGCCTTGGTCTCTTCCGCGCCATCGGCTGCGGCTTCAACGTCCACTTCCTTGATCACCTTCACCGGCGGAGCTTCGGTCTTCTTCAGGTGGCCGTTCTGCGCCTTGGTCATCCGCGAAGCCTTCACAAACTCCACGAGGCCGATCTGCGCGGCGTCGTAGCCATCCCTCGCCGCCGTCTTCAACTGCGTAATCACGCACGGGCCGGCCTGCAGCACCGTAATCGGGTGCACGTCGCCCTTTTCGTCGAAGACCTGCGTCATGCCGATCTTTTTTCCCAGAATCCCTGTGACTGCCATCTTTTCCTCACCTCATCATGCGAGCTTGAACTGCCTCGCACTGCCGGAACCTTGCGAGCTTCTTAGTTCGCAGTTCCCAGTGTGTCAGTGTCAGTTGCGCCGCAAGGCGCGGCTGCCTGAACTGTGAACTGTGCCTACTTTTCGAACGCCTTGATCTCGACATCCACGCCGGCCGGCAGATCGAGCTTCATCAGCGCGTCCACCGTCTGCTGCGTCGGCTCCAGAATGTCGATCAGCCGCTTGTGCGTGCGGATCTCGAACTGCTCACGCGACTTCTTGTCCACGTGCGGCGAGCGCAGCACGCAATACTTGTTCTTGATCGTCGGCAACGGAATCGGCCCCGCCACCGTTGCTCCGGTGCGCTTGGCCGTGTCCACAATCTCGCCGGTCGAGGTGTCCAGCACGCGATAGTCGTATGCCTTCAACCGAATGCGAATTCTTTGTCCTACCATGACGTCCCTTCAGTCTTCAGTTCTTAGTTCGTAGTTCTCAGTTTCTGTTGCGCCGTTCGTTTCATTGCCAACCACAGCCGCTTATTAACTGTGAACTACGAACCGTGAACTCGAACTTACTT
Organism: uncultured Acidobacteriaceae bacterium; assembly: GCA_963725115.1. Lineage (GTDB taxonomy): Bacteria > Acidobacteriota > Terriglobia > Terriglobales > Acidobacteriaceae > Telmatobacter. The sequence goes on along the minus strand of CAVRXG010000005.1, from coordinate 1,807,760 downwards.
AATAATTTCCGAGATCGTGCCCGCGCCCACGGTCCTGCCGCCTTCGCGAATCGCGAAGCGCAAACCCTTCTCCATGGCCACCGGCGTAATCAGCTCAATCTGCCAGCTCCACGTTGTCGCCCGGCATCACCATCTCCACGCCCGCCGGCAACTCCGCCACTCCCGTCACGTCCGTCGTGCGGAAGTAGAACTGCGGCCGGTAGCCCTTGAAGAACGGCGTATGACGGCCGCCCTCTTCCTTGCTCAACACGTACACCGAGCTCTTGAAGTTCGTGTGCGGCGTAATCGACGCCGGCTTGGCCAGCACCATCCCGCGCTCCACGTCTTCCTTCGGCGTGCCGCGCAACAGAATGCCCGCGTTGTCGCCCGGCCAGCCCCTCGTCCAGCTGCTTCTTGAACATCTCCACGCCCGTGCAGACCGTCGTGCGCGTCTCGCGGAATCCGACGATCTCCACGTTCTCGCCCACCTTCACCTTGCCGCGCTCGATGCGGCCCGTAACCACCGTGCCGCGGCCGGAGATCGAGAAGATATCTTCAATCGGCATCAGGAACGGCTGATCGATGGCGCGCTCCGGCGCGGCACATACTTGTCCACCGCCTCCATCAGCTCGTCGATCTTCGCTTCCCACTTGCGCTTCGCCGTTCAACGCGCCCAGCGCCGAGCCGCGAATCACCGGCACGTCGTCGCCCGGGAACTGGTACTTCGATCAGCAGCTCGCGCACTTCCATCTCCACCAGGTCGATCAGCTCTTCGTCTTCAACCGCGTCGCACTTGTTCAGGAACACCACGATGCAGGGCACGCCCACCTGGCGAGCCAGCAGCACGTGCTCCTTGGTCTGCGGCATCGGACCGTCGGTCGCCGCAACCACCAGAATCGCGCCGTCCATCTGCGCCGCGCCGGTGATCATGTTCTTGATGTAGTCGGCGTGGCCCGGGCAGTCCACGTGCGCGTAGTGACGGTTCGCCGTCTCGTACTCCACGTGCGCCGTCGCGATCGTGATGCCGCGCTCCCGCTCTTCCGGCGCGTTGTCAATCGAGTCGAACGAGCGGAACTGGTTCTTCGGGTTGTGCTTCTGCAATACCTTCGTGATCGCCGCCGTCAACGTCGTCTTGCCGTGATCGATGTGCCCGATCGTCCCCACGTTCACGTGCGGCTTCGAACGATCAAACTTTTCCTTCGCCATAAAAGTCCCAAATCCCTTTCATCGCTTGTACTGCCTGTTGCTCATCGGGGCGCCGGCGGTCCGGCTCCAGCCCCAAAACTTAAAAACAGCCACTAGCTTCTAGCTGCTAGCTTTAGCTCCATCCTGCTCGCGCCCGCCTCTAACGTTCGCTTCCGCCTTGTCGGGCTAGAAGCTAGAGGCTGGAGCTTACTTCCCCTGCGCGCGGCCGATAATTTCATCGGCAATCATGCGCGGCGCCTCTTCGTAGCGCGCAAACTGCATTGAATACGACGCCCGGCCCTGCGTGGACGAACGAATCTCGTTCACGTAGCCGAACATTTCCTTCAGCGGCACCATCGCCTTGATCACCTGCGAACCGGCGGCATGCTCCATGCCCTCGATGCGCCCGCGGCGCGAGTTGATGTCGCCGATAATTACGCCCATGAACTCCTCGGGCACCGTCACTTCGACCGCCATCACCGGCTCCAGCAGCACCGGCGAGGCCTTGTCGCGCCGCTTCCTTGAACGCGATCGAGCCGGCGAATCTTGAAGGCCATTTCGTTCGAGTCCACTTCGTGGTAGCTGCCGTCGAAGAGCGTCACCTTCACGTCGACCATGGGATAGCCGGCCAGAATGCCCAGCTCCATCGCGCCCCGCACGCCCTGATCGATGGGCTTGATGTATTCCTTGGGCACCGACGCCGCCCTTGATCTCGTTGATAAACTCGTAGCCCTTGCCCGGCTCGTTCGGCTCGACGCGCAGCTTGCAGTGGCCGTAGTTGCCCGAGCCGCCGGTCTGGCGGATGTATTTGCCCTCGGCTTCGGCCTTTTTGCGGATGGTCTCGCGGAAGGCCACCTTGGGCTCGCCGACATTGGCTTCGACCTTGTACTCGCGCTTCATGCGATCGACAAGAATCTCGAGGTGCAGCTCGCCCATGCCGCTGATGATCGTCTGGCCCGAGTCCTCGTCGGTCCGCACCTTGAAGGTGGGATCTTCGTCGGCCAGCCGCGACAGCGCCATGCCCATCTTTTCCTGGTCGGCCTTGGTCTTGGGCTCAATGGCCACCGAGATCACGGTGTCGGGGAAGGTGATCGCGCCCAGCGCGATCGGATGATGCGGATCGCAGAGCGTGTCGCCCGTCTTCAGATCCTTGACGCCCACGCAGGCGCAGATGTCGCCGGCCAGAATCTCGGTCACATCCTCGCGCTTGTTGGCGTGCATCTTCACCAGGCGGCCGATGCGGTCGGTCTTGCCGGTGCGCGGATTCAGCACCGTGTCGCCGGTCTTGAGCGAACCGGAATAGACGCGAACGAAGAAGAGCTTGCCGTACTGATCGTTGATGATCTTGAAGGCCAGAGCCGAAAGCGGCTCGTTGTCGTCCGGCTTGCGCTTTTCAATTTTGGAGTGATCGTCGGGATCGATGCCCTCAACCGGAGGCTTGTCGAGCGGGCTGGGCAGGTAATCGACGACAGCGTCGAGCAGCGTCTGAACGCCCTTGTTCTTGAAGGCGCTTCCGCAAATTACCGGGAAAACCTTCAGATCGATGGTGGCCTGGCGAATGCCGGCCTTCAGCTCTTCGATCGTCGGCGTTTCGCCTTCGAGAAACTTTTCGAGCAGCACATCGTCGGTCTCGGCGATGACTTCAATCAGCTGCAACCGGAAGGCTTCGGCCTTCTTCTGCAGATCGGCCGGAATCGGCTCGATCGAAAACTCGGCGCCCAGGGTCTCGTCGTGCCAGAGGATGGCCTTCATCTCGATCAGATCGACGACGCCCTTGAAGTTCGCTTCGGCGCCCACGGGAATCTGCAGCGCCACGGGCCGCGCGCCCAGCCGCTTGCGGATGGTTTCGAGCACATGCTCGAAGTCCGCGCCGTTCTTGTCCATCTTGTTGACGAAGCAGATCCGGGGAACCTTGTACTTGTCGCCCTGCCGCCACACCGTTTCGGTCTGCGGCTGCACGCCGCTGACGGAGTCAAACAGCGCCACCGCGCCGTCGAGCACGCGCAGGCTGCGCTCCACTTCGGCGGTAAAGTCCACGTGGCCGGGGGTATCGATAATATTGATGCGAACGTCGCGCCAGGTGCAGGTGGTGGCGGCCGACGTAATCGTGATGCCGCGCTCCTGCTCCTGCTCCATGTAATCCATGGTCGCCGTGCCTTCATGCACCTCTCCCAGCCGGTGCGTGATGCCGGTATAAAACAGGATGCGCTCTGTCGCTGTCGTCTTTCCGGCGTCGATGTGCGCCATGATGCCGATGTTCCGGCAGCGATTTAGAGGTACGGTGCGAGCCACGATTTCAATTCCTTGCGGGACGTCTTTCCCCGCGGTTAAAAACTAGCTGCTAGCTTTTAGCTCCTAGCCTCTAGCTTGTTTCCTACGGAGCCGCCCAATGCGGTCCCAAACTTGGTCATTCCAGTTGCAACCGAAAGCTAGAAGCTAGTAGCTAGCGGCGGCATTTTCTACCACCGGTAGTGCGCAAAGGCCTTGTTGGCCTCGGCCATGCGGTGCACGTCTTCCTTCTTCTTCATGGCCGCGCCGCGTCCGTTGGCCGCGTCCAGCAGTTCGTTGCTCAGCTTGTCGGTCATGCCCTTCTCGCCGCGGCTGCGGCCGTAGGTGATCAGCCAGCGAATCGCCAGCGAGGTTCTGCGATCGGCGTTCACCTCGATCGGCACCTGGTAGTTGGCGCCGCCTACACGCCGCGTCTTCACTTCAAGCAGCGGCTTGCAGTTCTCCACCGCCTTCTTGAAGAGCTTGAGCGCGTCGTCGCCGCCGCCCTTCTCCTCCAGGTTCTTCATCGCCTGGTAAAAGATGCCCTGGGCGGTCGACTTCTTGCCGCCCCACATCATCGAGTTCACAAACTTGGTCACCAGCGTCGACCCGTAAACCGGATCCGGCGCCACTTCCCGCTTCGCAATGTGCCCTTTTCTTGGCATAAATCCTCAAATCTCAGCTACTAGCTTCTAGCCGCTAGCCTTTAGCTCCCTCTCGGCGGAAGCCGCAATCTCGGCTCACCTCAGAACCAGCTAGAAGCCAGGGGCTAGCAGCTAGCAGCTGTCCTTCACTTCTTCGCCGCGCCGCCCTTGGCGCGCTTGGTGCCGTACTTCGACCGGCTCTGCGTGCGGGCGGTCACGCCCACTGAATCCAGCGTTCCGCGGACCACGTGATAACGCACGCCCGGCAGATCCTTCACGCGGCCGCCGCGGATGAGCACAATCGAGTGCTCCTGCAGGTTGTGGCCGATGCCGGGAATGTAGGTGGTCACCTCAATCCCGTTGGTCAGCCGCACGCGAGCCACCTTGCGCAGCGCCGAGTTCGGCTTCTTGGGCGTTTGCGTATACACGCGCGTGCACACGCCGCGCCGCTGCGGCGAAGCCTGCAATGCGGGCGACGCCGTCTTGTAACGGGGGGCCGTACGCCCCTTGCGAACAAGCTGATTAAAAGTTGGCAAACCGCAACTCCTTACTTCAAAAACCCGTAACATCCCGCTCCACAGCCGCACACGCGCCCTTCGGGCCGTTCTGGTTTTGGAGCGGCATTTCAGCCGCGCAAACACACAGAGAAGCCCCATGGTTGCTGCTTCGCGTCTGTCTTCGTTCCAATCTCAGACGAGAACCGGGACGGTTTGCCGGTCGCTTTTCGCGATTTCACGAAAAGGCCAACGCCGTATCCCGCTTCCGGCCCGCATAGCCCCTCCAAGGTGGGGAACGCGCGGACGCCGATGCAAGTATTGCCGCGAGTGTTCCCTGCCCTCCGCAAGAAGAGAGCGATTCCGGGAACTTGTCTGGCCGGCTGACTTCACCTGGCCCTGGAAATCTCCCAGCTTCATTCAAACTTGCTCGGAGGATTTCCGTACTCCGCCACGCGTGCCATGTCGTTCAAACACACTACAGGCGGTGTTCTTGCGAACCTTTCAAAGATAGCAAGAAAGATCGGGAGAGTCAACGCTTGAATGTGCCCTATATCGTGTGCAGCTCCAACAACCTGCCCGCCGAGAACCTGTCAAAGCGCGGCCGAGCCTGATCCGGCGGCTTCCTTCACAATCTCCCCGTCCCGCATGTGCAGGATGCGCCCGGCAATCGCCGCCGCCTCGGGATTGTGGGTAATCATCAGCGTCGTCTGGCCCAGTTCCCGGTTCGACCGCAGCAGCATCTGCAGCACCGCGTCGGAGTTCTTCGTGTCCAGGTTGCCGGTCGGCTCGTCCGCCAGCACAATGGCCGGCCGCGTAATCAGCGCCCGGGCAATTGCCACCCGCTGCTGCTCGCCGCCGCTCAGCTCGGAGGGCCGGTGGTTGAGCCGTCCCTTGATCGCCAGCATGTCGCTCAGGTGATCGAGATACTTCCGGTCCATCGGCTCTTTTCGCCCGCTGATTTCATAGGCAATCTCGATATTTCCCATCGCCGAAAGCGTCGGCAGCAGGTTGAACTTCTGGAAAACAAAGCCGATGCGATGTTTCCGCAGCTTTGTCCGCTCGGCGTCGTTCAGGAGGCAAAATCCACGCCGTCGATCACCACGCGGCCCTCGGTGGCCCGCGTCAGCCCGCCTAACAGATAGAAAAGAGTGGACTTGCCCGAGCCGGACGGTCCCACAATGGCCACAAACTCGCCCGGCTCGACGGCCAGCGAAACCCCGCGCACCGCAGCCACCTGGATGCGGCCCGCAGCGTAAACCTTGGTCAGATTTTCGGCGAGAATGATGTGTTTCGAGGTTTCCGAGGTCACGACTGCCATTGTAATTGCGGCGCTCGGCTTTTAACGTGGCCAGGCCGGCGCGTGATTTTCCGTTGCTTTGTTAGGGCCGGCGAGACTGAAGTCGTCCGTTTGCCGGAGCAGAAACCGAAACCTTACTGCTCGCAGCAGGAGGCTACAATGAATCTGCATCGAGTCTGCATCGATTTTGAACTCAGGATTCCCCACGCATGGCCTCAGATCTGAAAACATCCCTCGTCTCATCGCTCGAATCAGCCGCCGCAAAGGCCGGCCTGGTTCTCATCTCCGTCAAGCAGGGCGCCGATTTTCACGGCCAACCCACCGCCGTCTTCGAGCTCGGCCTGCCCGGCGCGGAAGCCGTCGGCCGCTCGCTCAAGCTCGAATTGAGCGACGCCTTCGACTTCGATAAGCCGAATCTGCTGCCTGAGATGACCGCGCACCTGGCCGGCGAAGCCAAGCGGCTGCGCAATCCGCACCCCGATTGCTACGTCACCCTCGGCGGATTGCCCCTCTCCTTCAGAGATTTCCGCTGGCCCTTTCACACGTCGACCTCGGGCGCGGATACCCACCTTGTCCACGGCGAAATTCATGTAGCCGACGGCGGAGTGCACAACCTGCACGCCAAAATCTCCGCCGCCGTCACGCTCACCTTCGCCGAGATCGTTCCCGCCATGGAGCAGCCCTACGCGGAGACCTTCGTCTACAACGCGATCCGCAAAACCGTCGACATGGGCCAGCTCGAGTTCGTGAAGTCCGGCAACCGCCAGCCCGTTCCCGTGACCACGCGCTACTACAGCCGCTGGCAAAAGAAGTTCATCTTTACTGAGACCGACGACAACGAGCGGCTCCGCTACCTGCTCAGCAAGGTCTACTGGCTGTCAGGCGTGCTCGGCGAAGGCAAGCCGGTGTGGATCGCCGATCCGCGCGACGCGCAGTACCTGAACACCACCGAAGCCGACCTGCTGCGCATGGCCGGCGACGAGGCCGGCGAAGGATTGATGGTGCTCTGACGGCGAATTTGCCGCCGCCACGCCCGCGCTCATGGCACGCGCCGCCGATTATCAGGAAGCGCTCGAAGCCGCGCTCGACTTCTACCAAGCCCAAGTTCAACGAGAGCATGCGCTCCGGCCACGCGAATATGTAGCGCTGGTATTTGGATCAGCGCGCTGCGCCATCGGTCAGAACAATTTTGCCCGTTGCGGTGCCCGAAATCAGCAGCTCAATTGCTTTTCTCGCTTCGAGCAGCGGGAAAGTGTATTTGATCACCGGGTCGATCTTCTTCTCCCTGAGCAATTCGAAGATCTTCGGCATGTCTTCACGGAAAGGTTTGGGATCCTTGCGGTAAAGCGCGGAAATGCCATAGAAATCGCCACGCCGGCCGCGAAGGCGCGAACCGACGAAGAGATTCGCGAACATGATTATCTTCGCGAACACTCCGGCGGCGCCCATGAAACCAAAGCCGACAACCATCCCTCCTCGGCGCAGAGAACTGATGCAAGCGCCGATGTTCGATCCTCCCACCGCATCGAAGACGAAATCAACTCCACCGGGCTCAGCGCGCTTCATCAGCGTGTCCAAGCGGCCGTTGCTTATAGTCGATGGGAATCGCCCCAAGCGAGCGCACCAGTTCATGCTTGCTCGTCGATGCCGCGCCGTATGCCTTTAAACCCGCGAGCTTAAGCAGTTGCAGAGCGGCGATGCCGACTCCGCCGCTTGCTCCTGTAACCAGCGCGGTTTGTCCCTCTTGCACCTTCGCTACGCGATGAATCATTTGCCAAGCCGTCGCAAAGTTCAGAATCACAGCAGCCGCGTCGCGATCTTCGACGCCGTCGGGCACAGGTAGAAAGTGATCTGCGCCGCGCGTCAGAAATTCCGCAAACCCGCCGTAGACCGAGAGAATCGCAACTCGCTGTCCCAGCGCAAAGCCGCGTTACGCCAGCGCCAATTGCATCCACCACTCCTGCTGCCTCATATCCCGGCACGAATGGAATCTTCGGAGCGAACGGGTAGTTCCCGTTGAGCATGCTCACGTCGGTTGCGCCCACTCCCGCAGCCGAAACACGAATTCGTAGTTCGCCCGCACCCGGAGGCTCCAGCGGCTGCTCTACCACTTGTAGAACCTCCGGCCCGCCCTTACGGGTGAGCATAACGGCGCGGTAAGTTGTCATGAGTGCCTCAACTTCAGATTCTACGCATCGTGCGCAAAGTTGAGGCTGGGCCACCGAAAAGGCCGCGCTGCGTAAAGATCAAAGCGCCTGCCCGCACCCGGAGCAGAATCTCGCGCCCAGCGGATTGGAGCGCTGGCAGCTTGCGCAGGTTACATCCTGCGCGACGGCAACCGGCATCGCAGGCGGCAGATATGCCGCCACTGCAAGGGGCACGGGAGGCGGTGTGTATGTCGCTTCGCCCGGAACCGTACTCGCCCCGGAAGGCGGGATATTGACGGTCACATTGACCGGCGGCTGACCCCATCCAGGCACTGCAATCCCCAGTGACGCGGCAATCGCTGCCGCCTGAATTGCGTTGAACTCGCGCACGCGCCCCGGCATGAAGAAGCACTCGATGAAGCCGAGGATCGCCGGAATGCCAGTCCAGAAGAAGCAGAGATAGAGAATCCCCAGCCCGGTGCGGCGAAGATAAAAATGATGCACGCCAAAGTCGCCCAGGAACAGCGCCAGCAGAATGCCTACGACCTCGTCGCGGCGCGCCATGTTGTATTGCTGGTAAAAGATCGCTTGCGGGTTGGGATATGTGTACGTGCTCATGGTCCTGGTTCTCCTTGCCTGCATCTGATCTTAGGTACGCAGCCTGCGCCCGGCAGGTTCCGGATTTCCCGGACGCGGCTTTAAACCCACACCTTCAATCCCACACATTGTCCCATGCCGCCGCTGGCCGTTAGCATCAAACTCGTGATGAGTTCGCAACCCATTTCGGCCGCCCAACCTGTTTCAGCCGCTGCAAGCGGCACATTTCTCATCGGCGGCGATCTGCCCGTCCACCGCCTGGGTTACGGAACCATGCGCCTGGTGGGAGATGGAGCCTGGGGCGAGCCGGCAGACGAAGCCGAAGCGCGCCGTGTGCTGCGCCGCGCGGTCGAGCTCGGCGTCACGCTCATTGACACTGCTGACGCCTACGGACCCGAAATTGCCGAGCGCCTCATTGGCGAATCGCTCGCGCCCTACGCTCCCGGTGTGGTCATTGCCACCAAGGGCGGCATCACGCGTCAGGGTCCAGCCAAAACCGAGTACGTTGGCCGCGCTGGATATTTGATCCAGTGTGTGGAGATGAGCCTGCGCCGGCTCAAGCTGGAGCGCATCGAGCTTTATCAATTGCACAGAATCGATCCGCGCACGCCGCTCGAAGAATCCCTCGGCGCGCTCAAGCGCATGCAGGAAGCCGGAAAGATTCGCCACATCGGCTTGAGCGAAGTCAACCCCGCAGAAATTGAGGCAGCCGAAAAAATCGTCCCCATTGTCTCCGTTCAGAATCGCTACTCGCTCGCCGATCGCCGCCACGAGGAAACGCTCAACTATTGCGAGCGGCGCGGCATCGCCTTCCTGCCCTGGTATCCCTACGCCGGTGGAAAGATGCTGAAAGCCGACCACCCTGCAGCATCGGGCCTCGGCAGTATCGCCTCGCGCCTCGGTATCACTATTCCGCAGCTCTCGCTGGCGTGGCTACTGCAACGCTCGCCCGTTCTGCTGCCCATCCCGGGCACATCGAAGGTCGTGCATCTCGAGGAGAATGTCGCCGCGGCGGAGATCAAGCTCTCGCCGGAAGAGTGGCGCGAGGTGGAAGCAGCGGCAGCGGCGCCGAGGTAACCGGGGGCGCTCAATCGTCCTCCGGACCCGGTTCCGAATTGCTCGCATCGGTCTCTGTTGGCGCTCGCATTCGCTTTGGAGGATAATCGCGCTATGGCGACTTTGCCCAACCTGGAAGAGCTCTGGACCGTGCGCGAATACTTGCGCACCACTTGGAGCCCCGACCGCGAGTTTGTCGACGGGCGAATCGAGGAGCGGAATTTGGGCGAGAAAGAGCATTCCATCATTCAGCGTTTTCTCACAGTGCTTTTTGCCATCAATCGTGCGGAGTGGGGCGTCGAGGTTTTTCCCGAGTTGCGCACGCAGACTCAGACCCGCCGCTTCCGTGTTCCTGACGTTCTCGTAATGCGCTCCGCCGACAAATTCGAGCGCTATCTAACCCGGCCGCCTCTAATCGCCATTGAGATTCTCTCGCCCGAAGATACTCTCCACGCCATGAGGGAAAAAGCCGCCGAGTATCGGCAGTTCGGTGTTGAGCACATCTGGATCATCGACCCGAGTCCGCGCGTGGCCTATCGTGCCACCGAGGCCGGCCTCGAAGAAGTGCGGGCGGGAGATTTAAGCGTGCCAGGAACTCCAATTCGCGTCGCCTTGGGCGAACTCTTCGCCGAGTTGGATCGGGCTTAAGCAGCCACTTGGCCAGCCCTCTACTCCTACGCCTGGTGCGCAACATTGGCCGCCGCCTGATCACTGCACCTCAGAAATGATGCCGTCCGTGCGGTGTGACAAACAGAAGCAAGCGCAAAAGCAGAATCACGACGAAGAAGACCGCGGCGAGGACCAGCAGCAATGTCCCTCGTCCGCGCGTGCCAGCGAGATATTTTGTCTTCCGCTTCATTCGGTATGCGCCGAACGACGGTTCGAAAAGGCGCGCGCTGGAGCCCGTCTCGGGTCAAATCTGGGCTGTTTTGGATCGAGAAATCGCATAAAATCGACCAAATTTGACCGCGGTTTTGAGGAGATTTTGTTGATTATAAACAGTTTAAGTGCAGTTTTCTGCCGATTTGAGCGGAAAATCACTCATTCTTAAATTTCGGGCCCCCGAGCTGTAATTTGAAAGCGGCCTGAAAGGCGGATGGGGCAAGCGCATGAGGTCCGAATTTCGACAATGGAAGGGGAAGATCTCGACAAGAAATTCGTTGATCTGGACCATGAAAGGATTATGCGCCGAACGGCCGAAATAATCGGCAAGACTAAAACAGATTTTGGCAGGGTGTTTTCAGTGGTTTACAGAGGATTTCGGGGAGCAAGGGCTTGACATCCCATGCTCCCGCGACGAAACAGAGCTAAGCAACCACTGCAGTTTTTTGTGGCTTCGATCCCCACAGTCCGTACCACGCGATGTAGAGATAGCAGAACAGCGGAATCACGAACGCGTGCTGGATGCCGTATTTGTCGGCCGCCCAGCCCAGCAGCGCCGGAATGATTGCTCCGCCAACAATCGCCGTCATGATCAACCCCGATCCCTTGCTGGTCATCGGTCCCAACCCGGCGATGCCCAGCGTAAAGATGTTGGGGAACATGATGGAGTTGAAGAAACCGCACAGCACCAGGGTCCAAATGGCCACGTTGCCCGAAGTCGCCATGGACGTAATCAGGAGCGCGGAAGCCGCGAATCCGAAAATTCCCAGCAGCTTGCCCGACTTTACCTTGGTCAGAATCCACGAACCGAGCAGGCGGCCCACCAACGCGCCAAACCAGTAGAGCGACGCCAGGTCCGATGCGGTCTTGAACGAACTCATGCCCTGCGACTTGAAGTAATTCACCGCGATTGACGCGAGTCCAACTTCCACGCCGACATAAAAGAAAATTCCCAGCGCGCCAAGCACCGTGTGCCGGTAGCTCCAGATGCTGGTGCTCGCCACCTCGCCCTCGCTCACATGCGACGATGGCGGCTGGTCAATGTGGGGCAAGCGAGAAAACGCCACGGCGATGCCGAGCACGAGCAGCGCGCCCGCAATGGCGATATACGGCGCACGAACTGTGTGCGCAATTGCCGCCGGAGTCGCAAACTTGGTGGGATCGGTGAGGATGAATGCGCCGGCGAAGATCGGCGCCACAGTTGTCCCGATCGAGTTGAATGCCTGCGCCAGCGTGAGCCGCACAGGAGCGCTCGCCTCCGGGCCCAGAATCGCGGCATACGGATTGGCGGAAGTCTGCAGCGCCGTTACGCCCGCGCCCACAACAAAACAGGCAGTGAGGAAGAGCGGGAAATTAACCAAGTTGGCCGCCGGAATAAACAGCAGGCAGCCCACCACCTGAATGAAGAGCGAGACCACCATCGTCTTTTTGTAGCCGATGGTCTCGATCAGCTTTGAGGTGGGCGCGGAGAAGACGAAGTAAGCCAGAAAGAACGCCGACTCCGCCAGCATCGCCGCCTTGTAGCCGACGTTGAAGATCAACCGCAGGTGCGGCACCAGCGACATGTTCAGCGTAGTGATGAAGCCGAACGTCAGGAATAGCGCCGTAACCGTGACGAACGGAACAAAGTAGCCCGGCGACGTGAGTGGCGCTGAAGGCTTTCGTATTTTCTGCCATAGTGTGTGATTCCCGCTTTCCCGTTATCGGTGCTTTTCTGGTTCGAGGCCCGCTTCAATCCGCAGCCGTCTCCGGCCTACAGGCCGAAGCTTTCTGGGCGGCCACCCGATGATCCGGGATCGACCTTGCCCAGCCCACCAAACACTATACGGGAGACAGCAATAGGCTGGCAGAGCCCGGCAACGTCCCTGGCACGTTTCTCCACGTCAGGGCTGCGCAATCCGTTATCCTCAATGCGAGGTTTGCCCGATGCCCATTGCCATTCTGAGCGGCGCCAGAAACAAGAAGATCCTGGCTGCCCTTGAGGGCAACTGGCAGGCCGAGATGGAGGGCTACCACACCTACAACACTCTGGCCGACCGCGACACCGACCCGGTGCGCGCGCAGGTGCTGCGCCATCTGGCCCAGGCTGAGATCGAACACGCCACGCTGTGGGAGGGCCGCATCAAGGAGCTCGGCGGACCGCAGCCGGTCTATGCGAGTGGTCCCGGCGGGCAGGCCGATTCGCTGGCCAACCGCGCCGGCGGCATGCGCATGGCGCTGCGCCGCCTTGAAATCGAAGAGAGCCGCGACATTGCCCGCTACGGCGAGCAGCTCAAAGCCCTCGGCGACGAAGGCTCGGTGGCCATCCTCGAACACGTCATTCAGGACGAAAAAGACCACTATCGCGAGCTGGGCTCGCTGCTGCGCGGCCACTACATCGCTCCCACTGCGACGCACAAGATCGACGCCAAAGCCGTGCTCGAAGAGATGCTGGCCAAGCGCAACCAGGGCCGCAAGCAGGCCGGCGCATGGATCGGCGACGCCATCTACGGCGTCAACGACGGCCTGGGCGCAATCTTCGGCATCGTCTCCGGCGTCTCCGGCGCTACCCTTGGCGACCCGGCTCAGACAGCCATTATGTTTTGCTCGCCGGCCTCTCCGGCATGATCGCGTCGGCGTTGTCGATGGGCTCGGGCGCTTACCTTGCCGCCAAAAGCGAGCGCGAAATCTACCACGCTGAAATCGCCCGCGAGCGCGAGGCCATCCAGATGAACGGCCCCGAAGCCCGCGAGTTGCTCTCGCTCTACTACCAGGTCAAGGGCCTTCCCGAAGAAGACGCCATTCACATGGTGAACCACATCGCCAGCGACCCCGAGCAGTTGCTGCGCGCGCTGTCGGCCGAGCGCCTCGGCTCGAGCGAAGAGGCTCTTTCGAATCCGCTCGTCTCCGCCAGCTCCGGCGCGTTGTCCACGGCCGTCGGCGCGATCATTCCGGTCATTCCATTCTTCTTCATGCAGGGAATTCCGGCCGTCATCGCTGCGGCCATCGTCTCGCTCGCCGCACACTTTGCCGTGGGAGCTGCCAAGTCCCTCATCACCGTCCGGTCCTGGTGGGCTTCCGGGCTTGAAATGACTGTCGTCGGCGCTGTCGAAGGCGCAGTTACGTATGGCATCGGAATATTGCTGGGCAAGGGCGGGCTGTAAGTCATTTAACTTTAATCATTTGCCAAATCTTTAATAGTGAACCTTCGTTTGACACATATTATGTGTGCAAATATACTGTGTTAGTGAATATCACCCTTTCCATCGACGAGCAGGTCGTCAAGCGTGCCCGCGAAAAGCTCCAAGCGGTGGGCAAGAGCGTAAACGAGGAGATCCGCGAACATCTTCAGCATGTTGCCGGAGTAAACGACCAGGACGCTGACAAATGGATCGAGGAGCTACGCAACCTCTCCGGCAAGGGCGATTCTCATGGCTGGCGCTTCAACCGGGACGAGATCTATGAGCGGAGGTAGTCCGCCGAGGACATTCTTCGATACCAATGTCCTCGTATATACGGATGACTCAGCGAATCCTGCTAAGCAAAAGCTCGCTCTGGATGTTCTCAACGAACACAAGCAGACGCAAACCGGCACAGCTTCATTGCAGGTGCTTCAGGAGTATTTCGTTACCGTCACTCGCAAGTACGGCCTTGATCCTGGCACTGCCCGGCAGAAGGTCAAGCTTTTCGCTGAGTTCGACATTGTAGAACCCAATTTAGCGGATATCCTCGCTGCAATTGATCTGCATCGACTTCACAATCTTTCGTACTGGGATGCGCTGGTCCTCCACTGCGCAAGAAGCGCGGGTTGTCGGCAACTATTTTCCGAGGATATGCAGCACGGCCAGGACATTGACGGCGTCAAGATCGTCAATCCGTTTATTTAGGTTTCCCATTTCGCGATAGAATAAGAACTGTAATGACCCTCCACCAGCCCATCCCGGCCCTTCTCTAGCGGCTCCCGCCGCACGATACCTGTTTTGCGCCTATCCTTCTTCAGCTTCTTCACTCACATCATCAAAACTGGCCGGCCCGCGAGCAGATTTCGGGCCAATGAGGAACCGATGATTGATCGCCTGGAACAAATGGAGCAGCGCTACAACGAGATGCAGGCGCAGTTCGCGCTGCCCGAGGTCGCTGAACGACCACGAAAAATACCAGAAGATCGCCAAGGCGCTGCGCGAAATCGAAACGCCCGTCGAGAAGTACCGCGAGCTGAAGCAGGTGCGCCAGGGCCTCGCCGAAGCGCGCGCCAGATGCTGGCCGAGAGCGACGCCGATCTGCGCGCCATGGCGCAGGAGGAGATTGCCGCGCTCGAGCCGCGCGCAGCAGGCCCTTGAAGAAGAGCTCAAAGTGCTGCTGCTGCCCAAAGATCCCAACGACGAGAAGAACGTCATCCTCGAAATCCGCGCCGGCACCGGCGGCGACGAGGCCTCGCTCTTTGCCGCCGAAATCTTCCGCATGTACACGCGCTTTGCCGAGCAGAAGCGCTGGAAGGTCGAAGTGCATGTCGCTCTCCGAGTCCGGCATCGGCGGCTACAAGGAAGTCATCGCCATCATCGAGGGCGAACGCGTCTACTCGCAGCTCAAGTGGGAGTCGGGCGTGCACCGCGTGCAGCGCGTGCCCGAAACCGAGCAGCAGGGCCGCGTGCACACCTCCGCCATCACCGTGGCCGTGCTGCCCGAGGCCGAAGAAGTCGACATCAAAATCGAAGCCAAGGACATCCGCATCGACACCTTCTGCTCCTCGGGGCCCGGCGGCCAGTCGGTCAACACCACCTACTCCGCCGTGCGCATCACGCACCTGCCCACCAACACCGTGGTCAGTTGCCAGGACGAGAAGTCGCAGATCAAGAATCGCGAGAAAGGCATGCGCGTGCTGCGCTCGCGTCTGTACGAAATGGAAATGGAAAAGCAGAACGCCGAACTCGCGCAGGCCCGCAAACAGCAGGTCGGCTCGGGCGATCGCAGCGAGAAGATTCGCACCTACAACTTTCCGCAGAACCGCGTCACCGATCACCGCATCGGCCTCACGCTGCATCAGCTTGACCTGGTGATGCAGGGCCGCCTGCAGCCCATTGTCGACGCGCTCATTGCCCACTACCAGGCCGAGCAGTTGAAGGGCGGCGACGATGGCGCGGCGCAGGCGGCCTGAGCTACACGAACAGAATCCGCATCGGCGCTTCCACTTCGACGCTGCTCTTCACCTCATCGGACAGAAGGCCGGTTTCCGGATCGCGCGCGAACACGCTGATCGAATTCGAATCCTGATTCGCCACCAGCATCCATCGCTCCGTGGGATCGAGCGTGAAGTTGCGCGGTGTTTTTCCGCCGCAATTCGACCGCTTCATCGGCGTCAGCTTGCCCGGTCTTCGCATCGGCCTTGAATGCGTAAAGAAAATTGTCGCCGCGATTGGCAAAGTAGACGAACCGCCCGTCGCGCGTGATCACCGTGTCGCAGCCGCGCGAGGTGCCATGATAATCCGACGGCAGCAATTCAATTCGATCAACGAGTGTCAGGCTTCCATCAGCCTTGTGCCAATCGAGCACGTCCACCGTTGAAACCAGTTCGTTCATGCAATAAGCTGTGTGCCCGTTGGGATGGAAATGCAGCGTGCGCGCGCCGGAGCCGGGCGCTCCGCGATAGGTTCCGGCCGCAGTCATTTGCGCCGTCGCCGGATCGGCTTTGTAAATATGAATGCAATCGCCGCCCAGGTCGTTGATGTACGCGAAGCGATTGTCCGGCGAGAACGAGGCAAAGTGCGCGTGTGCCGTCTCCTGCCGGTCCGCATTCGGCCCGTGCTCGGTGTAGTGTTCGGTCCACACCGCCTCGCTCAGCTTGCCGTCGGCAATTTGAAAACTGGCCGCGCTCGCGCCGGTGTAGTCGGCGGCGAGCAGCATGCGCCCCGTCGCATCGACGGCCACGTGGCAGGTTCCCGTGCCGGCGGAGTTGCGCGCCGAAAGCGGTTGCAATTCACCGCCTGCGAGGCGAAAGCTCGCCACTTCGCCGGTCGGCTTGCCCTCGAACGTGTCCAGCTCCGAAGCGGAGAAAACGAACTCGCCCGAAAGCGCAAGCCACGCCACCTTGGGAACTTTGGCCGCCACGCCAGCGAGCGTTAGCGTCGCGGTCGACGGATCCCAATCGAACGAGAGAATCCCATCCGGAGCCGAAGACGCAACAAACACACGCCCTCGCTGTGCGGATCCAGATGCAGCAGCTCGCATTCCAAGGGGCATGGCAACTCCAAGGGTTGCAGTCGAGGCGAGAATCAGGAAATCGCGGCGCGTGGTCTCTGTCATGGCAGAAACCATTGTCGCCGAACGAGCTCGGCCTCCGCTAGCCACACTTCAATCCAGTGTGAAATCCACTTCCACCGCCGTCTCTACCTCCACCGGATGGCCGTTCAGCATGTAGGGCCGATAGCGCCACTGCTTTACCGCATCAAGCGCAGCCTGCCGCAACATTGCGGGGCCGCTAATCACCCGCAGATTCTCAATGGTCCCCGTGCGCGAAATGGTCGCCTGCAAAACTACGGTGCCCGACGTGCGAGTTACCCGCGCTATCGCCGGATAGGCCGGGATGACTTTGTCGATCAGCATTCCCTGCATCACGCCCGAGGAAACATGCTGCGTTGCTGCTGGCGCAGCCTGTCGCACGTCGAGATGCGTTCCGCGCCCGCTGAATGGATTGTCTGGACCAGCGATCCCGTTCGGGCCGCCGTCGAGGTCGCCAGATTCGATGGGCGCGGGCGGCTCCTGCGTGCCGGAAATATTGGTCTGCCTGGGAATCGTCGGCGACGGTTGGAAAGTTTCGACTCTGATTTCTGAGGGCGCATTCTGCACCTGCTCTGTCCTCACTACCGGCCTCGGCTCCTGCGTCTGCGGTGGTGGCGCTTGCATCAGAATTGAGCTTGTAAGCTTCGGCAGCATCTCGGGGTGAATGATCGGAATGATCACCAACGCCAGCAAAATGGAACTGTTGAAGGCAAATGTCGCCATCATCCAGCCGCGGCTGCGGGTGTGAATTCTGCCCATGGTTTCAAACGTGGAGTCTTCGAACATGACTGCCTCCCCCAAACTTCATTTCAGCCGCGCCTTCGGGGGGATCGCAACGCTCAAACAGGCACACGCGCCCGGGTGGCTCCCAAGCAAAACCAAGCGCGTGGAACGGAGGCTCACGGCCCTCCAATCTCCGACCATCCCTTTCGGTACCACTGTGCTTGTGTAGACACCACGTCGAAACAAACTGTTCCCGCATTGCGCGAGAAAAGTTCCTGCACGCGTTTGCGCGTCGAGTTCTCCTTGACTATTCGGTTGGCGGGTCGCCGGTTCCCCGCTCCAGCCGCGCTTCGACCGGATGGTTGAAGTGGATCAGCGCGATCCACATGCCGTCATCGTCGCGCTTCCAAACCAAATCTCCGCCCAGTTGGCGCGCGATCTCTTCCGGCGGCAGATCGTGGTGCAGGCCGAAGTAGCGTTCGTCGAGAGCTTGGCCGCTAAGTTTTTCGAGCGGCGAATCCGGATCGTATTTCGTTGAGAACACCAGCGCGACGGAGTACGCTTGCGACTCCTCGGCGGCGCGCGCAATCTGCCCGGCAGAAAAATCGTCGATGGCAACCACATCCCACGGCTTCTTAACGTAGCCAAGCTCGGGGCGCGACAGTTCATCGGTCGCGGGCCATGCGCTGAGCACGGTAGCGCCTGGATAGAGCTTGGCCAGCTGCGTGATTGCCGATTCGTGCATGCGCACCACGCGCGCGTAAGCCAGGTTGTCTTCCGGAGCGAACCCGTACGGCGGATTGACAAACAGCCCTACAAAAAATGCGGCGGCAGAGATCAGCGCCAGAACTTGCCAAAAAGGGACGCGCCGGTAAAACGTCGTAACCGCAACCAGCAGCACCAGCGGATACATCGGCAGCAGATAGCGAGTCAGCAGCGCGCCGCCGAGCACGCTGAAAAGCAGTGCGTTTGCCAGCAGCAGAAAAAAGATTCGCATCTGCACCGACAGCGCAAGCGTGGCCCGGTCGTGGCCCTCGGCGTCAGGCCGCGGGCTGAGCAGCAGCGCGGCAAAGGCCATCAGCACGGGCACAAACATATTCATGTGCGCGGTCAGGTGCAGAATGCGATGGCCAAAGGCTGCCAGAATGCGCAGTGGATTGAGCGTGGCCTCGGCGTTGTAGCGCAGAAATTCGGGGTTGCCGAAGAGAAATCCGGTCTTTGCGTAGTGATAGGCATACCAACCCGCCAAAGGAAGAATGCAGCTCGAGAACCACGCTGCCTCCCGCCACAACTTCGCCCGCGTCGCCGCTCCCAGCCGGAATCCTTCTGCGATATTTACTGCCGCGAGAGTGAGCGGAATCACGATTGCCGTCTCTTTGCACAGAGCGGCAGCGGAGAACCACAGTGCGGCAGCCCACGGGGCGTGATTGGCGCTTGGGCTGCGGCCTGGACTGCGATCTGGACCGCGGCTGGGCAGCGCGTAGACCAATCCCCACAGCGAACAGGCGGCGGCAAAAATGTCCGCCTGCGCGAGCGAGCTTTGCGCGAACCAGATCGGATAAAGCCCCGTCAGCAGCGTGGTCCAGAACGCGACTGAGGCCACACCCACCAGGCGCATCGCCAGCCGCCACACTGCCAGCAGACCAAGCGAGGCCACCATCAGCACGGCTTCGCGCGTGACGGCAGGAGAATAGCCGGACGACTTCCACCACAGCGCCAGGTAGATGCTGGGCAGCGGAGGATGAGCGTTGCTGAGCGTAGTAGTCGGGATGAGCGAGCCGGTGCGGAAAAAATCCCACGCAGCGGGAATGTAGTAGCCTGCCTCGTCCCAGTAGTAAGGAACGCGCAGCAGCGTAAAGTGGCTGGCGTAGAGCGCCATGAAGATGACGGGGAAGATCATCCAGATGGGCAGCGGGGCGTCCCGCCGAGGAATCAGAATCCCTTTCAGGCGCAAGGCAACGCTCCTCGGCCGGGCTCGATCGCTCGGCTTCGTGCCTGCCCCGATCCGCTTCGGGCAATTCGTTCCTCGTTCAGCATTTCTTATTCACTCTTGTCATTTGACGCGGGCCACGGCGAACTGTTCCCGGCGCAGCGCACGACCAGGTAGCTCGGTCGCCCGGCCTCATCGCCGCTCGTTATCGCGTTTCTTGCTCGCGTTTCTGGCCTAGTTCACCGGCCCGCGCGGGAAGTTCTGCGTCTGTGGCTCCAGGTTGAGCGTGCCGAAGGCCTGTTCGTATTGCGCGATATTCTGGCTCAGCACATTGTTCAATGCCTTGGCCTGCTGCGGACTCAGAAAAATGGCCTGGTGGTTGCGGATGGTCACCTGCTCGGGACTCTCGCTGGCGGCCAGGCCAAAGACCAGTTGGAAGTCCCAGACGCTTACGCGCACCTGCACGCTGTTGGCGTAGGACTCCCGGAAGTTTTCGGTCTGGGTGACATTCACTTGGGGTTGTTGCGGAGTTGGGTTCATGATGCAATCAGATTACAGCTTTTTGCTTCGAGCCTTCAGCAGTCGCTTGTCCTGCCAAGCTACCCGTGGCTCGCTTCTTGGTTTTCGATCTTTTTGTTCTGACCCTCGAACTTGATCGATGATGAATAGGAGATGGGCGAGAGCGTTGCGGGTTTTCGCTATCGGTCTGCACATTGAAGGAGATTTTCATGAAAAGTCACACCGAATATCTGGTCTTTGAAACGCGCAAGCGCCGCGAGATGGTGCACATTACTGACGAGGTGGAGGAGATTGTCGCGCGCAGCGGAGTGAAAGATGGCTTGTGCTTTGTCTCGCCGATGCACATCACCGCAGCCGTTTACGTCAACGACCATGAAAGCGGGCTCATTGAAGACATTGGCAAGTGGCTTGAAGAGCTTGCGCCGGCGCGGCCCGATTACAAGCACCACCGCACTGGAGAGGACAACGGCGACGCGCACCTGAAAGCATTGTTGCTGCACCACGAGACCACTTTGCCCGTAACCAAGGGCAAGCTCGATCTGGGCACCTGGCAGCGCGTCTTTTATGCCGAGTTCGACGGCCAGCGCCGTAAGCGCGTGATCGTCAAAGTGCTTGGCGTGGAGTGACAGCTTGACGTTAGCCCCCGAGCGGCGGGCCCGCTGACTTGCTGTTTTGTTTACCCAGCCACCGTCAGTTCTTCTTCCAATTGCTGCTTCTGGTAGAGGCTGGCGTAGTAGCCGTCGAGGGCGAGCAGTTCGTCGTGCCGTCCAACCTCGACGATTCGCCCCTTGTCCAGCACGGCGATGCGGTCGGCATTGCGCACCGTCGACACTCGGTGCGAGATCAGAATCGTGGTTGCCGTCTGCCGTGTAGCTGCGCAGGCCGCCGAGGATGCGCTCTTCAGTGTAGGTGTCCACGCTGGCCAGCGCATCGTCCAGAATCAGAATCGCCGGCCGCCGCAACAGCGCGCGCGCAATGGCCGAGCGTTGCTTCTGGCCGCCTGAAAGCGTTACGCCGCGCTCGCCCACCATGGTTTCAAAGCCCTGCGGAAACTCCTCGAACTCCAGCCGGATGTGCGCTGCCTCGGCCGCTTCCAGCAGATCTTCGGGGCTTGCGTTGGGCGCGCCGAAGGCCAGGTTCTCGCGGATGGTTTCGCTGAACAGGAATGTTTCCTGCGGCACCATGCCGATATTGCGCCGCAGCACGGCCAGCGGATATTCGCGCATCGGGCGGCCGTCGATGAAGAGCGTCCCTTCGCGGCGCTTCGTAGATGCGCGGAATCAGGTTGGCGAGCGTCGATTTCCCGCTGCCCGTCGGCCCCACAATCGCCAGGCTCGATCCCGCCGGAATCTTCAGAGTGATGTCGCGCAAAACCGGCGTGTCGCCGTAGCTGAAGTTGAGATGCCGGAATTCGATTTCTCCCTTGAGTTCTGCCTCCGTCTCTCGTCCAAAGGTCAAGGCAACGGAGTTGTCGGTGATGACGGGCTTGGCTTTGAGGATTTCGTCGATGCGCTTCACCGAGGCCGTGCCGCGCTGGAAGATGTTGATCACCCAGCCCACGGCGATGATGGGCCAGATCAGCATGATCATGTACGTGCTGAACGCGACGAACTGGCCCACGTTGATGCGGTGGGCCAGAACCTGATGTCCGCCGGCCAGCAGCGTGATGACCATTGAAATGCCGAGAATGAATTCGAGCGTGGGCCACAGCATGCCCATCAACTGCACCAGGCGCAGCGCGCGGCCGATGTACTGGCGATTGAGCCGCTCGAAGAGTCCGATCTGCGACTCCTCGCGCGCAAAGGCGCGAATGAGCCGCACGCCGGAGTAGTTCTCCTGCGCCTGCGCGGAGATGTCGGAGAAGCTGGCCTGGATGCGCTCGAAGCGCTCGTGAATCCTGCGCCCGAGATACTGCACCAGAATGCTGGCCAGCGGCATCGGCGCCAGCGCCACCAGCGTCAGGTAGGGACTGATGCGCAGCATGAAGAACAGCGCGAAGACGCTCAGGAAGATGGTGTTGGCGCTGTACATCAGCGCCGGCCCCAGCAGCATGCGCACCGCATTCAGGTCGTTGGTCATGCGCGCCATGATGTCGCCGGTGCGATAGCGCTGGTAGAACCCCGAGTCCTGCGTCTCCAGATTGCGGAACAGGTCGTTGCGCAGGTCGAACTCGATCTCGCGCGAAATGCCGATCAGAATCCAGCGCTGCGCGTAGAGAAACACGCCCTTCACCAGGCTGATGGCGACCAGAATCAGCGCGAAAATCAGGATCAGTTCGCGCGTGGTTCCCTTGCTGGATCCGGTTGATCGCCATCCCCAGAACGCGCGGAAACTGCACGGCGACGATATTCGTCGCCACACACGCCAGCGTGCCCCGCACGTATCCCCAGCGGTAGCGGCGCATGTAGCTGTAAAGAGGGGCGAGGTCGCCGAGCATACGTTCTATTGTACCGATTGGTGCCGATTAGGAGCCGAAGAAGGTGCGGCGAATTAACTGCGCTGAGCTCAATCTAGATGCCAGGACTGGAGCTGTTCTGCTACGTCGGCGTCCTCAGCAGCAGATACCCGCCGACAAGCCCGAACAGAACGTCGGCAGACCACGCGGCCATCGATGCGGGCAGGTAATTCACATTGCCCATGGCGCCAAACAGGCCGTCGACCACCCAGTACGCAAGCGCCACGCCAATGGCCACGGCAATGCCGGTAATCGAGCCGCGCCGTCCCATGGAAAGCGCAAAGGGAATGGCAAGCAACGCCATGACCACCGCAATCAGCGGGTAAGAGAGCTTGTGCCACAGCGCAACGCTCAGGCGCTTGGTGTCGAATCCGCTCTGGCGCAGGTCGCGGATGTAACGGTCGAGCTGGCCGAAGTTCATCTCCTGCGATTGCAGATCTTCTTTCTTGAAGTAGTCCGGCGTCGCGTGAATCTCAGGAAAAGTCGTCTTCAAGAAATGTGCGGTATGCCGTCACGTTCGCGCCCTGAATCGTCGCGCACCCAGCCGTTCTCGAAATTCCATGTGCCGGAATCTGCATCCCACACGGCGCGCTTGGCAAAGATGCGCCGCGTCAGTTGAAAGGTCGACGGGATCGAACTCGAAGACCGAGAGATTGGCGAACTCATTGCGTGTCGGGATCGAAGAATTCGTAGTAGAAGATGCAGCCCGGCTCGCCGGGCAGCGGCTTTCGGCCCGAAGATCCATTTCTGCTTCCGGGTGCAGGTAGGTCTGCGGCGGACGGCCTTTGATCACGTTGCGCAGCGCCTCCTGCCTGCGATTGGCCTGCGGCAGATAGTACTGGTCAAAGAGAAACAGGCTCACCGCCAGGCACGCCGCAATGGTGACGATGGGAATCACCAGCCGGTAGAGGCTGATGCCCGTCGCCTTCATGGCGATGATCTCGCTGTTGCGGTTGAGCACGCCGAAGGTCACCAGCGCGGCGATCAGCACCGCCAGCGGCGCAATCTGGTAGAGCATGCTCGGCGTCAGGTTCAGCAGATATTCGCCCACAATGGCGAGCGCGATGTGATTGCGCAGAATGTCGCCCAGCAGATCGAAGAAGGTGAAGACAATCATGAGCAAGCACAAAGCCGGCCAGCACCAGCGCGAAACATGGTCGGCGAACTCGCGCACAATGTACTCGTCGAGAATGCGCGGAAAGATGCCGCGCGATTTGCCGTTCGATGTCGCACCGCGCGGCTGTAGCTTGTCGAGAAATTCCCTGGAGCGCAAATCCATTTTGCTTCTTCGGCAGCCATCGGCTTCGGCAGACCGCGCAATCCATGCAGAGATGGCGCTCAGAATGCGGCCGCCGGTCGCCATCTGCCACAGCAGAAAGTTCCCGCCAGCGGCAAACAGCAAATTGGCCGACCATACCGCCAGGAAGGCCGGCAGCTTGCTCTGGTGGCCCAGCGCAATGCCGGTCGAAGAGAGAAAGTAATAGACGAAGACCAGCAGAATGGTGAACACGAAGCCCGAGCTCTTGCCGCCGCGGCGCGAAGCCACGCCCAGCGGCACGCCCACCAGCATCAGCACCAGGCAGGCGGCGGGAAACGCAAAGCGGTTGTGCAGCTCGATCAGGAATCGCTTTGCCGTCGGGCCCGCGCGTGCGCTTGCAGCAACGCGCCCAGCGGCATCGCGTAGAGCGTCGTATCCAGCCGGCCCAGGTGCACGTCGCTCTGCTGGCTCAGCATCAGCGGCATATCGGTCGTCGTGAATGTTGAGATATTGGACTGTTCCGGCTGGTCGGCCACGGTCTCGTCGCGCACGCCGTCGCGCAGCCGCATCAGCAGCTCCTGCGTATTGTCCGTCACCACGGTGGCTGAAGCGGCGGTGGTGATCAGCGGATTCGCCGGATCGCTGACGTCGGCCATGAACACCTGGCGCCAGTTGGCCGCGCCCGTGCCCGCGATCGCACGTCCTGCACATAGAGAACGAAGTTGTTGAAATCCTCGTAAAAAACGCGCGGCTGAATCTCGTAGGAGGCCTGCGACGTTTCGAGCGACTGCTCCATCTCGAGGATGGCCTGATTGGCGCGCGGCGCAAGATAGAGCGAGTTGCCCAGCCCCAGCAGCGTGCCGCCAATGGCCACGATCGACGCCACGCGCACAAAGTAGCCGATGCCCAGGCCCGAGGCGCGCATGGCGATAATCTCGCTGTCGGAAGCCAGCCGGCTCAGGCCCAGCAGAATGCCCCACAGCACCGCCATGGGAATCGTGACCTTGAACAGGTTGGGCAGCGTGAAGAGAAAGACCTGCGCCACATCCGCCAGCGTGGAGCTGTTGCGCACCACCACCTCAAGAATGTGCGGCAGCAGCGGCATGAACAGAATGAAAGTGAAAAGCGCGCAACCGATCAGCGTGAGGGAGAGAATTTCGCCGAGAATGTAGCGGGTGAGGATGCGCACAAAGAGAACCTGCGGCTAGTTTAGCGTGTCTTGATTTAGCGTGTCTTAGCTAGCGTGTCTGGCGCCAATGAGCGCGGGTTGCCAGCCGCGCAGCCGCAAGCTGTTCCCCAGCACGCACACCGAGCTCAGCGCCATCGCTGCCGCCGCCAGCCATGGCGTGAGCAGAATGTGAAATGCCGGATACAGCAGGCCCGCGGCCAGTGGAATGCCAATCAGGTTGTAGCCGACAGCCCAGCCCAGATTCTGGCGCATGATGCGCAGCGTTTCGCGCGCCAGCTCGAGCGCCGCGGGAATCGCCGCCGGCTGCGCGCGCAGCAGCAGCACATCGCCGGCCTCCTGCGCCAGATCCGCGCCGCGTGCCCATGGCGATGCCCGCGTCGGCCTGCGCCAGCGCGGCAGCATCGTTGATGCCGTCGCCCACCATGGCCACGCGCAGGCCCGATTTCTGCAGCTCGCGAATCCGCTGCCAGCTTCCCCGCCGGATCGAGTCCCGCTTCGACCTCGGTGATCCCGGCCTGCTCCGCAATCGGCGCGGCCGCGGCGGCCGAATCGCCGGTCAGCATCAGCACGCGCAGGCCCTCGTTGCGCAGCGCGGCAACCGCATCCGCGCATCCGGCCGCAGCGCATCGCGCGCGTCGAAATATCCTGCAGCCGCGCCGTCCAGCGCCATCCACAGCCGCGTCACGCCCGGCTCTGGCGCGGCAACATCGGCGGGCAGCGCAATGCCAGAACTCGCCGAACAGCGCTTCATTGCCCAGCAGGCAATCGTGCCCTTCCACGCGCGCCGTCAGTCCGCGGCCGGGCAAGACCTGCACATCCTCCGCCGGCTGCCACTTCAAGCCCCGCGCTTGCGCAGCATCGATCACTGCGTGCGCCAGCGGATGATTCGACCGCTCCTCCGCCGCCGCTGCCATGCGCAGCAAATCGTCCTCTGAGTGTCCGGCGAGGCCATGAACGGTCTTCAAGCACCGGCCGGCCCACCGTCAGCGTTCCCGTCTTGTCGAGAACGATCGCATCCAGATGCGCCAGCCGCTCCAGCGCTTCGCCGCCTTTGAAAAGCACGCCCAGCTGCGCGCCGCGGCCCACGGCCACGGTGAGCGCAGCGGGCACCGCCAGTCCCATCGCGCACGGGCACGCAATCACCAGCACCGCCACCGTGTTCGCCAGCGCCAGCGGCAGCGAGTGCGCTGCAATCAGCCACGCCGCAAATGTGACCGCGGCAAGCCCCAGCACGACCGGCACAAAAATCGCGCTGGCGCGGTCGGCCAGCCGCTCCATGGGCGCGCGCGAGCTCTGCGCCTGGTCCACCATGCGCGCAATCTGCGCCAGCACCGTGGCCTCGCCCAGCGACTCCGCCCGGCACACCACTGCGCCATCGTAGTTCAGCGAGCCGGCCAGCACGCGCCCGCCCGACTTCGCGCTCGAGCGGCGTCGATTCGCCGGTCAGCATCGACTCGTCCACCGTCGTGCGCCCTTCAACAATCGTCGCGTCCACCGGAAATCGTTCGCCGGGCAGCACCACGATGCTGTCGCCCGGCTGCACCTCTTCGAGCGGCACCACGGTCTCCACGCCGTCCACAATCCGGCGCGCAGTCACCGGCCGCAGCCGCGAAAGCGAATCGAGAGCCGCAAGCGCGCGGCGTTTGGCGCGTCCTTCCAGGCTCTTGCCCAGCAAAAGAAATCCGAGAATCAGCAGCACCGCGTCGAAATAAACCTGCCGCCCCGGCGCAGGCGCAATCGTCGCGTAGGCCGAATACGCAAACGCCACGCCCGTTCCCAGGCTCACCAGCGTGTTCATGTTCGTTGTGCCGTGGCGCAGCGCGCGAATGGCGCTCACATAAATCCCGCGCCCTGCCCATGCAACAACCGCCGCCGTCATCGCCAGCAGAAACCAGCGCAGCCCATCCGCAGGCAGCGCGTAGAGCCACGGCAAGCACGCGCATCATGCGCGATCCGCCGCGCCCATCTCCGTTCCCAGCGGCATCGCCAGCAGCATGGCCGCCGCGCCCGCGGCCAGCGTCACCCACGCCTTCAGGTCCGCGCCCGCCACGGCATGTTCGGCGTGACCTCCGCCATCGCCCGCGCGCGGCAGCACCGCATCGTAGCCGGCCCCGCGAATCGCCTCTACCAGCTGCTCCGGCGCGGCCAGGGCAGGGTCGAACACCACGCTCGCGCGATGCGCCATCAGATCCACGCGCGCCGGCTCGACGCCCGCGGTCGTCGCGCAGGGCCTCCTCCACATGGTGCTGGCAACTGGCGCACGTCATCCCCAGAACGGGAAGCGTCAGCGATTCTGTCGAGTGTGAGGCCATGGGTGCGATCCGGTCCAATCCGATCCGAAAGCTTTCCAGGGACGAGGCCGCTTAGGATGAAGCCGCGTCAACGTGCTTGATTCCAGATACGCCGTGTAGCCAGCCTTGGCGATCGCGGCGATGGCCAGGCCGAGAGGCGGCGGATTCTCGTCTGAGCTCACCCTGGCTGCCCCGATCCGGACCTCGTTCACCACGATTCCCGGCGTCGCGGCCAGCGCCTGGCTCACGCGCCGCACGCAGGAACCGCAGTGCATTCCATCGATCTTCAGCGTGAATTCAGCCAATTCCGTCTCCTTCGGTTCTTTATTTGATGATAGAGGCAGGCAAGCGATTCGCGCTCCCCGGGCCGCCTTGCGGGACGCAAACCATCATCGGCCGTGACAGAATTGGCTTGTCGCCTCAAAATCGACACGGCCACAAATATGGACAGCATCGTTGAACGCGAGTTTCCCTCCACGCCGCTCGTCGGCGTTGGCGCGGTCGTCGTGCAGGATGGCCGCGTGCTCCTCGTTCGCCGCGGCACTGAGCCCCTCAAAGGCCACTGGACGCTCCCCGGCGGCGTGCTCGAAGTCGGCGAGGCGCTCACCGCAGGCGTCGTTCGCGAGGTCCGCGAAGAAACCGGTCTCGACGTCGAGCCTATCGAACTGATCGAGCTTCTCGACCGCATTCACCGCGAAGGCGACCGCGTGCGCTATCACTATGTCATCGCCGATTACCTTTGCCGCGTCACCGGCGGCGAGCTGCGCGCGGCCTCTGACGCCGACGCCGTCCGCTGGGTCGAGCGCGCCGAATGGAACAGCCATAGCGCTCTCGTCCTCGATCCCGTCACCGTGCGCGTCCTCGAAAAAGGCTGGCAGCGAGCAGAGCAGTTTAGGTCCGAGCAGTTTAAAGTTGGCCAGCTGCGAAATGAAAGGCAGCCCATCAATGACTAGGATTAGGACTAGACCCATGAAATGGGCAGCTTGGGTGTTTTTCGCGCTGCTCGCCCTGCCGGCAATCGCCGGCCTCGGATTCTATCTGCGCCCCGTGAGCTACCTGAATGCGCACGTCTACC
Source organism: uncultured Acidobacteriaceae bacterium (assembly GCA_963725115.1). GTDB lineage: Bacteria > Acidobacteriota > Terriglobia > Terriglobales > Acidobacteriaceae > Telmatobacter. Next base: position 1,779,513 of record CAVRXG010000005.1, on the reverse strand, counting down.
TGCAGGAGCATTTCGTCGGAATCGAAAGCCGCAATATCAAAGTCGACGGTTTCCGCATGCACTACCTCGCGACGGGTCCCGCGAGTGGCCCTCCGGTCGTTCTCATTCACGGGCTGGGCGGCCGCGCTGAAGATTGGTGGAACGTCGCCCCGGTACTGGCCAAAGCCGGCTTCCGCGTTTATATGCCCGACCTGCTCGGTTTTGGGCGCAGCCAGCAGCCTGCCGATTTTTCCTACTCTGTGCGCGACCAGGCCGCGGTCGTCGTGGGCTTCATGGACGCCCTTGGCATAAAGCAAGCTGACATCGCCGGATGGTCCATGGGCGGATGGATCGTCCAGTTAGTCGCATTTGACCATCCCGAGCGCGTGTCCCGCCTCATCATCATCGATTCCGTCGGTCTCAACATCAAGCCAACCTGGGACACCAATCTCTTCGTCCCTACCTCGCTTCAGCAGTTGGACCAGCTCGACGCCCTGCTCATGCCTAATCCACCAACAATTCCGCCATTCATTGCCCGCGACTATCTGCGCATCTTCAGCCGCAACGGCTGGGTGATCAAGCGCGCGCTGGCCGCCATGCAAACGGGCCAGGATGTGACCGACAACCTGCTGCCGCAATTGAAAATGCCGGTACTCATCGTCTGGGGCTCACTGGACCAGATTGCCCCCGTCGATCAGGCCCAGATCATGCACAAACTCATCCCGCAGTCGCAACTCCTGGTGATTCCCGGCTGCGGCCACATGGTCCCGCTGCAATGCGCCGCGGAGATGGATTCCCGCAGCATTGCAGTTCTTCCAGTAATGACTCGAATCCCTGCCGCAAGATTCGATTTGACTCGCTCACTCCTCCTCTGCGAGACTCACCGAGATGTCCTACAACGGAAAATTAGAGTTCGCTGAGGAGCGCCAATTCCGAGCGCGCAACACGCGCATCTACCGGTTGGCGCATTGGCCCATCTGGATTTGGGTCTTTTTTCTAGCCCCTGGACCACTCACCTTCAGCATGTTTTCCCGTGGATTCCATTGGATCAATTGGTCCTGGCTCGCCGTGGTCCTCATCGGTACAGGAATTGCCGGCCTCCGTGGCCGCCTTCCGGGTGTTGAGCCGTGCCCCTATATCCTTCGCTTTGATGAAGATCGGCCAAATCCGCTCTACCGCCGCGTCTGCTACACCTTCGCCTGGAATGCCGTGCTCAACTTCACCCTGCTCAATTTCACCGGCCTGGTGCTGGCCTCGGCCACCGGCGTCTGGCATCTCAAGCAGATTTACTACTACGCATACTCGCCGCTCTGCGCCCTGATTCTGCTGCTCGGAATCCTTGGCAAGCTGCCGCGCGTCGGGCCGTCAACCAAAGGTGAAGGGGTCGAGCGCCGCTACTTCTACGGTTCGGTCTGGGCCTCTACTGTCGCCCATTGCGTTCTGCTGCTTCTCTGGAGGGTTCTGCCGGAAACGCGTCCCGGCAACTTCGCCAAGCTGATCGTCTTTTCTGCCACGCTGGCGGCAGTTGGCATCGCTGCATCGCGCGGCCAATTGCCTCGCACCCGCCCCATCGTCTCCGGCGAGCTCATCGCGTCAGACTAACGCGACCCTTCCCACATCTGCGTTCAAGCCCACTTCAGTTAGCGAAACATTCCGGCCCCAGGCGAAAGCCTGGGGATCCGCTCGAAACGATCAGCTGAGCGGGTGTCTTACTCGAAAAGCGCGAAGGCTTTTTCAATCCGGGCAGGCAACTCGGCCTGCGGCTCGGCCAGCGAGTAACTGATCTCAAGCACAGTCGCCGGTGGCGAAGCCAGCGCCTTAAGGCTCTTCACCGTCGCCGGCCAGTCGATCGTTCCATCGCCGGGCCACAGGTGCTCGTCCTTCAAGCCGTGATTGTCGTGAACGTGAACCGATGCGATGCGTTCGCCCAGAGTGGCGATCGCTTCCACAGTTCCAACGGTGATGTGCGCGTGACCGAGATCGAGGCAGACTCCGACGTTGGCCAGATGGCCCATTTCGAGAATCAAAACGAGATGTTCGGGCGTGGTTGCTTCGCTCAGGAGATTCTCGACCAGCAGGCGGACTCCGAGCGGATGGGCAAACGCGCCGAGGTGCTCGAGAGCGGTGAGCGCAAACTCAATGGTGCGTTGCGACCATGAGTCGTCGCGCTCGCCGAGATGAACCACGAGATTGCGAAAGGGGATGTGCTCGGCCGCTTCCAATGCGCGCTTGACCTCATCCATCGCGTCGATGCGGCGGGCCTTGTCGGGGTGCAACACATTCACGCCGAGACCGCCCGCGCGGCCCATTTCGCGATCGGCGTAAAGCGGGGCGTGCATGGAAAACGGTTGCAGCGCGTTCGACCGGAACCACCCAGCCAGCTCTGCTACCTCTTCGCGGATGGTGTAGTCGAAATGCTGGCGCGCGGCAAAGATCTCCACTGCCTGCGCGCCGGAGCGATCCGCGAGCTCAAGCAGGCCCGGATGCAAACGATGGTTCAGAAACAGGTGAGTCGATAAGACGCGCAGCATCTTCGAGGGGCCCCATGCGCGGGAGGAGAATGCCACTGTTATCCGGCGCTGGTTCTATTCTCGCATCCTGACGAGGATTTTCCCGCGAAGGCCTCCGTTGTGACAGATGATGCGGGATGGGGAGTTTCCTGCGCTTGATCGGTTGCTTTTAGAGGTTAAAGGCTGCCGGCGAACCATTTCTGCATCGGCCGAGCGCCAAACATCTATCATCAAATCGAAGAACCCGCTGTCATGATTCCAAACCTAATCCCCGCCCCGACTGTCGACCTGAGCTTTCCTCATCGCTGGCGGGCCGAGGTCCTTGCGGCGCGGCCACTGATTCTGCCTCCGCGTCACTTCGTCTATCCGCAGGCCGCTGAGGAAGTGGAACGGGGTGCGCTGGAAGTGCTGGTCAGGCCCGAAGTCCGGCTCGATGCCCGGCTTGATGCGTGGCCCGGCGCACGGGCCGACGCCGAGCCCGACGGAAACGATGCGCAGCCTTTTCTCGCGACTTGCGCGCTGGGTTTTCGCGATCCGGCCGCCCCATCCGGCCTATGGTCCACTCCAAAACCAGAAGAAATCTGCGCGGTCGCGGGGGGGTACGCGTACCTGATCGACACTACGATGCCGGAGCGGTTCGTCATGATTCCCTACCGGCCGGTCCTGGAGATTCGGTCGCTCGTGCAGGAAAATCTGCTGCTCTTCGTTGGCCATCATTCGATTCTTGCCTGGGGCCGCGACGGGCAGGCGTGGGAATCGACAAAGCTCTCAGACGAAGGCGTGACAATTACTGGCAATGACGGCGGAATCTTGCGCGGAACGGGCTGGGAGATGATTTGCGATCGCGAACAACCTTTTGCGCTCGATCTGCGGAGCGGGATGCGTTTGCCAGTCGAACACTCCGAATGAGCCTCGTGAACCTTGATGCGGCGGGGCCACGAATGGGAACGATCGCCCCTCCTGTTTCGTAACAAGAATCATGCAGGATGATGGCAGCGCGAGCGGCTGCGAATGATCCGGGTCTGAGGGAAGGATGACAATACCAAGGCTGTTTGGGGATTTGTTCTGGGTGTGGGTCGGCTCCGAGTTTCTGCTTCAACTGGTCACGCCCACTAGCCGAAGCACTGGCCAGATCAAAGATCGCGGGTCTTTGATGATCCTGCTTCCGGCCGTGTTCGCCTCGTGCTGGTGGGCCATGTGGTACGGCGATGTGCATCCTCACACCATGCTCGGCGGCGCGCACTGGCTCAGAACGGCGGGGCTGGTGTTGCTGATACTTGGTCTGGCCATTCGCTGGACAGCGATTCTCACCCTCGGAGCTACGTTCAGCACCAATGTAGCGATTCACGCCACGCAAACCTTGCGCACCACGGGCCCATATCGGTGGGTTCGCCATCCTTCCTATACCGGGATGCTGATCATCTTTACCGCAATCGGGCTCTACGAGCGCAACTGGATAAGCCTGGCAGCTGTGCTCATCTTTCCGACAGCGGCGCTGCTCTATCGCATTCATGTGGAGGAGATGGCGTTGGCGGAAGCGTTCGGCGAGCAGTATCTTGATTACCGCAAAGCAACCAGGCGGCTCTTGCCCGGAATCTACTGAGCGCACAGCCTTATGTCTCGGCCTGAGCAGCTCGCGGCAAAATCTCCTCGTACGCCGCATAAATCCCCTCGAACACCGAATCCCAACTGGCGGTCAGTGCGTAAGCGCGCGCGGCCGTCCTCATCTCGGCGAGGCGTGCGGGATCGTCTATCAGCTCGGCAATCGCCGCGGCGAACTGATCGTCGGGCACAATGCGGCCGATTCTGCCATCGCGCCCGATCTTACTATCGGCAATGATCGTGCGCGGGCCGCCGTCGGGTGTCACGATGGCCGGCACGCCGCTGGCCAGCGCCTCCAGCACCACATTGCCAAAAGTGTCGGTATGCGAGGGGAAGACAAACAGATCCATGTTCGCGTAGGCGGTTGCAAGCGCTTCCCCGCGCAGCACTCCGGTGAACTCCGCACCTGGCAGATGCTCGCGCAGCCAGGCCTCGTCGCCGCCGTGGCCCACAATCACGAAGCGGAAGTTCTTCGTGCCTATCTGCTCGAGTTCCTTCTGGATCTCGACCAGCAGGCCAATGTTCTTCTCGATGGAGAGCCGTCCCACAAATCCGAGGATGTGGCCGCGGTCATCCGGTTCGCGCGTTCGTTTCGACGGGTTAAAGAGCTCCGCATCTACGCCGCGCGGCATCAGGTGGCAAGGCCGGCCGGTGGTGCGTTCGAGCAGCGCGCAGAGCTCAGGATTGGGCGCGAACAAGACCTTCGCAATTGAATAGAACCTGCCCACCGTCGCCAAGTCAGGTCCTCGATCTTCTGGCCGGTGGCGGCGGATTGGTGCCTGGGCAGCAAACGCAGAAACCATTCCGCACGGCGAGCTGCGTATTCGTGAACATTGGTGTGCCAGCTTGCGGCGAGCGGCAGGTGAAAATGGTGCGCCAGCCCCGCGCCAAGAATTCCGATCTCGCTGGGTCCGGTGATGTGGATCAGGTCCGGCTTGAAACGCTCCAACACTTCGCTGATCAGCGGAATATGGCGAAAGAAAACAGGATCGAGGCGCAGATCTTTTTCGAGCACGAAAGAGAGAAAGCCGCGCGGCAGCTCCAGCGTCCACACGTTGCCCTCTTCGACGACGGCCTGCGTGCGGTCGCCCGCGCGCACGCAGAGAAAGGGAAGATTGCGCCGCCGCGCAAAGCCCTCAAAGTGGCGGCTGGTGTGGGCGACCCCGTTGACTTCGTGAAACGAATCGGGAAAGTACGCGACGCGCGGAATCGGTCCGGCGTCGCCATCGTTGCCGAAGCTGCGCCGGCTGAGTCAGCGGAGCGGGCGGAGTGAGTTGAGGCAGAGGAAGACGAGGCAGCGGATATGTCATTGCCGGTTCTGCTAACCACGCCAACTCCGCTAACTCTGTTGGTTTTTGTCAGAACTCGTGCTCGCCGAGTGCGAGGCGCAACTGATTCGAGTCGCTCCAAGCCAGGCGCAACCCGCCGGAAACGAGCCCCTGGCCCATCAGCTGCACCAGAGCAACTACCGCGCCGAGAACGCGCGGCGCCGATCCGTTCGGCCAGAGCTCGCTCAGCGGCCTTACAACTCCAGTCGCGTCGGGATGAAAGACGCGATCGTCCCATGAGCGCGAACCCTGCGGAAACTCAGGGTAGTGGCGCATGGCGTCGACGGTCGATTGCAGAATCCGATGCTTCCACGGCTCGGCGTATTGCGGAAGAAAGAGCACATTGCTCTTCCTCTCCCGGCGAACCTCGTGCACAAACTCGGTAAAGCTGGTGGCGTTGGTCAGATTGATGTTGGCGTTTGGTTCCACGCCGTGCCGGTCGCCGCCTGAGATGAGCAGCATGTTCCACTTCTCGGCCAGGCGCCGCACTGCGCGGTTCTCGTCCCAGTTGCGCAGGCCGTTCAGCTCCAGCGCGTGAATGTAGGCGCCATTCTTCTGCAGAAATTCGTTGACCAGGAATTGATGCTTTTCCTTGCCGATCAGATACAGGTCCCACATGGGGTGGTTGAAGACCACCAGCACGTTTGGCTCGCGATGCAGAGCGGCAAGAATCTCCGTGAGACGCGCATCGCTGGGATGCGCGGTGAAATCCTGAAGTGTCGCCATCCACTCCGTTGCGCGAGCGCTGGGAAGATTGTGCACGCCGAGATGGAAGGCCTGCGAGCCGCCATAGGGCGCGCTCCACTCCACCGACACGGGAATCTGCCGCGCGCTGGGCACCGTGCGCAGAAGCATTGGCGCCTTGATGTTGTCGTGATCGGTGATGGAGACCATCGGCGACAGGCCGAGCTTTTCGATCTGCCGCATCTCCAGATCGAAGGCCAGCTTCGGAGTCATGGGCGGCGTCCAGTAGCTGGCTGCGTAGTCGATGCGAATACCGTGCATCTGCTCGGCGCGCCGTTCCAATCGCGACAGCAGCGGGCGCATCACTGGGAATTGATTGCCGAAGTTGGCCAGGAAATCCAGGGTCTCGCGCGATTGGTTGGTGTGACTGTGCAACGAAACACCAGTCCGAAAGCCTTTGGGGGCGTCCTTGTCGCGCCACAGATACGAGATCGCTGAACTTGGCATGTCCACTCCTCGGTCTTCCGGATTTCCACAGCCAGTATCGGTCAGGAGCCGTGAATATCCAGTTAACAGCGCGCGAATTGCCCTTCAATTAAGGCAACGACGGAATCAAGGAAGTTACCAAAATACCGGAAATACGGGCAAAACACGCGTGTATTCCTTGTCTCTAAATTCTATGCCGGGTTCGGCGAAGATTCCAGTCTCGCGGGTAGACGCCCGTTAAGGGCATTTCAATTTCCAATCGGATCTCGGCGTTGAAAAATTCGCGTGAATTTTCAGTGAAGGGATCACCGAAACACAACCCCTGCAATCGATTTCGGAGCTGTGCTACTTCCGCGTTTTGGCGAGCTCAGGGCCGAGGAAATCGTCCACGCTCCAGCCGGCCATCAGATCGTCATCCTTCCCCGTCTTTTTGTGACCCGCACGCGCGGCCGCAGCCGCTTCCGCTGCGAGGTAGTTCTCGGTCAGCCCCTTACGCAGCATTTCGAAGGCTTGCTCGGGTGAGTCGGCATATTGGAACAGATCGAGATCCTTGGGAGAGATGGCGCCCATGTCCACCAACACTTCAAGATTGAATACCTTCTTCCAGTATTCCGGTCCATAGATCACCACCGTGATCTTCTTGGTCATTTTCTGGGTCTGGACGAGGGTAAGAATCTCGAACATTTCATCAAGCGTGCCGAAGCCCCCGGGAAATACCACCAGAGCTTTGGCCAGGTAAGCAAACCAGAGCTTGCGCATGAAGAAGTAGTGGAACTCCAGGTTGAGCGAGGGTGTGATGTAGCGGATTCGGCCTTTGCTCGAAGGGCAGCAGAATGTTCATGCCGATGGTCTTGCCGCCGGCCTCGTAAGCGCCGCGATTGGCTGCTTCCATAATTCCCGGACCGCCGCCCGACGTGACGACAAAGCGGTGCTTCCGCGAGGGGATGGTCTTGACCCATTGCGTCAGCATTTGCGCCAGACGCCGCGCATCTTCGTAGTAGCGAGCCATCTCGACCGCGGCCACGGCGCGCTTGCGTTGCAGCTCCGTAGCTTTGCCTGTCGCGATCTCCTTCGGTTTGGCGGGCTGCTCTTCGCTGGGGGCGGGTTGTGTTGAGCCGGTGTTATCCAGCAGCTCCAGTTCATGATCGGCTTCTTCGCGTCCGCCGAAATCGCGCTGAGCCGAAAAAGACGACCGTATCCTGGATCTGCTCGCGGCGGAATCGCGCCAGAGGTTCGAGAAACTCCGACACAATCCGGATGGGGCGGCCGTCGGGGCTGTTCAGAAATGCTGAATTCTCATAGGCCAGCGGCGCGCGCTCCAACAGGGGCGGTGCTCCATTGCCGGGAAGGACCGCAGGAGGCAAAGTTTCAGACGGGCCTGGAACACGCGGGCCGGGCGCTTGAGCGTCGTGTGTACTTTTCGGATTTTCCTTTTCATTCATCACTCAACCATCCCAGTGACGGATGGCGTCTTGAAACGCGATCCATATATTTAACAGGCCGAGACCTGACACGATACCGCGGACCGCACCGAGCGTGGCGAAATCGCCGAGCGCCGGGAACAACTGGAAGATCGGGTTCTGGTCCCAAAGCATGCGCGCCCCGGGGAGAAAAATAAGCACCACGGGAAATTGAACTACGATGTGTCCCAACCACGGCAGGAAGCATACGAACAATCCGATAAAGATGCGCAGAATTACGCGCAGGGATAATTCGAGGCGTTCGAGCCAGCGTGGAACCCGATCCGGCGGCTGCGCAGCGGGATGGGGATTGGGTACTGAAGCTGATGCAGGATCGGATGCTGTTCCGGCCAGGAGAGCCGGGCTCGCTGGGAGCTGGGCAGTAAGCGTAGATGGGGTCGATTCCGGCTGCTGCATTCCTATGCTTCTGTCCGCCGTCCCCGATGTCCTCGCATCTCGATTACTGCACCCATCGCCGTCGCTTGGCGCCTGATGCGGCAAGCAAGGCCGGCGCGGGAACACCGTATTGAAACGGTAACACAGCGCAGTTCGGCCCGGCGCGTCTCAATCCGCCGAGGCAAAGCTCGCGCGGCACTCATGCTTATCTCCTGTGGATCGCCGCGTGCGCCGTGGATGAATCGACAAAATTTCTATCAATCGAGCCTTTGCCGCTCTCGTGAAACTTCTCTGTTCGGGGGAACGAATGGACTCAGAAGCGATAAAAAATCCCGCCCATGGGTTCGTAGATTTGCGTGTACTTGGTCGTCGAGTTGAAGAGGTCGGAGAGATTCGGAGCCTTGCTCATGTTGCCGCGCACTTGTAAACGAAGACCGAAGTGCTTCTCAAAGCTCCAGTCCACACCGCCGCCATAGATGAAGTTCGGCCTCATCACAGTGTTCACCGAATACGCGCTCTTTCCGGGAACGGTGACGACAAAGCCTGCACCGCCCAACAGAAAGGGTCTAACGTTTCCTATCTTCTTTGACACCACCCAGGTCCCGCCGAACTGCGTCGCCTCGCCCGAAAGTCTTAGCGACGCTATGCATGCAGGAGGCGCTGAAGTGGTCGGTCCGAGGGGATAGCAGTTCGGCAGTGTGGCGTTGGGGTTGTCATAAGTCTGATCCGCCGGGTTAGATGTGACCTCGAACTCGAAGCCAACAAGCGGATTGACGATATGGCGCCATTCGAAAAGGCCGCCTTCGGAGTCGGTGGGCGTCTGGTGGGTGACAACGCCATTGCTGCTCGCGCTGGTGCTGCTGCTGGCGAAAGTCCGGTAGCCGCTCACCGCCACATCGGTTTGCGCTTGGGCCGCTGCGCCGCACAGTGCAGCCGCCACGACCACTACGAACGCGCCTTGCATCCAAATCTTCATCCGAATCACAGCCTCCTGGCTTAATTGCCCCTTATCGATTGCCCTCGTGGCACCTTTTGCCTTGTAACGTCTGCCGTGAAGCCGCCTTTTGGGATCTTCAAGGCACTTGGACGCTCAGACAAGTCGAACGGATAGTTTGTCATTCGACGCTCAGCCCATTTTACAAGGCTACCCGTGCCACCAAGGCCGCCAAGCCGCGCCAAGGACACGGCAAGGACACTTTTGACCGGCCATCGTTTTGATCGGCTATCGTGCTCGGTCTAGCGTTGGCTGAGTTCTCCGGCTGCCACTTTTCGATTGAAATCGGCCGACTTGTTCCGAGGCACGCTGAGCGATTGCCAGTGGTCGCAAGCGAAGTGCTTCGCCAACAGCACGATCTGGCCGACATGATGAGGATAGTGCGCGAGCTGACGATTGATGGCCTGCATCACGGAGTGCGCTTCGCCGCGAATCGTCACTGCGCGCTTAAGGTCTGCCTCGGTCAACGGCTCGATCGCTGCGAACAAGCGGTTCCAGCCATCTTCCCACAGGGCCATCAGCTCCTTGCGCGTAGCTGGCGGCTCGACGAATTCGCTGTCGCGATCGCGATCGGGCTTTTCGCCGTCCGTGGTCAGGAAGTCGGTCCAGCGCGAGAGCATGTTGCCGGTCATGTGCTTCACAATAACGGCGATCGAGTTGGCCTCTTTGTCGATCGCCGCAAAGAGCTGCTCGTCCGTCACCTGCTCCATGGCGCGCTCGGCCAGCCGCTTATAGTAGTGGAAAAGCGAGAGCGAGTCTTGAATGTATGAAGTTGTGAATTCGAGCGCCATGGGGAAATTGCTTCGAGGACAACCGCATCAGAATTTCCCGGCGTCCTTCATGCCGCGAATGTCTTACTACTCAGGCTTTGATCGCGCAGACCGACAAGAAGACTCGAAACGGAGATGTCCTCGTCCAGCGCCTCCCAGTGCAGGCCACGCCGGCTGATCCTCACCTGCTTGCGCTGTTTTGCGTTGCCGCGCAGCAAGCGCGGAAACCAGGCGAGGGGAACTCCGATCGTCCGGCCGTCGGTCAGATCCACCCACATGCAGTCGGTGTCGAATTTCACTCGCTTCGCGCTAACCGAAGAACTCATCCCATGCCCTCTTGATCCGCTCTCGATTTGCTACCACGATCTCAAGCAACTCACGAAGAGTTCGAGCGTCGTAACCATCATTGTAGGCCAACCGAACCTCTGCCTCCAACCAGAATTTCGCTTCCGCGTCGCCCTTCTCGACGTGGATGTGGACTCTCTCACGAGGCGAGCCCTCGTTTGAGTAAAAGAAGAACCGGAAACCACGCAAACGAAAAACTGCCAGCATTTCACGATTCTATTGCTCCCGTTCGCACCCAAGCCGAAACAATTACGGTTCATCGCTGTAAGTTGGCGATTCCCTCGGCCCAGCTTCGGCGATCCACAACCTCCTCGCGTACCATCGCAATCAATGATGAGGCGAACGCGAATTCTCTATTACGTTCTTCTGCTCACGTTTTTTTGCGCTTCGGCGAAGGCCGCGCCGCGGCCCATACCTGTGAAGGTTGTTGTCGTAACCATGTTTGAGGTCGGCGCCGACACCGGCGACGCGCCGGGCGAGCTGCAGTATTGGGTGGAGCGCGATCATCTCGACCGCGTCTACCCCCTTCCTGCCGCCTATCACGCAGTGCGCATGAACGCTGCCGGAGAGATGGCAGTATTGACGGGGCCCGGAACGGCGCACGCGACGGCGACCATTATGGCCGTCGGCCTCGACCCGCGATTCGATTTCAGTCATGCGTATTGGCTCGTCGCCGGGATTGCGGGCGGCTGCCCCGACCAGATTTCTCTTGGATCGGCCGCGTGGGCGCGTTGGATTGTCGATGGCGATCTTGGCTATGAGATCGATGCGCGCGAAATCCCTCCCGGCTGGACGACTGGTTATCTGCCCTTCGACAAGGCCGTCCCTTTTGCGCAACCCGTGACGCCACGGCCGGGGCAGTTCTACTCACTGAACGCGCGCCTGGCAGAGTGGGCATTCCAACTCACTCGCGCGACGCCTCTTCAGGACTCAGTGAAGCTCGGCGAAATTCGCAGCCAATTCGAAGGCGCGGCAGCAAATCGTCCGCCGTTTGTCGCCATGGGCGACGAGATTTCCTCTTCGACCTTCTGGCACGGGAAGTTGATGGATGCGTGGGCGACTGAGTGGGTGTCCTACTTCACTGGCGGCAAGGGGGTCTTTGCAACCACGGCAATGGAGGACACAGGAACGCTTCAGTCGCTCGAGTTCCTGGCGCACGCCGGACGCGTAGATGTAAATCGCGTTCTGGTGTTGCGCGCCGTCAGCAACTACGACCGACAGCCACGGGGCCTCAGCGCATCGGAGAGCCTGGCGAAGCAGCGAGTCGGCGCGTACGGCGCGTATCTGCCCGCTCTTGAAGCCGCATATACCGTGGGACATGTCGTGGTCAGCGAGTTGCTCAATCATTGGCCGCGTTATGAACAAGCAATTCCGGTAGGCTCGGAAGCCGCGCCAGGCAATCCTTAATCATCTTCCGCAAACTCGACGCCGGTCCTGGCAAGCACCTGCCTCTTCCTACACCGCGATTGGGCTTGGCGATCGCACATCCGGCAGTGGACAATGCTTGAGTTCCTCAAATAGAGTGCCGATTTGCGCGTTGTGAATGTCCCGCGGCCTGCAGCCATGCCCGAGGGAACATTGAAAAGGAAGATTCGATGCATTCAATCTGGTTTGGCGAGTTCATGGGCACGCTGGTTCTCATTCTGCTGGGCAACGGCGTGAATGCCGCCGTCACGCTGCGTAAGTCCTACGCGGCAGACTCCGGCTGGATGGTGATCACCACCGGCTGGGCTCTCGGCGTGCTGTGCGGCGTGATGGTGGCGCAGGCCTTCGGCAGTCCCGGCGCGAATCTGAATCCCGCCATCACGCTTGCCGCCGCGGTAGTCAGCGGAGACTACGCGCAGCTTCCCGTCTACTGGTCAGCGCAACTGCTGGGCGCGATGGCCGGCGCGACGTTGGTGACCCTGCACTACGCGCCGCACTGGGCGCTCACGCCCGATCCCGCTGCCAAGCTCGGCGTCTTCTGCACCAATGCGGCGGTGCGCAGTCCGCTGGCAAACATCTTCAGCGAGATGCTGGGCACGGCGGTGCTGGTCGTGGTGGCGGCTTCAATCTTCTCGCACGGCGTGGCCATGAACGGCCCCGCGGCGGGATGGGTCCGTGGCTCGTCGGCAGTCTGGTGTGGGGCATCGGGCTCTCGCTCGGCGGGACGACAGGATATGCAATCAACCCCGCGCGCGATCTGGGGCCGCGCATCGTTCACGCGCTGCTGCCCATTCCGGGCAAGGGCGGATCGAACTGGAGCTACGCGCCGATTCCGATCGTTGGCGATCTCGCCGGCGCGGCGCTCGCGGGTCTGCTCCTGCGCTTACGCGCATCTGTGAATGGCGAGCGACGCAGATATCGAATTTCGTGCCGCGCTTTTCCACAGCGAATCGACGTCGAATTGCGAAGAATCGCGACTTCTCCGGCTCATTCGCGAGACCGTCGAATCGATCTACTCCAGACACGACGCAACGACGGCCAGCGCGGCGATGGCCGCAGTCTCCGCGCGCAGAATGCGCGGACCGAGCGACGCAGCACGCCAGCCGTTGGCGTCGAAGAGCGCTTCTTCCGCGGGAGCCCATCCGCCTTCAGGACCGATGGCGATTTCGAGCGCGGGCATTTCTTCTTTCGCCGCATCGATGGCTTCGTCAATCGCGTGACGCAGCGTGGTGGTGCGCTCCTGCTCGGCAAGCACGATGCGCGTCGCCGTGCTCGCGGCCCGCACGCGCTCAGCCAGATCGATGGGCTCGTGAATCAGCGGCTCATCGGAGCGCCGCGCCTGTTGCGATGCTTCGTGCGCGATGCGCCGCCAGCGCTCGGCGCGCTTCGCTGCCGCCTGCGGCAAGGTGCTTCTCAGTTCTTCGCGCGATCACCGGCGCGATCGCCGCAACACCGAGTTCGGTCGCTTTTTCGATGGCCCACTCCATGCGATCGAACTTGTAAATGGCTACCACTAAAGTAACGGGCAGCGCGGGGTCGGCCTGGAGCTCGGCGGCGAGATTGAAGCGAACTTCGCTCGTCTTCCCCCGCTTGCGTGACCGCGGCAACCTCGGCGTGAAAGACGCGACCGCCCGCGACCACATCCGCTTCCATGCCCGGTTGCGCGCGGAGAACGCGCGCCAAATGTTCGGCCTGCGCGCCAATAATTGTGGCGGTTGCTTCGTCCCAATGCTCGGCGATCCAGCGGCGGCGCGTCATCGTGCAGTCACTCTCTCCTATAAATTTACGGCGTCACGCAGGATCGCGCGTCTACCGTGTGATTTCGTTGAATGCGTCGAATCGCCGTGCCCAGAGCGGGTTTCAGCGATTTCGTCATACGGCGCATCGTCATTTCGCGACGCGCGAAATTTTTCTCCGCCACAAACACTAAGGGGAACGCTTTTAAGCGTCCCCCTAGAGTGTTGCCTTTTGGGTTGTTCAGACCGTTACTTTTTCTTCGCGGCCTTCTTGGCGGTCTTCTTGGCTGCCTTCTTCGCTGGTTTCTTGGCTGCTTTCTTGGTTGCCATTTGCCTATTCTCCCTTTTCGATGGGTTGCATCGATTCTGCAATTAGAAACTGCAGTTGAAGAATGTATAGATTCATGCAGACATCGATGTCAAGAAAAAAACGACATAAGAGTGAAAAAAAGATCAACAGCGATTCCGCGATAAACCGACCCGCGAGGAGATTCCGGAGTCGAAATTCAGAGCGCGAATGAGAAATCTTCGCGTCATCAGATTGCAATCGATGAATGCGCGCGATCGAAATTGAAATGAAGAAAGCGACGCGCGACGATCTGCGCATCACCACTCAACACTCGATCACATTCAGCGCAAGGCCCGCGAGGCTCGTCTCCTTGTAGCGCGATTGCATATCGAGGCCGGTGAGATACATCGTGCGGATCACCTGATCGAGCGAAACTTTGTGCTCCTCGGACTCGTTGAGAGCCAGGCGCGCAGCCTGCACGGCCTTCGCCGCGCCCATCGCGTTGCGCTCGATGCAGGGAATCTGCACCAGCCCGCCGATGGGGTCGCAGGTCATGCCCAGGTTGTGCTCCATCGCGATTTCTGCCGCGTGCTCGATCTGGCCGTCGTTGCCGCCGAGCGCGGAAACAAGCCCGCCGGCGGCCATCGAACAGGCCACGCCGACTTCGCCCTGGCATCCGACCTCCGCGCCGCTGATTGAAGCATTCTCCTTGTAGAGAGCGCCGATCGCCGCAGAAGTAAGGAAGAAGCGGAAGATGCCCTCGTCGTCCGAATCGGGAATGAAGCGGCGATAGTAGAGCGCCACGGCGGGAATCACTCCGGCGGCTCCATTGGTGGGCGCAGTGACGACGCGGCCGCCCGCAGCATTCTCTTCGTTCACCGCCATGGCGTAGACCGTGACCCAGTCGAGCGGAGCCAGCGGATCGCCCTGCTGTCCACTCGCCTCGCGCGCGCGCAATCGCTCGGCGAGACGCTGTGCGCGGCGGCGAACATTCAGGCCGCCGGGCAGGATGCCTTCGGCAGCCATGCCGCGCTCGGCGCATGCTTGCATGGTTTGCCAGATTTTCTCGATGCCGGAGCGGACGCGCTCCTCGATCGCTTCAGCGGACCTCATGCATGGCGGGGTCGGCGGCGCGCAGGCGTTCGCACTCGTTGGCCAGCATCACGCGGTCAATGGAGAGCGAGTGCGCGCGGGCCACTTCAAGCAGTTCGGCGGCGCTGTGAAATGGATAAGGCAGTCGAACTTCGGATTCGCCGGCCGGATGATCGGCCTCGCCATCCTCGACGATGAATCCGCCGCCGATGGAAAAGAATGTGCGCTCGGACGAGGACTGCGCCGGCGGCATCGAACGCGGTGAAGCGCACGCCGTTGGGATGCTGCGTGTCGCGCGCCGGGCGGAAACATCTGGTCGCGATGAAAGATCAGGTCGCGCGGCTCGTCGAATTCGATTCCGCGCTTGCCGGCAAGCTCGATGCGCCCGGCGGCGCGAATCGCAGCGACTGTTGATTCAATCGCCGCGGGATCGATGGTGGCCGGCTCATTGCCGGCGAGGCCGAGAAGAACCGCGCGATCGGTTCCGTGGCCGAGGCCGGTGAGAGCCAGCGAGCCGTACAGGTCCACCTGGACGCGTGCGACGCGGTCAAGCAGGCCGGCGGATTCAAGGTCGCGCGCAAAACGGCAAGCTGCGCGCATCGGCCCCATCGTATGCGAACTGGAAGGTCCGACGCCGATCTTGTAGAGATCGAAGAGACTCGCGGTCACGGATCAGATTGTAGCTGGAATCCAGAAACTCGGCAGAAAGGAAGAGGCGAGAAGAAGCAGCCTGCTGAAGGCTGCTTCCTATTCCGGGTCCTATTCCAGGAACTCGTGAACCTCGTTGTTCGTGCTGTGAAGGAGTTCATGGAGGGAGCCATCGAGGATGAGACGTCCCGCTTCGAGCATGAGGAAGGTGGTGTTCAGGTTGATCTGTCCATCGGGAAGCGGGACCATGCGATCCTGCTCGTTATCGAAGACGTGAGTGCACATCGTGAAAGCGTCCTGAAGACGATGCGTAACCAGCAGAGACGGGGTTGAGTGCACGTCGCGCTGCTTCACGATGAGCTCGATGATGGTGGTGGACGTGACGGGATCCAGGCCGCCGGTTGGCGAGTCGTACAGGATCAACTCGGGATCGTGGATGAGGGCGCGAGCGATGGCCACGCGCCGCCTCATGCCTCCTGAAAGGCTCGCGGGAAACATATCGAAGGTCTCTTCCAGGCCGACAAATCGAAGCGCCTCGTGGACGCGGCTGTCGATCTCCTCATCGGGTACGCGCTCCTGAATCAACTGGTAAGCCACGTTGTCGCGCACGGTGAGCGAATCGAAGAGCGCGCCTTCCTGAAAAACCATTCCGGCACGCGAGCGCAATGGAAACAGCTTTTCCTCGGGCAAGTGCGTGATGTCTTCGCCGAAGAGATGAATCGAGCCCGCCTGCGCGGGAAGAAGCCCGATGATGAGTTTCAGCAGGACGCTTTTGCCCACTCCGGCAGGGCCGAGCAGAATGCGCGTTTCGGCGGGAGCCACGGAAAAGCTGATGTCCTCGAGAACCGGCGGTCCGTCGAAGGCTATGGAGACGCCGCGCAAATCGACGACAGGGCTCGCGTTCTGCGGCGGAGCCGGAGATTGATGGCGCGGGTGCGGAAGCTTGGCTCATGAGGGGAAGACGGAGAGAAGCACGTGCGTAATCAGGAAATCGACCGCGATGATCAGCACGGATGAGGTAACCACAGCCGAAATCGTGGACCGGCCAACGCCCTCGGTGCCTCCTGTGGTCCTCATGCCGTAGAAGCAGCCGATGGAGCCGAGCAGGTAGCCGAAGAACAGGGGTTTCACCATTCCCTGGATAATGTCGGAATAGACAAGATGCTCGTAGGCCGAGTTAAAGTATTGCGTTCCGTTCTGATGGCTGATGAGAACCGTCACTGCTGCGCCGCCGACGATGCCGAATGCATCGGACACGATCGTCAAGAGGAGCAGCATGACGATGCTCGAAAAGATGCGCGGGGTAACGAGCTTGCGGATTGGATCGACACCCAGTGCGCGCATCGCGTCAATCTGCTCGGTCACCACCATGGAGCCTAGTTCGCTGGCCATGGAAGACGCATTGCGGCCGGCCACCATAATGCCGGTGAGCACCGGGCCGAGCTCGCGGATCATGGTGAGCCCGACGAACTGGCCCGTGACCGCCGTGGCGCCAAACTCCGACAGAGTGGCCGCGGACTGAAGAGCAAGCACGCCGCCGGTAAAGAAACCGGAGAGGATGACGATGGGCAGGGACCCGACACCGATGACGTCCGACTGCATGAGGAAGTCGGTCCAGTAGATTGGCGGGCGGAAGAGATTGCGCATCGCCTGCCACGCGAACAGGGAGTATTCCTGAACGGCGAGTACCATCTGTTTGGCGGTTCGGTCGATCGCTAATGTCGCCATTTGGTGTCGGTCTGGAGTGTCGGTCTCTGAATCGAAAACTTTGATAGCATCCGAGGACAGAATAGCGCATAGAATCGGTCCGAAGACAAAGGGGCCGGGCTTGTGCCGGTATGGAACGCATTCGACCGGCCCTACAGCACCCCGGCTGGCCGTGAAACCGATCGCCTGGGATCGTATCGATGAGAGAGCTAGGTTCTAGCTTTCAGCGCACCCCGACGCTGGGAAGCCATCTGGATTTGGCGGCGTTCCAAAACGAATCGCCTCGCCTAAGTAGCTTTCCTCTCAACAAATAATTGTCCATTCGGTTTTTGCGAGCCGTATTGGACAATAAATTCGCCACCGAGCGCATCTAATACTACATCGGAGGTCGCGATGCATTTTTTCCGCGTACGGCTGATCCTTGCTCTCATCGCGAGCGTGACGCTGGTGTCACTTGCCTCCACATATTTTGATGTACTGGCCCACCGCCATAACATGCGCGAGGATCTGGAGCGCCGCACCAATTGGATGGGTAAGTCTATTGAGCCGGACGTGCGTAGCGCACTGGTCACCGGTGACCTCTCTGCCCTTTCCGGTTTAACGCAACTCCTCAAGAACGGAACGGGCGCCTTGGGGCTGGCGATCTACGACGCGCATGGAGACCTTCTGGCTGCCAGCGGTCCGCCGGACGTGATGGCGGCGCTGGGCAAAGGCGTTGTGGAGAAATCGCTGCAGCGCGGCGTCGAGGACGGCGCATTTGGCCACGCCGGGCAGTGGCAATGGCTGGAACAGACTTTTCCCATTCACAACGGAGATCAGTTGCAAGGCGCAATGGCCATTGTGATGGATGCCGGCTATATCCGCACCGAAGGAATGGCTCTCTGGCAGCGGAGCTTTTGGCGCATCGTTGCGTTTGTCATTGTGATTGTGGGCATCACTCTGCTTATGGTGCGCTGGTTCCTTCTACGTCCCATGAACCGCGCGGCTGAGCGCCTGCGCCAGTTGCGCATTGGCCATGCTGAAGATTCCACGGAGCCGGACTTAAGCGCGTTTCGCCTTTTTTCGCCGCTCGCGCGTGAAGTTGAGACTATGGCCGCGAGCCTGAAAGCGGCGCGCGCTTCAGCCGCGGCAGAGGCGCGCCTGCGCGAAGCCGGCGCGAATCTGTGGACCGCCGAGCGTTTGGCAGTACACATACGCAACCAGGCCGGTTCCAGCAAGATCTTTGTCGTTTCGAACCGCGAGCCGTATATGCACGTACGCCAGGGGCGCGAAACTGTCTGCGTGGTACCGCCCAGCGGCCTGGTCACGGCATTGGAGCCGGTTCTGCGCGCATGTGACGGGGTTTGGGTTGCCAGCGGCAGCGGCGACGCTGACAAGAGCGCGGTCGACGAGTTCGATCGTCTGCGCGTACCGCCCGACGACCCTCGCTACACGCTGCGCAGAGTGTGGCTGTCAGAGCAGGAAGAATCCAAATACTACGAAGGCTTCTCCAACGAGGGCTTGTGGCCGCTATGCCACATCGCGCATACAAGGCCCATCTTTCGCGCGGCAGACTGGGAATGCTATCAACTCGTCAACCAGAAGTTTGCCGACGCCTTGCTGGAAGAGATGAAGGACAGCCCTGATCCCGTGGTGTTTGTGCAGGACTACCATTTGGCGCTGCTGCCGAGCCTCATTAAAAAGGAGCGGCCGGATGCGCGCGTGGCGATCTTCTGGCACATCCCATGGCCCAATCCCGAGGCATTCGGGATTTGTCCCTGGCAGGCCGAGCTGCTGGACGGTCTTCTCGGCGCTGACCTGATCGGATTTCACATTCCTCTCCACTGCCAAAACTTTATTGCCACGGTGGATCGCGCGTTTGAGGCGCGCACTGACCACGATCACCTGTCTGTGCTCCGTCACGGGCACACGAGCGTGGTTCGGCCCTATCCGGTAAGCGTTGCGTTCGATGGCGCCATGCGGCCCGCGGCCACCTGGGACGGCGAGACGATGGCCGATGAGCGCGACGCCGCGCGACGCCGCCTGTTGAGCGAGTTTGGCGTGCGCGCTGAAACTTTGGCGCTCGGTGTCGACCGGCTCGATTACACCAAGGGAATCGTCGAGCGGCTTGAGGCCATCGGCCAACTGCTCGAAGAGCACCCCTGGTACCGCGAACGGCTGACCATGGTGCAGATTGCCGCGCCCAGCCGCACACGCATTCCCAGCTACGCCGAGCTGCGCCGCCGCGTTCTGGAAACCGTGGCCCGCATCAACGCGCGCTACCAGACTGCCCATTGGAGACCCATCGTTCTTATCGAGCGCCAGTGCAATCACGAGGAAGTGAGCCACTGGTATCGTGCCGCCGATGTTTGCCTCGTGACTTCGCTCCATGACGGCATGAACCTGGTGGCCAAAGAGTTTGTGGCTGCGCGCGATGACGACGACGGCGTGCTCGTGCTGAGCAAGTTTACCGGCGCCGCGGTGGAGTTGCGCGATGCCCTGCTGATCAATCCGTACGATGTGGTCGGTGTCGCCGAAGCCATCCGCGCGGCCTGGAGATGAGCCGCGAGGAACGCCGCGATCGCATGGAAAGAATGCGCCGCCAGGTGATGGAATACAACATTTATATGTGGGCTGCGAAAGTGTTGGGCGACCTGCGCGAGTTGCGGCTGAAGCCTGCGGAACCGATTCTGACGGAACGCGTCGCGCCATCGGCCGTCCCATTTGCGGAGATTCCAGTCGAAAAGCTGGCCTGAAAGCGAGCTCCCGAAGGTGAGTGCCCTGAAGATGAGTCCTGAAGGTGAGCCTGAAAGCGAGACCCGAAAGCGAGAATTTATTGACAAGCGAGGCGGCAGAGAAGCTGGACCAATTCTTTCGCGCCTTTGCGGGCGCGGCAGGAGCTTCATTGCTGCTGGACTATGACGGAACGCTTGCGCCATTCCGCGTCGATCGCTTTCAGGCGCTTCCCTGGGCCGGGGTGCGCGACCTCCTGAATCAAATCCAGAATCAGGGCTGTACGCGCATCGTCGTCGTCACCGGGCGGCCTGCCGCTGAAATCCTTCCGTTGCTCGGAGTCGAACCCGCACCTGAGGTCTGGGGTTTGCACGGCGCAGAACGCCTGCACCCTGATGGCCGCCGCGAGCTTGAGCAGATCTCTCCTGAAATCCGCAGCAAACTCGACGAACTCGCGGAACAGCTTCGACGTGACGAAGCGGGCAGCCTGCGTGGCGGATTGATCGAAGAAAAACCTAACGCCATCGTCATGCACTGGCGCGGTGCTACGCCTGCTCGCGCCAGATTGATCGAGAAGCAAACGCGCGTTCTTTTCGAGCCTCTTGCGCAGATGGACGGCCTTAGCTTGCTCGAATTCGAGGCTGGCCTCGAACTGCGCGCGGGCCGCGACAAAGGCGAAGCTGTCTCTGCCATTCTCGAAGAAGCCGCTGCCTCCCGGCCTCATCGCGAGCCGCATCCCGCTGCATTTCTCGGCGATGACCTGACCGATGAAGCTGCCTTCCGCGCCATCAAGAATTACGGGAGTCACGGGGGACACGGACTCGGCATCCTCGTGCGGAATCAACCGCGCCCGACCGCAGCCGATCTCTGGTTGCAGCCTCCAGGCGAATTGAGAGACTTCCTGAAAAAGTGGCTTTGCGCCTGCGCGCATTTACAATCGAATCAGTATGATTCGCTTCTCGACTGCCGGTGAATCCCACGGCGAGGCTCTTATCGCGCTGGTCTCCGGAATTCCCGCCGGCGTGCCCGTTGACCTCGACTTCGTAAATCACGAGCTTTGGCGTCGCCAGCAGGGTTATGGCCGCGGCGGCCGCATGAAGATCGAGACCGACCAGGCTCACATCCTCTCGGGCGTGCGCCACGGCAAGACCATCGGCTCGCCCATTGCCATTCAGCTCATCAATCGCGACTGGAAAAACTGGCAGGAGAAGCTGCCTGTCGAAACCGGCGATCCAGCCAAGCACCGTGCTGTGACCTCGCCCAGGCCCGGCCACGCCGACCTGGCCGGAGCGCTCAAATTCAACTTTCCTGATGCTCGCTACGTGCTGGAGCGCGCCTCGGCGCGCGAGTCCGCCGCCCGCGTTGCCGCCGGAGCCTTTGCCAAGCTGCTGCTGCGCAACCTGGGAATCGAAGTCGCCAGCCACGTGATTCGCGTGGGCCAGGTCGAGATTGACGCCGATCCGTCGTGGGACGAAATCGCTGCCCTTGCCGCAAAAGAAGAGGTGGTGCTCGCCTGCGTCGATCCCGCCGCCGAAGCGCGGATGAAGGAAGAAGTCGACGCCGCTTCAAACGCCGGCGACACCGTGAACGGAATCTTTGAAGTCGTCGCGCACGGCGTTCCCGCAGGTCTCGGCTCCTACGCCAACTGGGATGAGCGCCTCGACGGCCAGCTTGCCTGGGCCGTGATGAGCCTGCAGGCCGTGAAGGCCGTTGAAATTGGCCGCGGAGTGGCCGCTGCCTCGACGTTCGGCTCGCGCGTCCACGATCCGATTCACTACGCCAGCGAGAATCCGCCGGGAAAGCCTACGCGCTTTACGCGCCCGCACAACAACGCAGGCGGCATTGAGGGCGGCGTCTCCAACGGCGAAGACATTGTCGTCCGCGGCTACCTCAAGCCCATCTCCACGCTGCGCCAGCCGCTGGAGTCAGTGCGTTTCGATACGCGCGAGGCCACCAGCGCAAGCTACGAGCGCAGCGACATCTGCGTCGTCCCGGCGGCCGGCGTGGCCGCTGAGGCCATGGTCGCGCTGGTTCTCGCCAACCTGGCCCGCGAGAAATTCGGCGGCGACTCTCTGCTGGAGTTGAAACGGAATTTCGATGGATACATCGAACAGATACGGAGCTTTTAGCAGCGGCAATGATTCTGACGATCGTCAAATATCCTGAGCCGGTTCTCGAGCAGCCCGGCGAACCGGTCACCGAATTCGACGCCGAGCTGCGCAAATTCGTGGCCGACATGTTCGAAACCACCTACGCCTCGCAGGGCATCGGCCTGGCTGCGCCGCAGGTCGGCGTTTCCAAGCGCATCACCGTCGTCGACCTGAGCATGGGCAAGGATCCCGCGAAGAAACTCGTGCTCATCAATCCCGAGATCATCTCGAGCGAAGGCAGGCAGTATGAAGAAGAAGGCTGCCTCAGCTTTCCCGACATTCGCGAGAAGGTGGTGCGCGCGGCCAAGGTTCGCATTCGCGCCCAGGACGAGAACGGCAAATGGTTTGAGATGGACGGCGATGAACTGCTGGCGCGCGCTTTCCAGCATGAGATCGATCATCTCGACGGCATCGTGTTTATCTTCCGCATGAGCGCGCTGAAGCGCAGCCTGAATCTGCGCAAGATTCGCAAAATGCAAAACGACGGAACGTGGTAAACCTGCCATGACGAACGCCGGGAACGGCCTCAAGCTCGTCTTTTGCGGCACTCCCGAGTTTGCCGTCCCCACGCTTGAGGCACTGCTCGCGGCCCACCACCAAATCGCGCTCGTGGTTTCGCAGCCTGACCGGCCCACGGGGCGCGATCAGCAACTTACCGCTCCGGCCGGTCAAGCAGGCCGCGCTTGCCGCAGGGCTGCCGGTCACGCAGCCCGAAAAAATTCGCACCAACGCGGAGTTTCGCGCGCAGCTTGAGGCGATTGCTCCAGACGCGATTGTCGTCGTCGCCTATGGCCGCATCATTCCGCCGTGGATGCTTGCCCTGCCCCGGCTTGGATGCATCAATCTGCACGCTTCCTTGCTGCCGAAATACCGCGGCGCTGCGCCGATTCAATGGGCGATTGCGATGGGCGACGCCTACACCGGCAACACGACCATGCTTTTGGAAGAGGGCCTCGACACCGGGCCGATTCTGCTTCAGCAGACCATGGAAATCGGGCCGGACCAGACTGCCGTCGATCTTTTTCCTTTGCTGGCGCGTGCCGGCGCTCCGCTGGTCGTCGAGACGCTGGCTGGTCTTGCCAATGGCACAATTCACCCGCAGCCGCAGAGTCACGAAACCGCGACCTTCGCGCCGCTGCTCGACCGCGAAGACGGCCGCATCGACTTTGCCACGCGCACAGCGCACGAAATCTACAATCGCTGGCGCGGATTTCAGCCGTGGCCCGGCGCCTTCACCGCACTCAACGGGAAGAAGCTCATCGTGCATCGCATGGCCGTTACGCGTGGCAGCTTTGCCGAAGGCCTCGGCTTTGCCGAGCCGGGCTGGATTGTTGTCGAGAGCCATCGCCTTTTGGCCGCATGCGCCGAAAATACCTGGCTCGAATTTCTCGAAGTTCAGCTCGAAGGCAAGAAACGCATGACCACCGACGAGTTTCTGCGCGGCAATCCGCTGCCCGCGGACGCGCGCCTCGGTTGAGCGCTGTGGCCGCGATCTCTCCAGCTCGCAAGGCAGCATTCGAAGTGCTGCTGGCCGTCGAGCGTGGAAATGGTCACTCCGACGATCTGCTGCGCACGAAAGCCATCGACGCGCTATCGCCCGCTGATCGTCACCTGGCCACGACTCTCGTGCTTGGCGTGCTTCGCTGGCAGATTCGCCTCGACGAGCGACTCAAACTCCTGATCGCGAAGCCAAAATCCAAACTCGATCCTGAAGTCTCTGTCGCTCTCCGCCTGGGAGCATTTCAGCTGCAATTTCTCGATCGCGTTCCCGCTCACGCCGCCATCGATGAGAGCGTGGAGCTGACCAAGCAATCCGGCCACCGCTTCGCCTCCGGGTTGGTGAATGCCGTGCTGCGCAAATTGGCGCCTGCTGGTTTGGCGGCGGACCTTCCGGAAGATACCGCGGCCCAACTTGCCTTGGCTCAGGCTCATCCTGCGTGGATGGTCGAGCGCTGGGCCAGTTCTTACGGCCTGGAAGCTGCGCGAGCCATCTGCCGCCACGGACAGGCTCAGCCTGCGCGAATCGTGCGCCTTCCCCAGGCCGCTGACGAAGCCGCGGCAATGGAACTGAACGCGCCGGCGTTTGTCTCGAACCCGGAGCCATCCTCACCGCGGCGCGCAGAGTCGTCTCCGGCGATGTGACGGCAACCGCGGCCTTTCGCGAGGGCCGCGTGCGATTACAGGATGAAGGTTCGCAGTTGATCGCCGAGTTGGCCGCGTGCGCCGTTGACGATTCCAGCGGCGAGATCGAGACCGCCCAGAACGAAAACATTTTGGATGCGTGCGCCGCGCCCGGCGGAAAAACCCTCATCCTCGCCGAGCGCAACCCGCAGGCCCGCATTCTGGCTTGCGAATCGAGTCAGAAGCGGCTCTGCGGACCTGACTGCGAGGCTCGCTGCGCATTCGGCCCGCATCGAATGCCGGCTCGCCGACGCAACTGCGCTCAAGGAAGATTCCGCTTTCGATCTGGTGCTCGCCGACGTGCCCTGCAGCGGCACCGGAACCCTCGGGCCGCAATCCGGAAATTCGCCATCGACTGCGACGTAGAAGACTTGGCGCGACACGCCGAGCGCCAGCGAGCGATCTTGTCCGCCGCTTTGCGCGCAGTCCGCCCCGGCGGTCGCGTCGTCTATTCCACCTGTTCGCTCGAGCCCGAAGAAAATGAGCAGGTCGTTGCAGGAGTTCTGGCGGCGTCCTTGCCGAAAATCAAAATGCGCGGCAGGTTTCGCTCGGGACGACCATCCAATCGCTGCAAAAATCAGGAATCCTCATCTCCGGCGCGGAACGGCTGCTCGATTCCCTCACGCCCGAGGGCGCACTGCTCCTTCTGCCGGGCGCGCTGCCCACAGACGGATTCTTTGTCGCCCTCATCGAAAAGTCGCCCGAAAAAATCGCCTGACTTGATCTCAAAAGCGCGGGTCTTGGCTACGCCTGCTCTGGCTCGAGCTTCAGTGCCGCAAAATCCCGCCCCAGCATTGCGCACAGCGCTTCCACGACGAGATTGTGATCGTCGCGCTGCGGCAGGCCGGACACCGTCACGCTGCCCACCACGCCCGCGCCTTCAACATGCAGCGGAAACGATCCGCCGTCTGCTGCGTAATCCGTCAACGGCAGTCCCTGGCGCTCAAGGAGCGTTGTCCCTTTCATCTTCTGCGTCATTCCCACGCCATACGAGCTGCGATGGAAGCGCGCCACCACGTTGCTCTTGCGACGCACCCATTCGGAATTATCCGGCGTTGTCCCGTCGAGCGCCGCATAAAACAGCGGCTGCCCGAATCGCCGCACGTCGACCACGAGCGTGAGTCCACGTTCCATTGCGCCTTCTCTCTGAATCCAGCCGCCGAGTTCCCACGCCACGCTCGCATCCAGGCGCGGCAGGCGCAGCTCGCGCTCCTGCAATGCAATCTTTTCCAGATCCTCGCTCAATCCCATTCTGCTCGTCTCCCGTCCTCGCCTACTTCACGACTGTCAGCTTCACGATTGTGCTCTGGTCCACGCGCGAACCCGCGCTGGGCGATTGCGCCAGCACCTGGCCCGGTCTCACCGGCAGATTCGGTTTCGGCGTCACCGTTGCCCACAGGCGCTACCGGCATATTCACAAAACTCGGCGCCGAGGTCTCGATGCCAACCTTCTTCAGCGCCGCTTCCGCGCTCGCAAATTGCCAGCCGGTTAGATCGGGCATCACATACCCGTCCGGCGTTTCATCGTCGGGCGCAGCCAAAAGCAAATTGACGCTGGGTTGTTCAATGCCCTGCGCGTGAGCAGGCGGATCCTGCGCCAGCACGGTTCCCTCCGGCGCTGAGCCGTAGGGCAGCCGCGCAATCATCGCCAACCTCAAGGCCGGCTCGCCGCAGCTCCAGCTCAGCTACGCGCTCATTGGCGCCCACCGTGTCTGGCACGTCTACCCTCTGTGCTCCAAGGCTCTCCGCCACGCGCACGCGCCACTCGCGCCGCACCACTGTGCCCGCGTCGGGCGATTGCGTAAGAATGTGCCCCGCCGCTACATCAGCCGAGTAGTAGCGATTGTCCACATCCAGTCTCAGACCGAGCCCCGCTGCCACGCTGCGCGCATCCGCGGTCGTCATCCCTTTGAGCGCCGGCACCTGCACCTCAGCGCCATGAATGGCAACCTGCATGGTGAGAATCGCCGACAGCAATCCCACTGCCACCAGCAGCATCAGCAGCCAGGCGATGCGAAAGACTCTTGCGATTGGAGCGGTGTTCATTATTATCTTCAACACTTCGAGAACCTCGGTTGAAAACATCGGATTGCGCTCCGAGCGTGTTATCGCGTATTATCCGTCACCGGCTCCGGATGAATGGTCACTCGAAACACCTCCGGACACTCCAGCTTGAACCGGTCTTCAAGCGCGGTGATCACCTGATGCACGCGGCTCATGGGAAGTTCGTCGGGCAATGTGCAGTGACAGGTAAGCGAGATGTGTTCTCCCGTACGGCCGACGGTGATGGCGTGCACGTCCGCAATCTCGGGAAACCCCGCGGCTGCCGAGCGCAGCGCCTGCTCAAGCCTGCGATCTTCTACTAGCTCTTCCTCAGGCTGCTCGATAGTGGCCGGCTCGCTCTCAATGTGCGTCAGAACTGAGTCGACCTCCGGAACATTGCGCAGAATCTCCGCTTCCATGGCAGTTACAAAGTTATGCGCGTCGCGGAGCGCGAGGGTCTCATCCAGTTCCACGTGCAATTCGACCTGCAGGCGACCATGATGCGTCTGGATGCTGAGCTCGTGCACCGATACGTTGTTGCGAGCGGCCACGGCGCGCACGCGGTCGAAGATGCTTTCCGCTTTGGTTTCGCGCGGAACGGTGTGGATGACCACATCGGCCCCGGGAAGCGCGCGTTGCACAGCGGCAGTAGCGGCTTCGACCAGCTCGCCGGTGTGCTCAAAGGTGATATCGCCGCGGCAGAGCCAGCGTAACGTCGGCGAAATATCCCGCTCCCGCCCGGCGCACGCGCGCCCGCTCCACGGCCAGCACTCCATCCACGCGTTCCACCTCGCGCACCAGCCGGCGTCTGGTCTCCGCGGGGATCTCATCCACCAGCGCCGCCACAGCTTCATGGCCCAGCCGCACCGTCATGCGCAAAATCATCAGCGATACCACAAGCGCTGCAATTGGGTCGGCATAGCGCAGCGCGCCGATCTGGAATCGCTCGCCCACCCAGGCCGCGCCAAGTCCCACGAGCACTGCCACCGTCGCCCAGATGTCCGAAGCGAAATGAAACGCGTCGGTCGCCAATGCCGGCGATCCCGTCCGCACAGCCACCGCGCGCAATTGACGCGAACGCCAGATATCCACGCCGATCGAAGTCGCCAGCACCAGCACCGGCCAAAGCGAGTGGTGCAGCTCCACCGCGTGATAGAAGATTCGCTGCACGGCCTCCCAGATGATCCACGCGCAGGACAAAGCCATCAGTCCTGCCTCGCTGAACGCCGAGAGATTCTCGATCTTGCCGTGGCCGTAAGTGTGATCTTCGTCGGCCGGCTTGTCGCTCACATGCACGGAGAAGTACGTCAGCGCCGCGCCCACAAGGTCGAGCCCGGAGTGCGCCGCATCTGAAAGCACTCCCAGCGATCCGGAGAGCAAACCCGCGCCAATCTTGAGCAGCGTCATCACCGCCGCAGCCGCCATGGAGTGCCGCGCCACGCGCTGCTTTTCGGCGGAGAAATTCGCCACGGCAGGCTGGGTCACTCGCGGACTGGAGGTGGTAGTCGTCATCGAGCTCCTGAAGCGGGCCGCGTCGCGCTATACAAGCCCGCAATTCCAAACGTGTACGGCTGCCATGCGCACTTTTCAAACCCCGCCCGCTGCATCATCTGCAGCATTGCGCTGGGCGGCGGAAAATTCGCCCACCGATGTGGGCAAATAATTGTAGGCCCGTCTTTCCCGCAGATCATGCGCCCAATCGCAGGCAGCACGCGCCGGAAGTACACGCCATACGCCTTGCCCAGCAGCCCTCCCGGCTCGCTGAACTCGAGAATTCCCAACTGGCCGCCCGGCTTGAGTGTGCGATGAAACTCCTTCAGGCCGGCCTCATAATTCGCCAGATTCCTGAAGCCAAAGGCGGTGACAATCAGGTCGAGCGACTCCGCGCGCAGCGGCAGATGCAACGCGTCGGCCTCGATCGCCACCGCGTAAGGCGCGGAATCCGCGGATTTGCGATTCGGATTCGTCTTCTTCCCAAACTTTTCGGCCCCGCGCCGCAGCATGGCAGGCGCAAAATCGCCCGCCAGAATCGGTGCTGCTCCATGCGGTCGCAACTTGAGCAGCGCCATGGTCAAATCGCCAGTGCCGCAGCAAATATCGAGAATCGCCGCTTCAGGACGTGCGAGAACCGGCTGAAATCTGCGCGCGGCCCTGCGCCACCACAGCCGGTCCACGTTGGCTGAGAGCACATGATTCAGCAGATCGTACCTGGGCGCAATGGAATCGAACATCTGCCGCACGGCCACTGCCGCATCAGCTTCGTCCACAGCGCCCGCGGGTCTGGCTCCCGTTGCGGGCATCTTCCTTATCCCTTCGCCGACTTGTATCTTGGCCAACTCGTACATTTGCCGATCTCAGTGTGCTGCAAGCCGCAGCACGCTCGTTTCTTCATGCTACCGCTTCCCTTCGGCAGCGCGGTCACGGCGGGGCCGAGCCCCAGGAGCCGGTTAAAAAAGACCGAGCCATTGGGCCAGCTCTGAAAGGCTGTGCCTTTCAACCGGCTCCGGAAAGGGTATACGCTTGAAGTTGCCAATGGCTGCCCCTTCCATCTCCGCGTTACCGGCACAGGCGTCGCATCCGGCCGCCCATCTCGCGCTCCGGGATAGCCACGGTCGCGTGATCCACGACCTGCGTGTCTCCATCACCGACCGCTGCAACTACAAATGCGTCTACTGCCGCACCGGCGAAGTGGGCGCGCAGTATCCCGAACTGGCCCTCGATGAATACCTCCGCCTCATCGGCGTTTTTGTCGGCCTCGGCATCACCAAAGTCCGCCTTACCGGCGGTGAGCCGCTGCTGCGGCGCGATGTGGTCGAACTGGTTCGCGAGCTTTCGCGCCTGCGCACGCTTGACGGCGACAAGCTGGACCTCGCGCTCACCACCAACGGCCATCTGCTCGACTCGCTCGCGCAACCGCTCAAGGATGCTGGCCTGAACCGCATTACGGTCAGCATGGACGCGGTCGATGCCGCGACCTTCGAGCGCATCACGCGCATCGAGGGCAGCTTCCAAAAAGTTCTCGCCGGAATTCGCGCCGCACGCGCCGCCGGGCTCACGCCTCTCAAGATCAACTGCGTGCTGCTGCGCGGCTTCAACGACGACCAGATCGAAGGCTTTGCGCGTTTCGCCCGCGAAGAAGACGTCGTCGTCCGCTTCATTGAGTTCATGCCTCTCGAAGAGGGCCGACTCTGGACGCCCGAAATCGTCGTCACGCTGCGCGAAATCGTCGAACGCATCGGTCGTACCATGCCGCTCGTCGAGCTGCCGCCGCGCGAGGCCAGCGAAACCGCACGCCGCTATACATTCGCCGACGGCGTTGGCGAAATCGGCATCATCGCGCCCGTGAGCCAGGCATTCTGCGGCGCATGCAGCCGCGTGCGCCTCACTTCCGACGGCAAAATTCGCACCTGCCTGTTCTCGCAAGTCGAGCACGATCTCTATGGGCGTCTTCGCGCAGGCGCCGGCGACGATGAACTCCGCGCCTACATCGTCCAGACCATCCAGGAGAAGGAAGCGCGCCACCACATCGGCGAGCCAGGATTCCTGAAACCCTCGCGGTCAATGGTGCACATTGGCGGCTGACCGAGGGTGCACATCGGCGGATAATCGCAGGCGGCCGAGGGCGAACAAATTGTAGCCAAAAATCGTCGGGCCGCATCAAATTCATGCAGTGAACAAATCATGAAAGAATAGATCAGCACGTCCCCTCAGGACCCTGAATATGCCAAACGAGACGGAAGGAAGAATCCCGCTCGCCGATCTGCTTGTCTTTCACCAGTTGGCGCGGTCGCTCACTTCGAGCTTCGATCTGGACACAATTCTGCGCACCATCCTCGAGCAAATGGAGCGGATGGTTGAAGCGGAGTTCTGGGCGCTGCTGATGCTCGATGAATCGACGCCAGCATCTCTACTACGCCATCGCCGCGGGCGAGGAGCAGGAAACCCTGCGCGGCCTTCGCGTCAAGCGCGGTGAGGGCGTCGCCGGATGGGTCCTCGAGCACGGGGAGACGCTCATCGTGCCCGAGCCCGAGGGCGATCCGCGTGTGCAGCAATCCGCCACGCCGGGAATCTCCAGCGTCAGATCGGTCATTGCACTACCGCTACGCGGGCGCACCGGCACGCAGGGAGTCATCGAAATCCTGAATCCCCGCGCTGAAATGTCGGATTATTCCATCGCCTTCCTGCACATTTTGGCCGACCACGCCGCCATCGCCATTGAAAACGCGCGCGACGTTTCGCGCATCCAGCAACTCACCATCACCGACGACACCACCGGCCTCTTCAACGTGCGCCACCTCTACAACGTTCTCTGCCCCGAGCTGAAACGATCGAAAAAACTCAAACTGCCTCTGAGCCTCGCCTTCTGGGATCTCGACCACTTCAAGCTGGTCAATGATGCCGACGGGCATATCGTCGGCAGCGAGCTGCTTGCGCTGGTCGGCCGCCGCTTGCAGAAACTGGCTCGCGCGCAGGATCTATGCTTCCGCTACGGCGGCGACGAATTCGTGATTCTCATGCCGGAAACACCGGAAAATCTTGCATTGGAACTGACCAGAGGAATTCACGCGGCACTCATGGAAACCCCATTCGAAATGAAGAACGGGCTCACGCTCAAAGTCAGCGCCAGCGTGGGAATTGCCTCCGCGCCCCGCGATGGCTGGCAGATGCATGAGATCATCGGCACCGCCGACGCGCGCATGTACGCCGTCAAGCGCCACGGCCGCGGCCAGGTGCGCGCAGCTTGACGCGCGCCGCTACTTCCCGGTGTCTCCGCCGATCTGGATCACAACATAT
Organism: uncultured Acidobacteriaceae bacterium; assembly: GCA_963725115.1. Taxonomy (GTDB): domain Bacteria; phylum Acidobacteriota; class Terriglobia; order Terriglobales; family Acidobacteriaceae; genus Telmatobacter. Next base: position 1,748,182 of record CAVRXG010000005.1, on the reverse strand, counting down.
TTCGCGGGGCCGTCGCCGACATTCCTGACGGAATGTAAGGTGCCAAGCGCGACATAAATAATGCTGCCCGCGCCGGCGCGCTCGGTCTTGCCGTCGTGCGTGTAGTCGAGCGTTCCCTCTTCAACCAGAATCAGCTCTGAATGTTGAATGCGGTGCGCGGGATTGGGCGCGGTTCCGGCCGGCTGCATCGTCTCGTGCACGGATATCGCCTCGCCGGTTGCGAGTGTTCCCGTGAATGCGCGGCGACTCACTGCGCCGCTGGGCGAGGTCTTCGCGGGCATCTCGTCGTAGGCAAAGACGCGCGAGGCAGCTAGCGGATTGTTGGAGGGATTGCTGGCTGGATTGGCGGCTGGAGTATTTGGGCTGGCCTGCTGGGCGGCGGGCAAGACGGGACCCGCGGCGGCGGTGGCAATGCCGGCGGCTGCGCAGGCAGCGCTCGCGGCAAAGGAGGCAAAGATGAGGAGAGCCATCGAGATTCGTCTCATGACTACTCCTTATACTCTGTCGGACACTCTGCCGGGCCGGGTGCTCCTCATACTCTGTCGCGGAGATTTCGCTTCATTTTGTTCGCGTCCGATTTGGGGTCGGGGGCCGATTTTTTCATGGCCGGTTGAAGGCGGCTTAAAGGTCACGAAATGTTCAACTTTGTGCGACGTCGACCCCGCGAAATGGTCGCCTAAAGTTTCACAAAAGGTCCCAAATGGTCGCTTATAGTTTCGCGAATCGTTGAGTGGTGCGCCAAGTAATTTCCCGAAAGAGGGGTGAATGGTCGCATTTAATTTCACATTTCGCGGGGAAACGGTCGCGAGTAATTTCACGGATAGCGGCGTTTGTGCGCGCTAAACCCGCATTCGGCGGGCTTAAGTGAGGTTACGGCGCTGTTTTCTGCGCGATTTTGCGCGGCTGGGGGGGGCAGGGGGCAGAGATCAGATGACGGCTGGGTCGGTAAGCTCGTGCGGGAAATTGGATGAATCCCGGTAAACGCTCTTTGCGGCTGTGATCTTCGCGCGGCGACGGGCCGGGGTTCCGTGTGCGACTTCGCATATCCGACCCGCGAAGAGAAATTCGGGCATGGCTGAAAAGAGCATCGTCAATTTGCTATCCTATGCGCGCCATGAATACCTATGAAATATTTGCTCCAAACACCAGTTCCACAGCGTATAAACCGTCCCATATCATTCAGGCAGCCAGCTTCGCCATTATTGACGGGGTATATGTGTTCTACGACGCCGACCTAGTGACGATTCTGCACGCCGTCGCTATAACTCCCGGCCTGTTCGTCAGGACAGCCAAGGGATAGCGAACGCAACGCACGCTCCTTCAGCCCGACCAACGGATTGGAAGTTCGGTCAGGACCGTAAATCGTGTCTGCCATGTCGCTTTCAACATCACAGCGTGTTTCATTAATCAAGGAAATCTCTCAGCGCCTCGGCGGTGAGTCCTGGGCGTTGATTGATCTTACCCTCAGCCAATTTGGACTTCCGGTTAGCGATTCATGGAGCGGCGACAATAGCGCGTACATCTTGAAGATGATTCAGAACGCATCTGACCAAGTCTTGCTCGATTTGGCACAGCACGTTGGCTTTGCCCTCGACTCGACTGCTGCGTCGTATATTGAGCCCGCATTTTGGCGAAAAGGGATGTTTCGCCTTTTCATATCGCATTTAGCGGCACACAAGAAGTGGGCAGGTGATTTGCAAGAAGCTCTCCTACCGTACGGAATCTCTGGCTTCGTGGCGCACAGCGATATCGAGCCCACAACCGAATGGCAGAATCAAATCGAGACAGCCCTGTTGACATGTGACGCGCTGGTCGCGCTCCTGCACGAGAAGTTTCACGAGAGCGAGTGGACTGATCAGGAAGTCGGATTCGCGATGGGGCGTGGTGTGCCAGTCTATTCAGTTCAGTTCGGCGAAGCCCCTTATGGATTCATCGGACGATTTCAAGCATTCAGTGGGAGCAAGACCGATCCAACCGGATTGGCGCACCAAATCTTCAAAGCGTACTACAAGAACAAACAGACAAAGAAAGCAATGAGCGAAGTGTTGGTTCGCCTATTTGAGCAAAGTGGGAGCTTTATGGAGGCAAAGGCAAGAATTGCTTACCTTGAAGAATTGGATGTTTGGGAACCGTCTTTTGCGAAGCGGATCTTGTCGGCGGCTGAGGCTAACTCACAAATTTATGGTTCATGGGGTGTCCCAGCGCGAGTCGAAAGGCTTGCCGAAAAATGGGCCGCGAAATAGTAGGTTTGAGACTTTTGCCGTCGCAAACTTGCAGTCGTGGCCCGTCGGAGCGAGGAGCAATATGGCGGTGGGAGAAATTCTTCAGCATTTAGATGACGAGCTTTTCTATGCGATCCTTGACGTTGCGTTGGATCTTCAGACCGAGGTCCACGTCGGAACGACGAAGATTTACATTCCATTCAAAAGGCCGGTTGTGCGGTACGAGATTTTGCTCCCTGGAATAACCCCTGGAGCGCTGGACAGGTATTGTGGACTGCGATGGAAAGCATGTGGATTTTTGCAAAAGCATTCGGTAATCAGCGGGTACACATCCACCGGCAACGAGGGCTGGGATGGCGTCATAGAGATAAAGGGCATTCAGGTTGCTCCCCTCGCCGATCTGCTCGTCGAGCTTAGGTCGGAGGAGGATCGCCGTAATCCGCAATTGAGGCTCAAAGCCAGCTTGTCATCTGGTATTGCGCGCGTGGTCCAGCTCGCGGAATCATTTCACCGAGCCGCCCTCAAACTGCAGAAGAGGCACGCGCAGCGCGCTCCGTTCGTTGTCGAGGACGAATTTGATGTGCAGGATCTGTTCGGTGCTTTGCTGGAAACAAGATTTGATGAAGTGAGGCCGGAGGAGTACGGACCGAGCCACGCTGGCGCCGCGAGCCGCGTGGATTTTCTGCTCAAGCAAGAGTCGATCGTCGTGGAGACGAAAATGGCACGAGAGGGTCTGACTGACAAGAAGCTAGGGGAGGAACTAATTATCGACATTGAGCGGTATAAGCATCGGCCAGATTGCAAATCGCTTTTGTGTTTTGTATACGATCCCGACTTCCGACTCAAGAACCCCTCAGTTTTGGAGAATGATCTAACAAAGCGGACGGACGGCTTGTATGTTAGGACTCTAATACGGCCAAAACGGTAAGTCGCTATTCGTTCTGGCACCCTGTGCTCGTAGAGCCGCGGTCCGCCGACTTTCAGATGTCGAGGCTCTTGACTCGGCAAGTCAATTTCATCGCGGCAGCCCAAATTCTCGCAGCCCAAATTCTCTTTGAAAAACCGGTGGACGGGATCGTAAGATGGGGCTGACCCACGGGACCCATTGAGCTTTGAGCGCGAGACTACAAGTGTCGCGACTTCCCCTCGTTCCTGAAATCAAAAAAGGAGATTGCGGATGAAGCCTGACCGCTTTTTCTACACTGCCGCCGGGGCCATCTTCCTGGTTCTCACCGTCCTCGGCTTTCAGCAATACATCTTTCACGGCAAGCACTTCGACGGCTCGCCGATCGCGCCGGTGATGCTGGCCATTGTGGTGGCGCACTCGAGTGCCATCTTTGCCTGGTTCGTGATGTTCTTTGTGCAGGCGCTGCTGATCTCGACGCACAATCGCCGCGTGCACATGACGCTGGGCTGGGGCGTGGTGGGGATTGCGGCGCTGATCGTGGTGACGGGGCCGCTGGTGGCTTACCGATCGATCCAGACGGCTCCGGAGCAGGTGATTTTCGACTGGCCGGGCCCGCAGTTTCTGCTGGTGATGTGGACGGAGATTGCGCTGTTCGCGGTGTTTGTTACGATGGGCGTGCTGAACCGCAAGCGGCCGCGCATTCACAGGCCGATGATGCTGATGGCCTCGCTTGCGATCGTGAGCGGAGCGACAGCGCGGATCGATCAGGTTCACGCGATCTTCGGGCTTCACCAATGGATGGCGATCTTTGGGCCGGTTGTGACGCTGGGATTGCTGCTGCTGGTGGTGCGTGGGGCGATGACGCGCAGCTTCGATCGGCCGTTTGCCGTGGGGCTGGCCGTGATGGCGGTGGTGACGCTGATCGCGGGAAGGTTGGCGATGACGAGCGTGTGGGTGGACTGGGCGGGGATGATTTTGAAGCGGTGACGGGATATTTCGGTGCGAGGCTGCAAGCGGCGAGCGAAATTCCTCAGGGGCTAAAGCCCGATTCATGTTGCGCCCGACGCGGCGGTCGGGGATAAATCCCCGACCTACCAGCCAAGCCCTGATACAAGGCGAAAGACAAAAGCAGGTCCCCGTTCGACTTCGATCGCTGGCGCGGCGAAGGGCGAAGGCAAAAGCAGGTCCTTCGACTACGTTTGTCGCAGAGTGCGCCAAACTCCGCTCAGGATGACAAGTTCGTGGGTTGATAACCGGTTCGTGGATCGGATGACAAGTCTTCGGCGGGGCAGTCGTATGTGGGTTAGCGGACTTTAGAGGTTTCCCCGGTCTCAAAATCGAGACCGGGGGCACCCGACATGTTCGGGAAGGCCGCTGGTTAGATGTCGAGGTTCTTGACGTCGAGGGCGTTGTCTTCAATGAACTTGCGACGGGCCTCGACGTCTTCGCCCATGAGCGTGGTGAAGATGGCCTCGGTCTCGGCGATGTCTTCAAGCTTGACGACGAGAAGAGTGCGGCGCTCGGGATCCATCGTGGTTTCCCAGAGCTGCGAGGCCGTCATTTCTCCGAGGCCTTTGTAGCGCTGGACTTGATAGTCTTTCTTGCCCTGCTCGACGATGTAAGCGAAGAGCTCGCGTGCGGTTTGTTTCTCAACCGGGTCGCGCAAAGCGCGCGCGGCGCGGGCTCTTGATTTGGCGTCAGTTTTGGATTCGACTTTGGCCTCAACACTGCCCGGCGAGGTGGCGCCTTCTGCCGCTTCGGCATCTTCCTCTTCTTCTTCTGCTGCGGCGGCTGCAGTCTTGGGCGCGAACTCTACCAGGAACGGCGGCTCCAAAAATTCCTTGATCAGAGAATACTTGGCCATCATCTGGCGGAACTCGGGGCTTGAAGCCAACTCCCAGTTGATGTTGCGTTCGAGGCCCTGGGAGTCGACGATCTTGATGGACCAGGTGTGGTGCTCTTCGTCTTCGAGGGGCTTGTCAATCCTCTTGAACTGGAACTCGTCGGCGAGCTCGACGAGCCGTTTATGCAGAGCCGTAATTTTTTCAGGAGTTCCCTTGCCATCTTTCGAGGCAAAGTCGGTGCGCTGAGTGAGCTCCGCGCGAGCCAGCATCTCGGTGAGCTTTTCGTTGCGGATGCGCTTGTCGACCTTCTCGACAAATCCTAAATACTCGTTGAGCGTGGACATGAAGCGCGTGAGGTCGGCGCCCTCGATTTTTCCCGCCGTCTCGCCGTGGCGGACGATCATGCCCTCGGCGGCGCGGTTGACCATCACCTTCACAAATTCGCGGTCGTCCTTGATGTATTGCTCGAAGCGACCCTTCTTGATTTTGTAGAGCGGCGGCTGCGCAATGTAGACATGATCGCGCTTGATGAGCTCCGTCATGTGGCGGAAGAAGAAGGTGAGCAGCAGCGTGCGAATATGCGAGCCGTCGACATCGGCGTCGGTCATGAGAATGATTTTGCCGTAGCGAACTTTGGCGGCGTCGAAGTCGTCTTTGCCGATGCCGCAGCCGAGCGCGGTAATCATGGCGCGAATTTCCTCGTGGCCGAGCATCTTGTCGTAGCGCGCCTTTTCAACGTTGAGGATTTTGCCCTTGAGCGGAAGGATGGCCTGGAACTTGCGATCGCGGCCCTGCTTGGCGGTGCCGCCGGCGCTCTCGCCCTCGACCAGGTAGAGCTCGCAGCGCTCGGGGTTGCGCTCACTGCAGTCGGCCAGCTTGCCGGGAAGGCCGCCGCCGTCCATTGCTCCCTTGCGCCGCGTAAGGTCGCGGGCCTTGCGGGCTGCTTCGCGCGCACGGGCCGCTTCAATTGCTTTGTTGATGATCTTGCGGGCGACCGGCGGATTCTGCTCGAGAAACATTCCGAGGCGCTCGTTGACGAAGGCCTGCACGGTGCCGGCGATGTCGGAGTTGAGCTTGCCCTTGGTCTGGCCTTCAAACTGCGGCTGCGAGAGCTTGACGCTGACCACGGCCACAAGGCCCTCGCGCACGTCGTCGCCCGAGAGCGACTCTTTCATGTCTTTGAACAAGCCCATTTGCTGGCCGACAAAGTTGATGGTGCGCGTGAGCGCGGCGCGGAAGCCGGAGAGATGCGAGCCGCCGTCGACGGTGTTGATGTTGTTGGCGAAGCTGAACACGGTCTCTGAATACGCGTCGTTGTATTGAAGCGCAATGTCGATCTCGACGGCGTCGCGAAGCGCCTCCATGACGATTGGCTTGTCATGCAGGACGGACTTGCCGCGATTGAGGTGCTTGACGAATTCGGAGATGCCGCCGGCGTAGCGGAACTCAGCGCGTCGCGCTTCGCCGGTCTTGGCGTCCGCGGTGCGCTCGTCAGTGAGAGTGATTTCAAGACCCTTGTTCAGAAAAGCCATTTCGCGCAGGCGCTGCGCAAGGGTGTCGTAGTTGAATTCGGTGGCGGTGAAGATGGATTTGTCGGGGAGAAAATGAACGCGCGTGCCGCGACGCTTGCTGATGCCTGCCTGGCGCAGCTCACTGGTGGGGATGCCGGCGCTGAAATCCATTTCCCAAGTGTGGCCGTCGCGCCAGATCTCGACGTTGAATTCCTGCGAGAGCGCGTTGACGCAACTGACGCCCACGCCGTGAAGACCGCCGGAAACTTTATAGGTGGAAGCGTCGAATTTTCCGCCCGCATGCAGTTTGGTGAGCACCACCTGCACGGCCGGCATGTGCTGGCCGCCGGGAAGATCCATCATGTCGACTGGAATGCCGCGACCATCGTCGACGACTGTGATGGAGTTATCGACGTGGATGACGACATCGATTTTCTTGCAGTACCCGGCGAGAGCTTCGTCGACGGAATTGTCCACGACTTCGTAGACGAGGTGATGCAAACCCATCTCGCCCGTGGAGCCGATGTACATTGCGGGACGAAGGCGGACAGCTTCAAGGCCCTCGAGGACTTTGATGTTGTCGCCAGTGTAACTGTCGTTGTCGCCGCGGATGGGGGTCGAGCTCAGTACTTCAGTCGCCATAAACTTCCGTTCGCAATGGGTTTCGTAATGTCGTGGGTCAACGAGGACGAGTCCTGATGCTGAAGCGAGACTAACCGCTTGAAAAGAAGGGCTATCAAGCGACTTCGCCTAGGGTTATTTTACCATGCGGGAAGGTGCGCCGGAGTGACGAGGAAAAAGGGTGAAAACGGTTACGAACGGAATGGCAGGGGAACGCCGAAGTGACGTCGGTAATCAAGTCCGTTAGTTGTCTAGTATCTATATGAAAATAGGATATTTATGTTCGCTTTTCGAGATAGGATTTTATTCACAAAGGGGAGCAATCTCTTTTGAAAATCCAACTCGAAAGGTTACCAAAGATGAACAACTTTATCCGCTTCTTTGCCCTGTTCGTTGCCGTCGCCGGCCTTGCTTGTGCATCGCTAGCGCCAGCTAACCCGAAAATCCGCAATTCGCACAATTCGGTTGCCGTGACCGATCCTGGTCCCATGGTCATCCTGCCGGGTCCAGTTTCCTGCCAATTGGAAAACACATGCTTCGTTCCGACAGCGTCGACTCGCTAACAGCCGCACGAATTCCCACCCGTTGAAGACCGAAGAGTACTGCATAGCACGAAAGTGCCAGCGGCGCGTTACCCTTTTGTGTTTGGGCCATTAGGCATATAGGCGCTATCCTGAGGGCGTTGGAGCGTTTGCAAACCAGCCTCTATGCCATTGAACGTTACAATGTCGGCGATGAGCGCGGCTGAACTTGTCCTCTGGGCTGCGCTCGCCATTCTTTTCTTGAGCAAAGGGCTGCATCGCCGCTTCCCGGCGATGGGCTACTACCTCGTGTTGCGCGCAATTTCGACACCATTGCTGATGCTCATTCTCTACCTCGAGACGAAGCCGTGGGCAACGGACTTCCACGCCGGCCAAATTTACTATTTCGGATTTTTCGCGACCTACCTCGCGAGTACAGTCCTGCTGTTTTTCATTTGCATTGAAGTCTTCCGCTCGGCGCTCGCGGCGTTTCCTGGAATCGCGAAGTTGGCGATTGTGATCTTCCGCTGGGCGGCCGTGGTCTCGGTGATTGTGAGCCTGACTTCAATCTCCTACGCTCACAAGGGGCTCGAACTCATCGCGGACATTTGTTATGGGCTGATGCACTCAGTGAGCGTTCTTGAGTTGTGCTTGCTCGCCTTTCTCTGCCTGAGCATGAGCGCGTTGCGGCTGACAGTGCGCGACTTGTCCTTTGGCATCGCATTGGGCTTCGGCATGATGTGCTCGGCAGACTTTGTTCTTTCATCGTTGATGTCGCGCGCTACTTCGCTTACCGGTCCGCTGCAAATCGTTTACGAAGCGCTCATTCTCGCGACGATGGTTATCTGGATGGTTTACAGCATTATTCCGGAGCCGGCTCGCAGGCCGGTATTGATGCCGGCAAGCTCGACCATCCATCGCTGGAACGAAATTGCTTCGGCACTGGGCCACACGGGCACGCAGGTAGCCGTGCAGCAGCCCGCCACGAGCTTCTTCCTTTCGGATGTGGAGCGGGTAGTGGAGAAGGTTCTGGCGCGGAATATGAAGGGCCGGGAATCGGAGATTTAGTAAGGGCAGGGACTGAGGGACTGGAAAGACGAAAGCCACGGCGAGTGCCGTGGCTTTTTATTTGAGGCGAAATGCGCGCGTAATCGATGCGACAGCGCGAAGTTTGAGCGGCGCGAAATCTGGAGATCGCGCAGGACTTGCGGCGACTACTCGGTAACGGGCTCGACGGAGGCGAAGCGGCCGCGGTTTCCGCGGTCAGTGAACTTGACGCGTCCTGAAATCTTGGCGAAGAGCGTGTCATCCGATCCAATGCCAACATTGGGACCGGGCTTGATACGAGTGCCGCGTTGGCGGCTGATGATGGTTCCACCGGTGACTAACTGACCGCCGAAGGCCTTTACGCCCAGGCGCTGCGCGTTTGAGTCGCGTCCGTTTGTGGAACTGCCTCCACCTTTTTTATGTGCCATGATTCAATCCCTCAGGGGCTAAAGCCCCGTGCTTCCTTTTAGCTTCTTTCGGCACGGCTGAAGCCGTGCCCTTTCAAAAACGCGACGTTTCGGATTCGTCTACTTCTTGGCGGCGTCATAGGTGACGCCGTCAGCCACGATGGCCTTGATGCGAACTTCAGTAAAGTTCTGGCGGTGGCCTTGGAGCTTCTTGTATTGCTTCTTCCGCTTGAAGTGGAAGACAAGAATTTTTTCGCCACGACCCTGGCCGAGAACCTCAGCGGTGACAGTAGCAGAGGCGGGCTTGGCCAATACTCCCGGCTCGCCGGAAACGGCCAGCACTTCGCTGAACTCGATGGTTGGATTACCCGATGGAACGCTTTCAATCTTCAAAACGTCGCCGGGCGAGACGCGATATTGCTTGCCTCCGGTGCGAATGACTGCGTACATAACAAATCCTCCAGCGCCATGGATCCCAGGACGCAAACGCGAATCGTGTGCTTAATGGGGCGGATACAGAACTCGAAACTGCATCGGTGGGTCGGCCGAGCCACTCTCGACGGAGAGCCCGGCAACATCCCGCGCACCCAGCAACTGGGTGCATCGCCAAACTCTTTGATTTTATCGTTAAGCGGGGATCAGGTCAATGTCCGGTTAGCGGCCTCAGAAACTAAACCGCGCCGTGGCGGTGACCGATTGCAAGAAGATCCGGGTCTTGCTTTTGCTGTATTCGCCGGCCAGAATGCTGCTCTGACCCACGGACTCCGAGCTGGGGAGCTGTGCCTGATAGGCAGAATCCAGACGCAAGCGCCCGTGGCTCCAGCCGGCTCCGGTCGCGATGGAGTTCCGCATGATTGCCGCGGTAAGGGGAAGCAGCGTCGAACTTGGCACCGGGTTCGACATGTAGCTGTATCCGGCGCGGAGCACCCAGTTCTCGCCCAACGGCGAATCGACGCCTACGTGGACAGCACCCTGATTGTTCCAGTGCAGCGGAACCGCATCGTGGAGAGTGCTGCTTCCGGCGACGCTATTAATGACTGCGTTCGTACCCCCTGTCAGGGTGACCGGCAGCTGCTGGAACGCCTGAGCCCAAGCGGTGAAGTCTCCCTGCGCCTGCCAGATCATGTGGTGGTTGGCCCGCAAGGAGAAGCCCGCATCAAATGCTTGGGGCAGATGGTTCTCAACCTGAGCCAGGTAGTGGAACGTGGGGTCTTGAGTAATGCTAAGCGCCGCGAACAACGCTGAAGCCGAACCATCCGCGGTGCCGGTGGTGTGGATCGTCGTTCCGCTCTTCCACGCCACGCCGATGCGAACCCGGCTGTTGGGTTGAAACTGGACACCGGCGTTGCCGTTCCAGCCGTAACCGTGAGTCTTCAGGTCCAGGAGTACCTTCAGGCCCGCCAGCTGGGGCTGCTGCTGAAAGATGTAAGGAGCATTCAGATTGTTTGTGTTGTAAACCAGGCCAAGGACAGCGCCGATGGACAGTTTCGTCCCAAAGCTTCGCGCCAGACCGACCGAAGAGCGCACGGCAATGATCTGCGTTTCGTTGGTCTGCAGACCATAAGTGACGCCAGCGGTTCCCGGCGCATCGACGTAGCGCCAGTTGGCGCGCATCAGGATTTCCGGCGTAAAGGCTGCTGAAGCCGACCATTTACTTGCGCCAAGCGGAGTGACGAACGCGCCGAAAGGAATGGCGCCGACAACGCCGCCCATGCGGCCGTTGGTGTTCGCGGAGTTCTGGAACGAACCCGAACCAAAGACGCCGATGCCCGTCGCTTCCAGAATGCGGGTCTTGACGCCAGCGAGGCCTGCGGGATTGCCCTCGACAGCGTCGATCGGATCGCCCTGCTGAGTGGCGAGTGCACCTCCGCGCGATTGGCCGGCGGCGCTGTATCCGTTGCCGAATGAGGTCGCCTGAGCGCCGATTGCGGTGGCTCCGCAAGCCAGCGCGCAAAGGACTGCGGCGCGAAGAGCGTATGAACTAGAGTAGCGGGGCGTTGAGACTGTCCCGAACAGCATGATGGATTTCCTCTATTCGCTGTCGGTCGTTTGTCCCACGTCAGATCGGTGCGTACTTGCGGACCTTGAGGGGTTGTTCGACAGTACTACGACTTGGATTTTGGCGTACAGATCGAGCAAATGGTGCGAGGCTACCGAATAATTGTGGGTGAGCAGGCCCGAAACGAGCCATTCCCGGTTTGTGGAAGGCGCAATAACCTTGGTGGAATGTGGATGCTGCGGCAAGCTGGCAATTCCTGGGCCGGATGCTGGGGCCGGCCCCAACTAATCCCAGTTCGTTTCCGGGACACCCTGATTCAAAGAGGGTTGCGCGTGCGATTCGCTGCGCGCAGATGATCAGCTTCGCGCTGCGAGGGCTGCTGGCGGGTGCCAGGGTGTTAACCCCGTACTACTAACGAGGGATACAGAACTTTCGCGTAGAAACCGATCCTAGCAATAGCGTGTACCGGCTGCGTGGGTTGCGTGCCCCTATCGCTTGTGCTGCTTCGTGAACCTGATTCGGCGGTGACCAGCAACTCTTATCCCGCCCTGCGAAAGGATGGTCATGCAAGTGACCTCCGCAACGTACGAACCAATTGAATGCAACGATCCAACTCTTCAGGAGATCCTCGTTGCGCTCTCATTTGCTCTGGACCTGACCGAAGGCGCGGTTCCCGGACATACGATTCGTTCGTGCCTGCTCGCGGTTCGCATCGCCATTGAGGCGGGCCTCGATGCCAGAGTCATCTCGGACCTGTACTACGCTTGCCTGCTGAAGGATGTCGGCTGCAGCAGCAACTCGGCGCGCATGTGCCAGATCGTTGGCGGAGACGATCGTGTAGTAAAAGCCGGCGCAAAGCTTGCGGATTGGACGCGGCCTCTCCGGCCGAAACTTGCGACCGTCAAGCTCCTTTGGGAGCAGGTGCTGCCTGACGCCTCGATCTTGAGGAAGACCGCCCGCCTCGCGAAGATCACGGCCAACCAGCACAAGAATAATCGCGAGCTGATTGAACTCCGCTGCGACCGTGGAGCCATGATCGTCCAAAAGCTGGGGCTGGGAACGCGAGCTGCCATCGGTGTGCGGCATCTCGATGAGCATTGGGACGGAAGCGGCTATCCGGCCGGGCTCAAGTCCTCGAATATCCCCGTCATCTCCCGGCTTATGGGCATTGCTCAGCATCTCGACGTGTTCTGCCTGGATCAGGGCCCACAGGCCTCGATCGACACCCTGATCGAGCGCTCGGGCCGCTGGTTCGATCCCGATCTCACAGCGGCAGCCGTCTCGCTCGACAAGTCGCGAAGACTCTTTGAGTTTTGCCTGCCCTATGACCCAATCGAAAAAACCCGCGCTGCGATACTTCGCCTCAACCCTGAGAGCCAGGTTCGCCTTTCCGCATTGGACGTCGACTCAATCTGCGAGACCTTCGCTGACGTCGTGGACGCGAAATCACCGTTTACCTATCGCCACTCGATGGGAGTGATGGACGCGGCTGTTGCGATTGCCACGGTTCTGGGTCTCTCCCCAGGCCGCATGCAAACGCTACGCCGTGCAGCGTTGCTTCACGACCTGGGCAAGCTCGGCATTTCAAACACGATTCTCGACAAGCCGACAAAGCTCACCGACGCCGAGCTCGAAATCGTCAAGACCCATCCGGGGCTGAGCTCGGAGATTCTCAGCCATATTGGAGCGTTTCGAGAGATCGCAATTCTGGCAGGCGAGCACCACGAGAAACTTGACGGTAGCGGCTATCCTTACGGACTCGGCAGCAAACAACTCTCGCTCGAATCGAGACTGCTCGCCGTTGCTGACATCTACGGCGCTCTCTCGGAAAAACGTCCCTACCGCGAAGCACTCCCACCGTTGCAGATCAAGGCGATCATGGACCGTGAAGTACCTGCAAAACTCGACGGCGAATGCTACGAAGCCCTTCGCTCAGTGATGGCGGATTCGACCTTGCTTGCGCCCAGGCATGAGGAGACTTACGTCGACCGTTGGTCCGTTCCCAACTTCGAAGTTACTGAAGCGTACATCTGAGCCTCGGCGCGAAGTTCGCGGAAACGGCGACTTCGGCACGAGTACACTCGTGCCCTGAACCAGGGAAGAAAACCACCTCAGAATCCTTCGACTCCGCTAGCGGCGTGCTATCCCACCCTAAACGCATATAGCGCGTTTAGGATGGGGCACCCATTTTTGTGTGCTGGGTGCTGTCCCGCTATTTACTGCTGTCGCGAGCGGCCTTTACGTAGTCGTGTGACGTTTGGACATGGGCATACTGCGTGGTGAGGAGTTGCTTGATGGGCAGCGGCAGTTCTTTTTCAAGCACTTTCTCATACGCCTTCTTTGCTGCATCCTCGCCGGCTTCGGAGGTCTCGAGCAACGCATGATCGCCTGCGCCGAGGTGAGCCTTGAGGTCGCCCCATGCGCGATTGACTGCGCCCCCGACCGTACCGCTCTCTTTCACATCGTGTACGCCCTCCAGGTGCAGAACCTCTTCGAGATCGCCGCGGAATTGCGCGCGCTTTAGAGATTCGGCAGCGAAATAGCGCCGTAGAGTCTCGTCCTTCAAATGCTCGCCAATCTTCTGAAAACCTTCCTGTCCGTCGATGAGACTCTGGATAACGGAGCGCAGGGCATCTTCAACTTCCTTGTTGTTCAATTTATGGGTGGTCGTTTCGGTGGTCATGGAATCCTTCCTAATTGGGGTTAGTGGAGCAGGAAAAGAGGCAGGGTCCGGGCGATGCCAATGCGATTCTCCTTCTCGCCCAGTAAGCCAGAGAAATCGCGAAAATCCAGCGCCCCTGCCCGACTGTGGAGCGATGCAAGGCCCGTATGGTCCAACAGCGCTCTTGACTATAGAGGCCGGATTCGAATGAGCGGTTGCCCACTTGCTTTTTACGCCGGAGATACGGGAAGAAAGATGCGGACGACGGTGCCGTGATTCTTAGCGTCATCGCTGCTCTCAAGCTCGATGCGGCCGCCGTGCCCCTCAACAAACTGTTTGGCAACGAACAGGCCGATTCCGGTGCCGACTGTATTGCGAGTTGTAAAAAAGGCGTCGAAGACTTTCGGGAGGGTGTCTGTCGGGATGCCAACGCCGTTGTCTTCAATTGCCAAAACGACTTGGTCGGGTACAGTGCCGGCATCTTTCACCGACACGGACAGAAGGCCGCCGCCTTGCATGGCATAAATCGAATTTGAGAGCAGGTTAGAGATCACCTGCGTCATTTCTCCGCGACGCAATGCGATTACTTTCGAGGAATCAAGCGTTTTCCTGATTTCGATGCCGAGCTCTCTGCAACGAGGCTCGTATACGGTGACTGCGTGCAAGACGAGATCGCTGAGCGACGTGGTTATGGCTGACGTATTTTCGCGATAGTAACCGAGCGTCTGCCGGGCGATATGAGATACGCGAATCAGCTCGCTCTCGATTGCATCGAGATATTCGATGCCTTCGGGCGAGCTAACGGACGGACGAAGAAGGCTGAGCAGGTTGACGATCGCCTGGAGGGGGTTGTTGATTTCGTGCGCGATCGTTGCTGCCATTCGGCCGGTCGCGGCAATTTTTTCAGCCTGCAGCAAGGATTTCTCGAGCTTCCTGCGCCCGGAGATGTCGCGGAGGATTTTCGACGCGCCGATAACCTTTCCACGTTCGTCGAACACCGGCGATATTGTAAGGGAGACCTCGATGAGTTGGCCGGCCTTTGTGATGCGTACCGTTTCGAAGTGCTCAATGCGGCGGCCGGCGCGCAAACTTTCGATGATCAATTTTTCGTCGGAATGAAGATGCTCAGGGATGATCTTGAGGATGGATGAGCCAATCATCTCCTCTGCCGAATAGCCGAAAAGGCGAACAGCAGCCGGGTTCCAACTGGTGATGATGCCGTTCAGGTCCTTGCTCAGGATTACGTCGTCGGAGGAATCGACGATTGCGGCGAGCTCGCCGGCGCGCTTTGCGCTGACTTCGAGCGCTTTCTCGGTCTCCTTGATCCGCGTAATATCGCGGATGGTGCCGAGGATTTGGCCGGGTGAGCCGGACAATTTTCCCTGGGGGGTTCCCCGTGGGTTTCCCTCGAGGTGCCCATTGACTTCGATCCAGCGCTGCGTGTTGTTGGGAAGCCGAATTATTCCCTCGAAATAGAAGGGCGCATCAGTTTGCTCGGTGGCTTCCAGGGCCTGCTTGAACGAACCCCTAAAATCGGGATGCACAACCTCATTGAGAAAGATCTGACCGTTCAACGGGCCGCTTTCGCGGGAACGCCCGAAGATCTCGTACATGCGGTCATTTTCCCAACTGGCTCGATCGTCAGCGAGGTGCCACACGAAGATTCCCAGCTCTGCAACCTCAGTGGCGAGCGTCAGCCGGGTTTCGCTATCGCGAAGCTTTCGCGCTGCTGTCACGGTCTCAGTCATATTGCGGTACGCATCGTAAATGCCTGCGATTTTTCCGTCCTCATAGACTGGGATGAGCGAATAGCTCCAATAGTGGTCTTCGATGACTCCATTCAAGAGGATGGGGATGAATATGTTGTCTCGCACCGGCGACTCACCGCGGTAGAAACAGGCATCAAGATCGGGGCTGACCAAGTCCCATGCCTCGCGAAAGACGTTGCAATAGAGATCGCCGAGCGCGCTGGGATGCTTTCCCATCAAGGTAGGAATTGCGGCGTCGTTGTAGAGGAAGACCATCTCCGGGCCCCAAGACAGTATGGTGGGAAACGGCGAATGCAACGTCAGATTTACGGTGGCAATCAATGTCTCAGACCAGTGTTCGAGCGGGCCGAGAGGCGTAGCCGGCCCAATTATGCGCACGAATGCGATTGGTCATGTCGGTGTTGCCGATGATCCGGCTTTCAATCGTGACTGCTGAACTCATAGTGTCTTTGCCGATGACCAGAGCGTGTCGAAAAAAACGGACAGATCGCGTTGCGAGCGCGGAGCGCCTGCGATGCCTGGTTATTCGCGAGGGCTGATTATCTCATTTTGGGCGGATATGTAGGGGCTGAGTGGTCAATATGGGACAGTGTTCAAGGAAAGAGGCACGCGTGGGCGGTGATAACGCCGGGCGAGTCAATGATCTCAATTCCTTAGTCGACGCGGCTCGGGCTAGAGCTTAGTTGCGCCTGCACATTATGCGCTGGATATAATGCCCGCATGTACACGCCTCAGGCTGGAATCTTCGCTCTTGGAACTTCGTCGCACACGTACCTGGAGTTTGACATTCTGGACGCGACGAAACGCGGCGAGTTCGCCTCTACAATTTCCGCAATTCGTGAGCCGCGGACCACGACAGGAGGAGTGAATTTTGTGATTGGATTTCGGCCTGAGTTGTGGCGCGACATTGTTCCGGAGGACGCGCCGCCAGGTGTGGAGGGCTTCAACAAAGAGATTAAGGGCACAGAAGGATTCGTAATGCCAAGCACTCAACACGATGCGCTGGTATGGCTGTCAGGCAGTACTTATGACGTTTTGTTCGATATGGCGCGGTCGGTGGTGAAGGATCTGGCGGGGCAGGCCTCGCTGGCAGACGAGACTTCGAGCTGGCCGTACCGGCACGATCGCGATCTCACGGGCTTTGTGGATGGCTCGGAGAATCCGACACTGCTTGACGCTCCGAGCGCGGCGCTTTTTCCCGAAGGGGTTCCGGGTGCCGCTGGTTCCGTGTTGCTGCTGCAAAAGTGGAAACATAAGACGGCTGAGTGGGAAGCTCTGCCGACCGAACAGCAGGAGCGGATCATGGGACGGACGAAGCTCGAAAGTATCGAACTGGAAAACAAGCCGGCGGACTCGCACGTGGCTCGCACGGATCAGGACGTGTTTGGAAACATTTTTCGCCGCAACATGCCCTACGGGGACGTGGAAGACCATGGAACGATGTTTGTTGGATTCAGCGCGGACCAGAAGCGGCTTTCGAGAATGCTCGAAAGCATGGCAGGGCTCGTGAACGGGACGCGCGACGCGCTGACACGCTTTACACAGCCGTTAAGCGGATCTTATTATTTCGTGCCGTCGGTTGAAGGGCTGCTGCGGTTTCGGTAAGAAGAGACGGCGGACATCGGCGCTTGTGCGTTCGCGGCGATATACGTTTTGTAGACGCGTTTTCTGGATGTGTTTTCTGGATAGGTTTTCTGGAGGATCCAATGCGAATAAGAAAAATCGAGATGATCGCATTCTTCGTTTTAGTTCAGATCGCCCTGCCGTATGCAGCGCGGCCGGCGCGGGCGCAGGCAGCGAAAGCTGAGTATGCAGCCATGGCTCCTGTGGATGCGTATTTGATGGCCGACATGAATTCTGAGATCGCGCTGGCCCGCAGTGGCGCGCCGGCGTCGATTTCAGATGGTGCCGAAGTGATGGTGCTGGGACCGAGCGGATACACGACCGCTGCGAAAGGCACGAATGGCTTTTTGTGCATCGTCGAGCGAGGATGGGGCGCGGCAACCGACGAGCCTGAGTTCTGGAATCCCAAAATTCGCGCTCCGATTTGCTTTAATCCGGCAGCGGCGAGGAGCTTTGCGGATATCTATTTAATGAAGACCAAGCTGGTGCTGGCGGGAAAATCGAAGGCGGAGATTCTCGCCGCGACTTCATCGGCGCTCGATCGGAAGGAGCTGCCGGCGCTGGAGCCGGGAGCGATGTGCTACATGATGTCGAACCAGCAGTATCTGAATGACGAAGGCAAGAGCTGGCATCCTCATCTGATGTTTTTTGTGGCGGGCGATGCGGCGAAGAGCTGGGGTGCGGATCTGCCAGGCTCGCCGATGATGGCGGCTGCCGATCCGGAGGAACGGGCGACTATTTTCATGGTGTTGGTCGGCGAATGGTCCGATGGGACGGCGGGGACGGCGATGACGCACTAAGAACGGCTCGCGGTCGATTCGCGATTGGGGCGGGTGCAAACGTGGGCGGGATTCAAATTCCTCTTTCGGCAAGAAGAGAGATGAGGCTACAGGTTGGGAATGCATCGTTGCGTGAAGTGTGGTTTGCGTTTGGCGGTGTTTTCGATTTTTCTGCTTGTGCTCGCCGGCGAGATCAACGCGCAGCAGCTCGTAGGTCTGCGGTTAGCAGACTATGTTGGCACCTACGCGGATGCGCCTGGACATATGGTTGAAATTGTGGATGGAGACGGTCTCTTCGCAGTCTTAGATGAGGCCAAGTACTCACTGCGTTCGTCCGGGGTAGATCAGTTCTCGCCGATGGCCGGTCCGGTGATCATATTTCAACGCGACGCAAACGGCGAGGTGACAGGATACGAGCAGGATGGCAAGTTCCATCCTCGCATGTCTACTTCAGTGACTCCGGAAGCCGCTGCGCTGGCGATGCCGCGGCCCCTGGGGCAGGATTCTCCGGCGGACTATCAATACCAAGCGCCCGCCGACATGCATGACGGAATTGCGGTCGGAGATATTGCGCACTCGGACTTAGGTGTGGGCGTAGCGAATGACCTGGTGCGTTCGATTCTCGACGGCACATACAAGGATGTGCACAGCGTGCTGCTCTATCAGCGCGGGAAGCTGGTGCTCGAAGAGTACTTTTACGGCTACAGCGTGGAGCGGCAGCACCAATTGCGTTCTGCAACCAAGAGCGTCGTCAGCACACTGGCGGGCATCGCTATCGACCGACGGAGCGTTGACGGGAGTGGACGAGCGCGTGCTGCCATTGATGAGCTACGCGAGTTATGACCATCCGGACCCGCGCAAGGCGGCGATGACGCTGGGCGACTTTCTCTCGATGAGTTCGGGACTCGACTGCAACGACCATAGTTCCACTTCGCCGGGGCGCGAGGAAGTGATCGACGACAAACCTGACTGGGTGAAGGCGACGCTCGATTTGCCGATGATCAACGACCCAGGAACTGCGGGGTTCTACTGCTCTGGCGGCGTGGCAGTGGTGGGCCGGATGACGGAAAACGCAGTCCACATGAAGCTGCCGGAGTTTGCGCAGGCGAATTTGTTTGGGCCGCTGGGGATTGCGCGCACAGACTGGACCTGGAACTACGACCTGACTAATGATGACAAGGAATACTCGCAGATACATCTGCGCCCGCGCGACATGCTCAAGCTTGGAATTCTGTTCGCGGACGGTGGACGCTGGCACGGGAAGCAGATTGTGTCGGAATCGTGGGTGCGCACATCGCTCGCCGAACACAGCCACGTTGATGGCGTGAGCTACGGCTACTTCTGGTGGCGCCATGCATTTGATGTGAAGACGGCTTCGGGTTCGCAGCAGATTGTTGTTCCAGCGGCGCAGGGCAACGGCGGACAAAAGATCTTCATCCTGCCGCAGTACGATCTGGTCGCCGTCTTCACGGCGGGCGGATACAACGCCGACTCGACTCCACCGAACACGATCATGGAGAAGATTATTTTGCCGAGATTGATGGCAGTCGCGGGAAATAGCAAGGCGGCGTCGGTGGCGAAATGAGTTGTTCCGGGCTGAGGGCTGTTCGGTTGAGAGCTGTTCGGTCGAATTCGATGGATCACGATGAGGATAAGCAAAAGCAGGCCCCTCGGCTCCGCTTACCCCATGATCGCGATGCGATCATGAGGCCCCGGACGGGCTTCGCTCGGGATGACACGCAATGACGAGGTTGATCATTTTAATTCAATGAGTTAGCGCGGACGCGGGAGAAAGTCACGGGATGCGGAAGAATTATCTTGACACTTCGATACTCTAGATTATAGAGTACTCTTCACTGAGCGGCAGGAGTAAGGGAACACGACTATTGTGGCTAGCGAGCGGAGATGAGTGAGGGACGATGACGGCGACGTGCACAGAAGACGAGGACGGAAACCGGGACGGCGCTGGAAGTTGACGGGCTGGTGAAGCGGTTCGGCGATTTGACGGCGGTGGATGGGGTGAGCCTGACGGTGCGCGCGGGCGAGTGCCTGGGACTGCTGGGGCCGAACGGAGCGGGAAAGAGCACGCTGATCCGGAGCATGGTGGGGCGCGTGCATCAGGACAGCGGACGCGTGACGGTGATGGGGAATGCGGCGGGATCGACTGAGGCGCGGATGGCGCTGGGATGGGTTCCGCAGGAGCTGTCGATTTATCCGCGGATTACGTGCAGGGAAAATCTGGGATCGTTTGGGCGGTACTACGGGCTGAAGGGGCAGGAGCTGAAAAGCGCGATTGCGTGGTGCCTGAATTGGGCGGCGCTCGAAGACAAGCAAAACGACGTGGCGAAGACGCTGAGCGGCGGGATGAAGCGGCGGCTGAACATGGCGGCGGGAATGATTCACAGGCCGAAGGTGGTGCTGTTCGACGAGCCGACGGTCGGGGTCGATCCGCAATCGAGGAACCGGATCTTCGAGATGATCGAGGCGTTGCGCGATGCGGGCACCGCGATTGTTTACACGACGCACTACATGGAAGAGGCGGAGCGGCTGTGCGACCGGATCGCAATTATCGATCACGGAAAGATTATTGCCGAGGGGACGAACGAGGAGCTGGTGGAGAGCACCTTTGGAAGACGCAGCCAGGTGCTGGCGCGGTTTGCGGGAGAGACGCAAGCGATTGAGGCGTGGGCAGCGCGGCACGGCGGCCGAGTGAAGGGCGAGACGGCGGAGTTCACGATTGAGCAGGCGGGGGAGATCGCTCCGCTGCTGGATGATGCGACGAAGGCGGGTTTGGAGCTTGAGGATTTGACGCTGCGGCGGCCGAATCTGGAGTCGGTATTTCTGCACCTTACTGGAAGGGAGCTACGAGATTGATTTTTCAAGTAGCAAGGACGGCATTGATTGCATTGAGGCGGGATCGCGGCGCGATGGTGTTGAGCTTTGTGTTGCCGCTGGCGTTTTTCTCGATCTTCGCGGTGATTTTCGGAAGGAATAACAACTCGACACCGACAGTGAAGCTGATTGTGGTGGACCAGGACCAGAGCCGGGCTTCGCAGGCGTTGGTGAGCGGGCTCAAGAGCGAGTCGTCGCTGGTGGTGATGATGAAGCCCAGCTCAGAGAAGAAGAATGCGCCGCCGCTTCCGGATTACACGGCGGAAACGGCTGAGACTGCGGTCAAAGCGGGCGACGCGCCGGTGGCGCTGATTATTCCTGCGGGATTTGGACAGCACCCGATTGCGTTCGGACCCGATGCAGGAGGGAGCACGCTGGAGTTGCTGAACGACCAGAGCGACACGATCGCTCCGCAGATTGTGGTTGGACTGTTGCAGAAAGTGGCGATGACATCGATGCCGTCGGCGATGGCCGACGAGGGAATGAAGTACGCGGACGAATACGTGGGCGGATTTACGCCGGCGCAGAAGGCGAAGGTGGATGAGGGGTTGGAGGCGCTGCGGAAGGCGGAAGCGGACGGAAAGACGGGCAGTGGGAATTCGGGGAGCGGAGCGAATTCGGCGGGCGCGGGGATTGTGGCGGTGAACGTGCGCGCGGTGGTGGGCGAGAACAAGAAGAGCCCAATGATTTCGTTTTACGCGGCGGCGATCGGCGTGATGTTTCTGATGTTCACGGCGAGCAGTTCGGCTGGGGCGCTGCTGGACGAGGCGGAGAGCGGAACGCTGGAGCGGGTGCTGAGCACACGGGTGACGATGACGAAGTTGCTGGCGGGAAAGCTGGTGTTCAATACGGGGCTCGCGTTTTTGCAACTGGTGGCGATGTTTCTGTGGGGATGGGCGGTGTTCAAGCTGGATTTCTTCAGCCATCTGCCGGGGTTTGTGGTGATGGGATTGTGCACGGCGTTTG
This sequence comes from uncultured Acidobacteriaceae bacterium, assembly GCA_963725115.1. GTDB lineage: Bacteria > Acidobacteriota > Terriglobia > Terriglobales > Acidobacteriaceae > Telmatobacter. The sequence continues at coordinate 1,726,412 of CAVRXG010000005.1, read as the reverse complement.
CGGTGGCGGCGTTCGGGATGCTGCTGGCGAGCGCGTGCCAGACGCGGGCGCAGCTGGGAGCGCTGTCGACGCTGGTGATTCTGATTATGTCGTCGGTGGGCGGCAGTATGTTTCCGCGGTTCCTGATGCCGGAGAGCATGCAGGAGGCAGGATTGCTGACGATTAATGCGTGGGCGATCGACGGATTCACGAAGGTGTTCTGGCGGGATTTGCCGGTGACAGAGTTGTGGCCGCAGGTGGGAGTGCTGGTGGGGATCGGAGTGGTGCTGTTTGTGGTTGCGCGGAGAGTGGCGAGACGGTGGGAGTACGCGTGAAAAAACAGGGAATAGGGAATAGGGAATAGAAAAAAGCGGTTGGCGGGGTTGCCGGGTTAGGAGTGGCGGGTTGAGATTTGTGCTATCCCACCCTTCGCCAGAATCCCAAAATGCAGGTCCTTCGACTCCCCTCGTCCGCCGCGGCGGACTCGGGTCGCTCAGGATGACTGCAGGATGGGGCAACGGGCAGGGACTCGGGACTAAGGGGCTGAGGGACTGAGGGACTAAGCAGACAGGTGAACGAGGAGAGGAATGTTATGAGTGCTGAAAAGGTGGAGTTGACGGAGCGGCTGGAACTGATTGAGAGCATGATTGCCGAGGGACGGCGGAGCACCACGCGATGGGCATGGACGATTGTGCTCTGGGGAGTGGCGTTTTACGTGGCCCTCGCGTGGTCTTCAGGGATGTTTGGCGGGCCGATCTGGGGGCAGCACTACATGGCGTGGCCCGTGACGATGGTTGGCACGTGGGTGTTGAATGCGACGTTGGCCCGGCGGATGCGCAAGAGCGCAAATGCGCCGATGACGACGATTGGGCGGGCGATTATCTCCATCTGGGCGGCGATGGGAATTTCAATGTTTGCGCTGCTGCTGCCGCTGGGGTTGAGCGGCAGGGCTGACCAGCAAGCGATTTTGGCTGTGGTGATGACGTTGCTGGGCACAGCAAACGCTGCTTCAGGAATGCTGCTGAAGTGGCCGGCGCAGATCGGATGCGCAGTGGTGTGGTGGCTGGCATCGGCGGCCTCACTGTTTGGCACTGCTACCCAAAGCCTGATCGCTTTCCTGGTGGCGATTTTTATCTGCCAGATTTTGTTTGGAATTTACGCGATGATCCTGGAGTCGCGCGGCCGACGGCAGCAGGGGGCGGTAAATGCCTGAGCTGCCGGAGTTGAATCCTGTTATTCACGGGAAACTGCGGCTGGCGGTGCTCTCGCTGCTGATGGGAGTGGACGAGGCGGAGTTTACGTGGCTGCGAGAGAAGACCGGCTCGACGGATGGAAACCTGGGCGCGCAGTTGATGAAGCTCGAGGAGGCAGGGTATGTGGCGATGAAGAAGCAGTTTGTGCTGCGCAAGCCGCAGACGCTCTACCGGATGACGGAGAAGGGACGCACGGCGCTGGGCGAATATGTGGAGGCGCTGAAGCAGTTGCTGGGAAGTGCAGTGGTTGGTGACTAGTGATTAGTGGTTAGTAATTAGAGTCGAGCGCGGGAGAGTCGGAGTGGAGGGATTCGCGGACGCGTTGCATGATGCTGAGGTAATAGGCGAGATTGTGGATGGAGTTGAGGGTGGCGGAGAGCGGCTCGCCGGCCTGCATCGAGATGACGCAAATAGGCGCGCGAGTAGCGGCGACAGACGGGGCACTGGCAGGCGGGATCGGGCGGGGATTGGTCTTCAGCGAATTGTTTGTTCTTGATGTTGAGGCGGCCTTCGCTTGTGAATAGCAGCGCGTGGCGAGCGGCGCGGGTGGGAAGAACGCAGTCCATCATGTCGACGCCGTGGCGCGCGTATTGCTCGATTTCGTCGGGGTAGCCGACACCCATGACGTAGCGGGGCTTGTCTTTGGGCAACAGCGGCACGACTTCAGAGATTATTTCTAACGTTAAATCGCGCGGCTCGCCAACGCTGAGGCCGCCGATGGCGTAGCCGTCGAAGTCCATTTCGACGAGGCGCTCGGCGCATTGACGGCGAAGGTCGCGGTGCATGCCGCCCTGGACGATGCCGAAGATGGATTGGGTGTGGGCGCAGTTGTGGCCTTCTTGGGATCGAAGTGCGGGCGTGGACGCCCGCACGACAGCCGGCGAGGACGCCGGCGCTACAAATTCATGTTCGTGCCGGGCCTGGTCTTGCTCAGGTTGATTGCGCCAGGGGACTTCGTGTTGGTGGGTGCGGAAGTGATCGAGCGAGCGCTGCGCCCAGGCCATGGTTAGGCGGAGACTCTCTTCGGCGCGGGCGCGATCGGCGGGATACTCGGTGCACTCGTCGAAAGCCATGACGACGTCGGCGCCGAGGGCGATTTGAACATCGATGGAGTGCTCGGGAGTGAAGAAGTGCGAGCTACCGTCTAAATGCGAGCGGAATTGGACGCCTTCGTCGGTGACTTTGCGGAGCGAACTGAGGGAAAAGACCTGGAAGCCGCCTGAGTCAGTGAGGAGGGCGCGCGGCCAACTCATGAATTTGTGAAGTCCGCCCATGCGGCGGATTACTTCGTGGCCGGGGCGGAGATAGAGATGGTAGGTGTTGCCGAGGATGATTTCCGCGCCGAGAGATTCGAGCGTGTCCTGCGGGACGGCTTTGACGGTGCCCTGCGTGCCGACGGGCATGAAGACAGGGGTTTCGACGGTTTGGTGAGGGAGGATGAGACGGCCGCGGCGGCCGCCGGCGGGGGATTCGGCGAGGAGTTGGAAGAGCGGGGGCACGTGTCGATTCTAGTGGACGGGCGTTGGGGCAGATTCGCTGAAGGCAACCCCTCAGGGGCTGAAGCCCCCGCCAAAATGAGCCGAGACTTACGGCACGACTGAAGTCGTGCCCTTTCAAAACGGCGGAAATGAGAGGAGGTTTACGGCACGACTAAAGTCGTGCCCCTTCAAAGCAGCGGAAACGAAAGCGTGGCGTTGAAAACTCACTGTTAGAGCTTCCCTACGCCGATAGCTATTTGTTGGCGTGGCCGAGGTGGATGAGGAAGCCGGCGCGGGCGGTGCGTGGCTGGCCGAGCGTGGTGGTGGGGGTTTTGGAGACTTCGATCGAGCGGTTGAAGAGATTTTCGCCGGCGGCGAAGATTTCGATTTGCGAGCCGAGGAGGCGTTTGCCGAACGGGCTTCGGGAGAAGTTGTGCGAGGCGTAGGCGTCGAGACGGAAGTAGCCGTGGAGGAGATAGGCGTTGGCGTCGTCGTCAAACTGGCGGCCGCTGAGACGGCTTTCGAGGCTGATGGTTCCGAGGCGCGGACGCGATGCGCGGAGATTGAGAGTGGCCATGTTTCGGGCGACCTCGGGAATCCAATTGCCGAGATCCTGCGTGCCGCGCGAGACGACGGCATGCGCGATACTGGTAGCCGCCGTCGACTGCGAGCCAGGAGCGGGGGTGAAGTTCGTAGTCGAGGGAGACGCCGCGGCTTTCGATCTGGCCGAGATTTTCGCGCATGAGCAGGATGGGCGAGGAAGTGGGATTGTTGGTGAGGGCGGCGATGGGGCGATTGACCTGAGTGAGGAAGTAGCTGGAGCGGATGCTGCCCCAGGAGCGCTGGGCGGCGAGGCCTGCTTCCCATCCGGTGGCGCGCTCGCTGAGGAGATTGCCGTTGGCAACGGTGAGCTGGTTGCCGACCTGCGTGGAGCGATAAAGCTCGCTGGGCGTTGGAGAGCGGAAGGCGCGAAAGCCCGATGCGGTGAGGGCCCAGTGGTCGGAGAGCTTGTGAGAAAGGCCGAGGCGCGGGTCAAATATGCGCTCGTCGCGCTGCGGTGGCTGAGTGGTGGTGGGCAACCAAGTTGATCCGTTCCATTGGGTTTCGTGGCCGTCGTAATTTTGAAACCAGTCCATTCGGGATGAGGCGACGAGGGTCCAGGCTTTGTGCGCCCACATGGCTTCAACGTAGGCGGCGGAGTCGCGCTGATGGTCGGCGAGGTTGGTGAGGGCGTCAGCGCCGGTGTAGCTTTGCTCGCGATCCCAGACGCGGACGTCGTGCGCGTCGGCTCCGGCGACGAGCAAGAGACCCGCGCCGAATGGCTGGCTCCAATGCGCGGATGCGCCGAGCTCATTGTCAGGGACGTAGGAGAATTTGCTCGGCGTCTCGCCGCAGCGATATGTGCAGGACGCGTCGCCGAAGTTGGGGAGATTCGAAATGCTGGAAAAGGTTTGGCGATAACGCTCGTCGGAACCATAAAAACGAAGAGCGACGGCGGTGCTGCGCGCGTTTTGCCAGTCGGCACCGGTCGAGTAGCGGATGAGGCGAGTGGCGTTTATTTGATAGGGAGTTCCGTTGTGGCGGGATTCGTCGAAGCCGGTGCCTCGGACGAAGAGCTTCAGATTTGCGAAATCGCGGCCGGCAAGGACGAGTGCGTTCTGGCTGTGAACGTTGCTGGCGACATCGACGGGGCCGCGCTGGGATGGGCTCTCCTGAATGTAGCCGTCGGTGCCGATGAGGCCGCCGGAGACGAGAAGATTCCACGGACCTGAATGAGCTGCGGCGAGGAGGCTGTTGTCGTACGTGCCTTCGCCGCCAAACGTGGAGCTTAGTTCGGCGAGATTCGACGTGGGGCGCACGGGAATGATGTTGACCACGCCGCCGATGGCGCTGGAGCCATAGAGGTCGCTGGCGCCGCCGCGAACGAGTTCGACGGATTGGATGGAGAGCTCGGGCTGCTCCTGCCAGTGAATCCAACCGCCGAGCGGATCGTTGAGCGGGACATCGTCTTCGGTGACGAGCGTGCGGCTGGCGGAGGTGGAACCGAGGGCGCGAAGGCTGATTCCCTGCGAAGTGGGATTGGCGACGAGCGAACTGGAGCGGCGAAAAAGCTCGACGCCGGGAAGCTGGCGGAGCTGATCGTCGAAGGTGATGCCGGCGGTCGAGCGCAGAGACTCGGTGGTGAGCAGGCGGGTGGTGACGGGGCTTTCCAGCGTGCCGAGCGGGGCGCGATAGGCGGTGACGGTGATTTGCTCGGGTTTCGCGGCCGGCAAGGGATTGGCAGGCGGGGCGGGTTGGGTCGCGGTGGATGCGGATGGAGACTGCGGCGCGGATTGGGCGGCGAGGTGCGACGAGATCGACGGCGCAGGGATCGACGCTGCAACGAACAGAACGAACGCGCGAAAGATCGCTTTGAGTTGGAACCGCCGCATGGGTTGGAGTCTCAATGACCGGAAACGAGCTACACAACCATTGTGATGCAGCTAGGTGGGTTTCTAGGCGGCGACGCGTTAGCAAGCGGGCGGGAGCGACGGGTGTTATATTCCGTTGCAGTCGAGAGGCGAGATGAGGGTTCCGAGCGTGAATGATGCGTGGCGAGCGGGGAGGGATGCGAAGTGAGTTCGCGAAAGTATCCCGCGAAGGGCGCGCAGGCAAAACGCAAGGTCAGACGGCTTGGTGGGGCAAGTGTATGTGAGCAGCCCGACGACGGACCTGGTGGCGGTGCGCTGGCAAAAGACAGATGAGACGGGGACGCTACTGTATGACATCGAGCAATTTTCGCGCGAATGGGAGTTGATAAGGACGAGCGGCGCGAAGTGGAAGGTGCCCGCGGGGGCGATGACGATCGTTGCTGTGTGCGCAATTGGGCTCTGCGGGATCGGGTTCTTCGGGCTACGAGCATGGGAGTCGACGCGAGCGAGTCGCGTCGCGGCCGCAGCGCGACAACAGGTGGGCGCGGACGGAAAAATTTCGGGCGACGATGGAGCGCTGGCGGAGCGGACATGCTCGAGGGGCGCGGATGAATATTTGCGAACCATTGCGGGCGACAGATTCAGATGGTTATACGGTGCCACGGGGGATGGAAAGTTCGATGAAGAAGTGGCGGTTCACGAATCGCCGGGGATTACGACGAGCGTTTCAAACAAATTGCTGATTGAAGACTCGAACGGCGCGTTCAAGCGCGTTGAACTTGTTTGCAGCTACGACAGCGGAGAGAACAAAGTTCTTCGCTACTGGATTGCGGACGGCGGCAAGTAGAGTTTTGGTAGGACAGGCGAGCATGAGAAGAACATCACTCAGGAGCTGAATGTCTTGTCTCAAGACGTTGTTTAAATCGGAGTGGGTTATTTGGTCCCGGATGGTCATGGAAAAGTTGAAAAGATGAAATGCGCTTTCCAACTTTCCCACAACCACGGCTGCTACTGTCGGAATTTATGTTTTGAAAATTGAATTGGTTCTGGCCCAGTTCCAGAGCATCCCTCAGTGGCTAAAGCCCTTCTCCATACGACGCTAGATACGGCACGGCTAAAGCCGTGCCCCTTCAAAACTGATTGAGGGCCGGGTAGCGCAATGCGCCGAGCAATGCGAAATGGGCGAAAGTCAGGACAACTGAATGCGGAAAAGGGATCAGGGTTGAGGCAGAGCTGCATGCACGCTGGTCGCTGTGGCGGAGTGCGCAATCTCTGGGGCGGCTGGCGTGTTGCCACTGAGCGCGGCGCGCACCTGCTTTGGCGCGGAAGCTACGGGAGCCGCTGAAGCCTGCTGAGGAACGATCGGGGTTGTAACGGAACTCGTGGAAGCCGGCTGAGTGTTTGTCTTTGGACCAGTCACGACCGGTTGCGTGGCCACAGAGGGCATGGGTGCAGAACTATTGCGCCGGAGCGACTTAGAAGTTGGGGCGGTGGGCGAGGTGGTGACCGCGGAGTGCGTGGGCACGGAGGCTGTGGCATGCGGCGGCCCGGCAACGGGCGGGGCGGGCAGCGCGGTAATGGGGGAGGGCTTGGGAATGGTGACTGTGGCCTGCATGGGGCGCGGAGCGGGAGCTGTTGCTGAGGCAGGATTGTTGACGGAGTGATCTGAAGTTGACGGGCTCGGAGCAGATTCAGTGGCGCGGGTTCGTCGGTGTCAGTCGGCGGCGGAACATTCAACACGGTGGTCTGATCGAAGTCTTTCGCATGAGACGACGGGGACAAAACTTCAGTGAGACGGAGCACGCCCACAAAGCTCATGACAAGAATGACCGCGGCTGCCGGAACCCAGAGCATCACGGTGCCGGCAGTGGCTGGAAGCAGATGCAGAATGCGCAGCTTGGTCCGCTGCCAGAATTTAGGCTCGGCGGGCTGAGCGGGTGTTTCCACCGCGGCTGCTGCGATGCGGTCGCTGGATTGCGGAGTCAACTGGAGGCCGGCAAATTCTTTGCGCTTCCTGGGCCGCTGAGCAGATTGGTCAATTGAGGCTGTGATTGGGGCAGCTGCGACTGGGGTGGCTGCGACTGAGGCGGCTGCGACCGGACCGGCTGAGACGGGAGCATCAGCGAGCAGCGAGACTGGCTCGCTGGATTGCGGAGTCAACTGAAGGCCGGCGAATTCCCTGCGCTTCCTCGATTGCTCGGCAGCCTGATTGGCAGCGGCAGTCGAAACGGAAGCGGCTGAGGCGGAAACGGCTGCGGGAGATATGTAGCGGTTCTCTCGATGGCGGAATCAGCTGGAGAGCGCTGATGACCTTGGCCACCATGGCGATGTCGACTTCTTTTGATTTGAGCTTGCAGCACAGGGTGAGGGCGTTAAAGCAAAGGTTGTTGATGATTCGAGGAGTGCCCTGGCTGGCCTGCGCGATCAACCTCATCGCACCCTCAGTAAACAGCGGCTGGCCAAGATAGCCCGCCATTTTGATCCTGTAGTTGATGTAGCCGATCGTTTCTTCGATGGAAAGCGACTTGATGTGGCAGACGGTGGAGATGCGCTGGCGAAGTTGCAGGAGAGAACCTTGCAGGAGCTTGTCGGAGAGCTGCGGCTGGCCGGAGAGAACGACTTGAATGAGCTTGCCCTTCGAGGATTCAAAGTTGGTGAGGAGGCGAACGCGCTCCAGCACGGCGTCGGAGAGATTCTGCGCTTCGTCGATGACGATGACAAATCTGCGGCCGGCCAGATTCTCTTCAACGAGAACTTCACTTAACTGATCGTGCATTTCCGCGCTACCCTGCGCGGGAACAATGCCGAGGTCGCGCAGGATGTAGGCGACAAACTCGCGTGGCTCGCATGTGGAATCCATGTCGAAGAGAAATACGACGCGGGCGGATTCGCGGATTTGCTCAAGGAAGCGGAACAGAAGCGTTGTTTTGCCCATTCCCGGGGGCGCAATCATGGCGGTGAATCCGCGGTTGCTGGAGAAGCCGGATTGAAGCCCTTCAAGCGCCTCGCGATGCGTTTGGCTGAGAAACAGGCGTCTCGGATCGGGGCTGACACCGAACGGTTCTTCTTTGAGTCCGAAATATTGCAACAACATGAAACTGACCTCCACCATGCGGCAGCGCGGCAAACGTCAGAGTGCTTGCCGCAAGCGGCAAACTAGTGAGGCGCGCTGAACATTGGAATTATCTTATCCGGTAAAACACATCAACATATGTGCACAGAACCAAGCCGGTTACCTGTGTTGGTGGGTTTGGCGCGATTAGAGGTGGGTTGGAATTATGCGGAGGGCCAGACCGGAGATTGGATGAGGGTGACGGCGGCGTCAGAAGGAGAGCCGGCTGTCGTGAGATTGGCGAGGAGTTGTGCAGCGGTGAGACCGGAACGCGGATCGCGGAGATCGGGAGCGATTTCGGCGAGAGGCACGAGGACGAAAGCGCGTTGCGCAAGGCGGGGATGAGGAATTTCAAGGCCGGGCTGGGCGACGATGAGATCGCCATAGAGCAGAATGTCGAGGTCGAGGGTGCGGGGACCGTTGCGGACGGCGGCGGCGCGATCTCGACCGAAGAGGCGCTCGATGAAAAGGAGGGCGGCGAGGAGGGTGCGCGGAGCGAGTTCGGTGTCAATGATAACGACGGCATTTAAGAAGCGGGGCTGATTGGAAAGGCCGACGGGAGCAGTGGAATAGAGCCCGGAACGCGCGGTGATGCGTCCGATGGACGCGAGTTGCGGGAGGGCCGCGGCGAGCGTGGCGTCGGGATGGCCGGCGAGGCTGGGAAGATTGGAGCCGAGGGCGATGTGGGCAAGGGCCATGCTGATATGAGAGTAGCAAGTTTGTGAGTCGGACGCGCTTCGTGCGTATTGGCGAGTTTGTGGATCGCCTGAGATGAAAGTGGGCAATAAGAAACGACCACGAAGGATTTCCACATCAAGATTTGAGTGGGTCGAGACGGTGTTCTCATCTGAATAGATGCAGGACGCAGATTTCACGGCTGTGGAGGCGACGATGTTTGCAGTGACGGGGATTACGGGCAATGTTGGCGGAGCGGTAGCGAACAGTTTGCTGGCGGCGGGACGGAAGGTACGCGCGGTGGTGCGCGACGAGCGAAAAGGAGAGGAATGGAAGATGAGGGGATGCGAGATTGCTGTGGCCGATATTCACGACGCGGAGTCGCTGAAGAAGGCATTCGCGGGAGCTGAGGGAGTGTTCGCGATGGCGCCGCCGGTATTCGATCCGAAGCCGGGGTTTCCGGAGGCGAGATCGATGGCTGCGGCGATGCAGGCGGCGCTGGAGGCGGCGAAGCCTGGGCGAGTGGTGTATCTGTCGACGATCGGCGCACAGGCCACGCGGGAGAATCTGCTGACACAACATACGATCATCGAAAAGGAGCTGAAAGGAGCAGGCGTGCCGATTACATTTCTGCGGCCTGGATGGTTTATGGAAAACTTTGCGTGGGACGTGGCGCCGGCACGCGAGAAGGGCGTGATTCCAAGTTTTCTGCATCCGCTGGATAAGGTTTTTCCGATGGTGGCGACGGAGGATATTGGGCGCGTGGCGGCGGAACTGCTCGAGGAGACGTGGACGGGAGTACGAGCGGTCGAGTTAGAGGGTCCGCGGCGCGTAAGCCCGAACGAAGTAGCGGCGACGTTCAGCAAACTGCTGGGCAAGCCGGTGCAGATGGAGTTGGCGCCGCGCGAAAAATGGGAGGAGATGTTCCGGGCACAGGGGATAACGAATCCTTTGCCGCGATTGCAGATGCTGGACGGCTTCAACGAGGGGTGGATTGATTTCGAGGTTGGCGCGGCGGGAACGCGTAAGGGAAGGGTGGAACTGGAGGCAGTGCTTAAGAAGTTGGTCGAGATGAAGTGAGGGGGGGAAGTGAGCGGAGTTGGATTTCCCACCGTTTCCGTCGTGGCAAAGCGCGCCGGAAAAGGCTGGGACGACCGCCTGCCGAGGTGTTGATCTGGTAGCATCGGTGTTCGGAGAAATGCTTATGGACACATTGAATAGCGCGGGACTTGGAGCCCGGCGCAATGAAGATATTGCGCTGGACCTGATGAAGTTTGTGGCAGGGACGGCGGGAGTTGGCAAGGCGGCAGTGGGCTCGACTGGATTTGCCGGAGCGGGCGGAGCCAAGCCGGAAGAGCACGTGAACCAACTGCTCGCGCTCTATAGCCGTTGCCTGAAGGCGGTTGAGGGCAAAGGGGCCGAGAAATAGCTGGCGAACGGCAGTTGCGCGTGGCGGTGGCGGGCGCGGGAGCGTTCGGACGCAACCATCTGCGCGTGCTGCGCGAACTGGAGACGGCGGGCGAGGGCGTGGCCCTTGTGGCGGCGGTCGATCCGGATGCGGCGCGGGCGGAAGAGGCGACGAAGCAGTATCGGGATTCCGGTCTTCGCGACGATCGAAGAGCTGCTGAAGGCGGACCTGAAGCTGGATGCGGCGATCGTGGCTGTGCCGACCGTGAAGCATCATGAGGTGGCCGCGGCGCTGCTGGATGCGGGTCTGGACCTGCTGGTGGAGAAGCCGCTGGCGGCGAATCTTGCTGAAGCCGACGATTTGATTGCGCGCGCGGAGCGGGGCGGGCGGATTTTGCAGCCGGGGCATCTGGAGCGGTTCAACCCGGCGGTGCTGGCGGTGGAACCGAATCTGAAGCGGCCCATGTTTTTTGAGGCGCACCGGCTGAGCGTGTTTACGCCGCGGGCGCTGGACGTGGACGTGGTGCTGGATCTGATGATCCACGATCTGGACATTGTGCTGACGTTTGCGAAGTCGGCGGTGCGCGAGGTGCGCGCGGTGGGGCTGCCGATTCTGTCGCCCAAGGTGGACATTGCGAATGTGCGCGTGGAGTTTGAATCGGGCTGCGTGGCGAACTTTACGGCGTCGCGGGTTTCGACGGAGCGAGTGAGGAAGCTGCGGTTTTTTGAGCCGCGGCAGTATGTGTCGATTGATTACGCACGGCGCGATGTGCTGGTGATTCGGATAGACAGCGGGGTTAGCGGAGATGATGAGCAGAGTCGTTCCACCCTTGCCGCAAGAACAGAAGCTCGGCAAGAATGGGGCAACCCAGTTCTCGGGCGCAATTGGCTCAAGCGGCGGCAGAGTTTTTGACGACGGGAAAACTCGATTCGGCGGTGATCCAGAAGCTGATGGCGTCGGGGCAAATTCCAGTGGCGCTGGCGATGAAGATTGCTGCCGCGAAGAACGATCCTGAAAAGCTGAAAGAGATTGCGAAGGGACTGGCCGGACCGCAGGCGGAGCCGCTGGATGAGGCACAGGATCGAATTGGGCCGGGGTTGAGCTTCGTGAAGCCGGAAGTGAAAGAGGGCGAGCCGTTGAAGCTTGAGATTCTTTCGTTTCTGGAGTCGGTGCGGACGCGGCGCGAGCCGAAGGTGACGGCGCGGCAGGGACGCGCGGCGCTGGAACTGGCGCTGACGATTCAGGCGACGATGGCGGCTCATGCGGAGCGGGCGGGGCTGGGGGATTTCTTTAAGAGCAGCTTCTAGCGGCTAGCTTCCAGCGTTTAGGGCTGAGCGAACCACATCAACTTTGCCCGGTTCATGCGGGGTTCCACATGCGGGTTTTAAGGGGTCCTTCAGGGGGCAAACGTGAGCGATAGGGGCGATTTGTATCGCTCATGAAATGAGCTATAATGAGCGATAGGAAGGGCGGCTATCGCTCATGATGTGGAATTGGCAAAAGCCGGACTGGCCCCATTTCAAGTGGGATGAGGCGCAACTCACCCGGGCAGAGGAGCAGTTTCTGCTCGAGGCGGGCGTTGCTATCGGCACCGTCAAGCATCTGGGCGAAGACGAACACAGTCAACTCGTCGTGGAATTGATGAGTGCGGAGGCCGTGACCACATCGGCTATTGAAGGGGAAGTGCTCAACCGGGAGAGCGTGCAGTCGTCGATCCAGCGTCAATTGGGGTTGGTTCCCGCCGACAAGCGGCGCGTGAAGCCTGCCGAACAAGGCATTGCAGAGATGATGGTCGATTTGTACCAGTCATTTTCCAAACCGCTATCGGCGGAGATGCTGTTTGGCTGGCATCGAATGGTGACAGCGGGCCGAAAAGACCTTGCCGACATTGGTAAGTACCGCACGAGCCGGGAGCCGATGCAGGTGGTCTCAGGGCGAATCGGCGCTCCGAAGATTCACTTTGAAGCACCGCCGTCGAAACGAGTGCCGGCGGAGATGAAACGGTTCATCGCATGGTTCAACAGCACAGCGCCACGCAGCAAGAATCCGCTACCGGCGATCACACACGCGGGCACGGCCCACCTGTACTTCGAATCGCTTCATCCCTTTGAGGACGGGAACGGGCGCATAGGTCGCGCGATTGCGGAAAAGGCGATGACGCAGAGTTTCGGCCAGCCAGTACTGGTTTCTTTAGCTACGACCATCCTGGCGCACCAGAAGAACTATTACAGCGCACTCGAAAGAGCCAATCGGCAGAACGAGATCACCGATTGGCTGGTATGGTTCGCTGAGATCGCGTTGGAGGCGCAACGCCGCACCATTGCGCAAGTGGAATTCATATTGACCAAAGTGAAGTTGCTGGACCGGCTGCGCGGACAGATTAACGAAAGGCAGCAGAAGGCTCTTCTGCGCTTGTTCCGTGAAGGCCCGGGGGGATTCAAGGGAGGGTTGAGCGCAGGGAATTACAGCACGATCACGGGCTCTTCACCCGCTACGACGACTCGCGACCTGGCAGACCTGGTGGAGAAGGGCGCGCTGGTGCGCACAGGCGAGCGCAAACATGCGCGCTATGCGTTGAAGCTGACGTAATACGGAAGAGCTGGCGCAGCGGCCGAGCGAGAAAACGCAGTCGTAAAACGCTTTTTCGGGCGCAAGAGCATGTTGACAGCGGTTCCCGTGCTATTTAGAGTTGGCCGCTGAGGGCGAGAAATTTCGCGCCTCGAAGGATTGCTGCGGGCGTGCAGGAAAAGACTTAACGATAACGGCTTATCGGAGACGATCAGGGAGATGATTTCGATGCGTGGAATGCGGATGGTGGCGGGAGTGTTGCTGGGAGTTGCGGCGATTGGGATGGCATGGGGTCAGGATGCAGAGAAGCCGGCGTATTTGAATCCGAATTTGCCGGCGGAGCAGCGCGCGGCTGACCTGGTGCATCGGATGACGCTCGAAGAGAAGGCGAGCCAACTGGTGAATCAGGCGCGCCCGATTCCGCGGCTGGGCGTGAAGGGATACGACTGGTGGAGCGAGGCGCTGCACGGCGTGGCGGTGGTGGGAACGACGGAGTTTCCGGAGCCGATTGGGCTGGCGGCGACATTTGATACACCGAAGATTCACGAGATGGCCGTCGATATTGGGACTGAGGCGCGGGTGGTTTATGAGCAATCGGCGGCGGCGAATGACGGGAACAGCCTGATCTTTCACGGGCTGGATTTCTGGGCGCCGAACCTGAACATCTTTCGCGATCCGCGGTGGGGACGCGGGCAGGAGACGTACGGCGAAGATCCGTTTTTGACGGCGCGGATGGGCGTGGCGTTTGTGACCGGGATGCAGGGCGACGATCCGCATTACTATCGCGTGATTTCGACGCCGAAGCATTTTGACGTGCACTCGGGACCGGAACCGACGCGGCACTTTGCCGACGTGGATGTGAGCAAGCACGACGAACTGGACACCTATCTGCCGGCGTTTCGCGCGGCGGTGACGGAAGGCAAGGCGGACAGCGTGATGTGCGCATACAACGCCATCAACGGACAGCCGGCGTGCGCGAACGAGTTTACCTTGCAGGACCAACTGCGCGGGAAGTGGGGATTCCAGGGGTACGTGGTTTCGGATTGCGGAGCGGTGCGCGACATTTTTGAAGGCCACCACTACGAGCCGACGCAGGCGCAGGCCTCGGCGATCAGCCTGCAGCGCGGGATGGACAACGAGTGCATCGACTTTAGAGCGAAGGTGACGGACAACCACGATTACAAGCCGTATGTCGACGCGGTGAAGGACGGCTATCTGAAGGAGAGCGAGATTGATACGGCGGTGATCCGGCTGTTTACGGCGCGGATGAAGCTGGGAATGTTCGATTCGCCGAGATGGTGCCTTACGCGAAGATCGGACGCGAGCGAGCTGGACAGCGCGGCGCATCGGGCGCTGGCGCTGAAGCTGGCGAACGAGTCGATGGTGCTGCTGAAGAACGACGGCGTGCTGCCGCTGAAAACGTCGGGGCAGAAGATGTCTGGTGGTGGGACCGCTGGCGGAGCAGACGCGCGTGCTGCTGGGCAACTACAACGGAATTCCGACGCACACGGTGTCGATTCTGGATGGGCTGAAGAAGGAGTTCGCGGGCGACACGATCACACTACATGGCGGGGACGGGATTCCTGAGCAAGGAAGCCTCCTCGCCGGTGCCGGACAGACGCTGTTGAGCGTGGATGGAAAGCCGGGAGTGAAGGCGACTTATCTGAACGAGAACATCGTAAGCTTTGCAAGCGCGCAGACGTACGCGACACAGGGGCTGGCGACGCGGATTGAGCCGGGAATCGACATTGAGGCGCAACCGATGCCGGAGGTGGCTGCGAATGTTGACCCGCTGACGGTGAAGTGGGAGACGACTCTGACGGCAAGAGAAACGGCCGACTACAACCTGGGAGTTGAGACAGACGGATTCTTTCGCGTGTTTCTGGATGGCAGGCCGGTGGTGATGGCGAATTATCCGCACGGTGTAGAGACGATGACGGGCAAAGTGCACCTGGAAGCGGGCAAGGCGTACCCGCTGGGGGTGGAATATCAGAGGACAGGCAAAGCTCCGCTGCACCTGAAGCTGATGTGGAGCAAGATCGACCAGAGCCTGGACCCGGCGGTGGTGACGGCAGCGAAGGACGCGGACGTTGTGGTGGCGGTGGTGGGCATTACGAGCGAACTTGAAGGCGAAGAGATGAACGTGAGCGAGCCGGGCTTTCAAGGGGGCGACCGGACCAGCCTGGATTTGCCGGAGCCGGAAGAGGATTTGCTGAAGGGTGTGGCATCGGCGGGCAAGCCGCTGGTGGTGGTGCTGACGAATGGAAGCGCGCTGGCCGTGAACTGGGCGAACGAGCACGCGAATGCGATTCTGGACGCGTGGTATCCGGGCGAAGAAGGCGGGAATGCGGTGGCGGAGACGCTTTCGGGCGCGAACAATCCGGCGGGACGGCTGCCGGTGACGTTCTACAAGGGTGTGGACCAGCTGCCGAATTTCGAAGACTACTCGATGAAGGCGCGGACCTACCGGTATTTCACGGGGACGCCGCTGTATCCGTTCGGATATGGACTGAGCTACACGAAGTTTGCGTACAGCGGGCTGACGGTTCCGGCGGGGACGGTGAATGCAGGAGATCCGGCGGTGGTGGAAGCGACGGTGACGAATACCGGAGCGGTCGCGGGCGACGAAGTGGCGGAGCTTTACCTGAAGTTTCCCGATGTGGCGGGTGCGCCGCGGCTGGCGCTGCGCGGTTTTGAGCGCGTGCATCTGGAGCCGGGTGCTTCGACGAAGGTGCACTTTGAGCTGAAGCCGCGCGATCTGAGCATGGTGACGGATGTGGGCGCAGCTGATTGAGGCCGAGGGCGCGTACACGGTGAGCGTGGGCGGCGGACAGCCGGGAACAGGAGCTGCCGGAGTGACGGGAACGCTGACGGTAAAGGGGACGACTTCGATTCCGGAATAAATAGTTTAGAAATTGTGAGATGCGGCGCTCTTCACAGGATGAAGGCGCCGCATTTTTTTGCACCGTGCGATGAGCCGGGCAGAATTCGAATTCACACGGCATTGATGCTCCTTTCACACAGGTGATTTATCCCTGATGAGGTTCGGAGTTCCCTGCCCCCACCAGCTTCGAATCCAACAAAATCCAATTCGGAGTTTGACGATGGCCGATCTGGCTACGACAGTTGATAGTCCGCATGCAGGCGTATCGCTTCTTGACAAGAAGATGAAGAAAAGCTCCGCGTGGGTGAGCGGCGTGGTAGTCGCTGTCGCGCTGCTGGGCGGACTGGGCTACATCGGCTTCCACATACAGCAGGACCTGAGCAACGTGACTGTCGCCAGCGTCTGGCCTTACGTGTTGCTGGGCGTGGCGCTGCTGATCGCGCTGGGATTCGAGTTTGTGAACGGCTTCCACGACACGGCGAACGCGGTGGCGACGGTGATCTACACGCACTCGCTGGACCCGAACATCGCGGTGGTGTGGTCGGGGCTGTGCAACCTGGCCGGCGTGCTGGTTTCAAGCGGCGCAGTGGCCTTCAGCGTGATTACGCTGCTGCCGGTGGAGCTGATTCTGCAGGTGAGCTACGGCGCGGGATTCGCGATGGTGTTCGCGCTGCTGATTGCGGCGATTATCTGGAACCTGAGCACGTGGTGGTTCGGGCTGCCGGCATCGAGCTCGCACACGATGGTGGGTTCGATCATCGGCGTGGGCGTGGCAAACCAATTGATGAGCGTGCACTCGGGAACTTCGGGCGTGGATTGGGGACAGGCCACGAAGGTTTTCCAGGTGCTGCTGATCTCGCCGATCGTCGGCTTCGTCTGCGCTGGCGCGCTGCTGCTGATTTCAAAGTTTTTCATTCTGACGAAATGGGCCAAGGGTTTTGCTCACGCATTCGATGCGAATCACAAAAAGCCGCTGTGGTTGATTCCCACCATTGCGATTACAGGAATTCCTGGGGCTTACGTGTTTTTGTATTTAGCTCCGATGGTTTTCGGTCTCTTCGGCACTCCGGGGATGGCGGTGTGGAAGCCGATCAAATATTTCGCGGGCTGGAATCCGCCGATGGGCCTGATCGCGACGATGGTGCTGATTGGCGTCATCGGCTGGTACCTCGTGGCCGTATTCGCCAGGATTGTGATCGACAACGCAGATGTGCTGTTTACCGCGCCGAAGGGCAGCGCTCCTCCGCCGTGGCCGATTCGCGCGCTGCTGATCTTCACCTGCTCGGGCGTGAGCTTCTGCGCACGGATCGAATGACGGACAGAAGGGCATGGGACTGATCATGCTGATCCTGATTGGCACGGTTCCGACAGCGTACGCGCTGAACCACGCGGTGACCGCGAAGGACGTGCAGACGTTTGTTACGTCATCGCAGGCGGCCGACCAGGTGATTAACAAGCATGTGGATCAGACTGCTGTGATGGGCGCGGACGCGAGGGCGACAGTGACCCAGTACATCGCCACCAAGCAGCTGCAGCCGGACACGATGCTGGCGCTGCGCGAGCTGGTGAACGATCTGAGTAACGAAGTGTCGCTCTACAAGGAGTACAAGTCGGTTCCGGCGAGCCAGCAGACCAACGTGCGCAACGACATGTACGTGGCCAGCGAGGCGATCCGGCTGATGCTGAAGAGCGAGCAATCCGCAATTTCACCGCGGACGAGACCGCAGCGCTGACGACCTACGAGACGCAGGTGAACAAGGCGACCAAGTTCATTCCCGGCTGGGTGAAGGTGGCCGTGGCGCTGGCGCTGGGAATGGGCACGATGGTTGGGCTGGAAGCGCATTGTGGTGACGGTGGGCGAGAAGATCGGCAAGGAGCACCTGACGTATGCGCAGGGCGCGTGCGCCGAGCTGGTGGCGATGGGAACGATCATGGCCGCGGATAACTTCGGGCTGCCGGTATCGACGACGCACGTGCTGAACTCGGGCGTGGCGGGAACGATGGCGGCGAACCATAGCGGCTTGCAGTTTTCGACGATTCGCAACATCGCGGCGGCGTGGGTGTTTACGCTGCCGGTGGCGGCGTTGCTTTCAGGAACGCTGTTCTGGCTGTTCAGGCAGATTTCGCACTAGAAGGTATTGCATTAGCAGATATTGATCTAGTTTGAAGGCAGTAACGATGAAGGCGTCCGCCACGGCGGACGCCTTTTTTCTTGTGCGGCGTTGGTTCGGCCCACCCTAGCCGGAAACACAAGAGCCCGGCGAAGGTGGGGCACCCGACGAAGATTGATAGTGGCGAACGGGTGAGAAAAGAGGCGCATCCGGTAACATAGAAAATGGTGCTTCGAAGAGGATGAGCCTGAAAGCAAAGCTGGAAGCTGTCATTTATGCCGCCGAGGAGCCGGTAACGCTGGCTCAACTGGCCGGGCTGTTTGCCGATGAGGCTCTGGAGTGGAAAGCGGCGCAGCGAGGCTGCGGCGCAGATGGCTGACGGTTCGGCTGCGGACGCGGGCTTGCCGCAGCTGAACGAGGCGTTTCCGCATCTGGAGTTGGAGCCGGTAGAGAGCGCGGGCGAGGACGCCAACACGACAGCCGGCCGGGAGGCCGGCGCTACACAAGACGAGGCCGGTGCTACGAGGCCAGAGGTGGTAGCGGAAGACGCAACTGAAGCTGGCGCGGGCGATGAACCGGCTGGCGAAGCCGCGGTCGAAGCTGGGAATGGGGCGGGGGCTGAGGCGAAGCGCGCGGCGAAGTTGCGTGAGCGCGAGGCGCGAGTCACGATCAAGCAAGTGCTGGACGAGCTGATTGCGGAGTACGCCGCAGACGGGCGGGGCATTGAGATTCGCGAGATTGCGGGCGGCTACCGGATGGCAACCAAGCCGCAGTGCCACGACGCGGTGCGGTTGTTTGTGAAGAGCCTGAAGCCGGCGCTGAAGCTTTCGTTGCCGGCGCTTGAGACCCTGGCCGTGATTGCCTACAAGCAGCCGGTGACTGCGCCGGAGGTGAACGAGATTCGCGGCGTGGATTCGTCGGGAGTGTTTGGGTCGCTGCTGGCGCGCAAGCTGATTGTGACGGCGGGCCGCAAGCCGGTGGTGGGACGGCCGATTCTGTATAAGACGACGCGGGAGTTTCTGCTGCGGTTTGGGCTGAAGGATGTGACAGAGCTGCCATCGATGGAAGAGTTCGAGAAGATGGCGGCGAGCGAGTTGGACGAGATGGCGAGCGAAGCCGGAGATGAGACGGCAGCGGCGGCGGAGTTCGATCCGGATTTGAGCGCAGAGACTGAAGAGGCGGCGAGCGAAGAGGCCGCGGAAACGAACACCCACGAGGACGCCCAGGAAAAAGAAGAAACCGCGGGCGGCGCGGAGTAAGAAGAAACAGAGGCAGTTCCCCATGAAAAAAGATTCGAAGTCCAAGGCGAATTCCGGAGCGAAATCGCCGGCGGCCAAGTCCGCGCCAAAAAGCGCGGCGAAGAGCGCGAAGGTCACGAACGCGAGCAAGGGCGTGGGCGCGAGCAAGGTTACGGGCAGCAGCAAGGCAACGAGCGCGAAGGCCAAGACGGTAGCGGTGAAGGCGAAAACGCCGGCGGTCGAGATCAAGCCGGCGGCAAAGCCCGCGGTGAAGAGCGCGGCGAAGACGAAGAAGCCGGTCGCGGAGATTAAGGAACCCGGCGCGAAGGCTGGAAAACGCAAAGCCAATGTTGGCAAAAAGGGTGAGGATGCGTCGGAGTTCCGGATCGATGAGCCGGTACTTGATCCGATTGGCGACGTGATCAGCGGAGAGGCGCGAACGTTACCTGGGCGAGCCGGAGAATTTGGGCAAGGTGGAGATGGACGCGTACCGAGAGGAAACGGAAGACTCGGCGGTTGACGGAACTCTTGAAGACTGGGCCGGGGATGGCGGCGGCGAGCGGGAGCGGATGAAGATGCCGGCGGCGACGAAGACGAGGACGAAGAGGAATACGAGCGCTGCGAGAGCGGCCACCGGCGAAGCTGGAGCGGTTGCAGAAGATTTTGTCGCAAGCCGGGGTTGCGAGCAGGCGGCACGCGGAGGAGATGATTGTCGCCGGCCAGCGTGATGGTGAATGGGCAGGTGGTGACGCAACTGGGCAGCAAGGCCGATGCAGGGCGCGACCACATCCGCGTGAACGGCAAGCTGCTGCAAGGGCGCAGAGCGGCACCGGTACTTCATGCTGAACAAGCCGAAGGGCTACGTGACGACGGTGAGCGATCCCGAAAAACGGCCGACGGTGATGGAGTTTTTTGCGAAGACGAGCGAGCGGCTCTATCCCGTGGGCCGGCTGGACTACCAGAGCGAAGGCCTGCTGCTGATGACGAACGACGGCGAGCTGGCGAACCTGCTGACGAAAGCCGGATCGGGCGTGGAGAAGACTTACCTGGTGAAGGTGGCCGGGCAGCCGAGCGAAGAGGAACTGGAACGGCTGCGCGGGGGCGTGACGATTGAAAAGGGCGAGGTTGGTTCGGCGCGGGTGCGGACGGCGCCGGCGCGGATCAGGCTGGTGCGGGTGGGCGAGAATCCGTGGTACGAGGTGGTGCTGACGGAGGGACGGAATCGCGAACTGCGAAAGATGTTTGCGGCGATCGGACACTTTGCGGAGAAGATTCGGCGCGTGGGATATGGGCCGCTGGTGCTGGATATGGAGCCGGGCAAGGTGCGCGAGCTGACGGAAGCTGAAGTGAACGCGCTGCGTTTGACGGCCGAGGGAAAGATGAAGCCGCGGCGAACGAAATTGGACATCTCGTTGCCGAAGGAAGCGGGACGAGGGCCGGGAAAGCGCGGCAGCGAGCGGCCGAGGTTCGACAAGCGGGCAGGTGGGCCGCCCAGAACAGGTTCGGGATTAGGCGCGCGACCGAGCAGACCGTTTGGAGCGAAGCCGGGTTTTGGGGCGAAGCGGGAGTTTGGCGGTGGGCGCGAGGGCGGTTCGGACAGAAGCAGCGAGCGACCGCGGTTTGATAAGCGGGTTGGTGGGCCGCCGAGAACAGGTTCAGGTTTTGGTGCGGGACCGAGCAGACCGTTTGGAGCGAAGCCCGGTTTTGGGGCGAAGCCGGGTTTTGGGGCGAAGCCGGAGTTCGGCGGTGGACGCGCCGGCGGGGCGGAGAGAAGCAGCGAGCGGCCGAGGTTTGATAAGCGGGCAGGTGGGCCACCGAGTGCCGGTTCTGGTTTTGGCGCGTGGCCGAGCAGACCATTTGGAGCGAAGCCGGCGTTTGGAGCGCGACCTGGATTTGGCGGTGGGCGCGACGGCGGTGCGGGACGAAGCGGAGAGCGGAGCGAAGTGCGCGGCGGGGAGCGGAAAGAAAGGAAGCCGCGCGGGCCAGAATTTGGCGGCAAGCCCCGCGAGGGAGCGGCGGGCCGATATGATGGAGCGGCGCGAAAGCCGTTTCGCCCGCAAGGTGATCGTCCGTTTTCAAAGCCGCGCGAGGGAGCGGCGAAGAGGTTTGACAGCGGACGAGATTCGGGCCGGCGCACGGGAAGCAAGGCGAGATGGGTGCCGAGACCGAATAGTGCGCGGAGTGAAGAAGGGCGCAGGCCGGCTGGGAGTGGGGACAGGCCTGCTGCGGGATTCGAAAAGAAGCGCTGGGAAGTCAGACCGGAGACGGCGGCAGGAGCGGATCGGGTAAGATCCGCGTTCGGCGCACGGCCCGGCACAGAGAGAACGAGGCCCGCTTTTGGCGCGAGACCCACTGGCGGTGCTCGGCCAGACTCGGGGAGAACGAGACCTGCATTTGGGGCGAGACCAGGCGGCGGTACGAGGCCCGGTGGTTTCAAGAGGCCTGATAAGCCGGGTGAGTTTGCAAAGCCCGGCGGGTTTTCGAGACCGGGTGGATTTTCGAGGCCCAGCGGCTCATCCAGACCGGGTGGATTTTCAAAAACTGGCAAGCCCGGCGGCGGCGGTAGCCGAGGTGGTTCGCGGTTTGGCGGAAAGCGGCCGGGCGGCCGGTAAATCTCAGAATTCGCGAGTTTGGAATTGAAGTAATGCGGTGTTCCGGGACTTATCCGCCACGGCGGAGAGACCGCGGGGTTCCGCTGAGAAGAATCAGGATTGATTTTCACCAAATAACTGGAGGCTTTTTCATTGGCTAATAAATTTGGAACGGATATTTTGATTCAAGCGCCGGACCCGAAGGCTGCGGCTGCGTTTTACGTGGAGCAATTGGGGTTCAAGATTACCGGTGAAGATCACAACATGGTCAGCCTGCATGGAAAGCGCGTGAATCTTTTCATTGAAGAGGGACCGGCGGCGGGGCCAGTTCTTGAAGTGACGGTTGAGAACGTGGAAGAGGCGAAGGTGCGGCTCGTAGCCAAAGGCTGCGAGATCGTGAAGGATGAGCCGGAGTTTCCGCGGTGCTACGTGAAGGATCCGTACGGCCTGATTTACAACTTGACGGCGTAGGTTGTTGGTCGGCCTCATCAAGGGCAACCGCAGGTTCTTCGGTCGCCGCAGCGACCTCAGAATGACAAATTCAATGGAGTGCTATCCCAGGTCTCATGATCGAGACCTGGGGCACCCGGCCAGAGTTTCCGCGGTGCTATGTCAAGGATCCGCACGGCCTGATTTATAACTTGACGGCGTAGGCATTCGGTCGGCGATTCTAAAAGCAACCGCAGGTCCTTCGCTTCGCTCAGGATGACACATTCAAGGGAGTGCTATCCCCGGTCTCAAAATCGAGACCGGGGGCACCCGTCTTTAGGCGGAGCCGAAGACGCTACAGCGGGCGGATCGCTCAAGGTTCGCGCTGACGGAAGCGGCGCATGCGGCCGATGAGCGACGTGGGGCCGCTGACGTTGAGGCGGACGAGATTGCCTTCGTATTCGCGCGAGTGGATGATCATGCCGGCTTCAATAGCTGCCAGGACAGCGCCTTCATGCTGAGGAATGCGGAGCTCGGCCTCGACGATGGGGTCGGAGTGAAGCGCGGCATCGATGGCCGCAAGTAGAGCGGGGATGCCTTCGCCGGTGAGTGCGGAAACCGCTGCCGCTTCGCCGGCTCCGGCGGAGCTTTCGACCTTTGGGCTAGAGTTGGCGCGAGAAAGTAATGCGACGCGCTCGTCTTCCGGAAGCAGATCAATTTTATTGAGCACTTCAATGCGGGGCTTGGAGAGGCTTCCGAGCTCGTCGAGAACTTTTTCGACCTGCGCCTTTTGCTCGTCGCCGTAGGTGGACGAGGCGTCGCGAATGTGAAGAAGAACCTCGGCCTGCGCGACTTCTTCAAGCGTGGCGCGAAAGCTGGTGACGAGCGTGTGCGGCAGGTTGCGGATGAAGCCGACGGTGTCAGACAGGAGAACGCGGCGGCGGCTGGGCAATTCGATGGCGCGAAGTTTGGGATCGAGCGTGGCGAACATGCGCGAGGAAGAGAGCACCTGCGCGCCGGTGATCGCGTTGAAGAGCGTGCTTTTGCCGGCGTTGGTGTAGCCGACGAGAGCGACAGTGGGCACGGGAACGGCTTCGCGGCGCTGGCGCTGCTGGCGGCGGACGCGGCGGACGGATTCAAGCGCGAGCTTGAGCTGATCGATGCGGCGCTGAATGCTGCGGCGATCGGTTTCGAGCTTGGTTTCGCCGGGTCCGCGGGTGCCGATGCCGCCGCCCAACTGCGACATGGCTTTGCCGCGGCCGGTGAGGCGCGGCAGCATGTATTCGAGCTGCGCGAGCTCGACCTGAAGCTGGCCTTCGCGCGTGCGGGCGTGGCGGGCAAAAATGTCGAGGATGAGCTGCGTGCGATCGAGGACGCGGCAGGGCAGAGCGGCTTCAAGATTGCGCAACTGCGTGGGCGAGAGGTCGTGATCGAAGAGAACGAGATCGGCGTTGGTGGAAGCGGCGATGGCGGCGATCTCCTCGACTTTGCCGGAGCCGATGAGCGTGGCGGGATCGGGGCGAGGGCGGCGCTGCATGATTTCGGCGGCGACTTGGCCGCCGGCGCTGAGGAGCAGCTCGCGAAATTCGGCGAGAGATTCCTCGGCGTCGAGATCCGGGCGTCGAGACTGCGCGTGAGCGGACGCTGTGAGCGTTGCGAGCGAGGCGAGTCCGTGAGATGCGAGTGAGTCCGGCGCAGCGAGTCGTTCGGCGCGGAAGCTCGCAGTCGGGTCGACGCGCACAGTTGTCGCATTCGCGCCTTTTGATCCCGCGCGATTGGCACGCGAGCGGACGCCGAGGTCCACTGCGACCAGGACGGCGCGCTCGGGGCTCTCGCCAGACGGGCCGAGAGTTCGCGCGGACGCTGAAGCGTGCACGCCCCGCGACGGGATCGGCCGTTGAGGATTGCGACCGGCCAGCGAGCGCTGCCCGGCCTATACGCCTCGCGTGTCAATTCGAGGACGCTCCGCGCGCTAGCTCGCTTGCTCCGCGGTCGCCTGGGATATGGATTGCACCGGCGCAGGAACCGCGGACGGACCGATGCCCGATGACACGGCAGCCGGACGGTGTTCGCTATGCATCACGCTCCGGTTGCTGACCACGGTTGAAATGGCGTGTTTGAAAATCAACTGTTCCTGGCTGTTGTTTTCCAGGAGCACAGAATATTTGTCGAAGGACCGGATCTTCCCGGTCAGCTTGACGCCGCTGACCAGATAAATCGTAATCGGGGATTTGTCCTTCCGAACCGTGTTCAGAAAGGTGTCCTGAATATTTTGTGCCGGCTTGTTCTCCATGTGCCGATCTCCTGCTTTCTTGGTGAAGTTGTGTGGTGCTGCTTTTACTTCGCGAATCAGATGCGCGGGACGGCTCCGGAACGCCCGGAGCCGGCAAACCCCGCAATGTGTCAACTTTATAGGGATTTCCAGCCTATTTCAACTTTCAGGCAGGGTTACGTTGGGATGCGGAATTGGCGTGGGTGGGGTTAGCCGGAAGGCAGGTTTGGTGGCGAAGATGTGTGTTTGCCATGGAATAGGCGAAAAGCGGGGGCAGGGTCAGAGGGTCTGGGATGACGCAGATTCGGGGCAATACACATTCGGGCGGCGGGGATTCGGCGATTGATCAAGACTGATAGCATCGATTTGTGAAAGAGACCAGAGATTTCGGCGCGGGATTTGGCGAAAGGCGGCGGGGCTGCGCGCACGCCCGTTCCAATGCTGGACTTGAAACGGCAGTACGAGCCGTTGCGCCAGGAGCTGATGGAAGCGCTGGGGCGGGTGCTGGAGACGCAGCAATTTATTCTCGGCGAGCATGTTGAGGCTTTTGAGCGCGCGGCAGCGGAGCAGTTGGGAGTGAAGCACGCGCTGGGCTGCTCGTCGGGGACGGACGCGCTGTGGCTGGCGCTGGCGGGAGCTGGAATTGGAGCCGGCGACAGGCCGTGGTGACGACGCCGTTCAGCTTTTTTGCTTCGGTGAGCGCGATTCTGCGCGCCGGGGCGACGCCGGTGCTGGCGGACATCGATCCGGTGACGTTCAATTTGTCGGCCGGCGGCGGTGGAAACGGTTCTGGATGGAGAGCGCGGGGCGGGCGTGAAGGCGATTCTGCCGGTGCATCTCTACGGATTATGCGCGGACTGGACTGCGTTTTCGCGGTTTGGACGAGAGCGCGGGTTGACGATCATTGAGGACGCGGCGCAGGCGTGGGGCGCGGAGTGGAAGGGCGTGAAGGCAGGCGGATTGGGCGATGCGGCGGCGTTCAGTTTTTATCCGACGAAGAATCTGAGCGCGGCGGGCGATGCGGGCATGGTGACGACGAATCGCGATGACGTGGCCGAGCGGGTGAAGATGCTGCGCAACCAGGGAATGCGGCGGCGCTACCACCACGACGAGCTGGGCTGGAACGCGCGCATGGACGGCTTCCAGGGCGCGGTGCTGAGCGTGAAGCTGAAGTACATTGGCGCGTGGAACGAGACGCGGTGCGAGCTGGCAGCGCGATATGGCAGGATGTTTTCGAGGGCTGGGCTTGCGGAGGATGGGCCGTATCCGGCGAATGGGGTGGTGTCTGCCGCGTGAGATGCCGGGCGCGAAGCATGTGTGGCACCAGTATGTGATTCGTGTGGCGCGGCGCGATGCGCTGCGGGAGTTTTTGACGGCGCGAGGGATCGGATCGGAGATTTTTTATCCGATTCCACTGCACATGCAGGAAGCGCTGAAGGGGTTGGGGTACGGCGAGGGAGATTTCCCCGAAGCGGAGCGCGCGGCGCGCGAGGTGCTGGCGCTGCCGATATTTCCGGAGCTGCGCGAGGACGAGCAGAACGCGGTGGTCGAAGCGATTGCGGAGTTTTTGTCGTAGCTGTCAGCTTTCAAGTTGATCGTGCGAAGTTTCCTCAGATTCGATCCCTCGGCCTGAAGAAAATCAGAAGCTTTCCCGCAGGGGCTGAAGCCCCAATAATCAACTGAGCATTTTGTGGCACGACTGAAGTCGTACCCTGATACAAAGCATCAGGGGAGCGCAGAACTTGCGCATTGCAATCGATACCGGCGGCACGTTTACCGACTGCGTTTGCCTGGCGGATGGGAAGCTGCGCGTGAAGAAGATTTTTTCGACGCCTGCTGATCCGTCGCGGGCGGTGCTGGAAGGCGTGCGGCAGTTGGGCGGGCGGAGACGACGTGGAGGTGCGGCACGGAACGACCGTGGGCACCAACACGATGCTGGAGCGGACGGGCGCGCGCGTGGCGTTTGTGACGACGGCCGGATTTGAAGACACGATTGCGATCGGTCGGCAGGCGCGGGCGCGACTCTACGACTGGTTTGCGCCGGTGCCGGTGTGCCTGGTGCCGAGAGAGCTTGCGATTCGGCGTCGCGGAACGCGTGAGCGCCGAGGGCGAGATTCTGCGCGAGCCGACAGATGATGAGTTGGCGGCGCTGGTTGAGGCGGTGCGGGCGAGCGGGGCTGAGGCAGTGGCGATCAGTCTGCTGTTTTCGTTTGCGAATCCGAAGACGGAGCAGCGCGTGGAGGCGGCGCTGCGGGAGCTGGGGATTCCGGTTTCTGCGTCGCACCGGATTCTGCCGGAGTTTCGCGAGTATGAGCGCGCTTCGACGACGGTGGTGAATGCGTACCTAGCGCCGCGGATGGAGCGTTATTTGTTGGCACTGGAGGAGCGTGTTGGGCGCCGAGCATGAGCGGCGGCCGCGTGGATGTGATGCAGTCGTCGGGCGGAATTATTGCGGCGCAGGTGGCGGCGGAAGAGCCAGTGCGCACGGTGCTGAGCGGGCCGGCGGGCGGCGTGGTGGGTGCGTGCCGCATGGCGCAGTGGGCAGGCTTCGACAGGATCATCGGGTTCGATATGGGCGGGACATCGACAGATGTTTTTGTGGCGAATGCGGCGACGGGTGCCGAGCTCACACGCGAGTCGATCGTGGCGGGAGTGCCGATTGGCGTGCCGATGCTGGACATTCATACGGCGGGCGCGGGCGGCGGATCGATTGCGCGATTTGACGCGGGAGGAATGCTGCGCGTGGGGCCGGAGTCTGCCGGTGCTGATCCGGGTCCGATTTGCTTTGGGCGCGGCGAGCGGGCGACGGTGACGGACGCGAATTTTGTGCTGGGACGGCTGGATGCGGAGAGCTTTCTGGGCGGAGGCGTGGAGCTTGACCGTGAGCGAACGCTGCGATTGATGCGCGAGCAAAAGGGCGCGCTCGATACAGTGGAGGAATTTGCGGCGGGAATTGTGCGCGTGGTGGAGACGCAGATGGAGAAGGCGATCCGCGTGATTTCGGTGGAGCGGGGACACGATCCGCGCGATTTTACGCTGGTGGCGTTTGGCGGCGGAGGGCCGCTGCACGCGTGTTCGCTGGCGCGGGCGCTGCGGATTCCGCGCGTGCTGGTTCCGGCGCTGCCGGGAGCGCTTTCGGCGGTGGGGATTCTGCTGGCGGATACGGTGCGGGATTTTTCGCGCACGGTGATGCTGGCGGGCGATGCGATTGAGAGTGTTGGCGAGATTTTTGGCGAACTTGAAAAGCAGGGTGCGGCGGAGTTTGCGGCGGAGGGACTGAATGGCGTGGCGCGAGCGGAGCGTGGATCTGCGCTATCGAGGGCAGGGGTACGAATTAAATGTTAGTTACGATCCGCAAGCGCCGGAACGGTCGATGGAGGCGTTTCCACGAATTGCACCGGCAGCGGTACGGATTTGCGGATGCAGCGAGGCCGGTGGAGATTGTGAATGTGCGCGTGCGGATGGTTGCGGCGAGCGAGCCGTATGAGCCGGAGCGGCGTGTAGTGGTCGCGGGCGATGGAAGCGCGGCGCTGTACTGCCGAGCGCGACGTTTGGTTTGAAGGCGGATGGAGGCCGACGCGATTCTACAAGCGCGAACTGCTTCGGCCGGGAGATGCGATCGCGGGACCGGCGATGATTACCGAGTACACGGCGGCGACGCTGGTGCTGCCGGGATGCGCGGCGCGCGTGGATGGGTTGGGCAATCTGGTGATCGACGTTGGCGAGGATCGGATCGGCGAGGAGCGGCGCATGAAGACGCAGGCGGCCGATCCGGTGGAACTCGCGATCTTTCAGTCCGCGGTGCACTCGATTGCGGAAGAGATGGGCGCGGCGCTGCGGCGGACTGCGCTCTCGCCGAATATCAAAGAGCGGCGCGATTATTCGTGCGCGGTGTTTGACGGGCGCGGGCGCGCGATTGCGATGGGCGACCACATGCCGGTGCACCTGGGATCGATGCCGATGAGCGTGCAGGCGGCGATTGCGGCGATCGAGTTTGCGCCGGGAGACATTGCGATTTTGAACGATCCGTACGCGGGCGGGACGCATCTGCCCGACATCACGATGGTGCTGCCGGTGTTTCTTGAGGGCGAGGACGGCGCCGGTGTTTTATGTTGCGAATCGCGCGCATCACGCCGATGTGGGCGGGAAGTTTGCGGGATCGATGGGACCGGCGACGACGATTGAAGACGAGGGGATTCGCATTTCTCCGGTGCGGATTGTGCGTGGAGGAGCGGTCGATCGCGAGGTGCTGGATTGGATTTTGCGGAGCGTGCGCACGCCGCAGGAGCGTGAGGGCGACCTGGACGGCGCAGATAGGCGCGTGCCGCGTGGGCGAGCAGCGCGTGCTGCAACTGGCGGCGAAGTACGGCATGGAAAAGCTGGCGGCGTGGAGTGAAGAGCTGCTCGATTATTCCGAGCGGCTGGTGCGAGCGGAGCTGCAAGAAGATGCCCGCCGGCATCTTCGACGCGGAAGATTGGCTGGATGACGATGGCGTGACCGATGAGCCGCGAAGGATTGCGGTGCGGCTGCGGATCGATCCAGAGGCGGGAGCGATGGATGTGGATTTTGCCGGTTCATCGGCGCAGGTTGCGGGCGCGGTGAACGCGGTTCGCGCGATCACGCTTTCGGCGTGCTTTTATGTGCTGCGGTGTTTGCTCGGCGAAGATGCGCCGGCGACGGAAGGGATTCTGCGGCCGCTGACGCTGCACACGCCGGAGGGATCGATTGTGAATGCGCGGCCGCCGGCGGCTGTGGCCGGCGGGAATGTGGAGACGTCGCAGCGGATTGTGGATGTGCTGATGCGGGCGCTGGCAAAGGCTGTGCCGGAGCGGGTTCCGGCGGCGAGCGCGGGAACGATGAGCAATGTGACGATCGGCGGGATTGATTCGCGAACGGGCGAGGCGTTTGCGTACTACGAGACGGCGGCGGGCGGAATGGGCGCGCGGCCGGGGATGGACGGGATCAGCGGCGTGCACACGCACATGACGAATTCGCTGAATACGCCGGTTGAGGCGCTGGAATATGCGTACCCGTTTCGCGTGCGGCGGTATGCGTATCGCTACGGATCGGGCGGCGAGGGGAAGTTTCGCGGCGGCGATGGACTGATTCGCGAAGTGGAGTTGCTGACCGATGCGGAGGTGACGCTGCTGGCGGATCGGAGAAAGTTTCGGCCGTATGGATTGGAAGGCGGCGGAGACGGAGCGCGCGGGACGCGCAGTGGTTGTGAAGGCAGAGAGCGGCGAAGAGATTGAGCTGCCGGGAAAATGCAGCCGGCAACTCAAGAAGGGCGATGTGCTGCGGATTGAGACGCCGGGCGGAGGGGGATGGGGGAAGGACAGTGATCAGTGATCAGTGGTCAGTTTTTCGGGCGGGGTTGGGGCTGTGCGATCTCACCTTAGCCACAAAAACAAAGACGTGGTGAAGGTGGGGCACCCGGTGGTTAGCTTCGTGGACACGCGCTCAGGTTCCGGGGAAATACGGCGCGCTATGACGTCGGTACTTTGACTTCGACGTGCGAGGCGGTCTCGACGAAAGTGGCGATGGCGGAGTGATCGAAGTCGCCTTTGCCATTGGCAATGAGGGATGAGAGCATCTGCTGCACCTGCGCGGTGAGCGGCAGGCAAACGTTGATTGGCTTCGGCGGTCTGGAGCGCGTTGCGCAGGTCCTTTTGGTGAAGGCTGATTTTGAAGCCGGGCTTGAAGTTGCGCGCGATGAGCATGGGACCTTTGGCGTTGAGCACGGCGCTGCCGGCGAGTCCGCCTTTGACGGCGTTGACGACGACTTCAGGATTGAGGCCGCAGCGCGTGGCGAGCGTGAGCGCCTCGCCCATGGCGGCGATGTTGCAGGCGACCATGATTTGATTGGCGAGCTTGGTGGTGTTGCCCGCGCCGACGGGGCCGGTGAGCGTGACGCTGGAGCCCAGGCATCTTGAGGATGGGCTCCGCTTTCGCGAAGCAGCTTCGGGCTTGCCGCCGACCATGATGGCGAGTGTGCCGTCGATGGCCTTGGGCTCGCCGCCGCTGACAGGCGCGTCGAGAAAGTCGACGCCCTTGGCGTCGCAGGCCGCGGCGATCTTCTGCGAGACGAGCGGGCTGATGGAACTCATGTCGATAATGAGCGAGCCGGGCTTTCGCACCGGAGAGGATTCCGTTGGCGCCGAGAACGACCTCTTCGACTTCAGGGCCGTCGGGCAGCATGGTGATGATGATTGCCGCGCGCGCGCCGACATCGGCGTTGGATGAGGCGCGCTGAGCGCCGTCGGCGACGACAGAGTCGAGCTTGGCGGGAGTGCGGCCGTAGGCGACGACGGTGTGGCCGGCCTTGAAAAGGTTCCTGAGCATGGGGCGGCCCATGATGCCGAGGCCGACAAATCCAACGGTTGCCATCGTTCGTCTCCGGTTGCCGAATTTAAGATGGAGACTGTGCGCAACTACTTCAACTATTTTACCGAGATCGAGGAGCGCTTCCAGCAGAGGCGCGGATCTGTTCTGCTGCTTTCGACGCTGGATTGGGCGCTGATCGAGATCGTGGCGCGAGGCGGGGATTCCGCTGGAGGCGGTGCTGCGCGGGATTGATGCGGCGTTTGACAAGTACGAGGCGCGGCAGAAGCGGGCGCGCATGCAGCGCGTGAACGGGCTGGCGTGGTGCGCGCAGGCGGTGATGCAGGCGGCGATGGAGATGAATGAGGCGGCGACGGGATCGGCTGTGGCGACGGCGGTGGAGGAGGAATCGGGGTTTGAGCATGAGCGCGTGGCGGCGCATTTGACGACGGCGGCAGAAGCGCTGGATGCGGGCGACGGTTGCTGACGAAGCGTGCCGGGCAACGGCGGCACGGCTGCGGAGTTGGCTGCGGAGGTGCGGGCGGCGGCGAGGAGTAAGCGGCGACTGTGAATCTTGAAGGACTGGAGCGGTCGCTGACGGTGCTCGAAGAAAAATTGTATGCGGCGCTCAGAGCGGCTGCGCCGGAGGCCCTGCTGGTGGGCCTGAAGGAGCACGCGGCGCTGGAACTGGCGCCCTACCGCAGCCGCATGGGCGCGGTGCAACTGCGGCAGGTGGAACAGCAGTTTGAGCGGAAGCAACTGCTGGTGCACTACAACCTGCCGCGGTTGAGCCTGTTCTACATGAGCCAGCAATGAAGAGACGCGCACGGATCATTCTCGCGGCGGAAAGAAGCTGCGCCGAAAAATTCCGCGCGGAGTGCCGCGCCGGCGCAGCTGGTTCAAATTGAAAAGCCGATTTATGGCGGGGCGTTTCTGGCGCGCGTGGAAGGCAAGGCAGTGTTTGTGCCGCTGGCGCTGCCGGGAGAGCAGGCGCGCGTGCGCGTGATCGAAGAGAAGCGCGGGTACGCGACGGCCGAGGTGGAAGAGATTGTTGCTGCCGCGGCGGAACGGGTTGCGCCGGCGTGCAGGCACTTTGGCGACGTGCGGCGGCTGCCAGTATCAGCACGCGGAGTACGAAGCGCAGCTCGCTTACAAGCAGGCGATTTTGCGCGAGACGCTGGAGCGCGGCGGCGTGCGTGCGCCGGAAGAGATTGCCGTGCTGGCGGGCGAGCCGTGGGCGTACCGGAATCGGATTCGGCTGGCGTTCGATGCGGAAGGAAGAGTCGGGTTACCGCGGGCGGCGGTCGCATGCGGTGGTTGCGATTGAGGAATGCCCGATCGCTGCGCCGCTGCTGGTGCAGGCTGCGTTCGGCGCCGCGGAGCTGTTCCGGCGGTTCGCTGTTCCGAGCCGGCCCGCTGAGATTTCGCTCTTTTGCGATGCGGCAGAAGCAGTCGATGCTGGCCAGTGTCTTCACGGATGGCGCGGCGCAGGTTCCGCTCACGGACTATTTTGATGCGCTGTTGCCGCAGATTCCTGCGCTTCGCGGCGTGGAGCTGGTGGAGGTGCGCCAAGGCCAGCCAAGGACCGTGGCGCGGGCTGGCGCGAATCAATTGCTTACCGTGCGGCGGGGTTTGATTATCGCGTGGATCACGGCGCGTTTTTTCAAGTGAATCGCTGGCTGGTGGATGAGCTGGTGGAATGCGTGACGGACGGGCTGCAGCGGCGGGCTGGCGTGGGATCTTGTTCGCCGGAGTGGGGTTGTTTGCGCGGAAGCTCGCGGAGCAGTTTTGGGCGCGTGGTTGCGGTGGAGTCGGCGACAGCGGCGATGGCGGCGCTCAAAGAGAATTTGAAGGGGACGAATGCGACGGCGGTGAAGGCGGCGACGCTCGATTTTCTGCGCGGCGCGGGGAAGGGAGAGCGGCCGGATTTGATTGTGGTCGATCCGCCGCGCACAGGCCTGGGAGCGGAGACGACGGAGTTGCTGGGAAGAATTGGCGCGCCGCAGCTGGTGTATGTTTCGTGCGATCCGGCGACGCTGGCACGCGATCTGCGCGCGCTGATTGGCGCGGGCTATGCGATCGAGCGCATGACGCTTGCCGATCTGTTTCCGCAGACGTTTCACCTGGAGACGGTGGTGCGGCTGCGCCGATGATGGGCGATGTGCCGGAAAACACTGCTGGAATCCCGAATTCCTGATAGGCTTTACGCCAAATTCAATCTTCAAATCTGGGCCCGATGCACCAAGACAACTCCGTCCCTGCGCGACGCACGCATGGCCTGACCGCCGTGCCGTTGTTTCATGCGGCGTGGCTGTTTGCGGCGGGAATTGTTGTGGCGAGCCGGGTGTGGCTGCGAGCCTCCGCTGCTGCTGGTGGCGCTGGTGCTGGTGGCGGCGCTGTGTGGCGTGGCGGTCAGTCGCGGCGGACGCGCGCAGCGAATTGCGTGGCTACCGCTGGCGGTGTTGTGGCTGCTGCTGGGCGCGTGGTGCGGGGAGATGGAGCCGCAGCCTGCGGCTGCGCCCGAGCTGGCTGCGCTTTCTGACGGATTGTTGCGCACGGTGGAAGGGACCGTGGTGGATGCGGGGCCAGTGCGCACTGAGCTTGAGCAGAATGTGGACGAGCCGACGGCTACGGCAGCCGACGCAGCGGATCGATCTGCGCGTGGCAACGGTTGAAGTGGTGAACGACGAGAGCGATGCGCAGGCGCCAGTGGGCGGCGGAGTGCGGCTGACGGTGCGCTGGCCGGATGGTGCGCAGCGAGCGGAGCGGAGCGCAGGCATTTCAATGCGGCGAGCGCGTGCGCGCAGTGGTTCGTTTGCTGCCGCCGGAGATTTATCGCGATCCGGGCGTATGGAGCCGCGCGGATTATCTGCTGGACCAGGGAATCACGTCGACGGCGACGGTTGCGTTGGATCGCGTGGAGCGGCTGGGCCAGGCGCCGGGCGCGTTTGTGGCGTGCCGCGTGAGCGGGTGGCAGCATGCGTCGACGACGCGGCTGCTGGCGCTGCCCGCAGCGATGCGGAAGCTGCCGGCGCCACTGCGGCTGAGCGAGGACGACGCCGTGATGCTGGCAGCGATGGTGGCCGGCGACCGCACCTATCTGACGCATGCGCTGCGCGTGGGCTTTGAGCGCACGGGATCCTTTCACATGCTGGTGGTTTCAGGATTTCATCTGGCGATTGTGGCCGCGTGCATCTTCTGGATCGCGCGGCGGCTGCGCGTGCCGCGCGTGCCGGCGACGCTGCTGACGATTGCTGCGTCGTTTGCCTACGCGCTCTTCACCGGATTTGCCACGCCGGTGCAGCGGTCGCTGTGGATGGTGACGCTCTATCTGCTTGGGCGGCTGGTGTATCGCGAACGAAACGCGCTGAACACGATTGGCTTTGCCGCGCTGTGTCTGCTGGTGGTGAGCCCGCGCAGCCTGTTCGACTCGCAGCCTGCAGATGACGCTGCTGGCGGTGATTGCGATTGCCGGAGTGGCTGCGCCGCTGCTTGCAGGGAACGATTCATCCCTACTTGACGGCGACGCGCGATCTGCGGCTGGTGGCGATCGACATCAAGCTCGCGCCGCGGTTGGCGGAGTTTCGCGTGATGATGCGGATGGTTGCGGAGCGGATTGAACGCGCCGGAAATCAGGTGGTTGGCGTGGCGGATTTTTCCGTGGGGCGTGAGATTTGCGATTCGGTTTGTTGAGCTGGTGGTGGTTTCGTGCGTGGTGGAGCTGGCGATGACGCTGCCGATGGCGGTCTACTTCCATCGCATTACGATTTTTGCGCTGCCGGTGAATCTGTTGATTTTGCCGCTGCTGGTGGTGCTGATGCCGGCGGCGCTGCTGACGCTGCTGTTGCTGGTGGTGTGGCCGGCGGCGGCGGTGGTTCCGGCGATGGTGGTGGCGCTGGTGATGCATTTTGGAGTGGGGCTGGTGCGTCTGTTCGGCTCGATGGCGCTGGGAGATTTTCGAATTCCGAATCCGCTGCTGTGGCAGTCGGCGGTGTTCTGCGCGCTGCTGGGAGCGGCGATTGTGCTGGCGCACGAGAGCCTCGGATGTGGGGCGCGCGGGACGTGGCGCGGGACACCCTGGATGCGCCGTAGCGCATGGGCGGCACTGGCGATTGCGGCGTTGGTGGCGGTGATGCCGCGGCCGGTGGAGCGGCCGAAGGGCGCGATGCTGATGGAGGCGATCGACGTGGGACAGGGCGACTCGCTGCTGGTGATTACGCCGGACGGAAAGACGCTGCTGATTGATGGAGGCGGATTTGGCGGAGGGCCGAGGCAGGCTCCACAGGATTTTGACATTGGCGAAGAGGTGGTGTCGCCGGCGCTGTGGGCGCGCGGGATTCGGCATCTGGATGTGGTGGCGCTGAGCCACGCGCACTCCGACCACATGGGCGGATTGCCGGCGGTGCTGAGGAATTTTCATCCCGATGAGCTGTGGGTGGGCAACAATCCGCGATTTGGAGCGTATAACGCGCTGCTGGATGAGGCTGCCGCGCTGCATGTGCGGGTGCGGAGTTTTCGCGCGGGCGATGCATTCACTTTTGGAAGCACGCAGGTGAATGTGCTGGCGCCGTTTCGCGATTACCAGCCGGGCGCGGAGCCATCGAACAACGATTCGCTGGTGCTGCATGTGGCGTACGGCGCAACTTCAGTGATGCTGGAGGGCGATGCAGAAGCGCCGATCGAGCAGGCGATGCTCGCCGAGCAAGGACTCGCGAGCACGCTGCTGAAGGTGGGGCATCACGGCAGCATCACGTCGACGCGGCCGGAGTTTCTGGCGCGCGTTGCGCCGCAATGGGCGGTGATTTCGAGCGGGCTGCACAATCGCTATGGGCATCCGCGCGAGGAGGTGCTGGAGGAGTTGCAGGAGGCGCATGTGCGGACGCTGCGGACGGATGTGAACGGGATTTCGTGCTTTGTGCTGGATGGGAGAACGACGGTGGGGATGGTGGGGTGCGGAGGGCCGTGAACGGTCAGTCCGCTGCCGCGTGGATGGCGAGGAGCTTTTCGAGCAGCGGCTTGAGGAGCTTGAGATCGAGGGCGTTGGCGCCGTCGGATTTGGCGTTGGGCGGATCGTTGTGAACTTCGACGAAGAGGCCGTCGATGCCGGCGGCGACGGCGGCGCGCGCGAGCAGCGGAATGTACTCGGGCTGGCCGCCGCTGATGCCGTTCGCGGCTGAGGGCTGCTGGACGGAGTGGGTGGCATCAAAGACGACGGGCGCGAGACGGCGCATGATGGCGAGCGAGCGGAAATCTACGACCAGGTTGTTGTAGCCGAAGGAAGAGCCGCGCTCGGTGAGGAAGACGCGCTCGTTGCCGGTGGAGCGGACTTTCTCGAGGCCGTGGCTCATGTCCCAGGGGGCGACGAACTGGCCTTTCTTGATGTTGACGGCGCGGCCGGTTTTGCCGGCGGCGACGAGCAGATCAGTCTGGCGGCAGAGGAACGCGGGAATCTGGAGCACATCGGCGGCTTCGGCGGCGACTTCGCAGTGGGCCGGCTCGTGGACGTCAGTGAGGACGGGAAGGCCGGTGTCTTTGGCGATGCGGCCGAGGATGCGCATGCCTTCTTTGAGGCCGGGGCCGCGAAAGCTTTTGACGCTGGTGCGATTGGCCTTGTCGTAGCTGGCTTTGAAGATCAATGGAATGGCCGAGGTCGGCGGCGATGCGCTGAATGGCTTCAGCAATGGAGCGCGCATGAGCTTCGGACTCGATGACGCAGGGGCCGGCGATCAAGAAAAGCTGCCCTGAGCCGACCTGCACCGGCCCGATTTCAAACGAAGAACTCACGAGGGAGATTGTACAGGG
Source organism: uncultured Acidobacteriaceae bacterium (assembly GCA_963725115.1). Classification (GTDB taxonomy): domain Bacteria; phylum Acidobacteriota; class Terriglobia; order Terriglobales; family Acidobacteriaceae; genus Telmatobacter. Next base: position 1,689,879 of record CAVRXG010000005.1, on the reverse strand, counting down.
GCTCGTGATCAGCGGTCAGTGATGACTTGTCAGCGTCGGGCGCTGATAACTCGCAAGAACCAATTTGGGTCGGGGATAGATCAAGGCTGACGGCGAGGACGGCGTATTGTGCGCCTGGGATTTGCGCGCTCCCCCTTAGAGAGAGGGATAGAGCGCGTAAATTTGCCGGTGACCGCAGCTCGCCGTTACTCGGTGTGGCTGCGCGACCACTCCCACAGTGCGCGGTCGATCGTGCGCAGAGGGCGTTGGAGCGGGAAGCTCGCTTTGCGGCGTGACGATATTGCTGTCGGCGAGGCGCTTGCAGAAGGCCAGATACTCCTCGTAGAAGCGGACGTCGTGACGCGCGTGGCCGAGGGCTTCAAGGGTGCGGAAATCCAGCACCGTATAGCGCTCGGGGAAGATCGCGGCCAGAACGGCTGAGGCCAGGACGATGTCAATGCCGTGCAGATCAAGCAGCGCTTTGACTGCGGTTTCAGTTGAAGACTCGGGTGACGCGGCGACAGCCAAGGCGCGGCGGATCTTCTCGTTGCTGTTTCCGATGAGGACCTGAACGGCGCGCTCGGACTTCCAGCGCACGATTGCTTCCAGATTGGCGAGAGAATAATCCCCATTTCGAATGGCATCTCCGGCTTCAAAAGCGGCTTTCTCAAGCTCGTGTTCTTTCTCGCCGGACGTTTGCCAATACTGTTCTGCCAAGTCTTGCAACTCCGCTTCAGCAGGCTGAAGCTGGAAGTAGGCGACCATCTTTATATTCCTTCCTTTCATTCCCAAAACTTACACACGATAGGCCCGGGGCGAATTCATTGTCAATGACCCGTTGGGGGGTTTTTGCGCGGGCGAACCGGACTGGTCTATGAGATGCGGGCGGCCATGTGTTGGACTGTCTGTAAGGCCGTAATAGAGGTACGATTTCATCGAAATTATGACTCGAAGAAGGACTTTTTATAGATCAAAAGAGAACATCCGAAAGAGCGCTCACAGGGGAAGTAGACGAGATTGCGGGGAGATTCGCTTGAAGGTGGGATGGATGGGGGGTGAAAATTAAGAGAAAAGGTGTGATGGCGCTGGCACGGGGTCAGAGAAACGGCCTTGGTAAGACTGACACTGAATGTATCAGTATTGTAATGAGCAATTTAAATAAATACCATTTCTTTATGGTAAAATGGTATCATGAATACCATCGTTGAGATCGACAAGGCTGGGCGGATTGTGGTGCCGAAGAAGTTTCGCGACGCGCTGCGCTTGCGGCCAGGAACGCGACTGAAACTGGAGCGTGCCGGCGACCAGTTGGTGCTGGAGCAGGAGTATCCGGAACCTCGGCTGGAAATGCGAGAGGGACTGCTGGTGATGGTAGGCGGGCCACCGCTGACGGTGGAGGACGTGAACGAGATGGTGAATGAACAGCGGGAGAGGCGGATGCGATTCGTTTCTGGGCTGTCGGACGAGCCGTGAGCGAAACCGAGAAAGAGTTCTTCGACACGTCGGTGTTAATAGCAGCCTGCAGCCCTGAACAGCCCGGGCATGAGGGTAGCAGGCGCCTGCTTGCGGCGGCTACTCAGGAGACAAGCGCCTGCGGAGCGCACACGCTCGCGGAAGTATATGCCGTGCTGTCTCGTCTGCCCGGAGGGAAACGGCGAAGGCCCGACCTTGCCGAGCGCCTCGTAACTCAGATTGCGGACAGGGTGACAGTGATTCCGCTTACAGCCGAAGAGTACCGGGACACAATCAGGAGCGCGGCGCGATCGGGAGTGGCTGGAGGCACAATTTACGATGCTCTGCTGCTGACGTGCGCGCGGAAGTTTAGTGCGGAACGAATCTACACATGGAATGTGCGGCATTTCCGGATCGTCGCGCCCGATCTAGCGGAGCTGATCAGGGAGCCGTGAGGATGGACGGCCAATGAATGTTGAAAGGCTCCCAAGGCGCAAGAATCTCGCTAGTGCGCCTTGAGGTCGACTATATAGAATATTTATGTATATATGCTAATATGTATATATGCGAACAACTGTAGACGTTCCAGATAAAATGTTTCGGGCGGTCAAGGTGATGGCCGCTGAACAGGGGTCGACCGTGCGGGCGCTCATTTTAGAGGGGTTAGAGACGGTAATGCGGAATCGGAAGGCAGACCGCGCTGGGTTGGCATCGCGAGAGAGTCCCTCTGCTGAGCCTGAGGCGCTCGAAGTGGATCAGGAGAGCAACGACGAGCTAATAGGGTTTCCGTGAGGGGCGACGACGCAGCGGGAGAGGTGCAAAAGAACGTCGGCTCAATCCTCAGTTTCTTTGAGGCGGCGCTTGATTTTTCCTGCCATCCATATGCCTTCGCGCGTGCCGACGAGCCAAAATACAATGATGCCGCAAACGCTCCACAACGAAGGCCTGCGTCCCCACAGCGTCGCCCATGTGGGCAGGATTCCGTTGAGATAAAGCCAGAGATAAGTACACAGAACGATCAGCCCCAATACGGGCAAATGCGGCACGAACAAGGTTGCAATATACCGTGGAATCCGCGGATCGCCGAAAATATCGTCGAGATTTTCTAATGCATTGCCGATGGCGATCGCAAGAGCGAATACCGAGTAGGCGCAGGCGATGGCCACGTACAAACTCCAAGAATGGCTCTTAAACGGAAAGTACAACACACAAAAGACCAGCCCAGCGATGACGTGCGACCAGCGCGCTAGCCCCAGGATGGGCTTGTCATCATCTTCCGCTGAACGCTTCTGCTCGCCTTCGGTTTTTTGTTCTGCGCTATCGAGGTCATCGAACATTGCGCGCCCTCTGCGAGGCCGACTGGATCCTACTGGACAACTTGGCTGGCTACGGACTCGATTTGGGAATGCTGCAAACGGTTTTTGTAGCTGGCGATGATGAACTCGCGGAAGAGCGGGTGGGGCTCGAGGGGCTTGGATTTGAATTCGGGGTGGAACTGGCAGCCGAGGAAGTAGGGATGGCCGGGGATCTCGACGATCTCGACGTAGGTCTGGTCGGGAGTGGTGCCGGAGATGCGCAGGCCGGCGCCGGTGAGCAGGGCTTCGTACTCGCGGTTGAACTCGTAGCGGTGGCGGTGGCGCTCGCTGATCTCGGTGCACCGCCGTAGGCCTGCGCGGCGAGCGAGTCGGGCTGCAGGTCGCAGGTCCAGGCGCCGAGGCGCATGGTGCCGCCCATCTCTTCAACGCCGAGCAGCTCGCGCAGCTTGTAGATGATGCGGTGCTCGGTGGCGGGATCGAATTCGCTGGAGTTGGCGTCTTTGAGGCCGCAGACGTTGCGCGCGAACTCGATGCAGGCGGTTTGCATGCCGAGGCAGATGCCGAAGTAGGGCACGTTTTTCTCGCGCGCGTAGCGGATGGCGTTCAGCATGCCCTCGATGCCGCGCTTGCCGAAGCCGCCGGGAACGAGGATGCCGTCGAAGCCTTCGAAGTTGCGACTCGTAGCTGCGGTCGTCGGGGCCGATTGCGACTCGAGGCCTTCGGCTTCGATCCAGTGAATTTTGAGCTTCAGGTTTTGCGAGATCGCGCCGTGGGTGAGCGCTTCTTTGAGCGATTTGTAGCTGTCTTCGTACTCGACATACTTGCCGACGATGGCGATGGAGACTTCGTCTTTGGGGTGGTAGCAGCGGTCGACGAGATCCTGCCATGCGGCGAGGTCGGCCTCGGGCGCGTCTTTGTGCAGGTATTTGAGGATGAGCGCGTCGACGCCCTCCTGCGGCAAAGCCGAGCGGCACCTCGTAGATGAAGGGCACGGTTTTGGCGCCGATGACGGCCTTCTCTTCGACGTTGCAGAAGGCGGCGATCTTCTGCTTGATCTCGCGGCTGAGGGCGCGGTCGGAGCGGCAGAGCAGAACGTCGGCCTGGATGCCGATGGAGAGCAGCTCCTTGACGGAGTGCTGCGTGGGCTTGGTTTTCAGCTCCTGCGCGGCGGCGATCCAGGGAACGAGCGTGAGGTGGACGAAGACGGTGTTTTCGCGGCCCAGCTCCTGGCGCATCTGGCGGATGGCTTCGAGGAACGGCAGCGATTCGATGTCGCCGACGGTGCCGCCGATTTCGACGATGGTGACGTCGGCGCCGTTCGCGGCGACCTTGCGCATGGCGTTCTTGATCTCGTTGGTGACGTGGGGAATGACCTGGACGGTTTTGCCGAGGTAGTCGCCGCGGCGCTCCTTCAGGATGATCTGCTCGTAGATGCGGCCGGTGGTGTAGTTGTTGTCGCGCGAGAGAGGCGCGTGGGTGAAGCGCTCGTAGTGGCCGAGGTCGAGGTCGGTTTCAGCGCCGTCGTCGGTGACGAAGACCTCGCCGTGCTGGAAGGGCGACATGGTGCCGGGATCGACGTTGAGGTAGGGGTCGAACTTCATCAGGTTGACGCGCAGGCCGCGGCTCTCAAGCAGGCAGCCGATGGAAGCCGCTGCGAGACCCTTGCCTAAACTGGACACAACTCCGCCCGTCACAAAGACATACTTTGCCGACATCGATGCAACCTCATTATTGATTTTTTGCGATTGGACGTACCTGGTGGGCACATATCAAGTATGGCAGAGAATTGGGGTGCGGCGAAAGAGGAAATTTCGGCTGAATTAGTGATGCATGGGATCAGCGTGGCGAGTAACGATACTGGAATGAGGGTTTTGCGGTGGGTTGGGCGGCGGGCAGTTGCGGGCGGGATGCGGGAAGGTTTACGATGGCCTAGTTTACGACGCATTCGGGATGGGCTGCGATGACGAGCAAGATTGAGGTTGTGAAGACCGACATTACGACGCTGGCGTGGACGCGATTGTGAATGCGGCCAATGAGATCGTTTGCTGGGCGGCGGCGGCGTGGATGGGGCGATTCATCGCGCGGCGGGGCCGGAGCTGCTGGACGAGTGCCGCAGCTGGGCGGATGCGAGACGGGACGAGGCGAAGATCACGAAGGGCTACCGGCTGCCGGCGAAGTTTGTGATTCACACGGTGGGGCCGGTGTGGAGCGGCGGAGAGCGCGGTGAGCCGGAGCTGCTGGCGAGCTGCTATCGATCGGTGCTTCGCGATTGCGCGGGAGCATGGGTTGCGGACGCTGGCGTTTCCGGCGATCAGCTGCGGAGTTTATGGATATCCGATTGAGAAGGCGGTGGAGATTGCGGTGGGCGAGACGCGTGGCGGAGCTGGTCGAGAAGCGTGGAGGTGGAGAAGGTGATTTTTGCGTGCTTTGGGGATGAGATTTTTCAGGCGTACCGAAGAGCGGTGGATGCAATCGGCTAGATCGTTTGCGGACCTTGCCGCTGTGTTCGTGCTGAGTTGAGAGCCGGACATTGAGATTTGTGCTATCCCACCCTTGGCGCAAAAACAAAAGCGCGCCAAGGATGGGGCACAGGTCATTCATGTCGAATCGGCAATTCAAAAACGAAAGCGCGCCAAGGATGGGGCAACGGCATTTCCGGGCCTAAAGGCCGGGGCTTCAACTTCGGGAATGCAGGGGCCTGAAGGCCCCTGCTCCCTCCGGTTTGTTCGGAGCAGATTGGCGCTCCGCGGCTGTGAGCACCGCTCTGCAGCTAACTCGCTGCATGCACCTCTAGAAGTTGAACGTGATCTTCGCCGTCAGCGCGCGCGGGGTGACGTAGTGCGTGCCGCTGAAGGTGGAGAGGAAGTTGTAGAGCGCGTACTTGTTGGTGACGTTGATGGCGGTGAGGTCGAGGTCCGTCTTGAAGCTGCTCCGTGTTGAAGATGTTGTTCTTGCCGACAGTGACAGTCGAACAGGTTGCGCGGCGCAGATGCGCGGCGGGTTGTGGTCGTCGTCCTCGGTGCCGGGCGCGGGAATCTGGACCAGCTTCGAGGAGTACTGCGAGGCCGGGCAGGAGGTGAAGTCCCGAGGTGGGAGTGGCGGTGACGCCGTTGCAGGTGATGCCGGCTTCGAATTCCTCGTCGGCCGTCAGGCCGCTCAGGTCGACGCCCGCGACGGCCGCCGGGCAAGGTGATCGAGGTGGCGGCGCAGAGGCTGTTGGGATCGGTGACGTCGTAGCAAGGCACGGAGCCAGCGACGAGGCCGCGAGTCGTAGCGCCAGTTGAAGCCGCCCCACAGGCCGTTGAACCAACTGCCATCGTGGGAAACGTGTACTGGACGTGGGTGGTCTCGTTGAACTTCTCGTCGTGATCGATGCGGAAGGGATAGAGAGTTCCCAGAGTGACTCCGCTGGTGGCGCCGGCGCCGGCCACCTGCGGCGGGAAGAAGCGCGCAGCCACCGAGGACGTGACAGAATAGGCGCTGAAGTTGTGGAAGCTCGGGAACCTCGACATGCAGCGCATAGCCGGGAATCTTCGAGTTGTGCCAGTCGATGGGGAAGGTGATGGGCGTGTTGCCGAGCACGCTGAAGTCGAAGGCGTTGTGCGTGTACTTCCAGATGTACTCGCCGCTGAAGACCACATTCTTGCCGATGGCCTGCTGCAGGCCGGCGTGGAACTCGTTGCGATAGCCGGGGTCCATGGTTCCGGAGACGCCGGGATTGCAGAGAAGCAGCGGACGCAAGCACCGCATTCGAGCAGCCGTGCTGGAAAGCACCAGATTCTCGTTGAAGGGCGTTTCCAGCGTGCGCGCATACGAGATGCGCAGCACCGTGCCGGAGGGCTTGATGTTGTAGGCGATGCCCACGCGCGGCTCGGTCTGGTTGGCGTCGGTGAGGCCGTTGTAGAGGTCTTCGCGAAGGCCCAGGTTGAAGTCCCAGTTGCCGGCCTTGATCTCGTCTTCAACGTAGAGGGCCAGCTCCTTTACGTCGGTGTGGCCGAAGTAGTGATAGAAGGTGCCGCCGCGGGTGAGGTCGTAGGGCGCGAGAACCGGGAGGTAATTGGCGTTCGGGAACGATGTAACGCCGTCGCAGTCGGATGGACTGGAGTAGCCCGGCAGCGGGTTGCCGTCCTGCGTCGACGCAGGGCGAGTTGTAGGTGGAATCGACGACGCCGAGATTGTCGTGCTCGCGCAGGAAGGTCTGTTCGTATTGCGCGCCGATCTTGAGGTTGTTGATTCCCTTGACGTAGGAGTAGTCCGCGTGGACGCCGGTGTTGGTCAGCGTGCGGTACTGGGAGATGGATGAGGTTTGCAGGTTCGATGGACCCAGATCGGCGAGCGGATTGCGCGCTGGGATAGTAGTCGTAGCCGTCTCTGCGGACAAATGCGCCCAGGTTGAAGACCGAATCGTTGCTGATGATGTGCGTGTAGGTGGGCGAGATGTTGTAGGTGTTGATCTTGGAGCGCTGGTCGGCGTTGCCCACGTTGCCGAAGACTGGGATTGGCGCTGGTGCCGCGCGCCGACCACATTCTGCACATTCAGGTTGTCGTAGGAATTGGGAGTCTGGAACCAGGAGCGGCTGTAGTTCAGGTCGAGGTGGATCGAATCGGCCGGCGTGAAGCTGTAATCGACGCGGTCGAAGATGTTCTCCTCGTTGCCCTTGTCGTGAAAGACGGTGAACTCCGGCGGATCGAGAAAGCGGCCGGTGTTGAGGCCGTCGGCCTCGATGAAGTTGCCCCAGCTTTTGCCGCCGTAGGAGAGATCGAAGCCGCCGGTGGCCGAACCGAAGGCTGCCGTAGGAGGCGTAGACGCTGCCGGTCGGCTTGGTGACGCCCTGGCCGGAGCGCGTGGTGGCCACGATCACGAGGCTGGTCTTGTCGCCGTATTCGGCCGGCGGCGCGCCGCTGATGACCTCGATGGATTGAATGGAGTTGGACGGAAGCTGGTTGGAGAAGACCTTGCTCTGCTGGTCGGTGATGGACTGGCCGTCGACGGAGAAGGAGTTGGAAGCGTGGTCGCCGAGGCCGTGAAAGAGGCCGTTGGAGTCGGCCGCAACGCCGGGGGTGGTCTGGGTGACCAGCGAGCTGAGGCCTGGAAGACTGCGCTTTCGAGCGGCACCTTGGTGAACAGGTCGCGGTCCACATCGGTGTGGAAGGTGGAGATCGTCCTCGATCAGGTCGCTCCGGACTCGACGGTGACGGTTTGGCTGGCGCCGGCAATCTGCAGAACCAGCTTGACGGTGGTTCCCACCGAGGAGCGAATCTCGACATTCTGGCTCAACGGGGCGAAGCCTTTGGCGGAGACGTCGATTGTGTAGGGATTGAAGGGAACGTTGGAGAAGACTGAACTGGCCGGTGGCGTCGGTGGTTGTGGTGCGGTCGAATCCGCTGACCGTGTTGGTGAGATGGACGGTTGCGTTGGGAATGACGGCGCCGGAGGGATCGGTGACGGTGCCGCGCACGGTTCCGGCGTTGCCGCTTTGCGCGGAAGCGGAGAGCGCCGCGAAGACCAAGGCGAGGAGGGGAAGGATGCGCCTAGCATTGCGCCACGATGGAACGGCATGGCAAAGTCTCCTGAAGAATGGCTGAAGGATGCGAGAAATGTTAGCCGCGGGACGTGCGACGCCGCGGGGTCCTCAGTGCATTGGAGGAGCATCGGTCCGCTTCAGAATTAGATGTGCAGATGCGCCCAAGCATCGCCCGGTGAATGAAAATGCGGGACGATGCAGACGGTGAACCTGAATGGAAGACGGAAAGATGCCCTAGCAGGAGACAGGAGGAGGGCGAATGAAGAGGCGAATCTGCCGCTGGCGGGCAACGACGATGGGCTCGGCCTGGGGCGTGGACGCTCCCAGTTGCACGATGATGATGATGGCAGCAGCAGCGGCAACGGGCACCACCGTGTGCATGACGATGCACAACTGGCAGTGATCGGCGTCGGTCTCGTTGGGGTGGAGGTGCGTGACCTGGGCTACGGCCAGCATCGCCAGCAGGAGCAGGCAGAGGACTGCCACGGCCGGCAAGAGGCCGGGCGAGATGCGCCTCCGGCGCGGCTTCGTCGGCCCTGGCGCTCTTGCCGCGGAAAATTGTGGCGAATCTCGTCACGGGCCTGTCAATCTCATTACTTGCCTTGCGACCTTCAGCTTCTATTCTACAGAAAACTTACAGAAGTTTGGACGCGATGGGCCTGGAGAGGTTGTACTTAAGTTACGATTTCGCCGACTGTCGCGCGCGAAAACGCGGAGCGTGGCAGTGAACGTCTAAACTGGGTTGCCATGGTTCTTTTTCAGCAAGTTCCGCGTAGATGGCGCGTTCCGGCGCTTTCGCTGGCCGTTCTCCTTGCGGTGCCCATCGCGCTTGCTGCGCAGGCCGATCCGCAGAACGTGGCAATTCAATTTGCACTGGGCCAGTCTGCACCGAGCCAGCCGGAACAGAATTCGGGTGGACAGAATTCCAAACCGCTGCCGCTGAAGCCTGCGGTTCCCGGAATGGGGAGAAATCTGCGGCTGATCCTGAAAGACGGCTCCTACCAAATGGTTCGCGATTACCAGATCGTGGGCGACCGGGTGCGTTACCTGTCGCAGGAGCGCGGCGAGTGGGAGGAGTTGCCGGCGGACCTGGTGGATTGGGATGCGACGAACAAGTGGGCGAAGGATCATGCGGACCTGGTGGAGGAGGATGCTTCGCCGGCGATGAAAGAGGCCGCGGATATCGACGAGGAAGAGAGCGAAGAGCGCGACGACGAAAAAGCGCGCAGGCCACAGGTAGTGCCGGGACTGGAGTTGCCGGATGAGGAAGGCGTCTATGTGCTGGACACGTTTCACGGCACTCCTGAGCTGGTGGAGCTGAAGTCGACAGATTTATCGCTGAACACGAAAAACCGGAAGGGGATTCAAGTGCTGAATCCGCTGGCGACGCAGCGCGCGAACCTGGAACTGGAAGGCCCGAACGCGAGGGTGCACCTGCACGTGAACGATCCGGCGATTTATCTATCGCTTGGAGTGGAGGCGGGAAATGAGCCAGTGCTGTCGCATCCGATGACGGTGGATACGGGCGGCGCGAAGGCGGTGAACGGCGGGAAGCATGGCGCACACTCGGCGCAATCGGGATTTGCGATTGTGCGCGTGGACGAACGGCAAGCGGTGCGCATTGTGGGCGCGATTCATGTAAGCCCGACTGGGACGGTGACGCAGGATGAGGACACGATCCCGACCAAAGCGGAAGTGCTGCCGGGCAAACACTGGTTGAAGATCGAACCGACGCAGCCGCTGACCATGGGCGAGTATGCGCTGGTGGAGATTATTTCTCCGTCGGACATCAGCGAATCTGTGTGGGATTTTCGCGTGGACCCGCGGCTGGGGGACAATCCGGATTCGATCGGGCCGATTTTGAAGACAGCCAATAGCCAGTAGTGAATAGCCAATAGGCCACAGGTGTGCTTCCGAGGCGATGGGAATCCCTTCAAACGGCAACTGCTAGACTTCTGCTTCGCTATCGCGCGGCACACCACTTTGCTGTTGCCGCCGGTCCGACTACTTCATTACTCCCTTCTTCCAAAGTACAGCTGACGACGAAGGGACTGATCGGATCTATTGGGCATTCAATGTGGCAAAGTATTGGATCGGTCGAGCACTGTGGTAGCAGAATCAGAGTCATCGCTTAGCTCGAGATTCTGCGGGTTGGACGTGCTCTGAGAATACGTCGCATCTCCGTCGTAAACCGCAGTGATGCTGTTTGAGAAGGATTGCGTGAACTCCTGCGACCAGGCAGCCGTTGCCGGAGGAAAGGACGACGCTTTGAAGAAAAACGCCGTTATCGTAAAAGTCGACCTGCCCGGTTGCCGCCGGCGGGTTGACGACGGCTGTCAGCGTGACCGTATCTCCGAGGTAGCCTACATATTCGCTCAGCGTTAGCGTTGTCTCAGTAGCCGTTGATCCCGGAATGCCGACGCTGACTGCTTCGGGGCTGCTGGTGTTGGACAGATAGGTTGTATCTCCGCTGTAGACCGCCGTAAGACTCTGGGAGCCCGAAACCAAAAAGCGATTCACGTAGGTGGCCATGCCCGCCGCGACTGAGGAGGTGCCGATCGCCTGGGTTCCGTCATAAAAGACAACCGTGCCGGTCGCCTGCGCCGGTGAAATGTTGGCAGTCAACGTCGCGGAGTCGCCTATGAAAAGCGAAGAAGGCGCAACTTGCAGCACGACGGTGTCGGGAGTATCGCCGGTAACGAAGAGTGAAACCTGATTGGAAGTACTCGTTTCCCACGAGGCGTTTGTGGCGAGCGTAGCTTTCAATGCCATATTGCCCGCACTGGCGAATGTAGTATTCAACGTGGCCACACCCGCGTTCACATTCGCTGTGCCAATCGCAGTCGACCCGCTATAAAACGTGACCGTGCCCGTGACGGTTGCAGGGGAGAGAGTGGCAGTTAAGGTTACGCTGCCGCCTGTCGCGACGGAGCTGGTCGATGCCTGGAGAGTGGTCATGGTCACCAGCGGACCGCTGATGTTCATGTTTAGGGAATTCGAGGTGCTGGAAACATAGTTATAGTCACCCGAATAGACCGCGTGGAGTGTTGCTGTTCCTCCGGCTTGAAACGAAGTTGTCAGACTCGCGCTACCGTCGTTAACAGGCGAGCTGCCGATATCGGCAGTTCCGTTATAAAACGTGACCGTGCCCGTGGCTGACGAAGGAGAAACCGCGGCGGTTAATGTCACATTGGTTTGGTATTGCGGCGTCGTAGTGGAGGCCTGAAGAGTCACCGAAGTGGCTGCCAGTTGATTGCTGTACACGCCGATCGACACAACCTGGGATGTGCTCGGTGAATTGAATTGATCCCCGCTGTATTTCGCGGTAATGCTCTGCACACCGCTGGAAGAGAACGTAGTCGAAAGCTGCGCTCCTGAATCCAGGGAAAAATAGAAAAAATTGCTGGAGACCTGCGCAGTCCCGATTGCGTTCGATCCGCTATAGAAGGTTACTGTTCCGCTCGCGTTTGCACCACCGGAGATGTCCGCCTCCAAAATTACCGGCTGACCTTCCGTGACGCTGGTTGCGGGGGCGATGACGGTTGTAGTAGTTGAAAACTTATATTGCGAGCCGGAGCCAATTCCGCTCATGCACCCGCTAAGCGGCAAAACAAAGACAAGCAGAAGCGGAAACAGAATTCGACGGCAAGAATAAGGCATGGGGGTCCGCTTTTCTTCGTCCAGTCGGGAGGGTCACTCGTCGGGCCGATTCATCTAGTTAGACTGTCATTCAGATGGACGGGGTTTCAGCGCAAAAAGTTTTCCAAGGCTACATGTTCATCGGCGAGAGCTTGTGTAGCGGGTGGCAGAATTGCCTGCCGGCAGCACAAACCCCTATACGGCAAGCGCTGATTGGCGTCGGCGATGGCTCACGGCGAAGTGTGCGAGCAGGATGGTGGCGCCTACGGCACTGACGATCGCGTCGGTTGCGGGCATGCCGCGCGGGCCCCAATGCGCATAGCCCTGGCCATCGAGCCAGATCATATACACCACCGGAACATTCGCCAAAGAATTGACGATGGAGTAACGTCCGCTGCCGCTTTTGCCCGATACGCCGAGAAACTCAAGAATGACTGCCGTGAAGAGGGCGTAACATGCGCCGACGGTAAAGAGAAAGAGAACAGTGCCCGCGAAGTAGACCGCGGGACGCAATGGACCAAGAACGAGAACAGCCAACGTGGCGGCGTTGACGAGCGTGGCGATAAGAAAAGCGATCGGGGCGCGCACGCGAGATGGGAATAAGCAATGCGGCCAGCGCGCCGGCCGACGTGAGGAGCGCTCCGCCGACACCATTGATCCACGCCACTTGCTGGTTGGTCACGCCGTAATCGCGCGCCAGCTCGCCAAGCAGGCCGATCATGGCGCCGACCCAGCGGGGCCGGCGACGACCAGCGTATACGGAATCGCTTCCCATCGCAGGAAAGTGGACTTGAATTCGCCACCTATGCGCGCGACGGTCTCACGCAGCGTGTGCTCTCTGATCACGGACTGCTGACGGAGCGGCCAGGGCAGCCAGCGCCGGCAGCGCGATCATCGCCGCGACAATCAGCCCGAGAGCGCCGAGCGAAAACCTGCCGGTGAGCGACGCGATGGCAATTACGGCCACCGCGCCGATGGCCAGCGACCCAGTTTGATAGAAGCTGCTGGCCCAGCGCCGGTTCAGTTCGCTTCGAAAGGTAGCCATCATGCCGCCGCACGCGGCGGGGCACAGAACGGCGATAGACGCCGCGAGAAACAAAAGGACGACGCCCCAGGTAGATCCAAGGCGAGGCTGGTGGAATGCAACTGCAATCGTCGCCGCAGCCGCTATCGCCGCGAGCCACGAGCCAGGTACGACGGCGAATCCAGAAATCAGTTATCGGCCCCCAAAGGAAGTAGATGGCATGCGGAAGTGCAATCAGGGCACGATGCTTGCCGCGCGGGCGGGATTGACCCCCTCATTGCGCAGCAAAAAGGTGAGCGCGCCGCTGACCAGGCCGAGGGAGATGACTGCATCGGGTGCGATGAGAAATGCGAAGAGCCAAGGCCGATCGCGCGAAGGGCGTACGGATTGGGAGTCTGTTTCCGGCCGTAACGCTGGTGGCATGAGGGTTAGCGTAGCATGGGGCGGCTTTGAGGGCGGCCATTCTCGAAGACAGTCCCGAAAGTAGGCGATGCCCGAAATCGGCCCGAAATGGGCCTCAATTCTCGGGCCTATTTGTGAGATTCGACTTTATGATAGGGCCATAGCGAGTAAGTTATGGTTTCGACCCAAGTGATTCGCCGGAAAAGGCCTTAAGGGCCGAATTAGAGTCAAAATGACGTCTGCGCGAACTGCAGAAGTGGCCGAGCTTGCTCCCACCAATGCGGGATACCAAGCTCATTTCAGCGTAAGCTAGACTTTATACGGACTAACGGGAGAATCATGGCAACGCCGACGGTTGACTACTACGAGTTTCTGCAAATCAGCCCCAATGCCGATGCTGAGACGATCCACCGTGTCTATCGATTTCTTGCGGCGCGCCTGCACCCGGATAACAGCGAAACCGGCCATGAAGAGAATTTTCGACTGCTCAGAATAGCCTACGACGTCCTGGCGGATCCACGACGCCGTGCGGAATACGATGCGACCCGGAGCCGGACGCAGGCGCCCCCGGAACCGCTTGCTAGCTTCCATCGATTTCATGGATGAGTTGGAGGGCGAGTTGAACCGGCGGTTGGCGGTGCTGGCAGTTCTTTACTACCGGCGACGCACAAACCCGACCTTTCCTGAAGTTAACCTCCAGGAAATCGAAGAGCGGATGGGATTCCCCCGCGACTATCTGGACTTTACGCTTTGGTATTTGCAGAGGAAGGGATACGTCAGCAAGGCAGACAATGCGCAGTACACGCTTACGGTGGATGGCGTGGACTTTGTGGAGACGCAGCGGACGAATATGCCGACCCTGAACAAACTGCTGACCAGCGGTTCGGGATCGAGCGTTGAGGATCTGGCGAAAACGCGATACAGTGGAGAAAATGTTGAGCCGGAAGCGGAAGCGAACGTCGCGCCGGAAGCGAATGCCGCAGCAGCAAAGACAAACCCCGCCTTGCCAAGACCGATCTTTACCAGATCCGATCCACGGAATCAGGCCCAACAAGGACAGCGTAATTCGGTACCGATCATTCTGCCTGCCTCCATGAGCCAGGTGGAAGACCGGCGCCTGGGCAGACCGGACCGCCGCGTAGGCAAGCCCGATTTCCGAACCAAGAAAGTGGAACGGCGTTTCCATTTGAAAGATCGGCGCGAGATGCCGCAGGGCAAACAAAGAACCGACACGCCGCTACTCGCGAGCGGCGATTCCTAACGCCTTCATCTTGCGATAAAGATGACTGCGTTCCAGGCCCAGCAATTCAGCGGCATGGCTGATGTTGTTGTGAGCCTCTTCAATCTTCTTGAGAATATATTCGCGCTCGTAGGCGTCGCGCGCCTGCTGCAGGCTGGAGAACTCCTCGGTCGAGCGGGAGCCTGCTTTGTGACTGAGGGCGGGCAGATGCTTGCGCTCGATGCGCAGCACTCGGGGGTTGAGGATGAGAACGCGCTCGATGAGGTTCCTGAGCTCGCGCACGTTGCCGGGCCAGTGATATTGCGCCAGAGCGTCCAGAGCCTCTTCGCCGATTTCAACGCGCGGACGGCCGTACTGGCGGCCAAATTCGAGGAGAAACTCCCGCGCCAGGAGCGGAATATCCTGCTTGCGTTCGCGTAGCGGCGGCACAAAGAACGGCACAACATTGAGGCGGTAAAAGAGATCCTCACGGAAGTTGCCTTTGGCAATTTCTTCCTCAAGATCCTTGTTGGTGGAGGCGATGACGCGCACGTCGACGCGCAGGGTTGTGTTCCGCCGACGGGAGTAAACAACTGATCGTCGAGAGCGCTGAGGACTTTGGCCTGCGTCTTGAGGCTCATATCGCCGACTTCGTCGAGGTAGAGCGTGCCGCCGTCGGCGCGCTCGAGGGTGCCGCGCTGCTCGGGAGGGCCGCCGGGTTGCGCGCCGTGGCGATAGCCGAACAGCTCGGACTCAATATGCGCTTCAGGGATGGCGGCGCAGTTAAGCTCCACAAACACGCCGTCGCGGCGCAGGCTTTCAGCGTGAATGGAACGCGCGATGAGCTCCTTGCCGGTGCCTGACTCGCCGTAGATGAGCACGCGCCCGTTGGTGGGAGCCATGAGCTTGATCTGCTGGCGGAGGGCCTTGAGCGGCACGCTTTCGCCAGTGAGAACAGCGGCGGCGCTGAACTGGCGCTTGAACTCTTCGTTCTGAGTGCGGAGGCGGCGCGCCTCGACGGCGTTCTTGACCGCGATGAGGGTGCGCTCGAGCGAGAGCGGCTTCTCAAGAAAGTCGTAGGCGCCAAGCTTGGTGGCTTTCACGGCGGCTTCAATGGTGCCGTGGCCGCTGATGATTACGACTTCAGGCCGAATCTCGGGCGAGAGATCGCGAATTTCGGCGAGCACCTCGAGACCGTCGCGGCCCGGGAGCCAGATATCGAGCAGCACCACATCGTAGGGCGTGTCACGCAGCAGCACCATGGCCTCGTCGGCGTCGGGCGCGCTGGCAACGCCGTAGCCTTCCTCGCGCAGAATCTCTTCGAGCGAGCTGCGAATCTCCGCTTCGTCATCGACGACCAGGATGTGATTCATGAGGCGAGGTCCTTCACCGTTACGGTGTCCGCGACGGCTGACCCATTCGACGCGACGGATTCAACCAGAGGCAAACGCAGCAGAAAACGCGAGCCCTTGGGAAGGTTGGATTCAGCGCTGATGGAGCCGGCGTGTTCCTGAGCAATCTTGGCGGCGATCGAGAGACCCAGGCCGGTGCCGCGACGCTTTGTGGAGTAGTACGGCAAGAAGAGGCGCTCGCGGATTTCGTCGCTAAGCCCGGATCCGGTGTCGGAGACGGTGATTTCGGCCGCGGCCGTCTTCGCTGAGAGCGGTGCGCAGGCCCAGAACGCGCAAGCAGACTGCCCTGCATGGCTTCAGCGGCATTGTCGATGAGGTTGGCGAGTGCGCGGCGGATGGCCTCAGGATCGGCAAGCACTGGAGGCAGATCGGGCTCGAGATTGCGCTGCACCGTGATGCCTGCGAGCCTGCCGCCAAAGAGCGCGAGAGCTTCTTCGACGATCTGATTGATGTCGCAGGGGCGAGGCTGGGGCGCGGGAAACTGCGCCAACGCGGAAAACTGGTCGACCAGCGTGCGGAGCGTTGCAACGCAGCCGAGAATCACCTCGCTGCACTTGCGGATGATGTTGGAGGATTCGGGCTGGCCGCGATCGAGATGCCGCGCGATGCGCTCGGCGCTGAGAGCTATGGGCGTGAGGGGATTCTTGATCTCGTGGGCCACCTGCTGGGCGACTTCTTTCCATGCCAGCTGCCGCTGCGCGCGGAGAAAATCCGTGGTGTCTTCGACCACGAGCACCGATCCCGATTGCCCGTGACCGAGGTCGAGCCGCGCACTGGTGATGGCCAGATGGAGAGTGCGCCCGTGAGCGTTAAATTCCAACTCGGTGGAAGCCGCGCCCATGCGGTTGGCGCGGCGGATCAATGTGGCCAGTTCTTCGGCACAATCCGCGGGCAGCAACGATGCGATGCTCTCACCTGCCAAAGGCGCATCCAGCCGAAGCCCCATGAGCGCGGCAAATGCGCGGTTGGCTTTTAACACCACGCCGGCGCCGTCAAGCGTGACCACACCGGAAGGAATGGTATCGACGATGGTCTCGAGCTCGCGGCGGCGCTCTTCAACGGCGAGGTTGGCCGCGGTGAGTTGCGCCTGGGCAGTCTGGGCCAACTGGCGGCTGGTTTCAAGGTCGGCAGCCATGTGATTGAACGAACGCACCAGGTCGCCCATCTCTCCAGTGGCGACGTCGGTCACGCGCTGCTCGTAGCTGCCCGCGGCGATGGCATCCATGGCATCGGCCAGGGCCTCGACCGGGTGGGTGATCTGCTTGGAGAGAAAGACGGCGAGCCAGACGCCGGAAAAGAAGACGAAGACAGTGACCAGCAGCAGAGTGAGAGACAACGTGTTGCGAATAATTTTGCGCGATCGGAAAAGCTGCCAATACTCGTCGGCGCCGGAACGGATGCGCGCGGTGGTTGCGTTGAGTCCCTGGGGCATGGGCAGCACCGCGATCACAATTTTGCCCGATGGAGTGACGGCCCTGCCGAGCGCATATTCCTGACCTGCGACATCGACCACCGGATTGTCGTTTCGTTGCGCGGCGGAGAGAATAGCCGCCGAGAGAGGCCCGAGAAGCGGAGTCTCTCTCCATTCGGATTCGGGCGTGGACGCGCGAAGAGAGGCGCGACTGGATTCGGGCGGAGCCTGGAAGCTCGAGAACATCCGCTTGTCACTGCCGTAAACGAGCAGGAAGCCGCCTTGCAAGGTAAGGCGGCGCGAAGTCATAACCTGCTGGAGAGCCTGAGGAGTCGCGTCGGGCGCTCCGCTTTCGGCCACCGACTCCGCTTCGCTGCGGGCATTGCTGGCGACATATTCCACGAGCTCCTGCACGACTCTGGTGGAGTCGTCGCGCAATTGCGATGCGTCAGGCGAGAACCACCGTTCCAGTGAGCGGTTGAGCAGGAAATAGCTGAACATGAACATGAGCGCCGCGGGCATGAAGGTGATGATGACCGCGCCCAGCACCATTCGCGAGCGCAGCCGCGCGCCCAGACCGCTGCTGCCCTGCCCTACGTAGACCTTGAGGACGGTGCGAAAAAGCAGGACGAGCAGCAGGAGCAGCAACAGGAAAAGCAAGACCTCAAGAGCCGTGAGGGCGATGGTCTGCTCATAGGTAGCCGGATTGAGGAAGTTGACGTTGGAGGTGTTGAACCATGTCAGCGTTCCGAGCAGGACGAAGATCAGAAGGGCTCCGCCGGTAAGCAGAACGATCGACCTGCGCCGCGAATCGGCATGGAGACGCATGCCGCGATTATAGAGAAGACGGGGAACAGAGCAGGGACCAAGGGTGCGAGGTATGAGGGCTACGGGCCTACGGTCTAATGTTTGGTGCAGTGGCCGGCTGGCTGAGAGAAGCCCGTCAGATCAAGATCGTCAAATCTGGGTCGTCAAACCTGGACCCTCAAATCTGGGAGCAGTCGAGCGGGCTCAGGATCAGGTTGGTGATGTTGGTGACGATTGGGTCAAAGGCGAAGCGCGGGTTGGAGGAGAGTTTCTTCCAGGCTGGATCGTTGCGGAAGACATCCCACTTGGCATCGAGCTCGGCCAAATCGGCAAAGCTGAGCATGTAAGTAAGGTTGGGCATGCGCGAGCCGATGAGCGTATCGCCGAAGAAGACGGGATGGAAACCGGCGTTCAAGAAGATCTCGAATTCGCCGGAGTGGAACATTTCTACTTTGCGGACGTGTTCGCCATCGCTGGGACTCTCATAAGTGCGTAGCTGAAAGATGCGTTTGGCTTTGGTGGCAGCAGCGGCGGGCGGGGTGAGCTTTGGCCAGCCTTGAAAGGCGGCGAGAAGCGAAATATCCACGCGCTGAAATGCGGGCGCCGCGGCGGTGGCATTCCAGAATGGAGCGGCTGCCGCGAGGAACTCCGGATCATCGGGCAGGCGCAGATCGAGTTGGGCAAGTGGCTCGACGGCCGGGCCGGGAATAAGCAGGTAATACGCCGGCGTTTCGGGACCGATATCGAGCCTGAATGCGCCGACCGGCCCAAGCCCGAGGCGAGTCAAGGCGGGAATCAAAGCGCCGGAGAAATAGCTCTCCGTGAGCTTTAACTGCGGGCCGCTTAACAAGTTATATCGGCGCAACTGGTAGAACTCGCGGCGTGGGGTCGTTGGGGCTCCGGTAGCTGAGACTTGCGCAACTGCCTCACCGGCTGCGGCGAGGGTTGAGGCGGCAATGGATGCGGCGAGAAAATCGCGGCGTTTCACGGATCCTCCGTTTAGCGAGTCCTGTTAGTCCGAATCCGATTGTAAGCCGTGGTGCGGAAGGCAAGCGGAAAACAGGGCAACGAGCGGGAGACGGCTGACGCGACCGAGTGAGCAGATTCCGCTCGCGGATTTCATAGCTGAGCCGCAACTATGCGGGCTGGGCCGTGTTCGAAACGGCAGAAGCTTTGCGGAGTTTCGACTTACGGCTCCGCAGTGTTTCGACGATTTTTCGGCAACTCCCGCCGAAACCTGTGCCGCCGTTCCGAAAGGGACGGCGGCATTTTTTTTTCTTGGCTTTGGACTGAGAGATTTGCGGAAACTATCGGGCGATGAGGAACATGACCCAACTGAAGACGATGACCGAGCCGACGAAGAGAACGAAGCAGTAGGCGCCGTAGCGGAACATTTTGCGCGGAGTGTCGCGCATGGTGATGCCGAAGACGGTCGAGGCGAAGAGCGCGAAGAGCAAAACGGCGGTGAAGTGGGAGGGATGCATCAGGATTTCCTCCCGGTGCGCAGATTGTGCGCGTCGACCGCGGCGATGATGTTGAGCAGGCCGGCCACTACAATGAAAACCTTCCCATAGTCGGCGACTGTGGTCTGGACGGGCTGCGCGCCCAGGCCGAGCGCGCGGCCCACGAAGTAGAGCAAGCCGCTGCCCAGGTCGCCAGCCATGCCGAGCATACCGAGAATGTCCTGCGCGCTGGTGTAGAGCTTGCCCTGCATGGCGAGGCCGAGGGCGAACATGGAGACGATGGAGACAGCGATGAGCGTGCCGCGGATCCACTTGCGGAGGAGGAAGTGGCCGGCGCCGGGGATAAGCCACCCGGCAATGAGGGGAAGGTAGACGAATCCCTGAGATGATTTTTTTGCCCGCCGCGGGCTTGTTTGGGGTGGTGGACATTCCTTTATTGACTATACAAGACGGTGGCATGGAGCGAAGGCGAGCGAGGATCGCGGCCGCCTAGATGCGCACGAGTTCCTGCTGGATGCGGCCGGTGACCCAGGCTTTGCCGGGGGCGGTGATCATGTTGATTTCGCTGCGCACGCCGAACTCGGGCAGATAAATTCCGGGCTCGACGGAGAAGCAGGTGTGGGGCAGGATGCGGCGCACGTCGTGGGTTTCGAGGTTGTCGAGGTGCGCGCCGGAGCCGTGAATCTCGTGGGCGATGTTGTGGCCGGTGCGATGGGTGAAGAATTCGGCGAAGCCGGCGTCGCGGATGACGGAGCGGGCGGCATCGTCGGCCTCAAATCCGCTGATCGGCCGGTTCTGGGCGAAGGCGGACTCGACTATGGTGATGGCGGCATCGCGTGCGCGGCGGACGGTGTCGAAGACGAGCTGTTCTTTTTGCGAAGGCTCGCGGCCGACGACGCCGGTCCAGGTGATGTCGTAGTAGATGCTCGTCGGTCGAGTCGAGACGGCCCCAGATATCGATGAGCAGGAAGTCGCCTTCGCGGATGGGCGCGGCGCGATCGGCGGTTGGCTCGTAGTGCGAGTCGGAGGTGTTGGCGTTGACGCTGACGTCGGGACCGTTTTCCCAGACGAGGCCTTCGCGGCGCATGGCTTCGCGCAACCAGACGACCATGTCGTATTCGGTGAACGCGCGAGGCTGGCCCGATGCGGGACGAAGACGGCGGCCAATTTCGAGCCAGGCCTCGGCGACGATGGGGTCGATGGCGCGCTGCGCGGCGGCGTGGCTGGCAATTTGATCCTCGGTGAGGACCGCTTCAAACTGGCTGACGAGATCGGCGGAGGTGACGATTTCTTTGCCGAGCGAGCGCAGGAATTCGACGGTGCCGGCATCGACCATGGAGACATACATGATGTCGTTGTTGGGCGAGTACTGCATGGCGATCTTTTTCTGGTTTTGGAGCAGATTTTCGAGACCCGCGTGCAATTCCTGCCAACTGGAGTACTGAGTCTTGGCGCCGGGCAGCGTGTCGAGACGGGCCTGCTCGATGCGATGGACGAGCTTGCGCGGCTCGCCCGAGGCGGGAATGAAGTAGTACCAGCGGCGCGTGATGTGGGCATTGGGGTCGAGCGAGAGGATGCGCGCGGCGATGGGGTCGCGATGGTGGTGATCGTAGAAGAGCCAGCCGTCGAGCGCGGATTCGCGAAGAGCTGATTGAATGGCGTCGAGGTTCATCACGGAAATAGGATAGTGCAGCGGGGTTAGCGGAGTGCGCGCACTGGCGCAGTAACGGACGCGCCGTGCGATCCCAGGCACTCGAGTGCGAGACTGGGGCACCCAGTCTCGTTTGACGATCAGGCGGTGGCGCTCAGGCGTCTGGCGTCGGTGGCTTGGCTGCATTGCCTTGCAGCTTGATCGACACGTGGACCAGGGTGAGCGCGGCGGGAGTGACGCCGGGAAGGCGGCTGGCCTGGCCGATGGTCATGGGGCGAACGCGCTCGAGCGTTTCGCGCATCTCGCGCGAGAGGCCGCTGATGGCGCTGTATTCGAAGCCAGTCGGGGATGGTGACGGACTCGGCGGCCTTGAGGCGCTCGATGGATTTCTTCTGCTGCTCGAGGTAGCCGGCGAATTTGATTTCGGTTTCGACGGCGCGGGCTTCGTTGCGAAGAGTGGAGCGGGCGATGGAGGGAGCGACTTCGTACCCTCGACGCGAAGCAACCGCAGCCTCGACTCCCTGCGGAGTCTGTCCCTACGGACAGACTCTGTCCGTGAGGACTCGGCGTCGCGCTCAGGACCTCGGGATTTGACAGGCGTCGGTGATGAATTCGGCGAGGAGCGGGTCGCGGGCGAGGTCGTCGCGCAGGGCGGCGAGGAGCGGCTCGATGGTGACTTCAGGACGCTTGAGGAGCTGAGCCCAGGTGATGCCGGCGGTTGCGGGGAGTTCGCCGAAGCCGGCGCGCTGCAGTTTTTCGGGATCGACTTTGCCGGTGGTGAGCAGGCGCTCGAGCGCGGACATGCGGGCCTGCTTCTGCTCGTACTCGGCCCAGGCTTCGTCGTTGATGAGGCCGAGGCGGCGGCCGTACGGAGTGAGGCGGCGATCGGCGTTGTCGATGCGCAGGTGCAGGCGGAACTCGGCGCGCGAGGTGAACATGCGATAGGGTTCGTTGGTGCCTTTTGAAATGAGATCGTCGATGAGGATTCCCGTGTAGCCCTCGGTGCGATCCATGGTGAAGGGCGGCTGGCCCTTGAGCCAGAGCGCGGCGTTGATGCCGGCCATGATGCCCTGGCAGGCGGCTTCTTCATATCCGCTGGTGCCGTTGATCTGGCCGGCGAGATAGAGGCCCGTCATGCTTTTGACGCGAAGGGTGCGGTCGAGCTCGGTGGCGTCGACGGAGTCGTACTCGATGGCGTAGCCGGGGCGCAGCAGCTCGGCCTGATCGAGGCCGGGGATGGAGTGAACCATCTGCCACTGCACTTCCATGGGCAGCGAGGTGGACATGCCGTTGATGTAGACCTCGTGGGTGTTGAGGCCTTCGGGCTCCAGGAAGAACTGGTGCTGCGTCTTGTCGGGGAATTTGACGATCTTGTCTTCGATGGAAGGGCAGTAGCGCGGGCCGATGCCCTGAATGCGGCCGGAGTACATGGCCGAGCGATGGACGTTTTCGCGGATGAGGCGAAGCGTCTCCGGCGTGGTGAAGGCGATGTGGCAGGAGATCTGCGGCTGGACGATCTTCTTTGTGCGGAAGCTGAAGGGAGTGGGGTCGGCGTCGCCGGGCTGCTCTTCAAACATCTCCCACTTGATGGTGCGGCCGTCGAGGCGCGGAGGCGTTCCGGTCTTGAGGCGGCAGGTGCGAAGGCCGAGATTGCGGAGTGCCTCGCCGAGGAGGACTGAGGCCGGCTCGCCGCTGCGGCCGGCGGGATAGCGCTCTTCGCCGCAGTGGATGAGGCCATTGAGAAAGGTTCCGGTGGTGATGATGGTGGCGCCGGCGAGAAGATTGCGGCCGTCGCGGAGCTTGAGGCCGAGGACGCGGCGGTGGGGGCGGGTGGAACGTGGGATTTCGATAGATGGTTCGGACTCGAAGCCTCCTGTTCCCTCGGCGGCTAAAGCCGGGCTCAATTCTGAGCCGATATCGTACGGGCTAAAGCCCGTACCCTTCGACGGAGTCTCTTCAATGACGAGGTCGACGACTTCGGCCTGGCGGATGTGGAGGCCGGGCTGGGATTCGAGGACTTCGCGCATTTTGACGCGATAGAGCTGCTTGTCGCACTGGGCGCGCGGGCTCCAGACGGCAGGGCCGCGCGAGGAGTTGAGCAGGCGGAACTGAATGCCAACGGCGTCGGCAACTTCACCCATGATGCCGCCGAGAGCGTCGACCTCGCGGACGAGATGGCCCTTGGCGACGCCGCCGATGGCGGGGTTGCAGCTCATCTGGGCGATGAGGTCGATGTTCATGGTGATGAGCGCAGTTTTGAGGCCCATGCGCGCAGCAGCCATCGCGGCCTCGCAGCCAGCATGGCCCGCGCCGACGACAACGACATCGTATTGTTCGGTGAAAGGCACTGGATTCTATTTTACGGGTCGAGTTTGCAAGTAGTGAGATCGCGGTGTTGAAGAGAGTGCGGGCGAGGACGCCCGCACGACAGCCGGCGAGACGCCGGCGCTACAAATGCCGGAGATCGGCGGGGCCAAGCAAATCCGCGGTACGGGCAAGTCGGCGGTATGAAAAGAATCAGGCGGTACAAAACGGACCAGGTACAAAACGGCTCACGCGGTACGAAGCGGATCAAATGCAAAAGGGCTCAACGGATCAATAGACGACGGCGTAGGCGTGGCCTTCGAGATCGGGTGGGGCAGAGTTCGACGAGGCTGGGAGATTGGAGTGAACGCGGACGCGAACCGGCACGCCCGGAGTGAGGTCGTTGACGTCAATGTCGGCGATGAGCAAGGCGGGGCGGCTTCCGAAAAGATTGTGACGGCCGGACTGGCTCACAAGCCGGAAGGGAATGGGCCGGTCCCATTGAGTGACTTCGATTGTTGGGGCCTGGCGGTCGCTTTGGAGCGGACGGGCGCCTGCGGATTCCCTGGCCTGCACGATGATGCGCAGGACGCCCTGGATGGGCGGATCGAGGCTTGCCTCGATTGTGCCGGAAGTCTCCAACTTGGAAAGAGGTGTCGATTGGCTCGATGGAGCGGGCTTTTGAGTGGGCGGCAGAAGCGACGGCCGCGGCGATGGCCAGCAAGAGCAGAGAAACGACGCAGGCAATTGGGTGAGCAATTGGCCAGCGCCGGAGGAATGAGCGTTGGAGTCCCAATTTCATTACGCAGCCTGCAGCTCAAGAATGATGGCCGCGCCGCGCGGCATCAAGTTGACGGCAGACGCACGGCCGTTCTGATCGCGAAGGATGGTAGCGCAAAGGCTCAAGCCCATTCCGGCTGTCTCGCCACCGGCACGGGCGGGAACGAAAGGATCGAAGGCGCGCTCGGGATTCAGGAAGCCTGGGCCGGAGTGGGTAACGGAAATGTGCACGAGGCTGCCTTCGCGGGCGGCTTCGAGGCGGATCGATCTGGATTCCCTGGGCGCCGAACCAGGGGATTCGTGGTCCACGGCGCCGATGGCGTACTGCAGGCAGTGCAGGAGGGCCTGGCGCAACTGCTGCGCGCCACAGAGGATTCTGGGCATTCCGGGCGCTACGTTGACCTGGAATTCGATGGAACGCTGAAGGAATTCGGGGCGATAAAGCTGCTCCATATCTGCCAGCAGCTCGGGGACAGAGATGGCGGCCGGCTGGTCAGAGCGAGTGTGCGAGACGCGGGAGAGGCTTTCGAGCGTGGAACGAATGCTCCGGGCCTCGATGACGATGGAGTCGATGGCTTTGAGATCGTTCGATTCAAGCGCGGGAGATTCCTGGAGCAAAGAGGCGTAGCCGAGGATGACTGTGAGCGGACTATTCAACTGCTGGGTGACGTTGCCGGCCAACTGTCCAAGACCGGCGAATCTTTCAGAGTCGATGAGCTTTTCAAAGAGCATGGTTTGACTGCGCGTGGCCTGGAGGCGGGCAACGAGCATCTCGATGGGAAGCAGGTCGTCAAGAGGCGGCGCATCGGCGGTGGGGTCAATAACGCGCCCATCTCCTGCGCGCATTCCCTTCAGCAACAAGAGTCCATCCACACCGGAGCGGCCAACCATGGGAACGGCCAGGACGGAGGTAAAGTGAAGACGCTCGAGATCGTCACCGGGGATGAGCCACGGCGCGAGATCGAGGCGGATCGTCTTGCTGTTAGCCACGGCCACGGGAGCTGAGCCTGGTGTCAGAAAGCCCTCAACGGGAATTCTGTTTGCGAGTTTTCCGAGTGGCCTGGTAATTGCGACTTCAAGCCCTGCGGAGCCGGCCAGCCGGTAGCGTCCGCCGCTCTCGAGGAGCAACGCGGCCTGGGTGAAGCGGCTGTTGCTTACGACTGCGTCACAGACGTCGGCTCCCTGACGGTCAAAGTCTTCGACCCTGCGGCGGGTGAGCATCAGGTTGGCGTAGGCCTCAAGCTGGCGACGGGCGCTGCGTTCGCGCTCCTGGGCCACCTTGTTGCTCTTCAACTCGTCCTCAAGGACGAGCATGAGCATGCCAATGGCGGCGACTACCTTGCCCATGACAATGACGCGCATGAGATTGAGGTCGGCTGGCGAGTGGAAGGCGATCAGGTGAAAGATTCGCAAACCGGCAAGCGACCAGGCCACGAAGCCAACAACGCTGAGGAAGACACCTGGCGAGAAGCGGCGGAAGACGAAGACGAGCAGAACGACGGTCATCTGTACGTTGATGCACTCGACAAAGGTGAGCCCGGCGCCAGCGCCCTGACGGCAACAGACCAGGATGGCGAAGGTACCCAGGACGGCGCTGAATGAAACTCCCACCCACATGGGCACGGTGCCTTTGGTCATTCCCCAGAAGACGCCAACGCCAAAGCTCATGGCGACCAAAGCCGGAAAGATCAGAAACAATGGGCCGGTGGGCTGAACTCCGCCGAACACTCCGTAGAGCAGAATGGCGTAGATGACAAGAAAGGCGGCGTAGGGGACGACGAAAAGAAACTGGAATCGTCCAACCTTAAATCGCAACGGCGAAAGCGAGCCGAGAAACATTGCCGCGCTAAGCTGAATGAAGATTTGACCGGCAACCACCAGCCACGGAGAACCCGAGCCGGGGTAGCCATCCAAGGTGTAGAGCAGAACCATGGCGGCGATGGAAAACGAGAAGCCGAGGAACCAGAGCAGCGAGCGAGCGTCACGGAAACGGAGATAGAGGTATCCGAAGGCGGGCAGCAGGAGCGCCGTCAGAATCAGGGCCGGAAAGTGATATAAATCGGGCATGAAAGCCGCGAATCCCCTTCCCTATCAATAAAATATGCAAATCTATCGAATCCCGCGGATTCAGGCTCCGTTGGTGCCTGAAAGCCGATACTTTGCGAAGATGCACGTCAGCCCATCGCGCCGTCGCAAGGCGTTCATGGCTAGTATCGAAGCCATCCCACGGCGGAGTACATCCGTCTAAAGTTGCATAGGGGTGGGAGTATCGGACCAGAGATTCACAGCCCCTCAAGAGCGCCGCGGCAATCGCGTGTGGAGGCGAACTGAAGTGGCAATTCGACACTTGATTGCGGCGATAGCGGTTGCCGGCTGCGCCCTGACGCTTACAGCGCAGGATAAGGACACGTTTACGCCGATGCCGCTCGACTCAGGCTTCGGACGGATGGATATTTCCGATCCGCCGATTCCCCCGGACCAGATCATCAAGGAGTTTTCAGCGAAGGAGACGGAATTTCAGGACGCGCTGGATCACTACACCTACCGCCGCACGGCAAGCGTGGACGAGATAGACGACGACAACAAGACAAGCGGGGAGTGGTACGAAGTCGACGACGTGATCTTTGACCCGACGGGCAGGCGCACCGAGAGGGTGGACTTTGCGCCGCCAAACACGCTGAAGCAGATCATGATGTCGCCCTCCGATCTGCAGGATCTTGAGCACGGCTATCCGTTTGTGCTGACCACAGCGGACCTTCCCGAGTACAGCGTGAAATATGTCGGGCGGCAGCAGGTGGATGAATTGTCATGCTACGTGTTCGACGTGAGCCCGATCAAAGATCGAAAAGGGAAAGCGATACCTGGATGGGCGCATCTGGGTGGACGCGACCGACTTGCAGATCGTGGTGACGAACGGGCGCATGGTGCCTGACGACACGCGCAAGAGTAGTGAAGACCTGCACGCGCCATTCATGACGTGGCGGCAGCAGATCGACGGCCACTACTGGTTCCCTGTCTATACGAAGGGCGAGGGGATTCTGCATTTCTCCGGCGGCTACGGTTACATGGCGCAGGACGTGCACATCAAAGAGACGATCAAATACACCGACTACAAGCGGTTTAGTTCAACAAGCAAGGTGTTTTACAACGGGCAGGAAGTCACGAACGACGGTCAGCCGCCGAGTTCTGCGCCGGCTGCCCCCCAAAAAGCGACTCCCCAAAAATAGAAGGAAAGCACTCCGTTGCAGCGGCGTTGACAGAAGGTGTGCCAAAACCGGAAGTTGGACGATCCGCACGGCGACGAATGCGGCAGCCGGATGATCTACTGAATTCGTGACGGGAAGCTTCGAAAGCTTGCCCGGTTCAGTCAAGATGCGACGCCACTTCCTCAAAATTGTCGTGTGGGCTTTGTGCGGCGTTGCCATGGCTGTGTGCTGGTGGCCGCTGCGACGCGGGCGCGCAGGCAGCGGGGCCGGCTCGAACGAAGAACGAAGCGACGCTTGAGCCAGAACGATGACGCGGACAGCGACGTCGAGACGATCTTTCCGCACACAATGACGGGGCGGTACTGGATTTCAGGGCAAGCGAATGTAGTTCTGCAGGGCTATGGTGCGTTCAGGGCCAAATACAGCGGACCGAACAGCCTGACAAACTGGGCGCAAAGCGCAACGACACACCTGCTGACGCTTTACACAGGCTACGAACTCTCGCAAACGACCGAAGTTTTTGCCGACATTGAAGACGCGACGGGTAACGGCGTCGGAAATGAAAACGGGTTGGCGGGATACGTCAACCTGGATGTGGTGCGGTTGATATCAGGAGTGCCGAGGGCGAGCGCTCCCTATGTGGCGCAGTTCATGCTGCGCGAAATTATTCCGCTGGCGAGCGAACGAGTGGCAGCCGACCGCGACGAGTTGGACCTGGCCACTTCACTGCCCGCGCGACGCATCGAAGTGCGCGTGGGCAAGATGGACCTGACGAATTTCTTCGACGTGAATACGTATGGTTCTGACAGCAACCTGCAGTTCCTGAACTGGACAGTGGACGACAATGGCGCGTGGGATGTGGCCGCAAACGCGCGGGGCTACACAGACGCTGCGATCGTGGAGTACGACGATCGCTCGCGTTCGGTGCGCTTTGCCGAAGCGCTGATGCCGAAGCTTCCGTTCGGGCGATTTCTGGATGCCGACCTGGCGCGGTCGCGCTCAGAAAACGTGGAACTGGAAGCGCGGGGCAAACACATTGTTCATCGCGAGGGCGTGGTGAGGGTTCTGGGATATCTGAATCACGCCGACATGGGGAACTACCGCGAGACTAACGCCGAATTTCTTGACGGCGAGACAGCGACACCGGACATTACCGCAACGCGCCGGGAGGGACGGCATCGCTACGGCTTCGGCTTGAACCTGGAGCAGGAGATTACGGAAACTTTTGGCGTCTTTGGCCGGCTGGGTTGGAGCGATGGACATAACGAAGCCTTTTGCTACACCGAAGACGACCGGACGTTGCAAGTGGGCGGGCTCGTGAAGGGCGGGTTGTGGTGGCGCAGCAGCGATCGCGCGGGGGTTGCGTTTGTGGTGAACGGGATCGTGGCCGCGCATCAGGAATATCTGGCGCTGGGCGGAGTGGGCATTATGCTGGGCGACGGCGGATTGACGTATGGCCAGGAGAAGATTGTCGAGGCCTTCTACACCGCTCACCTTTGGCGAGGTTTCTCGATGTCTTACGATTTTCAGCACGTGAATAATCCGGGATATAACGAGGCGCGCGGGCCAGTGTCGGTTTCCGCGGTGCGGTTTCATACGGACTTTTGATAAAGGCAGGAACTAAGCCACCCCAGCGAGCAAAGACCGCTCGCCGGGGACCCCGGCAGGGACTAGGGACTGAGGGACTAAAGGAGTCAGGGGCTAGCGAGTCAGTGCGGGCTTGGGATGCGCGCCGCCTGCGCCCATGAGGACGATGGAGCGCTGCGCGAAGGGCGAGTAGACGAGCAGCGTGGTGCAGGCGAGCGCCAGGCCGAAGTTGATGTGGTGCAGTAGAAGGAATGGCGAGAGGGACCACAGCTCGTCGAAGAAAAGCAGAAACGGCCAGAGGGTGAGGAATTTGCCGCGGAATCCCGGCGCGTGGAACAGGGCGGCGCAGAGGATGAAAGCGCGCGCGGGAATGAGAATGGCGGCCGTGACGAAAAGGAAGCGGAAGACGAGTGTTGCCGCGGGCAATGGCGAGATGAGGCTGTCGATCTCCGCGAGGTTGGCCAGCGCGCCAATATAAAAACCCAGATACATGAGCTGAAAGAGAACGAAGAGCGTTTGCACAACCGGGTACGAAGTTTTGGGAAGGTCCTCGGGAGTGGAGAGAATCCGCATACGCGGTTGGGGATCGGGCTGGACGATCGCGGCGCGGTTGATCGATGTGGCGGCTGAGGGGTCGCTGAGTGCGGGCGTCGGGGCGTTGCCGGCAGCGATGGTGTCGACGATAGGATCGAGGGACACGCGGTCGACATTGCGCTCGGGGGGGATGAGCTCGACGGGAGCGAGGAAGCGATAGCCGCGGCGGGCCAGGGTCTCGACGAATCGCGGACTGCCTGCCGTGTCGCCGAGAGCCTCGCGAATGCGATTGACGGCGGAGTTGACCCCGTGCTCGTAATCGACGAAGGTTCCTTCAGGCCAAAGCTCGCGAGAGATTTCGTCGCGCGTGAGCAACTGGCCGGGCCGCTCCAGAAGCATGAGGAGAACCTGGAAGGGCTGAGCGTTGAGCTTGACGCGCATTCCCTGCCTGCGCAGTTCACCTGTGGCGGCGTCCGCTTCAAAGACTCCAAAGCGATAGCGCTGTGCCGGCCGAAGGTCGCTTTTCAGGTCCGCCATGGCTTTCGACAAGTGTAGCCGATGGAGATTTGGGCCGACACATCATCGGAACAAATGAGAATTTCGCCGAAGTGTACTAATTGGAGCATCTTGCGCGGGGAGGAAAGATTCACCCTCAAGTGAGGCGGCGTGCATTGCGCGACAATCATCGAAAGGGTAGGGTGCAAAATATGACGCGAGTTAATTTCTTCAAATTCGTAACTGCTGGAACGTTGATGCTCTCGACGGCTTTAATTTTAGTGGCCGAAGTGCCAACTCCAGCTGCGGTTGCTGGATTCAACGACTATGTGGGGCAGGTGGAGGCGCGGCTGGCCGGGCAGCATAAGTCGGCACGAGGGCTTTTTGGCGCCGGTGGATGAGGCGCGGGTTAAGAACGGTGACGTGGTGCTTGAGCATTTGACGCCGGCGGCGACCAAGGAGCTGGCAGGAGCACTGTTGCAAGACTGGCGCGGGACGGCATTTGTTCCCGGAGCCAAGGGCGCAGACTTTGAACGCGTGATGCGGAACTTTGAGAGTTTTCCGCAAATCTATGCGCCGGAAGTGCTGAGTACCAGCGTGCCGTTGAAGGAAGGCAATCACTATCACGTAGCGATGCGCGTGCGGCAGCAGCACATCATAACCGTTGTGATGGATATGACATACGACCAGACGTTTGGACGACTCGACGCGCAGCATGGATACAGCTTGTCGCGGAGCATGAAAATCACCGAGATTGACGCGCGCGGGTACCGCGAAGGAACGTGTTTTGAGCGCGGATGAAGAGAAGGGTTATCTGTGGCGGTTGAATAACTATTGGAGCTACGAAGAGCGGGACGGGGGGCTGTATATCCAGGTCGAGTCGGTTTCGTTGAGCCGGGCGGTTCCGAAGGGGCTGGGGTGGGCGATTGGGCCGTTTGTGAACAGCGTGCCGAGGGAATCGCTGGAGTTTACGCTTGCGGGCGACGCGGGATGCGCTGAAGAAGTAACCGCGCGGCCACATCTTGCGAAGCTGGCCGGAATTGAAGGAGATAAAGATGGGCGCACAGATTCTGGCGGCGAAGAGCGAGGCAGTGGGCAACGCGGAGTTTGACAACGCACGACGCGTGAACGAGTCGCTGACGGCGCGGATGGAAAAGCGCGCTTTGCAGTGGATGGCGGAACGCGCGCCGAGGTGGGTGAGCTTCAGACCAACTAACTGTTCTGGGATTGAGCGCGCAGATTGGAGCGGGCGTTTGCTTTGCGCTGACGCGATGCGACCGCAGATTCTTGCTTGCGGTGATCGTGTGCGTGGCTCTGAACTGGCTGGGCGACAGCCTGGATGGGACGCTCGCGCGCGTGCGCAGGCAGGAGCGGCCGCGTTATGGATTCTATGTGGACCATATTGTGGACGTTCTGGGATCGGTGGCGCTGATGTGCGGGCTCGGCTTCTCAGGGTTGCTGCACTGGGAGACGGCGATGGCGATGCTGATCGCATTTCTGGTGCTCTCGAGCGAAAGCTACCTGGCGACCTACACGCTGAAGTGCTTTGAGCTTTCGCAAGGAATTTTTGGGCCGACGGAGATTCGGATTCTGCTGGCGATGGGATGCGTTGCCGCGCTACGCAACCCGTATGCGACGGTGTTTGGCCACAAAATGCTGCTCTTCGATCTGGGCGGGGTGATTGGGACGCTCGGAATGGCCGGGATGGCGCTGGCCGTGACGGCGCGGCACACGGCGCAACTCTACAGGCAGGAGCCGCTGGGCAGGAACCGCTAAAGTGATCGCGGTCGTGGGCAATTTGGAAAAATCTTCCCTCAGGTGCTGAAGCCCCAGGGTCATTTTGCAGCATTTGCGGCACGAGTGAACTCGTGCCCTGACACTTCGTGCCTCTCCGAAGGCTTTTTCCGCAACCTATGAAGCCCTACCCCTCAGACTGACTCAAGCCGCCATTTCCGGCACGAGTGAACTCGTGCCCTGACACTTCGTGCCTCTCCGAAAGCTTTTTCCGCAACCTATGAAGCCCTACCCCTCAGACTGACTCAAGCCGCCATTTCCGGCACGAGTGAACTCGTGCCCTGACACTTCGTGCCTCTCCGAAAGCTTTTTCCGCAACCTATGAAGCCCTACCCCTCAGACTGACTCAAGCCGCCATTTCCGGCGCGAGTAAACTCGTGACCTCACAGTTCGTGCTTCTCCGGGAGCTTTTTCCGGGGCTTCTCCGAGGGCTTCTTCCGCGGCCTGTGAAGTCCGATCCCTTCAGACCGGCCCATGCTGGCGGATGCCGAGATGGAAGCAAATGCGATATTCTGCTTCGTCCTGAGGAATCCAGCCGTGGAAGGCACGATATCGAAGCGCGTGAGGCGCGAAAATCCCGCGGTCCTGTCGCACCACGCGATGCGCAGGATGGTCGGAATGATCGCGCTGCTGCTGCCTTTCGTTCTTGCCGGCGGGAATATTTTGCTCTCACTCCTGGGGCCCAGCCATGGGCTGCCGCACCCTCTTCTGCAGCGATCGATCAGCGACTATCGCTACACCGCCATGAGGGATGTTGAAGTGGGAGGCCTGTGCGCGATCGCGGCTTTCCTGATGTGCTCTCGCGGGTACGACTGGATCGACGAGATCACCGGATACCTGGCTGGGTTTCTTGCTTTGGGAGTTGCGCTCTGCCCTTCAGTGAACCCGCGGGACAATGTGCATACGCCGCTGCAGTTGGAGTTGAATACGATCCATATCGTGTTTGCGGCGCAGATGTTCCTCGTCCTCGCGTATTTCTGCCTGGGTCCGTTCCGCAAGAGCGCGCCGGGAGTAGGCCGCACTCGACGCAAGGTGCACAGAAATGCCGTCTACGCGGTGTGCGGTACGGTGATCCTTGCCTGCGACGCGCTGATCGTGAGCCTGAACCTGGCCCGCGCGGAGCGATTGCTCAGCCCGATCAACCCGCTGCTGACCTGCGAATCGCTGGCGCTCATTGCATTTGGCGTGGCGTGGCTGACCAAGGGCAACGGCTTCCTGAGAGACAGGCCGCACAACCATGTGCAGCCCGTAACCATCGCGGAAGATCCTTGAAGCCGATTTCTCAGTGGCCCTTTCCGGTGTGGGTTTGATCAGTGGATGCGGGCCCCTGGAGCTCAATCTGGCGGCGCAGAGGCACGCGGGCATCGCGTGCGAAATACCATCGTGCGGCAATCGAGAATGAATTTACAACCAGGTCCTTTGTGCTCTGTTGCGATTTGTAATAGAAACCGGAGTAAGTGGGAGCGAAGGTGAGATTGCCTTTGGACGGAAGCACCAGGGCCAAGCTCAACGGAATGGCGTACTCCGTTTGCGTGGGCAATTCAGCTCCAGGAGGGCGGCCGAAGAAGTAATCGCCCGAACTATCGGTAACCAGGTTGATTTGAGTTGCTGGATTCTTGCCAAAGAGATGGTTCTGGAAGTGGAGAGTCCAGTAGTAGCCGGGAGTGTGCAGTGATTTAACGCCTGGCGAGCCGACGACTGTTGTGTATTGGCTGATGGTGAGAGCTTTCGCCGGCGTGCCGGAAGTGGCCGAGCTGAAGCAGGATTGCAGCGTGCTTTTGGCGCTGACCGTGCAGGTTTTTTGCGACGCCGTGCCGCCGGGCGGGCTGGTTATCAGCGTGAGCGAGGACAAGTTACCGTTCTGCACGCTGAACTCCATGCCCGTCTCGAAATAGCTCCCGTTCATGAAGAAGGATTTGGGGCGATTAGAGCCGAACTCCTCCCTGAAGCCGGCGCGATCGTTCCAAACCGAGACGCGCGGAAGCTGCACTGTCACTTCGCCGACGCCTGCCGAGTAGGGGAAGAACAAATATGGAGTGTCGATATTCACCTGGTATTGGTGCGGCGTAAACACCAAGAGACTGCGCGGCGTAGACCAAACTCTTGGCGCGCCTCCCGCCTTGCTTCTGGCGTTGAGCCGAAGCTGCAAGAAGGCACCTTCAATGAGATTGTTCAAGGCGAAGGAGGCATTGATCGGCTTGCCGGTGAGATTGCCGAGGACTGAGCGGTCATAGGCGAAATTGGTCTGTTCGCCGACGGAGATGGGCGTGAGCACGTGGGAGTCGCCGGGCCGGAAAAAGGTCCCAGTAATTCTGTTGGCGAGTTCCAGATCGAGCTCCTGCGATGCCGGCGCGGTGGCACGCGGATCGGAAACTCCCGTAAAGTTTTGGCCAACGTATGCGTTTCCGCCGACCGGCCCGCGCGAATTGAAGCTGGCGATCACCTTTGCGAAATCGATCTGCCAAAGCGGCATCTGCTGGAACATTTCGTTCTGGCTGGTAATCGTTTTTTCCGCGGTGCCGGAAGCCGGAATCAAGGGCGCGACCTGGGCTGTAGTGATGTTGCTGGTGCTTGTACTCGGGCCTGTACCGGGGCCAGGGAGGTGAAGAGAGGTCAAGAGGTAGTGCGACAGCGGAGCCGTAATGTAAATATCTTTTCTCAGGTGGTTCTTGGACGGAAGACTCTCCAGGGTGTCATAAACGGCCTTGTCCTCGGCCAGCTGATCGCTCGTGACCAACCAATAGTAGGCATCATCGGAGACGGGAGTTCCGCCGATGCAATAGGTACTTTGACTCGGGGAGTCTCCCTGGCATGCTGGATCTACAGGAATCCACAAAGGCTCGTTGTTCTGGTTGATTTCAGTGAGGTTGGTGAGAGTGGATTGCACGATGCCGTAGGAGATGAGCCACTCCTGCGTGATGCCGGTATCAGACAGCTGAGACTGCTGGGCCATCTGGTCTTCTGAGAGGCGCGATCATACTTTTCAGGCTCTTGCCGGTGACGGCGACGTATTCGATATAGTCGCCCTTCCAGAAGATGCGATCGAGGGCAACGCGCAACTGGCAGAGCTGGGGATGCTCGGTCTCATTTGCGCACGCGCTATAGTCCTGGTATCCGGGTCCCATTGCGTCGAGCTCCACATCGCGGCTCTGCAACAGGACCACGTCGGCGTTGGGGTGCGACGCTCTCTCCAGGTCGTTGAGGAGCATGAATTCAGCTTTGCTTGCCTGGTCCCGTTTATCAACGTTGCGCGCGACGGGGGTCGGCGCCGCGGGAGCGTTCTGCAGCTTCGCCATCAATTGATTAAGCAGATCGACGGTTGTGAAACTGCCAGCCTGGACTGGATCCGGCTTGAAAATGCTGTCGGGATCGTTGGTGAGAGAGAAATTCTGAACGGTTGAAGAGCGCCGGAGGTCAGCCGGGAAGCCAGCCGGGGAGTTAATGGTCAGGCGCGAGACTCTCCCAGGATAGTCACCGGTCTGAGAGTTGTAGCTGGGAATGGGTGCCACGACTGGAGCGGAATAGGGATCGGTGGCGGACACCTGATAATTGAGTGCGACGTGCAGAGTGCCGTATCCGGATTCGGCCTCGCTGATCACAGCATCGACATGGAACCGCTTGTCATCGAGCCTGAGCAGTGACGAGACGCGTTCAGACAGAACCTCGGCTTCAGTGTGAGGCATCTGGGCCATGACTACGATCTTGTCGAAGGGTCGCTGGCTTTGATCGGCGGCCAGGAGCTCCGCGCCGCGCACAATGGCCTCGGTGATGGGGACGGGATCGACGGCAACCGCAGTGCCCTCTCCGGTGGTGAAACGATCACTGCAAGCGCCGAAGATATCCACGGGATCCTTCCCAGTCCCCGGGCATAGTCGAATATTGGTTTGCGACACCGCTTTCATGGTGCTCTGGCCGGTGACACCAACAATGAGGACATTGCTGCCGTCCGCCAGCTGCGCGACCGTGTAGCCGGTGTCTCTTTTCTTCGCTCGCAATGCTGCGAAGCAGGCCGTTCTCCGCGGCAACGCGTGCATCCGCCGAAAGGACGAAGCAGGTTCCAATACTCACCTGCGCGCAATCGCCAAGGATTTTCTGAAGGGCGTCCCTAGGTGGATTGGGGGGAAGGCTGGGATCGGCAAGCTTAATAAGATTGCCGACAACTGTGGTTAAAGATGCTCTGTAGGCGTTAAAGTCGGCGCGATCGGCGGAGTTAAGAGGGTATTCCGGCGTAGCAGCGAGGTCCAATTTGCCGAGCACACTCAGGATTTCCTGGAGGGTTGCTTGATTTAACAAACCTGAGGCGGGAAACTGGAAGACTCCTTGAGCGCCGCTTTTGTATTTTCCGGATGCGTCGTTTTCTGCCGGCACAAGCGAGCGAAGGCGCGAGCCCCAGGCCGATTGCAGGATCTTAAGCTCATCGCGGGCGAGTTCATCGAGAACCGATTGCCGTCCAGCAGCCTTATTGGCGCTGTCAGTCGCCAGCTGCTGAATGGCCTGGACGGTGGGATTACCTGAACCGCCGGACTGCCGGCTCAGGCGATCGAGGCGAGTGAGCCAGTCGAGAGATTCGGGCTCAAGCTGATCACCACTGCCAATGCAGCGGAACGCATCCTTGTCGAGTGGATTCTGGCTGAAGAGCAAAGGACAGCGCTGACCTTTCATGGCGATGAGCAGGTTGGCGCCGAGAAGATCTGTCGCGTGGTCGTGATTGGCGATGTCCGCAGATTGCTGGGAGTCATGGTCAGCATCCGAGAGAAGCAGCGCCGCGACCCGCAGCCATTGCGCGGTATACATGAAGTCCTGGCTTCCGGGCACCATGGCTCGAAATCCGGCGTGCATCAGGAAATTGAGCACGTTGTCGCAATTGGCCCTGGGAGCGAAACGACCGTCGTCTTTGTAAAGGCTTTCGGGGCGGGTTTCCTTCGTGCTTGGGTCAATGGATTGAGGAAAATTGCATCCGCCTTTGGAAGGGTCTGGAGTATCGAGATTCTCAAGCTGAATAGAAGCGCCAAACTCAGGGCCGAAGTTGTCGCCGAGGCCGATGAGCAAAGTGTCTGGATTCGATTTGCGATATACGTCGAGAAATTTCTGTACCGGCAGCAGATGCTTCTGGTCCGGCTCGTTATATTCCATTCTGTAATAGCCGTACATGCTGCCGGTGTAATCGATCTGGGTGGTGTTCGACTGTCCCCGGAGTACGCATGGAAGCAGGAGCGGGAGGGCCATGGAAAAGAGGAACGGGGAAAGGCAACGGACGAACGACGAGGATGTACGCATAGCGCCCTCCAGAAATCGCGTGAGAAGAGAGACTCTTTAATTGAGCGGTTCCGCAGTTGTTGCAGTCGTTTCCAGCTTTGGCGCAGGATGGATTTTTTGGATGAAAAACCCACTTGGCGGCTATGGCTACAGAACACAGTTACTGCGGAACTGCTGGTGTGCATCCATGATCCAAGAATGAGAGGGGCGCGTCAATGGATTTCGGCGGAACGGACGGCGACTCGCGGCAATTTCCAACCGTTTGCGGAAAACGGCTTGATTGGGAGTTTCAGCGGACGGGAAGAAAAGTGCTTACGCACCAAATCTTGTCCGTCGATTCTTATGCGTCGATTCTTATGGCTCGAGGGCGACGCGTTCTCGAGGCAGCCAACCGTCGGCGCGTTGGATGAGGATGGCGCGCTCGTCTTCCTTGCTCTTGCCCTTGCGCTGGAAAAGCTCCTGCGGCTCCTCGCTGGAAAAGAGCCAAATGCTGACCGAATGCAAGGCCATCGCACGTGCCGCGGTATGCACCGCCTCAGGCTCGTCGAGATCGACGATCATCGCGCAGTGCGCGGGCTTTGACAGAGCCAGCAGCTTCTTCAACTCGCTCTCCGCCTCTTTAAGATGCTCGCCATAGAGCCGCAGCCTGGTGACGGGATGGAGTTCCATTCCCAGCCGCGCCATGATCTCGGGCAGCCGGGCAACTTCCTTTCGATTCCAATCCTTATATTCCTCTGAAAGATGGTCCCATTCATCGAGGTGGGTGCTGAATCGCTGAATTGGCCGCCGCCACTCAATCAGCCGGCGCTCAATGGTGTAGCGGCGATGTTCAAGTTCCGCGAGCAGCTCGATCTGCTCCCGAGTGAATGTGGCGACGACCGGTGAATGCACATTGCGCGCCACGTGCAGACCCGCCAGCTCCATGTAGAGTGGCGTGTGGTCGGCGCGCCAGCGATTCGACATCTTCATGAATTCGGGCAGTTCGTGCCAGGGAACATCAGCCTGGGGATTGATCGTGTCACGGGAGCGCCGCCGGTAGTCTTCGTGAAGAGCCTGCGCAAAAGCATCCAGATGGGACCCGAGCAATACATCGGTGCTCAGTGTTTCCTCGAGGGTGCCAAATATCTGGAGCCGATCGGTGAAGTTGGAGATGTCCTCAATGCTTCGCACCAGTTCGCCCAGGCGGCGATAGTGCTCGAGCCGCACGTAGACGGGTACGTGCAAGTGGCCGGCGCAATCGAGCAGCGAACGGATTTCGAGCGCAGCGCACAGACTTTGCTCGTCGTCTCCCAATGACACCGCAACGCCGAGCAGCGGCTCTGCCGATTCCAGCTTTTTGGCCACAATCCGATGGAGGTCAGGCGAGCCCGGTGCAACCGAGGCCGTGATGAATTCGAGATTCGCCGACTCTGCCGCGACAGGATTGGCAATGGGAAACGATTCCGCTGCCTGATCGGCTTTTTGATCGAGAACGAGAATATTGAGGGTCTTGCCGGGCGCAACCGGGCAAGCGCGGATCAGATGTTGCGTGATTTCCTGGCCGTAAGCCCCGAATCCGACCACCACAAAAGCCCGCGCTTCAAACTCGGGACTGGGCGGCAGATGGAGGCGCTTGATCAGCATGCGGGCCGCGTTCATGAATGGATTGAACAAGCGAAGATCCACCTTGCTCGATCCCATGGAGCCTTTATCGCTGCCGATGAGTCTTTTGTGCATCCAGTCGTTTCGCAATTGGGCCAGCACTTGAATCCGGCTGGATTTGAGATGGCCGGGGAGCTCAAAAACCTCTTTGATCTGGAGAGCGATGTCCATATTTTCGCTGTCGGATCCGGTGCAAACGATCGCCGTCTGCGCGCGCCGGATTCCCGCGGCGATAAGCACCTGAGGGTTTTTGGCGTCGCCCTGGACGACCGGAACGCCGCTCTTTTCGCAGGTTGCGGCGTTGGGCGAATTGTCCTGTAAATCCACCGCGACGATGTATTGCCCTGCCCCGCCGAGGTTCTGGATCACTTGCATTCCCACGTCGCCGATGCCGAAGACGACGGTGTGATTGAATTTGCGGCGCACCATTGCAGTGCGGAGATTCTTTCTGACTCCGGTGATAAACAGTTGAGCGGCGGAGAGGACAGCGATGCTGGGCACCAGCACCTGCGCAATGATGAGTTGCCAAGGATCTCTGCCGGGCTGGTAAAGGTCGTAGAGCCGTACGAGGCCGATGGACGAGATCACGCAACGAAAGAGTTGCAGCCACGGGTTACCTTTTTGAAATGCCGTATACACATGGTGGGGGTCGAACGGAATACCTGAGTCGACGGTGTAGTACCAGCCGGCCCTGGCGTAGCCCCAGGTGCCGAGGCCCACGGCAAGAATGGCGAAGCTAATTAAGACGATTTTTTCGAATCGCTTTTCCATTTTTATTCCGGCAGGCGACATATCGCTGCACGCCGGTTTATCCCTTCAGGCGTTATCCGTGCAATCGGGGGCAACGATCAGCCGGGAAGATTCAACGTGCGATAACGGAAGACAAAGCTCCAATCCATGGTTTCAGCAATCATAACCCCTGCAATTCTCTGGGCGGCTTCGCGGAGCTCTGCGAAGGTGTCGTCTTTGGAATCGAGGGCGTTTTTGAGATCGATTGACTGTAGAGAGCTGAGCTCGAGGGCCATGGCGCGGGATCGATCGGCGGTGCGGGCGAATTCTCCGTGGCTGGCGATGGCGTAGAAAGCGGCGCCAAATGCAGGCGGGACGGTTGCCAGCATCAGAAACCAAAATGAATCCCGGTTGATCTGGTTGCTAAAGATATGGACGACGCATCCGAGCAGGGTTATGACGAAGAGTGATGTGCCGATGTGGTGCAGACGATGACTGAGTTTGGTCAGGGTCCCGCTGTTGCTCTGGTGGTATCCAACTTGATCATCAAGGATGCTCTCGATGAGCTTGCCAATGGAAGCAAGATAGCCGGAGTTAATTGTTGCGGGCGCCAGACCGAGATCGCGTGCGATGGTGCGAAACATGCCGTCAACCCAGGAACGGTCAGCACCGGAACCGAAGTGAGCAGGCGGCGGAGGCGTAGCAAGGGCGCAGCCGAGGGGTGAAAGGTAGCAGTATTGGCGCAACAATTCGGCCAACTGCCTGTAGTTGAGCCAGCGCTCGTGCCAGGATTTGCGGCGCCCGTGCCAGGTGATCAACAGGATGAATGCGATCAACGCGAATTCAGTTATCTCAGGCAGCCTGCGTCCTTCCAGGTGAAAGCCGTGACCCAGCATTCCAAGCACTGCGACCAACACAGCGGAAGCGCTGAGCAGATTAGTGGCGAGCGAGCTCGTGCGAAGCAGGCCTGCGTAATAGCCTGACAAGCCATCGGCCCAGGCGTAA
The DNA here is from genome assembly GCA_963725115.1 of uncultured Acidobacteriaceae bacterium. Classification (GTDB taxonomy): domain Bacteria; phylum Acidobacteriota; class Terriglobia; order Terriglobales; family Acidobacteriaceae; genus Telmatobacter. The sequence continues at coordinate 1,649,248 of CAVRXG010000005.1, read as the reverse complement.
TGAGGACAGAGTTTGTCGAGGAGATAGCGCTGCGTGTCTTCTGGTGGGGAGGGCGGCGCCGCGATCATCTTCGACCATTGGGCGCGGGCTGACGGTTCGAAATCCGGGATTCTCCAGGATCCTTTACGAAATTTTCCTTTGGCGAGGACATCGCGAAAGATGCGGAAGATCCGGCCAAAATCAAACCTGGGCTGTTTCTCGGCGCAATAAATGCGGCTAAAGTTCAGGTCGGCGCCGGCGTTGCTCTGCGAAAAGCGCACTGCGAAACGCGAGTCGAGCTCTGCCAGCGGGAGCAACTGACGGTCGCCGGATTCGCCGATGAAGAGAACGCACGGCGGCTCCTGAAGAGAAGCATGCAGCCAGATGACGGGAATATTCTGCTCCAATGCTTCTTCCACAATTTGAGTGGTGCCGCCTCTGCCGGCGGCAGGCTCGCCATCCCAGATGGCGATGAGGAAGTCGGATTGCTCAAGAACGAATCGCCCGACTCGTTCATAAGCAACGTCCGCTGCATCGCGTGCGCCGTCAATTTGAAAGACCGCGGAGGCTTTGGCGAGCAGAGCATGGAACTCATCGCGCGAGGATTCGGTTGAAAAATCGCGGCAGTATTCTTCTTCGTGGAACGGGAGCGGGCATTGCAGGTCAGCGCCGAGAGCAAGCCCGGCGTTGGCGACGATTCGGTCCGCACCTTCAGCGAGCGGAGAAAGAATGCGCAGAAGCGGCGGTTCGGGCGAATGAAGGAGAGGATCGTGCGCGCGAGAGGCAAGAGCGGCGATAGCTTTCAGAATCTGGTCGCATTGAGCGGGAAGAGCGGCGGCGACATCGGGCGATAGCCGGTTGGGCCGATGGCCGGTTACGCCGATTTGAACGACAAGGCGGGGCCGCGGCGGCGAGCTTGACTCTGAAGAGGCCATGGCGCGGTGATGGACGATGCTCCTTGAATCTGGGTTGAGCATATCACGGCGTCAAACACAAGACTGGCCGGTATTTATGGGCGGGGATGTGCGGGGCGAAAACCGCGCTCGCAGCCCTCACCTTTGCGATTAAGTTGAAACGCAAAGATGAGAGGCGAGCGTGGGGTTGCGCGGCTTGACGCATGTGCGCGACTGGCGCGACTTATCCGTGACGAATGAATGAGCCGTCGTGCAGCTCGGCCATGGCCTGGCGCAGTTCCTCCTGCGTGTTCATGACGATGGGGCCGTACCACGCTACCGGCTCCTCGAGCGGCTTGCCAGAGACGAGCAGGAAGCGAATGCCTTCGGGGCCGGCCTGGACCACGATCTCGTCGCCGCGGTCGAAGAGCACGAGCGAATGATTCTTCGCGTCGTAGACGGGCTGCGGCGTTGGGGTCGACGCCGACTCGGTGAGCACGGCCTGCGGCTCGGATGCGTCGCGGAAGGTTCCCGCGCCGGCGAAGACGTAGGCGAAGGCGTTGCGCGTGGTCTCGACTTTGATGCGCTTGCGCTTGAAGGGCGGGACGGAGATGTCGACGTAGCGCGCGGCGACACTCGATTCGGTCGCGACGCCCTCGACGGGACCGGTCTTGCCCCAGAACTCGCCGCAGATGATGCGCGCTTTGGTTCCGTCGTCCTCGGTGACCTCGGGGATGGCGGTGGACGGAATGTCCTGATAGCGCGGATCGGTCATCTTGAGCGATGCGGGCAGGTTGGCCCAGAGCTGGAAGCCGTGCATGCGGCCGCGCTCGTCGCCCTTGGGCATCTCCTGGTGCAGAATGCCGCTGCCGGCGGTCATCCACTGCACGTCGCCGGCGGTCATGCGGCCTTTGTTGCCGAGCGAGTCGCCGTGCGCGACTTCGCCGGCAAGGACGTAGGTGATGGTCTCGATGCCGCGATGCGGGTGCCAGGGGAAGCCGGCCAGGTAGTCGGCGGGATTCTCGTTGCGGAAATCGTCGAGCAGGAGAAACGGATCGAATTCGGCGGTCTTGCCGAAGCCGAAGGCGCGCTGCAGCTTGACGCCTGCTCCCTCGATGGTGGGCGTGGTTTGGTGAATCTCTTTTACAGCTCTGAGTGACATGGTGAACCTCCTGGTGAGCGGAATGAGGAGCAATGGCATGGGCCGCCCGAGTTCGGGGCGGCCCGCTTGGAGAAACATGCTCGTCATCCGCTCTTAGCGTACTGAGTATTGGATGCGCGGGGGAGATATTCGTTGCAACAGGTAATCCGCCGACTGGAGAACGCTGACGAGCGAGTCCGAAGTTCGCGGGCCGGACTTACGCGGCCTTGATTTAGCATGGCCCGATTTAGGCGGCCTTGATGAACTGCACATCGAGGGTGATGGCCACTTCCTCGCCGACCAGCACGCCGCCGGTTTCGAGAGGCGCGTTCCAGCCGAGCCCGAAGTCCTTGCGGTTGATTTTGGCGGTAGCGGAAAGGCCGATGCGGGTATTGCCCCAGGGATCCTTCGCGGGCTCGCTCACTTCCTCGACATTCAAAACCACGGGCTTGGTGACGCCATGGATGGTCAGGTCGCCGGTAACGGCAAAGCCGTCGCCCTTTTTCTCGATGTGGGTGGATTTGAAGGTCATTGTGGGGAATTTTTCCGCGTCGAAGAAATCGGCGCTCTTGAGGTGGCCGTCGCGCTTCGCGTCCTGGGTGTTAACGGTGGAGACGTCGATGGAGACTTCGAGGGTGGATTGAGTGTGGTCGGCTTCGACGCGATTCAATACGCCGGTGACTCCGCCGAACTTGCCTTTCACGTTGGAGATCATCATGTGCTTGACCTTGAACTCGGCCGAGGAGTGGGCGGGATCGATGTTCCAGGTGGAGGTGGTGGTGTCAGGTGTCATGGGGTGGTGCTCCTTTCTTGTGCTTGGATGCGGGAGTTAGATATTCGTTGCAACAAGTATTTTGGGCGGGGAGAATGCCGGCGGCGGCAGAGGCGAAGCCTTATGCTTGGTAACAGACTTTCCATGAGCGACTTTGCACAATCCGTGAAGCAGCAGGCCGACATCGTGAAGGTGATCGAGAGCTACATCCGGCTGCGCAAGGCGGGGGCGCAGCGGTTTTCGGGGTTGTGCCCGTTCCACAAGGAAAAGACGCCATCGTTCAACGTGAACGGCGGGTCGCAACAGTTCTTTTATTGCTTTGGCTGCCAGGCGTCGGGCGACGTGTTCAGCTTTGTGGGCAAGATTGAGAACGTGGGCTTTCCCGAAGCGGTGCGGATTGTGGCGCAGAAGTGCGGCATTCCGCTGCCCAAGCGGGAGTTCTCATCGCCGGAAGAGGCTGCGGGAGCGCGGCTGCGAACGAAGCTGCTGGAACTGCAGGAGACGGCAACGGTGTGGTTTGAGGAGCAATTGCGGGGCCCGGGCGGAGCGCTGGCGCGCGAGTACCTGGCTGGGCGGGGACTGACGGCCGAGGGGATCAAGACATTCAGAATTGGGTACGCGCCGGACGGCTTTCACGCTCTGCACGAGCGGCTGAGAGGAATGGCCGACGAAGAGACGCTGCGCGCTTCGGGCTGTTCAGCTCGAAGGAACAGGGGGATGGAGGCCAGGGGCCGATCTATGACCGGTTCCGCAAGCGAGTGATGTTTCCCATCTCGAACGAAGGCGGGCGGGTGATTGCGTTTACGGCGCGGACGCTGGAGACGGGCGAAAAGGCGGGAGCGAAGTACATCAATTCGCCGGAGACGCCGCTCTACTCGAAGGGCCAGGTGCTGTTCAACCTGGACAAGGCGAAGCCGGCGATTCGCGCGCTGGAGTTTGCGCTGCTGGTGGAGGGCCAGATGGACTGCATCAGCGTGTTTCTGGCGGGAATCCAGAATGTGATTGCGACGAGCGGGACGGCTTTCACCGAGCAGCAAGTGGCGATTCTGCGGCGGCATACTTCGAACGTGATTGTGAACTTCGATCCTGACACGGCGGGCGCGAATGCGGCGGAGAAGTCGATTGCGCTGCTGACCGAGGAAGGGTTCACGGTGAAGATTGTGACGCTCGAAGGTGGACTCGATCCTGACCGGTTTATCCGCGAGCGGGGCGTCGAGGCTTATAAGGAAGCGCTGCGCGAATCGCGGCGGCAGGCCGACTACCTGATTGAGCGGGCGCGAGTGCTGTTTCCGGGAGCGAGCGCAGAGCAGAAAGTGAAGGCGATGAACTTTCTGCTGCCGCACATCCGGCAGCATGTCCAGAGACCCTTGCGAGGGAGCAGTTTGCTGCGGATGCGGCGCAGAAGCTGGGGATCGGGTCTTCTGTGCTGCGCGAAGAATTGCGGCAGGCGGCGCTGAAGCGGCGGGAGCGGGTTGAGGAGCGGGCGGCGAAGCTGACGGAAGTGGAGCGTGTGCTGCTGCGAGCGCTTGCGGTGACTGATCCCGATGGCGCAGAGGCGCGGCTGGTGGCGGCAGAAGCTGTAACCAACAGCGCGACGTGGTTTGAGCATCTGGGATCATTCGGAGCCATGCAGGCGCTGGCCGGTCGCGGGGCAAAAGATCCCATGGAGGCGGTGATTGATTCGGGCCAGCGGGCGCTGCTGGCCGAGGCGCTGCTGGGCGAGAGCCGACCGCCAGAGGCAAACGAGGTGGAGAGCGCGGTGCAGGAGGTTCAGGAGCGCGCCATCGAGGGCCGACTGCGGGACATGCGCGCACAGATCGCCGAGGCCGAGAGGAATGGCGACTTCACCGAGCTGGCTTTGCTGACGCAGCAGAAACTGGAGCTGGACCGGGGGTTGCGGCGGCTGCATGGCCAAAAGAGCGCCGGAACGGTAGGGGCAATGGCGGGAATCAAAATGGGCCTCAGGCGGGGGTCTCAGGCGGGCAGATCTTGCGTCGAAATGGGTGTTTTGAGCGTCTAATAAGCAAGGACTAGACTGGGAACGGGTGTGGCTTGGAGCTGGTCCGGAGCGGCAGGGCCGGGGCTCGATTTTGGCCGATTTTGCGCTGGTGCGAGCTGGTGCAGTTGTGGTAATCTATTGATCTCAGTGAGGATGCGCGCCCCTTTGCCCCACACATGAGCTTCGGCTCGCGGGCGACCCAGGCGAAACCTGAAGCGCGGCCATCCTGTTCCGAGAAAAATTATCACCGCTTTTTGCGGGCTTGCCGATGTGTATGCAAGCGAGGATTTCCCTTCGGGAGGTCTTCATTTTGCGCGCCTGAAATTGGGCGCGGCGCGAGTTTGCGGCGGGTGCGAATCGGGCGATGTGCGCAGCGAGCGAGTTGGCTCGGCCGATTGCGATGACGCGGGGACGAAGAATGAAATCGTGCGTGACGCTCCATGTGGATGCGTCTTGCTGAAGAGAGTTGGGAAACATTGGCGATTGAAGACAAATTCGAAGAGGATGTGCACGGTCTGATTGAGACCGGCAAAGAGAAGGGCTATCTGACGTACGGCGAAGTGAACGACGCGCTGCCGGATGAGATTGGCTCCCCCGACGATCTGGACGATCTGATCACGACGATCGGGACGCAGGGCATTGACCTGCTCGACACTCCGAAATTTCCGGGCGACAAAGACTTTGAGCTGGAAGAGGGCGAAGACGTCGAGCTGGACCTGACGCCGGGAACGCTCGAGAAGACGAACGACCCGGTGCGCATGTATCTGCGCGAGATGGGAACCGTTCCGCTGCTGACTCGCGAAGGCGAGGTGGAGATCGCGAAGCGCATCGAGCGCGGGCAGAACCGCGTGCTCAAGGCGATTTCGCGTTCGCCGATCGTGATTCGCGAAGTGGCGGCACTGGGCGAAGATCTGAAGCGCGGCGTACGCAATGTAAAAGAAGTGGTGATCTTCGATGAGGAAGAGCTCACCGAAGAAGTTGTGCTGACTCGCGTGAAGGCCACAGTGGCAAAGACCGACACGCTGGTGAAGCACCAGAAGAAAGTTGCGCAAGTTGAAGAGAAGCTAGCGGCGATTTCGCCGGCGAACAAGGCGAAGGTGAAGGAAGCGCGGCGGCTGCGCTGGGCCGTCGGCCGCGAGAAAGTTTTGATCTCGCGCATCGTGCGGGAGCTGAAGTACACGGCACTGGAGCGCAAGCGGCTGCTGGACAAGGTCAACAAGACCGTGGACACCATGCGCACGCTGGAGCGCCAGGTGCGCTCGCTGGAGCAAAAGTACGAATCCTCAAAGAGCGAGGAGATGAAGAAGGAGTACCGGCGCCAGCAGAAAAATTGCCGGACGGATCTGGAAAAGATCGAGGGCGACGCGGGAGTTTCGATCACGGAGCTGAAGCGGACGCAGCGCGAGATGATCCAGGGCGACATGGACGCGGAGCAGGCGAAGCGCGAGCTGATCGAGGCGAACCTGCGACTGGTGGTGTCGATCGCCAAGAAGTACACCAACCGCGGACTGCAGTTCCTCGACCTGATTCAGGAAGGCAACATTGGCCTGATGAAGGCAGTGGACAAGTTCGAGTACCGGCGCGGCTACAAATTTTCGACGTACGCGACGTGGTGGATTCGGCAGGCGATTACGAGGGCGATTGCGGATCAGGCGCGAACGATTCGTATTCCGGTGCACATGATCGAGACCATCAACAAACTGATCCGGACGAGCCGGCAGCTTGTACAGGAGCTGGGCCGCGAGCCTTCGAGTGAGGAGATTGCGCGGCGCATGGACATTCCGGTGGCCAAGGTTCGCAAGGTGCTGAAGATCGCGCAGGAGCCTATCTCGCTGGAGACGCCGATTGGCGAAGAGGAAGACTCGCATCTGGGAGACTTCATCGAAGATCGCCAGGCGGTGTCGCCTTCAGAGGCTGTGATCGGAGTGAACCTGAAGGAGTACACCTCGCAGGTGCTGCGCACGCTGACGCCGCGCGAGGAGCGGGTGATCAAGATGCGCTTCGGCTTGGAAGACGGTTCGGAGCACACGCTCGAAGAGGTTGGCCAGAGCTTCCAGGTGACGCGCGAACGCATCCGGCAGATCGAAGCCAAGGCGCTGCGCAAGCTGCGGCATCCGAGCCGGAGCCGCAAGCTGAAGGCGTTTGTTGAGGGCGTTAAAGAAATGTAACCACCTGCGGTGGGGCAGCCGCGCTTCGCGCAATTCTCTACCGGATCCGAGATACCAACAAAAGGCCGCAGCTTTCAAAAAAGGCTGCGGCCTTTTTGCGCTTGCCGACTCGCGATTGACGCGCCGAGACAGCGGGTATAGGCTCGGCGTGAGAACGAAATCAGAGTGGGAAATTATCGATGAAAGCCCCAATGTTTGATCCTGTGACCGAAGCAGATTCCGCGACTGAGCTGAGAAAGCACCTCTTCTACGAGACCTCGCATTCCCCCGCGCTCACCGATCTGGTGGGCTATGAAAAGGCGAAGGACATTGTCGATTTCTGCTTCATCGCCAACCCGTATTACCCAACTGCCGGAATGCTCGATGACTTGCAACGCAGCCTGCCTAACCTGATCAAGTCCTATCCGTCGAGCAACCCGCTGAGGAGTCAGAAACATCTTGCGGCGGTTCTGAATGTCGATCCGGAGCGTCTGATTATCGGCAATGGCGCGACCGAACTGATTGCGCTGATCAAGCTGACCTTGATCGACCGGATCGCGGTGCCGATTCCGACATTCGGCGAGTACATCGAGAAGATGAAGGACCTGCGGGATGCGGAGCTGTACGCGCTGAATCCCGAGGACAGATATCAGCTGCATCTTGATGACTATTTAGCCTGGGTAAAGAAGCGAAAGCTCGCGTGCCTGCTGGTAATCAATCCGGGCAATCCGACGGGGCAGTTCATTCCGCTCGAAGAGATGGTGGAATTTCTGCACCGCGCGCGGGATATGGAGCTGGTGATTGTCGATGAGTCGTTCATCGATTTTGCGGGCGATCCCATTCCGAGCCTGCTGCCGCTTGCGGACCAATTTACGAATTTGCTGATTGTGCGCAGCATGAGCAAGCACTGCGGCGTGCCGGGCCTGCGCCTGGGGTACTGCTACAGCGCGAATCTTTACATTCTGAACCGCCTGCGCAGATTTCTTCCGACATGGAATTTGAATACGCTAGCGCAGTATTTTCTTTCTCTGCTGCCGGACGGCGATGCCGCTTATCACGAGGGCCGCAAGCGGCTGATCGGCGATGTGAAGAAACTCTACGAGGATCTTCGGATGATGCCTCAGCTGGAGGTCTATCCCACAGGCGCTAATTTCCTGCTCTTCAAGGTCCAGAACGGCATGACCGCCAGGGAGCTCCAGAGGCGGCTGCTGGTGGAGCACGAGATGTACGTGCGCGACTGCTCGAACAAACTCGGCATGGACGCGTTCCACATTCGTGTTGCCTCGCAAGGGCGCGAGAAGGACAAGCGTCTGGTGGAAGCTCTGCGGACATTGCTCAAATGAAGCGCCCATTTGTTGTTGTCGTCGCCAACCGAGCTACCCGGAAAGACAAGCTGATTGATTACGTCGGCGAGTTTCATCTCGAGCTCCTGGTTCGCCTGGGCGCGTTGCCGGTGATTGTGCCGGTGGTCGCCGGAACACTGGCGTGCCTGCCGCAATACAAGGAGCGAATGGATGGCCTTCTGCTGGTGGAAGGAGATGACGTTGAACCGAAACGATTCGCGGCCCGGAAGGCGAACTTTCAATACGTCGAAAAGACGCTCCCGCTCAAAGACGAAATCGAGGTTCGCCTGTTGCGTCATGCGCTGCGCAGCGACGTTCCGATTCTGGGAATCTGCCGCGGATCGCAATTGCTGAATGTGGTCTACGGCGGAACGCTGTACGGTGACGTGCAAAAGGAAAAGCGATCGCAGCGCGCTCATATCGATTTCGAGAACTACGACACCTACCGCCATCCAGTCTCGGTCGTTCCTGGCACGCCGCTGGCGCGCTGGTATCGCCGGAAGACGCTGAACGTGAACAGCTATCATCACCAGGGAATTCGCGAACTGGCGCGGCGCTTCCGGCCGATGGCCCATGCGGACGATGGTTTGATTGAAGCCTTCTACGATCCTGAAGCTGCTTTCATGGTGGGACTTCAATTTCATCCTGAGCGCATGTTGAAGGAATACACCGGGAATCTGAAGGTCTGGAAGGCTTTTGCAGCAGCAGCGGCGGAAAAACAGCTGCGATAGCGTTGCCGAGGCCCTCGACTATAATCGCGCTTTGATTTCAGAGGGGTGATTTTAAGATGCGTGATCTTTCGCGCCGCCAATTCGGAAAAATTGCAGCCGCCAGCGCTGCACTGGCCGGAACTGGGCTGCCTGAATTCTCATTCGGGCAAACGGATCTTCGGCCCGGTTCATCCGATCTTCAATTCCCGCAGGGTTTTGTGTGGGGCTGTGCAACGGCTTCATACCAAATTGAAGGCGCGGCCAAAGAGGACGGGCGCAAGCCATCGATCTGGGATGTTTTTTCGCACACGCCGGGAAAGACGTACAACGGCGACACCGGTGACGTGGCCGACGATTCCTACCACCTGTACAAAGAAGACACGCAGCTGATCAAGAATCTGGGAGCGGGCGCGTACCGCATGTCGATCTCGTGGCCGCGTGATTTTTCCTGATGGGACGGGGCAGCCGAATCCGTTGGGAATGGATCACTACAAGCGCGTGGTGGATGATTTGCTGGCGAACGGAATCACGCCTTACGTCACGCTCTTCCATTGGGATCTGCCGGCTGCGCTTGACGGAGGCTGGCAATCGCGCGACACAGCGAAGGCATATGCCGATTACGCGGGCTACGTGGCGCGGCAGCTCTCGGATCGCGTGCACCACTTCATGACCATCAACGAGTTCCATTCCTTTACTGACCCTGGGTACGAGACCGGCCAGTTCGCGCCAGGACTCCAATTGCCCGCTGGGCAGGTGAACCAGGTGCGTCATCACGCACTTCTCGCGCACGGGCTCGGAGTGCAAGCGATCCGCGCCAACGCACCGGCGGCGAAAGTGGGCCTGGCCGAGGATCCGATGGTGTTTGTGCCGGTGATTGAAGACGAGAAGAATATCGCGGCTGCACGACGGGCGATGCGCGAGGAAAACGCCCCGTTTCTGACTGCGGTTCTTGAAGGTAAATACACCGAGGGCTATCTGGAGACTGCGGGATCAAATGCGCCGCAGATTTCTGCCGGCGATATGCAGGCCATTGGGAGCCCGATCGATTTTCTAGGCCTGAACGTGTACCGGCCCTATTATGTTCGCGCAGACGGGTCGGCGCAGGGGTATGAGATTGTGCCGCGGCAGTCGTCGTATCCACGCATGGCTTCACCGTGGATTGCTGTTGGGCCGGAGGTGATGTACTGGGCGGTGCGCAATGTTTCCAATCTGTGGCATCCGAAGGTCATTTACATCACCGAGAACGGCTGCTCGGCCGATGACGTGATGACGGCAGACGGCCGGATTGAAGATACCGATCGCGTGATGTACCTGCGCAACCACCTGACTCATCTGCACCGCGCAGTGACAGAGGGCTTCCCGGTGAAGGGCTATTTCCTGTGGAGCTTGCTGGATAACTTTGAGTGGGCCGACGGCTACAGCAAGCGCTTTGGAATTCACTACGTGGATTTCAAGACGGAGAAGCGGACGCCGAAGCTGAGCGCGGAGTGGTACCGCGAAGCGATTCGACGGAACTCTGTGGTCTAGGGTGAATCGACATATATAGACGGAGAGCGCTGGGCTTAGTGGCTGACGTGCGAAAGAAGAAAGTCCGCCATGATGTGGCTTGCCTCGATTGACTCGGGCAATTGCGCGTTGTACCAGAAGGCATGTGGCATCGCATCGAAGACCACGAGCCGGGCGTCGACACCCGCGCGCAGGAATGCACGGTGCAGGTTGACTGTGCCGCTTTCCAGGGCGTCGCGCTCGCCGGTGACGAAAAGCGTGGGCGGCATGCCGTGCAGGTCAGCGTAGATGGGCGAGAGCACCGGATCGGTGGGATCGGTGTTGCCAATGTAATAGGGGTCATGCGGGCCGGGCGGCACAGGATCGAGATGCCCTGCGAAGCCTCGCAGAGAGTAGATTGAAGCTGAATCTCCGGCGCGCGCAAAGTCGCCGATGCCGCTGAAGATTCCCAACGCCGCAGGCATCGGAAGGCCCAACTGCTTCAGCTTGACGGCCACTTCGCCGGTCATGATGGCCCCAGCCGACGTTCCATAGATGACGATGTGCGAGGGCTTGTAGGTCTTCAGCAGCTCTTTGTAGACGGCGATTGCGTCGTCAACGCCGGCGGGAAAGGGATTCTCGGGCGCGAGGCGATACAGAACAGCTACGACTTTGACCCCTGCGTAACTGGCGATGGGAATGGATTCGCCGTAGGAACCGGAATCGGCGTTGAAGCTGCCGCCGTGCAGGTTGATGAAGACCTTGTCGAGATTCGTATTCGGCATGGGATCGGGCGTGACAATGTGCACCGGAACTCCGGCGATTTTGTCCTCGACAATTTTATTGGGACAAAGTTTGGTCCAGGCGACGCGCGCGGCCGCATTGCCGGCGTCGGTGTGGATGCGGCGGTCAGCAAGCGACTCGACTGGGGCCTGATCGGGAACTGCGCGACCGATCCACTGCTGCGCTTCGGGGCTGATGGTGGCCGGGACCGGGACCACGCGCGTCACATGAACTGTTCCCTGCGCGTCAATATAGCTGGTGTCGCTGTTGGGCGCCTGGGATGCAGTGGTAGGCGCGGATTGCTGCGCGGCCAGAGAGGCCGCTGCCAGCAGAACAACGGCGACGGATGCACTGAGTGCGGAACGCATAGATGTGACTCCTTGTGAGCGGGTTTTCTCTGGCGATTTCTTTGAGAGATTGCCTCAACAAATACGGATTCTGTCACGATGGGGCGAAGAGAGTCCACCACGCCGGTTGGCGTTTCCGGATTTCGACTTGGTTGAGGAGCAAATCGATTCGAGCATCGGACTTGAGCGGCGGGTCGGGCGCAAGGCGCGCGGTCGTAGAATTTCTTGCCGGCGATACAGCACTGGGGAACGCGGTGCGCGCCCCCCTGTGCCGATATACATTCTGCCTGTTGGACTACTGCGGTAACAAAAGCAGATCGGCTTCCAGTAATTTCTCCGTGAGCCTGTCCAAAGCCAGCGGAAATCTGTAGCCAACTGTTCTGATGCTCATCCCGAGCATCGAGGCAGCTTCGTCCTGCGTGTACTGCTGAAGCACCACACGGCTCAACAACTCGCGATCGAGGGAGCCGAGCTTGCTCAGACAGGTTTCAATATCGAGGACGAAGATGACCGCGTCCTCGAAGGTGCGAATGGGACGACTCGAAGCCCAGCCCCGACCGACTGGATCGCCCAGAATAGAAGGCGCCCTGCCGACCTGCATTGAGGCGTATAAAAAGCGCCGCAACAAACTCTCTGTGTGCTTTCGATAAAACGCCAAGTTGGCCGGAGGCTTGTGGTCGTGCTTTCCCAGCCCAGGGTCAGGCCGCGCCGCGGCCTGTTGTTTAATTCTCCTTTGCTCTATTTGCCCAGCTGCTTCGGCTGCGCTGGGATCCCATCTAATCGGTAACTGGAAGGCTGCACTCATCGCGCACCCCCTGTTACCTCAGCCACTGCCAAAACTCTGGGAAGCCGCCTTCGGCTCGGACGCCCGCGCCGTTTGCGACTCTCCGGCAATGGAAAGTCTCTAAGTTTTAATTCACAGTCTTTGCAGTACACGCTCCCCTGAGTCTGGGCCCGGTACCAAAGGCAACCACACCCCTCGCAAACTTTCAATTGCACGCGCACATCCATGACTGATTCTCCGCATTCGCTTCTTCTCCCGTCGGAATTTGGTGAAGCACGTTGTTCCCCGGGGTGAAGAGAACCAGGTACGACAACTCAGGTTTCTTGTGTCCTGATGGGGGATTGCCGCCTGTTTTCTCTTGTTTTCTGTCATGACGTTTGGCGCGCAGATCCTGGAATGATTTGGACTGGCTTGAGCAGGTTCAAAGGATCGGTGCCGCGGCGAAATCGCGCAAGGTTGCTTCTTCTCGATGAAAGAGCGACGCAGGCGCATCAACTTTCCTCCACAGACCAACTCTGAATCTGCTGTTTTCCGCCGCGCGAAAGACGCGCGGTCGGCGCGGGATGGAAAAGCCGGCTCAATTAGCTTCAGCCGGCAAGGTTCAATCGCCGCCCAAAAGGGCAGAAATCCGCTCCCACCTAAATTAGCGGCGAAAGAACGATTCCCAAAGGATTCCCACAAGTCAGAGTGTGATTCAGTAAGCCCAATGTAGGGACATGTTTCCACAGCGTCAATGCTCGCCTACCACTTTCCGGTCAGTGACCTGCAAATGCCCGGCAAAGCGCTCAGAATTAAGGTCAACAAGCCCAAATGACTTTTCGAGAGGAAATGGGACTGGATCTCGTCCCATTGCTGGCGGCAAGTTTTCCACCGATGAACTTTACGCAAATGCACGAGCGCTTACGACTGGAACTGCTGCGGAGAATACAGCGGGGGACGGTCAGCGTGTCGCTGTTGGGCAGGCAAAGCGGATTTGGACAGGCGCATCTGTCCAATTTTCTGCACGGGCGGAGACAACTCTCCCTGGACGCAATGGACCGCATTCTGGCAGTGCAGCATTTGACGGTCGCCGACTTGCTGCCCTCCGTGCATCGGACTGAGCCTCGATCGGGAAGCGACGATGTCAGCGCAGTTCCGGTTGTCTCGCACGCCGTTGCGCTTTTCGAGCCGGTGATCCGGCCTTCCGCCATCCAGTCGTTGCTGCAATTGCCTGCCGCAGTGCTGGAATCGGCGCACACCCGCGCGTCAAGCACGCGTCGCGGATGGGAGCGGTTTGTCGCGGTGCGCATGCCGACGGCCGATGCCCCGCCAATGGACCCGCTGATGGTGCCGGAGGCGATTGCGCTTATCGATCGACACTATATTTCGTTGCTGCCTTACCGCCCCGACCGCGCGAATCTCTATGCGATTCGGCAAGGTGCGCACCTGACGATTCGATATGCGGATTTTCTTTCCGGCCGTCTTGTGCTGCGCCCGTACAACTTTGCTTTTCCGGTGGCCCTGATCGAAGTGGACCCGGAAGAATCGCCCTACGAATTGCTGGTGGGGAGGATTGCGCTGATTTTGAATGAGCTGTGAATTGCGCCTGACGCGAGGTTGAGCTCAAGAAGGTGCGACCAGGCGGTGAGGCGTCAACGCGCGGAAAACTTTCCGCTCGCCAGATCGCGTTCAGCTTCGGCGATATTCTCCGGCCGGCCAAGATCGCGCCAGTAATATTCATCGGCGCGGAAGGCGAGGATCGATTCGCCCTGGGAGGCGAGACGCAGATACGCGGGAATGATGGAAAAGACGCCTTGCTCGGGCAGGTCGGCGAAGATGCGGGGTGAGAGGACATGAATACCGCAAAAGGCGAGCGAGTCGACTTGCTGTGCGGGGAGAACCCATTCGGGCTCCGCATCGGGACCGGGGCCGGGGCTGGTGCGGCGCCCGCAGAGCTGACCTTGTTCGTTGAACAGCAACGGCCGCGAAGTGTCGCGCTGCTGGACGGCTAACGTTGCGAGTGCGTTGTGCTCGGAGTGGAAGCGGACCATGCGGGCGAGATCGATGGTGCTGAGGACGTCGACGTTGTGGACGATGAAGGGTTCGTCTTTGGGGCCGCCTTCTTCGAGGAAGAACCACGCGGCTTTTTTGAGACCGCCGCCAGTGTCGAGAAGGACTTCTTCGCGGGAAATTTCAATCCGCATGCCGAAGTTTTTGTTGGCCTGAAGGTAAGCGACGATCATGTCTGCGAAGTGATGGACATTGAGAATCACTTCGTTGACGCCGAAGTTGCGCAGGCGGCTGAGGGTGAGCTCAAGCAACGTGCGGCCCGCGATGGTGACCAATGCCTTGGGGCGGTCATCGGTGAGCGGGCGCAGCCGCGTGCCAAGTCCGGCGGCGAGGATCATCGCCTTCATTGAACTGGCTCCGCCAACATGCCCATCTTCTCGAGTTGGGTATGGCGCAGGACAACTTCGACGCCTGCGGTCCCACGCAGATGTTTTGCCAACTGCTCCGCAAGATAGACCGAGCGGTGCTGCCCTCCAGTGCAGCCGAAAGAGACCATCAGGCTGGAGAAGCCGCGCTGGCGATAGGTGTTGACGCTGGCATCGACCAGCGAGGTGGCGTGAGAGAGAAACTCATGGACGCTTGGCCGGCTATTGAGATAGTCGATGACTGCTGCGTCGCGGCCGGTGAGTGAGCGGAATTGTTCTTCACGGCCGGGGTTGGGCAAGCTGCGGGCATCGAAGACGAATCCGCCACCATTGCCTGATTCATCGACGGGCATGGAGTGATGGAAGGAAAAGCTGAAGATGTGGACGACCAGGCCAGCAGCAGGCGGCGCAGTTTGTTGCAGCTTTTCGCTGGACGACATTCTTTCAAGCGCGTCGAGCAGCGCCGGGAGCGCGATAGGCAGCTTGACGTGCTCCGCGAGCCAGCGCAGGTTCTTGAGCGCGTAGGGAACGCTTTGCAGGAAATGTGCTTTGCGCTCGTAGAAGCCGCGGAATCCGTACGCGCCTAAGGCCTGAAGGATGCGGACATAGACGAAAGCGTAGTAGTGCTCCATGAATGCGTCGCGCTTGAGGCTAATGAAACCGCCGAGGCAATCGAGGTAGTGGTCGAGAAGTTGCTGGCGCAGTGCCGGCGGTAGATCGGCTTTGCCGTCGTAGAGAAGCGATGCAATGTCATACTGCAACGCGCCTTTGCGACCGCCCTGGTAATCGAGGAACCACGGCTGACCATCGCGCAGCATGATGTTGCGCGATTGGAAATCTCGATACAGAAAGTAGTCGTGATCGGCGCCAAGCAGAAATTTAGTCAGGCGCGTGAAGTCGACTTCGAGGGCCTGCTCGTTGAAGGGAATTCCGGCGAGGCGAAGAAAGTAGTACTTGAAGTAGTTCAGGTCCCAGGAAATGGACTGGCGATCGAAGCTCGCGCGCGGGTAGCAGACTCTGTAGTTGAGGTCGCGGCCCGCCTCGACCTGGAAACGCGGCAGGACGGCGATAACTTTGCGGTAGGCTTCGACGACGTGCGGGGCGATCGTGTCGCCGGAACGATTGGCGCTGAGGAATTCAAATAGCGTGGTGTCGCCCAAATCTTCTTCGAGGTAGGCGCCCTGGCTCAAATCCTCGGCATAGATTTCTGGAACAGGCAGGCCATGACGGCGGAAGTGGCGGGAGAACTCGAGAAATGCGACATTTTCTTCGCGCACGGAATAGAGAATGCCGATGGCGTCGCGTCCCGCGCCCGCAAGGCGGACAATGACGCGGCCTGAGCCGCCGAGCTGGCCCTGGAGCGGCAGCACGCGCTCGGGCGGCGAGTGGAAGTGCTGCTCGAAGAGGCGCTTGAGAACGTCCATAGAGGTCTGCTGGGGAAATTAATGTGCCTGGACAACGATAGACACGCAGGGGAAGCGGGCGCAAGACGGTCGCGGAAGAATGCGATCACCCAACGTCGTGTGAGGTTTCGGGATTGTCGAAGCAAGTAAAACGCGAGATGAAGTTCAGGTGCACGGTTCCGGTGGGACCGTTGCGCTGCTTGGCGAGAATAATCTCCGACTTGGCGCGGTCGGCCTCGGTCATTTCCTCGTCGCGGCTGTAATAGCTTTCGCGGTGGATGAATGCGACCAGGTCGGCGTCCTGCTCAATGGAGCCCGACTCGCGCAGATCGCTCAGCATGGGGCGCTTGTCTTCACCGCGGCGCTCGCTGGCGCGGGAGAGCTGCGAGAGCGCCACTACCGGCACATTGAGCTCCTTGGCCATGGCTTTCAGGCCGCGAGAGATGGCCGAGACTTCCTGAGTGCGGTTCTCGTAGCCTTTGCGGCTGGCGCCGGGAAGCGTGGCCGACATGAGTTGCAAGTAGTCCACCACGACGAGATCGAGGCTGCCAGAGTTCTGCTTGAGGCGGCGCGCTTTGGCACGCATTTCAGCAAGAGATGAGCCAGCCGAGTCGTCAATGAAGATGCGCGACTCCACGAGGAGCTCGAGCGCGCCCTGCAGTTTCTCCTGATCTTTGCGGTCGATGAAGCCGGTTTGCAAATGGCGCTGATCGACGCGGGCCTGCGCGGACAACATGCGGCGCAGGAGCGATTCCTTGTTCATTTCCAGGCTGAAGACGGCTACGACGGCGTGGTGCTGCACGGCCGCGTGCTGAGCGATATTAATCGCCATAGCGGATTTGCCCATGGAAGGCCGCGCCGCGATGATGATGAGCTCGCCCTTTTGCAAGCCGCTGGTCATGCTGTCGAATGCATAAAAACCTGTAGCCAGGCCGGTGATTTCGCGGCTGTGCTTGTAGAGGTTGTCGATGGAGCCGAAGGAGTCGCGGACGATGACGTCGAGGGCTTGCAGACCCTGGGTGAGGCCGGCTTCGCTCACTTCGAGCAGTTGCGACTCGGTCTCATCGAGAACGCCGATGGCATCCTGACTCTGGTCAGCGGCCTTGGCGATCGCGGCCGAGCAGATGCCCATGAGGCGGCGCAACATGCTCTTGTCTTTGACGATGCGGACGTAATCTTCAATGACCGGACGGCGGGGCAAACCCTCAGTGAGCGAAGCCAGATAGGCTACGCCTCCGACTGACTCGACTTCCTTATAGCGGGAAAGCTCATTGGAGATGGTGACGATGTCGACGGTGCGGCCGGAGTCCATTAACTCGCTCATGCGCAGGAAGATGCGGCGATGGGAGTCGAGCGAGAAGTCTTCGGGCTTGAGGAATTCGGCTGCCTCGGCGTGGGCTGCATTTTCGAGCAGGATCGCGCCAAGGATGGTCTTTTCCGCGTCGATGTTGGCGGGCAGGCCGGCTTCGAGTGTGAGGTCGGGGATGGTGGCCATAGAAAAGAGTGTAGGACAAAATCGGACCGCCGGGGAGGTGTGAAGATTGAGGCCCGGAATAGGAAATTTAGGAAATCAGACGGGGCGGGGAGTTGACGATCGAATGCATAGCGGCGCTGAGGCTATATGCCGAGTGACAATTGTGGCTTTCATGGCTGTAAGTCGGGCCAGGTTGTCTGGCATGCAACGCAGACTCGGTTGAAATCACGGTTGAATCTGGGTTCTTCCGATCAACTGCGCGCCGTCATGAGATTCTTCTTTTCTATCTTTCGCTTTCACACCAAATTGATACATATCTGGTGACCTATTTGAAGTGACCATCCGTATTTCTATCTTCAAATCTGCGATGATGGCGAAGTGTGCCTGAGGGCACATTCGACAGACAGGAACCATCCCCAAAGTGAAACCCGCAATGCGCCGCGTGGCGCTGATCTACAACCCGGCATCGGGCCAACACTCCGCGCGGAGAAGCGCAGCTGTCAGCGAGATCATGACCGTACTCCGCGACGCGGGGGTCGAGGCCGAGGCGTTTGAAACCAGATCTCCGGGCAGTGCGACAACCATCGCAGAGCAGGCGGTTCGAGACGGCTTCGATACGATTCTGGCGTGCGGCGGCGACGGCACAGTCCATGAGGCCGTGCAGAGCATGGTGGGCACGGACGTGGCGCTGGGAGTGGTTCCGCTGGGCACTGCAAATGCGCTGGCCGCCGATCTCGGATTGATCGCGTCGCCGGCCAAAGTGGCGCGCAAGCTGCTGGAATCCGCGCCGGCGCGAGTTTCAGTAGGCCGCATCCACTACGAAGACAATGCTGGAAACCCGGGCTCGCGCTACTTCATTGTTGCCGCGGGAATCGGCGCCGATGCATTGCTGATGTCGCGACTGGACTCGCGGCTGAAGCGGCGGCTGGGATATGTTCTGTATCTGATCGAGGCGTTCCGCATCTGGGCTACTTCTCCTTTTCCGCTGTTTGAGGCGGAACTGCCATCGAATGGAAACGGCGGCAGGCGCGTGGTGGAGGTTTCGCAGTTGCTGGCGGTGCGCGTGCGCTCATTTGGAGGGGTTTTGCGCACACTTGCTCCGGGCGCAAGCTTGCGCAATGGCAGCCTGAGCATGCTGGCGTTCAAAACGCAAAGCCGTTTGCAGTACCTCTCGTTTCTGCTTGCGGTGGTTGCCGGGCGGCACACCTTTAACCGTGATGTTGAGCTGATGGATTCGCCGTCGATAGAATGCCGGGCACGCAATGGCTCGACCGAGAAGCTATTTGTCGAAGCTGACGGAGAAGTCTTAGGCTCTCTGCCGGTGCGGCTCGAGGTTGTGCCCCACTCGCTTACGCTGCTGATCCCGCCGGGCGTGCAACCGTGATGATCCCTGGCCGGGCGGCCTATTCCTCGTAGAGATAGCCCTTGGCTGTTTCCTGAAAAGTGCGCAGATCGTTAGCCTTCCAGTCGTCGCAGCGGTGCAGTTCGCGGGCCAAAATGTCCGCGACTGCGGGCGCGGCTTCGATGGCGGCGCGCGCATCGAGAAACAGAGCACGGGTGCGCCGGGCGAGCACATCTTCGACCGATCGCGCCATCTCATAGCGAGCAGCCCAGACTACTTCGCGCAAGCCGGAAGGGCAGCCGCGGGTGCAGCAAGGCGTCGAGACTCGCGATCCTGTTTTGAGAGAGCTTGAAGCGCCGGGAGATCGGAACCATAGACGCTTTCCCATGGGGAGTTCGCAGTGGTTGCTTCGCGAGTCCAGCCGTGAAGCTTCAATTCGAGAGTCGGAGAGGGACGCTTGGGGAGAGCTGCAACCTGCGTGGCGCGATCGATTGTGTCCTGGCCCATGCGGCGGTAGGTGGTCCACTTGCCGCCGGTCACGGTGATGAGGCCGGAGGGGGAAACCAGGATGGTGTGATCGCGGGAAAGCTTTGAGGTTTTGACGCCGCCCTTGCGGACCAGCGGCCGCAGACCCGACCACACGCTGAGAATCTCTTCGGGGCGCGGCGCGCGGCCGAGGTAGCGGGCGATATGGTCGCGGAGGAATTGCTTTTCTTCAGGGAGCGCGCGCGGCTCGGGCGACGTTTTGTCAACGGGCACATCGGTGGTTCCGACGAGGAGCGCGCCGTGCCATGGAATGGCGAAGAGAACGCGCCCGTCGGCGGTTTTGGGAATCATGAGCGCGGTATTGCCGGGCAGGAAAGAACGCGGCAAGAACGAAATGCGATCCCTGGCTGATGGCGAGCAGCGAGCTGCGGGGATGGCCGTCGAGCGCGAGCGTTTCTTCGGCGTGAACTCCGCAGGCGTTGATGACGGCCTTGGCCTGCAGGTCGAAGATCGAGCCGTCTTCGCATGTCGCGGGCCTGGATGCCGACGATTTTGCCGCCACGCTCAATCAGGCCGGTGGCTTCAACGTAGTTGATGGCGGTTCCGCCGAGATCCTGGAGAGTGCGCAGCAGCGCGATAGCGTAGCGGGCGTCGTCAAACTGGCCGTCGTGATAGAGAATGCCGCCGCGGAGATGGTCGCGCTGTGACTCCGGGCAGTTTTTCGAGCGTGCTTTCGCGGGAGAGCAACTCGGAACGGCCGAACGACAGTTTGCCGGAGAGCCGTTCGTAGACCTTGAGGCCGAAACCATAGTACGGAAGCGAAAAATAGCTGTAAGCGGGGACGACGAAGCTAAGATCGTGAACCAGATGTGGCGCGTTGCGCAACATGTGGCCGCGCTCGCGCAGGGCGTCGAGAACCAGGGTCAGATTCATTTGCTCGAGATAGCGCACGCCGCCATGGACGAGCTTGGTGCTGCGGCTGGAGGTTTCCTTGGCGAAGTCGGAACGCTCGACGAGCAGCGTGCGATAGCCTCGCGAGGCGGCCTCTACCGCGGCGCCCAGGCCGGTGGCTCCGCCGCCAATGACCAATACGTCCCAGGGCTGCGAAGCGGCGCCGAGTTGAGCCAGAATTTCCTGCCTTGCGACCACGCCTTTCCCTTCCTTTCATGATGGTCAATCTGGCCGGACGAGACTGGTCTGAGTGGGCTCGCCGGACTGGGCTCGGCCGGACTGGGCTGGCGGGGCAACGAAGAACAATTAGATCCGAAGCAAAGCGTGGCTCGACACACACGAGCAGATGCGGAACGTGCCCGCGAACTCTTGCGCTGTCTTCGATCAAAGTGGATTGCTGTTGTTTCCGCCCAGATCTCTTCTCTACGGGGCGTGTTTCCGAAGGCTGAATGTGCCTTGAGTCGCATGCGGGCGCTCAACGCAAAGCACCCCTGAATTCTTGTGCAGCAACTTCGAGCGAGACCGGCGAGGAGCGAAGATGCGCCAGCCACTTGAAGGCGACTGGCGCATACGCGCGTTCCCGGCTAGTAAATGATCTTCAGCGCGAACTGAAGAATGCGTGGCTCGAAGGTTGAAGAGATCTGCCCGCCGGAGGTCGGAACGCCGCCAGTGATTTGCCCAAGCGACGGCGTGGCTCCGGTGGATAAGGTAGCGGCAGTAGTGCCCTGCGTGCCGCTGATCGAACTGGGCAGATAAAGGTTTGTGTGGTTGAAGACGTTGTAAGCCTCGGCACGGAACTCGATCTTCAAGGATTCGATGGGCGTGTTGAACTTCTTGTTGACATCGAGGTCGGTTTCGTTGAATGCCGGCGACCGAGCTGGATTGCGCGACGCGGAGCCAAATGGGCTCAGATAGTTTTTGGCGGCGTCCTGGATGGGCGGCAGGACAAAGGCATTGAGGTTGATGTAGTTTACGTAGCCAGTGTTCGCCGCGCGGTTCGATTTGCCTTGCGTGATCGCCTGCCCTGGCACGAGGTCCGGCCGGTACTCGTTTGCGCCACGGTAGGTGGCCGAAATTTGCTGCGAAACCTGCTGGGTTGAGTTTGGAGTATAGGTCAGATCGAAGGGCGTTCCGGCCTGAGTGACGTTGATGGCGCTAATCTGCCAGCCGCCAATTGCCGCATCAAGGAAGCCGTTAGCGCTCGAAGCGAAATGACGGCCATGCCCAAAGGGAAGGTCGTAGACCAGGGTCGTGACGTTCGCAATGGGCAGGTTGTAGTCGGACTGACTGTAGTCGGCAGCGAGATTGAGCCCGTTTTGGGGCGAAGGTGTGTTGCCTTCGAGCGACGCCGAGGCATTGTCAAGCGAATGCTCCCAGGTGAAGGAGTTCAGCAGGGTGAGGCCGCCGAGAAAGCGCTGCTCATAGCGAACCTGCAGCGAATTGTAATTGGACCAGAACTCGTTAAGAGCTTCGGTAATGTCGCTCGGCCAGTTCGCATAGTATCTCTGGACATTGCTGGTGCCGAGTGTCGTAAGAACTCTCTGGTTGGCATTGATGAAGCCCTGCAGTTTGAGCCCATGATTGCCTACATACGCGACGTCGATGAGCGTGTTCTTGGTCAATTGACGCTGCACGCTTAAGAAGAAGTTTTCGACGTAGCTGTCAGGCGTGTTCTTGGGAACCCAGGTGATGTTGTCAGTCGCCTTGTTGAAGGTGGTTACGAGCCCGGTGGGGAATCCCTGGTCGGCGGTGGCGTAGCAGCTTGGAGTTGTTGATCCAACGGCAATAATTTGTGCGGGAAGCGGAGTTGGGCACAAACTGCCGGGCATACCGGGAACGGAGGTTGGCGTGTTTTGCGTAACTGCGGCAAACTGCGCTTGCGGGGCGTTGATACCCGTGATGTCGCCGGATCCGGCGCGCGTGTAGTGCACATAGCCGGTGCCGAAACCTCCGCGGATAACTGTATCGGGCGTAACTGCAAAGGCGAATCCGATGCGCGGCATGAAGTCGTGCAGCTGTGGATTCATCAGCGTCTTGCCGTAGACGCCGCTTCCGGTGACCGGCATGATGCCGTTGCCCGCCACGGCTCCTGGTGTAATGGTGTCTACCACCTGATTCACCGGATCGAAGTTGGAGATGTTGTTCTTCCACTCGGAGTATGGCGAGCCGTACTCCCAGCGCAGGCCCAGGTTAAGCGTCAGCTTTGGAGTGACCTTCCAGTCGTCCTGTGCGTAGGCGCTATCCAAGCTCTGGCGCACATGCGCGACGAAGTAGTTGGCCAACTGATAGCTGCTGGTGAGACCGAAAAGGAAGTCGGCCCAGTAATCGTCGGCGACCTTGGTACCGGTGCAGGCAGGGCCGGTCACTGTGGTTCCCGATGGGCAGGTGCTGTAGCCTCCGCCGTAAGTCCAGGAACCATAGAGCGGATTGTTATCGTTGACGGCCATCCAGATGTGCTCGTACTCATAGCCGAATTTGAGCGAGTGGTTGCCCTTGATCCAGGTGAAATTACCTTTGGGATCGAGCAGCGCCGGATCCTGCCATTGGGGGTTGGTGCTCTGGCGGCCAAAGGTTGTGAAGTTGGTGATAGACACTTGAGGCAAGCCGCCGGCGAGGTCGGCCGGCAAGTTCGTGCTGTTCGTCAGGCCAGGAATGGTGAAGACGTTCTGGCCGATCGACAGCGTGAATTTTCCCGCCTTGGTACGCGACAGGCCGAGGCGCAGGTCGAGCACCTTGTTGGCGCCGAAAAGGTGCGTATAGCCGAGGGCCGCCTGCTGATCGAGGATGCGGATTTTGCCGTTGGCCGTGCTGTCAAGCGGCAGCGGAATCACGGGAAAGTTGACGCCGTCCTCCTTGCGATCGCTGATGCGCAGGAACCAGGAGGAATTCTGGCTTTGCTGATAGTCAAGGCGAAGGTCGCCCTTGTCGGAGTTGTCAGTGAAGGGAACTTCCTTGGCGTAGTCATCGGAGTAAAGGCCGGTGCTGGCGACGCCCGTGACGGGCAATGTGCTGATGTATGGCTGGTAGAAGCTGATGATCTTGGCCGACAGCGGGTTGATGTGCGCCGGAGGGAATGCTTGTGACCCGGCCGGGTAGGTAGACCACTCCGGTAATTGGATTCTTGACCGGCACAACCAGGATCGCCGTTGATCTCGTTCTGCGTGGGCAGTGTGTAGACATAGAGCGGACGCAACGTCTGGCGGAAACCCTCGTAGTCGAGGAAGAAGAACACTTGGTTCCTGATAATCGGTCCGCCGAAGTTCATGCCGAACTGGTTGCGGTTGAAGGTGGGCTTTTGGAACGGGACGGTGAGCCCGGTGCTGCCGACGAGCAGGGGTTTGAAGAAGCCCTCGGCGTTCAGGTCGGTGTTGCGAATAAAGTCGTACGCCAGCGCGTGGAAGCTGTTGCTGCCGCTGGCCGATGCCACGTTGACGGTGGCGCCGGATGAGCGCCCGTACTCTGCGTTTTCGTTGTTGGTGACTACGTTGAGCTGCGCAACGGAATCGGGCGGAATATTGATGATCTGGTTATCGAAGCCCTGGTTGCTCTCGCCGTAGGCATTGTTGTCCATGCCATCGAGCAGAAAGTTGTTAAACATGCTGCGCTGGCCGTTCACGTTGTAAGCGCCTTCGCGGACCAGGCTCGAAATTGAACTGGTGGTTGCTGCTGTTGGCGCCTGGCGCGAGCCGGTAACGACCGCAAGAAAGTCAGAGAAGTTGCGGCTAACGAGCGGCAACGCTTCAGTCTGATAGCCGGAAACAGTCTGCTCGCGCTCGCTGTCCTCGGTATCGACTTGCAGCGAAACGTCGCTGACCTCGACGGTAGTAGCCGTCTGGCCGACCTTGAGGATCAGGTCAATGTGTTGCCGAACGCCGACCGAAACAAGAACATTGTTGGCGACGGCCGCGCTGAATCCTTGATGCTCTGCGGTGACCTTGTACGTTCCGGTGTGCAGGTTGGGAATCTCGTACTCGCCCGAGCTGCCCGACACCCCCGTATAGACCACGCCTGTGGCGTCGTTGACCGCAGTGACGGTTACGCCGGGTATGACTGCGCCGGTTGAGTCCTGGATGACGCCGATCAAGCTGCCCGTATCGTATTGCGCAAAGGCTGCGCGCGAGGGAAGCAACAACAGAAACGCAATTGCCAGAAGAAACAATCCGGAACCTCGAATCCCACGTGTCGTCCCGCGTCTCGTCCCACGTGTCATCTCACGGCTCCTGGCGCAGGTGGTTCCGGCTTTTTGGCACACAGATCGGTTTTTAGAAATCATATTGCCTCCCAAAGTTCCAGTTTCAAGAGCGGTTGACTTTCTTCCCGGTTCGCGAGGGCTATCGCCGTTTTGAAAACACCTTGATCAGAGAAACTCATTTGCTTAATTAAAATGGATGATAAAGCCAGGCCCCAGAGACACGAGTTCACCTGCGGGTATTAGCGCACCACAACCCGCAGTCGCGGGCACAGGATTAGATAGACACGAGGCTTGGATAAGCACCGAGGGCTTCCGGTGGCGGAACGATTCAATGCCATACTTGGCTAACTCCGTTAACATTCGAGGAATGCACCGTTAAAATTCCGCTAAAGACAAAAATCCACCTCCAAACAAACTCCTGCTGCCGGCACGCACTAACACCCTATCGGTTCCGGAGAAGCTGTTTTGGCGGTGGATTTCTCTTAGTCTTTTTCCGCGAGAGGAAGCTAACAAATGCGCAACAAGCGTGTCAAGAAGTATTTGCCGCGCGGTCAGCGAAGCTTTAGCGCTATTTCAGTTAGGCCACCGCATCAAGCTATAAGATTCGTCGCGGCTTTCCAGTCACGATTCTGGCTTTCGGCCACGCCGCGATGCGTGAGTGTGCCCATCCAGGTGTTAAGGCCTTCAGCCAATCCGCGCATCCTGACGCAAGGCCTCTCGGGCACCGAGGTTGGCCAGCCGCAGTAAATAAGGGAACGTAGAATTTGTGAGCGCCAGCGTGGAAGTGTGCGGCACCGCGCCCGGCATATTGGTGACGCAATAGTGCACCACGCCATCGACAACAAAACTGGGATTGGAGTGCGAAGTGGGCCGCGCTGTCTCGATGCAGCCGCCCTGATCGATGGCCACATCCACGATGACTGCGCCCTTTTTCATTTGCGCGACCATGGCGCGCGTGACGAGTTTGGGTGCCGTGGCGCCGGGAATCAGCACGCCGCCGATGACAAGATCGGCTTCGCGCGTAGCCTGCGCAATGTTGTAGCTGTTCGAGGCCAGCGTGTAGAGCCGCCCGCCGAAGATGTCATCGAGCTCGCGCAGGCGGTTCAGATTCACGTCGATGAGGGTGATTTTGGCGCCAAAGCCCAGAGCGATGCGGGCCGCATTGGTGCCGACAACGCCTCCGCCGAGGATGGCGACATGCGCCGGCGGCACGCCGGGCACGCCGCCGAGCAGAATGCCGCGCCCGCCGCGTTCTTTTTCGAGATAGCTCGCGCCCACCTGCACGCTCATGCGGCCGGCAACTTCGCTCATGGGCGTGAGCAGAGGCAGATGTTCCCTGCCGGTCGCGCACCGTTTCATAGGCGATGCCGATGACCTTCGATTCGAGAAGCTTGTCGGTGAGCGCAGGAAGCGGCGCCAGGTGAAGAAAGGTGAAGAGGACCAGGCCTTCGCGGAAGTAGACATACTCCGGCTCGATGGGCTCCTTGACCTTGACGACCACTCGGATTTGCCCCAGACAAAGCCGGCATCGCCGACAATCTCCGCGCCGGCGTTCTGGTACTCCGCGTCGAGGAAAGCCCGACTGCGCGCCGGCCTGCGTTTCGACGAGCACAGTGTGGCCGGCTTCGGTGAGCGCTTTCACGCCTGCCGGAGTGACGCCGACACGGGCTTCGTTGTCCTTGATCTCTTTAGGAACGCCGACGATCATGGTTCGCTCCTTTTCCGGTTCAATGCTGGGTTCGATGCTGCCCGGAAAGCCCTCGACTCAGAAAGCTCAGCATTCACGGCATGGCGCTGATCCTCATCTGGCTTAATCTCTGACGGGTCAGGTCATTTGTTCGCGAGGGCCGCGCCAGAGATCGAGATTGCCATCCTGCGCATGGCGATCGATCTCCTTCAGCTCGGCGGCAGTGAATTTGAGCTTCTTGAGCGCGTCGAGCGAGTCGTCAAGCTGCTCGACATTGCGAGCGCCGATGAGGGCCGAAGTGACGCGCTGGTCGCGCAGCACCCAGGCGATGGCCATCTGCGCGAGGGTCTGGCCGCGGGCCTCGCGCAATCTCATTGAGCGCACGGACGTGCTTCAGATTCTTCTCGCTCAGAAATTCTTTCAGCAGCGATGAACCTTTACGTCTTGGCGCGCGAGTCCTGCGGCACGCCCTTGAGATATTTGCTGGTGAGCAGGCCCTGCGCGAGCGGCGAGAAGGCGATGCAGCCCGCGCCAACTTCCTCGAGCGTGGCGAGAAGGCCTTTTTCGATCCAGCGGTTGAGCATGGAGTACGACGGCTGGTGAATGAGCAACGGCACGCCCATGCTCTTGAGAATTTTCGCAGCTTCGCGCGTGCGGTCCGGCTGATAGGACGAGATGCCGACATAGAGAGCCTTGCCCTGATGCACGGCGGAGACGAGCGCGCCCATGGTCTCTTCGAGCGGGGCAGTCTTTCCAAGGCCGATGCGCGTAGAAGATGTCGACGTAGTCGAGGCCCATGCGCTTGAGGCTTTCGTCGAGCGAGGCGAGCAGGTATTTGCGCGATGCGCCGATGCCGTAGGGGCCGGGCCACATGTCCCAGCCGGCCTTGGTGGAGATGATGAGCTCGTTGCGCAATCTGCCAGAGCCCTTGCGCACACCAAAGTCCTTACGCAGAATCGTGCCGAAGTTTTCTTCGGCTGAGCCGTAGGGAGGGCCGTAGTTATTGGCGAGGTCGAAGTGGGTGACGCCGCGATCGAAGGCGCGGCGAACCATGGCGCGGCCGGTTTCAAAGACGTCGGCGCCGCCGAAGTTTTGCCACAGGCCGAGCGTGATGGCCGGCAGAACGAGGCCGGAGTTGCCGCAGCGGCGAAAGTTGGCGTTGTCGTAGCGGGTGGGGGCGGGGGTGTAGGTGGTTTCCATGGGACTTACTCCAGATTGCAAGAGATCGACATTGCAAAAGATCGACGGCTCAGTATTTCACGGTGATCCATTGAAGAAGCTGTAAGTTTCAGCCGAAGCGCGCGGGCCAGCGCCGGGCACCGTGATAGACGCGAAGAATACGAATTTCATCAGATCGAAGACAGTAGACGAGCAGGTAAGGGGTGCGAAGTACGATCAGTTCGCGAGTTCCATTGACTCGCCCGAGCCGCCCTGCACCCGGAAGACGCGAGACTAGCTTTGCTGAGTCATGAATTCGGGATTCGACGAGCAATGCGTTTTGCTCGCTGTCTTGCGCAATGTACGCCGCCAATTGTTCAAGATCGTGGATGGCGGCCCGACTCCAAACGAGCTTCACGCCGATTGCTTCAGCTTTCTTTTGCTCTGGATCGCGCGATGAAGCTGTTTCATTGCGTCTTCATGGGAAACGCCTTCCGAGTTATCGGCTAGCGCCTCTTCCACGCCGGCACGAAACCACTTTTCGTATCCTGGCTCGGGTTCGTCGTACTCCTTCTTGAGAGCAGAGAAGGCATCCTCGTTGAGGCCGATGAGTAACTGCTCCGCAAGCCAGTCTCTCTCATCGGGGACGAGTTGAAGGGCATCGTCGAGGATCTGTTGGGCGGTGCGTGCCATAGGAAGATTGTAGCGCGATTCCAGATTTGGGCGGCGTTGACATCATTCTGCATTATCGATTTGCGCTCGCTGGAGCTTGTCGGAGTAATCCACGTAGACGGCCTTCCATGTGGTGAAGAAGTCGAGAGCGCCGAGGCCCTCGCGGTGACCGTTGCCGGTGCGCTTGACGCCGCCGAAGGGCAGATGAACTTCCGCGCCGATTGTCGGGGCGTTGATGTAGGTGATGCCAGCCTCAAGGTCGCGCATGGCGGTAAAGGCGCGGTTCACGTCGCGTGTGTAAAGCGAAGTCGAGAGTCCGTAGTCGACCGAGTTGGCAATTTCGACGGCTTCTTCGAATGTCGTGAATTCCATGAGCGCGACCACGGGGCCGAAGACTTCTTCGCGCGCGATGCGCATGCCGGGCGTTACGCCGGCGAGGACCGTTGGCTCGAAGAAAGTGCCGTGGGCGTAGGCGCGCTCGGTGAGAGCGTGGCCTCCACAAAGGATCTGGGCACCTTCCTTGAGTGCGATCGCGACATAGCGGGTTGATGTTTCGATTTGGTCGGCGTTCACCTGAGGGCCGACTTCGACGGACTCATCAAGTCCGTTGCCGATCTTGAGCTTCTTTGCGCGCGCGACGAATTTGGCCGTGAACTCGGCGGCGATTCCCTTTTGGAGAAGGATGCGGCTGGTGGCGGTGCAGCGCTGGCCGGTGGTGCCGAATGCGCCCCAAAGCGCACCGTCCAACGCGAGTTCGAGGTTGGCATCGTCGAGGACGATCTGCGCATTCTTGCCGCCCATTTCAAGCGAGACCTGCTTGAAGGTGGCGGCAGCGCGCTGCGCGATGAGCGAACCGACGGCGCTGGAGCCGGTGAAGCTGACGGCGCGGACGTCAGAATGCTCAACGAGGGAAGCGCCAGCGGTGGGACCGAGGCCGGAGACAATGTTGATGACGCCGGCTGGGAGACCGGCCTCCGTCAGCGCCTGGACGAGGTTATAGGTAGAGAGCGGCGTATCTTCAGCGGGCTTGATGACGCAGGTATTGCCGGCTACCAGCGCGGGAAAAAGCTTCCAACTTGGAATGGCCATGGGGAAGTTCCACGGGGTGATGAGGCCGACCACACCCACCGGCATGCGGATGGACATGGCGAATTTGTTCTGAAGCTCCGATGGGGTAGTGACGCCGAACAACCTTCTTCCCTCACCCGCAACGTAAAAGGCCTCGTCGATGGCTTCCTGCACATCGCCACGAGTTTCGGCGAGCACTTTGCCCATTTCGCGGGTCATGTCTTGCGCGAATTTCTCTTTGTTCTGGATAAGAATGTTGCCGGCACGGACAAGGATCTCGGCTCGCTTGGGAGCGGGAACCAGCCGCCAGGCTGCGAAGGCTTTCTTTGCAGCCGCCACGGCCAGGGCAACATCCTCGACGTGCGAGGAGGGGAACGCGCCGATGACGTCGGAGTGGTCAGCGGGGTTCAGGTTGAGGATGGTTTTGCCACTCGCGGCTGGGAGCCACTGGCCGCCAATCAGGTTTTGGTAGGTGGGATAGGTCATGAGAGCCTCAAGTGCTAGGGGCGAAAGCGGGAATCCATTCGAATACTGTCCGCTGTTCCGCCTCGCTGGTCCGGTTCGCTGTTTCTAGAATAAAGAGGTGGACGAGCCGTGGGACAATGTTTTTGCGCGACTCAGGTCGCACGACTCAGGCCAAATGGTAGGCTGGGTGCGCAGTTTCCCCACACATTTCCGCGTCTTGAGGAGGTTAGAATGCCCGGTGAAGCGAAGCCAACCGCAGAAGTGAATGGCGTACTTTGGGGCACACGGTCCGCCGACTGGGCGCAATTGCAAGAGGGACAGTGCCAGCCAGTGTACGAAGCTGTGCTGGAACGGCTAAGCGTGGGACCGGGCACTGCTCTGCTCGATGCCGGTTGCGGCGCGGGGATGGCCTCGCAGATGGCTGCATCCCGCGGCGCACGCGTCACGGGAGTGGACGCTTCTGAAGCTTTGCTGGCCATCGCCCGGCAGCGGGTGCCTGATGGAACATTCGGATGCAGCGATCTGGAGACGCTGCCCTTTGCCGACGCGTCGTTTGACGCGGTGACCGGCTTCAACTCTTTTCAATACGCGGGGAATCCGGGCAAGGCGCTGGCCGAGGCTCGGCGAGTGACCAAGCCGGGCGGGGCCGTTGCGATCATGACGTGGGGACCGCCCGAGGGCATGCCCGCGGCAGCGCTGGTCGCAGCCCTGAAGCCACTTTTGCCAGCGCCGCCACCGGGCGCTCCGGGGCCATTTGCGCTATCGAATGAGGAAGCGCTGCGAGGATTTGCGGACTCAGCCGGACTGAAACCCGAAAGCGTTTTTGACGTGCAGAGCCCATTTCACTACGCCTCTCTCGAGGATGGCGTTCGCGGACTGGGGTCGTCTGGTGTAGCGGCGAGGGCCCGGAATGCGTCGAGCGACGAAGCGGTGGACCGGGCGCACACGGAAGCTCTTGGAGCTTTTCGCCAGCCCGACGGCAGCTACCATGTTCCCGCTGTCTTTCGCTGCCTGATAGCGCGCGCCTAGAGTGCCAACTGTTCGTCTCCGACACAGTTTTGGCATGCGAGCGGCTCGCAATCGGTGGCCGCATGGCAGCAATCCGCAAAACAACCTCACCCCTAGTTCCACTGCGAGGCGAGCGACAGCCAAAGTGCGCGGCAGCGCGACAAACCGTTTACCAAAGCGGCACACATGCGGCTCTGTTCCTCTTTGGTGTTATGTGGCGATCGCAACGGGCAAGGGCGACTAGCCGTACAATAGGCTCTGAGGTTGACTCAATTTTTTCATGTCAGCGAATGGATACCACTCCCGTTCTTCGCGGTCCCATGGGTTCCGCTCGCTCTTCAGCATGTTTTCGAGCGACCTGGCGATCGATCTGGGCACTGCCAATACTCTGGTGTACGCGGCCGGCAAGGGCATCGTCGTCAATGAGCCGTCGATCGTAGCAATCAACAAGACTACGGGCGAAGTTGAGGCGGTGGGCAAAGAAGCCAAAGAGATGCTGGGGCGGACGCCCGGCAACATCGTGGCCATCAAGCCGATGAAGGACGGCGTCATCGCCGACTTCAAAGTCACCGAGAAGATGCTCAACTACTTTATCCAGAAGGCGCACAACCGCAAGATGCTGGTGCATCCGCGCATTGTGATCGGAGTGCCCTCAGAGATTACGCAAGTGGAGAAGCGCGCCGTTGAGGATTCTGCTTATCGCGCGAAGGCGAGCGAAGTTTATCTGGTGGAGCAAGCGATGGTCGCGGCGATCGGCGCCGGACTGCCGATCACCGAGCCCTCGGGCAACATGGTGGTAGATATCGGCGGCGGGACAACAGATATTGCAGTGATTTCGCTGAGCGGAATTGTTTACTCGCGTTCTGTGCGCATGGCCGGCAATCAAATGGATGAGGCCATCATTAATTACTTGAAGCGGAAATATAACCTTTTGATCGGTGAGCGCACCGCTGAGCAAATCAAGATCGACATTGGTTCGGCGTTTCCGTTGGATAAGCCGCTGACCATGGAAATCAAGGGACGCAACCTGATTGAGGGCGTGCCCAAGACCATCACCGTGGATGACAGCGAGATTCGCGAAGCGCTGGGCGAGTGCATTGCAGTAATCATGAACGCGATTCGCGTGGCACTGGAGCGCACCCCACCGGAGCTCTCAGCCGACATCAGCGATCGCGGCATTGTGCTGACCGGCGGCGGAGCTCTGATCAAGAATCTTGACAAGCGCATTCGCGAGGAGACCGGGCTGCCTGTATCTGTGGCCGACGATCCGCTGGCCTCAGTGGTTCTCGGCACGGGCAAGATGCTTTCGGATTTCCGGCTGCTGCGCAAGATCAAAATTGACTAAAGCCGTGAGCAGTGCTCAGTACGCAAAGAATACCGCTTTAACCTGCAACCGCCCACTGTTCACCGCCGACTGACAACCGACCGCTGGTTTTTATGGAATCGTTCTTCACCCGCTACCGGAACCTCGTGGTGCTGCTGGTACTTCTAATGGCGCAGCTCGTGGGGCTGGCAGTGCAAGTGCGGCGGACGAGCAGCGGCACGAGCACACTGGATTCCGCCGATCCGAGCGGTGTGAGGCTGATCCGGCTCTGGGCCAGCGCAGTGATTTCTCCTCCTGAGCGCTTGATTCACTCAAGCAAAATGGGAATGAACTTCACGTGGTCCAACTACGTGGATCTGGTGCATGTGCGCCAGCAAAACGAGGATCTCAAAAAGACTGTCGACCGGATGCGACTGGAAGAGGCCGCATTGCTCGAGGATGCGCGCGAGGGCCAGCGGCTGCAGGCGATGCTTGGATTCCAGCAAAAATACATTTATTCGACCGTGGCCGCGCAGGTTTATGGCTCGAGCGGCAGTGACCGCTCGCACGATTTCTATATCGACAAGGGCTGGCGCGACGGCCTGAAGCCGGATATGGCAGTGATTACGGCAGAGGGCATTGTGGGCAAGGTGCGCGATGTCTTTCCGCACACCGCGCAGGTGCTGGCAGTGAATGACACCACCAGCGGCGCGGGAGTGATTCTGGAGACGACGCGCATTCGCGGCATTCTTCGCGGTGACGCTTCTGGCCGACTGGAGATCGTGGGCATCCTGAGCGATCAGCGCATTCAGCCGGGCGAGCACGTGCTGACGGCTGGTGGCGACATGATCTTTCCGCGCGGGCTGCCAGTCGGAGTGGTTGAGAAAGTGGTGCGCGATCCCGATCGCGATGCTTTTATCGACGTCATCTTGAAGCCAGCAGCGCCGCTGGATCGCCTGGACGAAGTCATGGTGATTACGTCGACGCAGCCACGCTTCCCGCCCCAGGACGATCAGGACCTTGCCGCGAGCAAGGCAGAAGAAGGCGCTGTGCCCGCGGCGATCAAGGATCAGGTGAAGGCTTCGGAGATTATGGCGGAGAAGCTGCCGGGACTGATCGATCCAAACCTGCCACCGGATAAACAGCCACTGAACGACAGCAGCAACCCGAATCCAGCTACGCCGCCGCCGCAGCCTCTGCATCCTGACGAGTTCTCGCCGAGCACGAATGACGATTCCGGCACGACGCCGGCGACGGATTCGACGCCGAAGACTAATCCGCAAACGACGCCGCGAAGGGATCCGTAGCCATGTCCTTGCTCGGCGCCGGAACCCGGCGCGATATGGAGATCCGGCGCTATCCGGTGCTGGTTTACGCGCTGGTCCCTCTGGGTGCGCTGGTGTTGCAGGCGTGGCTGCCGCGCGTTGTCGGCCGCTATGCATGGTTCGATCTGCCGCTTGTGATCACGGTGTACTTCGCGCTGGGACGGCGCAATCCGCTGCAGGGCACCCTGATGGGTGCGGTGATGGGACTGTTTGAAGATGCGCTTTCAAGTCACGCCATCGGCATAAACGGCATCGCGAAGACGACCGTCGGCTTTCTGGCAGGCTCAGTGGGCGTTCGCATCGACGTGGATAATCACACGATTCGCGTGCTGCTCAACTTCGTGCTCTCTCTGGTTTCGAGCGCGATCTACATTTTTGTGACCCGCTTCCTGCTGGGATTGGCGGTGGACTGGAACGGGCTGACGGAGTTGCTGCGCGCCACTGGAAATGCGGTGATTGCGCTGGTGCTGTTTCCGCTGCTCGACCGTCTTCAGGTCAGGGACTGAGAAAACAGGGACCAGGAGAACAAGGGACTAAGGGAACAAGAGAACAACTGACGGCGAAGCACAAGCCGGTAAGAAAACAGATTCGCTGTATTCTGAATAACAGGACAATAGAGTCGGAAAATGGCCTTAGGCAGCAACCGCGGCGAGAAGCTCTCCTCACTGAAACTGACGTTTGTGCAGTACGGCATCCTATTGCTGATGCTCGGTCTGGCTGCGGGCCTGTGGCGACTGCAAGTGCTGAACGTGGACAACTACCGCGTGCTGGCGGAGCAGAATCGCATTCGCAAGGAACCGATTCTTGCGCCGCGGGGCAAGCTTTTCGACCGCGAGAATGCGGCTCGTGGTCGACAATTACCCGTCTGTCACGTGTTTTCTGGTGCGCGAGCAAAACCGCAATGTGGACGCGGATCTGCCGGAGATCGCACATGGGTTGGATCTCGATCTGGATCAATTGCGAGCCACGTTGCACCACTATCGTTCCCAGCCCGGCTATCAGCCCATTCCGATCAAGCAGGACGTAACTGCCGACGAGCAGGCGTTTATTGCTGCGCATCGAAACGAACTGCCGGAGCTGGAGACGATCGACGAAGAGCGCAGGCTGTATCCGCGCGACGGTTTTGCAGCGCATTTGATTGGTTACGTGGGCGAGGTGAGCGAGGACGATTTGAACAATCCGCGCTTCGCTTACTATGAGCCGGGCGACGTAGTGGGCAAGGCGGGCGTGGAAGAGACTTACGACGAACTGCTTCGTGGTAAGGACGGATCGCGCGAGGTGATTGTCGACAGCCGCGGGCGCGAAGTGGGCTATTTCGGCATCGAGCATGCAGAGCCCGGCACGGACCTGCGGCTAACGATTGACAACGATCTGCAGCGCGCGGCCGAGCTCGCCATGGGCGACCGCAACGGCGCAATTGTTGCCATGGACCCGCGGAACGGCGAGATTCTGGCGATGGTGTCGCGGCCCAGCTTCGATCCCAACGAATTTGCCGTCAAGATCGACCGCACTGACTGGAACAAGCTCATTACCGATCCCGATCATCCGTTGTTGAACAAGACAATTCAGGCGCAGCTTGCGCCCGGATCGACGTTCAAGATTCTGATGTCGGTGGCCGGGCTTCAGGAAGGCATTGCGCAGAACATGCACATCGTCTGCAATGGCGGCTGGGGGCCCTACGGCTACTTCCACCACTGCGACGAGCATCATGGCGCGGTGGACATCTACAACGCGATTCCTTATTCCTGCGACACGTTCTATTACATGCTCGGCGATAAGCTGGGCATCGACCGGATTGTGAAGTACGCGAATGAGTTCGGTTACGGGCAAAAGACCGGGATCGATCTGCCGGGAGAGCAGTCCGGATTGATGCCGTCGCCGGATTGGCTGATCAAGAACTACCATCACCGCTGGTATCCCGACGAGACGCTCGACGTGGCCATTGGGCAGGGCGCGGTGGAGGCAACGCCGATCCAACTGGCGCGCATCATCGGCGGCATTGCATCCGGAGGCCATTTGGTTCGGCCGCATGTCGTGTTTCCCAACGAGCTTTCCAGCGATTTTTATAAGTCGCTCGAGGACAGCTTTCCGGGAACAGGCGACGCCTACGTTCCTATCGATCCGGCGAATTGGGACATCATTACCGACGGCATGGCCGAAGTAACGCAGCCGGGTGATGTTTCACACCGCGAGCTCGGCGCACCTTGAAGGCATCGACATTGCGGGAAAGACCGGCACGGCGCAGGAGATGAGCCACGAGGCGCTGGAAAAAACCAACAAAGGGAAGAGCCACTTATCCGAATGTGTGGTTTGTGGGAGTGGTGCCGCGGCGGAATCCCGAGTTGGTGGTTGCGGTTCTTTGGCAGAACGGCGAATTCAGCTACTATCCCGCGCGAATCGGCGCACAGGTGATAGCGGCTTTTGTGAATAAGAAGCGGCGGCTGGCGGGGAATTTGCCGCCGGAGAAGGCCGCGGCGCCGGTTGAGGTGGGCGCGGTGTGGACGACGCCGGATTCTGGGCCCGATTCCCGCGGCAGCGAAAAGTACGCTGCGGCCAGCAAGGAGAATTCAGGGGCTGGGCGAATCCACAGCGGGCATTTCTTTGTCGACGGCAACGGGATTGTGGCGGAAAACCCTAAGGCCGCGCAGAAGACCGAGCCGAAACGCGAGACGGAACACGAAACGAAACAAGAGACTGGGCGCACAACTCCGCCGGCGACGGCAACTGCCAAAAATGCGCAGCAGGTCGCAGCGCTGTCTCCCGCGCGGCAAAAGGAACCGCAACCCTGATGCCGTTACGCCGCTTCCTGAGCTTTCGCGATTTCGACTGGGCTCTTCTTGGGCTGGTGCTTCTGCTCTGCTCGATGTCCGTTCTCGAAGTTCACTCAGCCACCGTGCATACGAAGTTTGCCAGCTTTGGATCGAGACAAATCCTCTTTGTCGCCGCGGGCATTGCGGGCATGTTCATCCTGGCCAAGATTGACTATCACCGCCTGATCGACTTGGCGCCGTGGTTCTACGGCATTTTTGTTGTCTCGCTGGTCGCCGTGAAGGTGGTCGGCCACAAGGCACTCGGCGCGCGGCGCTGGATCGCCATCGGACCCATCCAGTTCCAGCCCTCCGAGTGGGTCAAGCTGGTGCTGATCCTCGCGATGGCGCGCTACATCGCCAACATTGGGGGCCGAAATCTGACCTGGCGGGAGATCTTCAAGGCCTTTGGCATGGTCGGAATTCCCATGATCCTGGTGCTGATCCAACCGGACCTGGGAACGACGCTAACCTATGCGCCGATTCTGGTCGCTGGCCTGTTCCTGGGCGGAATCAACTTGCGGCAGAGTTTGATCCTGATCACAGTGGGCGCTGTTCTGGTAGTCGGAGCCTGGTCGAGCGGCAAGATTCTCAAGCCCTATCAGAAGGCGCGGCTCACGAGCTTCATCGATCCGGGCAATGATCCACACGGGGCCGGCTACCAGGTGCTGCAATCGGAGATTGCGGTTGGCTCGGGAGGCGTCTGGGGCAAGGGCCTCGAAAAAGGGACCCAAACCCAGGGTTACTTTCTGCCTATCCCATATACGGACTTTATCTTTGCCGCATTTAGCGAGGAACACGGCTTCGTGGGCGCGTTTTTCATCCTGCTGCTATACTTCCTCATATTGATGCGTTTGATTCAAGACGCTCAAACAGCCGCCGACCTGCCCGGCTCCCTCATTATTATGGGATTTGTGGCTGTGTTGACCTTTCAGATTGCGGTCAACGTTGGCATGGTCATCGGGCTGATGCCCGTCACCGGAATCCCTTTACCTTTAATGAGTTACGGTGGATCTTCGGTGCTGTTTACGTTCCTGGCGCTGGGCGTGGCGATGAATGTCCGCATGCGACGGTTCGTTAATTGACGTGTCATGGGATTGGGGTGTCGTCCCAAAGGTTTGGCTCCTGGTAAGGCCAGAGAAGGACGTTCCGGAGATTTTCCGGAGATTGTTTCCGGCCGCAGGAGAGGTATTTTTAAGCATTTCGCCGGCATGGTCCCGATGGATCGCGCACGGCAGGATTGGGTTAATGAGTACGCAGAGACGGGAAGACCACTTGCGGCTCGCACATTGCATGGATCGCGCAGCTAGTTCGGGAGACAGGTTACGCTGTTTACCGGCGCGCGGAAGCTTTGCAATTGCCGCAGGTCGAACGGCCCCGCTGGAAAGTCCGGCCCGGACGGCCACAAACTCTCTGTCATCGGATCACCACAACCAGCAGCCCGTTCGGCTTGTTCTCTTTGACATCCGCATTGGTTCGCCGCCTTTAGCGAAGACCTCAGCAAAATGGTCTTCTCTGGGGCATCCGCCGGTTTATCCGACTATCCATTCCTCCGCCAATCGTGTGCGCTCCATCCGACCTTGCCGCGTGTACCGACAGCCATAGGCTGCCGGACGGAAAGGTACGATGGCAAAGGAAATTTGTATTTCAAGCACGCCGCATGAGACGCGGCTTGCGATTCTGGAAGACGATCAACTCGCGGAAATCTACTACGAACGCGAAAACGAATACACCCTCGCGGGTTCCATTTACAACGGACGCGTTACACGCGTTTTACCAGGCATGCAGTCGGCATTTGTCGATCTCGGCCTGGAGCGGGACGCGTTTCTTTACGTAACCGACTTCATCGAGCTCGAAGATCAGGAAGATGCCGACGAGCTGGAGAAGGCCGCGGCGAGCGGAGCGGGGCAGGCTCCTCGCGAAGTAAAGCATCCGCAGGGTGTGATAGACAGGAGCGGCGGCCGCCAGGAAGAACGGGGTCCGCGCCGCGACCAGGGCAGACAAGAGCCGCGCTCAGAACATGTTGCGGCTGAGGGATCTCAAGCGGAAACGACCGAGTCGCCGGCTCCGGCTGCGCAGAACCAATCGGGGGCCGCTGAGGAATCCGATGAAGCCGGTTCGCGCCGCTTCCGTGGCCGGCATCGCCGCCGTGGGGGCCGCGGTCAGGGCGATCAACGGCCCGCTCCAGCCGAATTCGAGCGCGGCTCCGGTCGCGCTACAGAAGCACCTGTGGCCTCGGCGTCGACATCGGAATCGGGCGCGGCAATTCGTTCGTCCGAAGCGTCGCCGATGCCGCGCGGGCAAAATGCGCCTGCTGCCATTTGTAATGCCGGGCGAGTCGCTTTCGAGGTACGGCGGCACGCCTGCTCCTGACGCTCAACCCGCTGCGCCACAGCCTGCTGCGCCGCCGCGGCCAGCGAGCACATTCAAGCCGGCTTCGCTTGTCGAGGCTCCGCTCTCGTGGGACGGGAGCGGCTTGCTTCCGGGAGAATCGCTTTCTTTGCGGCGCCGCGGGGCAGAAGCGCCGGTTGAGACTAGCCGGCTTGAGACGAGCGCGCGCGATACCGGCACTGAAGCACAGAGTGAATCCGCTACCGCGTCGCCAGTAGAATTTGCGCCTGTAGAAACGGTGGAGGAGATCGAGGAGTTTGATCAGCTTCCAAGCGAGGCTGAGAGTGCCGCGCGGGAAGAGACCGAAGACGAATTTGAAGAAGATGAATTAGAGGAAGACGAATTCGACGAAGAGACCAATGTAGCTGAGGATGACGCGGAGGAATCCGACGGTCCGGGTGTGGATGGATTAGGTGTGGATGGATTCGAGTCCGGTGAAGATGAGCCCACAGTTTCGGGTGAGGCTGCTTCAGAGGGCGAGGAAGACGCTGATGCCGTGCACCGTGTCGATCCGTCGGCTCCTTCGGGTTTCAAACTTTTCGGTTTCGGAAAGAAGAAAAAGGACCCCGAGGCGGAGGCTGGCAGCAAGACTGCTGTGGCTGCTGCTCCGGTTTCAACCTATGCGCCCGGTAACGGAGTGGTTGAAGAAGAACTGATCGAGGGCGAAGAGTTTGATGCCGCGCCTCATGGCCGCCGGCACAAGGCCGACGAGCACGACACAGATGACTACGAAGAACAGACACTGCCCAGCAATATGCGCACGGGTGACCTGGGCGAAATGCTGCAGGAAGCTCATCTCGATCACCGCATCCAGATGAACTTTGATGAAAAGGGCGTAGAGGAAGACGAAGTCGAAGCGGAAGAGGGAGAAGAAGTAGCGACGGGCACACAGCCTGCGCCGGGCCGCGGAGGCCGCGACCGCGGTCGCCCTGGACAGCGTGGCCGCGGTGCACCGAACAATCGACGCGGACCATCGCGCCGCTCGGCGCAGACGACGGACCTGCCAATCATTTCGGATTTGCTGAAGTCCGGCCAGGAAATCCTGGTGCAGATTGCCAAGGAACCGATCGCCAAGAAGGGCGCGCGGATCACCAGCCACATCGCGCTGCCGGGGCGATTCCTGGTCTTTATGCCCACAGTGACGCACGTGGGAGTGAGCCGCAAGATTGCTTCCGAAGAGGAGCGTCATCGCCTGAAACGGATCTTGATGCACGAACGTGGTGAGGCTCCCGGCGGATTGATTGTGCGGACTGCGGCTGAAGGCGCCTCAGAAGAAGAGTTGCGCGCCGACTTGCGCTTCCTGATGAATCTTTGGAATGACATCAAGCAGCGTTCGGAATCTTCGAAGTCGCCGGCCCTGATTTATCACGATCTTTCGCTCATTGAGCGCATTCTTCGCGACCAGGTAAGCTCCAATTTTGCGAACATCTGGGTCGACACCGAAGCTGACTACGAGCGCATCGTGCGCTTCCTCAATCGCTTCTCGCCTTCACTGGTGCGTCGCGTAAAGCTCTACACGAAGGAGACGCCGCTCTTCGAGCACTTCGGAATTCAGGACGAGATTTCGAAGGCGCTGCGATCGAAGGTGTGGCTGAAGTCGGGCGGGTCGATCGTGATCAACCAGACTGAGGCGCTGGTGGCGATTGACATCAACACAGGGAAATATGTGGGCAAGTCAGCGCGGCTTGAGGACACGATTCTGAAGACCAACCTCGACGCCGTGCCGGAGATTGTGCGCCAGATTCGCCTGCGCGATCTGGGCGGCATTATCGTGATCGACTTCATCGACATGGACGAGCGCAGGAACCGCTTCAAGGTGATGGCCGCGCTTGAAGAAGCGCTGAAGAGCGACCGCGCTCCGACAAAGGTGCTGCAGTTTAACGATTTCGGTCTGGTGGCCATTACGCGCAAGCGCGTGAAGCAGTCACTGGAACGGACTCTGAGCGTTCCCTGTCCCGTTTGCCAGGCTACCGGAATGGTGAAGAGCTCTGCCACCGTGTGCAACGAGATTTATATCGAGATGCGCAAGATGCGGAAGCACTTTGAGAACGCCGACGTGATGTTGCGCGTGAACCCGGAGACGGTGAAGGTTCTGAAGGCGAACAATAATCGCTGGCTGACAGACCTGGAAGAACTGGTGGGAAAGAACGTGCTGGTGAAGAGCGATCCAACTCTGCATCCGGAGCAGTTCGACATTCAGGGATGAGCGCGAGCTGGCGGAGCTGGCGGTGTTAGAAAGGCCGGGGCAAATGCTCCGGCCTTTGCTATTTGCTGTGGGGTAAATCTATCGCGATCAATTCGCCCATGATCATCGGATCACGTGAATCGGGATTCCCACCTTCAGATTTTTCCAGGCCTGTTCAGTGGTGTAGACCGGTGCATGGAGTGCAATCGCCAGCGCCAGGCAAGAGCGGTCACCGAGAGAGAGGCCGTACTTCGCCGTGGTCGCGATCAAACTGCCGGCGATCTTTGCCTGCTCGGTGGTAAACGGCTCCACGGCTGTGACAGACGACAGAGCGTCCTCCCAGGCTTCTTCCGGAGGGAGGCCCTTCTTGACTAGCTTGGATTGCACCTCGGCAAGGTTAACCGTGCTGGCAACGGCATTTCCCATTACTTCATCCGTCAAATTTTCCGCGCCACGTTCGTTTTGAAGCAAGGCGAGCATGACGGAGGCATCGAACACGACCTCATTCATGCTTCGCGGCCTCGCGACGTTCGGCACTCAACTCCTCGGACAGACTGACTCCCGCCGGAATGTATTTCCGCACGTGCTCCTGTGCCCGGCGAATCCGGCTACGGATCGTTGAAATCCTCAGTTCGCCGTCTTCCACTCGCATGTCCAATGTGCTTCCAGCATCTATTCCGAGCGCCTTCCGAATCTCTGCTGGAATAACGACGCGGCCCTTTTCGCTCATGCGTGTTCGAGTTTGCAGTTCCATGTTTCCCTCGCGATTAGATGTGACACCATTTTACTTTAGTGCCACGTTTTACTCAAGTGGCACTATTTAGGTCTGGCCCACGCGCGATCCGCAGCAAAGGCAACCTCTAGCGGCTTTCGGTGTCTAATTCCAGTGAAAGACGTTTCCCTTCCCCGAAGTTGAACAAAATCTTGTATTTGAGGTGGTTTCTATGTCATTCCCCCTTTTGATAACGCCGATGCGGCGTGCCATCTGCACCACGGTTGCGGTATTTTTCGCTGCCAGTGTCGCCAATGCTCAGTCTGCTTCATCGCCCGATCAATCCAGCTCGAGTGATTACTCTTCCAGCCAGGCGGGGCTGAGCGCCTCGGGATTGCAACTGAGCGAGTTCTCATTGCCTGGCAGCGCGGATTTTGGCAGTTCGGCGGCTGATGGGGCTGCTGCCGGGCAATACGGCCAAGGCGGCGGCGGCGGCGGTCATCACGGGATATTTCATCACGCCCTCGCATTTGAGGCCGGCGGCGGATTCAACGGCCCTGTCGGCAACGACACGCCATTCATCACATGGGGCGGGAACTTCACACTGGGCGGAGGCTTCCACTTCACCAAAGCGCTGTCTGCATTGGTCGAATATCAGTTTATGGACGACAAGCTACCGGGAGGGCTCATTTCGACGGCGGGTACCACGGGCGGTGACGCACATATCAACTCGATTACCGGTTCTCCCGTGATCGACCTCACTCCTAAGTGGCATAACGGCGTCTATCTGGTCGGCGGCTGGGGTTACTACCACAAGTCGACCAACTTCAACGAATACGAGTGCTGCGACCTCTATGGTTACGAAGTGAATGTGACCGTCGGCTCTTTCACTTCCAATCAGTGGGGGGGCAACGCCGGCTTAGGGCTTTATCACCGTCTGGGCGGCGGTACCAGTATGTATGGCACCGATGACGCCGACAACCATTCTGAAGTATTTGCCGAAGCTCGCTACACGTTTATTCATACGCCCCCGATTTCTCAAAACAACGGCCTCGGGACCACTGAGTTGATTCCCGTAACGGTCGGTATTCGCTTTTAGCGTTGCGATTGGGTATGGCGGGATTCGAAGATCGGCTTCCTGATTTGGCAGGAATCTGTTGGCGGTTAAGGCTTGCCAGGGGCTAAAGCCCCGTGTCGCTTAACCTCTTTCGGCACGACTAAAGTCATGCCCTGACACTTCGTGCTTCTCCGAAGGGATTTTGTAAGCCCGTTCGCGCGGAACCTTGCAGGGCTTTTAGCGAACTAGTTCCGATTGCCTTTGCGGCACGCATTTACCACGGCGGCCTTTCGTCTGTCGGCGCGCCGACTTCGCCGCGTTCGATTCGCTCAAGAAATGTGCGCGCGAGCTTGCGCTCACCGGGATGGCTCTCGCCGTGGATGGTGCAGAGATCGAGGAATTCGTCGCAGAGCGCGTTACGTTCTTCGTACTGCGCAAGAATGTTCTGTAGCGCGACGGCGAGCTCGCGCAGCCGGGCTGCTTCAGGCCAGGACTTCTTCTTCTTCATCGATCAATTCCAGGGAAAGGTCTGAGAACAATCCGCGCCGACCGCGCGCGCACTCGTCGAGACACGCGAGCAGTTGTTCGCTGAATGCGCGGCCAAGCAATTCGAGTTGATCGGGGGGCATGGCGTCGCGCGGGTCGAGACTCATTTCTTCACGCTCCGCGATTTACTCTTGCGGTCTGCAATTTATGTTTCCGTTCGCGATTTACTGCTTTGGTTCATTCTTGCGTTTCGCGATTTATCTATTCGCGCATCGCGTTGATTTTCATTTTGCGCGCATCGCGGCTTCAATTTCGTCGGCGGTGTGCGGCAGCGCGGCATCAAGATCGATCAACTTGCCATCGGCGCCGACCAGGAAATCGCACTCGATGCGGACGCCGAGCCTTTCTTCCGGAATATAGATTCCCGGCTCGATGGTGAAGACCATGCCCGGCTTGAGGACTGCCGGGTAGATTGCGGGATCGTGCACATCGATGCCCATCATGTGGCCGAGGCCGTGCAGCCAATACTCTCCGAGGGGCTGGCCGTGCAGGTCTTTTCCGTGCGTGTTGATGTAGTTGTATGCCACCGTGTCGAGCGAGTTCGGGTCCTGGCGGTCGCGGTCGTTGATGGTGGATTTGCCGGCCACAAAAGCATCGATGGCCGCCTGCTGCGCGCCGAGAACGATGTTGTAAATCTCGCGCTGCCGCGCAGTGAAATGCCCGTTCACGGGAACGGTGCGGGTGATGTCGGCGGCGTA
Organism: uncultured Acidobacteriaceae bacterium; assembly: GCA_963725115.1. GTDB lineage: Bacteria > Acidobacteriota > Terriglobia > Terriglobales > Acidobacteriaceae > Telmatobacter. The sequence goes on along the minus strand of CAVRXG010000005.1, from coordinate 1,605,521 downwards.
CATGGAGAATTCGCAGGCCGCGTCGACGAGGAGAATGTCGCCATCCTGCATGGTGCGGTCGTTGGCGGAGTAGTGCAGGATTGTCGAGTTGATGCCCGAGCCGACGATGGGCGCATAGCTGGGACGCTCGCAGCCGTTTTCCATCCAGACGGCGGTCATGGCGCCGGCAATGGCGCGCTCTGTCATTCCCGGCTTGACCCACCACTGCATCATCACGCGCTGGGCGAGGACAGACGCCGCCGAGGCTTTCTTGATGAGCTCGATTTCGCCTTCGTCCTTGATCTGGCGCAGCGGCATCACCAGACTGGTGACGTCGTGCTGCGCGGAGAGCGGTTGACGATCCCAGCGCAACGCCGGTAAAGGCGAGCAGCGCCTTGGCCGCGTCGGAATCCGGTTGCGACCAGAGATTGGTGGAGAGCGAGTGGTCCGCGGATACAAGCTGGTTCAGCTCCACGGGAAGCTCGGCCATCGACTCGACATGGTCGACGCCCGAGGCCTGCTCCACACCCTGAGTCGCCGCGTCCATTTTCACGCCGGTGTATTTTTCCATGCGCAGATTGCGCGCGGGGAGAAACAGAATTTCCCTATATACGCGGGGCGAGGCTGCGTGCGGCGCATCGCCGACGATGATGAGAGCGGCGCCAGGCTCTGTCCAGCCTGTGAGGTAATAGAAATCCGAGTCCTGCCTGTAGGGCATGAAATCGAGTTGCGCTTCTTCTGCCGCGAAGAAAACGGCGACGCCGCCATGCAGCTTAGCCGCGAGCGCCACGCGCCGGGCATGGAACACGTCGGACGGCTGTTTAGAGAGAGCGTGCAGCCGGGGTAGCGCCGAGCAAGAAACAAGCAGTGCAAGGGCAGAAAGACGAAGCAACCTCATTCACCTATTGTCGCGCCACGCCGCGTGCCGCGCAAAGCAAATCGCGAGAGTTGATACAACTTTGGCCGCGAACAAGCGAGCACTCGTAACGTGTTTCATGCTGACAAGAGTAATGGCTGGCCGATCCAGATGCGATTGCTCTGCCGAGCGAGCTTGCGGGTCGATCGTTTCATTTTAGGCGTGCCGAGTCGGTGAATTTTCGCGCGATTGACGGTGATCGGGCGGATTTGATGCGCCGGTTTTGTGAGCCGGGGCCGGCAACCGGATTCGAGGCTGTCACGACTCGAAACTCTCAGGGAGACTGCGGGAAGCAGAGTGTATGGCTGACAAGCGAGCGAGAATCCTGGGACGGAAACGGCGAAATCCGGTCTCGATTACCCGGGTCACCATCTGCTGAAATAGCGGTCCCCATTGAATTTCCCGGCGATTCGCGGTATTCTGGCGGTGCAGACGAATTTGTCCGACAGGGTTTTTAACCGTGTGCACACCGGCTGGCGGAGAGAGGAGTGGGCTAATTGCCCACTTTTTATTTGCGGCAAATTGCACCCGGAAATCACCTGAAATCAGTGTGATACGAGGGAAAGACGGCTGCCAGTGGGGCAGCGGGGATCGATGGCGGTCAGTTTGGATGAAATCCGGAAAGCGGCGGAGCGGGTAGCCGCCTCGCACGGGCTCGACGTGGTCGACATCGAGTTCGCCGGGTCGAAGAAGGACCGCACGCTGCGCGTGATGCTCGAGAAGAACGCCGAGGGCCGGGCGCGATTGAAGGCAGAAGCTGAGGCCGGCGCAGAAGGCCTGCCGGAGAAACTTTTGGAAGGCTCGCTTGCGGTGGAGCAGCTTTCCGGCGTGACGCACGAGGATTGCGCGCGGTTCAGCCGCGATTTTGGGGTTTTGCTGGACGTGGAAGATCTGGTTCCCGGCGAAGAGTACACGCTGGAAGCCAGTTCACCTGGTCTGGACCGGAAGCTGATCCGTCCGGAGGACTTCGAGCGGTTTGCGGGCTGCCTGGTGAAGGTGCAGACCTTTGAGCCGATCCGTAACAACCGGCACTGGCAGGGAAGACTTGTGGCGGGATTCTCGCGGACTCAGAATCGAGAGCGGAAGCGGAACAGTATCACGATTGATCTTGCGGCGGTGAAGCAGAACAGCAAGAGCCGCAAGACGGGCGTGAACACGGTGGAGATTGCCCTCAGCAACATTGAGAAGGCGAATCTGGTACCGGAGATTTGAAGAGCGAGCTACTAGCCTCTAGCTCCTAGCTTCAGTGTGAGTGCGCAGGTTGAAAGCGGTCGCCCGCACAAGGCAGCAAGAACAACAGCGCTATCTACGAGGCCGAAGGCGGGCCGGGCGGCGCGGAACGAACCAAAAATGCAAGGCGAGAGAGTTAAAACGAGTATGGCCACCAGCGTTTTGTATCAAAGTATCGAGCTCCTGAGCTCAGGAAAAGGGCATCGACCCCGCCATCGTTGTGGGCGCGGTCGAGGAAGCCATCGCCCTGGCTACGCGCAAGTTCTACAAGACCCAGGAAAACATGCGCGGGGAACTGAACAAGGACACCGGCGAGATCACCGCCTACATCTATAAGACGGTGGTCGCCGACGAGGAGCAGATCGAAGATCCCGTGAACCAGATCACGCTGACAGAGGCCAACGAAATGGCGCCTGGCGTGGAAGTGGGCAGCGAGATTCGCATCTATCGCGACACCAGCCCGCTGGGCCGCATCGCCGCGCAACTGGCCAAGCAGATCATCTTCCAGAAGGTGCGCGAGGCGGAGCGCGACACGGTCTTCCAGGAGTATGCGCACCGCGAAAAGGAAGTGCTGAACGCGACGGTGAAGCGCCTCGAGGGCCAGGACGTAATCTTCGACCTGGGCAAGGCCGAGGCGCGCTGCCCCAAGCGCGAGCAGTCGCGGCTGGAGCAATTCAGCGTGGGCGAGCGCGTGCGCGTGGTGCTGCTCAAGGTGGACCGCGCAGCCAAGGGTCCGCAGGTGATTGTGAGCCGCGCCGCGCCGGAGCTGGTGTCGAACCTGTTCCAGTCGGAGGTTCCCGAGATCTACGACAACACGGTGGTCGATCCGCGCCATTGCGCGCGAGGCCGGCGAGCGCACCAAGATCGCCGTGCAGAGCCGCGACAAGGACGTGGATCCGGTGGGCGCGTGCGTGGGCATGAAGGGCATGCGCGTGCAGTCGATCATCCGCGAACTGCGCGGCGAAAAGATCGACATCATCGAATTCAGCGACGAAATCACGACCTTTGCCGAAAAAGCGCTGCAGCCGGCCAAGGTGAGCCGCGTTTCGATCACGGACCTGACCGACAAGCAGCTGGAAGTGATCGTGGACGACACGCAGCTGTCGCTGGCCATCGGCAAGAAGGGCCAGAACGTGCGGCTGGCGGCGAAGCTGCTGGGCTGGAAGATCGACATCAAGAGCGAAGAAGAGAAGCGCCAGGAAGTTGAGCAGCAGATGCAGGCCCTGGCGGGCGCTCCGACCACGCCGATCGAGCAGGTGACCGAGCTGGGTGAAGGCATTATTCAGAAGCTGATTACTGCTGGAATCACCACGGTTGAAGGGCTTGCCGACATGACTCCGGAGCAGCTGGAAGAGATTCCGGGCATCGGCGAAAAGACGCTGGAGAAGATCGGCATTGCCGTGCGGCACTATTTCGGCCACTTTGAAGAGGCAGCACTGGCGGCTGAGGGCGACGAGGGTTTGGCCGCGACTGCGCCAACCCCTGAAGCGGGCGAGATAGCTGCCGCGGAAGCGGCGGAGACGCCGGAAGCGACTGAAACCTCCGAGGCTGGCGCGGTGCTGGCGGAAGATTCAATGGATAACGCTGAACCTCCGCTTGCCGGCAAGGAAACGGAAGAGATTGCTACGGAAGAAGCCGAGGCGGAGAACTCAGCCGAGGTGATTGAAGAGGCGGAAGCACAGGGGACGCGGAAGCCGAGGAAGAGCAACCGGCCAAAGAGAACGGCGCGTAAGATGCGCGGCGGTCTCGACGGTCACGCGCTCGAAAACGGAACATTTGAAGACGGACAGTGCCATGGAGTAGTTATGAGCGACTAAGGGCCTGTTGGCGGCACACATTGAAAAGAGGCGGATGAGTAAGGTTCGTATTAACGATCTCGCGAAAGAGCTGGAAGTAAAGTCTCGGGCGATTCTCGACGTTCTTCCGGGACTCGGCGTTCCTGCGGGCAAGACGCACTCCAGCTCGCTGGAGCTTGACGAGGCGGAGAAGGTTCGTGCGCACTTTGCGCGGGAAGCGAAGCGCACCACGCACGCGGGGGCAGCGTCTGGCCGCCACGGCGCGGAACCCGTAGTGCCCAAGATCGATCTTTCGCACATCTCCAAGCCCGGCGATGTGATGAAGGCCCTTCTGGCCAAGAAGAAGGAAGAGGAAGAAGATTCGCGCCAAGTGCGGGTCCCGGCGAAGGCGGCTGTCGCTGCGCCGGCCAAAGTTGCAGTGGCCGCCGCGCCGGCTGCCACTGCGCCGGTTGCCGCAGCACCTGCTGCAGCGCCCGCCCGCCCGGAACCGCGCAAGATTGTTCCGCAGCCGCGCTCGGCGGCGCCGATCATTGCTCCTCCGCCGGCCACTCCGGCCATCGCTTCGCGTCCTCCCGCAGGCGCAGTTGTCGCCAAAGCTCCCGCAGGAGCTGTAGCCGCGCGCCCGATTATTGTTGTTGCGCCGCCTCCGGCTGGCGTGGTCGTCAAGCCGCCCGCGGCTCCGGCTGCGCGCGAAGAAAAGATTGCTGTCAAGCCACCGGCTACCGCCGTTTCGCCAGTTCGCTGAAGCGCCGGCAACTGCGACAGCGCAAGCCGGAGCGGCAGCGAATGCTGAAGCTCCCACAGTCGGAGTGCCGGGTGCGGTCCCCGCTATCGACGCCGAGTCCGCAGCCAGGACACCGAAAGTCGTCGTGCCGGTTCCGCGCCGCATGGTGATGCCGCAAACCGGACCACGGCCGGTTTACAAGGCATCCATTGTTGCGCCATCTGCTCCCGCGACAGGAACCGGATTGCAGCGCGGAAAACCGATCTTCGATCGCAGGCCGGCAAGCGGACCAGCAGGTCCGGGACAGCGCTTCCCCGGCGGACCAGCCGCGCCTGGCTCGTATGCAGGCGGCCCACGCCCCAAACATCCCACGCGCACAGGGACGGGCGGATTTGCAGGTCCCGGCGGCGCGGCAGCGCCCGGCGCACGGCCCGGCTTTGGCGCACGCCCTGGATTCGGAGCGCGGCCAGGTTTCCCTGGAGCGCGGCCAGGCGCGGGCGGCGCACCACCGACCGGCGAAGCTCCACGCCCGCAGCGCGCCAGTTCACGCGGCCGCGGACGTGGCCAGCAGCAGTATCCCAAGACCAAAGAAGGCCCGATGAAGGGCTTTGTGCCGCCGCCACGCTATGGCGGCGCGCAATACAGCACCGAGCCCATGCCCATCACCCGCGAAATCACGGTGACTGAGGGCATCAGCGTGAAGGACCTGGCGGAGAAGCTCGACGTTCGCGCCAAGGACCTGATCGCGACGCTGCTGATGGGCGGCGTATTTGTCACGGTCAATCAGTCACTCGACGCCGAGATGGTGAAGGACGTAGCGGCAAAATTTGGCGCTGCGGCCACCGTCATCAGCTACGAAGAGGAGATTGCAAACCAGGCCATCGAAGAAGTGCTCGAAGCCGAAAACACCGACGAGCTCGAGGTGCCGCGTTCGCCGGTGGTCACGGTGATGGGCCACGTTGATCACGGTAAGACTTCGCTGCTCGACGCGATCCGCGAGACGCATGTTGCGGCGGGCGAAGCGGGCGGAATTACGCAGCACATCGGCGCGTACAAGGTGAAGTTTTCCAAGGAAGGCTCGCCTGCATCGGGCCGCGAGATTGTCTTCCTCGACACGCCGGGCCACGAAGCATTTACACGCATGCGCGCACGCGGCGCCAAGGTCACGGATATCGTGGTGATCGTGGTTGCAGCCGACGACGGCGTGATGCCGCAGACGCTTGAAGCGATCGATCACGCCAAGGCCGCAGAGGTTCCCATCATCGTGGCGGTGAACAAGATCGACAAGCCGGAGGCTAATCCCGACCGCGTGAAGAAGCAGCTCGCCGATCGCGGCCTGATTCCGGAAGAGTGGGCGGGCGCCGGCCAGCAAGGCACGGTGTTTGTCGAGGTTTCCGCCAAGAAGCATATGAACCTCGATCTGCTGCTCGAAATGATCTGCCTGGTGAGCGACATCAAGGCGCCCAAGGCGACGCCCGGACGCAAGGCGTTGGGCAGCGTTCTCGAGGCCAAGCTGGATCGCGGCCGCGGCGCCGTGGCGACTGTGCTGGTGCAGGATGGAACGCTGCACCTGAACGACAGCTACATTGTGGGCAATACTTTCGGCAAGGTTCGCGCCATGTTCGACGATCGCGGCCGCCCGCTTGAGGAAGCTGGACCGTCCACGCCGGTTGAAGTGCTGGGCCTTGAAAGCATGCCCGACTCCGGCGACACGTTCCTGGTGGTGGCCGACCGCGACAAGGCCAAGGGCATCGCTCAGTACAGAAAAATGAAGGAGCGCGACGCACAGCTTGCCAAGAGCTCGCGTGTGTCGCTGGAAGGATTGGCGGAGCAGGTTCGCCAATCGGGCATCAAGGATCTGCCGCTGATCATCAAGGGCGACGTGACGGGCTCGGTAGAAGTGCTCGCCGATTCGCTTGTGCTTATGTCGACGGAGAAGGTGCGCGTCAAGGTGCTGCACTCCGGCGTCGGCTCCATCACCGAGAGCGACGTGCTGCTGGCGACGGCTTCGAACGCCATCATCATCGGCTTCAATGTGCGCCCGGAACGCAAGGCGGCCGAGCTGGCGCAACAGGAGAACGTGCAGATTCGCCTGCACTCCATCATTTACGAGTTGCAGGACGAGATTCGCCTGGCCATGCTGGGACTGCTCGAACCCGCCTTCAAGGAAAACTATGTGGGCCGCGCGGAAGTCATCAATGTATTCCGCATTCCCAAGGTGGGCACCATCGCCGGCTGCCGCGTACAGGACGGCGTAATCCGCCGCGACGCCGAGGTGAGGGTGATGCGCGACGGAGCGCAGGTCCACAAGGGCAAGATCGCCTCGCTGAAGCGCTTCAAGGACGACGTGCGCGAAGTGACCAACGGCATGGAGTGCGGCATCGGCATCGCCAACCTCACCGACCTGAAGGAAGGCGACACCATAGAGGCGTTCAGCACGGAAAAGCTGGCCGCCGATCTGGGTGCGCTGACCAGCGCCAAGGCGTAGCTACCTTTCGGGGATGGGCCGTCAGCATAACGGCTCTCCCCGTTTTCCACGCGCCAACAATCGCTTTCATCTCACAACTCTCGTCTTATTGAGACGTTAAGACGCGGTTGATCCCCCTTTCCATGCGATGCAAATGATCAAGGCTCTCCCGGGACTGCGATGGCAACCCGGTTCCGGGAGTTGAGCGTCTTAATGGGCGGACGAAAGAGGAGGAAATCTTATGGCTTCAAAATTAAACGGAAAGAAGATCGCAATTCTTGCTACCGATGGCTTTGAGCAGGCGGAATTACTCGAACCGCGCAAGGCGCTTGAGGAAGCAGGCGCGAAAACAGTGATTGTCGCGCCAAAAGACGGAGAGATCAAAGGGTGGAACTCGAAAGACTGGGGTGAAAGCGTACGAGTGGATAAGACTCTGAAAGAAGCCCGCCCGAATGACTATGACGCGCTTGTTCTGCCGGGCGGTGTCATGAATCCGGACCAGTTGCGCATGGACCCAGTGGCAGTGGACTTCGTCCGGAAATTTGCGCAGAGCGGGAAAACCGTGGCGGCAATTTGCCATGGGCCCTGGACGCTGATCGAAGCTGGGGTTATCAAAGGCAAGAACCTGACATCGTGGCCGTCGCTGAAAACGGACATCAACAACGCGGGAGGGCACTGGGTTGACGAGCAAGTTTGCATCGACGGCCAATTCATCACCAGCCGCAAGCCCGACGATATACCGGCTTTTAACCGGGCCATAATTGAAGCGGTATCTCGCGACTCCGCTCAGAGCGCCGCGGCCTGATCGGCAGCGCTGCGTTCCTAGGGGCTAATTGCTTTTGCACCACGGAGGGGCCACGATGTGGCCCTCCGCGATGCAAAATCATCGCCGATTCATTGGAATTCCGCCGCAAAAAATATTGGCGCGCTCAGGTCCGAGCTACAATCTCCCCAACCAGCCGCCCCTCGTGGCCGGACCCACGGAGAGATTTATGTCCGAAAACAAGCCAACACAATCTGAAGATTCTGACCATTCGGCACATGCGGTTCGCTCGGCGAAGAAGCCGTCCTCATCGGCAACGACTTATACGTTGATCACGGAGCCCGATCAGGGGCTGACGGCTATCTACAACCTGATCGCTTCGGCGAAGAAGTCCATCGACATGACCATGTACGAGCTGACTGACATTACCGTAAGCTCGTCGCTCGCCAAAGCCGCGGCCGCGGGCGTCACGGTGCGGGTGATCCTCGACCAGAACGACGAGAAGACGGCCAACACTCCGGCATACAATCACCTGGCGGAGAATAAAGTCTCCGTCCACTGGGCCAACCCTGCCTTTGCCGTGACTCACCAGAAGACGATCACCGTGGATCACGCAAAGTCGGCAATCATGACGCTTAATCTGACGCCGAATTACTACGCGATGACCCGCGACTTTGCCGTGATCACCAACAATGCAGCCGATGTGGCGGCAATCGAGACGACGTTCGACGCCGACTTCAAAAACGCAAGCATCACGCCTCCCGTCGGCGACAATCTTGTCTGGAGTCCGACTAATTCGCGAAGTTCCCTGCTGGCGCTCATCAACGGCGCGACGAAGTCGTTGTTGATTTCGCAAGAAGAATTTGACGACACCGGCATGGAAAGCGCGCTCGAAGCAGCGCTGAAGCGCGGCGTAACGGTGACGCTGGTGCAGGAAAATCAAGATGCGCAATACTCGACCGTGCTGACTGCCCTCAAGAAGGCCGGAGCAAAGATCGCCGTTTATACCTCAGTCGATATCAAGAGCTATTACATCCATGCCAAAACGGTTTTGGCGGATTACGGCACGGCACAGGCCAAGCTCTTCCTCGGTTCGGAAAACTTCAGCGCCGACTCGCTGGACAAAAATCGGGAGCTGGGAATTATTTTCTCGGATGGCGGCTGCATGGAAGGCGTGAGCGCGGCAATCGCTAAGGACTTCAAAGGCGGGGCTGCGTTTTGACGATTTACAATTCGCCCGGCAGCAAGCTCCGCGTCAGGCGATTGCATTTCGAAGCCAAACGGCGGCATCGAAGCTGTGCGCACATTCGTAGCCTTCCTGCCTGTACAGATTGATAGCCTCGGCATTGGCCTCGGTCACGGTGAGAGAGATTTCCGTGGCGCCCAGGCGCATGAAGCTGTACGCGGCCTGAGTGAGCAGCATGCGGGCCAGGCCGCGGCGGCGGAAGGCGGGATGAACGCAGACCTGGGTGAGGTGCCCGCTCTGCGCGCTGACGCGCGAGCCGAGCACGAGAGCGGCCAGTTCGCGGCTGGCGCGCTCCACCAACACGTACGACGCCTGCTTGAGAAAAAGTGCCGCAGCCGGCATAATGCACGATGTTGTTCAAGAAACGCATGGAGCCGTGAACGGAGCGGTATTGGTCGTTGATCAGGCTGTCGGGATGATTGCGGTAGGCTTCGCAGATGAGCCGCGCGGCCGGCGCCAGATCCGCCTCGCGCCACGGGCGAAGCTCGAGATTCGGCGGCAGATTCGGCTGAAGTGGGCTTGGAATGGCCCTCTAGAAGCCTGTACCAGAAATAGCCGGCGGAAGATTTCGAATCCGGCGCCGCGAAAGATTCCGCCGAAAGTCTCGGAGGGATGCAGCAGCAGTTGAGCTTCAATGCGCTCGACGTGCGGCGAGTTGAGCAGCAACTCAAAGAGATGCCGGAGCAATGTTTCTTCGGTGGTTGAGGCTGCTCCATTTGTATCGATTGGCAGCGCGAAGACGTCGCCGATGACGGCCTTTGTTTCCTCGTAAACGCAGAATACATAGCCCACGACGCGGCCGGATGAAAGCGCTGCGTAGCCGGGCAGCATGTGGTTGTCGAGATATTGCATGAGCAGACGCGCCGAGGCCTGATAGTCCCAATGAAGGCGAGCCGCCCACAACTCTCCTTCCGCCTCCAGCACTGGCCGCAGGACTGGGGCCGCGAAGTGGCGCAGATCGAGAATCTCGAAGGAACCGGCTGGTGTTTCCATTCCACCTCTATTATGTGGTGCCCGGTTGGGTTGGCTCACGATCGATGCGGGAGAGAGGCGCCGGTGGAACGACCCTTCGGGCCCCGTTGACACGAGCTTACGATCCACTGCAAGTTGACCAGCCGGCTAATGACCGCTCACGAGATAGACTTCCAGCCCCTGCTCCGGCCAGGCGAAGAGCTGCTCGTACTGGCGGCCTTCAAGAAGCTCGTTGAGGGCGAGCTGGGTGTCGAGATCCACGCCGTTACGGCCCTGGATGCGCGCCACGAGGATGTGCTGCTCATCGGGCACGCCGTTCTCGTCGTAATTCACAACTTCACGATTGCGGTAGAACGAGAGTCCGAACTCGATGTCGCGGCGAACGCGGAATACTGCTACTGTTTCGTCCGCGGGAACCAGCTGCGCAATGCGCTGGGCAAGCGGCCGCGCGGAGTAAGAACGGTCGAGCAGGTGAATGACACGCTTGGTGGAGTCGACTCCGGGAATACCAAACACCGGGCCCACGCCGTAGATGAACAGAACAAGCACGACCAGGACCCAGCACGTGGCCGGACGGAGGCGGGCCACACCGAAACCCTTGGTGACAATCAGAATCAGGAGCGCGGCACCCGTTGCGGCCAGCGTAGCCGCGACGAGCGCATGAGTGGGCGGCATGATCGCAGCGTGAACCAGCGGCATGGTTGCGCCATGAACGACAAACCAGGGCAGGAGCAGCGCCGCCATGGTCATGGCGCCACATACGACGGCATGACCGAGGAGAATCCATCGGTTCAGTCCCGGTTGCCTGCGTCGATACAGGTAGTCTCCGGTGAGGATGGTGATGGGCGGAATTGAGGGAAGAATGTAGCCGGGGAGTTTGGATTGCGAGAAGGAAAAGACGACAACGGGAATGAGAGCCCACAGCACCAGGAATTCAGGGAATGCGTCGCCGGCGCGCTTGGGCAACGGCTTGCCAACCCGAGAATGGCGCAGCCGCCACTCAGCGACCGAGGTCTGAATGCCGTCGATGAAGGCGCGCGCCGCGATTACGGTCCACGGCATTAGAGCGAGCGGCACGACCGCGAAGTAATACCAGAATGGTTGACGGTGCTGGTAACGGTCGGTGGCGAAGCGCTGCAGGTTTTGGTTCAAGAAGAACTCGTGGAAGAAAGTCGGGTTCTGATGCTGCACGGCGATAAACCAGGGCAACACCATGGCGAAATAGAGAACTACCCCCGGCCACCAGAGCGAGCGCAGGATGATGCTCCACTCGCGGCGCAAGAAAGCAAACGCGGCGATGATGAGAAAAGCGAGAAGAGGCGCGACCGGCCCCTTGGCGAGCGTGGCGAGCCCGGTAAAGAAGTAGATGTCGTAGAGCCAGAACTTGGAGTTGGTTTCGTACCAGGCATACCAACCGAGCAATCCGATGGCCAGCGGCGCGGCCATCTGCATGTCAGTCGAGGCTCCGCGAGCGAAGGCCATGATGCCGGCGCAGGCCACCGTGATGAGCGCAGCATCAAGATGCCCGCCGGGCCGAAATCGCTTCATGTGCAGGTAGATGAGCGCCGACATGATGAACGCGAATGTGAACGACGGCAGGCGAGCAGCCCAGTCGTGCACGCCGAAGTCCTGGAAGATGAACATCGCGCGCCAGTAATAGAGCGCGGGTTTCTCGAGCCAGGGGTGCCCGTAAAGATAGGGTGTTACACAGGCGCTCAGCCGCTCTTTGAGCGTTGGTGCGGCATCGAAGCGCACCAGCATCTCGTGCGCGATCTGCGCATAGCGCGGTTCGTCGGCGCCGACCAGCCCCAGGCCGTCACCGCCCAGGAAGGGCGTAACGCCATAGCCGAGAAAGAAGACGCTGAAAGCGAGAAAGACCGAAGCCTCAGAGATGATTGCCCAGCTCGGCATGCGCCAAGAGCGGCGCGCCGCTTGATCAGGAACCGGCGGTTCCACGGGATTCTCCATCTGCGGCAATACTCCAGTTCCGGCAATACTCGAGTTCCGTCAATGCTCGGGGGAAGCGTGCAACAGCCTGCCCCGAGCAGGACGAAAGCCTTCATTTCTTGCAGGGCGGATGGGGGAATCAGGCCGGGCCTACGCGTCCTTCGCGCTTCCGAGCGGCGCGAAGATTCTTAACAGGCTCGGCAGCGTCAAGGCTAACAGATTCAAGCGGACGGATTTGCGTCCGATGGAACGGTTTTCGATGATTCCTTATTTGGCGCGGCGGCCTTGGCCGAACCGCCAGCTTTGCGCCCGCGGCTCATCAGCTCCTCAATGCGCGCCTGGAAGCGGCCCGACCGGTCAGCCAGAAAGCTCAGCTCCGGCACGTGGCGCACGCCCATACGATCCTTCAACTCGCTGCGAATATAGCCCTTGGCCGCCTCAAGACCGGCGATAGTCTCCGCTTCGGATTTGGCGATATCCTTCGTCGTAATATCCACGACTACGTATACGCGAGCCGACTTTCCGCCGGGATTCAGCGCCACTTCGCTTACATGGCAGAGATCGATGCGCGGGTCGGAGAGCTCGCCTTCAATCATGGCGCCGATCTCATCCCTCAGCGTCTCTGCCACCCGGTCCTGATGATGCTTCCTTGCTCTATGCTCCGGCATGGCCGCCCTCCTACCTTAAGTAAACCACTCAGCATATCAGACGCGAAACTGGCGCGAGCAGGATGGCCGCCCGCCTTCTGGATGGTTCCTTATTTGGCCTTTGCCTTCGAAGATTTCCGTCGGCCAATTGCGCAGCAGGGTTAAGACGAAAAATCCACCGCGACGACTTCATGGAGTGCGATTGGCGGAGTTTGAAGGAAGATGGTATCGCTTTCGCTGCGATATGGAACGTCTCGAGCAGCGACAAGCAGGTGAACGCGGTTGACGCGCTTACCCGCCGGAATCCGCAGTGAGATTTTCTGTCCGGAAATGGGAATGATCTCTCGCACCGGACCCTTCATCATCATGGGATTGGTGAGATTGACGAGATGCAGAGTCATCGAGTTCTTCTGCTCCCACAGGGCTACATCCAGAATGCCTTTGCCCTCGACCGTCACCTGTGGCGCTTCGTTCGTCGCCCATTCGACCGCGTTGCGCAGAAGATTCCCGTGATCCACATTCAAAACCTGCCAGAAGGTGCGATCGATGTCGCCCGGGAAATAAACCACGCGACCGCGGCCGACTTGCTGCAGGTAAACGCCGGGGCGATGCGTGACGCCGGACGGCGGGAAGACCGACTCCATGGGCAGATCAGGGTAACTACGGCACAATTCGCAAGGGAGTAAATTGGCTGGAGTCGTTGGGTGTCACATCCACCTGGTTCACGGCGTTGACGATGCGTCCTGAGTCTTCAAATCCGCGCAGCAGCGGGTGAGCTGCGTTGGTTGACGGATCCTTTTCCAGGCTCAGGTAAGAATTGAGCATGTTCTCTTCGAGCTTGCCGGCGTACGACGCACCGAAGAGCGAGGCCAGACCGAAGTCTTTTCGCCGTACACCCCACTCGTCGTAGAGCGACGTTTCGTAGGTAGCGATGAGGCCGCCGCCGCGCTCAACGAACGCGCGCAGGCTGGCGCACTGAGCGTCGGACAATGCAGCAATATTGGGCAGGATCAACGTGCGGAATGGCGCGAGATGTTCAGCGTCGAGGCAGCGATCGTGAACCATCTCAAAGGGAATGCGCGCTTCAACCAGCGCCTCGTAGAATCCCAATGCTGGTTCGTCGATCTTTTCGCGAGCCTGTTCTCCGCCGTAGAACGATGCGCTCTGCTGCGAATAGACAAGGCCCACGCGCGCCAAGCGGGCGAATGTTCCTGAAGTAATTTTCGTTGGCGTAGTGCCATTCGAAGATTTCCTTGACCACCGGCAGCCAGCGTTTATCGATCGGTTTGGCGTTGAATTTGATGAACCATGGGCGAAGTCCCTGCGCAATGCCGTCGGCAACCCACATGCGAATCTCGTCGCCATTCTGCACTGAATCTTTCCAGCGATGTTCGTCCTCGATGCCCACGCTGAACATGCCGGCAATGGCCTTGCTGCCCATGGTGGCGCGATACTCCTTGCCATTCTTTCCGTTGGCCCAGGGAGCCATAAGTCCGCGCCGGCCCTGGCGATCGGCGACCATCATTGGCGCGAGCTCGTTGATGGTCTTCATGTCCAGATCGCTGAGCGCGCCTCCGCCGGCGTTGGCAATGTAGCTCGCACCAGGATTGATGGCCCTGATCTTCTCGTTCCACAAGCGCCAGAGATCGAAGAGGCGCTGTTGGCGCCAGACGATGTATTGCTTTCGTGCCGGATCCTGTGGGTTGTTGGTGCGCGGCAGATCGAGTCCGGATGCGGCGCGGAAATTCTGCCGGCAGTGCTCGCAGTAGCACATGCCGCTGCCCGACCAGCGATTGGTGAAGATGCCGTCGGGCTTGTACATGCGCATGATCTCTTCATGCACTGAGGTCATGAATTCGAAGTTGTAGGGGCCGAGCGCGCAGGTCTCCCAATAGCGCGGATCGGAGGGATGACGCACCGGCTGGCCGCTGGCATCGACCCTGATCCAGTCAGGATGCGCGTCGTACACCTTCTGCCAGCATGCGTGAGCGTCGGTGCGCGCAATCACGTTCATGCCCATGGCGCGGCAGCCGGCCAGCAGGTCACCAAAGGCATCGCGATTGCCGAGCCACGCGCTGCGCTGCTGCAGCGGAATTTGCGTGGGGTAAAACGCCACCACACCGCCGGCGCTGAGGCAGGCGGCGTCGGCATGGACGCTGCGGAAGTAGTCGAGCCAGAACTGCTGGTCGTAGTTGCCGGGATCGTCTTCGACGAACGCGAGCTGCGCCCAGCGCATGGGCCGGTTGTACCAGCTGTCTGCTCCGCTTTGAGGTTGCGCCGCTTCCGTTGCTCCGCCTACCGCGTAAACGCCATTCGCAACGCCCGCGGGCAAAAGACATCCCGTAGCTGCGAGTGCCGATCCCTTGACGAAATCTCTGCGGGTGCTCATAGCATGCCCCTCCCGTAACCCAGCCATTGGATCACGGTGAGGCAGCTTGAAGGAACTGCGGCCTCGTTCAGATTCCTGGTCTCTGAGAGGATCTGCACTTCAGCTTTGGGCGGCGCGCTCCAACTCGGCAATGTCCAGCTTCTTCATCTTCATCATTGCCTGCATCGCTTTGGGATGTTTGAGGAGCTCCGGCAGGCGCGCGGGAACAATCTGCCAGCTCAGGCCGAATTTGTCTACGAGCCAGCCGCACTGGATTTCCTTGCCGCCGGCGGTGAGCTTCGACCAATAGTCGTCGATTTCCTGTTGCGTATCGCAGCGTACGACGAATGAGATCGCGGGCGTAAATTGGTAAGCTGGGCCGCCATTGAGGGCGGTGAATCTCAGGCCATCGAGTTCAAAGGAGACGGTGAGAACGCCTCCCTTAGGGCCGGGTGCGTCACCGGTATTGCGCAGCTCAGCTCAGCTTGCGCGAGTTGGGGAAGACACTTATGTAGAAATCGGCAGCCTCTTCGGCGTTTGAATCGAACCATAGAAAGGGCGTTATTCGGGATATGTTTTCGAGGGCGCTCATGGGATCACCTGACTCCTGAATCGGCGTTTTTGCGGGCGAGCAGCCGATTTCCATTGCTATCATTTGTAGATTGCAAGATGCAAGTGATGTTTATAGGATGCGCTCGTGGCCAAACCGTCTAAGACCGTGCGCTGCTCTGGCTGCCGATGAGCCAATTCCCCGAAAGGAAAATACAAGCGATGAAGGTAAACACTTATTTGAATTTCCCCGGTAATTGCGTGGAAGCTATGAATTTCTACGAGAAACACCTGGGCGCGAAGATCCTGATGAAATCGACGTTCGCGGAGATGAGCCCTCAAGGCGCGCCGCAAAACCTGCCGCCGGGCCTGAACCGAGACGGTATTATTCACGCACGATTCACGCTGGGCGATACCACTGTAATGGCCAGCGATGGCCCGAAAGTTGAGCCGATGCGCAGCGCGTATCTGACGCCTTTCCGTTGACAGCGACGCCGAGGCCGAGCGCATCTATGCGGCGCTTACTGAAGGCGGCGAAATCTTCATGAAAATGGGCGAGACGTTTTTCGCGCATCGCTTTGGCCAGTTCCGCGACAAGTTTGGCGTGAACTGGATGGTGATTCACGAGAAGCCGATGCAGCGCCCGAACTGAAAGCCGATCCCGGTCCGCGTTGAAAAGAGGGCCATGGACTGGTACTCTCATCTGTCCCGGTGAAGCGCAGAGACGGCAGGTGACGACGATGGCCTTCAAATTTCAGGGTTTCGATTTTCTTGGGCTCGATGCGAGCTTGACGGAAGAGGAACTGCTCGTCCGCCGGACAGCGCGCGAATTCGTCGAGTCGAGCGTGGTCCCCATCATCGAAGACTGCTTTCGCGAGGGGCGTTTTCCGCGCGAGCTCGTTCGCGCGATGGGCAAGCTGGGCTTCTACGGCGCCAACATCGAGGGCTACGGCTGTGCCGGCATGTCGAATGTCGAGTACGGCCTGGTGTTGCAGGAGCTGGAGCGCGGCGACTCTGGTTTGCGCAGCTTTGTCAGCGTGCAGTCGGCGCTGGTGATGTATCCCATCCTCACCTTCGGGTCAGAAGAACAAAAGAACACCTGGCTGCCGGCGCTGGCCACGGGCGAAAAGCTGGGTTGCTTCGGGTTGACTGAGTCGGGATTCGGATCGAACCCGGCGGGCATGACGACTCGTGCGCGCAAGTCCGGCGATGAATACATCCTGAACGGCGAGAAGATGTGGATCACCTCGGGATCGATTGCCGATGTGGCCGTGGTGTGGGCGAAGCTCGAGGGCGCGGGCGAAGGCGGAGCCGACAGCGTGCGCGGATTTCTCGTCGAAACCAATCGGCCCGGGTTCAAGTCCAGCGACATTCACGGCAAATGGTCGCTGCGTGCCTCGATCACCAGCAGTCTTTCGCTTGAGGACGTGCGCGTGCCCGCAGCCAACCTGCTGCCGGGCGCAGACAGCCTGAAAGCCGCGCTCATGTGCCTCAACCAGGCTCGCTACGGCATCGGCTGGGGCGCGATTGGCGCGGCGATGGACTGCTACAACACGGCGTTGAATTACGCCAAGACGAGAAAACAGTTTCACGATCAGCCGATTGCGAGCCACCAGCTTGTGCAGGAGAAGCTGGTGTGGATGGCGAGCGAAATCTCAAAAGCGCAGTTGCTTTCGCTGCACGTGGGCCGGCTGAAAGATGCGGGCAAGGTTGGCCACCAGCACATTTCGATGGCCAAAAGAAACAATGTCTGGATGGCTCTCGAGTGCGCGCGGCTGGCTCGCGACATCCTCGGCGCGAATGGCGTTACAGAGGACTATCCGATCATGCGCCACAGCATGAATCTTGAGTCAGTGAAGACCTATGAGGGCACGCACGACATTCATACGCTGATCCTGGGACAGCACCTGACGGGGATCGGGGCGTATTGAGTTTGGACGCGCGCAGGGCCTTAACGAATGCGCAGCAGCACGCTGGAATTGATGTGTCCCGTTAGCGCGTATCTTTCGCAAGGCCGCTCGCGATGGCCCACGGTCCGCCCCACAGGCCGACGGCGATGAAGAGACTCGACCACTCGTCGGGATCGGTGATGGCGCCGGGAATGCTGTAGAAGCCGAGCGTCCGCGGGAGATGCAAAGTAATTACCCAGATTGCGAACATGAAGCCGATCGCGATCCAGCTCCAGCGCTCAAGAATTCCCAAGCCGATTCCGACGCCGCAGGCGATAAACACGATTCCGAAGAGTGCAACCCAGAAGGCGTGAAATGGGATCCAGCCGGGCAGCAGCGAAGCGATAAAGCCGATGCCCAGAAAGTGATCGACGCCGAAGACGATCATGGCGACAGCGATGACGGCGCGGCAGGCGATGGAGAGACCCTTCGGCGTGGCTGCCGGGCCGGGCAGCAGAAGCGCGATGCAGGCGAGCGAGAGCGGCTCGAAGACTATGGTGCGCAGGCCCATGTCGCCGGGATGAGCGATGTATTTCGGCAGGATGTAGGCGAACGTCCAGAAGATGTAGGTGACGCCGAGCGTGTAAGCGGACGCGCGAAGCCAGCGCTGGGTGAGGAGGCCAATGCCGCACGCGATCCAGAGAGCGCCGAAGAGAATGACCAGCCACGGAATTGACGGCAGGAAAGGAAGAACGGGCATGGAGTGGGAGCTCGGCCCAGGTGTAGGAAACAAACCGGTGGCGCACAGGATGTTTTCGGCGCCGAGGGCGACGATGGCGAAGGAGAAGATCCAACGGCCGGAACGAAGCAAGGAATTCATCATGTTCACAATGAAGCTCACGGTTTGACGGAGGCGCGTGCGAAAGGCATGCAACGCCAGTCGAAATTCGTGGCTATCTTTCAGGGATTATGAGGACGCGACTCAAACCAAATCCATGCTACACCGCAACTGTAAAGCTGTCTTCGCTGCGGGTGACGGCGTGGTAGAGCGTGTCGCGCTCGACAGGAACGCGGCCGGCTTCGGTGATCAGGCGGCATAGCTCTTTGCGGGTCATGCCCTGCGGGGTGGTGGCGCCGGCATCGTGGTAGATCTTCTCTTCGATCACGGTTCCGTCGAGGTCGTCGGCGCCAAAGCGGAGCGCGATCTGCGCAATCTTCGGCGTCATCATCTGCCAGTAGGCCTTGATGTGCGGGAAGTTGTCGAGCAGCAGGCGGCTGACGGCGATCTGACGAATGTCTGTGAGGCCGGTGGTCACGGGCAGATGGTCGAGCGGTGTGTTCTCGGGATGAAACGCGAGCGGAATGAAGGTCTGGAAGCCGCCGGTTTCGTCCTGGAGGGCGCGAAGCTTGAGCAGATGATCGACGCGGTCGGCATCGTTCTCAATGTGGCCGTAGAGCATGGTCGCGTTCGATTTGAATCCGAGATTGTGCGCTGTGCGCGCGGTTTCAAGCCATTCTTCGCCGTCGATCTTGTGATCGCAGATGATGGAGCGCACGCGGGCGGCAAAGATCTCCGCGCCGCCGCCGGGCATGGAGTCGACGCCGGCTTCGCGCAGCTTGAGCAGCGTTTCTTCTATGGATAACTTGGCGCGGCGAGCTAGGAACGCAATCTCCACCATGGTGAAGGCTTTGATGTGGACTTTTGGGAAGCGCTCTTTGAGGCCGCGGATGAGATCGAGGAAGAACTCGAACGGAAGATCGGGATGAAGACCGCCGACGATGTGAAATTCCGTGACAGCTTCAGAGTAGCCGGACGCCGCAGTTTCCCAGGCCTCGCTCGAGGGCCATGGTGTAGCCGGCGGGGTCACCCTTTTTGCGGCCGAAGGCGCAGAGCTTGCAGGCGGCTACGCAGACGTTGGTGGGGTTGATGTGGCGATTGACGTTGAAGTAGGTAACGTCGCCGTGCATCCGCTCGCGGACGTGGTTGGCGAGCCAGCCCACGGCCAGCACGTCATGAGAGGCGTAGAGCGCGAGGCCGTCGTTGGCGCTAAGGCGCTGCTGGGCCATTACTTTCGCGGCGATTGGCTCCAGTCGCCGGTCGTACGTGCGAAACGCATGTGCCGGAACGGCTGATTGATCACCGGGTTTCAGCAGCGATATCGGCGCTTGGACTGCCATGTATTCATGATACCGAAGTCCGGGTGAGTTGGCTTGCGTAGGTTGCGAGTGGCGTACTTGGAACGATTTCGCGTGGAACGATTTGGGCCCATGCGGCGTATTCTTGCTTTGTCCCCCCGGAATATTCTCCCCCCGAGAAATTTCGAGGTCGAGTATGGAACGTCGCGCCTTTCTCCGCACCGCCTTTGCGGGCGCGGGTTTTGTTGCGGTTTCGCGGACGATGTTTGGGGCGAAGCAATGTGGGACGCCGGAGCAGACGATGACGCCGATGGGCGTTCAGCCTGTCGAAGTCTGCACTACCGGAATCTCTTCGATGACATTCAAACAGGCTTTCCAGCAGCAGAACGAGTGGTGCTGGGCGGCGTGTATCAGCATGGTCTTCGAGTACTACAAGCACACTGTCGATCAGCAACGCATCGTCAAGGAGACGTGGGGAACGGTCGCCGATATGCCGGGCATGCCTCGCGACATTATGCGCGACCTAAACAAGCGATGGACGGACGATGCTGGGCGCGCTTTCAAGTGCCATGGTGACACGTCTTCAGCAAACGTGGACACGGCTGTGCAGGACTTGATCGACAATCATCCGTTGATCATTGGCGCGCTTGGCCACGCGACGGTTCTGACGGCGATTACGTCCGAGGTGGATACGGCGACGTCGCAATACGAAATTCAGGAAGTGATTGTCCGCGATCCGATGCCCGGCCGGGGCGGACGACGACAACTTACGCCGATGGAATGGCGGAGCATCAACTTCGCCGCGCGCATCCGCATAACGGACGCGTAGCGGCGCTCGGACACAGACCGAGAGGCGCCCGATGTGTTGGGCGCGACGGCGGCGAAGCATGCGCATGGCGAGGCGTTCAACGTAAACGCTAGACCGGAGCGGTGTAATTACTGCGGGGTCGCGGTTGTGCCCGTTGGCGGCGGAGGCGGAGTGGCAGGCGCAGGTGTGGCGTCGGCTGGAGCCCTCTTGGCGACGAAGTCCTGCGGAGGCCGATCGCCGTTGGCGCCGAATGTGCGCGTGAACTTTATGGTGTCTCCATCGGCAACGCCCTTGTAGCTGATGGTGAAGGAATTGCCGTTGAAGTTCAGCACCTGGTCGAAGGAAATACTATCGCCATCGACTTTGCCATTGGTGATGTCTACATCGCCACGCGGTGTGGTGACTTTGCCGGTCAGGGCCGCGCCGTCGACGTGAAAGCTAAAGGTGAGCGTTTGCGTGTTGCCGTTTCGCCCTGGCACATCGCCGGTCCACTTGCCATTGAAGTCGGCGGCGAGCGCACTGACGGATCCGAGCGCGAAAAGCAGAAGTGTGATTCCGAATTTCTTCATCATGTGAACGTCTCCCAATGGTTGAAAAGCTGCGGCGCTGAGGTCTGAACCGGGCTCCTAACCAGGTGCCTGTTTAGGGGAGACGTTTGGGAGTCGAAACGAGTCTCACCGGTCGAAATTTGGGGCTGGGGTTTGGTGCGATGGGAAACGCAGCAGCGAGGGCGACGAGGCGCTAAAAAGGGTGTGCGGCGAGGCGGCAATACGGCGAAGGAGCAAGGTAACGAAAACGGCTCGAAAAGGCCTGAAAAGGGTTGATTTTGGGTCGATTTTCCCTCGAATTGGCTCGTTTTTTGACGTTTTTCTGACGCGATTTTCGCAAAATTCTGTTGATGATAAAAGAGTTAAGTGCGCTTTGCACCAAACCAAGTGCAGCTTTTTTCGTTTTTTCAGCCGAAATTGAGCCACTGAGGCGAATATATGACAAAGTACCCAGCGGAGAACAAGGGTCGGCGAGGACGCGTTCCGAGTGGTGAAGCTCAGGTAGGCCTGGTTGCACGCTCATGGTTCGAGTATGCGCCGAATGGGGTTAATTATCGGCAAAGTTGACAGGGATCGGTGAACAGAGGTCAGAGATCAGAAAAGGAAAGACTTAGGCCCGGGATGACGGCTTTATTTGTGGTGGCGGGAGCTTGACAGCGGGTTGGCTCTGAGCCGATCGGCGAGCACGCAGAGCGGTTGGGCAAGTCCCAAGCGGGCGGTCTTGAACTGGACGGCGAGACGAGACAGCGAGAGAGGCATCGTAATATGCAATCTACGCAATGCGAGCCATTTGTTGCGAGGTGAATGTTGACTTCCGCGAAAGACCGCCGAGACGGAATTTACTTATTTGTGCTCGGCAGTCTTCTTTTTATTTTTGCAGGCGTCGCGGTAGAGCGGCTTAATTACTCTGGAATGATCGACTTCAGAGAATATTATTTTGGTGCGAGATGCCTCATCGAGCATCACGATCCCTATAAGCAATCCGATTTATCTGCGATTTATGAGCGCGAAGGCGGCGATTTGCCTGCCGAGCCATGCCCAGGGTGCTGGCACCGGAGCACCGACCACCTGACCCCAAATTTCCCGACTATATTTCTTCTCGTTGCTCCGCTCGCGGTTTTGCCGTGGGGTGTGGCCGAAACGATCTGGATGACCGTCACGGCCGGGTGTTTTATTCTGGCCGCTTTTCTAGTGATGACTGTCGGCGCCGAGTGCGCGCCACGATTCTCCGCGTTCATGATTTATCTGTTCCTGATTAACAGCGAACTGCTGCTGGCCTTGGGCAACGCGGCCGGGATTGTCGTGGGCCTATCGATCATTGCAGCCTGGTGCATTTTGCGGAATCGGTTTGCGCTCACGGGCGCACTTTGCCTGGCCCTGGCACTCGTGGTGAAACCTCATGACGCAGGACTGATTTGGCTTTATTTACTTTTGGCCGACGGCGCTCTGCGGAAGCGCGCGCTGCAATCGCTTGCCATGGCTGCAGGGATTGCGGCGGTGGCGGTGCTATGGACGTGGCACATTGCGCCACAGTGGTTGCCAGAGCTGATCTCGAACGAAACGGCGATTATGGCGCGCGGCGGTCTCAACGATCCGGGACCGGCAAGCGGCGGCAACTTCGGCGTTAATTTGATTATCAGTTTGCAGACGATCGTGAGCCGCTTCAAAGATAATCCGCACTTTTATAACGCGGTTGTTTTTCTGATCTGCGGCACGCTACTGTTCGTGTGGATTCGGAAGACTTTACGATCACCCTTCACGCCTGAGCTGGCCTGGTTTGCGCTCGCGGCCGTGGTGCCATTGTCCATGTTGTTTCTCTATCACCGGCGCTACGACGCGCGGCTTCTGCTGCTCGCCGTGCCTGCCTGCGCCATGCTGTGGAGGCAAGGCGGAGCGATTGCGGCGTGGATGCTTGCGCTCAACCTGGCAGTGATTGTAGCTACCGGCGACTTCTTCTGGATTGTGCTTCTGTCTATTACTCACTACCAAGGGATTTCGGTTGCGTTCTCGATTTTCTCCGCGCCTGCTTCCCTTCTCGCTTTGGCTACATTCTCAGTTTGGGTTTACTGGCGATGGACGCCCGCACCTCAGGATGCCGCATCGTCCATGGCAGCGCCTTCTCCTTGAATGGCGACGGCTGGGAAGACCTGCATCACGTCAACTTGCATCAGGTCAACCTGCGTCACTTTTCGGAGTCCGGCGCCAGCAGGATGATCTTCCCGATTCCGCCCTTTTCTCCCAGCACATGGGCTTGAGCGGCATCCTTCAGCGGCATCCTGGCGCCTATGGGCAGAACGAACTTGCCGTCGCGCACGTCGTCGGCAAACTCGCGCACCTTGGATGGATCGGGCTTGGCCTGGACACGCGTAACCTTTACCGTGGGATTTTTGGCCGCAGCACTTTCCGGCAATCATCGAGGCGTAGCCAAAGGAGCCGCCCGGCTTTACTTTCGCGATGAGTTTCGCCGCAGTGTCGCCGCCAACGGTGTCGGCGATTGCATCGACCAAGGGGAAGTTCTCAATTGCTTGATCGTCATCGATTGCCAGCACGCCAGAGACACCGAGGGCGCGGGCTGCATCCAGTTGTTTCGCACGAACACCGGCGATGACCTGCGCGCCGATCTTTTTGGCTGAGTGAACTGCCGCGCGTCCGACACCACCCAGCGCTCCGGTGATGAGAACGACCTGTCCTTTTTGCACGTTGGTCGCAACGCGCACAAGCTGATCGCCGGTGAGCGAAATCAACGGGATTGCGGCCGAGTCAACCAGGTCGACGCCATCCGGCAGATGGGTGACGTCAGAATCGTCGACTGCCACCAATTCCGCATAGGTCTTGTTGGTCAATGCAAGAACGCGGTCGCCGGGCTTGAAGTGCACTACGTTTGCGCCTACCTGGCGCACGATGCCACTGACATCGCGGCCGAGAATCGCCGGAAACGACAACGGAAATCTCTGCTGAGCAGATCCGGAACGCAGTTTCCAGTCGATTGGATTCACGCTCGCCGCGGCTGCCGCGATGAGCACGGTATTGCCGCCAGTTAACGGGTCGGGAAAGTCATCTTCAAATACAAGTTTGTCGGGACCACCGTACTCGTGCAGGACCACCGCTTTCATTGCCTATCTCCCAAATCTCTAAATGTGTTCAGCCCGAATACAGGCATGTTCAACTTCAATATCTCAGATGCGGAGAAGCTGAGCCAAGAAGCTTGAGGGAATTTGCTTAGTTGGAGGATCGTGCGAGTTCATTTCGGGTTAAGTTGACCGTCAATGTTGACTGAAACGCCGTATAAGCTGACAATGGCCGAAGCCGTGGGCCAGTCAAGAAAAGTCGAATCGTGCAGCAAAGTGCCTCGCATTAAGGCCACCGCTCGACATTGGTTTCTCATGACGCGACGAGCGGCACGACTTGGGGGGCTCGCATGCGGGCTGCTTTTGCTGGCCACGTCAGCTTCCCTTTGGGCTTCCCCTCGTGCTGGGGCAAAGAGTGCGCGGACTGATGTGGCGACAGGCCCTGGCGGCGCGGCAACACAGAAGCTGTTTCCGATTGCGTTGCGGAGTGCGGGCGAGAGAACCGCGTTGAACTCCGCATTGGACTCGGCAATTGACAGGGGCACCGCGGGCGAGGGTGGCGCCAATGCTCGAAGGGTAATCGTGATTGGATTTGTAGGCGGATTTGCGCGGCCTGATGACCAGGGCCATCCTGAAGTGCAGTTCGCCGAATATCTTCGAGACCATTATCGCCCCGACGTGCACGCTGAGGTGTTTGGAAATCATGAAGGGAAAAAGGCGCTGCATGAAGTCCTGCGCCTGCTCGACAGCGATGGAAATGGTGATCCATCGCCCACAGAGAGAGAACACGCAAAGATCATCCTCTATGGACATAGCTGGGGCGCTACAGAAACGGTGGTATTTGCTCGAGAGCTGGCAAAGCAGGGCATTCCGGTTCAGCTCACTATCCAGATGGACAGTATTGGAAAACCCGGCCGCGACGATTCGAGGATTCCTTCAAACGTGGCCAATGCCATTAATTTCTATCAGTCGCGGGGTCCGCTGCAGGGACTCACAGAGATAGTCGCGGCCAATCCGGCGGAGACGACGATCATCGGAAATTTGCATATGACTTACGAGGGCCATCGAATCAATTGTGCGAACTATCCGTGGTATGCTCGAACGCTTAACAAGCCACATCATGAAATTGAGAATGACCCACGGGTTTGGGATCTTGCGGCCACGCTTATCGATTCCGAAGTCGAGGGAAGAACCTTGACGGATCAGATTTCGTCGTCGTGGAAACCGTTTGTCAAATAGTGGCCGCCGAACGTTCATGTCCCCAATTTTTCTTAGAGGAAAATACGAATGACTCAAGAAGCGAAGCCGCCGAGATTTACCGACGCTGAAATCAAGAAAGAGCTTGTGAACGATTCCCTGGGGACGGTCGATAGTGCCGATTCTTCGGGCTCTGATGAAACCAAAGAGACAGGCGACGCGAAGAAGGGGAACACGAAAACCAGGGAAGACTGAGCGGGGAGCTAAACGGCGGGCTACTTGACCAGGCCGGCGCGACTGATGCGCTCGACGGGCTTGTTGTAGCGGCCGAGCAGCGCATTCCAGCGGACGATGGCGATGTCTTGCAACATTCTTGTTCCGTCGCTGTAGGTAGCTGATGCGGGTGCGCTCGTCGTGGGCCCAGCTTACGGGGACTTCGACGACGCGGTAGCCGCGCTTGCGGGCGATGAAGAGAATCTCAGGATCGAAGCCCCAGCGCTCGATGGTCTGGAGCTGGAAGACGGTTTGCGCGGCGGCGCGGGTGAAGGCCTTGAAGCCGCATTGCGTGTCGGCGTAAGGCAGCCCCATGATGGCGCGGGTGACGAGCGTTGAAGCAGCGGCCGAAGAACTGGCGGTAGAGAGGCTGGCGAATGGTTTGGCGCGTGCGCTCAAGCCAGCGCGAGCCGATGGCGATGTCGGCGCCGTCGGCGATGGCGGCAAAAAGCCCGTCGGCTTCCTCGATGGGAGCCGAGAGATCGGCATCGGTAAACATGACTATCTCGCCGAAGGAGTGGAGAATGCCGTTGCGCACGCTGTAACCTTTGCCGCGGTTGCCGGGATTCTGAAGCATGCGGACTTCCGGCGCATTTGCGGCGAAGGCACGAACGATCTCAGCAGTGTCGTCGTGCGAGCCGTCGTCGACCACGACAACTTCGGCGTTCCAGCCGCGCTGGCGGATGCAGGCGACAACGGCCTGAAGCGCGCCGCCGATGCGGGCGGACTCGTTATATGCCGGTATGACGATGCTGTATTGCGGGTAGGCCATTTGGCTGTTGTGCGTGTCGAAGGTCCAACGTTCAATGTATCGTATGCCGGCGAGCCGTCCGGGCATCGTATGCCGGCTAATCGGCTGAGAACCGCATTCTGGGAGATCAGCTAGGATTTTGCTGCGGGGATGAGCGGATTTGGCGATGCTGGAGGGGGCTAATTGGATGGCCAAGGTTCGGGCAGCGGAAGGGGTATAATCGGCCAACTTGCTGATGCGCAAAGGATAATTTCTAAGAAGGGGCTTGCATTTTCGAGATTTCCTCGGCACAATCCGTTTATGCTGGATGCGGAGGTTGAACGGCGATGACAAAGGCGGACCTGGTGGAGAAGGTGACCAACCTGGGTGATTTGACCCGGCGCGACGGAGAAGTGATTGTTGAAACCATCTTCGGTTCCGTGATTGGCGCCCTGCAAAGTGGAGACAAGATCGAGATTCGCGGCTTCGGCTCGTTTCGCATCCGCCAGCGCAAACCCCGCATCGGCCGCAACCCCAAGACCGGCGCGCGCGTCGACGTTCCCGCCAAGAAAGTTCCCTACTTCAAGCCGTCAAAGGAACTGCGCGACCTGGTGAATCCGGGCGAGGCGAAAGCGTAGCTGTCGCGGCGTTGAGTTCATCGCGTCGGGCGATTCGCATTGATTCAGGCTTCCCACGGGGGCTGAAGCTCCAATCCAAATGAAATGCTATTGCGGCATGACTGAAGTCGTGCCCTGACACTTCGTGCGTTTTCCCGACACATTCGATTCGGATTGAAGTTGGGACATGACACTTCGTGCGTCTGCGAAGCGAGTTTCGGGCTCGACGCGATAAATTTATTTGGCAGCGATGAATGCGTTTCGGCGACACGTTTCAGGAACGAATGCCGATGACCGCCATCATGCGGCCGGCGTGGCCGTGCGAGCCGCGGTGGGAGAAGAAGAGATCGGGGTGGCATTGCGTGCAGCCGCCGACGATCTGGATGGATTCGGGAGCGAGGCCGGCGGAGAGAAGCTGGCGGCGGTTGGCTTCAATGAGATCGACGTGAAGGCTGGGACCGATGGGTGAGTGGCCGGGCGCGCGCTGGGTCAGGAAGAGCATGGGGTATTTCCTGCGCACGGGGTCGGAGTCGTAGACCTCGCGAAACAGGTCACGCGAGTAAGAAAATTGCGAGTCGAACTCCGAGAGAACCTCTTCGCCGACGGCGTAACAGCAGAGGCCGATGCCGGGACCGATGGCGGCGATGAGATCTTCGGGACGGGAGCCGAAGGCGAGGCGCATCTGGCCGACACCGGATTCGACGATGCGCTTGAGGGTTCCGCGCCAGCCGGCGTGGAAGGCGGCGACGACTCGGCGCTTGCGGTCGGCGACCAGAACCGGGAATGCAGTCGGCGGTCTGGACGGCGAGGAGAAGGCCGGGCTCGGCGGTGATTTGGCCGTCGGCTTTGTGCGGCTGCTTGCGGGCGGCGTCTGCGGGGGCGGCATGCACGATGCGATTGGAATGGAATTGGCGCAGCGAGATGAGCGGCGTTGAAGCTTTGGATGTGATGGCCTCGGCGAAGAGCCTGCGATTGGCGAGGACGGTTTCGCGATCGTCAGAGGCAGTGATGCCGAGATTCAGCTCGCCAGGGCGCGTCGTCGATGCGCAGTAGGCGCGGCTCAGGCCGCCCTTGCGGGTGGAGAAGCCTGCCCAGAGCCAGGGGAAGTCCCAGGCTGGGACTGGCAGCCACTCGACGCCATTGGCAGCGCGGCGAGGCAGAGGCGCGGGGGTGGTGAGTTCTTCAGGAGCATTGCGGGCGAAACTCGGGTTACGGACGAGACGCGCGTCTCGGGCGCCAGTGTCGCGGGGGCGCGAGATACTTTGGCGGCGTTTTGTGTGGGCCAGCCCCGTTTTTGAGAGGCGCAGATCGACTCCCTTAAGGGCCTTGAGTGCAGAAGCGGTAGTGAGTTTCTTGGTGGAGGAAGAGCCCATGCAGGTTCGATTTTAGCGGCCGAAGCTGGCAAATAGTGCGGGCAAGGATGCCCGCACGACGGCCGGCGAGAGGCCGGCGCTACATTTCAAAATCGGGGAGCTCGGGAAGAGCATATGGGCCCACCTTCCGGTGGGCCCGCTCGAGAGGCATTTTAGGGAGGGTAACCAGGGGGGTTGATGAGAAGAGGTTCCGAAGAACCCTCAAGAGAGAGTTTACGAATTGCTTTGGCGGGACATTGGGGAAGCCTCTGCTAGTTATTTAGATAGATGCGCTTTTCCTGAAAGGGTTGCAAGGGGTAATTGAAAGAATGAGACGGCAGCCTGTGGAAATAGTGCCATTATTGCCTGTGCGGGCCCAAAATGGGCAAACTTCTTGAAAATACAGGAGTAAATTGGGACCGTTGAGGCGTGAGGCGGACGGTGACTCTCATGCACGATCTTTTGGCCGGGCGAACTTTTCAACAAAGCCGGTGATGACGTCAACAGGCAGGAAGCGGACAAAAAACGAGCGGAGCTTGCCGGTGAGGTTGGTGCTGACTGTGTGCTGACCGCGCGCGAGGGCGCTGATGCCGATGCGGGCGACGTCTTCAGCCGATTGCTGTTTGCGATTCATGAATTGGTCGGCGTGGGCGACGTCAATGAACTCGCTTTCCGTGGTTCCGGGGCAGAGCGCGGTGACTTTCACCCCGAACCTGGCGACTTCAGCTCCGACACCGAGGGCGAAGAAACGGTCGAATGCCTTGGTGGCCGCGTATGTGGAGAGATATGTGACCGGCTGAAAGCTGGCTGCTGACGCGACGACGAGCATCCAGCCGCGGCGGCGCTCGACCATGCGCGGAAGAAAAAGGCGCGAGAGGCGGACGACAGCTTCGCAGTTGACGCGGACCATGCTGAATTCCTGGTCGGCATTGTTGGTGATGAATGCGCCGTACTGGCCGAGGCCGGCATTGTTGATGAGGATGTCGACGACGAGGCCTGCGCCCTCGGTGGCATCGAAGATTTGCTGCGGGGCCGCAGGATCGAAGAGGTCGGCGACCACAATGCGCGTTTCGACACCCGTGGCGGCGAGCTCGGCGGCGAGGGCATCAAGGCGATCGCGGCGGCGCGCGGTGAGGATGAGTTTTGCGCCGCGACTTGCCAGCTCGCGCGCGAGAGCTGCGCCGATTCCGGAGCTGGCCCCGGTGATTAATGTCCATTTGCCTTGAAAGTCAGAGGTCGTCGCCATTGCTCGATGATAGAAGACGGGGATGGAGACAGTTCACGGTTCGCAGTTCGCAGTTCACAGTTCGCGAGGGTTCGTGCGACCCCACCCTAAACGCAAGATGCGCGTTTAGGATGGGGCAACCGCAGGAAATTCTCCAAATGCGTCCCGCAGGGGCTAAAGCCCGAAACATTCTTCGTGCGTTTTTGCGGCACGACTAAAGTCGTGCCCTGACACTTCGTGCGTTTCCCGACACATTCGATTGGGACTCGGGTCGTGCCCTGACACTTCGTGCTCCTTCGAAGCGGTTTCTTCGCGGCCTATCGTTGGGTGGGAACAGCCGGCACCCGAGATTGCTATTTGGAGAAGGTGCGAATGTAGATGACGAGGTTCCAAACTTCGGCGTCGGTGGCGCGGCCTTTGGATTCGGGAGGCATCTTGCCCTTGCCGACGCGAATGATGTTGAACAATTCCCAGTCTTGCCTGCCGGCGAGAGATTTGGGATCGGTCCAATCATCGAGGGTAAGCTCCATGCTGGTCGCCAGATCAGTCTTGCCATTTCCATTGTCTCCGTGACACATGGAGCAGTCCATTCGATAGAGGGTCTTGGCTTTGGCCTGCGATTCGGCGGTAGGCTTGACGGGATTCCTGACGGGCGCAGCAGGTGGTGGGGCCTCGGTTTCCGGAGGAGTGAGGGCGGGCGCGAGTGCTGGCGCGGGCGTCGTACCGGGAGGTGGTGCGGGCGTGGTCGGCTGCTGACCGCGACTTTGAAGAGGCAAGCACGTTATGGCCAACAGGGCCGCCGCAAAAAAGGGCAGAAACGACTTCGACATGGGTGCCTCCCCGCAAGATGCCGACGGTCAGGACTTGAGGATCGGGCGTCTTTCGAACTGAGCGGAATTCTGCGGGGAATTATAGGCCGTATGAATGGAAAGGGCTATGCAGCGGGGTGCAGCGACGAAAAGCGCCGCGGAATTAGTGCATGCCTCCACCACCGCCGCCTGCTCCGCCGGGCTTGTTTTTGCTGAGGAGAAAAGCCAGGCCGACGAGAACGATGGACGCATAAGAAAGCTCCATGTAGACGTCCTGGTAGCCCTGCGTGCGCGCCTGAGCCAGCATCTGGTTGTAAATCTGAGCCATGGCGAGAGCGGCGCCGTTGGCGATTCCAAACGCGTGATTGTAGGCACCGGTGAGCGCCTGCTGACGCTGGTCGAAGGCAATGTTGCCGGATTGCATGGCCTGCTGGAGGTGCTGCTCATGCCACATGGCGCGGCTGGTGACCTGGGCGTTGGTGATGGCGATCAAAATGGAGCCGCCGATGTTGCGGACGAAGTTGATGAGCCCAGCGACCTGGTTGCTCTGCTCCTTGGGCATGCCCACGTAAGCCGCAGTGGTGATGGAGATGAAACAAAAGGGGAGCGGGAACATTTGCACGACGCGCAGCCACGATGCCTCAGCAAAGCTCATCTGCAGATTGGTGACATCTGCCGCGTAACGGAAGGTGATGACGAGCATCATGAAGCCGAAGGCGGCGAGATAGCGCGCAGAGATTTTTCCGGTGGCAATGCCGGCAAGGGGCATCATGAAGACGAGCGTGAGCCCGCCGTAGGTGAGGGCGAGGCCTGCAGTGGTCGCAGTGTAGCCGAGCAATTGCTGCGTAAATTGAGGCTGGAGAACGGTATTTGCGTTCAGCACGCCACCTACCAGCATCATGAGGAAGCAACAGATGGCGAAGTTCCTGTAGCGGAAGAGGCGCAGGTTGATGAGCGGATCTTTCTTGTTCCACTCCCAGGCGATGAGGCCAATGATGCCAACGACGAAGAAGACCGCGAAGAGGCAAATAAAGGGCGAGGAGAACCAGTCATCCTCTTCGCCCTTATCGAGCATGATCTGGAGGCCGCCCATGGCGAGCGTGAGAAAGCCGAGGCCGACGTAATCCATGTTGCGCAGGCGCGAGCGATCGGCCTTGATCCACGGCGGATCTTCGACGAGGCGGGTGACGAGGATGAAGGCGAGGGCGCCGACAGGAATATTGATGAAGAAAATCCAGCGCCAGGAGAAGTTGTCAGTGATCCAGCCGCCGAGGGTGGGGCCGATGGACGGCGCGAGCACGGCGACGAGGCCGTAGAGGGCAAAGGCCTGGCCGCGCTTCTGCGGCTCGAATGAATCGGCCATGATGGCCTGCGCCATGGGCTGCATGCCGCCGCCGAACATGCCCTGAAGCACGCGGCAAAGAAGCAGAATGGGCAGGGATGGAGCGATGCCGCAAAGAAAGCTCGCGGCAGTGAATCCTGTAATGCAGACGACGAAGAAGTTGCGCCGGCCCATGACCGAAGAGGCCCAGCCGCCGAGCGGGAGGACGATGGCGTTCGAGACGAGGTAGCTGGTGAGGACCCAGGTGGCCTCGTCGGTGCTTGCGCCGAGTGAGCCGCCAATATGAGGCAGGGCGACGTTGGCGATGGACGTGTCGAGCACTTCCATAAACGCTGCTAGAGCGACCGACGCTGCGATCAGCCACGGATTTACTCTCGGCTTCCAAGTCGCATGCAGATCGACATTGGGATTCTGCATCTGCGCAGGCCGTGCTCCGGCTTCCGATCCGTTGCCAGCGGCGGCGGAATCGGAACCTGAGGGCAGAGCAGGCAATGTGGAGTCGATCGCGGACAACAGTTTTCTCCTGGGCAATCTATAGCTTAGTTTCGTGCAAGAGCCGGGGAAGTGCGGCGTTCAACGAATCTGGGAATCGGGCGTGCTTCTATCTAGATTCGCATAAACCCTGAATGGGTGCAGGGATTCGGTCGATTTGGTTTCGGGTCGGTTTCGGGTCGTGAGACTTTCGCCGGAAGATGAGGGCCGGGTGCGGACGATTTTCGCGTTTGGAGCGGTTTTTTGGATTGATGGCAGAGAAATCGCCGTGGAATCGGTGGTTAGAGCACGGATTGCGGGGACGGCTTACGGAAACTCAGCAAGCTTCTGGATGACGTGCGGCTGCGCGGTTGCTGCGCCGCCGGCATCGTCGATGACGTGAGAGATTTCGCCAAGGTTGTCGAGCGCGATGGTGGTCATGTGATGGAAACGCACATTGGGATTCATCGGCACCTCGATGGCGCGCGTGAGTACGACATCGGGATGGCGGAAGACCGAGTAGACGCCGAGGCCCCAGGCCTCGTGGCTCACAACCCCATCGGCGACTTTGTAGGAAGCCCATCCGTTAATGCGCTGGCCCTTGGCGTCCACGCCGCTCGAATAACTTGCCTGGTCAGGGGGATCGTAGGGGATTTCAGATTGGTAGAAGTAAGTGCGCCCGGCGTTGCCATTCCACAACACCTGATACTGCTGGTGGTGCTCGACGAAGAGTCCGTAAGCTGTGACGCGGTTGCCGTTGACTACGATGCCGTTGGCGCTGGTGTTCAGGTTCCAGCCAACGCCTGAGCCGTGGTCGGCACGCCAGATCCAGGTGTGATCGACGATGGTGTCGTTCGCGTTGATGCGCAGGTCGACGACGGCGCGGCCCACGCCTGCCCCGCCGACGCGGAAGAAAATGTCGGCGAGCTCAATCGGGTTGCGCGCGTGATTCGCATGGCTGCCTTCAGGGCCGACTTCGACGAGCACCGGGGATTCTACGGGACCGGCGTCGATGAGCAGGCCGGCGACGATCACGCCATCCACATCGGCGGTGGTGAGTGCGGCAGTGCCCTGGGTGGGCTTGAGTGTGGCGAACCCGAGGCCGAGGACAACGGTGTTCGGCCGCGTGACGCGAATTGGTTCGGTGAGCTCGTAGATGCCGGGAGTGAAGAGGAGATTTTTGCCAGCCCCAAGCTGCGCGTTGATTGCGGCTGCGGTGTCGCCGGGGTGCGCGATGAAAAAGCTGCTCGAGTGGGATGGAGCGGCCGGGAGTACTGCCTCCGCGCCAGGTGATGCCGGAGGAATCGTGGCGCAGCGCAGGCACGCGGACGAGATAGTTTCCGCGCGCGTCGACAAACAGAAATGGTTTTTCGCGCACGACGGGCACGCTCGCGACTTTTGTGTACGGCGGCGAAGGCCATTCGCCTGCGGGTGGAGAAATGTCGCCGACAAAAACCATATTCCAATTGGAGCCGGTCCAACTGCCCCATTGGCTGTTGCGCGCAATCCATTGCTGCTGCGAGCCCGAGTCCACATTGCCGTCGACCAAGGTATCCGACATCCAGCCGCCGCTGGCCCAGCCGTGATTCTGGTGAAGCACAAGGTTGCCGTCGATGTGCATGCGGCGGAACGGCGCGGCTTGCGAGACGGCCCACTGCATAGTGCCGCCAGTGGGAGTGACGGAGAAGCCCTCAGCGGCGCGCCAGAACGTGCAGGTGGCGTTGTTGCGCGGAAGGCTGGCGTCAGCATGAACATTGCCGGTGATGTGGACGGCGTCGGGTGTGGCGCCGAGGCCCACAACCTCCGTGTAGAAACCGATGGGCACGTCGACGTTGTAGCTGCCGGGCAAGAAGAGCAGGGCGTAGCGCGCCGAGCCGAATTCGCTGTGCTCCTGAATCGCGTAGACCTTGTCGATCTGCTTCTGAATAGCAGCGGAAGACATGGATGGATTGAAGACGAATACGTTGGCACCGAGGTCGGGAGGTCGCGGGGCCGCCGAAAGAGCAGCCGGCGCAAAAGCAAGCAGAGAAGCGAGAATGAAAATTTTATGGTTGACGGTCATCCCCGGCAATTCTACTCCGCCTCTCGAGTCTGCCTCTCCGGAACAATTCGCCGGTGCGATGGACGGGAGATGAACGGGGAGATGAACGGGGAGATGGACGGGGAAATCTGTCCGTCCCGCGGCGAGACAGCATGTACATTGGGATGAAGGATATTGCCATGCGCCGCAGAACATTTATACAGACGATTCCCCTGGCAGCCGCCGGAACGGCTGCTGCCCTGAAAAGCAATGCGACTGGGCTGGGACAAAGTGGGGCAGGACAGAACGGGACTGCGGAGCTGCCAAAGTTTCAGCCGCCGGGCGCGGAGCAATTTATTCGGCCCGACGTTCACGCGGGCGACCGGCCCGCGGGCGCGAGCTTTGCGACGCGGTCGCCCGCATTGGGCTTGAATGGGGCTGCGGGGACGGCGCATCCGCTGGCGACGCAGACGGCGATCGCAATGCTGAAGCGCGGAGGGTCCGCGGTGGATGCGGCGGTGGCTGCGAATGCCGTGCTTGGATTTGTTGAGCCAACGAGCAGCGGGCTGGGCGGCGACTGCTTTGCGTTTGTGTGGGACCCGGAAGCGAGCAAGCTCATGGGCATGGCGAGCTCAGGGAGATCACCCAGGGCGCTGTCGCTGGCTACGGTGCGGTCGCGCGCGGTGAATGGGCACATTCCTTCGGTGGGGGCGTTGAGCGTTTCAACTCCCGGCGCGCTGGATGGATGGTGGGCGCTGCACCAGCGCTACGGAAAGCTGAAGTGGGCGGAACTGTTCGAGCCGGCGATCGCAGCGTGCGAGGCGGGCGATCCCACGCCGCAGATTATCGGCTACTACATCAAGGGCAATATAGAGTTTTTTGCGCACGCGGGATCGGCGATTGAAGAGACGGCCAACGCGATGAAGACGTACCTGCTGCCAAGCGGCGTTGCGCCGGGCGAGTACGACGTGCGGCGCAATCCGGATCTGGCGCGGACTTACCAGATGATTGCCGCAGGGCGGGCGCGACGCTTTTTACGACGGCCCGATTGCGCAGACGATCGACGCGTATTTCAAGCGCATCGGCGGATGGCTTTCGGCCGAAGATTTGCGCGAGCACCAGGCGGAGTGGGTTGAGCCGCTGGTGACGAAGTATCGCGGCGTGGACGTTTATGGAATGCCCGCGAACACGCAGGGGCTGGCGACGTTGCAGATGCTCAACATCATTGAGAATTTCGACATGCGCGGCTACGGGTTTCAGTCGGCGCAATCGCTGCAGGTGCAGATTGAGGCCAAGCGGCTGGCCTACGAGGATCGCGCGCGATACTACGCCGATCCGCACTTCGCGAAGATTCCGATTGCGTGGCTGAACTCAAAGGAGTATGCGAAGGAGCGCGCGAAGCTGATCCGGCTGAATGCGATCAACGAGCATGTTTCGCCGGGGCAAGCGCCGAGCCACGGCGATACGACCTACTTCACGACGGCTGACAAAGACGGCATGATGGTGTCGATTATTCAGTCGAATTTTCGCGGCATGGGATCGGGGCTTGTGGCCGACGGGCTCGGATTCATGTTCCAGGATCGCGGGCAATTATTTTCACTTCAGGATGGTCATCCGAACATTTATGCGCCGGGCAAGCGGCCGTTCCAGACGATCATTCCGGGATTTGCGTCGAAGGACGGCGTGCCGTGGCTGTCGTTTGGCGTGATGGGCGGCGACATGCAGCCGCAGGGGCAGACGCAGATCATTCTGAACCGCGTGGATTACGGACTGGATGTGCAGAGCGGCGGCCGATAGTCCGCGCTGGCACCACGAGGGATCGTCGCAGTCGATGGGCGAAGACCGGCCGGGCATGGGGCCGCGCGGGTTGCTGCGACTTGGAAGCGGGCGTTCCGGCCGCGACGCGCAAGGCGCTCGCCGATCTGGGTTGGCCGATGGGCGAGAGCGACGGCGGCTTCGGGCGCTACGAGTGCATCGAACTGCGCAAGCAGGGCGCGGATCGCGTGTATGCGGCGGGCAGCGAGATGCGCTGCGACGCGGTGGCGCTGGCGTATTGAGCGGGCTTATTGAACCGGCGGGAATACGAGACATTCTCGCGTGCGATCCCAGGTCCCCGAGTTCGAGGGACCTTGGGCACCCACAATTAATGATTGAAGGCGCAGCGGCTACTGCGTGACAGGATGCACATACACCTGCTGCGGGGCGTCAAACTTCACCTGCGCAGCGACTTTCAGCTTCAGGCTCGCCATCTGGGGCTTGCCTCCTTCGGGTGTCATGAAGTCCAACTCGTATTGGTTGTCGAGACGATCGTTGATATCGGCGAGATACGGCTGAAAACTTACCGGGTTGCCGTTCCCCTCCCAATAGCTTTTGCCGCCGGTCGCATCTGTGAGTTCCGCCATGAGACCCTGGCCGGAAAACGCTGCGTAGTTGGTACGGTCAGCGAATCCCGAGTTGCGCCAGTAGATGGAGTAGACGATGAGATGCGCGCGAACGGAATCCTCGATGGCCGCCTGCACGTACGGATCTTCTGGATCGTATCGCCGGTTGTAATCGTCGACGCCATCAGTCACGGCGATGACCTCGCGGCGGGCATGTGCATCCGTCGACGGCCAATGCTTGGCCAGATCGGAGAGGCAAAAGTACGGGCTGGCGCTCGCGCCAGCTTCTCCGCCGAAAGGCAAGTGCAACTCACGGATTGCGGCTGCACGATCGGTACTCAAGGGACCGCCAAACACGGCACGACCGTTCTGCATGTAGGCAACGGCGACTTTGGCATTCGGTGGCAATGCCTGAATGAACTTTGCAATATCGGGTAACTGCAATCCGAGGCTCTGGCGAGCGCCATCGTCGATCAGCACGACCATTTCAACTGTGCTTTGCGGGCCGCGCAAGGGTGACCAGCCGGTAATCGTTGAGTCCTTTCCGTCAACTTTCAGGTGCAGGGCGTCCTCGGAAATGCCGCCGGGGACTTCGCTTCCGGGCAGAACCGTGACGACTGCCTGGCCCTGCTGCTGCTGATTGCTGTCGGCTGCCTGCGCATGAATGGCCGCGAGCAGGGATCCGCAGCTAACGACGAACTCGCCGCTAGCAAGGTAACCAGTTGAAGATTGTGTATGCGCATCGATGTTGCTCCTTCGAACTTCTCAGTCTGTTAGACGTGCCGCGAGATGGCGGGATTCAACCACTGCACGCGCGGAGGGAAAGCCGCGGAGGCAAGGAGCACGGAGTCAATGAGTTGCATGGATTCGGGATGCTGTGTGATCGTGACTGAGAGAAGACCGTTCTTGTTCTTCTGATTGCCGTTAGCGCTCGACGAAAGCTCTGAGGCGCGCGAGGGCTTGATCCCACTGGTGCGAGACGCGATCAAGATAGTTCTGCATCGTATGCAGCGAACGCGGGTTGAGAGCAAAACGGTTTTCGCGGCCTGACCTGACGCTGCGGACGATCCCCGCATTCTGCAGGACGCGCAGGTGTTTGGTGACCGCCTGGCGCGTGATCCGCGAGCCCGCTGTGAGTTCAGCGATAGACGCAGGTTGCCCTGAAACAAGCCGAGCTACGAGCGCGAGACGCGTCTGGTCGCCGAGCGCGGCGAAGAGACGCGTGCGGCTGGCGTGCTGGCCGCTGCGGACTGCGCTTTGGCGGGCGCTAGGGTTTTTGCGCGACATAGCTCTCGATATTCTTCATCTGCTGAGTCCAGCCGCCATCGTTTCCACGCAATGCATCGCCACGCCAGTCAGCAGGAACTTTCTCAAATCCCGACTCAGTGAGCACGAGCAATGTGCCGGTGGCTGTCTTTTCAAGGCGGAACTCAACCAGTGTGCGCGGCGCCTGAGAGTAGTCCGGCGAATAGCGTTCCTTGTCATGGTGCTGGATTTGGGGCCAGGTAAAGGAGAAAAGCCGCTCGGGCTCCATCTTCTCAATCAGGGCTTCCCAGATCATGTGCTCGTAGCCGGGATGGAGGATGTGGCCACGCGTAGTCTGGCCGACGACGAATGGGCCTTCGAGCGCGACGCGAAACCACTCGCCAAATTCACGGTAATCAGTAAGCGCGCGCCAGACGCGGGCGATTGGCGCGTTGAGCTCGATCTTTTTCTCGATTTTGTTGTCCATTATATGCAACCTCTTGGTTGCATATTAATCCACATCCAGAAAAAGAGCAACTATATGGTTGCATGTTTTTCGGCCGAGGCTAGTCGGGAAATCGATGGCGTTGGCTTGAAGAGCTGGCTGGGGACCTACGATATGGGCGCGGCCGGCGTGAGTTGCGCCTCGATAGTGTCGTACTGGTCCGGCGTGAGGGGAAGCACTTTCGTGCCCTCGGGCGAGACTTCTATTTGTGCAGGAGCAGACGTGGCAGCCCCTGCTGCTTTGCCTGTAGGGGAGAGCGCGACGGCGCCGGTGATTAAATCAATTTCCAGGTTGTTCGGCGTGCCGTCGGATTTGGCGATGAATTCGGTGCCGCGGATACCAATT
This sequence comes from uncultured Acidobacteriaceae bacterium, assembly GCA_963725115.1. Classification (GTDB taxonomy): domain Bacteria; phylum Acidobacteriota; class Terriglobia; order Terriglobales; family Acidobacteriaceae; genus Telmatobacter. The sequence continues at coordinate 1,566,956 of CAVRXG010000005.1, read as the reverse complement.
TGCCCAACCGGAGTTTGGATGTTTACTTTCGTGGGATCTTTTTGATCGATTAACCCGCCGACGTATTGGAAGACACCTTTTAGGAAGCTGTAATGTGCCCTGTTCAGAGTGCCGTCGGGATCGTAGACGTAATCATCGACCTTCAGCTTGGAATTTTCTCCCAGCGTGAATTCGGTGTTGTCATTGAAGAGGATGGAGGCCTTGGCGCCGGGGCCGGTTTGAATCGTATCGTTTATGCCAATGTTGTCGCCGGGTTCAAGCGGAACGGGCGTTGTGGTTCCGGCGTGAATGACGGTGACGGGTCCCTGAGTGGCCGTCTGAGCGACGCCGATTGGGGTCGGCGAAGGCTCCGGCGCCGGGTTTTGGGATACGACGGGCACCTGTCCGAGTGCTTGCGCGCCTCGCCCCTGTGAGTAGCCGAGCGTGCCCTGCATGATGCCGGTGATTGTGACGGCAGTGTCGGCGAGCGCGGGAGTGACTTGTGGCTGGGGCTCGCCATACGAAGTGCGGACCAGATGTGCGCTGCCGCGAGTGTTGCTTGCGTTGGCGGTCGGCGATGGCAGGATACGAATTTGCATCACATTGTTGGTGTTCATGTTGCCGCCGGCGATGAGCAGCTTCATGTAGACCTGGTCCTTGATGCGCTCGGTCCACGGGCCGGTTTCAGCCTTGACCGGCGTGTAGATGCCGCTTTCCTGGCCCTGGAAGAGCGTCTGCTCGCGGAGCTGATCGTTGGTGTTTTGCGCGGTGAGGATGGCGCGCTGGCGTTCGGCATCGAGAGCGAGCTGGCCGGGCGGGCCCATTTTGGCGAGCATCGTGTCGAGCGACGGAAGCTGCGCGGTTTTTGCGGCGTTGTTGTAAGTGGTTTCAAGATTCACGAAGAAGTCGCTGGTGATTTCGCTTTTGAAGTCGGGAATCACCTGGTCGACGATGGCCTGGTACGACTTTGGCATCTGGGAGTACGTGAGGCCGGATTGGATGGTCCATGAGACTGCCTGGAGCGAATTCGGATTGATGTGAAATTGCACCGTCCCGCGCCAGATGAGCGCGCCGATTGCGCCGGCGGCTTTGCCCTCATACGGCCCGAGCACGTAGGCGACGCCAGCGCCCGGCTCGTGAACAGAATATTCGGAGCAGAAATCGAGCGTGTTGATGGTGTAGTCGCCGGGAGCGAGCGGCTGATTGAGCTGGTCGGCGGTGAGTTGGAGCGGAGTGGGGCTGAACAGGCCGCCGGGGAGCGTGGTCACGGTGGGATAAACGTCTTTGGCGTTTAACGTGAGCGGGAGCTGGTTGTTGAGCAGAGTTTCGATTGCGGCTTCGGCGGCTTTTTCTTTGGCGGCATTCTCCAGGGCGGCGAGGGGATTTTGCGCGGCGCAGAAAATGGGGAATCCTGCGGACAGGACAGTCAATAATGCTGCGGTTGACGTGCGAATCTTCATCTCAGTCTTCCCCTGGAAAGCAGAACCTCGGCAGAGCGGCCGACGCAGCCTCGATGCAACCGGCGCAGGGTGAACATACTGGAACCGACGGCGGGGAGTCAACGAAAAGTCGATGTAGGAAACTCGCAGACCTGGCGCTTAGTAGAAAAGGTATTTGCGCCAGCGGTCGTCGCTGCGGCCGAGCATGCGCATGATTTGACGGCTGGTGTGGAGCGAGAAGGGGCGCGGCTCGCGGAGCAGGATCATGTCGTCGATTTCGCTGAGCAGGCGGTTGCCCTTGTGGCGATTGCACTCGTGGCAGCAGGCGACGAGATTCTCCCACGTAGAACTGCCGCCGCGCGAGCGCGGAACGACGTGGTCGAGAGTGAGCTCGCTGGGCGGCATGGCCTCAGCGCAATACTGGCAGGTGTTGCGATCGCGCAGCAGAATGTTTTTGCGCGAGAGGGCGCGCGTCTGGTGAGGGATGCGGCGGTACTCAAGCAGTCGGATTACCGAGGGCATGGCGATGATGGTGCGCTGCGCGTGGAGCGAGAGGCCGTGCTCCTCCTCAGTGCGTGCGATGCCTTTGAGCACCAGCACGAGTGCGCGCCGCGCGCCGCAAATGTTGATGGGCTCGTAGGAAGCGTTCAACACCAGAACGGGCATCTGCAGAATGTGCGCGTGGACGTGCGGCGAGGGACCGTGGTCGGCAGCCAGCACGACTGCCTTAGCGATCGCCTTCTGCTTGCGCGCGTGAATCATGGCTTTTCCCAACGACATCTCTTTTCCCCTGGGCTAAAAAGATGTTTGCTCCCACTCGATCGATGAATCCGGGTTCAAATCTGTTGCGTGAATGGCCTCGCCTAACAGGCCTTCGTTGTATTCAGCCTCGCTGTCCGGCGGCGCGGGGTCTTCCTCATTTGCGAAATCGAAATGGCGTCCAAATGGCACGGAGCGCTGCGCGCGAGCGAGCGTGGCTACCCAAACCGAAGCTGCGCCCGCTTTGAGCAAGGTTTGCGCGGCGGCTCGCGCAGTGGCTCCGGTTGTGAGAATGTCATCGACGACCAAAATGTGCTGCGCTGCTACTTGAGACGGATCGGAGACTGAGAAGGCGTTACGCACATTCAGGCGGCGCTGGCGCGGCGTAAGCCCGGCCTGGCTCTCGGTGTTGCGCAGGCGCATAAGCGTGCTGGGCGCAAGCGTGAGGCGCCATTGCGGGTGAGTCCTGCGCAGGAACTGAAGCGCCTGAGCGGCAAGCGAGCGCGACTGGTTGAATCCGCGCTGCGCGTATTTGGAGCGGTGCAGCGGCACGGGAATCACCAGCAGATCGGCGGGAGCCTCGCTGGCGAGTTGCGCGATCGCGTTGGCCAGCATCTGCCCGAGCCTTTGCGCGGCGGGATGGAGGCGGCCATATTTGAGCGCGTGGATGGCCTCACGCATGTGGCCCTGATAGAGACCGTAAGAAACGGCGCGGACAAATGGCGGCGGCGCCAGACGGCAGGCGCGGCAAAGGGTTGAAGGCGTGGGCTTTGGAGATGACGCGATTCGGTCGCCGCAGCGGGCACAGGCGGGACCGCTCTGGGCAGAGAACTCCGACCAGCAGACAGTCGCAAATTGGAACAGAAGAGAGCTGCGGCAGGGGTTGGCCGCAAAGATCACACGAGGCGGGGAGCAAGGCGCAACTTAAACTATCGATTGGACTTCGGAGCACGCGAACCACCGCGCGCCAGCGTGTTGTCTGCGCCAGGGGAACTTCGGCGATGCGGATGGCGGTGTCTCTTGAGAAGACGCACCTCGCTTCGGGTCAGAAACCGAACCGATGCAGCCCGATGCGAAAAGTATAGCGCAATAGCACTTCAGGCCTCCAATCGGGGCCTGAGTAATCTTGCGATATACGGAGCAATTCCGGCAATATCCGAACATCGCGACAATGAGGGAAAGGAAATGGCAGCTGATACGGACCGCCTCATGAATGGACCGCCAGTTCCGGCGGATGCGACGTTCTTCACCTTTCGGCGGGGCGCGACATGGTTCATCCTGCTTGCCTTGCTGTTTGCTCTTGCTGAAGCAGTTCTCCTGTTCGTCGAGGCGTGGTTCACTCAAGACCCAACGACGCGTGTGACCCAGATTCCAGAGGGTGTTTTCCTGGCACTGGTTGCCGAGCTGAATTGGCGATTTTTTCGCAGTTCCTGGCATCGGATTGCCGTGAATGCGGACGGGATATGGTCAATTCGGCTTAGGAATACGAGCTTTCTCGCCTGGCGCAATGTGGCTCATGTACAAGCGAATGATGCTGTGCAGAGACTTGAGCTGGCCGATGCGAGCGGGCTCACGGAGATTCATGTCGAGTACCAGCTTAAGGATTTCGAGCGCCTGCGGGACTTCATATTGAGTCACACTGCCGAGTCGGCTCAAGTGCAGAGCAGTGGCTTGGGCGCATTCCGCCGCAGTTGGGAATACAAGATCATTTACGCGACGATTGCGTCGGCGTCGTTGTTTGCTGCATGGTTCGTCTATCGGCATGTCACGGGTCAGGTATTTCTGTTGCCCGCCGCAATGGGAGCGGCCGCGCTGGTGCTGTTTCTTCTGGACCCGGTGAGCCTGGTAATAGACCACGACCGAATTTCGATCAAGTACCCGGGCTATCAGCGGACCATCCTATTTAGTTCAATCTCGGAGATTACGCTTAGCGACCGGCGCTACCGAGGAAATGTGTGGGCCGGTGTGCTGATTGCGAGAAAGGCGGGAGGGTCGATCCGGCTGTCGCGGTTCCGCGGAGGTTCGGTTGCTCTGTATGAGGCACTGCAGGCGGCGTTGCGAGCCGCGAATCCGGCGCAGAGTCCGCCGGGAACCGCTGGGACAGATGCGCAATACACAGCCGCGACAACGACACAGCAAGCTCCTCTCTCGCGGGGCGGATCACCGAGAACAGCGAGAGCGATAGGCGTGGCATTGGGCTTAGCGGTCTTCGCGGCCGTGGCGATGTTCGTGTCGGTGACTCGTGGCAACTTTCGATGGTCGATTGGCCGTGAAGTTCCACGAAATTATTCGGAGCAACAAGCCTACCCGATGCATGCAGGGCCGGTTGCAGAGCCAAATGAGCTCAAAGGCACGGGCCGCATTTACCTGGTGCAAATGGGCGAGCACAAAGATCCGTATTCGGTTGAGGATTTTGCGAAATGGCTGCGCGCAAAGTACGCGCTGGATGTGCAGGTGCTACCGGCGATGGCGATCGACCCGTCAGCGTGGGACGCGCGGCGGCATCAATTTGTGGCGGAGCAGTTGGAGGCGCAACTCAAACAGAACCACGCGGACCTGGCCGCAGATCACGATGCGTATTTGATCGGCTTCACCGATGGCGATATGTACTCGACGAGGCAGATGTGGTCTTCGATGTTTACCCAGCGGGATTTGATGCGAGCGGCGATTATTTCCTCGGACGGAATGGGGGATACGGCGGCCCAGCGGGCCGATTTGGGTCCCCAGGGAGCGGATGATCGATTTCAGGCGCGCATCAAAAGGATTCTGCTGAAGGATGTGGCGGTACTTTATTGGCACTTGGAAGTAAACGATGACCCCACGAGCCTGCTTCACAATACGCTCGACCCGGATTTGCCGAGCGAGGAGATTTACGAGTCTGATGTGAACCCCGCGCTCAGCCGTCAAGGTGAATTGGTGGACGAGCCGTGCATTTTCTTTATTTATTCCTCGAAAGACGGCCTTCAGTCATTGCCGGGACCACTCATACGGCGGTGTGGCGACGTTCAGGACCCGATGGAGGACGAATCTACGGAGCTGTTTGAGCTGGACCTCCGGCTCGGGTTGCTGATCGACAAACACACCGACTTGTATTTACCCGATACGATTCCGATCGAGTTTCAGCGCGTAACACGCGACGGTGAGCGAGGAAGAGATCCGTTTGGAGTCAGCGGTTGGGACAACTACGACGAGTTTCTCGGATCGGCCGACAATATTCAGATCTTCGTTGAGCACGCTGACGGCGGCCGAGATGAACTCATGCGAATTCCGCGTTGGTTGCCGATTCCGGCTCTTGTGAAGTATGTGGGCGGCCCATCTGAAATGGCATTCGAACCTGGCTACGGGATTTCGAGCCTCTTCAGGGCTTACTCCTTCAAGCGAGTTTGGCAATACGAAATGGCCTGGCACCAGCTTCCGTTCGAACACTACGACGTGCGGCGTTTCAACGGAGGAGTGAAGACATATCTTCCCTGCGACAGCCCAGACGTGAACTGCTCCCTGGTCGGCTACCAAGACTCTCAGGGTCGAGAGCTCAAATTTGAGCGCGACGACAAACGCCATTTGTCCCGGCTCACCTCGCCGAACGGAAAGTGGGTGGGAGTCGGGAGCGCGCCTGACGGACGCATCCTGGCGATTGACGACAGCAATGGCCGAACCGTTCTTTACAGCTACGACGCGGCCAACAGGCTCGTGGGCGTTACTTACCCCTCGGGCGAGATTTATCACTATGAATATGACGATGCGCGGCACATGCTTGCGTTCAGCGTTTCCGCAGACGCACAATCAGAACCGCACATTCTGCTTCGCAATGAGTACGAAAACGGGCTGCTGACGAAGCAGACACTCGCCGACGGCAGCGTTTACACCTATTCGTATGACTCGACAAACGCTGAGACAATTCATCACGCCACCGTTGAAGCGCCAGACGGCACATCGTATTCGCTGGAGATCGGCGACGACTCGTCAATTGTGCGCGAGACCGCAAACCAAGGCGGCGCGAGAAATCAGTCCGGCTGGTCAGCATTGAGATAGACGCGGGTCGAGATAAAGATTGCAAAAGGGAGTGCCGGCAGAAATCGAGGGAAGCTCCTTTTATTGCGCTTCCTCCGACCCTGCCGGCACAGTTTTTCGTTTCTGGATCAGTTCGCGATCGATAGAGTCTCATCGAATCGCGGGCGACGGCTCCAGAGCCGGCACCTACGGGGCCCAGGCGCTAGCCGTGGTGTGCGTGCTCGCGCTCTTGTTCGCGCTGGCGCTCACGCTCTTGTTCTCTGCCCTTCTCCTGCTCGTGCTCACGGTTGACATTCGCATTGGCATCGCGCGCCGCGTCCTTTACCTGGCCCACGACCTTCTGCGTTTTGCCCTTGATCTGCTGCGCGGCGCCTTCGACTTGAGCGTCGGTGTTGCCCGTCCACTCGCCGACCTGGCGTTTCGCACGTCCTGCAGCATCGTTGATTGCACCTTTTACGCGGTCCTTATCCATGATTCCACCTCCGTGGTTTTTTGCTTCGGTTTGACGACTTCGGTTTACTTACTTCGGTTTCTTCAGCGGACCCGGTTCCAGATGCCCTATGTCCTGGACGATTGGATGGGCGCGACAGGCACAGATGAAATTCTGCGCTGAGGGGGTTCGCGCTTAAACAGCCCTGCGTCCCGTGATCAGCTGGATCACAAGCACCACCAGCGCTAGCACGAGAAGGATGTGAATGAATCCTCCGAGTGTGTATGACGAGACAACGCCAAGCAACCACAGCACGAGAAGGATGACAAAGATAGTCCAAAGCATTGTTGGCCTCCTTGAGGATTCTTCCTCAACCACTCCCGCTTTGACGCCGGGGTGCGCGCGGGGGTTGTGCGCTGCGCCGCGAATTACGGGGACCGCGCAGAACATCAATATATGCAGCATATGCAGCGATTAATATGCGGCTACCGGGGATGCAACTACTACACCAATGCGATGCAACCAGCGCGCGATTGCAGGCATCAAGCGGCGAGATTGCGGAAGATCATGATTGCGGAGTGGTGAGCGAGCGAATCTGTTTTCGGCTGAAGCTGAATCTGTCGTCGGTTGAATCTCTGTGCGATCAAGCAGCCGCGAACATGAGATTCGGCATCACAGCAGAGGGTCTGTATGAACAACTTTCGCACGGAGACTGAAAGGAGATCGACATGCTTTTGCTGATTATTCTGATCCTGCTGATCTTTGGATTTGGGTATGGCGGATACCGAGTGGGCCCGGGCTGGGGCTACTACGGCGGAGGCGGCATTAGCCTGCTCCTCACGATTGTCGTGATTCTGCTTTTACTGAAGGTGATTTGAGGGGAACGCCACGAGGCGCGGCCGCAAGGTGCGAATCGGCAAGAGCGTTCCCATTCTTGGAAGGGAGTGGGAGCGCTCGAGTCGATTTTCTAATTAGGGTTCAAATTGGGGCTTCGAGGTTGGGGATTTGGGGTTGGGCTCGAATCGGGCTCGATTCTGCCGTCGGTCTTCAGTGTGGCTGATTTTTTGAATGCGCCGGAGCCGGTGTTTTGTCCGCGTTCAGAACTGTTTCTCCGGCCGTAATCGTATCGCATTGCAGTTCTTCGACGTGCGGGGTTCCAGTGGCCCAGAACACAATGATCTGGTATGCGCCCGCGATACCCACCAGGACGCCGATCGGCAGTGCCACCCGAATTAGATAGAAAACGACAGAGCCGAGCAGCATGGCCGCAGCGACGCCACCGCGAAACTGCGAAATGGTAGATTGCCGATCGTACTCCGTGAGCAGCGCCGGATGGCTCTCCCGTATCTCGATCAGAACCGGATCGAGACATTTGTATTCCGCTTTCTCCGCGAGCGCGGCTTTGTTCTTGTCTTTGGCGTCCGCCCTGGCCTTCCTTATCCTTTGCCAGGTTTTCCAGTTGTCAGGAAGGTAGGCCAACTGCGCCATTACATGGCCAGCTGTGTAACATGCCACGAGCCCCAGAATCAGCCCGAGCCACGCCGGGACCTTGTACGGCTCAAAGAAATACTGCACATCGTGGAGCGAGAATCGGCGGCAAAACAAACCGATGGCCAGGAACACTGCTCCGGGCAATGCGTACCCAAAGATATCGCGCAGGATCAGGAAGTTCTTGGTCAGCTCCGACAGAAATCCGGGCCAGCTCCCGGAATCCCCGCCACTGGTATCGCCTGATTTTGCCATTGGACGAAAATGTACTACCGGTCCAGGGCGGGGTCAAGACTCATCAATAATCGAAAGTTCTCGAAGCGGGAATCAAAAGTGCTCGAGGCGGGCGGGAATCAAAAGTGCTCCAAGCGGGTAAACGCGCTCGAATTGGACGAACATCGGTTTGACGGCATTCTGGCGCTCTCAATGGCCACCGGCGTGCGCGTCGGCTTTGCCCTTGAAGCGGCTGTAGACAAAGACGACATAGCTCACAGCGAGAGCCATGCCGAAGAGCCACCAAGCGAGGCCGACTGCCAGAGTGCGCGGGCCGGAGATTGCGCGGCTGAGCGTGATGTCGTTCGCGGCGCCGGTGGTTGCGGGAAGCAGTACCGGATAGAGGCCCCAGCAGGCTCCGGCCAGCATGAAAAACAAATAGAGGCATGAGGAGAGAAATGCTCTCAGCGGTTGACCGCTGCGATTCCAGAATTGGACTGCGACGAGCGAAGCGACCACGCCTACGGGAACGATAAATGTGACCGGGTACCTGATAGTAGTTGTTGAGGCTGGCAGGGCGCACGGCGATGGTAGCGAACAGGCTGACAATTGTGAGGGCTATGAGAATGAACCAGAGGGGCGAGACGATGTTGCGGGCGCGCTGCTCCAGATCACCAGAGATTTTGAGCGATAGCCACAAGGCTCCGTGCATGGTGAGAGCGACGAGTGCGACGAGCCCGCCGATGACCGTGTACCAATCGAGAATGCCGGGCAGAACGCCGGGCTGCCAATTTGTCCAGAGCGGCAGGAAGAAGTAGCCGTCGGCGTCGAGCGGCACGCCGCGGAGAACATTGGCCAAGGCTGCGCCGTAAAAGATGGTGAGCAGGACACTGGAAAGGCCGAAGACGCCATCGAGGAGCGCTCGCCACACGCCGACATCGATGTGATTGCGCAGCTCAAGCGACACGCCGCGCAGAATGAGCAACCAGAGAACGATCATGAGGGGGAGATAGAAGCCGCTGAAGGATGAGGCGTAGAGCAGCGGAAAGGCGAAGTAGAGCGTGCCGCCGCCAGCGATCAGCCAGACTTCGTTACCGTCCCAGACAGGACCGATGGAAGCCAGCGTGGCGCGGCGATCGGCCTCCGTGCGGACGAGAAACAGGTGCAGCACGCCTACACCGAGATCGAACCCGTCGAGGATCACGTAGCCGACAATCATTACGGCAACGAGCCAGAACCAGAGAAAACCCATCATGATTGAAGCCCCTCCATTCAAGGGAGCAAGAAGTGTCAGGGCACGACTTTAGTCGTGCCGTAAATTTCATTATCCAAATGGGCTTTAGCCCGAGATTTTTTACGCATCTTCAGACAGGCTGTGCCGTACGGATAATCTTCGGCCACGCTCGCGAGACCGGCTTTCACCGGATTGTTGTCAATGTAAGCTCGATGCTGGCGACGGCTCAAATCATCAATAATCCGAACATCGGAGAATCCGCGCTGCCAAATTTCGCCTCGAAATCCCAGTTCACTCTTAGCGCGATAAGAGAATCCGCCTTTGTTTAATTGCATTCCTCGTTCAAGGCTCTCATTGCCGAAAATTGTCAGGAAGATGTGCACGTGATTCGGCATAACAACAAAATCGTGAATCAGAAATTTGCCGGACCGGACGTAGTAACGGAGAACGTCGATTAGCAGTTCGGCCATTCGTGAGGATTGAAATAGCGACCGGCCGCCCGCGGTGCGCGTAGTTACAAAAAACGTTCTTGATTGCCCCGTAGCATCATTTGGGTCTGACGGTCTTGAAGGTTTCGCCATTACAGGGCTAAAGCCCCACTCCTTTTTCCTGCTGCATCGGCACGACTGAAGTCGTGCCCTGACACTTCGTGCTTACCTTCGACAATCCGGGATGAAATCCGAATTTATCGGTCCCGCTCCGAAACTTGCCGCTTTCCTGCCGCATCGGCACGACTGAAGTCGTGCCCTGACACTTCGTGCCGAAATACAATTTGCTGCTCAGTCCTCGTGGATTCTTCCTCAAACTATTTCCAGCTTCCGTTGCCTTAAGACTTCCGTCGCCGATTACGATCCCACCGAATGTGTAACTTCCTCAATGGCCTTGGGCTCAGGGCCGCAACTGATTTCGCGATAGATGAGCACGGTGAAGAGCAGCCCCAGTAATGCGTAGAGGCCCATGAAGCCGATCAGCGTGAAAAGACCGTTGCTGGCTGAGACGTTGTTTGAAAAGCCCTCGCTGGTGCGCATCAATCCGTAGATGAGCCAGGGCTGGCGGCCGAGCTCGGCGGTCATCCAGCCGGCGGTGTTGGCGATGTAGGGCAGCGGAAAGCTGAGGAGCAGCGCCCATAAAGCCCAGCGCGATTTGTAAAGGCGGCCGCGCCAAAGCAGGAAAGCCGCGACCATCATGAGCAGCACGAACCACGTTCCCAGGCCAGCCATGATGTGGTAGGCGTAGAAAAGCAGCGGCAGCGCGGTGGGCCACTGATCCTGCGGAAACTGATCGAGGCCTTTCACTTCGGCCTTGGTGGTGCCGTAGATGAGGAAGCTGAGGACGTTGTTGACGACAATGGGATTGTCGATCTGGCCCGTTTCTTCGTTGGGCTGGCCCATGAGCACGATTCCCGCGCCGGTCTCGGTTTTGAAGAGACCCTCCATTGCGGCGATGGCGGCCGGCTGGTATCTCGCGACGTACTTGCCGGCGAGGTCGCCGGTGGGGAAGATGATGACGACGGACGAGACGACGCCGGCGATCACGCCGACCTTGAGAAAAAGGCGCCCGTATTCCTCGCGCTTGCCGTCGAGCAGGTAAAACGCGCCGACGGCGGCCATGACGAATGCGCCGGTGACGACTGCGCCGGTCATATTGTGCATGTACTGAAGCAGGCCCCAGGGATTCATGAGAAGTTGCCAGAAGCTGATGACTTCAAAGTGTCCGTCGGGCATGCGGGTGTAGGAGACGGGATGCTGCATCCACGCGTCGGTAACGATGATGAAGAAGCCGGAGATCCACGAGCCGAGCCAGACCATAAAGGCGGAGAACCAGTGCATCAGCTTCGAGATTCGTTTTTCGCCGTAGAGAAAGAGGCCGAGAAAGGCCGACTCGAGAAAGAAACTGAAGACGCCTTCCATGGCGAGCGGCTGGCCGATGACGCCGCCCGAAACGCCGCGAGAAGCGCGCCCAGTTGGTGCCGAATTCGAATTCCATGGGAATGCCGGTGACCACGCCGAAGACGAAGTTGATGGCGAAGATGCGTCCCCAGAAGCGAGCCGCGCGATCCCATTTGTCGCTGCCGGTGCGCAGGGCCACGGTTTTGAGCACAACAATAAGAAGGCCGAGACCCATGGTGAGCTGCGGAAACAAATAATGGAAGGTGATGGTGAAAGCGAAGTGCAGCCGGTGGATGATCTCGGCGGTCATGGAAGGTCTCCTGCTGCAGGTGAGGGCCGGATGACTGAGAGTGAAGGCATCCGGGATTCAGGTTCGAATGACGAATGAAGGCGAAGTTATACAGATGAAGCGCGAGAATGCTGGTACAGTTTCGCAAACGATTCTAGCCCCTTCGGTGACCCAAATCACATTTCGTGGGATGATCGTTCTCTGATCGGGGTGCATTTCAGCAAAGGCTGGTCGTTCCCTGCGGCGCAACGCACGAGCCCAAGAATTGCTGTAAATATGATGTGAGGCCAAAGGATGCGGATTGCGATTGTCGGCGGGGGCATTGCGGGTCTGGCGGCAGCCTATGAGCTGGAAAAGGCGCGTGCCGCGGGAGCTGCCGTCGCATTCACGCTTTATGAGGAACGGCCGCAGTTGGGCGGATCGCTCGCTTCGGAAATTGTGAATGGGATAGTGCTGGAGCGCGGGCCGGATTCGTTTCTCACTGAAAAACCTGCCGCGGCCGAATTGTGTCGCGAGTTGGGGCTGGGCGGCGAGTTGCTGCCGTCAAATGATGCGGCGCGCAAGACCTATATTGTGGTGCACAATCGGCTGGTAGAGCTGCCCGATGGGCTAATGTTTCTGGTGCCGACGAAGTTGATTCCCACGGCGATGAGTCCGCTGTTTGGGTTGCGCACCAAAATGCGGATGGGACTCGATCTGCTGCACTCCCGCGCGACCGAGCGGCGACGATGAGAGCGTGGCGGCACTGGTGAGGCGGCACTTTGGACAGGAGGCGGTGGATCGGCTGGCCGATCCGCTGCTGAGCGGGATTTACGGTGGCGACGCCGAGCAACTGAGCGCGCAAACAGTGTTGCCGCGGCTGGTGGAGATGGAGACGAAGTACGGCTCGCTGACGCGCGGGATGCTGGCGGCGCGCAAACGAATGCCGGCGGCGGCGAAGGAATCGACAGGACCCAAGCGCGCGGCGCCCGCGATCTTTACGGCTTTGCGCGGAGGCATGAGCCAGCTGGTGAATGCGATTGTCTCGCGGATTGATCCGGCGAGTGTGCGGATCGGGACGCGGGTGAGCGCGATTCGGAGGGTTGGTAGCGGCTGGAGCGTGGAGGCCGGCGGAGCGGGAGAGATATTCGATGGCCTAATCATGGCAGCGCCTGCATGGGCTGCTGGCGAGCTGCTGACGCCGATCGACGCTGCGCTTGGCAGCGAGCTTGGGGACATTCCGTACTCGTCGTCGATCACGATAAATTTGGTGTACGACGAGGCGAAGATTGGACAATTGCCGGAGGGGTTCGGATTTCTGGTTCCTGCCGTCGAGGGGCGGGCGATGCTGGCGTGCACGTTTGTGCATCGCAAGTTCCTGGGGCGCACGCCGCCGGTGAAGGCCGTTCTTCGCGCGTTTCTGGGCGGGATGAAAGGCGAGGCTCTGTTGGCGGAAAGCGACGAGGCTTTGGTGGCGACGGCGCGGCGCGAGTTGAGCGAGATTCTGGGCGCGAGGACTTTGAGCGCAGACCGTTGAGCCGGAGCATGTGCAGGTTTCTCGTTGGCGGCGCGCGATGGCGCAATATGCCGTGGGTCATCAGCGAGCGGATGAAGCGGATCGCGGCGCGAGTTGCCGAGCTGCCGGGGCTGCGTCTTGGTGGGCAATGCGTATGACGGCATCGGCGTGTCCGACTGCATTCGGCTGGGGCGGCAAGCGGCGCGGGAGCTGGTCGTGGCTTCAACGAGCGGGGCAAAGGTTTAGACTCGCGATCGGTCCATTTCCGATTTCGAATGGAGTGGTATCCCAGGTCCCCAAATGCAAGGGATCTCCACCCCCGACTGACCTGCCGCGGGGACCCGGGGACCTGAGCACCTACGCGCCGTGCAGGGTTAGGCGGCGAAGATAACGGCGCGGGCGCGGCGAGATTGATCGCCCGTATACTCGACTTAAGAGTATGACGACTCGCGCAGACACATTTTTGACGACGATTCTGGCTTCAACGAGGGCAGACATTGGCGGCGGCGAAGGCTGACGTGCCTGTTGGCCGAGCTGGAGCGACGCGCGGCCGAGCATCGTCCGCGCGGATGGGCTGCAGCGCTGCGCCGACAGGCCGCGACCGGGCCTGCCGTGATCGCGGAGATCAAGAAGGCATCGCCCTCGAAAGGGCTGATTCGATCTGCGTTCGACCCGGCGTGGCTGGCGCGGCGTTATCGCGCGGGTGGGGCGGCGGCGCTCTCAGTGCTGACGGACGAGCCATTTTTTCAGGGCAGCCTACGAAATCTCGAAATGGCGTCGACGGCCGCGCCGCTTCCCTGCCTGCGCAAAGATTTCATCGTCGACGAATATCAGATTGTCGAGGCGCGCGCGCATCGCGCGGATGCGATTCTGCTGATTGCGGCTGCGCTCGACGATTCTGAGTTGAAGCAACTGGCCCAGGCTGCGCGGTCGCTTTCGCTCGATGTGCTGGTGGAAGTTCATACAGCAGAAGAGCTGGATTGCGTGCTTGATGCGCTGGGTGAAACGGGCGCGGATGCGATTGGCGTGAACAATCGTGACCTGAACACCTTTGAAGTGAGCGCGCAGACTTCGCTGGCGTTGGTCGATCGCATTCCGGCGAGCGTGGTACGCGTGACGGAGAGCGGAATCTCTACGCATGAGGACATAATTCGGCTGCGCAAGGCCGGCTTTGATGCATTCCTGATCGGCGAAAGCCTGATGCGCCAGCCCGATCCCGGTGTGGCGCTGGCGGAGTTGCTGAAGGGCGCAACGGGCGAGCCATGAGCATCTGGATCAAAATCTGCGCCAACACTTCGTTTGCGGACGCGATGATTGCGGCTGAAGCGGGAGCCGATGCGGTGGGATTCGTTTTCGCGCCGAGCCCACGCCGAGTGACGGCGGAGCAGGTGGCCGCGATTGTGCCTGAGTTGCCGTCGGAGATCGAGAAGATCGGCGTGTTTGTTGGTGCGAGTGTCGACGAGATCGTCGCGACGGTGGAAACGGCCGGCCTGACCGGCGTGCAATTACATTCCGAGGTGACGGCAGACGCGACGACGAAACTGCGCGCGCGATTCGGGCCAGGGTTGAGGATTTTGCGCGTGGTGCACTTTGAAGCCGGAGCGCCCGAGCGCGCGGCTGCGGCTGCGCAGGATCCGAGTTGCGATGCGATTCTGGTCGATTCGCGAACGGCGACGGCAGTGGGTGGAACTGGAAAGAGTTACGACTGGGTTTTGGCCAGCAAATCCCTCTTCCAAGACACGAGAGCGCGTGAGCGCCTGGTGGCGGCGGGCGGGTTGACTCCGGAAAATGTGGCCGAAGCCATTGCGACGCTGCGACCGTGGGGCGTGGATGTGGTGAGCGGTGTTGAAGCCGCGCCGGGACGCAAGGATCCAGCGAAGGTGCGGGCCTTCATCGCAAATGCGCGTGCAGCCAAGATTGCGGCTGTCTAGCTGATAGAGGAAATCCTCGGAGGTGCGCAATGGAAGGTGAAAGCAACCGGGTCACGCGCGATTCGCCGCTGAAGATCGATCCCCCGCAGTTCCGGCGGCTGGGTTACGAAGTGGTCGATCGCATTGCGGACCTGCTCGAATCGCTTCCAACTCGGCCAGTCACAAGCGGCGAATCGCCGCTTGATGTTCGCAAGGCCCTCGAAGCGGATCGAAGAATGCCCGAAGGCGGAACGGACCCAGGCGAGCTGCTGGATCGCGCCGCGGATTTGCTCTTCGAACACTCTTTGTTTAATGGGCACCCGCGATTCTGGGGATACATCACTTCATCCGCAGCTCCCATCGGGGCACTCGGCGAAATGCTTGCTGCCGCTGTGAATCCGAATGTGGGCGCGTGGCCGCTTTCGCCCATGGCCAGCGAAATCGAGGCGCAGACGATTCGCTGGATTGCCGCGATGCTGGGCTATCCGGAAGATTGCGGCGGTTTGTTCGTAAGCGGCGGCAACATGGCGAACATCGTTGGGTTTCTGGCCGCTCGCCGGGCCGGGGTCGGTCATGATGTTCGCGAAAAGGGGTTGGATGGTGTGCGGTTGCGTGTCTACTGCTCGAAAGAGACGCACACGTGGGTTCAGAAGGCTGCCGATATTTCGGGGATTGGCACGGATGCGATCCGGTGGATTGCGGTTAATGATCGGATGCAAATTGATGTCGCCGCGCTGCGGCAGCAGATTGAGGAAGATCTTGCGAGCGGGGATCGGCCGTTTCTCGTTGTCGGATCGGCTGGAACCGTGAGCACCGGAGCTGTTGACCCGCTGAGCGAACTGGCGGCCGTTTGCCGTGAGTTCAATCTTTGGTTTCACGTGGACGGCGCCTACGGTGCGATGGCGGCGATTCTTCCCGAGCGGGCTCGAGAGTTTGCCGGCCTTGGCGAAGCGGACTCGATTGCGGTGGATCCTCACAAGTGGCTCTACGCGCCACTGGAGGCTGGATGTGCGCTGGTGCGGAAACGCGAGAAACTGCGCGACGCATTTTCGTACCATCCGCCGTATTATCACTTTGAAACGGAAGCGATTAACTATTACGACCTTGGCCCACAGAACTCGCGAGGCTTTCGCGCGCTGAAGGTGTGGCTGGCGCTGCAACAGGCCGGGCGCGACGGCTACGTGCAGACAATCTCAGAAGATATTCGCCTGGCCGGCGAACTTTTTCGGATGATCGCGCAAACCCCGGAGCTGGAAGCTCTGACGGAGAGCCTCAGCATTACGACATTCCGGTTCGTGCCCAGCGATCTGACGGCAGGCGGCGAAGACGTCGAGAAATATCTCGACCAGCTTAACAACGAACTGCTCACACGCTTGCAGAACAGCGGCGAGGCGTATCTATCAAATGCAATTGTGCGCGGCAGGTTTGCGCTGCGCGTGTGCATTGTGAATTTCCGGACGACGCAGGCGGATATTGAAGCTCTACCGCCGCTCATCGTGAAGATCGGCGAGAAAACAGATGGCGAGCTGCGACCGGCGGGGCTGCGGCGCTGAGGCAGTCTTCAGAGTGGCGAGGCGATGTAGTACCTTTTGGGCCGTTCACTCGCGGCTATCAGAACGATAGAAGTGCGACGAATTCCTGTCTGCAATGATCAGTATTTGTAAAGAGAATTCATGACTCACGAAGAAAATTCAGGGAGGGTTAGCCATGGCTACGTTTCTTCCGCCTATTGAGAATCCGTCAAGCCCGGTGATGAAACTTGTGTACAACATGTCGCGGCGCCAGTTCGGCAAGGTCATGACGCCGCTTAAAGTATTTGCCGCGCGAATGCCCCTGGGCTTTGGCATGTTTACCGGGAAGATTGCGAAGCTCGATAAAAAGCTGGAGCTGCCGGTGGAGACGCAGATGCTGGTGCGTGAGCGCGTGGCCCACATCAATGTATGCGAGTTCTGCATCGATATCGGACGGTTTTTCGCCATCAAGGCGGGGATGAATGAAGTGAAGTTCAACGCGATTGAGGATTATGCGACGAATCCGTTGTTCACGGAGGCGGATCGCGCGGCGCTGGACTACGTGACCGAGCTGACGCGTGACAAGAAAGTGCGGGACGAGACTTTTGCGCGGCTCAGGAAGCATTATTCCGAGCGGGCCATCTGCGAGATTGTTTGGCTGGTGGCGAGCGAGCATGTGTACAACATGACGAATATCGGGCTGAATATTCATTCGGATATGCTGTGCGACATGAGCCGCGCGCAGAAGCGGGCATGAAGAAGACGCAGAACTCCTAGTACACTGAATATTCCCCATTCTGCGGGGGAATGGTGCAGGAGCGTGCCATGGCGTCGATCATTGTTCCGGCAAATCCGAGTGAGTCGCGGGCGGGGCGCTTCGGCGTGTATGGCGGCAGGTATGTGCCGGAGACGCTGGTCGCGGCGCTCGACGAATTAGAGCGCGCGTACGAAGAGGCCAAGGCAGACGCGGCATTTCAGGCGGAGTTGAGTTCCCTGCTCAAGGATTATGCCGGACGGCCGACGCCGCTTTACTTTGCCAAACGCCTGACGGAGCAACTGGGCGGAGCGAAGATTTATTTGAAGCGCGAGGACCTGCTGCACACGGGCGCGCACAAGATCAACAACGCGTTGGGCCAGGGGCTCTTGGCGAAGCGCATGGGCAAGAAGCGCGTGATCGCGGAGACGGGCGCGGGGCAGCACGGCGTGGCCACGGCGACGGTGTGCGCTCTGCTGGGCCTCGAGTGCGTGGTCTACATGGGCGATGTGGACATGGAGCGCCAGGAGCTGAACGTGAAGCGCATGCGCCTGCTGGGCACGGAGGTGCGCGGGGTTTCGTCCGGCTCGAAGACGCTGAAGGACGCCATCAGCGAGGCGATGCGCGATTGGGTGACGAATGTGCGGACTACTTATTATCTGCTCGGCTCAGCGCTGGGCGCACATCCGTATCCGACGATGGTGCGGGATTTTCATCGCGTGATCAGCAAGGAATTGAAACAGCAGATTCTCGAGAAGGAAGGCCGGCTGCCGACGGCGATAATTGCGTGCGTGGGCGGCGGGTCGAATGCGATTGGCGCGTTCTACGAATTCATTGGCGATAGACAAGTGAGGCTGATCGGCGTGGAAGCCGGAGGGCGCGGGCCAGAGCTGGGAGAACACGCGGCGCGATTCCAGGGCGGCGCGCCGGGCGTGTTGCAGGGAACATTCTCTTACGTGCTGCAGGATGAAGATGGGCAGATTGCGCTGACACATTCGGTTTCAGCGGGGCTGGATTATGCATCGATTGGGCCGGAGCACGCGGCGCTGCACGACTCAGGCCGCGCGGAGTATGTATCGTGCGATGATGCGGCGGCGCTCGATGCGGTGGTGAAGCTGGCGCGGACTGAGGGAATTCTGCCTGCGCTTGAAAGCGCGCACGCCGTGGCAGAGGCCATTCGCATCGCTCCCGCGATGCCCCAGAGTGACATACTGGTGGTGAATCTCTCTGGACGCGGCGATAAGGATATGGGAATTCTGGCGCGCGAGCTGAAGTTGTAGCTCGCGGATCATTTGAGTCCTGTAGAAGGGTTCCACAGGGGCTAAAGCCCGTTCAAGTTTCTCAGGCTTCTATCGGCACGACTGAAGCCGTGCCCTGACACTTCGTGCTTGTTGATTCAATGGGGTTAGTGAGAAAAGCTGGAAGACTTCCGATGCCGATTCGATTCGATCACAAGCCGGGCCTCGTTGTTTATCTGACGGCCGGCGATCCCAGCCTGGACGCGACACGCGAGATTGCAGTTGCGGCGATCGACGCGGGCGCGGACGTGATTGAGCTGGGCGTTCCGTTCAGCGATCCGCTGGCAGACGGACCCATTATTCAAAGAGCAAGTGAGCGCGCACTGGCGCGCGGCACACGACTGAAAGATGTTCTGGCTTTGGCGCGCGAGATTCGCGCTGCGCGGCCTGACGCGGGACTGGTGATCTTCAGCTATTTAAATCCGATTTTGCGTTACGGGATGAGCCGATTTGCCGATGATGCCGCCGCGGCCGGCGTGGATGGCGTGCTGGCGACGGACATGATCATCGAAGAAGCCGCAGAGTATTTGGCCGAGATGAGCCGCGTGAAACTGGCGCCAATTTTTCTGGCCGCGCCGACCAGTCCCGATGCGCGGCTCGAGGCGATCGCGAAGTACTCCAAGGGATTTGTATATGCAATTTCGCGCGTGGGCATTACGGGCACGCAGCGAAGCGTGGCCGGCGATGCCGCGGCGCTGGTCGAGCGCATTCGGCGATACACGCGACTGCCGGTGGCTGTGGGGTTTGGCATCAGCAACGCGGAACACGTGGCGCAGGTGGCGGAGTTCGCGGATGCAGCGGTGGTGGGAAGCGCCATTGTCGAGCTGATTGAACGCTCGACGGCGGAGACGGCACCGGACGCGGTGGCTCGATTTATCAAGGGCCTTCGCTTGCGTGACGCGGCGCTGGCCCGGTGAATGAAACAGCTTCTAGCCTCTAGCTTCTAGCTTCTTGCTTGCGCGCTGGTGATTTGGGCCGTGTAGGCTTGCATTGGCAGGAACTGGCTGGAAGTAGAAGTAAGAGGATGACTTGATGACCATCGAAGAATTGCGAATCCGAATCGATGCGCTGGACCGCCAGCTCGTGGAACTGCTCAGCGAGCGGGCGCGCGCGGCGCAGATGATCGGCAATCTGAAGGCTGCCACCTCGCTGCCGGTCTACGAGCCGGATCGCGAGAAGATCATCTACGCCAATGTGCGCGCGGCCAATAAGGGTCCGCTGCCGGACATCGAGCTGACGCATATCTATGAACGCATTATCGACGTGATGCGGGCATTGCAACGGAACGAGCTGGCCAGCCAACGAAGTGCGCAGGCGGCACAAGCAGAGGGCAAGCAGCCGGGCCTCGCAACGGGCGCACAGACGCCAGAGACAGGGAAGAAACAATGATTGTCGCAATGCAGGAAAAAGCAACTGAAGAACAAGTCGATGCCGTGATCAACGCCATGGAAGAGGCCGGCGTGAACGTGCATCGGACGACGGGAGAGTTCCAGACGATTCTGGCCGGGGTGGGCCCGACTGCGGGCCTTGACCTGACAAAGTTCGAGATGCTGCCCGGCGTGCTGAACGTGCACCGCATCAGCGCGCCCTACAAGCTGGCGGGGCGCGCCTTTCGCCCGGAAGGCACGGTGGTGGAATTTGGCGATGGCACGAAAGGCAGCGGCACGGAGCGCAAAGATCGGCGCAGAACAGGTTGCGGTGGTGGCCGGGCCATGCGCGATTGAGAATCGCGAGCAGATTTTTGCGATTGCAAAATGCGTGAAGGCTGCGGGCGGTGGATTTCTGCGTGGAGGTGCGTTCAAGCCGCGCAGCTCGCCTTACTCCTTTCAGGGGCTGGGGATTCCGGGACTTGGAGTTGATGCGCGAAGCAGCCGAAGCCAACGGATTGCTGGTGGTGAGCGAGGTGATGGAGATCTCGCAGATTGAGCCGATGCTGCCGCTGGTGGATTGTTTCCAGGTGGGCGCGCGCAACATGCAGAACTTCAATTTGCTGCGCGAGCTGGGGCAGGTGCGGAAGCCGATCCTGCTCAAACGCGGCATTGCGGCTACGGTCGAGGAGCTGCTGCTTTCGAGCGAGTACATTCTGGCCGGCGGCAACTACCAGGTGATTTTGTGCGAGCGCGGCATAAGGACGTATGAGACGGCGACGCGCAACACGATGGACATCGCGGCGATTCCAGTGCTGAAGAAGCTTTCGCATCTGCCGGTGGTGGCCGATCCTTCGCATGGCACCGGTCGGCGCGACATGGTTCCTGCGATGGCCAAGGCTGCCGTGGCCGCGGGCGCCGATGCGTTGCTCATTGAGATTCACCCCAACGCCGATAAGGCGGTCTCTGACGCGGCGCAGACGCTGTATCTCGACCAGTTTGAAAAGCTGGTGGGCGAGTTGCGCGTGATCGCTACGGCTGTTGGCCGGACGTTGTAAGAAGATGGCGGTGCTAGCGTTGTTAGCGGAGCTTCTTGAAAGGCATTCGTGATCGAGCGCATCTCCATTCTGGGCACAGGATTGCTGGGCACGTCAGTTGGACTGGCGCTGCGCGAGGCGGGATTTCGCGGGGCGATCACGGGTTGGAACCGCAGCAACGAGCAAGGGCAGATCGCGCTGAAGCTGGGCGCGGTGGATTCGCTTGCGGCGGATGGCGTTGAAGCTGCGCAGGCGAGCCAGGTGACGGTGATTGCCGTTCCGATTTTCGCCACGCTCGACTGGATGGAAAAGCTGGCCCCGGTGCTCGGCCCCGAGCAGCTTGTGACCGATGTGGGCAGCACGAAGCGCGTGATTTCGGAGGCGGCAGCGCGGCTTTACAACACGCCGGAGCGAGCGGCGTTCTTGCCCGGGCACCCGATGGCGGGAAAAGAACGCGGCGGCGCGGCGCTGGCTGATGCCAATCTATTTCGCGGCGCAGTTTGGCTGTTTACCGACGATCAGGTTGCGCAACGTTCCCAGCGGGGAACGTCGCTGGTGAAGGAGTGGCGCGAGTTGGTTAGCGCGATGGGCGCGAAGACGCTCGATCTCGACCCGGTGCGGCACGATGAGCTGGTCGCATGGGTGAGCCATCTGCCGCAGTTCACGGCGACGGCTTTGAGTGCGCTGCTGGAAGAGGAAGTTGGCGACGCGCCGGAGCTGAGAGACGTGGGCGGACGCGCACTGCGCGAGATGACGCGGCTGGGCGCGAGCCCCTACTCGATGTGGCGCGACATTGCGCACTCAAATACAGAAGCGGTGGAGCGCGCACTGCTTGGCGCTCGAACAGCACCTGGCACACCTGCGCGAAAATCTGCGGACTCCGGAGTTGAAGGACGAATTCGAGCGGGCGAATAAGTTCCGGCGGGAATAACGCGGAAACAATTGGAGAAAGAGCGGCGTCGGGCTTTTGACGCTGCAATGCCGCGACCGCTGACAGATTTCGTGTCGTCCTTCTCTGGACTCGGATTACGTTGGCCTCAGACGACGTTCTGTTTCGTCACGCTCCTCTTTGTCCTCGCACCGCGCCAATAAAGGAACAGCCCGAGCAGGATTGAGCCCACGGTGCCGCCGACAAGATCTACTTCAAAAACAACTGTGTCGGAGCCGCCAGGCGGCACGAATGACAGAAAGATTCCAATAAGAACGACCAGGAACCCGAGGCCGCCGCAGATCCATACGCCGGCCTTTCCGCCGGGAACAAGAACAGCGTGCGGATTTTCTTTACGGTCGGCGCGATTGGCCAATTTGATGATTGCGGCAAACATGTAGAGAAACGGAATGAAATAGAGAATGATCGCCGCGTCGACCAGCACCTGGTAGGCTGCGACAACGCCACGATTCTTGATCTGGCTCAAAAACAGAATGACCACCGAAGCGATGGCCTGCACGAGGATCGAAATGTACGGCGTTTTCCAGCGGGGATGGATTTTGCCGAAAGCGGCGGGCAGATAGCGATCGATTCCCACCTGGAAGGGCACGCGCGAAACGCCCGCTACTGTGCTGCCGATGCCGCCAGCGTTGCCTGCGGTGACGAGAATCGCGGCGATGACGCCGATGAATCCAATGCGTAACGCAACGGATCCAACTGCGATGGCCTGAAAGACGCCGCTCTTGGGATCGATGCCGCTCGGCGGGCGTAAGGGCCAGCACGGCGAAGGTGCCAGCGATATACATGAGGGCAATGAGCGCTCCGGCACCGAAAACGGCGCGAGGCAGAGTGCGGCGCGGATTGTGCACTTCCTCAGCCATGCACGAGACCAGTTCGAGGCCGGTGAACGCAAAGGCGATCTGCGACCAGAAGTTTACCGTGTCCCAGTTCCATGTGGGCATCATGTTTGCCAACGTGAAATGCGTAGCGGAGCCGTAACGCAGCGCATATGGCAACGGCCACGACGACCAGCATGAGCAGCGGCACATACGTGCCCACGCCGCCGGCGTTCTGAAGCCATTTGCCGATGTTAAGGCCGATGATGTTCAACACCACGGCGATCACCAGCAGCGCAAGCGAGACCCAGAGCAAGAAAGGCCGGTTTTGCGCGAGAGCAGCGCCGTGGCTCGATGAGATGTAGGCGGCCATGGAAGCGCTGGCCAGCAGCAGGCCGGGGAAGTAAAAGATGGTGTAGATCCAGTAAGTCCAACCGGCGATGAATCCGTGAAACGGTCCGAAGGCGTCGCGGGCCCAAGCGTAGAGGCCGCCCTCTTCAGGGAAGCGGGACGACAGCTCGTTGATGACCAGCGCGCCGGGGACGAAGAAGAAGATTGCAGCCAGCACCCACAGGCTGATGGACGAAGTGCCGTTGTGGCCGGCAGCGGCGATCCAGCGCGGGCCCAGGACAGCGGCTATGTTGAAGAGCAGCACGTCCCAGAAGCCCATGGCCTTGCGCAACTGCGGTTTGGAGTCGCGCACGGGAATGGTCATGAAGGCCCCTGAGAAACGACGCAAGAGATGAAGACTGTATCCGGAGATCATAATTGCTGCGAGCTTTCAGCTACCAGTTTTCGGCTCGTTTATTCTGCGCGCAGCCAATACTCGGTGCGGCCCAGCAATGTAATGAGGAAGTAGCCATGCAGGCGGAGCTTTTTTGCCGCCGTCTTCAAGCGCGATTGAGGCGCGATAGATTTTGCCGGTTTCAGGATCGAGGACCTGGCCGCCGGTCCATTCGCCCCCGCTTTGGTGGCTCCCGTCAAATGCAAACCCCGAGAGCACCTGCAGGCCGACGAGAGGACGATCTTTCAAATCGCCGGTGCAAAGGTAGCAGGTGGGATGCGGAACCGGCGGGTCAAACAGCTCCTCGATGGTTCCGTATAGCTTTCCATTCTCTTCGCGAATGGCAACGATGGACTTGACCTTGCCGGTGGCATCGTCAACGGTCTTCCATCGCCCGACGGGTGAGGCTAGCGCAGGATTCGGCGCGGGGACGGTCTGTGTGGATGCAGAGAGCGAGAATGCAATTGGCGCGGCGATGGCGAGAAGGAAAATCCGGGAAACGAAGAGACGCGTGGAGGGGAGTGGCATGATCTCGCATTCAGTGCAGGGAATTAGACTGACGGCGCGTGCGGAGGTGTGAGTTGGGAGCCTCGGAGCGCCCGGGCTTATCGCTGCGTTCGAGCTTAGTTCGAGCGAGACGATTCAGTATCGGGCAGATTGGCAGTGTCCAGGGGTTCGAGCCCCTCCGCGCGGGCCGCATCCAGTAACGCAGGCGAGACGGAAACGAATGTGATGCCGGTGCCGGGAAACATGTCTCGAGCAGTGAGCGCGGAGCCGAGTTGCAGAGCGTCGGGCCAACGGAGCGAAGTGCGGTCGAGGAGCTGCCGCGCGGTTTCAAGCACCCCTGGATTCAGGGGCTGCTGCACCATTCGGCCGGCCTCAATGCGCAACAATTCGAGCGCAGCGGCGGCAGCTTCCGGAGCGATCTGGCCTGAACGCTCGCGCCGCCTGATGGCGGCATAAACTTCGAGGGGCGTTGCGGCTGAGATCAGCTTGCGGTTGTCCTCCACGGACTCCAGCAGACGGATGAGCGCATCGGTGCCGGGCTCGCGCACAAACAGCTTGGCGAACGCGGTAGCTTCAAGAAAAAAGAAGCTCACACACTCCCCCGATCCTCATCGATCGACGCGGTTACGGGTTCGCCCAGGACCTCGATTGGATGAAAGCGCTGGGCCTCCTCGGGAATGCCGGCCTCGGCGCGGTTGAGGCGGATGGTGGTGGTGGGATAAGCCGGGGTCTTGGGGTTCGCGATTTTGCTGGTGATCACGACGCCGCGCTGGATGGCTTCGGCCAGCACAGCCTGGCGCGTTTCCGGATGCTGGTTCCAGCGAAAAGCTTTGCGAGGCAGAAAGGAATCGCGGAACCACTTGAGGGCGATAAAGGCGTGGCCGCCGCGCTCGGCCTCGGCCAGCGCGCCGCAGATCTCCTTGACGCGCGCATCCATATCCGCGGGCGAGATCACTTCTGCTTCGTCTTCTTCCTCCGCGGCGCGACCGGCGAAGGCACGCGGAACGCGGCTCAAGCGCGGCGCCTGCTCCTCGCCGTCGATGCGCTCGAAGTAGATGCGGACCTCGTCATCTTCAGGGGACCAGCTGTCGGCCGAGGCATTGCGGCGCTTGCTGCGGCCGCTTTCGCTGCACAGCTCCACGATGGCCTGATATCCGGGAGGGGCCAAAAAGCGCAGCGCCCGGACCAAGCCGGGATCCTGCGAATAGGCCAGCTCATTGAGCGCATCTTCAATAATTTCTTCAGCCGCGGGGATGGTGAGAGCGCCGTCTTCAACACCATTTTGCGCAACTCTGGTTGCCTTCATTTGCTTCTCCCTGTTCAGCCGCTCGCGGGCGCGGAGCCAGCACATTCACCGGCCGGGTTGCCTAAACGGCTCGGAGCTGCGCCGCACACATCGAACAGCAGCCTTCGATTTAAGAGTTCCAAAGTGCTCTTTGGAACGAGGAAGACGGGTTTCAACTCCTCTATTCAGAGCAATAAGAAAGCGGTATGAGCGCGGCTACGGATGGATATGTTTGCCCCTGCACCTTTCCAGTTGAGAGGAAAACAGGCGTACGGAAAAACCTTGAAGCTACGATTAATGTTCCATCATAGGCATGGTCCTCCGCCATGACAACATTTATTTGCCGTGGAATTTATGGGAGGAACCTACCAAGAAACAACCCACTTGCCCCAGCGAGGCACTGAAGTTCACTGGCCTGGAATGCGCTTTCCCCGAAAGCGCCGCGCACACGCTTCGCTAACATCAGACGCCGGAATTCGTAGAATAGAGTACATGCGCCGTTGTTTGCAGTTGCTTGCCGGTATTTGCCTCGCATCTTCCCTGCTGCATGCCGATGGCCAGCCGTTCGATCTGTCCGGACCGAAAGTGGACATCCACGTCAAGCGGGGAAATGTAACGCTCCCGGTGTCAGAGGTGCCCAGCCTGATGCCCGGAGACCGGCTCTGGGTTCATCCGGACCTGCCCGAGAGCCAGGCTACGAATTTTGTACTGGTCATCGCATTTCTGCGCGGTTCTACCAATCCCCCACCCCCGGAATGGTTTACACGCGTGGAAACATGGACGCGCGACGTCCGCGACGAGGGAGTCTTTGTCACGGTTCCCGAGGGGGCGCAGCAGGCACTGCTGTTTCTTGCGCCGGAGACGGGCGGCGACTTTGCGACTTTACGCAACGCGGTGCGCGGCCGGCCCGGCGCGTTTGTGAGAGCCGCGCAGGATCTGCACGCGGCGAGCTGGGACCGAATGCGGCTGGAAGGCTTATCTGGACGATGTGAAGGTGAGCAGCCAGTTCGATCCGCAGGAGCTGAAGACGCGCACGGAGATGGCGGCGCGCAGCCTGGGAATCAAGATTAACGAGGGCTGCTTCGCGAAGCCGGCTGAAGAACAGGCTTCGTGCCTTTCGCAGAACTCCGAGGGATTGGTGCTCGACGACGCCAACGCGCAATCGCTGGTGAATCAGCTGGTGAACGGAAGCACGCTGGACCTGATGAACCAGATCAGCTCAACGACCATGGCGGGCGGCGGCCTTTATAGCCCGTACGTGGGCGCAGTGGTGGATATGGCGAAGATTCTTTCGTCGCTGCATACCGCGCACTTCCAGTACATTCCGGCGTTGGCGCTGCCCACGGCCGACAGCCTGAACCTGCGCCTGAATATGCCGCCCTCATTCCGCAATCCGATGTCGGTTGTGGTTGTGGCGCTGCCCCCGATTGGAACGGCCAAGCCGGAGCCTCTTCACCCCGTGGACCCGGAACAGGATTTCTGCGCGATGAAGCCGGGATTGGTGCTGCCCGCCGAGGGAGCGCCGTTGTTCTTCGCTACTGAATTAGCTCATGACCTTGTTCTGCATGTGGAGCCAGCCGATGGAAAGGGGAAAGCGGTCGACCTTCCATTAGAGGTCGATGCGGACAAGGGCGGACTGGTTCCGAGCGAAGCGATACCTGCGCTGCCCGATGGAGAGCTGAAGGCTGTTGTTCGCGGCAAGTGGGGCTTTGACGATTGGGAAGGACCGCGATACCAACTGGTGACTGCGCGACCCGGCGAGTGGGGCGTGAACGCCGCCGATCGATCGGCGCTTGTGGTGGGCCGCGACGACACCGTCGAACTCGACGGCCGGACTTCAGATTGCGTGGAGAAGGTGACTGCGCAGATCGATGAAGACCCGATTGTGCCGCTCACATGGAAGTCGCTCAAGCCCGGCAAACTGGAGATCACGATTCCCCTGAAAGATGCGGGACCTGGGCCGGTCAATTTGGACATCGACGAGTACGGACTGGCTAAACCGGATCGCCTGAAGATGCTGTCTTACGCGGCGGCCGCCTCGCCGGACGGTCTGACGATGAACTCCGGTGACAAGACAGCTCTGCTGTATGGGCACACGGCTGGATGAGGTGGCAAAGGCTGAGGTTGGCGGCGTCACTTTCATGCCCTCCAAACTGGACCATGCGCGGTGAACCTCGATCAGTTGCAAATGAATACCGATGGATCGACGTTCGGCCTGGAAGCGGGCAAAGAGTACTCCGCCAAAGTGGAACTGAAAGACGGCCGCGTGCTGAAAGCGCCTGTTACGGTTGATGCGCCGCGCCCCCAGATCACGTTGCTCAGCGAAGCCGTTCAGCAGGATGGCGCAACTCCACAGGCTGTCGAAATGAGCAGCCCTGACGATCTGCCCGTAGATGGCCACCTGGTGTTCTTTCTCAAATCCGATGTTCCGGCGGACTTTCCGCGCGACGAAAAAGTGGAAGTGGCGGCAGCCGACGAAAGCTTTCACACTACGCTCGCGTTGAGCGACGGCAGCCTGATGCTCGAGGACTCGCATACGGCGGAGGCCAGCCTGGATCCGCTCGCCCGCTTCGGCTCCTCAGCGTTCGGACCAGTGCGAATACGAGCTATCTCCGCCGACGGCGCTGCCGGCGAGTGGGTTCACCTGGGCACGCTGGTGCGCGTTCCTGGATTGAAGGAGTTGCAATGCCCGCGCACAACGGTGAAGCCCTGCATGTTGAGCGGGACCGATCTTTTTCTGGCCACGGCGATTTCGGCCACGCCGACGTTTGACAATGCGGTAAATGTGCCGCCGGAGTTTACAGGAACGCAGCTCGCTGGTTCCCCACCCCGTGAAGGGTGTGCTTTATCTGAAGTTGCGCGACGATCCGGCCAGCCAGGAGACACTCACGCTTCCTGTTACGCCGATGACGCCAGCCGAGCTTGAAGTGCCGCAGTGAAACCGTTGCCGATTGCGCCGACGGAATCGCCGGACGCGCCAGCCGTGCAGGCAGACCCGTCGGCGCAGACGCCTGCGCCAAAGCAGAATTAGTAGTTCGGTGGGAAAGCTCTCAAGCGCTAGCGGAAGCGCACGCGAATGCCCGCGTTCACGCCGAACGAACTCATGTTGCCGAAGGTGAACTGGGGCCAGTCCTGATATTCGAAATCGGCAGCGCGGACCGTGACTCTGGGCGTCCAGTCGAAGTCCAAACCGCCGCCGGCCGTGACGACGAGGTAGCGGCCACTGGCGTAGTTGTAAGGGAAGTTGAAGTCGCCGAAGCCGATCAGGCCCTTGGCATAAGGCTCAAAGCGGCCCGCGTGGAAGTGGTACCGGCCGCCGATGGAATAGGTTTCGACGTGGACATTGGCCGTCTGGAAGTACTCCAGCCAGCGGCCCTCGGCCTCGATGCCGAAACGGCGTTTGGTATCGGCATCGACGAACGCTGTGATGCCGGCCATCTTCCGTTGGCCGTACTGAATGGAATATCCGGAGCCCATGGCGCCGGCCGACAATATAAGGCCGCCCTGGTCACCGGGAGCCTGAACCTGAGCCTGCGCGACGCGCGGCGCCATACCCGCGATGAAGATCGCGAACGCAAGAACTACGGTGAAGCGAACCCGCAAACCCGGCGCTTTGTTCCGACAAAGATTCAAATCATTCAATAAATTCATATTTCTCCCGTGCCCGCTCGGCGACACGTCGCCTCGGATCTATTTCGTGATGGTGAGCGAAACGTTCTGGTACTGCTCCACGCTGGTGTTTGCGCCGGTGCCGGTTACCTGAATCATGTAGGTGCCGGGCGCAGCCGTACTCATCGAGAAGCTGTTGCATCCGGTGACCAGGAGGGCGGCCGCTGAGAGCAACAGGAGCATAGCCGTCGACAAGAATGCGGCGCTGCGACGGCGCAAGCGCCAGAATACGAATCCGAAGAAGAGGCTGAAGGGCAGGAAGAGGCCGGCGAGCGAGAGCTTCGAGGTGTTCGGCTGGGTGTTCATGGCCGAGCTTCCTCCGCTCAAGGGATTGTTGGTGTCAATGGTGAGCTGAACGCTGGCTGAGCCATCCGCCGTGAGTTTCGCGCTGGGGCTCGAGAAGTGGCAGAAGACTCCGGCAGGGAGCGAAGCGCAGCCGAGGCCGATGGTGTCAGCAAAGCTCCCGTTGGAGTTCAGGTTCACGGCCACGGTGACATTCTGCGAGGTTGCCATGGTCACGCTCGATGGATTCACTCCGAGGCTGAACAAGGTCGGCGTGCCGGAGATGGCGACGGCCGGAGACGAGGAGGGGCTGTGGTCGACGTCTCCGCTATACATCGCGACGATGTTGTAGTTCACGCTGGGGGTAAGATTCGGAACCAGCGTCGCGACGCCATTCGCATCGAGCGTGGATGATCCGATCTGGGTGGCACCGTTCATGAAGGTGACGGTGCCAGTGGGCGCGACTCCGGTGCCAGTTGTTCAAGACGGTGGCCACCAGGGTGACCTGCGGAGTTGCGCCGGTGGACGAAGCGGAGCCGAGGCTCGTAGTGGTTGGAATGAGGCCGACGGTCTCGCTGATCGAGGTCGAAGTGCTGGGTGAGTCTGCGGTGTCGCCCGAGTAGCTGACTGTGATGGCGTAGGTCCCGGGAGCCAGTGTTGAGGTGGTGAAACTGGCCGTGCCCGCACTCAGTGTTGCGGAGGCAAGTGTGGTTCCACTCGCGATGAAGTTCACAGTGCCGGTCGGCGTTCCGCCGTTGCCGGCAACCTTCGCGGTGATGGTGACGGCCGTCCCGACGAGCGCGGGATTGGGTGTGACCGTGATTGCAGTGGTGGTTGTGGCCAGCGAGACCGTGAGAGACACTGCAGCCGAAGTGCTGCCGGCGTCGTTCGTGTCGCCAGCATAGACAGCCGTGACTGAGTAAGTGCCCGCAGCCAGCGTTGAAGTTGTGAACGTCGCTACTCCCGAAGTGTTCACGGTTCCGGCGCCGATTACGTTTCCGTTGGCGAGGAAGTTGACGCCGCCGCTGGGCGTTCCGCCGTTGCTCGCGACATTTGCGGTAAAGGTGATGGGCACGAGCACCAGCGCCGGGTTGGGCGTGATGTTAAGCGCGGTGAGAGAGATTGCCTGCGCTACAGTGAGCGCGAGAGGCGCCGATGCGCTGCCCTGATCGTTAGCGTCGCCGCTGTAGGTGGCGACAATCTGATAGCTGCCCTGCGCGAGCGCCGGGGTGATTGTCGCGGTGCCGGCGTTGTTGAGCGGCGCGCTGCCGAGTTGCGTGGTTCCGGAAGTGAATGTGACTGTGCCTGACGGCGTTCCGGACCCTGAGGTCAGTTTTATTGTTGCCGTGATCGTTTCCGGTCCGCCGGCGATTCCGGGGCTGGGCGCGGCCGTAACGGTGGTCGCGGTTGAGGTTTGGTTGACCACCTGACTCACGGGCAGCGAAGTGCTGGCTGCGTTCTTCGAGTCGCCGGCGTAGGCCGCCGTGATGGGATGCGTGCCGACGCTGAGCGTGGAGGTGGTGAAGGTGGCGACGCCCGGATTGCCCGCGAGCGTCCCGGTGCCGATGGTTGTGGCACCATCAATAAAATTCACCGTGCCCGTAGGCGCGGAAGAGCCGCCGGGAGGAACGGTCGCGGTGAAGGTGACGGAGTTGCCGAAAATCGACGGGTTAAGGCTTGAAGTCAATGTTGCAGAGGTGGGCGCCTGCACTTCCTGACTGAGAATCGCCGAAGTGCTGCCCTGAATCTGTTTCGAAACGTCGCCGTTATAGACCGCTGTGATCTGATGCACGCCGGCTGTCAGCGTGGAGGTGGTGTACGTTGCCACGCCGCCTGCGCTGATGGTCTGCGTGCTCAGGATTGTCGTGCCGTCCATGAAGCTGACAGTGCCGTCCGGAGTGACGCCGCCAGCCGCGGCGGTCACGGTTGCCGTGAAGGTGACGCTCTGGCCCACGGCGGATGGATTGACGCTCGATGTCACGACAGTCGACGTGCCTTCAAGAACGGTTTGGGTGAGCGCGGGCGCCGACGTGCTGGTGAAGTGTTGGGTGTCGCCGGCGTAGGTGGCGACGATGGAGTGAAGGCCGACCGCGAGCGTTGTCGTGGAGAATGTAGCGACGCCGGACGCGTTGAGAGCGAGACCGGTGGCGATGGTCGTGGTTGTGCCGCCGAAGGTGTCGGCGATACTGACCGTTCCGGTGAGGTTGCCGGTCCCCGTTCCCGTGACCACCGTGACCGTGAAGGCGACGCTTTGCCCGAATCCGGAAGGATCGGGATTGGAAGCAAGCGTGGTGGTGGTGGAATTGACCGGCTCGGCGGTGCCGATCAGCTCGATGTCGAGAGGCGAGCTGGCCGCGGCAAAGCTGGGCTGCGCGTCTTCGCTGACGAGGATATTCGGCGTCTCTGCTTGATTGTTGAGCAGCGTGGGAGTAGGAGCGGGTGCAAAGACGGCACCAACCGTGCAATCGGAGTTGACGGCCAATGACTGGCCGCTGCTGCAGGAGTTGGCGACGGTCGCATCGACCGCGGCGTCGGTCGCTGGAGTGATCGCGGTCAGGTCGAGCGCCGCGTTGCCATCGTTTTCAACGGGCACGTCCTGGGTTGCCGATGTGCTGCCCTGGCGAATGGGCGTTGCGTAATCGAGCGCAGTAAAGTTGCCCTGCATCTCACGCACCACCATATTGAGCGTGTCCGCGATGTAGAGGTCCCCGCTGCCATCGAGATAGAGACCGACCGGCCCATAAAGCTGCACCGATTGAAACGTTCCGCTCGCGTAGTAATCGCCGCAACTGCTTTCCGCCACCGTGGAGATGAGCCCAGTCGACGAACTGACTTTGCGAATCGCTGCATTCTGCGACTCGGCAATGTAGACATTGCCCGCTGCATCGACCGCAACGCCCGATGGCGACCAAACGTCGGCCTGATTCGCGGCGACTGGCGTGTCCGTGCAGAGCGTGGAGCCTGCGTTTCCGGTACCAGCCAGGGTGGAGATGGTGCTGGACGGCGTTATGACGCCGCCGATTGCCTTCACTTCGCGAATGCGTTGATTGGCGGAGTCGGGAATGTACATGTTGCCGGAGGCATCGAAGGCCACCGCGTAAGGAAAGTCGAGTTTGGCGGAGGTCGCTGCGATTCCGTCGCCGTTGTATCCGCCCGTGCCGTTGGGGTTGGTGAAGCCATTGCCCGCGATGGTCGAAATCGCGCCAGTCGCCGCACTCACCTCGCGAATGCGGTGATTGTTTGTGTCGGCAATATAAACATTAGCGTTGGCATCGAGGGTTACGCCCTCGGGCAGGTTGAGCGTCGCCTGCGTGGCTGGGCAGCCGTCGCCGACGGCATTGCTGCCTGCGCCGCAAACGGTGCCGCCGTTGTTGCCGGCGATGGTGGTGATGACGCCCGTGGCCGCGGTAATCATGCGGATTACGTTGTTGCCGCTGTCGGCAATGTATAGATTTCCTGCACCGTCGAAAGCGACGTCGCCGGGACCGCTGAGAGTGGCGCTTGCCGCCGAGCCGCCGTCGCCCGTGTAAGAAGGATTGCCGCTGCCGGCGATAGTTGTGATGATTCCCGCGCCGGCGCAACTGGTGCCCTGAATTGTGGCGCTGGTAGCGCTCGCGCAGACCATACGGATGCGGTTGTGAAGGCTGTCGGCGATATAGAGATTGCCGGCTCCGTCGAGTGCGATGCCGCTAGGCAGGTAAAGCTCCGCCTGCGTGGCCGGCTGATTGTCACCCACAGAGGTGTAGAGTCCGAGCTGCCCAGCGACGGGCAACAGATTGCCTGCCACCAGCACACCGAGGCCGCCGATGCCGGTGCCGGAAAGATAGGCAGTACCCAGAACCGATTGGCCCGAGCCGCCCGAAGGCGTGCCTACGAGAACGACCGCGCCGAGGCGGAGGCCGGGTTTTGCGGGCGTGAATGTGATTGACTCCGAGCAGGTGGCGTTGAGCGCAAGCGTGGCAGATGCACAGTTCGATGTGCCCGTGCCCGCGACAAAGTCTCCGGTGGGCGATCCGAGCGACAGAATTTCTACGCTGCTGACTGTTCCCGCTACCGACGCAGTGACCGTGACACTTTGATTGCCCGTTGCTGCGCCTACCGGCTGCGCGCCGAATTGCGCGTGAGTGGTGGCTGCGGCGAGAAACGGAGCGGCGCAGGCCAGGAGGCTGATTAGCGACCTGAGATTAGGCGACCTGACTTGACGCGAGAAAAAGCGCGAAGGGAAAAAGTGCTATGGAAACGAGTGCGAATAATTGGTTCAGTTTGGCGAATCATATACGGCTCCGTTCACGGCCTCAAAGCTCGACATTCTTTGCCCCGGATTGCTGAGCCCGGCGCACCAAAAGCGGTCAGAACGAGCGTGACCGGCAATGGGGCGCTGCCAACTTGCAGCCTGCTGAAGCATGAGTGAAGGTGCAGCTTCCAGGCCCAAATCGAGGGCGGCGACTCATCGTCTCACAATTACCTTTGCGCAGGAATAGAAAGTCGACGGTAATACAACGATAGTCGTAATTGCATCTTTGGTTCGGTTTATTGAATTACTTTCGTACCACTTTTGAGGGATCGCATATAGCAATATTCATGTTTTCAGTCGCATACGGACGACTCTGTGCGAGCAGGATCTCTTGTTGCGCGCTGAGCCGGTGACTGGAGCTGTGTGCTGAAAGCGAACGGTGGTTACCGTGCTCAAACTTGTTTGCGGCACAATCGAACGTTTTCCGTTGAGCCCGAAACCAGCCCTGTGCTAGCCTTGCGCTACTTCCCCGCCGGCGTAGCAGGGTGCAGCCAGGATTTTCCCAAGAATCTCGAAGCGAGGTTTTGACGATGGCAACTGTGTCGCAGAGCGCGAGTGCGCGTCCGGGCGTTCACTTCACCGGGCGCGGCGGGTTTGTGGACAAGTATTTCTATTTTTCGATGGGGCTGCTGGCGGCGGCGATTGTCATTTGGGGATTCAGCCATACGGTGGACCAGAACTTGCTGCATGCCGCTCCGCCGCGACCGATGCTGCTCTGGTTTCATGGCGTTGTGTTTTGTGCGTGGGTGGCATTCTTCATCTTTCAGTCGGGGCTGGTGCGCACGCACAACGTGAAGTGGCATCGCTTCTTCGGCTGGTTTGGCGTGGGGCTGGGCGCGGTGATGATTCCGCTGGGAATTACCACTTCGATCATCATGGGCAGATTTGACACCCTTGTGAAACACGAGCCCGGCTCGGATGCTTTCCTGATCGTTCCCTGGTACGACATGGTGGCATTCGCGACGTTCTTCAGCCTGGCTGTTCTGTGGCGAAAGAAACCCGAACTGCATCGCCGGTTTATCTTCATCGCGACATGCGGACTGCTCTCCGCGGCCTTCGGTCGTTTTCAATATCTCTCCGATCACAACCTTTTCTACGCGGGCGTGGACGCCGTGATTTTTCTTGGCGTGGTGCGCGACCTGCTGGTGAACCGGCGCGTGCATCGGATCTATCTCATCGCGCTGCCGGCGTTGATCGTGTGCCAGGCATTTGTCGTTCACACATTCACCAGCGGGTCCGCCTGGTGGTTGAGGATTGCGGACCGGGTGCTGGATTAGCCGCTTGTAGAATCTTCAAATTGAAGAAGACACAAAGTGAAACCGATTGGCGCCGATTATTAGCGTTGAAAGAAGGCAAGGGTATCCATCTTGAGCCGGAGGACAGCCCATACGACCCTAACGATGCCGAGGCCACGCGTACATTCTTTACTCGGGCAGATCTGATCCGGAAGAACAAGGTCGTTCGCGGCGGTAAACACGGTTCGCCTAAAGCAGATTGAGGAATTCATCGACGGTAAGTCCGGCGGTTCGGATCAGCCCTCGCAGAGTGCCTGGCGCAAGTTCGGCATGTTGGGGAACGGTGAGATTAGCGCGCATGTCCCGCTTCGTCAAAACCAAGTGGCTCCCGACCTGACCGCGAGCCTGCCAGCCAGCTTTTTGAAAAGCCTTCACGGCGTCCTTGCCCGAAATGTTTGAAAGCCGTCCCACGCATTGTCCCTTGTGTCTCTAATCATAGTGCCGTTGTAACTCTAATCATGGGCGCGACATATCAATTGTCATGCACAGAATTGAGTGCAATTGCATGAGGAAAACGGGCCCCAGTGTGGAAGATGTGGGAAATGCGGAAGAAACTGGGAGCGAATCTTAGACGGCCACAACGAGCGGGGTCTCGTCGTCTGGCAGCGCCTCGGCTGCCTTCTTATCTTCGGCCCAAAGCCACGCTGTGATGGCCTCTTTGACATTGGCGAGTGCTTCTTGTTCCGTTTTCCCTTGAGAAAAACAGCCGGGCAGTGCGGGACACTCTGCAACGATCCAGCCATCTTCGTCTTTCTTTAGGACCACGTGGAACATCATGGGCGAACTCCGGCGCGGGCACGCCGCACATACATATTTATACCGCAACGGTACTTCTATTCGGGCTTCATTAGAGGGACGCAGTATCAAGCGCCGCAAAAGGCACATTTAGAATGGACAAGTTATGGCCACCCTGAAAGCTGTGCGCGGGACGCGCGATCTGCTGCCGCCTGAGACGGAGCTGTGGAATCGCATTGAGTCGACCGCGCGCCAGGTCTTTGCCCGCTACAACTTCGGGGAGATTCGTACGCCGATCTTTGAAGACACGGCCTTGTTCGCGCGCAGCGTGGGCGAAGAGACCGACATTGTCTCAAAGGAAATGTACACGTGGGAGGATCGGGAGAGATTTGACATACAAAGCCTGATTAACACTTGGACAAAGATCCAGCTAGATGAAAGAAAATTTGTTATTGAATCCGGGGCGCAAGATGTACTTCAAGCGATCGAAAAGTTTGGCGTCAAGTTAATCCTTGGCCGACGAAATCCAGAGAAGCCGGAATTCGTCGTTTTCAACAGCAAAGTGACTCAGGAAGCTATTGATGGCCTTCTCGGCGCGAAGAAGGCTTTGCGGAATCGCGAAATAACCCCGTATTCCGGAAATGCTGACTATATGCGCCGTTTCGGTCCCGGACTACGTCTGGTAATTCCTGCGGGATTGCCGAAGGAAGATGTACAACTTGACGACGTAATAGTTGAAGAAGTTGCCGGCCAGTTTAGCAAGAGCGTTCAATCCCTGACCTTGCGGCCTGAGAATACGGCTGGCGTAGTGCGCGCCTACATCGAGCACGGGCTGGGCGAAAGCGGGCAGTTGCAGAAGCTCTATTACATTGGGCCGCAGTTCCGGCGCGAGCGGCCGCAAAAGGGGCGCTACCGGCAGTTCTGGCAGATTGGCGCGGAAGTGATCGGGCCGCCGTCGTCGGGCAGCGAATCGCCGTTGCGCGATGCGGAAGTGCTGGAGATGCTGGCCACGCTGCTGGAAGAATTGGGAATTACGGGCTGGACGCTCGAGCTGAATTCTGTTGGATCTTCTGCGGACCGCGCGAAATATAACGACGTGCTGCGTGCGGCGCTCGTCGATGTTGCGCCGAAGATGTGCGGTGACTGCCAGCGGCGCGCGGTGACCAATCCGCTGCGCGTGCTGGACTGCAAGGTGCCGGAAGATCAGCCGATTATCGAGAGCCTGCCGAAGATTGGCGATTCGCTTGGCGATGATTCGAAGCAACACTTCGCGCGCGGTGACTGCGGCACTTGACGCGGCTGGCGTGCCTTACACGCTGAATCAGCGGCTGGTGCGCGGCCTGGACTACTACACGCGGACGACTTTTGAATTTACTCACGGCGGGTTGGGCGCGCAGAACGCTCTGCTCGGCGGCGGGCGGTATGACGGATTGAGCGAGGCTATTGGCGGACCGAAGGCGCCGGGAATCGGCTTTGCGATGGGCCTGGACCGGCTGGTGCTGACGCTGCAAGCGCAGGAGTCCGCGCAAGCTGCCGCGCCGGCGGCGAAAGCCGACGCGTATATTGCGCCGATTGGCGAGAACCTGAACGCCGCTGCGCTGGTTCTGGCGCGGGAGTTGCGCAGAGCTGGCCTGCGCGTCGAACTTGGCGACGGCAGCTTCCGATTGAAGAAGTCGTTTGAGGCTGCTGACAAGATTGCGCGGCGCATCGTGATCCTCGGCGAAGACGAGCATCAATCCGGTATCCTGACGGTGAAGGACTTCATCTCAGGCAAGCAAACAAAGGTTCCTCGCGCGGAGCTGGCTGCGAATTTGGCCCGGCCCGCAGGCGAGTAGAAGGACTCTGGAAGTGCTCGACTTTTTAGGCAATCTTGAACGGACAAACATGTGCGGCGAGTTGCGCGCCGCCGACGCGGGCAAGCAAGTGGTGCTGATGGGCTGGGTGAACCGGCGCCGCGACCACGGCAACCTGATCTTTCTCGACCTGCGCGACCGCACCGGCATTGCGCAGGTGGTGCTGGATCACGACCTGATTCCCGAGGGCCACGCGAAGGGCGAGCAGGTGCGCCCCGAGTACGTTGTCGCCGCGGTGGGCAAGGTGCGGCTGCGCGACAAGGACGCCATCAATCCCAAGATGCCGACGGGCGAGATCGAGATTGAGGCTACCGAGCTGCGCGTGCTGAACGACGCGAAGCTGGCGCCGTTTTCGCCGTCGGAAGAGGCGATCCAGAACGAGGAAGTGCGGCTGAAGTATCGCTACATCGATCTGCGCCGGCCTGAGATGCAGCACAACTTCAAGCTGCGGCACGAGATTACGCTGGCCATTC
This sequence comes from uncultured Acidobacteriaceae bacterium, assembly GCA_963725115.1. Lineage (GTDB taxonomy): Bacteria > Acidobacteriota > Terriglobia > Terriglobales > Acidobacteriaceae > Telmatobacter. The sequence goes on along the minus strand of CAVRXG010000005.1, from coordinate 1,528,912 downwards.
GCGAGAGCCTGAGCAAGCAGGGATTTTTCGAGATTGAAACGCCGATTCTGACCAAGTCCACGCCCGAGGGCGCGCGCGATTTTCTGGTGCCGAGCCGCGTGCATACGGGCGAGTTCTACGCGCTGCCGCAGTCGCCGCAGATCTTCAAGCAGATCCTGATGATCTCGGGATTCGACAGGTATTTTCAAATCGCGCGCTGCTTCCGCGATGAGGATCTTCGCGCCGATCGGCAGCTGGAGTTCACGCAGGTCGATCTGGAGATGAGTTTTCCGAAGCAGGAGTCGGTCTTCAGCGCGGTGGAGCAGTTTATGAAGGCGGGGTTTGCGGCGGCGGGTGTCGATTTGCCGATTCCCTTCCCGCGCATTACCTACGACGAATCCATGCGCCGATTCGGGACCGACAAGCCTGATCTGCGGCTGCCGGGGCTTACCGACGTGCGGCCGGCGTTTACCGACGATGCGCTGGCGAGTTTGCAGATCGATCCCGCGCTGCCCGTGGTGGCGCTGCGCATTCCCAACGTGGGCGAGTTGAGCCGCAAGGAGCGCGAGGACAACCATCCGCTCTTCGACCAGAAGAAGGGCGCGAAGTTCATTGACGATTTCAAGCGGCTGGCGAAGGGTTTTCCTGAGGCTGCCGCGAAGGTGCGCGAGCTGGCAGGCGCTTCGGATGCGGACTTCGTGATTGTTGTTGCGGGCGATCCGGCGCACCACATCAAGGCCAGCGACACCAAGTTTCCGGGGCGGCTTTCAGAGCGCGAGATCAATGTGTACGCGGCGGCGGGAAACTTCCGCGCCGAGCTGGCGAAGAAATATGCCGATCGGCACGGAGCATTTCGCGTGACCGATGAGGTGGTGCAGGCTGCGGCGGCGCGAAGCGCGGAAGACCGGCTGATTGACGCTAGCAAGGCTTTCAATCCGATGTGGCTTACCGACTTTCCGATGTTCGAGTACGACCTGGCTTCGGCGAAGTGGATGCCTGCGCATCATCCGTTCACGGCGCCTTTCGAGAGCGACATGGCAAACCTCAAGAGCGATCCGGCGAGCGTGCGGGCGAATTGCTACGACCTGGCGATGAACGGACTGGAGCTCGGTTCGGGATCGATTCGTATTCATCGCAAGGATGTGCAGCAGCAGATTTTTGCTTCGCTGGGCATCAGCGATGAAGAGGCGCGTGCGCGGTTTGGCTTCTTTCTGGACGCGCTGGAATACGGAACTCCGCCGCACGGCGGAATTGCGCTGGGCCTCGACCGCATCGTTATGCTGCTGACCGGCGCGAACAATCTGCGCGAGGTGATTGCGTTCCCGAAGACGGCAAAGGCGATTGATTTGATGGCGGAAGCGCCGACGCCCGTGAGCGAGCAGCAGTTGAAGGAATTGCACATTCGCGTGGCGGCGAAGATTTAAGAAGAGGCCGCCTACAAGCGCTAGAACTGGTCCAATTCGGCAAACATTTCGCTGAGCACTACGCGGATCGGGGTTCCAGGCACGGTCAACTCGCCGGTCATCACCTCTTCAAACGCAGCTCCAACATAGCGATAGGCGATGCGCGGCTCGGGGTCGATGATCCAGATATTCTCGACGCCAAACAGCCGGTACTCGGCGGCTTTCGTTTGCATGGCGCGCAACGTGTCCTCAGGCGACAGAATCTCAATAGCAATCAGCGGCGGCGCGGTCACATAGCGCTCGAATTTTTCCGCTGTACGCACTACTAAAACATCCGGAACTCGAAACCTTGTGGCCCGCGTCTGAGTGCGAAGTTCGGGAAAGACCTGGACTTGCCATTCCGCCCGCTTCAACATGAAAAGGAACGTCAAGTACCGTTGAATGATGGAGTGCTCTTTCTCGCCCAAGTTCCGCTCCTCGATACGCCCATCGACAAACTCACGGTCCGGACTCCAACTGGTGCGCAGGTATTCGCGCACGGTCCAGGGCTCTTCCGTATCCGGCAATGCTGGGTTGGGCTGGGTCGCCATACGCCGATTATCCTCCAAACCGGCTGCGCCTGCCAGCGGAAGTCGCGTGCGGCGCGATTGGGATGCGAGCAGCGTCTGTGGTATATTTTTTGAGGTGCGGAAGCGATTTTCACCTCCGCCGGAAGTCGCGCGGGAACGTCGATGGCGCGGCTTTTTTCGAACCCCTCTGGACGCGTAGCTCAACTGGCAGAGCATTCGGCTCTTAACCGACAGGTTGAAGGTTCGATTCCTTCCGCGTCCACCAGCCTTCGCCCGGTCGGGCTTCGGCTCGGCGGGCCAGCTTCAGTTCTTTCCTCGGCTCGGCGGGCTCGCTTCGGTCCTTCCCTCAACACAGCAGGCCATTTGAAGGGCGAAGGCTGCTGCGCCGTAGCTTCAGCGTAGGCGGGCGTTTCCTCAAAATCTATCTTTCGTCAATCTCTACTTCGCCGACGCCATCACCTTTGTAAACGTTGATTCCTCATCCGATGTCCATGTGGCGCCGCCATCCGTGGACGATTCGTATTTCAATGTGTATTGCGTTTTTGAGATTTCCTTTTCGGTGAGGCGCGTCTTGATGAGCGTGCCCTGCATCGTGGATTCGGTTGTCCACGTCCAGGTGTCGCCGCTGACGCTTCCCTTGGCCGTGATCGCCTCGCCCCAACTGTCGTACGCGTTGTAGGTGTACATTTTCGTTGCCGGGTCATATCCCAGTACGGCCATGATCTTGAAGTTACCCGCGGGCGATTTGTTGTCAGAATGACCCTCAAGGAAAAATCCTCCGGCAGTCCACTCCCAACTTTGAGTGGACGACACCGGTCCTTCCATGCCGTGCGCAGTAGATTTGCCCACTTCGTTCCAGTCGCCCACAAAATATGCGAGACGCATCACTTCCGGGCCCGGCTTCGGCGGTTCCTGCTGAGCCTTCGCCTGGAACAAAACTCCGAGGAACAAAACACAAATCGCAACCGACCCGATTATCCGTTTCATAGGAGATCTCCTGGGCGTTAACCGAAGCTATGATTTGAAGCTATGATTTCTTGGTGCGGCCGGAATTGTGAAGTCCGCCTTCGCTGAAGCTTCGGCGCGACAGGCATCGCCCTTCAAATGGCCCGCCCAGCCGAAGCCCGATTGGGCAGGCGAAGGTTGGTGCGCCCGGAGAGATTCGAACTCCCGACCTAACGCTCCGGAGGCGTTCGCTCTATCCAGCTGAGCTACGGGCGCGCTTAGACAGGATACCGCAGATTGCGGATTCATCCATTTCGCCTTCGTGTGGGGAAGGGCGGCGGCGCGCCGGTTTTCCGCTCGATCCACAGCGTAAACCACCCAGTCTTTCATTGACTTGGGGCTGATTTTTGAGTATTCTAGAGGTCTTGCGCGGTGTTGCGCCTGGGGTCTCGGTGTGCTCACCCGGACCAACTCTGAAGGAGGTTCCTGCCAGGTTCTGGCGGATCTCTAATGGAACAGGCCACCGGCTGCGGGACACGAGAGCGGAATAGGGCGAACGTGGTCCGGCGTAGCCAGGGTTCCGATTGGAACGAACTCCCGCAGCTTCTCACCCGAACAGATTTGTTTGGCAGTGGGTAGATTTCAAGGCCCGTGCGTAATGCATGGGCGGATACGGTTTGCATGGGCGGATACCGTTTGCGCGGGTTCGTTCGATCCCACCCTAAACGCAAAATGCGCGTTTAGGATGGGGCACCCAAGATTGAAGCAGGGTAAATTTTTTCGAGGGAAGCAGAGCAATGTCGACGTTTATTCCGAGCGGCAAGGATATTAGCCGCAAATGGTATGTGGTGGACGCGAGCGGGCAGACGCTGGGACGCCTGGCGACCAAGGCCGCGATGGTGCTGACCGGCAAAACGAATCCGAAGTATGTGCCGTACATCGACATGGGCGACCACGTGATTGTGATTAACGCCGAGAAGGTGCGGCTGACCGGGTTGAAGGACCAGAGCAAGGTCTACCGGCGCTACACGGGCTTTCCGGGCGGGCTGCGCGAGGAGTCGTTTACGCGGCTGATCAAGCGCAAGCCGGAAAAGGTTCTGGAAGAAGCGATCAAGGGCATGCTGCCGAAGAGCAAGCTGGGGCGCGCAGATGGCCACCAAGCTGAAGGTCTATCGCGGCGAGCAGCATCCGCACACGGCGCAGAAGCCGGTGGCGCTGTAAAGCAGGGACAGGGAACAAGGGACCGTAACGTACGGACGTTGGGACTAGACACAGGAATTGGGAAAGACGAGCCTAAGGGCTGAGAGCTAAGAGGGAACGAATGGCAGAGGATCTGGTTCAGTATTACGGCACGGGGCGGCGCAAGTCGGCGATTGCGAGAGTTTTTCTGCGTCCCGGCACGGGCGAGTGGAAGGTCAACGGCAAGAAGTTTGAAGAGCACTTTGTGACCGAGCAGCAGCGGGTAAGCGCCAAGCGCACGCTGGTGGTGGCCGAGCTCGGCGCGAGCTTCAACGTTGTGACGACCGTGAAGGGCGGCGGAGTTTCCGCGCAGGCCGACGCGGTAAAGATGGGCATTGCCCGCGCACTGGTTGAGTTCAACCCGGAGCTGCGCAAGCTGCTCAAGGCCGAAGGATTGATGACGCGCGATGCGCGCCAGAAGGAACGCAAGAAGTACGGGCAGAAGGGCGCGAGAAAGCGGTTCCAGTTCAGCAAGCGCTAACGCGCTTGCAGCTCAGTAGTTCGCAGTTCCTAGCTTCTAGTTTTCGGCTGAATGCGGTCTTGTGGCTCTGGCTGTGAACTACGACACTGTAGAACTGAAAGCTGGCTGATTTCACAAATCTCCCCGCAAGGGGATAAATCCGGGCCACAGAATCAAAGCCCGGATGCAGTCCACGAAGGAGGACAATTGGCAACCATCACCATGAAGGAATTGCTCGAAGCGGGTGTTCACTTCGGGCATCAAACCAAGCGCTGGAATCCCAGGATGAAGGAATACATCTTCGGGGAGCGCAACGGAATCTACATCATCGATCTGCAAAAGACGCTGAAGCTGTTCAAGGAAGCGTCGAAGTTTGTGACTGAGCTGACCGCGAGCGGCAAGACGATTCTATTCGTCGGCACCAAGCGCCAGGCGCAGGATGCGGTTGCCGAAGAGGCCACGCGGGCAGGCATGCCGTACATCAACCAGCGCTGGCTGGGCGGCCTGCTGACCAACTGGATGACGGTGCAGAAGTCGGTGAAGCGCCTGCAGGAGCTGGATGAGATGGCCACGGATGGCCGCTACGACCTGCTGACCAAGAAGGAAGTGATCAAGCTGGAGCGCGAGCGCAAGCATTTGCAGGCCAATCTGGCCGGCATCAAGAGCATGAAGCGGCTGCCCGACGCGCTGTTCATCGTGGACTCGAACAACGAGCAGATTGCGGTGAAGGAAGCGCGCAAGCTGGGCATTCCGGTGGTTGCGGTGGTAGACACCAATTGCGATCCGACGGTAGTGGATTATGTAATTCCCGGCAACGACGATGCGCTGCGCGCCATTCGGCTGTTTACGTCAAAGATTGCCGACTCGGCTGCCGAGGGCGTGAACATGCTGAGCGACAAGGCCTTCCAGGAGGAGACGCCAGAAGCCCAGCCACCGAAACAGTTGAAGGCGGCGAAGAAGGCGTGGCGATTTCGGCGGAGTCGGAGCCAGCTGCGCCGGTGGAGGAAGTGGACCTTGAAGCAGCGCTGGGCGGCGGCATTCGCAAGGCGCCGCGCTGTAGCGGCCCTGCTGGAAGAGGACGAAGTAGCAGCGGAGAGCGCCAAGTAACAGTTGGGCGCGGAAGCACGCAGGATTCGAAAGAGCGTGGCCGCTCGATTTTGGGTGGCCACGCTTTTCTTCTGCCGGAAATTCCGCGGCGCGATACATGATTGTGAGTTCTTAAACGCAATTCATGAATAAGGCCGTGTGCGGCCAGGGAAAAAGAGAGATGACGACAGTGACTGAAAAGATTGACGCCAAATTGGTGAAGGAACTGCGCGAGAAGTCGGGCGCGCCGATGGGCGACTGCCTGAAGGCGCTGCAGGAGAGCAAGGGCAACATGGAGGACGCGTTCGTGGTGCTGCGCAAGCGCGGCATGGCGTCGGCGCAGAAGAAGGCCGCGCGCGTGACCAACGAGGGCGCGGTGGGCACCTACATTCATGCCGGCGGCAAGATTGCCGTGCTGGTGGAGCTGAACTGCGAGAGCGATTTTGTGGCGCGGACCGAGGACTTTCAGGAGCTGCTGAAGGACATCGCGATGCACATCGCGGCCAGCGATCCGCGCTACGTGAAGCCCGAGGACGTGACCGCGGAGGATCTGGAGCGCGAGAAGGAGATCTATCGCGCGCAGGCCGCGGCAACGGGCAAGCCGGCGCCGGTGATCGAGAAGATTGTGGACGGCAAGATGGCGAAGTTCTACGAAGAGGTTTGCCTGCTGGAGCAGCCGTTCATCAAGGACCAGGCCGTCAGCGTGAAGGAACTGATTGCGCAGAAGGTGGGCAAGCTGGGCGAGAACATCACGGTGCGGCGCTTCGCGCGCTTCAAGGTGGGCGCGCCGGACTGGACCGTGGCGCAGACCAAGGCCGGTGGAAGCGGCGGAGTAATTCCGGAAGGTTCGACGCATCGCGCGCCAAATCTAAATTCAGACCAAACAGAAGGGGCAGTCCATTGCGGACTGCCCCTTTTGTTTTGGGCTGGGACTGCTGGTTTACGGCAGGTAGTAGCGGAACGAGGTGAAGATCATGTTGTCGTCGCCGTGCGCGCCGTTGCTGGGGTTGGCTGTGCCGCCCGCGCCGGACCAGAGATCGCGCCGGAGCGTTCTCGTACGGATGCCCTGGCGGAAGCGGCCCTTGGGGCCGTTGTAGAAGTTGAACCAGTAGCCGGCCGTGAACTCCTGCACATCCTTGTTGCTGCCGCCGCAGTTGGAGGGGGCGATCGGTGCGGCGCCAGTTGCGCCAGCGGTGGCGGCGGTGGGCTCGACCAGGCAGCCCGACATGTTCGACGCTGCGTGTGCCGTAGCCGACCTGGGTTGTGCCGCTGAGCACGTAGTCGCGGTCAAGATAGTCGCCGCCGTAGTTGAAGTAGAGGTTGAGCCTCGACGTGGGATTGAGCTTCGATGGTGCTGAGAGCCGAGAAGCCGTGGATGGGAGAGAACACCGCATTGGGGCGGAGGGTTACGTCGGCGATGGTCGAGGAGCCGTAGCGGCCAACGCCCTGGCCCCACAGTCCCTTGAGACCGATGGTGAACTTGTTGGTGCCAAGCGGCGCGCGGAAGCCGCCGCCGATGCCGGCGCCGATCGCCGTGCTGTTCGTGGGCAGAGCCGTCGTAGGCACCGTGCAGGTGGCCGATACGGTCGCGCAGGGATAGATGCGGTCGCGGAAGTTGCGCTCGATGCCGAAGACTTCCCAGTGGCCCCAGCCGGGCTGCGAAGGCCATCTTCACCACAAAGTCCGGCGTGTAGTTGAAGGAGTAGTTGGCCTGATTGTTGTAGAGGCCGCCGCCGGTTCCGGTTGAGCCGAAGCAGATAATTGGTTGGCGTGTTCTGGCCGGACGCGTTCAGCGTCTCGGCGTTTTCAACCGAAGCGCCCAGGAAGAATGCCTTGCCGAAATCTTTGGACACGCGGAAGCTGTACTGGCGCGCCCAGACAAAGCCGGCGTAGTACTGTGCATCGATGGTCGACGGCAGGATCTTCCGTGCCGCGGGTCAGGCCTGAGGTGGTTTCAGTCACCAGCGACCATCCCGTGCCGCCGGAGAAATCCCATCCACTCGTCAACTTGGCATCGCCCCACATTTGCCGCTGGCGCAAGGTGTAGCTGTTCGACTGGTTGTTGTTCGAGGTGGTGCCGGAGCTCAGCCAGTCAGCCTCGTAGTAGCCCGTGAGGGTTGCGCTATTGCAGCTTGCCGATACCCTTGAGGGCGACGCGCGACTGACGGCCAGAACCGAAGAACTCGCTCAACTGCGATGCCTGCGGAGTTCGCCAGCGGAACGCCGGTGAACGCCGTGTTGATATCGCCGCCGGTGGCGCCCTGGCGCCACACTGTTTCAGCCGCCACGAAGCTGCCGGCGGGCGAGAGCGTGATGCCCTTGTAATGAAGCGCATCAGGGTTGTTGATCGCCTTCTTGATGTTCGTGGTCTCGTCGGAGACCGTAGTGGCGAGCGAAACCGCGTTGGCCTTCAGGTCGCTGACGGTGCTCTGCAGGGTGGTTACCGCCGCTGAATTGTCAGTGACCGCCTGCTGCTGCGCCGTGGCGTCGGCTTCAGCCTTGGCTGCCGCTGCCTGCGCGTCGGCCGCTGCCTGCTGCGCCTGCTTCAACTGCTCATCCTTGGTGGCGAGATCCGCCTTCAGGCCGTCGATCTCGCCCTGAAACTGCTGCTTCATGTCGTCGATCTGCTCTTGCACCGTGGGGCCGGCCGGCACGGCGGGCTTTCTTGGCCGCGTGCTTCTTTGCCGGCGGCGTTGAGCCGCTGGTTTGCGCGTAGGAAACAACAAGACCGGCTGCAAGAAATGCAACGGCAGCCGCTTTCACTGTCAATTTCATTTGGGCCTCTCTTTTCCTCTGGAATCGTGTTGGAAGTTGGCAGCGCCCTCGTGCACAACGGACACAGATCTCTTCTGCATCCCGGACGCAATGATGAATTGAAAAATCTGCGGTATTCCCATCGGCGCGGAAAATTAGGGGAGTGGTGAGAGGAGGCAGTCTCGCGCCGGCAAAAACTCCTCCTGTTGTTCTGTTGTTCCGCATCCAAGACTCGCAGAGCAAGATTAAGATTTGACGAATTCACGCAGAATTCACAGTGGCGAGAAGACTCAAGTCGCGAGGGAAAGAGGATGACGAGAAATTAAATTTCTATTCACAGGCGCTTCGCCTTTTCTGCGCGATTTTGTGGAGATTGCGGCTGACAGATTGCGGGAATGTGCTAGGAACGCGAGGGCGTCAGCCGAGGCTGGGGTGACTGCGGCTAGAAGGGCCGGAGCAGGCTGCGAAGATGATGCCGCGCTGCTATTTTTTGACGGAGCTTGAATCGCTGCCGGCGCTCAACAAATTGGCCAGCAGGCGATAAGCGCCCGGCACCAGCTCAGGGAACTGCCGGTAGAGCGCGTACGCAACATATATATAGGTTCCTTTTCCGCGATGCGCGACGAGCAAGCCGCCGCGCTGCGGATCCTGGCCCGGATCGGCGGTCTCGGTGAGCGCGGTGTATCCGGGGTCCCAATGATCGAGGAATCCGTGGCCGCGTTCTTCGAACCATCCATCGAAATCGGCAGAAGTAATTTTGTTCGGCCAGGTGAGAAGCGAGTTCGCGGGATCGAGGAGCTTGACCGGATCCTGCTCATCGACGACGCGCTCGGGAAAGCGGCCCATTGAAAGCGGGAGCGGGGCGGGAAACGTGTCGCTCTTGATACTGGACGATGAGCGTTCCGCCACGCTCGACAAATTGCTCGAGGCGGGGTTCGGCGGCGGCGAGCGCGGGACGCACGGAGTAGGCGCGAATGCCGACGACCAGCACGTTCCACTGCGACAGGTCGGCGGTGGCAAGCTCGTCGTCGGTGAGGAGATGCGGGGCGATGCCCAGCGCCTCGATGGCCTCGGGAACATGATCGCCGGTTCCCATGACGTAGCCCACACGCAAGCCCGGCGACACCTTTACGTCGATTTTGCGTGTGCGGAGCTCCGCCGTCTCGTATTGGTTATAGGGAAGCAGGCCGGGATCGCCGATGCTTTGCCAGCCGATCGAATAGCTTTGATCGCCTACGTGCGCGACGGCTTTGATCGCGTAGGCGCGCGCCGCGACGTCACCGGCTGGAGATACCGAGAAGACGAGCGGCTCGGTGTCGCCCGCGGTATTCAAATGAAACTCGCGCTGCGCGGGATCGGCGCGCCAGCCCTCGGGCAGTTTCAGATCGACGATTCCATCGGCGGCGTGCTCGGCGTGAACTGTGACCTTGACCGGCAGCGGCGAGCCATCGAGCGGAAGAATGCGTGCCTGCGGCTGAACGCGCACGCCGATGGCCGGCGTAACCACCAGCGGCTGATAGACGCCGCCGACGCCTGTGACGCGGGCCAGCGTTTGAACCGTCTGGCCGAGGCGGATGGGAACGCCGTCGAAGGTGAACTCCGCCCAGGCAGAGAGCGGGTAGGGCGCGAAGGAGCGCTCGCGCCAGGCTTCATTCGAGATGTCGTAGACGGGCTGCTCGGTGGTGGGACGCGTGAAGTAGGGCGCGGTGGGCGCGGCGTCGGCGGGAACGTGCACGTGAAAGTTCTGGTCGATCGCCGGTGTAGCTGCTTGGTGTGCGTCAGCTCGATTTGGATTCGGCCGGCGTCTTCGATCTTCCACGGCGCGCCGTCACTGCTCTCAAGCCAAACCCGGCTCAAGCTGAGCGCCCCCAATCGCATCGGTGACATGCACGCGGACGCTGAACTCCTCGCCCGGCCAAACGCTGCGCGCAGACTCGTCAGCAGATGCGCCGCGACCGCCGGGCCCCTGGCCACCGCCGCTGGTTGTGAACGCGACGAGGTCGAGGCCGAGCAGGTCTTTGAATGCAGTCTGAAACTGCATCGATTTTCTGCGCCCAGCTCCAATTCGAGATCAGCCTTCGCTTCGGCGTCGAGATCGCTTGCCTTCACGCGCGCGTAGAGATCGAGCGTTTCGCGGTAGATGGGTACGAGTTTGTGCGCGGCACAATAGGCCGCTCTGGTTTTTGCAGTCGCTTGTGAATGCATTCAGATCGCTCTCGATTTTGCTGCAGGCCATCGCGTGAGCCATGCGGGCGGCGTGCTGCCAGCGAGGCGCGCCAGGCCCGTAATGCCGGTAGAGATGTGGACCTTCGCATTCCAAAACAGGCTCGCGGTCTCTCTGTCGGTTCCCGCTTCGGCGGCCGGTTTATTTCCGCCCGATGTTGCGGCAGATGGCGCGACGGCCCAGAGGTGGTAGCTCGATGAATCCGGCCCGCTGAGCGCGGGATCGGCGCCGCCATACTGCGACTTCTGCTCGCCCCAGCCTTCGCGCGCAATCTGCACATAGGTGCGGCCGAGCGATCGGGTCCCACGTGCCGACGGGAAGCGTGACGTCGGCGGGCAATGCGCCTTCGATCCACTCGCCAGTGACGTAGTTGTGAAACCGCGCCGGCGCCCACTTGCCGGTGGCGTAGTCGAACATTTGACCGTTGGTGATGGGCGCGAACGGCGTGCGCGAGTAAACGGCGAGCGGCTGCCATGGCTCTAGACCATTTTTCAACTGCTCGGGAAAGACCTTGGGATCGGCGGCGGCCTTGAACGCCTCCTGCGCGATTTCGCCGGAGACCTGGTGATGGCCGTGCCCGTCGCTCACGCCGCCGACAAAGGTGGAGAGAATGACTTGCGGCCGCACCATGCGCACCGCGAGCACCGCGTCGTAAAGCACGCGATCGTGGCCCCATTTTGAGAAGGCCTCTTCCTGCGTCTTTGAGAATCCGAAGTCGGCCTCGGTGCCCCAGAGTTGCCGCACGCCATAGTATTCGATCGGCCTTCAGCAGCTCGTTGGTGCGGATGAGGCCGAGCGCATCGTAGCTTTCGGCGCCCAGCGCATTCTGTCCGCCTTCGCCGCGCGTGAGCGTGAGCAGCGTGACGCGCACGCCGAGGCCGCGCGAGAGATAAGTCATGAGCGCGCCATCTTCGTCGTCAGGATGCGCAACGATGAAGAGCACGCTGGCCGTGGTGCCGAGGCGCTTGAGCGTCTGCTCGAGATCGGCGGCTCCGCGGTCCTCAGGCAACGGCAGTGCCTCCGCCGAGGGCTCGGGCAACGGAACCTGCGCAAGCTCGGTCTCAGCCGATGAGGGCGCGGCATGCTTGCGCGCGAAGCGGGATGCTGACCGGCGATCGACAGAAGCGCAGGGAGCACAGCTGGTGAGTGCGACGCGAAGCAGTTTGCGGAGGAAAACTTTCATCACGGTCAGTTTACAAGGCGGCGAGCCAGAAGGCGGCGGGCAAGTTCAGCGCCAGTCGTCGCGGGCGTCGGCCAGGCCTTGATTCATCGCGGCGTCGAAGCCGGTGTTCTTCTTGATGAAGATTTCGCTGAAGTGCCGGTCCTGGTGGAGCAGGATGGCCTGCAGGCGCACCAACTCAAGAAGCGCAAGAAACATGGCGATGAGCGCGCGCTCGGAATGCGTGTGGCTGAGCAGGCGGCGCAGCGCCACGGGCTTGTCTTCCATGGTGAGTCGCCGCGTGAGAAACTGAATCATCTGGCCGACGGTGACCGAGTCCTCCTCGACATTGAGGATGGGGCGGTTGCGCGCGCGCTCGAGAATGTCGCGAAAGATGCGCACCAGGTCGGTGGTGTCGGCGGCAATCTCCGGCTCGGCGCCTGCATCTTCGCGGAACTCGCGCACGCCGGGATTGGTCCATGTGGCCGCTTCGAGCATCTGCTTGTCGTGCAGCATCTGCGCGGCGTTCCTGAAGCGCTCGTGCTCGAGGAGGCGATCGACCAGCTCGCGGCGCGGATCTTCGGCAGACTCGTCCGGGCCGATGGGCGCGCGCGGCAGCAGCATCTTGCTCTTGATGTGAATGAGCAGCGCGGCGGTGTAGATGAAGTCGCCGGCCACATCCATGTCGCTGGCGCGGAGATGGTCGACATAGGCCAGAAACTGCGCCGTGATTTTGGCGATGGGAATGTCGTAGATGTCGATGTCCTGCTTGCGAATGAGGTCGAGCAGCAGGTCGAGCGGGCCGTCGTAGACCTGACCGACGAAGACCGAGAAGGGCGACTGCTCGGCGTCTTGCCCGCGCGCCTTGAGCGCCGCAGCAACTTTTTCGGCAGTGGTTGGGCCAGCGTCTGACGGCGGGTCAGGCGCGGTTAACTCTAAGGGCAGTGTAGGGCTTGGGTCGGGCGCCGGGGCTGCGTCAGCAGCGTGAACCGTATTGGGGTTATCTTCGTCCACCGTGACCTCATCGCTTATGTGAGCGGTTCATAGTTGTGTTCGAATGCAGTAATATCCTTGCCTGTTTTCCCCGCAATGCTGAGGAAGAAATGGTTGCCCTCTGTTCTTTGAATACTAACGGGAACCTTCTCGTCTTTTTTCAAAGATCTCTTCGCCAAGGAAAAATCTAAAGTGAACATCTTCTGTGGGATTGCGAAATCGTGGAGCGTTTTGTCCTGAGCGCGCCAGCAAAGAAGCGTCCAGATCTCATAGGACCGCGCCGGAATCTCGAATTCCCATTTATCTGCTTGAGTCACATCGCGCGAGGTCGTTACGAGAACACGCTTTTTTTTGACAGTCAGGAACGGTTCCTCCAATTCGCGCTCGATGGTTGTAAAGACGCGATTACTCTCCTGGGAGAGATGTATTTCATATGGAACAAGATTGTTCCGCCAATAGTCGCGCAGGAGCTTCGACCGCTGGTCTCGGTCAAGATTCCACCAATCCGAATGACTGCTCAGATCACGAAGGTTTTTCTGCTCTTCGGGGGTTACCAAATAATGCCGCCGGGCCGATCCGAGATCACGCGAGAGATTAAATATCTCCCGTACAGATATCATCGTTTCTTCTGCGCGTTTCGCGGCTTTGTTCAGCGAGTCGTCGCGGAGCCGTTCCCATGTTTTTTCAATCTTTGACTCGAGTTTGAGTCTCTTGGCATGGATTGGCTGAGTGACCCTGCATACCGATGTACCAGCTTCGATTTTGCAAAGCTCGCATCGTATCGATGCAGTGCGGCAGCCCCTTTGCGTTTCCACGATGATGTCTGGAGAGCTAAAGACCTTGTGCAGGTCGCCGACAGGACACAAGTCCGGATGGCCCGGATCCGTTTGACGAATTCGCTGCCCCCCGGTGGACATCGAATGAATTTTGGATACGACTATGGCCGGAGGCTCGGAGATTCCGATTGTATTCCCGTAGCTTTTCGACATCTTGCGGCCGTCGGTGCCCAGCAACTTGGGTGAGGGCGTAAGCAAAGCCTCAGGCTCGGGAAAGACTTCTGTTCGATACAAGGAGTTAAAACGGCGCGCTACCTCGCGGGTGAGCTCGACATGAGCGACCTGGTCTTTTCCCACTGGGACGTACTGAGCTTTGTAGGCCAAGATGTCGGCCGCCTGCAACAACGGATAGCCAAGGAAGCCGTAGGTGCTCAGATCCTTCCCTTTGAGGTTTTCCTGCTGCTCCTTGTATGTCGGTACTCGTTCCAGCCAACCCAGCGGTGTCATCATTGAGAAAAGCAGGTGAAGCTCCGCATGTTGCGGCACATGGCTTTGGATGAAGATGGTTGATTTATCCGGGTCGAGGCCAGCAGCCAGCCAGTCCAGAGCTACGTCGAGCGTCTTTGCCTGAAGATTTCCGGGGTCGGCGTAGTCGGTCGTGAGAGCGTGCAAGTCGGCGATGAAAAAGTAACAGTCAAAGTGAACGAGCGGGTCATTTTGCAGCTTGACCCAGTTGGCCAGAGCGCCCATGTAGTTGCCCAGGTGCAGCTTTCCCGTGGGGCGCATGCCGCTGAGGACGCGCGGGCGGGCGGGCGAAGTGGCTGGATCTGGCATGGGGTGTGTGAATTCCTCGACGGCCGAAAAATGCCGGCCGCCTTCTCTTAAAAAGGCGTTAAAAAGACTCATTCCATTTTAGAGCCTGCCATTGACTTTCCCACGGGAAGCGCCGGGAGCCATTTTTCTGAGTTCAAGGAGCGAAGATTGACGGATATTGGGTATCTTTGAGCGACGAACCACGATGAAGTGAGGGAAAATGGTCCCGGCCCTTCGGGTTGCGGCGCAAATTGGGCCATACTTCGTTGTCATCCTTGACTGTGGGCCCGCCACACCCTTCGGACTCCGCCTTGTCTCGCCCGTTTTTCGTCCGCAACGCCATTCCGCGCGAAAATCAATAGCAGGCTCTCGCGGTAAGACGGGCAAATGATAGCCGGAATCAGAGGTGCAAAAGGAAGGAAAAAACGAGGATCAGGGCAGGAGTAAGCAGCAGGCGGAGCACGTAGCCGCCGACAAAGATCATCAGTACGTAGCTCACCCAGCCGCGGATGCGGTCGTATTGCTGTGCTGCGTTATACGGGAGCAGATTGCGCACCACCCGGCTTCCATCGAGCGGTGGAATGGGCAACAAATTGAAAAATAACAGCGAGAGGTTGATGAGGATGGCGAGCGAGAGGAGCAGCGCGATGGGCTGAGCGCCGGTGGCATCGGCAATGCCCAGCGCGACGGCGAATGACAGCCTCACCATCGCTCCGCCGCCCAGCATTGTCATGGCCATGACTGTAAGCCCCGCCAGAGCCAGCAGCACCAAAATCAGATTCGAAGCGGGACCGGCCAGGGTGGTGAGATTGTCGTCGCGGACGATTTTTTTGAAGTTGCGGGTGATGACCGGGGTGGGCTTGGCCCAGCCCACCAACATGAACGGAACGGCGAAGCCGACGAGGGGCCCGAAGATCACCATGGCGGGAAAAAGCAGCGTCCCAACCGGGTCAATGTGGGCCAGCGGATTGAGCGTGATGCGCCCTTGCAGCCGCGCCGTTTGATCGCCGAGCCGCGAAGCCATCCAGGCGTGCGCGCACTCATGAAAACTGAGCGAGAAAAGCAGCAATACAAACTCGAAGACGGCAATGACGAAGCGTTCGGACTGCAAACGGGTTCTCCAAAGGCCAGCGTAGCATGGTGGGACCGCGGTGTTTGCCAACGGCCGGTTTGAAGAATTATTCCCTCAGGGGCTGAAGCCCTGATTCATTTCACGTGGTTTATGGCACGACTGAAGTCGTGCCCTGACACTTCTTGCTTCTCCGAAGAAGTCTCGCTGGTCGCCGCGATGCAAGGGGATATGGCCAGGGTCGGCTGGGTCTCAGCTTTCGATGTACTCCCAGAAGGAATCGGCGAGATCGGCGCCAAGCTCGTTGGTCATGCGGCGGGCGGCGCGCTCCACTTCTTCCATCAGGCCCTGCAGGTAATCGCGCGAGCGCGAAACGGCGGCGACGGCAAGCGTGGCCGATTGCCACACGACGGCTTCGTCGAGTTCGGCTACGGACACGTTGAAGCCCTGCCGCAACTGGTCTTTGAGCGAGCGGACGACCTGCCGCCTGTCCTTGAGCGACTGGGCGTGCTCGATGCGAATTTCGAGGGTCAGTTGCGCGACCGGCATACAGGTAAGGATTGAACACGGACAGTGTAAGGCGGGTGCGGGTGGGCGGGGCAAGTATTTCTTTGGGCGGCGACCGGACCAATTTAAACGAGAAGGTACCTAACGAGAAGGCAAACATCCGCCCTGAATACGAATTGGGTGTTGTCTTAGTAACAACTCGAAGCGAAGATTCCCATGGGATCCGCGGGATGCACAAGATCATTGCCAGGAGCGACAGCGCTATTGCGGAGCGACCTTGGGATGCATTCCACGCGCCTTTAGCAGCTCGTTGGTATCGGTATTGAACCACACGACTCGTCTCTTGCCTTGACGATCCAGCACCGTTAATTTGTCGTAGGCGTGCCCGTTGACGTGAACGAGTTCCTGGCCCTCGATCTGAGCCCCGAGTGCCTCTGTCATGAAAAAGACCGTTTCGCTGGGAGCAACGGTAAACCACGCCGTCTCGGCGGAACCCCCATCGCCGGACTCCATTATCGATTTTCCGATCGCGTTAAGGATCGCTTCTTCTTTTTTGGCTTCCTCGTTCCTGCCCATCTTCTGCAGCACAGTCATTGCCAATAGATGCCCTTCGCCGTTGGCCATGTTGCGATCTATGACAGTTTGTGACTCGGCTAGTGCATTGTCGTATCGTCCGGCGTCAAGGTCTTCCATAAATTGATCATGCACAGGCTGCGAATCGAATCCCTGGCTTACCTCGCCTAAGGCTGCGGCAAGCCGAAAGTCGCGCCAGTCGATATTTAAATCCCCAGCCAATACCCTCGTCTTGTAAGCTTCATACTTTTTGATTGCAGGGTCCCTGACATCCAGCGTTTGTGCGCAAACAACATTGAAGCTAATGACGCAGCACAACAAAGACGTTTCTAACTTCAAGCCTGGCATCTTCGATAAGATCTCCGTCGTCGGCATTCTACTATCTTGAAGTGACCATCCACGACGCTCTTCGCCGCGAGCGCAACCTCGTGGCTCTTCGCGACCCAGTTCCGCCTGCAATGAACTCGACGCGCCGTTGAAGCCGGTGTGGCAATTACTCCTGATTGACCAGCAATCCGTAGATTACCCGCTCACACTAATCCGCAAACTTCGCCAACTGATCTGCTGTTGGTTTGGGCGTAAACAGGCTGACGAAGATAAGCGCGGCGACAGCGGCAAACAGCGCGGGAAATATGGCGTCGCGGTCAGCGAGAATTGCCGGCAAATGAAGGAACTGCTTAAAGCCGGGCGCACCCCAGACTAGAGTGACGACCGTGCCAGAGGCGATGGCGGCTACCGCGCCCCAGGCCGTGGCGCGCTTTGAGTAGAACGCGGCCAGAACGACGGGAGTGACCGCGGCTGAGTAAATGGTGTAGGCGTAGAGCATTTTCTCGAGAATGCTTTCGGCGTAGACCGCCTGGTAGAGGGCCCAGCAACCCAATAAGACGACCGCCAGGCGCGAGACGATGAGGATGCGTCTGTTCGAGGCGCGGGGTGCGATGTAGCGGACGAAGACGTCTTCAACGAGGTTGGTTGCGGGCGAGAAAAGGTAGTTTGAAGCCGTGGAAATGACCTTGGCAAAGACAGCGCCGAGCAACAGCGCGCCCATAACGGCGGGTAGCCCATGCCGCGCCGTGTAAGGGATGATTTCGCGCGGGTGCAGCGCGGCTTCTCCTGTGGGGTAGAGCGCCGAGCCGAAAACGGCGATGGCGACGATGAGCGTTTCAAGCAGCAGAGTGCCCAGAATCCAGCCAACGACGGAGGCGCGCGCGTCACGCTCAGATTTTGCAGAGAAGAACTTCTGATACATGACCTGATTGCCGAGCATGAGCAGCAGTGTGGGCACCAGGAACTCAAGCGCACGCACAAATGTGAAGTTGCCAAGAACCTCGAAGTGAGTTTGCGGCAGCGCGGAGTGCAGCCCGGCCCAGCCGCCGGCCTTGACCCAGAGCATGGGCGTGGCGACGATGCAGATGACGGTGACCATGGAGCCGATGGCTACATCCATATAGGCGACGGAAGACATGCCGGCCATGGCGGTAGTGAGCACGACGAATGCGGCGATGATGAATGTGCCCTGCACGGAGGTGACCGCGGCGGGAAAGATGAGGTGCAGCACGTCGCCGCCGCCACGGAACTGGTAGCTGGCAATAGCCACATAAGCCACGAGGATGGCGATGGTGCCGAGCACGCGCGCCGCCTGGTTGTAGCGCGCCTCAAGCAGGTCGGGCAAGGTGAACTGGGCGAACTTGCGCGCGCGCGGCGCAATAAAGTAGATGAGCAAAAGGCCGAGCCATCCGCCGGCCGGGCCCCAGAGCGCGGCAAAGCCGTTCTTGTAGGCGTTCTCAGCGCCGGCAAAGAGCGAGCCTGCGCCGATCCAGGAAGTGAGAAGCGTAAGCACCAGGACAAGGGCAGGAAGAGACCGGCCGGCGACCAGGTAGTCAGCCTTGGTCTTGACTCCTATGGCGCGATAGATGGCGACGGCCAGCAGCGCGGCGGCGATGGAGACGAGAACGACAATATAGAGTGCTGACGGCAATATGTTTCCTCGTCGGTTTTCCTGGGACGGACTCCCCGGGGCGGCTCGCGAGTGCTCCTTGAGATTGAATGAAGTGTAGCGGATAGCGCTCTAGAGGTATCTCCCGAGACAACCGCTGCATCAAAAGTAATGATGCGCCGGTTGACGCGAAGCGCAGGTAGAGCTAATCTCGCAATACCGGATTTGGCATACAACTCCAACTCGCCGATGCGCGGGGCGTCCAGGAAGTTGGACCTGGATTTGCCTCGTAGCGTTTGGCTTCCCTCAAAAACTACTAATTGCCGTCAAACGCCCAGGCGGGTGCGATCATTGGCGCGCGCCGCGGTTCGCGTCCGGCGCATCTATATCCTCACGAGGGATGCTTTCGAGAGCCCAGACAGCCTTAAAGAACCGTACCCCAGGAGCTTGCGGGGCCTCTGCAGGACAACTTACACGAGCCGTTATAACACGATCCGTTTTGGAGGACATAGAACCCATTGAAGATCGCTCTGGAGATTACGCCCAATCTTGAGCCCCTGTTCGGGACCCGCGATGAAAACCTAAGGCTGATGGAAGACTCGCTTGGTGTGCGCATCGATTTGCGCTCGGACGCGGTGCATGTGGAGGGCCCCGAAGAAAGCCTGGCCCGCGTGCGAGGCATCTTTGAGGACTTTGAAACGCTGCGACGCCAGGGCATCCATCCGCACAATGGCGAGTTGAACGGAATGCTTCGCCTGGTCACTGCCGATCCGGCAGCCAGGTTGCGCTCGGTGGCCGAAGCCGGCAAGCAGCGATCAGTGGGAATCAAGCGCACAGTGCAGCCGCGCTCGATGAATCAGCGGCGATACGTGGAGGCGATTGAGCAGAACGACATGGTTTTCAGTGTAGGTCCGGCGGGCACAGGGAAAACATATCTGGCTGTGGCGATGGCTGTGGCTGCCTTCAACGCCAAGCGCATTGCGCGCATTGTGCTGGTGAGGCCGGCGGTAGAGGCAGGCGAGCGGCTCGGCTTTTTACCCGGCACGCTGCAGGAAAAGGTGGACCCCTATCTGCGCCCGCTTTATGACGCGCTCTACGACCTGCTCGATCCCGACCGCGTGGACAAGATGCTCGAGAAAAACATCATCGAAGTTGCGCCGCTGGCGTTTATGCGCGGGCGCACGCTGAGCGACGCGTTCATCATTATGGATGAGGCGCAGAACACCACGGTTGAGCAGATGAAAATGTTTCTGACGCGCATGGGCAATAATTCGAAGGCAGTGATCACGGGCGACATTACGCAGATCGATTTGCCGAATCCGCGCAAGTCAGGCCTGCTGGACGCGATCAATGTGCTGAACGGCGTGGAAGGTATCGCCTTCTGCCACTTCGACGACGGCGATGTTGTGCGGCATCCGCTGGTGCAGCGCGTGGTGCGCGCGTACGAGAGCGCAAAACCGCGGCAGCAGGAGCTTCCGCTCGGCATGGGCGAGGCAATGCAGGTGAGCGCGCAGGTGGGCGAAGAGCAAGCCGAGGGACAGGCGAAGCAGCCGGCAAAACCGCAGTAGCGGCTTCTGCGCGAATTCCCGCGGGCCGGACGTCCCGAGACCACCGTTTCAGTAAACAAACGGAATCAGCTTGCGCGTACGCCTAGCGAATTCGTCGAAAGCGGCGCCATAGTGGTCGCGCAAGTGAGAATCGAGCACCGGAATATTCACGAACACAAAACCGGCAAACATGAGGAGCGGAACGACCGCCGCAACCCAGGCACCGGAAATCAGGCATAGGCCGGAGAACGAAAGCAGATCGCCGAGATAGTTCGGATGCCGTGAGTACCGGAACAGCCCCTCAATGTAGAGGCGGCCGCGATTTTCGGGCTGCCGCTTCCAGACGTGCCGCGTGTACTCCGCATAGGAGTTCATCCACGATCCGACGACGAATAGAAAGATCCCGACAAAGCCTGCGGCATGAAAAGCGCCGGGATTCATTCCGCCCGCAATCCCCAGCAGCGCCACGATGCAGAAGACCCACGGAGCAATCGTGAAAACTTCGCTCCAGCCTATGCCCCGCTTCAGGAAGACAAACTCCGTGAACAGAAGCCTGACGTAATAAATGCAGAATCCGGCTAAGAGACAAATCCGCCGGACGGAATCACCCGCAACCCACGCCCGGCCGAACCATCCGCCGACGACTGCGATTCCGCCTCCGAACAGGAGCCACCAGGCAAGGGCGACCCAAACAAAATTCAGGGCCGCCAGCGCCAGCCGCTGTGCCCTGGAGGGATCGCGCAGTTCGTACATGCTCTGCTTCAGTTTTTGCTTGTTCACGAGTTCGCTTTGCCCGGTTGGGTCTCGGTGCGAAATCGCGGTGTCGAATCTGGAACACGCAGGTCGCGGGCGAGCCGGCCCGGGAATTTGCAGGTCCAGTATATCGGCGTCGTGTTGCAGAGGATAGAATCGAAGTCACCGCCGGCCGCGCCGTTTGCGACCGCCGCACGATGATTCTTTTCGACCCAGATTTGGAGCCTGACTCAACATTGGGATCCACCAATGCGAAGCAAACCGCTGCGTCCGGACCGGCGAAGAGTCTACGCACTCCCTCAACGCGCACGCTAGGCCGGTTTCTGAGCGAAGCGCAAGTCGCTGCAGGTTTGCGAGGCCAGGTCACGGTGCTGCTGGCGAGCGATGCGACGATCCGCGATTTGAACCGCCGGTTCCGCGGTAAGGACGAGGCGACAGACGTACTTTCATTTCCCGCCGAACCCTTCAAAAACGGGAATGCCGCGGAGCAGGTTGTTGGGGATGTGGCGATCGGCGTGGAGATCGCGCGGAGGCAGGCTGCCGAGCAGGGACACGCGCTGGCCACGGAGATCAAGGTGCTTATTCTTCACGGGCTGCTGCACCTGGCCGGCTACGACCACGAAACCGATGCGGGCAAGATGCAACGGCGTGAGCGGCAAGCTGCGCGATCGGCTTGGTTTGCCGCAAGGACTGATTGAGCGAGCGGCGCCGAAGTCGACGAAGACGCGGAGGCGCAAGCCATGACTCCGCTCGAGATCGTCGCTCTCGTTGCCCTCATTGTGGTGGCCACGCTGGCCTCCTACATCCAGCGCGTGTACTCAGAATTCGGCAAGATTCTGAGCCGCGAGGTGCAGGAGAATCTCGACGCCTGGGAAGTGCGCATCGAGCCGCATCTCGGCCTGAGCCGTGAACACGCTGCCCTGTGCGCATCAGTGCTGAAGCAGCTTGCACTGGGCGTCGATCGCACTTGGCTTTGGGGCGCTTCTCTTCATCCGGCCGACGCATCCCGGACCTCCGAACGCTCTTGAAATTGCGCAGGCCATTCTTGCAGTGGTGCTGGTTGTCGTGTTCGCGTACCAGCTCATTCCATCGCTGCTCTTCAATCGCACGCGCGGGTTGTGGGTTGCGCGTCTGCTCTGGCTCATTCGCTTGCTGCTGTGGGCAGTCACTCCGGTTACTGTGTTCATCCGGTTTTTCTTTTCCATCGCCGCGCTGGCCGAGTCGCCTGCCGGTTCAGAGGAAGAGGCTCCGGCACCCGACGTGGACGCGCTGATTGAGGCCGGCGAAGAAGAGGGAATTCTGGAACAGAGCGACCGCGAACTGGTTCGCTCTGCGGTTGAGTTTGGCGACATGCTGGTGCGCGAGCTGATGACGCCGCGGCCTGAAATCTTCGCCGTCCCTGAATCCACTACGATCGAGGGCTTCCTGGAGTTGCTGCGGAAACACAATTATTCGCGCGTGCCCGTTTATTCCGGTTCGCTGGACAATATCAAAGGTCTCGCGTTTGCTCATGACCTATTGCAGATCACCGATGTTGAAGCGCGAACCAGGACGGTCGCCACGATTCTGCATCCAGCCGCATTTGTGCCCGAGACAAAGCGCGGCTACGAGCTGCTGCGCGAGATGCAGCGCGAGAAGCAGCACATGCGCGTCGTGATCGATGAGTACGGGGCGGTTGCCGGCCTCGTGACTATTGAGGATTTGCTGGAGCAAATTGTCGGAAATATTCGGGATGAGCACGAGATTGATTCGCAGATTGAGGAGCCGCAGCGAGAACCTTCGGGATCGTGGCTAATTCCCGGCAGCTTTCCAGCCGACCAGCTCGGCGACGTGATTGGCGAACCGGTTGAACTGGGCGAGAACTTTGAAGCGGCCACAGTCGGCGGACTGGTGAGCGAGATTGCGGGACGCATTCCCAAGGCGGGCGAGATCGTAATGCTCGATCCTCTCGATCTGCGCGTGGAGATCGTCGCGTCGACAGGGAGACGCGTGGAGCGAGTGCGGTTGTTTCCGGCGACGGGACGCCTTCCATTTCCAAAGGAATCAGACGTGCCGTCTGAGTCGTCATAAACAAAGCTTTTATCTTAAGGTGATTCGCGCGCTGCGTCGGCCTTCCGGGCACACCATTGTTCGGCGGTGATCTCACATATCTCGGAGGCGGCCCGTTCACAAACTCCTTTTTGTATAATCGCGGGACTTGAGCATTGGAGCTGGGGCTTTGGCCGTGAAAGGTGGACGAGTGCGAAAAAGCGGAAAACGGCGAGGCCATGATCGGCAGGGCCGTGAGAGCTACGGTCTGTCGGCGGGGGATTTGCGCACTTTGCGCGCTCTGAAGACGCCGGCGCGGATCCAGAAATTTGTTGACGCGCTCGAATACCAGTACGCCGACACTGCGGGATCGCCTGCGCGCGTGCTGCGCGAGCGCAAGGGGCATTGCCTTGAGGGCGCGCTCATCGCTGCTGCCGCATTGCGCGTGAATGGGCATCCGCCGCTGGTGATGGACCTAGAGTCCGTGCGCGACGACGACCATGTAGTGGCTCTCTACCGCGAACGCGGGTTATGGGGAGGAATTGCGAAATCGAATTTCGCGGGACTGCGCTTTCGCGCGCCTATCTATCGCACACTGCGCGAGCTGGCGCTCAGCTACTTCGAGCACTACTACAATCTGCGCGGCGAACGGACCTTGCGCTCCTACTCGATGCCGGTGAATTTGGCTCGATTGGATAGCCAGCACTGGATGACCGACGAGGAAGACGTGTGGTGTGTGCCGGAATTGCTGATTGCAGCGCGGCACTATGCGCTCTTTCCGGATAAAGTGGCGCGCGCGCTGCCGCGGCTGGACCGGCGCAGCTTTGAAGCTGGAATGCACGGACGGGTGAAGCACTGACGTAAGCGGCACGCGGCCTTGTTCTTGCTGGCGCGAGATGGCCTACACTGAGTCATGAGCGTTCAGTCAGGAGCAGCGCGGGCGTGAAATCAGGATTTGTTGCCATTCTTGGCCGGCCCAACGTGGGCAAGAGCACCCTGCTCAATGCGCTTACGGGCGAGAAGGTGGCCATTGTTACGGCCAAGCCGCAGACCACGCGCAACCGCATTGTTGGAGTGGTCGAAGTCCCGGCACAAAAGCGCGTTCACCCGGCGGCGCAGATCGTCTTTGTCGATACGCCCGGTGTACACAAGCCCGGCTCGCAACTCGACAGGCGCATGCTGCAGGAGGTTCACGAAGCGCTTGAGTCGCGCGATCTCGTGCTGGTGCTCGTGGACGCGACGCGGAGAATACGAGTTGATTCGGATCCTTCTCAGATCTCATCCGCTACAGCAGAGAAATCCGTGGCAACCAAAAAAAGTGAAAAACGTAAACCCAATTGGGCGAGCGAAGATGAATTTCTGTTCTCGCTGGTGCGCAAGCTCGACTGCCCCGTTTTTCTCGTTTTGACGAAGATTGATCTTGTCCGCAAGGACCAGCTTCTTCCGCTGATCGAATCGCTCACGCACCAGTACAACTTTGCGCAAGTGATCCCAGTGAGCGCGCGCAAACGCGACGGCCTCGACGTGCTGGTGCGCAAGATCATTGACGTACTCCCGACGGGCGAGCGCTACTACCCCAAGGACCAGTACACCGACCAGCCGATCCGGTTCATGGTGGCCGAACTGATTCGAGAAAGCATATTGATTGAGACCGGCGAAGAAGTTCCCTATGCGGCGGCGGTGGTCATCGAACAGTTTGAAGAGCCGGAGGCGAAGCCCAGGCCGGGCAAGAGGCCGCTGACGGGAATTGCGGCAGCTATCTACTGCGAGCGCGATGGGCAGAAGGCGATTCTGATCGGTAAGGGCGGATCAAAGCTGAAGGCCATCGGCACGGAAGCGCGGCGAAAGATCGAGTCGCTGCTGGGTACTCAGGTCTATCTCGAGCTTCGCGTTATTGTCGAGCCGGGCTGGCGCGATTCGCAGAGATTCATCGATTCTCTCGACTGGCGCAGGCAGCTGGAGAAGCTGGGCGGCGAGCAGGACAATTTGGATATCCGCGTGGAAGACGTCTCGCCGGAAGAGGACAGCTGACGGTCAGCGAATGACTTTGAAGGGGTCGGTGGGAGACGATCCGAAGTTTCGTGGCGGCCCAGCGTTTGTGTTTGTTGTCCCGTAGTCGGAATCGAAGCCGAGCTGGAGTTTTGCACCCTCGGACATCATGCCGGCATTCCAGGGTGGATCGAAGACAATTTCCACGTGGACTTCGCGGACCTCAGGCAGAGCAGCAAGTTTTCGCTCTACTTCGGCCTTGATGACATCGGACATGCTGCAACCAGGCGCGGTGAGCGACATGCGCACGTCGATGCGATGGCCGCCGCCTTCAAGTTGAGCGGCCGTGGCGGAATAGACGAGACCAAGGTTGACGATATCGACCGGAATCTCGGGATCGCGCACGGTCTTCAACTGCTGCAAGATCATTTCCTCGCGGAAGGGACCGGCGATGGGCGCTGCGTTTGAGCTGGTTGGGAGCGAACCTGTCATATTGAATTCTCTACTCGGTCGAAACAGGCGTGTCCTTGTTGTCGAGTGCTGACTGCAGCGTGTGCCAGGCCAGCGTGGCGCATTTAACGCGCGCGGGAAATTTGGAGACGCCGGAGAAGACCTTCAACTTGCCGAGATCCGGTGTGTCGGGCACAGCCTCTTTGCCGGTGACGAGACCGTGGAACTCCGAGAAGAGCTTTTCCGCCTCGGCCCTGGATTTTCCCTTGAGTACTTGCGTCATCATGGAAGCGGAAGCGCGAGAGATGGCGCAGCCGGAACCCTGGAACGCGATGTCGCGAATGGCGTCGCCCTCCATGTCAATGTAGACAGTGCAGCGGTCGCCGCAGAGCGGGTTGTAGCCCTCGGCATGATGATTGGCCTCAGCCGGCTTGCGAAAATTGCGCGGAGCCTTGCTGTGCTCGAGGATTACTTCCTGATAGAGATCGCCGAGATCGCCGTTTTCCGCGCTCACGCAAACACCTCACGCGCGACGCGAATTCCCGCGACCAGCGCGTCGACTTCTTCTTTTGTGTTGTAGACGGCGAAGGACGCACGCGCCGTGGCGGGAATGCCGAAACGCTCCATGACCGGCTGCGCGCAGTGGTGGCCGGTGCGGATGGCGATGCCTTCGCGATCGAGAATAGTTCCGAGATCGTGCGGATGAACGTTGTCGAGCAAGAAAGAGAGCACGCCGGCGCGTTCGCGGGCGGTTCCGATGAGGCGAATGCCGGGAATTGCGCCGACGGTTTCAGTGGCGTAGGCCAGCAATTCGCTTTCGTGCGCGGCGATCTTGTCCATGCCTAAATTGCCGATATAGTTGAGCGCCGCGCCAAGCGCGATGGCTCCGGCGATGTCGGGCGTGCCCGCTTCGAACTTGAAGGGCAGATCGTTATAGGTGGTCTTGGCGAAGGTGACGGAGCGGATCATGTCGCCGCCACCCTGGTAGGGAGGCATGGCGTTGAGCAGCGCGCGCTTGCCGTAGAGCACGCCGATGCCGGTAGGCCCGTAGACCTTATGGCCGCTGAAGGCGTAGAAGTCGCAATCGAGCGCCTGCACGTCAACGGCGAAGTGCGGAACGGCCTGTGCCCCGTCGACAAGAACGGGGACGCCTTGGCGATGGGCCAGTTCAATCATCTCGCGCAGGGGAGTCACCGTTCCCAGCGCGTTTGAGACGTGTGTGACGGCGACAATTTTGGTGCGCGGGCCGATGAGGCTCGCAAATTCGTCCAGAAGCAACTCGCCGCGATCGTCGATGGGCGCAACTTTCAGGTGCGCACCTTTTTCCTCGCAAAGAATCTGCCACGGCACGATGTTGGAGTGGTGCTCCATGGCGGTGATGAGCACTTCGTCGCCCGCGCCGACGTGGACGCGGCCGTAGGTCTGCGCGACGAGGTTGATGGCCTCGGTTGCTCCGCGGACGAAAATAATCTCGCGCGTGTCGGCTGCGTTTACGAACTGCTTGACCGTTTGCCGCGCAGCGTCGTGCGCATCGGTTGCGCGCACGCTAAGTGTGTGCACTCCGCGATGAATGTTGGCGTTCAGGTGATCGTAATAATTCGCGATGGCGTCAAGAACGACTTGTGGCTTTTGCGAAGTGGCGCCGTTGTCAAGATAGACCAGAGGTTTGCCGTTGATGCGCTCGGCAAGAATGGGGAAGTCGCTGCGGATTTTTGCGATATCGAGAACCGAGGCGAATTGCGGCTGGGCTGCCGGCGAAAGCGGCTCGCGAATTGCAGGCTGGGCGATTGTTGTCATCCCAATCCCTCCCAGTTCTGTGTTTCTTCTTCCGCCTGCGCGAGATCTTCTGGTGCGGCCACTTCTGCTGAGATCTGGGCGGCTGCCTGATGATTCCGCGCCAGCTCAGTCAGCCGTTCGCCGATGAGCGATGCAACGAATTCTCGTGCCGGCGAATCGGTCATGCGGTCGAGGCACTCTGCCGCAAACGCGTAGAGCAGCAGATTGCGAGCCGAAGTTTCTTCGATTCCGCGTGAACGCAAGTAGAAGAGCTGCTCCTCTTCGATCTGGCCGATGGTAGCGCCGTGCGTACACTTCACATCGTCGGCATAGATTTCGAGCTGCGGCTTGGTGTCGAGGCGCGCATTATCACTGAGCAGCAAGTTGCGGTTCGTCTGCTTGGCGTCAGTCTTCTGCGCGTCTTTGTGGACCACGATGCGGCCGTGAAAGACGCCGCGCGCGCGGTCATCGAGAATGCCGTTGTAAAACTGGCGGCTCGAGCACTGCGGCTGCGCGTGCTCCACCAGCATGTAGTTATCGAGATGCTGGGCTCCAGCGCCGACGAAAAGGCCGTTGATGAGGCACTCAGCGCCCTGGCCGGCGAGAACGGGATGGACATTGTTGCGCACCAGGCCGCCACCCAAAAGAATGGAGTGCGAGGAGACGTTGCTGCCGCGTGCCAGCTCAAGGCGCAACGTGGATATGTTGAAAGCCGCGAGATTTTCGCGCTCCACGAGGAAATGCGAGACGACGGCATCCTGCCCGGCCACAAGCTCCGTGACGGAATTGGAAAAGGCAGCCTCGCTGCCGATGGAAACGTAATCCTCGATGACCGCAACGTGGCTGGTTGGCTCGGCGACGATGAGGGTGCGCGGATGCGTCATGATTTCCGCGCCGACTCCGGCCGAAACATACAGAAGATGAATGGGCTGGCTGATCTCAGCTCCGCGGTGGACGCGCAGGTATGCACCATCTTCCCACAGCGCAGTGTTCAACGCGGAAAAGACGTCGCGGCGCACGTCGGCGTAGCGGCCCAGGTGCTGCTCGATTCCATCGGGCGCACAGCCGACAGGCTCGCTAACGTTGAGCGCGCTGCCTTCCATTGCCTTGGCGATGGCCCGCTCAAGCGAGCAAATCTCCAGCGTGTCGGGCAGGTCGCAGACTTCAGAGAGCTCCGGCGCAAAGTGGCCATTGACAAAGACGAGCCGGCAGCCCGCGCCCGGCACGCGAAAGTTGGCGATCTGGGCGGCGGTGACTGAGGCGTTGCCTTTGGCGGCGCGTTGAAACGGAGTCTTTGCGAGAGCCGCCAGATTTGTGAAGCGCCAATCCTCATCGTGAGGGGTGGGGAATCCCTTAGCGTGGAAGCGCTGCCATGCGTCTTCGCGCAGTTGGCGCAACCACAGCGGGTCGCGCTCCTGCCGCTCGGCGGTCAATTCGCCAAACGCTTCAAGATATGCATTCAGTTTTCCAGCTACCGTCGCCATCGTGTTCTCGTTTTCCGTGTCTTTCGTTACTGTGCTCACGCGCGCTGCTGTGCTCATGCGCGCAAAGCCGCAGGAACACTCGCCTCAGCGGCGCCGTATCCTGTGTCTTCGAGCTCCAGGGCCAGTTCAGGGCCGCCGGAGCGCACGATTTTTCCATCGACCAGAACGTGCACAAAGTCCGGAGTGATGTAATCCAGCAGCCTTTGATAGTGCGTGATCACGAGGAAGGCGCGATCGGGGCCGCGCATCGCGTTCACGCCGCGCGCGACAATCCGCAGTGCGTCAATGTCGAGGCCGGAGTCAGTTTCGTCAAGAATCGCCAACTTTGGCTCGAGCACGGCCAACTGCAAAATCTCGTTGCGCTTTTTTTCGCCGCCTGAAAATCCCTCGTTCACGGAGCGGTTCATCAGCTTGTCGTCCATTTCGAGAAGCTTCATGCGCTCCTTGTAGAGAGGCAGAAAATCCATGGCGTCAAGCTCGTCCTGGCCGCGGTGCTTGCGGATCGCGTTCAATGCCGAGCGCAGAAAATACGCGTTGCCGATGCCGGGAATTTCGACTGGATACTGGAAGGCGAGAAACACGCCTTCGCGCGCCGCTTCTTCGGGCTTCATCTCGACCAGATCCTTGCCATCAAGCAGGATTCTGCCGCCCGTGACCTCGTAGGTCTCGCGCCTCGCCAGCACTGCGGCCAGCGTGCTTTTGCCCGAGCCGTTGGGGCCCATGATGGAGTGCACTTCTCCCGCGTTTATCGTCAGATTCACGCCCTTCAGAATCTCGTGGCCATCCACGCTGGCGTGCAAATCTTGAATTTCTAACAAAGCCATTCTTGTTCTCTCCGTTGGTTTACTTCTTTTGAGCCCAGACCGCTCAGGGGCTAAAGCCCCGTTGATTTTGTTTCACCTGCGGCACGACTAAAGTCGTGCCCTGACACTTCGTGCTCTTCCGAAGCTGTTTTTCTACTAGCTGCGCTCGTTCAGGGGCTAAAGCCCCGCTCAGTTTTTGTGCTGCTTTCGGCACGACTAAAGTCGTGCCCTGACACTTCGTGCTCTTCCCAAATCGACTTGCTGACTCGTTCTTGCTGACCCGACTTGCTGAGTCGCAAACTCATTGACTTCCCATTTATCCGACGCTGCCTTCAAGGCTCACGCCCAGCAGCTTCTGCGCTTCCACGGCAAACTCCATGGGAAGCTCTTTGAATACGGTCTTGCAGAATCCGTTCACGATCATCGAGACCGCATCTTCGGCAGTCAGCCCGCGCTGGCGCAGATAGAAGAGCTGGTTCTCGCCGATCTTTGAAGTGGACGCTTCGTGCTCCATGCGCGCCGTCGAATTTCTAACTTCGATGTAGGGGAAGGTGTGCGCGCCACAGCGATCGCCAATGAGCAACGAGTCGCACTGCGTGTAGTTGCGCGCGCCGGTCGCGCTCTTGAGAATCTTCACCTGGCCGCGATAAGTGTTCTGGCCGTATCCGGCGGAGATGCCCTTGGACACAATCGTGGAGCGCGTGTTCTTGCCAATGTGAATCATCTTGGTGCCGGTGTCGGCCTGCTGGCGATTGTTAGTGAGCGCAACAGAATAGAACTCGCCCACGGAGTTGTCGCCCTGCAAAATGCAGCTGGGATACTTCCAGGTGATCGCCGAACCGGTCTCGACCTGCGTCCAGGAGATTTTAGAGTTCACGCCGAGGCACTTGCCGCGCTTGGTGACGAAGTTGTAGATGCCGCCGCGGCCTTCTTTGTCGCCGGGGTACCAGTTCTGCACCGTCGAGTACTTGATCTGCGCATTGTCGAGAGCGATCAACTCCACCACGGCTGCGTGCAACTGGTTTTCGTCGCGGATAGGCGCCGTGCAGCCCTCGAGGTAGCTCACCTGTGCGCCTTCGTCGGCGATGATCAACGTGCGCTCGAACTGGCCTGTCTCCGCGGCGTTGATGCGGAAGTAAGTGGACAGTTCCATGGGGCAGCGAACACCCTTGGGCACGTATACGAACGAGCCATCAGTGAACACAGCGGCGTTGAGAGCCGCATAGAAGTTGTCGGTCTGCGGAACAACCGAGCCGAGATACTTCTTGATCAGCTCGGGATGCTTTTGGACCGCCTCAGAGAACGAGCAGAAGATCACGCCCATTTCCGCGAGCTTGCCCTTGAAGGTCGTCGCTACTGAGACCGAGTCAAAGACCGCGTCAACGGCCACGCCGGCGAGGCGCTGCTGCTCGAGGAGCGGAATGCCGAGCTTCTCGTAAGTGCGCAGAATCTCCGGATCCACTTGATCGAGGTTGTCGAGCTGCGGCTTCTTCACGGGCGCCGAGTAGTAGGAGATGTTCTGATAGTCGATCGGAGTGATCGTCAGGTTTGCCCACTTGGGCTCGCCCTCTTCGCGCTTCATGGTGAACCAGTGGCGCAGCGCGTTCAGCCGCCACTCCAACATGAACTCGGGCTCACCCTTGCGCGCAGAGATGAGGCGGACGATATCTTCGTTCAGCCCCTTGGGGACGCGGTCTTCGGCGACGTCGGTGACGAAGCCCCACTTGTAGTCCTGCTCGGCAAGACCGCGAATTGTATCGACACTTGAACTCATTCGTCCTCCAGAGGACTGGGCAAAAGGCTGAGCAAAGAACTCGGCGCGGGGTTGGGTCCAGAATCAGGCTTTTGAGGGCTGCCTGGGCCAGGCGGGGACGCGTCCTCCGCTGTCCCGCGATATAGGACTTGTTTAGTCCTATATTATGTTTAGTGTACCCCGATAGACTGCGCTTTTCAAGGCCTGAGAGGCTTCTTAGAGACGGCGCTGGGCAGGGGCGGATTACGATGCGGACGATGATTCTTTATATTATTGATTCTAATTAAGATAATCGCTTGAATCGACCTTAGTGAAGCTCGTTCCTTTTGTGCGGCCCTGGCTCCCGGACGCGGCTGGCCTCAAAACTGACGATTTTCCAGTCTCCCTGTGGGTCGCGCACGTAGACGTGGGTGTATCGGTAGTTGCCGATCACCTTTCCCTCAGGGGTGGTGGCCTGAATATTGGCCAGAGAAGTGACCACGGCCGTGGTTGCGTAGAAGCGCACCTTCTGGTCGGAAATATCTAGAACAGCGAAATGCGTCTTGCCGGAGCTCAGGCTTTGCAGCGTTTCATCTCGGGATTGCAGCGTGCCCGACGCGGTGATGCCCATGTAATCGACGGCTAAAAGCGAGTCCATTACTTTGGTGTTCGAAGAGAGCATCGCATCGCGCCATTCATCCTCAAGCTGATCGATATCGTGACGGCTCTCGTGCTTCTGGCCCATTGGCGATGCGGAGGGCGAAAAAACGCAAACGGCCAGCGCGAGTGCCGCGCAGATAGCCCATGCGGCACGCAGCTTTGAGCGGACGGAGATTGCGGCGGTGGGATTGGCGAGGATTTGCGAGACGTTTACAGTTCCCGGCATACGCGTCCACGGTAGTCTGGAAACGGTGCGCTGGTCAAATGGATTTGTCATAAAGACAGCTGGATCGCCGATCAAGTTCCGGTTTGGTGCGCCCTATTCCGGCTCTGACCGGTTCGGTGCGGAGCCACTCTTAAATTGGACGTGAGAAACCGGATCGAAGTCTGGACGGAAGAAAGCCCGCTAGGAAGTGATGGCGTTGAGCTCTGCGGCGAACTCCGGCAGCACCATGGTCTGTCCGCGATCGGGGCCTGTAGAGACCATGCCGATCTTGGCGCCGCTCTCGCGCTCCTGAAAGCGAAGGTACTTCTGGGCAGCCTTGGGCAGCTTGTCGAATTCGGTGATGCCCTCGGTGGACTGACGCCAGCCCTTGAGCGTGGTGTAGCGCGGTTTGATCGACGCAAGACCATGCACATCGGCGGGAACTTCGTCAGTCGTCTTCCCGTCGATCTCGTAGCCGATGCAGATGGGGATCTCTTCGAGCTCGTCGAGAACGTCCAGCTTGGTGACCACCAGCCACTCCGCACCGTTGACCTGGTTGGAGTAGCGCAGCATTGGAATGTCGAGCCAGCCGCAGCGCCGCGGACGGCCGGTTACCGCGCCGAACTCGTTGCCGCGCTTGCGCAGCAGTTCGCCGGCCGCATCGTGAATCTCGGTGGGGAACGGCCCGCCACCGACGCGTGTGACGTAGGCCTTGGTGACGGAGATGACAGTGCCAATGTTGGTTGGCCCCACGCCGGTTCCGGTGGACGCGCCACCCGCAGTAGCCGACGACGAGGTGACGAACGGATACGTGCCGTGGTCAATGTCGAGCATGGTTCCCTGCGCGCCCTCGAACATGACGCTGCCGCCTTCGGCCAGAATTCCATTGAGCATTCGGCTGGTATCGGTGACAAACGGCCGTACTTTCTCCGCGGCGGCCGCGTACTCCTCATACATTTTTTCGGGGTCGAGGGGATCAGTGCCGAAGAGCGCGTGGGCAACAGCATTTTTCTCAGCGCAGGCCGCCTCAATGTGAGTCTTGAGCAGTGCGGGATGGAGCAGATCGACTACGCGAAGGCCACTGCGGGCCATCTTGTCTTCATATGCCGGCCCAATACCGCGGCTGGTGGTGCCAATCTTCTTGCGTCCTGGCGCGCTCTCCGCAGCCAACTCGATCATGCGGTGATAGGGCAGAATGACCTGTGCGCGATTGGAGACGAAGAGATTGCCGTCGACATTGACGCCGAGCTCGCGAATGCGACCGACTTCGCTGAGGAATGCAATGGGATCGAGGACAACTCCGTTGCCGATGACGCCTTTGCATCCCGCACGGAGCACGCCGCAGGGGATGAGCTGCAAGACGAACTTGTGCTCGCCAATGATGACGGTGTGCCCGGCATTGTGACCACCGGCGTAGCGCGCCACGGCGGAAAACCGCTCGCTGAGCACGTCTACGATCTTTCCTTTGCCCTCGTCGCCCCACTGGGCGCCCACTACTACAGCCGTTTTCGCTCGCATCGCCGTCCTGATTCCACACAAATGCCCGCCGCAGCAAGAATTTCCGGAGCCGCTGCGCGCGGTTATAGATTTGGATGCGGTCAGCTTCTCCGCAGCCACTTCGATTCTAAATGAGACTGATCGGCTTGATCGGCAGGAGACGCTGGAGCTCACGCCGCGGGTTGGTCTAGGATTATCCGTGCGCCGGCGGGGCAAAATCCTAAGGGGCAAAATCCCGACGCGCTACCCTGTTCTATTTCCCTACGCGAAGACAGGCGCGCCGCGAACACTGCCATGGCGACAAGGAGACAACGATGGATTTGAGCGAGAGGACGAGAAGGTCGTTCCTGAAGCAGTTTGGCGCGGCTGGCGCCGCGGCGTTGGCCGTTGCGAATGCGGACGGATTGGGATTGGCCCAGAGTGCTAGCAAGGAGTCCGGCAGCCCACAGCCCGCGCCTACGGCTGCGGACTTGAAGCAAGCCGCAACGCGCGACGCGCGCATGGCGTGGTGGCACGAAGCTTGCTTTGGCATGTTCATCCATTGGGGCCTCTACAGCGTGATCGGGCAGCACGAGTGGGCGAAGGAGAACGAGGGCGTTCCGCTGCTGCAGTACGAGCTGCTGGCCAAACATTTTCATCCCAAGCCCAATGCCGCGCGCGAGTGGGCGCGATTGGCGAAGCGCGCCGGGCAGAAATACATGGTGATGACGACAAAGCATCACGAGGGGTTTTGCAACTGGGACACGCAACTGACCGATTACAACGCGATGGATCAGGGGCCGGGGCGAGACCTGGTGCGCGAGTTCGTTGAGGCGGCGCGCGCCGAGGGGCTGCGCGTAGGGTTCTATTACTCGCTGATGGATTGGCACCACCCCGACGGCGCCATCTGCAAAACCGATGAGGCAGCACGACGGCGATTCGTCGACTACACGCATGGGCTGATCCGCGAGCTGCTGACCAACTACGGCAAGATCGACATCCTTTGGTATGACGTGGCGTGGCCGTTGACTGCCGAGCAGTGGGAATCGGAGCGAATGAACGAAATGGTTTTCTCGCTGCAGCCCGACATCATCGTGAATAACCGCAACCTTTTGCCGGGCGACTTCACCACACCCGAGCAGCACATACAGGCTGCCGAGGCCGGACGCGCATGGGAAACGTGCATGACGTTGAATGAAAGCTGGGGGTTCAATCGCGGGGACGATGCATGGAAGACACCAAAGACGATCGTCGATAACTTGATCACCTGCGCGCGCGGCGGCGGAAATTATCTGCTGAATATTGGGCCGGAACCGGATGGTTCGGTGCCTCCCGAGTCGGTGGAGATTCTGGAGACGGTGGGCAAATGGCTCGACACGAATGGTAAGTCGATCTACGGCGCGGAACGCACTGACGCAGAGTGGGCCACGAATCTGAACTTTACACGGCGCGGCAACACGCTTTATGTGCACGCGTATTTCTGGCCAGGCCACACTCCGGCAGCGGAGTGGTTGGACTTTTACAAGCCTGAAGTTGTGGTGGCGTTCGCGGGCCTGAAGCAGAAGGCGCTCTCGGCGCGCCTGCTCAAGACCGGGCAGAAGGTTGAGTTCACGCAGGATGAATTCACGTTGAGATTGACGGGGCTGCCCCTGGCTGCACCTGACCAGCCGGCTACGGTGATTGAATTGGAGTGCGACGGCGAGCCAGTGATCGACCACACCGCGCTGCGGCCGCTGTGGCCGCGGCACAAGGTTGGCATCAGCGTTTAAGTCGGCGCTGATTCACTTTGCGGCGAGAATGGCGTCGGCAATGCGCGCGGCTTCTACCGCTGGGCGCACTGCGTGGACGCGTACGATGGACGCTCCGTTGAGAATCGCGGCGGTCATCGCAGCCAGGCTTGCGTTTTCGCGCGCAACTGCGGGCGCGGACTCGCCGCCGAAGAGCGGCGCCAGCGTGTGGCCGAGGAATGACTTCCGACTCAATCCTGCGAACAGCGGCCGGCCCAGCGCGAGCAGCTCCGCCTGTCGCGCGAGCAGCGCGTAATTTTCGCCGAAGCGTTTGCCGAATCCATAACCGGGATCGAGCACGATCGAGTCCGTCAAAATTCCGGCGCGCTCAGCCGCGGCGACGCTCGCGCCCAACCCCTCGCGCACTGTGGCCAGCAATGCATCGGGCTCAAGCTGCGGTTGTGCTCGCCATTCTTCTGGACGTCCGCGCGTGTGCGTCAGCGCCACCGCCGCGCCAAACTCCGCGCAGACTCCGGCGATTTCAGAATCCCATGTGAGTCCGCTTACGTCGTTCACGATCTCCGCGCCCGCTGCGAGAGCCGCGCGCGCTGTTAAAGCTTTGTACGTGTCGACAGAAATAACTGTGTCGGGCCGAGCGCGCAGAATCCCTTTAAGAACGGGCAGCAGCCGCGCCTGCTCTTCATCGGCGCTTACTGCCGCGCCGGGACCGCCAGCATGCGAGCCGGGCCGCGTGCTCTCCGCGCCGAGGTCGAGAAGGTCCGCGCCTTCGTCGATCAGCTTGAGCCCATGCGCAATCGCAGCTCCAGGTTCGAGGAAAGAACCACCATCGCTGAACGAGTCCGGAGTAATATTCACGACGCCCATCACGAGCGTGCGCCTGCCCAACTCGATAGTCCGCGACCGCAGCCGCCATTGTGCAGTGAGTCTCATGCCGCCTCAATTCCGATGGTACGACGCATGGCTGCGCGCCTTTGCTAAGTTTTTTGCTACACTTCGGGGCATGGTTTTACTTCCGCGAGCCATTGCATTGAACGGCCTTCTGGTTTGCGGTTTCGGCCTGCAAGTGCAAGCGACTGCCCAGGCGCCCGGCAACTTCCACCACATCTCGCCGCGCGTGCCCACGACCGGCCCGCTTGCCGATCGCATAGCGGCAATTCTCGCCGACCCAGCGCTGAGCCACGCGGACTTCGGCATCAGCGTGACCACCCTAGACGGGCAAACACTCTACGGGCTAAACGATGGGCGCCTCTTTGCGCCTGCTTCCGACGCCAAACTCACCACGACTGCCGCGGCCTTCGCCCTGTTGCCTGTGGACACGCTGACCTGGACAACATTTGCGGCCGCCGACGGCGACATCGACGCCAGCGGCACATTGCACGGCAACCTGGTGCTGCTGGGCGTGGGCGATCCGACGATCAATGCGCGTCATTACCCGTACGTTGAGCCGGGAACAACTCCTCCGGCCTCAGCGGAAAATTTGCCGAGTTCTACGCCGAAGACGGCCATGGACGTACTGGGCCTACTTGCCGAGCAGGTGGAGCAGACAGGCGTACGCACGGTGGATGGTGAAGTGATCGGCGACGACACATTCTTTTTGAGCGAGCCTTATCCGCTGGGTTGGAGCTGGAACCATCTGCAATGGGGCTTCGGCGCGCCCGTCTCCGCGCTCACCTTCAACGACAACACGGACGAACTCAACATCACGGCGGACCCTGCCATGCCGGGCGCAACCCAGGCAGAATGGACACCGGATGTGGACTACTACGCGATCGACAATCGCATGACTCCCGTGGAGGCCGGCCAGGAAGCGTATCCCGGATTGGAACGGCGTCCCGGCTCCACGCTCGTGCGCGCCTGGGGCACGGCGCCCGCCGGTGGACTGCGCGTTTCGATGGCCGTCGAGGATCCTGCACAGTTCACAGCGGAGGCATTCAAGCAGGCGCTGCTGCTGCGCGGCATCAAAGTGACCGGAGACGCCGAGTCGCGCCACCAAGAGCAGACGGGCGCGGGCGACTTTGCCGGCGAACGCGAAAAGCCGCTGACGCTCACGCCCGGCAAATTCACCTCCATCGCAGCTCCAGCCGAGAACCGCCGCATTTTGGGCGCGCATATGTCGGTGCCCATCGCCGAAGACATAACTGTGACCAACAAGACCAGCCAGAATTTGCACGCCGAGCTTCTTCTGCTTCTGCTGGGCAAGCTCTATGGGACCGACGGCAGCTTTGAAGAGGGCACGCGTGTGGTGCGGCAGTTCATGGTAAACGCGGGCGTGGACGATGGAGACTTTTTTCTTGTTGACGGCAGCGGCCTGAGCAACGACGACAAGATGACACCGCGCGCATTCACGCGGTTGCTGGCCTATGCATCGAAGCAGCCGTGGGGCGAGGAATGGCGCGAAACATTGCCCGTGGCCGGCATGGACGGTACGCTGGATCACCGCTTTACGAATTCGCCGCTGAAGGGAAAGATGTGGGCCAAGACCGGCACGCTGAGCGAGGTGAACACGCTCTCAGGCTACGTGAATGCCGCGAGCGGCCGCACGGTGGCATTTTCGATTCTGGTCAACGGCCGCTACCCTGGCAGCAACGCTGAAGATCAAGCTATCGATCGCATCGCCGAGGCCATCGCCGCGGCAGAGTGAAAATCCAGCGAAGTGGGATTGTTTATTGGGCGTGGCCTCTACTTCAAAGAAACGGCGTTGTTCAGGATTGGAGTGGCAAGGGTGGTAACGCTCGTTCTTCGAATGTTGAACACGGATTAATCGGCGGTATCATGGAAGGCAATGCGGACGTGGAATCTCCTGATGGGTGCTGCTCTAACCACATTCGCCCTCGGTTTAGCCGGCTGCCGCAAGCTCCCGCCGTCGATGCCCTCGTCTGAGTGGACGCCGCAAGAGGCTCGCGGGGCGGCGGTGTTCCAGGCCAAGTGCGCGCGCTGCCACAATCCCACTTCAACCAAGCCGCTGCACGGGCCTGGATTGCAGGCGATCACCAAGGTGAAATCCATGCCGTCTGGTGCGCCGCCGACTGACGAAAGACTTACGGCTACGATTCTCGACGGGCGGGGAATGATGCCCGCCTCGCAGGTAAACGACGAGCAACTCGCTGATTTGCTCGCCTATTTGCACACACTATGAGCACCGACGCCAACACGAGCTCCACTGCACGGAACACGGCGCCGCTGCACGCAAGGGGAAAGTCGCAGAAGCCCTCGCTGCTCAAGCTCCCGGGCCTGATTGCGATCAGCCTTTACATGCTGCTGCTCTCTGGCAGCGCGATCGTCAGCGTTGCCGAAGGGAAATACCCGCGCATCTACCTTATTTTTGCCGTTCTATTTATCACAGGCGCTCTGGGTTTGTTGATGCTTTTTCGCTGGGCCTGGGCGCTTACGCTCGCCGCGGTGGCAATTCTGTCTGGTTTGTCTTTGTGGTCTTACACAAGCCAACATGTCATTCCGGCGCTCGTTCAGGGTTTGCTCAATCTGATTATCTTTCTTTATCTGGTGCGCGCCGATGTTCGGAACAAACTGAAGTAGGCGCGAAAAAAGCCGCAAGGGGCCGGCCGACGTGAGCCCGTTTTGATCCGCTCAAATCTTTCCATCGGACATCTAAAACCAATAGTCTGGCGCAATCGCGCGTAGCATCGCACGCGTGCTTCGCGCAAGAGCGGTGCGCGGCGAATCGTAGCGCCGGTCTTTGAAGCCGAAGTGGCCGACGGGGTCAATATTGCACGGGAAGCGCAGGTAGCAGCCCGGCTGGCCTTTGAACGGAATCACTTTGCGATAGATTAGCTGCTCAAGCAGACGAACGTCGGTCGAGTTCATCTCGCGATTCGACTGGCGCAGCACGCGATCATAAAAAGAATGTGAGCAGACAAAGAGTTGCACGCGGGCGTCGTACCCGTGACGGAAGAGACCGAGCCTGCGGCAATCGATCATTAACTCCAGCGGAGCGGAGCCGGAGTTTGCGATGCGGTCGAGCGCCTTGCCCAGTGAGGGGAAAGTCAGCCGGCCGGTGGTTTTAATCATGTGCGTTGTTGCGCGGCGCAGTTTGCTAAGAGCCAGACCCTCGTCGAGCGATTGCATTTCTGTGTAGCCGTAGTTGGCTCCGGACGGAATCTCTTGAGCCGGCTGGGAGAGAAATTCGACTTCTCGGTTGAACGGATTGTCGGTCACCGCGATCTCGTACAAATCGCTCAAATCCGCGCCGGAGTTTTCGAGAAACAGGATTCTTGCCGCGGCGGGATGGGGATAGCTCAGCCAGAATCGCAGTGCGCGCTTGTAATCCTCAAGACGGACCCGCGGCGAGGAACGCTTGACTTGCGCAGAAGCCGGCGCGATTGTGGCCGTCATGACCAGCAGATAAGTGGGCGTGGCGATCTGGGGCGGCGGGTTCATTCAGAAGATTTTTGCGTGCTGGAGTCGACAGCCGGGTCGACAGATGCGACGGGTTGAACGGTTTTCGCAGCAGCCGCGCGATGCGCTTCCCACGCTTTCACGAATTTCCAGTTGACGTAGGCGGAATGATTCAGGTGAAAGATCAGGCCTTCTCTGCCATCGAGAAAGCCGCCGCGAAAAAAGTAGTTCTTGATGAAGGTGAGCGCTGGATTGAGAATCGTATTCGCGACGAAGGCGAAAAAGGATTCACTCGTCCTGCCCTTGCGCAGGAACAGCGGAATGGTCGCGGTGCTATAGCGCTGCATGTGCTCGATGTAATACTCGACCGTCGGATATTGCAGGTGAAGCATGTGGTTTTTCAGCTTGCCGGTTGGTGCCTGCGTTTTGGGAGTGGCGTGAGGCTCGGTATCTTCGCGGAGGCGCGCAACACCGCGGCGAAAAAGACGCAACTTGTGGTCGGGGTAGAGGCCGCCGTGGCGCATCCAGCGGCCGAAGATGAAATTGAGGCGAGGAATCATGTAGGCGGTGTAGTGCGGCTCCCCGCCGAGCAGAGCTCGAATTTCGTTGGCAAGTTCCGGCGTTAACCACTCGTCCGCATCGAGATTCAGGATCCAGTCGCTGGTGCATTTATCCAGCGCGGAGTTGACCTGAGGACCGTAGCCCTTCCAGCTCTCGTAGAAAATTCGCGCGCCAAAGCTCTTGGCGATTTCGACCGTCTGGTCAGTGGAACCCGAATCGATGAGATTGATTTCGCTGGCCCAGGCGACGCTGGCCAGCGTGCGGCGGATGTTCTCCGCTTCGTTGCATGCGACGATGGCCACTGAGATGCTTTGCATGGTTATACGCGTGAGTGCACTGGCAATTGTGCCCGAGCGGTTGCAGAGCTGCTCCTCTCAGAAGCCGCAGAAGCAAAGTGGCTCTTTTCTCAAGAAAAGAGCCACCTTGGACGAAGCCATCGGTAGCAATTTGGCTCTGGAACCGCTCTAGAGTAGCACGCCGCGAAGCCGGCAAGCGCGAGTTCGCGCGCCTCAGACGGACGTGCCCTATCCCTCGTGCTTGCGTTCAGAGAGCCCGAGCGAGCCGGGGTATCTTTCATCGGCAAAAGAAGCCTCGCGCCGGCGGTCGAGAATACTTTCAGAGCGGATGCTTTCCATTCGATCTTCTCTACTGACCAACAGACTGATCTGATGCACGAATGCGGCAAGCACAGACCACGCAAGCAGCAGAACACCGAGTGCGATCAGCGCAACTCCACCGAGGACTGCCGGGCCGTATGTGGTGAGATCGAGGTGTAATGCGGAGCCAGCGAAGGGATATGCGACGTTCATGCTGGTGGCCCCGTGGCAGTATGCGACGATCAACCCTACACCGGTCGCTAAAGATGCCACTGCGAGAATTAAAGGACGGTCGGGTCTCATAACGAACTCCTCTCTTGTGCGCCGCATCTTGCTGCTGACACCGGCAAGCAGATCGTGCTGCTTTTGGCGTTCGAGCCTGCCTGGACGCAGGTGCGGTCTGATTTTAGAGATGCCAGATCCGACGAAAAGGTTGGGGCTGGGGAAGCGCCTGTCGACTTATGCCTGGGGTCATGCTTGGGGCTGCACCGCTGCATAAGATCCGTTCCCGCTACAATCAAATTGTGATGGAACTCGTTCAGATTGAATCCGCGCGCCGCGCGCCTGCCCCCAAGCCGGAGTGGCTGAAGGCCCGCGCGCCTGGGGGCGAAAACTACCATAACCTCAAGCGGCTCGCTCGCGCGCTCGGCTTGCATACGGTGTGCGAAAGCGCGCATTGCCCCAATATCGGCGAATGCTGGCACCACAAAACGGCGACCTTTATGATGCTGGGCAATCTGTGCACGCGCCGCTGCGGATTCTGCGCGGTGCCCAAGGGCAGGCCCGAGCCGATTGATTTTGACGAGCCGCGCCGAGTGGCCGAGGCAATCACCACGCTTGGACTCGAACACGCTGTGATCACCAGCGTGAATCGCGACGACGATAATCTTGGAGGCGCGCGCGCTTTCGCGCTGGTGATCGCGGAGATTCGCCGCCAGGCGCCCGGCTGCCGTGTTGAAGTTTTGATTCCGGACTTTCAAGGCGACAAAGAGTCGATCCGCACGGTGGTCGAGGCACAGCCGGATGTCCTCAATCACAACACGGAAAGCGTGCCCCGGCTTTATCGTGTTGTTCGTTCGGGCGCGCGTTATGAACGGACTTTGGAATTACTCCGCTATGCGAAGGAGCTTCGGCCCAGCGGCATAACTAAGTCTGGCGTGATGGTGGGCCTCGGCGAGGAGACCCACGAACTGCTCGAAGTTTTTCGCGACCTGGCCCGCGTAGGCTGCGACATTTTGACAATCGGCCAGTACCTGCGCCCGTCGCGCGACCATCTGCCGATGACGCGACTTTATACGCCGCGCGAATTCGCCGAGCTCAAGACTGAGGCGCTCAAGATGGGTTTTCGCCACGTTGAGTCGGGGCCGCTGGTGCGGTCAAGCTATCACGCGCATGAACAGGCGGCAGCAACGGGTCTCGCTGTTGTCGCTTAAGGCATTGCGAATGCCAGCGACTCACCGCGGGAGTTGTAGAATAAGCCGTTGATGATTTTGCGTAGCGAGGAAAAGCTCGAATGGCATCATTCATGGAAGGCAATCCGGCACTTAAAGGCGTCTACAGCGATTTGAAACACCGCATGGATCAGTCGGTCGCAGATTTTCAGGCCAATCTGGCGGCGACGCGCACCGGCAGGGCCAGCGTCCACATGCTTGATCAGATCAAGGTGGACTACT
This sequence comes from uncultured Acidobacteriaceae bacterium, assembly GCA_963725115.1. Taxonomy (GTDB): domain Bacteria; phylum Acidobacteriota; class Terriglobia; order Terriglobales; family Acidobacteriaceae; genus Telmatobacter. Next base: position 1,486,593 of record CAVRXG010000005.1, on the reverse strand, counting down.
ACGGAACGCCAACGCCGCTGAATCAAATGGCGCAGCTATCGGCGCCCGAGCCGCAGCTCATCGTGATCTCGCCATGGGACCCGACAGTATTGAAGGAAGTTGAAAAGGCCATCCAGACCTCCAGCCTCGGCTTTAATCCCATCTCTGACGGAAAAGTTATTCGCGTTCCCATTCCGCCGATGACCGAGGAACGGCGCCGCGACGTGTGCAAGCACATTAACAAAGTGCTCGAAGAGCATCGCACAGCGGTGCGCAATGTTCGCCGCGACGGCAATGATGCCCTGAAAAAGCTCGCCAAAGATAAAAAGATCAGCGAGGACGACGAGAAGCGCGCGCTTGAAGAAGTGCAGAAGATGACCGACGGCGAGATTCGCCGTATGGAAGAGCTCTCGCAAAAGAAAGAAGCCGAAGTGATGCAGGTGTGATGCGCCGGTTGTGTGCTCTGTTCACGCGGCAACTTCGTCCATTCGACACTCTGGCTGAGCTGCTGGCGTCAGCGTCTCTCCAGAATCCTTTGACAGTAGGACGCGGTCGAGGCCGACGATAGTCAGGATCCGTGCCACCTGCGGCGACGGATCGACAACTGCGAACTCGTGGCCCGCCTTGCCGGCGGCGCAGTAAAGCGAGACCAGGGCTGCCAATCCTGCCGCATCAATACGTTCGATCGAGCTGAGGTTGAGGCGGACGGAGCGGCTCTCGACGAGCGGTTGCAACTCTTCGAGAATCTCCTGCTCCCGCCCCCTGACAAGTTGGCGAATGCCGCTGAAGATTTGAGTGGTTGATTCAGCGCGGGAATTATTCATCTGCAACCTCCTGTTTGCGTGGTGTGTTGACTCGATGCTGACCCATGCATCGCTTTGCAATTGAAACGTCGCGCCTATTCTGATGGGTTGACCTGCTTTTGATTTGATTCGTTGCATTATTTGTCGAGCTCGCGCCACTTTGCTCGACTAGAACGGCCCAAGGTTCGTCGCAGAAAAATCTCAGACTCATTCCAGACCCGTTCCAGATCCGCCCGCGCCCAAACCTCTGCCGCACTATGCCGCCACGCGCTTGCGATACGCTTCCAGCCCCATCTTGACGCCCATCCACACGAGTTGCAGGATTACGATTGCACACACGATCATGAATGCCTGAAAGACTCCCTTGTTCGTTGCCGCCAAGGTCGAGCCAAGCCTGGCTGCATCCGCGGGATTCTTGAGCAGGAACAGCACGCGATTTGGGGCCGTGAGCAATACGCACAAGGGAATGAGGGAAAGAGATTTCATTGCCAGGTGCCGCGCGCGACTCTTCGGCCGTTGCCACGCGCCTCCGACAAGTTCCACGATCTTCCACGTCAGTTCGAAGACGTTCATCGCGACCAGGCACCAGTAAAACGTCCACCACACAGGAGCAAGTTGATACGGCAGCCCGCGGAGATACCACGCACCAGGACCAAAGAGCAGGAATGGATAGTGAGGAACTAGCAGGATGTAGGCCAAAAACAGGCAGCCTGAAAGCACCCCAAGCAACGCCCGCGTGAAGCTCCGCGGCTTGGCCCAATCGCCGTCGCCTTCGCCAACCGGCGGCAAATCAAGCGGCGACCACTGAGCCGCTGCAGGTCCGGCCATTGAATTGGCCATAGGGCCAAGCGCGCCGAACTTCTCAGGAAAACGCGCGCTCAACAGCTCGATTGCCGCGAAGATCAACGTTGTGATCGCCGCATTGATGATCCAGATCCATGGCAGGCGCAGCGCCGCCCGCAGAACGGCTTCTCCGCCCTGGTTGCCTACCGCGATGGTCACGGCGTTTGCGACCGCATAAATTGCCGTGGCCCAGGTCAACACCAGCTTAAGGACATAGGAATACGTCGGAAACAGCGCCGGCCCAATCAAATACTGCTGACGCTGGTAGCGCGCGGCTACCTGGATGGGCGAGCCGATCTGCTTGAGCCAGTCTTCGGCTTCTTCTTTGGTCAGCGGGCGGCCCAGCTCGGCTTCTTTGTCTTCTAGTTGCGCCTCGAGATTCGCGCGCAACTCGGCGACGATGTCGTCCTGCCGTTGCCAGGGCAGGTGTTTTCTTACGGCTTGAAGATAGCGATCGAGAAGTTCCATGTCATTCCTCAGTTCCTTGCAGAATTCGTTGGTTCCTTACGAAAGATTGGTGCTACAAGAGGTTGCTTATTGAAGTGTTGATCTGCGTTCCACTCTTCGAGCAGGCGCGCGAAAATCTGCTCGCCCTCCGTCGAGAGCCGGTAGAACCGCTTGTTGCGCTTCTCTTCCTCGCGCCACTCGCTGGTGAGCAGCCCCTGCGATTCAAGGCGGCGCAGCAACGGATAGAGGGTGCTTTCTTCGATCTCCATGCCGCGGGTGGCCAGCGCCTTGCGCAGCGTGTATCCGTAATGCTCCTGCTTGAGCTGCGCCAGGACAGCAAGCGTAAGGCAGCCCCGCCGGAGTTCCAGGCGAAGGTTTTCGAAGAGGTTCTCGGTCAGGATCATGCTGTACTCCATACACTGTACAAAATACACTGTATGACAAACAGTGTGTGGTGTCAAGTAGTTTCTCTAGAATTTTTGTATTTGGGCATCCGGGTGAGAAATTGAGCGACGTTGCGGAGGTATAAATAGCTATCCAGTTCCCGCTCCAGGACCCCTATCTCCAGAAAGGCGAACGAGATGAGCCTCACGCGACGCGAGTTCCTGATGCGAGCCGGCAATGTGGGCGGATACAGCGCTGCATTCGTCTTGATGCAGTCACTCGGTCTGCTGGCCATTCCTGAAGCGGTTGGCGAGACCGTTCCGCTGCGCCTCGTCGACGGCAAAGGCACGCGCGTGGTGATTCTCGGCGGCGGCATCGCAGGGCTGGTTGCGGCGTACGAGCTGGGCAAAGCAGGATGGTCCTGCACGATTCTCGAAGCGCGCCAACGCCCCGGCGGACGGAACTGGAGCATTCGCAATGGGACCGAAGTCGATTTCATTGACGGAACGCGGCAGACCTGCGCCTTTGAGGAAGGTCACTACTTCAACGCCGGGCCGGCGCGATTGCCCTCCACGCACCACACCATGCTGGGCTACTGCCGCGAGCTGGGTGTGGCGCTTGAAGTCGAAGTGAACTCGTCGCGCAGCGCGCTGATGCAGAGCGACAAGTTGAACGGCGGCGGGGCCGTGCCGGAGCGCCGCGTGGTGAACGACACGCGCGGCCACGTGAGCGAGTTGCTGGCCAAGTGCATCAAGAAGGGCGCGCTCGATCAGGAGATCGGCGTCGATGATCGCGAGCGCATGATCGAGTTCCTGCGCCAGTACGGCGATCTGAATCCCGATCTGCTGTTTCGCGGGACGGATCGCTCGGGCTACAAAATCCCGCCAGGCGCGACGAAGCAAACGCCGGTGGTCAACGATCCGCTCGCGATGCACGAGCTGCTCGACGCCGATCTTTGGCAGGGCATGCTGGTGGAAGAAGTCCTCGAGTGGCAGCCGACGATGTTTCAGCCCGTCGGCGGCATGGACCGGATTCCGTTCGCCTTCGCATCGCGGCTCGACTCTGTGATTCGGTACGGCGCGGTGGTCAGCCGCATTCGCCAGTCAGATTCTGGCGTCACCGTCACATACAGCGATGGCTCGGGCAATGATGGAGGCGCGGGCGCTAGTGGAGCCGCAGGCGCTGCGAAGACGATTGAGGCCGACTACTGCATCTGCGCCATGCCGCTGACGATTGCGCGCACGCTCGACGCAGACTTTAGCGCGCCGATTCGCGCGATCCTCGACGCGGTTGAATACGATTCGGCTTACAAAATTGCGTGGGAGGCGCCGCGATTCTGGGAGAAGGAAGCGAACATCTTCGGTGGCATTTCTTATTTGCAGCAGGCTGTCGACCTGGTCTGGTATCCGAGCGCGCGGTTTTTCTCGCCGACTGGCGTCGTCATCGGCGGATATTCGATCGAGCTCGGTCCGGCCGCCGGCTCGCTGCCCGCACTGCTGGGCAAGACCGAACTCTCCTATCGCACTGCTACGGAGAACGGCTACGCCTTCGGCCATCTGCCTTCGATGCAGGCCAAGCTCGACGCCTCACGCCGCTCGATTGAGCTGCTGCATCCCGGCCATGGCAAGGATCTGGCGAATCCGATTTACGTGAGTTGGGGACACATTCCGCACAACCTCGGTTCGTGGATCAGCCTGGCATGGAACGACGAAAAGGCGCTGGCCACGCTACAAACGCCCGATCGCCGCGTTTACTTTGCCGGCGACCACACCAGCCATCTTGTTGGCTGGCAAGAAGGCGCGGCGCTCTCGGCTTATCGCGTGATCAACCAACTTGGGGACGCGGTGAGCGGTCGACGGTGAACGGAGAGCCGGGGATCGCGGGCGGTGGACGGAAGCGTCGCGAGGTGCCGATTGAGGGATGAATCTGGGCGTTTTCTCTAACAAAATCGAAGAAAATCGACAAAATTTGACGACGATTTTGAGAGAATTTTGTTGATTATAAAAGAGTTATAATGAATTTGCACCATTTTTGGGGCACAAAAATCACTGATCCATTGATTTCCCTCCCCTGTCGGAGGTTTTGGCGAGCGGGCACGTTTTTTGGACTGCCGTTTTGAGGCCCCCGGATCGGCTCCGTTGCTCGCCAGACAGCGAGATGAGACAGGTTGGCATGGGACCCCCTGCGGGATGGCAATTCTGTTCCGAGATGGATCGAGTGTGCGCCTTTCGGGTGTAATTATCGGCAAGCTTCGGAGAGAAGAGATCGGAGAACAGAGGTCGGAGAAGAAAGGGCCTAGTGGGGGACGGGCGGTTTATTTTGGCTGCGGGGCTTGACAGGAACTAAGACTCGCCGCCGCCAGCCAAAAATGCAGTCATCCTGAGCGGAACGGGTCGCCCAATCGCGACCTGTGAAGTCGAAGGACCTGCATTTGCGCCGATGGCTAAGCTAGTTGTTCCAGTGTGTACCACTGGTTGCTCAAATCGATCCATGTGGGATTGCTGTTGGTGATCAGTGCGACCTTCCTGGCCCGCGTCCAGCCTTTCAGTTGCTTCTCTCCTGCGATTGCTCGCCGCGGATCAGCTAAACGCTCAAACCACACGAGCCGGTTGCAGTTGTAGGTGGCCGAGAAGCCCGCAAAGGTCTTTTTCTTGTGTTCGAAGATGCGCTTGTGCAGATTGCCGGTCATACCGATATAGAGAGTCAAGCTCCGGCTAGCCACGATGTACGTGTAACAGAAGCCTCGATGCATGACGAACCTCTTGAACCGGCAGAGTGCTGTCGACAATTGCGGCCGGGGTGAATTGAATAAATGCAGGTCCTTCGACTCCCCTCATCCGCCATGGCGGACTCCGTTCGCTCAGGATGACTGCATTTAAGCTTAGGCTGACTGTATTTCTGGGGAATCAGTTTCAGAGTCGCTCAGGATGACTGCATTTAAATCTTGATGGATGGCGAATATCTTAAGCCGACATTGTGCTAACGGCAATTGCTTCCAGGGTGAATCGGGTAAATGCAGGTCCTTCGACTCGGTCGCTGCGGCGACCTCGCTCAGGATGACTGCCTTTAGATCTTGATGCATGGTGAACCTCTTAAACCGACAACGTGCTAACGACAATTGCGACCAGGGTGAATCGAGTAAATGCAGGTCCTTCGACTTCCCTCGTCCGCTATTGCGGACTCGAGTCGCTCAGGATGACTGCCTACAGGCTGAGGACGACTGCATTCAAATTGTGTTGTGAGCTACTTTTTTGCGCGTTTGTAGAACGGGAGCGGGACCTGCTTTGCGCGCACTTTGTTGGCGCGGCATTCGACGATCACATCTGCGCCGCTTGCGGCTACGCCCGCGGGGACTAGCGCCATGGCGATGTTGGTCTTCAAGAACGGCGCGGGAGAGCCGGACGTGACAGTGCCGATGCGGCTGCCGGCGAGATTGTGCACTTCATATCCGTCGCGCGCGATGCCGCGCTCGAGCATCTCAAGGCCGACGATCTTGAACTTCGGGCCGCCGGAGGCCTGGATTTCCTGAAGCGCTTCGCGACCGATGAATTCGCCTTTGTCGAGTTTGAGCCAGCGGTCGAGACCGGCTTCAAACACATCGACATCTTCAGAGATTTCGTGGCCGTAAAGGCTCATGCCCGCCTCGAGGCGCAGCGTGTTGCGCGCGCCCAGGCCGCAGGGGCGAATGCCAAACTCCGCGCCCGCTTCGAGCAGCGCGTTCCACATTTTGACGGTGGTTGGTTCGTCGGATGGAATGTAAAGCTCAAAGCCGTCTTCGCCTGAATAGCCGGTGCGCGCGATGAGCGTGTTTTGAATGCCGGCGACCGCGCCCCATGTAAACCAGTAGTTCTTGATTGCCGCGAGATCGACCTTGGTGAGCTTGGCGAGCGTCTCCAAAGCGCGCGGCCCTTGCAGCGCCAGTTGCGAGTAATAGGGCGAGTAGTTGGTGATGTGAATGCTGGGCCAACTGCCCACCTGGCGCCTGATCCACGCAAAATCTTTTTCCGTGGTGCCGGCGTTGACGACGAGCAGGTAGTCGTTTTCACTAAGCCGGTGAACGAGAATGTCGTCGATGAAGGCGCCCTGTGGCGTGAGGAGCGCGGAGTACTGCGCCTGGCCGTCCTGCAAACGCGCGGCGTCGTTCATAGTGATGTGCTGGACGGCGGCGAGCGCACCGGGGCCGCGAAACTGAATTTCGCCCATGTGGCTAACGTCAAAGAGGCCGACGCCGGTGCGCACAGCCATGTGCTCAGCGATGACGCCGCCGCCGGCGCCCGGATATTCGACGGGCATATCCCATCCGCCAAAGTCGACCATTTTGGCTTTGAGCGCGCGGTGCGTTGCGTTCAGCGCGGTCTTCTTAAGCGGTGCGGCGGATTCGATGGAGTCAGCCATGCAGGTTCCTCTTGAGAGCTTTGCGTCCACTTTCATGATAGGGCTGCGGAGCGGGTTGGACGGCAGGGGCGATGCTCGATTCGGCGCATGTGGACGATTCGGCGCGCAGGGATGATTTGGCGTTTTGCGGCGCACGCCGTTCGTAGCTCCGGCGGCAATTTAGTATTGTTGCGGGCGGCGCTTGGTTCCCAGGGACTTGGTTCGCCGGGGCTTGGTCTGCGCGGGGCTCGGTTCGCTGGCGACGCCGAAAGGATGCGCACTTGAATCCCGTTCGAGGCATCGTGATGTTTATCGCCGCCGCCATCGCTTTCTGGAAGGGCTGGCAGATTCATCACGGAGAAATGGCAGTGCTGGCTTATGGGCTGGGCGCGATCGCCTTGGCGCTGGGCGTGTGGCATCTGACGCGGAAGTTGCCGGCGCGGCGCGTGTAAACGCGATACGGTCGCTCGTGACTCGCGCGAGGCGATCTGGTGTGGCGATGATCGGCTGGCCGCTCGAAGACGTGGCATCTTATTTAAATAGAGTGTGATGGCGTGGTCGCTGCATCTATAATTCACGACTCGAATAAATTCATGATACCCTCCTTTTGGAGCCTTTGCGGGGCTGATGTCGAGGGCTGATGTTTAGGGCGGATGTTTAGTGCCGATGCCGACGTTGCGCGAAAAACTCGCCGATGCGAAGCGATTTCTTGTCGCCACGGAGTTGGTGTCTGTCCGCGGATCGATGGCCGGCGTGAACGCCATCAAGGCGCGCGACTTTGCAAATGATTTGGTTGCATGCTCTGAGATTGACTGGATCTCGATTACGGATAATGCCGGAGGCAATCCGCAACTTGCGCCGCTTGTTCTGGGCCGACCGATTTTGTACGCGGGAAAAGAAGTTGTGATTCATCTCACCTGCAAAGATCTGAACCGGAATGGCTTGGAGAGCGAAGCCTGGATGCTGAACAGCGAAGGCTTCAACAACATTCTGGCGATGACCGGCGACTACCCCGTGGCGGGTAACGATGGGCTGGCGCGGCCAGTGTTCGACATCGATTCGATTGGCCTGATTTCGCTGCTGCAAAAGATGAACCAGGGGCTTGGCGCGGCGACGGCCAATGGAAAGCGCCAGCAACTGGAAAAGACGCAGTTCTCGATTGGCGCGGTGACCACCAACTTCAAACTGCGCGAGGGCGAGGTCATTCCGCAGTACGAAAAGCTGAGGAAGAAAGTGGCGTGCGGCGCGCAATTCATCATCAACCAGATTGGTTTCGACTCGCGGAAGATTTCGGAGCTGCGCTGTTACATGGACGCGCACGAGATGAAGGCGACGCCGCTGATTGGGAATGTTTATGTGCTGAGCCCGCGCGTGGCCAATCTTTTCCATGAGGGAAAGATTCCGGGCGTGGTGGTGAGCGACGCGCTGTGGGAAGTTTGCCGGAGTCAGGCTGGATCGCCGGATCGCGGCAAGGCGTTTTTTCTGGAGCTGGCTGCAAAGCAGATCGCGGTTTATCGTGGGCTCGGGTTTCGCGGCGTTTATCTGGGCGGAGTGCATAGCCTGCCGGCGATTGAACGCATTCTTGAAATTGAGCGGAGCTTTGCACCGGACGACTGGAAGCAGTTCGCAAGAGAGATCGGGTTCTCGCGGCCGGGAGAGTTTTTCTTTTATTCAGAGGATCCGGCAACGGGGCTGGCCGATCCGAAAGCGGAAACGCCGCGTGCCTTTACTTCGCGAAATGGAACTTCTTCAGAGCATTCAACCATTTCGTATCAGCTTTCCAAGCTGGCACACGCAACCATGTTCGCTCCCGGCACCGCGTTTGCGCGCTGGGGTGCGAAGGCCTGTGCGCATTCGAAGAACCCGATGCAAGGGCCGCCCGCGCTGCGCGTGATCGAAGAAGTTAGCAAAGCTGTTCTCTATCGCTGCAAGGATTGCGGCGATTGCTCGCTGCCTGACATAGCCTATCTCTGCCCGGAATCGCAATGCGCGAAAAATCAGCGCAACGGACCATGCGGCGGCACGCGCGAAGGGCGCTGCGAGGTGGAGGGATACGGCGACTGCATCTGGCTGCGCGCCTACGAGCGACTGAAACACGATGGCCGTGAACAGGAGCTGCTCGACCACGTACCCGTTGTGCAGAACCAGGGGCTGCGGGGAACGTCGGCGTGGGCGAACCTGTGGCTCGGCCGCGATCATAGTTCGAAACAAAAAACCGCAAAAGCGGAGACTGCCACTCCCATTCCGGAGCTTCAAAAACAATGAATGGAAAATTGCATATTGTCGGCGAATTGATGAACAACTCCTATGCCCGCGCGCGCAAGGCGTTCACCGAGCGCGATCCCGCGGGCTATGGGCAATTGGCTAAACTGCAGGCCGACCTGGGCGCGGAATACGTGACGCTTAACATCGACGGCACGCAGCGGATTCAAGTGCGGAGCCAGGAGATGCTCGACTTTCTGCCAGACGTGATTCCGGCGATTCAGGAAGCCACGTCTACGCCGATTGCGTTCGACAACCCGTCTGTGGACTACCACAAGGTTGCGCTCAAGCACTACGACCGGAAGAAGAGCGGGCCGCCGATTCTGAATTCGCTGGCCGCGTCGCGCACGCGGCTGGACGAGATGGTCGAGCTGGTGAAGCACTACGACACGCTGGCCGTGGTGATGGCCTCGGAGACGTTTGTGCCCGGCGGAACATCGCAGTGCCTTAATCCGCAGGATTCCTATCGTGCGGCCAAGCATTTCGTCGAGTTGCTGGTGACCAAGGCTGGCCGCCGCAACGATCAGATCATTATCGATCCTGGCCTGGCGCCGGTGGGAGCGGATACGTACGGCCTGGTAAACATTGGGCTCGACGCCATGCGGCTGATCAGCGCCGATCCGGATTTGAAGGGCGTGCACATGATTGTGGGCCTCTCAAACTTTGCGTGGGGCACGCCGAAAGAAGTGCGTGAGGAACTGGAAAAGGCTTACCTCACGTTGGGAATGGAAGTGGGCCTGGATTTTGCGCTGGCGAATCCGGAGAAGACACCGGCTCCGTTGCCCGCCGATCATCCTATGGTGGAGAAGTTGCGTGAGGCGCTTGAGCAGGGCCGGCCGGGCGAGGGTGAGACTTCAGAAATAACGGGATTCCGCCAGGCGGAAGCCATCATGAATATTTGCAGAGAGGGTGAGCCGGTCGATTTTTGAGCGGTTCCACAATTCACGTGCCGTTACCAAGATTTAACCGGGTGGCTTTTTCTTGATAAAAAAGCCACTCATCGGTTGCGGACCCGTGTATAGCTATTGTGGAACCGCTGGATGGCTGCTGCGAAACATGATCGAGATTGATCTTCTTGCCGCTAAGACAGATGAGCGCCGAGTCTGGCTGCGCGTAGGAACGCTGCTGGACGGGGTGAGCACTGCGCCGTTGCACGACGCGCACATTGTCTATGACAGGAAATCGATTCTGTTTGCAGGCAAGGATTCTCCGCCGCGAGATTTGCTGAATGCCGGTCAGAAGCAGCCGGATCACGACCTGCCCCAATACACAATCCTGCCGGGGTTGACGGACGCGCACACGCACTTCTTTCTCGAAGGCGGCGAACTCGATGCGGACAAGCGGTCTGCATTTTTGAAGCAGAGCCCTGCGGAGTTGCTCGGCCATGCAAAGCAACGGCTGGAGAGGCTGGTGCGGTTGGGAATCATCGCAACGCGCGATGCGGGCGATAAGGATGGCGTGGGCCTGGCGCTGAGCAAACTTTCCGCGAGCGGCGACCGGCCGATTATGCCGTATATCGATAGCCCGGGCGCGGCGATTCATCATCGCGGACGATATGGAGCATTTATGGCTGAGCCGCTTGAGGATTGTCTGACGGCGCAGCAGTGCGTAGAAGCGCGCGTGAAGGCGGGGGCTGATCGCATCAAGCTGATTCCGACGGGCATTATCAACTTCAAGAAGGGCGCGGTAACGACCGCGCCGCAAATGTCGACGGAAGAGGTTGCCGAGATTGTGGCGGCAGCGAAGACTTTTGGCAAGCAAACTCTGGCGCATGCATCGGGTGACGTGGGAATCGATCATGTAATCGACGGAGGCGTGGACACGGTGGAGCACGGATTTTTTGTTCGCGACGACCAGCTCACGAAGATGCGCGACAAGGAGATTGCGTGGGTGCCGACATTTGCGCCCGTGCAAAGGCAGGTGGATCACGCGGATCGGATGGGCTGGGACACGGAGATTGTTGCAAATCTCCAGAAGATTCTGGATGCGCACGCGGAAAGTCTGGTGAAGGCTCACGCGATGGGCGTGCAAGTGATTGCGGGCAGTGATGCCGGTTCCTACGGCGTGGCCCACGGGTTGGGCTTGCTGTACGAATTAGAGTTGATGCAACGGGCCGGACTTTCGCCGCTGGCCGTGATCAACTCGGCCACAGGGGCAGGATCAGAGCGGTTGGCCTTCAAGGAGAAATTCGGACAAATCACGGTGGGATTCCTGAGCCGGTTCATTCTTACGCGGCACTCGCCGCTGGAAAGCGTCGCTCATCTTCGCCAGGAACGGATCGTCATTTTTGATGGCGCGGTGTTCGCTACCGGCGCGGATGTGGACGCCAGCGGACTGTAGAACAAGAGCGGGCCGCCAGATCATCGCTATCGGCGCCGCGCGCGCCAGAACGAAGTGACCCCCAGGTATAGAAAAACTACCGCTGCGCCGATTGCTAAATCTCTCGAAATCCCACTAATTCCTGACCAGTTTTGCCAAAGACGCAGGGCGAAGACGGCGGCGAACAAAAGGAAGAAGCTGCCGGTGACTTCAAGCCAGACGATTCCGCCAACGCGGCGGAATGGGCGCAGGAGACCGCTGATACCGCTGCTGATGCCACGGCTGGTTTGAGCTGCGGTGCGGCCGGGGCTTTGCGCTTGAGATTGGGCTCGAATCGTTGAGGCAGCTACGGTGGATTGTGTCCCAACGGAGTTGATATCGATACGGGGCGCGCTCGCGGCAGGTTGCGCGGCGGCAGCAAGGCGCTGCCCAGCAATTCGCCCGGCGACGCGGACGCTGATGCCAAGTGCGCGACCAATGTTTCGCGGATACATACCGATTATGATGGTAGCAGTGGGTCACGGTGCTTATCGGGACTCGGCAGCGGGGCTCGATAGCGGCGTTTGGCGGGACCGGGTTGCTCTCGGGCCTGAATGGAAGTAAGGTAAAGAGATTCCAATTTGCGGCCCGCGTTCCGTTTGCGTGGTCCACTCATGGAGGTAGCAGTGACATCCCGTCTGCGTGAACTGATACAGCAACTGGGCGAGGCCATCCATGAGTCGGTGATTGAGAGCGAACAGATCGCTGGCGTGGTGCAGGACATTCGGAAATATGGATTTGATGTGCTTCTCATGCTCGAAGCTACGATCGGCCTGAATGAAGTCAACGAGAAGAATGCTGCGGCCGGAACGGATGAGACGGGCGGAGGCGAGGTGGGAACCTTCACGCCCAATGACTTGCATTTTCTGCGCTCGCTGCGCATCGCGGTGGAAGGCGAGCCGGACGAGTCCGCAACGGACGTGAACATGTAGGCGATTCCGGCGGGCTGATTCCGAGATTCGGCCCTGGTGGCGAGCAATTCCCGCAGTTGCATTCTGTCAAATTTGGATTTCATCAGCGCAAATGAAAAAGGCCGCTCAACGCGGCCTTTTTCATTTGCTCATTAGATTGTTGAGCTGAATTGGTTGCGGGGGCTGGATTTGAACCAGCGACCTTTGGGTTATGAGCCCAACGAGCTACCGGGCTGCTCCACCCCGCACCTTCATCTTATCAAGGTGGTGAACGGGGGTCAATTACGCGCGAGCAGGAGAATGGCGCTGATAGCGGGGATGTAGCAGGCAGAGCGACTTAACGGCTGCGCTACACTAACACTCACAGAAAGCACTCATGGAAAGACCGACAGCTTTTCTTCCCGGTGAAGCCGCCTATGGAGCAGGGTGAAGTCCCTTCGGAAAGCAAAATCAATGAAAAGCCAGCAGTCTTTTTAAGCTACGGCCGCCGCGATGGGGAGAGCGTGGCCGATCGGCTGGCCGCGGACTTGGCGCTCCACTACGAAATCCTCCAGGACAAGCAATTCCTACAGGCGGGCATCTCGTTTCCTGACGAGATCGAGCGGGCAATTCGCAGGTCTCGCATTCTCGTCGCTATCCTCACACCGCATTCCGTGCGGCGCGCGAGCGATGCGGGCGGCGATGGTCTTGACGGGGTCTGCTACAACGAAATTCACGCCGCGCTGTACTCCGCCAAGATTCCAGTGCTGCCGGTGATGTGGAAGCGGTGCGAGCCACCATTGCTGATCAATCAGCTTCACTACATCGACTTTGAAAGCCTCGGATATGCGCAAGGGCTGGCGCAGCTCACGGTTCGACTCGAGGAAGTGCTTGGCGGTAAAGCGGTCCCCCGATCGCGCGGAATTACAAGCTCCTGGTCGCTTGCTGATACTTTCCGGCCTTTGTTTGAGGAGCGGCCCGCGCTCTTCTGCGGGCGAAAATGGTTGTTCGAAGCAGTCACCGACTGGCACGACCATGATCGCGGCGAGCGGTTGATGTTGGTTACTGGCGGGCCTGGTACTGGAAAATCGGCGGTGATCGCCAAGCTTGCCGGCGAACAGCCGTGCGGCAATGTTTTGGCTTATCACTGTTGCCGGAGCGATAGCAGCACGACGCTTGAGCCGCGCGGCTTCATGCGCAATCTCGCCTTCATGCTGGCGCAACACCTGCCAAATTACCGAGAGGCGCTGGAACAACCGCACATGCAGGATCGGCTGCGGGCGCTCGATGGCGATGCGGAGGGGCAGCCGAGCCAGTTCTTCGAATCCGCTATTCTGACGCCCTTGTTGGAATTAGGCCAGCCGCCGGAGGTTGGTGGCGGGCCGGGTTGGATCCTGGTGGATGCGCTCGACGAGGCCGCGGAGTTTTCGGCTGCACGTGGAGACCCGACGATCGTCGATCTTATCGCCACGGAGTTGCATCGGCTTCCGCCCTGGCTGCGCCTGCTTGCGACCAGCCGGCCCGGCACGGTGGCGGCGCAACTTGGCGGACTTGTGATTTCGGGGCATACGCTGACGCGCGAGATACCTCTCGATGCGGGCTCTCACGAAGATGACGCGGTTGTGTATTTGAATGAGCGGCTCGCTGCCGCCGGACGAACGCTGCCGGAGAATACCAAGGCAGCCCTTCTGGCGCGAAGCTGCGGCAACTTTCTCTATCTCAAGTTGCTGCTCGATGGATTCATCGCCGGGAATTACGACATTGGCGATATTCACCATCTGCCGGCCGGCCTGAACGCTTTCTATTATTCCGAATTTCGCAGGCTCTACCCAAGCGCGCAGAGCGAGGAGTATCAACGCGAAGTGCGACCGCTGCTGGCAGTAGCGATAGCGGCGCGCGATGCTCTCTCGGCCGAGACGATTGCCCGCGCGATTGGCCACTCCGAAGCTGACACCCGGCGAACCCTGCGTCGGCTCACAGGCTATTTGCCGGCTCGACAAGGGCGGTATTCGGTGTTCCACAAGTCGTTCTCTGACTGGCTGACCAACCTGGAAGACGCGCGAGACTATGGAGTGGCGCAAGGAGAAGGCAACGGGTATTTGGCGCAGCTTTGCTGGCAGGAATTTTCAGAGCGGCGGGGCCGCGCTGTCGATCTCATCGAGTTTGAGGATGAGGAGGTTGCAAACTATGCGCTGCGGCATGGGGTCGATCACCTGATCAGCTCGGGCCTTGTTGCTCAGGCAGTCGAACTTCTCCATTTCGTCATTACCCGATGGGACGAGGAGCAGATCAACGGATCGAGCCTCGAATCGATCTCTCCGGGACGGCTTCTGAGAAACGTGCTGCTCGCTCTCGACGACTGTCCGGCAGCTGAAAAGCATAAGATCGATCCGCAACATCTCGCGTTTCTGATCAAGGATTTTTATCAGATAGAGCCGCTCTATGGCGCTATCGAGATTCTTGTCCACCAGCATACTGCCGAGTGGCCAACGATTCTGGAAATGTGTCTCAGTGCCGATAATTATGTGTTGCGCTATGCGATATCGGAGATACTGGGCGACGTTTGTGCCGAGCCGGATGGGCCAATCAAGACGCAGCAAATCTATGACTATTTAAGCAGCCCCGACATCAATCATCGAGAGCTCGGGAGCTATAGCCTGCGACGACTGTACGTGCGCGAACCTTCACTCATCAAGCTTGAATATCTGGAGTTGCTGGGTGAGAGCGAAACTTATCCGGCGCGCTCTGCGCTGGGCGATTTGCTGCTGAACCTGGCTTTGCAAAAGCGCCCTTGGCACAAGCAACTGAAGAGCCGACGCTTTTGGGAGCCGGTGTGGGAGCACAATCGGTTGGATGTGTCGGACCTTTTGGCCAGCGATGCGTTTTTTGCCAACCAACCTCTTGCCGCGGACGCGGATGAGGACACACGCGCTGCATATGAGAATTTTCAACACGCGGAGGCAATTCGCCAGGAACTTTTGAAGGCGCCTGAAGTCGTGGCGTGCGGACCCGTGCGCAATCTCGTAAATCGCTTCTTTGTGCTGGGACGTAACCCGACGCAGATTCGCGCGGCTGAAGAGCCTTTGAGCACTTTCCCGCGGCTGCTCGACATTATTCGATTGCTGTTTTCCCATCCGCTCTGGGACGTGGCAGAAACGGCGGCTTCGGTTCTGTCGTCACTCATCGAGGTGGATGCCGAGCAGAAGAGAATCGTCATTGCCCTTTTCGATGACCCGTATTGGCGCGTGCGCTTCGGGGCAATCGAGACGGCTTACATGCTTGTGACGGTGGATCGGATGGAGACATTTCGCGAAGCCGTCAACCGATTCTGCGATGATCCGAACTCGCGCGTTCGCGCACTCTGCGCCGAGGATCTGGTCGCTTACATATTGGAGCGGCCACCGCTGCTGAGAGAACACTATCTCCAGCAATTCAGCCGCGCGATTCAGCTTTGGCTCGATGACAGCGACTGCTGGGTTCTGGAACACATGTTTCGACTTCTGCGCGTGCTTGATCGCGACGGCTACGACTGTACGAAACTGCTTACGTCGCCTATGCCATATCTGCTCGATGGACTGACGGGTTGGAAAGAACTGCGGCGCGAGACATTTCTCACCCACATCGAAGCGCGGCAACGCCAACGTGTTACGACTGCGGGTTAAGCCGCTTCATCATGACGATCGAGCAGGTGGAAAAGCCGTGCCGCTCGAAGAGCTCATGAGCGCGATGATTACTAAGGCCGCTTTCAAGAAAGAGCCGTACGCACCCCAACACTTCGGCCTCGCGCGACACCCAATCGACGATGGCCTTGCCGAAGCCGCGTTCGCGGCTCGATTCCTCAACGGCAATGTCCTCGAGAACGGAATAGGGGACCGGGACATCGCGGAAAAACGAGACGAGAGCGATCCCGACGAGCTGCCCATCGCTGCGAGCTTCGAGAACCGGATAGCTCGTGGTCACGGTTTCGATAGCGGCGCCATATTCAGCAATACGGCCCTCGATCTCCCGGGCAACGATGTCTGCGAGGCCAGGTTGCCACTTGCCGATATCGAGCGCCCGGTCTCCCTGCAACTCAGAATGTGAAATGTAGTCGGGTGTGATGTTGTCGACAAAGAACTGCGCAAGTTCCCGCGCACGGCTCGGATCGGTGCACCAGCGGACATCAAGCGAGGGAGCGGTGGGAATCGGCATCGAACAGGAACCCTGCCTGACGAGTGTTGGTTGGGAATGGTGGTGCTTGCAGTCTCAAGCGACGGGCGCTCTCTCACTGCATTTCCGCGCTAGTAGGGATTTTAACAGGGAATCAGCTGCCGCTGACATCGCGTGCGAATGCTACAGCTTGTTTAGCGCGAGCTCGGCGTGGATTGGTGCAGCGAGCGCGTGATCGTTTGGAGCAGCGCGCCCGACGGGTCATCCGAGTACTGCCAAAACATCACTCCACCTAGTCCGTGGGTCATGACATAGCTGCATTTCGCCGCAAGTGACTCGGGATCATCGTACGTTACAAATATCTTCTGTTCGGCGCTGTATAGATAAGGGGCGGAAGCCGCAGCATCCCAGAAGCGGGTAAATCCATGTCCGATCATGGAGCCAGTAATTATGCCGTACGGGACAAAGTTTCGAGTCGCCGGCTTTCCGGGCTCGAACAGGCCGTGATTATCACTGCCCACCTGTTCCCACACTCGGCCATAAAATGGAACCCCCAGGATCAGCTTTCGTCCTGGCACTCCAGCACGTTGAAAGTCGCGCACTGAAGTGTCCGCCGATTCTTCGATGGGCGCCTTTGGGTCGGTAAAGAGGGGAGCGTTGTGGTCCGTCAAGCCATGCGAATCCCCCTCGTTGTAGTCGTAAGCCATCAAATTGACGGCATCGACGTAGAGCTGCACCTGGGCCATCTCAATGTGCGCAAGATATTCGTCTGACGCTCCGGCCGCGATTGTCAGGTAAAGCTTCCTACGGCTTGTCTTTTCTTCCTCGGTGAATCGCTCGCGTATTTCTTTGAGCAGAAGCGTAAAGTTCTGCTTATCCTCCTCTCGATAGGCATGGCCTGCGCCCGGCAAGCCGGGGTACTCCCAGTCGAGATCGAGGCCGTCCAAGTCGTAGAGCCGCAGAAAATCAATGGCGCTATCGGCGAAAACCTTTCTGCTTCGCGCTGTGAGCGCGATGTCAGAGAATTCCCCGGAATCGAGCCATCCGCCCACTGAAGCCAGGATCGCGAGCGATGGGTTTTCCTTTCTCAGCGCGGCGAGGAGGGCGAGATTTTGTGCATCAACTGCGGATGCGATGACCATCCGTCCGTCCTGCGTGCTTGCGAAGGCATAGTTGATCCTTGTCAGGCTGCGGGCATCAATCTGTATCGGGTTGAGAGAAGTACCTGCCGAAAAAACGTACCCCACCACTGCCGGCCCTTCAATGGCGGTGCTTTGGGCCACGCATAGTGTCGAAAATCCACATAGAATGCAGCTGATCATCATGCGAATACCCGACCCCACCGCAGCGCTCAAAACAACCTCCCAAACACAGCATAGGGGCTTAGCAAACTGCGCCAGAAGTACAAAATGAATTGTTTCGGCTGACTTTGAGGCGGCTCTGGCGGCTCCGGAGTTTCGCAGGAGAAAAATGCGTCAGCAAGAATTGGCAAGAACTCATCCTCCGCAAGAGGGCAATGTTATTTTTCGACGACGGCTTTGGAGAGGTTTCTTGGCCGGTCGACATCCACACCGTGCTCAAGGGCCATAAAGTAGGCGAAAAACTGGAGCGGGACGACTTCCAGGATGGGCAGCAGATACTCCGAGGCTGGCGGGATGGTTATGCAGTCGCTGACTAGAGCGGGAACTTGTGCGTCATCGGCGTTGGCGAGGGCGATGATTCTCGCGCCCTGCACTTTCATCTCGGCAAGCAGCTGCAGAGTTTTTTGATACCGCAGGACAGAGGCCTCAAGCGCGCGATCCACAGTGGCAAGCACCACCAGCGGAACGCTGTCGCTGACCAATGCATTCGGTCCGTGCTTGAGCTCGCCAACGGGGTAGCCCTCAGCGTGGACGTAGGAGGCTTCCTTGAGTTTGAGCGCGCCCTCGCGGGCGATGGCGTAGTGTATACCGCGGCCCAAGTAGAGAAACGTATTCGCGCCGCTGTACCTGGCGGCGAGGACAGCCGCCTGTTCGCGCCACGCGTCGAGGCGTGATTCGAGCGCAGCGGGCAGGGCGAGCAACTCGCGGATGCGCTCGACCAGCGCTGCGGAATCCATGCGACGCAGGCGCGTGCCCTCATAGAGCGCGAGTAGATAGAGAACGGCCAACTGGCACGTGAAGCTCTTGGTGGCAGGGATGGATTTTTCCTGGCCCGCGGCGAGCGGCATGGAGACATCCGCCTCGGCGGCCATTGTGGACGAGGTAACGTTGGTGATGGCCAGGGTCTTGAGGCCCTGACGGCGCGCTTCAGCGAGCGCAGCCAGCGTGTCACTGGTTTCGCCGGACTGCGAGAGAACCAGGACGCTGGGATGGCGCACGTCAATAAAGTCAGATCCGCCACGGCAAGAGTATTCGCTGGCATATTCGACATCGACAGCCAGGCCGCAGAGGTCTTCGAGCAGGATCTCTCCGTAAAGGCCACTATGCCGGCTGGAGCCACTGGCGGCAATCAGGATCTCGCCCGCGGCATTCGTCCACTGCGCGAGCTCCGCAGAAATCTCGGGTTTCAGGCCGCGCCCAGTGAGATAAAGATCTACGGTGCGCCGCAATGCCTGGGGCTGCTCGTAAATCTCGCGCAACATTTCATACTGCGAGGTTGCCATCTTCTCTTCTCCAGCGTCGGGACTCATGTGGTCAGAAACAGAGTTCCGGTCTTTTCACAGCCGCGCAATGATCACGAACGCGAATCGAAATCCTTTTCGAATTCGATTCAGTTGAACTGCACCGCTCCACGGGAACTTCAAGGCAAACAAGATCGCGGGCGAGAATGATCGAAGCAAGTCTCATCCTTTCGCGAGCCTGCCATTCACAAGCGAGGCAATCAGCTTTCCCTCAGCGCTTACAGCCACCAGGTTTGCCTTGCGGCCGACAGCAATGGAGCCTGCTTCACGCCCAAGTCCGGTCATCGCGGCTGGATTGGCGGTCAAAAGCCGTAGTCCCTGCTCAACGGACGCACCCGTGAACGCGACGAAGTTGGCCAGAGCGCGATCCAGCGTCAATACGCTCCCGGCCAGGACGCCCCTGGCCGTGGCCCGTCCCCGCGCCACGTGCACCGCGAATCCGCCCAGTTCATATTCCCCATCCGGCATCCCTGCGGCGCTCATCGCGTCGGTAACCAGAATCGCCCTCTCCGGCCCCTTGGCGCGCCACCAGAGTTGCACGATCCCGGGCGCCGTATGCACGCCGTCGCAGATCAGCTCGGCAAACAGCGCGTCGCAAGTGAGCACTGTGCCCAGGATGCCTGGTTCGCGATGATCCAGTGGCCGCATGGCATTAAAAGTATGCGTTGCACTCACGGCTCCGGCGTCAATCGCGGCGCAGGCCTGGGCGGCGGTGGCGTTCGAGTGGCCCAGCGACACGCGAACTCCACGCTTGGTGGCGTGTGCCGTCAGTTCCACTGCGCCAGGCAGTTCGGGAGCGAGCGTGATTAGCCGTATCTTTCCTTCAGCTGCATCGAAGAGCCTGTCGAAGGTCGCGATGTCGGGCGCCAGCAGATACTCAGCCGGCTGTACGCCGCGCTTGGCGTGCGAGAGAAACGGCCCCTCCAAATGAATTCCCAAGGGCCGCGCTTGCCCCTCGGCTGGCGGACGCGCCATGAGCCTCGCCAACCCATTGACCGCCCGCAACGTTGCGTCCAGAGGCGCGGTAACCGTGGTCGCCAGAAAGGCACCAACTCCCCGCGAAGCCAGGAAGTTGCCCATGGCGGCGAGCGCTTCAGGCGTCGCTTCCATCACGTCGTGCCCGCCGGCGCCGTGAATGTGCACGTCGAAAAACGCGGGAGCCAGCGTTGCGCCGGAAAAGTCGAGGACCCGCGCCCCGGCGGGCAGTGCGCCGGCAGCGCGCGTGGAAATGGAGGTGACGCGACCATTTTCCAGGACAACCACAGGGTCGTCGAGCAGGTTGGTTCCGTCGTAGAGCCTCTTCGCGGTGAGGACGGTGCGCTTTTCGCGAACAAATGCAGGCGCCGCGCTGGCTTGCGCGGGAGGTTTGGCCGCGCGTGCGGCAATGCGCGATTTCTTCGGAAGCAATTTTCTTGAGTCTTTCATTCATCAAATCCAGACAGAAGATCGAGTATGCCTTCCCCGATCTTCGCACGCTAGTACTGTATGAGTAATTTCCGGCGCGGAAGCAGCAGTTATCCCATGACTACGATCACCTCGTTCGCCGAACCCTTTGGCTGTGGCTTGAGCGCGCCTGAGGCCGGCTCGCCGTTGAGCGTAACGGCTATGACGCCTCTCTCTACTCCATTTGGATTCTTCACAGTGATGGCGAAGGTCGCCCCTCGCCATCGCCGCGTTACATGAAATTCTTCCCAGTCGCCAGGAATGCAGGGATCGACGATCAATCCGTCGAATTGCGGGCGTACGCCCAGAATCCAATGTGTCGCGGCCGTCAAGTTCCAGCCCGCGCTGCCTGTCAGCCACGGGTGCCGCGCCCGTCCAAATGCCGTGTGATCCCGGCCCATGACAAACTGGCAGTAGGAATAAGGCTCAGCCTCGCGAATCTCAATGATGCCGTTCTGGTGATAAGGCAGCAACGAGTCATAGAACTTCATGGCCCGCGCGCCCCGGCCCAACTTGCACTCGGCGACGACCGCCCATGGATTGGGATGACTGAAGATCGCGCCGTTCTCCTTCACGCCTTTGTAGACGCGGCCGACAAAACCGATGTCGTCGTTCGGCTTGGAGAACGCGGGCCATAGCAGATGAATGCCGCGTTCGGAGAACAGATGCTTGTTGACGGCGTCCATCGAGGACTTTCCGCGTTCCGGCGAAGCCGCCCCGGACACCACCGCCCAGGCATTGCTCTCCAGAAAGATTCGGCCTTCTTCGCTTTCATGGGAGCCGATCTTCGAGCCCCTGGCTGTAACTCCTCGCAGATACCACTCTCCATCCCATAGCTGGCTTTCGCAGGCGGCGCGAACCTTTTCCGCGAGCGCGCTGTAATTCCTTGCGTCCTTGTGCCGGCCCAGGTGCTCAGCGGCCTCGACAAAGGCGCGCAGAGCCCAGTGGTGCAGGAAGGAAACCATCGCGCTTTCTCCGCCGCCCAGATTCAGGCAATCGTTCCAATCGGCGCGCAGGCCCTTGCAGATGCCGCTGGAGCCAACTTGATCGGCGGAGAAATCCAGGGAGCGCTTGAGATGTTCGTAGACCGTGGCTTCGCCCTCATCGGCGAAGGCAACCACCTGGTCGAAGAGTGTAACGTCGCCGGTTTCTTTCGCGTATTCGCAGGTGCTGACGACAATCCATAACGCGTCATCGGAACAGGCGTGCTCAATGCCGTGGACGATGCTCTTGCGATCGGGCGCGTGTGCAATGGTCGGGGATTTGAACACCGGGGCATTCTGTTTTTCCGGATCGAACCAGTCGGGATCGAAGAGATGCAGGCCGTAACCCTGGCTTACCTGCGCCCGGAGCAATTCGACGATGCGCCGGCGGCAAATTGCAGGGCTCGTGTGGACCACGCTCATGAGATCCTGCGAAGTATCGCGGAATCCCAGCCCGGTGCGGCCGCCGACTTCGATGAACGATGCAAAGCGGGACCAGACCACGCAGGTCTCGGCCTGGTAAAGTGTCCAGGTGTTGACCATGGTGTCCATCCCCGCGTTTGGCGTCTTGCACTGGAACGCAGCGCATTTATCTTCCCAGTAAGACTTCAGCGTGGTAAATGCCTCGTCGACTCGATTTAGATTGGAATACTTTCTCTGAATCTCTTTGCCTTTGGCCCGCGGTCCCACGCCGAGCATGAAAACCAGACGCGATTCTTCGCCTGCTGCAATGGCCAGCTCCTTATGCAAGGCGCCGCAGTGATTGCCGCCCAGTTCGGCGCTGCCGCCGCACATCCCCGCTTCAACGGCGAGCGGGTTTGTCTCTGTGCGGTAACTGCCCAGGAAACGGTCGCGCATCGTGTCATAGCTGTCGGGTTCGAAGCTACCGGCAAAGTAGCTGAATGTCGTGGGTTCATAAAAGAAGTCATATTCGATTACGCCGTTCTCATAGCTGGCGCCGCTCGCATATAAGCTCATCTGCAGGTTTTGATTGTCGATCTCCACGTGGTGGAAAGAAAACTCTACATACGCGAAGATACTCAAGCGGCGCGGTGAGGCGCTTGTATTTCTGATCCTGACATCCCATAGCTCAACGTCATCATCGATGGGGATGAACAGAGTCTGTTCAGCGTGAAGCTCTCGATAGTCGCATATAAACCGGGAGTAAGAGAGGCCGTGCCGGCATTGATAGCTGGCTTGATCCAAGCTCTTGCCCACCGGCTGCCATGAGACCGACCAATATTCACCGGTATCGTCGTCGCGCAGATAAACGTAGTGTCCGGGACGGTCGAGCGGGACTCCGTTGGCGCGGAAGCGCGTGATGCGCCCATGCTCGGCGCTCTTGAAGAATGAATAGCCTCCGGCATTGTGGGAAATTACAGTGCACAAGCCCCTTACCCCAAGATAGTTGGACCAGGAGACCGGCACATTCGCTCGGTCGATCACGTACTCGCGATTCTGATTGTCGAAATGGCCGTAACGCATAATACATCTCTGATAAAGTTGCGATGCTAAAACGCCGAGGCTATTCCTTACGCCTTGGCCATAACGAATTGGCGGAGCCAATGCATCATCTCCACCGCTTTTTCCTCTGTGTCGGCCTGGACTGAAAGTCTCAGTACGGGCTCGGTACCTGAGAAGCGCAGTAGCGCCCAGTTGTCGTTCTCCAGGAACATCTTGATGCCATCGGCGTGCGAGATTCTGGTGATCGGGTAGCGGCCTATGGTGCCGCTCGAGCTTTCTTTGAGCCTGCGAGGCACAGCGATACGCATCTCCGGCGTGGCTGGGATCGCTTCGTCCAGATCGTGCAGCGTTCCGGTAATGGCATACACGCGCTTGAGCAATTCTGAAATCTTTTCACCGGTACGGGCCAGCATTTCCACCACCAGGGCCGATGCAAAGATGCCGTCCTTACCCAGAATGTGTCCGCGGATGGTGAGCCCGCCCGAGGATTCGCCGCCGAGCAGCAAGTTGCGCTGCTGCATCGCTTGAACGATGTGTTTGAAGCCGACCGGAACCTCGTAACATGGTTCGCCCATGGAGCGGGCCAGGCGATCAAGCAGATGAGTGGTGGAAAGGTTGCGCACCACGCCGCCGCGCTCGCCGCGTATCTCGTGGAGATACCAATAGATCACCACCAGTAAATCGTTGACCGAGATGTAACGGCCCCTCTCGTCGAGGATCGCGATGCGGTCGGCATCGCCGTCCATGGCCAGGCCCACGTCGTAGCCGTCCTCTTCCATCTGCGAACTCAGGATGCGGAGCGCTTCCAGGCTTGGCGCCGGCGAGCGCCCTCCAAACAAGGGATTATGGCGCTCGTGAATGAAGGTGACCCGGCAGCGCGCTTCTGTCAGCACCGTTCCCAGCGTGAGCTGCCCCACGCCGTACATCGGATCCACAATCACCTTGAGGTTAGCTTTGCGAATCGCATCCAAATCGATCAGCGCCTCGACGGCATCGACGTACTCGTTGGTGTAATCCTTGCGCCGGACAATCCCGGCCTCGAGCGCCAAATCGAGTTCCAGCTTGATGACATCATTCGGCGTCAGAGCGTTAGTCTCCGCTTCGATCTGGAGGGTCTCGTCGTCCAGAAGGAGCGATCCGTCGCTATGAAAAACTTTGAGCCCATTCCATTCCGGCGGATTATGACTGGCGGTAAAGACCAGGCCGTAAGCAGAGCCCTCGATCGCGGTCGCGTAGGTGACGAGCGGCGTGGGCGCATCCTCGTTCAGCAGGATGGTGGGAATGTTGTTGCCGGCAAAAACCTCGGCTGATGCTTCGGCTGCCTGTTGCGACAGGAAACGCCGGTCGTAGCCGATCAGGACGCCGTGACTTTCGACCTCGCGCCGGGTAATCTCATTGCTCAGTGCCTGGCTGAGACGGCGGACGTTGTGCATGGTGAAACCTTCGCCGATGATGGCGCGCCATCCGCCTGTTCCAAAGGCGATCAGGTTTTGTTCTTCTTCGCGTCTCGGGCGAAACAGGCGCTTTTGAAGAATGAATCTGGCATGTTCCAGATCCTGCGCGGTGTTAATGCCCTGCACCTCGTCCTGGTCGTAGAGTTGATAGTTTGCGATTCTGCAGCCGCGCCGGATCAGCTGATGAACGCAATCGGTGATCTGATTCTCCCCGTTGCGTGGCGCGGCCAGGCTGTGGAGCGCGGTGGCAAGAATTTCCGCATTGACCACGTACGCACCGGCGTTCAGCTCGCGAATTTCGCGAACCTGAGCTGAGGCGTCTTTGTCTTCGATAATGTCGATGATCTCGCCGGCCGCATCGCGAATGATGCGCCCGTAAGGCAACGAGCGTTCGACGTTTGCCGTGAGCAGCGTGAGATGCGCCTTCCGCAGGCGATGGCGATTGAGCAGCCCGCGAATCGTGCCGGGCCGGAACAGCGGAGTATCGCCATAAAGGATGAGCAGATTGCCGGCAAAATCGCCGAGCAACTCGGATACGTGCAAAACCGCGTCTCCGGTGCCGAGCGGTTTCTCCTGGACGACATAGCCATATCTCTCGCCCAACAGTGACCGCACCTGCTCCTTGCGATCTCCAACCACAATGTAAATGTCTTCGGCGGGAACTATCTGGAGCGCATTCTGCGCCACGCACTCGAGAACGCTGCAGTTGCCCAGGTTCGCGAGAATCAAGGGCTGGCCGTCTGCGCCGGTGGTTTCCTTGCCCGCCGCCAAAATCACTACCTTCAACTCTCCATGGGCCGCGGGGGTTGCGCGCTCGAGAGCTTCTTCCGTCATTTCAACCATTACAAATCCCCTGAATGAGCTGTCAAGTGAATGACTCTTGCGCGATCTCGATCTGTGACAAGGGCTTGTTTGCTCCACGAATCGGAATAAAACGCGAGAGAATCAGCGCGGGCAGCGCGGAGACGATCACCCAGATGAAAAAGCGAGTGTAGCCAAGCCTGGTCTGAATCCATCCGCTCACGGCGCCGGGCACGATCAGGCCAAGGTTCATGAGCGCGTTGGCAAAGGCATAATGAGCGGTCTGGTATTTTCCCGGTGCAATCTCCTGCATCATGAGCAGGATGATCCCGACAAAGCCAAAGCCGTATCCGAACATTTCGATGCTCAAGGCAGCGGCGACAATGACAGAACTCGTCGGAAGCGCGACGCTCAAGTACCAATAGGCAAGCATGGGGAGATTCAAAATCATGACGAGCCAGGGCAAAGCGCGCTTCAAGCTCAGACGGGCGGTGAAATACCCGCCCAGCACGCTTCCGCATAGGAAGGCTACGCTGCCGAAAACGCCGTAGACAGCTCCGACGTTCCTGGGATCCAGTCCCAATCCCCCGGTTTGCCGCGCGGCCTGGAGGAACAGCGGGCCGACCTTGATGACCTGTCCTTCGCCGACGCGGTAAAGAAAGATAAATAGCAACAACAGATAGATGCTCGGTTTCTTGAAGAAACTTGCAACCACATCGCGGAAGGTCGCAGCCATCTGCGACAGATTCTCCGATCGTCTCTCTTCTCCGCCCGTAGGCAGCACGCGCGCGTGATAGAAGCCGAGTACTACAAGAATCACTCCAGCCAGTGCGAAGACGGCCGTCCATGCGTGAGCAACCGGCGCCGCGGAGCCGGCACGTGCGAACCTGTCGCTGAGAAATCCAACCAGCCACAGCAGTCCGCCCATTGAAAAGATGCGCCCCAGATTGTAGAAACTGCCCTGCCAGCCGACATAAGCGGCCTGCTCTTTGTCGGAGAGCGAGGCAATATAAATGCCGTCGGTAGCTATATCGTGCGTCGCGGAACAAAAACCCACAACCGCGAGCAACGCTACTGCGCAGCCGAAGCATCTCGGCAAGTTCAGCAACAATCCGATCAGCACCAGGCTCAGGCCGCCGGCCAGCTGCATGAGCACAACAAAGAATTTCTTTGTCTTGAACATCTCCAACAGGGGGCTCCAGATGGGTTTCAGAGTCCAAGGCAACGCGAGCAAACTGATGATCAGGGTGTTGACCGAATTGTGCATGCCCATTCTTTGAAAAAAGAACAACGCCAGGAAGTTGACGATATAAAAGGGAATGCCTTCGGCGAAATAGACGGTTGGAACCCAAGCGGCGGGATGCCTGGGAATCACCTGCGCCTTGGGGAGGACCGCTCTGCCGCTCATGGAGATCCTTTGCCGAACTCCGTTCGGCGCCCGTCTCGCGCAAAGCTTGAAATTCAAGGACAGCCACAGGTAATGGCATAGGTTGATTCTTGGGCCAGAGCTTTGCTCCGGCAGGTTGTCGTGCGCATGCCGCGGACTTCGCAGGCATTCCTGCCAGGACGTCTCTCTGAGTGAGCCAACGGCGTTACGGCAGGCGCCCCACGGCGAGTTGAGGCAATGAACGAAGCTCGAAGGCGCCCACTTCGAGCTTCATGCATTGGCTCCATCCCGGTTCTTGCAGGCGCCGGAGCGTTGCGGATTGGCATTCGTCAGAAGTTAAGTTTGAGTGCCAGCTCAATCTCGCGGCCAGGGTTCGAACCGTCTTCCATGCCAAACGTTCCCACCGTTCCGCCGCCGCCGCCGCTAGGTCCAGACGTGCGAATCCCGTTGCAAGAATCGCAATCGCTGAACGGACCCGGCCATGCTGCGGGCAGACTGAAGATGGGCGTGTTGGTCAGATTGATGAACTGGGCCTCGAGC
Organism: uncultured Acidobacteriaceae bacterium; assembly: GCA_963725115.1. Taxonomy (GTDB): domain Bacteria; phylum Acidobacteriota; class Terriglobia; order Terriglobales; family Acidobacteriaceae; genus Telmatobacter. Next base: position 1,459,370 of record CAVRXG010000005.1, on the reverse strand, counting down.
GCCAGGTCGACACTCTCCGTAATTGGGAACTTCTTGGTCAGGTTAAGGTCGGCTGTCTTCAAGTTTGGCCCGCGCCAGATGCCGTTCTGGCAGTTTCCGAAGGTTCCGGTGGCAGGCGCGGAGGCAATATTCGGATTGAGAGTAACCCGTCCAAAGGAGGTTCCGATCTGCTCCCAGGTGGGGGACATATAAGTGGAAACGCCCGAAACGCAATCGGGCCGTGGGTTGACCGAGGTCGTCCCGGAGTCATCCGGTCCTGCCGGCTGAATGGCGAACCCGGAACGGAAGGTAAGGTCGAGCGCCGTCTGCCAGCCGCCGATCACCTCATCGACTCCCTTCGGAACGCTGGAGCCAAACGTCTTGCCCCGACCGAAAGGAAGAGCGTACACACCGTACGCGTTGAAGTCACCAGCCGCGTCCGTGATGCACTTGCCGTAGTCGCCCATCGGGTCATACTCATTCTGGAAGAAGTTGTGTTGGCCGATGGTCTGGAATTCGCCCACGCCTTCCTCGTCGCCGTAGGAGCCAAAGTAGCCCAGAGAGTTCGCGAGACACTTCGACCAGGTGTAGGAAGCAGCGAAATCGAGGCCGTGGTAGCTGCGCGTCGCCAGCGTGGCCTCCAGCGCGTTGTAGTTTGAAACAGCGTCCGATCCGTTGTAGCGGACTGCGCCTGCGCCCGCGTTGAAAAGCGCCTTGGAGTAAGGAGGCGGGCTGATCATACCATCCGAATTCATGTAGGACTGTCCGTACCAATAGATGTCCATCATGTGTTCAATGGAGTTGCCCACGTATCCCAGCGACACCGTAGTGGTCTTGCCAAACTGGTGTTGAATCGTAAGGTTCCACTGCCGATCGACGGCCGGTTGCAGATGGGGGTTGGTCTCGTGGAGGGTCGCACCGGAGATGCAAGCCGCCGAAAGGGCCATAACGCCCGCCGCTGTGCAGCCGTTCGCCGGGAACGTGGTGTAGCCTTTGTCGAGCGTGAAGCTCGGCAGGTTCACGGCACCGTTGGTTACCTCATGAGCGACCGTATTGGGAGGATTCTGGTCAGCCATGTTATTGACCCCCTCGCCCTCCATCGAGGCTGAGATACCAAAGCCCCCGCGCACAACCGTTTGGGGCGCGAAGCTGGGCTGCCACGCAAAGCCGAAGCGCGGCTGCCAGTTGTCGACCCCAAGGTAATTGTCGTAATTGGTGCCAACTTCGGGGTTTCCGGTGGCGCGATCGAAGTTGATGTTATAGTCCTTCACTGCGTCGCCGCGCGGTGTGATGTCTTCGTAGCGCAGGCCAAGATTCAGCGTCAGGCTATGAGTGATCCGGTAGTCATCCTGAACGAAGCCGCCGTAGACGCTGTTGCGGAGGTGCAGGGTGAATGCAGATCCTTCCTGGACATTTTCTGGTAATCCGAGCAGGAAGTCGGCAAATCCATCTCCCCCCGAAGTGCCCGCGACAGTGTTGCCTGTGAACTGCCCGGTGAACGACCAGCTTCCGGCGAGGCCCGCATTGCCGGGATAAACATCGTTCATACGGTAGTTGAAGAATTCGAATCCGGCGTGAATCGACTGCCGTCCGTGGGTCCAGGTGATTGCGTCCTCGGCCTCGATCGTCGTGTCGTGGAAGCTCTCGAGAAGGTCGGGAGTGCCGATGGTGCCGAATTCTCCGTAGTTGATCTGTGGCAAGAATGTTGTATTCACTCCGGGAATGCCAAACGTCGAGGCGAGATTCTCACCACTGGTGTTCGCGTACGACTGGTCGGCGGCCGGAAAATCCTGGAACCCTACGCGGGCCTCGTTGACCAGCGTGGGCGCAAACGTATGGTCGTAGTTTGCGACGAAGTTCTTGAGCGGATAATTTCTGCCCGACTCGGGATTGAGTGCGTTGTCAATTCCATTCGAAGCCACATACGTCGTCTGCATCTGGGTCCAGCGGCCCATGATGTGGTCACTCTGTGATGCCTGCCAGTCGATCTTGGCATCTCCTTGATAGCTGTTGATCGAATTGCTGGTGTAGTAATTTGCCTCCTCAATTGACTTCTGAAACAGCGAGGAGTTAACGATGCTCTGCGCCGCCTTGCTGAAGGCGATTCCATCCGTAGCTGAAGCGATGTACGCCGTCAGGTTGTTGTTTGGAATCGGCGTGCGGCTGCCATAGTTGCCGCTGTATGGATCGTAAAGCTGGGCGCTGGCGACTGAACATATGCCGGCGCCGTTGAAGGAACCGCCGGCCGCGGAGCAGAGGGCGCCGAAATTGCCAGCAATATAGGCCGCGGGAACAGTATTGTTGCTCTCCTCGGTCCTCGGCACGTCGTAGAGCGTGCTCTCCTCATCGAGGAAGAAGAACAACTTGTTCTTGATGATCGGCCCGCCCACAGTGCCGCCAAACTCGTTCCAGTGCAATGGAGGACGCGGAAAAGCCGTATCGTTGACATAGCCGGGCCCCGTTGGGTTGGGAATTTGAAAATAGGCATAGCCCTTATCCTGCCAGCTATTCGCATCCAGGCTAGTGTTGCGCACGTACTCGTAGAGATCCCCATGAAACTGGTTGGTGCCGGACTTGAGCGACTCCACAATCACGCCGCCGATGTAGTTACCGTAGTCGGCGCCGGCGTTGGTAGTGATGAGATTGAATTCCTGTATGGCGTCGGGAGCGGGCGTATACGCGACGTCCGCATTGTCCGGCTGGTTCATGTCCATGCCGTCGAGGCTGAAATTGTCATCCTGTTCGCGGGCGCCATCGACCATCGGCCGGCCGGTGCCAAAAGTGCTCACCGGTGCCTCAAAGGAGAAGATGTTGGCGCTCACGACGCCCGGGGCCAGCAGCGTCAACTGGTTGACGTCGCGCGTCGCCAAGGGGAGATTCGACGCGGCGTTGGCGTCAATCAACGTGCTCAACTCGGTCGACCCGGTTTGCAAGAGCGGCGGAATCTCGCTCACGGTGACCGTGGTGTTTACGTTGCCCACTTTCAGGTGAACGTCCACGCGAGCGATCTGATTCAGGGTCAGACTGAAGGCACTGCGGATCTCGGATTGAAAGCCTGCAGCTTCCACTTTGACTTGAACTCTGCCCACCATGATCGTCGGAAATTCATAAAGTCCCGCGTCATCCGTTTTTGTGACCCATGTAGTGCCGCGGTCAACATCGCGCACGGTCACGGTCGCATTGGCAACCACCGCCCCCGAGGCATCCGTAACAATTCCGGTTATTGACCCAGCAGCCTGCTGAGCCTCCGCGCTCGGCGATACCGCCAAAACCAGAACAAGCAGGCAGGCAACGCCGGCCGCAATCAGCAACATCCGATTCAATAGCTTCACTGGAATGTCCTCCTCAATAAGGGTTCGGGATGATTGTTTGGCTTTCCCGCAAGGTCGCTCAAACAACGGTCCAGATCGCGCAATAGTGGTCAGTTGAAACAGGAGCAGGCGCTTCTTGTGGTACTGACTGGGAAAAAATCGAGGTGGACCGTCGTGGTTGAACCTCGCGTCAGTAAGCGCCGCCAGTAAATCTATCCCCAAGAATGATCAAATGGCGGCGAAATGCGCAACGTCGATTGCAGCCATATTACACCGTTCGCGAAGAAATGCAACAGGAAAATGAAAAAAAATGGCTTAAACAATCAAAACGATGATCTATAAGCATATATATGAATGGATTGAAGTTACTCCTGAAGACCCCCAAAGAACGCTGTTCGAATGCCAGGACGAATTGATTGGGATCGGCGCGCATCCGTAGACATAGAGCAGCGCCGCTCCCGCTCTCGGCGAGACGGTCCGAGGCCTCTGGACCCTTGGATTGTAGTAATGGTAAGCGGTTGATTATACAACGTTAAGCGGCACAGCTTCTAGAAACGGGCGCGGTTGCGATGATTGAGATTGGGGAACGATCAAAGACCAGCTTGTCGAATGCGGGAGGATTTCCACAACACGGGACCGGAACGCTACGACCCGCTCTCGGTACCTAATTTCTGGGCCTTGAGTATTATTGATCGAAAGTGATAATATCAATCAGATATTAGCGCATTTCCATTTCATGTGATATATTCACCACACAATTTGTACCGGCAGACCCAACAGAAGACACGCCATGAAACCATACCGACACCAGAGACAATGACGTCATTTAGGGATGAGTTGGTCAATCGTGATGGATGGAATCGCAGCGGCGAGCCTTACCTCGCTGGTTTCTCTCCAATGAGCCCGACTGAGCGATTGACAGTAAATCTATCGCAAAGGAAACCTGGCTGGAACCGGCCATGAAGACTATCTTTTTCGAGTTGTGCGCAGAAAATCTTCAGGCCGCACGAGCTGCCGAGTCCGGGGGCGCGGACCGGATCGAGCTCTGCTCGGAGCTTGCCCTCGGCGGCCTCACACCGAGTTCCGATACGATGGCCGGCGGTATCAGGACACTTTCGATTCCAGTCAACGTGCTGATTCGCCCTCGAGGCGGAGACTTCGTCTTCTCGCCAGAAGAGTTTCTTGAGATGCGCCGACAAATCGGGCAGGCGAAAGAGGCCGGAGCCAGCGGGGTGGCCATAGGAGTGCTGCTTCCCGACGGCCGGGTGGATGTGGAACGAACCCGAGCGCTCGTGGACCTGGCCCGCCCCATGGCAGTCACCTTTCATCGCGCCTTCGATGAGACACCGGATTTAGACGAGGCGCTCGAGAATGTGATTGAAACCGGGGCCGACAACCTTCTCACCTCGGGAGGCGCGGCCGATGTGCTGAGAGGAGCAGAATCGCTTTCGCGGCTGTGCCAGAGAGCTGCGGGACGGATTCACGTCATTGCCGGCGGCGGATTGCGGTTGGCAACCCTGGTTGAGGTTGTGCGGCGCTCTGGAACGTTTTCTCTCCACGGCTCGCTGACCCGCAATAACGGAGCGACCGCGCGAGAGTTCACTTCAGAAGAGCTGGAAGCTGAAGTTCGGGAAGCGGTGCGGCTGCTGCATCGCGAATTTTGCGAGCTGCATTCTCCGCGCCAGAAGACGTAACCCCCGGCGCCGACGCCCCGATGGAGTGAGCCGGGGCTTGGATCAGGCGCGGATGACCTTGATTCCCTGACGCTCAAAGGGAGCGATCGCTTCCGGAGTGGCGTCCTGGTCGGTAATCAGAATATGGATGTCGCTGGTCTGGCAAATAATGGCGGGGCTGACTTTGCCAAGCTTGCTGGAGTCGGTGGCGATGATGGCCTGCTTGGATTGTTTGAGCATCTTACGGTAAACCAGGGCTTCGTCAGCTTCGAGCGACGTGGCTCCGCGTTCCGCATCAAATCCTGTAACGCTCAGGAAGACCTTGTCCATATAGATATTGTCGAGGAAGCTTAGGGCCGCATCACCGGAAAGTGCGAACGTCCATGGCCAGAGAATCACGCCGCCGGTCAAGTAAGTACGGATGGATGTCTGGTCGCTGAGCTCCATGCCGATATTGAGGGCGTTCGTGACCACTTGGATTCTCTCGCGGTGACGCAGGCTGCGGCCGATATGGGTGGTGGTGGTACCCGCCGACAGCCCTACAGTTTCGCCGGCCTGGATCAGTTCCGCGGCGGCGAGACCGATGCTACGCTTTTCGGCGGCGTGAAGCTGTTCGCGAACCAAAAAAGAACTGTCGTAGCGGAATGGCTCGTAGAGCAGCGGCTCAACCAATTCCGCGCCCCCGTGCGTGCGCCGGATTAGCCCACGGTTTTCAAGCCGCGCCAAGTCGCGCCGAATACTCGGCGCCGACGAGCCAGCCTCTGCCACAATCTCTTCGACGGTTGCGCTTCCGGTCCTCAGGAGAAACTTGACAATTTGCTCAGACCGTCGGTTGATGGACTCGGACATGACAGAAGAATTCTATTCCCTCGATCTGAAGACTAAACGAAATATTCGCACGTTATTGCGCGAATGAACCAAGAAATCCACAGTTTCACTCAAATCAATGATCACAATTAGGCTCTATGACCATACCGCATTCCATGCCTGCATTTTGTGATGGAGTGATTGAAACGGTGTGAATTGCCTCCCTAAGTTTTTCAAGGACGCTCCTTAAACGCCAGTATGTCGAAGCAGAAAGCCAGCTGGCGGAGCTAAAGGGAGAAAGTTATTCATGAAATGATCTTCCTCTTGATTGTTTTACAATCGAATGATCATTCGGGTGCATGGTAACTCCGAATGGCATCATCCAAGAACCTAAATCGTCGTCCATCCAGGTTGAGTCGGCTTCGCTTGGTGAAGAGGGGGCGCAATCCAGATGCGATGGCTCTTCGCCCGGATTAGATGTCGCATCAGTCGCGAAGTGTGAGGCGAGAGAGGCCATCGAACTGTAACCGTCTGGATGCTGGAAATGTGGAAGTGGAAAAATGAACTATTTCCTCGGTGTCGATGCCGGTGGAACCAAGACACAATTCGCAGTTGGGGATGCAACGCGTGAGTTGGCCCGAGTCCAGGTTGGCAGCATCAAGCGGATGCGGGTCAGCGCGGCAGAGGCCGAATCGAATCTGCAGCAGGCCCTCGGCGAACTGACGCGGCGGAGCGGCATTCCCATGACCGCGATCACGTGCTGCCGGATCGGGGCGGCTGGCAACACCGTGCCTCTTGTTGCCGACTGGCTCCGGCAAACATTTCCCCAGTATGTAGGCGGCCGGTTGAGCCTGGTGAACGACGTTGAGATCGCGCTCGACGCAGCTTTCCAAGGGGGACGCGGAATTGTCGTGCTGGCTGGAACAGGATCGAACGTTGCCTGTCGCGATCGTTCCGGTGCAATCCTTACCGCTGGAGGGTGGGGGCCGGCATTAGGCGATTACGGATCGGGGCATTATTTGGGCCTTCTGGGGCTTCGCCGATGTTTTCGTGCCATTGATCGGCAGCGCCCCACAGCTTTATTGCAGGCGGCTCTAGCGCACTGGGGCCTGGACTCGGTTGAGGATCTGATTGCCTACGCAAACGAGGTACCCGCGCCTGACTTCTCTCGGCTTGCACCGGGTTTTGTTGCCTGTGCCGAGAAGGGTGACGAAGTGGCCGTGGAGGTGATGATGCAGGGTGGGCGAAAACTCGCCGAGTCGGTGGCTCTGCTCATCGAGCGTCTGCGCGGAGTTGAAAAAGATACCGTTTTCCGGCCCCCGCCGGTGGCCGTCGCCGGAAGCATCATGACCCATGCCCGGCTTGTTCGCGAGACGATGAACCAGAATCTGCTAACCCGTTTTCCAGAGATCGAGTTGCTCGATGAGCCGACGGATCCTTTGCTTGGTGCTCTTTGGGGAGCGCGGCAGTCTGAAATTGCAAATGCAAAATTCGAATAAATGGGATGAGCGCGTTTTCCAGTTAGTAACTTTCGGATTGCCAACCATACACCACACCCCGAAGCGGAAATGGTTTGGCCCTCGACTCGGTGAACCGCCACTCCACCAGAACTAGTGGACGGCGAGGGGAGCCGTATCATGCGGGAGGACCTTGACGACCCCCTGAGCCTCCTCGAGCGAATCTAAGTAATAGTGATTCTGCGGATTTCGTTTCACCAGTTTTTCGAGAAGCTTCTCGGCTTCCACCGCGCTCCTGCGCGCAAGTTCGGGATGATGCAAATCGGCCTCGACACGCCCCAGATAGAGCAGCGACTCGGAGCGATCCACGGCATTCGATAACGAATCAGGATCGTGGAGGGCTAAGTCCAGATAGATGGCTGTCGCTCTCTGTTCATAAATCAAGGCTTGTCGCGGGGAGCGCATGAGATAAAGCGCGAGTCCCATCGTCATGTTTGAGTTGCCTAGATCGGCGAGAGCCTGCGTATTGTTTCTATCTGAGTTCACCATCGCCTGATTGGTTGCAATTGCCGTCCGGCAATTGCTTCGCACTTCTGAAAACTCGCCGGCATAAGCCAGGGTCTCACACAGATTGCCGTGATCCGATATCAGATATCTTTGGTAGGTGGTGTTGTTCGGATCTTCGGATGCGAGGTTTTCAGAAATCGCGAGGCCTCTTCGCCAATTCGCGGCGGCATCTTTGAACTTTCGTTGCAACTTAAGCGCCCATCCACTCCAGGTAAGCGATCGCCAAACCGTGATCCGCGCCTGAACGCTGTTCGGGTTCGCCTTGAGTAACCCATTGCCTATATCGAGTGCGCGGGCTTCATACGCGAGCGCGGAATCGCGGTCACCCAGCCACACATGGAGCGACCCCATGTTGATTAATGTTCGCGCTGTATCAAAGGCGAGAGTGTCGGAGGGCTGTTTCCTACCGAGTTCCTCCTGGATGGCGAGGCGCTGCCCGAGGAACTGCAAAGCCCCGCTCATGTCTCCAAGTTGCTCATGAATTCGAGCAATGTTGAACAGAGTGTCAGCAAGTTCAAGTTCGAGCGTCGCATTCGCCGGATCCAGGCTGGCCAATTTTTGACGGATCACAAGCGCCTTGCCGTAGAGTTCCTTTGCCTGCTCAAAAGAGCCTGCGCCGCCCAGGTGAGGATTGCCCTCATCTGCCTGGATTTGCCCCAGACGCTCATATCCGGCGGCTAGATCGCGCAAGGTTGCCGGGTCATCATGGGCGTCCGCATTGATTTGTTCAAGATACTCAAGAGCGCGCCGTACCACTAGCTCGCGCGCGGCTGTCGAGCCGGGCAACGTCGCAATGGAGTCATGAAACTCGAAGAGCAGAGAATTAGTGAGCCGACGCAGGGCCTCGAAACGGCGGTCCGCGCGAGCTTCCTGCATGCGAGCGATCTGCGCTTCTCTTACGATGGCTACCGCGCCCGCAAGCGCCATGACAGCGAACACCGATGCCACCACAAGCGCGAGTTTGTGGCGCTTCACGAATTTGCCGCTCCGGTAAGCAACACTCGCGGGACGGGCAAGGACCGGTTCGTGGTTCAGGTAGCGGCGAATATCTGCGGCAAACTCGGATGGCGTGCCATACCGGCGAGCGCGATCCTTCTCCAGAGCCTTCATGGTGATCCAGTCAAGGTCACCGCGCAGCATGCGTGTCAGTTGTCCGGGCTCGATGCCGCGAGCTTGCGCTATTGCGTTCGAAGAATGACGATCGCCACTGACCCGCGTGCTCGGCGTCGGCGGTTCATCCTCGCGCAACTTGCGCAGCAACTCGTCGAGCTGTTGCTTCTGACCCTGTTTGCTTTCAAACGGCTCTTGCCCGGCAAGCAACACATAGAGACACAACGCCGAGCGAGTACACATCGGTGCGCGTGTCGATGTCCTGTACATTCGCGTCAGCCTGTTCCGGACTCATGTATCCGGGCGTTCCCACGAGGTTTCCCAATTGTGTTTTGAGGGCGTCGCCGGCGATCGGATGCGTGGCCGCTTTGGCCAGCCCGAAGTCGATGATTCGCGGCACCGGCTTGCCGTCCACCTCAACCACCAGGATGTTTGCCGGCTTCAGGTCGCGATGGATGATGGCTTTCTGGTGTGCGTGCTGCACGCCTTCGCAGACTTCAATGAATAGTTCGAGCCGATCGCGGATCGTGAGTTTCTTTTGATCGCAATACTCGGTAATCGGCAAACCGGGCACGTACTCCATCACGAAATAAGGCTGACCCTGAGGCGTCGTCCCCGCGTCAAACACCTTGGCGATCGCCGGATGTTCCATGATCGCCAGCGATTGCCGCTCCGACTGGAAGCGCTGCACAACAGCCTCGTCGTACATGCCGGCCTTGATCATCTTCAGGGCCACTTGCCGCCGCACGGGCAAGGTCTGGTCTGCCAGCCACACCTGTCCCATGCCGCCTTCGCCCAGTTTGCGAATCAATCGAAAGCGTTGCGCAAACTCCTGTCCTGCTTCAAGGGGAGCAACAGAGTCGATGCCCGCCATCTCCGCACTGATGATTTCGGCCATCGCAGAGGATTGCAAAAAACCGGAGGGCAGGTTGGCGTTGTCCGCGAGCAAAGCTTCAACCTCATTGCGCAGCGATGGATCAGAGGAGCAAACCCCGTCGAGATAGACAGAGCGCTGCTCGGGAGCCAGTTCCAGCGCCTTCTCGAGCACATCGCGAATCTGTTCCCAGCGCTCCGGTGTCATGAGTCAGTTGCGTTGCTCATCTGGTGATGCAGCCAAAGCCGGGCCGTGGCCCAATGCCGCTTCACTGTGGTCGGGGAAAGATTCAGCGCGCAGGCGGTCTCATCGATGGAAAGGCCGCCGAAGAATCTCAACTCAACGATGCGGCTCTGTTGCCGATCGAGCCGGGCCAATTCGGTCAGAGCATCGTCCAGGGCGATCATGTCCACGGTCGGCGCTTTCCCCGTCAGGCCTTCATCGAGCGAGAGCCGCAAGCCTCCGTCCCGCTTTGCGGCTCTTCGGCCGCGAGCGTGCTCCACCAGAATCTGTCGCATCAACTGCGCGCAGATGGCGATGAAATGGTCGCGGTTCTCGAACGGGCCTGTGTGTTGTTTTTCGAGCCGCAGATAGGCCTCATGGACAAGAGCTGCACTCTGCAGAGTGTGGTCAGGCCGTTCCTTTTTGAGGTAACGATGCGCAACTCGCCGCAGTTCGTTGTAGACGCGTGGGAACACGGCGCGCAAGGCCTCGTCGTCACCGGCCTGCCAATTCGCCAGCAGTTCATTAAGAGTGTTGGACGGCAGTTGAGACAACTTGCCCTCCCACGCGGATCTCGTTGAAAGATTGTAAACAAAGATAGGCGCGCGGGGACTCAATGTCAACCTATTGAAAATAAAGACAAATCGCCAGCAAAAGCGCAGAGCCTTTCGCCGTCCAGATCGCAGGAAGTCAAAGATTCTTTAGATTCCGCGGTCCAATTCCCCGATTATTTTCGCTTTCTCAGACAGAGGGCTTCCCGCACCTGCGCATGGGTTACACGAAGACATGTCTATTCGGCTCCGCTCGTTCGCACCGCGACTTCGGCGATCTAAGGTAGATCTCTTTTCGCTAGCCGTGAGCGCGGGCAGTTAGAGGGACGGAAACGTTGGCTGACAGCAATGGCCGAAAGTGAGAAATGGCAATTGAACCAAGCTGCAGTTTCGGAGATTTAGAGGAACGAACACCCGGGAGGAGAGACAAAATGAAGACAAACAGTAAACGCGAGGCCATCGAGCGAATCGCCGGGCCGGGCTTGGTGCTTGCCGCCCTCTTCGCCGTGATGCTTTCAAGTTCCAGTGCGGGTCGCGCTCAGTCAAGCGCAACCTCGCCGGCTGCCACGCCAGCAAGAACTGAGCAGGCTAGTCAGCCGGCAGCGCTGGGCGGGCGGCAGCCGGGTGGGAACCACGAGGGCATTCAGGTTCACGGCCACTGGACCATCGAGGTGAGGAACCCCGACGGGAAGCTAGTCTCCCACACCGAGTTTGAGAATGCGCTCCAGCCCACTGGCGCAGATGCCCTCACGGGGCTGCTGTCGGGCCAGTACGTCTCCGGCGGATTTGAAGTTGGCATTAGTACAAGCGCCACGCCAACCATTGGCGTCACCCCTCCCGGACTCTGCGGCAACCAAGGGGGCTTGCATCCTTCAGGATTCACGGACGTATCTTGCGGGGCTTGACTGCACGCCGACTGAAGCTACCGCGGGTCAGTGCGGATTGCTGACCTACACGGCAAACGCAAGTACCACTCAAGGCTATACAAGCGACGCGGCCGGATTCACGTTGACCGGCACCGTGAATAACATTTCAAATGGGGGCCAGATACAGTCTGTCGCGAGCGTTGAGCAGTACTGCAGCAACGCCCCCGCGCTGGAATCGTCGGCATTCTACAACTACACCTCGCAGCAGTGCGGCGCTACTAATTTCACTGAGTCGCCTGCTTACACCACCCCTAACCCATACATCCTGACCGGAGCGACCTTGCCTCAACCCGGTGGCCAGTGCGGCGGCGCTGGCCAGCCGGAATGTGCGGTGACTGTGACGGCGGGCCAGTCGGTTAGCGTCTCCGTCCAGATTACCTTTGGCACCGGCGCTACGGCTGCGCCAGCCAGCGCTTCGCTTCCGGCAGCTAAGTGACGGCCAGACCCCTGAAATCCATCACGGATTGATCACCACGGAGGCTGGCCTTGAACAGAGAGACCAAAAGACGCGCAGAGGTTCAACCCAGGCCGCTTGACGGCGCTAGCGTAGAGCCGCCAGGAATCATGCCGCCTGGAGGGAGAAGCCGGCGCAGGGTCTTCCAATCCGCCTCCGTTTTCGCGGTTCTGCTGCTCCTCGTTTGCGCTCCCATCCTGCGCGCGCAGGCCACACTCGGCACAACAACCGGCGACAGCAACGCATTCACCATCAATTCGAACAACTCGCCCGGCCTCGCCTACAACGCCGTGTCTGAACACCGATTCGTCCGTGAGCCTGCTTGAAGACGGCGTCATGCTCTCCGGACAGGGCTGCCCGGCTTACATGGTGTCGGGCTCGAGTCTTTCCGTCAGCAGCGGAGCGGTGTACGTAGATTTAGCCAATAGCAACATCTATCTCGCGATGATCTCCGGCGGCGCCGTATACGCGGCCTACGAATCCATTGACCAGCAGGGCAATTGCACGCAGGGACCGATGCTTGAGCTCACCACCAATGCGCTATCGAACCTGGAGATGAACGTCGACCCAGTGCAAGGGAGCGTGTACATCCTGAACTCCTTCGGCGCATTTCCCGACACGCTTTACATTCTTCCCACTGCACCTTGGTCCGCCTCGCCGCTGCCCACGCCGGCTACGCTCAGCCTGGATTACTCCGCGCAGTACGGCCCGATTGTCATCGATCCTTCGAATCACATGGTCTATGTGAACGATCTGGGCGACTCCGCTTACGGAGCGGCTGGAACATATAGCACGTCGGGTTTTTTTGTCTACGACCCCAATCAGAGCACGACGCCTGCCAACAATCTTCAGCACGTGGTGGGCTACAACAGCGGCGCAACGACAACCGTGCTCAATGTGGAAACGCTCCTGGACAACGGCGCGGGCAAGCTTGTGCTGATCAACGAGAATCCCAGTGCGTCCACCGTCAATCTCGCCGTTCCCATCACCATTCTCGATACCACGCAGTTCAGCTTCTTCACCGGCACGACGAAGCCGTCCATGAATAACAACGACGTGGACATTACTCCAGGCGCCGGGCTCTCCACGATCTCCGCCGCGTCTCCATACACAGCAATCGGCGGAGCCGACATCAACGCCGCGAACAGCATTGCCTACGTCTTTGGATTCAATTCGAACTCGCTGACGACTCCTGGGATGCTGCTCGAATACAACCTTTCTTCCTCCGAAGGCTCACCGGAAACCGTCCTCAGCAACAGCGCAGCGATGCCAAGCCTCTATAGCTCCCTGGCGCCCTGGAGCGAATTGAACTATGACCCTGAATCCACCGAGTTGGTGCTTTCAGTGGGTAGCCAATATGGATCTGGCGCCCTGGGCCTCACATCGCAACTGTGCGCCGGAACCCCTATCTCGCTGACGCAGCTATTCGGTAGCTCTTCGGCTCCCACCCCTCTCGACTACCCGGTAGTCAATTCGGTTTCCGGCTACATCTATGCCATCCAGCCGGGCCCTGGTACACCTCCGGGGCCAAGCATCGTAAACTTTGTCGCGCCCCCGTCGGACGGATGCAGCACTTCCCCGCCCATTGTGATTTCTCCCGCCACGCTTACTTATGGTTTTGCGGGAGAGAGCTATTTTGAAAACTTCACCGCAACCGGCGGCAGCGGCGCCGGATACACATGGAGCGTAACCTCAGGAACAGCGCTTTCCGCCGTAGGCCTCGGCCTGACATCCGCAGGCGTAATCTCCGGCTATCCCAACGCCACTGAAACTGCTGCTCCCTTCACGGTGCAGGTCGTTGATTCGCAGGGCAACACCGCGACGCAAAACTATACGCTCACCATCTACCCAGCCATCTCGATCACACCCACGACCTGCCTGCCGGCACAGTGGGAACGCCGTATTCGCAGACGTTTATGGCCAGCGGCGGGGCCGGCGGCCCATTTACGTTTTCTGTAGCCTCGGGAACAGCGCTCTCCGCCGTTGGCCTCACCCTTGTCGTCATCCGGAACAATCTCCGGCACACCCAGCGCCACTGAAACTGCGGCTGCCTTCATCCTGCGGGTCGCCGATTCGCTGGGTGACTTCGCGCAGTTGAACTACACGCTCACTATCAATAGCGCTGTGGGCCAACCAGCGCAGGTCACGGATATCGAGACCATCACGGTGTCCGACACCGAAACCTTCCCCGATATCGTCGACTCTGAGCCGATCACAGTGGACGACATCGTCATCGTCAATACGGGACCGATCATCACCGGCCCCAGTACCTTGCCCTCCGGTGTTGTCGGCGTGGCGTACCCCACCACCACCATCACCGCCAGCAGCGGCTTGCCGCCTTATAACTGGACGGCCACGGGACTGCCTCCAGGGCTGACCATCGGACCAACCACAGGCATCATCTCGGGCATACCAACTACAGCCGGAGCTTACGCCATCACGGTGACGGTCACCGACTCGGCCAGCCTCACATTTTCCGCGAACTTCCCTATCGCGGTCATCGCGAGTGCGCCGATTGCTAACTTAAGCCCCGCTTCTCTCACCTTCTCGGCACAGTCATCGAGCACGCAATCCGCGGCACAGACCGTTACTCTCTCCAACACAGGAAACGCCCCACTCAGCATCACCGGGACTGGCATTAGCATCTCGGGACCCAATGCCACGGACTTCTTGCAAACCAATACATGCGGCACGAGCGTAGCGGCTGGAAGCAGTTGCGTGATCAGCGTTACGTTCACTCTCAATGCCGGCCTCGCGACCGGCTCCTATGCGGCGTTGTTGAATGTGGCGGACAACGCAAGCGGCAGTCCGCAGCAAGTGCAACTCTCGGGAATCGCGCTTCCCCCGCCGAGCGTCAGCTGCAACATTCCGACCATCAACCTGTCCGGGGATTCTGGAGCAGCGCAAATTACATGCACTGCGACTGACTTCACCGAAACCATCGCACTTGAATGCAACCTTCCAGCAAGCCTCTCGCAATACATCACATGCGGCTTTACGGCAAACAGCCTGAATTTCGCGTCCAGCAGCACCGCCAGCACTACGCTGACGATCCAGCCGGCCCAGAGCGCATCGCTTGTGCGGAAGTCGCGTCCTTGGGCTGTGTCGTCTGGAGGAGTTGCCTTCGGCGCTGTGCTGTGGCTGCCGGCCTGGGTGTTTGTCATGCGCTGGAAGAATGAGAGGTCGAAGCGAGGGATTCTTTTGCTACTGATTCTGTTTTGCGGCTTGCCCTTGATTACGTCATGCGGCGGGAAGACTGGGCCGCCGACGCCACCTGCGGGAACATATCAGGCCTCGGTCGTGCTGACAGGGCCCGCCCTCAATGAGACGATTACGTTCACCATCCAGGTGCCATAGCGCACGGAAGGTTCAGCAAATTCCGCGTCCGGCTTGAGGAAGAGGGTCGCGGGACACCGCCTCGAACACCGGCCCAATCAACACTCATGCTCGAGTGAGAAGAGAAGATTTGCAGGGCGAAGAGTTCGAGCTCAAGTCAGAGACGAAAACTCCTTTACTCTTTATGGAGGCTGTAGGCGGGGAAGGACGTGGATCGTGAAATTTCGGACGAATGACCGGCAATCCGCAGGTTGCCATTTGGATCACCTTTCGGAAAAAGTCAGTCTCGCCTAAGAAGACCTGTCCCGGCAAGCTGGGGCGCGCAACGTCTCAATCTCTCAAATCAATCAACATTTGGTGGTGCTGGCAGTCTCGAGCAAGGCGCTCTCTGTCGGCATTTCCCTGCTAACAGGGATTTTAACAGGGAAATCCGCCAAGTTTCAGGTCCCTTTCCGCGATTCACATTCGCGTAAGCCTCGCGACTCCATCTATTTAGCCTAGCGACGAGGGCTGCTCTGGCCCAGAAATAACAGGGAATTTTTTGGCGGCATCAGGGAATTCGATTTCCCTATTATGGGGTCGAACAGCGAACGCATCTGGTTTTTCGGCGACCTCGTCGCGAAAGAAATTGTTCCGGCCGCCCGGTGTGCGCAGTTCGGCCATCTTAGCCAACGCATTTATTGCCGTCAGTTGGGCGACGGCTGTTCAACGTGGTCGATGACGAGAGTTTGAACCGGCGCGTGGGTGGATATGAGTTTCAGTCCGAGCTGATTCTTGAGTGCTTCAAGAAAAGTAAGCCCAGTGAGATTTAGCTGCGCATCAGAAGATTGCTCTTCGGGCACCTTCCACGGCGGCGTGAAGTTGACCTCTATGTCGAACCTTCCGGTAAGACCAGTCTGATTGACGACAGGGCGGTCGAGCGTTTCGATCAAAGGAACATAATCCGCAAATATGTCCAGGGTTGTGTTGCGTGAGCCGAGGATGACAGTGTTATTTGTCCAGTCGTGCATCTGAGTCGTTCCGCAGACGGGAATCCAAACATCGGGGATCTTCGGCAAACTAAGGTCGACAGGCGGGATCTTGGCATCGCACGCTGGGCCCTGCAAGTGTGGCCGTAGCCGTGGGCCGAGCTTGCCCGGATTGACCTGAACCATAGCCATCACCGGCACATCCTGCGTTTCAAAATGCACGGCCAGTTTGAAGCGATCGGCGAGCAGCGACTGCATCATCAGGCGCATCTGGTCTTTTGTGGCGTCGGTCGTGGGTGCCCTGGCTTCAATGTCAAATAATTCTGTGGTTGCCCACTTGGGCAGGTGGTCGAACGCGGCCCGATCCTGAAACGCTGCGAGCTTGTAGGCAAACTGGATATACATGCCCAGGGCGCCGGTCGCTGAGATGCGGCCGCCCGGCGGGAGTGGCACGTCCTCGAAGCTCATGTCGAAACCATGCCACCGCTGGCTCGCACCGGGGGCTGTGGGATGTATCGACGCAACCTCGAATTCCATTTTGCCGCCCGCCGCCTTCTGCCATGTGGGGACGGGCTGCGATGTTTGGGGTGCCGGTAGCGGGGTGGGCTGAGCCCGCGCGTCTGGCGACTCCGATGAGAATGCCATTGCGGCGAACAACGCGAAACAGATCGCACGGCACACAACGGTCCATGAGAAGCTGCGGTTGCGCGGAACCGACATCAGCATTGCGATAAACCTCTCCTTTTTGGAAACGGTTCACAACAAAGACGCGGAATCGCTGGACTCGCTCGGGTTTTCATCGAAATGGCGAGAAAACGGGCTTCGTGCTTGCTTTCTGGCTATTTGCAGGTCCAGCTAAGGCAAATCCCGCTACAAGTGATTCCACGCAGTTACGGATTTGTTATTACGCTCCGTTGACCAGACGTCAATGCGGGAAGCTGAAGACCCTCGATTGTAACTGCGACCTGTGCACGTCGGACGACGTTGTAACCAGTGAAGGTGATCGGCGTTCCAGGGCACAGGTGAAGATTGGAATTATCGCGGTCAACATAATTCTCTGCCGACGGCCACACGCCGTAAGGGAACTGCACGGAAGAGAGGCCGAATTGTGCCGGCCAAGAACTGAGCGATCCTTTCCAGGTGGAGTTTGGCACGCCGGCATCTGTCGGAGCAGCATCGCATGTCGAATTCTGGTTGTGCGCGACCAGTTGGATCTGTGTAAGATGGGGATCGCGCAAAGCAGACACGCAGTAAATTCGAAAAAACTCATTGGGGACGCCCAGTGGATCGGTGGGACGCGCCTGCGGGGAGCAGTTGCCGAAATCGGGAACGGAGAACCTGCCTGATGGAAGCGAGATGCTTGTGACTCTGCCGGCCCGTGCCTGCGTCAGCGCGAGCGTGAGGTGTACAGTGAGAGGCGCGGACTGGAGCCGATCGTAGACCGCAAGCGGCATGTCAAAACTAACGTGCGCGGTTTTTTCACCTGGAGATATATTTCTTCCAAAAAGCAGCTGCCAGGCCGAATCCCAGCGGAAGCCGTCAGCGGTTTCAACCGTCGCCTTTATCGCATCGGGGATCACGACGGAGCGATCGGCGACGCCGGAAACATCGAGCGGGATTTGGATTGAGACTTGGCGGGGCAACCGCGCGGCAGTGGTAAGAAGATTATTAAACCCGGATGACCCGGATGGGGAATAAATAAACTGGGCGGGCGCGTCGGCTGCGGATGTAGAAAGCGGATAGGAGCGGTCGACCAATGGCTGCGACGATTCAATGAACTCACCGATCGCGAAGATCAGAACGGGAATCGAGACTAGCAGCAGGACAGATGCGCGAGTCTTGCGCGTAGAGTATTGCGACGCGATGGCGGCGCCGCAGAAACAAATGAGGACCACGAAGTTCACACCTGTTTCCCACGGCAACGTCATCGACGCCAGGTTGATGCGGACGGCCAGCGCCGTGAAAGCGGCGATCGATAGCAAAATGCCCAGAAGCACGAGGGTCATTTGCGAAAAGTTGGAGGTGACCGCTGCGATTGCGACCAACGGCAGAATGACGACAGCGGAGATCAAGCAAAGATTGAATAGCAGTCCCGGCAGGTAGGAGAGCGGCGAAAAGCCTGCAACTGCCAGCAGATAGCACTGCGCGATGAACAGGGGAAGATAAAGGAAGACAAGCAGAAAAAGCAGCTTGGCGGCAAGCAATTTCTTCCACTCGTAAGGGCGTGTAAGCCAGAACTGCCGGTCGCCCACGAGCCTCTCGTCGTGGATCAGGTTCGAAATCAGCAGCCACCAACTTGCCGGAACAAGCAGTTCGAGGATGCGAACCAGAATCTGCGACTCGGGACGCATTTCGATGACCGCTCGCCAGCTTGCGGGACAGGCCAGCGCGAAAGCCACGGTGACAGCAATTGACAGTAGTATTTCGATCCACAAATGACGTGCATCTTTTGCGAGGATATGCAGAATCTGCTTCATGCTTCGATCCCCTTGGCATTGTTTTTTTGAGGAGCGGAGTAGGCGCTTTTGCGGCTCGATTTGGCGACGGCGAGAAAGATGGAACGAAGCGTCATGGGATCGAGCGCGATGTCGCGCGCCGACGGAAATACAGCACCTATTTCGGTGTTGGCGGCCTGTTCGCTGTAGTTGCTGTGAACGAATCGAATCACGTGATCCGCGGCCTCAGGTTGCAGCCACGAAGATGGAAGGTTCCCGGGCAGCGGCGAGGTTTGGTTGAGAGTTACGGTCACAGCGCGGAAGCGCTCAGTGAGCCTCGACATCTCCTCTGAGAAAAGCAGGCGGCCTTGTTCCAGGAATCCGACATGACTCGAGAGGCTCTCGATCTCGGCCAGATCGTGCGATGAGAGAAAGATGGTCGCCTCTGTCGCCCGCTCAATGAGCCCCTCGATGAGTTCGTCGCGCACCAGTGGATCAAGCCCGGAGAACGGCTCGTCGAGAACGATCAGGGTGGGATGGTAGCTAAGCGAACTGGCGAAGGCGGCCTTCATGCGCATGCCGCGTGAAAGATGGTTCAGGTTGCGCCTGAGCGGGAGATCGAATTGACGCACCAGTTGCTGTTCGAGCGCCCGATCCCACTTCGGGTAGAAGGCGCGACAGTAATCCAGCAAGCCCCCGACCGTCATCCAGCCTGGCATCTCCTGGTTTTCCGAGACGTACCCAATTGAAGTAAATGCTTTTCCTCCCAGCGTGGTAGAGGCAGCGCCCAGAACATCGGCACGTCCCGATGTGGGTTGAATAATGTTCATCAACAATTTGATCAAGGTGGTCTTGCCGGCGCCGTTTGCGCCTACCAGCGCGTAGATTGCGCCCTCAGATATGGAAAGATCGACGCCATCGAGTGCGAGGGTGCGGCCAAATCTGCGAGAGAGACTCGAAGTAACAATGGCTGGATTCATCGGTCGTTGCGACCTCCATCTTTAGGTTTTCGAACTGCAGCGTCGGGGCGAGTTAAGCCGCCGCTGAGGCGCTCCCAATGAGCTGTGAGGCAGGACAGCATTTCGTCCAGCTCGATTCCCATTTGCTTGGCGTTGACCACAAGCTCTTCCACTTCGTGCCCCAGTAATTCAGTCCGCTCCTTCCGACTGGAGTCGGGCAGCGTAGCAACTACCGTGCCTATCCCTGGACGCGTCTCGAGGAATCCTTCATTGACGAGGTAGGCGACAACCTTGTGCGCCGTGTTGGGATTGATCTTGAGTTCTTTGCTGAGTATGCGAACGGAAGGAAAGGAGTCACCAGGACGCAATTGCCCGGCAATCATCGCCTTTTTCGACGCATAAACGATCTGCTCGAAGAGCGAAATGCCAGGGCGGAATTGAATGCGGAACGGAATCACACGTGTACTATAACAGATAATACACCTGTTGCAAGAAAATATCCTAGTATAAAATACGACTCACTCAAATCTCTGCGGAAGCCGCCGTCTCACCGATACAGCCAGGATGAATGATGTCTGAACGTCCCGGGCCTTCGCCGCGGTCGTATGCCGGAGCCTGAGATCCAGTTATAGGACGACTTTATATTTCCGAAAGAGGTAGACATGGTTTCAAGAGAAGAACTGTACGAACTCGTCTGGTCGATGCCCATGACGAAGGCGGCAAAGAAGTATTCAGTCTCCGTGAGCTACTTGGCCCGAATTTGTTCGGTTCTGCGTGTTCCGCGTCCAGAGAGAGGGTATTGGGCTAAGCTCAACGTCGGAAAAGCACCGACTCGCCCAGCATTGCCTGAGGCTCTACCAGGCGACCAACTATCGTGGTCGCAAGAGGGCGATCCACCTGCACCTCGAATCAGTGCTTTCACCACCGAATCTGAGCCCGCGCGACAGCGAGTCAGACGCGTAGTAACCGGCGTTCATGGTCTCATCAGAGGGGCAAGACAGCACTATGAAAGAGGCTACAAAGTTGAAGAGGGCTACCTGCTGCGACCCTATAAGCGACAGCTGGTTGACGTAACCGCATCGGCAAAAGGACTCGATAAAGCGCTCGCCTTCGCCAACGACCTATTCAATGCCCTGGAATCGGCCGGCCATCGGGCATGTTTTTCGTCGTTGGATCGTCCACACATTGACGAGCACGAGAAGGTTCTGAAACCTAAGCGCGAGGAGTATCCCTATAACAATCGCTACCTATGGCAGCCTTCTAGCCCAACCGTTGTGTACGTTGGGACCATTCCGTTCGGATTGGCAATCATTGAAATGACCGAAGCGGTTTTGATGCGTTTTGTAAATGGCAAGTACATTCGCGAATCAGAATACAAACCGCCCAAGCGGATTCGAGGCTATGTAGAGCACACATGGACAAAAACGAACGAAATCCCCTGCGGCCGACTGCGGCTTGTTGTTTACTCTCCGGTCAGAGATGTTTCGTGGTCGCTATCGTTTCAAGAAACAATAGAACGGCCCCTCACACCCGATATCGCGAAGATCGTAGAATCGATCGAAAACTCCACCGAATTAGTCCGCAAAGAGATGATCGAGGCGGAACAGAGAGCCGAGGTGCGAGAACGAGAGTGGGAGGAACAACGGGCGCGCTGGGCGAGTGAAGAGGATCAAAGACGAATCGCAGAGTCCATTAAGGAAAGTCAGAAACAATTGACAGAGGTGATTCAATCCTGGGCGAAGGTAATCAGCATCGAACAGTTCTTCAAAGCTGTTGAGGAGCGGGCAATCTCTCTTCCGGAAGCCCAACAAGGGCAGCTACATGAGCGCCTTCAACTCGCTCGAGAGTTCAACGGTACACAGGATCCGCTCGAATTTTTCAGCTCCTGGAAGACGCCGGACGAGCGATATCTGCCTTCCGCCAAGAGAAAACCTTCGAGTTGAATCGGTGGCAGACGACGAAATGCTCGACATGGCCAGAGTCAAGCCTGCGAAGGGCTTCGGTGATCGGTGATTCCTGGCGCGAAGCCCCACTTTGACCACCACCGCAGCCCTGATAAACTAGCAGGTATCGCGAATAGGCGCGTAGCTCAGTTGGTTAGAGCGCTTCCTTGACACGGAAGAGGTCGTTGGTTCGAATCCAATCGTGCCTACCAATTTACCCTCCAAGAACATCCTAGCAATTCCTATCTCATCCAAGATTCTGCGACCTTGTCGCGAAAAACTCCTCGAATTCCCACTACATAAGGCTGAGCAGTCGGATCGCTCGCCAGCTTTTGCCAGATCACTTCCCACAAGCCGACGTTTCCTTACTGATTCAGCCTGTTTCAATCATATTCCCCAACGGATTTGTTCGCGTAAACGCCCAAGGCGCCAGGCATTTGGACCGTACGGCTCGCCACCGGAAGGCTGGCGCGATGCCGAATGATCAGAACCAATCTCGTCGTTCTACTGCGCAAGATGTTCGAAGTGGTGCAGGACAATCTGAGGAGTCTCCGGAAGACGACCCTCCTTTTGCGCGAGCGCAAGCCGGATAAACTGAGCGCATGTCCAGGCAAGAGGGTTTGCCGATCCAGTGGGTTTTCCGAATTGCAGTCCTGGCTCCGGTTGCTCCAGACGATCCCAAACCTGCTCGGAGAGCATCCTTCCCGGGCCGGCCATTTTCTCCATCGTGTCGAGATACTGCGTCGCGTCGCGCCCATTCGCCAGCTCGTACTCGCCTCGCTCTCCGGTCAGCAGCGGCCACAGTCGGCCGATGCCAGTGCCATTGTAGGGCTCTCCGTCGGCGTGTTCTCCATAGCCGTCGTGGGCGTAACGGTACCAGCCCGGTCCCTCGGGCGTGTTCACCATGATGGTGCGGTCGATCACCTTTACTGATTCCGAAATCACGGGATCATTCGGACTCCGAATCCCCAGCCGCACCAGCTCCAGGAATCCCGCGTCCACAATCTCCCTCTCATCCCAGGTACCAGTGCCGTTTTTCAGGTCCAGCTTCTCCCCGGAATTCGGGTCGCCATTCGGAGAGATGCGGATGAAATAACGCGGACCGTATGGCCCCGTGGTCGTCACCATCCAGGTGTTCACATCGCGCGCCCACGCATCCGCGATGCTGGTCCACAGCTTCGCGCTCGCCGCATCGCCGTTCCTGTGGGCGATGTCCGCCGCGCAGATCAGCCCTGCAATCTCGGCCGCAATGGTTGATGGAGCGTAGCCGGACATTTCCTCCCATCGCTCCTCCGGCGTTGCCGGCCCATGCTGGACGAGAAAATTGGCTGCAGTGCGGATGTGATGCTCGTAGGTCGCCGTGTCCGTCTGGTTGAGCTGCCAGGCGAGGATGATGGGGTACGACACTTCGTCGAGCTGCAAGGAGGTCCACCATGGCTTCCCGTCCAGCCAGGAATTCTGAGGAAACGAGCCATCCGGCCGCTGCTGCGTATTGAAGAGGTATTTGAGGCCACGCAGCGCGGCGGCTCGATCGCCCATGGCCAGAAACGCGGTTGCGGCCTGATAGAGATCGCGCGACCAAACCACGTGATAGCCGCCGACCGCGGCAACCGAGGCGTCCGACGCATCGCCCCAGGGAATCGTCAGCGATGCGGCCAGGGCACCGGGGTGCAGCTTATCTTCATGGGCGCGCAGGACCATGGCCGCCATTTGAAACTGCCGCTGATATTGGGGCTCCGGGTGCCGCAGACCAGCAATGTATTGGTGCCAGCCGTCGGCATAGGCGCGCGCAGCTGCATCAAATCCCGTTTGAAGAGCGGCCGCTGCAGTGCCGACCGCGGCCTTGTCGGTCGCGCCAAAGCCCAGGGCTAGAACAGCCGTCTCGCCTTGGCCAAAGCTTTCCGGCAGCTCGGCGATTTGCGCCACGTTGCCGCCGTCCGCGCGCTCATAGCGAGCTGCGAGGGTGTGGGTGGTGCGCAGGCTGTCCCACCCGTCGCTTACTCCCACAAAACCGTTGCTGGTGACGGCGAATCCCGGCGCGGCCATCAGAGCCGAGCTTACGTCTCCGCGGGTTGTCCCGGCATTGGCGGCGTCCTGCGGCAATTGGCTTTCCGGCGTATGCGACACCAGAACGTTGCCCTGGCTGTACGCGGTACCGTACAGGCCGCAATTGTTCAGGGATGGATCGTAATAAACCCAGACGTGGAGCGCGGGCCCGGGCTGCAACACGTCCAGCTTCAAGCGGATCAGCAGGGCATCTCGCACTGGATCGGTGACATAGGTCTTTGAGATCCGGTAGCGCCCACTTCTGGCTGTGTTGATTTGCGTAAAGATCAGAGCAGCAGGGTCGGGAACGGCAACGGAGTGCAAGGTATCCAGCGTTTCAACATCCGTGAAGGTCTTTCCGTCGGTGACAATCAGTTCCAGGTCGCGCGTATTGGCCTTGTCCACTGCCGGATAGTAGACCTCGTTCAGGGCGCCGTTGCCGAGGGTGAACCACACATGCGATGCGCGGGTCGTCGACGTGCCGACGCCCTGCTTGTCGCCGCTGGTCCAGTAAGGCGTGGCTCCGGGTGCGCCGGGCGCCTGGGCCGACGTGAATGCGTGTTCCGCGTGAGTCTGCGCCTGCACAACTTTGGGATGCTGAGCAAAGACGAAAGTCGCACCCGCCAGGAGCAGGAAGATTGTTTGCCGCATGCAGTCGCTCGCTTTCAGGACGCAGAGGTGCGGTGATCGAGCACGACCATATCCCAGTAATGGAGGGAAGGCAGGACGAACTCCACATAGCGTTGGCCGTGGTCATTGCCGGTAGTGAGCGCCAGCGGGTGATAGGCGCCTCCGTCGACATCCGGCGACGCCCACCCGGCCGAAGGGATGTTGGAGTCGATGGCGACGCGGACTCTAAGGTTGGTGAGCAGGGGCGCCGGAGGACGATCGGCGCGGACGTCGCGCCAGTGCGGATCATCGGAGCCCTTCAAATTGATGAAGTGCACGATGGTTTTTTCGCCCTTGCAGCGGGCGATGGTCCAGATAGTGTTGGGCACGCCGTAGGGGCTCGATGACTGTCCAGCCACGGCAACGGTGGCCGCCGCCGGGGTGACCTGGTAACGCAGGACATTCTCATACGCGGTTAGAAAGTCGTAATAATGGCGGAGTTGCATGGAGAGTTCGGAAGAAACGGCAAACTTAGTATCTGCCGGGAAGTATTCACTGGATAACATTCGCGAGCCGTCGCCCAGTTCGATGTGCGAGGCGCCCGACGCGAAGATGGCGGCGTCAGCCAGCAGAACAGCAGGCGTGTTGAATTCCTTCGCCGGAGGCGGATCATCCTCTTTCGGCGCACGCTGCAGGTATGCAGCGAAGACGAGGCCTGCCTCCGGATTTGCGACGTGGACCTGGGCCGCCGCATCGAGGATGCTGGCGTAGGTTTCGTGGTCCTCCCATAACTCCGAGTAGACAAAGTCGGCGTCGGAACGAGCAGTTTCGTCCTGGCCCCAGGTATTGACCGTGTTCAGCACCACGCGCGTGTCGAGGTATTCGTGTGCATGATCGATAAAGGGTCGAAATCCTTCGATGAAGTTCACGTGCGCGCCGTCGTAGGCGTAGGCGCCGCGGGTTCCGAAGGTGTCAATGTGCCAGCCATCGAAGTGGTAGACGAGGAAGAGATCGGCCATCTGCCCGAAGAGATAGTGCTGCCACTCGGGGCTGTTCTGATTCATATACACCAGGCGATGCGTTTTCCATTCTTCACTGCCATTCAAGTCGAGTGCCATGGCGGTCTGCACCGTTCTCGGTTCCCCGGACGTATTCCAAGTGGCCCATTTAAGGTTGACCCCGGAACCATTTTCAAATGCATCCGCATACGCGCAGTAGCTGGTGTTATAGGCCATGCTCATCATGTTGTACTGCCGGGCATTCGCAATAAACCCATCGACGATGGCGCGATCGACTTCGCGTCCTGCAATATCCCTCCAGATGGGAGTCGGGTGCTCTACGCTGCCAGCAAGTGGTTGCTCGTGCCGATTCTCGAAATCATAGAATTCTAAGCCGTCGATATGGAATTTATTCAGAGCGGCGATCCACTCCCCCGGTACGGCACCTTCAGCTTTCGAGAAGTGGGCCAGATAGCCATAACGGGGAAACCGCTTCCAATCCGATGACACATCGACCGCAGTCTGCGACCGGTCGGCCACATCACCACCTTTCGCAATCAGGCGAACCTCCACCAAATAGCCGCTGAAATCGACGTTCGGAGGCATCCAGTCAATCGCCACCTGCACCGGTTGCGACCCAGCAACATCGACCGTCTTCGATACGTCATGCCCGATGCGTGTTCCCAGTTGCCAGAACGTCAGCGTAACCGTAAAAGCCGAGTCGCCGTGGCTCGCCCCATTGTTTTCGAGCACAATAAAGAGGTGAACCTCTTCGTTCGGCGCATAGCGTGCCTTGTCGGTATAGACATCGCTGATGGCGGTGCCCGTTTGATTCTGTGCCTGAATTGAACAGCAGAGAATTATCGTTAAGATTGCCAGTGTGACACCGCGCCAAAGATTCATCATGTATTCCCTGTGACATCGCGGAGATCATGGCCAAACCGCCTTGATTTTCGCTTTATTGTTCAGACAGAGCCCTTGGGCCGGATGCTTTCCTCGAAGTCGCTACTTTGCGCCGAGGCCTCGTAGAGAGGCCTAAGCGCGCAGTGGTGATTCACTGACATGCGAGAATCCATCCTCACCAGTAGAACTTCCCAGACATTTGAACTTCTCTGCTAGGAAACGTATTCGTGATTTGCCCGAAACTGGAGAGGCACGACGCATTACTATTCGGATCGCAGCCCGAGTAACCTGTATTCGGAGAATAAAACTGCGGATGGTTGAACGTATTGAACAATTCGGCCCGGAACTGTAATCGTTCTTTCTCCCGAATGCTCCAGTTCTTCATAATGGCTGTGTCAAAGTTGTTGTAACCCGGAGCCCTTACATTTGAAGAATAACGAGGAGCCGTGCCAAACGTGCCATAGGAAGCGTAGGCAAACGCCCCAGTGTTGAACCACTCATTTATTGAGCGGTGAGAAATGCTGTTTGGATTGCCAATGATGTCGGGGCGCGGATTGCCACCGTACGAGGGAATGTCGTTGCCGTGGAAGCCCAGCGGGATGCCTGATTTTTCGGTCACAATGCCGGATAACTCCCATCCCCCCACCACTGCGTCCGCCTTACGGTTCATCCCGGAACCCACGGATTTGCCGCGTCCGATCGGGAGGTCGTAGATATAGCTGACCACAAGACTTTGTGGCGTGTCGCCGGCATCTACGCTTTTCTCCGCAGCCAGATTGTAATTGTTCGCTGGAGACGGCGAGAACATATACGCCCAGCTTTGTGTGCCTTCCGTATTGTCCAGAAACTTCGAGAACGTATAGGACACAACGACATTGAGACCCCTGTTAAAGCGATGGTTGTAAGACGCTTGTAGCGAGTCGTACAGATCGAAACCGGCCGCCGGATAGTTCTCAGTTACACCGCAATACTGCGAATAAGGCTGCAACAACTGATAGGCCTCGATAGTCGGTTCATTTAGGTTGCAACTGCTTGCGGCAATATGCCCAGCGTACGGATTCGGCACCAGCGTATCCAGGGCCACAGTTCCCTCGGACAGATAGCTTGGATTCAGCTGGGAGCGATTCAGTGAGCTGTACGATATGTGCGTGCCATGGTTGCCGACATACGCCACATCGAGAACGTCGTTACCCGTTAGCATAGATTCCAGGCCCGCCATAAACTGTTGCGTCATAGGGGAAGGCCGATTCCTGAATACGCTCGTGGCGCTGTATCCGACGTCCTCCAGCCGGCCAAGGGAATTTCCAGTAATCGGGACATAGCCGTTTGGCCACGGGTTTGTGGTCGAGACCGCCGGATTCGGCGTCACTCCGTCGAGCGTCGGGACCACATCTGTTGTGGCGGAATACCCATCTACACTGCCCGGCGCGGACGTACTGAAAAAGACTGCGGGCGTATAGAAGATTCCGTACCCACCGCGAAACACGATCTTCTTGGTGGGCTGATAGCTGAATCCGATTCGCGGTGCAAAATCATCGTAATTCGTCGCATAGACACCGCGGTTGCTGGACGACAGAAAGACCAGGGATCCGGGCAGCGTTTGCCCAACCGACGCACCAATCGGGTTCGCCAGGGTAGGGTCGAAATACGAAGCGCCATTGTGCCGATAGGTCGGAGCGCCCTGAAACTCATACCTGAGTCCAAGGTTCAGTGTCAGATTACGTAGTGGTCTGTAATCGTCCTGTGCATAGAACCCCTCGTATCGCTTCGTAATGGCCGGATTAATGTACTGTTCCGTGTCCCCACCGTCCAGAACGCCCAGAAGGGCCTCCGCCACACCGTTTCCTGTATTTGCCGTCGGCAATTCCGGATTGGGTCCCTCGGTGAACGTACCATTGAAGTCCAGGGTGGTACCGGGAAATCCGGTGAAGTTAGACTCCGAATTCACAAACATGTATCCGAACGACAACGTGTGCTTGCCTGAAGCTCGAATAAAATCTGCCGCGGCAGTTGTAAGGGGTGGAATTGTTCCATTTACATTGTTAGTCCCCAGCTGGCTCTGACTGCCGATGTTGAATACAGGAAACTCCGGAGTATATTGATCGAGATAAGTGGGCAGGCCCAGCGTTGCAGACGGCTGGAATCCGGGTGACTGGCCGACGGATCCTTGGTTCCAATACTCGTAGCCGGCCGTCAGATTCATGGTCAGCTTGGGCGTGAATGTGTGGGAGTATCCAAAAGCGATGCTGTAGCGGTTATTAGTCTTGATGTTACCTGGCCCAGCGGGATTATCAGGGCCCCAGAAGTACCCCGTGCTGGTTTTCCATTCGGTCTTATAAGAGTACCGGCCATAGAATCGCGTCGCATCACTGACGTTCTGATCGATCCGCACCGAATACTCATTGGATTCAGCGGGCGCGGATGACGAAGGCGTGAAGTTGTTCGTGAGGCTTGTTGAGTTCGGATTTGGGTTGGGATAATAAGTCAGAAGCTTCGCGCCGAGCGTATTTGGAGTGTACCCCGCCAGGTTGCTGAGAATGTTGCCCGGAATTGGATCGCGGATATAGCCCGTTTGTGTAGCCGTAAGGCCCGTCACCGGATCCACTGAGCCTGCCGTGATCGCTCGTGTGCTATGCGGGTTGTAGACTTGACCGGAGAGGATAGGACGCCCAAGGGCATCGGTTCCGACCTGAGAGCCCAACAGTTGAGAAAAGTTTCCGTTGTGGAAGTCGGCATCGGGGACCGTGAAAGTGCCGATCAGAGGCGTGGACAACCCCAGGTGTTCGTAGAGGCCATAGATGAAAGTTTTGTTGCGCTGCTGGTAAAGGTGGGGCAGATAAAGTGGTCCGCCGGCAGCAACACCCGTCTGATTGCGACTTACCGACTCTTTCGGCTCGTTGTTGTAGTCATTGAACCAGAGATTCGCGTCCATCGCAGAGTTGCGATAAAACTCCCACATATCTCCGTGGAAGTCGCTGGTTCCCGACTTGGTGGTCACGTTGACCACATTGCCAGTGCTCCAGCCATATTGTGCCGTAAACGAGTTGTTCTGAACCTTAAACTCTTGCACGTCGTCGACAGAGGGGACATACACGACGGCTCCCCAGGACGGATCCGTGTTCCACAAGCCATCCAGCAGATAACCGCTCGTCGAGAAAAATCCCCCGGAGAAATTAAGAAAGGTGATGTCCTGATCAGCGTTATCCGTGCTGTTGCCTCCGCCACCGAGCATAGTCTGTTGTTCGGAATTGTTGTTGACCGACGAGTTCAGGGTGGCCAACCCATAAGGGTTCCGGAGATTGAGCGGCAGTTCGACAATTTGCTTGTCATTCACCTCTGTCGATACGTTGGCATTGTCGGTGTTCAAAAGCGATGCGCCGGAAGTGACGACAATCTGCTGGCTAACCGACGAGGGAACCAAGGTTACGTCCTGGGTTGCCGCCTGCGAGGAGTTCAGAACGATTCCATTCTGCTGATAAGTCGCAAAATTGCCGACGCGCACCAGAAGGACATAGTTGGAAGGCGGCAGTTGGGAAAACGTGTAACGACCAGTCTCGTTGGTGGTTGTCATGCGCGTGATACCGCGCTCACTGCTGTTCAGCGTGACAACGGCTTTCGGTACGACCGCGCCCGTCGAATCCGTCACGGTTCCGCTAAGAGTCGCGGTTGTAACCCCCAGTTGAGCACGCGCACTCTGCAGAGGCAGCATCAGCAGAACCAACATCAGTCCTGCGACTGTTCCTCGGAAAAGCCACGCAATAGTGGTTCCCTTTCGTATTGCCAGGAACTCTGTATTCGCCGTCTTCAAGGAAGGCCGTTGCGATTCATCGCCCTTGTCGTGTCCAAAATGCATTGTCGTTGATTTCATTGCTCCTCCAAATTGTCACGTCTGCATGCTGCAGGTTGCATGTGTGATCCCCGTGGCTATTCCTGAACTGTCCGTTATCAGTCTTTGCGATGTTGTTGACGACCGCTGCAGGGAGTCATCGCAGCGGCTGGTAGGCTCCCATCGAGCATTCATTCCTTCATGGCTGTAGCGACGTGCCTTAGCTTCGGATTCCAGCGCAA
Source organism: uncultured Acidobacteriaceae bacterium (assembly GCA_963725115.1). GTDB lineage: Bacteria > Acidobacteriota > Terriglobia > Terriglobales > Acidobacteriaceae > Telmatobacter. The sequence continues at coordinate 1,429,174 of CAVRXG010000005.1, read as the reverse complement.
GTGCCCCATAATGCCCTGCTTCCCGGGATATTGGCGTGAAGGAGATTCAACTTCAAATTTCCGGATACCACCGTATGCTGCTCCCTTTGAGCTTGGCGATGGAAATGATGCGAACTTTTCCCGAGGATTTACCGATGGCAGGCAAGTATCTGTGTTTCATGGGATTATGGCCACGGATGTCGGGCCCCTTCTTGTAGATTTTCGCGCTACTATAATCTCTGATCGAGAGGAATGAGCTTTGCGCGGTGATTTTCGGATTGGTGAATGGGTCGTCCATCCTCACCTGAATGCACTGGAACGAAATGGCAAGATGCTGCATCTTGAGCCGAAGGGCATGAAGGTGTTGCTCGCGCTCGCATCCGAGCCTGGGGAGGTTTGCACCCGGGAAAGCCTGCTGGGCCGTGTATGGCCGGACGTGATTGTCGGGGAGGACGTCCTTGTCCGCGCCATCAGCAGATTACGCCATGCCTTTAAGGACGAGGACGTCATACAAACCGTCCACAAGGTCGGCTATCGCTTGACCGCCCCCGTTATTCCGGCATCCACCGCCGCCCCAAACGGTCCGCATGCAGTAATTCATGAAGCAGGAGAAGGTGACGAATCGGCGCCTGCAGCATTGCTGGATCTCACTGCCAACCAACATAGCGGCAGTTTTTCTGTGCCCCGGCGTTCTTCATGGCTGTCCTTTCGGAGTCACTGGCTATTGTGGCTTGTCTCCAGTGTGGCCGCATCAGCAATCGTACTAGCACTTCTCGTCTTTACCCCGCGGTCCAACCATCCTGTGCGTGCCATGGCATACATCACCCGGCCTCTTACAACTGATCCTGGGTCTCAGATCGAGCCGAGTTTTTCCCCAGATGGAAAGTCCATTGCCTTTGACTGGCTCCGGCCAGAGAAAACTTATCGACAGGCTTACATACAACCTCTTACATCCCGTGACCCGGTGCAGCTCACTGCCGACGAGTCAGCCGATCAATTCGACCCTGTCTGGTCTCCCAATGGGCGTTTTGTCGCCTTTGTACGGAAAGACAGTTTCCACAGCAGTATCGTTCTGGTCCCCTCCGGCGGAGGCTCAGAACGTGAGGTGTACACTCTGCCGGTCAATTCAGCCCGGGAGTACGGTGGCCTCGCATGGTCTGCTGATGGAGAGAACCTTATTTTCCCGCAGCAGGATACGCAGGAAGCCCCCAGTTACCTTGTCGAGTTATCGCTCCGAAACGGAGCTATTCGCACCATCACCGTTCCCCCACGCTTATGGGACGGAGACTTTTGGCCAGAGGTTTCCCCGGACGGCAGTAAGTTGGCTTTCATTCGCGGGTCGGAGCTTCTGGTGCGCGACATTTATGTGATGAATCTTCCCGATGGCCCTGTGCGGCAGGTCACGCATAACTATCCTGCCATGAGCCTTGCTTGGTCTGACGACAATACGACCATCATCTTCCCCGCCAGCCGCAACGGCGCTCTTTCTCTCTGGCGAGTCAAGATAGCCGAGGGTCAACCTGAGCGTGTCGCGGCAGTCGGCGATGATGCTTATGGACCAGCAATCGCGCCACAAGGTCACCAACTGGTCTATTCCCACGGCAGTGCCATGTGGGGGATTTTTGCAGCCAATCTCGTCGGAAGCGAACCTCTGGCACCCAGGGTTGTCCTCACTTCCAGCGAAGAGGACGCGTTGCCGCGTCTCTCCCCGTCCGGCGATCGAATCGCTTTTCAGTCTTGGCGTTCTGGCTCGCGCGAAATCTGGACGGCGCTAATGGATGGCAGCAATCCGGTTCAGCTGACAAACAGGACAGACCAGTCTGCGGGAAACCCCAGTTGGTCGCCCGATGGACGATGGATTGCCTTCGATGCGCGCGCCGATTCCTTCGCCCATGTCTACATTATCGATGCCAATGGCGGCGGGCAGAAGGCGATTACTGGCGGCAGCAATAATGATGTCGCCCCAAACTGGTCCGCGGATGGTCGCTGGATCTATTTTGGTTCAAATCGTTCAGGATCTTGGCAGATATGGAAAGTCGCGGTCGATGGTAACCACGCACTCCAGCAAGTTACGACCAACGGCGGCATGATATCGATGGTTAGCCCCGACGGCCGTTGGCTCTATTTTTCTAAATACGCTGTACCTGGTATCTGGCGACAACCAATTTCCGGGGGTCCAGAGCACAAGTTATTCGATGGACCTCACGCCGACATTCAGAATGACTGGACCGTTTTCCGCGACGCCATTTATGCGCTCTCGTCGCGGAGCAGACAGTTCACGCTCGACCGTATCAATCCCGAGACAGGCCAAGCACGCATCGTCGGCGTTTTCAACGGTGACCCCTCCCAAGGGCTCTCCGCTTCGGCCGATGGCAAGCTCGTCGTCTTCGGCGAGATCATCAGCGCATCCAGTCACTTAACCCTGGTCGACAATTTTCAATAACGCGTTTGTCGCCGTCTGGAACCGCACCCGGGCTGGCGCGCGGCACATTGCAGCGTTTTCGGTTCAGGTCTTTCCATTTGTTGATGCCGCTTCGTGACTCTTCCCTCAGGAAAGAGCCACTTCGCGAGAGCTGGTTTGTCAATATGTGAATCGAAAACGCTTTAGTGAATGTCGCTCTGCATAATGTCGCTCCCGTCCTCGACAGCAACTACAGCACGTTCCCGCCGCCTTTGCTCAAGATCCTTCGTGCGCGCAAATGCGTCCTGCGCAGCCGCCTTGTTTCCTTCGCTCATATACAGCCGAGCCAGCTGGTAATACGCTCCTCCTGTTTCGTCACTGGAGGCCCCAATTTGAAGCTCCGTAATGGCTTGCTGCGGACGGTTGGTATTTTCGTAGACTTCACCCAGCAGGACGTGGAGGTGCGGCAGCATCTGCGGTTTGGCGCCCATCCCCCGCTTCAAGTATGCTTCAGCGTCACTCCATTCGCGACGCGCAACCAGAATCTCGCCGATCAGCACGTTGAAATCCGGATCATCGGGATTTTTGTCCAGAGCGGTCCGCGCAATCCTTAGCGCCTGGTCTTCCTTCGAATCCTGAAAGTACACCGACGCCAATCCAAAAAGCGGAGCTGGATCCTGCGGTGCGAGAAGCGAGGCCTCCTTGTACTCGCTCTCGGCCTGCCCGAAGCGTTGCCGTTGGCGATACATATCACCCAGCATGAGATGTGTTCTCTCTGAATTCGGATCCAGTTGTTCGAAGCGGCTGAATGCGTTAATGGCCAACCGTTCGTTCGCTTTCACCGACCAATAGCGCGCTGCGGCGTTGTGCGGCAACCGCCCCACAACCTGATCGCTCGCCGTTGCTGCCAGATCATAATCGCCCGTCATAAAAGCACAGTTGGCAAGCAGGAGATCGCTGTCGTTGCTCCTTGTCGCGTCGCTCGGCGCCACTGTGCCGCCTCGGCCCACGCTGCCCGCCAGATCCCGGACACAGGCACCGTAGTGTCCGGCACGGTAGTCCGCCTGGGCTTCCGCTCCGGTCGCCTTGCTGGGCTGTTCTGCCTGTCGGACCGATTCATCCTGCGATCCACCGCTAAGCGCCGCAACCACCACCTTGTACATCTCTGTTTCAGAGTCCTCCTGGCCATTCAGCTGTGCCACAAAATCGGAAAAAGAAACTTTCCGATCCTCAGGCACGTTGTTGACAACACTCGCAAGATTGGCTCGAAGAAAGCCGGGATCCTGCCTCCACAAATCCCTGAGCAGCGAAAATGCCTTCACGTTGTCGCCTGTTTCGATCCGCAGTTCAGCCTGGCCAAGTCCAGCCAGTCCACAGTTCTGCGCTTCGGCCGCGAACTCCTGCACAGCATTCGCAACCTGCTTTTCTGCAAGATAGAAAAGCCCAAGTTGTGGGTGAGCGCAGGGAAAATGGGGATCCGCTGCGAGTACCGCCTGCATCTCGGTGATCGCCTCCTTGAATCGCAATTGCTCTCCAAGCGACTCCGCATAGAGTGCCCGGGCGTATGTGGAGTGCGGAGCTTCGCCGGAGAGCATCTCTCCGCCTCTCTCGACTTCGCTAAGTGTCGCAACACCAAAATCGAACCACCCGGAAGAATTTGTCGGATCGAGTTCCAGAGCGCGCCGATACGCGCTGCCCGCGGCTGCATAATCTCGCAAAGACGCGTAAGCTCGACCCAGGGTCAGCGGAGCCCGAGCGTCGCGGGGGTTGAGCGTCCCCGCTTTCTCCAAGAAGGGGATCGCTTGCTGAGGCTCATCGATGTGGAGGTAATCTACTCCTAGAAAAAGGTTTGGAACGTAAAGATCGGGTTTCAGATGTTCGGCTTTCTGAAAGCTCACGATCGCTTCTTTGTAGTTGCTCGTCACATCCTGCATGAGCCCGAGATTCGACCACAATTCAGGGACGTTCGGCCGCAGTGCAGCAGCCCTCTGATAGTAGCTTGCCGCGGCAGCGAAATCACCGCGGCTCTGGGCATCCCGTGCTGACTGAACCTGCGAATCGAAAAGGTTATTGCTCTGGCAACATGCCGCCGCAACTCCGGTACACAGCAGCAAGATGAGAAATGAAGAGGAGCGTATCATGACCGTTTCCATGGAGCGGTGAAGCGTCCAGATCTCGAAACTACACCCATACGTTGACTGGCGTTTTCACCGATCCAACATCCATCCGGTGTCGCCTACACGGTGAAGTATATCTGGAAAGCTGGCTGGCTTCACTGCTGTCGCATCCCTACCTAAAGAAAGGTCCTGTTGATGAAGCAGAATTTTGCAGCAATGATTTTCGGTGGTGCCGGTCAAGTCGGTGGTGCAGCCGTCGCGGAGCTGCTGGCAATTCCGGAATGTCGGGAAGTGGTGATGATCACCATAAAGCCCATCGCGGCGCGATCGCGGGTGCGCAACGTCGCTCTTGATACCGGCGCTGCTGACTTTGCCGAGCGCACTGCTGCAATTGCCCGCGAAGTTTTAAGCCAAGGTTCGGTCAGCGCGGTGAGCTGTGTGGGTGTCGGTTCTGGCTCGAGGCACTGGAGCGAAGAAGAATTGCAGCGACTTGAACTCGACGTCGTCGGTGCTTTTGCACGTGGCTGCCATAAGGCCGTAATCACCCAGTTTGCCTGCCTTCTGCAACAGGAAGCTCAGCCCGCAGCCGGTTTCGCTATGCCCGCATAATGGGTATGAAGGAAGACATCGTGCGCAAAGTCGGTTTTATCCGTCTCGCCATCTTTCGTCCCGGCATCATTGTCGGGAACTCTCATACCCCGGCCTGGGTCGGTTGGCTGGGAATACTCGTGCCTGGGCCATTTGGCAATATTGATCAGCGAATTCTGGGTCGCTCAATTGTCGTTTAGATAGCTTTACACAGTCCAGTATGTGGTGAAGTTGCCCGACATAACTCAGCAATGAGAAAACTCTCTGCGCAGTTGAAATAGCGTGACATTGGAGTTTCTGCCTCGATTCGTATGACCGGCGATCTTGAAATTTCAGGCTATGCGAGGTTTGGGTTTCGGACTAGAGCTACCAGCACTTCGACTATCTGCGCCATCCGGAGTGACTTCTCTATACAGCTGAACTTTCAGGTCCCCGTTTGCGATCGCCGCGAGCTCATCGTCGGTAAAATCATCTGCTGTCCGATACTTGAGCCGTTGCTGCTCTGCTCGCCTCTCGAGTCCTTCGAGATACCAAGGGATCACCAGCCGTGTTGATGAATGATGTCCGGAAAGAGACTTGTTCAGCAGCTGCTTCACGATTCCCTCCAATTTCGTAATGACTTTTCGCTTCCCGTTCTCGTTAATTATCAGTTTTGAGTCGAGTTGTCGTAGCAACTGCGATCCGAAATCTTTTAGTTTCTTCGGTCGCCCCGAAGGGTTTCCCGAGACTCCCTTTTTGAACTTACCGCTTTCCGGGGGTTTACCGTAGCCGACTTCGTAATCTTGTGTCATTCTATGGTTTCTCATGTTTTCATTCACCTTTCGCCTTTGTAGTCGCTGTGCCCTGACTTGCCTTGCGTGCTTCTCTGACCCCGAAGCTTTCTCCCGACTCAATGTGTAATGCCTCGCGTTTGGTGCGGCGCTGCCAGCGACGAATGACTGCGTCCACGTAAATTGGATCGAGTTCGAGGCCATAGCAGACGCGTCCCGTGCGTTCAGCGGCAATGACGGCAGTCCCTGAGCCAAGGAACGGGTCGAAAATCAATTCCCCTCGTCGAGTCGAATCCTTGATCGCATCGGCGATAAGGGCGACCGGTTTCGGCGTCGGGTGGAGGGCAAGCAAGTCGCCATCAGGGCCTGATCGACATCATCCGCCGGGATGGTATCGATGCTTCTCATGCCAAGAAGATCTTTCCATTGGCCTTCTTAAGCCCATCTTGCACGCAATCGATCGTCCACTCCAATACTGATTTCACTCTCAAAGCCTTACTAGCAAACATTCCGATGGAGTGGAGTCGGCAAAATATCCCTCTGCCACTGCATTCGCCGGAATAGCTTTTCGGGTGCTCGATCTCGTATCGCCAACGTGGAATCTCGGAGAATACTTCCTTCGGTGGATTTCGAGTGATAGTCTGGATTGTCGTAAGCTCTGTCGACAGCCCGTAAGGCCATTCTCCGACCACACGCAGATGCAGAACCTTTTCACGATGACTGCTTGTGCGGCTCCAGCTTTGAACGGCTCAGCCGGACAAACAGTGAAGTCGGCGAACAATGCGGGTTGGCGATCCCCGCTCTCGCAATCGAAGCATTTACAGATCAGGTCCTTGGATTATCGATGCCGGGTTTGCTCTCCGTAATCCAAACCTTGAATGCATGACTTTCCGCATCCTGATGATCGATTAGCGATTTAGCAGAAGCCTTTAGTATCAGACAAGGTCTCGGCGGGTTTACAATTCGCGTGACACTTTCACAAGGCAATTCACCCTCGCAGCACCTGGAAAGGGTACATATTGTGTGGCGTTATTTCTATTTCGGTTTAGCCGCAGCATGCATGGGGCCAGCGATGACTGCCCAACAAGTTCCAGCCCCCAGTGATTCGACCTCGCTAACGATCTACAACGGGAACTTTGCGGTGGCTCACACTACCATTGAGCTCAATCTTCAGCCCGGCCTCAATAACATCGCGACAACGCAAGTTGCCGCGCAACTTGAGCCGGACTCGGTTGTTTTGAGAGATCTGGCAGCCCACCCGGCAACGATCCAAATCATTGAACAGAGTTATGACATCGGCACTCCACGCTACGACAATGGCGATTCAGACGATTCGCAGAACATGCCCGCGCAGGGAGGGCCGGATCAGAAGAAGCCCACGCTCCACTGGCAGATCCAGTCCGACAAGGCTCAAGACCTGAAAGCCGATCTCGCTTACATCACGGGCGGCTTGACTTGGCAGGCTACCTACAACGTGATTGTGCCAGAAACGAAAGACGATAGCGGAGATCAGCGATCCGATGTACTGGGGTGGTGGACGATCAGCAACCGATCCGGCGCGGACTTTCCCGCCGCTCACATCAAATTAGCAGCGGGAGAAATGAGCAAGAACACGAATGAAGATTACGGAGGTCCACCGAGGGTAACGGTTTGGGGTAATTCCAGAAACGCCGACCAGGAGGAGACGCAGATAAGCCGGACAGCCCTGGACGATCTGCACCTCTACGATCTCGGTCACACAATCGACCTTGGCAATGCTCAGGTCAAGCAGGTGCAGATACTGAATGCGACGGGAGTGACTCTGTCGCGGGCATACGTGTATGACGGCGCAGCAACGAACCTCCACCCTATCCAAGCCGGCAGCGTAAACGAAGAACGGGAATTCGGCCTCGACGAGGCACGCACCAAGGTTAATATCGCGGAAGAAATCAAGAATACATCGGCCAACCATCTCGGTATTCCTTTGGCGCCGGGCCGTGTCCATCTCTACCACCGTGACGCTGACGGCCAGCTCGAACTCATTGGCGATAGCCTCATCCCTCCCACTCCTGCCGATGGTTCAATCGAGATCATCGCCGGAGACGCGCTGGGAATGAGCGGCGTGCGCAGCCAGACCGACTTCAATATCAGTGGTAACGGCCGCACCGTAGATGAATCGATCCAGATCAAGCTCACCAACCAAAAGTCCGAGCCGATCAAAGTCACCGTCGTGGAACATCTCTATCGAGGCAACGGCTGGGAGATCACCGAAAAAACTGCCGACTACACCAAGACCGACAGCCACACCATTCAGTTTCCGATTCAGGTGCCGGCAAAAGGGCAGTCCGACGTGTCCTATTCCGTGCGCTACTCCTGGTGAAACCATGGGAACCGAAATGAGCTCCTCGCTTGAATTCGCTTCTCGCAGTTGCAGTGTCAAGGATCGCAATTGCAATGTCCAAACTCGCAGTTGCACTGTCAAAACCCATAGTTGCAGTGTCAAAATGAGATCGACATTGCCCGGACTGAGACAGATTGTCTTTTTGATGTGTGCCGGCGCGAGCGTTGTCGCACCCTTCATTGCCAGGGCGCAAAGCAAACCGAACACTTATAACGGCTCGCTGTATGCCCCAATCGAGCAACTAAAGACCGATCCTCAATCGCGCGTCTACGCCGCCGTGATCACTCAAGACCATAAGACTCTACAAGCCCTGCTCGATGGCGGTGATTCTCCCGATCGATTTAATACGCTCTATCGCAGCCCGCCCGTCTGGGCCTGCGAGATTGGCGACCTTGACGCTGTTAAGATTCTCATCCAGCATCGCGCAAATGTCGACCTCTTCGACAACACCGCTCACTGGCGTGTCGGCGTGGATGAATCCCCTCTTACCATAGCGATCGAATACCATCACGCTGAGGTAATCCAATACCTGCTTTCCCAAGGGGCGAATGTCAATCTTCGCGGACCCGAAACGGGAGACACGCCCATCTTCGCTGCCTTGCGCCAGAACGACAGGGATACTCTCAATTTGCTGCTTCAGGCGCATGCCGACATAAACGCCCGCGACAACAAAGGCTACACCGTACTGATGCTCGCCTCCACGAACAACGACCTTGATATGGTCGAGTTCCTCAAAGCCAGAGGCGCAAAATTCGATTCTCCTCAGGAGGAGCTTCTCTTTTCCGCGAGCCACGGTGATGTCGCAGACATCCAGCGCATCCTGGCTAGTTCAAGTGCTGCCGGCAACGGAGGCGCAAAGCTCAATCTGGTGAATGCATCGTCAAAGGATGGTTTTACGCCGCTGATGGCTGCGGCAAGCCAGGGCCAAACACTGGCCGTCAAAGCACTGATCGCCGCCGGAGCCGATCTTGACGATCTCGATTCCTCCCATGACACGGCTCTCCTGCTCTCTTTCCGGGGTGGACATAAATCAACCATTCTGGCGCTTCTCGATGCCGGCGCCGATCCAAAGATCCTTAGCGCGGGCGGCAGCACTACGCTGTTTCAGGAGACGCTTTATATGGACGATCCCGATATAGTGCGGCGCCTGATCGCGGCCGGTGTCTCAGCAAGCAGCGTTGGCGTCGAGAGGAATGGCAGCACGAATTTAAACACACCACTGATGACTGCTGCATCCAGAGGCGCAATCCACACCGTTCAGGTCCTTCTCGATGCGCATGTAGACGTCAACGCGCGCAGGTTCGAAGGCGCCACCGCGTTAATGGATGCCGCATCCTCCGGCCAGATGGAGATCGTGACCATGCTCCTCCGCGCTGGCGCGGACCCGTCAATCAAGGACAGGAACGGCAAAACCGCCGTGGACTATGCCAGCGAGACTTCGCAAACAGGCGTGATCGAACTTTTACGAAGCAAGTCCGCGGCGTCTTCAATTACTCCGGGGCCGCCTAGCGCTCCGTTGCCGCCACAGCGCTAGGCGTTGGGCAGTCCTACTGTTTTGAGGGATCAGGTCCCCATAGGCTGACATTGACCAATCCCCCAGGGAGATCGGCGGAAACACTTACCGTGGCTGTAATCATCGTTGAGTTGACGACTGTCAGGTTCGAAAGCGGAATCGAAGCTCCGTGCATCGCCGCAGTCACAACGGTTGCGGGGCATGTCTTGGTGGCATCGGCCGCTGTGGTGAAGCCGGTCCCCTTTATCGCAAGTTTGAAGGTGGTTCCAGGTATCCATGTGTCAGGCGATAGCGGGGATTCAGCGTCGAGCATCGGCATCGGGCAGAAAGCCCGCTTCTTCTCGGCGACTGCCGGCGCCACGAAGTGCCACTTTCAACAATATCGAATAGACCGCAGCATTGCTTGGCCGCCCTCACCGTGAATCTCTGCGTCACCACCGGTGCCGCTGCGTAGCCCTCATTTCCCGGCTGGGAAGCTTGAATGAGGCACACTCCTCCGCTATGTAAGGTAACGAAGGATTTTCTTACCGTGCAGACCGAAGGAGTTTTGGAAAGAAATAGGATAGGCAATCCCGAATCCGCAACAGCTTGTAATGGCACTCTATCGCTGGCCGATTGAGGAGTGACTGGATTGAAGAGGATGTCCTGGTCAGTGAGTTGCTCGGCAGCTTTCGGCGGTTGATTGCTCGATTGGGCCATGGCAATGCAGCCCAGCACGGAACACGCGAGGATTCCCCTCCAAAGACGTCGCACGGAAATTCGAGAACGCTCCCTCACTTTTAATCTCGCTTTCACCACGACCTTCGCCGCCGCGACCTTCGCCGCTACAGGGTTCCATGCTCACCTCATTTATCTTGCCAACCTGAGCGATGCTGATTCTCAGCTTCTCGACAAAAAGATCCGCAGAATGAGTCTAGATCGACGAGGGCGGGAAGGAACTCAAATGCGAGGAAATCGGCACGGAAGGCGGGTGGTCCGGCCCTCAGCGAAGTTGCTCTTCCATTAGCGGGAGCACCCGCTAAAGCTCCGCTTGGGCGGAAGGTGACGGCGATATACCAGGATCGGTCCCTGCAAACGGCGAAGGGTCCAGTAGAAGGGTTGTGTAAGAGATAGTCGCCCATCCGGAAGCTTGGCCGATGTATGAGGCGATTCAATTCTGCGCGCCCTCGACATTCCACCTTTCCGGAGGACACTCGGCATTTCCGATCAGAGAATGGCCCTGCTCTGGGCCACGTCTCAAAACGCGGAGAATTCTCTCCAGTGCCCTTCGAGGGCCGAAAGGCGACTATTTCGCGGAGAAATTCGACGTTGTGTCTGGAAAAGTCCCAAATCTCACATACCTTAAGACTTAATGGTGGACCTGGTCGGGATCGAACCGACGACCTCTTCCATGCCATGGAAGCGCGCTCCCAGCTGCGCCACAGGCCCACGATTGGCGGGACAACTCTTCTATTGTCGTAGCTAGCGGCTGGCAAGTCAAACCCGGCGCCCTAAGGACCCCGACCTCCCCGCAGCCGGGACGCGCTAGCATTTACTGCGACGAATCGATCAGTCTTTGAATCGAGCGATGAGATTTCCAACTCTTCAACTGTCTTTCGCGGACGCGGCTTCCAATTGTCGGGCACTCCTCCTCATATACCAGGCTCCATGGTCCTCGCCCCGAGTGGATCGCGTCTGTCCGCGCTGGTGCTCTGCCAACGAGCCTTGGAAGCCGCGCCTGCATCCTACATAAAACCGATTCGCGCTTTGACTTTGCAGGATGTAGACAGACGGCATTCAAGTATTTGGTGGACCTGGTCGGGATCGAACCGACGACCTCTTCCATGCCATGGAAGCGCGCTCCCAGCTGCGCCACAGGCCCACGATTGGCGGGACAACTCTTCTATTGTCGTAGGTGGCGGCTTGTTCGTCAAACGCCCTGCGATCCGCCAAGCGGTGATTGGGGGACGGTACGCGCCAACTCAGATTGAAGCGGAGGTGCGCCCCTGCGCTATGGCCTCCGCCTTTCTACTCCACCGGCGCCGCGAGGAGGAAAACATAGACCAGGAATCCCACGCCAATCAAGGCCGGAATCATGCCGCAAAGATAAATCGCGGTCCCTTTCAACAGTTCATGAAGGAAGATCATCACGCCAAGTCCAGCGCCAAGGTTTACAAGCCCGGAGATCTTCATGCCCTCGCGCACCTTGAGGCGTTTGAGACGATCATCTTGATGCATCAGATCGAGGGCCGCTTTGGCGCCTTCGCCCGAGGCCTCGGTTATGCGCCTCGAGGGTCTCCGCTTTGTAGTAGGCTTCGCGCTCCTTGCGCTGGGTATCCAACCAGTGAACTACAGTCACGAAGGTAATCCCGCCCACAATCGCCACAATCGGAATCAAGAACGCGAACATCTGCGGGTTATCCAACATCGCAACCATCTCAGGACCATTTCCCATTTCATCCTCCTCGGCGGGCATTTGCCCCTTGCGACTGGTACGACAGAGGGGGCGGGCTGGCGGTTGCAAAATCTCTCGAGAAGATTCATCTAGAGAAAATGCAACCGTAGCGGCGGGACGTCGACGGTCACAGCTGCCCGTCCGGCGTGGGCCGGTCTGACTGGCTGAAGAGGAGCGCTTTCAAGAGATGCCTGCCGCGACGAGCGCCGAAGAAGACCTGGCCGATGTGAATCGCGTGCTGGCGGGCGAAGTGCAGGCGTTCGAAGGCATTGTTCGCCGTTGGCAGGGACCGCTGGTGAATATGGCCTGGCGCTACTGCCGCGATCGGGGACGCGCTGAAGAGATGGCGCAGGAAGCGTTTTTGCGTGCCTGGCGCGGGCTGGCCGGATGGCGACGCGAGTCGAGCTTTTCGACGTGGCTTTTTGCGCTGGCGGCGAATGTGTTTCGCTCCGAGCTGCAACGGTTTCCCGCGGTGAACGTGCCACTGGAAGAAGCGGCCGAACCCGCAGGCCCGGCCACGCAGCACGAAGGACTGGCCAAGGAAGCTGAGCGACGATTCTGTAAGGAGAGCTGTGCTGGCGCTGCCGCAAGCGCTACCGCGAGCCGGTGGTGCTCTACTACTTTCACGAGATGGATGTGGCGGCGGCGTCGCGCACCATGGGTTTGCCTGAGGGAACGGTCAAGGCGCGCCTGTCGCGCGGACGCGAGCTGCTGCGCAAGCGATTTCCGCAGCTGAGCGAAGAAGGCGCGACGCTGTGGGGACAGCACTGCGGCCGAAGAAAGAGGTTCTGCAATGAGGAGCAATCCGGATCTCAAGACGGATCAAGGCGCGATCGACCCGATTCTCGCTGGTGAAGAGGAGCTGATTCCTTCTTCCGGTTTTCTGGCGGCGACGATGGAGCGGATCCACGAAGAAGCGGCTTGCCCCAAGCCGATTCCCTTCCCGTGGTTGCGCGCTCTGCCCGGAATCGTTGTGGCACTTGTGATGCTGGGCTGGTGCGGATTTGAATTGATGTGCGCGCGGGCCAGTTCGCGAGAGATTTCGTTTACCATTTGCATATGGCAGCCGCAAGCTGGCATGCGCTGGAACCGGCTGGGTGGGTCGGGGTTGCGCTTGCGGCGTCGCTGCTGTCGTGGATTCTTCGCGGCGCTTGGCTGGGAGATCGGGGCTGCTGTGAGCCGGCATCCGGCCTCGAGCGACGGCACGTCCTGGTGCTTGTACATGAGGAAGAACTCGCGGTGGCCGAGCCGCTCCGGTTTGCTGGGCTGGCCTGAGGCCACGTCGGCGATCAGGTCCATCAGTTCGTCGGCGGCTTCGTCCATCGTGAGCTCGCCGGTGAGGACGCGGCCGGCGTTGAAATCCATGTCTTCGGTCATGTTGCGGTAGGTGCGCTGCGTTGCCGGTGACCTTGATCGAGCGGCGCGACGGCGCTGCCGATCACGCTGCCGCGGCCGGTGATGAAGAGCACGATCTGCGCGCCCGCCGCGATCAGATCCATGATGCCTTCGGTGTCGTTGGGGTTGGTGTAGCCGAACTGCATGAAGTGCTCGTCGGGAACCGAATCGAGCAGCCAAAGGCCCGCGTGCGGCGGCCGCTCGGAGACGCGAATCACGCCCTCGATCGGCTTGCTGCCGCCCTTGGCGAAGGCGCCCATGCTTTTTTCTTCAATCGTCGTGAGGCCGCCGGCGAAGTTGCCGGGAGCGACCGAGTACTGGCGCACGGCCTTGCAGTAGTTGAGCGCTTTGTCGTAGGTGGCGCCGAGTTGCTGCGCTGCCTGCGGGCGAGGCCGCGCGCGAAATCATCAGGTCGCGCAGGCCGATCATCTCCACGGTTTCTTCGAAGATCGCCGTGCCGCCCCGTTCGACCAGCCGATCGAATGCGCGGCCGACGACGGGATTGCCGGCGAGGCCTGACGTTCCGTCGGATCCGCCGCACTCGGCGCCGATGGTCAGGTCGGCCCAGGTCATCGGCGTTTTGACGGCGTCCTCGTTGGCGCGGGCGCGCAGCGAGGCGATCATGCTCCTTGCCGAACGCGACGCTGGTGCGCGTGCCGCCGTGCTCCTGAATGAAGAACGACTCCGCAGGCCGGCCGGATTGCCGCACGGCCTCGGCGATGCGGTGCGGCTGCGTGTACTCGCAGCCGAGACCGACGCAGAGCACGCCGCCGATGTTGGGATGCGTGGCCAGCGCCAGCATGAGGCGGATGGCGTAGTCGTTGTCGTAGCAGCCGGGGAAGCCGATGACGTGCACGTCCGGCTCGCCTTTGGCGATCTCCTGCGCCACGAAGCTCGCGCACTCCACGGTGTAGACCACGAGCAGGTGATTGCGGATGCCTTTGCGGCCGTCGCGTGCGAAGGATAGCCCGCCAGTTTTCGGTCAGGCATAGGCGTTGTCCCCCGGCTCGCCGGTATGCACGTCGAACGAGCCGGAGCGCTCGTCGAGCTGGCTGCGGCAGTTGTGCAGATGCACCCACTCGCCGGGCTCGATGCGCCGCATGGCGATCCCGATCACGACGCCGAATTTGGTGATCGGCTCGCCTTCGGCGATGGCGCGCAAGGCGACCTTGTGGCCCAGCTCGATCTTCTCGCGCGCGCAATGTCGCGCTCTTCCAGCCGGGCCGACGATGTCGATCAGCGACGCCTTCGCGGCCTCGCCGAGCAGCGTGGCGACGTTGTCGGAGGCGTGCACCTGAAACGCCGAGGTTGCGGATTCGACGCGTTCGCATCGACCGGTTCCACCTTTCAGATGAACCCGACTTAACTGCGTTCGAATCTCCGGATTTCATGATGCTACTGCTTGTCGCGTGCTTTGCGCCGAACTGCCGGAGTTTTTCGAGCGTGGCGGCGGCCTGGCCGGAGTCGATGGCCTCGGCGCCCATGGCGACGCCTTGCTTTCAGATCGCCGGCGAGGCCTGCGGCTACCAGCACGGCGGCGGCGTTGAGCAGAACGACGTCGCGGCGCGCGCCGGGATGCCGGTGAGCACGTCGTAGAGCAGCGCCTTGTTGGTGGCCACGTCGCCGCCGGTGAACTGATCGATTGTGGCGCGCGGCAGGCCGGCCATCTCCGGCGTGATGCGCGCGGCTTTCAGCTCCGGCTTGCCTTCTTCATTCTCCTCAATGCGCGCCACGACGGACTCGCCCGTCGTCGTGAGCTCGTCGATGCCATCGGTTCCGTGGACGACGAAGGCGCGCCTTGGCGCCGAGCGCCACAAGCGTGCGGCCGACGAGCAGAACGCGGCTGGGAGCGAGCACTCCAATGACCTGGGTGCGCGCGTGGGCCGGGTTGGTGAGCGGGCCGACCAGGTTGAAGATCGTGCGGAAGCCGAGAGCGCGGCGCAGCGGGCCGAGAGCCTTCATGGCCGGGTGATAGAGCGGCGCGAAGAGGAAGACGAAGCCGGTTTCGCGCAGGCATTCGACGGCTAGTTCCGGCGAAAGTTCGATGGGCACGCCGAGGGCTTCCAGAACATCGGCGGCGCCGCAGCGCGAAGTGACGGCGCGGTTGCCGTGCTTGGCCACTCTTGCGCCGGCGGCTGACGCGACCAGCGCGGCGCCGCAGGAGATGTTGAAGGTCTGCGGGCCGCCGCCGCCGTGCCGACGCAATCGACGAGCTCGCTCGCGCTCGGCATCGGTGAACGGCATGGGCACGGAGTGCCGGCGCATGACGTCGACAAAGCCGGCCAGTTCGGGCGCCTGCTCGCCGCGCGTGGCCAGCACGGCCAGCAGGGCGGCGATTTCGACCTCCGGCACGTTGCCGGCGAGGATCTCCTCGAGCACCTCGGCCGCCTGCTCGCGGGTGAGCGAGGTGCCATCTTCGGCGAGCGGCTTGAGCAGTTCCTTCAAGCGCCATATCACTACATGGTAAAGGCAAGCGCCGCCATGTTCGCTGTGCGAGCACCTTTGGTGTTGGCGACGTTCAGTTTGCCGGGGCTTCGTGCGCCAAGATACGTATGGATTTACGAGTTGAAATGTCGCGCTGGCCCTGCATTTGAAGGCCTGCGCGCGTAAGCCTCTCAACGAATTCCAGCCTGGCGGACTCAATCCAATGAAAATCCACGAATATCAAGCAAAGGAAATCCTGGCGAAGTACGGCGTTGCCGTGCCCAAGGGCGAGATGGCGACCACCCTGGAAGAAGCCGTACGACGTGGCGCGCACGCTGTTTGCCGAGGGCGCGTCCGGGCGTGGTGGTGAAGGCGCAGATTCACGCCGGAGGCCGCGGCAAGGGCGGCGGCGTGAAGGTGGCGAAGACGCGCGAAGATGCCGAGCTGCACGCGAAGAACATCCTGGGCATGACGCTGGTGACGCACCAGACCGGGCCGCAGGGACAGAAGGTGCAGCGGCTGCTGATCGAGGAGACCGCGGCGATCGATCGCGAGCTGTACCTGGGCATCGTGCTCGACCGCGCGACGGGCAGGCTGGTGTTTATGGCGTCGCAGGCCGGCGGCATGGAGATTGAAGAGGTCGCGGCGAAGACTCCCGAGGCGATTTTCAAAGAGACGATCGATCCGGCGGTGGGATTTGGCGCGTGGCAGGCGCGCAAGCTGGCCTTTGCGCTGGGACTGAAGCCGACGCAGATCAACCAGGCGGTGGCGTTCTTCCAGAGCCTGTACAAGGCGTTCATCGAGACCGATGCGTCGCTGATGGAGATCAATCCGTTCATCACCACGAAGGACGACAAGCTGTTTGCGCTCGACGCGAAGATCAACTTCGACGACAACGCGCTCGTTCCGGCACCCGGACATCAAGGCGCTGCGCGACATTGCCGAAGAAGATCCGCTGGAAGTGGAGGCGAGCAAGTACGCGCTGAACTACATCAAGCTGGACGGCTCGATCGCGTGCATGGTGAACGGCGCGGGCCTGGCGATGGCGACGATGGACATTATTCAGTACGCAGGCGGCAGCCCGGCGAACTTTCTGGATGTGGGCGGCGGGCGCGACGCAGGAGCAGATCGAGCACGCGTTCGAGATTCTGCTGTCGGACGAGAATGTGAAGGCGATCTTCATCAATATCTTTGGCGGCATTCTGCGCGTGGACCGGCTGGCGACGGGCGTGGTGGCGGCGGCGCGCAATCTGCAAGTGAAGGTGCCGATCGTGCTGCGGCTCGAAGGAACGAATGTCGAAGAGGGACGCAAGATTCTGAAGGAGTCTGGCCTGAATTTCCAGGTGGGCGCAACGATGAAAGAAGCGGCGGAGCTGGTGGTGCAGCGGCGGCAGGCGGGAGCATAGGAGATGGCAGTTTTGGTTGATAAAAATACGCGGCTGATTGTGCAGGGAATTACGGGCAAAGAAGGAACGTTCCACGCCAAGGGTTGCGCGGAGTACGGCACCAAAGTGGTGGGCGGCGTGACGCCGGGCAAGGGCGGAACGACGCACGAGGGCTGGCCGGTCTTCAACACCGTTGCGGATGCCGTGGCAAAGACCGGCGCGAACGCGACCATGATTTTTGTGCCGCCGCCGTTTGCCGCCGATGCGATTCTCGAAGCCGAGGACGCGGGGATTCCGCTGATCGTGTGCATCACCGAGGGCATTCCGACGCTGGACATGGTGAAGGTGTGGGCCAAGCTGAAGACGTCGAAGTCGCGGCTGATCGGGCCGAACTGCCCGGGCGTGATTTCGCCGGGAAAGGCGAAGATCGGCATCATGCCGGGGCGCATTCACAAGGAAGGCTCGATCGGGATCGTGTCGCGCTCGGGCACGCTGACGTATGAGGCGGTGCACCAACTGACGCAGCGCGGCATCGGGCAGTCGACGGCGATCGGCATTGGCGGCGATCCGATTATCGGCACGACGCACATCGATGCGCTGCGGCTGCTGAATGACGATCCCGAGACCGAAGCGATCATCATGATCGGCGAGATCGGCGGATCGGCCGAAGAAGCTGCGGCGGAGTTCGTGAAGAAGAACGTGAAGAAGCCGGTGGTGGGCTTTATCGCCGGGCAGACCGCGCCTCCGGGACGGCGCATGGGCCACGCCGGCGCGATCATCAGCGGCGGCCAGGGAACGGCGGCCGACAAGATGAAGGCGATGACCGCGGCGGGCATTCACGTGGTGGTGTCGCCGGCCGAGATCGGCGCGACGCTGGCGAAGGTGATCGGCAAAGCCTGAGGACCACCATCCTCCCGTTTCGCGCACGAATTGCGAAGAACATTCGACCACGAAAACCCCGGGGCAGTTTTGGGTCGTAATCGGGCGGAAAAAGGCCGTTTTGCGCACAAAAATCAACAAAAATCGATACGGATTTTGAGGCAACTTTGTTGATTATGAATGAGTTAAGTGTCATTCTGAGCCAATTTGAGTAGAAAATCACTCATTCCTTCATTTCCGAGCTCCGAAGGCAGCCGTTAGTGGCTAGTTCCTTCCGGCCCGGGAGCTTGGATTTGCTTCAAGTATGCGCTGGAGGGGCGAAATAATCGGCAAACTTGGGGCGGAGAAAATTCGCCGTGGAATCAGGGGGATGCGGGAGATTGAGGGTGGTGCGGTGCTTGACAGGATTTTCTTGCTTGCAATAAGTGTACTATCTGTTATAGTACACACGTGATTCCCTTTGGCGTTCAATTTCGCGCTGGCGTTTCGCTCTTCGAGCAGATCGTTTATGCGTCGAAAAAGGCGATGATTGCCGGGCAATTGCGCCCGGGTGATCCCTTTCCTTCGGTTCGCACGCTGAGCAAAGAACTCAAGATCAATCCCGAACACGGCGCACAAGGTCGTCGCCTACTTAGTCAATGAGGGGTTCCTCGAGACGCGTCCAGGGATCGGCACTGTGGTTGCTGCGTTGCCCGACGCCAGCCAGAAGGAGCGGACTGACTTACTGGGGCAGGAAGTGGAAGAGCTTGTTGTCAATGCAAGGCAAGTGGGCATCGAGTTGGACGAGATGCTGTCCTGCCTTACCGCTCATTGGCAACGCCTCAGCGGCGGCTTAACTCGCACCGACGACGCCGTTCGAAAACTTAAAGATGGGGGTCGCAACGACCGATGAATCCAGCCATTGTCACCTCGGGTCTCTCGCGCAGATTTGGCCGCACCTTCGCGCTCGACAGTGTTGATCTTTCCATACCGGAGGGTGCAATCTACGCGCTGGTTGGCGCCAACGGCGCCGGCAAGACCACCTTGATCAAATTGTTGATGAACATCATTCACCCCACATCGGGACGTGCCGATGTTCTGGGCGCGGACTCAACCACGCTGGGCGGAAAAGCATTCACTTCGATTGGGTACGTTTCGGAAAACCAGGAGATGCCAGGCTGGATGACGGTCGGGGATCTGCTGGACTACTGTCGTGCTTTCTATCCGAAGTGGGACCGTGCGCTCGAACAACAGTTGGTGCGCCAATTCGATCTCCCGCTCAAGCGCAAACTCAAGCATCTTTCACGCGGGATGCGCATGAAGGCCGCCTTCGCCAGTTCGCTTAGCTACCATCCCTCCCTGATTGTTCTCGATGAGCCGTTCTCCGGGCTTGATCCACTGGTGCGCGACGAGCTCATCGAGGGGCTCATTGAGCGAGCGACCGAGGCCACCATCTTTCTTTCCTCGCACGATTTGGCCGAGATCGAGAGCTTTTCCAGTCATGTCGGATTCCTCGAGCAAGGCCGCCTGCTCTTCTCAGAGGAGATGTCGAGGCTCACTGAGCGCTTCCGCGCTGTGACCGTAACTCTCAACCAAACCTCGCCGCTACCCGCGAACCTTCCATCTTCGTGGCTGCAACCTGAGGCTGCAGATCACGTCGTTCGATTCGTACACAGCAACTATAGCGAGCAGGCCACCGCTGCCGAAATAGGAATGGTCTTTCCGTCGGCGCGAGACATTGCGCTCGAACCGATGATGCTTCGTTCCATCTTTCTTGCCGTCGCCAAATCGAGCCGCAACAGCGTCTCCTCCGCTGCTGCAAAAACCAATGCCAAGGGGATCGAAGCATGAAGCAGATTCTGCATATCCTCGCCAAAGATGCACGTCACTTGTGGATCGAGATACTACTGTCAATTGCCGTCGCTATGGCTTTCGCGCTCGCCTGCCCCGCAAGCTGGCGAGCAGCCGTAGAATTTCGCAGTCTCAGCCCCGAGGTCAGATATTCACCGTACGAAATGCAGCTCTTCGTTCGTATTCTCGAGCTGCTTGTTCCTGCAAGTTGGTGGTTGCTGATTTCGAACCTGATCCACGACGAAAGGCTCGTGGGCGACCGGCAGTTCTGGCTTACGCGCCCCTACGAGTGGAAGAAATTGCTTGCCGCCAAGCTGCTTTTTCTACTTGTCTTCCTTTATCTTCCCCTGTTCATCGCGCAGTGCTATCTGCTGGCCGTTGCAGGCCTTTCGCCGCTCTCCTACCTGCCGGGGCTGCTCTTCAATCTTTGCCTGATCTCCGGCATCGTCATTCTCCCGCTAGTCGCAATCGCAGCGGTCACCTCCAACTTTGCGCGCATGACCCTCGTGCTTCTGGGCATTCTGCTTTCGACCGCCGCTTTCACCGCGCTGGCCGTCCGCATCAACCTGGCGTCGATGACGTTGCCGTGGGAAACAGGTGTGGACCTTGCGGTCCTCATTTGTTTTTGCTGTGCGGCCATCGTGTCACAATACTTCACGCGCAATACACGAGCATCTGTCCTGCTGCTATTCGCTGTTCCGGGCTTATGCTTTTTCGTTGATCAGTTCATTGCTCCCTCCCAGGTCCTGGTCGAACTTTCCTATCCGCTTTCTACTTCCGCAGCCGCCGCGCCTGCCCAGTTCACTTACTCCCCGTCCGGAATCTCCGGGCTCAATAATCCTCTTTCTACTGCCGCGCGGCTGTCCCGCCAAGTATCCATCCAAATCCCGCTCGAGGTTTCCGGCGTCGCCGACCGCTCCGTCGTCATCCCCGATGCGATAAAAGCGACGGTTGAAACCGCTGGCGGCTTCCGCTGGGATTCAGCCTGGCAGCTGCTTTTTGGAAGAAATATATCTCCGGATGAAAAAACCGCCTACGTTAGTTTTGACATGCCGCTTGCGATTTACGATCAGCTCCAGTCCGCACCTCTCACTGTGCACCTCACGCTGGCGCTGACACAGGCACAGGCCGGGAGGGTCACGAGTGTCTCGCTTCCCGCAGGCAGGTTCTCCGTTCCGGATTTCGGCAACTGCTCGCCGCAGGCGCGACTCAGCGATCCACTGACCGACCCAAAGGAGGTTCTCGGAATCTACTGTGTGTCTGCTCTGCGCGAGCCGCATTTTACGCAGATTCAACTGGTCGCACACAACCAGAATTCGAACTGCGATGCTGGTCAGGCGGATGCCAGCGTTCCAAACTCCACCTGGAAAGGATCGCTCAGTTCCTCGCCGGCTCAATTCGGCCTCTCTTCCGTGCAGTTCCCGTACGGCGTGTGGCCGACGGCAGAGGATTATGTTGACCGCGGAAATTCTAATCTGCACCTGTGCCTTGGAACGCCGATCACCTTCACTCGTTACGACGTTCTCCGACGAGCCCAGGTCGCAGTCACAATCGAGGGTCTTCAGCTTCCCACTTTGACGCCTGGTCAGCGGAGCGTAATAACAAATCCGTAGTTGTGCGGGAATGGTTGAGCAGCGAGTTTTTGTGGGCGGGTAGCTGGCGGGGTTCTGTCGCCCATGTCTGGCGCGAGTGCAATCTTTACTTGACTCTGTTCTGCCGGGCAAGCAAAGATTGCCTGCATGAACGTTGGCTGGTTACGGATGCTGCGCGCGTATTTCGTTTTACTTGGCGCTTTGGTTTTGCTTTGTGCTTTGGTGTTGGCGTCTGCTCTGGCGTTGCCAATTGGCGCGGCGGCCGAAGAGCCGTCTAAACAGTCGCCTGATCAGACCCTTAAACAGCCGCTGATTGGAGGAATGCCGCCTCTGCGGCTGGAACGCAAGGCGACTTCTCACGGCGCCAAGCGTGAGTTCACTTCAATTACTCTGCTGCCGGGGCGTGGTCTGAATACTTTTCAGATCACGGCGAATTTGCCGGGTAAGGGCGAGACAGAGCTGTTGCGGTCTCCGTCGCTGGATGAAGCGGCACAGAAGTTGAATGGGCAGGGCGACGATGCTTTCGGCAACCTGAATCATTCCTTTGGCGGGGCGTTTTTGATTCCCTTTACCAGCCGCGCGGGCGGAGAACTTTCCGCCGACAAGAGCCTGGTGAACGTGGTGTGGCACGGGAAGACGATTCACTTGCCGAACGATTATCTGGGTCACTACAGCGTGCATGGCCTGTTGAACATGATGAAGGCGGAAGACCTGCATGTGAGGAATACACGTGACGGGCAGACGCTGACTGCCGTGATTCATGCAGGGAACTTCAACGGTTATTGGCTTTCAAAAACCGATGTGCACTTCAGAATCGCGCTTACGGGCGATGCGATTGATATTCAGGTGACAGCAACCAACGTGGGCGATGAACCGGAACCGATGGGGATGGGCTGGCATCCGTTTCTGCGCATCGTGAGCGGGGATCGCGCGCAGGCACGCGTGCATCTGCCGGCAGATCTGTATGGCGTGGTGGACACGATTGACGGCCGGCCCACGGGTGAGCTGAAGCCGGTGGAAGGAACGCCGAAGGATTATCGCTCGCCGCAGGGCGCGTTGTTGCCGGATGCTTCGACGTCCATTAACTTTTCAAAATTGACGCGGACTGGATTGGCGCGGACAGAGTTGACACAAACTGGGCTGACGCAAACTGGGCTGACGAACACTGGCGGCAGCGCGGGCGGCAGTATTGACGCGTGGCTCGCCGACCCTGAGGCGAACTATGCGATCCGCGTGCGCGGCCTGTCGCCGGAGATTCGCACGCTGCACCTGTGGTCGGCGAAGGGCGACACGTTTTGCGCGATCGAAGAACAGTACAACTACATGGACGCGTTTGGTGCGGAGTGGAAGGGCATGGACACTGGCCTGGTAACGCTTAAGCCTCATCAGTCCACGACCTGGCACGTGAGACTGGAACTTTTTGATCCGCCACAAGTGCCGAGCGATGATTCGGTGAGCAAATAGGGCGTTCGAGTTTCAGCTCGCCGGTTTTCGGCATGGCTGAAGCCAAGCCCTGATACAAAACCTGTTGATCCGGTTTCGTGCTATCCCACCCTTCCGCAGAAAAAAGCGGAAGGATGGGGCACCCTGAAGTTTGTGGCTGGTCAAGGTTGGGCCGGGCCTGAAGGCCGCTGATTTTGGCTCGACTATTCAGGGGGCTGAAGGCCCTGCTCCGTCCATCTCGCAGAGTGTCGGGCGGGGCTCGGCGAGCGACGACGAGGATTGCGCGCCGCTTTTGATTGGAAAATGGCGCTCAAGCCGAGGCGCCGAGGACGGAATCAGCTGCGACGCGAGTTTTTCTGCCAAACAAGTCCGGCAAAGGCACCCTTCTTCAGCTCCATTTGGAACCGGGGCCAAGTGCGGAAGATCGGCGCACCAACAGTTTGCGCCGGGCTCGCAAAACATCGGCTCATTGCATTGTGAACAGAGCGTCTCCACACCCGAATTATCTCTTATGCGCCCGATGGGCCGGCAGCCGGGCCGGGCTTTTAATAGGCGTCTTTACAACTTGAGGTAGTGGTCCGCTCCATAGACAAGGCCCAGCGTCAGCAGCGCGATGAACGACCTCGCCGATGGCGCCGACGGCGAAGGGACGCCAGCCCTGCTTGCCGAGCTCGCGAAGATTAGTGCGCAGACCAACCCCGGCAAACGTCAGCAGAAAAGCCCAGCGCGAGAGATTGGCAAGACTTGTGAGTTGCGGTTTGGTAAAGAAGCCGAGCAGTGGCGAGCAGCGAGATGAGCAGAAATCCCAGGACGAACTTGGGGAATTTCTTCCAGAGGAAGGCGGCCTTGTTGCCGATTGCCTGCGCCTGCGCCCCGCGACGACCAGTAGAGTGCGTAGCCGAGCACGACGAAGCCGATGAGCGCGTTGCGCGTTGTCTTGGCGAGGACGGCGACTTTGCCGGCGGCGTCGGAGTAGAGCGCGCCGGCAGCGGTGGCCTCGGCGGTGTTGTCGACGGCGAGGCCGGCCCACAGGCCGTAAGCCTTGTCGCTCAAGTGCAGCGAGTGGCCGATGAGCGGAAAGGTGAACAGCGAGATTGCGCCGAGAGCGAGGATGGCGGCGATGGCGTAGGATGCGTCCTCATCGTCGGCGTCAATGGAGGGCTTGGCGGCGATGATCGCCGAGACGCCGCAGATCGACGAGCCAACGGCGAGCAGCGAGGTAAGCTTGGGCTTGAGTTTGAATGCGCGGCCCAGCAGATGCATGAAGGTGAGCGAAAGCGTGAGTGCGATGGCGACGAGCAAGAGCGAGATGCCGCCGAGGTGGAGCACATCGCCGAGCAGAAAGCGCGAGCCGAGCAATACGATTCCGGCTTTGAGCCAAAACTCGTAGGTGGCGACGCCGGGCTCGAAGATGCGCGGTACGCTAACGGTGTTAGCGATAATGAGGCCAATCACGATGGCCCAGAGGACGTACTCAATGTTGGGGAAAGGTTGTGTGGTGGGCCTTTGCGTAGGCATCGATGGATTGCTCAATGAACTTGCCTGCATATCCGACGGCAGCGAGCAGCAGCAGGCCGGGGATGAGCGCGATGGCGCGTTGAAGGAAGGATTCGGTTTTGGGCTTTGTGATGGCAGCGGTTGCCATGGAAATCTCCTTGCCGGTGTGAGAAAAAATGGGCTCGAAGAAACGTGATTTTCAGCTCGGCTGAGTTACCACTTGATGGGTGGGATCAAATTGAAGCGCACCAGCAGCGCAGCGAGAAGCGCGAGTGCGACGGCATAGATATCCAGTGAAGGGCCGGCCGAAACGCTGGGCTGGGATTCGGTGGGTTCATTGTTCGACTTCGACATGATCGTTCTCCTGAATTCGTGAATCGATTCGTGATTGGGTTTGTGATTGAAATGCGAGCTTACTGAAACGCCGCCCGATCGAAATGTCACCCATTCGATATGTGAGCCAATAGGGGGTCTTTGAAATTGGAGGGCTGGGCGGGAATTGAACCCGCGAATACAGGTTTTGCAGACCCGCGCGTTAGCCACTTCGCCACCAGCCCTCTACCAATGGACTCAACACTTCACGCCGCTCCAAGATTGCCTCCAAATTCAGGTCAGGAAATTTCGGGCCAAAAATACAAAAAACCCCACCTGCCAGTGCAATTTCTGGCGGTGGGTACATTGGAGACGCAGCTTGTTTAGTGCTTTAGCCCAGCCATTTCCTCACGCCAGAATGCGTTTGCGCGCAGCAGCAGTTCGCGGCGCGAACAACACATTTCGGCGTTCATACGGGCGACTGACTTCATGGCGAGAATGTAACACAATGCCCGCGAGTGGGCAAGGCGGCGAGCGAATTTCATGTGGCGTTCACAGGGGCTTTGAAACCGGGCCCCATATAGGATGGTTGATTTGAGTTTGTGCTATCCCACCCTTCCGCAGAAAAAGCGGCGGAAGGATGGGGCACCCTCACGCTTGTGGCAAGGGAGACAATGGCGTTGGGCGCGGGGTTGCGGCTATTCGGCGTGGAAGACGACGTCGAAGAGCAGCAGGCTGACGGTGGTGAAGATGATGTCGTAGCCAGCGAGGAACTTGATCCAGAGGACGGGGTCGGCTTCTCCGGTGAGGATTCCAGTAGTGGCAAGCACCATGGCCAGCAGCGCCGGGATGTAGATCGGAAAGAGGATCAGCGGCAGCAGGAGTTCGCGGTTGCGGGTGCGGATGGAGAGCGCGGCGAAAAAGGTCCCGTTAACGATCAGCGCCCACGTCCCGAGAGGAAGCACGAGCAGCAGCGGCCAGGCCGGGCCGACCGAGCGCAGGTTGTAGAAAATGATGAAGAGCGGCGCGAGGACCAGCTGCACGACGGAGACAAAGAGGAAGTTCACCAGGACTTTGGCGAGGAAGAGCGACGATGCCGGGGCGGGCGTCATGCGCTGCGCGTCGAGGACCTGATGGCGGAGTTCGCGCGACCAGGTCTGGTTGAGCGCGGTGACCGAGGCGAACATGGTGGCGACGCAGAGAATGCCTCCGGCGATCTGGCGAGAGACTTCGCGGGTGGGGTCGAAGGCCAGCGAAAAAAGCACCACAATGATGAGCGCGAAGAAGAAGCATCGAGTTGATGGCGTCTTTGGAGCGCCACTCGATGCGGAGATCGCGAATTACGTGAGCGGGGTCAGCGACTTGTAGTGGATCGCGTCATCGTGTGGTGGCGGTTCGAGTCGCGGTCGGACGGGCCCGGCGATTCCGCGGCCCGGAGATAGTTGGCGGGATGAGGATGAGCTGCATGCCTCGTGTTCCGGCGGAGACGGAGATGGTGTCGAAGAGACTCGAGGGTCTCGTCGATATAAATCGGGAAGGCCTTCTTCGCGCCGAAGACAGTGACTCCGCCACGGATGTATCCGGTGAGCGGCTGAACATCTTTGATGGAGGCCATCTCGGTTTTGCGGGTGCCCGCGGCGTGGGCGAGCTTCTTGAAGTCGAGTTCGGCGTCGCCGGGGACGATGGCGAAAACATGTTCTCGCTCATGAGTCGAGCAGAGCAGCGTCTTGAAGACCTGCTCGGGCGGCAGGCCCATTTTTTCGGCGACGGCGATGGCGGAGAATTCTTCTTCGCCGAGATCGTAGTCGCGGAGTTCGTAGGCGATGCCGAGCGAGTCGAGGATAGCGGGCCGCGTTGGTTTTCGTGACGCCGGTTTTTGTCGCGGAGCCCTTCATGCGATTGCTCCGACTGGTGGCTCAACGGATATGATCGATCCGGCCTGCATGGTGACGAATGCGTCGGCGAGCGGGGCGGCGAGGTCGCGCTGATGAGTGGTGAGAATGATGGTGCGTCCCTGGGCGCGGAGGCCGGCGAGGAGCGCGAGCATCTGGCGGGCGCTGTCGACGTCCATGTTGGAGAAGGGCTCATCGAGGAGAAGAAGTCGGGCACGGAGAGCAGGACGCGCGCGAGCGAGGTGCGCTGGCGCATGCCTTGCGAGTATTGGCCGAAGGGGCGATTGAGAGTGGGGTCGAGGCCGACCTGGCGCAGCGCTTCAGCGGGCGTGAGACACGGGCGGCCTGGGTAGAGGCTGCCGAAGTAGCGAGATTTTCCTGCGCGGTGAGCTCGTCGTAGAGCATGGGCGCGTGGCTCATGTAGCCGATGCGGGCGCGGGCCTGGTGCGGGTCGGGATTGCCGAAGACATGGACAGTGCCGTGGCTGGGGCGGAGCAGGCCAGCGAGAATGCGGAGGAGCGTGGACTTGCCGGCTCCGTTTTCGCCGAGGAGAACGTAGCAGCGGCCCGGTTCGAGATCGAGGGAGACCTGGCGGAGAGCGGCAAAGCTGCCGAAGAGCTTGGACACCTGGACGAGTTGCGCGTTATTGGGCTTCGCGTTTTCGGGCTGGGCGGGGAGGGTTATGCCGGCGGCTTCGGGTGCGTTCGGCGTCATTCGGTTAGTTGGCGGCGGGCTGTGGGGAGCCGGCAGGCGCGTACGCCGGAGCGATGCGGTGTTCGGTTTTGCGCCGGGGGAGGCGGCAGGCGTAGACGGTGTTGCACCGGGCTGAGCCGGAGCGTATTTGCTGGCGCATTTGGCCTGCAAATCATTGGCGTGGAAGACGGCGTTTCCGGTCGTCACGGCCTAGAGTTCCGATTGCGAGAGCCTGCGCGTCGTCTTTGAAGGTGTCGGGCGGCGGCTCGGTTCCCTTGTAAGAGACATTGAGGAGACGGCCGCTGGGGGCTTTGGGCGAGTGGCTCTCGTATTCGTTGAGGACGAAGTTTACGTCGGTTCCCTTGGTCACGATGGAGCCGGGCTGGACGAAGCCCTCGACGCGGAGATTGCTGTGGTAAGCCTTGTCTCCCATGCCGCCGAGCTCGGAGATGGTGACGTAGTAGCTCTTATTGGAGCTGTAGCCGGTATATGCCAGCCAGCCAACGGTGCAGAGGATAACGGCGACGGCAATGCCGATGCGGGCGCTTTGATAGGAAGGCTTCATGGTGCTCCAGCCTTAACGATACGAGGGCTGGGCGCGGGGGTCAAGAAAGCAGGGACCAAGGGAACAAGGGAACGAGGGACTAAGGGACTGAGGGAGAAGGTTCTAGCTTTTCAAGCTGAGGTCGGGGCGGGCGAGGTCTTGGTGGAGCGGACGCGGGGGGGGGTGCTGGTAAGAGCGGGCCAGCGGGCCTGGCGCGGGAAAGCTCGGATTGCGGCGGATTAGTTGCTGCGGCGCTGGGTCGAGGGCGATTCAGATTCGCGGCGATTGAGAGCGCGTATGGGCCTTGGTGTGGTGATTATGAGCGGCAGAATGCCTGCCGCGATCAATAGCGCTTCGATGGTTAAGGAGACCATTGGAACCCCCAGGGGAGTTCCCTCTCTAGTTGTTGCGCCCGTGCGAGCGGCTGCGACGGACTGTCGCCACGATTGGTGGCGAAAGAATCATCGCAACGAAGGACAAGGCAAGAAGCAAATCAACCATGAAGGAAACTCTCTAATGCTTGCTGCCGCACATTCGTGCAAGGCGGTCAGCGTGATTGGACAGTAGCGCCGCTGATTGACGATAGGGAATGGCTCGTCGGTGGGATGGGATGGCCTTTTGGCGGGAGGGCAAGTCTAAAAACCTGATAATAAAGGAATTATAATGGCAATGATAACTCGACATACGAAACAAGGATAAAACCCGAACTGCAATCGCGAGACAACACTATTTTCTTGATATAAACAGCTTACTTTCAATGGCTTGTGCCTGACAAAACAACTAGAGTCAGACCGTTGACTCTAGCTGATTTTTGGGGTTAGAATTTGTGGATGCAGACGATTGCCGAAGAAGATGTTGAGCGCAGAATCAAGCTAGAAAATCCATGGTGGGAACCCCCGCACAGCGTTAATTCTCTACATCAAACTTGGCATCCCAGACCCTACCTCGATCTGTTTCTTCCTCTCATAAAGGAAACAACTGTGCGCAGGGCTGTAGTGGTCATGGGCCCACGTCGAGTAGGCAAGACTGTCATGATCCATCACGCAATCCAGGCTCTTCTAAAAGAGGGAGTGAATCCTCGGTCGATTTGCTATTTGTCCGTAGATAACCCAATCTACAACACCCTCACCCTTGAGAAGTTCCTTGGCTCTTATGCTCGGGCATCTGGCATCGGCCTAGACACAGAGCCAACTTTCGTTTTCTTCGACGAAATTCAATATATGAAGCATTGGGAAACCCATCTGAAACTGCTCGTCGATACGCGTCCAAACGTTAAGGCGATTGTTTCCGGATCGGCCGCTGCGGCCCTCAAATTGAAGGCGACGAATCCGGTGCGGGTCGATTTACCGATCTCCTTCTGCCCCCGCTTACGTTCTTTGAATTCCTAGAACTCACGGGGGAGGACGGTCTCGTCAAGAAGCCGGACTTCAGTACGGACGATATAGAGAAACTCAATGAGCGGTTTGTCTACTACCTCAATTTTGGCGGATATCCGGAAGTAATTTTCTCAAAGCAAATTCAGGCTGATCCGGCGCGTTTTATTAAGAGTGACATTATCGACAAGGTTCTTCTGCGCGATCTTCCCAGTTTGTACGGGATCAGCGATATACCAGAATTGAATTACCTGTTTACAACTCTTGCCTTCAATACAGGCAATGAGAACATCGCTTGAGTAACTTTCTAAGAACTCTGGGGTGGCAAAGAACACAATCAAGAAGTATATAGAATATTTACAGGCTGCGTTCCTTATTCAAGTTGTTCATCGTGTGGATATAAACTCGAAGCGCTTTCACCGCGCTAACGACTTCAAGGTGTGCCTACCAACCCGTCTATGTGTGCCGCCCTGTTTTCTCCCTTAGTCGATGATGATCCTTCGACTCCGCGCCTGACAGAGACTGCGATATTTTCTCAATGGTTTCATCATTGGCGGTGTTGCATTACGGACAGCGTTGGAAGGATGGGGAAGTGGATCGCGACGCCGACAATGAAACCCAAAAGCCGAGCGCGGGCGATGGAGGTTAAATGGAGCGATAGGTACTGCGACTCGCCGGGAGAGTTGGATAGTTTGCTTGATTACTGCACCAAGAATGGCTTGAAAGATGGGTGGGTCACATCGAAGTCGAAGACCGTAAACTGTTCGATTGATGGAGTTACTTTCCGTTTTATTCCCGCTAGCATTTATTGCTATATGTTGGGCTACAACATCATACGGCACAAGATTCACCCGCTGGAAAACACGCCACCGACTACAACGGATACCACCACCGGACACGAAGTCAAGCGATGAAAACACCGCCTGAACAGCGCCAGTCTCGCACCCTGAGCAGGCAGTGACCGAATCAGTGCGCGGCTGACAGCGCTTTTGCGGCGCGGTCGAGGGCGTGGGCGAGGACGGTCAACTGCTGCGCGGCAAGGGTCGCGTTCCGGGCGTCGATGGCCTCGTTGACGCCGGGAATCACGACGGCGGCGTAGCCGGTGTACTCGCCGGGAGCATAGATGGTGTGCCGGTACCAGGGGCGATTGGGCAGTCCCGCGTCAGAGAGCAGAGCGGTCTCAGTTTGCCGCAGGGCGAGATTCAGCTGGGCCAGATCGCCGGAGGGAGCGGACTCGATCGCATAGACGCGCTGTGCCGCAGCGGCAAAGCGCGCTGCCGCCGCTTGGGCGGGAGCAAAGTCGAGCGAGCCGAGGCCAGCAGTCGGCGGCCTTGCGCTTGGCGGCTTCGAGATAGGCGGAGATCTCGCGCGCGTAGGCGACGTAGTCGAAGGGCAGCACGTCGGCATCGGCCATGCGCATGGCTTCAAGGCCGAGGACGCGCGCCATCTCCTGCAGATAGAGAAAGTGCGGGATCGGCGTTCTGCGTGAACCAGGCAAAGTCGTCGAAGGTGGAGTGATAGACGCCGTAAGGACCGTCGGAGCCGATGTCGGTGGAGGGCACGCCGGCGTGTTGCAGGAAGGGCGTGAAATCCGATCCGGAGCCGAGATCGCCGACGTGCACTTCTTCGCCCGCGATGGGCGGCGCATTCGAGTCGCTGTGCTCGTCGCTGCCGGCGCGGCTTTGAGCGCCACTGCCGATAGACCGTGCCGGCCACCGGGCTGGGAACGGAGCGGGTGACGTCGCGGACGAACTCCTTGAGCGAGGGCACGGCGGAGGCGGAGAAATCCGGGCCCGGAGACGGCGACATCGACATTGAAATAGGCGACGGCGTGGTCGAGGGCGTGGCCCTGCTGCTCGACCCATTCGGTTGAGCCGATGAGGCCTTCCTCTTCGGCGTCCCAACTGCAGAAGACGATGGTGCGCTTGGGACGCCAGCCCTGGCGAAGCAGCGCGCCGATGCCGTGCACGGCTTCAAGCATGGCGGCGGTGCCGCTGGAGGGATCGACCGCGCCATAGACCCACGCGTCGCGATGATTGCCGACAATGACCCAGGCAGTCGGGATCCTGCGAGCCTTCGATTTTGCCGATCACGTCCCAGATGATGCGGCGCTGGTAGTCCTGCTGCGAGACGAGGTGGACTTTTACGCCGCCGGGACCGAGGTGATAGCGGAAAGGCAGCGCGCCCTGCCAGCCTTGCGGCACGCCGGGGCCTTTGAGCGCCTGCAGAATGGGCGCGGCATCGTGGTAGCTGAGGGGAATGGAGATGATGTGCGGCTGGTCGCCGTCGGGGCCGGCGAAATTCTTGATGCGGGCAGAGTCAGGCAGGTCGAGCGTGGAGGCGACGCCGGGAGTTTCGGGATCGCCGGGATATTTGAAGAGATATTGCACCGAGCCGCGCTGCACGCCGGTCTCAGGCCGCCAGGGACCGATGGGCTAGGGGTCGCCTTTGTAGTAGCCGTCGTCCTGCGGGTCAGAGTAGATGAGCACGCCGACGGCGCCGCGCTGCTCGGCGAGGTAGACCTTGACGCCGCGAAAGTTGGAGCCGTAGCGGCAGATGACGATTTTGCCGTGCAGATCGATGTGCTGGGCGGCGAGCTCATTGAAGTCTTCGAGGCGGCCGTAGTTGGCGTAGACCACTTCGGCGGTGACGTCGCCGGAGCCCGAGGAGCCGTTGAAGGGCATCACGACGCGCGGATCGTCCTGCTGCGGGATCGCCGTCCACGTGCTCGCGCGTGGGGCCGCTCATGAGCAGATGGCCGGCGTCGTCCCAGGCCTCGACGCGGACGACTTTGGGCTAGTTGAGGAGAACGCGATAGGGAACGATCTCGGTCTCGAGGCCGGCGGCGCGGAACTTGCGCGCCACGTACTCGGCGGTCTTGTGGTCCTCAGGCGTCGCGGCGAGGTGCGGCTCGGCAGTGAGGGTCTTGAGTTCCTCGCCGGCCAGTTTGGCATCGGGCACGGCGAGGAATTTTTCTTCGAGCTTGGCTTCGCGCGCTGAAGTCGAGTAAGCCGAAGATGCCCTGCGGCGCGGACTTGCGCCGCGAGACGGGTGGACGAGAGCGCAGCATGAGAACAGCAGCCGGCAGAACAAAGCAAACACAGAACGGAAGTTCATTGAAGCGGCCTTCGAGCGAAGTCAGCCCGCGGTCGACTGATGACCTCGGTTAACTCGCGATTAGGTCGCGATCAGGCGACCGGCTGAGCGCAGTGCGCGCAACGCTGCGCGGCCAGCGGAATGTCGCTGAGGCACTCCGGGCAGGTCTTGGTGGTGGGAGCGGCTCGGGCTTCTTCATGCGCGCCTGCATCGCGTTCATGGGCAGAACGATGGCGAAATAGACAACGGCGGCCACGATGAGGAACGAAACTGCGGCGTTGAGAAAGTTGCCGACCTTGATCTGCGCCGCCGCCGACGTGCAGAACGACGCCGCTGAAATCGGGCTTGCCGATGGTGGCGGCGATCAACGGGTTCAATACGTCGGCTACCAGGACGCCACGATGGCGTTGAATGCAGCGCCCAGAATGACGGCGACCGCGAGGTCGACCACGTTTCCGCGCAGAATGAAATCTCGAAATCCCTTGAGCATCTGCTTCCTCCGAGCAATTTCGGGTTCAGCCGGTGGGCAAGCGGCGGCCGGAAATTGGCCGAGGCGGGAGCTGCCGGTTGAGCACTCTGCCATGCTACACGGCGGAAGGGCACAGGCGCACGGGATTGCGAGCAAGGAGCTGTCAGTCTCGGCGGACTCAGGGACGACGAGCAGAACCACGATCGCGGCGAGGATCATCAGGTCGGCGTAGAGCAGGATGAGGACGCCGGCGTGGTAGAGGCTCCATCGGCGGCGCAGGCAGCGGGCCGTCTCTGCCATGCCCCAGGCGGCAACCAGCAGGGCGAGAATCTGCCAGTACGAGCCGTGCAGATCGTCTGATGTGTGGGAAGCCGGCGAGGCGCAGGCTGGCGGCAAATGCGCCCAGCGAAAGGAGAATGGCGCGGACGCAGCGATTTTTGCCGCAAGCGGAAGATGTTAGAGCGAAGATGCACAACCTTTCAATGTACGCGTGACGGCATGCGTGAGCGATTTTGCCGGATCGTGCAGTTGAAAGGTCTGGCAGGCGGAAATCGGCGTGCGATGGCCTCCCAAAAAATAATGATCGCCGCGCAGAAACTGCGTTAGACTGCCTGCGAAGACCTTGGGGCTTTCAAGAAAATGAAGGGTAGAACTACATCGCTGTCTGTCTGTGCGGCGCTCTTCCTCTGCTGGCCCGCTCTCGCATTTGCCCAGATGGTTCCGGATCCGAATGCCCCGCCGCATTCGGACGCTCCGCCGGCCGCGCCGGCGCCAGTCGGACGGGCGCCCGAGCAGCACGCGACAAGCGCCAGCGACCCGCACCCGCTGCGGACGCCCGATTCTCAGCCCGCTCTGCCGCCTCCCGGGCCCCCGCCTTCCGCTAACTTTCAGAAACTTATTCCGCCTGATCAGCTCGCTTTCCTAAGGACTACGCCGGCAAAAGCCGAAAAAGCTCAGAAGGACAAACGCTTCAAGCCTGGAGAAGCAGATCATCTCCAGCCGCTACTGTTATCACTACGACATGTCGCTTTCCGAGGCCGGGACGAGGTGATGGATAACGGCCCGCTGCCGATTACCGTGCGCGATGGCCGCTTCGTGACGATCGCGAGCGCGGGCGCCGACCTGCACATGGTCGGCCGCGGATTCCTGTGGTTCGATCTGCAAACCGGCGTCGCGATGGGCGGAATTTACTTTCATCCCACCAACGGCGAGCCGACGCCCACGGTGACGGTCTTCTCCCAGCAGTTGACCGATCCCGAGCTGTCCATGGGCCAGCTTCCGGAGCCTTTCGCCGAAGACCTGGACATGGGCGAACGCAGCGCAGGTGCATTCCGTCTCGCCCCGCTACTTCATTCCCGATAGACGGCAAGAAGTACGTGCTGGTGCATGACGAAGATTACTGCGCGCCTCGGTGAGGGCGAGCCCGCGGCCGGACGATTGCGAGGAGATGATGGCCGACGCCGCCGATGTCGACATGAACGCCGCCTACTTTATGCAGGAGACGGGTAACGCGCCAATGCGACCGCCTGGATGCTCGGCCCAGATCAGATCGAATGGCTTGCGGTGCGCGACCGGACCTGCGGGCCGAACGGTTTCCTGCCGGATTCGCGTGACGCGCCAGCGCACGGCCGTGCTGATCGGGCATCCCGTGCCTCCGCCGCGGCGGGCGGCGCTAGTAGAGCAATTTCCGGAATGCACGAACTGCCGAAAATGCTGCGCGAGGCTTGAGCAGCGGGTGATACACTCGGTGAGCCTGCACCGGGGTTCCCCAAAAATCCCAATTTCCCGCGGGCGAAAGAGGAGGTTGTTCTATGTCTGCAGGATCTCAAGCGGCACCGCTGAATCCGGGCATCGTTTTCGACATGGTGCAGGCGCACCAGCGCACCGCGGCGCTGAAGGCGGCCATCGAGCTGGACGTTTTCCGGCGGTCGGCGCAGGGGCCGGGCGATGCGGCATCGATCGCGCGGCACTGCGAGGCATCGGAGCGCGGCATCCGCATCCTGTGCGATTTTCTGGTGATCAACGGCGTGCTGGCGAAGGAGAACGGGCACTACAAGCACACGCCGACGAGCGCAGCGTTTCTTGATCCGCGCTCGCCTGCCTGCATGGCATCGGTGGCGCAGTTCCTGAGCGAGTCGGCGATCATGCAGGCCGATGCGCAACTGGCCGAAATTGTGCGCGACGGGCCGAACCACTTTGCCCGGCCAGGGCACGGTTGAGCCGGAGAATCCGATCTGGGTGGTGTTCGCGGAAAAGATGGCGCCGATGATGGGGCCGATGGCGGCGTCCGCTGGGCGCGGTGGTGCTGGAAGGAGCACAACGGGCCGATGCGCGTGCTGGATATTGCGGCGGGGCATGGGCTGTTCGGGATCGAGATTGCGAAGCAGAACCCGCAGGCGCAGGTGACGGGCCTGGATTGGGCGCCG
This sequence comes from uncultured Acidobacteriaceae bacterium, assembly GCA_963725115.1. Classification (GTDB taxonomy): domain Bacteria; phylum Acidobacteriota; class Terriglobia; order Terriglobales; family Acidobacteriaceae; genus Telmatobacter. The sequence continues at coordinate 1,393,742 of CAVRXG010000005.1, read as the reverse complement.
GTGCTGCGCGTGGCGCTGAAGAATGCGGAGAAGGCCGGCGTGAAGGATCGCTACGACATGCTGCCGGGCAGCGCGTTCGAAGTGGAGTTTGGCGGGCCGTACGATGTGGTGCTGCTGACGAATTTTCTGCACCACTTTGACAAGCCGACGAATGTCGGGCTGCTGAAGAAGGTTCGCGCGGCGCTGAAGCCGGGCGGGCGCGCGGCGACGCTGGAGTTTGTGCCGAATGAGGATCGCGTGTCGCCGCCGATGCCCGCGGCCTTTGCGATGACGATGCTGACGACGACCGCGGAGGGCGACGCGTACACGTTCAGCGAGCTGAGCGCGATGTACGACGAGGCCGGGTTCAACGGCGATGAAGGCGCATCCGATTCCGATGAGCCCGCACACGATTGTGATGGGGACGGCGTAAGGCAGGCAGCGAAGGAGTGAAAGGGTCGAAGCGAGTGAAGGGCCGGCATGCGGATTACGTGACGCGCCGGCCTTTTTGCGTCGCAGGTTATTTCGCGCTGCGGCGGGCGCGGACGGCGGCGGCCAGTTCGGTCGAGCAGCGTGTGGGTTTCGGCCCAGTCGATGCAGCCGTCGGTGATGCTCTGGCCGTAGACGAGCGGCTGGCCGGGGACGAGCTTCTGCGCGCCGGCGACGAGATTGCTCTCGATCATGACGCCGATGATGTTGCGATTGCCGGCGGCGATTTGCGCGGCGACGTCGTGGCAGACGACGGCCTGGCGGCGATAATCCTTGCCGCTGTTGGCGTGGCTGAAGTCGATCATGATGCGCGGCGCGATGCCGGCCTTCTCCATGTGCGCGGCGGTGTCGGCAACGCAGTCGGCGGTGTAGTTCACGGTCTTTGCGGCCGCCGCGCAGGATGATGTGGCAATCGGGATTGCCGGTGGTGACGAAGATGGCCGACTGGCCGTGATGCGTGTGGCCGAGAAAGGTGTGCGAGTAGGCGGCGGAGAGCATGGCGTCGATGGCCACCTGCACGTCGCCGGAGGTTGCGTTCTTGAAGCCGACCGGACAGGACACGCCGGAGACGAGCTGGCGATGCACCTGGCTCTCGGTGGTGCGCGCGCCGATGGCGCCCCAGCTGACCAGGCCGGCGATGTACTGCGGCGAAATCATGTCGAGAAATTCGGTGCCGGTGGGCACGCCCATCTCGGCGAGGTCGAGCAGCAGATGGCGCGCCAGGCGCAGGCCGTCGTTGATCTTGTAGGTGCCGTCGAGATGCGGATCGTTGATGAGGCCCTTCCAGCCGATGGTGGTGCGCGGCTTCTCAAAGTAGACGCGCATGACGATGCGCAGGTCGGCGGAGAACTCGTCGATGGCGCCCTTGAGCAGGGCGGCGTACTCGCGCGCGGCCTTGGTGTCGTGAATGGAGCAGGGGCCGGCGAGAACGAGCAGGCGGTCGTCGCGGCCGTTGAGAATGGCGATGATCTCGTTGCGGGCGTTGAAGATGGTGGTCGAAGCGGCTTCGGTGACGGGAAGCTCTTCTTCGAGAAAGACCGGAGGAAGAACGACCTTCGTCCATTGAATGCGAATATCTTCAGTGGGATGGAACATGGGCTCTCTTCTGGCGCTTGCGTCCGAGGACCAGACGGGCACGCGCATAGCGCGGCCCTCTAACGAATCTATCAGCCGGAGGAAGGAAGCCGAGGACAGCGTGGCAGTCGGATGGCCCGGCTCGCGCTGAAGTTCGGACGGCGCACGGTCAATCTGCTGGATCAGTGCAGGACTTCGAGCGGCAATGCCGCGCCGCTGCGACCCGGCGCCAATCATGACGGGAACCAGAAGGCGGATGTGATGCCGCGGCTCCGAGCCCTCGCCAATGTACTCTTTGCCCTTCGTCACGTGCGCCACGTTCGGAGTAGGAGTGGGTCTGGATCTTGTTGCTGTCGGCGTTGGTGAACTGGAACGACGCGTCGGAAAGTGGCCCAGAGAGCCGAAGGTCTGGGAGCTGTCGCGGAATTCGAAAGTCGAGAAAGGTGCCTTGCCGATATTTGGTGAGGCGCTTTTCGATTCTTCGCGCGTGCTTGTCGAGCGGCGCGGAGGACTGCGCAGGCGCGAGTGTGGCTGCCGCGAGCAGTGCGAAGGACGCAAGTGCCGGAATGGCAAGAATGCGGACGGTGGACTTCGAGCGAATATAGGCTGACAAAGCTGGTGAGAACGCGGTTCATTCGATAGTTCATTGGGGGCGCCTCCAAAAAAACAGAAGACTGCAGAGCGGGTGGCTTGTTCAGCTTCGGGCAAGACAGCACCTCGAGACAAACACCAGTGGGTTACACGTTACCACTAAATTGGTTTCGCGAGCAGTGCCGCTGATGCCTTTGGTAATTAGACGAGGAAGGTGAGCAGGACGAGTAGAAGACTGGAGGCGAGTAGAGAATTAACGGGTTTTCTTGCGGATGCGCCTGGCAAGTGCCTCGGATCGAAGGACCTGATCGCTGAGTGGGAACGTGGGCCGGGATGCCGTTAGGTAACCCGTTAGTGTCTTGACAGTAAACACCTGCGCTCCGTAAGATTAGAGAGACGGGGCGTGCGGGGTTTCCTTTACAAGTATAAGAAATATAAGCACTTAATGTGTGTATCTCCCGACGTTGCGCGGCGAAATGCCGCGCGCGGAAGAGGACGGAGCAGCCAGATGGCAGATGCGACCAGAGATGCCCGAAGCTCGACTGAGCCCGCGTGAGCGGCTGGTGTTGACGGCGATCATCGAGCTGTACATCGCGACCGGCGAGCCGGTGGCGTCGCAGGCGGTTGCGCACTTGTTTGCCGACCGCGAGGGGCTGAGCTCGGCGACGCTGCGCAACGTGATGGCGGCGCTGGGCGAGGCGGGACTGCTGGAGCAGCCGCATACGTCGGCCGGACGCGTTCCGACGGCAGCGGCATTCCGCTATTACGTGGAGCAGATTACGCAGCCGGGCCGCGCGGCGGCTGGGGCGCTTGGCGGCGGAACCGAGCCGGGAAGTCGCGGATTCGCCGTTGAGCGAAGCGCGCCGCGGGCAGATTGAGGAGAGCTTTTCCGGCGTGTCCAGCAGCAACGAATACCTGGAGCGAACTTCGCATGTGCTGGCGCTGATTTCGAGCGGGCTGGGCGTGGCGCTGGCGAGCTCGACGGCAGGACAGGTGCTGGAGCACATTCATTTTTCGCGGCTCTCGACGGGCCGCGTGCTGGCGGTGCTGGTGACGCAGGCGGGCGCCGTGCAGGATCGCGTGCTGACGCTGGATCGCGAGTTGACGCCGGTGGAACTGGAGACGGCGGGCACGCTATCTGAACGAGAACTTCCGCGGCTGGCCGATTGAGCGCATTCGCGCCGAGGTGGCGCGGCGCGTGGAGATGGAGCGCGAAGCGTATCGCCAGTTGCTGACGTCGGTTGAAGAGCTGTGCCGCAAGGGCGCGCTGGCCGGTGACGAAGGCGGGCCGACGATTTTTGTGGAAGGAATTGCGAACCTGATCACCGCCGAGCAGGACCGCGAGCGGCTGCGGCAGATGCTGCTGGCGCTGGAAGCCAAGACAGCGGCTGGTGGAGCTGCTGACCGCCTACGTGGACGGCCGCCAGCAGGAGGTGCGCGTGGTGGTCGGGCCTGGACGAGGCCTCGCCTGCCATGCAGGACCTGGTGCTGATTGGCGCGCCGGCGCGGCTGGGCGGAGGCAATCTGGGAACGGTGGCCGTGATCGCGCCCACGCGGATCCAATATCAGGAGATGATCCAGGCGGTGAGCTACATTGCGCGGCTTTCGGAGCGCATTCTGGACGTTCCGACAGCGTAATGCGGGTGCCGTAAGCGCGGTTTCTCGGGCGACGGACTTGATCAAGTCCAGCACTCGGCCGGCATGAAATCCCGAGCCTGCATAAAGGGCTTGCACCCGGGCGAGCGTGGGATCATCCAATATAGAGAGACAATTGTCAGTATTGGAGAATGTGCTGAATCATGTGGAAGCAAAAGACTGAATTGACAGAGGTAGACGCGCCGGAGCCCCAAGGGGAAGATGTCGGGCTCGATCCGGCGACGGAACTGCCTGCGCCGACGGCCGAGGAAGAGCTTGAGGACCAACTGGAAGGCGCAGGCGGGCCAGGGGACGCAGACGCAGATCGAGCAATTGAAGGCGGAGCGCGATCAGCTGCTGGATCGGCTGGCGCGGCTGCAGGCGGAGTTTGAAAACGCACGCAAGCGCGCGGAGCGCGAGCGGGCGGAGTAGCGCGACTTTGTGACGGCCAGCGTGGTGGAGCAGTTTCTGCCGGTGGTGGACAACTTTGAGCTGGCGCTGAAGTCGACGGGAACGGAGAAGCAACTGCGCTCGGGCGTGAGCCTGATCGTGAAGCAGATGGAAGAGATTCTGGAGAAGATGCAGGTGAAGCGCGGTTCCGACGGTGGGCGAGCTTTTCGATCCGCGCGTTCACGAGGCGCTGGGAACGGTGGAGCGCGACGACATTCCCGACCAGCATGTGGCCGAGGAAGTTCGCCGCGGCTACAAGATTCGCGAGCGGCTGCTGCGGCCGGCGCTGGTGCGCGTGGCGCACAATCCGAAGCAAGTGAGCGAGTGAGACAGGCTGACTTCGGCTTTCAGCTCTTACATTTCAGATGACGGAACGCGCTGCGACGCGGCGAAGGTGAGTTGACGACGAATGAGTTCTAATACAAGAGTGAGCAAAGCAGATTATTACGAGGTTCTGGGCGTCTCGCGCGACTGCTCAGCGACCAGGAATTGAAGAGCGCGTATCGGAAACAGGCGCTGAAGTATCATCCTGACCGCAATCCGGGCGATCACGCGGCCGAAGAAAAGTTCAAAGAGGCCAGCGAGGCCTACCAGGTGCTGTGCGACGCCGGACAAGCGCGCGGCCTACGATCGCTTTGGTCATGCCGGGCTGGGCGCGCAGGGATTTGGCGGCGGTCCGTTTGCGGGCGGCGTGGACCTGGGCGACATCTTCGGCGATTTGTTCGGCGAGATGTTTTCGGTGGGCGGCATGCGCGCGGGGGCGCGTCGCGCGGCTCGCGGCCAGCAGCGCGGCGACGATCTGCGCTTCGACCTGACGATCGATTTTGAAGAGCCATCTTTGGCACCGAGACGGAAGTGAAGATTCGCCGGCTGGAGACGTGCACCGTTTGCAGCGGCAGCGGCAGCGCGTCGGGCCGCGGGCCGAGCGTCTGCAGCCAATGCCAGGGGCGCGGGCAGCTGCGCTATCAGCAGGGATTCTTCTCCGTGGCGCGGACGTGCGTAGCGTGCGGCGGAACGGGCACGGTGATCAGCGATCCCTGCACGGCGTGCCGCGGCGAAGGCCGAGCGGCCGCTGAGATCAAGCTGAACGTGAAGGTGCCGCCGGGCGTGGAAGAGGGAACGCGCATCCGCTATGGCGGCGAGGGCGATGCTGGGCCGCGTGGGCGGACCGAAGGGCGATCTGTATGTGGTTCTTTCCGATCCGGGCGCACGATTTCTTTGAGCGCCACGGATACGATCTGCATTGCGTGATTCCGATCAGCTTTCCGCAGGCGGCGATGGGCGCGGAGTTCGAGATTCCCGGCATCGACGGCGCGGTGAGCATCAAGATTCCCGAAGGCACGCAGAGCGGCAAAGAGCTGCGCATTCGCGGACGCGGCGTTCCCTACCTGAACGAGAGGGGCAAAGGCGACCTGATCGTGAAGGTCGTGGTGCAGATTCCGCGCAAGCTGAACCGCGCGCAGCGCGAGCTGGTGGCCAAGCTGGCCGAGACGCATGGCCGTCGACAACAAGCCGACGTCGCCGGGGCTGATGGAGAAGATGAAGGATTTGTTCAGCTAGGAATGCAGCCGTCGGCTGTTAGCCTTCAGGGGATTATTGGAGTCCGCCTTCGCTGAAGCTACGGCGCGACAACTTTCGCGAAGAGAAAGTTGGTGGAGCTGAGCGGGATCGAACCGCTGGCCTCCTCGTTGCGAACGAGGCGCTCTCCCAGCTGAGCTACAGCCCCACGACTTAATTAGTTTACCAGCGGCCGGAAAATCCTGGAAGGCTGGTAGACACCGGCAGCGCTGGAGTTCGCCTCGCGGGTGCCTCAGGGGCTAAAGCCCTTTCACATTTTCCGCCGCATGCGGCACGACTAAAGTCATGCCCTGACACTTCGTGCTCCTCCGAGTCAATTCTTGACGAGCGGGTGACGCTTATACCCTCAAGCCCGCGCACTGCCCGAAGAGCCTTCCGCCATGAGGGCGAACATCTACAGCTGGTTCATGTTGGCCAGGAATTCGGCGTTGTTGCGGACCTTTTCGAGGCGGCTGATGAGCAGCTCCATGGCTTCGACCGGCGAGAGCGGATTGAGCACGCGGCGAAGGATGAAGACGCGCTGCAGGTCTTCCTTGGGAATGAGCAGCTCTTCTTTACGGGTGCCGCTGCGCTGAATGTCGATGGCCGGGAAGACGCGCTTGTCGACGAGCTTGCGGTCGAGAATGATTTCCATGTTGCCGGTGCCCTTGAACTCTTCGAAGATGACTTCGTCCATGCGCGAGCCGGTGTCGACGAGAGCAGTGGCGATGATGGTGAGCGAGCCGCCTTCTTCAATGTTGCGGGCCGCGCCGAAGAAGCGCTTGGGCCGCTGCAGAGCATTGGAGTCGACGCCGCCGGAGAGGACTTTGCCCGAGGGCGGAACGATGGTGTTGTAGGCGCGCGCCAGACGAGTGATGGAGTCGAGGAGAATGACGACGTCGCGCTTGTGCTCGACGAGGCGCTTGGCCTTCTCGATGACCATTTCGGCCACCTGGACGTGGCGGGCGGCGGGCTCGTCGAAGGTGGAGCTGATGACTTCGCCCTTGACCGAGCGCTGCATGTCGGTGACTTCTTCGGGGCGCTCGTCGATCAGCAAAACGATAAGCACTACTTCTGGATGGTTGGTGGTGACGGAGTTGGCGATCGACTGCAGCAGCATGGTTTTGCCGGTGCGGGGCGGAGCGACGATCAAGCCGCGCTGGCCTTTGCCGACGGGCGTCAGCAGATCCATGACGCGGCCGCTGACGGCTTCGCGCGTCGTCTCCATCTTGATGCGCTCCTGCGGATAGAGCGGCGTGAGGTTGTCAAAGAGAATCTTGTTGCGCGTCTCTTCAGGCGACTCGAAGTTGATGGCCTCGATCTTGACCAGGGCGAAATACTTCTCGCCTTCGTGAGGCGGGCGGACGTTGCCGCTGATGGAGTCGCCGGTTTTGAGATCGAACTTGCGAATCTGCGAAGGCGAAACGTAGATGTCGTCCGGGCCGGGCAGATAGTTGTAGTCGGGCGAGCGGAGGAAACCGTAGCCGTCTGGGAGAATCTCGAGAACTCCTTCAGCGAAGATGTGGCCTTCTTTTTCGCTCTGCGCCTGAAGGATCTTGAAGATAAGATCCTGCTTGCGAAGGCCGCTGGTCCCTGGAATTTCAAGGGTACGCGCGATGCGGCTCAGTTCTGTAATGTTCTTTTCTTTCAGTTCTGCGATGGTCATGTTTACCTGCGGATGGATGGGATGTGTTGGAGGGAATGCGGAGCGGGAATTGCTCCTGAGGGAACTACCTTGCGGATTAGAACAAGTTCAGCCGGCGCCGACCAGCCTTGATTCGTCCCCCAGAATTATTTGGAGAGGCGGAGCGCCGGGAAAGAGATGGCCTCGTTTCGAGAGAGAACTGCGATGAACCCCTGGTTTTATCGATTGCACAGTGCGGCGAGATACGGCTTTAGGCCGCACGGCGCCTTTCGACATGATGAGCCGCGGGCGCCTCTTCGGGCGTCTCCGCTTCAGGATTGGCCACTTCAAAACGGCACAAAACTTCGTTTGTGGTGTCTTGCAGCCGTGTATTCGGCTTGTGAAGCTTACGGGTAGCCTTGCTGGCCAGCGTACAGAGCTGGTAGCGATTGTCTACATGAGAAAGTGCCTTAAAAACGAGATCGGAACGCATTGTTTATCTCCTTTTTCTTCAAATAGCTACACTGAAATGAGCCTCTGACCCGCCAGTGCAGCAGAGGGGGAGCCAATACAACCCAAAACAAATGGAGGGGCTACCCCAAATTGCAACTTCCACCTCTTAGACGCGCATCGGATGCCCACAGTTCAAAAACATTTAGGGAACGTTGCACGCTGTGAAATGGATGCCATGCCATATCGGATCCGCAGTTTGCGCTGCCCAAATATCCGGGTACCTGTCTGGCGCTTCCAAGCGCTGCTCGAAACGCAGCTAAGGCATCAACGGAGCCTATGCTCATAAGTTTGATGCTGGAAGTGGCTGATGGGCACACCCGGCTGCGATGCGCAACCTGCCCTCTATGGATGGCTACGATGAGAGTATATCCAAGACACAGCATGGTCAATAGTTATTTCGGGTGAGATGAGAGTGATTTGCGTCACGTTTCCACAGGCAATCACGAGGCACGGTACTGCCGGAGATTGATTATCTAAGTAATTTTCTATCAATTAGATACAAACAGGCCCCAGTTGGCAAATGGCATGCATCGGAAGCTGAGAAAATCCACAGGCTGGAGGGGGATCCTGGGAGTGTCTTTCTAGTTACTGGAAGTGGTGACTGCGGGACCGCGTGGATTGCTCCAGGGACTCGGGTTGGCGCCGCTCCGATGCACTTCGGGCTGCTCGCACTTGGTGTTGCGCTGGGGACGCCGACCCGGATCGGGGTTGGTGGCAAGCTTGTCGAGCCGGAACACGCCTACCAGAATCATTCCGACCAATGGAGCTGCCAGGAGAAAAGTCTCCCATCCGGATTGAAGGGCGATTCCCTGCACGCTGACCCCCTGGTTGACGCTGTGGACGTGAGATGAATCGTACCCCGGATTGCATGCCTGCTTAATGGAGATTGACGCCGATTTCGAGCCCAAGGTAATGGCACGTTTTGGTGAGTGGACGGGAATTTTGCAGGGCGGGAGCGGCACTCAGCTCAAGCGGATTGTGGAGATTGGGCCGGGCGCTGAGAGCGATCGGAGATTCACCTGTCGATCAGGCCCAACAGCTGCGATCAGGCCCAATAACTGCGGTCGAGGGTGCGGTATTGGATGGCTTCGGCCAGGTGAGCGACGGTGAGGCCGTCGACGCCTTCAAGGTCGGCGATGGTGCGCGCGACTTTGAGGATGCGATCGTGGGCGCGGGCGGTGAGGCCCTGCTGCTGCATGGCGCGCTCGAGCAGGCGCTCGGCGTCGGGGCTCAATTCGCAGTAGGCGCGAATCTGGCGCGTGGTCATCTGCGCGTTGGCGTAGATTTTTTCGTTGTGCGCTTTGAAGCGCTGGCGCTGGCGCTCGCGGGCAGCTCATGACGCGGGCGCGAATCTGGGCCGAGCCTTCGGTTGCCGCGCCGCCGCGCAGTTCCTTGTATTGAACGGCCGGAACTTCGATGTGGATGTCGATGCGGTCGAGCAGGGGGCCGGAGATTTTGGCCACGTAGCGCTGGATCATGGGCGGAGTGCACATGCACTCGCGCGATTTGTCGTTGAAGTAGCCGCAGGGGCAGGGGTTCATGGCGGCGGCGAGCATGAAGCGCGCGGGAAAAGCTGAGCGACATGGAGGCGCGCGCGATGGTGACGGTGTGATCCTCAAGCGGCTGGCGCATGACTTCGAGCACGTTGCGGGGAAACTCCGGCAGCTCGTCGAGAAAGAGCAGGCCGTTGTGCGCGAGCGATACTTCGCCGGGACGCGGCACGATGCCGCCGCCGATGAGGCCTGCGTCGGAGATGGTGTGGTGCGGCGAGCGGAATGGGCCGCTGCGTGACGAGGCCCGCAGCCGGCTTCGAGCACGCCGGCAACGGAGTGAATCTTGGTGGTTTCGAGCGCTTCTTCGAAGGTGAGCGGCGCGAGGATCGAGGGCAGGCGCTTGGCGAGCATGGTTTTGCCGGAGCCGGGCGGGCCGATCATGAGAATGTTGTGGCTGCCGGCGGCGGCCACTTCGAGGGCGCGCTTGGCGGTTTGCTGGCCGCGCACATCGCTGAAGTCGACTGAGAACTGCTCGAGCTTGCCGAGGAGATCCTCGGTGGCGACGCGGTACGGCTCGCGCTGGATGACGCCGACGACGGAAGTGTTGAGCAGATCGAGCACATCAAGGAGCGAGGAGACGGGATAGACGTTGACGCCTTCGACGACCGCGGCTTCGGCGGCGTTGGCTGCGGGCAGAATCAGATTGGGAATTCCCTTTTCGCGGGCCAGGATGGCAATGGGCAACATGCCGGGGATGGGACGCACGCTGCCGTCGAGGCCCAGCTCGCCGACCATGAGAAAGCGGCTGAGGTCGCTGGAGCGCAGTGCGCCGTAGGCGCCGAGGATGCCGACGGCGATGGGCAGATCGAAGCCCGAGCCTTCTTTTTTGATGTCGGCGGGCGCGAGGTTGATGGTGATGAAGGTGGGCGGAATGAGGTAGCCGGAGTTCTTGATGGCGGCGCGGACGCGGTCGCGGCTTTCGCGCACGGCGGCGTCGGGCAGGCCGACGGTGTGGAAGTGATCTTCGTTCGTGACCACGCCGCTGTAGTCGACCTCAACGTCGATGAGGTTGGCGTCGATGCCGTAGACGGCGGCGCTGAGGGCTTTAAAAAGCATGGTGGAAGGGTGCGGGGAGTGTACCAGAAGGAGTGATTGGGGAGCAGTGATGGAAGACCAGCTTCTAGCTTCTAGCCGCTAGCTCGTCGTGCGAAGGATGCGGCCGGCGCGCAGGGCGGTTAGATTAATTGAAATCCATTCAGGCGCTTGGCGGCATTCTGGTCGAACGTCAGAGTTGCGGAGCAGCCTCTCCAGGCGCCTAATCCGCCGATGAGAGCATCTTCAAAGGTCCCGGTTCCATTTCTCAGCACCACTACAGCCTCATAGACTTCCTGCTCGTTCTGCACTTCGAGGGTATCGGCCGCCAGAATCATTTCGACGTGATCAGCGATTTCCAAGCGCGATCGATTGTAGAGAGCGCCAAGCACCCAGACGATTTCGAGGATCGAGACAAGGCTGACAAAACCGGGATCCTGAACCGTCAGACGATGTTCGATGATCTCGGCCGCCCGACGGGACTGCGCTGGATCATCTTCGACCAGATAGCGCAAGAGAACATTTGTATCTAATCCGATCATTGCATTCGCTAACCACCATTACAGTTGCCGCCGATCATTTTCCAGACCAATTATTTCTTGCGCCGGAATCTCGCCATGGCGCCGGCCTCAATTGCTTTGTCAATTTCTTTGAGAGAGACCGATCGCGGTAGCTTAGGGACGCTGCCTTTGAGGCTTCTTGTTGAAATCTTCGGCAAAATGATCACTCCATCTGGATGGAAGAAGAATTTGAACCGATCCCCAGGACCGATCCGCAGACGTTCGCGAACGACCTTGGGAATCGTGGCCTGGCATTTGCTGCTGAGCGTGGCTTCCATGGGATATTCTCCTCTTTACATTCTAACAGAAGTAAAGGATGGCTTATAGACCGCCCGGTGGGTCAACCCCGAAGTTGTGTCCAATCCCGATGATCGACGAGCCGGCTCCCTCAAGCTTGATCGGCGGGGAAAGAGCCGACGGAGGCACCGGGGGCGACATTTTGGCCGGCGAGCACGATGGAGTGGCTGGCGATGTGGGCGCCATCGCCGATGACCGTGGGCTGAAGACGGATTTTCTCGTAATCCGCGGCGTCGTGCGAGAAAGAAAAGATGCGGGAGTAGGAACCGATGATGGCGTTCTTGCCGATGGTGATACCGCCGCGATCGTTGAGCAGGGCGCGCTGGCGGATGACGGCGCCGTCGCCGATGGAGAGGTTGTAGCCGTAGGTGAGGTCGACGCCGTGATAAATCTTGACGCCTGCGCCGAGATGCTCAAAGATGTGGCGGCCCAACATGCAGCGAAAACGCAATCCCAGCCAGTGATTGAGGCCGAGCGGCGAGCGGTCGAACATCTGCCAGAACCAGAGCAGCGGCTTGCGGCGCGCAAAGCGCTCGCGATCGACTTCAGCATAGTGCTCGGCTTCCATGGTCACGTTCAGCGGGTCGAGGGAGAGACTGACGACGTTGCCGGGCAGCTCGGAAGTGAGCGTGAGATTGAGTTTGCCGCCGTGGGGCCGGCCCAGATAGATCTGCGTCAACTGGTCGCGCACGATCTCGCTGCGGCGCTCCTCGGAGCAGTGCTTCAGGAACTCCTCGTCGAGAAAGCGAATCCAGCGGCGATAGATTTCTTCGGCTTCGGCGGTGGGGTGGGGGACGACAATCTCCGAAGTAGCCATATGGCTTTGACGATAAACCAGGAGAAGGCAGGGAACAAGGGACGGGGATCAGGGACTGAGGACTGAGTGCTCGAATGGACTGTATCAACGCGCCGAGAAGCCTGCCTACGTCGTTGCGGAGAGCTGCGAACTGATGAACGGTCTTACCGTTTGCCCTGGATGGTTTTGGGGCCGTCTGCCGCCGAGCTTTTTGGCGTTGCGGCGATCGGCGATGGCGTGCATTTCCTTGCCCCAATGCGAGCGATTGATGCCGATCTGCATGGCCAGGCTGAGAATGTTGCTGGTGCCCCAGTAGAGCGCCAATCCCGATGCGTAATGCCAGAGCATGAAGCCGAACAGAACGGGCATCATAAAGGCCATCATGCGGCGCTGCGCGGGATCCATGCCGGGCGAAGGCGTGATGTACTGCGTGAAGAACATGGTGATGATGATGAGAATGGGCAGGATGTGCGTGGGATCGGGCTGCGAGAGATCGGGCAGCCAGAACCAGTGCGCCTGGCGCAGCTCGACGGCGTTTTGGAGCACGCGGAAGTAAGCGAAGAAGAGAGGCATCTGCAGGAGCATGGGCAGGCAACTGCCGTACATGTTGACGCCTTCAGTTTTGTAGAGCGCCATCATCTCCGTGTTCATCTCGCCGCGCTTGGGGTCGTTCGTCTTGAGATTCGAGTATTTCTTCTTGATGGCGTCGACCTTGGGCTGGATGCGCATCATCTTCAGCGAGGACTTGGTCATCATGAGGCGCGTGGGCAGCAGCGCAAGCGTAAAGGCCGTGGTGAAGACGATGATGGCCCAGCCCCAGTTTCCAACCCCGTGATCCACCAGGAAGCGGAGAGCGAGATAGAGCGGTTTGGCGATGATGGTCATCCAGCCGTACTGAATGAGCGAAGAGAGCGTGGGCCCGTCCGGCTTGCCGTCGGCGCCGGTGGCGTGGACGGACTTGAGCACGTCAGTTGTCTTGGGCCCGGCGAACAGTCGCAGGCGGGTGTCGCCGCTGGTGTCGCCGACGGCAAGGCCGAGCACGTCGGCAGGAGTCTTCTTGCTGTTCGGATCGGTGGGATCAGTGGGCAAGCTCGATGGAGTTGTGCAGCGTAACGACGGTGGCGCGATCGGGCACGTCGGGCAAAAACGCCGCGGCGAAGTAAAGATCCATGACGGCAGCGTACTGGTACGGCTGGTCGAGCGTATTGTTGCCGCTGACTTTGGCCGCGGCCAGCGAGTCCTCTTTGTCGTCGATCGACCAGGCGAAGAACGAGGAAGTGGCAGCGCGATCTGCGTAGCGGAATGCATCGACGTCTGATGGAAGCTCTTCCATGTCGCCCAGGCCGGCGGGCCACGCGACCAGAGCGCGGACGGGGACGCCGTTCTGCTTGACCTGGGCCTCGACGGAGATGACGTAGGTTGAGTCGAAGCTGAATGTCTTTACGACGTCGAGCCCGTTGGCCGCGTAGTGGAAGGTGATGGTAGCGGGCGCAAGAACGCTGCCGGTGGCAGTGGGCTGCGCGCCCGAGATCGAGACCTGGTAGAGCGCCTTATTGAGCTGCGCAGTGAGCGCCGGATCGTAGGTGTAGAGCGAGAGCGGAAGGCCCAGATTCTCGCGGCGAGAACGTGCGCGGCGGCCTCGGGCTGAACCAGATCGAGTGGCTTGCCTTGCGAGTCAAAGTACTTCTTCAGGATCCAATGCTCGACCTGCGCGCCGTGATTGGAGAACTGGATCTTGAAGAGCTCGTTCTCGACCGTGGTTGTGGTGACGATGGCGGCGGCGATTTGTGGCGCGGCGCCGGGCTGCTGGGTGGTTGCGGCTGTTGGCGCGGTCGGTGCCGGACCCTGCGAGGCCTGAGCGGCCGGCGCGACAGGCTGCGTTTGAGTGGCGGCGGGCGGCTGCTCTTCCGGCTTGGGCTTGGCGAAGAAGTACTGGTAGCCGAGGAAGGCGGCGATCACGACAAGCATGACAGGCCATGGTGGAGCGCATATCGCCGCCACCACCGCCGCCGGAGCCCTGCGATTGCAGATTGGGATTGTGAACTTCGGGCAAAGGAAACTTCCTATCGTGTACAAAGGGCAGCCTGCTGGGCAGCCGCTCTACGTCTATGGTAACGGTTCGTGGGGGGAAACGGTTCCGGCGCGATGGTCCGAAGGACGAATTAGGGCTGAATTTGAGTGCGCAACTGGTGCGCGGCGGCGGCGGGACGGGATCGAATCCCCCGCGCGTAAAGGGATGGCAGCGCAGCAATCTCCAGGCGGCGAGGCCAGATCCGCGCAGCGGACCGTGTGTAGCGATGGCCTCTGCTGCGTACTCCGAACAGGTGGGAAGAAATTTGCAACCGCCCGGATGCAGCGAGTGCAGCGCCGGAGAAAGCCAGCGTTTGTAGAAGCCGAGCAGTGCAAGCAAGAGGCGCGTCATGATGCGGGCGTCACCGGAGGCTGGGCGTGGAAGTTCGCGGAGCGTGCTTCGGCGGCCGCGCTGCCGCCTCGGCCTCGGCTTGTTCAAGGATACGCACAATCTCGCGCTCAAGTTGCGCGAATTCCATGGTGAGGACGGTGCGGCGCGGGTGCAGGATGAGATCGAAGCCCGCGGGCAAAAGATCGATGTGGCGGCGCAGAGCCTCGCGCATGCGGCGCTTGATGCGGTTGCGCTCGTGAGCCTTGCCCATGACTTTGCCGACGGTGAGGCCGACGCGCGACGCGGTGGGAGCGACTCGCGCCTTCAGTTGTTTGCGGCGCAAGAAACCAGCTCATCGCAGCGGAATGCCGCTTGCGGCCGGCAGCGTAAGCGCGCAGATAGTCGGCGTGCTTGCGCAGGCGGGAGTGCGCCAGAGTTTGGCGCGGGGCAGGCTTTGAAGTTGAACTCATGAGGAAGGCCCTGAGAAAGCTTGATCGAAATGCGGCGCTGCGCGGCAGATTGCGGTTCAATTTCCCGTTTTGGCAGCGCGGCTTTCGAATCAAGAACCGGCCGGGAATCAGTCGCGATGCGCGGGACTGACGGAGACGCGCTTGCGTCCGGCGGCGCGGCGGCGGCTGAGCACGGCTGCGCCGGCATTGGTCTTCATGCGCGACCTGAAGCCGTGCGTTTTCGCGCGGTGGCGGCGGTTGGGTTGAAATGTTCGTTTGGGCATGGTGACCCGCTCCTGTTTCCTAAAGAAAATCTGCGATTTAGCAGCAATATTGAGTATATCGCAGGCGAATTCCAGAATCCAGCCGAGGAGGGCGCTTCACGATGTGGCAAGGGAGTGGAGCGATTCGTCGTATGCTCAATGAAGTGGCATTGGGAGTGGCATTGCGAAGTGCTGGAACGTACAGCTTGGGCGGTGCACACCAGTAACGCGGTCCCTATTGCGGGAAGTTTCACCATCCTTGGTGCAACTGAAAGCGATCGCAGAAAACTTATGTGAATAGGGGATTGCAACGGCTCGAAGTTTGTGCTACTATCGGGACCGTTCCAGAAATTTCCTGTGAAATTTCTCTGTTCTGCATCTCGGATTTTGCTCAGCGGCCTCGGTATCTAACCTTTCGGGGCATATCAGTAGTGGACAGGTAGCCGGTCGTCGGAAAGCGCACGCGAAGCACGTTGCTTTGCGCCTGGAAGAAGCCGTTGCCTGAACAAGACAGCACATGAACCCGCCTGGCGCAACGCCGGCGGAATCAGCAAGGATTGTACGATGGCATTTGCAACGACGCCGACCTCGGCACTCAATCCATGGCTCCAGATTCTCTCAGCACTCGAGAAGAAGGTCATCCGGCAATCGTTCGAGACGTGGCTCAAGCCCACTCGATTCAGCCATTCCGCGGGGCGCAAGCTGTATGTGCGCGTGCCTTCGCCGGAGTTTCAGCACATCGGCGACAAATACGGCGACCTGATTCAGGAAGCGATTGATCTGCAATCGCTTGAGTTCGACGACGTATGTTTTGTGACCGCGGATGAGGATCCGTCGATTCCGCCGCAGCGCAGGGATGGCGGATTTGGCCCGGTTCCCTCTCATGCGCCGACTGCGCCGCCATCGAACGCGACGCGCACGCAGCCCGAGCAGGGACGGTTTGACTGGTCGACCGCAGCGCAGCTCAACGCGCGCTACACCTTTGACAACTTCGTAATCGGCAACGGGAATCAGTTTGCACGCGCCGCAGCGCTGGCCGTGGCGGAACGCCCTTCGCGCGCCTACAATCCGCTCTTCCTGTATGGCGGCGTGGGCATGGGCAAGACGCACCTGATGCATGCCATCGGGCACGAGGTGAAGCGCAGGCAGCCGGCCGCGAGCATCTGCTACGTCTCGGCGGAGAAGTTCACCAACGAGATGATCAACTCCATCCGCAACGATCGCATGACCAGCTTCCGCGACCGTTTCCGCACGGTGGATGTGCTGCTGATCGACGACATTCAGTTCATCTCGCAGAAAGAGCGCACGCAGGAGGAGTTCTTTCACACCTTCAACGCGCTGCACGAGAGCATGAAGCAGGTGGTGATTGCTTCGGACCGTCCGCCCAAAGAGCTGACGGAGATTGAAGAGCGGCTGCGCTCGCGCTTCGAGTGGGGATTGATCGCGGACATTCAGCCGCCCGATCTTGAGACCAAAGTCGCAATCCTGCTGAAGAAGGCGGAGAGCGAGCAGGCGCAACTGCCGACCGATGTGGCGCTGTTTGTGGCCTCGAATGTGCGCACCAACGTGCGCGAGCTTGAGGGAGCGCTGGTGCGGCTGATCGCGTGGTGCCAGCTGAACCGCATGGACATCTCGCTGGCGGCGGCGCAGCAGTGCCTGAAGCAGTTCATCGACATGCAGGTGCGCAAGATCACCATTGAGGCGATTCAGCGCGCTGTGGCGGAGCAGTTTGGCATGCGCGTGGCGGACCTGAAGCAGAAGAACAACTCGCGCAACGTGGTGGTGCCGCGGCAGATTGCGATGTACCTGGCCAAGCAGATGACCGAAGCGAGCCTGCCGGAGATCGGACGCCAGTTCGGCAACAAGCACCACACCACGGTGATGCACTCGATTGGCAAGATCGACGAACAGCGCCGGACGGACAAGGACCTGCACCGCACGCTGACCAAGCTGCAGGATGTGCTGAGCTGCTAAAGGCAGTGGTCAGTGATTAGTGGTTAGTGATTAGAGGGGGCCGCCCGGAGAGATGGGCGGCTCTTCCCTTTTGCGTTCAACTTCCTGTTGGAGCGTTGGCGCGTCTGCTTGCGTGTCAACTTCCTGTTGAGCATTGGCGCATCCTTGCTCGATGTGAGGCATCGAAAACCTTATGGAATATCGACTGCTGGGAGGCTCCGGCCTCAAAGTTTCCGCGTTGAGTTTTGGCACCGCGACATTTGGCGGGGCCAATGAATTTTTCAAAGGCTTCGGCGAAACCGAGGTCGAAGAGGCGCGGCGGCTGATCGACATCTGCTTCGAGGCCGGCGTGAATCTGTTCGATACGGCCGACGGCTACTCCGAAGGCCGGTCGGAAGAGATTCTGGGCAAGGCTCTCGCGGGCAAGCGGGACAAGGCGCTGATCTCGACCAAGTCGGGATTTCCGACGGGCCCGGGTCCGAACGACGAGGGCTCATCGCGCTACCATCTGCGGCGCGCGCTCGAGGCCAGCCTGCGGCGGCTGGGCACCGACTACATCGACATTTATCACCTGCACGGCTTCGACGCGCTGACGCCGATTGAAGAAGTGCAGGACACGCTGAACAAATTTGTCCGCGAGGGCAAGGTGCGCTACATCGCGTGCTCGAATTTTTCCGGCTGGCACCTGATGAAGTCGCTGGCCGTGGCCGATCGCTACGGCTGGACGCGATTTGTGGCGCACCAGGTGTACTACTCGCTGATCGGCCGCGAATACGAGTGGGAGCTGATGCCGCTGGCGCTCGATCAGAAGGTCGGCGCGCTGGTGTGGAGTCCGCTGGGCTGGGGACGCCTGACGGGCAAGATTCGCCGCGGGCAGCCGCTGCCCGAGGTGAGCCGGTTGCACTCGATCGCCGACGCCGGGCCGCAGATGCCCGACGAATATCTTTACGGAGTCGTCGACGCGCTGGACAATGTTGCGGCCGAAACCGGCAAGACGGTTCCGCAGGTTGCGCTGAACTGGCTGTTGCAGAGGCCGACGATTTCGTCAGTGATTGTTGGCGCGCGGAATGAGGAGCAGTTGCGGCAGAATCTGGGCGCAGTGGGTTGGAATCTGACTGCGGAGCAGGTGGCCGCGCTGGACAAGGCGAGCGATCGCGAGCCGGTTTATCCGTACTGGCACCAGAGGAAGTTTTTCTCGGGGCGCAATCCGCTGCCGGTGTAAGGGGCAGTTCGTAGTTCACAGTTCTTAGTTCTCAGCGGTCAAAGTGGCTGCGGAGGATTCTTCAGGTAGATTTCGACGTAGTCGAGGTAGTTCTGCGCGTATTCGCGAATGAGTTCGCGGTCTTTGTCGGTGATTTCGCGGCGAAGTTTGGCGGGGACGCCGGCCCAGAGCGTGCGCGGCGGAACGACGGTGTGCTCGGGGACAACGGAGCCGGCGGCGATGATGCAGCCCTCGCCGATGCGGCTGTTGTTGAGCACGGTGGCTCCCATGCCGATGACGCACATATCTTCGACCACGCAGCCGTGGACGGTGGCGTTGTGGCCGATGGTGACCCAGTCGCCGACGATGACGGGATAGAGATTGCGCTGGCCGTGGAGGACGGCGCAGTCCTGCACGTTGGAGTTGGAGCCGACGCGGATGGAATTGACGTCGCCGCGCAGGACGGCGTTCATCCAGACCGAGGAGCGTTCGCCGAGCTCGACGTCGCCGAGGATCTGGGCGGAGGGGTCGATGTAGCAACTGGCGGGAATCTTGGGCGAATGGCCCTGGTAGCTTCGGAGCATGGGAGCCTCATTCGACGGCGGCCTCTTCTGAGAGTTTAACCGCCGCCGATGGAGCGCTGGTGTGAGCCTTGGCGGCGAGCGAAGGGTATCGTGCTGCTAGAACTGAGTTTGGGAGCGGGTTTGAGGCGAACTTGAGTTTGGCGCCAATGGAGAGCATTCGGCGGAAATCGATGGGAAATATGAGCTTGGCCTGCGGATTCAAAACTCGCGTATGATTAAAGGAGCCTTAAAGGCACGTTTGGAGGTGTTACTCTTTGGCGGAGGTTCGCGTTCAGGAAGGCGAACCGCTGGAAAATGCTCTGCGCCGATTCAAGCGGAAGGTGCAGCAGGAGGACATTATCAAGGAAGTAAAGCGTCACTCCTACTACCTGAAGCCCGGCGAAAAGAAACGCGTCAAAGCAGCTTTGGCGCGCAAGCGGAATCGCAAGAAGGCTCGTAAAGAGCAGGATTAATTTCATAAACCGCCGCGAGATGTGCCGTTCCGGCGGCTTTCGATGCACGACTTCGGAAGCCGCTAAGAAGCCTATTCAGGATTGGAACGGCATCGCGGCGTAGCAATTGACTGTAGCGTTTCTCCGGTTTCTGCAGTTCGAATCCACAGCACTCGCTTACCGTGCCCGCAACAGCAGAAGACTTTGGGCCAGGCGCTGAGGACTCGTCAGAAACTGGAGAATCGCGATAGATCGCCGACCACGCGTCTGGCGTGCGAAGTGTCAAGTCGCCCGCATTCGCGGGCAAAAGTTCGAATACCGCTCTATTTTATTAGCGCGGTCCGGGCCCTTGTTGTGCACCACGAACGATTACAGGGAACCGCGACCGGCGCGCTCATTGCAGAGCCATGGCCGATTTCGGGCGACTTCCCTGTCAGGGAAGCCGGCCATGGAATTCACCGATAGAGTGCTGAAGTGCGTCGACTGCGGCACAGAGTTTGTTTTCACAGCTGGCGAGCAGATCTTCTTCCACGATAAACAATTCAAGAACGATCCCAAGCACTGCAAGCAATGCAAGGCGAAGCGCGCCCGGGGAAGCCAGCGCGTGCGCCCCGAGACGCGGACCACGTGCTCGGAGTGCGGCACGGAGACGACGGTTCCCTTCAAGCCGACCCAGGGCAGGCCAGTGCTGTGCCGGTCATGTTTCCAAAGGCAGGTAGCGAACCCGCAGGCTGAGCCGGAAACTACGGCAGCGCAGGATTAAAGAGCAGGTCGCCCCGGAAGTCTGAGGGGAAGCCGGCGTTGCGGACCAGTGTGGCGAGTTGCGCCCAATGACGCTGGCCGTGGAAGAGCGCGTGCGCAGCAATCTTTCTCCGGGAGACGGACCGCTGCTCCGGCGGGATCCAATCGAAGTTGAGAATGTAGGGATCGCTCCAGGTTTTTTCCGGCAGCGGCGAGCAGCTTGCGGAAGATTTCGACGGCCTGAAGATGCAGATCGAAGAGCGCATCGAGCGGGCCGGCGGGGATCTGATCGCGAGGCGTTTCAGGCATTGCAGCGAGGCGCTGGGCCCAGCGCAGCTCCGCGCCCCAGATGTGGCGGACAAGCTCCTGCACGTTCTTGGCGCCGCCGATGCCGCAGGGCAGATCGAGCAGATTTGGATTGGCGTCGAGATGAGCCTTCCAATAGCCGGAGGCCTGATTATTCCAGGCCAGCATTTCTTCGAACGTGATTCCTACGCTCATGACGTTTCCTTCAAGACTGCGATTCGAGGCCCGGTGTCCGATGTCGCGCGCGGTAATACATTCCTTCAAAAGAAATCTCGGCCATGGCCTGATAGGCGCGGGCGAGAGCCTGATCGAGTGAGTCGGCGGCAGCGGTAACGCCGAGAACGCGGCCGCCGGCTGTGACGATTTGCCCGCCGATTAGCGCTGTGCCCGCATGGAAGACCTGCACGCCGGGAACCTGGGCCGCGGCGGCGAGGCCGGTGATGGGAAAGCCGGTTTTGTAGCTGCCGGGATAGCCGCCGGAGCTGGCCACGACGCAGGCAGAGGCGCCGGGCGACCAGCGAAGCGGGGTTTCGGCGAGGCGGCCGTCGACGCAGGCCTCGAGAGCGTCGACAAGATCGCTCTCGAGGCGGACCAGGATGGCCTGGGTTTCGGGATCGCCGAAGCGGGCGTTGAATTCGAGCACCTGCGGGCCGCGCGCGGTCATCATGAGGCCGCAATAGAGCACGCCGGTGAAGGGCGTGTCCTTCGTCGGCCATGCCGTCGACTGTGGGCTCGGCGATGTGGTGCAGAATCCATTCGGACATGGCGGGATCGAGAAGCGAATCGGTGGAGTAGACGCCCATGCCGCCGGTGTTGGGGCCGGTGTCGCCCTCGCCGATGCGCTTGTGATCCTGCGCGGGAACGAGCGGCGCCACGTGCTTGCCGTCGCTGAGGCAGAGAAAGCTGATCTCGTCGCCTTCGAGGAATTCCTCGATGACGACCTGCTGCTCGGACGCGCCGAGCAGCGCGCCGGTGAAGAGGCCCTGCGCGGCTTCGGCGGCGGTGCTGCGCGAATCGCAGATGATGACGCCCTTGCCCGCGGCCAGGCCGTCGGCCTTGACCACGATGGGCGGATGAAAAATCTCGATGGCCTTTTCGACTTCGGCCGTCGACGAGCAGACGGCGTAGTTGGCGGTGGGAATGTTGTGGCGCTGCAGGAAGCGCTTGGCGAAGCCTTTGCTCGATTCGAGCATGGCGGCGGCGCGCGTGGGACCGAAGACGCGCAGGCCGCGCTGCTGAAGCGCGTCGACGATGCCGAGCGAGAGCGGCAGCTCGGGGCCGACGATGGTGAGATCGGGCTGCTCGGCTTCGGCGAGGCGGACCATGGCGTCGAGGTCTTTGAGATCGACGGGGACGCAGCGCGCGATTTGGGCCATGCCGCCGTTGCCGGGAGCGCAAACGATCTCTGTGACGCGCGGACTGCGTTTGACCGCCCAGGCCAGAGCATGTTCGCGGCCGCCGGAACCAAGGATCAGGACTTTCATGGGAGAGTGCCTTCCTCCGGCGTTGCGAGGCCGGAAGAACAATGGTCGGCAACGAGGGCGGGGGAAGTCAAACGGGGCGTCGCGGAATATGAAGAGCTTGCGCTCGCCTATACTGAGGCGGGATGCGCGCGAAGCGGGTGCGCGCGTCCGGTTGCGAGAAGCGCGATGGTCGAGACGCGCATCAAGCCGTATGACGAGCAGCAGGCCGAGAAGGCGGCGCGCGAGGAGCAGACGCGCGTCTTCCGGCGCAACCAGGTGTTTGGGCTTGCTGATTCTTGCGGCGGCGATTTGCCTGTGGTGGCTGCTGCATACCAATCCGAAGTGGATCTTTCCGCCGGGGTGGTGGCGGTTGTAGAAGCAGGCCTGAGCCAACGCAGCGAGCAAGTCTGGACGGAGAGCAGTTCGTGGAATGAGAGCGATCTGAAGGCGCGAATGAGATCGAATCTGCCGCTGGTGGTGATTCTGCTGGGGCCGACGGGGAGCGGGAAGACGGCGCTTTCGCTCGCGCTGGCGGAGCGGTTTGGCGGCGAGATTGTGAGCTGCGACTCGGTGGCCGTCTATCGCGGCATGGAGCTGGGCACGGCGAAGCCGACGCGTGAGGAGCGGGCGCGCGTGCCGCATCATCTGATTGATGTGGCCGAGCCGGATGAGCCGTTTACTGCGGGCGAGTACAGCAGGCGGGCGCGGGCGGCGCTGCGCGAGATTGCGGCGCGTGAGCAGCTTGCCGATTGTGACCGGCGGAACGGGGCTCTATCTGCGCGCGCTGACGGAGGGGCTGTTTGCCGGGCCGGCGCGGCAGCGAGGATCTGCGGGCGCGGCTGCGGCGCGAGCGCGGAGAAGCACGGGAGCGCGTGGCTGCATCGCGTTGTTGCGGAGGCTCGATGCGGCGACGGCGGAGCGCATTCATGCGAACGACACGGCGAAGCTGATTCGCGCGATTGAGGTGTGCGTGGCGGCGCGGAAGCCGATGTCGACAATTCTCGGGAGTGAGGAGACGGCGCGCGATCCGCTGACGGGATTTCGGCTGCTGCGGATCGGGCTGAATCCGCCGCGGCGAGCAGCTCTATGAGCGGCTGAACGAGCGCTGCGCGGCGATGTTTGCTGCGGGGCTGGTGGAGGAGACGCGCGGGCTGCTCGCGCGCTATGGGCCGGTGAAGGCGCTGGATTCGCTGGGCTACAGGCAGGCGCGGGGCGTGCTCGACGGGGCGATGAGCGTGGAGGACGCGATCGCGGCGGCGCAGCAGGGACATCGGAATTATGCGAAGCGGCAGATGACGTGGTTCCGGCGCGAGCCGGAGGTGCATTGGATTGAAGGCTTCGGCGATGAGGCGGAGACGGTGCGCGTGGCGAGGAGTTGGTTGAGAGCGCGCTGGCGGCGACTCACTGACAGGGAGGGGCACACCTCGGATCATGGCGCGGCTCCCAATTTAAACTTGCGATGTAGGCGGTGGAAAATTGAGATTCGTGCTATCCCACCTGCTGATCGTGCTGAATGAGCGGCGGGAAAGCGGAACGGAGTGAAACCTTGGCAGACACAAATCCAGAGACGATTGCAGACACAATTCGAGACGATTTATGACGTGGCAGTGATTGGCGGCGGGCCGGCGGGTTATACGGCGGCGATTCGCGGAGCGGAGTACGGGCTGAAGGTGGCGCTGATTGACGCGAGCCCGAAGCTGGGCGGGACTTGCCTGCATGTGGGCTGCATTCCGACCAAGGCGCTGCTGTTTAACGCCGAGCTTTGGGATTACCTGAAGGATGCGACGGAGTTTGGGATCGAGGGGGTTGAGGCGCGGTCGCTCGATTGGGCCGCGGTGCTGGCGCGCAAGAACGCAATTGTCACAAAGCATGTGAAGGGCCTCGAATTCCTGATGAAGAAGCACAAGATCACGGTGATTTCCGGCTTTGCGACGGCTGACGGGGCCGGCGCAAGACGGCGTGCACACGGTGGATGTGGACGCGAACGGCGTGAAGAGCCAGGTGAAGGCGAAGAATGTGATGGTCGCGACGGGGTCGGAGGCGAAGCTGCTGCCGGGATTGAAGGCGGACGACACGATCCTGACCAATATCGAGATTCTGGACATGAGCGCGCCGCCGAAGTCGCTGATCGTGATTGGCGCGGGCGCGGTGGGCGTGGAGTTTGCGTCGATCTTCAGGAGCTTCGGAACCGAGGTGACGATTCTGGAGTTTTTGCCGCGCATGGTTCCGGTGGAAGACGAGGAGATTTCGAAGGAGCTGGCGCGTGTGTTCAGAAAGCGCGGCATCGAGACGAATACCGGCGCGAAGGTGGAGAAGGTGGAGAAGACGGCGAACGGCGTTCGCGTGAGCTACACGGATGCGAACGGCAAGCGCGCAGGTGAAGGAAGCCGAGAAAGTGCTGGTGGCCGTGGGGCGCGGGCCGCTGACGAACGGAATCGGCCTGGAGAAAACGAAGGTCGAGCTGGAACGCGGGTCTGTGAAGGTGAATGAGGCGCAGGAGACGGCCGAGCCGGGCGTGTTTGCGATTGGCGACATTGTGGCCGGGCTGCCGCAACTGGCGCACGTGGGCGCGATGAGCGGCATGGTGGCGATGGCGAAGATTGCGGGACGCAAATTACAGGCCGGTGCGGCGCGATCGCATTCCGAGCTGCACCTATACCGAGCCGCAGATTGGCAGCGCGGGATTGACCGAGGCGCAGGCCAAGGAAAAGGGCCACGAGGTCAAGGTGGGCAAGTTTCCGTTTGCGGGAAATTCGAAGGCGACGATTGTGGACAGCCACGACGGATTTGTGAAGATTGTGTGCCGACGCGAAGTACGGCGAGATTCTGGGCGTGCACATCATCGGGCCGCAGGCCACGGAGTTGATTGCCGAAGCCGTCGCGGTGATGGAGCTCGAAGGCACGGTGGACGAGCTGATGTTCACGATCCACGCGCACCCCACGCTGAGCGAAGCGATGCTGGACGGGTACGGCGCGGTGGAGGGGATGGCGATTAACGCGTAAGGCATTCTGCAGCGAGGAAGCATGCGAATTCCGACGTCTAGCGAAATCGCTGCACCGAGAAAAAGCGCATGCTCTCATGCACCTGTTTGCAGTTGCTCAGAGCCGGACTGCTCGCTCAGACTGCCATCGATTCATGTACGCGGACTTGATGGACGTACAGCGGAAGTGACCTGTCGGACATGAAGCTGAGGTTCGTCGACTTTCAGCGCACGATGAGCGATGCGGAGCGCACATGATGATCTCGACGGCGCAGATTGACAGTTGAGACGCTTGCGCAGAGTCGGCGATTCATACAGTGCGAATCCTGACAGCTCATGGGGCTTTTGCGCTTCCTGAGGCGTTCGCGGTAATGACGGGGCCTGGAAACCGTGCACTCGGCGAAGTTCTACGATAGCGATACTCGGACATACGGCAAGCGAACATCTCTACCAGGTTTCTACAATCGTCGCCTCAGGCGTAGTAGCCAAGAATCGCTGTCGCAGCAGCACGAACCTGCTACGGCATAGCCGGGACGAGCTCGTTGATTCTTTATTCGCGCCAGTGACGTGATGGGAAGCATTCTATCTGGCGCTGTTCAGTGCGTAGACCTAGACGTGCTACTCTCGTAGCACTTCGCTGATCAGGACCCACGTCCAGTGCTCAACTCCTCGCGATGGTCGACAACTCGGACATTACTTTGTCTGTCGGTTTCCCGCTCTGTTCGCAGTTGAAAGCGCTCTCTAGAGCTCCGTCGATTGCGTCGCGACCAGCTCTTTGGCTTTGGCGATGAAGTCCGCGAGCGGCATGGAGCCTTGCTCCTGCTTGCCGCGGGTGCGCACGTTGACTGCGCCGGCCGACTTCTTCCTTGTCGCCGAAGACGAGGATGTACGGCGTCTTCTGCAGGGCGAAGTCGCGAATCTTGGCGTTCATCTTTTCGTTGCGGGCGTCGGTTTCGACGCGGAGGCCGGCGGCTTTGAGCTCGGCTTCGACTTTGGCTGCGTAGGCCGTGTGCTTCTCGCTGATGGGGACGAGGCCGACCTGCACGGGCGCGAGCCAGAGCGGGAAGGCTCCGGCGTAGTGCTCGATGAGGACGCCGAAGAATCGCTCAACAGACCCGAAGAGCGCGCGGTGCACCATGACCGGCTGATGGCGCTCGCCGTCTTCGCCGACGTATTCGAGCTCGAAGCGCGCGGGAAGGTTGAAGTCGAACTGCACCGTCGAGAGCTGCCAGAGGCGGCCGAGGACGTCGACGAGCTTGACGTCGATCTTGGGGCCGTAGAAGGCGGCTTCGCCGGGGATGGTCTTGTACGGGATGCCCTTCGCCTGTGAGCACGTTGTTGAGCGAGCCGGCTGGCGAGGTCCCAATTTTCGTCGGTGCCGATGTAATGGGCGCGGTCGTTCGGGATCCCGCGTGGAGAGCTCGACCTGAACTCCTTGAAGCCGAAGGTCTTGAGCACGGCTTCGGCGAAGTCGATGCAGGCGACGACTTCGCCTTCAATCTGCGGCGGCGTGCAGAAGATGTGGGCATCGTCCTGCGTGAAGCCGCGCACGCGCAGCAGGCCGTGCATGGTTCCGGAGCGCTCATAGCGATAGACATTGCCGAACTCGGCGTAGCGCTGCGGGCAGATCGCGATAACTCTTGGGCGAGTTCTTGTAGATGAGAATGTGGCCGGGGCAGTTCATCGGCTTGAGCCGATACTCGGCGTCGTCGAGCTCCATGGGCGTGATACATGTTGTCGGAGTAGAACGCCGTCGTGGCCGGAG
Source organism: uncultured Acidobacteriaceae bacterium (assembly GCA_963725115.1). Taxonomy (GTDB): domain Bacteria; phylum Acidobacteriota; class Terriglobia; order Terriglobales; family Acidobacteriaceae; genus Telmatobacter. The sequence goes on along the minus strand of CAVRXG010000005.1, from coordinate 1,367,054 downwards.
ACCTTCCACAGATCGCGGCGCATCACGTGCGGCGTGTAGACGAGCTGATAGCCGCGGCGCAGGCACTCGTCGCGCATCCAGTCTTCCATCACCTTGCGGATGATGGCGCCCTTGGGATGCCAGAAGATGAGGCCGGCGCCGGCGAGCTCCTGAATGCTGAAGAGGTCGAGTTGCTTGCCGAGGACGCGATGATCGCGGCGCGCGGCTTCTTCAAGGCGCGCGAAGTGCGCGTCGAGATCTTTTTGCGAGAAGAAGGCTGTGCCGTAGACGCGCTGGAGCTGCGGATTTTTCTCGTCGCCGAGCCAGTAGGCGCCGGCGAGGCTGGTGACCTTGAAGGCTTTGACGCGGCCGGTGGAGGGAACGTGCGGGCCGCGGCAGAAATCGACGAATTTGCCGTTGCGATAGAAGCTGACCTGTTCGCCGGGCTCGGTGAACTTGGTGACGAAGTGCGTCTTCATGAAGTCGCCGTCTTTTTCGAATTCGGCGAGAGCCTGCTCGCGCGGTTCGTACTCGCGGACGAACGGCTCGTTGCGCGCGACGACCTCGGCCATTTTGGCTTCGATGGCGGTGAGGTCTTCAGGCGTGAAGGGCTTCTCGCGATAGAAGTCGTAGAAGAAACCGGAATCGGTTGCGGGGCCGTGGCCGAGCTTGGTTTCAGGAAAGAGCTCGAGGACGGCAGTGGCCATGACGTGCGCGGAAGAGTGGCGCAGGACCTTCAGCGCGTCGGGATCGTTTTCCTTGACGAGCTCGAAATCGACATCTTCGGTCAGCGGCGTAGAGAGATCGACGAGGCGAGGCGCGGCGGCGTCTCCGACGGCGTACATGGCGGCCTCGCCCGACTGGCTCTCTCGCTTATCGGTCGAGGATTGGCTGTCGGACTCGAGCTTCTTGACCATGGCAGGCGCCGCGCTTGGTCACGCGGGCGACCACTGAGGCTGCGGCGAGGCGCGGCGAGATGGAGTTGGCGATTTCAAAAGGCGTTGTGCCGGAAGGCACTTCGCGAATGGCCCCGTCGGGCAGGTGTACGGCGATCATGTTCGAGCTCATATGATTGGTGGATTCCGCTGCGGCCGCGGAATGAAAAACGAAGCGGCCAACTTTTGAGGATAGAGGGTTGAAGGCGCGAAGTCGAGGGGAGCGGGATATCTGTGCGCCCGGTGCGAAACTTTCGCTGCGCAACTGTGAGGACTAAGATCGACCAGGTCAGGATGGAAGGGATAGGAAAACGACTGTGCGTTGGTTTGCTTTGCTTTTCTGGTTTGCGCTCTGTTTTGCTGTGGCCAGCATCGGCGGGCGATGGACAGCCGGCGAGATTGCCGGCTGGTACCGCACTTTGAACCGTCCCACGATCGCACCGCCAAACTGGGTGTTTGGGCCGGTGTGGACGCTACTCTATGGGTTGATGGCCTTCGCGGCCTGGCGCGTTTGGCTGGCTCCGCCGTCGCCAGCGCGCAGATTGGCGCTGGTGTTGTTTCTGGCCCAATTGGCGCTGAATCTGGCCTGGACCTGGATCTTCTTTCGCAAGCATGCCATTGGGGCAGCGCTGATCGAAGTTATCGCTCTATGGGCGGCGATCGCCGTTGCGATGCTGGCGTTTCGCCGGGTTGAGCCTGGCGCAGGATGGCTCATGGCGCCTTATCTGGCCTGGGTGACCTTCGCCAGCGCGCTGAACGCGGCATTCTGGCGGATCAATTAAGGTAAGCCGCGCAGCCCCCTAAAATGCGGTTCAGCGGCGGTCTGTCACGCAGTTTGGTTGGCGAGCAAAGAGCAGCCGAAAAACGCAAGAAGGCTGAGTTCACTCCAGATTGTGCTCAGGAGCGCGCTCAACCCTGTTGCTGTTTCGAGCTAGATTTTGCCGGAAAACCGGCCAATCAGGCTAGAGAGGCTGTACGTCGGCAGCCTGCCACCCCTTGGGACCCTTTACGACGTTAAACTGCACGGCTTGGCCTTCTTGCAAGCTCTTGAAACCACTCGAGTTGATCGCAGAGTAGTGCACGAAGACATCTTCGCCGTTCTGGCGCGAAATGAAGCCGAAGCCTTTCGCGTCGTTGAACCACTTCACAGTACCTTGTTCCATTTTGTTCGTATTTCCTGTATTGAATTGCGCTGGATGAATCGGAGCGAACACTGGCAGAATCTTGCTGTTGGGCGAGTACTGCGCACGCCGGTTCGGGTCTAACGCTGAGGATATTCTAGCAATTTTCGTCAAAATAATCAGCAGGAATTGTTTGCTTCATCTCACCAGTTGGTGTTAGCCAACGGAAGCTATTGAACCATTGGGTTTTAGCGCCGACTTTCTCGAGACGTGGGCGGCTCGTTCGGCGGCGGCCTGTGATAAGGTGATGGTCGCCATGGCGAAAGATCCCGTTCCCGAATTACTGGCTCGCGCCGCTGAAGCGCTGGAGGCGGAGTTTGGGGCTTTGCCGGGATTTGAGGCTCAGCCACGCTGGGGCGCGGAGGCGATGGCCGCGGTTCTGAGCGAAACCGCGGAACGCCTGGGCGACAACTACCCCTATTTCCATCCCTTATATGCCGGGCAGATGCTGAAGCCTCCGCACCCGGTGGCGCGGGCGGCGTATGCGCTGGCGATGAAGATCAATCCGAACAACCATGCGCTGGATGGCGGCCGAGCAAGCTCGGCGATGGAAGTGGAGGCGGTGAGAGAGATCGCCGGGATGTTCGGGTGGAAGGAGTTTCTGGGCCACCTGACATCGGGCGGGACCTTTGCGAATCTCGAAGCGCTTTGGATTGCAGGACAACTGGCGCCTGGGCGTCGAATTTTGGGATCGGAGCAGGCGCACTATACGCACAAGCGAATCAGCAGCGTGCTCAAGCTTGAATACGCGAGCGTTGCAGCGGACGAGCGCGGGCGGATGAATCTCGAGGCGCTCGAAGACGAGCTGCGCAAGGGCGATGTGGGCACGGTGGTGGTGACGCTGGGCACGACAGGGCTCGGCGCGGTCGACCCGCTCGACGAGATTCTGAAGCTGAAGGAGCGGTACGGATTCCGCGTGCACGTGGACGGCGCCTATGGCGGCTACTTTGGGCTGATTGCGGAGGAACTGGACGAGCCGGCGCGAAGGGCATATGCGGCGATCGGGCAGGCGGATTCGATAGTGATCGATCCGCACAAGCATGGCTTGCAGCCGTATGGATGCGGGTGCATTCTGTTTCGCGATCCGACTATCAGGCGGTTCTACAAGCATGACTCGCCCGTTACCTATTTCAGTTCGAAAGAACTGCATCTCGGCGAAATCAGCCTGGAGTGTTCGCGCGCGGGCGCGGCGGCGGTGGCGCTGTGGGCGACGCAAAGATTGCTGCCGCTGGTGCCGGGCGGAGAATTCGCACGGGGACTGGCGAAGGGGCGGCGCGCGGCGATGGAGCTGGACAGGAGAGTGCGCGGCGATAAAAGGTTCGTCGCTATAGGCGAAACCGCTCCCCGGTCTCAGAAGCAAGACCGGGGGCGCCCGCCGGAGCTGGACATTGTGGTGTGGGCGATGCGCGCGGCGACTTTTGAGGAGGCCTCGGAGCGGGCGCAAAGAGTCTTCGATGCAAGCGCTCTTCGCGGACTGCATTTGGCGCTAGTACAATTGCCGCGAAGATGGTTTGGGTTTGGGGCGCGCGGCGGGACGCAGAATGAGATGGGCTCGGTGACGTGCCTGCGCAGCGTGCTGATGAAACCGGAGCACGAGGCGTGGATGGGCGAGATTTGGGAGCGACTGAGCGGGGCATGTGACGAAGTTTTGGGATAATTCAATCCGAAAACGGGATTGGTTTGGCCAAGAAAGAAAACGTTGTCAAAGAACAGTTCTCGGTTCATAGTTCGTAGTTCAGAATTTGCAATTCAGAATGAGGTTGAGAAAAATGCACGATCCAGCAGTATTTCGTTCTATGCATCGCAAGCGCTTTGGCGCGGAGCCGGCGATTTTTGTGGGGCCGGGACGCGTGAACCTGATTGGCGAGCACACCGATTACGCCGAGGGCTTTGTGATGCCAGCGGCGATCAACTTCGCCACGCTGGCAGGGATTTCGCCGCGCACGGACGGCAAGATTGTGATTTACTCCGAGAACATTGGCGAGGAAAAGACGTTTGATGCGGCGGCGCTGCCTGCAAAAGGCAGCAAACACTGGACCGACTATCCGATGGGGGTGGTGTCGATCCTGACAGGCGAAGGACACAAGATTCCGGGTTTCAGCCTGAGCATCTGGAGCGATGTGCCGCTGTCGTCGGGCCTTTCGAGCTCCGCGGCGCTGGAAGTGGCAACGGCGCTGGCGGTGCTGGACCTGATTGGCGCGAGTTACCCGGGGCCTGTGTTGGCGCGGCTTTGCCAGCGGGCAGAGAACGAATTTGTGGGCGCGAACTGCGGCATCATGGACCAGTTCATCAGCGTGAATGGAAAAGAGAATCATGCGCTGCTGCTGGATTGCCGCGACCTGAGCTACAAGCTGGCGCCGATTCCGGATCATGTGGCGCTGGTGATTGCAAACACGATGGTGAAGCATTCGGTGGCGGGTGGAGATTATCCGACACGGCGGCGGGAATCGGAGGCGGCGTGCGCGGTAATTGCGAGCCATCGGCCAGGCGTACCGTTTCTGCGCGATGCGACGCTTGAGGATCTCGACAAGTGGGGCAATGAGATGGAGCCGAAAAGCTTTTTGCGCGCCAAACATGTGATCAGCGAAGACCTGCGCACCGTGGCTGCGTGCGACGCGCTGTTGCGCGGCGACTTGAAAGAGCTTGGACGACTGATGGCCGAGGCGCATCGAAGCTATAGTCAGGATTTTGAGGGCAGCTGCGTGGAAGCGGATGCGATGGTCGAGCTGGCGCAGGATCTGCCGGGCTTGATTGGCGCGCGGCTGACAGGCGGAGGGTTTGGCGGCTGCACTGTTAATTTAGTCGAGCAGAGTGAGGCTGCGAAGTTTGCCAAGGCGCTGGGCGCGCGCTACGCGGCGAGGACGGGAATCGAGGCGCAGATTCACATTTGTCATGCGTCGGGCGGGGCACATCGGCTGGAATAGCAGCGGTGGGTTGGCGGGTTTTCAATAATTTCAGCGGAGCAACCTGCGACTCTCCACTGGAATCTGCGTGCGAGTAAAGGGATCCGATGAAATCCATGAACAAGATGAATTATCTTGAGTTCGGGCAATCCGCGGGTTCAAACTCTGAATGTTCTCTGTGAGAAGAGTATTAGTTGAGAAATGATTGGCCATGGAGAGGGTTGGCTATTTGCCTGATCGCGGCAATTTTTTTCTACTGCCGCGCGTTGATGGGTTTTGCCATTCAAAGAATGAGCACTTGGTCCTCGTGCCTGGCTGGCTTAGCGCTCCTGACCATCGCCTACCAGTTTGTCCTTCAAGCTTCCTGGAAGAGAGCTAGTCAACCGGCCAACGATCCATGGATAGCAGAGCAGTCGGCTGTCAATTCCCAGACCAAGTTGCTATATGTATTGGGCGTTATTGGCTTGTACCTTATCGCCATCTATTGTGCCTTAGCGACTCTGCTGTTTCCGGCCTATATGGATCGTAATATCGTTAAGATAGGTGTAGGACTCGTGATGGCGGACCAATGCATTCGCGTAGCCCGGCGACGAACCGTAGTGCAAGCAACATCTCTCGATCAAACTGGGTCGATGGGCACGACCTCAATGGGGCTAATTTCTCCCGATGCGGTAGCGCCACCACCTTCGCCCGATCAGATGACGCGGGACGCGATGGTAGTGATTGGTCTAGCTGTAGTGGCTGTGGCGTGTCTATCCCTCGTACTGGTTATTCAGCCAGGTAAGGTTGATTACCAGGAAGTTGCTGCGGCTGGGGCAGTTCCCGTCGTTGCAGTGCTCGGTTGGGCTATTCTTCGCAAAATGAAATAGATTTGAAATGAATTATCCCTCTGAAACGAAGCCTGCAAGTAACTGACACAAAAGAACCATATTCGCAACCGGTAGAGACATCTTCCGGCCTGAATTCCTTGGTAAAGTGGTATTTGCTCCGATGAACTAAGCAACTGTTCCCGCCCCGATGGGTTCGAATTTAATTTTGGGCGGAAACGCAGTGCCGGCTAATTCATCGGATTAAAAAATTATATGGAACCCACTCATTCGAAATCGTCCTTACACGAGAAATTTCCTCAATCAGGCCTCGTAGCCTACTTCTGCATGGAGATTGCGATCCGTCCCGAAATGCCCACGTACTCGGGCGGGTTGGGTGTGCTGGCGGGAGACACACTTCGCTCCGCGGCGGACCTCGGCGTTCCGCTGGCCGCCTTCTCGCTGATCCACCGGAAGGGCTACTTCCAACAGCATCTTGGCCCGAGCGGCGCGCAGACCGAAGAAGTGCAGCCGTGGAACCCGGCAGACTATTGCACGGAAGAGCCGGCGCGAGTGACGGTGGCGGTGGAAGGCCGCACGGTTACGGTGCGCGCATGGCGCTATGACCTGGTTGGACAATTCGGGCACGTGGTACCGATTTTTCTTTTGGACACCGACCTCGACGAGAACTCCGCATTGGGACCGCGGCCTGACGGACCATCTGTACGGCGGCGATACGAACTACCGCTTGCAGCAGGAAATTGTGCTGGGCATGGGCGGCGTGCGCATGGCGCATGCGCTGGGCCTGCGCATCAACGTGCACCACATGAACGAGGGCCACGCGGCGCTGCTTACGCTGGCACTGCTGGAGAGTCAGCTGGGCGGCGGGCCGCAGAGCGCAGCCACCGATGCGGACATTGAGGTGGTGCGGCGGCGGTGCGTGTTTACAACGCATACACCGGTTCCGGCTGGGCACGACCGCTTCTCAACAGAGCAATCGATTCGGATTCTGGGCGGGGACAGGACTGCGCGCCTGGAACAACTGGGATGTTTTCGCGACGGTTTGCTGAACATGACGCTGCTGGCGCTCAAGTTTTCTCGCTACGCGAACGGCGTGGCGATGCAGCACGGCAAAGTATCGCGAGCGATGTTTCCGGAATTTTCGATCAACTCGATCACCAACGGCGTGCACGCGCCGACATGGATCAGCGAGCCAGTGCAAAGCATGCTGGACGCGCAAATTCCGGCGTGGCGGCGAGACAACTTGTATCTGCGCAACGCGATCGATCTGCCGGAAACGGCGATGCTGGCGGCGCACGCGCGGGCCAAGGATGATTTGCTGGCCGAGGTGGGCGCGCGGACAGGTCTGGTGCTGAATCCCAAGGTGCTGACGCTGGGATTTGCGCGGCGGGCGGCGACGTATAAGCGTGCGACGCTGCTCTTCACGGATCCCGAGCGGCTGAAGGAGATTGCGGCGAAGGCCGGTGGCTTGCAGATTTTGTATGCGGGCAAGGCTCATCCGCAGGACGAACCGGGAAAGGCGCTGATCCAGCAGGTGGTGGAGGATGCGCACAAGTTTTCCGAACAGCAGTTTGCGGATTGTGTATCTCGAAAACTACGCGTGGGACCTGGGCGCGCAACTGACGGCGGGCGTGGATGTGTGGGTGAATACGCCGAGGCGGCCGTATGAAGCATCGGGCACAAGCGGAATGAAAGCGGCGATGAATGGCGTGCCCAGCCTGTCGATTCTGGATGGCTGGTGGATTGAGGGCTGCATCGAAGGCGTGACCGGATGGGCGATTGAAGACGGCGCCGACGATGCCGCAGAGGCGAACGCGCTCTACACGAAGCTCGAGAAGGCGGTGGTTCCACTCTATTGCGACGCGCCGGAGAAGTGGGCGCGGCTGATGCGGACGACGCTGGCATTCAACGGTTCGTACTTCAATACCAACCGCATGGTGAAGCAGTACGTGCGCAATGCCTACTATCCTGAACCGCAGCTTGAAACGGCGAAGAGTAGAAGAAGAGGCGTTTGCGGACTGAGAAGAACAGTGATTAGTGATTCGTGATTCGTGGTTAGTTGAATAGAGCTTGTTATGACTTTCGCGCCGGGCGGGAGTTGTTGCAGGCTCTATAGCTTTTTGCGCAGGAATTCGAAGACTCCATAGCCGATAAAGCCGCTGGCGACGGCGATGATGAAGTTCGTGGGCGTGATGATGTCGCGCAGGGCAAATGCGAATGTCTTGTTCTGGCCGTTGACGCCCGTGAACTCGCCCATGAGCAGGTTGGAATAAAAAAGGAAGACGATAAACGCGACTTCGATCAGTGCGCGCCAAAGCGGCTTCAACCTTGGCTGCGGTTTAAGATGCGTTTCGGTCGGCGTCTTCGCTGGCGTCATGAAGCGATGATAGCGGCGACGTTCGAGCGCCGCCAAGCGAAATCGGGCCGACCCCGCGGCCTCAAAAGCCTCAACGCCTATAATCTCGGTGAAGTGACTCACGGAAATGCAATGCGGTTGCGATTGGCGCGGCGTATAGCCGCCGTCGCGGCTTTGACTGTTTTTGGCGCGTTCTCCTGCGCAACTTGTGCTCAAGCACAGGCAAGCGCTGACGTAGCGGGTGGCAACAGTTCGGACTTGGGCGCCGGCGGGGCCAACGGATCAAGGGTGCTGCTGGTGCTGCCGTTCGACAATCGCACGGGGCAGCCGAATCTGGAGTGGGTTCGCGAGGCGGCGGCGGTGACTCTGACGATGCGTTTTGCTTCGGCGGGTTTTCAGCCGACGAGCCGCGCCGACCGCATGTACGCGCTGGACCATCTGGGACTTCCGCAGGGCTTTCAGCCATCGCGAGCGAGCGCGCTGAAACTGGCGCAGACGCTGGACGCCGATTCGATTGTGGTGGGCAGCTACACCACCGACGGAAGCGGGATTGTGGCCGAAGCGACGCTGGTGGACGTGCCCGATTTGCGCATGTTGCCCGAAGTGAGCGCGCGCGGCGAGATGAAGGACCTGATCGCCGTTTTCAGCGACTTGGCGTGGAAGCTGACGAAGGCAGCTTGACCCGCAGTTCAACGTGGCTGAGGAAACTTTTGCGGCGGCGGGGAACGGAGTTCCGCTGACCGCGTTTGAGCAGTACATTCGCGGCATCACGGAGCCGGACCAGGCGGAGCGGCTGCGACACCTGCAGAATGCGGTGAAGCTGAGCCCGGAGTTTGGGCAGGCGTGGATGGCGCTGGGGCGCGAAGACTACAACGGACAGCAGTATCAGGACGCGGCAGAAGCATTCGCGAAGGTCGACCATAGTGGACCCGACGGACTTGAGGCTGATTTTTACCGCGGGCTGTCGCTGATGTTTTCAGGCGACTATCCGCACGCGGAGCTGGCATTTGCGGATGTGGCGCGCGTGCTGCCGCTGGCCGAGGTGATGAATAACGAAGGCGTGGCCGTGAGCCGTCAGGGCAAGGACGGGACGTCGCTGTTCATTCAGGCGGCCGCTGCCGATCCCAACGCAGCGGACTACCACTTCAACCTGGCGGTGAGCCTGAAGCGCGAGGGGAATCTCGCAGGGGCATTGAACGAGCTGGCGCAGTGCCTGAAGCTGCGCCCCAATGACAGCGAGGCGCTGGCGCTGGATGCAGCGTGGAAAGGAAAGCCCGAAGCTGCAGGAGCGAACGGAGCGGCGGCCGCAGATGCGAGCGCAGAACCTCTGGAAAGAATTGTTCGCACATTCGATGAGGCGGCGTTCCGGCAGGCGGCGGCAATGCTGGACGAGATGAATGCCGGGCGGCTGACCGCGCTGACGCCGCGTGCGCGAGCACAGACTCTTTGCGCGCAGGCCAAGGGTTTTCTGGAACGCGGGCTGCTGCTCGAAGCGGAGAGGCTTTATCAGGATGCCGTGGCCGCCGATGGCACAAGCGCGCAGGCGCACGCAGGCCTGGCGGAAGTTCGCGAACGCAGCGGCGATGCCGATGCGGCGCGGAAGGAAGCTCACGAAGCGCTGCGAACTGGGGCCTTCGGCCGATGCGTATCTGGTGCTGGCGCAACTGGATCTGGCGGCGGGTTCACTGCACGATGCAGACAGCGAGGCAGACAATGCGCTTAAGCTGGAGCCGGCGAATCGGACGGCGCAGGATGTGATGCGGCAGATTGAGGCGAGGCTGGGCAGATAGGCGACGTTGCCCGCGAGTTGAAAAGAGGCGAGCCATGAAGCACTTCATTGCGAAGAGCCGAATTGCCGTTGTGGCGATGGCAATTGCTTTATGCACTGTTTTTGGAATTGGCTTGAGCGCTCCGGTTTTCGCGCAGCAGCCGTTTGTGGACAAGCTGGTTCTGGATGACACCATTCAGCCCGTGAGCGCGGATGAAGTCACTCGCGCTCTCGATCGCGCCAACAGCGACGGAGCAAGCGCGCTGCTGATCGAGATGAACACTCCGGGCGGACTGCTCGATTCAATGCGCGACATGGTTGGCGGAATTCTGCGTTCGCGCGTGCCGGTGATTGTGTATGTTGGCCCGTCGGGCGCGCGGGCGGGTTCAGCCGGGTTCTTCATTCTGGAGTCGGCGGATGTAGCCGCCATGGCTCCGGGTACCGAGGCCGGCGCTGCTCATCCGATTTTTGAATTCGGCGGGCAGCCGGACACCACGGAAATGCAAAAGGTAGAGAACGACGCCGAGGCATTTCTGCGCTCGTACGTGAGCAAGCGAAATCGAAATACGGATGCGGCAGTTGCTGCGGTGCAATCCTCGCACTCATACACGGCGGAGGAATCGCTGAACCAGCACCTGATCGACCTGATCGCCAACAGCGATAACGATCTGCTGAATTCGCTCGGCGGACGCGAAATCACGCGCATGGATGGATCGAAAGTGACGCTGCACCTTGGCGGAGCGCGCGTTGAACTCCTTCGGAAGTCGCTGCGCGACGACGTGCTGGGTTGGCTGGTGGACCCGAATATCGCGCTCCTGTTTCTGGTGGGCGGGGCGCTGCTGATTTATCTCGAATTCAACACCCCGGGCACCATCGTTCCTGGAGCGCTGGGCACGCTGATGGTGCTGCTGGCGGTCTTCGCGCTGAATTTGCTGCCCATCCGCTACACCGCGGTGATGCTGCTGGTGGCGGCGATGGTTTTGCTGCTGCTGGAGGCAAAGTTTGGCGGGCACGGCGCACTGGCCATTGCGGGAATTGTTTGCCTGACGTTTGGAATGTTGACGCTGGTGGCGGCGCCGGTACCGGAAATGGGGATCAGACCGGTGGTGGCGATCGCGGTGAGCGTGGCGTTTGGCGTGATCACCGTCGTACTCGTGCGGCTCGCGATGCGCGCGCGGAAAAGGAAATCGCGCCTTGGCGCGGACGCGATGGTGGGCAGCCCGGCGACCGCGATGGAGGCAATGACTCCAGAGGGCCATGTGCTGGTGGAGGGAGAGATTTGGCAAGCGGTGGCAAGAGCGCCGGTGGCCAAAGGAGCGGCGCTGCGCGTGACGGGGCACGACCATTTGCTGCTGCGAGTGGAGCCGGCTGCGCCCTCGAGTGAACATCCGCAGTCGCAGCCAGAGGAGTACAATCCCTGCTGAGTGAGGAAAGGAAAGTTCCATGTCCATTGGAGATGTGTCCATTCCGACGCTGATTGTTATTGCCATCATCGTCCTCTACCTGTTGAACTCTATCAAAATTCTTCGCGAATACGAGCGCGGAGTGATTTTCCGGCTGGGCCGCGTGTTGGGAGCGCCTAAAGGGCCGGGCATCATCCTGGTCTTTCGGCCGATCGACCAGATTGTGCGCATCAGCTTGCGGCAAGAAGTGCTGGAGGTTCCGCCGCAGGACGTGATCACGCGCGACAACGTGACCATCAAAGTGAATGCAGTGGTGACGCTTTACGTAGTGGATCCAAATGCTGCGGCCATCAAGGTGAACAACTACGTCTATCAGACCTCCCAGCTGGCGCAGACCACACTGCGCACGGTGCTGGGCGAAGTTGAGCTGGACGAACTGCTGAGCCATCGCGACAAGCTGAATATTCGCATCCAATCAATCATGGACCAGCGCACCGAGCCCTTCGGCGTGAAGGTGGTGAGCGTGGAAGTGAAGCAGGTGGACTTGCCGGAACAGATGCAGCGCGCCATGGCCAAGCAAGCCGAGGCGGAGCGCGAAAAACGCTCGAAGATCATCCATGCCGAGGGCGAGTTCAACGCCGCGCAAAAGCTGGTGGATGCGGCCGCGCTGATGGCCACGGAACCTATGACGCTGCAGTTGCGCTACCTGCAAACACTTTCCGACATCGGCGTGGAAAAGAACACGACCATCGTCTTTCCGCTGCCGATCGAGTTCATGACGCTGTTGAATCAGCTTGGTGCGGCGGCGGCAAAGGTGGCTCAGAAGCAGCCTTGAACCGAGCGCAGCTTGAGAGACGCGACTGAGAAGAGCTGATGCGGTGAAGTCGGACGATCGCAGGATACTTTGGCACTGGGACATTTTAGGTCTTCGATATTTTGACAACTGGATACATTGGCTACGGGACATTTTGACGCGGGGATACTTTGACGCGCGGATACTTTGACGACGATGAACCAGCGGGCGAGGAGCCCCAGAGGCGCGTGCCCAGTCGCGGAAATGCCCGCGGGCACGACACCGAGCTGACACTGAGCACAGGTGCGCAGGTGGGGATCCTTCTCGGGCTTTTGTTGCTGTGCGGGTTATGCTTCGGGCTGGGATACGCAGTGGGGCATCGCGGCTCAGCTACAGTTCCCGCGACGGCTACGCAACCCGCGTCGCCGACAGCCACTCCAGACCAGGAGCCGTTGCAGGGGGACGGCTCGCTTCCCAAGCCTTCAGCAGATGCGCAAGCTCCGCCGCCGCAAAGCCCACCGGTGAGCGACGGCACAGCGCCGCCAGCGGACGATGGAGGCGCGAATCCGGCGGCAACACAGCCGGAACCGGCGGCTGAGGCGCCAGCTACCCCGCCAGCAAAATCGCCTGCGAGCGCGCCAGCGACTCCTGCTCCGGCTCAACCGCCAACGCAAGTGAGGACGGCGTAACCCGCGGCGAGCAATTCGCCGCGGCGCGGACAGCAGGATGCGCCCCCGGTCTCTGCGTCTCGGGCCCCTGCGTCTCCGGCTCTTGTGACGCCGACCCCGGTGTCACCAGTTCGGCCCGCGTTGCCGGGAGGCGCGACTCAATTCATGGTGCAAGTTGCCGCTGTGTCGCATGTCGAAGATGCAAGCGTGCTGGTTGGCGCGTTGCGCAGACGTGGCTACGCGGCAAGCGCGCAGCGTGAGCCGTCAGACGGGCTGATCCATGTACGCATCGGCCCGTTCGCAACGCACGACGAAGCCTATCGCATGTGCACAAGGCTGCTGGGTGACGGGTACAACGCGGTGGTGCAGCCGTGAGCGATTCCGACCCTCCAGGCCGTCCCCTCTTATCCGTATCAATTCAGCCCATGACGGATGGGGATCAACAAAAGTTGGCGCGTGCTCTGAGCCGTCTGGCCGACGAAATTCCGAGCCTGACCGTTTCGACGAACTCCACGGACGGGCGGGTAGTTCTCGGCGTGATGAGCGAGTCGCAGCTCGAATCGATGTGCGATCAATTCTCTCGTGAATACAAAATTGAGCTTCTTGTTGATGAGCCGAGAGTGATTTACTTGGAGACTATCCCCAGAACCTCCGAAGCGGAAGGCAGGTACATTCGGCAGGTTGGCGGCCATGGAAATTATGGACAGGTGAAGCTGAGGTTGGAGCCCGGCCCACGGGGGAGCGGCTATCAGTTCGCCAACGAAACTGCCGAAGGCCAAATCCCACAGGAATTCATTGAACCAATCGACCGTGGCATTCGAGAGGCTGCAAGACTTGGCATTCTGGCCGGCTACGGGGTGGTTGACTTCAGGGCCGTTTTGTATGACGGCAGCTATCACGCCGAAGATTCAACCGAGCTGGCTTTCAGGTTTGCCGGCTCAATTGCTTTCAAGGAAGCCGCGCGTAAGGCATCACCAATCGTCTTGGAGCCGGTCATGTCGGTCGAGGCCGAAGTTCCAGAAAAATATCTGAGCAGTGTGGTCAGGGAGATGAACGATCGCCGTGGACGCATTGAGGGCGTGGACAATCGAAATGCCTCTGTCGCAATTCAAGCAACGATCCCGCTGGCCGAATTGCTACAGTCGAGCGCGCGCGGGAGGCCTGCATATCCGATGCGCTTCGCGGGGTACGAACCTGCTCCGCATGGTGGCTGGGGTGGAAGTGATGGTTCGGGCGTCACCGCGAACAAGCCGGAAGGCCCGCGAACTCGCGGAGGCGTTGCCTCTGCTTGGCCGGAGGCGGAGCCCGAATGAGTGCGAGTTTCCGCCGCTGCCTGCTGCAGCTTCAGCCCCGCATCCACTCCGGCAATCCAGAACCGATCGCGGCACGCACCGCTTCTGACAGCTCGTCGCGCGTGGCGTAGTTGGCGGGGTCGATGGGCGCGTGGAACACGATGTGCACCACGCCAGGGTAAATGCGCTTGCTGTTCACGGGAAGAATCTTCTCACTTCCATAAATTGAGACTGGAATGCACGGCGCGCCGGAATCTTTGGCGAGATAAAAGGTGCCCTTCTTGAAGGGCTGCATGCGGCCGTCGGGTGAGCGCATGCCCTCGACAAATGCCGTGATGTGCAAGCCGCTGGCGAGGACGCGTTGCGCCTCTTCGACGGCGAGCTGCGCGCTTTCGACGGTGCCGTCACGGTCGACGGGAATGAAGCTGGCCAGTTTGAAGGCGTAACCGAGAATCGGAATCTTCATCAGCGGACGCTTGAGAAAGACGACCGTGCGTCCGGGAAGATTCGCGATGAGCGCCGGCGCATCGAGATTGGAGAGGTGGTTGGCCATGAAGATGCAGGCGCGGCCCGACGGAATATCTTCGCGGCCCTCGATGTGGATTCGGATGCCGGCGACTGCGGATGGCGACGCGAGCAATCCAGGAGCCAACAGCGAAGAGCGGGCCGACGTTGCCGGTGAGCAGAGTGAATGGAATGAGAACGACGGCCGCAGGAAGGGCGAGGACGACAATCGTGACGAAGACGAGGAGCGAAGCGATCATAATCGGCAAGAACTGTATCGGCAAGAACGGTACGACAAGAGTCGGCTGACGGGACGGATACTCAAAGGTGAGTATCGCATTTTGAGTGTCAAAGTCCGCAGTCATTGGGTCCGCATCCATTAGGTCCGCATCCATTCGGGCAAGCCGGAGGCGACCGCGACGCGCACAGCGCGCATGAGTTCGTCGCGCGTGGCGAATGCGGCCGGGTCGATGGGATCGTGGAAGATGACGTGGGCTACGCCGGGATGGATGCGCTGGCTGCCCTTGGGCAGCATTGTTTCCGTTCCATAGATAGAAACGGGAATGCACGGCGCGCCCGCGGCCATGGCGAGAAAGAACGGGCCTTTCTTGAAGGGCAACATACGGCCATCGGGCGAGCGAGTGCCCTCAACAAATGTGGTGATGTGGACGCCTTTGGCGAGGACGCGCTGGGCTTCGGCGACGCTGCGCTGCGCGTCAGCGGGGTTGCCGCTGCGGTCGACTGCGATGAACTCGCCCTGGCGGAAGCCTGTGCCGAGGATGGGCAGATTCATGAGCGACCGTTTCATAAATGCGGACGTGCGGCCCGGAATGATCGAGATGAGCGTGGGTGGGTCGAGATTGGAGACGTGGTTGGACATGAAGATGCATGCGCGGTCGCGCGGAATGCGATCGAGTCCCTCAACCTGAAAGCGCACACCGGCGAGGCGGCAGCTTGAGGACAGCATGAAGCGCGTGGCCTTGTAGAGCGGCAGCACGTTGCCGGTGATCCAGCACCAGGGAATGAAGAGCAGGGCCGATGGGATTCCCAGGACGACCATGTTGGCGACGAAGATGATCGTGCGGATCATACGTGAGCCTTGTTCTCAGGTTGCAGATGGAAAGCGCTCGCGGAGGCGCGCGGGAAGCTTGTCGTAGATGCCGTCGAAGCCGCCATTGGAAAGAATGGCGACGACATCGCGCGGCGCGAGTTGCGGTGTGATGGCGGCAACGATGGCGTCGGCGTCGGCGAGGAGTTCGGCCTGGGTGCCTGCCGCGTTCAGGGCGCGGACGACTTCTTCAGGGTGCAGCCGCTCTTGCTCGGGAATTCGCTCCTGCTGAAAAACGGCGGCGAGCATGACGCGATCGGCGAGCGAGAGGCTTTCCACAAGATCGTTCGCCAACACTTTACGGCGGAGTGTGTTTGAGCGCGGCTCAAGCACAGCCCACAAACGTCCGCCGGGATTGATGGAGCGCAGTGTCCGAAGAGTCTCGCGAATGGCCGTGGGGTGGTGAGCGAAATCTTCGAGGATGGTGATGCCGTTGATGACTGCGCGGACTTCGAGGCGGCGTTTGACGCTTTTGAAGGTGGCAAGAGCTTCGGCGATTGCAGCAGTGGGAATGCCGGCGGCGGCGGCGAGGGCGGCGGCGGCGGTTGCGTTCAGCGCATTGTGCTCGCCGGGCAGATCCATATTGAAATTGGCCCAGGCGAAGCCGGCGCGGAAAACTTCCCAGTGCATGCGGCCGGATTCGTAACGGAGATTTTGAATGCGCCAGTTGGCGGCATCAGTGAACCCATACCGTTCGACGGGGCAGAGCGCGTGGCTCACACATTCGGTCACGTTGGGGCTGCCATCATAGGCAACAATGAGGCCGCGGCGCGGGACGAGATTGACGAGGCGTTTGAAGGCAGTCTTGATGAATTCGAGGTCGGAATAAATGTCGGCGTGGTCGAACTCGACGTGCGTCAGGATGAGCGCGGCGGGAAAGTAGTGAAGGAATTTTGGACCTTTGTCGAAGAACGCCGTGTCGTACTCGTCGCCTTCGACGATGAAATTGCTAGTGGGGCGAAGCTGGAAGCTGCTCGCGAAGTTTTCTGCCACGCCTCCGATCAGGAACGAAGGCTCGAGCGCGGGATCTTTGAGTGCGGCGACCTGGTAGATCCAGGCGAGCATGCTGGTTGTCGTTGTTTTGCCATGCGTGCCGGCAACGACGAGAGATTCGCGGCCAGAAAGGAACTCCTCCCGCAGAAGCGCGGCCATGGAGGTGAAGGGAATGCGATCGTCGAGTACGCGCTCGATCTCCGGATTGCCGCGAGAGAGCGCGTTGCCGACGACGACGAGGTCCGGAACGGGATCGAGATTGTTTTCGCTGTATGGCTCGAGGATGGGAATGCCGAGCGAGCGAAGCAGATCGCTCATGGGCGGGTATGCAGCCTTGTCAGAGCCGGTGATGCGGTGGCCCTGGAGCTGCAGCAGGCCGGCGAGCGAGGCCATAGCAGTACCGCAAATGCCGATGAGGTGAATGTGTTTCGGCGAAGCAGTCACTTCTTCACCGCCGGCTCGAGGATTTCGAGTTGAGCGATGTCGCCGACGGCGAGCTCGGCTTCAACGCCGAAGGTGAGCGTTACATTTTCATGGGAGACGTGGCCACTGCGAAGGCCGATGGCGATGGGAATGTCGAGGCCGTCGAGGGCGCTGAGAATCGCGTCTTCAAGCAGAGAAGGCGGAGCACCGGGCGAACTGCATTCGAGCATCTCGCCAAAGATAATTCCGAGGACGCCTTCTAGCTTTCTTGCCTTGCGCAGTTGCCACAGCATGCGGTCGATCTGGTAAGGCTTGACGCCGGTGTCTTCAAGAAAAAGCAGTGTGCCCTCAGTGGACGGTTCCCACGGCGTGCCAAGCAGCGAGACTAGAATGCTGAGGCAGCCGCCGTAGAGCGTGCCGCGCGCGGATGTGCGGGAGCGGCTCGGCTTCAGAGGACGCAGGCCTTCAGCGGCGCCGAGGCTATAGAGTTCGCCTGCAAGAGCGGCGCGAAAACTTTTCAGGTGCACGCCGTTGGGGAGATAAAAATCCGCGGCGAGCATAGGGCCGTGAAAGACGGGAAGGCCGAGTTCGTCGAGCAGGCGGAGCTGGATTCCAGTGAGGTCGCTGTAGGCGAAAAACGGTTTTGGGTGCGCGGCCACGATCTCGAAGTCGAGAGCTTCGAGGAGATAGTTGGAACCGTAGCCGCCGCGAATGCACATGATTGCTGCCGTGTCAGGGTCGGCGAAGGCTGCGTGCAGATCGGCGAGGCGCTTCTGAGAAGTTCCGGCGAAGTAGAGCGGCTCGCGCTGCAGCGCGTTAGGCGCGAATTGCGGCGCATAGCGCAATGAGCGGAGTTCAGCGAGGCCGCGATCGATGCGGTCAGGCTGAGCAAAGGACGCCGGGGCGACGATGGAGATAGCAGCATCGGGAGCGACAGGCGGGGGTTTAAGAAGGTCTCTCATTTTCACCAAGCCTCCCCGCGGGCGATGAGCGCGGCTGGCCCGGTAAGATGCAGCTCCGCGCCAGGGCCATCCCAGGCGACAGTTTGCGCGCCGCCAGGCGCAATGACTTTGAGCGGCGAGATGCAACGGCGCAATGCAAGCGCCGCGGTGGCGGCGGCCGAACTGCCGGTGCCAGAAGATGATGGTCGGGCCTACGCCGCGCTCGAAGATGCGAATTTCGATCTCGCGGTCGCTCACGACATGCACAAACTCGACGTTGGTGTGGTGGGGGAAATCGCGATGTGCGCAAATCTCCGCGCCGAGACCGGCCCAGGCGCGATGACCGATGGTGAAGTCCGGATTCTCGACGAGGACGACGAAGTGGGGATTGCCGGTGGAAACTTCGAGGCCGATAACCTCGACACCGTCAATGAGCTTGAGCGTGTGCGGCACGAACTTTGGGACGCCCATCGCGGTGGTGACGTCCACTGCGAATTCGCCGTCGTTGCGCACGCTGACAATGCGGCACGCGCGAAGGCCGGCGTCGGTTGTGATTTCGAGAGTATCTCCGGGCTGCGAGGCGAGAGATTCGGCCATCCATGCGGCGACGCAGCGGGTGCCGTTGCCGCTGATTTCGGCAATGGAGCCGTCGGCATTGTGGAGCCGGACGCGGCCGGATTTCGGGCCCGGCCCAGACTCGTTTTTCCAGGCGAAAAACTCGACGCCATCGGCGCCAATGCCGGTGTTGCGTTGGCATAAGCGGCGCGTTAGAGCCGCTCGATCGTGGCCCGCCGCGGCTTCTTCGGCGACGATTAGGAAATCGTTGCCGCACGCGTGCGCCTTGGTGAACGGGATCAACCTTCCTCCGGATCGCTGACGGTGAGGAACGCGGCAGCGAGATTTAACGCAGTTCCCAGCCCGATGCTAACACTGATGAGAGCGGGTTGCCGGGCCAAGAATGAGGAAGCGTGCCGAGTGACGCAAGGGCGCGCGCTTAGAAAGAAGCATGAGTGCGATTGAGCCAATTTGTGGAGACATAAATCGCGGCCGATGGCTGGCCCTTAGCTGAAAAGCTGTTCATCAAGGTGAGGTCGGCGAGGTGCGCTTTGACGGCCGTGTCGATCTCGTCGCCGTCGAAGGTGACGATGATCGCGGCGTGGGTGGCGGGCGAGGCGAGTGCGGAGCGATAGATCTCGAGATCGCTCTCATTGATGGTCTGGCGCAGGGGAATGCCGGTGAAGGCGACGATCTCAGGGTAGAGGGATGTGTTCATGAGCACGGGCGCGCGCGGATCGAGCGCGAGAAGCGATTGCAGCGCTGGGGGAATGGAATCGTCGTAAGGCCGGCGAGCGTCGGCGTTCTTTGTGCTTTCGACATAGACGATGGGATGGGCGCGCAGGAGCGCGAAGACGTTGAGGCCGGCGAGAGCGATGAGAAACGCGAAGGCGAGTCTCGGAAGAGTGGGCGAGAAGCTTGGGCTTTTGATATTGCGCAGAGCGCCGCAAATCAGCTGGGCCGCGAATCCCAAACCAAGCGCGAGAGCCGGCAGAAGCTCGAGCCCGTAGCGCGTGTTGTACCAGGTGTAGGGCCACCAGCTAGGGAAAAAGATGGGGACTGAGCCGTAAGCAACTGACCACGCGTAAAAGGGAACGGGGAGCCAGAGAAGAAGCGTCCAGGCAACGGCGCGGCGGCGAGCGGCGGATTTTTCGGTGAGCCATGCGCCGAGGGCGCCGAGTGCGGCGAGGGCGACAACGATATTGCCCCAGAGATTTCCCGAGGCGGCGGGCGCAATGGAATCAAGCTCAGAGACTTTGAGGTAATAGAGCAGCGCAACCCACGGGCTGTGCCAGCCGGGATGCAGCGGCGACGGGCCGGGCGCGGCGGTGTGGAGCTCGATGGCGTGAGCGGAGTAAGGCCCGCGCGCAAAGTAGAGCCAGTCGCCGAAGCAGACAGAGTTGTAGAGAAACCAGAGGAGCGGCGCGGCGATGACTGCAAGCGATGCCAGCCAAAATGCAGCGGCGCCAAAGCGTCTGCGCTCGCCGGCACGCGGCGTGGCGGAGCAATGTGAATCCGACGCCGGACCAGGCGATGAGCGCGATGATCCAGCCGTCGTAACGCGTGAAGATGGCGGCGACGAGAGCGACGGCGATGAAGATCTGAAATTTGTCGGTCTGCGCAACAGGAATGTTTTCGCCGTCAAGGGCGGCGCGCCACTCGACCAGCCAGACGACGATCCAGATGAATTCGCACAAGAAGAGCGGCTCGGTCATGGCCGTTGTTTGCAGGTAAAGGAGATTGGGATTGAGGGCGAAAAAGACGAGCGCAATGGCGGCGGCCGCGGGGTTGAGCCAGTTCCGCGCCAGGCGATGCAGGCCGACACAGGACGCGATATAGGAGAGCGACGAAGGAATGATCGCGGCGAGTCCGGTGGCCCACCAGAAATAATTCTGCACGAAAGGCAGAAGAAGAATGTGCGGGAGCGGCAGCCACACCGAGCCGAGTTGCGATAGGCGCGGCGTGCGGGAATCGAAGACGCGGCGTGCGATGTGCAGATGAGCGACGGCGTCGCCGTAGTTGAGCATTGCTCCGTGATGCCAGCTCCAGATAATGGCGGTTGCTGAAGCGGCCATGCAGAAGGCCAGAACGGCCCAGCCTTCTGCATTGGAGATGCTTTTCTCAGTCAAGGTGCGTGATCTCGCGAAAGACATTGAAGCGCGTGTCGATCTCAGAACGCGAGAGCTGCTGCAGGCGCTCGGTGCCGAAGCGCTCGCAGGCGTAGGAGCCCATGACGCTGCCGTAAAACATGGCGTGACGCCAGGCGGCGGGCGTTAGCTCAGGCTGCGAAGCCAGATAACCGAAGAAGCCGCCGGCAAAGCTGTCGCCCGCGCCGGTGGGATCGACGACTTCTTTGAGCGGGAGAGCCGGAGCCTTGAAGGTGCGAAGCTCTTCTCCACGATTTTTTGAGGGTGAGTTGTAGAACAATGTCGCGCCGTACTCGCCGTGCTTGACGACCAACGCGCGAGGGCCGAGAGCCATGACGCCGCGCGCAGCCTGCACGAGATTATTGTTGCCGGCCAGCATGCGGGCTTCAGTGTCGTTGATGAGCAAAACGTCGAGGCCCTTGAGAACTTCAAGCAGGGCCGGGCGATGATCCTTGATCCAGTAATTCATGGTGTCGCCGGCGACGAGCTTGACGCCGGGCATTGCCTCGCGCACGCGGCGCTGCAGAACGGGATCGATGTTGGCGAGGAAAAGGAATTCGGAGTCGCGTAGGCCTCGGGAATTTTGGGCTCAAAAGCTGCGAAGACGTTGAGCTCGGTGTTGTGCGTCTTGGCTTCGTTGATGTTTTCGAGATACGAGCCTTCCCAGAAGAAGCTTTTGCCGGCGGTGTGCTCAATGCCGCGCGTGTCGATGTTGCGGGCGGCGAAGACGGCTTCCTGCTTGCGGCCGAAGTCCTCGCCGACGACGGCGATGACGCGCACGCTGGTGAAGAAGCTGGCGGCGAGCGAGAAGTAGGTTGCTGCGCCGCCGAGGCAGCGCTCGCGGCGTCCGGCGGGGGTTTCAATGGAATCGTAAGCTACGCTGCCGACTACGGTGATGGACATGAGTTGATCTTCCTCGAATCTAAGGTTAGCAAGTTGGCGGGGTTAGTGGATTTGGTGGAGCTGCCGGCGCACTACCAGCCGAGGTATTTGCCGAAGAGCAGCTTGAGCCGCTCTTTGGCGGCGGCGGGAATCGCGTCAGGCTGCGTGAGTACGGCGTACTTTGCGGCCGAGGCGCAGGAACAAGTGCGGGCGACTTCCGACGTGGACGGCAATGCGGCGACGGCGGCCTTGACGACTTTGGCGGCGTTATCGGCGTTCTTGTGCAGCACGGCGACGATCTCCTCGATGGTGACGGCGTCGTGGCCCTCGCGCCAGCAATCGTAATCGGTGACCATGGCAATGGTGGCGTAGCAGATTTCGGCCTCGCGGGCGAGCTTGGCCTCCTGCAGGTTGGTCATGCCGATGACGTCGGCGCCCCAACTGCGATAGAGATTCGACTCGGCGCGGGTGGAGAACTGCGGGCCTTCCATGCAGACGTATGTGCCGCCGAGTTTGCCGACGACGCCGACTTTGGCGCACGCATCGGCCGCGGCTTTGGCGACGGTGGCGCAGACCGGATCGCCGAATGCGACGTGGCCCACGATGCCGTCGCCGAAGAAGGTGGCGACGCGGTTAAAGGTGCGATCGATGAACTGGTCGGGCATGACGAAATCGGTGGGCTTGTGCTCTTCCTTGAGCGAGCCGACGGCGGAAACGGAAATAATGCGCTCGACGCCGAGTTTCTTGAAGGCGTAAATGTTGGCGCGAAAATTCAGCTCGGACGGAAGAATGCGATGGCCGCGGCCATGGCGCGCGAGAAAGGCGACCTTGCGTCCTTCGAGCTCGCCGAGGACAAAAGGATCGGATGGATCGCCGAACGGCGTTTCTACGCGTTCTTCATGGACGTTGGTGAACCCGGGCATGGAATAAAGCCCGCTGCCGCCGATGATGCCGATTTCTGCTTGAGACAATTCGCTCGCTCCGTTCGCGATAGCTTCTAGCTGCTAGCTCCTAGCCTCTAGCTCTTTCGTGCCGCCAAAGACCAGGGATGAAACTTAAGCCTCGCAGCTCCGAGCACTCATGGCTAGAAGCTAGAGGCTGGCAGTTAATTCCTCTGATCGATCAGCCGGATCGACTCCATGAAGACATCGCCGTCGATCGTCAAGCTATGCGCGCTGATCTTATCCATCGTATCCTGCGCAGTGTGGTGGTAGCTGTTGTTGGGCCCGTAGTCCAGATCGATGACATCGATTGACGGCACGCCGCGCTGGACAAAGGGCAGATGATCGTCTTCGACCGGCATCTCCTGCTGGAAGAAATAGCGCTGATAGCCGAATTTCTTTGCCGCATCGGCAACGATCGAGATGAGCCAGGGAGTCGACTGGCTCTCTTTCTGAATGTCGAGATCCTTGTCGCCGATCATGTCTGCGAGCATGAAGGCCTTGATCTGGTTGAGAGTGCCGTCGCGGCCCCACTTGGCGGCGAGATGGCGGCTGCCGTAAGTGGAGTCCGAAGCCGACCATTGCTGGATGGCCTCTTCGCCGTCGAAAAAGACGAGCCAGACGGAGTAGCCGTCGAGCTTCTTGCCGGGCTGACTGGCAGCCTCGGCGCGAAGGCGGTCGGCGATGGTCATCAACAGGCCGGTGGTGGAAGCGCCGTCATTGGCGCCGACAAAGTTGATGTTGCGCAGCGGGTAGTTGGTCTCGTAGTGCGTGCCGAGGACGATGACGCCGGGCTTCGAGCCGGGAAAACGCACGATGAAGTTGCACAAGGGCACGGGGCCGATGGGGGTGTCGGCGGTAAACGTGTCTTCTTCAAGCTGATCGTGAGCGCGGAGGAAGTGGGCGCGGAGAAATTCCTCGGCTTTGACGTGGCCGGGGCCGGTGGGCCAGCGCGGGCCGATGGCGGCGAACTGGCGCGCGTACTCGTAGGCGGCTGCGCCGTCGAAATGTTGTTGGGCGGATGCAGCGATAGGCGCGATGAGGAGCGCGAAAAGGATGATTGAGATTTGCGCTATCCCACCCTTGCCGCAAATACAACGGCGCGGCAAGGATGGGGCACCCAGTGTTCGTGCTTCAACTCGCTCCGAGAGTGGGGAAGATGGGAAGCCTGCTACTCGTGCCTCAGCTCGCTTTCCGAGCGAGAAAAAAATCATCCCGCTGCCTCTTTCTTCTTTCTGCGCGCGGGGTGCACCCACCAGGCGACGCCGATGCCGATCAGGTAGAGAGCGAGCATGGGAATTGCGTAGATGCACATGGTGCCAGGGTCCGGGCATAGGGCAGATGACGGCCGCAACAAGAAAGACAGCAAGGATCGCGTAGCGGAATGTTCTTCCAGAGGAAACGCGGGCTGACGATGCCGAACAAAGCCAGAAAGAAGATGAGGATGGGCAGCTCGAAGCTGATGCCAAGGCCAAGAATGATGGAAAGAAAGAAGCCGGTGTACTCCTCGATGGTGACGATGGGGTTGAACTTGCTGCCGAAGCCGAGGATGAGAATCTTGAGCGCTCCGGGGAGAACGAAGAAGTATCCGAAGCTTGCGCCGGCAAGAAAAAGGCTGACCGTTGCCGTCATGAAGGGAATGACGAAGCGCTTTTCTTTTTGATAGAGGCCGGGCGCGATGAAAAGCCAAACCTGATAGAGGACGAAGGGCGAGGCGAGGATGGCTCCGCCGATGAACGAGACCTGAAGATAGAGATTCAGCGGATCCATGGGGTGGGTGTAGTTGAGCTTGATGCCGAGCTTGTCGAGCGGTGCCTGAACGAAGCCGTAAAGACGCTCGTGAAAGACGTAGGCGATGAAGAACCCGACGGCGAGATAGATCGCAGAGTGGACGATGCGCTTGCGCAGCTCCTCGAGATGCTCCATGAGGCTCATGCCGGGGAGCTCGGCGCGCTCTGTGATGGCGTTGCGCGCTTTTTCGATGGCTTCCTGGGGGTCAACCATGATGAGCAGGCGACTCCGATCCTTCAGCTTCAGGAAAAAGGCTTCCCTGGGTTTTGCCCGGCGGATTGGCGGCGATCTTCTCTCCGGTCGACGGCGGCTGAATGTGCGGAATGGCCGCGGCGGGCGCGGGATGGGATTCAGGATCGGTTGATGGACCGTCGGCCGGCGAGGTTTCAGGCGAGGTTTCTGGAGGCGGATTTTCTATCGAGGGCTGCGCCTCGGCCCGGTTCGTTTTCTGCGTCCCGATATTGGGGTCTGTCCCTTCGGAATAAGGGCTCTCGGCTGGGACTGGAGCGCTGGATTCCTGAGTTGCGGCTTGCTGTGGTTCGGCTGCGGGCTGGGTTTCGGCTGCGGGCGCGGGAGTTTGCGAAGTAGCAGCTTCGAGTTGCGGAGGCGGTGCGGCGGCCAAGGCGCGCTGGCGCTCTTCTTCCGCCTTTTTGCGGCGGTCGGCCTCTTCGGCGGTGCGCAACTCCTCTTCCATCTGGAACTTGAAGTCGTTTGAGGCCTTGCGGAACTCGTACATCAGCTTGCCGAGCTGGCGGCCGATCATGGGCAAACGCCGCGGGCCGAAAACCACTAAAGCCAGGACCATGAGGAGCAAAGTGTCCCACATGCCCAGTGTGGCGAACTGAATTGGCGGCGGAGAACCCATGAAGGATCATGATACCTGCCGTTGCGCGGCGCTCACAATCGCTTAGGGCTGCGCGCTGCGGGATTTTGCGCGCGCAGGCAAAGACTGCCTCGGCCCGCAATTCGGACCCATGTCTCGAAACTTGGATTTCGAGCGGCCGCTTCTTCGACCCGAATTTCTTGCTGCACATTCAGACCAGCATTTTCGGCGCCGCGTCTCGTGCCTTGCATTTTGATCGCCGTTTCAAAATATGCCTGTGAAAAAGAGTGCCGCGCGGTGGTTGAAGGCAGCGGCGATCGAGCTGAGGGTTGAAATTCCGATCGATACTTCGGCGTCGGAGCCTACTTTTGGATTTGTGCAAGTTTCTTCGGGTTTGTCTGGCAATCATAAAATCTGATGAATGAAACGCGACTGATTTGTCGCAAATCTTCGCCATTTCAGGCAAGTTTCATGCTCGCTGAATCTGCTGGTGATTACGCGATCCGGCTGTCAGGCTCTCTCGCGAAAAATAAATTCGGCATCTCCGCCCATACCCCACCTACGGCGAGTTGAAGCGTCCAAGCAAGAAGCTGTTTTCTTCCCAATCTTTCCTCCTTCTCGCAGCGAAGGATTATCCTGTCTGAACCCGGAAATTACCTCTGCCGGGCAGTGGAGAACTCCCGTGAATCTTTTCAGTCGTATCCGTCTGTCTTTCGTTCTATTACTTGTTGTGGCCTGTGCAGGTTCGCTGGCGAGCGCGCAAAAGCCCGCCGGCGCGCAGAAGCTGCCCGAAATCAAATACGTGAAGTACACGCTGCCCAATGGCCTGACCGTCATTACTCACGAGGATCACCGGCTGCCTCTGGTGGCGGTGGACCTTTGGTATCACGTGGGCCCGTTGAACGAGCGGCCGGGGCGCACGGGGTTCGCGCACCTGTTTGAGCACATGATGTTTGAAGGCTCAGAGCATGTGGGCGAAAAAGCGCACATCAAGATTGTGCAGGCGGCGGGCGCGACAACCGTGAACGGCACCACGGACTTTGACCGGACCAACTACTTTGAAACGATGCCCAGCAACCAACTGGAGCTGGCGCTGTGGCTGGAGAGCGACCGGATGGGCTTTCTGATGGAGGGCCTGAACCGGGAGCTGCTGATCAACCAGAAAGATGTGGTGCGCAACGAACGGCGGCAAGGCGAGGGGCGGCCCTACTACGTGGCGCAGGAACAGATGTTTCATCTGCTCTTTCCCAAGGGCCATCCCTACTACGGCGTGATCATCGGCAGCCACGCGGACGTGGAATCGGCGCGCATCGCCGATGTGCGCGAGTTTCATCAGCAGTACTACACGCCGAACAATGCATCGATTGCGATCGCCGGGGATTTTGACCCGGCAAAGTTGAAGGCGCTGCTCACGAAGTACTTTGGGCCGATTCCGAAGGGGCCAGTGGTAGCTTTTGTAACCGCCGGTGACGCCGCCGATCACCGCGCAGCGGCGCGCGACGGTGACGGACACGGTGCAGTTGCCGCAGATGCGTGTTGCGTGGCTGACGCCCGCGGCCTTCACGCCCGAATCCTACAGCGTGAGCAGCGCCATATTTGCGCTGGGCGGCGGCAAGGCGAGCCGGCTGGACGAGGCGATGGTCTACAAGACCCAGACAGCGCAGAGCGTAACCTGCAGCTCGGATCCGGAGAAGCTGACCGGCATAACCCAGTGCACGATAACCGCCAAGCCGGGAGTGAAGCTGGAAGATCTGGAGGCGACGTTCTGGAAGGAGCTTGGCAAAGCTGCAACAGGATGGGCCGACCGCCGACGAGGTGGCCTCGGCAAAGGCTCTGGACCTGACCGAGCAAGATCACCGGCCTGGAACAGCTCGGAGGATTCGGCGGCATTGCCGATACGCTTGACCGCTACAACCAGTACACGGGCGATCCCGGCTTTTTGCCGAAAGACATCGCCCTGACCGAGGCCGTAACGAAGGCGAGCGCGAAGGCTGCTGCGGTGAAGTATTTGAGCAAGGATGCGGCGGTGGTGGTGTATTGCGTGCCGGGCAAGAAGGTGCTGGACGATGTGCCGCGCAGCCCCGCGGATACCGATGCGAATGTGAAGCTTGAGAATCCGTACACTCCAGAATTTGAAGCGTCGCAGGAGTGGCGGAAGACAAAGCCGGAGGCTGGTCCGGCCCCGGTGCCTGCATCTTCCTACGCCCGCAAGAATTCACGCTGGCCAATGGACTAAAGGTACTGCTGGTGGAGAATCACTCGCTGCCAGTGCTGAGCGCGGAGATTGTTTCGCGCGCCGGCAGCGCGAACGACCCGGAAACGAAGAGCGGACTGGCGACGCTGACCGCGGAAGTGATGAGCGACGGGACGACAACGCGCGACCTGGCGCAACTGGCGACGGACGAAGAGCGCATTGGAACTCAGATTGCGACCGCCGCGGGAATGGATTCCGGAACCATTTCGATGGACATGTTGACCAGCCATACGGCGGAGGCGATGAATCTGCTCGCCGACGTGGCAGAGCATCCGGGATTTCGCGGCGAGGATTTGGATCGGCGGCGCAAGCAGCGGCTGGTTCGCATCGCGCAGGAGACTGACAACGTGCAGAGCATCGCCATGCGAGTGGGACCAAAGCTCGTGTTTGGCGACGCTCCGTATGGCCGTAGCGGAACGGGAACAGCGGAGAGCGTGGGAGCGATTGCGCCGGCGGATATGGCGGCTTTTTACGCCGACCACTACGGCCCGCGCGACTCGGCGCTGGTGCTGGCCGGCGACTTGACGCGCGCGCAAGCCGAGAGCGTGGCCACGCAGTACTTTGGCAAATGGACGGGAAAGACAGAAGCGGCGGCCGCAATTCCACCGGCGCCGGCCCCACAGGCCACGCGCGTGGTAATCGTTGACAAGCCAGGCGCACCGCAGACCGCGCTGATAGCCTTCGGCATCGGCGTTCCGGCGAGCTCGCCCGACACTGAAACTCTCACGCGTGATGAATTACACGCTGGGCGGGAGCTTTGGCAGCCGCATCAACATGAATCTGCGCGAGGCGCATGGCTACACTTATGGCGCAAATTCTGTATTTGCGCAGTATGGCGACGGCGGCATGTTCCAGGCCGGCGGATTGGTGCGCAGCGATGTTACGGCGCCTGCCGCTAAGGAACTGATGGGCGAGATCAACAAGTTTTCCGCCGAACCTTCGACTGCTGAAGAGCTGGCTGCTGCGAAAGAAGCGTCGGTGCAGTCGCTTCCCGGCCGCTTTGAAACAACGGCAGCCATCGTGCGAGCCATCAACAGCATCTTTCTTTACGATCGCCCGCTGGACTACTACGCAAAGCTGCCCATGAAATACGAGGCGGTGACGGAAGCAGACATTGCGCGCGTGACGCAGCAGTATCTGCATCCGGACCAACTTGTGATTGTGACCGCGGGTGACCGCGCCAAAATCGAACCGGGCCTGAAGGATGCGGGGCTCGGTCCGGTTGAAGTGCGCGACATCAACGGGAACCTTGTCGCTGACGCTGCGGCGGGCCACTAGGTCCGGATTGCCGCTGTTGCGCGCGGTCCTGCTCGGCCTACCGGCCGTTTGCGGCGTTGGCTTTTACTGCCGGGGATGATAAAGTCGGCGGTCGAGTTGGCGCGGCGACGGCTGATGCGCGCTGCGACTGCGGATGGTCTGTCGGCGCCTGGTGCATGGTGACGATGACGGCTTCGGCAGACTTTGCGCCTGCGCAGCGGTAGGAGTGCGGAGTGCCCGCGTCGAAGTAAACCGCGTCGCCGGGGCCGAGCTTCGCCTCCTGGTCGCCGTGCCGCAGCGCCAACTCACCTGCAACCAGATACAGGAACTCGAATCCCGTGTGCATGTGCGTTCTGGGCTCCACATGCTCGGGCAGCGGAACGAATTCGGCGAAGTATGGGTCCATGTGCCGGTCGGCGCACCATGTAGCCGAGGCTCTCAAACGTATAAGTGGGCGGCTCGGCTCCGGTTTGCGGCATGCGCACGCGGTCCTTTTTGCGGTGTACGCGGAAAACTGGCGACGGCTCGGACTCAAAGAAATACGAAAGATCCTTGCGAGAAGACCATCGCGATTCGCGCCAGATTGCGGAGCGTGGGCACAACGCGGCCGGTCTCCAACTGCGAGAGGAAGCTGGCCGAAAGCCCTGTATGCTTGCCCAGATCCACCAGGCCCATGGACTTCTTGAGGCGCAGACGCCGGATGCGCTCGCCCAGGTGCTTCTCGGTGATGAAGCGCTCGGCGGTGTCGGCGTCCGCCAGGGTTTTGTGCATCTCTGTGCCATTGGTCTCGAGCCGCTCGGTTATTGGGTCGGTCATTGCCGCTCCTCACCAATGTAGGATGCATGTTGCGAGGTTTTGTTGTCCAATCAAAACAATTTCCGGTAGCACGAAATTGGCGACCTTGGCCGGGATTGGGTCCGGCTCCTTCTGAGCCGCGTTATTCTGGAGAGTCCGGCGCGGCGGAATGAGGCGTCGCCCAGAAAGATTGCCGAAAATGCCTGAAGAAACTGCTCCTGCTGCTCCAGAAACCGCGAAATCGACTCCGCCGGTGGCCACCATTGCCGAGATTGGCCGGCACGAAGGCGAATCTGTCACTTTGCGCGGGTGGCTCTACAACTCGCGCGAGAGCGGCAAGCTGCTGTTCCCCATCTTTCGCGATGGAACCGGGTCGATCCAGGGAGTGGCGCATGTGAAGAGCGTGACGCCGGAAGTGTTTGAAAAGCTGAAAGGCCTCACGCAGGAATCGAGCGTAATTGTCACGGGAAAGGTGCGTGCGGACAAGCGCGCGCCGGGCGGGTACGAGCTGGACGTGGAAGACGTGCAAGTGGTGCAGCGCGTGCCTGAGTCCGACCCGTACCCGATCACGCTGAAGGATCATGGCGTCGACTTTCTGCAGGAGCGGCGGCATTTGTGGGTGCGTAGCCCAAGGCAGTCGGCGATTTTGCGGATTCGCGCGGAGATCATGCGCGCGGCGGCTGAATACTTTGACTCCAATGGATATATCAGGACCGATCCGCCGATTCTGACGCCGGCGGCGTGCGAGGGCACGTCGACGCTGTTTCCGGTGGACTACTTCGGCGATCCCGCGTACCTGACGCAGAGCGGCCAGCTTTACGTTGAGTCGACGGCGCTGGCGCTGGGCAAGGTGTACAGCTTCGGGCCGACGTTTCGCGCGGAGAAGTCGAAGACGCGGCGGCACCTGACGGAGTTCTGGATGGTCGAGCCCGAGGTGGCCTACATGGACCTGGACGGGCTGATGGAGCTGGCGGAAAACTTCATCTCGCACATTGTGCAGAGCGTGTTGAAGAATCGCGCGCCGGAGTTGCAGGTGATCGGGCGCGACGCGGCGAAGCTTGAGACGGTGAAAGCGCCGTTTCGTGCGGCTGCGCTACGACGAGGCCGTGGAGATGTTGAACCAGGCGCACAAGGATGGAAAGCTCGAAGCGCCGTTCGAATATGGAAACGACTTTGGCTCGCCGGACGAGACGTGGCTAAGCTCGCAGTACGACCGGCCGGTGATGGTGCACCGCTATCCGGCGAATGTGAAGGCGTTTTACATGGAGCCCGACCCGAAGGATCCGCGCTACGCGCTCTGCGTGGACGTGCTGGCGCCGGAGGGATACGGCGAGATCATCGGCGGGTCGCAGCGCGTGTCGAGCTATGAGCTGCTGAGCTCGCGGATCGACGAACACAAACTGCCGCGCGAGGCGTTCGAGTGGTATCTCGATTTGCGGCGCTACGGCAGCGTGCCGCACTCGGGATTCGGCATGGGCATTGAGCGCGTGGTTGCGTGGGTGTGCGCGCTGGACCACGTGCGCGAGACGATTCCGTTTCCGCGAATGCTGAACCGGATGTATCCGTAGGGCAGTTCGTAGTTCATAGTTCGTAGTTCACAGCTCTTTGTTGGCGGCAGCAGGCGGGCCATCCCGGAACAAAAATCGAACTAGAATCGGCGACCAAGAAACCGGCCATTGGGATCAGCGCCGAAAAATTCCTTGAGATTCGTTCTTGACAAACCATAACCAAACGGTTATGGTTTCTGTGTGACGAGTTCTCAAGCCAATCACGTCTTCCGCGCTTTGGCAGATCCCACCCGCAGAGCCCTCTTCGAAGAGTTGACCCGGCAGGGCGAACAGACCGTCCACGCATTAACTCGCTACGCGGGCGTGTCGCAGCCTGCTGTATCAAAGCATCTAACGGTGCTGAAGCGGGCGAGGCTCGTGCGGCATCGCCGCGAGGGCCGCGAAACTCATTACCAGGCGCAACCTGATGCGCTCAAGCCGATGGTCGACTGGCTCGATCACTACGGCGCATTCTGGCGCGAGCGGTTCGATCGCCTTGAAGATCTTTTGAAAAGGATGGAACCATGAGCACAGTAGAGAGTACTGCAGCCCAAAGCAATACAGCCTCGACCACACGCACGCTCGTAGTCGAACGAGTATTCCCGCACCCGCCGGAAAAGCTGTGGCGAGCACTTACCGAGAGCCCGCTGCTGGCGCAGTGGATGATGGGCAACGACTTTGAACCCGTGCCCGGCCGCAAGTTCCAATTCCGCACCGATCCCAAGCCGAACTGGAATGGCATCGTCGACGGCGAGGTGCTTGTTGTCGAACCTTTGAAACAGCTCTCATACAACTGGGCTGTTGGCAAAAGCGAAAGCTCCGCAGGCCTGCAATGGGTTGTGCTCTGGACGCTGACTCCAGTTGAGGGCGGTACGCATCTGCGCATGGAGCAGTCCGGCTTCGGTCCCGACCAAACGGCAAACTACAACGGCGCAAGGTACGGCTGGAAGATTTTCTTCGACGGCCTGGAGCGAATGCTCGGAAGTGTGGCCTGACTCAACAAAAATGTCCTTGATAAGGAGGTATGAAATGAACTCGAACAAATGGATTCGGCTGATTCACCGCTGGCTGTCCTTGGCCCTGACGGTAGGCATGATCGTCAACTTTGCCGCCGTGCTGCTGCACCGATACACCAATACTCTCGGCCTTCTGGCTGTGCTTCCCCTGGCGCTGCTTTTCCTTACCGGGGAGTTTATGTTCGTGGTTCACTACGCCGCTAAATGGCGAAGCGCGCGCCGCGCCATCCGCACTGAAACTTCCGCTGCGTAGCCCCGGCGGAATCGGGCAAACGAAACAAGGGCCTAGACGAACAAGAGGCATCGCGATCAAAAAGTAACGCGCAATAACGCGGCACCGCCCGCAAATTTTTAACCTGTGAGGAATCCGATGAAGATCAAATTAACGAGCGTTTTTGTCGACGACCAAGAGAAGGCCCTGCAGTTCTATACAAATGTGCTGGGCTTCGTGAAGAAGGCCGACTTCGGCAATGGGTCGTACCGCTGGCTCACCGTGGCCTCAGCCGAGGAGCCGGACGGCACGGAGCTGCAGTTGGCGCTCAACAACAATCCTGCGGCCAAGACGTATCAGCAGGCGTTGTTCGAGCAAAACCAACCCGCCGTCATGTTCTTTACTGACGATGTGCAAGCCGATTACGAGCGCATGAAAGCGCTTGGCGCCGAATTCACCATGCCGCCGACCGACGTGACCGCCTCCAAAATCACCATGGTCAAAGACACCTGCGGCAATCTCATTCAGGTCACCGAACTGAAGAAGTGGTAGCGCCGGTCTGATGGTAAGTTCCGCCTGACTGGTAAGTCTGGCGAATCGTTCCGGCTAGGCCTTGTTCAGCGCCACGGCGGCGCGAATGAGAGTTTTCAGTGCCTTCTCGTTCACCTTCTCGCCTTCTTTGAAGTCGATGGCGCGCCTGACTCTGCCCCCGAGGCTGGAATTGAAGAGGCCCGCGGGATCATCTAAAAACGCGCCCTTGGCGAATGTCGTCTTGACCACCTTTTTGTAGGTCTCGCCGGTGCAGATGATCCCGTCGTGCGACCAGACGGGGATTCCCCACTTCCATTCCTCGACGACTTCGAGGATCGGCTTGCCTGATCAAAGCGCGCAGTCGTGTAAGCATCTCTCCGCGCCAGTCGGCAAGCTCCTCGATTCTCGCGTCAATCAGTCGCGACGCAGACTGGGTCGATACAGACTTGCTCGGGGCAGATTTGCGGGACAGCGGATTCGACCTTCTTGGAAATCCCTTTTTTCATTGGGCACGCTCGCATTGCACTGGGCTTGTGATTTTGAGCCCTCCCAGGTGCTTTCTCTCACCCCTCTTATATCAAAACCAAGATTCCGGCGGGCTGTCTTCATTAGTACAGTCTCATCTTCAAGAAAATACCTGTTGTAACAACTATTTAGGCTGGGGTCGAATCTTTGGCCACGTCGGGGAATCAAACAGAAGAAGGCAGTGCGATTCGGGGATTGGCTGGCTAGGAACGCCGGATCGGTTCAAGAGGAGATGAGCGACATGGCAGCAAGCGCGGTTTTGACGGCAAGTGAAGTGCATGAGTTGAAAAAGGCCCCTGGTTTGGAGGGAGTTATGCCGGCGATCCATGAACGGTGGAGCGCGCGGTCGTTTGACGAGCGGACGGTGAGCGAGGCAACGCTGAAGAAGGTGTTTGAAGCGGCGCGGTGGGCGGCCTCATCGAGCAACGAGCAGCCGTGGCGGTTCGTGGTAGGACGGCGGGGCGATGGAACGTGGCAGAAAATTCGCGAAACGCTGGTGGGGTTCAACCAGAGTTGGGCGCGCCGTGCACCTGTGCTGATTGTGGGCACGACAGCAACGAAGTTTAGCAAGAATGGCGCGGAGAATCGGTTTGCGCTTTATGACCTGGGAGCGGCGACGTCGTATCTGACGCTCGAAGCAGCGACTCTGGGGCTCACGACGCACCAGATGGGCGGGTTCGACCAGGAGGCTGCGCGGAAGGCGCTGGCGATTCCAGCGGAATACGCAATCGGAGCCGTGATCGCGCTGGGCTACCAGGGCGAGCCGGCGGTGCTTGGGCGACCAAACACTGATCGAGCGCGAGATGGCCGGGCGCACACGGAAGCCGCTGGGCGAGATCGTCTTCAGCGAGTGGGGCCAGCCGGCGAAGCTGTAAAACCGTTCTCAGTTCGTAGTTCACAGTTACTGCCCGTGGCCGGTGAGCAGCGGTCGCTAAGACTTCTTGCTCGGGACCTTCGCCCCTTTTTTGCGTGCTTCTGAAAGGCCGATGGCGATTGCCTGTTTAGGGTTTGTTACCTTTTTGCCGCTACGGCCGCTCTTCAGCTTGCCCTGCTTGAATTCCCGCATTTCGGTTTCCACCTGCTGGCCGGCCGCGGGGCTGTATTTTCTTCCACTGGATTTCTTGCCTGTCGCCTTCTTCGTCGCTTTCTTCTTCGTCGCCATGAATAAATCTCCTTGTTGAGGGTGAATCTCCTGCTGTCCAACATGGTCTGATGCATTTTTCGCGCGACGGGGCAGCACCGTTGAGCACATGCGATCGAGACTCCGCAGGAGGACTTCGCGGGGAGCACTTCGCAGGCGCCACTTCGCACGGTAGAGTGAATGCTGGGAGATCGAGCTTTGAGCGCAGCGGGGACACGAAAGCAAGCGAGCACTGGCAGACAAGTGGGCGGCCGATCGGTCGCAAGAAGCGGCGCGCGACGCAAGCAACAGCGACTGAGTTGGAAGGCGCGCATCGTCGTTGCGGTCGCCGTGGTGATGGTGGGCCTGGTTGCGTGGGCTACGATTGCGCGGGCGCTCGCCCCGACGGAAAACACTACGCAGGAACATTTTGACACGCTAATTGTTCTTGGATACCCGGCTGATGCGGACGGGAATCCGACGCCGACGGAGCTTGAGCGTGTGACCGAAGCAGTGGACGAATACGAGCGCGGTGTGGCGCCAAGGATGATTATTACGGGTGGTGCGGCGCACAACCAATATGTCGAGGCCGACGTGATGGCGCGGGTGGCTGAGGCGCAGGGAATTCCGGCCGAC
Source organism: uncultured Acidobacteriaceae bacterium (assembly GCA_963725115.1). GTDB lineage: Bacteria > Acidobacteriota > Terriglobia > Terriglobales > Acidobacteriaceae > Telmatobacter. Next base: position 1,331,949 of record CAVRXG010000005.1, on the reverse strand, counting down.
GCGATCATAAAGGAGCCTAAAGCGCTGGACACGATACAGAATGCGTGCGACTCGCTCAAGATCATGCAGAGGCACGGATGGGAGTCGGCAGAGGTTGTCTCGAGCGCGAGCCACTTGCCGCGGACGGGGCTGATCCTGAGCCGGCTGCCGCTGAAGTGGCGGACGCATGCGTCTCATGCGCTGCAGCCCGAGGGGCCCTGGATGCATGCAGTGGTGACGGCACTAGAGGTCGCGAAGACGGCCCGCTACCTGGTGTGGGCATGGCAGACGGAATCGTGCACGCTGTAGGTTTGAGCGCAGACGACCGGCGTGAATGCGAGTCTAAGAGGAAATGCTTCTTCGCTGCGTTGTCCGGCCTCGGGGGGGTCCTGTAAGCTTGTTAATGATGCATCTCCCATTCAAGATAACTGCAACGATCACCGTTGTTTTCGCTCTATGTGTGTGCACCGGGGCGCGCGTGCGGGCGCAGGATACGGGCTCTCAGCAACCGGCAACACAGCAGCCTGGGGCGCAGCAGCCTAATTCGCAGCCGGGCTCTTCTTCATCGCAATCGTCGCAGGCGCAAACGGACGACCAGCAATCGAGTCAGTACGGGGTCTACCAGGCTATCGATCCACTGGCCAAAGTGCGCTACGACAACCGCTTCGACATGTCGCTGGGCTTTGCGTACGACCACATGAAGGCGGGGCCAACACTGCTGCAAGGATCGAACCTGGGCGGCCTGGACGTAGAAGGCTCGTACTGGCTGAACCGTAACTGGGGAATCGAAGCGACTGGGCGGGGATATGTTGGCACCAGCGGCACCGCGCCCAACACCGATGGCACCAATGGTGGACCGATCAGGGGACCGTTCGTGCAGCAGTATTTTTTTGTGGGCGGCGCGGAATGGCTGGGCCCGCACAACAAGCACGGCGCGATGATTGCGCATGCCATGTTTGGCGGGGTGTATGGGAACTTTCAGAAGGACCTGCTCGGACACCCACCGTCGGATTTCGATTTCTATTACAACCAGATTGCTCCGGCGGCGATTATCGGCGGGCACTTCGACCTGAACCGCTCAGAGAATTGGGTGTTTCGCATCACGCCCGACGCAGTGATGACCCACTACACATTCGACGACAAGCCTCATTCCACGCTGACCTACGCGCAATACGATGTGAACTTTGCCATCTCAGTAGGCCTGGAGTACAAGTTCACGTCGATCAAGCGCTCGACCAACAAGAAGATCAACTGGTCTTCCGGCTGGTAGGCGAGAGCAGTGGGTTAGCGGGGCTGGCGGAGTTAGTTCGCTGCGGTGGGCGGCATCAGAAGGATCTTAAAGTCTGATTCGCACGGCAAGCGGCGACCAGGAGCGACGTTGGGAAACGGGCCAACTCTTCGGTTGGCACCATCATCCAGAGGTATGCGGGCTGCCAGGTTAATTGGCATGTGTGGTATTCTCCTGCGTTCAGTGGCGGGTGAGGCAGAGTGCCGCCTGAAAGAATGCCGTTTCAGATAGCGGCACTCAGATTGCGTTATTCCGCCGGCCGCGTCGGCACAGGCAAGCCAGGGACCAGTTAAAAACGGGTGCTTGATTGATATGAAAGACACACTAGGCGTATTGCTTGCGGGCGGAGCCGGAGAACGGCTGTTTCCCCTGACGCGTGACCGGGCCAAGCCGGCGGTGCCGTTTGGCGGGCACTACCGCATCATCGACATCACGCTCTCAAACTGCATCAACTCGGGGCTGCGGCGGGTGTACATCCTGACGCAGTACAAAGCGTTGAGCCTGAACCGGCATATCCGCGAGGGCTGGACGGGCATTGTGGCGCAGGAGCTGGGCGAATTCTTTGAGCTGATGCCGCCCATGCAGCGTACCGGGGCGAACTGGTACATGGGGACGGCAGACGCCGTCTATCAGAACCTCTACTCAATCGGCAGCGAGCAGCCGAAGTACGTGATTATTCTCTCCGGCGACCACATCTACAAGATGAACTACAGCCGCATGCTGGCGCACCACCAGCAGACAAACGCCGAGGTTACGCTGGCCACGCTACCGGTCGCGCCGGAAGAAGTTTCGCGCTTCGGCGTGGTGGAGGTGGGTTCAACAGGCGAAGTGCTCGGGTTCCAGGAGAAGCCGGCGTCAACGAGCTTCCGCTCTCCGTTTAATCCCAACGCCGTGGACGCATCGATGGGGATTTATATCTTCAACACTGAGACGCTTCTGCAGGCGCTGATTGCGGACGCGGACGATGCCGACTCGAAGCATGACTTCGGGCACAACATCCTGCCCAATATGCTGGGAAAAAAGAAAATGATGGCCTACAGCTTTGTGGACGAGAACAAGCAGCAGGCGCTCTACTGGCGCGACGTGGGGACGCTGGATGCCTACTACGACGCCAACATGGATTTATGCTCGGTGTCGCCGACGTTCAACCTGTACGACAAGAGCTGGCCGATCCGCACGCGGCAGCGGCAGTATCCGCCGGCGAAGTTCGTGTTCGGCGAGCCGGGGCGGTCGGGCATGGCCGTGAACTCCATCATCACGGCGGGCGTGATTATTTCGGGTGCGTCGGTGTACAACTCGGTGCTGTCGCAGGACGTGCGCGTGAATTCCTACTCCGACGTGGACCAGAGCATCATCTTTTCGCACGTGAACATCGGGCGGCACTGCAGGATTCGGCGAGCGATTATCGACCGCGACGTGCGAATTCCGGAGGGCACGGTGATCGGCTTCGATCCCGTGGAAGACAAGCGGCGGTATTTCGTGACGCCGTCGGGGCTGACAATCGTCACGAGAGATGCGTCAATGTTCGAGAACCCCGTGGATCCGGAGTTTGGGCAGGGATATTCGCCCGGCGAAGCGGATTGAGGCGCGGGGCGGTGGCAGACGGTGAGGTATTGCCGGGGTCAGCCTGCTTTACCGGATTGCGGCGGATCGCACGTTGGCGAGGATGACGAGGGCAGCTCGGGACCTTCGTACTCGAATTTCCGCAGGTTCCTCAGGCACTCGGTGAGGGCGCTCAAAAGGGTCTGGCCCCATCCGCACGGCTGGAATTTCATGGCCTTCTGATTCAACTCGATATCGGCTACGGCAAAGAAATTCAAATCGGTGGTTTTTGCCGAGGCGAATTCCTTGACCGTGATGCGGGCTTCGACGTCGCCGGCCGCGTGTTTCTTCTTGATGGAGAAGAAGTGCAACTTCGCAAGAGCTTCCGAGGGGTCCTTTTCTAGAAACTTCCAGCCTTCCACGTTTTGGCCTCCATTTCTGCCAAGTTTACGGTGTGCCCGAAGCGATTCGGCGATTTTCTTGACGAAAATTCAAATTCCTCACTCTGATGGGTGGTGCGTGCATTCATTCAATATTCAATTTATTTGAATATTGAATGAATTTGTGATAAGCTCTTGATTATGCTCAGGCCCATGGACATTGTGGTATTGCTCAAGCTGTCCACTTTGGACGGGCGGCCTCCGTATGTCGATCTCGCTCGCCATCTTCACCTCTACCCTTCCGAGGTCTACTCGTCACTCAAGCGGGCTGCTGAATCGCAGCTCCTGCATCGGCAAAAGCATCATGACCGACTAAACCGCTCGGCGCTTTTGGAATTCCTACTGCATGGTATTCGCTACGCATTTCCTGCCCAGAAGGGCGCTTTGACTCGAGGCGTTCCGACCAGCTATGCGGCGCCTCCTCTTAGCGAGCAGATTTCTGCCGGTGACGAACCCTGCCCTGTGTGGCCGTACGCTACAGGTTCGGTGCGCGGGTATAGCTTTACGCCTTTGCACAAGAACGTCCCTGTGGCTGCGCTCGAAGACAGGAAGCTCTATGAGCTCCTGGCTCTGGTGGATGCACTGCGCGATGGCAGAGCCAGGGAGCGCAACCTTGCGGGGCGGCAATTGGCGCGCAGGCTTGGCGAGTGAGGCGATGGCGAGAACGCATATTGAGTTGCTGGAGATGGCGGCCTTGATACTTGAGCCGCTGTTGCCGGAGATTGTTTTTGTAGGCGGTTGCACAACTGCGCTGCTCATCACCGACCCTGCGGCGGCGCTTGCGCGCGTGACCTATGACGTGGACGTGATTGCTGAGATCGTTTCTTACGCAGACTATATCGCCTTCTCCGATCGCCTCAGAGCTCTTGGGTTGGAGGAGGATTCGCGCGACGGGGCACCGGTATGCCGTTGGCGGCGCGATGAATTGATGCTCGATGTAATGCCGCTCGACGAAGCAATTCTCGGATTTTCAAACTGTTGGTACCCCGAGGCTCTGCGCGAGGCCGAAAAGCTCCGACTACCGAGCGGTCTGCTTTTGCGGGTGATTACGGCTCCTCTTTTTCTGGCGACGAAGATCGAGGCCTTTCAAAGTAGAGGCGAAGAGGATTACTTCGCCAGCAGCGATTTGGAGGACGTTGTGGCGGTTTTGGACGGGCGCCCCTCACTTGCAAATGAGGTGAAAGTATCCTCGCGCGAGGTCAGAACCTATATTGCCCAAGCGGTCAAGAGGCTGCTTCACGAGCAGCGGTTTCTTGACGCATTGCCAGGTTATCTCTTACCCGACCCGGCCAATCAGGCACGATTCGAACGTCTGATCGCAACGCTCAACGAACTAAGCCGATTGGGATAGCCGCGGTAAGGACTCGGGCCAGCGGTACGCTCCTGTGAGTTTCAGCCCACCAGCTACGCCGGTTTTGCCCCGCCACCCGGCCCTGGACTTCCTGAGGGGAACCGAAGACCCAAGTCCTGCGTATGAATCGGCTATGGAGTGCGTGGGTACATTAAGCTGGAGCGGGGTCACATGGGGCGGGGCAGCCCCCGCCTTGGGCAAGAAGAAGGTGAACGCCCGTGATGAAGGAGCGCCTGCGGTGAGGCGGACCCTTGGTGGCAATGATCGGGGACGCACGCAGCCGGCAGCGCGCGCGGAGGTGAGACCGCTGGAGCAGGACTGGTCGAAAATCGTCCATCGCTGCATGGATGGAGATTCCGGCGCATGGGCTGAGATGGTCCGCACGCACCAGAAGCGTGTATTCGGGCTCTGCTACCGGTTTACGGGAAATGCAGCGGACGCCGAAGACCTGACTCAGGACGTCTTCCTGAAAATCTACTCGAATTTGGGCAGTTTTGACGCCACACGGGGCAGCCTGCCAGTGTGGATCACCACCATGACGCGAAACCTGCTGGTGGACAACTTTCGGCGGACGCGGAACCAGAGGGCAACGAACTCCCTGGACGATGGGTGGGAACAGTCTGAGGAGCTGAAACCGGCCGACCGGCTGGTGGCCTCGGGGCCGACGCCGCTCGAGTCAGTGGCGCGCAAGGAGCTGGCCAACATGGTGCAAGGCGCGCTGGCCAAGGTGAGCGTGGAATTGCGCGAGGCAGTGATCCTCAGAGATCTTCAAGACCTTGATTACAAAGAGATTGCGCAGGTGTTAGCGATTCCCGAGGGAACGGTGAAGTCGCGCATCAGCCGAGGCCGTGCGGAACTTGCAAGGCTGCTCGAACGTAATCAACGGGAGGTGATGTAGCGATGACAGAGCGCACACAATTTCCGAATTCTCCCGCCTGCGGCGCATGGGAAACGCTGCTGGCAGACGCTCTGGACGGGCAGTTGAGGTCCGAGGACGAAGCGCAGTTCGCTGCGCACAAGGCCATTTGTCCGGCATGCACGGCGCTGTATGAAGAAGCGCGTAAGGGCCGTGAGTGGCTGGAGTTTCTTTCGCCTGAGCCCGATGTGCCGGAGGGATTGCTGGAGAGGATTCTGGCGCAAACAGGCCCCGGGCCAAGCGGCAAGCCAACCGATGCCGGCCATGGCCGGTGCGGGCGTAGTTCCGGCGTTTGTGGTTCCAGTGTGGCAGCAGCCGGGATTCATGGCTCGCATGCGGTATGCCATGCAACCCAGGTTGCTGATGACGGCGGCGATGGCTTTCTTCTCGATTGCGCTCACGCTGAACCTGACCGGAGTGCGGTTGACGACGCTGCGGATGGCCGATTTGCGGCCGATTGCGATGAAGTCGTATATGGAGCGGCAGTTGAACATGGCCTCAGTGCCAATCGTGCGCTATTACGACCATCTGCGGTTTGTGTATGAAGTGGAATCGAGGGTGCGGCAACTGCGCAGCCAGAGCGAGAGCAACAGCAACGGGAACACAACGCCGGGAGCGAACGGAGACCAGAGGCAAGGGCAGCCGGTAACACCCGGAGAGACGAAAAAGAATCCCGGCAACAACGACGGCGGCGGGCGCCTGGAGCCACAGCAGGAACCGGACAATTCAGTGGCCCAGCCGGCGTACGACACGATGAATGATTTTGTGGAAACTTCGTTTCACTTGCAGGGCAAGAGAAGGCAGTCCGATAACTCCGCAAAAAGAGCAAGCGAAAGGAGCAGAGTATGGATTGCGTAAACCATAGTGGTGTAAATGCGACGGTGTTTTGCCAGAATTGCGGAAAGCCGCTGTGCCCGGCGTGCGCGAAAACCGCCGCTGGAGGTCAGATCTTTTGTGATCCGTGCTGGATGGCGTGGCATGGCGCGCAACAGCCGTTTGTGGCGCCGCCCGCAGGGACGCCCAATCCCGTAGTGGCCGGACTTCTGGGCCTGATTCCCGGCGTGGGAGCGATGTACAACGGCCAGATGATCAAGGGCCTCATTCATGTGCTGATCTTCGCGGTGCTAGTTAGCGCGGCCCATGTGTACGGAATCTTTGGGCTCTTCATTGCTGGGTGGGTCTGCTACCAGGTGTTCGAGGCCTACCACACAGCCAAAGCCCGGCGCGACGGCGAACCGTTGCCCGATCCGTTGGGGCTGAACGAACTTACCAACGCGATGGGTGCGGGCAGCCGAATGAACCAGGGAGCGTACCAGGGTATGCCGCCGGGGGGATTTCCGCCGGGGGGTGTGCCGCCTGGAGGAATGCCGCCGGCAAGCGGAGCGGGGCCTGTAGGAACCGGACCGGCGGGTACGTATCAGGCGCCAAGTCAGGCGCAGTATCAGGCGCCGTACGAGACGCCATTCCAGACCACCTATCAGGGTCCTAATCAAAGTCCGTATCAGGGGCCGAATGTTCCTCCGGGTTATGCCGGGCCGGATTTTCCGGCGGTCCCGCCTGTGTACTGGCGTCGGAAGGAGCCGATTGGAGCAATCGTTCTCATCGCTCTGGGCCTGCTGTTCCTGCTCGGGCACTTCAACTGGTTCTCGGGGCGGATGGTTGAGTTCAGCTGGCCGGTTTTGCTGATTGGGCTGGGAGTGTGGCTGATTGTGAAGCGCCTGCAGGATACGCAGAGGATTTCTCAAGCGAATTCTCAGGATCGTTCTCAGGACAGTCCTCAGGGAGGACAAAAATGAATCGCTATTTATTGATTCGCCGCTTACGCGGGCCCGCATTTTTGCTTTTGGTTGGAGTGATTGCACTGCTGGCACAGGCCGATATTTTGAGCTGGGGCCAGAGCTGGCCGCTGTTCCTGATTCTGGCAGGTCTGCTGCTGCTGGCAGAGCGTGCAGCGCTCGCAGGTGAAGGCTATCCGCCGCCTCCAGGCACGCCATGGCCGAACACGAACCCGGGGACGGGCCAGACAACGGGTCAGACAGGGCAGCCGACGCCGGGCACTGCGATTGTGCCGGCTGAGCATCAAGAGTTCGGCGATGAGATTCATGGAGGACAGTCATGAGCAACGTGCCTCCGAATATGCCTCCGGGCGCCAACATGCCTCCGGGCGGCGGCCCGCCCCGCCCTACGATCCCAAGATGCAGTGGCGCGTGTATCGCGAGCAGCAGCGTGCCGCGTGGCGCGCGCAGCGCGATGCGTGGCGTGCGCAGCGGCACACCTGGAAGGCGCAATACGTGGGCGCATATGGACCGCGCGTGCCTTCCGTTGTGGGTCCGGTGCTTCTGATCTGCGTGGGCGCAATTGCCCTGCTGATTGTGACCGGCCATTTGAATGCGGATTCGTTCTCGTCGTGGTATGGGCGTTGGTGGCCGCTGCTGCTGATCGTGGCGGGGCTGGCGCTGCTGGCAGAGTGGACGCTGGATATGCGGCGGCCGACTCCCGTGCGCCGCAGCGGCAGCTTTGTGGGGATTCTTTTCCTGGTCGCGTTCCTGGGCCTTTGCGCGGCGGGATGGAACCACATGCGGCCGTTCGTCGGCAACTGGAACGGTGGCGATGGCGACATCTTCAATTTCTTTGGTCAGCCGGAGCATGACTACGATCAGGCGGCGGATTCGAGGACGATTCCTGCCAACGCGATCATTCAGATAAACAACCCGCGCGGGGATGTGAGCATTGCGGCGAGCGACCAGTCCACAATGCAGGTGCAGGCGCACGAATTGGCCTACGCCGACTCAGACTCCGAGGCGAAGAATATTTTTGACAGCGAGGCCGCCCACGTAACGGTCAATGGCGCCGCGGTAGAGGTTGAATCCAATGGCAATGACCACGGGCGCGTAAATCTAACCGTGACGGTTCCGCGAACGGCCAAGGTGACCGTGAATGCGGGCAAAGGCGATGTGACTGCTTCAGGCCTGGGAGCGGGAATCGACGTAACCGGTGGGCACGGAGATACGCATCTTGACGCGATTACAGGCGCGGTGACGATGCACTTCGCCAGCGACAAACACGACTTCTCGGCGCACCAGATCAACGGCGACATCAATGCCACCGGCAACTGCAACGACGTGACTCTCTCTGAGGTTCAAGGGCACATTTCGCTGAACGGCGAGATCGACGGCGAAGTGCACATCGAGACGGTCGGCGCGCAGGTCAGCATTCATACACCCTTCACCGACGTGCAGATTGCGAGCCTTCCCGGCGACATGACGCTGGATTCAGACAACCTGCGCGTGAGTGACGCCAAGGGGACCGTTCGCGTGGTGACGCGCTCCAAGGACATCGATCTGAACGAGATTTATGGCGATACCGACGTCACAAGCAGCAACGGAACCATCAGCATTGAGCCCGCCGGACCTTACTCGGTGCAGGCGAAGAACGACAAAGGCGACGTGGAGTTGACGCTGCCCCCGAATGCCTCGGCAACGGTGGACGGGAAAACGCACAATGGCGACATTGTGACCGACTTCGGACTGACGGTGACGGGGGACGAGGATAAAACCGTGACTGGGAAGATTGGCTCGGGCTCGGCGCATATCGAACTGAGCACCAGTAACGGCGACCTGCACATCAAGAAGGGATCGGCTGTGCCCGCCGCAGCACCGGCTGCGCCGACCGCGCCAAACGCGCCGGCTTCGCCCAACGCTCCGCACCTGAGGAGCACTGCTCCGTTGCCCCAGCAACCGGTTACGCAATAGGACGGAAAAAACGGAAAGCTAAGAAGAAAAGCGGGCGTGGGAGGAACGAATCTCCTGCGCCCGCTTTGTTTTTTTGCGTCTTTGGAGTTATGCTCCTCTGCGTGGGGTTGCGCCCCCTGGGAGTCGATCGCCGTTATGGTACATACGCCGGTCAACGTGATCACCGTCGAGCGCGAGTACGGTTCGCGCGGTGGCGAGTTCGCGCACGACCTGGCTAAGCACCTGGGCTGGCGGCTGCTGGATTCGGAACTGGTGGCTGGTGCTGCGCGCATGGCGGGCGTCGATCCGAAGCTAGCGGCCGAACTCGACGAGCGGCTGGACCCCTGGTACTACCGCTACGGGAAAGCCTTCTGGCAAGATCCGGTGTACGCGCAGGCGCCGAGCGGCGAGGAACATGTTCTCGACTCCGAGCGCATGCTGGAGCTGATCCGGAAAGAGATTCTGGATGCAGCCCACCAGGGCAACTGCGTGCTGGTTGGACGCGGAGCAGCGTGCGCGTTGGCGGGAAAGCCGGGCTGCTTTCACATTTTTGTATACGCAACAGCCAGCGCCAAAAAGGATTGGTTTGCGCGCGCGTTTCCGCATGAGGCGCAAGAGGCGGAGCAAAAACTGGCGGCATTCGACCGGCGCCGCGCGGCGGTGATTCGCAAGTTCTATCAGCAGGAGTGGTGCTCGCGAGGGCTTTATCACATGCTGCTGAATTCGTGCATCGGAACCACGGCGATGATCGACGCGGTGCAATGCGCTGCGGGACTTTGCGCTGCGAGTATGGACGCGCCCGCGGCGGAATCGGTCGCGAGCTAATTCTCACATTTGCATTCAGAGCCGCGACGCTTACACGGCTATGCGCGGAACACGTGGCGCGATGCGCGTGAAAATCTCCCATGGAATGGTGGCCGCCGCTTCGGCGTGGTCGAAGGCCGTGATGGTTTCGTCGCCGGATTCGCCGGCCTGCGTGCCGAGAATCACGACTTCGTCGCCGTGCTCGACGCCGGGAATTTCCGTCACATCGAGCACAACCTGATCCATGCTGACGCGGCCGACGACCGGCGCGCGCTGACCGCGAACCAAGAAACTGAACCGATTGCCAAGGAAGCGCGTGAGGCCGTCTCCGTAACCGGCGGAGACAAGCGCGACACGCATTGGTTCGGTGGCGACGAAGGTCGCGTTGTAACCGACAGTCGTGCCTGCAGGAGATAGATCGGACACCGGCGACCGAAGCTTTCCACGTGAGAACGGGCTGCAGCGCGGCGCGGGCGGCGACGAGCGAGGCCGGTTCTATATCTGAATCGAAAGCCGGATCGAATCTCGGGACTAGACCGTAAAGCGCGAGGCCGGGACGCAGCATGGCCTTCATCCCGTGGCGCGCGGCCAGGTCCGCGACTACAGCGGCTTGTCCGGCAAGAAGCGTAGCGGACGCGCCAACGTTGAGCCACTCCGCGAAGAGACCGGCGGCGGAGATGCGGCTCATGACTTCGTCGAGGCGCGCGAGCTGCTCCAGCGTTGCCCCGCCGTCGGCTTCGTCGGCGGCGAAGAGATGCGTCATGACGCCCTCGAGCCGCAGCCGCGAACCGGGTCCGAAGCGGGCAATGATTGCATTGAGATCGTTGAGGCCAGCGCCTTGGCGGCTCATGCCCGTGTCAATTTCAAGATGGATGGGCACGGAGCCGGGCTGCGCTCCCGCGGCGCGCGCGGCAGCGAGAAGCTCGTCGAGCTGCCACGGCTCCCATGCGACAGGGGTGAGTTGAAACTGAATGGCGGCCGCGGCCTGGCCGGGAAAGACGCCGCCGATGATGAGCACGCGCGCATCGGGGCAGAGAGCGCGGGCGACGATGCCCTCTTCAACACTGGTGACGCCGAGCCACTTTGCGCCGGCGCGAACGACTGCTGGCGCGCACAATGCAAGCGAGTGTCCGTAGGCGTTGGCTTTGACGATGGCCAGCAATTCGGCATGAGGCGAGGCGAGGCCGGCGAGAAAACGGAAGTTCTCTTCGAGAGCGCGAGTGCGAATCTCAACCCAGCAGGGGCGCGTTGTCATCGGAGTGGGCATGTGGGGGGCGGCAAAGATAAGTTTACGGCATGGCCGCAGAGATGATGTGACGACGCAATGCGACGAAGCGATGAGACGGGGCGATGGGGCATTGCCATTACCACTGGAAGGAAAGTTCTTCGCGCGCCGTTGATTCCGGGAACAAACTCGGAGCATACTCACGCCATGAGCAACCGCTCCGTGCCGGTTTCGACCGTGCTTCCTCATCTGGTTTACCGCGACGTGATCGAGGCGTCCGACTGGCTTGCCAAAGTGTTCGGCTTCAAGGAGCACTTCCGCTACGGCCAGCCGGTGAGCGGGATTCAGATGTTCCTTGGAAGGGCAGTCATCATGCTGACCGGACCTCGCCAGGGAACGCAAAGTCCGGCGCTGCTCGGACACGGGACGCAAACACTTACAGTCATGGTTACAGACGTCGACGGTCACTACGCGAGAACCAAGCAGCATGGGGCGATGATTTGGGAAGGGCTGCACGAAACCGTTTATGGAGAGAGGCAGTACGGCGCGGAAGATTTGGACGGCCATCGCTGGATTTTTTCCGCGCACGCCCGCGATTTGAGCCCCGAAGATTGGGGAGCTACTGTCGTCAATCCGCTGCCTTGGTGATGCGCGCCGGCTGCTGAATTTTCGTTCTGCTAATTCGTGAATTGCTTCCCTCACGGCAGCAGCGCAAACGCGACGACGGTTTCGTTTTGCGACCCGATTTCTTCGAGCAGTTCCGATTCGAGATCATGCGGCACAGGCATCTCGCAGGCGGCGACTTGCTCGGGACTCGCGCCGATGAAGCAAAGCTCGCAATGACCGAGGCCCTCGTCGCCGCTGTCGCTCACAGACCGAACGGGCGGACCGAAGACGCGGCAGGTCATGGGACGCCACGCGTAAACATCACAGCGGCCAGTCGAGGGATCGAGCGCGGGGCAAGCGGCGTCGTTGGCGAAGTCTTCAAAACTGGCCTGATCGGCGTCTGATGTGCCGAGGACACCCGTCTCCGAATCTCCGGGAAAATCTGCGCCGTATTCGGCGAGCCAAGCGCGGGCGCGGCGCTCTATCTCGGCGGCGAGCGCGGGATCTGAGGCGCGCAAAGTGACCATCCCTTCGCGGAGATGTGTTGCATCGAGAGCGTTGATCGCAAAAGCGCCGTAGCAGCACTGCGTACAACCAATGCGGCAGGCCAGGAAATCCCCGGCGCGGCGGGCGGCATCGGCGAGCGCAACGTCAATACTCTGGAGAAGCTTCGCTTCGCGGATCTGTACGAGCTGGGCGTCGCGCGCGGGAAGTGGCATGGAGAAAAGGATAGCGGACGCGACGACAAAACGGCGTCATTGCGCACGGGCCCGGAGAAGAGCTAACCTTGGCGCGGAGGATTTCCCCATGGCTGAATCTCGCAGCACCGTGATCCCGGCGCTTCGCTACCGCGACGCTCCAGCCGCTATCGAATGGCTCTGCAATGTGATTGGTTTTACGCGGCACGCAGTATATGAAGGCGCGGGCGGAGTCATCAACCACGCCGAGCTCGCCCTGGGCGGTGGCATGATCATGCTCGGGTCCATTAAAGATGACGAACACGGTCGCAGATTCAAGACGCCCGGAGAACTTGGCGGCGTGGAGACACGTAGCGCGTATATCGTGGTTCCCGATGCAGATGCGGTTTATGCGCGAGCGCAGGCCGCAGCCGCAACCATTGTCCGGCCATTGCAAAATATGGAATATGGCAGCCGCGAGTTCACCGTAAACGATCCCGAGGGGCACTCGTGGAGCGTGGGCACGTACAATCCGTGGAGTGCACAGAGTTGAGATGCGGGAAGCTTTTTGCCGAAGCAAGAAACCGAGTTGAACGGCATTTCGTAGTTGAGGGAGGTCCTCGTTGAAACTGTTTTCGTTAGTTGGTCTGGGAGCCTTATCGTTGTTCGCGGTGAGCGCGGCCCAGGCGCAGTCGGGCCGATTGCTCGTCGCGCAAAAAGGCGATCGCAGCCTGGCGATCGTGGATCCCGCCGCGGGAAAAGTAATTGCGAACGTGGCAGAGAACGGCATCACCGGCCACGAAGTCGCGGGATCGCCTGACGGACGGCTCGCGTTTGTGCCCATCTACGGCAACTCGGGCGTGGGCAAACCGGGAACCGATGGAAACAACATCGTAGTAGTTGATGTGGCGGCGCAGAAACTCGTCGGCAATATCCAGTTCGACCACGGCGTGCGGCCGCACTGCGCGGTCTTCGGGCCGAAGGACGGATTGCTCTACGTGACCACGGAGCTGGATCGCGCGATAACGATCATCGATCCGAAGACGCTGAAGATTGTCGGCTCAATTCCGACCGGGCAGCCGGAGAGCCACATGCTTGCGCTCTCGCACGACGGGTTGCGCGGTTACACGGCGAATGTGGGGCCGGGAACGGTGAGCGTGCTCGACATAAAGGCGCGGAAGACGCTGACGATCATTCCCGTGTCGGGCAACACGCAGCGGATTGCGATTTCAAATGACGACCGCTGGGTGTTCACCGCGGACCAGACCGCGCCGCGCATGGCGGTGATCGACACGGCGACGAATAAAGTGGCGAAGTGGGTAAAGATCGACGGGCTGGGCTACGGCAGCGCGGCCACGAAGGACGGCCGCTGGCTGCTGGTGGCGGTGCCGGACCAGAACAAAGTCGACGTGATCGACCTGCGAACGATGACCTTGGCGCACGCAGTGGATGTGGGCAAGAGCCCGCAGGAAGTGCTGGTGGGGCCCGACGGCAAGTCGGCGTATGTCTCATGCGCGGGCGCTAATGAAGTAGCGGAGATCGACCTTGCGACGTGGACGGTGAAACGGACAATCGCAACGGGCAACGTGACGGATGGGTTGGGTTGGGCGGGACAGTAAAGCAGCAGAGTCAGCGAGTCAGCAAGTCAGCGGGTGCCGTGGCCAGTCCGCGCCAGAAGTATCCCCCTAAAAAACGAACCTTCCGTTTAGTGCAGAGAATCCAAAATTTGTGCTGGATTAAAGGAGGTCACGGATGGCAGCGCAATGCACGCATACAGGGACAATCAAGAAGGGCGTAAAGCCGAACACGAAGGGCTGCGAGGAGTGCCTGAAGTTGGGCGACACGTGGCTGCACTTGCGCATGTGCCTGGAGTGCGGGCATGTGGGCTGTTGCGACTCGTCGAAGAATCGGCACGCGCGCGCGCACTACCTTGGAACGCAGCATCCGCTGATCAAATCGGCCGAGCGCGGCGAGGATTGGAGTTGGTGCTATGTGGATGAGGTGTATCTGTAGGAGCGGAAAAGGTACGTCTTATTGGGGCGATTTAGCTGCGTAGGCCGGAAAGATGAAGGAGCTCTTCGGAGGCGACACGCAGCCCGTCGCGCACGCGGTCGATGTCATTTCGGCACGCGTTGAAGCGACGATTGTGTGCAGAAAGGTCGCCTAGCTGCTTAAAGTCTCTTAGCCCCTTCGCGGCGTTGCGGCCGAGGTTGATGCTCGTGTCTCTCTCCAGAAATGTCATCAACCCATTCAGCATCAAGAAGTGGCCGTCTGCTCCCTTAATTTCGTTAGCTCGTCCCAGTTTTCGTACGTTTCAATGACGAGCGTTTCGAGCAAACGGCGGCACATTACTGCACAGCAGTCCCAAAGTTGCATGTCGTAGGACTTATTGATTTGATCGACGACGCGTTCGAGATACACGCGGGTGTTGGAGAATAAGACGCGGGGCAATACGGAGTCGGAGGCTCGCGGCTCTATCGGCTCAAGTGCGAAGCCGTATTGCGCGTCAAGTTCTCGGCGCGTGCGCTGGTGAAGGCGCCAAATTCCTTCGCCTGCTTTAACTGTCCCTGGGTGAGCCTTTAGTGCGGCTGCCATTCGCGTCACATTTTGCTGCGCATGCCCGGCCCGCTCCAATTCCAGACACACTCCAGGGGCGTCCAACCCAATAGTTGGATCGCTAAGACCCTCCCACCAAAGCAATGCAATCGCGCGATCGATCATTTTGAGGCCGTCGCGTTCAATTCGCTTGAGAAATTCGTCAGGAGTCATTTCTTGCATTCACAACCACTAAGAGCCGGCTACTTCCTTCCACGTATTCCAGTCCTTTGTGCAGAAACACTTGACTAGCGTGACCGCTCTTGAAATCTGCGCCGGATTAAGTACGAATTGGCCATTCGCCCGTGGTTGGAGCCAGGTGGCGTTTCGGATTGAGCGGCTGGCGTTTCTGTCGCGAAGGTTGATGGTGTCTAGCACCGACTGCGCTTGCGCCTGCGTCGCGGTTCCGAGGGCCGCTACCTGAAGCCAAAGCGCTAGTAATGTGGCGGCAACGGCAAGCGGAGCGGCGAGCCCGGGCCTCGATCAGGGATCTGCTTCTTCATCTCCTCCCAGCAGTGGAGGTCGAGGCGAATGTACGGCTGTTCGGGTGACGGCGAGCACCCGCCTTCGAGGACGGCCCGCTCGATCCCTAACTGTCGCGCGAAAAGGTCGATCGGCGCAGAGCCGGGTTTTGTATTTTTTTGAGGGTCGTCCCCAAGCTTGTCTTTCTCTGTCCCACCGTCTAATCCTTTTAGGTCGGCATCGCCGAGAAGCTCCGCACTGCCTCTGTTCAGCGCTGTCAGCACGCGCTGCCAGAGAACCGCATCTTCAGCTTCCGCCACGATGACATCATCTGCCTTTAGAACCACGGTTAGCTTTGCCTTCACTGACGTCATGACGTCTTTCTCCTAGACTACGAAATAGTCTTACATAAGACATTTATGATGTCAATGCTTTGACATATCGATGGCCGTCGCCAAGGAGGACAACGTTTAAGTCGGGCAGATCGATTCCTTTGATAAGGCCTACTACCCCAATTCAACCTCAATCTTCTTTGAATCGGCGACAAGCTTTGTGATCTTGAAGGTGCGGATCTGGCCTTCGGCGAGAGGCTCAGGAGCGGCTGACGGCGCTGGGGCACTTGCCTTTCCAGCGAGCCTTCAACATCGAGGAGAGTTGCGAGAGGTCGGGCGCGGCAGTTTGCGGCGGACGCTGCGGCAGGGGTTCCGCTTGCGACGAAGGCGCGGCTGCCGCACCGCCCGTCTTTGCGTTTAACGCGGCGCGGATGCCTTCGCCGAGTTCAACAATTGCCCCGGAGGCCGTGATCTCGACGACGCGGCCCGAAACCGAATCGCCGACTTTGTGCTCGGCGATGTACTCGTCGATGCTGGTTGGGATGAGCTGTTTCATCGACAGCTTGATCTGGCGTTTCGCTGAGTCAATCGCGAGAACGACTGCCTTGACGCGCTGGCCCTGGCGCACCGCGTCGCTTGGATGATTGATGCGGCGGTCAGCAACGATCTCGCTGACGTGGACGAGCCCGTCGACACCTTCGGCGATCTGAACGAAGGCTCCGAAGTTCATGATCTTGGTGATGGGGCCTTCAACCTGCGAGCCGGCGGGGAATTTTCGCTCGACTTCAAGCCATGGGTCGGCGAGCGTTTGCTTGAGGCCGAGAGAGATGCGGCCCTGCTCCGCGCCCGCGGGCGGCTTGACGGAGAGAACGACAGCATCAACGCGCTCGCCCTCGCGGAGCAGATCGGAGGGATGGCGAACTTTCTTGGCCCACGACATTTCTGAAATGTGAATGAGGCCCTCAAGGCCGGGCTCAAGTTCGATGAATGCGCCGAAGTCGGTGAGACGCGTGACGTCGCCGTTGATGCGCTGGCCGGGGACAAAGCGCTCAGCCGCGGTCTCCCACGGCTCGGGCTGCAACTGCTTGAGGCCAAGCGAAATTTTGCTGGTCTCGGGATCGATTTTGAGAATGCGCAGCGTGAGTTGCTCGCCGACCGAGAGAACGTCTTCGGGCTTGGCGACGCGGGAGCGAGAGATGTCGGAGATGTGCAGAAGTCCGTCAAGGCCCGGCTCAATCTCAACAAACGCGCCGTAGGGCATGAGGGTGCGGACCGTGCCGGTGACCGTATCGCCGGGCTTGAGCGCGGCGCGGCGACCGGCTAGCTCGCCACGAGACTGCTCCTCAAGAACGACGCGGCGATCGACGACGACATCTTCATCGGCCACGTCGAGCTTGGTAATGCGGCAGGTGATCTCAGTGCCGACGAGAGCTTCGAGCTCAGCTGCGTCGCGCGCGCCACTGCGGCTGGCGGGCATGAAGGCGCGGACACCGACATCCACGCTGAGGCCGCCCTTGATGACGGCGGTGACGGTGCCGGCGACGGCGATTTTTTCTGCGAAGGCGCGCTCGAGAGCGGACCAATCGCGGGGCTGCGCAACACGATGGCGCGAGAGCTCGTAGTAGCCTTCTTCGTTGCGGCCGGTGATGGAAACAGGAAACACGTCGCCGGCGTTGACGCCTTCGGCATTATCGGGAAATGTCGAACGCGGCAGAACTCCTTCAATCTTGTAGCCGACGTCGAGCACAACCTGATCGGCTGTGAGCGAGACGACCGTGCCCTGGAGCTGCTTGCTTTCCGCGCGATGCGTGTGCGAGCGCTCGAAGGCCTGCAGAGCGTCGGCGAAAGACTCCGCGGATTCTTCGACCGGCGCGGACTGGACGTCCAGGTCTTGGTCTTGATTGGGTTCAGCAGGAGTGAGTTGATCTGTCATGGAGGCTTCCGGATTATTGTTTCACGATTCGGCGGAGAGGCGGCGACGCGCGTGCCGTTATACCCTGAGAGCAGACCATGGAGCCCGCCCCCCCACAGCCGCGCCGCGGCCTTGAGGCTTTCGCCTCCCGCGATTTCAGGCGGTACCAGCTTGCGCGAGTGGCCGTGATTCTGGGCGCTGAAGCGCAGTCGGTCGCGGTGGCGTGGCAGGTGTACTCCATCACGCATCGCGCCATCGACCTGGGCTATACGGGGCTGGCGCTGTTTTTGCCGGGGCTGCTCTTTCTGCTGCCCGCGGGCCATGTGGCCGACCGCTTCGACCGCAGGCGCGTGATTCTGGCGTGCTACGTGTTGCAGATTTTTTGCACGGGCGCGCTGATCGAGCTTGCGCGCAACAACACACAGAACATTCTGGCCATTTACGCGGTGCTGTTTTTCGTCGGCACGGGGCGCGCATTTTCGTCGCCGGCGAGCTCGGCGCTGATTCCGCACCTGGTGCCGGAGGCGCACTTTGTGAACGCGGTGACATGGGGCGGCGCGATTTTTCAGTTGGCCAACATCACCGGGCCGGCGCTGGGCGGATTGCTGTTCACTTTGCCGCTGATGGGCATTTTGACGAAGTGGAGGCTGGAGGGCGCGGGGATCGTTTACGTGTTCACGCTGGGTACTGTCGTGTGGTTTCTGGCGCTGGTTGTTTCGCTGCACGCGCGGCCGGGACGCATGGAGCATCGCGAGCTTTCAATGAAAGTGTTGCTCGCGGGGTTCCAGTATGTGCGGCGGGCGCGGATGCTTCTGGGATCGTTCTCGCTCGACTTGTTTGTGGTCCTGCTGGGTGGCGCAGTAGCGTTGATGCCGATTTTTGCGCACGAGATTCTGCACCAGGGACCTCGCGGGCTGGGAATGTTGCGCGCGGCGCCGGCGGTGGGCGCGGTAACCATGTCGCTGATCATGGCGAGGTTTCCGCTGCACAGGCACGCGGGGCGCTGGCTGTTTACTTGCGTCGCGATCTTCGGCGCGGCGACGGTGATCTTCGGCCTGTCGCACACGCTGTGGCTCTCGCTGGCATCGCTGGCCATTGCCGGAGCGGCAGACACGATCAGCGTGATCATTCGCGGGTCGCTGCTGCAACTGGCTACGCCGCCCGAGATGCGCGGCCGCGTGAGCGCGGTGAACTCGCTGTTTATTGGCGCGTCAAACGAGCTGGGTGAATTTGAGAGCGGGCTGACGGCGCAGTGGTGGGGCGCGGTGCGAGCCACCGTAATCGGCGGAATAGGCGCGCTGGCGGTTGCTGGTTTGTGGGCCGCTATTTTTCCCAGCCTGCGCAAAGCCGATGAGCTTACTGCGGAGAGCTTACGGCGGCAAGTGCCCGCACCGCAGGAAGTTTTGTCGGGGCTGTGAGAGTGTGCGCGGCTATCGCGCGCGACCGCGGGGGCGTGCGGCGCGATTGCGTTCGAAGAGAATGCGCAGTCCATCAAGCGTAAGCAGATCGTCGATCTCCTGGATGTAGCGTGAGTCCGGGGCGATCATGCGCGCCAGACCGCCGCTGGCGATAATGCGCAGCGGTTTGCCTCGGTCAATACCTTTCCCCGTGGCGGCTGAAGCGCCCGTTTCCGCGCCAAGTTCCGCGATCATGCGCTCAATGATGCCGTCGACCAGGCCGATATAGCCGAAATAGAGGCCGCTCTGCAGATGGCCGACGGTGTTGGTGCCGATGACTTTTGCTGGGCGCTTGATGTCGACGCGGCTCAGGCGCGCAGCACGATTGAAGAGCGCATCGGCGCTCAGGCCCAGGCCGGGCGCAATGGCGCCGCCGAGATACTCGCCGCGGGCGGAGATGACTTCAAACTTAGTAGCCGTGCCGAAATCGACCACGATGCACGGGCCGCCATACTTCTCATATGCTGCGATGCAGTCGGCGATGCGATCTGCGCCGAGTTCGCTGGGGTTGTCGATGAGCAGCGTCATTCCGGTCTTGATGCCCGGCTCAACGAAGAGGGGTTCAACATTGAAATAAGATTCGCAGACCTGACGGAGAATGGAGTCGACGGGCGGAACAACAGAGGCGATGATGATGTCCGTGACTTGGCTCGGCGCCATTCCGTGCATCTCGAAAAGGTTGACGAAGAAGACGCCATACTCGTCGACAGTTTGCGCGCGATGCGTCGTTACGCGCCAATTCGCGGCGAGGTCCGGCGTCTCGCCGTCGAGCTTGTAGAGGCCCAGCGTCGTATTCGTGTTGCCGACATCGAGAGCGAGCAACATTTTTTCCTTGAGCTCCGAATCTCCAGCTGTCTGTTAGTCCTATTCCGCCGCGCGCAATCCACCGGTTTGCACCGTGACCATCCCGCTTGCGGTTGCGACTCGCAGAAAGCCATTCTCGTCGAGGCCGGCCGTAACACCTGTGCACGATTGTGGGCCATGCACCTGAACGTTGCGGCCACGAATCCAAGTGGACGCCTGCTCGACGCGCGCGCAAATCTCTTTCCCTGCCGTCGCGTCGACGAGCGCTTGCGTCTCACGCTCCAGCGATTTTAGCAGGGTAACGAGAAGAGTTTGGCGCGAGATTGCTCGGGCAGCTTCAAGGTCCAGTGAAGTTGCAGGCGTGGCCAGTCCGGGAGGAAACGTGTGCTGATGCACATTAATACCGATGCCGACTACTGCGTGGGGCAGGCTCTTGGATTCGAGATTTGCCTCAACAAGAATGCCGCCGGCTTTGCGTGGGCCGATGAGCAGATCGTTGGGCCAGCGCAGGTCCAGGTCTAATCCAGAGACGGCGCGAATGGCCTCGACGGCTGCAAGGCCTGTGGCCAAAGGCAACAGCGCAAGTCGCGACGCGGGAATTTGCGGGCGGAGAAGGACACTGACGTAGAGCCCTTCGCCGGCGACGGAGATCCAGCCGTGATCGCCGCGGCCGCGGCCGGCCAACTGCTCATCGGCGAAATAGACAGAGCCATGCGGAGCTCCTTGCGCGGGCCGCCGCGATCGCGTCGGAGTTTGTCGATCCTGTAGAGCGGACAAAGTGCAGCTTGCCGGCGAAAACCGTGCCGGCGAGTTCAGTCTCGAGAGTGGCGAGATCGAACATTACTTCGCGCGCCGCACGAGTTTGTGAGTTGCGTTCATGGCCCTATTCGTGGCCCTGGTGTCTGCTGTGGCCATGCTCCGCGGCGATGGTCATGGAGATATCGGCGGCGCGGGCGGAGTGAGTGAGCGCGCCGACGCTGATGAAGTCGACGCCAGTCTCGGCGTAGGCGCGGACAGTGTCGAGCACGATGCCGCCCGAGGCTTCGGTGGGAATCCAGCGACCGGGCTCTGCCGCGCTCGCGGCCTTAATGCGCTCGATTGACCGGCGGACTTCGGCGGGCGTCATGTTATCGAGCAGGATGGCTTCGGCGCCGTGAGCGAGCGCTTCTTCGAGTTCCTGCGGCGTGCGGACCTCAACCTGCACGCGCTGGCCGGGCTTGCGCTGTGCGAGCGCGCGCTTGAGAGCCGTCGCAATGCCGCCGCCGAGCGCGATGTGATTGTTCTTGATGAGAATTCCGGAGGCGAGATCGATGCGGTGATTGGTGCCGCCGCCGCAGAGGACGGCGTATTTCTCGAGGGCGCGCATTCCGGGAACGGTCTTGCGCGTGTCGAGCACGCGGGCGTGCGTGCCTTGAATCGCGTCGGCAAACTGGCGCGTGAGCGTGGCGATGCCGCTCATGTGCTGCAGCAGGTTGAGAATGACGCGCTCGCAACTGAGCAGCACGCGCGCGTTGTGGCGAATGACGGCCAGAACCTGGCCGGCGTGAACGCGCACGCCGTCGAACATTTCTGGATGGCTGACGACTTCAAAGCGGGTTTGCCCTTCGGGGCTGCGGTCGAGGCGCGCGTAAATCTCAAAGAAGCGCGGGATGGCGCCGAGGCCGGCGACGACCAGCTCTTCGCGGGCGATGATGGAGCCGGCGGCGCGGAGATTGGCATCGATGGTGAGATGCGTGGTGGCGTCGTGCGGAGCCTGGTCCTCAAGCAGGGCCTGCTCCAGTAATGCATCGATGCGGTGGCTCTTCCAATCCATGGTTTTCCTGCGGAAAACAGTTCGCAGTTCTTAGTTCGTAGTTCTCAGTTCCCGAGGTCAGCTCTTCGGCAATGCGGCCAAAGCGGCTCGGGCTTTTTCAAGCAGGAGGCGAGTTTCGGCTTCCTGCTTTTTGAGACCCTCGACTATTTGCGCCGGGGCCTTCGCTAAAAAGCCTTCGTTCCCCAATTGACGCTCTGCTGCTGCCAAGCCTTTTTCATACTTGGCGATATCCTTTGTCAAGCGCTCGCGCTCGGCGGGGACGTCGATGGTGGCCTCGTAGTCAATCGCTAGGTCAAAGTCCAGCCTCTGACCAGCGCTCTTCCCGTAGGTTATTGGCTCGAACCATCGACTTCAGAGATTTTGGCCAGATGCTCGGACGATGTCCCGATGTCGACCACAATACTCGCTGCGTTCATTGACCAGCCCATTTGGTCAGGATCTGAACTGACCGGCGACGAATTCTTTCTCCGGAACGCCGCTGTTCCTTTCGGAGCGCGCGAATCGCCGATAACAAGTGCCTGAACCGTGCCCATCTCGTGAATGTTCGGATCTCGGCGAGGCGAGTAATGATTCGTCTGCTTGTGGATAAAGCGTCAGCGCGATCGACTTCGCCGGAGGATTCCCGTCGTAAACAGCGTTCCAGAGCTCTTCAGTAATGAACGGCATGAAGGGCGAGAGAAGGCGGAGAGCGCATTCGAAAACCTGAACTAGCGTGGTGAGCGCTGCTTTCGTCGCGGCTTTGTCTGCGGTTTCCGAGAAATCGAGGCGCAGCTTGACGATTTCGAGGTACCAATCGCAAAAGCTGCCCCAGAAGAATTGATAGATCGTATTGGCCGCGTCGTCGAATCGGTAATTCTCGAGCGACTGGTTCACTTTCGCTGCGGTCGCGTGCAGTTCGGCGACGATCCAGCGCGCTTCGAGCGGAGCGTCAGCGGGAACTGCTGGGCATCTCGCCGAGCGTGGCTCGATCAACGGTAATGCCAACCTCCGCAGCCCGGTCCACGTTCATGAAGATGAATCGCGCCGCGTTCCAGATTTTGTTGGCGAAGGCGCGGTAGCCCTCGGTGCGTGCGACGTTGAAGGCAATGTCAGTGCCGGGCGAGGCCATGGACGCAAGCGTGAATCGGACAGCATCCGTTCCGTACTGCTTGACGATCTCGATGGGGTCGACGACGTTGCCCTTGGTCTTGGACATCTTTTCGCGGTTGGCGTCGCGAATTAGGGCGTGAATGTAGACTTCGCGAAAAGGAACGGACTCTGCAAGCGAACGTGCGCTTCCGTCTGAGAGCGGAACATCGCGCGAGAACCAGCAGCCGAACATGATCATGCGCGAGACCCAGAGGAAGAGAATGTCGAAGCCGCAGACGAGTAGGCTGGTCGGGTAGAAGGCGTCGAATTCGCCCGGCTCAAGGCTGCTTGCGCGCTCGTCCCGACGGTGACGTTGGGCCATCCGAAAATCGAGACGGGCAGAAGGCCGGACGAGAACCACGTGTCGAGAACGTCGGTCTCTTGAGTAAGTTGGCCAGATCCGCAGTGCGCGCAGGTGGTGGGATCTTTTTCGCCGGGCTGGGGCACCGTGATCTTTTGGCATCCGGCGCAGTGCCATGCGGGAATGCGATGGCCCCACCAGAGCTGGCGCGAGATGCACCAGTCGTGGAGGTTCGTCATCCAATCGAGATAGATCTTCTCGTAATTCTCCGGCGTGATGCGGATGGACTTTTTGCCATCAGCGCCGGAGCGATTCGCGTCGGGCACGTCGACGCTGGGCTTGGCGGCGGCGATGCCCAGCTCGGCCATGGATGCGCCGCCTGCGTCAGGCTTTTTATTGACGGCGATAAACCACTGCGTGGAGAGTCGTGGCTCAATGACGGTTTTGCAGCGGTCGCAATGGCCGATGTTGTTGGTGTAGTCCTTTACGGCCGCTAACAGCCCCTGCTCTTCGAGGTCGTGAACGATGTGCTTGCGCGCAACGTAGCGGTCGAGGCCCGCGTATGGGCCGCCATTTTCGTTGATTTGAGCGCGTTCGTCCATCACGTTGATGGCCGGCAAGTGATGCCGCTCGCCGAGCGCGAAATCATTGGGATCGTGCGCGGGCGTGACCTTGACTGCGCCAGTGCCGAAGTCGCGGCTGACCCATTCGTCGAGGATGATGGGAATTTCGCGCCAGCTTTCCGGAGCGATGAGCGGCACGCGCAGCTTTTTGCCGTGAAGATGCAGGTAGCGCTCGTCCTCGGGATGAATGGCGACGGCCGTGTCGCCGAGCATGGTCTCGGGGCGCGTGGTCGCAACGGTCAAAAATTCGCCGGAGTCTTTGCCGTCGGCGCCGATCACCGGATACTTGATCTCCCAAAGATGGCCCTTGTGCTCGGAGTGGATGACTTCAAGATCGCTGAGAGCGGTTTGGCAGCCGGGGCACCAGTTGACGATGTACGCGCCGCGGTAGATGAGTCCCTGATGGTAGAGGCGGACGAAGGCCTCGCGCACGGCAACTGAAAGGTGCGCGTCCATGGTGAAGTACTCGCGGCTCCAGTCGACAGAGACGCCAAGGCGCTTCATCTGCTCAAGGATCGCTCCGCCATAGTGCTGCTTCCACTGCCAGACGCGCTCGACAAAGGCCTCGCGGCCGAGCTTCTGGCGCGAAGTGCCTTCCGAGGCCAGTTGGCGCTCGACCAGCATTTGCGTGGCGATGCCGGCGTGGTCGGTTCCCGGCACCCAGAGGACCTTGCGACCGAGCATGCGCCGCCAGCGCACGAGAATGTCGATCTCAGTGTGCTCCAGCATGTGGCCCATGTGGAGATAGCCGGTGACATTGGGCGGCGGCAGCAAAACAACAAAGGCGGACTGGTCGCCAGCCTGCCCGGTTGCCTCGTGGGCTTGGCCTTGGCTCTGATCAGCAGGAGTTTCGGGAGTCGGTTGCTCGAAGAGCTTCTCGCGGACCCAGTAGGCGGCCCAGTGATCTTCAATGGCGGTCGGGTCGTAGGCTTTGGGCAGGTCGTGAGGCATTTTGTCGGTCGGAAGCCCCCCGGGAATATGCGCCAACTCCTCATAGCGAAAGGGGTTTGCGCGAAGGGACTACTTCTCAGGTTAGCAGATAGCGGTCGAGTGAAATTTCAGGGCACGATGAGAGTGAGGCCGGAGAAATATGTGGTGTAACTGCGCGGATCCCTGGTGATGAGCGGGCATCCAAGTACGGCGGCGTGCGCTCCGATGAGAAAGTCCGCGAGGATTTTGCCCTTTGTTCCGCCTCGACGACGGTAAACAACAAATGCCTTGCCTGCGACGAAAGCCGCTTGGCGCGGAATATCGAGAACGAGTAGTCCCAGCTCAGCGACCGCCTGGTCCAGCTTGGCCTGAGTAGAGAACCGAATGGAGATTTCGGAATAGATGATGGGGTTAATGGCCAGGTCGTGTGCAGCGGAAAGCTGCCGCAACTGCTGACTTGACCATGGACTCCAATTCGGATCGCGATCCAGAATGTCGAGGATGATGTTCGTATCGACAATGACCATCAGCGGAGGCCCATTAGCGCAGGCCGGGATCGTCTTCGTCGTACCCGCGGATCAGCGCCATGTATTCGTCGGTGGTGCCGTGCCATTTAATCTCGGCGGATCCAATGGCGCGGTCGAATCTGTCGGGTCTCGGCTCTACGACTCTCACCTTGCGGAGAATGGCCTCGCCATGGCCAAGAGGCTCGATCACAACTTTGGTCCCGGGTTTGATGTCGAGCGCATCCCGCACACCCTTG
This sequence comes from uncultured Acidobacteriaceae bacterium, assembly GCA_963725115.1. Taxonomy (GTDB): domain Bacteria; phylum Acidobacteriota; class Terriglobia; order Terriglobales; family Acidobacteriaceae; genus Telmatobacter. Next base: position 1,306,270 of record CAVRXG010000005.1, on the reverse strand, counting down.
GGAATCGTAACCTGCCCCTTGCTCGTCACTGTTGTCGCTGCCATGAATGCTGGACCTCAAATCGAAAGTAATACTTATTGTAATACCATCCTCCTGCAAGCAAAAGCAAAGGCCGCCCAAAGGCGGCCCTCTTGCTGGCTTAAGCTGTTGGTTCAGAACGGGTTCAGCTTGGCAAGGCCCTTCTTCTTTTTCTTCTTGCTGGAGGACTCGTCGCTCAAGTCGGCCTTGGGCTTCTTGGTCTTGCCACTCGCGACATCTGTGGGCGGTGCGGGGTTCTCCCCCGGCTTGATGTCGTTCGTCTGAATCGGCGCCTCGGCCGGCTTTTCAGCGGCAGGCAGGACAGTGTTGGTGGGACCAACTGCCTTAACTACCGCGTTGGGATCGGCGGCTGCGTCGGGCGCGGCGGTCGAGCTTGAGGGCGCGCTGATGACCTCTACGCCAACTCCGGAGCCTCCGCCACTGGGCGGCTGCATTTCCACCGGGGCGGTTGAGGGCTGATCGCTGCGCGGCGGCTCGTTAGCGCCGGTTGGCGTGACCGCTGCGGCGGGCGCGGGCGGCTTGCCGTGATTCACAGCCTCCATAAAGACGGCCTTGTTCTGGTTGGTGATGTCGGGTGCGAGCGTGCGCGTGGGATCGTCGAGGGTAGGCTCGCCCACGTGAACAGCCTGAACCACAGCAGGACCGCGCTTGATGACGCCAAGCATGGTGTCAGTAAATCGGAGCGGCTGGCGGCTGCGCTCTTCGGCATCGCTCTCGGCAATAGCGGCCGGCGTGGGCTCAGGAACAGCGCGGTTCATGGCGACCAGCCGATCACGGGCATCCTCAACGTGAGGAGCCATGGGATAGCGCGTGATGACCTTGGCGTAAGCAGCGGCGGCCTTGTCCTGGTAGACGGAGCGCATGCGCTCTTTGATTGCAGAGGGCAGGCCGGGAGCTATCTGGATGGCGTGCGCCTGGCCGGCATAGGCATCGCCAATGCCAATGAGCACCTGGTCGCTCTTGGAGTAGAGAGGATAGGAATCGCTCACGGTTTCAAGGCGGGCAATTGCGGCGATGAAGTCTTCGCGGCTCAGGTAGTAACTGCCGATCTGGTACTCGCGCTCTGCCAGAACCTCCTGCACATCGCGCAGCCTCTGCTTGGCGCGCGGCACGAGGGTCGAATCCGGGAACATATTGATCATTTCCCGGTATTCCCGCTCCGCCTGCTGAGCGTTGGTGAAGTCGCGATCGGGCTTTTCCATCTGCTCGTAGTAGATGTCAGCCACCTTCATCTTGGCTTCGGCGGCCTCTGGCACGTTGGGGAAGAAGGTAATGAAGTCCTCGTACTCGGCTTCGGCCTGCGTGAGTGCCGCTTCGCCGCCTTCCTTGAACCACGTATCGCCCACCGAGAGCTTGGCGCGCATGCGGTATTCCGACTCGGGATAGGTATTGAGCATGGTTTGCAGGTCGAGGCGAGCCACGTCAAAGCGGCCTTTCTTCATGGCCACCATGGCTTTGTCATAAAGCTCTTTATCGGGCTGGCGGGATTGAACACCGGCTAGCGGGTTGGCGTTAAGGTCGTAGGCCTTCTTTTGCTTTTTCTGCCTTTTGAACTTCGGATGCTGGACGTCGTCCTGGCTTTGCCCGGGCTTCTGGTCTGGAGCGGCGCTCGGGGTTGCGTCTTGCCCGGTGTTTTGGGCCGCGTCCTGGGCCTGGGTTTCAGCTGTAATCCCGCTGAGAAACAATGCCAGAAGGGCAATCGTCACATTCTTGAGAGACAAACGGTTCATACCACCTCTTGGAAGGACGACCCTGGGCGGGCCATCCGCAGCTTGCATGCGCTAGCGATTCCAGGGTTGCCGCACCTTGAAACCGCAACCTCTGAGTGGCATTTTCCTTAAGGAAATGCCACCCTGCACTATCTGAAAAAAGACTCGTTAACTCTGGAATCGCTCTAGTGAATTCTACTCTTTCCGGCCGCCGCTTTGCCGGCGATGATCCGGTCGTCCGCTTCACGGGCCGCTGCCAGTAGTGCGCGAGCATCGCGCTCCGGCTCGCCCCGGCCAAAAACGGCATTGCCGGCGACGAGTAGTTCCGCACCAGCTTGGACGACGGCGGCGACGGTGTCGTGAGCCACGCCACCGTCAACCTCGATTCTGAAATCCAGCTCCAGATCGCTGCGGAGGTCGACGAGGCGGCGGATCTTATTGAGCGAAAATGGGATAAACTCCTGCCCGCCGAAGCCGGGATTGACGCTCATGATCAGCACATGATGGACCATGGGCAGGATATCGATGATGAGGTCGACGCGCGTGGCCGGATTGAGGACCACCCCCGGCTTCATGCCGTGCTGAAGGATCATCTCCAGCGAGCGGTGCAGGTGCGTGCAGGCCTCGTAGTGGACGCTGAGCCAGTTTGCGCCCGCTTCGGCGAAGGCTGGAATGAACTCGTTGGGATTCTCGATCATCAGGTGGCAATCGAGCGGCAGGCGAGTGACTTTGCGCAGGCTGGCAACGACGGGCGGACCGATGGTGATGTTGGGCACAAAGTGGCCGTCCATGATGTCGACATGGATTGCGTAGGCGCCGCCGCGCTCGGCCGCCGCAACCTGGTCGGCCAGATGGGCAAAGTCGGCAGACAATATCGAAGGTAAAAGCTCAACCATGTTAAGACCGGCAGCGGCGCGACCGTGCGATCAGGCGCGCAACTCCTTGCGGGGACAGTGTATCAGGCGGAAAGGTGCGCTGGAGGTAGCGAAGATTATCCGTGTGCGGGCACCGGGCCCACGATTTGTTCGCGCGTCAGTCAGGACTTCGGCGGCGGAAAAATCGACTTTGCGGCAACGCGGCCTATGCCGCGAAGAATGGATTTGACGGGCCATTGGTCTTCTGTATCGGGGAAGAAAATTTCGCCGGCGCGTTTTGCTTCAGGCCTGTAGTACCAGCGCTTGAGCAGCGCTAGATGGCCTTGGCGAATGGTGGACGAGGGCGCGGACGGGACGATCCATTTTGCGCCAGCGAATCGAGAGCTGCCTCGAGGCGGGATTCGAGAACGCCGCGAGCGAGCTTGGGTGCTTCGGACGCGGCTTCGGGGGCTAAAGCCCCTTCTTTGGGTTGGCTCTTTTCGGCACGACTGAAGTCGTGCCCTGACACTTCGTGCTCGGAAGAACTCTGGCTGATCCCTGTTCTCTGATCTCTGCTCTCTGATCTCTGTTCAGTGATTTCTGCCCGCTCCGGAATCGGCTCGATGACCAGCGGCTGCGCGAATAGCGAAGTCGAACCGGACTGCTCATTCTGGATTCTCATTCCGAGAGTCGAGAAAGGCAGCCGGCCCGCGCAGGCGGCCGCTCTCAAAAAGAAATACGGCGACTTCATCGGGGTTCGCGCAGGCTTGAAGAATGATGGCGCGAAGTTTGCTGAGCGGGCGGACAAGCTCGGCGGCGAGTGCGTGCACGGCTTCAACGCGCTGCACGTGAGCGTGAAGCTCGGCGGCGGATTCAAAGGCGAGATCGGCCGAAGCCTGATCGCGCTCAGTGCGCAGAGTGACGAGCCGGCTTTCGCCGCGCGTCGCGAGAAAGCTTTCGACAGCCGCCGATTCCTCAGCGTAGCGCTCGTCCGTGCAGCCCTTGAAGCAGGGCGCGAGGCACATCTTCATCTCGGAATAAACGCAGCCGGGATAGCTCGGGTCTGGATCCAGTTCAAATGTGCAGCGGCGCAGCAGAAACAGCTTGAGCATCTCTTCTGCGTAGCGCTCGGCGGCGGCGCGCGAAGGGAACGGTCCGTACGCCCAGTCAGCTTCGCGCAGGCTGGGCCGATTCGTGACTGTAACTCGCGGATAAGGATTGCTGCCGAGAAAACGGACGAAGGCCGGATGGCGCAGGTGCATTCGCTCAAGCACCTTTGCGCCGAAAATCTTCTCCAAAAGAGAAAACTGCGCGAGCAGCGACTCGAACTCGGAACCGGTGAGCTGCCATTCGATGCGGCGGACGAGGCCAGCGAGGTGCAGGCGACGCGGGTGCTTCGGCGAAGGCTGGAGCAGGCGGTCAAGTCGGGAGCGAAGATTGGGCGTGCGGCCGATGTAAGGCTCGGCGCGAGAGTCGGCGCCATAAAGCGCAAAGACCGCCGGCGACTGCGGCAGCGCAGCCAGCGCGGCTTTGGCATCGGCCGGATCGAAAGCGAGAGATTGAAATTCGGGCGGCACGGGCCGGGTCCACCTCGCGGAGCTCGTCACGCATTCGCGTTCAGAGTGATCTTACGGCGAATGCGCGGAAAGCGCACGAGTATCGGGCAGGCGCAGGGCAGCGAAACCTAGTCTGCCGCGGTGACCAGAACGACAAGCGATTGCTTGCCATCGAGCGAGAACCGTAACGGCGCGGCGCGCTCTGCGGACTGGCCTGCGTCGAAATCGCGCTCGAGCTTGCCCCCTGCCGCTCCAGTAATGACCACATGTAGCTTCGTGAGCGATGGCGCACTAAGCTTGCTCGCGCGGAGCCTGCGTGCGGCTGGTCGCAGGCGCGGCGGCGAGCGAAGAATCGGCAGGTGCGAACTCCAGTGTGTAATTGCCCTTGGGCCAAACGCCAAAGTCGGCCTTGCCACCTGTATCGGTAGTGCGCGCCGCGCAGCCGCCGCCGGGGTTCTTGCCCAGCTTCACGTCGATACCCTTGAGCGGTGCGCCGGCAAAGGCAAATTGCGCGAGAAAGATGAAGGTTGCCGCTGCCACGACAGGCAGAGATTTCAAAGCGATTCGATTCGAGATGGTTAGTCTGGTCATTGCGCCTCCGAAAATCTTTGAGCATCCTATTCTTCAAGGGCAACGATTGTCAGTTCCTCAAATGGGGTACGGGAATCGCGTTGGGTACTGCAATCGCACCGAAGTGTTGCTTTGCCGCGATGCGGCCAAGCTGCTATGCTGCGGGCTCGATAGAAAAACGATTCTCGACAGAAAAGCGATTTATGTGAGGAGACAATAGCGATGTGGTTCCTCGGCATGGATGTAGGAACGGGCGGCACGCGCGCAGTTGTGGTAGACGGCGAGGGAAAGCTGCTGGGAGCGGCAGCGTGCGACCACGCTCCGTTTCGCGCCGAGCATCCGGGATGGGCGGAGCAGGATCCTGAGGATTGGTGGCGTGCGGCGCAAGATTGCGATTCACGGAGCGCTGGCAGCAACGCCGGAGCCGCAAGAGCCGATTGCGGCCATTGCGCTCACCGGGCAGATGCACGGCGCAGTGATGCTCGATGAGGCGGGCGCGGTGCTGCGGCCGGCGCTGATCTGGTGCGACACGCGCACGCAGCCCGAGTGCGATTGGCTCACGGAGAAGATCGGCTACGAGCGGCTGATCGAGCTCACCTGCAATCCGGCGCTGCCCAACTTCACCCTGACCAAGCTGCTGTGGGTCAAGACGCACCAGCCGGAGATCTTCGCGAAGATTCGCCACGTGATGTGCCCCAAGGATTATGTGCGCTACCGTCTCACAGGCGAGTTCGCCATCGACGTGCAGGAGGCGAGCGGAACGCTGCTGCTGGACGTAGCGCATCGGCGCTGGTCGCGCGAGATGGCCGAGGTGGCGGGGATCGACATGAGCTGGCTGCCCAAGCTGTACGAGTCGCCGGAGATTTGCGCGCGCATCAGCGAAAAGGCGGCGGGGCTGACGGGCTTGAAAGCGGGTACGCCTGTTGCGGCAGGCGCAGGCGACCAGGGCGCGGGCGCAGTGGGCATGGGCATTCTGCAGCCGGGCAGCGTTTCGGCGACCATCGGAACTTCGGGCGTGGTTTTTGCGGCGACGGCCGAGCCCACTAAAGATCCCAAAGGCCGGCTGCACACGTTTTGCCACGCGGTGCCCGGATTGTGGCACGTGATGGGAGTAACGCAAAGCGCGGGGCTGAGCCTGAACTGGTTGCGCGGAGCGTTTTTTGAGGGCCAGAGTTATGACGCGCTGAGCGATGGCGCGGCCAAGATTGCGCCCGGCTGCGACGGCCTGGAGTGGGCGCCGTATCTGCTGGGCGAGCGCACGCCGCATCTCGATCCTGAAGTGCGCGCGGCATTTGTTGGCATCGGCGTGCAGCATACAGGAGCGCATTTTGTCCGCGCCGTGCAGGAGGGTGTGGCCTACTCGCTCCAAGACACATTCACGCTCTTCCACGAGCTTGGCATTCCCGTCACCGCCATTCGCCTTGGCGGCGGCGGAGCGCGCGGCGCGCTGTGGCGGAAGATTCAGGCCGGCATCTACGGCCAGGCGGTGGAGATTCTCGCGGCCGAAGAGGGTGGTGCGTTTGGCTGCGCGCTGATGGCCGGCGTGGGCATTGGGTACTGGAAGAATCTGGACGAAGCGTGCGCGAAGGCAATCAAAGTTGCGCACAGGATTGAGCCGGAACCTGCGGAAGTAGCGGAGTATAAGATCGGCTACGCGCAGTGGAGAAAGCTGTATCCGGCGCTACGCGGGTTGCGCAACTAAACGCTCACCGCTTCGGCGGCCGGCATTGTGAAATCAGCAAACGTAAATCCGTCGCGCGTGACAACTTCTCCTGTTTCGATCGGCAGCGGTGCCGAGAACATCGGTCCCGCGTAGACGCAGGTGTGGAACTCGCCGCGCTCGCCGCATGGGTCGGCGCCGGGCGGCAAATCACGCAACAAATTCAAATCGAATTCGCGGCCGGCAAAGGCTGGCGGGAAGCTGCTTCGTGTCCACGCAGGAAAGGCGCGCGCGCAGACCGCCGGCGATCATCTCGCGCGCCAGCGCATCGGTCGGAATTTGCCAGAGCGGAAACAACGGTTCGAGCCCCGTGGGCGCGAGCTGCTTTATGCGATAACTTCGGACGTCTTCCAGAAACAAATCGCCAAAAGCGACAGCGTCGATCTTCTCGGCGAGGGCGCGCTGGCACGTCTCGGCCATGCGCTGCTCATAAATTTCGTTGGAGCAAGGCCATGGTAGCGGGACGATCCACAGCGGCAGCCCCGCGGCTGCGGCCTGGGCTTCGAGCACCGCGCGGCGCACGCCGTGCATGGCCACGCGATCGAATTCGGCATTCAACGTAGTGAGCAGGCCGCAAAGCTCGATGGTCGGATCGCGGCGCAGGGCATGCAGCGTCCACGCACTGTCTTTGCCACTGCTCCACGAAAGTAGAACGCGCTTCATAGCCTCATGATAGCGTTTGGATCTCCCTCAACCTCTCGACCGCATCCAATTATTTGGAAAGCTCGCCGGCGAGACGCCTGCACTGACCCCGACACAGGAGGTAGGAACAATGCTCCGCGAATGGCGTGGGGTGAGTCTTTGGGGATTGACCGTCCTGCTGGCAACCTCGCCGGTTAAAGGGCAAGATGCTGGACAAATTGTGCGGCAGGCCGTGAATGCCGAACTCGCTGCCGACGGCGCTGATCACTCCCGATGGGTGTATCTCGATGTCGACCGCAAGCCGAATCACAACATAAAACAGTGGGTCGCCGAGACAAATGAGGGAGACCTGAAGCGGCTTCTGAAGGACAATGGCCAGACGTTGAGCACAGACGAGCAGGAGTCGCGATTGAAAAGCTTCGCGGAAAATGCCGCGGCACAAGAAAAGCAACACAAAGGCGAACGGCACGACGATCAGCAGGCACGGCAAATGTTGAGCCTGCTGCCGCAGGCATTTGTGTGGACCAGGCTAAGCGATCGGAACGGAAGAACCGTGTTGCATTTCGCGCCCAATCCGCGGTTTCATCCGCCCAGTTATGAAGCTCGCGTATTTGCCGCGATGGAAGGAAAAATGATCGTCGACGATGCGCAACATCGGATCGTGAGTCTCCAGGGACGAATGATCCACGACGTGAAGTTTGGGTGGGGATTGTTTGGCGAATTGCGAGCGGGCGGGACGTTCGACGTGGAGCGTCGCGAGACCGGCGACGGAGTATGGCAGATCACAGAGACTCATGTACACGTCGAGGGACGGGCGTTACTCTTCAAGAGCATCACTGATCAGGAAGACGATGTGAAGTCGAGATTCAAGCAGATTGCGCGGAACCTGTCGATCACAGACGCTGAAAAGCTTTTGATGGCGCAAAACAGTTGACAATCTCTTTCCGTCTGCAAAGAAGAAAGCGGCATGCGCTTGTTTGCGCCTTCCGGTTTAGCCCTCGTGAACCGGATATCATTTCGCGAACAGCGTGAGGTCGATCGAGCCCGCCATCGCCTTATAGCCCGCGTCCTTCGGGTGCAGATGATCGCCTGAATCGTAATCCGCATTGAAGTGGGTTGGATTCGCCGGGTCCTGTGTGGCCTTTTCGAAGTCGACCACGCCGTCGAACGTGCCGCTATTGCGAATCCAATCGTTCACCGACTCGCGCACCTGCTCGCCCTTGTCAGAGGAGTAGCCCGCGCCGCCGTAGGGCGTAAGCGTCGCGCCGATGGCCTTGATGCCGTGCTCGTGCGCGGCGTCGGCAATCTGCTTGAGGCCCATCTCCAACTGCTGCGCAGTAATGTCGTCGTACGGATTTGTGATGTGCGATAGGCGCCCGATGTCATTGATGCCCTCGAGCACGATGACGTAGCGTACACCGCTCTGCGAGAGCACATCGCGGTCAATGCGCGAAATCGCGCTTGGCCCGGCAACTTCATTCAGCACGCGGTTGCCGCCGATGCCGACGTTGAGCACGCCAATGTTCTTGAGATTAGGATCAGCCTGGAGCCGCGCGGCCAGAAGGTCTGGCCAGCGCTGATTGGCGTTGTGCGTGGAAAGCGCGCCGTCGGTGATTGAATCGCCGAGAGTGACGATGGCGCGCGAGCCTTCGACAGCGTGTACATCAACGCCGTCGAGAAAGTACCACGAGAAGATTTTGGTCGAGCCGGGCAGATCAGGCGCGGTAGACACATCGCCAGTGGCGATGAAGTTGTCCTGGCACGCGAAGGAGTGGTAGGTCTCGGCGCGCATCACCTGCGACGGCAGATAAAAGCTGACGGCGAGATCGGAGAGCGGCTGAACGGCCAGCGCGACGGGATCGGAGAAGAGTTCGGCGCCCGGAGGAATGTTCACCGACGTTGCTCCGCCGAAGGTAATGGCGTGATCTGAACCAGCTTGAATGGCCGCGTTGCCCCCGCTCAAGGCCACGTGCGCATCGCTGATGGTGAGCGGGTCGGTCCCAAATGCATTGGTAAAGCGCACGCGAATCTGCGCGCCGCCTGCAGAGATGTGAACGATCTCGCGCAAGGTGGTGGCGCTGAACGGCCGCATGTTGGGGCCGGGGTCGACCACCATAGGTGCAGTCGCCCACGTGCCCACCCACTGGGGCGCAGTCTGAGCGTGAGAAAAACGGGGAACGGCTAGAGCGGCAACAGCAAGTGCGAAAGCAGCGACTCGGAAAAAGCGGTTCAACATAAATTGGTTCCTCTCAAAATGGAAATCCTGGACGAATGGCTGATTAGTGCAGCTCAATTTCGGCGCTCAGCGGCGTGTTCTCGCTCGAGTCGCCGACGCGAATTACGAATTTGCCGGGATCGACGATCCACTTGTGCGCGGGCTCATCCCAGTAGCTGAAGGCGCGAGCGTCGAGGCTGATAGTCACGTGTTGTGTTGCGCCGGGATCGAGGCGAACTTTGGCGAAGCCTTTCAATTCACGCTCGGGGCGGTCAACCTGCGCTGAAGGGTCGGAGACGTAGAGCTGAGCCACCTCGGCTCCAGCCACGCTGCCTGTGTTGGTGACGTCGAAATCGGCAGTAACCGTGGAACCGGGCGCGGCCGAAGCGCGGAACTTTGAGGTTGGAAAACTTGAAGGTGGTGTAGCTCAAGCCGAAGCCGAATGGAAAGAGCGGATGCTTGCCGGTGGTAGTCCAGTAGCGATAGCCGACCATCAGCTTGTCGCCATATTTGATGTGCTCAATGGTGTAGTCCTTGGGCTGGCCGTCGGCGCCAATGGTGTTGAGCGGGGTCGAATCTTTAGGGTCGCCGTAGTACCACTTTGAAGAGGGATTATCGTCCCAACTGCGGTCGAAGCTGACGGGAAGTTTACCTTCGGGATCGTGCTGGCCGAAGAGAATCTGCGCGACGGCCGTGCCGCCTTCCTGGCCGGGATACCAGGTGTGAAGCAGGACGGGAACTTTATCGAGCCAGCGACTCGTGTCCATGCCACCGCCGCCGGTGAGCGTGACGATGGTGCGCGGATTGATTGCGGCGACCGCCTCGATGAGCGCGTCCTGGCCCGGCGGCAGCGTGAAGGTGCGATCGGCGCCCTCGCGCTCAGTTCCTGCGCTCGAAGCCAACCGAGACGATAACAGCATCAGCATCGGCGACGGCCTTCTTTTCGTCGGGCGAATCGGGCAGGCCGGGACTGTAGAAGACATGAGCATTAGGGCCGAGCAGATTGGCGACGCCGGTGAGGATGCTGACCGGCTCGAATGCATGAGCCTCGGACGAGCCGCCGCCGCCGGTGACTGCGGGATAAGCGTCAGGACCGATGACGGCAATCGATTTCACCTTGGCTGGATCGAGCGGCAGCAGATTTCCTTCGTTCTTGAGCAGCGTAATGCTCTCAAGCGCACCCTTTAAGGCGACCGCGCGATCGGCAACCGAGTACGTGGAGTCGGCAGGATCGAACTGCGGGCGATCGGTGAATCCGTAGCGCAGCTCGGTGCGGAAGATGCGCAGCAGATGCTCGTCGATAGTGGCCTCATTCACCTGGCCGCTCTGCACGGCGGGAATGAGATTCTTCGCATTCATGAATTTGGGGCTGGGCATTTCGAGATCGAGGCCGTTGTTGACCGCGGCAACGCCGTCGTAGGTCGCGTCCCAGTCAGACATGAGAACGCCCTGAAAATCCCATTCGCCCTTGAGCAGCTTGAGGTTGAGAAAGTTGTTCTGCGTGGAGTGGACGCCGTTGACGAGGTTGTAGGAGTCCATCACCGCATCAACGTGAGCCTTGGTAACTGCAGCCTCAAATGCGGGCAGATAAATCTCGCGCATGGTGCGCTCGTCAACGTCGGAGCTGGCATTGTGGCGATTAAACTCCTGATCGTTGAGCGCGAAATGCTTCACGGTCGCGACGACGCCCTGAGACTGCACGCCTTGAATGAATGGCACCACGAGAGCCGCGTTCAGAAACGGATCTTCGGAAAGGTACTCAAAGTTGCGCCCGCTCAAAGGCGAGCGCGCGATATTCACGCCGGGGCCGAGCAGGAAGTTTACGCTCCGTGCACGAGCGTCGCGGCCCAGGCTCTCGCCGAGCGCGCGGGCAAAATCAATGTCCCAGGTAGCGGCCAGCGCAACTCCGCCTGCGTATGCCGTTGTCGGTCCCCAGGTGCGCACGCCGAGTGAGGCATCGGACATCTTGAATCGAGGCAGGTCAATGGCGGGCATGGGCCGCGTGAACATGCTGTCGACGCCGCCCAAAAGTTCAATCTTCTGCTCAAGCGTGAGCTTGGCAATCATGGCGTGAGCTTTGGCCTCAATGGCGGGCGAATCGGGCACGGGAGCCTGCGCCGAGACGGCAAGGGTGCCTGCGAGAAGAACTGCGAATTCGAGCGAGACAACTGCGATAAATGAGCGTTTGAGGAGAGTTTTCATACCGCGCCCAAGTTAGCGCATTGGGCCGCCGCGTGTACAGAGCACCCGCCAGACCTCGCATTTTCCTTTCCGGGAATGCGGCAACTTTTTATGCGAGCACCTCATCCATTCAAGTTGCGCACCGTCCTATCATTTAGGAAAGGATTGATTTTCCAGCGCACCGGGAGGTCGATGCTGCGATGCGATTTCGCCGCGCTTATTTATTCTTTGCGGTCTTCGCGGTCGCGTCACAGATGTGCCCCCGCGCATCTGCGCAGGCTGCCCTGCTGCTAGAAGACGCCGCTGGCTTCTCCAGCGTGCTGTCACCGTCGGGGCACGTCGCGTTGTATTTCGCGCGCGTCTGCGCCGATACTCCCACCAGGCTTCGCCGGTGCGCACCCGGCGAGTTGGGCACGGTGATCTCCCGATACGAGGGAATCAAGGGCACCGACTGGCTGGCCATACCGCTTCTCCCGCACCTCTATGCGGTTGAGGATCCTTTGGCGGTTCCCGAGCATGTAGATCACAAAACGGTGGCGGAGTTGCGTCAGGCCTATCACGACACTCACTTGACGACGCTGGGCAAGAATGTGCCAGTCGGCGGACGCTTGATGCCGGGATGGAACCAGCTCATGGGAGCGGCATATGAGCGCCGCATCTACGCCTACAGGTTTGAAACAACCGAGGAACAGGACGACGCCCTGATTGCCCGCCTGAACGACGACCGAAACGTTTCGCACTTCAATTTTTTCTACAAAAACTGCGCCGACTTTGTATCGGATATTTTGAATTTCTATTTTCCGGGCGCGTTCAAGCGCCGCATTCTTCCCGATGCGGGAATCACCATGCCGAGGCAGACTGCGTACCAGCTTGAGCGCTACGCGCGGATCCATCCGGAGATTCTTCTGCAGTTGATGGAAATTCCGCAGATCCCCGGCTACCGACGCCAAAGCGGATACAGCAAAAGCGTGGCCGAGTCACTGGTTGTCACCGGTGACGTGATTCCTCTCGCGCTGCTGAATCCGTATGCCGCCGGGGCGGTGGTTCTTGATTACCTGATCTGCGGCCGCTACCCGCTCGGGCGGCAACATCCCCAGGTTCTGTCGCCGCAGACGATGGCCATCCTCGCTGGTTCGGCGAACCCCAACCTTGCCGAAACAAACCCGATCAAGCCAAACCTGGCCCAAAAGGAGCTGGCAGGCAATCCCCTTGAAGCCAGCACTGCCGCCAGTACTGCCGCGAGCGACGCCGGCCGCTGAAGGCCGCCGAAACGTCTGATCGCGCTTCCCGCGGGAGCGGCGTCGTGGACGGGTCTTTGCGGTCGGCGTTCCAAATATCGATTTGAGCTATACTTCTCTCACTCCTTCCCGAGCGAGAGTACAGGCATGGCCACGCTCCACTCTCATCACGCACCAAAAGATTGCCTGAATTGCGAGCACCGCCACCTGCGGATGTTCTGCAATCTCACTCCTGAGGCGCTGGCGGACTACGACCATATCGGCGTCTTAATAAGCCATGCTCGCGGAGCCCATCTGTTTTCAGAAGGCGACACTGCTCGTAATGTTTTTGTGATCTGCCTCGGTCAAGTGAAGGTCTCCTCGACCTCGCGCGACGGTAAAACCATGATCCTGAAAATTGCCGGGCCGGGCGACGTGATGGGATTAAGCGCTGTGCTTGCCAACGTGCCCCACGAAGTTACGGCTGAGGCGATCGAGCCTTGCCAGGTCAAAATGGTCCGCAAGCAGGAGTTCGTCGATTTCCTTGGTCGCCACGGCATCGCATCGATGCACGCGGCACAATCGGTTGCCGGCGAGTACCTGACCGTGTTTCACGACGCCAGGCGGCTCGCGCTCTCAAGTTCGGTTGCGGGTCGGCTGGCGCGCCTGTTGCTCGACTGGGGAAACTCATCATCCACCGGCAAGCCCGAAATTTGCTTCACCATGGCGCTGACGCACGAAGAAATCGCCAACATCGCGGGCACCTCGCGTGAGACGGTCACGCGGCTGCTCAACCAGTTCCAGCGAGACCAGTGGATTACCATCAAAGGCGCGAGCCTGACCATCGTGAAGCCGGATCAGCTTGAAGGGTTGACGGCCTAGGTTGACGGCCCAGCTCAACGGGCCAGACCGCCGTTCCTCTCCATCGCCTCATTTCTCCAGACAAAACCCAACAACTGCAGCAGTTTGATAGCTTGAACTTATGCCCGAAGCAACTTCCCTTTCCAACGAAACCGCGCTCGACCTTGAATCGCTCGTTTCCGACGTTGTCGCACTGGCCGTAAAGGCGGGCGCGAGCGACGCCGAGGCCGCGGCGCGCGAAGGCGACGAATTCAGCGTGAATGTGCGCATGGGCGAAGTGGAGACGCTGAAGGAATCAGGTTCGCGTGGCCTGGGTTTGCGCGTGTTTCTGGGCACGCGATCGGGTTCGGCAACGACCAGCGACCTGACCGCGGATGGAATCCGGCAGCTTGTTGACGGAGCAATGGCGCTGGCGCAGGTCACCGAAGAGGATCCGTTCTCGGGCCTGCCGGAGGCGAGTGAGTTTGGCGCCGCCGAGGGCGATCTGCATCTCTACTTCGACGACGTGTACTCGCTCTCGGCAGAAGAGCGCATCGAGTGGGCGCGCCGGGCCGAAGCGGCGGCGATGGCTGCCGACCCTCGCATCACCAACTCCGACGGCGGCAGCTTTGACGCAGCCACGGGGCGCAAGGCCATGGCCAACTCGCGCGGATTTGTGGGCAGCTATCGCACCAGCTACGCAGGCGTCTCGGCGGCGCCGCTGGCGACGGATGCGAATGGAAAGATGCAGCGCGACGGCTGGTGGTCAAGCGCGCGAAGCTTCGCGCTTCTCGAAACTCCTGAAGCTGTCGGCGCAGAGGCGGCGCGCCGCACGCTGCGGCGGCTGGGTGCGCGGCGCGTGCCTACGCAGCGCGTCCCGATTGTCTTTGCTCCCGAGACAGCGCGTTCACTGATCGGCTCAGTGTTTGACGCCGCGTCCGGCGACTCCATCTGGCGCGGCGCATCGTTTCTGGCGGGAAAGCTTGGCGAGACCATCGGCGCGACGAATCTGACGATTGTCGATGACAACCTGATGCTGCTGCCCACCGGCGTGGGAGGCTTCGGCACTTCGCCCTTCGACGACGAGGGCCTGGCTTCGCGGCGCACCGTTGTCGTTGAGCACGGCGTGCTGCGCAACTACCTGCTGAACACTTATGCCGCGCGCAAGCTGGGCATGAAGTCCACGCACAATGCCGCGCGAGGATTGGCGGGCGCGCCGGGCATCGGCTGCGGCAATCTTTTCCTTGAGCCGGGAAAGCTCAGCCCAGACGAGATCATCGCGAAGGTTCCTGCGGGACTCTACGTGACCAGCCTGATGGGATTCGGCACGAATCTCGTGACCGGCGACTACTCGCGCGGTGCGACCGGGCTGTGGATTGAGAATGGCCAGCTGACGCACGCCGTTGAAGAGATAACGATCGCGGGAAATCTTGCCGAGATGCTGCGCCATGTGACGGCCATCGGCAACGACCTGGTGTTTCGCGGATCGGTGGCTTCGCCCACGCTGCGGATTGACGGAATGACGATCGCGGGGGCGTGAGCAAGAACGGCGGCGCCAACGTTAGCCAGCGTTTAACGATTAAAGGAGCATAATTATCCCCATATCAAGATGCATCAAGATCGGGCTGCATCAAGCTTCTGGGGGTAAGCCATGGCAAGAAAGCTTGCAATCACCATTGCTGGTGCTGTTTCACTGGGAAGCTACGAGTCGGGGGTAGCGTTTGAGGTCCTCGATGCGGTCGCGCAGCATAATCAATGGGCCAGCGCAAATCAGCTTCCCGATCAGCGCATAGAGATCGATGTGCTGGCTGGCGCTTCAGCCGGCGGAATGACCTCAGCCATGATCGCGCAGCGGCTTCTCTTCGATGGGCCGTCGATGTCCCAGCCTTACAGCAATCCGCTCTATGACGCATGGGTCCAGGACGTCGATATCGTTGGTCTTCTGGCTCAACAGAAGGATGAAGACGAGACCCACTCCGTGTTTTCGTCGGACTTGGTAATCGGCATCTCGAAGAAGTATCTGACGGGTCGTTATGCAGCGCAGCCGATTCCACCCGCTCAACCGCACCCGGCATTGCCCATGCATGGTCAAATTCAGCTTGGTTTAGCGCTCTCGAATCTGAACGGAATCGACTACCAGCGAGCGACGAGGAGTGGGGGCGAATTTACGTATACGGCGCACGAAGATCAACTTGTGCTGCCAATTGACCAGCAATCCGGTGACCGTGCGGACTTATGGGAAACGATTCGCGCGACGGCTGTCGCCTGCGGTGCGTTCCCGATTGCGTTTCGTGTGCAGGATCTGCTCAGAAATATTGTCGACTACACAAGTCCGTTTCTCGACAGCTCGCTTTGGGCCGGAGCGCCCAGCCGATACTTCACCTACACCGATGGAGGGGTCTTCCAGAACGAGCCGCTCGGAATGGCGAAGAACCTGGTGGAGAATCTTCCCGGGGGCCATCTGAACGCCGAGCAGCGCGGATACGTCTTCATTGCGCCGCAACCGAAGAAGTCAGGCGAAATTCTCTACACGAATGATCCAAGCATCGATCCGTCGCAGGCATTTGGCGCTGCCAATGCGAATTACAAGGCTGTGGGTGGGCATTTAGCAGACGCAATTGTTGGCCAATCGAATTTTCAGGACTGGGTCACGGCCGAAGGGGTGAACGACCGGTTGCGTTTGCTCGATGAAAGGGCAGCGGAACTTCAGACGCTGTTCCTTAGCGGCGCGATGACGGCGGCGGAGACGAATCCGGTTTCCGAGGTGCTGCTCAAATCGTTCTTTGCAGAAAAAGGCGTCATGACTCCCGCGGCAATTGCGAATCTGGAAGCGGCGCGCACGCAGCTTAGGACGCAGTACCAGACTGAGTATGACGTGTTTGGCGCGAATGCAATTGCTGCCGATGCGTGGCTCGACGCGGTTCTTGTTCTGGAACTCGCAGCGGACCTCCATGAGAAGGAAGAGATGCTGATCTACGACTTCGTCGCCGACACTGCGCTCTTGGCCAGCAAAGGGCTGGAGGCGTTCGAAGGGTTCTTTGATGTGAAATTCAGGCAACACGATTACGACTACGGACGCAGCGTGGCCCAAACCCAACTGGCAAAGTATCAGATGCAGGCCGGCAGCATTTTCGAGAATCTGCAGTGGACGCCGAAGCCGATCAACCCAATCGATCCAGCCCTGAACAACTTCGATATGGCCAAAGTGGATCAGGCGAAGCGGCAACAGGTGTACCAGCGGATTCGCGACGCGGCCGATGCGCTGTTGGAGGAACTGGGCGTGGAAGCGATCATTCGGGATCCCCTGATGTTGTTTTATGTCGAGGGGCAGATCAAAAAGATGCTCGCGCTTTGATTGCTGTCGATCGCGGCCGCATAGCCGTCGCAGGACACGCATCTCGGGCGGCGGTTGAAGTTGCCATGGCGCTTTTCGCTCAGGCGGAGCGAAGCGTGAAGAGCGTAATCTCCGGCGGGCAGTTAAAGCGGACCGGCACGACGACGGTGCCGAGACCGCGATTGACATAGAGTTGCAGATTCCCGAAATGAAACCAACCCTCGATATATTTGCGTCCCAATGGGGGAAGATTCGTAGCGCCGATCAGTGGGATGCGAACCTGCCCGCCGTGTGTGTGGCCGGAGAGCATGAGAGAGAGCGCCCGGCCCGCGGGAATCGCCAAGAGATCGTCGACGTAGTCGGGCGCATGGCAAAGGAGCACGATCGGCTCATGCGGTACGTCGCGGATGGATTCGGGAATGGCCAGCTCGGGAATAGGTAGCCCCTCGACGGGATCGTCGACACCTGCAAGCCAGAACCTGGCGCCGGCGCGTTCGATCGGCAGATATGCGTTGTCGAGGACGCTGATGCCATTCGCTAAGAGCGATTCAATGACGGCTGCCCGGCTAAGCAATACGTCGTGATTACCGACAACGGCATAACGGTGCGGACACTCGAGCTGACGGAGCAGATCGGCGCACTGCCACGCCGAGGCGATGGCCAATTTCGCGGGCAGAATCCCGCGAGTCACAAAATCCCCGGTGATGAAAACCGCGTCGGGGTTCATGCTGTTGATGTGATGGATGGCGTCGTGTGAGCAGAAATGGCTCAGTGAATTCGTCCAGGTGAATGTCGCTGAGCTGCGCGACACGGAAACCGTCGAAAGCTGGGGAGAGGCCCGGCAGAGAAACGTCGTGCTGCGTGAGCTCGATCCAGTGCCGCTCAACCTCACCTCCATAGAGTGCCAGGCCCGCGCCTGCGCACGCACCCCCAAGTAGGAAGTGGCGACGCGAAATTGGCGCATTGGAGAGATTGTGGGGCACTGGCCTAGTTCATGGTAGCGAAGTTCGGCGGTTGTTCATGGGCGCGAGATCTTTCGCGAAAGCTCGAGAGTCGCGTCAGCTCAAACAACAGCTTTGGATTCCGAAAGGACGCCGGCGAAATAATCTGCGACTTCGAGCCAGTTGTTCACGCGAACGAATCCTGTGAATTCGAGGTTATGCGGCGCAGAGTAGAGCAGTCCCTGGCCTTCGAAGCGGATGAGATTCCTGGGCTGATCGTCGATGAGGTAGTCGGCGCGAAGGATGCTCTTGGTGCCGCAGAAAACGTAATGCGTAAGAGGAATAAACGAAAAGTGGCGCTGCAACCAGCGATATTTGGGACCGAGTGAGTTGGGCACGACCATGGCCTGCGTGGCAATAAAGATTTCAAAGCGCGCAGAAAGACTCTCGAGAACTTGCTGCGAATCGGGAATCACATCGAGAACTTCGAAAAAGTCTTCGGCGTCGAGAAAAGCGCGAAGCTGTTCCTGCCGATCGAGCGGCGCGATCTCCCATAGGCCTTTTCCGGCCAGGTCGTCGGTTGTGACGTCTTCGTCGAAAGCCTGCTTATAGCGACGCAGATGCTCGGCGAGCGTGTCGGCCATTACTTCATCCATATCGACACAGATGCGTTGCACGAGGGAGATTCTCCAGAAAGAGTGTCTTCAAGAAAAGGTTAGCAGGGCTTGGAGCGGAGGCGGCGACATGAGTGACCGAGGAAATTTGTGTGCTTGGCTCGTTAAGCTAGGCGCCCGCTTGGCGAGGTTTGCGCGGGGCGCGGCCGGCGCCGGGGATGAGTTCCGGCTGCGGCGCTTTAGGAACAGCAGCGATCGCCGGGTCCCAGTAGAGAAAACGGCTGCAACTGTCGCAGCTGAGCAGCTCGCCCTCGCGGAGCTGGTTCCAGACTTGCGGGCGCACGCCCATGCGGCAGCCGGTGCATTGCTGATTCTCGGCGCGAGCGATTCCCGTGCCGCGACCGGCAACGATGCGGTCAAAGTGCGTGAGCTTGTCGGGATCGATTGCTGCGCGCACCGCTGCGCGTTCGCCGTCCAGTGCAGCCAGCTCGGCGGTCAGCTCGTGCTGGCGAGCGGCAACGCGCGCGCGAACCGCATCCACGCCGGCGGCAAGTTGCTCCACCTGTGCGCGAGTTTGCGCCAGAGCGGCTTCGTGCGCCTCGGTCCGTTCAAGACTCTGGTATTCGTCGCTTTCCATCCGCTCGGCTTCGGATGTAGCGAATTGAATCTCGTGCTCAATGGCAGCGGCCTGCTCGGGTGTGGTGATGGTGTCGAGTTGAACGCGGAAGCGAGCCACCTTCTTGCGATGCGCGTCGATTTCGCGATCCAGACGGGTACGCATCGAGTCTTCACGACCCAGCGCGGCAGAGAGATCGGCAGACTGGCGCTCGGCCGCTGCCAGCGCGGCCACGGCCTGAGCAATCTCCGCGGGCAGCGCGCGCATCTCCTGATTCAGGCGTGCGCGATTCAATTCAATCGCCTGAAGCTTTACGAGATTCTCGATTAGCTCATTCATCCGTGAGATTGAAGTCTACGGCATAGAGGGGATTGGGACCAAGGAAACGGAAAAGCGGGGTCGACGGGAACGAGAGCCAAAGAAAGACCGGCAGAACAAGCCAGCGCAAATTCGCTGATGCGATTTTGGCGGCAAACCGCATCCAACTGGAAAAGGGTCGCGACTGGGTCGTGAAGCAGGCCTGCGAAAATGGTCGTAGGCAAGGACATGCAATGGCGGCGAAACAAGCGGGAAAACGGCATAAGCGCGCATGGCTGAAGTGGGCTGCTGGCGCGGTCCTGCTCGTGTTTATTTTGCTTGGCGTAGCGATTTCAATCGCCATTCGCCGGGCCGAGCCTATGCTCCGCGCAGCCATCGTGGAAAAGCTTGAGGAACATTTTCACGCCCGGGTGGAACTCGACAGCTTCCATGTCTCGCTGGTCGGCGGCCTGCGAGCCGAAGGCAAAGGGTTGCGCATTTGGCCTTCTTCAAATGCGGCCGCAGTAGCCGTTCCAGGACCTGATGGAGCAAGCGCGCCTGAACCAAACGATCGGCCGCTCATCCAGCTGGCCGACTTCCGGTTTCACACACAGCTGCATTACAAGCCGGGTGAGCCGATCCGGATTGCCGTCGTGGAGTTGGAGGGGCTGAATGTAGATATTCCGCCGAAGCCGCATCTCGCGCACCCCCCGTCGGAAACCGCCAGCGCCGCAGCGGACAGTGGCAAGAAGTCCTTGCTGAGCTTCGTAGTCGACAGCATAGATTGCAAGAACGCGCATTTGACCATCGAAACCAGCAAGCCGGGAAAGCTGCCCCTGGAGTTTGCCATCGACCATGTGAATCTGACCCACGTGAGTATCGGCGGGTCGATGCAATTCGATGCGCAGCTAACCAACCCGCGGCCGGTGGGAACCATCATTACGTCGGGCACCATGGGCCCGTGGGTGGTCGAGGATCCGGGAGAAACTCCGGTGACGGGCAGTTACCACTTCGAGCATGCCGACCTCGCCGTCTTCAAAGGCATTGCCGGCATTCTCAATTCCACCGGCAAGTACCAGGGCGTGTTGCGCAATCTTGAGGTGGACGGACAGACGAATATGCCGGACTTCAGGCTGACGCATTTCGGCACGGCATTGCCGCTCGAAACGCAGTTCCACGCGATAGTCGACGGAACCAATGGAGACACGTGGCTGCAGCCGGTGCGCGCAACGCTGGGGCAGTCGCGCTTTACTGCCGATGGGAAGATTGTGGGCGTCCCGGCTGGAGTTTTGCCCAACGGCGCGGCGTGGCCTGGCGGGCATGAGATTGCGCTGAACGTAAATGTGGACGCCGGGCACATGGAGGATTTTCTGCGCCTGGTAAGCAAGAGCGGGAGCCCGATTCTTACCGGCGAGCTGACGCTGAAGACGACGCTTGAGATTCCGCCGGGAACTGAGCCGGTGCAGGAAAAGCTGAAGCTGAAAGGGAACTTTGTGCTGGAAGACGCGGCGTTTACCAGCGAAAAGATTCAGCATGACGTCGGCGAGCTGAGTATGCGCGGGCAAGGCGAGCCGAAGGAAGCGAAGGACGCCGGCGCGGACGTGCGCTCCGCTATCGAGAGCAATTTCACCATGGCCGGCGGAATGATTACGCTTCCCAATCTGAAGTACACTGTGCCCGGAGCGGAGATCGATTTGAACGGAACGTATGGAGTCGACGGCGGAACGCTGAATTTCAAAGGAACCGCTCAAATGCAGGCGACGGTTTCGCAGATGGTGGGCGGTTGGAAGGGACTGTTGCTGAAACCGGCCGACCGCCTCTTCAAGAAAAATGGAGCGGGGACAGAGGTTCCAATTCATGTCGATGGCACCGAACAGGACCCGATGTTTGGGGTTGATTTCGAAAAGATAGGGCACACATCGCCTCAAATCCCCGGGCAGACTCAGTAAGCGAGGATCAAAGGTACCTTGCCGCGCAACAAGAATGAGGACACCACCATGATCGCGGCGAGTCGAATGTTGAGTAGGATTGCAATATGCGCTGCCGGCCTGGTGCTGGTGGCAGTTGCGATGAGGGCAGGAGGGCAGACAGCGCCGGTGAAAAAGACGACTACTGCGCAGCAAGCGGAGCAGACAAAGGAACTGGATTGGTGGAAGAATGCCGTGATCTACGAGGTGTACCCGCGCAGCTTTCAAGACACCAACGGCGACGGGGTCGGCGACCTGAACGGGATCACGAAACGGCTCGACTACCTCAAAGATCTGGGAGTCGATGCGATCTGGCTCACGCCCGTGTACCCATCGCCGCATGTGGATTTCGGCTACGACATTTCAAATTACCTCGACATCGATCCGCAGTACGGCACGCTCGCGGACTTTGACCGGCTGGTGGCCGAAGCTAAAAGGCGTCACATCCGCGTGATCATGGACATGGTGATGAACCACACCTCGGACCAGCACGAGTGGTTCATTCAGTCGCGGTCATCGCGCGACAATCCTTATCGCGACTGGTATTGCTGGCAGGATGGCAAAGGCCAGACCGCAACAGATAAAGGCCAGCCGCCGAACAACTGGCAGTCGCTTTTTGGCCATTCGGCGTGGCAGTGGGACGAAACAACGCGCCAGTATTACTACCACAAGTTCTATCCTCAGCAGCCGGATCTGAACTGGCACAACCCCGCGGTGCACGAGGCTTTCAAAAAAATCATTGCCTTCTGGCTCAAGCGCGGCGTCGGCGGGTTTCGCTTCGACGCAATCACCACGCTGTTTGAGGATCCGAGCCTTGCCGACGAGGGAGTGGTCCTCGACAAAGACGGCAAGCCGGTGATCAACGCCTTCGGCGATCCGCAGCTCGACGGCTCCAAAACCGACAACCAGCCCGGTCTGCACGAGGTTGTTCAGGAGATGCGCGCCGAAGCGGACAAATTCACTACCGGCGAATTTCCCGGCACGCGGGTCCTCATCGGCGAGACATATTTGCCCAACATCGGCGAGCTGATCAAGATGTACGGAACGCCGGACAGGCCGGAGTTTCACCTGCCGATGGACACGCAGGTCGGCATGATCAACAAGCTGGATGTGACGCTGTTCCGGCGAAAGCTGATCGATGCGGAGACGCATCTCAGTGTTCACATCCCGCTGCTGCTCTTTGACAATCACGACAACTGCGCGCATTGACGCTGCGCTATGGCGACGGCGTGCACGACCTCGAAATCCAGCGGGCGATCGCTACGATCCTGCTTGCCAGCCGCGGCGCGGCGCTGGTCTATTACGGCGACGAGATCGGGATGAAAACGACCGCCGCCGACGCGCAAAGAGGACGTGAAAGATCCCATCGGGATTACCGGTTGGCCAAAGGAGAAAGGCCGCGACGGCGAGCGCACGCCGATGCAGTGGGACGAGAACACAGAATGCGGGCTTTACCACCGGAACGCCGTGGCTCCCGGTGCCGCCAAGCGCAAAGGACCATCAATGTCAGGGTCGAAGAGAACGACCCGAACTCGCTGCTCGCGTGGTACAAGGCGCTCATCCGGTTGAAGAAGACAGTGCCGGCATTCGAGAACGGCGCCAACATCATGCTCGATCCGGAAAACACAAAAGTGCTGAGCTGGATGCGCCAGGTGGCGGGTGCGCACCAGGTCGTCGTCTGCGTGAACTTCATGGCCTGACACTGAGATCGTTGACCTGACTCTGGGCGGACCCGGAATTCGAGCCAGGGAATTGAAGACTTTGTTAAAGTCGCCTGGCGGACCGGAAACCACGGCGATCAAACGCATTGAGCTCGGCCCCTACGGCGTGTATATCGGCGAGGTGCAGTGACGGACCTTGCGACTGCGCCGACCCGCATTACTGACAGTCTCGGCCGGCAGTAGCGCAGCTGGCCTAAAGGAGCACTTTCTGCGCGTTACGCAATTCAGTCGCGAACGCTCGGTAAGCTAAAGGCATCGATTCTGCCGTTGGCCCCTCGTCGTACTGGCGTGTTTAGCGTCTAAACATTACACAGCTATATCTCTCCGAAGGCTCCTTCACACTCGAGGGTTGTGAACTTCGGGATCGGAGCCAAATCGATAGCAAACCTGGCACATAATGGCGAAGCCTCGCGAGGCCTGCGACGGGCGTGCAGCCGGCGGGCGGGGCTGATTGCGGTTGGGGCATTGTTGTTAACGGCGGCTTGCGCCGGGGCGCAGCAGGGTCCGCCTCAGGCCGCGCCGATGGCCGTTCCAAATCCCCCCGATCCGGCCACTGGCAGCATTCATGGTGTAGTCAAGAGCGCCGACGGCACAGTGTACGAGGGCGCGAGAGTAGAGCTCAGCCGCCTCGGCGATCCGAGCGTTGCAACCCAGCAGACGGATAGCGGCGGCGCATTCAACTTTGCGAATTTGCCCGCGGAATCGTTCAAGCATCACGGTTTCCTCCGCCGGTTTTGTGACGCAGGAGATTCGCGGCGACTTGCTCGCGGGCGAGGCCTATGACGCGCACACCATCGTTTTGCCGATGGCGGCGGCAGCCAACTCCGTGCAGGTGTCGGCCGGCTCGCTGGAAGAGATTGCCGAAGCGCAATTGAACCTGGAAGAACAACAGCGGGTCCTCGGCATCCTGCCGAACTATTACGTCAGCTACGATCCGACGGCTCTTCCACTCACGACGCGTCAGAAATTTGAGCTGGCGTGGCGGACATCGATCGATCCTGTTACCTGGGCAATGACCGGCGCCGTTGCCGGAATCGAACAGGCCAACCACACCTTCAAAGGCTACGGCCAGGGCGCAGAGGGATACGGGAAGAGATTCGGCGCGAATTATGCCGACGGCTTCGACAGCGATATGATCGGCGGCGCGATTCTTCCTTCGCTGTTCAAACAGGACCCGCGGTACTTCTACAAGGGAACAGGAAGCGTGCGTTCGCGGGTGCTATACGCGATCGCAGCTGCTGTTATCTGCAGGGGCGACAACGGGCACAAGCAGTTTGATTACTCCGGAATTCTTGGGCGGTCTGGCGGCCGGCGGAATCTCGAACCTCTACTACCCAGCTGGCGATCGCAGCGGCGTGGCAGTGACCCTTGAGAACTCGGCGATCGGAACCGCCGAAGATGCGGTGCAGAATCTGATTCAGGAGTTTCTGATCCGCCGGCTGACGCCCCACGTGCCGCCATACTCAGCGGCACAGACCCCGTAGGGCGCGCTTGTCACCCGCGGAGCACGGCGGTCACGCGTAGTCCGCGCTCATCATCCAATCGAATCCACGAGCCGGTTCATTTCATCTTCCTGCTGTTCAATTGACTCCACCAGCTTGAACTGCGCGCGGCAGCGGTCGAGGTTGTGCCCCTCGCGATGCACTTTGAAGTACGTGTCGCCGGCCAGATAGTCGGTGAGAAATCGAATTCCAATCTCGAACGTGATGAGCTTGCCTGAAAAAGCAAGATATTTTCTCTCGGCGGCCGTCAAGAAAGCGCCGGCAGATTCAAGATAGCCGCGAACCAGCGCCTCGAACATGGGAAATTGCATCGTAACTTTGGACAAATCCCGCTCATCTTCCGCAGCCGGGCTTGTAGTGGTGCGCACCATGTCGCCAAAGTCGTAAAGCGCCAGTCCGGGCATCACGGTATCGAGATCGATGACGCAGACAGCCTCGCCGGTCTTGTCGTCGAGCAACACGTTATTGAACTTGGTGTCGTTGTGTGTAATGCGCTCCGGCAATCCTGCGTCAAGCAGGTCGCCCGTAAATGCCTTCGCGCGACCGGGCAAATTCGATCTCTGGCTTGGCGTGCGCGACGCGACGCGCGGCGTCCACGTCGATGGCCTGAGCGATTGCTTGTTCCAGCGCGGCAAAGCGTTTCGGCGTGTTGTGAAAATCCGGAATGGTCTCGCGCAGACGCGGCGGAGGCAGGCTGCTCAGTTGTTGCTGGAAATGGCCAAAGGCGCGCGCAGCCTGAAAAGCCTGCCCGGTAGACGTAGCGGTTTCGTAGGTGCGTGCGTTTTCAATAAAGCGATAGGCGCGCCATGTTTCTCCTTCAGCATCGACGTGCCAGTCGCGCCCGTCCCGCGCGGGAACCAGACGGAGCGCGTGGCGTGCGCCGTCGGGTTGGCCGGCAACTTGCGCGGCAAGATGCGCCGTGACGCGCTCCACATTTTCCATCACCGCAACAGGATCGTGGAAGACGTGGCGATTGATGTGCTGCAGAATATAGCGAACCGGCGCGCCGGCCCCTGGCATGTCACCAGGTATGTGTCGTTGATATGGCCGCCGCCGTGAGGCGTCAGGCTCAAAACTTCGCCGCTGAATTCAAACTGATTTGCCGCGGCCTGCGCGTCCGGCCGTTCGCTCATGACCGCGGACTTTCGGGCCAGAGCTTTTCGGGATAGAGTCCTTTGGCGATGAGGTCGCGGATGCTCTCGACGACGCGCGGGCGGTCTTCGCGATATGTAACGCCGAACCAGGAATCGCGCGAGTGCAACACTTTGACGCGCGCCTGCCCAGCGCGCACCAGCTCGCCGACTGTGTTGGGGATGTAGCACTCCGATTTCAGGTCGGTACCGCTTGCCTCAAGAAACTTTTCGAAGTTCTCGCGCAGTTGATCGAAGACTTGTGGCGTGAATCCCCAGTAGTTCATCGAAACCGGCTCGTCGCCAGTCAGTTTCGTCACTGTTCCGTCGGCATCGGTGTTACGCGCGCCGTTTCCGTCGCGTTCCACCTTGGTGAGTTCGGCGATGTGCTCGAGGTAGCCGTCGTCGGAAACCTGGCACACGCCGCGTGCCACCGAGCCAAAATCGGAGAGCGTGTTGCGCAGTACAAAGCCGACCATTGAATAGTCCTGCGAGCCGGACGTCAGATGCCCGGCCAGCGAGCGGTAGGCGTCCGCGCCATAGAAGTCGTCGGCATTGATGGCGGCGAAGGGCTCGTGGATCGCGTTCGCAGCCAGCAGAATGGCCTGCGTTGTGCCCCATGGCTTGGTGCGGCCGGCAGGGACGGTGAAGCGCGGCGGAATGTCCTCGAGCGCCTGGAAAACATAGTCGACGGCAACGCGTTTCTCAAAACGCGCCCCGACAATTTCGCGAAACTGCTGCTCGATGTCCTTGCGGATAACGAAAACGAGTTTGCCGAATCCCGCGCGGAGAGCGTCGAAGATGGAGTAGTCAATGATGGTTTCGCCGGCAGGTCCGACGGGGTCGATTTGCTTCAGACCGCCGTAGCGGCTGCCCATTCCGGCAGCGAGAACCAAGAGTGTCGGGGAAGATGTGGGAGAGGATGTGGGGGTCATTTTTCGGAGCTTTCTCAGGAGCCTTCGATTCAATCGAATGGTACAACACCAGGGGCTATGGAATGACGGCGAAACAGGCCCTTGGGCAGCGGCGCAAGGTGTCTGCTAAAGTGGGTTGCCATGAGAACCTTCAAACTTCGCCGCCCGATTCCTTCGAATTTGCTTTTGGCCGCGCTCGGACTTTGCTACGCCGCGCTGACCGTTCACGCGCAAACGCCTTCTGCGCAAAATCCGCTGCCGCCCATACCGGATTGGGCGCTGCCCGGTTCGGCAACCCATCAGCAGGTGGCGCCGCCCGCGGACTTCCATCGGCCGAGTACGAATTTCGATGCGCCGATTGGAATTTTCGATGGCCAGTCGGACATTGGCAGCGCGCTTGTGCCGGGCAGCGCGAGTTACGACGCCGCGACGGGACAATACACCATCAACTCGGCGGGATATAACGTCTGGTACACGCGCGACGAATTCCGCTTCCTGTGGAAGCGCATGTCGGGCGACGTATCGCTGGCCGCCGATGTTAACTTCCCCGATCCGAAGGGCTACGGCGATCGCAAAGTCGTTTTGATGATCCGGCAAAGCCTCGACGACGACTCGAAAGCGGCGATGGTGGCCGAGCACGGAGCGGGGATGGTGCACCTGGCGTGGCGGCCGGAAAAAGATACGCGCGTTACGGATATGGAGTTTCGCATCGGCGGGCCGCGGGCGGCCGGGCGGCGCGAGTCCCGACAGCCTGGTAACGATCAGCGCCAAACGGATCGGAATCGAAAAGCATGGCGACGAGTTTACGATCTGGCTGAGCCTCGATGGCGAGCCGATGCACCAGTTCGGGCCGCCGATCAAGCTGCATCTGGATGCGCCGTTTTACGTCGGCATCGGGTTCTGCTCGCACCAGCCGGAGACGGTGGACACGGCGGTGCTGTCGAATGTGGTGCTGGAGAATAAGGCGGGAAAAGTGCAGTAGGGGAACCTTCCCTGCTCTCTGTATTGGTCTGGTTGCCGGAAAGGTAAACGGCGTTTATGGCATACATTCTTGCGTTGGACCAGGGAACGACAAGCTCGCGGGCGATTCTTTTTGACGCGGCCGGCGCGATTGCGGCCGTCGCGCAGAAGGAGTTCCAGCAGTTCTATCCGCAGGCCGGCTGGGTTGAGCACGATCCGACGGAGATTCTGACCAGCCAGCTCTCCTGCGCCGTGGAAGCGCTGGGCAAAGTGGGCGCGCGGCCGCGCGACGTTGCCGCCATCGGCATCACCAACCAGCGCGAGACCGTGATCGTGTGGGAGCGCGCGACGGGCAAGGCGATTCATCCGGCGATTGTGTGGCAGGACCGTCGCACCGCGGCGCTGTGCGAAAGCCTGGAGCAGAGCGGAGCCGGAGAAATGGTCTCCTCGAAAACCGGCCTCGTGCTCGATCCGTATTTTTCCGCGACCAAGGTCAAGTGGATCCTCGACAACGTCGAAGGCGCGCGGGCGCGTGCCGAGCGCGGCGAGCTGGCTTTCGGCACCGTAGATAGCTGGCTCGTCTGGCACCTGACCAGCGGCCACAAGCACGTGACCGACGTGACCAACGCGTCGCGCACGCTGCTCTTCAACGTCGTCAAGGGCGAGTGGGACCCGGAGTTGCTGAAGCTCTTCGGAATTCCCGCGAGCATGTTGCCGGAAGTGAAATGGTCGAGCGAGCGCGTGGGCGAGGTGACGACGACGCTCGGCCTCGGCGGCGTAGCGATTGCGGGCATCGCCGGCGACCAGCAGGCGGCGCTCTTCGGCCAGTTGTGCTGGAGCGCGGGCGAGGCCAAGAACACCTACGGAACGGGCTGCTTTCTGCTGCAAAACATCGGCACGGAGTTCATGCGGTCGAGGCACAAGCTCATTACCACCATCGCGGCGAGCGCGCAAAAGCGGCTTGAATACGCGCTTGAAGGCAGCATCTTTATCGGCGGCGCGGTGGTGCAGTGGCTGCGCGACAATCTGAAGCTCATCGAAACGTCCGCGGATGTCGAAGCGCTCGCCGCGAGCGTGCCCGACACAGGCGGCGTGGTTTTTGTGCCTGCGTTTGTGGGCCTGGGCGCGCCGCACTGGGACGCGCACGCGGCGGGAATGCTGATCGGCTTGCGTCGCGACACCGGGCCGGGACACATTGCGCGCGCGGCGCTCGAAGCGATCGCGTTTCAGGTGGCCGACGTGCTCGAGGCTGTCCACAGCGAAACCGGCGCGCCGCTTCAGGCCCTGAGAGTCGACGGCGGCGCAGCGGTGAACGATCTGCTGATGCAATTCCAGGCCGACATTCTCGGCGTTCCCGTTGTCCGGCCGCGCGTGACGGAGACGACGGCGCTCGGCGCGGCGTATCTGGCCGGATTGGCGACCGGCTTCTGGCCCAGCCCCGATGCGCTGCGTGCCGAGCGCAAAGGCGACGTGCGCTTTGAGCCGAAGATGGGCGCTTGTGAACGTGCAGAGCGGCGCGGGCGCTGGCAGAAGGCCGTAGAGCGTGCCAAGGCCTGGACCGCATAAAGTTTCAGCCGCGTAAAAACCCAGACGGCGTATCTGGCTCGCGTAGTAGTCTCGATGAAACTGGCCATAAAACCGTGTTGCGAATCCTTGTCGTTGCGGTTTTGTTTTTGATCCGGACTTGCCTTGATCCAGAGTTGTCTTGATCCAGGTTGGTTTTGATATTGCCCAGGAGCTTTGACGCCGTGAAACTGTTTCGAAGCTGTCGACCGCTCCAGCACCCAAGCGCTCTGCGCGATGCGCTCGCCGGCGTCGTGATGGCGGCGATGGATATTCCGCAGGTGCTGGGCTACAGCAAGATCGCGGGAATGCCCGTGGTGACTGGGCTTTACTCGCTGCTGCTGCCGCTGATTGCGTTTGCGGCCTTCGGTTCGTCGCGCTACCTGGTGGTCGCGGCGGACTCGGCGACGGCTGCAATTTTTGCAGACGGCGTGTCGGGCGCGGCGACTCCGGCCAGTGCGCAATATATTGCTCTGGCGTGCATTGTGGCAGTGATGACGGCGGTGATCCTGCTGCTGGCGCGGCTGCTGCGGCTGGGCTTCATCGCGGATTTTCTTTCGCGCACGGTGCTGGTGGGCTTTCTTACCGGCGTGGGTGTGCAGGTAGGAATCTCCGTGCTGAGCGAAATGATGGGCGTGCCAGTGGATTCGCACCGGCCAGTAGTGCAGCTCTGGGAAGTGCTACGCGGATTGCCGCACGCGAATCTGCACACGGTGATTTTGTCGGCGTCGGTGCTGGCGTTTGTTTTGCTGCTGCGGCACTTTGCTCCAAAAATTCCCGGAGCGCTGGTGGCTGTTGTGGCCGCGATTGCTGCGAGCGCTGCGTGGAATTTTGCGGGACACGGGATTGCGACCATTGGGCCGGTGGCCGGCGGTCTGCCGCACCTCGGATTGACGGCGCTCATGAGTCTTCGCGACATGGACCGCAAAGAAATCGAGCTGCTGCTCACGGTGTCGGCCTCGTGCGCGGTGATGATTCTTACGCAGAGCGCGGCCACCGCGCGGGTTTATGCGGCGAAGACATTACGAGAAAGTGGACGAGAATATCGATCTGTATGGGCTTTCGGCTGCGAACGCCGCTGCGGCGCTGAGCGGCGGGTTTGTGGTGAATGGCAGTCCCACGCAAACGGCGATGATGGAGAGCGCCGGCGGCCAAAGCCAGTTGGCGCAGGTAACGACGGCGTTCGTCGTCGGCGTAGTGCTGCTGTTTCTCACCGGGCCGCTTCAATACTTGCCCACTTGCGTGCTGGGCGTACTGGTGTTCCTGGTCGCGCTGCGGCTGATCAATTTGAAAGAACTTCATGAAATCCGAGGGGAGAGCCCGCAGGAATACGCGCTGGCCGTCATGACGGCGGTCGTCGTGGTTCTGGTGGGCGTTGAAGAAGGAATCGTACTGGCGATGCTGGTCTCGCTCGCGCGCGTGGTGCGCCACGATTATCACCCGCACAGCGGCGTGCTGCAGCGAAACCCGGACGGAAGCTGGAATCTCGTCCCGGTTGCGCCGCATGTAGTCACCCAGCCTGGGCTGGTCCTCTACCGTTTTGGCGCGGAGCTTTTTTATGCCAACGCCGGGCGATTTCTTGAAGAAGTTACGCAAGTGGTGCAGCCCATGCCGTCAGACGTGAAGTGGTTGGTCATTGACGCTGAAGCCATGACGCACATGGACTACACAGCTTCGCGCGTTGTGCTGGGGCTGAAGAAGAACCTTACCGAGGCTGGAGTGGAGCTGGCGTTTGCGCGCGTTCCCTGGGATCTGAAATCCGACTTCGATCGGCATCACGTGACAGAAGCGATCGGACCAAGCCGACTGTTCAACCGGCTGCACGACGCGATTGCGGCGTTTGAAAAGTCGGAGAAGCCGCCGGAAGCCTGAAAGGCGATTCCGAGGTTCAATCCATCCAGCGGGATCTCGCCAGGCCGTAGACAGAACTAAATCGCAGAGCGGGAAATGTTACGATGGCCGCATGAGCGGGATACGAGGCCACATTGCAATCCTATTGCTCGGCGTGTGTGCAGGCGCAACGACGGCCGCGCAGAATGCGCCCGGAGCCGCGCGCGCTCCTTACGATGGCTCCGATTCGATTTCCGGCCCCAAGCCAATCCATATTGATGAGAACTGCCGAATCCTCCCCGGAGACGAGGGCATAACTCGCAATAAGAAGGTTCGTCCTTACTATGATTCCGCAATCTGTTCTCTGGAGTCGGTCTTGCAGTCGACGCACCGGGAAGAGAAGATCTCGGGGAGCGTACTGCATCGTTGGTTTGTGCGCGTCAGGGAGCAGACATTTGTGCTGCAGGACATCGCCGATAACCCGGTGATGTTTATTGTGCAATATGCCGTCCCGCAAGGCTGGTTTGTCGATTCCGATCCGCAGCCTTGGCAGACGGTGGGCCAGACCGCTTATTTTCACGCCTATGTGAAACCGGGTGAAACGGTGCGGCTTCATGTTGGTGTGCGGCGCGCGTGGCCGATGAAGCCAAAGCCAATTTAGAGCAGGCGCGAAGGCTCGGCGATCACCCGATCTCCTGGTTCCAGCCTTCCAGCGTCTTTTTGAATTCCAGCATGAACTTGCCGGCGTCCGCGCCGTCGATGAGCCGATGATCGAAGCCGAGGCAGAAGTACTGCATCGACCGAATCGCGATCGTATCGTTGCCCTCGGCGTCGGTCAGGACAGCCGGTTCCTTGCGCAGGCCGCCGACGGCGAGGATGGCCGAGTCGGGCTGGTTGATGATCGGCATGCCGTACTCGCCGCCGAATGCGCCGGCATTGGTGAGCGTGAAGGTCGATCCGCCAACTTCGTCGGGCGAGAGCTTCTTGGAGCGGGCGCGCAGGGCGAGATCGGCGATGGTGCGCGCGACGTCGGCAAAGCTGCGCTGCTCCGCGTGGCGAATGACGGGCACGATCAGCCCCCAGTCAAGAGCCACGGCGATACCCAGATCGATGCTGCGGTGATAGCGAATGGCGAGGCCCTTGTCCGTATTTTCAAGCGAGGCGTTGACGATGGGGCAGCGGCGCAGCGCGGCGACGGCGGCGGCGGCGATGAAGGGCATGAACGTGAGCTTGACGCCGTTGCGCTGGTCGAAGGCGGCCTTGCGCTGCTCGCGCAGGCGCGCAATGCGCGTCATGTCGACTTTGTAAACGGTGTAAACGTGAGGGCTGATGCGCACGCTCTCGACCATGCGCTCGGCAATGATGGCGCGCATGCGGGTGAGCGGAACGAGGTCGGTGGGCAATGTGGCGAGATCGGGCGGCGGCGCCTGCGCCACCTGCGGTGGCAATGTGTCGCGGCAGCCCTTTGGACTGGAAGCTGTGCGGACGCCGGCGAGCTCGCGGCGCGCAGAACGTCGTCCTTGGTGACGCGGCCTTCGGACCCCGAGCCGGCAATGCGACTGAGCTCGACGCCGTGCTCTTTGGCGATGCGGCGCGCCAGCGGCGAAGAACGGATGCGGCCGGTTGGCGCTTCAGCCACTTGTGACTGGGCAGACTTTTCTGCTGGCGGCTGTGCGGCGATTGCCTGCGCTTTTGGCGCGACCTGCGGCGCGGCAGCTTTTGGACTGCGATTGTGCAGCTGGTGCAGCGCCGCGACCTTTGCGCCAGCTTCGCCGATGACGGCGACCACGGTGTTGACATCGACAGTGGCGCCTTCGGGGAAGCGGATTTCTGCCAGCACGCCGGCAACAGGCGAGGGAATCTCGGCGTCGACCTTGTCGGTCGAGATTTCGAAGAGCGGCTCGTCGATTGCGACGGTGTCGCCGATGGCCTTGAACCATTTGGTGATCGTGCCCTCGAAGATCGACTCGCCCATCTGGGGCATGATGACTTCAGTCGGCATGCATTCCTCTCTTCGCGGTTCCCGTCTTCGTGATCAAGAGCCCGCGAACATTGCTCTCGCGGCGCACGCGCTTAGGCTCCTGCCGGATTATAAATCGCGGGTGCGAGAAGGCAGCGGGAACTCAAGCGAGGCTTATGCGGAAACGGGCCGGTCTTTGCTGCGGCGCAGACGCTCGATCTCCGGCGGAATCTGGAGCGGCGTGTCTTGAGCGGGAAAGACGGGTGCTGGAAATTCTGGCGCGGGAAATTCCATTGCAGACGAATTGGATGCAGGTGATTCTGGCTCTGCGTCGGCCAGCGCGCGCAGCTCCGCAAGGCTTTCGACAAGCTCAACCGGCTCATTGAAGACAAGTCCAAACTGGCGCGCAGCCCGCTCTGCGAGAGATTCGAGGCTGGGCAGTTTTGTCGCGTCTGCAACTTCCCTTTCGAGACTCGTAACCGGGCGATCGGTAATGCCGCAGGGATTGATGAGCGAGAAGTCGCGCAGATCGGTGGTCACATTGAAGGCGAATCCATGCGAGGTGACGCCGCGTGCGACATGAATCCCGATTGCGGCGATCTTGCGGCCCGCGGACTGTGTTGGCGCATCGCATGATCCAGATGCTGCGCTCGGCGCGTTCTTAAATGAGAGCTGCGGCTCCGGCAGCCCGCACCACACGCCGGTCAATCCGCAGATGCGGCCGGCCGGAACGCCCAACTCGCCGCAGACGCGGATCAGCGCTTCCTCCATGAGACGAACAAAGTCGACCGGCCCGAGTCGATGATGTCCGCTCGGGTTGCGCAGGCTGCGCAGATCGAAGATTGGGTAGCCGATAAGCTGGCCGGGGCCGTGATAGGTGACGTCGCCGCCGCGGTTGATCTCGTGCAGCGTAACGCCGCGCGCGGCCAGCAACTCATCGCGACGCGAGAATGTTTGAGCGATTGGCATTGCGGCCCAGCGTAAGCACCGGCGGATGCTCGAGGAGCAGCAGCACATTGCCGATGCGGCCCGCCGTGCGCAGCGCGACCAGCTCCTGCTGCAGGCGCAGCGCTTCGCCGTAATCAACGCGGCCGAGATAGAGGTACTGAATCATCGCCTACTGCGATTGTAGCGAGGCGGCGACGCGTGAGCACGAAGCGGCAATGCGAGCGTCAATCCGCGACGCGCTGCTGCAGCAGTGGCAAAAGCGCCGAACGAACCCGACATGCCGCCAGAATCCAGAGGATAGTGACGACCGCCCCTACCAGCAATGCCTTCGGCATCACCAGAGCATCCACGACGATGATGTTCACAATGATCGCGGCAAGCACCGTGAGCGCAAACGGCGCAAAACGGTTGATGAGGAGCAGCAGCCCGGCGATCACCTCGCAAACGCCGACAAAGGTCATATAGCCGCTGCCGATCATGCCTTGAAGCAACTGGCCGGCCACGCCGGGCGGCATCGGCCCTTGGGGAAGAAAATTGAAAACATGGTTGGCGCCCGCGAAGGCCATAAGGGCTCCGAGCAAAATACGGGCGATGAGAGAGGCGATTTTCACGGGTTTCTCCTCGATCTGAAGCAGGATTTGAATAGGAATTTGAATTCGCCGGCCACGACGCCCGAAGAACATGCGCCCAGGCCCATAGGCATACCGGCATTGGATGGTTCGTGCCGAGGGGAAGATGCAAGCATCCAGGCTATTGGTATAAGGCGAAGGCACGTTTGGGCGATCGCGTATTCGCGGTACACTAAACACTGGCAGGAGGACCGGGCGGTCGCTGCCGGAAGTCCTTGCGCAAGCAGGGGTTGCCGGGGGAGGAAAGTCCGAACTCCGCAGGGCAGTGTGCCGGATAACGTCCGGGACGCGGGCTTCAAAGCCCGTGGACGGCTAGTGCCACAGAAAACATACCGCCGCCGCAATGGGGTTCCTGATGGACTCGTCCAAAGGGTTGCCCCACGCAGTGGTAAGGGTGAAAAGGTGCGGTAAGAGCGCACCGCTCCGGCAGTAATGACGGAGGCAGGGTAAACCCCACACGGAGCAAGACCAAATAGGGAGGGAAACCGGGGCCATGAGCCAGGCGCCGGTTGCGCATCGGCCCGATGCGGCAAGGCGGCTCAGGCAATCGCCGAAACCTCCGGGTAGGTCGCTGATGAGTGTCCGCGGCAACGCGGCGCCTAGAGGAATGACCGCAGTAGGACCTGCTCACAGATTTTGTGAGCGAGTCTGGAACAGAATTCGGCTTACAGGTCCTTTTGCCGAATGCTCGAGTACCCGACGGCGGTCTTCGTTGTTGGGCAACAAACGACAGCCCCGACCGGAGTAAAACCGGTTGGGGCTGACCATTCTAAGGCAGGCGAGCCAACTGGTTATCGATCAGCCACTTTCCGGCTCAGCCAGTCAAAAAGGTTCTCGCGCACGAAGGTTAGCAGAGCGAACGCGGGAACGATGACGACTGGATAAAACATTCCGTAGCCCTCCGTTAACAGGCAAGATACATCTGCGACAGTTCCCTCAAGGCGGTGACTGTCCACCACAGCGTCGAATAAGAAATTCTGCGCAAGATAAAGGGTCACTCCCACAGCAAGCGCCTCCAGGAAGGGCTTCTTCTTCCAGATCGGCCTAAACGGTATCTTTTTCTCGCGTCCGAAAAGACCCGCCACGAGGCTGGCCACGGTGTCGAGAGCGGTAGCAAGAAGCGTAAACCGCATCGTGGCGAGGGGCACGCTCGGGGCGCCGGCATATCCGCAGAGAGAATCTCCCGAATAGTAGCAATAAAGGAATCCCCACGCTGCAAGCGCGTATGCAGGAACAAATGCGAGACGCAGTCCGAAGCTGCGATTGAGCATAGCGGCCATTCCAATCGGCGCTTGAATGATATCCGACTGAGGCACGCCGCGTTCTTTTGCGGAGAAATTATGCGCTTGAGGGCTTGAAAATGTATCGCGCCAGCTACTACCTACTGTCAGGCCGATATCCCGAGCCCGCACTCAGCAAACTGGTGGGTTTCGGCGATTCTTTCGGAATACTGGCGAATCTTTTCGCAGACTCCGATCACCGTCTGATCGATGCAAAGACAGTAGACCTGCATATCCCCATGCCTGGGGCTGGCCGGTGTGCCATGAGCAACATCGAAAATCTGGCGGGCGCTCTGAAGAAAGTCCTCGTGGGCGAGGCGGCCTTTCGGCGTGTGAGTTTTAGCGATAGAGCGGGCTGAATCGACAAGCGCCTCAGCCTCTTTCTGGCTGCAGGTGTGTTCCCACACATCCCAGTTACCATTCAAGAATTGTTCTGCAAAGATAATAATTCTCATCTATGTCCATCCTGAGCAAAGATAGAGACGCTTCCGATGAAGCCGATGGCCAAAGGATTCGCAATTTGTTGTTTTACTGGCCCTTCAACCTTTCGGGTCGCCCATCGACACTGGCATGCCTTGCAAAGGTTTTCACTCGCTTGAAACAGATGCATGGAGTGAGCGTTTCTAGGCAATTCTAGGACAGCGAATCTCGCGCATCAATGCGACGAAAGGGTTATCCGGTAGCTCCGAAAGGCTCACTGGCCCCTGAGCGAGATCAGGCAGCAGGGTCTGGATTCGGACCTCGTAACGCGCATTTCCCGCGCCGCTGCGACCACCCTCTCGCTGGTACGATCAGACTCATGTTGCGCGTAAAGCTTTTGGAAGCAGGTGCACGGGCGCCGGTGGTGGCGCACCCGGGCGAGGATCTGGGCTATGACCTCTTTGCCCTTGAGGGGATTACGCTTGCACCCCGCGCCACAGTCAAATTGCGGACGGGAATCGCTGTTGAAGCGCGCGATCCGCGGACGGGCACTCCGCTGGGACTGCTGGTGCGCGACCGCTCGTCGATGGCGGCGCGGGGCATTGCCACAACCGGCGGCGTAATCGACTCCGGCTACCGAGGCGAAATCCTGGTGCTGATGACCAACCTCGGCGACGCAGCCGTCGAGCTCAAGGCGGGCGAAAAGATCGCGCAGATGGTTCCCGTGCCGGTGTTGACCGGCGCCGTGGAAGTGGTTGAAAGTCTGGAAGTGTCGGTCCGCGCGGAAAAGGGGTTTGGCAGCTCGGGCCGCTGACTCATTCGCCCGGAACCCCGAATCCAGCGTTTGCGTATCATGAAGGCAGGATCATGCCACTTCGAGAGGGCTTCAAACTCGCGCTGCAATCGCTGTGGGGCAACAAGCTGCGCACCATTCTCACGCTCATCGGCGTGGTGATGGGCGTGGCCTCGGTCATCATGGTGATTACGCTGGTGAACGGCGCCAACCGCTATGTCGCCACCAAGCTCTCCGGCTACGGCGCCGATGTGTTTCAGGTGTCGCGGATGCCGAGCGTGATCTTCAACGCCCAGGATTATTTCCGCTACCAGAAGCGCAAGATCGTTCGCATCGAGGACTACGAGGCGGTGCGCGACAGCTGCACGGATTGCAGCGACGTGGGCGCGGCGCTGAGCCAAATCGACCAACGTTTTCTATAACGGCCACTCCAGCAACAACACCGAGGTGCGCGGCTACACGTGGACGATGCTGGCGCTGAACAACATCGACATTGCGATTGGGCGCGGGTTTACGCCGGCCGACGATGACCACGGCACGCACGATGCGATCGTGGGCTACGACATTGTGGACAACATTCTGGGCGCGGGCGACCCCATCGGCAAAGAGATTCGCGTGGACGGAATTCCCTACACGATTGTGGGCGTGGGCGAGCGCCAGGGCAACACGCTGGGCCAGTCGCAGGACAATTGGGTTGCCGTGCCCATCAGCACCTATCAGCAGAATTACGGCTACAACGATTCCGTAGACATTTTTGCGCGCGTGGCCGGAGGCGCGGAGGCGATGGAACGCGCCGAGGACCAGGTGCGCGTGCTGATGCGGACGCGCCGTCACGATGCGCCGGGATCGGCCGACGACTTCGAGATCCAGACCAACGACACTTTCCTCGACATCTGGAAGCAGATCAGCTCGCTCTTTGCCAGCGTGGTGCTGGGGCTGGCATCGATCTCGCTGGTGGTGGGCGGCGTGGTGATCATGAACATCATGCTGGTGAGCGTGACAGAGCGCACGCGCGAGATCGGCGTGCGCAAGGCGCTGGGCGCCAAACAGCGCGATGTGCTGATGCAGTTCCTCATTGAGAGCGCCTCGATGGCGTTGACCGGCGGAGCCATCGGCGTGCATGTGCGGAATCCTGGTGGGCAAACTGATCACGATCGTTATTGGGTTCCCGACCAGCGCGCCGTTGTGGGCGATTTTTCTGGGCCTTTTCCTGGCCGGCACGGTGGGCATCTTCTTCGGCGTTTATCCCGCCAGCAAGGCAGCCAAGCTGGATCCGGTAGTGGCGCTGAGATCGGAGATGTGAGCGCAGTTCACGGTTTGTAGTTCGCAGTTCACAGTTTGAAGCAATGGCAAACAGGCAACACTGAAAGTCGGAAGGCATTCCCTGGATGGCGATTGAAATGGAGAGAGGCTCATATGGCGCAGTCGTTCAGGGATTTGCAGGTTTGGCAGCGTGCCATGCAATTGACCGTAGCAGTCTATCGACTAACCCAGGGTTTTCCGCGCGAAGAACAGTTTGGATTAACCAACCAAATGCGGAGATCGGCGGTTTCGATTCCAAGTAATATCGCGGAAGGACAGGGCCGAACCAGCGTTGGCGAGTTTCGCCAATTTCTTGGCATGGCCCGAGGTTCTAACTGTGAATTTCAAACACAACTCGAGATCGCGCGAGCGTTGAACTTTGGGAAACCCGGCCTTATCGACGAGGTGGAGTCATTGTCGAACGAAGTCAGGAAAATGCTCTTCGGCCTGATGAATTCGATCAAGGCCCCAGAAGGCAAGAAGCAGGCCTCTGCGAACTAAGAACTACGAACTATGAACTCTACTGGACAAACCCGTGAATCCGTGAAGATGGCGCTGGACACGCTGCGCGCAAACAAGATGCGCTCGGGGCTTACGATTCTCGGCATCGTGATCGGTGTTGCCACCGTGATCTCCATTTCTTCGGTGATCAGCGGGCTCAACAATCGCGTGTCGGAATGGGTAAGCTCGCTGGGATCGAATGTGATCTGGGTATTCCAGATCCCGGTGATTGGCGTGCGGCCGACCGCGGAGATGCTGGCGCGCAAAAAGATGACGATCGACGACGTGATGGCGCTGCGCAATCTGCCGCATGTGATAGCGGCAGACGGAGGAATACAGCATGTGAAAACCCCGTTCCGCGTCGGCGACGTTGACGTGAAGTACAACGGGAATAAAGTTGCGGGGACCATTCTGGGCGGCGACACGGCCGAGGTTTCGGACGTGAACGATTTGACGTTGCTGCAGGGCCGCGTATGGACCGACGAGGAAGATGCGCGCGGAGCACACGTGGTGGTGCTTGGTCACGACACCTGGGAAGAGCTCTTCGGCGATCAGCCGGCAGTGGGCAAAGAAGTGGCGATCGAATCGGGACTCTACACAGTGATCGGAGTGCTCGACAAGCGCAAGCAGCCCTTTGGTGGCGGCAAAAACCCCAACGACAACATGGCGGTCTTTCCGATGGGCACATTCCACAACCTGCACCCGGAAGACAAGGACGTGTGGGTGGCCGTGAAGTACGACGACCAGAAAAACAAGGCGCTGGTGCAGGAAGAAATTCGCGAGCTGTTGAGAATCCGCCGCAAGGTGCGAGTGGACAAGGACGATGACTTCGAAATCTTCGGGCCTGATTCGCTGAGCCGGCTGTGGGATCAAGTGACCGGCGGGCTGGTCATCTTCATGATTGCAGTGTCTAGCGTGGGCCTGATGGTCGGCGGCGTAGGCGTAATGAACATCATGCTGGTCAGCGTGACAGAGCGAACGCGCGAGATTGGCGTGCGCAAGGCGATTGGCGCGACCAAGCGCACCATCCTCATGCAGTTCACGACGGAAGCTGTCACGCTGTGTTCACTTGGCGGCATCTTGGGAATTCTGGTCGGCGCGATCATTACCTGGATTGTGTATTTCCTTCCCATCGGGCTGCCGGCCACGCTTTCAACCACCTGGGTGCTGACCGGCTTCGGCGCTTCATGCGCCATCGGATTGCTGTTCGGCATTTATCCCGCGTGGAAGGCTGCGAACCTGGACCCGATTGAGGCGCTGAGGTACGAGTAAAGCAGTTCGCAGGTCGTGGTTCTCAGTTTCTGTCCGCCGCCTTTTGATGATCTGGATAGAGCGAAACCGAGTGGGAACTACGAACTAAAAACTGCGAACCACAGACTACGAACTAAGAACTGAGAACTGCATGGCAAGAACCGGCCAGACCAGCGAATCCGTGAAGATGGCGCTGGATACATTGCGGACCAACAAACTGCGTTCCGGCCTGACTGTCCTGGGCATTGTGATCGGCGTCTCCACCGTCATCGCGATTTCGTCCGTCGTCAATGGCATCGATAATCGCGTCTCGAGTTTTATCAACTCGCTGGGGTCGAATGTCTTCTGGATCGGGCGCTTGCCGATCATCGGTGTGCGGCCCACGGCTGAGATGCTCGCGCGCAAAATGCTGACCCTTGATGACGCGAAAGCGATGCGCGCGCTGCCTCACGTGGAGACCACGGACGCTGAGGCCGTCTACATCAAGAACTTTCAGGTTGGCGACGTTAGCGCTCGATATGAAGGCAAGAAAGTCGCCGGCTCGATCCTGGCGGGTGATTCGCCCGAAGTGATGGACGTGACCGAGCTGACGCTGATCCAGGGCCGCATGTTCACCGATGGCGAAGATGCACGCGGCGCGCACGTGGTGGTGCTTGGCCACGACACCTGGCAGGAGCTCTTCGGCGACGGGCCGGCGGTGGGTAAAGAAATCGCCGTCGAGTCAGGACTCTACACCGTGATCGGAGTGCTTGATAAACGCAAGCAGCCCTTCGGCAGCGGCAAGAATCCGCGCGATAATCTCATCATCTTTCCGTTCAACACCTTCCACACTCTGCATCCGGAAATTACGGATCTGACGCTCATCGTGAAGTACGACAGCCCGAAGAATAAAGATCTTGTCGAAGAGGAAATTCGGGAGCTGTTGAGAATTCGCCGCAAGGTTCACGTGAATAAGGACGATGATTTCGAGATCTTCGGCCCCGATTCGCTCACCAAGCTATGGGGTCAACTAACCGATGGCCTCGTTATCTTTATGATCGCCGTCTCCAGCGTGGGGCTCATGGTGGGCGGCGTGGGCGTGATGAACATCATGCTGGTGAGCGTGACGGAGCGAACGCGCGAGATCGGAGTGCGCAAGGCAATCGGCGCGACCAGGCGCACCATCCTTACGCAATTCACGGTTGAAGCAGTGACGTTATGCTCGGTTGGCGGCGTCATTGGCATTTTGCTGGGCGCCATCATCACCTGGATTGTGTATTTCCTTCCCATTGGATTGCCGGCCACGCTTTCAACTACGTGGGTGTTGGTCGGCTTCGGCTCTTCCTGCGCGATCGGATTGCTGTTTGGCATTTATCCGGCGTGGAAGGCAGCGAACCTTGATCCGATCGAGGCGCTGCGGTACGAGTAAACACACCGGCCACAGGCCGCTGTTCCCTGTAAACTTCTCTTCGTGACCGCTCACGCACTGGCGCTGGCCGTGGAGATTGTGACGACGTCGCTGACCGTGGCCGGAATGGGTTACTTTCTGGCGTCGATCGTGGCGGCACGCGTCTTCCTGCACGAGCGGCGAGTTCCGCGACCGGAATTCGCGCCCGGCGTGAGCATTCTCAAATCTCTCAAGGGGCTCGACCCCGGCATGATGGACGCCTTTCGCAGCCATTGCCGGCAGAATTACGCCGGCGAGTATGAATTGCTCTTCGGCGTGGCGTCGCTTGACGATCCGGCGGCCGCGGCTGTGAAGGAACTGCAAGCCGAGTTTCCGGATCGGGCGATTCGCCTGATTCAGTGTCCGGAAAAGCTGGGCACCAACGGCAAAGTGAGCACGCTGGCGCAACTCGCTACGCACGCGCGACATGATTTTCTGCTCATCAACGATTCCGATATAACAGTGAGTCCTCGCTATCTGGAGCGCGTGATGTGTTGCTTCGCGCCCGCTTCGCAAGACGCGGCCAAGCCGCAAGTGGGGCTGGTGACGACGCTTTATCGCGGGAGAGCGCACGAGTCAGCTTCCGGTGGCAGCGCTGCCTTCGCGGCTTGAAGCGCTGGGAATTGCTACGGATTTCATGCCCGGCGTCCTGCTCTCAAAGCTGATCGAGGGCGGGCTGCATTACGGGCTCGGCTCGACGCTTGCAGTGCGGCGCGAGGCGCTCGAAAAAATCGGCGGCTTGCTGTCGATCGTGGATTACCTGGCCGACGACTACGAACTGGGCGCGCGCATTGCGCGTGCAGGCTATCGCGTCGAGGTCAGTGCCGAAGTCGTCGAGACCTCCGTCCCCGCGTACAGCTGGCGCGGATTCTTCGATCATCAACTGCGCTGGCTGCGGACCGTGCGTTGCTCGCGGCCCGCGGGCTATGCCGGCCTGATCTTCACGCACGGGCTCGCGTGGGCGCTGCTGAATGTGCTGGCCAGCGGATTAAGCCCGTTGAGCCTGTGGCTGCTGGGATTGAGCTTCTTTCTGCGGCTGGCGCAGGCCATGACGGTGGGCGCCGCCGTCCTTGGCGATCACGAGGTGCTTCCGAATCTGTGGTTGCTGCCGCTGCGCGACG
Organism: uncultured Acidobacteriaceae bacterium; assembly: GCA_963725115.1. Classification (GTDB taxonomy): domain Bacteria; phylum Acidobacteriota; class Terriglobia; order Terriglobales; family Acidobacteriaceae; genus Telmatobacter. The sequence goes on along the minus strand of CAVRXG010000005.1, from coordinate 1,263,707 downwards.
TTATCGCGATGGCCCTGTGGGTGGCTGGCTTCTCAGGAGACACAATCGTGTGGCGCGGCGAGCGATTCGCGCTGAAGGCTGGAAAGCTCCAGAGAGCAAATTAACGAATCGCCGCCGATGCATCTCTGCCCGCTGCGTCTCTGCCCACAGCAACTCTGGACAACCTTTTCAGTCTGCCGCCGCCCGCAAGTCCGCTTTCTCGCCTGCGCGCATGGCCTCTGTGTCAATGGTGAGGCACGCGCCGAGTTCGTCGAAGTCTTTATCCCAGCGCGGCCGTTCTTCCGCGGTCAGCGCGGTGAGCGCGTTGCCTGACGTGCGCAGAATCTCATACCAGATGTTCTGCGCCTGCCAGAGATTCAGATCGAAGGGCAGCTCAGTAATTGTGCGGGCCAGCGCGAGCGCGCGATCGAGCATCTCGAGCGAGCCCGAGGACATTTGCAACTCCACCATGGCGCGCTTCATGCGCTGATCGGCGATGTAGGAGAGCGTGGCGGTCTCGAGCGGAACCTGATCGGCCTTGGCCAGCGAGAGAAAAGAGCGCATCTGCGCCACATCGATGGGATCGCCTTCGAGCACGCGGCGCAAGCCGGCGTTGATGGCGAAGCCCGCGGCGAGAGTGAGCGCGGGCGGCTTGGGCAGGCCTGCCTGCGAGAGATAGTGGAGCAGGCTGGCGTGATCCTGGTAGATCGTGGTGAGCGAGTTCTCAATGTCCCAGAGCGTGGAGTTGAGAATGAGCTGCGACGATGCGGCGCTGCTCGTCGCGTGAAGAGCGAAGTGAGCGAGTAGTCGGCGTGGCCGTAGAAGCGGTCGATCAGGCGAATGACCTCAGGGAAGTCGGCGCGCTGCACATGGCCGGCGGCCTCGGCGGCGAAAGCCTCAAAGGCGGCGGCGTCGGCATCGCGTATAGGCTTTCACCGCGGCGGTAATGTTCTGGTCGCCGAAGTGGAGAACCGCAAACGAGAAGCTCTGCGCGTGCCCGGTGATGGCGCTGGCCACGTGCACGCGGCCCAGCGCCAGACGGCCGCGGCCCGAAGTATAAATCTCGTACGAGATGCGGCGGACGTGAAAGCAGAAGAGATCCGTTTCATCGGCAAACGAAGAAAAGACCGAGCTGATGGCGTAGTGTGCGGCCACTTGCTCCAGGTGCAGCTCCATGGTGTCTGACGCACTTTTTGTAGATGCTGCGCGCCGTCGCCGGCCTCGGGCTCGTTGGAGTGCGCTTCGGCCAGGCGCGCGAGAAACGCAGGCTCGAGCGGCGCGGCCTGTTCGCCAAAGAGCTGCTTCGCCAGCTGCAGCACGCGCGCTGCGTAGGCGATGACCTGCACCGTCTCAATGCCGGAAATGTCGTCGAAGAACCAGCCGCAGCTGGTGTACATGAGCTGCGCGTGGCGCTGCATCTCCATCAGCTCAAGAGCGCGCACGCGCTCGGATTCGGAAAGCGCGTGCGCCTGGTGCGCAGCTGAAGAAGCGGTCGGCTGACTCCGTGCTGCGGTCGAGCACCACCTGGATGTAGGCGTCGCGCGCGGCCCACACATCCTTGAAAAGCTTGCCGCCTTCGCTGCTCAGTGAGCGGAGCGACCGCATCGCGCAGTTCGTCGAGCGCCTGGCGCAGCGGCGTCGCGCCATTCCTGGTTCCAGCCGGGCTTGCCGCCGTTGCAACCGCAGTTGGAGCGCCAGCGCTCGACGCCGTGCTCGCAGCTCCACGAAGTGTTCTCGACAATTTCGCACTCGAATTCGGGCGGAAACTGCTCAAGGAAGCTGCCGTAGTTGGTCAGCTTCACCGTCTTGTCCTGCTCGAGCAGGCGCAACGCGTAGGCCAGCGCCATCTCGCCGTACTTGTGATGATGCCCGTAAGACTCGCCGTCGGTGGCGACGTGGACCAGTTGCGGCTTGATCCGAATCTTTGAAGCCCGCCTTGAGGCGCGCGGCGAAATTGTCGCCGGAGTTGAGCAGCCCTTCAAAGGCAATGGCGCGCGAGGCCGGGCCGTTGTAAAAGAAAACGGCGATCGATGCGCCCGATGCGAAGCGAACGAGATAGGGGTGCGTGGTGTCGACGCGTGGCATCGGGCGTGTCGGTCCACTCGGCTTGGTCGGCTTCGGTCGTCTTCGCCGTCGCTTCAGCGGGCGAATGCGCTTGCACTGGTGCGGCGCGAGCACGGTGAATTTGATTCCGTTTGCGGCGAGCGCTTCAAGAGTAGCTGTGTCGGCCGCGGTCTCCGGCAGCCACATGCCTTCAGGCGCGGCGCCAAAGCTGCTTTTGGTAGTCGGCAATGCCCCAGCGGATCTGCGTGTTCCGGTCGCGCGCGTTGGCCAGCGGCAGAATCATGTGGTTGTAGCCCTGCGCCATGGCCGAACTGTGGCCGCTGTAACGCTCGCGGCTGCGGCTCTCGCCGTCGAGGATCATGCGATAGGTGCGCGGCGCATTCTCCTTGAGCCAACTCAGCAGCGTGGGACCGAAGTTGAAGCTGATGCGCGCGTAGTTGTTGACGATGCGCGTGATCTGGTTCTTCTCGTTCACGATGCGCGCCGCGCCGTTGGGCGCGTAGCACTCCGCGCAGATGCGCTCGTTCCAGTCGTGGTAGGGAGCGGCCGAGTCCTGCGTCTCGACCGTCTCCAGCCAGGGATTCTCGCGCGGCGGCTGGTAAAAGTGACCGTGAATGCAAACAAAACGCTTTCCAGGAGGCATGAAGTGTCCGATGCAGTGCAGGCGCTCTCTGCTGCCCGCTCCAGCTATTTTACGGCCATGCGCGCGAGCTATCGTGCCGAGCGGCCTGTGGGTGCAGTGTTCTTTTGCCAGATCGCAGGCGCGCCAAAGGTACCAGCTTGCGACGGAGCGGTAGGGCGCCCAGCGTTTCGCGCGGCGAAGCATCACATCGGGCTTGGGCAGATCGGCGGCCTCGAGCGGGCGTGACTTGGGCACGCGCTGAAAGGTGAGCGCGAAGCCCTTGCGCACGCCGTAGTCGGTAACGGGCAGCACGTCGGGACGGCCGAGGCGGAAGATGAGCAGCATTTCCACGGTCCAGGTGCCGATGCCGCGCACCGCGTGAGAGCCGCTCAACGATCTCGGCGTCGAGCATTTTGCGAATGGCCGCGTGCGTGGGCACAGTGCCGTCGAGCGTGCGCGCGGCCAGGTCGCGGAATGCCTTGATCTTGTTGCCGGAGACGCCTGCGGCGCGCAGCGGCTCATCGGGCGTGTCAAGCAGGAGTTGCGGCGATGGGATCGCCGCCGAAGTACTCGCGCACGCGGCGGTGAATGGTGGCCGCGGCCTTGCCGTGCAATTGCTGGTAGAGAATCGACTCGAGCAGCGACTCGAACGGCGAAGTTGTGTTCTGCAAGCGGAGCGTGAACGGGCCGGCGCAGTCGATCAGCGCGGCGAGTTTCGGATCGCTGGCGCGCAGATGCTTCACGGCCTCGTCGGGATCGAAGGGAAGTTTGCGGCTGCGGCCGTTGTGAATCATGGAAGGAGTTTACCGCAGGCGCTTGGCGTGGCTAAAAAGTCGCGGTGAGAGAGCCGCTGCGAGAAGCCGGCGGCGAAGCGGCACTGCGAGAAATTGACAATCCAGAGTGAAAGAGGAAGCCTCCCGTGCTTACATTGTTCCGCACGAGAGGCCTTTCAGATTGACGACCGATTCGCTCGAACTGCCGGAGACGTTCACGATTGTGAATTGCGTTTTGCCGTTATCTGCGATTGCCGATTGCCTCACCGTCACAGTGATGGAATTGGCGCCATTCTGGATCGAGATCGTGCCACCGGCGCTCGTTGTGTTGGTCTGCGCATTGGGGCCAGCCTGCGCCTCATAGAACGCCATGACTTTATCCGGCGAGTCGGGCGTAAGAAAGTTTGCCGTAACCATGGATTTGCCCGCAATGTTCATGCGCAGGCCGCCTTTACCCTCCGTTGCACCGGGATAGATGGCGATTCCCAGATCGGCCGCGGTCAAAGTGTTCGATGAATTGGCAGTAATGGTTCCCTTGGGCGTAGTCATCGTAATGTTGCCGTTGGCATCTTTGTGGATGGAATGGGCTACGCGGTAAACGCTGTAGCCGACAATGCCGACGACGATAATGCCCAGGCCGACAAAGATTCCCAGGATAATGAGGATGATCTTCACGGCACTGGAACCTGACTTGGGTGGGGGTGCGCCAACCGGCTGCGGAACCGGCTGAAATGAACCGGGCTGGGGAACTTGACTGCTTGTGGAATCGGGCATAGTCACTTCCTTTTCTTCGCGCGTTGTCAATTGTGAATCCCTACCGGGGCCGTTTTGGGACGCAGCCAATATACCTGATCTAAGGGGCCTTCGGTAACCGGCATTTTCTCGCGACGGCCGAACACGCCAGCGCCATGAAGCGGATTTCATTCCCGATTCGCGATTTTCGCGAGCCGCTGGCGGCCGAGCGGCTCGGACAACTCAACCCCGGCAGCTTTACCATCAGTAAGTAATCTCAGGAGCTCCACCATGAAGATGCGGCCGGGAACGCAGACCGGATTTTTGCTGTGCGGCAAGGAATGGACTGAAGGAGAAGCGTTGGAAGTGCGGTCGCCGTGGGACCAGGGAGCTGGTGGGCCGCGTGACCGTGGCCACGCGGGCCGACGCGCGCCAGGCCGTGAATCATGCCGTCGCGAGCCTGCGCCGCACGCGCGCTTTGCCGCGCTGGAAGCGGCGCGAGATTCTGGAGGACGTGGCCGCCGCGCTCATTGAGCAGAAGGAGCGGTTTGCGCAATTGATTGTGGCCGAGGCGGGCAAGCCGCTGCGCATGGCGCGCACAGAGGTGGATCGCGCCGTGCTGACCTTCAAGACCGCCGCCGAAGAGGCCGTGCGGCTGGGCGGCGAGAGCATTCCGCTGGATTTGACCGAAGGCAACGAGGGCCGCTGGGGACTGGTGCAGCGCTTTGGCGTGGGCCCGGTGCTGGCGATTACGCCCTTCAATTTTCCGCTGAACCTGGTGGCGCACAAGGTTGCGCCGGCCATGGCCGCGGGCTGCCCGGTGATTGTGAAGCCCGCGCCGCAGACGCCGTTTACCGCGCTGGCGCTGGGCGAAGTGATTTTGAAGGCCGGCTGGCCGGAGGAGGCGCTGGCCGTGCTGCCGCTGGCAGACGCCGACACCGCATGGCTCGCCGAAAAAGAAGATCGCATCAAGCTGATAAGTTTTACCGGGTCGGCCAAAGTGGGCTGGGAGCTGAAGGCGCACTCGGGGCGCAAGCGCGTGCTGCTGGAGCTGGGCGGGAACGCTGCGCTCGTGTTGCACAGCGACTGGAAGGACCTGGACGATGCGGCGTTGCGCACCGCGCACGCGGCCTTCAGCTTCGCGGGCCAGTCGTGCATCAGCGTGCAGCGCGTGTTTGTGGAGCGCAGCATCTTTCAGACCTTCCTGTGGAAGGTGGTGGATATCGCGGAGAAGCTCGTCATCGGCGATCCGGCGCAATGAAGCCACTGAAATTGGGCCGCTGATTCGCCAGAGCGAAGCGGAGCGCGTGGAAGCGTGGGTGAAAGAGGCCATTGCAGGCGGAGCCAAGCTTGTGACCGGCGGCGAGCGCAAAGGATCGATGATCACGCCGGCCATTCTGACCGGAACCAAGCCCGGCATGAAGGTTCGCGATGAAGAGATCTTTGGGCCGGTTCTGCTGATTGAGCCGTACGACGACTTCGAGGAGGCGCTGGCGCAGGTGAATCACTCGAAGTATGGGTTGCAGGCCGGCCTGCTCACACGCGACTCCGGGCGCATCCTCACCGCCTATCGCGAGCTGGAAGTGGGCGCGCTGATTGTGGGAGACACGCCAAACTGGCGGCTGGATCCGATGCCGTACGGCGGAGTGAAGGATTCCGGCCTGGGGCGCGAGGGCGTTCGCTGGGCCATTGAAGAGATGACCGAGCCGCGCATGCTGGTGATGGCGTCACTGGCATAGGCCAGCTACCCCACCGCTCATCAAAGATCCGGTGTGGGCGAAGCAGCGTCTGCGTAACGTCTCAAACAGAGCGCGACTATTTCTTTTGCTTGGCTTTGGCCCGCACTGCGGCCCAGCGCTTGCGCTGCGCATCCGCGATCCGCTTGCGCGCGTCGGCACTTAGAACGCGCTTCTTCCTGGTTTTGGCCTTAGCGGACGTCTTCGCTGCTTTGCGACCGGATGTTGTGGGTGCACTGCCGAGCGAAGCCAGCAATGCGCGCGCCTGCTTGAGGCTTGCAATCTCGGAATCTATTTGGGCAAGAATATTTTCAATCGCCATGTTGACAGAATAAATCAAGAAATCAACGTCGACATAACTTCCCGCAAGAGTTTTTCTTCAATCAGACAAGCGACAGAGTCGATGCCGTTGCTTCTTCCGCCTGGTTATTGGCAGTGGAGCGGATGGCGAGCAAAACACTCAGGCGGGATGGCCTAAGCGCCTATCCCGCCGAGTTACTCTCCCTGTTTTGGAAATCAATAGAGAAACACCGGGCTTACGTGCCTAACCACTTATGTTCCGAGATACTCGACGTGCACATAGGTACCGAGGCCGAATTGTGGGCAAGATACTAACCTACGCGGCGGCCGTAGCGCCGCTACGCAGTCACCGCCACCGGTGCGCGCCGCCAGGCGTAAAGCGGGAACTGGTTGGCCAGCTCCGCCACCTCGCCGCGAATGCGCGTCGAGCGCCGCGTCGTCGTTGCGCTGTGTCGAGAGCCTTGGCGATCCACGCGGCAATCGTGCGCATCTCCGGCTCCTTCATGCCGCGCGTGGTGAGCGCGGGCGTGCCCACGCGAATGCCGGAGGGCTTGAGCGGCGGATTGGTATCCCACGGGATGGAGTTCTTGTTCACCGTGATGCCGGCCTTGCCCAGCGCCAGCTCGGCTTCGGAACCGAGAATGCCTTTTTCGAAGACATCGACGAGCAGGAGATGATTGTCTGTTCCGCCGGAAACCAACCGATAGCCCGCCGCACTGCAGTGCCTTCAGCCGAGGGCCTTGGCGTTGGAGACGATCTGCGCGGCGTAGTCGCGGAACTCAGGGCGCAGAGCCTCAGCTAAACGCGACTGCCTTGGCCGCCACGATGTGCATCAGCGGGCCGCCCTGCTGGCCGGGAAACACTGATTTGTCGATCGCGGTCGCCAGATCCTGGGTGCTGATGATGAGGCCGGCGCGCGGGCCGCGCAGCGTCTTGTGCGTGGTGGTCGTGGTGATCTGCGCGTGCGGCACGGGCGAAGGATGCACGCCGCCGGCCACCAGGCCGGCGATGTGCGCCATGTCGAAGACGTAAATCGCGCCCACCTTGTCGGCGATCTGGCGCATGCGCGCAAAATCCCACAGGCGCGGATAAGCGCTGGCGCCGCCGATGATGACCTTCGGCTTTTCCTGGATCGCAACGGCCTCCATCTCGTCGTAGTCGATGGTTTCGGTGTCGCGGCGGACATGATAGAAGGTGGTGCGATATAACTTGCCGCTGAAGCTCAGGCGATGGCCGTGAGTCAGATGGCCGCCGTGCGAAAGGTCGAGGCCAAGAATCGTGTCGCCCGGCTGCAACACTGCCGCGAAGGCCGAGGCGTTGGCCTGCGAGCCGGAGTGCGGCTGCACATTGATATGCTCGCCGCCGAAGAGCTGGCGCGCGCGGTCGCGGGCCAGATTCTCCACGACGTCGGCGTACTCGCAGCCGCCGTAATAGCGGCGCCCGGGGTAGCCCTCGGCGTATTTATTGGTGAAGATCGAGCCGGCCGCCTCTAATACGGCTTCTGACACAAAGTTTTCGCTGGCAATCATCTCCAGCCCCTCGTGCTGGCGGAGAGTTTCCTGGTCAAGAGCGGCGGCGACCTCGGGATCGGCCTGGGCGAGGGAGAGAGACATGCGGTCAGTCATAACTGGAATTTTAGCTTGTTCTCCCTTGTGGAAACAGGCCGATCAACCCAGCCGGAAGTGCAAATCCCGTAAACTGAATCCGGAACAGATTTTTCAGAGGATCTCATGACCGGCCGCCACCGCCATCTCGCCTGGATTTTGATTTGTGCTTTCGCGCCGCAGCTTGTGACGGCCCAGACCCCGAGCCCGGCGCCAGCAGCGGGCGAATGTCGACGCAGACCTGCTGGCCAAAGCGAATGCCGGGCGATGCGGCAGCGGAAGTGCAAGTGGGTGAGCACTATGCGCACGCGGCCGCCAGTGAGCATGTCCAAAGCCAGATCGCCGAAGATTACCAGCAGGCGGCGGCATGGTATCGCAAGGCCGCCGAGCAGAAATCCGTTGACGGAGAGCTTCATCTGGCCGCGCTCTATCGCGATGGCGGGAATGGTTTTCCGCGCGATATGGAGCAGGCGGCGGCGTGGTATCTGAAGGCTGCTGACCAGGGAGACGTGGGCGCGCAGGGAACACTTGGGGTGCTCTATTCGATGGGCCAGGGCGTGCCGCAGGACGATGTGGAGGCCTATTTCTGGCTCGACCTTGCCGCTTCAGTGCAAGGGTCCCGATCAGGAGAAGTATGCGGCCAACCGGCAGATGATCGGCGAGCGGATCACCGCCGATGAATTGGCCGCCGTGCAGGATCGCGTGGCGGCGTGGAAGGCCGCGCACCCGCAGCCGAATTCAAACAAGTGAGTATCCCGTCATGAAACAAGCCCGGTATGCTGATTGCATGACCGGCGCCCGTATTCCGCGGCTTGCATTTCGCCTGGTTTTGGCCGCCTTTATTTTGACAACATCGACTTCCGCGCTGCCAGCCAGAGCACAGACACGTGACCGAGTGACGCTCACGCCGGCGATCGTCGTAGCAGGCTCGCCAGAGCTGATTTGCGTGCATTTGCCGGCGGGTGCGACAGTGAATGGTGAGTGGCTCGTAGGCACGGGGCCTGCCCAAAAACTCGAGTTCTTTCGCGGGCGCGATGGGCATGCGTGGTATGCGCTCGCGGGAGTGGACGTGAAAGCGCAGACCGGCCCCTCGACTCTGAAAATCTCCGCTCGAATGGCGGACGGGCGCAGCAATCGACCTGAGCCGCAGCGTTGAAATTCTTCCCGCGCATTACCGCACCGGCACTCTCACAGTCGCGCCGAAGTTCGTCGAGCCGGGCCCTGACGAGCTTGCGCGAATCAAGGCCGAAGTCGAGCTGAAGAGCAAAGTGTTTGCGGCGAGCGCGGCCGAGCCGCTGTGGTCCGGCGATTTTCGCGCGCCGGTTCACGCCGCCGCCAACCGACAGCTTCGGCACGCGGCGCACCTTCAACGGACAAGCTCGCCAGCGTTCACGAGGGGATGGATTTTCGCGCGGCGACGGGAACGCCGGTGCACGCCGGCAACAGCGGCGTGGTGGTGCTGGCGCGGCCGCTCTACTACGAAGGCAACTGCGTGGTCATCGACCACGGGCTGGGGCTGTTCACGATTTCGATGCACCTGAGCCGCATCGACGTGCACGAAGGCGAGCACGTGTCGTCATGGGCCAGCTCATCGGGCTGAGCGGAGCAACGGGCCGCGTCACCGGGCCGCATCTGCACTGGGCCGTGCGCTGGCAGAATGCGTATCTCGATCCGGCGAAGATGCTGCGGATGGATTTGAGCAGCGTGCGCTAGCGCGAAACGGCTTCCTCTTCGGCGTCGGGTGCTGGGCGTGACGCGTGCGCGTAAGCTGGCCGCTTTTTCTTCGCGCAGCGCCTTGAACGCGCGATACACAAACCAGCCCATGATACCATCCGTCGATGAATTTGTAGGGCGTTTCGCCGGTGGTGTAGTGGCCGCAGGGCAGCACGCGCACTTCGTAGTTCAAGCCGGATTGGCGGACGGCCTCGACCACCTTGAGCGAGTACTCCCGCGGAAATGTGAGATCGTAGTTGGCGTAGACCAGCAGAACGCGTTTCCGCGGGCCGCCGGCTTCCGGCCTGGCAAATTTTGCTGTAGTAGCTGACCGGGCTGACGGTGGCCCACAGGGCGCGCAGCCGATCCTGCGTGAGGCCCGCCTGCTGCCACCGCCTGCGCGAATGTGGCGCGTGCTCTGCCCGGCCCACACCACATCGCCAAACGCTGTAGACGCGTGGTTGAAGGCATTCACGCGCAGCCGCGCATCGTGCGCGCTGGCCAGATATGCCGTAGCAGGAGCCGAGGCTGGTGCCCAGCACGCCGAAGTGCTCGTAGCCCTGCTCCTCAAGCCAGTCGAGGCAGCAGCGAATATCGACCACCGCCTGGCGGCAGGCGGAAATCGTGCGGCCGATGTTGGCGCTCACCGCGTAGTCGGAGCGCTCCAGCTCCGCGGGCCGGCGAATGTCGTGATAGGGCTTGGAGAGCCGCAGCGCCGAGACGCCCATGCGATTGAAGATCGTGCAGAGCGAGTTGTGGCTGAAGCCGTCGGCGTTCCACTGCGGCATCACGATGATGGCCTGTTTGGGCCGCGCCGGATCTTTGTGCGCGGGCGCCGGATACCAGCGCGCATTCACCAGATCGTTCTCCGGGTAGGGCGTGCGCTCCGGCGAAGTAAAGCGCAGATACTGCGCCTTGGGAAGCTTCCCCTCGGCGGCCTGCTGCTTCAGCTCCGCATCTTGGGCGAGCGTCTCAGGCCGCACGTTGGTGGGGAAGAACTGCGGATGGCGCTCTTCCAGGCGGAAATCCGTTGGGCCGCTCGTAGCCAAAGAACAGGTCGCTGTGGCGAATCAGAAGCTCGTTGATGCGGAGCATGGCGGCTTCGGCGGCCGCAGGGTCGCGAGCGACATCGGGACCGGGAACGGCGGAGCCAAAGCCGTGCGCCTCAAGAAACGGCGCGATCCACTCAAAGCCCCACTCCAATGGGCGCACCACGCGATTTTCGTCGCGCGTGGTCAGCCGCGTCTCCCACGCGTACATCCTGCGCGCATACCAGCCGGTCAGCATCGATCTGCTTCAATTTTATCAGTGGATTTCGTCGAAGATTGACGCCGGAAATGCAGCGCGCGGCGCAGGAAAATGAGTCTGCCGGCGTGAATGAGTCCTGCGCCTATGCCGTCTTGGTCGCGCGCGACTTCGCAATCTGCGCCGCGATGAGCCAGCCGGCGCTCAGCAGCGTGATGAGAGCGATGATTCCCTGCGAGATGACGCAATAGAGGCACCAGACCTCGAGAACGTTCTTCTCGATCAGTGTGAGATGAAGCGCAAAGCCCAGGCCGATGAGGGCGGCGATGAAGAGCAGAGCGCGCCGCCGCGCAAGCGCCAGAACTCCCAGCAACAGATAGCCCGCGATGCCGATGGCCGCTACAGGGACGCCATGGATCATGGCGAACGAGCTGTGGTTCACGATGCCGCAATCCCAGTGATCGTTGATGGAGCAGGGCTCGGTGCCGGTGTCGTAGTGCACCTTGAGCGCGAGCGCAGAGACCACCAGTCCGGCGAGGGCGAGGATGATAAGAAGAGGACGCATAGCAGCAGAACAATTCTATCGGATGCGAGCCGCCCGCCGAAGCCTGCGACCGACAGACCCGCGCCAGCGATTACGATGGACCCATGCCCGAATTCTCGCCCGGATTCCCGCCCGGCCCCAACGACCGGACAGACGACCGCAGCGCAAACCGGCAGCCGAATCGCCTTTTTCGGCGGAAGTTTTGACCCGCCGCATCTGGGCCATCTGGCCGTCGCGCGCGCGGCTCGCGATGCGTTCCATCTGGATACGGTTTTGTTTGCGCCGGTGGGCGCGCAGCCGCTCAAGCCCGAGGGTTCGTCCGCGAGCTTTGACGACCGCCTGGCCATGACGCGGCTGGCCATCGAAGGCGAACCGGGGTTCGCGGTTTCGCTTGTCGATGCGCCGAAGATCTTCAGGCGAGGGCGAAGCCTTGCCCAACTACACGATCGACACGCTCAATGCCTTGCGCGCCGAATTCGAGCCTGACTGCATTCTCTATTGCCTGATGGGCGCTGACTCGTTTTTCGGCTTGCGGCAGTGGCATCGCGCCGCGGAGATTCCCTTTGCGGCGCCCTGATCGTTGCCTCGCGGCCAGGCCAGTCCCTCGCGGGATTGCAGGCGGCGCTGCCGCAAGGACTCACGCTTGAGCCCGCGCCAGCGGGCGATCGAAACGAATTCAGCCCAATCGAGTCCGGACCAGGTGAATCCGGAATTGAAGTTCGCACCTTCACTCTCGTGAATCCGGCCGGGCAACGCGCGCCATTTTATTTGCTTCCCGGGCTGGACGTGGAAATCAGCGGAACAGAAATTCGGACCCAGATACGCAACGGCTCCAGCGGCCAGATTGCCGACCGCGACTCTGCTGCCGGCGGCCGTTCGTGACTACATTGTGCGGCACGGCCTCTACGGCGGCTAAGTCGAATGCGTGTCGCCCGACCGGCGGTCGCGGCGGCGAGCCCGGCAGCCTCTCTGACCCGCAACTTGCTCCATGCCGAATCGACAGGCTACGATGAGCATGGAGAGCCTCACTAAAGCATGAATATTTCGCAGGCGCAGAAACAGACGCGCATCATGGTGCAGACCGCTGCCGCGGTTTGTGAAGAAAAGAAGGGCCAGCACACCCGCATCCTCGAGCTCGATCCTGTCGACTCTGGCCTCTCAGACTTTTTCCTCGTCACCTCAGCCAGCAACCAGCGGCAGGCCGTCGCCATTGCCGATGAGATTGAGCTGCGGCTGAAACACAACTTCGGCGCCTATCCGAACTCGGTGGAGGGCCGCCGCAACGGCGAGTGGATTCTGCTCGACTACGTGGACTTTGTGATCCACGTGTTTCTCGATGAAAAGCGCGCCTTCTACGACATCGAGCGGCTGCGCAAATCGGCGCGCCCGCTGACGCCGGCCGAGTTCGACGCCGAGCTGACGGCCACGCTGGCCGAGAAGACCCGCGCCGTGCGCAGCAAGACAGCCGCAGCGCCACCCCCACCGGCGAAACGGCCCGCAAAGGCTCCGAAAGCCCCGACAAAGACCACAAGGCCGAAGGCTGCCGCGAAAAAGGCGACGGCCGCCGTAAAGCCCACGCGAAGGAAAAAAGCAGAAGCAAAATCCAAAAAGCATTGAGCGCAATCGCGCACCACGCCGCCTGATGCCACTGCGAGCAAAAAAGGGACCGCCGAAGCGGTCCCTTTTGTTGTTACATTCCTTACAAAACCATCTTAGAACGTGATGTGCACACCCAGGATGGCATTTCTCGGCACCTGATACTCGTACGGCTTGCCGTACTCGCTGTCGATCGTGATCGGGCCGCCTGTCGGGGTACCGTTGTCCGCGCCGGTGTTCATCGCCTGCGTGTAGTTGTACGGGGTCATGGCGGCTGAGTAGAAATCGAGGCCGTCGAAAATGGCTAGCCCATCAGGCGCAAGGTAATTGTTCGCCGTATAGTCGGAGTCGATCTGCTGCCAATATGAGACGACGTGATGCTCGTTGAGCGCGTTAGTGAAGGTCGCGTCAAAAGTAATGGAGCTCGACTCACCAAGCTTGAAGCCCTGTTTGAAGTTAAGGTCTGTACTGGTATACCAGGGCGTGCGTTTGGTATAGGGCGAGCTAGTTGTGATGACTCCAGTCGATGCATTCTGCGTCACGTCAATCCACTTGCCGCGATTGACAATGTCCACCGGGAAGCCGGGCTGACCTCCGAAGGAGTAGCCCACATCCGTCTGGCTGGAGAGCGGAGTGCCGCTATAAGCCGCCTGGAAGATGCCGAAGTCCGTGGTGAGCTTATGCAACCAGGGCAGTTCATAGTAGACATAGCCCTTGAGCGCGTTCGGGCGGTCGGTGGGCAACAGCCCGCTGGAAGACCCGCCCTGGGCGTTCACCGAGAAATACGTCTCATCAAAGGCGCGGCTGTTGTTGGGAGCATTGCGGCCGCCGCCGCCGTCTGAAATATCGGAACTGCTCAGCCCGGTGTAGTTGCCGCGGAAATTGCTATAGGTGTACGAGAACGAACCCGCCAGGCCGTGGGTCGGCGCCGCCGTCAACCTGAATTCAATTCCGTCGTAGCTGCGAGCGGCTGGACTGAGTTTTTGAACGCCTGGTGGCGGGCATGTATTGCTCACGCAATCCGGGGGTACGCCGTACAGGAAGTTCCAGTATTTGTTGAAGGTGCTGTCGACGCCTTCTCCCGGATTGACAATGACGAAGGTCTCCCCACCTGACGCGGGATTGAAGATGGCAGAGTCCTCAATGACTGCATCCAGCCGTTTTCGGTCCCACCTCGCTTCGAAAGCCAGGTTCGGACTGATCTGAAAGTCCACGCCCAAGTCAGTGTTATGTTGCTGATAGGGCTTGAGGCCGGGGGCGGTGCCCTCTTCGGTCAGAGTGCAAGTGGAGCAGGTTGTTGGGTTGGTGCGCAGGTTCTGAGCTTCGAGGTACGTCACTCCCGTGGGCACGGTTCCACCGGCCCAGTTCGCCGTGGCCTGGTCTGTCGTGCCGACGCAGTAGGCACCGGTGCTGTTGAATGCAGGGGTTACGTTGGCCAGGGAAGGCTCCATCAGCGCATACCAGCACTCCTCCCAGACCTCGCCGCCGTAGGAGCCGATGGCCAGGTTCAGCTTCATCTGATCGTAGAACTTGCCATAACCGCCGAAGACCTTCATCTTGCCGTTCTGGAAAACATCCCATGCCGCTCCAACGCGGGGAGCGATCTTTGATCCCCAGCCAAAGTTAATGGGCCGAGTGATTTTCTGAGTGATGGGCTGGTTCTCAGCTGGCAAGTACTCGCGCTCAATGCGCAGGCCGCCATTCAGGGTAATACCATGTCCAATCGTCCAGGCGTCCTGCACATAGAAACCGTGGTTCAGCGCGTCCGCCGCGCCGGTGGTTCCGTAGTCGTTCACGTTGAAGACACCATAGGTGCCCACGCATTGGGGATAGCCGGTAGTCGCTTCAACTGCCGTGCAATTCGCGCCTCCCACGGCCGGGTCAATGTAGTTGTACGGGCTCGTGGTGCCGGGGTTGAACTGGATGTCTGGCTCATTGTAGCCCTGGTTGATGAGGTTGTAATTACGATGCATCTGGTAGCCAAACTTCACGTTGTGCGTGTTGTGAGCGCCGCCATGGAACCACGAGATGCCTTCATCGAATTGGGTGGCCTTGCTGGCATTGAAGTGGGTAAAGTTCTCGTCGAACGCTCCCGATATGTAACCTGTGCCCTCGGCCAGTGCGGAAGGCAGCGGAGCTCCGTTGGTATCTACCGCGCCAATACCGCTGGTTTCCCATTCATCAAGCACGCCGCTGGTCGGGAATCCGATGTCGTGGTAGTTATCGAAGAAGTATCCGAACCGGGTAGTCGATACCAGGCTGTTGCTCAGGGTAATATCCGCGCCGAAATTTAACGTCAAGTTAGGGGCCGAGTAACCGTATGTATGCGAGAAGCTTGAAGGATCCTCGAAGTTGCCTCCTGGAGTACAGGTCAGCGAAGCGCCCCTGCCGGAACAGCCCGTGATGACGTTGTCGTAGCCCTGGACCGAGTCCGGGGACGGCAAATCCTCGCCGAACTCCTTCTGGTCCTGAGCGATCCACGAGCCAAAGAGGCGAATCCTCGACGTCGCTTCAGCGTCGATGCGGGCGTATGCATAGTCGGTATGCTGGTTTTGGCTGAACGGAGTGATCCCGCCGTTGGGGCCGTAGTTCAAGAATTCTTCAAAGGAGTTGAAGTCGGGGTTGTAGCCGCCAAAGAACGTGATGCGCTTGTTGAGAGCCTCGTAAGCGGAATCTGAGATTCCATACAATCTAGGCAAGAGAGATATAATCGGGCCGCCAACCGTGACGCCGGGAAAGAAATCGCTGGTGTGCGGCCGGATCGGCTGATAATCCTGCGCATCCGGGTCGGTCACGCCCCACGACGTCGTGCTGCCTGTTGACGTCGGATCGTAGCGCAAATTCGCTCTGGGCGAGCCGTTCATGGCGCCATCCTGGAAGCCGGTGAAGACTGCCCCATGCCAGCGGTTGGTGCCCTTGTCCATGATCACGTTGACCACGCCGCCCAAAGCGCCGCCGTGCTCTGCTTCAACACCGGATGTCTTTATCTGCTCATCCGAGATGAAATCCATGGGGACGTTAGTGTGGGAGAAGCCACCGATAATGTCGGCCGTCTCCTGGCCTTCCACCAGGTAGGAGTTCTCCGAGTCCGAGCCGCCGCCAATAGAGTAGCCGACTGCGTTGCCGTTGCTGCCGTTGCCCGGAGAAGTCGAGCCGGTTCCATTACCCATGGCGGTGTTGCCCATCAGGGGCTCGTTGCGCGCCGCGGGCGCGAACTGGATCACCGACTGGAATGAAGTTCCGTGCGGAAGGTCAGAGAGAGCCTGCTGAGAGATATTGGTCAGTGTCGTGGTCGTGGTTTCATCGATCATTGGCCCTTGATTGTCGTTTACTTCAACCACGGTGGACACTGAGCCGACCTTCATGATCAAGTTGACCGTGGGCAAGTGACCCACCTCGATGACGAGGCCTTCTCGCTTCAGGGTCTCAAAACCCGCCGCCTCGGCCTTGATCGTGTACGCGCCGGCGGGCAGGTTCGAGAAGTGGTAGTAGCCTGCCGAATCGCTCGTCGTCACCTTCGAGCCAACCAGCGTCGGTGTCGTTACCGTGATCGTAGCCCGAGGCACGACTGCGCCTGAGGGATCGTTCACCACACCTTGCAACCCGCCTGTTGTTTCTTGGCAGTATCCGCTCTGCTGCCCGGTTGTGACGATCAAGCCCAAAACGAACGCAATGGCTAACACAACTGCTATGCCCTGAAATCGGAAAAACCGCATGCATATCCTCCAGAAATTCTCTGAACTGATGAACCTTTGGGGTGAGGCCTCACCATCCAGAGTTGTGCGCTCTCGGAGACTCGATGAGGGAAAATCCGGTCTCACAAACTGAATAGCTCGCTGGAATTTGAACCCAGCGAAGTTGCAGAATTCTTTTGGAGGTATAAGTGCAATTTGTGTGCCAATTCGATTAGAGCGACCAGTGACACTCAACGAATTGAAAAGAAATGACCTTTGGGTCATGCGACTCACCCGAAAGTGTTAATGGAATATGAAAACACATAGCTCAGACCCATAATATTGCAAAAAATGTACATGAAGGCCCAACGTCGCGCCCTCCAGTTTCGATCTTTTTGCCCCCTCTATGCACCGATCTTTCGGGCTCCGCCTGTCCTCCTGGCCCTGAGGCTCCTGTCGCGGACTGCGCAGCTAAATCCGCTCAGAGGCTGGTCCACCAGCCGAGGTAGCGCGCTCTGGCGCCCCAGGGGGCAACTTGAGGGCAAAAAAAGGGCGTCCCACCCGGGACGCCCTTTCCTTTAAATCAGATTGCAAGAACGGTAGTTAGAAGTTGAATTTGCCCGCGATCTGAACCGTTCTGCCGGCTGCCGGATCTCCGTTGTAATCCGCTGACGCGTCCACTCCGCTTACCGTCCCGAAGTAGGGGCCGTCGTTGAAGTTGTTATCCGGCTGGGCGAAGTTGGCGTGGTTGAACACGTTCGCCGCCTGGAGTGCGATCTGAACACCGCGGCCGGATTCCCTGCCGAATGGAATGTTCTTATACAGGCTCAGGTTGGTGTAATTGAAACCCGGTCCATGGAAGAAGTTTCGTTTCACATTGCCGAAGGTGCCGACCGACTCTTGAGAGAAGCTCGATGAGTCGAAGCCTGAGTTGAGGCCATCCGAATTCAGGGTCCTCGGGTTGAAAGTCTTGATGTGAAAGCTGCTGGTGTTTGGCTCGTCCGGGCAGGAGTAGTAGACAAACTCGTCGCACCACAAGGAGTTATAAGTACCGTAGTCGATCACCGTGACCGGGAAGCCAGACTGGAGAACTGTCAGTCCCGCCACGTGCCAATCCCCAAGAATCTCCTTGATGGCGAAGTTCTCGTTCATCGATTGCAACAGAGGCACCTTGTAGTCATACGAAGTGACCACGCGCTGGCGGGCATCGTAGTCGGAGTCGCCATAGTTGAGGTACTGGAATCCCGGAATGTTGTTCATTCCTCTGCCGTCGAAGCCAGAGCTTTCAAGTCCCGACGCGTTGTCCAAGCCGTGGCTGTACGTATACGCAAAGGTGAAGTACAGCCCGTGCCAGGTGTTATTTATAAGGCTCGCCTGCAGGGAGTTGTAGTTCGATGAGCCAGTGGTTCCCAATGCTCCAACATCCAGATAGTCTGGAAGCCCATTAGGCAGTGTGGGAATCGCGCCGCCGCCCGTGCCAGGGAAGATCGCTGGCTGTGCTGCATTCTGCGGGAAGTACAAGTGTTGCTCCGCACGGCCACCGATGCTCGTGCAACCTGCCTCCGCGCCCGTGTTAGTGAGACAAGCGGCGTGGCCGGCCACGGTGATCGGATCTGCATCGTAGGTGGTTGCGAGGTGATGGCCTACGGAGCCGACATATCCAATCTGCAACACCATGTTGCCGGGCAGCTGGCGCTGGATATTGAGGTTGAAGTTGTAGGCGTACGGCGTTGAGTAGCCGGGGTCGATGGAACTGGTGTCGAGCGTAGTATAGCTTTCCCAATCGAGTGCGGTGCCGGCTTTTGGGCGCGCGTACGGGAATTCATTGGGTTCCGACCCGTTGCCGGCGACATCGGCAAAGGGGTTAATGAAGGCGGGGCTGCCGCCAAAATCCGCGGCGCCGTGGGACTCAAGGAAGTTGGGGATGTCGCCGAGGTTCTGCAACTGGCCTTCCTGTGCATCGCGATTGTAGTAAAGACCTATCCCGGCACGAATTGAGAACTTATGCTCGCCCGATGCACCAATCAAAGCTGACGGGCCTTGGCTCGGTGACCACGCAAAGCCGAACCGCGGGCCGAAGTGGGTATATTTTGTTGTTGCGCCTCCCGACTTGTTGCACCCCGGGTCGCCGGGGAAGAGCATCCCTGGAAAACCACCCGGGAAAACTTTGGACGTCTGGCTATTCACGTAAAAGCAGGTGATGCCGAGACCGTTGAACTGCAAATTAGCGTTCGGCGTCTCCACATCCCACGCGATTCCATAATTGATGGTCAGGTCGTGGGTCGCACGCCAGCTATCCTGGGCAAACACATAGTCCTCCCAAGCGCTGGTGTCGATGAAGCCGCCCGAAGTTTGTGTATAAGTGTCGGGAATGCCGAGCAGAAAGTCGATGCCGGGGTCGCCGGAGCTATAGGTGCCTGCACCAGAGTATCCAAAGTCGCCGTTGTTATCGGCGGAGTAAGGGTTGCTCACACGGAATTGCTCGATGTTCACTCCAAACTTCAGATCGTGATTGCCTACGAGGTGGCTGAAGTTGTCGCTATACGTGAGGTTCGTATCCTTGCGTGGTTGCGGGCCCTCGTAGCTGAAACCAATGGTGAACAGGCCGGTCAAGCCCATGTTCGGTATGCCAGACGACGGATTCTGCGGGTCGATGCCAAAGCCTAGGCTCGAGGGGGCGACCACCGAAGCTGGTTCGACCGACGCGTAGTTAAAGCGATAGTAGCCGGCGCGTATCACGTTCAAGGTATTGGCATTGAAGGTGTGGGTTTCCTGTGCCGCGAAGAGCTTGAAGTGTTCAGCATTGATCATGCCGAAGCCCGGTAGCGTTGAGCCTCCGAAGGGCAGGGTATCCGTCGAAGGGCTCGACTGGAAGATGCCGACGCCATAGATGCTGTCATGATCGCTAATGTGATAGTCGGCGCGCAAAACGCCCTGGTCTTGCGCTCCCGTGTCAGCGGTCGGGAAATTGAAGTACGGGGCCAGCGCCGTGCCGGCGTTGCCCGCAGGCACATACTTCTGTGCGAGCTTCACCGCAGTCGAATTGAAGCTCGAGGGATTGATGTCAACCGGTGTTCCGACGGGAAAACAATCGGTCCAGGCTAAGTAGGCTGTCCCGGGCCCGCATGTAGCCCCGGCATTCGCCGATCCGGTACCAGCCACGATGTCGAATGGAATGTCATTGCCTGTCAGGCCGACATTTAAATTGGTATCGCCGTTGGCGACGTTTTGCTCATTGCTGAAATTTCCACCTGGGCTCGTTGAGCTGGGGACGATGCCGTTTTGGAAGACCGGGGTCTGAACAATCGATCCTGTCCTGTTGCGATATCCCTGGTAAGCGGCAAATCCGAAGAGCCTGTTCTTGATGACCGGTGCGCCGAGCGTACCCCCGTAAAGGTTCTGGTGAAAAGGCGTCCGTTCGCCGGGAAGCGCAAAGTAGCCCGGAAGGTTCAAAAACGTGTCGCGATAGTACTCAAACCCGCTTCCGTGGATCTCGTTTGTGCCCGCCTTGACAACCTGATTGATGATCGAACCGCTATTGCGGCCGAATTCGGGATTGATGGTGCTGGAGACAATGTTCTCCTCCTGCAGCGCATCCGGGTTGATCACGAAACCTTCATCCTGCAGCGGGCCGTCATTGTTGTCAATACCCTCCAGTTGGAATGAGTTGCTCTGGGTCTGGCTGCCGTTAACCGAGTAGGATCCGAATCGATCCGATGATTCCACGACGCCCGGCGCCAGCCTCTCCAACGACGCGGCATCGCGACCGAGCATCGGAAGGCTTTCAAGCTGCGACGCGGGAATTTCCTGTTCCAACTGCGTGTTGCTGGTCTCCACCTGCACCGCCGATGAATTCACCGTCACCGTCTGCGCCGTGGTTCCCACAGTTAGCACGGCGCTCTCTTCCAGATTTGCGTTTACGGTCAGCACGATGCCCGTCTCCTCGACCTTTTCGAAACCAGGAGCTTCGATCGTTAGTTTGTACGGACCGCCAATCTGCAGCGCCGGAAAGGTATAGAAGCCGTTCTTGTTTGAGGTGGCCTCTTCCGAGATTCCTGTGGCCGTGTTGAGGGCCGTCACTTTGGCGTCGGGAACCACGGCTCCGCTTGGATCGGTGACCGTGCCGTGAATCGCAGCCGCGGTGACCTGGGCCATTGCAACCGGAACGTTGACGAACGCGAGAGAACCAACAGACCAAAAGGGTAAGCGCCAATATCGCAGACTGAAACCGGAAAATCCGCATCCTATTTCCTCCTAAGAGAGCTGGGACCGCTGTATTAAAAAATTGAAAAGGGGAGCCCGAACCGCACCCTCGCTTCCCATCTTTCTAGTTGAAGAGCCACTCGATTCAGCGAACGTCGCGAAGAACCTTAATGCTGTGAATCGAGGAATGGATCGTACTGTCCTCGGCGCTTCCAGTTTGAACTAAGGCCCAAACCATGCTCACGAGAAACAAATCCTTGTGGGTATGTGTGCACGCAGGGGGCCATTCATCCCAGAGACTCCACTAGCATCTTGTTAACAGAAAACAAACAGGTTGTACCTCACATTTTCGTGGTAGATACAACTGGGCCCTTCGGTCCTGTGACGATCCCTATGATTATTCATATTTTTCTATATGAATAATCCGAAACGTGGGCTAAGGTTTCAAGCTTTAGATGGAGATTGCGGCTCGTTCTCAAGGCCGCTTTTTTGAGGTATTGTCCTCACTATGCAGGTCACCCTCGCCCACATCGGTGCCGCGGCTCGAAAGCAGGACCCGTACGAGGGCTTGGTGAGCGACTATCTCAAGCGTTGTGTTGGGGTTGCGCGGTGCGACAGCCAATCGTTTCGCACCGAATCGGCCTTTTTCGACTGGCTCGGCCGGCAAAAGGGCCGCACGGAGCCGGTTGTTCTGCTTTTGGACGGGCGCGGCCGGCAGATGAGCTCCGAGGCGCTTGCAGAATGGCTCGGCGCACGCCGCGATGAGGGCACGCAACATATTGTCTTTGCCATCGGGCCGGCGGATGGATGGTCAGAGAATGTGCGAACAGAGGCCAAGCGCCGCGGTGGGCTGCTCTCGTTCGGGCCCATGACGCTCGCTCACCAGCTCGCCCGGCTCGTGATGGCAGAGCAGCTTTACCGCGCATGTACAATTCTCACGGGTCATCCGTACCACAAGGGGCATTGAGCATTGGCAGAGACGCGACGCGGACTTATTCTCATCAACACCGGCCCCGGCAAAGGCAAAACCACTGCCGCGCTGGGCACGGCCTTGCGCGCCGTCGGATGCGGCATGAAAGTGCTCGTGCTCCAGTTCATCAAAGGCTCGTGGCACTACGGCGAGCTGGACGCAGCGGAGACCCTCGGGCCAAATTTCGTCCTTAAGCAAATGGGCCGCGGCTTTGTGAAGATCGGCGGCGCGGAGGCAGACCCCGAAGACATTCGCCTGGTGCAGGCAGCCTGGGAGGAAGCGCGCGAGGCGATCGACTCCGGCGAGTGGGACCTGGTGGTGCTCGACGAGATCAACTACGCCATCAGCTACGGGATGCTCGATCCTGCGGAGGTGGCCGAGGCCCTGAAAGCCAAGCCGGAGATGGTGCATGTGATCCTGACCGGGCGCAATGCGCATCCGCTGTTGGTGGAGCTGGCCGATACCGTGACCGAAATGCGCGAAGTAAAGCACGCCTACCAGAAGGGCATTCTCGCGCAGCGCGGTATCGAGTATTGACCGACGCGGCGCCATGATCGACAGCGCGGAATCGAGTCGACTGAGGAGGCAGCCGTGCCGGAAAGCACACACCATCGCTGGGCCGACATTGAGCCTGAGCCGTTGAATCCGCTCATCACCCGCCAGTATGTCGTAGGCACAAACGTCATGCTTGCGCGCATCGTGCTCAAGAAGGGCGCGCACGTGCCGATGCATCACCACTTTCACGAGCAGATCAGCCACGTTGTTGAGGGCGCGCTGAATTTCATGATCGACGGCAAGGAAGTTGCCGTGCGCGCGGGCGAGATTCTCACCATTCCGCCAGACGTCCCGCACGAAGTAATCGCGCTCGAAGACTCGGTGGCGCTCGACATCTTCAATCCGCCGCGCCAGGACTGGATCGACGGCGACGACGCTTATCTGCGTGGCTAGCTTGGCAGAAGGACGCGAGTAAGATGGTCTCCGACCGGGATTCAAGAGAATCCGACATTTAGCGCGCATACATAAGGCAGGGCCAAGGATGGCGAGACTTTGGGCACGAGCTCCGCTGGCTTTGTTCGCGCTGACCTTCAGTGTCTGTCAGGGACAGACGGCGGTTCCCGATCATCTTCCTGAACTGAAATATCCTCCGATTGCCAGAGTCGCTCATGTTCAGGGTGACGTGGTTGTGAGCTTCAGGCAGACGCCAGAGGGTGGCACCGCGGATGTTAAGCCGATCTCAGGCCCTGCGATGCTGCAAAGTGTGGCGGTTGAAAACGTCGAAGCCTGGCGTTTTCCGACGACGGCGAAGCCTGCGGAGCAGGTTCGCGAGGTCACATTTCACTTCCAGCTTGATCCGCCGAAAGATGGGTTTGACCGCGAAGGCCAGCCAGTAACAAAGGTGGAGTTGGATGGGACCGGCGGCGTTCGGGTGCTATCCATCTCCACAACGGGGCTTCAACGTTCAGGATGTCCATCCGCCTTAGAGCGCGTCGTGCCATCGTCAGTGATGAGCGGTGATTTTGTGGAGGTGGATCGCTGGAACGAGATAGTGAGAGTAGGCGCAGAAGGCTCAGTTGCCTGGAGAGAATGGGAACAGGGAAAGACATCGCAGAGAGGCCTCATTTCCCCGGCGGCTGCGAAGTCGCTCTTGGAGCAGTTTCGAACTCAGTCTGTTTGGGATCTCTGCGGCGATTATTACCAGGCCGGATTGATGGATGGCGACGGGAGTTCCTTCAAAGTGCGCATCGGAGGGCGAGAGAAAGGCGTAAGCGAATATGGCGATGTCGCACCGCCGATCTTTAGGGATGTTGAACTTGCTGTCGACGCAGCTGCTAATACGCACCGATGGCGTCACGGCGATCCGAAAACCGAGAGCATTGTAGAGATCACCAACGAGTATCTGCCCAAACCAGGCAAGACGATGCTTATGGATGCGGCGCATAGCGGAAATGAGGCAGGTGTCCAAGC
The DNA here is from genome assembly GCA_963725115.1 of uncultured Acidobacteriaceae bacterium. Taxonomy (GTDB): domain Bacteria; phylum Acidobacteriota; class Terriglobia; order Terriglobales; family Acidobacteriaceae; genus Telmatobacter. The sequence continues at coordinate 1,239,987 of CAVRXG010000005.1, read as the reverse complement.
CGCACTCGCCGCAGGTGACAAGCTGACTGATATTGACGCGAGCGGCTGGACACCCCTAATGTATGCGGCTAGTTCGTACGGCAATTCAGTAGTAAGCGAAATGCTCAAAGCAGGTGCGAATGTGAATGCGCGCTCCAAGAGGGGCGAAACGGCACTGATGGCGTCGGCTGTCACGGGCATGTCTGATGAGGACCTTCTGGACGCAGGGGCGGACGTGAATGCAGTCAATGATGTTGGGATGACCGCTCTTATGCTGCTCGTCCAGAGCGGGGAGCCGGACGAAATCTCAGCCCTACTTAAGGCTGGTGCCGATGCACGAAAGAAGGATGGGGCCGGGCGCACGGCCTTGGACTATCTGAATGCGGCGAATTGCGGACGCCCAATCGTACAGGCGAAAGACCCTCAATGGATGACCATAGGGTATTCGAGATGCAATGCACTGGATGGACCCGATTATCAGAAATCGAAGCAACTGCTGATTGATGCAGGCGCAAAGGCAACACGGGTTTCGGCGCCCAAATGATTACCGGGCAGTAGCGACTCGTCGTGCCGCGGTCTCCTTTCATTGCATGCTCGAGGGGCGAGATGGCCGTGATAGCTGGGAGCGACTGCGGTTGTATTGTCGCCGACCCGGAAGTAACCTCATTCTGGCGCTATTTCGGCGTCGGCCGGTGTTCAGCCCATAATCGTTGCCGCCGTTGTATCACCGAGCTGAACCCTGAAACCCAACACTGAAACCAGTCCCATCCATTTACAATTGGTTTCGGTATGTCCTGGTTTAAGCGCGAAGACGGTGAGTACTCTTCCGAGGCGGGTGGCCCTGCCGCGGAGAACGGACCCGATACGGGTACCAGGAACGTCCGCACCGAGGGCCTGTGGGTCAAATGCCCAGGCTGCCGCCAACCCATTTATAAACAGGATCTTGAAGTCAATCTTCTGGTCTGTCCCAAGTGTCAGCACCACTTCAAGCTTTCCGCTCGCGAACGCATCGATACCCTTCTCGAGCCCGGCTACGCGCTGGTTGATGGCGGTCTGCGCTCCACCGATCCGCTCAATTTCACTGACGTAAAGCCCTATAAGCAGCGCCTGCGCAAGGCGCGCCATGACACTGGCCTCGATGACGCCATTTTGAATGCTGTCGGGCAATTGGGTCCGCATGAAGTCGTGCTCAGCGCCATGGAATATGCGTTCATCGGCGGGTCAATGGGAGCAGTCGTCGGTGAAACCATCGCACGCGCTGTTGACCGCGCTCGTGCTGCGCGGAAGCCGCTGATTGTTGTCACCGCTTCTGGCGGCGCGCGCATGATGGAGGGCGTTGTGAGCCTGATGCAGATGGCCAAAATCTCCACTGCGCTCGCGCAACTCGACGACGATCGCGTGCCCTACATCTGCGTGCTTACGGACCCCACCACCGGCGGCGTCACGGCCAGCTTCGCCATGCTGGGAGACTTGAATATCGCCGAGCCGGGTGCGCTGATCGGCTTCGCCGGCCCACGCGTCATCGAGCAGACCATCCGCCAAAAACTGCCAGAAGGTTTTCAGCGCTCAGAATTCCTGCTCGAAAAAGGATTTCTCGACGCAGTCGTGCATCGCCACGCTCTAAAGGCCTACCTGATCCGCGCCCTGAACTTCCTCAAAGCGCCCGCAGCTGCATAACGGCCAATTCCCTTTTCAATTTGATTTTTCTGCCGCCCGAAACGGATTCGCGTTTGGCGTGCGCCGCTTCAAAAGCCCCACACCAACCCCGTAGACACGCGGAAGAAGTTGTTGGGTAAGCCAGGCGTGTGAATGGGAACAAGATTCTGCACGCTGTTGATCAGCTGGAAATTCGACCACTGGAAGCCGCCGCTGACGCGAAATGCAACGTTACGCGATATCGGCGTATCCAGGCCGCCGCCCAGCACCGATACCCACGATGCGGTTTCACCTGGACTTGCATTGGGTCCCCAATATCTGTTGACGCCGCCATCGCCGGCGAACCCTTCGAGAAATGCCGACTCGCGGCCAACTCGCCGCGTGAATTGCGCGCCGCCCATGATGTAGTAGACGTCTTGCTGCGCGCCCTGGTTTTCGCCGCGGTAGCTCGACACATCGACCTTGAATCGGATAAATCGCCACTGCGGAACGGCAATTGTTGCGTCCCATCCATTTAACGGCTGGCGCTGTCCCGGCAATCCATTTGGTGAATTGCTGAGGAATGCGTAGCCGCCATAGAGCTCAAATCGCGGAGGCTTTTCGAGTGGCGCATCAGTTTGGGCGTGCAGAGCCGCTGCCGCGAACATCAGCGCAAACAGAAAGAAGAGACGAGAGGTCATCAAGTGAAGCGCTCCCGCAAACGGATCAAATCAGGTGCGCATGGGTCAGATGCGCATGGGCATCAGCACGTAGCGATACTTGTACTCGGCCTCTGGATCTTCGGGGCGCATCTGGCCGGCCGATTGCGCGTCTTTAAATTCCAGGCGAACTTCACCCGCGTTGTCCAGCGCCTTGAGGAAGTCGAGAATGTAACCCGAGTTGAAGCCCACCGTGATTGCCTCGGACGAATACGGCGTATCGATGGTGTCTTCGCTCTCGCCCGATTCAGTCGAGTTCGCGCTCACCTTCAGCTCGTTGTCCTCGAGCTTCATCCGGATCGCGCCCGATCGCTCGTCGGCGAACTGCGCCACGCGCTGGATGGCCGCGGAGAGCTCGCTCGAGCGCACCACTGCGAACTTGGTGTTATCGCGCGGCATCACCGCCTCAAAGTTGGGGAACTGCCCAGTCAGCTTCCGGCTGCTCAGCGTGCGATGGCCCACGCGGAAGAACAACGTGTGCTCGTCGTCGGCAAACTCCACCTTCTCGGCTTCAGTGTTCGCCAGCAGGATTTGCAGCTCCTGCAGAGCCTTGCGCGGAATCAGCACGCGCTTTTCGCCGCTGATGCCTTCCAGGCTCTCGCCCGGCTTCTCGACAAACGACAGCCGATGGCCGTCCGTAGCGATCATCGCCAGCGACTCGGCCTTCAAAACCAGCAGCGCGCCGTTGAGCGTGTAGCGCGACTCCTCGTTCGAGATGGCGAAGATAGTTCGCGCAATCAGCGTGCGCAATGACACAAGCGGAATGCTGGTAACAGAGATCGATGGAAACTCGGGCACCTGCGGATAGTTGGCGCGCGCCATGCCGACCATCTTCGTATTTGATCGGCCGCTCCTGATTTGCACCCAGTGATTCTCAAGCAGCTTGATCGAAATGTCGCCGTCCGGCAGCAGCTTGATGTAGTCGTAGAGCTTGCGCGCGGGAATCGTGCATGAGCCGGCCTTCTTCACTTTCACAGCGGCGCTCGTGCGAATAGCCTGATCCAGATCGGTCGCGGTAATGTTCAGGCGATCATTCGTCCGCCTCAAGCAGAAAGTTCGAGAGAATCGGGATCGTCGTCTTGCGCTCGACCACATTCTGCGTCGCGGTAAGTTCCTTCACCAGATCCTGGCGGCTTACGGTAATCTCCATCGCTGTCCCCTCAGCCCCATTTTCGATCCCAGACTCGACCGCGGATCCTACCCCAGTTCCCGTTCCAGATCGCCCTGTTGGCTTCTCGACTTCGGCTTCCGCACTTGGCATATCCCCACCCCAGCTCGCCAAGCCGCGCCCTATGCCCTCACTCTATAACAACTTGCAGGTCACCGGAAGCGGCAGCTTTTCTTCCTCCCGATTGTAGTCATCCTGCGAACTCCATGCGCGTGGAAAACCGGGCTGATTCTGTGAATTCCTGCGGACGGCTCTGGTTTTCTCCTTCGCGTTTCCTTGTGTCCGCTTCGGTATCTGGTCTGTCGCTTTCTGGCCGACTCGATTGGCTCCGTGCGCAACCTGTCGCGATTAGGGGTTAGTAAAGTAGGAGAAGAAATATAAATAAACCAGTAGTACCCGTAGTTGTGCTCGGAAAAGTGGGAATCTGCGCAATGTATCGCAGAGTAGGCGGGTTGGGTCGTGGGAGAGTTTCCTAAATCGCGGATGTGCAAATGAGGAGATTTGGATAACGCGGCATGTTGGCGCAAGTTTGGGTGGCATTACACACGGCTCCCACAGGCGCATGGAAAACGGGGTGTGGAAGGCAGGGCAGTTGTGTGGGTCGTGCGTCAAAGATGTGCGGCGAGAATAGATTGGCCGGTCCGCGCGATTCACAAACCGCGTGATCCACATAAAAGGCTATCGCGCCAAAACAGAGTGAGGGGACAATCGGCCAGAGGGCGGGCAGAGGCAACGCTATGAGAGATATTTTGTTAGGGGCGCTGCTACTCGCCGCCAGCGTGATTTGTCCGGAAAGTCCGGCGCAGAACGCCAACACGACGACACCCACATTTGAAGTGGCAACTATTAAGCCTGTGCAACCGGACGCGAAGGCTGGTCGCTACATCACAATGCAAGGGACGAATCGTTTTGTGGTGAAGGACTACACGCTCAAGCTGCTGATTGCCGCGGCATACAACCTGAGCCCAAAGACAATTTCAGGAGGGCCTGGCTGGGTCGACGCTGATCACTACGACATTGTGGCGCTAACTCCAGGCGAAACGCGCCCAACCCAGCCGGAACAGATGGCAATGTTGCGGGCATTGCTCGTCGAGCGGTTCAAGCTAAGCTTTCATCGGGAAGAGAAAGAGTTCTCAATCTACGTGCTTGAAGTTGGCAAGGATGGACTAAAGCTGAAGGAGAGTACCGCGCCGGCAAGCGATCCGGCGCAACTGATTTCGACGGTGTATCCGCAGCACTTGCACCTGCCGGCGAAGAACGCGACGATGGGCGATTTTGCGGCGCTCCTCCAGCGCGCTGTGCTGGACCGGCCGGTGGTCGACAAAACGGGGCTCACGGGACGCTACGATTTCGACCTGGATTGGGCTCCGGATGAGACTCAGTTTGGCGGCGAGGTTCCGGTTGCGTCGGCCGATGCGCAACAGCCACCATTCTTCACGGCAATCGAGCAGCAACTAGGGCTGCGGATTGAGGCGACCCGCGGCACCGTCCCAGCCCTCGTAATCGATGGCGTGGAGCGGCCGACCGCTGACTAGAGCGTACTCAAGCGCAATACGCACCTCTGACGCGGCTCTTATACTTGATCTTTCATGTCCCGCGCAGCCACCAATTTCGCGACCCAAGTCCCGCTCGACACTCCAGTCCCGCCCGACACAGCAGCCTCGTCCTATACAGCGGCGGTAGCCCAACTCAATTCTCTGGTGCCCGAGCTTTATGCGAGTGCGGAGTTGCCGCGGCGCAAGTTTTCTGTCGACGAGGTCCGAATCCTTCTCGATGCGCTGGGCAATCCGCATACTCATTTCCCCGCCGTGCTGATTGCAGGAACCAACGGAAAAGGCTCGACCGCCTCAACGCTCGCTTCGATCCTGACAGAAGCCGGCCAGCGCACCGGGCTTTACACATCGCCTCACCTGAAGCGGCCCAATGAACGCATCCGAATTGGGAGTCCAGAAACCTCATCTGACATTGCAGACGCAGACTTTGCCCGCCTCTACTTCCGCGTGCACGATGCCGGCCAGGAGTTGGTGCTCTCCGGGCGTCTGCCGCAACTGCCCAGCTACTTTGAGATTCTCACCGCGTTGGCCTTCCTCTACTTCGCCGAGAATAAAATCGACATCGCCGTGCTCGAAGTCGGCATGGGCGGGCGTCTCGATGCCACCAACGTCGTCAATCCGCTTCTCTCCATCGTCACCGACATTTCGCTCGACCACATGGAGTGGCTCGGCCCCACCATTACCGACATCGCCCGCGAGAAGGCTGGAATCCTGCGCCCCGGCGGCACCATGATCACTCTGCCGCAGCATCCTGAGGCCAACCAGGTTCTCGGCGAAGTCGCCGTCGAGTTGGATGTCCGCGGAGTCAGCGCAGTTCCCTACGTGCCGGCAGCCGGAACCAGCGGGCCGTACTCCGTTGAAGCCCCCCAGATTTTTGGAACCTCGGGCGCCACGATCGAAGTCGATTCGCCGCTCGCCGGCGCTCACCAGCAGCGCAACATCGCCCTCGCCATCGCCGCCGCAGTCGAGCTCGCCGCGCATCACGGCTTTCCCATCACGCCCGCCGCAATCGAGAACGGAATTCGCCGCACCCGCTGGCCGGGACGCCTCGAACGGATCTCGGAATACATCTCAAAAGACCGCGCAACAAAAAATGTCGGCAAAAACAGTATCGAATGGATCCTCGACGTCGCCCACAACCCGGCCGGCGCATGGGCGCTGCGCGCAGGCATCCGCGGGATCCTTGAAGCTCACTCGCCGCGCGTGCTCATCTTCAGTTGCCTCCGCGACAAGCCTCTCAGCGAGATGGCGCAGATTCTCTTTCCGCTTTTTGACCAGGTGATCGTCGTGCCCATCCAGAACGCGCGCGCCGCATCTGTCGACGATCTTCTCGCCGCAGCCACGGCGACTGGAACACCGGCCATCGCCGCGGAATCGGTGAGCGAGGCTCTGCGCATTGCTCAGACCGCATCAACCAACACGAGCGCCGCCGACGGCGTCGCCGTAATCTCCGGCTCGGTCTATCTCGTGGGCGAGGCGCGCACACTTCTGCTGAGTCAAAGCGAATCCTCATGAGCCCGCGCCCCAACCCGCTGCCGCGCTTCTATGTCTGGCTTAGCTACGGCGTGCAGGGGCCGCTGCTTTTTCTGCTCACCGCGGTTTGCGCATCCACCGCTTTCGTCGCGTCCGTTTTTGACAAGAAAGGCCGCGTGCAGCATCGCATCGCCCGTTTCTGGGGCCGCAACGCGGTGCGCCTCATGTTCTCGAGGCTCACGATCGAAGGCGCGGAAAACTTCCGCAAGCATCCAGTCGCGGTCTACGTCTCCAACCACACTTCGTACATGGACACGCCCGTAATCTTCGGCTCGTTGCCCTTCCAGTTCCGCATCCTCGCCAAAAAAGATCTCTGGCAGTGGCCCATGATCGGCTGGTATCTCGGCCGCTCCGGGCAAATGCCCATCGACCTCGAAAATCCGCACGCCACGCTATCGAGCCTGGGCGGCGCAGTGAAAGCGTTGCGCGCCGGCATGCCGCTTTTCGTTTTTCCTGAAGGCGGCCGCACGTCCGACGGCGCGCTTGCGCCCGTTCCTCGCCGGCGCGGCGTATCTCGCCATTCGCGCTCAGGTGCCAATCGTTCCCATCGCGCTCAGCGGCGTCTACGATCTGCTGCCCATCCACACCAAGCAGTTCTATCCCACCCCGCTCACCGTGCAAGTCGGCGAACCCATCGATACCAAAGGAATGAACGTGCGCCAGAACGGCGAGTTGACCGAGCGTCTGCGCGTGGCAATTGGAGAGATGCTCGGCCAGCCCGCTCAGGTCCAAGCCGGGACGGCGGCTTCTGCCTCTTGAAGCTGGCAGCAGGTTTAGCCAGGCCTCCAGGGATCGAAGAACCCGCGCGATAGGATGATTATTTGCAAGGAAGCCGAAGTGAAGCGTTCTAAAGTTTGAGCTACGAACAACTCGGAGGTGATTTCAACTTATGACCAAGGCTCTGCTCGTCCTCGCAATGGTTCTGAGCTTACGCCAGACTGCCCTCGGGCAGACACCAACGCAGAACCCGCAACCGCAACCCGCAGTCCAACCGAGATTCGAAGACACGTTGTCAAAATCGGTTGTAAGAATTACGGCCGAAGCCGAGGGCGTAAACGGCACCCTAAATGGAACGGGGTTCTTGGTGGAAGCGCCTGTGCCGCAATTGCCCGGGAACCAAGTAGTCGTGTACCTCGTGACAAATCGGCATGTAGCACAGGCTATGTTCCCTGACGCCACGGGTCAGGATGTCCCACACCAGGTCACAAAGATGGATGCCATACTTAATTTGAAGGCCCCCGTTGAAGGAAATAAAGCGAAACCAATTCCTCTGCCGCCAGATAGTCCGCTTCGGTGGCATTTCCCAAGCGATAGTTCGATCGACCTGGCAGTAATTGCCTTCCCTTTCAAAGAGGAATACGACGCCCAGCTAATCGCGGTCTCTTTATTTCTCACACAGGACGTCTGGACGACCTACCGGATTGGCCCGGGCGATAAGGTTCTGACTTGCGGTTATTTCTTGCACTATTCTGGCGCACATCAGTTTCAGCCGATCGTTCGTGAAGGTAGCCTCGCGATGGTCCCAGACGATGTAATGCAAGTTCCAATTGGGGGGTCTGCACGCATTTACCTTGCTGACCTTCACATCATTCCAGGCAATAGCGGCTCGCCACTTTTCCTTGCGCCGGCATTTACGTTGGGAGGGTACGTCACAGATTCGAAGGGCGGCATCCCATATGGCCTGATTGGGATCATAAGCGGTTATATGTGGGAGGACGACCAACTCACACTCCACGCGGCGACCGATTACGAAGCGACAATTCACGCAAACAGCGGGATTGCGATGGTGGTACCCGTCGATCAGTTGAAAGAATTACTATATTCTCCCGAGTTGCAAAGCGAACGGGACGCTGCCGTGGAGGACTACAACCTAAAGAATCATTGAACGGCCCAGCTGTTGGGCTCGTAGCCGTCGATATTGATAGAAATATTGGTGCAATGAGCGACGGCGATCGAGGTCTTTCCTCAAGCGTTGCTAACTAGCTGCCGAATTGCCTCGCATTACACTGAATCCATGCCCCCGCGCATCGCCATTCCCGAGCCCACCAGCGACGAGCCGGAATACAACCAGCGCTCATTGCCGCAATATGTCGCCGCCGTTGAAGCCGCTGGCGCTGAGCCTGTCGTGATTTCGCTCCGCGAGCCGCAAGCCCGCGTCGCGCAGTTGCTCGCATCAGTGCAAGGAATTCTCTTGCCCGGCAGCGGCCACGACGTCGACCCGCAACGCTACGGCGAAACGCGCGCGCCAGAGACCGCATCCGACGATCCCCTGCGCACGGCGGCCGACGAGCTGCTCTTGCAGGATGCGTTCAATCTTCGCAAGCCGATCCTCGCCATCTGCCACGGCACGCAAACGCTGAATGTGTGGCGTGGCGGCGCGCTGATTCAGGATTTGAAGACGGACAGTGAATCACATGCCCGGCCGCGAAGTAGTCGAAGCGCATCCGGTTCAGCTTGCGCAGGTCTCGCGACTCACGGAAATTCTCGCGCACGCCGGCGAATCGAATGCGCAAGTGAATTCGAGTCATCATCAGGCAATTCGCACGCCCGGCGACAATCTCCGCGTCACTGCTGTCTCGCCGAACGACGGCGTCATCGAAGCTGTTGAGCTTGACGCACCAAATCACTTTGTAGTCGGCGTGCAGTGGCACCCGGAGCGCACGTACGCGCAAAGCGAATTCTCTCGCGCAATCTTCTCCGCATTTGTCCAGGCCGCCGCCGCGTGGCAAACGCCGCAGGTGAATTCCACTGAAAGCGATACTCCTGAAACCGGGACCCCGAAACCGGAACCCGCGACAGACGGATCCCCAGAAAACGGATCTCGCCCGATGACGGCGGAAGGAGCAGGTTCCCGGCTCAACGAGCTTCTGCAAAAGGCAGGCCTGGAGCCGCTGGACGACGAAACAACCCAAAAGTTCGAAGCCTATCTTTCGCTCTTTGTTCGCTGGAACAAGAAACTCAACCTCAGTTCCGTCCGCGACGAAGAAGGGATCATTTCGCGCCATTTCGTTGAATCCATTGCAGTTGCGCAGTCACTTCCCTCCGAAATCGCGACGCTGCTCGATTTCGGCTCCGGTGCCGGCCTTCCCGGAATCCCGATCGCGCTCTGCCGGCCGCGCATCGCCGTTACGCTTGCCGAATCGCAGGTCAAGAAAGCCGCCTTCCTCCAGGAGGCCGTGCGAGTCCTCGGAATCTCGGCGAAGGTCCATGCGGATCGCGCCGAAACGCTGACTCGAGAGTCTTTGACTGCGTCGTCTTGCGGGCCGTCGAAAAAATGCCCAGGGCCGTCGCGGCGGCGGTAAAGCTGGTCGGCACCGCAAGGCTGGCTTGCGCTGATGACCACGGATGCCAGTCTCGCCGAGCTTCAAACGGCCGCCGGGGCGCAATTCAAGTGGAAACGCGTCGATTCGCCTGCCGGGCAGCGACTCGCGAATTCTTGCCCTTGGCCAGAAGATCAGCTAGAGCTCCTCGACCCGGTTCCCTGCCTCTGTCAAGCTCTGAGTCCAGCCGGCCCGCCATAAAGCTCTGAAAACGCTCGACCAAAATCCATCTCGAAGTTTGCCGATCATTTCGCATGCTTGGCGCATAATCAGTCACAGGTCAATCTTCGGCAGTCGGATCCGGGCCCGGAAGTTGGCCCGCGAGGTATGAAGGTATGGGAAGGTATGGAACAGGTATGAAAAAGGTATGTAGGCCACCTCCGTAACTCCTTTGCCCTCAAATATGGAGGTATGGCATACCGGGGGGGAGGCGGGCGGCCTTTTTTCGGCAACAGCGACTGTAAAGGCCGGCCACCCCATTAACCTCACTGGCACCGTCGCGTTGTTCCACGTGGAACACCGAACCACCAAATCGGCCAAACCAGAATCCACCCGCAGTCTCCTCAAAGCCCCGACGTTCCACGTGGAACATCGGCCCCACTGACGGAAAGTTTTCCACTTCGAGCCTCCTTTTCTGCCTTTGATTCCACTTTCGTCGGGCCCACTCGGAAGCCCTTACACCGCAATGATTTGCTCGCCGATCCGGCTCCCGCGCTCCGGCCGCTTTCCACAGCTTCGCCCCGTTTCCCACAATCGCAAGCGCAAACGCCACACGCGCTCTCGCTTTACTCTGGTATGCCATGGGAAAGATCGTCGGGCTCGTCAATCAAAAGGGCGGAGTGGGCAAAACCACCACTGCCATCAACCTTGCCGCATGCCTGGCGCTCGAGGGGCTCAAAGTCCTCCTCGTCGATTGCGATCCCCAGGCCAACGCCTCCTCCGGCCTCGGCCTCCAGCGCGACGACAGCCGCCACTCCGTCTACGACGTCCTAATCGGCGACAGCAGCGCCGAACAGGTGATTCTGCCCACTGAAGTCGATGGCCTTTCGCTTTTGCCCGGTTCGAAGAACCTTACAGGCGCAAATATCGAGCTTTCCGGCGCCGATGATCGTGCACTTCACCTCCGCCAGAGCCTTGAACCGATCAAGGACAGCTACGATCTGATCTTCCTCGATTGCCCGCCCGCCCTCGATCTGCTCACCCTCAACGTCCTTTCCGCCGCTGAAACGCTGATTGTTCCCATGCAGGCTGAATACTTTGCCCTCGAAGGGATCTCGGAGCTGATTTCGACCCTTGAGCGCGTCCGAGTCTGCCTACAATCCAGACCTGGCCATCGAGGGCGTGCTGCTGACCATGTACGACGACCGCACCAACCTTGCCCAGCAAGTGACAGAAACCCTCCGCGAGCACTTTGGCGAGATCATTTATCACACCGTGATTCCTCGCAACGTCCGTCTGGCAGAGGCGCCCAGCCACGGTAAGCCCGTCGCGATATACGACCCGCGTTCACGCGGCGCCGACGCGTACTTCCAGATGGCCGGGGAGTTTCTGGCCCGCAATCAGATCGAAAGCCCCCGCGCGGCCGAACGCAAAGCCGCCGCGGAACGCAAAGCAGCGGCCCCCGACCGTCCAAAAGATGACCAGCCCAAAGAGGACCGTCCCAAGGCCAAAGGCGCCTTTTGGCCCTACACCTGATCGGTGGGTTCCGGTCCGGCAAGTCCATCAAATCCCGTGCAAGCGCAAAGATCGATCACCTTCTCGCATTCACTAACCGTTGAGGATTCAGTACTATGACCACAGCCGCGCTGCCATTGACCCTAAAATCGACCCCAAACGCCGCGCCCTCGGCAAAGGCCTTGACTCTCTGCTGCCGCGCGCGCAAGCTCCAGCCGCTCCCGCAGCCGAATCCGAGGGCGGAAAGCCGCGCGAGATTCCCCTCGACCTCATCGACCACAACCCTTTCCAGACACGCTCGACGGTGAATCAGGACCAGCTCGCCGAGCTGGCCGCCTCCATCGTCGCCAACGGAGTCGTGCAGCCGGTGCTTGTTCGTCCTCTTGCAGGCGGCCGCTTTCAGCTCATTGCCGGCGAGCGCCGCTGGCGCGCATCGCAGATCGCCGGCAAAACCACCGTGCCCGCAATCCTGCGCCAGGTCTCCGACGAGCAGGCGATGGAAATCACCATCGTCGAGAATCTGCAGCGCGCCGACCTGAACCCGATGGAACAGGCGCGGGCCTTCGAGCGCCTCTCGCGCGAGTTCCACATGACCCAGGAGCAGATGGCGCAGCGCACCGGCAAAGACCGCGCGACCGTTGCCAACTTCCTTCGCCTGCTCAAGCTCCCCCCGTCCGTGCAAGCGCGCGTCGAATCCGGCGAGCTCACATTCGGCCACGCACGCGCGCTGCTCGCGCTCTCAGGCGCCGAGGAGATGGAAAAGGCCGCACAGCGAATCGCCGACAATTCGCTTTCTGTTCGCCAAACAGAGAGCCTCGTCCACGAGCTCATCGACCCAAGCCAAAAGGCGAAAAAGGGCCCCAAGCCATCGGCGCCCGTCGACGCCAATGTTCGCGACGCCCAGGAACGCCTGCAGCGCGCTCTCGGCCTCAAGGTCACAATCGAGGACCGCAACGGCCGCGGCAAAGTGATCATTGAATACGCGCGCCTGGAAGACTTCGACGCCCTGATGGAGCGGTTTGCCGCCGAATAAACGAATACAGGTGAACGAATAAGGCTCGATCCCGGATGAGCTCGCAAGCGCTGAGTCAACGAGCTAGCCCGCAAAATCTGATAATCTGACTTTATGAATCCCGTTTCGATCAGCGTGACCGAAGCTTCGCGGAATTTCTCCGACTGCGTAAATCGCGCGCGCTATCAGGGCACATCCTTCGTGCTGCTCAAGGGCGGCTCGCCGGTCGCCCGCATTGAGCCGGCAGAAGCTCAGCCGAAACGCGGACGTGAATTGGCCGCGGCGTTCTCAAGAAGCAGTCGAAGACGTGCACGTTGGCGAGGAAGAAGCCACTTCATGGCTTCACGATCTGGAGCAGGCGCGCGGAGCGATGCAGCCGCAAGGCCGCCGTGGAGATTTTAGCCCGTGGCGTTTCTAGTCGATGCCGATGTGATCATTCAATCCGAGCGCAAGGCGTTCGATCTCGGCGCGTGGCTACGCGTCGCATCCCGACGAGGAGATCAAGCTCGCGGCGATCACTGTAGCTGAGTTAAGTCGCAGTGTGGAGCGCGCCACCGGCGTCCGCCGCGCGCGGCGTCAGAAATACCTGCAACACGCGCTCCCAGTGTTTGAGGTCGTTCCGTTCGGCGAAAAGGCTGCTCTTGAACACGCGCGCCTGTGGGCAGACATTGAGTCCGCAGGGCAGAGGATGAGCCCTCACGACTTGATCCTCGCGGCGACCGCCAAGGAATCCGGCGCGACCATCGTCACTTTCAACACCAAGCGCTTCGCGGCTGTTCCGGGATTGACTGTGCTCAAGCCCTAGCAGCCTGCTCCTGAAAAGCAAGACGGCCCGAAAAGGCGACACGAAATGATAAAAGCTTCAACGCTACTCATCTGCGCGGCAATCGCCGCAAGCCTCGCCACAGGCCAGGCGCCCGCAGCCAAATCCGTATCTCGATCAACGTCGATCTTGCCAAACCTGTGGGCAGCTACAAGCCCATCACCAGTTGGTTCGGCTACGACGAATCGAACTACACCACGATGAAATACGGCAGGCAACTGCTCGGCGAGCTGCACGATCTAAGCCCCGCGCCCGTCTACATTCGCACTCATCATCTGCTCACTTCAGGCAACGGCGTGCCCGAGCTCAAGTGGAGCTCGTCGAACGTATTCAGCCTCGACAAAGATGGAAAGCCGGTCTACGACTTCACCATCACCGACCAGACATTCGACGCATTTGAGAAGGCCGGCGTGAGGCCGATGGTCGAACTGGGCTTCATGCCCAAAGATCTGGCCGCGCCGATTCCCGGCATCACTGAATATCAGCTCCACTATCCCAAGCCGACGATGGGCGGCGCGTCAAACAATCCGCCCAGCGACTACAAAATGTGGGGCGAGCTGGTGCGCAAGTACACCGAGCATCTTGTCCAGCGCTACGGCCGTCAGCAGGTAAGCACCTGGTACTTCGAAGTCTGGAATGAGCCGGACATCATCTACTGGCACGGCACGCCGCAGGAGTACTTCAAGCTCTACGACTACGCCGTCGCCGGCGTGAGAGCCGCGCTGCCCGATGCGAAGGTCGGCGGACCGGCAACCACAGGGCCCGGCAACGCAAAGGCCAGCGCGTTCCTCGAAAGCTTTCTTGAGCATTGCCTGCACGACAAAAGCGCAGCCGACGGCAAGCCGATCCCGCTCGACTTCATCTCGTTTCATCCCAAGGGCCGCACCACTTTGGTCGACGGCCACGTGCGGATGGGCCTCTCGAACGAGCTGCAGGCTGCGCAAACAGGATTCCAGATCGTCGCGAAATATCCGCAATATCGCCATCTGCCCATCATCCTGAGCGAGGCCGATCCCGAAGGCTGCGCAGCCTGTTCCATGAAAGACAATCCCGCGAACGCCTACCGCAACGGGCCGCTCTACGCCGCATACACGGCGGCAGCCATTAAAGCGCTGTTCGAGTTGCAGGACGCGAACAAAGTCAACCTGATCGCCATGCTGTCCTGGTCCTTCGAATTTGAGAACAAAGACTATTTCGAAGGATTTCGCACGCTCTCGACCAATGGAATCGACAAGCCGATCCTCAATCTCTTCCGCATGGCGGGTCTCATGTCCGGCGAGCGCGTGGAAACGACCAGCACAGGCGCAGTTCCGCTCGACGACCTTGTCAAAACCGGTGCGCGCCAGGCGCCCGATCCCGCAGACATCCGATATCGACGCGCTCGCAACCAAGGCCGATCGCGAAGCAGCCGTCATGCTCTGGAACTACCACGATGACGATCTGCCCGCGCCGGCGCGGACGTTCAGGTCACCGTCACTGGAATTCCAGCCGGCGTGAAACGAGTGCTGCTGGAGCACTACCGAATCGACGACACGCACAGCAACGCCTACACCGCATGGAAGAACATGGGATCGCCGCAATCGCCCACACCCGACCAGTACGCCCAGCTCAAAGCCGCCGGCCAATTGCAGCTCCTCACCTCGCCCACCTGGCTCGACGTCGACGACGGAAAAGTGACCATTGACGCGAGCCTTCCGCGACAGGCCGTATCGCTGCTGCTGCTCAAGTGGTGAGCGGCCTGCGGCCCGATTACTGAGGTTTCCAAAGAATGCCTCGCCGGTTGCTTTGGGGCTGCGGTGGATTTATCCTTCATGTTCTACTCGCGCCCTCTTTTGTTGAGGCTGCTTTCACCCAACTGGAGACAGCATCATGGCCCTCCAACCCGCAACCTCAAACAACAACGCGTCTCACGCTGGTCCAGCCCAGTCCCTGTCGTCCTCAATGGGCGCACCCTCGAACCCAACCGCCGCATTCCGCTCAATCTCGATTGGGTTGAAGGCGTGCGCGTAAACACCAGCGCCGTCGAGCGCCGCGTGGCCACGCACGTTGCGCGACGCACCGTGAAGAAAGAAACCCAGGCCGCCTGGCTGCTGCGCGCCATCGCCTGCATGGACCTGACCACCCTCAGCGGCGACGACTCAGCCGACCGCGTGCGCCGTCTCTGCGCCAAGGCGCGCAACCCGCTGCAGCGGCACATCGTTGAAGGCCTCGGCATTGAGGATCTGCATCTGACCGTCGGCGCGGTCTGCGTCTATCACGCGTTTGTTGAAACCGCCGTTCGAGCATTGGAAGGCTCCGGCATTCCCGTCGCCGCAGTCTCGGCCGGATTTCCCGCAGGCCTTTCGCCGCTGGCCGAGCGCGTGGACGAAATTCACCGCAGCGTAGAAGCGGGCGCGCAGGAGATCGACATCGTCATCACGCGCGCGCATGTCTTCAACGGCGAGTGGCAGGCGCTCTACGACGAAGTTGCCGCGTTCAAAGACGCGTGCGGGCCAAACGCGCACTTGAAAGCGATCCTCGGCACCGGCGACCTGATGACCCTGCGCAACGTGGCGCGCGCCAGTTGGGTAGCGATGATGGCCGGCGCGGACTTCATCAAAACGTCAACCGGCAAAGAAACCGTCAACGCCACGCTGCCTGTCTCGCTCGTCATGGTCCGCTGCATTCGCGACTACGCCGAGCGCACCGGCAGCGCAGTCGGATTCAAGCCCGCTGGCGGCATTCGCACGGCGAAGCAGGCGCTCGACTGGCTCGCGCTGATGAAAGACGAGCTGGGCCGGCCGTGGCTCGAGCCGTCACTCTTTCGGTTCGGCGCCAGCGGAATGTTGGGCGATATCGAGCGCCAACTGGAGCATCATTTAACTGGGCGCTACTCGGCCACGTACCGTCATCCCATCGCGTAGAGGTCTCGCTCGGGGTCACAAGGAGACGCTGTGAGCATTGCGGAAAAGTTCTACACCATGGAGTACGGCGCCGCGCCGGAAGATCCCAAAGAAGCCAATCAATGGCTCGAGCGCCATCACCGCCGCTTTAATGAATTCATCGGCGGCGCGTGGGTCGCGCCCGCATCTGCCGAATACACTCCAACCGCCGATCCTTCCACCGGCGACACCCTCGCCGAAGTCGCTCTCGGCAACACCGGCTGACGTCAACTCCGCCGTCGCCGCGGCGCGCAAAGCTCTGCCCGCATGGCAGGCGCTCACCGGCCATGAGCGCGCCCGCTACCTCTATGCTCTCGCCCGGCAAGTCCAAAAGCACTCGCGCCGTCTCGCCGTTCTCGAAACCATGGACAACGGAAAGTCCATCCGCGAGAGCCGCGACATCGACATTCCCCTCGTCGCGCGCCACTTCTATCACCACGCCGGCTGGGCGCAGCTTCTTGAATCCGAATTTCCCAACTACCAGGCCTGCGGCGTCGTCGCGCAGGTCATTCCCTGGAACTTTCCGCTGCTGATGTTCGCCTGGAAGGTCGCTCCCGCGCTCGCCGCCGGCAATACCGTCGTCATCAAGCCCGCAATGCAAACTCCGCTCACCGCGCTGGCCTTCGCCGAGCTGGCGATGGAAGTCGGTCTGCCGCCCGGCGTGCTCAACGTGCTCACCTGCGACGACAAAAGCGCGCAGGCGCTTGGTCGAGCATCCCGGCGTCGACAAGGTCGCCTTCACCGGATCGACAGAAGTCGGTCGGATTATTCGCAAAGTCACCGCCAAAACTCAACAAAAAACTCTCGCTCGAGCTCGGCGGCAAATCGCCTTTCGTTGTCTTCGACGACGCCGATCTCGACTCCGCAGTCGAAGGCCTGGTCGACGCCATCTGGTTCAATCAGGGCCAGGTCTGCTGCGCGGGCTCGCGTCTGCTGGTGCAGGAGCGCGTTGCCGAAACGCTCTACGCAAAAATTCGCGCGCGCATGGAAACCCTCCGCGTTGGCCCGCCGCTCGACAAAGCCATCGACATCGGCGCCATCGTCTCGCCCGTACAGCTTGAATCCATCCGCAAAATGGTCGATGCCGGAGTTGCCGAGGGCGCTCGCTGCTGGCAGCCCAGCAATCCGGTGCCGCAAAAAGGCAGCTTCTTCCCGCCCACTCTGCTCACCGACGTTCATCCCGGATCGACAGTCGTGCAGGAAGAAATCTTCGGGCCAGTTCTTGTCGCCATGACCTTCCGCACTCCAGCCGAAGCCGCGGAGCTCGCCAACAACACCATCTACGGCCTCGCCGCCAGCATCTGGAGCGAGAACATCAACGTCGCTCTCGATCTCGCTTCGCAGGTCAAAGCCGGAGTCGTCTGGGTCAACTGCACCAACCAGTTCGACGCAGCCTGCGGATTCGGCGGCTATCGCGAATCCGGTTACGGGCGCGAAGGCGGCCGCGAAGGCATGCTACGAATACCTCACGCCGAAGTGGCTGCACACGCTGCCAGCAGCTCCCGCGAAAGCGGCGAAAATGGCCGCTCCCGATGACGACGAAGAATCCACGCCGGCAGTCGCAACTGCCGCGCGCGAATATCGACCGCACTGTGAAGCAATACATCGGCGGCAAGCAGGCGCGCCCCGACTCCGGCTACTCGTTCCCGGTCTTACGGACGCGACGGTGAACTGCTCGGCGAAGCGCCGCTCGGCAACCGCAAAGACATTCGCAACGCTGTCGAAGCCGCGCGCAACGCATCCGGCTGGGCCAGAACGTCCGCGCACAATCGCGCGCAGATCCTCTACTTCCTCGCCGAAAACATGATCCAGCGCCGCGACGAAATCGCGCACCGGCTCGCGCGCGCTGCCGGATCAAGTCAAGTCCAGCCGGCCAGAAAAATCGAGCGCCCGAACCGCGAGCCGCGAAGTCGATCTCTCCATCCAGCGCATCTTCACCTATGCCGCCTGGGCTGACAAATACGACGGCCTGGTCCACAATCCTCCCGGCCGCAACATCGCCATCGCCATGAATGAGGCCGTCGGCGCCATCGGCATTCTCGCGCCCAGCGAAGCGCCGCTTCTCGGCCTGCTCTCGCTCGTGCTGCCGGCCATCGCCGTCGGCAACACCGTGGTCGCTGTTCCGTCGGAACGCTATCCGCTCATCATCGGCGATCTCTATCAACTGCTCGACACCAGCGACGTGCCCGCCGGCGTTGTGAATCTCGTCGCCGGCCGTCCCGCCGAGCTGGCCAAGACGCTCGCCGAGCACGACGGCATCGAAGCCATCTGGTGCTTCCGCAGCAACGAGGAAGCCGACGCCGTGCGCGCCGCCTCCATCGGCAACATGAAGCAGGTGTTCACCAACGACGGCCACGAGTACGACTGGTTCAATCCCGCGCAGGCCGAGGGCCGCTGGTTCCTGCAGCACGCCACGCAGGTCAAAAACATCTGGGTTCCCTACGGCGAATAATCCCTGGACGGCGAGTTCGCCAGGTCTACTTTCCGATGCAGAAAGTCGAAAAGATCAGATTCAGAATGTCGTCGGAAGTGGTCTGGCCAGTGAGCGAGTCCAGCGCCCACAGCGAGCGATAGAGATCGAGCAGAATCATCTCGTGAGGAATCGCATCGGCATTGGCCTTCGCGGCATCGGCCAGCGCCGAGAGTGCTGTCGTAACGGCCTGGTGCTGGCGAAGATTGGTCAACATCCCCGGCTCGGCCGCAGCGCCGCCCGTCGCGAGCGACAGAATTCGTTCGCGCAGCGCGGCAATGCCTTCGCCGGTGAGCGCTGAAGTTGGGAGCGCAGTGAGTCCTGAGCGAGTGCCGGCTCGGGATTTGGCGACCGGCTCGCTTTTCATTCGCGACCAGGTCGCTCTTGTTGAGCGCAACAATCGCCGGCCGTCCCTCGACCGCGGCGAGCAGCCTCTGATCCTCGTCGGTGAGCGGCTGAGTTGCATCCAGCACAATCAGCACCAGCGCCGCGTCGGCCAGCGCTTCGTCGCTGCGCAGAATACCGAGCTGCTCGGCCTCTTCCAGCAGTTCGCGTGCGCCCTCGCGGAAACCCGCCGTGTCCACCAGTTCAATAGGAATGCCGTCGATTGAAATTCGTTCGGTCACCAGATCGCGCGTGGTGCCGGGCGTCGCCGTCACAATCGCGCGGTCGCGTTCAACCAGGCGATTGAAGAGCGAGCTTTTGCCGACATTGGGCCGGCCCACGATGGCCAGCGTCAGCCCGTCATGCACAATGCGGCCGCGCGCGAACGAGGCCTCCAGTGCGGTCAGCGGCGGAGTGATCTCGTCGATGCGTCGCGCGATCTCCGCTTGCGGCGTCACGTCAATATCGTCTTCCGCAAAGTCGATGCCCGCCTCGAGCAGAGCGATCAGTTCCACAAGCGATTGCTTTGCCGGCGCAGCGCGATGGCTCAGCGCGCCGCCCATCTGGCTCGCCGCCTGGCGCGCCTGCGTCAGCGTCTGCGCATCGATCAGGTCGCGAACCGCTTCAGCCTGCGTCAAATCAAGTCGCCCGGCCAGAAATGCGCGCTGCGTAAACTCGCCCGGCTCGGCCAGCCGCGCGCCAAGCTCCAGTGCGCGGCGCAACAGAAGCTCGAGCACAACCGGCGAACCGTGCGCGGCAATCTCCACCAGATCTTCGGCCGTGTACGAATTTGGCGCGCCGAAAAAAGTCACAAGGGCTTCGTCAATAATCCTGAAATCGGTGTGCAGATTATCGGCGCCTTCTGCGCCCTGCACGGCGCTCGCGGCTTCATTCATAGCGCCCGCGGCCTCACGTATATCGACGACATCGGCCAATCGCGCACGCGCGTGCTCAAGCGGCTGATGCGGTCGCACCAGTTGCGCCGCAATCGACGCCGCCTGCGGTCCGCTCAGGCGCACGATTCCGATGCCGCCCCGTCCCGGCGGTGTAGAGATAGCGGCAATCGTGTCGGTTGCTGCTGTCGGAAACGGGATCGGTCGCGGCCATGAGTTGAACTCAGTGTAGTGTCTCGTGCCTCATCGCAACGCATCGTTGCGGCCCGAGCTGCGCACCAATCGCAATCTTCTACAATAAACCGATGCCGGAACTGCCTGAGGTAGAGACGATCGCTCGCGGCGTCGACAAGCGCGTTCGCGGCGACCGCATCGTTCAAGTCTGGTTCAGCCGCTATCCTCAACCGTTCAAGACGCCCCGCGCCCGCCAGTCCAGGGAACTCGCCGGCCGCACGATTCTCGCTGTTCATCGCACCGGCAAACACATCGTCTGCGAACTAGGTTCGTCCGAGGCCAAGTCCGGCGTTCAAAAATTCGGCACGCACAAGCCAAACGCACGCGAGCGCGAAGCGCTCAAATCCGATTCGCAGTGGATCGTCCATCTCGGCATGACCGGCCGCTTGCTCGTCACCACACCCGAAGCTCCTGTCGCCCCTCACACTCATGCGCGGCTCACCCTGGCCAGCGGCCGCGAGTTGCGCTTTGTCGATCCGCGTCGATTCGGCCGGCTTGAGTTCCGCGATCTTCGTCACGGAGCAGCATTCGGTGCGCCCGGTGACGAACCACTCACCATCGGCCCGGATCAATTCGCCGCGCTCTTCCGTGGCCGTCGCTTATACATCAAGGCAGCTCTGCTGAACCAGACATTGCTTGCAGGCGTAGGAAACATTTATGCCGACGAAAGTCTCTTTCATGCCGGAATTCGCCCGCGGCGGCGTGCCAATCGCGTCGCCCGCGCCGAGCTCGACCGGCTGCGACTGGCGTTGCGCGAAATTCTGACGCACGCAATTCGGCTGGGCGGCTCCTCGGTCTCCGACTATGTTGGCGCCGATGGCGAGCGTGGATTCTTCCAACTCGAGCACTGCGTCTACCTGCGCACCGGCGAACCCTGCCGCCGCTGCAAAACGCCGATTCGCCGTGTCATCGTCGCCGGCCGCGGAACCCACTTCTGCCCCAAATGCCAGCGCTAGCGCAGGAGCTATGGCAGCCTAGCGTGAGCTTTGCTCGCCGGCAGTGCGCCGCTGCGTCAGAACTCCCTACGCATTTTTGAATAATTCTCGTCTTTTAGTTTCCATAATCCAGACAATCGACTGTTCAAATCAAGCTTAACTAATTGCAAACAAACGATGTTGTCAACGGTACTCCGATTGCTCTGCTAATAGCGCCAGTGATGTACGGCAGCTCAAGTCAACATCGAGCCAGCCAAATCAGCACCGGGTACCCGGCAGAGCAACCGCCCCAGAGCGGCCCTAGAAAAAGGGAGAAGCCAGCCGGGAAGCCTGCAATCGAAGCGGAGGAAAAAATCGCCGCTCTTCAACTCACTGGGAGGCCAGTGACCAGCGAAAAACCAGGCGCCACTCTCTCGAGAGTGGCGTTTCGTGCATTAGAGCCTTTCTCTTGCCGATACCAAACGTCACTTCGAGCCGGTGTCCCGAGTTTGCTTCGCTTATTACCAAAGGCGGTTCCTGCCTAAACGCCTACTTGCCACTGGGTAGCCTTCCCTGTACTATCGGAGTTGCCTATCAAGCGGCTGACGCAGGCCACCCGGGTTTTGGGTAGAGCATGTTCGCCGCGGAGCCAGAAAATCATCGTCCGGCAGTCTGATTGCGATCAAGCTGTGCGTGACGAAGGCTCACATAGGAAAGGGCATTCTCAGAGAAAAGCAGAGGCTGCGCCGGGAGAAGTCCGGCGGTCGGATGGAGTTGATTGACAACTCCGGCGTTTGAAGCGGCAATAGCATTCTCACAGAGGCTCAGGGGTTAGATTCACAGAAGCTGAGGCGTGGGGCTGGTTTGAGAACCGTTCGCGCAGCACTTCCTCGCAGGTAAAGTAGCGGTCGCGCCATTTTAGGAATTGAGCAGTTGATGATCTCATCTGTTCTACTTTTCGGAAAAATCCGGAGAGCACTTGCGCAGGGCCACGCAGCAGCGTAACCAGGGTAAAAATCGCATCTCAATATTCCAGAAAGCAAAGCACCAGGAAGCATAAGCATCATGACAACAGAACCGACGCAGCCCCAGTCTGAACAGGGGCCTCCTCCTGACAATGGTCAGGTGCAGTCGCATGGGCATCGGCGCCGCCGCCGCCGCCGCAAGAACAAGTCCAGCCAACAGGCTGGGGCGCAAGCTCAACAGCCGCAGGGGCAGGCGCAATGGCAGGCGCCCAACGGCCACGCGCAGGACCAGCAGCAGCGCCGCCGCATCGCTTCGCAGCCCATGCAGCAGCGCCCGTCCACCAGCACCAGGGCCGCAAGAAGAAGAAATTCTTCCAGAAGAGCTCGGCTCCTCCAGCGCAGCCCGGCAACAGCATCGGCGGTTCGTCGCAAGGCAAGCGCAGGGGACGCCAGAAGGGTCCGCGCGCGTTTGTCGGCCCCATGGACCACAGTTATCGCGTGGTCAACGGCAATGTGGCCGACGGTCCGCCCTCAACCATCCCCACCGCGAGCAACGGCCATAGCAGCGGATACTATCCCGACGTTTATTCGGGCAGCCGCCGGCGCCCATCCGCGAAGACGCTCCCACCCGCATCTTCTGTTTCATTGAGGATCTTTTCTTCCTGGCCAAGATTCAGGAGACGGCGCGCAAACTCGGCGTGAAGGTCGAGTTCGTCAAGGGCGAGAATAAAGATGCGGTCACGCGCATCTGCGAAGCGCCGGAAAACGAAAAGCCCGCGCTGCTGGTCTTCGACCTGAACAACCTGAACGCCAAGCCCATGACGCTGATTCCCAAATTCAAGTCCAAATTCAAGAAGGCCGTTTCGATCATCGGCTTCCTGAATCATCTGCAGGGCGACCTGAAGATGAAGGCCGTCGAGGCAGGATGCGACTCGGTGATGCCGCGCTCAGCCTTCTCGCAGAGCCTGCCCATTCTTCTGCGCCGCTACGGCGTGGAAGAAGAAGAAGAAGTCTCGCAGCAGCCCGTGTTCTAAAGGACAGGGAATGGGGAATAGGAAATAGGGAATAGTACGACTCCTCGGGGATGTCGAGAAAGAGGCTGGCAAGTGGGAGATTCCTTCAAGGATCTTATCGTCTGGCACCGGGCAGTTGAGTTGAGCGTCGTGATTTACAGAGCCACATCTTCGTTCCCCACATCGGAGCAGTTCGGCCTAAGCAATCAATTGCGCAGAGCTTCCGTATCTGTCGCGAGCAATATCGCTGAAGGATACGGAAAATCGAGCAAGGGCGAGTACCTTTCGTTTCTCGGTCACGCCAGAGGCTCAAACGGTGAGGTCCAAACGCAGATTGTGATTTCAAAGGAGCTTGGCTTCGGATCGCCGGAAGCGCTTCAACGCGCCGAATCTCTGTCGAACGAGGTCGGCCGCATGCTGGTCGTCATGATGAGGAAATTGAAGGGCTGACAGCCGTTTCTCTATTCCCTATTCCCCATTCCCTGCTCTCACCCCGGTGGCCAGGTCATCTGGCGGCCGCCCATCAAGTGCAGATGCAGATGGTCGACAGTCTGGCCGCCGTCTTCGCCGGTGTTCACCACAACGCGGTAGCCCTTCGCGAGGCCTTTTTGCGCGGGCAATTTTCCGCCGCCACGCCCATCAGGTGACCGAGCAGAGCGCGTTTGTCCGAGCCTGCCTCGGCGAGCGAGCCAATGTGCTCGCGCGGAATGATGAGCACGTGCACCGGCGCCTTCGGATTGATGTCGGCGAATGCGTATGCCAGCTCATCCTGATAGACGGCGGTTGACGGAATCTCTCCGGCGGCGATTTTGCAAAAAACGCAATCCATGGCGTGTCCAGTGTACATCGCGGCTGGAGAGCAAAATCCGCGTGCAGCTTACAATCACTTCATGGCTGCTTCCACCCCATTCCGCATTGTTCACACGGTCTGCTCGCACGACTGCCCGGACTCGTGCGCGGTGCTGGTGACGGTGAATGAAGAAGGCCGCGCGGTGAAAGTGGAGGGCGACCCATCGCAGCCGGTGACGCAGGGATTTCTGTGCGGCAAAGTGGCCAAGTATCTCGATCGCGTCTACGCGCCGGACCGCATTCTCTATCCGCTGCGCCGCAAAGCCGGCGTGGCGAAAGGGCCGTTGCAACGCGGCCAGCGAGCACGAAGCCTTCGAGCGCGTGAGCTGGGACGAAGCGCTGGACGCGATTGCCGCGCGGCTCAAGCAGATCAGCGATCAGCTACGGGCCGGAGTCGATTCTGCCTTACAGCTACGCGGGCACCATCGGCGTGCTCGGCTATGGATCGATGGATCGCCGCTTCTTTCATCGCCTGGGCGCGAGCCAGCTTGACCGCACCATCTGTTCCGAGGCCGGCGGCCAGGCGTGGAACCTGGTCTACGGCAAGAAATTCGGCACGCCGACGGAGGATTTCCGGCTGGCGAAGCTCGATCCTTGCGTGGGGCGCGAACATTCACGGCAACAACATTCACCTGTGGCCGTTCGTCGAGCAGGCGCGGCGCAACGGAGCGCGGCTGATCGTCATCGATCCCTACCGCACGCGCACCGCTGCGGTGGCCGACTGGCACATTGCCATCCGTCCCGGCACCGACGCGGCGCTGGCGCTGGGCATGATGCACGTGATTCTGAACGAGGGCCTTGAAGACCGCGCCTACATTGCCGAAATGACGCACGGCTTCGAGCGACTGGCGGAGCGCGTGCGCGAGTACACGCCGGAGCGCGTCGCCGCGTGGACAGGAATGACCGCGGCCGAGGTCGAGCAACTGGCGCGCGAATACGCGACGACGCGGCCCGCGGCGCTGCGCCTGAACTACGGCGTGCAGCGATGCGAGAACGGCGGCACGGCGGTGCGCGCCATTGCCATGCTGCCGGCGCTCACCGGCGCGTGGAAGACATCGCGGCGGCGGCGGACAACTTTCGACTTCGGGCGCGTTTCAGTGGGACAAGAAGGCGCTCGAGCGGCCCGATCTGGCGCTAGGCCTCGCCGCTTGGCCGGCTTGGCGCGCAGTGGTGAACATGTCGGAGCTTGGCCGCGCGCTCACCGAGCTGGGGACTAGGCTCAGGACAGCGACCGGAAGACGGCCCAGCCGTGAATGCGCTGTTTGTGTACAACTCGAATCCGGGCGCAGTGGCTCCGAATCACAACGCAGTTTGCCGCGGACTGGTGCGCGAGGATCTTTTTACCGTCGTGCACGAACAGTTCTTTACCGACACCACTGATTACGCCGACTTCATTCTGCCGGCGACAACATTTCTCGAGCACACCGACGTGCAGGGCGCATACGGCCACTACTTCGTGCAGCTTTCAAAGCAGGCCATTGAACCGCCGGGCGAAGCGCGCTCAAATGTCTGGCTCTTCGGCCAGCTTGCGCAGCGCATGGGATTCACCGAAGCCTGCTTCCGCGACACGCCGGAGGAGATGATCCGGCAGGCGCTTGCGATCGGCGACGATGGTCACTCAAAGAACGCGGGCATGGAGCACATCACATTCGAAGATCTGGAACGCGAAGGTCACATTCCGCTCGCGTTTCAATCCGATCCCGAGAAGCGGCCATTCCTGCCGTACACTTCCGGCCCGGTGCCGACGCCTTCCGGCAAGATCGAATTCTTCTCGGAGACGCTGGCCGCTGCAGGCCAGGATCGGTCTTCCGGCTTTCATTCCTCCGGTCGAATCCCGATGGGGTGAGGCGGCGAAAAAGTATCCGCTGGAACTGCTTGGCTCGCAAGAGCGACAACTACATGAACTCAACCTTCGCGAATTTGCCGGGCCATCGCAAGATGGAAGCGCGAACCAGCCAGCGAATCGAAATGCACCCCACGGACGCCGAATCGCGCGGCGTTGCTGAAGGCGATCTCGTGCGCGTCTTCAACGACCGCGGCTCGCTTGAGCTGACTGCGATGCTGAACGCCAGCCTGCCCGCGGGCGTGGTTGCGGCGCGCCTCGATTGGGCCAAGCTGCACCCGGATGGCGCGAACATCAACGCGCTCACCAGCGAGCGGCTGACCGACATCGGCGGCGGAGCGACGTTTTACTCGACACTGGTCGAAGTGGCGAAGGCGTAGCGGCCAGCTCAATCTGAGCTCCGGAGCGCCCCCTCAAAAGGGTCGAAGATGAAGAGCACTATTACTGATCGGTAACCCCCGCCCCCTCCCCCCGGTATGCCATACCTCCATATTTGATTGCGAAGGACTTATGAGGTGGGTTCATACCTTCGCCATACCTCGGCCATACCTCGTCCATACCGTATGCATCCCTTCCGCTCCGTTAGGGCAGGGATCAGCCGGTAGCCATACCAAGTGCCAATAGCGAAGACTCCACGACTTCGTCCATAGCAGGTGCCAGGGCGGGGAGCAAAGGCGCGAGAAAGCACGTCGGATGGGCGATGATACGGCGAAGTGGCCAAGTGCCGACAAAGGCCTGAAAAGGGTCGAAAAATGTCTAATTTGGGTCGTTTTTCCTCGTTTTTCTTCGTTTTTCCGACGCGATTTTTGCGAAAATCTATTGATGATAAAGGAGTTAAGTTCATTTTGCACCAGACGCAGTGCGTCTTTTTTTGCTTTTCAGCCAAAATGACCTCACAAAGGCGAATATATGGCGATGAGCCGTTGCGGAGATTTGGGGCCGGCGAGGTTGGCTTCGAGTTGCGAAGATCCGGTGCGGGATGGTGCGGTGATCGCTCATGGTTTGAGTATGCGCCGGAATAGGGAAATGATCGGCAAATGCAAGCAGCTTTGGATGCAGGCATTTGCGGATTATTGGGGTTGACACGGGTTAGTAGCGGCGGGACAAGCTCAGCGCTTGCGGGCGCGCTCGCGCTGAAGCTCGCGATACACTTCGCTTTTTGACTGGCCCAGCTCACGGGCCACGCGCTTGAGCGCTTCTTTCTCGTCGATGCCGCCTTCGGCTTGAAGTCGTGCAACACGATCGCTGATTTTCTCGTGTGTGGGCGCGGCACTGGCGGCAGCTGAGGTTTCGCCTCGGGCCGGAAGCTCGACGAGCAAAGTGATTTCGCCGCGGATGCGATCGCGGCCTGCAAGTTCGCCGCGCACCTCGGCGACGGTTCCACGAAGAAACTCTTCATGAATCTTGGTCAGCTCGCGGGCCACGACGACGCGAAGCTGCGGTCCAAAAATCGACTCCAAATCGGCGAGCGTGTCGAGCAAACGGTGCGGGGCTTCGTAGAAAATCAAAGTCCGCGCAGTCTCGCTTGGGCGGGCGGCAAGATTTTCAAGTTTCGTCCGTCGCGCGCCGGCCTTTTCCGGCAGGAATCCGAGAAATTCAAATTCGTCGGCGGGCAGATCCTGAAGCGATCAGCGCGCTGACAGCGGCATTGGCGCCGGGAATAGGAAAGACTTGCACGCCCGCGGCGATGGCCTCGCGCACCAGCCACGACCCGGGATCGCTAACTCCCGGCGTTCCGGCGTCAGAGACCAAAGCAATAGCCTGCCCGGCCTTTATGTCTTGGATCAGTTCCGTGGCTCGCGACCGCTCGTTGTGCTGGTGATAACTGACAGTCTTTTTCTCGATTTCAAAATGATTGAGAAGTTTTTGGGTTTGCCGCGTGTCTTCGCAGGCGATGCGGTCAACGGCGCGGAGAACATCAAGCGCGCGCAGCGTGATGTCGCCCAGATTGCCGATGGGAGTGGCGACGAGATAGAGGCCGGGAGCGAGCGGGGCGGCGTGACGGTCCATGCTGAGAGTAAGTGTAAGAGATGGTTTCCCACTCTAGCGCGAAAAACAAAGGCCCCGCGAGAGTGGAGCGCCCGGCTGTGGACGCCGGGCAGCGCTTGGCATAGAGTAGGTTCTCAAATGAGAATCTTTGGCAGGATTCTTCGCAGTTTGCTGGCCGTGGACTTCGTGCTTTTCATTTTGACGTTCGTCCCGGCATTCTCTGGAATTGGCCAGGAGCCGGGGCTCGCTGATCGTCTCTTCGGGAACTACCGGTTCGGCGGTTGGAGGGCCGACGTTGTGTGGATGTGCGCATCGTCGGTGTTCATAATCGCTACAGGGCTCCCGTGGGTAAGGGAAAACCCTTCCGCGAAGGTCGCCAGAATCGCCTGGTGCATATGGTTAGTCTGTTTTCCTCTGTACTTGTTCTACATCCTCATTCACATGTTTGGATAAGTAGCATGAACAGATGTTAGGAATTGACGGCTTCTAGTTCTCGGCTTCCTGGCGCTCGATGCGGCGCTGCTCGGCGAGCAGCGACATGGAGCTCATCAGATTCTGCACGCTGACGATGCCGACCACGCGGCCGCTTTCGGTAACGGGAATGAGCGCAAGGCCATGGCCCGCGGTGAGGCGGCGAATCGTGGTGCCGAGCGTGTCCTCAGGCCGCGCAACCTGAAAGGCGCGCGACATGACGGACTGCACATAGCCGTTGCCGTCATTGCGCAGAGCGTCCAGAATGCGCTGGCGCGAGACGATGCCGACCAACTGCGGACCGCGCACGACGGGAAAATCCTCCTGCAGCGAATGCACGCAGCGGTAGAGTGCGTCGGCAAGCGTGTCAGAGGGCGAGAGCGTGGCAAAGTCGGTGAGCATCACCTCGCGCATGCGCACGGTGTCAACGACGGACTGGAAGAAGACGCCCTGATCTTCAATCTGCGCGCCGATCATGATGAAGAAGCCGGCGAGAATAAGCCATGGCTCCTGCGCGAGCATGCCGCCGAGAATGGCGGCCAGCGCAAGCACCTGGCCCAGGCCGGAGACGGCGCGTCCAGCGGGAGCCGACCCGTGCGTCCGCGCAAAACTGTTGCGGATGAGACGGCCGCAATCGAGAGGATACGCGGGGAACAAATGCAGCGCGCCGAGTGACGCCTGCATCCACACCAGGCTGCGCAGCAAATGACCCGCGGTGATGAAGGGATGATCGAAGAGCCGCACATCCGGGCTGACGCCGAGGACGATGCCGGCAGCGATAAGCGCTGCACTCAGGTTGGCCAACGGACCCGCCGCGGCCAGAATAAACTGCCCGCTGCCGCTGTTCGCGATCTCCTGGCTTTCAGGATTTGCGTACGCAAAGAGTCCGCCGATGGGAAGCAGCAGCACGGCGCGAAGGCGCAGGCCGAGCCACGCGGCGACGATAAGGCGCGCGGTTTCACGGACGAGCACAGCCGTTATCAACAGAAGAAAGAGAGCCAGCGCACGCGGCCAGCCGTCAGCGCCGCTGATGGCAAACAGCACCAGCACGAGCAGAGGGAAGAAGATGTGGACGCGCATCTCCACGCCCATCCATCGGCCCAGCGGGATTGACCAGCCTCGCATACACCGATTGTAGTGGCAGGCGACCCCGGAAGCTGCCTGGTAGGCCGGGGATTTATCCGCGGCGCTGGCGCAGCAGAACAATTGCGGGCTTCAGCCCCTGATGGAGAATTTCTCAATTGGACAGGTCGCCTTCGACGCGCCCTATCGATTTCCGCGATTCGACGCGGAAATGCCGGAGGCCAAAGGCACTTCCGTTATGCTGGTTGGCGATGCGCATCATTGCAGGAACGTTTCGCTCACGCACGCTCGTGGCCCCGCCGGGAATGAGTACCAGGCCCACCAGCGACCGTTTGCGCGAGACGCTTTTCAATGTGCTTGCGCCGCGAATTCAAGCTTCGGCGCAGGATTCGCTTTCTGGGGGCGTAGCATTTCTCGATCTGTATGCAGGCTCGGGCGCTGTAGGTTTGGAGGCGATTAGTCGCGGCGCCTCGCGCGTGACGTTTGTCGAGCGTGCGCCGGCGGCCTTGAAAATCCTCAATGCAAATCTGGAGCGGCTCGGAATCAGAAGTGATGTTCGTGTCCACGCAAAAAGTGTGAGCGCGTTTTTGAAATCGGCGAGCCGGCCTGATCCGAAGTCAGCCAATCCAAAACCAGCCAGTCCAAAACCGGGCGGTCCAAAATCAGACCGGTACGATGTAGTGTTTCTCGATCCTCCGTATGACGAAGCGAAAGAGTACGCGATTACGTTGGATTTACTGGGCGGGGCAGCTCAGGGAATTCTTGCACCGGGCGCGGTCGTTGTCGCAGAGCACCGGCGCAAACAGTTTCTCGAAGAGCAGTACGGAAGCCTGAAACGAACTCGCGTGCTCGAACAAGGCGATGCAGCATTGAGTTTCTACACGATTGATTCTCGGCCCGCCGGCGTGCCCTGACAGCGAGACCCGCTCGGCGAGCCATGCCTAAGACCGGCCCCGCCACTCCCAAGACGCGAAGTCATGCCGTTTTGCCAGCGCATTCATGCGTGCGCGGAGGCCCTCGCAATTGCATTGACAGCCGTGGAAAGTAGATGAAAAATGGCGGGGCCACGAATTTCGGGCTGTTTGAAGATGTCTACTCTTGCGGGCCGCGCACGTGGTCAAAGGAGGAAACGTGAAAAACGCATTGAAGTTGCAGGTCATGGGATTGCTGGTGATCCTCGCATCTGGAATATGGATGACAGGTTGCAAGTCGGCGCCTGACCTGACGCAAGCCCAGGCATTGGCGATGATTCAGGCCAAGTACGACCAGACCCCCGCTGTGCCGGCGAGTATTACAGTGAACGACACCGGCATGGGCCAGGGAGTCACAGCCAAATACTGGCTTGGCATCAAGAGATATCCCAACGGGTATTGGGCTGATTTCAAGTTAACGCCTGACGGCAAAAAGGTATTGACGCTGGCCAGTGGCGGAGATGTGATTCAGTGGCGGCCCGACAGCCCGAGCGATCCGCACGCTTCAGTGATCGTAATGCCCGTTGTGGCAAATCATCTGAAGGCGCGCGACGTGGGCGAGATTCAGGCTGTGGGAGATACACGGACCGCATCGTTCACTGAGGACGTGAATCTCGATGGAGTTCCGCAGCCGTTGCAGGATATTGCGCACAACCCCGGAAACAAATTAAGTTCGTCGCGGCAGGCTACGTTTGTTCTGACGAACGGAGCATGGACTCTGCAATCAATTGAATGAAGCTACTGCGGCGGGTTTTGGGCCGGTGAGTTTTGGGGCTGCGCCGCCGCGTGGAACCGAAGGTGTCTCACCGCCCTGGCCGCCAAAGACATTCACGTTCGTTGCAGTGAAAACTCCATCCTTCACGGCGCCATCAGCGCGCACGGTATCACCAACCTGGATGTCGGCAAGAGTGATAGGATCGCGCCGCTTGCGAAAATCCGTATTCTCGTCGGCGACTACGGAGTGAGGAGCATTATCGATCACGCCGGTCAGCGTGATCTTTGTGCCGTCAATGGCTGTGACCTTTCCCATCAACCAGGTTTTGCCGAAGTTAGCCTCCATGGCGTGAATCTGCTCGACGACCGCGGGATCGAGTTGCGCAATTCGATTGGCGGCCACGGATTTGGCCGTCGTATCTACATCGCCCATCACGCTGATGGCGTCGCCGACTTTGATGTCAGTCGGCTTGATCTGCTGCGGAGGATTGCCGCCGTAGCCACGACCCATTCCGCCTCGGCCGCCCTGACCTTGTCCACCGCCGGCACCCTGTCCGCCGTTCTGGCCTTGGCGTTGGTCAGTTCCCGCGCCCTCACCGCGCTGGCGCATTCCTCCCGCCACCTGCTTGAAGATGCGCGTGTCCGCCGTGAAGTGGACGGTATAGATGTCCCCCGCGTCGGTCTTGATGGTGTAGTGATCGGCCGCAACATCACTCACGGTGCCCATCAAGCCGCGGCCCATCATTCCTGCGCCCCCGCCCATTCCGCCGCCATATCCGCCTCGGCCGCCTCGCTGCCCGTGGCCACCGCCTGAACCGGCGTCCCCATTCGGGCCCGCATTCGGGCTCGCGCTTTGGCCGGACGCGGGTGCGGTGCTGGAATCCTGAGCCGCGGGGCTGGAATTCTGACTCGCCGATCCGGAGTTTTGCGAATTGGCTGCGGCAGTGAATGTTATGGCGAAAACGATTGCGGACAAAAAGCGGATATTCATCAAATCTCCCAGGAAGGCGGCCAGATCGGTCTAAAACCAGATCGGCCTAGAAAATATTCGGTCCAAAAAGGCTAGCCAATCAGATAGACGCATGAGATGCGGCGGGAGTCGACGATACTCCCTTAGCTGGCGCGGCTTATTGTGTGCGCTGCTGCTGTTGCTCTGCAAGCAGCTGTTTGAAGGCAGGATTATCGTGCAGGCTGGCAAACTCGCTGTCGCTCTCGACCTTCTTGCGGGTGGTAAACCCCTCGTCCAGTGCCATGCGCAGATACTGAAGAGCGCAATCGGCATAGCCGGCACGGGCGCATCCCGCCGCCATGTAATAGTTCATCGCGCCACGCTCCTGTATGGAAGACGGATCCTGAACCGAGGGAGAGCCGTTATCGGAAAAAATGTGCGGATCAATGGCCAGAGCCTGCTGGTAGGCCGCCCACCCCTTGTCGTACCTGTGTTCCGCCAGCAGGTTGGTGCCGAGATTTTTGAGAATGAGAGCGGAATGGGGGTCGAGCTTGAGCGCCTTGCGGTACAAATGCTCGGCAGAGCCGTAATCCTTGAGCGAGGCGTAGACCGTCCCCAGATTATTCAGAACCTGAGGGTTGCGCGGATCGAGCTTCAGCGACTCCTTATAGCAGCGAGTGGCGTCTTTGGAGTTGAACATCATCTGGTAGTCAATACCCATCTTGTTCCAGATTTCGGCTGTCATCTCGGGGGATTTGGCGTATGCGGCAATGGCGGCCTGGTATCGCTGGTGAGCGGTAAGCGAGTCACCCATTTCTTCGTCGGTCGGCGGTCTGGACGCAGAGGCCGCTGGCTGGCTGGCAGTTGAGATGGCGGCAGGAGCCGGGGTCGGTGCATTTGCCGGGGCGGTTGCCTGGGCCGGCAAATATCCAGGAATCGCAAAGGATAGTGCGAACAGAGCTATAAACAGGATCCAGCGGTTCGGCTTGAACGCGGTGTTCATTTTCCCTCCTGCCCTGACGCGAGGGGATGAGGAATCCTGTAAGTCTTCCGCAGAAATTAAAGCACCAATTTCACTGAAAGACCAGTCACAATGCCCCGTCCCAATCCTGGAAAGGGCTATTTCATGGGCCCAATCCGATTGGGAGGCAAAGGCCGTAACCTTCGTTGAGAGCGGCGCGTCCCACGATGATGGGACGGATGGCAGGCCGTTTGGTGTTCAAGTGTCGGCCGTTCGCCGCAGGAAAAGAAGCCGAAATAACAATGAATCGCATCAAAATGGTCTACACTCAGCGGATGCGGGAGGGCGGGCGGTGAGCACAACCACTTTTTCGAGGTCCCAATCGGCGATTCTCAACCGTTTCAACGATGTGCGGCGCAGCACGATCGCCCTTTGCGAGCCGCTGACGCCGGAGGACATGATGGTGCAGTCGTGTCCGGAGGCCTCGCCGGCAAAGTGGCACGTCGCGCACACCACATGGTTCTTTGAGTCGTTTGTGCTGCGGGAGTTTCTGCCCGGCTACCGGGTCTTTAATCAGGACTTTCCATGGCTCTTCAACAGCTATTACGAAGGTTTCTCGGCGTTCCCTGAGAAGCGGCTGCGGTCGTCGTTTTCGCGGCCCGGGCTCGAGGAAATTCTGCGTTACCGCGAGCATGTGGACGCGGCGATGGAACGGCTCTTCGAGCGCGAGCCGGAGCCAGAGGCGCTGCGGCGCATCGAGCTGGGCGCGAACCACGAGGAGCAGCACCAGGAGCTGCTGCTGACCGACATTCTGAATGCGTTCTTCACCAATCCGCTGCGGCCGAAGTACAAGCAGGCAGGGAACAGGGATCAAGGTTCGGAGATCAGAAAAGAATTAGGGTCGGCAGATTTCACACATTTTGAGGGCGGCCTGAAAGAAGCGGGGAACTCCGGCGACGGCTTCTGCTTTGACAACGAAATGCCGCGCCATCGAGTTTGGCTTGAGCCGTTTCGATTGGCCAACCGGCTTGTGACCTGCGGCGAGTATGCGGAGTTTATGGCCGACGGTGGCTATCGCAAGCCCGAGCTGTGGCTCTCTGCCGGATGGGACGCGGTGAAGGCGAACGGCTGGCGAGCGCCGCTCTACTGGACAGAAAAAGATGGCGCCGGGAAAAGCGGAGTCTGGAGCGTGTTTACGCTGCGCGGCGAACTGCCTCTCGAGCAGCTCGCAGCGACGCCGGTGAGCCAGGTGAGCTTTTATGAAGCAGACGCCTACGCGCGCTGGGCGGGCCACCGGCTGCCCACGGAATTTGAGTGGGAGACTGCGGTGGAAGGCGAGCCGGTCGAGGGAAATCTGCTTGATTCCGGGCTGCTGATGCCGCTTCCGCTTCAAGTCTCGTCCAAGACCAGAGCGGTGCGAAGCACTACTATGGGGACTGTTGGGTGTGGACCAGCAGCGCCTACCTCGGCTATCCCGGCTTCAAGCCGCTGGATGGCGCGCTGGGCGAGTACAACGGCAAATTCATGAGCGGGCAAATGGTTCTGCGCGGCGGTTCGTGCGTAACGCCGGCGCGGCACATCCGCTCGACCTACCGCAATTTCTTCTCCCCGGAGACAAGGTGGCAGTTTTCCGGCATAAGGCTGGCGACATAAGCCGCGCCGGCTGCATCCAAGCTGAGAGCAAATTAGGCTGAAAGCGAATTAACTGAGAGCCCATGAACGCAGCAGCTTCCTCTGCCCCAGTTCTACAAGTCGACGTCCTGCAATTTGACGAACGAGTCGCCGCAGTGGTCCGAGAAGGACTGACTTCGCGGCCCAAACGCCTGCCTGCATGGCTTTTCTACGATCAGGCCGGCTCGCGGCTCTTCGATGCCATCACCAACGCTGCCGGAGTACTACCTCACGCGCACTGAGCGCGGGATTTTTCTTGGCGCCATCCGAGGAGATTCTTGAGCGAGCGTGCAGCGGCGGCGACTGCGCATCGCGGAGCTGGGCGCGGGATCGGCTGAAAAGACGCGGCTGCTTCTGAAGGCGGCGGTCGAACGGCAGGGAACAGTCCGCTATGAGCCGGTCGACGTTTCGGCAAGCGCGCTGGACGTGGCCAAAAGACGAATCGAGCGCGAGATTCCCGGCGTTTCAGTCGCGCCGCGCGTGATGGATTACACCGACGGCGACGATCGCAAATTTCACCTGGGACCGATGGATGAAAACGAGAGCCGCCTCGTGCTCTATATCGGATCGAGCATCGGCAACTTTGAGCCGCACCAGGCAGCGCGGCTCTTGCGCCGGGTACGCGCCGGTCTTGAAATTGGCGACGCCATGCTGCTGGGCGTGGATCTCGCCAAGGACAAAGCGACGCTTGTTGCTGCGTACGACGATGCGGCAGGAGTCACGGCGGCTTTCAACAAAAATATCCTCGTGCGCCTGAATCGCGAGCTGGATGCGGACTTCGATGCGGAGACATTCGCGCACCGAGCGGTGTGGAACAAGGCGGCGTCAAGGATGGAAATGCACCTGGTGAGCCGGATCGCCCAAAGCGTGAATATTGCCGCGCTGGATTTGACGGTCGATTTCGCAGCCGGCGAAACCATCCACACCGAGAACAGCTACAAATATCAACCCGGCCAGGTCGAAGCGCTGCTGGCAGAGACGGGCTTCCGCGCCGAGGCAACCTGGACCGACCCTAAGGGCTGGTTTGCGGTGTGCCTCGGCCGCGCAGTTGATTCGGTTCTCTAGCCGGCAATCACAGCCTGGCAATAAATCGACCAGAGAACCGCTCTCGTCTTAGCTCGCCGACGAATCGTCGTCGACCGGGGAATCATCGGCTGGTGGCGAGTCATCCACCGGAGTATCGTCCACGGGAGTTCGTCAACCGGCGCGTCTTCGACCGGTGCATCTTCCGTTGTGTCCGTCGGCGTATCCACCGGCTCGCCGACCGGATCACCGTAAGCGCCCGCTTCGCCGTAGTTGTCGGCAGTCCCTTCCTCGTTTTGAGCGGCGTCGCCATAGAGCTGCGCGTCGGCTGCATCGGATGGAAGCGCGTTAGGATCGTTGGCGTAGCTATCGGCGGTCGTCTGGTCCTGCTCCGCCGTCTGCTGATCCCAATTCGCCTGGCTCTCGTTCTGCTCCGCCGCCCAGGTCTGGTCAGTGTTGTCGGGGCCGCCTTCGTTCGCGATGGTCTGCGACTCCTGATAGGCCAGCTGGGCATCGTTAGAAGCGGTTGAGTAGTCGCCCGATTGAGCAGCCTGACCCTCTTGCTGCTCCGTCTGCTCAAGCGTTTGTTGGTCAGACGTTGTGTCGACCGGGGCCGGCGCATCAGGGTCAGTCGTCGAGTCCGGGTCGGAGCCGGTGACGGTCGGATCGCTGCTTGTCGGATCGGTTGGGTCGCCCACGGTCGGATCTGTCGTCGACGGGTCTGTGGGGTCTGATCCGTCAGGCGTCGTTGTTCCGTCTCCGGGGTCAGGAGAACCACCGGTCGGGTCGACGGTTCCTTCCGCAGTGCCTGGATCTGCAGTGCCTGGGTCTCCTGCGCCCGGATCTGACGTTCCGGGATCGCCCACGGTTGGCGCATCTCCGCCGTCAGGAGTGCCTGTAGTGGGATCGGTGCTGGCCGGTAGGGTCGGAATTTGGATCGGCTGTCGGGTCGCCAGTCGTCGGATCGGTTTGGCCCGTGGGATCGGCGCCGCCTGTCGGGTCGGATCCAGTCGGGTCGGAAGTCGCGCCCCCGTCACCTCCGGGCCCATCGGCGACCGGGTCAATGACGATCACCTCCGGTCCGCCATCAGGCGATGCGCCCTCTTCAACCACGATCACTTCCGGATCGCCTGTTGTTGTTCCGGTTGAGTCCGTTGGGTCGCTGCTCCCGCCGGGATCGACGACAGCATCGAAAACTTCAACGACCACTGGTTCGTCGGAAGGACTCGAGCCGTCGGGCGAGTTCGCGGCTGCATCGGGGACAATCACCACTACTTCATTCGGATCATCAGGCATAAGTTACCCCTCTCTTTTCTTTTCGCGGTCACTTGGCGTGTTTATGTGGGGCTACAACTACGGACGGACGTGCGGGCGATTTTGTTTTCTCGCTCGGCGAAGTCGCAGGTAATTTCGATGCCGACAATTTCGATGCCGGCAATGGCCGCAGCAGATGGCTTCGCTTGTGCAGCGGCAGTTGGCGTCGGGACGCCAGTCGATTTTGCCGGTGCGAGGGAGACCCCGGCGGTCTGGGTGGATTTGTTTGTGCCGCGGCAGTTGGCGCCTGAGTAGCTGGAGCCTGGGAAGTGGGCGCCCCAGAAGCGGGTCTGGGCCGAATCGTAAAAATGTTTTGGCATTTCGGACAACGGACATTGAGCGACGTCTTGCCGCGCAAAACGGCAAGAGGAATCCGCATAGCTCCCTGGCATTTGTTGCAAATCACGCGAACGGAGTCTGAGGGAGCCGCCGCGGGTGCAGACACCGGGCCAGGTCCGGAACGAGCCGCAGCCCCAGGTGCAGAACCAGGAGCCGGGTCAGCCGCTTGGCCTGGTTCGGGGACTTGGCAGAGGGCGTCGCGCGACAGGCGCGGCAGCAGTCAATCCGGAAATCGGCGGCTGCGGCGCAGGCGTCAGGCGCTTGCGAATCGGCTGAATGCTCTGGCTCCAGCGCATGAGGTCGGGCTCGCGTGCCGCCTGCCCCAACAACCGCAGACGCCGCGTCGTGTACATGGAAGCAGAAGTCGTCATCTCGGAGAAGCGCGTCATTTGGTCGTCGCTGCCCTCTTCCTGCTTCATCCATTCCTCGATGTTCACTTGCTTCAGCAGCCTTGCAGAACGGATGGACCACGCCAGCAGAACACGCCGCGCCAGAGCTTCATCGCCAATCGCAAGCAGCGCGGCGCGGTCCGCGGTAATGTCGGCCTGGCGCGACCACGCCATCAGCGGCAAGTCCACTGCGTCCTGAATCCATTTCGTCGGGCTGAGGCTGATGGCGTTCAACACTCCGCCGGAGAGCACGCCCTTGTGCACGCTGTCGTCGCCGGCGAGGAAACGCGCCACCGTTTTCCAAAGCGCATGGCCGGCGCGGCAGTGCCCCATTTCGCGCGCCAGCACAAAGAGCAAGATCGTCGTTCTGAAAATTGTTCAGGATGGCCGTGCCCAGCACAACAAACGCGCTGGTGTCGGTGCCATAGGTGTAGGTGTTCCACTGCGAATCGCCCGAGATATAGACATCGGGCATTTTGGGCAACCCGAGAATGCGCGCAGCCAGAACGGCTCGAATCCAGATATCCGGAAACTGCTTCGGCCCTAGTCGGATGCCATTGAATGTCGATTCGATCCATGGCCGGCCCACTTTCTCTGAGATGGATTTCGCGGCCGTATGAAGCGCAGAGATGCTCTGCAATTTGGTCATCGCCTGGCCGTCCTGCGCCCACAAAAACACCGAGCGATCGAGCGTGTAACCGGGAACCAGCGGACGCAGCCATGCACACTCCGCGCAGACCATTACGTTTTCGCCGAGCCCGGCGCCGGTGTTTCCGCAAGTTTTGCAGGGCGGCGGCTGCTTCGTGGAGATTGGTGGCAGAGGCGCTGGCGCAGGCGCGGGAGTTGAAACCGCAGCGGGCGCCTGAGCGGTTGTCGACCCGGCCGGTGGCTGCCACGGTGCTCCGGGAGGCGGTTGGGTTGACGTCGCCGGTGCTGGTTGCCACGGCGCTGTATTCGGAGTCTGAGCGGGAGCGGAAGGAATTGCCGGAGTCGGCCCCGCATTTACCGGCTGCCACCCACCATTTACCGGCTGCCACCCACCAGTTGCCGGCTGAGCGACCGCGGGACCGGCTGAAACAGGCCGCCCCGGAGCGGCAGGCGCCTGCCCCGATGAATTCGCGGCTACAAGACTCGCCCCGCAGAAGGTGCAGAACCGCGAACCGGCAACTCCGGGCCCGTGTCCTTGCGGACAAATCAGCGCTGGTGCGGTGGTGGCCATGAGCACTCCTAATCCGGTTGCGCAACGAGAAATTCAGTAAGACGAAGTCTGCGAAAGAACTTGAGATCGCTAACGGACAAAAACTCCCATTGCGGCGCTCTAAAAAGCGTCACAAGAAAAGCATAAAAATCAAAGCAACATATATTGTTCGGCAGGGGGGAACCGGTAGGGATTACTTTACCCGGTTTCAGCGACGGTTGGGAAAAAATTCCGATTTTCCTGTCAGCATGTCGTTCGCGCGATCAAAGGCCTTCTGCGGCGTTCTACATATGGACTACCTCGATTTGGCCTACCTCGGCGCGGGAACTCGCACCAGCAGAATGTCGTGGCTTGCGATTTCG
Source organism: uncultured Acidobacteriaceae bacterium (assembly GCA_963725115.1). Lineage (GTDB taxonomy): Bacteria > Acidobacteriota > Terriglobia > Terriglobales > Acidobacteriaceae > Telmatobacter. The sequence goes on along the minus strand of CAVRXG010000005.1, from coordinate 1,200,651 downwards.
ATCGGCATATCGTCGGTGAGCGTGACCTCCTCGCCCGTCCACAGATTTTTGCCTTTCAGCGTGCCATGCAGGCCGAGCTTGGCCAGGCTCAAATGAAATGGGTGCGTTGAGTAGCGGTCGGGGCCGGCGTTCAGGACTGCAATAGCCAAAGCGCCGCCCGATAGATGCCGCGTCCAGACGTCAACTTCGCCGTCGGAGTAGGCGTGCGTTGCCTCGTGGCCCAGGCGATCCTGATCGATGGCGATCACGTCGCGATTGGTCAGGATGGCGCGCACTTCAGGCGTCATATTGGGCAAATCGTTGCCGGCGAGCAGCGGCGCGGCCAGCATGGCCCACATGGAAAAATGCGTGCGATTCTCGGCCATCGACAGCTTGCCGTTGCCCACCTCGAGCATGTCCGGGTCGTTCCAATGGCCAGGCCCGGCGTACTTCGCCAGACCCGCCTGCTCATTAAGAATCGAATAGATGCTCTGCCAATTAGGCTGAATGTCGCCGGTCGTGCGCCACAGATTCGCGCCGACGCTTGGGCCCCACTCCCACACCGCGTCCCAGCCGTACTGGCACAGCGAGTAAACAATGGGACGGCCTGTGGCCTTGAGCGCCTTGTCCATTTTTGCGTAGGCCGCAACCATCAGGCGCATCTGCGCGGCTTTGTCGGTGGGCGCTTGCGCAGCCATCACGGTCTCACGATAGCTGCACAGGTCGTACTTCAGATAGTCGACTCCCCATGAGGCGTAAAGCTGCGCGTCCTGCGTCTCATGATCGAGCGATGCGGCATAGCCCGCGCAGGTCTTCGGCCCTGGCGAAGAATAGATGCCAAGCTTGAGCCCCTTCGAGTGCACGTAGTCGGCCAGCGCCTTCATGTCGGGAAACTTCGCGTTTGTGTGCAGCACGCCGTCGGCGTCGCGCTCGCCCTCCCAGGTGTCGTCGATGTTCATGTAGACGTAACCAGCGTCTTTCATTCCAGTGGCGACGAGCTGATCGGCGGCAGCGCGAATGTCCTTGTCGGTGACGCGGCCGGCGAAGAAGTTCCAACTGTTCCAGCCCATCGGCGGAGTCAATGCCACCTGCGGCCCCTGCGGTAACGCAGACTTCTGGATGAGTTCCCCCGGGAGTTTCGGAGCCGTCTGCGCGGCAGCGGTGAGCGATCCAAGAACGAGAATGCCAATAGAAAAAAGCGAGCGAATATTCACGACTGGAATCTCCTGAAAACTTTTTCACGGACATCCTATCTTGCCGATGTGGAACGCGGCAACGGACACCACAAATCTTCTGCGACCGAAATTACAGCCGCCTCCAGGGTGCGAGATACTTGAAACAATGCCTTTTACTTTTTCTCACGCTGCTGCAGTATGGCCGTTTCGAAGAACACGCCTTGAAATGTCAGCTCTCCTGGCCGGATGTTTCGCGCCTGATTTCGCCTACTTCATGTTCATCAAACCGTACGGGCTCTTCGCCCACTCGCTGGAAGGCATGTTTCTGATTGATTTGCCGGTGAGCCTGGTTGCGCTTTGGCTGTTTCATGCCTTTGTAAAGCAACCGTCCGCACTGCTGCTGCCCAAAGGATTTCGCGCGCGACTGAAACAGGCCGGGAGCAGTTTCTCCTTCTGGCCACCGGCGCGACTGGCGCTGATCGTGATCTCGATCCTGATTGGAACTGCCACGCACATTTTGTGGGACTCGTTCACGCACACATTTTATTGGCCCTACAGGCATTGGAGCTTCCTCAGCAAGATTGTGCACTTGCCCGTTGAGGGGAATGTGCAAATGTACAAGGTGCTGCAGGACGGCAGCAGTCTTGTTCGGCCTTGTTTTTGTTGCGGTGTGGATCTGTATTTGGTATCGCACAACCGAGCCAATTGAATTGCCGATCGAGAAGCCCTATACGCGAGCGCAAATCCTCATCATCAGATTGGTTGTCCCGTCGTTAGCGCTCCTGGGCGGAATGATCAAGGCGCATGAGGACATCCGTGTTCCGGATTTCGAATATCGACCCGTCCTGCACTTCGCGGTCATCGGTGGAATTGCTGCAATCACATTTTTGGGGATTGGACTTCTGATCTGTGGCGTAATTTTTCGGAGGCGAAGCGGCGTAGAGCAGCGGGTCCGGGCATGATCGATACACCCTAGGGCTGCTTGCCTGGTGTTTCCTTCTCTTTTGGTCCGAGCAACAATTGAAGGCCAATGTAAGCGATCCAGCTCGGCTCGCCATTGGTGCGCGTGACCGCCTGGATGGCGCGGCCGCCCATAAACAACAGACGAAGATGGCCGGCGCGGTCGATGGTCTGGCGTCCGCCAAGATCGAGCGTGAATGATCGCTGTTTCGGCTGGCCGTCCACGCGATCAATCGCCTGCAGATCGTAGAGCTCGGCGTAGAGTTCCGTGCGATCGTTGAATTCGTGCCCGGCGATCAAGCCGCGGCCCCACTGATCCGGCATATTCCTGTTGCCGATCCAACGGCCGACTTCACCGTCGAGCGCCAGCCACTTTATTTGCGCCGTAACCTCGATGGGCAGATAGTATTGCGGCCCAGGTTCAACAATGCCGCGCCGCACAGAGCTGGTTGGATTGTTGATTGAGACCTGCGGGATACGTGCCCAGAGAGAAAAGGAGATTTTCGTCGGTCTTGGGTTCGCCAGCGCGATGGTACTCGAAGTAGCGCCACTTGATGCCCGGCAGAGACTCGCCCAAGTCCCAACGCCGGTGGAGTTGTTGGCGTTGGTCGCCGGCAGCCAGCGGCAGCTCGTATTTGAGCTGGATGCGATCGCCCCAGCCGTAGTTCATGTCGACGTCGGGAATCTCGTAGTAGGACTGGCCGGGATTGTGGTTCGCAATCCAGCCGAAGTTGATCTCCCAATGATGATTGCCGGGCGTGCCGGGGTCGTCCGTGATGAATGGCGGGCCGCCCTGCGCGCGACATTGCACGCCCCCACACGCCGCGCCCGCAAGCGGCAGGAGCAGCAAGAGAATTGGAATAAAGGCGGCGCATGTACATGGCGAAAGTCTTGCGCAAAATCGGATTCCTGGCGATTGGGAGAAGGTCCCGAGACCAACTTAGCACTTTGTTTCTCAAAGGTGGCGGAAGCGGTTGGTTTGACAAGGTTCATTCGCCGCAGCTTCTCCTTGCCGCAGACCCGCCGGCCCCGGCCCGCAATACTTGGCCGGTCTGAGATACTTAATTGTTATGCCGATTGATGACCTGCAGCAGGCTGCACAGAAAATTGCCGGATTCCTGAACTCCTTGAACAAGCTGGGCGGGTTGCGCCTCAAGTACCGCATCAGCGCGACTGAGGGAACACAAGAAGGCGAAGGCGCGGCACCGCGCCAGATCAGCGTTGAATTGGCCGGGCCCGATGTACCCCTGGTGATCCAGCACAACGGAGAGCTCCTGCGGGCTATCGAAACCCTGGCCGGGCAAATGCTGCGCCTGGACCACCACGAGCACGACATGGTGAGCTTTGACGCTGCCAACTTCAAGGCTCTGCGCGCCGAGGAGCTGCGCCTCTCTGCCGAAGCCGCCGCCGACAAAGTCCGCCAGACCGGATTGCCTTACAGCTTTCCGCCCATGAACAGCCGCGAGCGCCGCATGCTGCACCTGGTCTGCAAGTCGCTGAAGGGCATTGAAACAGCCAGCGTGGGCGAGGGGCAGGGCCGTTTTCTCGTGGTCTATCCCGAAGGCAAGACCGATCTGCCTGTCGAGCCGCAGTTCAAGCCGCGTGGGTTTGGGCGCGAACGGCGGCCGGATAGCCGTCGGTGATCCGTTGCAAGTGGTCAGAACAGCGAATGGCGAGTTTGGTCGTGAAGTAGACCTCAAAGCTGTGCCACAATCCAAGTTATGAAAAGACACTTGCTGGCGCTTCTTCTTTTGGCCTGCGTCACGATGTGCCCCGCGCAAAAGCGCCTCGTCCTAATCGATCAGGATGGTGCCGGTCCCGGCGGCTCCGATCAGATGTCAATGCTGGCGCTGCTTCAGGCGCCGGACGTGCAGGTGCTCGGAATCACCATGGTGACCGGCGACGCATGGCGCGACGAAGAGACTCTGCACACCCTGCGCATGCTGGAGCTGACCGGGCACGCCGATGTTCCCGTGGTTCGCGGCGCTGTTTTTCCGCTGGTCCGCAACGAGGAGCAAACACGACTGGAAGCAGCGCTCGACGGCAAAGTCGCCTGGCTGGGCGCATGGGGAGGGCTCGTTGCAACGGCGGCCGGCGACGCAAAACCGCAGTCGCATGGCCCCTATGAAATTCCTCCCATGCCCGAGGGCCTGCCGGCCACGAAGCCGCTCGATGAAGACGCGGCTCACTTTCTCATTCGCCAGGTGCGCGCGCATCCGCATGAAGTAACCATTTACGCAGCTGGTCCGCTGACCAACATCGCGCTGGCCGTCGCGATCGATCCGGACTTCGCGTCGCTGACTAAAGGCATCTTGATTATGGGCGGCAGCCTTAATCCGCAGACGAACGATATCGAGGCCGCCGACCCGCGGCACGAATTCAACTTCTGGTTCGATCCCGAGGCCGCGCACATTGTGCTGCACGCCAACTGGCCGCGTATTGAAGTGACGACGGAGGACGTTTCCGTGAAGGCGCCGTTCACGCAAGAGATGCTGGACGCGATTGCGAAGTCGCAGACGCCTGCGGCGCGCTACATTGCCGCATGGAGCCAGCGGCGCACAGATATGTGGGACGAGCTCGAAGCGTGTGCGTGGTTGGATCCCGCGATCATCACCAAAGAAGTCGATGTCTATATGGATGTCGACCTGAGCCACGGCCCGAGCTACGGCGACACGCTCGCGTGGCCGGAAGTTCTGAAGCCTGCCAACGGAGTGCGCCTCGTCCACGCGCAAATGGATCTGGATTTGCCGCGCTTCCAGAAGGATTTTGTCGATCTGATGACGCGGACGCCATAGCGGACCGCGACGTCCCAAGCTAGTCTGAGCTACCTTCCTGTTTTGAATCCTCATTGGATTCGTTGCCCGATGCGTTGCCCGATTCATCGCCGTGATCGTGATGTTTGTACTTGAGGATCGTCTCATTCAGCCGGTCCGGATCGACTGAAACCTGCACGACATTCAGATCCGTGCCATCAAGATCGAGAATAAAAAGCCCCATCCGTTTGCCCTCGGCATGCGAAAAGATCAGCGTCTGCTCACCGCCGTGGTGGCCCGTTGTGCGGCTGGTCTCGCGAATCATCCGCTCCCATCCCTGACCCAGCTTTTCTTCGACCATGCGGTTTAGATCCTCGCCGTCAACGGGAGCCGAGAAGTGCTCAAACTCGGCAACGTGAACGCCGTCGACGCCGCCGTGTGTGACCGCGCTCGCGACAAAGCTGCCAAGGCCCATCAACGGAATGCGCATCGCGTGCTGGTGATAGCGGCTCTCAATGGAACTGACGATGCCGTCAAATCCGCCTTCGCCGCCCGCGGCCGCTCGCACAACAACCCATTTTGGAGCGACCAAAAGTACGCAAAGCGCCGCGCAGCCCAGAGGAATCCAAAAATGCCGATTCAAAATGCGCCCGTTCACCGACTGCTTGTTTGTCCGCTCCCCGTTTGTCTGCTCACTGATCGCCTCCCTTTCTTGGCCTTTTCGCCGGACTTGTCTTTGTCGTCCTTGTCTTTGCCGGCCTGTGTCCTTGCCAATGTCGCCCAGCTCGCTGAGCCCGCTCAATCCCTGAGCTCGCTCAGTTGATCCATGCGAATGGGGCCGAGGATCAGCACAATGGCCAGCTCTTTCGGCTCCGCATCCAGCACAAAGATTCCCTGCGGCTCGCCGTTGACCATCTTCATCATCACGTCGGTGCTCTCCCCGCCGGCCTTGGTTTCGCGCACGTGCACCATCGGCGTCCACTCAGGAGTTGAGAAGGCCTGGCGCAGTTGTTCAAGCTGATCCGTCGAGTACTGGCCCTCCTTGTCGAACTCGTAGTCGCGCACGTAGATGCCGTCCAATCCCTCGATCAGCTGTTTCACCGCGACTTGGTCCTTGTCGTTTTGTCCATGAATTTCGCGGCGAAGTCGAGCATGCCCTTGCCCAGCGTCACTTCGGTTACATTGGCGGCGCGCGCGCCCAGTTCCTTTTCAACGGATGTGGGCAACTGCAGCGGCGACGGCGACTGCTGGGCCAGCGCAGGCGCAATCAGCGTCGCGGCTCCCAGAATGATTGTGGCAATGCGATATTTCATACTCGATTCTCCTTGTCGTTCCGAATTTCTATTCGCTGCGAATTCCATTTGCTCTGAATTTTCCTGCTGCGAGTCGCGGCTATTGCAAATCGCCTTTACTGCGAATTCTTGTCATGTTCCTGCAACTGCGCGTTCATCACCTGCAGCGCGTGATTGGTGACGCGCAGCGCGGTGAAGACCTGCTGCTTTGCTTCTTCGCCCCTGCGGCGCTCGATGGCGTAATGTCCCATCACTGCACCGCCTGCTACAGCCGCCAGGACAAGCGAAGCCGCGATGCGCTCGAGCCAGATCATGCGGCTACGTTGCCGCACGGACGCGCGAGTTAAATGGAGCTCTGCGCGATTCTGCCGCCCCTCTATCACCTTGCGCTTCAGACTTGCGGGCGCTGGTTGACGCTCCAGGCTACGGCTCAACTCGCCTTCGAATTCGTCGATTGGCTCAAACGGCACGGATGTACTCCTTCAACTGGCTCTCGGCCTTGGCCCGCAACAGCTTCAATCCCCGCTGCAACTGGCTCTTCACCGTGGCCAGCGGCGCGCCGAGTGTTGCCGCAATCTCCTCCGGCGTCAGATCCTCCTGATAGCGGAGAATGATCGCCGCGCGTTGCGCCTCCGGAAGTGTCGCCAGCAAAGCTTCAATTCGGCCGCCAAGCGGCGATCCACGTTCCAATTCCCGCGCGCCGTGCGATTCGTCGATCTCAACCCACTGGTCCATGCCGCGCACCCGCCGCCGCCGCAGCGCATCCGTCGCCCGGCTCATGGTCACTCGCCGCAGCCAGAAGATTGCGTGCTGCGCAGATCTCGATCTTTGCCAGATTGCGGTCCAGAGCTCCAGAAAAACATCCTGCGCAATCTCTTCGGCCAATCCGCGGTCGCCGGTCATGCGCAGCGCCAGCGAAAAAACCATGGACTGGTGCTCGTCAACGAGTTGTTCGAAGTCGGGCTGCCAGTCGTCGGCCATAAAACTCGCTGCTACCTTCTAATCCGCAGAGGGGTGCGGGATGGGATGCAGAGAGTTACGCGGCTGGCCGAAAAAAGTTCAGGATCGGAGGTAAGTCGAGCCGGACCCGGGTTGGTAGCGTGGATGTGCCCCCACCTCCGACCCCCGGCCCCTGAGCACTGAAACCTGTGCCATGTCTTGTGGCCTAAACTGTTCGGTATGAAACGGACTGCCCGGTTGTTCACATATGTGTCACTCGCGTTCATTTTGTTGGCCGCGAGCGCTGCGCGGGCGCAATGGAAGATCGAAAACTCTGGCACCACGGCCGATCTGCGCGGCATCGACAACGTGGGCGGCGGAGTAGCGTGGGCCTCGGGCACAAACGGCACAGTGTTGCGCACCGAAGACGGCGGTTACGTGTGGCAGACCTGCACGATTCCGCCGGACGCCGAGCATCTGGATTTTCGCGGCATCCAGGCCTTTGACGCGAACACGGCCATCGTGATGTCGAGCGGGAATGGCGATCTGTCGCGCCTCTACAAAACGACCGACGGCTGCCACACATGGAAACTGGTGTTCACGGATCCGGACGAGGACGGATTTTTCGACACGATCTACCTGGCTGAGGACAAGAACCTTTATGTGCTCAGTGACCCCGTAAATGGAGCGTTCCACATTTTCACGGCAGAGGAGGCCGGCGAATCGTGGTTCGTCGAGGGAGAAGAGGGCCGCGAGGCTCATCCTGGTGACGGTGCCTTTGCTGCGAGCAATTCTGCTTTCACCGGGTCCGGCTCTAACCTCTTCTTTGGCACTGGCGGCTCCAACTTGGCCTACGTATACGCGACCGGCCTGAAGTGTTCCCCACCACCGGGCCATCCCAATGGCCCCGCCATCTTCGACTGCACCATTGGATGGGGAAATTCTGAGGTGCCCATGGGATCTGGTTCCTCCAAGTCGGGAGTGTTTTCGCTCGCCGCAAGGCCATTCACCGCCAAAAACGGACTCCAGACTACTATCGTGGTCGCGGTCGGTGGGGCCTATGATCAACCCGAGGATTCAAGCCGCAACGCAGCCCAAAGCAGCGATGGAGGAGCGCACTGGATCGCCTCTGCCACCCCACCCCACGGCTACCGCTCCGCCGTTGCCTACGACGCCGATGCGAAAACCTGGATCACCGTCGGCCCCAACGGCACCGACATCTCCACCGACGACGGAAAGAACTGGCGCGCGCTCCATCCCGACATCGCATCGCACGAAGCACCTGACGCTGACAGGAATTGGAATGCGCTATCGCTGCCGTTTGTCGTGGGCCCGCATGGGCGCATCGGAAAGCTGAATCCGCATGCGCTGGCGCCATAATCCCGTTCTTCTTTGGATCACCAAGGTTCATGTTGTTCACTTAAGCTGAATCAGCATTTGAAAGGTGCGGTTTCGCCGCCAGCGATAGCGGGCAAAGTCGCTGTCGAGGGTGAGAATCTCTCCTGTTTCCAGCTCGTCGGCAAGATGGACCAAACAAGCATCGGCAAGGTCCGCCGGCACATCGCGGTATTTTCGGAGAATGGCTCGGATCGAAGCTGAAGTGCGATTCAGTTGTAAGGGAATCTGAAAAATTCCTTGCTCCACATTGGCTAGAACTATTTCCGGCGCTCCGGGGATTCCACGGAGCAGATAGCAGCTCTCAGCGATGACTGCTTCGCATGTGGCGAGGGGCTGATCCAGGGTTTCGAGAGCGTCCACGCAGCGAGCGTGATGCTGCTCACTCCGGTCCAACAGCGCGACAATGACTCCGGTGTCGAGCAGAACGGACTTCACCGCCCAAAACCTTGCATGTGCCGCTTGTTCGAACCGAGATCGGGCAGCCCGGATTCGAACTTGCCCACGCCAATGACCCGTTTGCGCGGAGACGCGCTGTGATATCGGCCCATCAGGAGCAGGCTCTCGCGCACGACGCGGGAGGGGTTCCAGCCCAGGCGGCGCACGAGGCCATCCAAAGTCTTCCGGGCTTCGGGATCTAGCCGTGCTTGAACAACCGCTTTCATAATACAAATTGTACTACAAAATCATTTCTGTAGTACACAGCAGCGCCTCTTTCATCTTCAAAACAAATCCGGAATGCTGTTGAACGCAATCCGCGTGGGCGCGGCCTTGTAAGCGGTGAGCATGGCTGCGGGCGCGAGCGTGCTCATTCCGTACTTATCGTTGATCTGGTCCATCGTGGCGAGCAGGCGCGTGCGGCTCTGCTCTTCTTCAAGGCCGTCAAAGAGCGCCAGCGTGTGCAGGCGATCGGGAACCAGGTTGTTCAGCTGCACGCCGATGAAGTAAGGGTGGTCGTACTGCTCGCCGCTCGGCCGCGACTCCCACAGGCGGCGCAGCGCGGCGATCAGCGTCTGGTTGTCCTGGCACTCGCTCAGCTTGATCTCGCTGCGCCAGCCGCGCGCGGGCACGCCGAAGCGGGAAACAGGCGTGTTCTCGCCGCGCGGCACAGCGAAGCCAATCGCCAGGCCGATGTTGCTGGCCCACAGCCCTGCCGCGCGCAGGCGCATGGCCGCTTTGTGCAGCAGCTTGTGCGCCACGGCCCAGGCTTTCTCCGCGGTGCGCATCTCGGGCGCCAGCACGTGCGAGTGGCTGATGGATTTCTGGTGCTCGAGTTCGCCCATCTCGAAGTCTTCGCCGCGCAGCCAGTGCCACAGCCGCTCGCCCCACACCGATCCCCAGATTTCGCCGGCCTGTTCGCGGTCGAGCGCCAGCAGATCGTCCATGGTGCGAATGCCTTTTTCGTTCAGCCGCTTCTCAGTGCGCGCGCCGATGCCGGGCAGATCGCGCAGCGTGAGCTGATGCAGCGCCTCGGGCAGAATGTCGAGCGGCAGCGCCACCAGGCCGTCGGGCTTTTCCATGTCGCTGGCGATTTTGGCCAGATAGCGATTGGTGGCGAGGCCGACGGAGCTGCGCAGCATCTCGCCGACGCTGTTCGCGGATGGTCGGCTTTGACGCGGATGCCAAGATTCGAGCGCGGCGAGCAGCGGCCGCTCGCGGCCGATCAGCCGGCAGGCCATCTCGTCGATGGAGCAGACGGCAGTGACCGGCACGCAGCTTTCCACGGCTTCGACGACGCGGTGGTGGTACTCGGTGTAGATCTCGTGGCGGCCTTCGACCAGAACGATCTCCGGGCACATGCGCTTGGCGTCGGCGACGATGGTGCCGGTGCGCACGCCGAAGGCCTTGGCCTCGTAGCTGGCGGCGATGCAGCAGGTGGTGTCGGCCATCATCGGCACCACGCCAACCGGCCGGCCGCGCAGCTCGGGCCGCGACCTGCTGCTCCACCGACGCAAAGTAGGAGTTCAGATCGACGAAGAGCCAGTTCAGCAGCGGAGCCTGAGCAGAATTTCCGGCCGGAGCAGATTCGCCGGCAGAAACGGCCTCCGGATTCTTAGGCGCATCTTCTGCGGCAAAGCGAAGGTTGGCAAGCTCCTCCGGCCACTCATCCGGAGCGGGTGAGGGCGTCGGATTGGGATGAGCTGCCATCTTCCTCACCACTATTTTCGCCTTTTGTTTGCTATTTTGCAATCTGAATGTTTTCCCGACCCGGTCGATAGATTCCCCGAAAGCGTTAGTTACTGACACAAAAGGGAGGGATATCGTCTAATCTCTGATGTAGGTAACATTCGACACAGTTTCGGAATCCAACCGGATAGCCGGATCTACCCTGAATAATGGTGACCGAAGATGCAGACCCTGGCACATTGGATTGCGGTGAATGGAAGCGTTCTTGCCGTGCTGGTCACGGTGGGCGTAGCCGTATTGCTTGTCGCCTGCCTCGAGTGCACGCACTGCCCGAAGAGCAAGAAGGACGAACTCTTCAATCGCCACGAAGTCTAGGCCCACGAAGTTAGGCGCACCAAGTCCGCGCCCAGATCCGCTCAGATTAATTCCCGCCTGCCGCCGGAGCCGCCGGCTTCAGATAAGTTTCAAACTGCGCCAGAATCCGGTTGTAAAGAATTGCGTCTGCGCTTCCGGCCCCGCGATGGAGTGCGTCTTGCGCGGAAAGATCTGCAGGTCGTAAGGAATGCCGGCGTCAATGAGCTTCTGCACAAACTGCACCGTGTTTTCAAAGTGCACATTGTCGTCGCCGGTTCCGTGCGCGATGCAGCAGCCGGCCCTTCAAGTTCGCTGCTGAATTCACCACGGAGAAATCGCGATAGCCGTCGGCGTCATCCGCAGGCAAGCCCAGATAGCGCTCGGTGTAGATGGAATCGTAGTTGCGCCAGTCGGTAACAGGCGCAACGGCCACGCCGGCGCGGAAGCGGTCCGAGTGCGTCATCGCGTAGAGCGTGAATGTGCCGCCCCAACTCCAGCCCCACCAGCCCAGGCGCTTCGGATCGAGCTGCGGATACTTCGCCAGCGCCGCGTCCACCACCGTCAACTGATCTTCGAGCTGCACGGGGCCAAAGTTGCGATAAGCGGCCTGCGCAAAGGCGCGCCCGCGGCTGCCCATGCCGCGATTGTCGGCGTGGAGCACGGCGAAACCGTGTTGCGCGAGCAACTCGTCGAAGAGCAGCGTGTCGCTCCATTGGTTCGCCACGATCTGATCGTGAGGTCCTCCGTAGGGATTCACGATCAACGGCGTGCCGGCGGAATTGGTCGAGCCTTCCGGCAGCAGCAACGTGGCGTAGAGTGTAGTTCCGTCGTGCGCCTTCACCTCAAGCTGCTCCGGCGGGTGCAGATGGTAAGAATCGAGCGCATGCGTCTCCCAAAAGACGCGGCACGAATCCGCGCCTGACTTTTCGCCCGCCTTGTCTCCCAACTTATCTGTCACTCGGCAGACGCGCATCACGGCGGCGTCATGCGCGACGAGAACTTGTCGGTGAACGCGCCGCCATCGGGAGCAAAAGCTGGCCTGATGAAATCCCGCGCCCTCGCTCAACTGTCTGCGCTCGCCGGAGAAGTTCACCTGCCAAAGCTGCTGCTCCAGCGGATTGCCTTCGTTCGATGCGTAATCCACAACTTTGCGCGCAGTGTCCACGTTGTACACATCGCCGACTTCGAAATCGCCTTTGGTCAACTGGCGATCGAGCTTCGCATCCGAATTGAGCGGCTTCGCCTTGTCGTAGCTATATAGATAAAGATGATTGTGCCCGTCGCTCCAATTGCTGAGCACGATGGCTCCGTCGCCCACCGTCACGTCGTAATTCTCATCGAGAAACTTATCGTCGCTGATCTCGAGCATCTGGCGCGGTTCGCCGAATTCGGCGTCAGCAAAAAACAGTGCGAGGTGCTTATGATCGCGCGTCAGCGTTTCAATCCACACAGTCTTGCTGTTGACCCAGCCAAAGCGCGGCACGTAGTCGTCGCCGCTGTGCAACGGGATTCTCATCCATGCGGTCTTGCCGCCGCCCGCAGGCACCACGCCCAGGCGCACTTCAGGATTTGGGTCGCCAGGCTGCGGAAAGCGCTGCCAATCCACCGTGCGCGTGACTCGGAATCCAGTCAGTGAGCGGATATTGCGGCACCTGAGTTTCATTCATCTGCAGATAAGCGATCTTCTTTGAGTCCGGCGACCAGAAGTAGTTGCTGCGCACGTCAAGCTCTTCCTCGTACACCCAGTCCACTTCGCCATTGAGCAAGACCTGACCGTCGCTGGAGGAAGGATTCGCCGCGGGAGTGAGAGGAACGGTCGGCGTGCCTGGCTCGCGAAGTGGGATGACAGCCAGGCTGTGATCTTTGATGAATGAGACGGTCCAACCGTCAGGAGAGAACTTTGGATCGTCGCCGGAGAGAAGGCCGGAAAAGCCCATCTCGACTCCAGTGCCGTTGCGCAGATCGTAAAGCCACAGCCGGCCGTTGGAGTCGAAGAGAATGTGCGTGGAGTCCGGAGCCCAAACGTAGCTGGCCATGGTTGTAGCGCTGGCGATGATCGCGGTCCTTCTCGGAGCCGTTGCTGCCGTTCAGGTTCTCCATCTTGGCGGCGCTCACCAATACATGCGTCTTGCCGGTGGCAGGATCCACATCCATCAGCTCACCGCCATCGAGATAGGTCAGATGCTTTCCATCGGGAGACCAGGTGAGTTGATCGGGCGGCTCGCCGATGAGCGGCCCGTGCGCAAAGATCGCGTCGATCGTGAGCGGCTTCTCTGGAGCTTGCGCGGGCAGTGCAAGGACGCCCAGCGCGAATGCGACCATTGCCGGAAAAACGGTCGGGAACAAGAAGGCGGCTCTTCGAAGCAACAAGGCTTCTCCTCGAATAGTGACTGGTGCGGGAATCCGGCCCGGAGCGCAGAGAGGGGGACGGGCAGATAAATCCGAAAGACCTAGTGTAAATCACAATGTTTGACGACGAGTCGTAGCAGCCACACGGAAATTCTCCCGCAAATAAATGCTTGCTTGAGGCCAGCCAAATTACATACATTCTGGAAATCCCCCGGGAGGAGAAACATGACGACAACGTACGATGTTGCCATCGCAGGCGGCGGCCTGGGCGGCGCAGCCTTGGCCAAAAACATGGCGGAACATGGCGCCAAGGTTCTCGTCATCGAGCGCGAGCAGCAATTCAAAGACCGCGTTCGCGGCGAGGCGATGTTTCCCTGGGGCTACGCTGAAGCTCAGGCCCTCGGAGTCGCCGATTGCCTTGCCGAAGCCGGCAGGCACCATCTCAACTGGATCGACACATTCGTTGCGGGCGACCGGGTCGAGCATCGCGAAGTCATCCCCAGCACAAAGCATCAGCTGCCTTTTCTGACCTGCTATCACCCCGCCATGCAGGAGTCGCTGTTGAAAGCGGCTGCTGCTGCGGGCGCCACGGTGCGACGGGGCGCGTCGGTTCGCCAAGTGCTGCCAGGTGCGCGGCCAAGTGCGCGGAAGGGCGCGTCGCCCGAGATGGTCGTTGACGAAAATGGCCGCGCTGAAACAATCTCCGCGCGGCTGGTTGTGGGCGCCGAAGGACGATCGTCCATGGCGCGCTCTTCCACGCGCTTCACAGTACAGCGTGATCCGGAAGACTTGATGATCGCCGGAATCCTGCTCGAAAACGTTCCCGCGGCGGAAGACACGCTCCAGGGCATCTACAACTTTGCGCTAGGGCAACTGGCGATCGTCGATACCGCAGGGTGACGGCCGCGCGCGGATTTATCTGTGCTACCACGATCAAACGCAAGCGCGGTTTCAGGGGACTGGAGACGTGGCCAGATTTTTTGATGGCTGCAAGAAGACAGGCGCAAACGCGGCGCTGTTCGAGGGCGTAAAGCAGGCCGGCCCGCTGGCGACATTCAGCAGCGCGCATAGCTGGGTCGATCATCCTTTCCGCGATGGAGTGGCGCTCGTCGGCGACTCGGCGTCGTCGAGCGATCCAACTTGGGGGCAGGGCCTTTCCCTTACCTTGCGCGACGCCCGGGTGCTGCGCGATCACCTGTTGCGTACCGACGATTGGGATGCAGCAGGACACGCTTACGCCGATGAGCATGACAGCTACGCGGGCCGGTTGCACACTTTCCACCAGTGGATGAGCGCGATGTATCTCGGCAATGGGATCGGAAGCCGATGCGCGCCGTGCGCGGGCCATGCCGCTGATCGGTGCGGACCCCTCCCGGCAACCGGACGCGCTCTTTGTTGGACCCGACCTGCCGATTGACGAAGCAGTGCGCAAGCGCTTCTTCGGCGAAGACTGAGTGCAGCGGCGTGGCCGATTCGCTGCCCTTACGGATTCCGGCCCAACAAGGGACATCGCCGTTTGTTGCCGCAAAGGTCGGCAGTGTATGTTGCGCTCCGCGATCTACAATTGCGTTACTCTGGAACCGCAGACGCTCAGCGGCTTTTATCCCCGCGAAGAGACGCCTCGTTCGGAACTTGAACGAAGCTTTTAAAGGTAAGTGAATTGGAGAACCGCCAGTATGCACTGGGCAAGTCCTGAAGAACGGCGCGCACTTGGCCAGGCGCGGCGTAAACAGGTGGGCCGCCACCAGCACGAAGCGCTGCATCCCAAGGCGCGGCCGGCCAGCGCTCTGGAGCTTGTCGCCCGATCGATGCGCGGCCGCATACCGGACCTGATCCAGCTCAAATACCGGCTCATGGCCGAGTCGCCGTTTGGATACTTTCGCGGCGCTGCGCCGGTGATGGCCGCCGATCTGGCGCAGCTTCCTTCCACCGGAATCGTCAGCCAGCTCTGCGGCGATGCGCATGTGCGCAACCTGGGCGCATTCGCCGCACCCGACGGACGCCTGGTCTTCGACCTCAACGACTTTGACGAGACCATCCGCGGCCCGTTCGAGTGGGACCTGAAACGCATGGCGGCCTCGCTTGTGCTGGCCGGGTGCGCGGCTGGGCACAAAAAAAACTCGGCGCGCAAAGCCGCCGAATACTGCACCAAGCGCTACGCCGAGCAGATGCGCGCCTTTGCCCGCATGCCGCAACTGGATGTGAACCGCTACCAGGTGCATCGCCTCGACCTTGCTCGGCCAGTGCACGAGGCTCTTGCAAAAGCCGAACGCGCCACGCCACTGCACTTGTTTGAACGGATGACTATTCCGTCTTCGTCGCGTTCTGGTTCAAGCCGCCGCTTCAAGGAATTAAAACCGATGCTCTTCCGGGTGACGGGCGCCCGCGCCGCCGCTGTGGTGGCCTCTCTGGGCCCGTATCGCGAAATGCTGGAGCCGCAGCGGCAACACCTGCTCGACTTTTACAAGCCTGTCGATGTCGCGTTCAAGGTAGTCGGTACCGGTTCGGTTGGCCTGCGCGACTACTCCATCCATATGGAGGGCAATGGGCCCGGCGATCCGCTGTTTTTGCAAATCAAGGAAGAGGTTGCATCGGCCTACGCGCCCTATCTGCCCGACGCGCGCCCCCCTGCGCACGGTGGCCGGCGCACAGCTGAAGGCCAACGATTCATGCAAATTCAAACTGACCCGTTTCTCGGCTGGACGCACATCGGCACCCGGCACTATCTCGTGCGCCAGCTCAACGACCACAAAGGCTCCATCACAATTGAAGACCTGGCCGGCGCGAATCTGAAGGCCTACGCCGAGGTATGTGGCGAGCTGCTGGCCCGCGGCCACGCACGCTCAGGCGACGCGCAAACCATCGCCGGTTACATAGGCTCGGGAGATGCGTTCGCGGAGGCGATCGCCGAGTTCGGCATCGTCTACGCCGCGCAGACCGAAAAAGACTGGGAAGAACTGAAGCGGTCAGGCAGGGCGAGGAAGAAAGCGTAGCGCGCGGGAACATCGCCGCTATCGCCGGTCGAAGATTCCGTCATACCAGAGAATGATCAGCAAGATCGCCCAGACAACGATTGTTAGCGATCCCTCGAGGTGCTTGGCATATACCTCTGTGGGAAGCATATGCCCCCTCAGTCCAGCGCCCAAGGCAAGGAAAAGAGCAATAAGTACTATCCCAAAGGTCTCTTCGCCAAGGCTATGATTCTCCCCAGATGTGTGAGGCGAGAGCCAGTTAAAAGAGTGGTAGACGATCACATCGCCGATCAGAAGGATTAGCAAGATAGAAATCAAAACGGCGTGCATAACAAGCGAAGTCTTCGGATCGTCGCCTGGATAATCATGTCCCCATGTGAGCGTCACATACATAACAAAGCAACCCAGGTACAGGAAAAACCTGAAGACTGCCCGGGCCTTGCTATGGGAGTGACTTGAATTCGTTGGCGCTGCATGTGCGTATGCGCTCGTTGAGGTTAATGCCCCGGGCACATGCAGCTTGCTTCCGCAACTCGCGCAAAGCCACGCATCCGGGTCAACTTCGCATCCGCACTCTGCGCAATACACCGGCGGCGGAGCGGAAGGCTGTATCGGTGGCGAACCCAGCAGCATGACGCGGCAAGAATAGCAGGTCAGATCGCAGGCGCTGCGTGCCCCGTGCTTCGCGTTTGAGGCCTCAGCAAGCGCGACTCATTGTCCGAATCTGGGCTAGCGCCGGTACACGTCGTACCCGTGCAGATGCGCGGCCAGCGTAAATTCCTTCATCAGCAAAGTCATTGTCTCGGCGCGGTCGGGCGTCGGGTCCGTTTTACTTTGCAGGTTGCGCTTCACAATTAACCAGCGAATATTTTGAGTGCGCGCCAAAGCCACAGCCTCGGCCGGCGAATACGGATCTGTCGTCGGATCGAACAGCAACACCGGGTAGCGCGGCACGCGGCCGGTGGCGAAGTAGAACGGATCCTCGCCGGGAATCAGAATCAGCCCGTCATCCTGCGGAATATTTGTCTGTGCGTAGCGCAACAACTCATCGAGTTGCGAGAGATATGGCCCCGGCGTGGCCATGCCCGCAAGCTGCGGAAATGCAGAGTGCTGCACAGGCCCGTCGGGAAAATTCACATACGAGAGCCGCTCTTCGCTGGCCATGTAAAACCCTCCGCACACGAGCAGCGTGACCGAGACGAGAGCGGCGAGGGCCGGTACAAACCATTTTGCCGGGCTGAGTGTGGTATTGCACGCGGCGTCGCGCGCCGCAAATCCCCCTTCCACGCGATCGAGTGCCGCGAGCAACTCCGCGATGAGCAGCGCAAGCAGCGGCCAGATGGCATAAGTGGAGCCCCAAAGCTGTTGCGACATAAACGTGCCGCCGATCGCAGCTAGAATGATGAGCGGAAAAAATGCGCGAAGCGACGGCTGTCGCCGCAGGCGGAAGAGATTCACGATGGCCAGCGCGCCTGCGAGCAAGAGCAGCAGCGGCCAAAGCGCCAGCAGGCTATCGCCGCGCTCGTCGGCGTCGTCGTAAATCAGCAGCGAAGCGAGCGTGTAGATGAACGGCGCGGCCAGCAGGAGAAATGCCACCGTCTGCGCCCAACGGAACTTTTCTGTCGCGAAACGCAGGAGCGCCAAGCCAGCAACAACGCAGGGCAGCGTCCATAGCAGCGACGGATCGCGAAAGACGGCGAGCATGTTGCCCAGTCCCGGCAAACGGCGCTGGCCGGCAAACTCGATTGTCCAGTAAATGTAATTGCCGACGCCCACGGTCCAATGCAGAGCCAGCGCAGCTGCGAACAGAGTGGCGCACGCGCCAGCCAGAATCGCAAGCAGTGTTCGCTTCTTAGGCGCTTCGACTTCGACTTGCCCGCGCCGGATGGCCGTAAACGCGAGCACGACCATGACCGCGCCGATGGCTGTCAGCAAAAATGGCAGGCCCATATTTTGCTTGAAGAAGAGCGGAACACAAACTCCCACGCCCGCGGCGAGACCACTTGGCACTGTTCGCTTTGCCTCGGCCCTTTGCAAGAGCCAGAGAGCAACGAGAATCCAGAACGCGCACTCGCCGTCGTATTCGGGAATCGGAATGATGCTGTAGATGCCGAGAATAGTGATCGGCGCTGCCACAAGCAGCGCGATAGGCCATGCTGCGCCAACACGCCCGCGCGTCGACACGACATCAACACTTTCGCGGAGCGACGCGAGGGCGATTCTCCAGGTGAGCACGGTGGCCAGCCCGCCCACTACCGCGGCATAAATCACATGATGAAAGAAGACGCGGCCCGTGAAACGGATGATTGCTGCCTGAACCAGGAAAGTGAGTGGCGGATGTACAAACGGAAAATCACGGTAGGGCATTTGCCCGGCTGCAATGCGCGCCGCGCTGTCGAGTACGTAGCTCGTGTCCCACAGAATCGCGACATGCGCATTTTGCCAAAGCACGACGAAGGCCGTGGCGGCAAATAGCCCGAGGCCGGCGGACAAATCTCGTAATGCAAAGCGGGGCGTCAACGGGTTGGGCTCGATGGCTCAACCCTAGTCTCTACCATCCGCGATGATAGTAGTAGTAGTCGTCGCGATAAGGCCCGCAATGGGGCCCATTATACGGCCCATAATATGATCTCGAAAAGATCGCCATCAGAAGCGCGACGAACCAGCCGACCATCGTCCAGCCGAGAAAGAGGTTCAGCAGCAGGATTCCAGTGGAGTTGTGCGTGTGCCGCACCGCCGCAATGATTGCAGGAAGGAAGTAAAGCGCGACGCCGAATATCAGGAAATGCATAAAAACTCCCGCTCGTGTTCAAACCCAGTGTTCGAATATTGTTACGGAGAGTTTACCGCCGAAGTTCCCATATCTTCACATGCTTTGCGAGGATAGGATCGCCTCGATATGCCAATGGGAGCGGCAGAGCGCAGGCGTTGACGCGCTCCGACGACTATCCATCCCTCTACAATGAATCGGTATGTCGACCGCCACGCCCACTATTGTCCGATCGCACGCCAAGATCAATCTAGGGCTGTTCCTGGGCCCTCCGCGGCCGGATGGCTTCCACGCGCTTGCCACGGTCTATCAAACGCTGGAAATGCATGATTTAGTGACAGTTACGGCTAAACATGCCGGCATGACCACGATCCGGATCAGCTCGAACGACCCCCGCGTCCCCGCCACGGAGAACAATCTCGCCGAACGCAACACAGCCTGGAAGATGATCGCGCTTGCCCTCGACGCCCTCGAGACGACCGCAGACGTCGAGATTCATATCGACAAAAGACTTCCCGTACAGGGCGGCCTCGGCGCTGGATCGGGCAATGCGGTAGCGGCGCTGGTGGGGCTCGACGCCGAGCTCGGCACAACCATCCGCAGCCTGTTCACCCAGAGGCTCGAGATTCCCGCCAAAGTCGGCTCCGATGTGCCACTGTTTCTCATCGGCGGAACGGTGCTCGGCGTCGACCGTGGGCAGGAAGTCTATCCGCTCCCCGACATTGAGCCGACCTGGTGCGTAATCGCCGTGCCGGAAATTGGGGTTTCCACGCCGCAGGCCTTTCGCGATTGGGACGCACTTTGCGCCGCAGAAGGTTTGACCGCAGAGGCAGGTACCGCTAGACTAGAGAAGTTGAGCCGAAACTACGCCAGCGCCTTTCGGGGAGAGATTCCTGAAGGCGGGTTTGGAGACGGCTCCTCCGGTGTCTTCTCCGTGGGAGAAGACCTGGCCGGACCTGTCAAGAGTCCGCGCTTGTCCGCACCGGGATCATGAGCTGGATTGAGAACGACTTCGAGCGAGTCATTTTTCCCCAGCATCCCTCCCTTGCAGAGATCAAGCGTCTTCTTGCGGGCTCCGGTACACCGGAGGCAGCCCTACTTGCCTCTCTGTCGGGTTCCGGTTCGGCGCTCTTCGGGTTGT
Source organism: uncultured Acidobacteriaceae bacterium (assembly GCA_963725115.1). GTDB lineage: Bacteria > Acidobacteriota > Terriglobia > Terriglobales > Acidobacteriaceae > Telmatobacter. The sequence goes on along the minus strand of CAVRXG010000005.1, from coordinate 1,180,445 downwards.
ACCTGACCCGAGGAGATGCTGAAGCGGCAGAGAACCGGATCGCGAATGGAGTCCAGAACTTGGGAGTGCGGAGCACGACAATCACGCGCACCATTCCGAGATCCGCTTACTGGAAGCAAATGTTGAAAAACGTTGATTGACAGTCCACCGTTGGGCAAGCGAGACTCACCCACGGCTGACGGTCATGGTGGGCGATCGTTCAATGGTAGGACAATGCCCTTTGGAGGCATTTATCCAGGTTCGAATCCTGGTCGCCCAGCCAGAGATTGTGAACGATGAACACGGAACACAGCCATAGCCAACCAGCATGGAGGTGCTCTTAAGATGGAATCGCAAACGTTGACCGTGACACTCGAAAATAAGCCGGGGGAAACAAACCCCGAAAAGCCTGAAGGCGCGAAGGACGCGCCCAAAAGTGGATTCGCAGACTGGATCTGGCAGCGGATCAGGTGACGGCGGCAAGGGCAAAGATGCCAAGCCGACTGCGGCTCCAGAGCGCAAAAAAGGCTCGAAGCTGAGCGAAGACAAGCGCTTCAAGCTGTTCAGCGGTACGGCCAATCCAAAGTTGGCCCAGGCCATCGGCGAGCACATTGGCGTCAAGGTCGGCGAAGTCAAGATGCAGCGTTTCGCCGACGGCGAAGTTTACTTCCAGCTTCTCGAGAACGTGCGCGGCGTGGACGTATTTGTGGTGCAGCCCACCTGCTATCCGGTGGACCAGCACTTGATGGAGCTTTTGGTAATGATTGATGCGCTCAAGCGAGCTTCGGCGGCAAGGATCACGGTGGTGGTGCCCTACTACGGGTACGCCCGCCAGGATCGCAAAGACCGCCCGCGCGTGGCCATCAGCGCCAAGCTCATCGCCGATCTGCTGACGACTGCAGGTGCCAATCGCGCACTGTTTGTCGATCTGCACGCCGCGCAGATTCAGGGCTTCTTCAATATTCCCGTGGATCATATTTTTGCCAGCCCAGTGCTGGTGAGTTATTTCAAGGAGCTCAAACTGCCCAACCTGACGGTGGTTTCGCCGGATGCGGGCGGCGTGGAGCGGGCGCGATTCTTCGCGCAAAAAATGGGAGTGCCGCTGGCGATCGTCGACAAGCGGCGCACAGATCTAAATGTTGCCGAAGTGATGAACGTGGTCGGCGACGTGAACGGAAAAACGTGCCTGATCATCGACGACATTATCGATACCGCTGGGACGCTGGTAAAAACTGTCGACGCGCTGCTACGCCTCAGGCGCAACGGCTGTATATGCCTGCGCCAGCCACGCCGTGCTTTCGGGCCCGGCCATTGACCGCATCGCCGCATCGCGACTGGAGCAGGTGGTTGTCACCGACACCATTCCACTGCGCGAAGCGGCACAGAAGTTGCCCAAGATTAAAGTGCTGTCGATCGCCGGCCTGCTGGGCACCGCGATCGAGAACATTCATTTGGAGACCAGCGTGAGCACGCTGTTCAGTTAGCCGCTAGCTACTAGCTTCTAGCTCCTAGCCAGTGCAGTTCGGAGAACGACCTTCGCGTTTTAGCGAAGCGATGAGCGGAAAGGCGGTGAATGAATTGATTCGCCGCGCAACAGCAACATGCAGCTAAAGGCTAGGAGCTAGACAGCTGCATTTTACAAAGGGAGCGGAGTAAAACTCCGTGCCCGATCTCAAGAAGAAACGAGAAAACGCGAAATGCCAGAAGTAGTCGTAGCCAAGCCCCGCGAGGGCAAATTCAATAAAAATGCTGCCCGCCGCGTGCGCGTAGCAGGCAAGATTCCGGCCGTAATATACGGCTCCGGGCTTGATCCCGTAGCCGTCGAAGTAGACCCGAAACAGATTTCGAAGATCCTCTACTCCGAGACCGGCCACAACACAATTTTGGATGTCGAAGTGGCAGGCCATCCGGCGACCAAAGCCATGATCGTCGACTGGCAGCGGGAGCCGATCAAGGACCGGCTCATTCATATCGACCTGAAGCGCATCGCGCTCGACAAAGTTCTGCGCGTACGTGTGCGCATCAAGCTGCTGGGTATTCCGGTTGGCGTCAAGACTGAGGGCGGAGTTCTGGACCAGGTGCTGCGCGAAGTCGAAGTCGAGTGCTTGCCCGCGGACATTCCCGGCCACATCGATGTCGATGTCAGCGAGCTCGGAATGCACCAGGTGATCCGCGTAAGCGGACTGCCCCACTCCGACAAGATCAAGTACGTAACCCCTGAAGATGCCACTGTAGCTCACGTTGTAACCATCCGTGAGGAAGTGGTTGCGACGCCAGAGGCTACCGATGCGGCTGGGGCGGCAGGAACGGCTGCAGCGGGTGATGCTGCGACACCGGGCGAGCCTGAGGTAGCGAAGAAGGGCAAGGGCGATGCGGAAGCGCCAGGGGCAAAGAAGCCTGAGGCAAAGAAGTAAGCCTTGCCTGAAGCAAGCGAGACCGGTTCCCGGCCCGAACTTGTTCGGTCCGGACCTATTCAGTCCAGGCCCTTCCTGATTGTGGGGCTGGGCAATCCGGGTCTCGAGTATCTGTGGACCCCGCACAACGCGGGGTTCATGGCCATCGACCGCATCGCTCAACAGGAGGGCGTTGTGGTGCAGAACCGGCGATGCCGGGCCACTACCGCGACCTGCCGTATTGCAGGGCGCGAAGTGGTTCTGGCCAAGCCGGAGACATTTATGAACCTGAGCGGCGTTGCAGTGGCCGCGCTGGTTCAGGAGTTTGAAGTGGATCCATCCCGGGACTTGCTCGTGATCTACGACGAGCTGGACCTGGTGCTGGGCACCTTCAAGATCAGGGAGCGCGGTTCACCCGCCGGGCACAACGGAGCCCGCAGCGTAACCGATGCTCTGGACACGCAAGAGTGGTTGCGCTTGCGAATCGGCGTGGGTCCTGACTTGCCACCGGAGGCAATTGCTGCCGGAGCAGGAAAACGGCCGGGCAGAGATTATCTGCTGTCGCCCATGCGCAAAGCGGAGTTGGCGGTGTTGGACGAAGTGCTGGACAAAGTGGCCACGGCCACGCGGCGCATCCTCGAACTGGGGCCGGCAGCCGCGATGAACGAGTTCAATCGGAAAGATAGGGATGAGGGAGCAGGGAACAAAGAGTAGCGAATTGGAATTGCACACAACGAACTCTGATCTCTGAACTGTGAACTGTTTTGGTTGTTAGCTGGAGCAGTTGCTCCGGCGGAAAAGGAATACCGATGTCGCGTGTGTATGAAGTGATGTTTATTATCCGTCCCGATGTGGACGACGAAGAAGCTGACAAGTTGATTGCCAACTTTTCCTCGACGGTTACAGGTGGAGGGGGTGTGGTGAAGTCGGTGGAGAAGCTGGGCCGCCGCAAGCTGGCCTACATGGTGCGCAGGTTCAACGACGGCAACTACGTGCTGCTGACCATTGAAGCCGATGGCGCTGTGGTTCTGGAGCTGGAACGCCGGTTGCGCGTCACCGAGCCGGTGATCAAGTTCATCACCGTGCGCGTGGACGAGGAAGAGAAGCGTCTGGCTAAAGTGAAGGCTGCTCGCGGCGTGCGTCGCAAGCCGGCCGAGAGCGCATCCGCGACGCCTGCACCTCCGGCGCCCGTGGCTGCCGAAGCCGCGCCAGCAGAGCCTGCCGCGCCGGTCGCGCCGGTTCACGCCAGCGCGTAAAAAACAGGGACCAAGGGAGCCAGGGAACAAGGAAGTCTGAATGAGCGGATCACGGAGTTTGTTTTTCTGATCCTTGATCCCGGACATTTGATCTCTGAAACTTGATCCCAGAACCTGACCCTTTCGAAAATCCTCCGGCTGAGCCGGAGCAAAGAAATTGAATGAGGAGAAAAGATGCCTGACGAAAACCAAGAAAGAGCGCCCAGCCATTCGAGCTCAGCGCCACACAGTTCCTCCGGACCCAGCAGCTCATCCGGACCAGGATCCGGCCCGCGTGGCCCGGGCCGTGGACCCGGCGGGCCCGGCGGACGCGGAAAGTTCTTCCGCCGCAAGAAGGTGTGCAAGTTCTGCACGGAGAAGATCGACGGGATTCCTTACAGGACGTGCGGCTTCTGCAGCAGTTTGTGGCCGAGCGCGGCAAGATTGTTCCACGACGCCTGAGCGGTGTTTGCACCACGCATCAGCGCCGCCTGTCGCGCGCCATCAAGCAGGCGCGAAACATCGCGCTGCTGCCGTTTGCCACCCGGCACTAGAACAGACCGGAAGCTGCCGAAAGACAATTTTGTGCGACGCCGCCGGACGGCCGTATGCTTCTGGCCCAAAGGTTAGAACGGCTTACGCGCCGCGGCCGACGCGATTTTGAGATTTGGAGAGTTTCTTATGGAAGTGATTCTGAAAGAAGATGTAGCCGACCTCGGCTTTCGCGGAGAAGTGGTGAAGGTTGCCGACGGCTACGCGCGCAACTATCTGCTGCCGCGCAAGCTGGCCATGCAGGCCACCGCGGCCAACAAAGCCGTAATCGAACAGATGAAATCCGCTGCCGCACGCCGCTCCGCGTCAGAGAAGGCGCAGGCCGAGGATTTGCTCACCCAGCTCGAGCCGCTCGTGCTCAGCTTTACGCGCAAATCCGGCGAGGGAGGCCATCTGTTTGGCTCGGTCACTTCGTCTGACATTGCCGCGGAACTGGCCGCGCAGGGCCACGAGGTCGATCGCCGCAAGATTCAGTTGGGCGATCCGATCAAGAGCCGTGGGCGACTTCAAGGTGGCCATCCGGCTGCACCGCGAAGTCACCGCGCGCGTGACCGTGAAGGTCCAGGCCGAAGTGACAGAAGAAGACAAGGCAGCAGCAGCGAACGCCGCTTCTGCGGGAACTGCGTCGACCGAAGAGGCCACCGAGCCTGCAGCGGAAGAAGCAACGGCCGAATAGCTCCTCGCATACAGTCTCACGCTGCCTGCCGGTTCGCTGACGGGCGGCGTGAGATTATCGGCCGATCTCAGGCACTGAAAGCCCGCGACAGATTTTTCGCGCAAGAATGTCGGCTATTTCCGTATGCCGCGGCACTGCCTCAATCTTGCCTGTGTTGGGATTGCACCAGAGCGAGTGTGAACCACCCTCGCGTTTCAGATAACAGCCATGCGAGCGCAAGTGGCGAAGCAGAGATTCGCGCTTCATTGCACCGTGACGGTTTCCTGGATGGCTTCTGGAGGAATACCGCGCAAGCCGTCTTCGCGCCGGTCCGCCAGAATCAGCCGAATGGCTTCGCCGAGGCTGGCACGACATTCCTCCACGGTGCGGCCCTGTCCATTCGCGCCCGGGACTTCGGGAGACCAGGCAATAAACCACTCGCCGTCCCGCTCAATGATCGCAGTGAACTCATTCCGCATGGCTAGAGTATAGACCACACTCCGCGTTCCCATCGTGTGAATGGAAATCGGAAGACCTGCGCGGCCCGAGCAATTCGCTACGACTAAACAGCGAGCCTGAAGTGGCGCGAATCGGGGCCAGGCGGTTGCGGCGGCGCGCAGGCTGCTGCACCGCAGAGCCCAGCATATTCGCAATTTCGCGCAACTCGGCGCGCGCGTGGCCAATGGCCGCTGCTACCGCGTCGAGCCGTTTGCTCTCGCCGGCGGCGAGCGGCAAGTTGGCCTGCGCATCGTGCTTCTTGTTCCGGTCAGGACGGCGCTGCTCGTGTCCAAGAACCGTGCGCGCGCCGGACAGAGTGTAGCCCTCGGCGTGGACAAGGCGCTTGATCTCCATCGCCATTTCCACGTCGCGGCGGCGATAAAGCCGCTGTCCGGTGCCGCTTTTGTTCGGCTTCAGTTGGGGAAACTGCGACTCCCAAAATCGGAGAACGTAAGTCTCCACGCCGCAGAGTTCAGCGACGTCTCCAATTTTGAAATAGAGGCGATCCGGGATCGGCGGTGGCTCGTAAGCGCGCTTCCGATTGAGTTGCGTTGCCATAAGTTTAAGTGAGCGAAAACTGTATCGACCGCAGAAAAAGCCTCGCTCTAGACGAAGTATAGGTCAACGCATTCGCCGTTTGTGAAGCAAAATGGGGCGGCGAACCAATCTGTACAGAGGAAAAACCAGGCGAAATTCAACACGCCGGCTTCTTTGGTCTATTCGCGAGCCGATTCGGAACGTGCGGGCGAGCCCGGCGGCGCGGCGCGCAAATACTGCTTGGGCCAGCTCGCCTGTTCGCCCAGTGCGGCCGCTGCGTGCACCGGCCAGTAGGGATCGCGCAACATTGCGCGCGCCAGAAATACAAGATCGGCCTCGCCCTCCGCGATGATGGCGTTGGCCTGCGCCGGCTCGGTGATCAGCCCAACCGCGGCCGTTGCAATTCCTGCCTCGCGTCGAATTCTTGCGGCGAATTCAACCTGAAAACCGGGAGCGGCAGGAATCTTCGCGTTGGGAACGAGCCCGCCCGAAGAAGCATCCACAAGATCGACGCCATGTTCGCGCAGCCGCTGCGCAAGCTGCACCGATTCGTCGGCATTCCAACCGCCTTCCGCCCAGTCAGTCGCAGAGATGCGGACGAACAGCGGCAAGCGCTCCGGCCACTCCTGGCGAACAGCATCCACCACTTCGAGCACCAGGCGGATGCGATTGTCGAAGCTGCCCCCATAAGCGTCCGTGCGGTGATTCGCAAGCGGCGACAGAAACTCATGCAGCAAATAACCGTGAGCCGAGTGAATCTCGACGAAATCGAAGCCGGCCTCGAGAGCCCTGCGCGCCGCCTGGCGAAAGCCCTCGACAACTGCCTGGATTCCAGGCAAATCGAGCTCAGCAGGCACTGGATAGTCCGGCGAAAACGCGATCGCGCTGGGCGCAAACGGCTGCCAGCCGCCTTCAGCGGGACTCACCAGCACAGGCCTCGTCTCGAACGGCGACGCCGTGCTTGCCTTCCGCCCGGCGTGCGCTAATTGCATGCCCGCACGCGAGCCTTGACTGTGAATGAACTCCGCAATGCGGCGAAGGTTGGGAATATGCTCGTCTTTCCAGACGCCAAGATCAGCCGGCGAGATCCTGCCTTCAGGCAAAACTGCCGCAGCCTCAAGCGTCACCAGGCCGGCCCCTCCCTGAGCGCGGCTGCCCAGGTGGACGAGGTGCCAGTCATTGGCAAAGCCGTCCTCGCTGGAGTACTGGCACATCGGCGAAACGCCGATGCGGTTGCGGAATTCGATAGAACGAAGTTGGAAGGAAGAAAAAAGCGGAGTTGGCATATCTAAATCAGATGATAACCACGCAAATGCGATTCAACGAAGAGACGCAACATTCCGGGAAGCGATTCAACACGCCTGCGGTGAAGCTGGCGATGAGCCTCGCGCCAGGATTTCCCGCACGCCGGAAAAGTCGGCGAAAATCTTCGACTGGAATCTATTGTTTTTTGAGCACTGCCGCGCCCTTTTCATCAAACAGGATCGCGCTTTCGAGCTTGCGGAAATCCGCTGCCTTATCGGGCGGAATCTCCACCTGCCGCACCACATAGTCGCGCTCGTAATGCAGCACGTTGCCCTTGGCCGTTGTGGCCGAGTGGTAGCTGGCGAAGCCCGTGTCCACGTCCACCGGGTCGGGCGTCTCATCTACCGTGTAGCCGGGCGGCAGGGCGATGTCGAAGCTGTCACGCCAGTGTCCGGTTTCTTCAAGGTCAATGGGCAGTTTGCGCGGCTTGTCGTCAAAGGGCAGCGCATCATCTCCCACCACGCGTGTTCGCACCAGATACAACGGGCCAGCTTGATGGGCGTACTGCGGCACCGTCACTTTGTAGTTAAGTTCCAGTGGCTTATCCAGATCCGGCGGCTGCACAAACTCATATGAATCCAAAACAACACCCGGCAGATCGCGCGACACGGACTCTTCAACGGATTCGCGCTGCTCCTTTTCATCGGTCTCCTTTAGCAGCCCGCGAAGATCTGCTCCCACAGGTCCCGTGCTCGAGGTATCGACGGTCCCGGTCAGAACGCCGTCGTCTGAAAGCGAGAAACTTCCTTTCCGTTCTTTCCCATTTGCCTCCGGAGGAAGAACTGGCAGCGCGATGACCTGGCTGGCCGGCCCAGCAGAGAGAATTCCATAGCTACCCTGCTCGTACGAAGGCAAATTGCCAACCGGGGTGCGCTCGTTGGTGGGGTCAAAGATCAGGTAACGCTTGCCGTCGTTGGCTTTGACAATCGCCATCAGGCGCGAATCGTTCACGTCGGCGGGGATCTCGATGGCCGTGATCATATGATTGCCCGCAAGCGATGGCGCGTCTGGATCAACCACGCCGCGGCGATCATCCACTGGAACGTAATATGCTTTGATCCCGACAGCCTGCAGCATGGAAATCAGCAGCGTTGTCTTGTCCTTGCAGTCACCGTAGCGATTGCGATAGATGTCGGCCGCATAGTGCGCCTGAAATCCTCCAATGCCCCGCTCAACGATGAAGTATTGGATGTTTTTCTGGATGTATTCAGTGATGTTCTTGAGCTTGGCGTATAAGTCCGGCGCTCCTGCAACGAGCTGCTGGGCCTCGGCGGTGATCTCAGGATTGGGGTCGGTGCGGCCGGCTTCAAGCTTTGTCGTCCACTCGCCAAAAGCCCGCCATTCATTGTCCTTTCCGTCTACGGCAGCATCGCCCCAGTCCACGGACATGCGCGCATCCAGAGCCGCCTCATCCAGTGAGGACCTGACGTCGCGAAGATCGAGCGCCCGCATATCATTGATCTCCCAGCGCCAGTGGCCGGGCGCGACCTCGACCGGCTTGACCGGGTCGTATCGGTGCCAGGACGCAGCATAAGAACGGCCGGCAGGCAGATCGACCTCCAGCGCCTGAAGAACCCTCGGAGTATCGTCCTGAATTTGCCAGATTTTTTCTTGCTCGTAGGGGGCGAGCAACTCTTCCGACTCGCAGATGACGGTTGCGCCGGGATCAGCGGCAGGAGGACGAACGATGCGCACTTTTTCCGTAGAGAGCATGACGGGGCGGTTGGGGTCGCCTCTGTCTTCAAAGTCCGTCTCCTTCGCCTGGAATTGTTTTTCATCCGCGCCAATCGTCCACTCGTAAAAAGAATTGATCTTCTCGTCCACATCAAATCCGACCGCGCAGTAGGCATCGTTGCGACCCTGCGGTTGAAGAATGCGGAAGGCTTCGCGCCTGCGCTCGACGGCGCGACCAGAATTGTCAATGGTCTCCAGGTATTCGTCGTACAGAATCACCGAACCTGAGCTCTTGGCGTAATCAGGCGTGGGCGTCTTCGCCGCGTCCAGGCCCCACTGCGGAATCGATTCCTGTTTGTCCTTGGCTGCAGCCGCCTGCGAGCCGGCAAGAGTCGCTCCGCCGCAGATTGCGACAATCAGAAAGCGCGAACGTCTCGTATGCGCACGCATCAGTTGCCTTTTCCCGCCGCAGCAGCTGGAGAAGCAGTCAAAACCAATTGCTCCTGATCGGCTGCCGCGACTTTTTGATAGAACCCGCGCAGGTCCTGGTACTCTTCCGGTTTGGCCAGCGTGAACGCAACCGACAATGTTTGGCCGATGGTGATTTGGCCGGGTTGCGTCACGCTTTTGGCAACAAGGAGTGCGTGTCCAGGCCAGGGAATATTCGCATCCTGGGGTGCGCCCTCCACGGTCATCCCATCAGGCAGGTGATAGGTGATGTCATCGGTTACGCGATTGCCGAATCGCATGTCGACCGGCTCCAGCCGCTTGTCCTCGTTGACAAATGGAATGCTGCTCCGAGTTTCAAAGAAGAACCCGGGTAAAATAAGGCGCTTGCCAGTCACCGTGCCGAGCGATCCTGTTACGTTGACCACGGCCATCAGGTTTGCATACGGATCGCTCATCGAGAGGAAGTGGTCAACGTGCGCTTCTACGCCGTCCGGCACCTTCCCTTCCAACTCTTCGCGGTCGAACTCCTTCTTTAATTCGGCGTCATCTTCCTCGAGCGCCCTCTGCCGCCAGTGGAGCGCCGCCTGTCCGACCATGATGACATTAAAGTGTCCGGTAATTCCGCCCTGCGCGTCGAGGTAAATATCCCCCAGGCGAGAGGTGACATTGTCCTTGTATTGCTGCATGGCCGTTGTTACAAACGATCCGCCCTGTGCGCTTTGGCCAATGCCTGAGGCATCGGAATGCTGCCAGCTCACCGTCGCAAACGGACACATCTTCTCGCCGGGATCGACTACGGTCTGCTTGCCGCCTATGGTCAATCCGACCAGCGTGGAGTCGAGCTGGTCCAGACTCATGTCGCTGGGATCGAAGGTGTTCTGGTCGCGGTCTACGACCCTGACGGCGTATGCCGTGAGACCCGCGGCGCGCAACATGGACAAATACAACGTCGCGATGTCGTCACTGGACCCGCTCTTCTGCGTCCAGGTATCCACTGCGTTCTTGACTTCCTTGATCTTCAACTCTTTCAGCTCTGACGCGCTTTTCTTGCGTGAGTAATCGGTATTGTCCAGGGCCTCCACGGCATCGTAAAGTTTCTTGGCTTTGTCGAGATCGCTGTCGGTCGGAGCGACAAGCCCATTCACAGCATCGTTAATGGTCCTGGATGGCTCGGCGAATTTGTCGACATCCTTCGACCAGAGCTTGACTTCATTTGCCCAGTAGGCGGCTGGGTCACGGGCATAGCTGTAGAAAAAGCCCACCTTGTAGAGAAAGCTCTGGATGGGCGGCATGTGGTCTTCGTCGGGAGTAGGTGGAACGTCAGTCACATCCACGGTGTAACTGCCGTTGATGCTGGTTTGCATTTTCACGCCCGGAGGCAGGCGCTGCCACCAGATCAGGCTGCTAACGATGCGTCCGCGGCTATCGGTGAGCTCATAAGTCGCGCGGCCCGCTGCGGCTGATCCACTGGGCATGAAGCTGGGTTCGGGCGTGAACGAGTAATGCGCCTTGTGCACAAAATAAGGCTGCTGGATATCCCACTCCGGGGACGAAAAAGTGTTGTCGTCGTAGTCCAGGTCGTAACGGTACTCCAGGATGCTGCCGACTTCGACGCTGGGCAGAGTAAAGACCTTCCTCTCGACCTGCTAGTCGCCGCTCTTCACCACCACGAGGTCTTCCGGCTTGACGGTGAGCGGAACGATCGTCCCGTCAGGCTGGATGGTCCGGCCCTTGATGTCGGTGATCTTGGTGGAACCCTTCAGGAAATAAGGAAGCTCAACGGTGGCCAGCGTCTTGCCCTTTTCCGTGAGCACTTTGATCCGAGCATAGGTGCTCTGGTAGTGCAACGGATCGTTGGCGATTTCTTCGTAATCAAGGTAGACCGCGGCCGCTCCCGGAGCCTTGGGATCGGTAGTCATCTTGAGTTCTTCGTCGGTGGGCGGCTGGAACTGCGCGCGAACAATGAACCGGCGACACAAGCGACCTACGGCGCAGAGCAGAACTGCGCCACGCAAGATGATCGATTTAAGCATGAAAATCAGCTCTGATTTTTGAGGTGCGACCATTCTACCCCGGAACCATTCCGGCGAACGGATCCAATTCAAAGAGTTGAGGTCGGATTCTTGACACCAAAGATTAATGCTGCGAGATTCAGTTGCCGGCTTGGCTGGCCGCGACAGTCAAGACGAGCTGCCCCTGATCGGCCGCGGCCACCTTTTGGTAGAAGCCGCGTAAGTCCTGATAATCCAGAGGCTTGGCCACATCGAACGCGCGGGCCAGCACGCGGGCCACTGTCAATTGGCCCGGCTCCGATTTGGTTTTAACTACGTAGACGGCGTGGCCCTCCCAGGAAACCCTCGCGTCCTGGGGCGCGCCCTCCACCGAGACGCTGGCCGGCAGATCGTAGGTCAACTGATCGGTCACCTGTTCGGCGTAGTGCATATCGATCGGTTCCAGACGTGTCTCTTCGTTGACAAAGGGCTCAGCTTCGCGGGTCTCAAAGTAAAGACCGGGCAGAATCAGCCGCTTGGCAGTGGCCGTGCCGATCGTGCCCGTCACCTTGACGACAGCCATCAGCAGGCTGTCCGGGTCATCCAGTCCCAGAAAATGATCAACGTGAGCCTCGGTGCCTTCGGGCACAATCTTTCCCAGGCCGCGATCGAACCGCTTCTTTAATTCCGCCGCGTCGACTTCAAGTGCCGTTTGCCGCCAGGCGAGCGCCTCCTGGCCAGTCATCACAATCTGCAAAGTCCCCGTGATGCCTCCATGCGGATCGACGGTGATCTCGCCGGAGCGCTTGATTGTGTTCGCACCGAAAACCTGCGCCGGAGTGACGGCTCTGCCCGGCCCATCGGCGCTTTGCCGCAAGCCGCCGGCGTCAGAGTGCCTCCAATTGACGGTGCCGAAGGGGCACATCTTCTCACCGGGATCGAGGAGAACATCTTTGCCTCCGGTGTTCAGGATCACGAGCGTGCTGTCGAGCTGATCGAGGCTCATGTAGCTGGCGTCGAAGATGCCGCGATCGCGATCGACAACCTTGGTGGCGTATGCCGTTAGGCCGGCGGCGCGCAACAAAGAGAGATAGAGCAGCGCGACGTCATCGCTGTTGCCTCGCTTCTGCGCCCAGATATCCTCGGCGCGAACGGCCTCCTTCTGGTTCAACTGCTTCAGCTCTGAAGCGCCAACTTGCCGCGAGTAATCGGTGTTGTCGAGGGCCTCAACCGCGGCATAAAGTTTCTGCGCTTTCACCAGGTCGCTGTCGCCGGGCGCAACCAGGCCGGCGACCGCATCGCGGATGGGTTTGGTTGGCTCGGCGAAGTGGTCGACCTCTTTCGACCAGTCCTTGGCCTCGTCTTTCCAATAATCATTCACGTCCATCGAATCGGCGGGGCCTCTGTAATAGAAGTGCACCTTGTAAAGGACGCTATCGGTCGGCGGCATCCACTCTTCGTCCGGGGCGGCTGGAATGTCTTTCACGTCCAGGAAGTACCGGCCGGCGGCGTCGGTCATGATCTTCGCGCTTTGGGGAAGATTGGGCCACCAAAGCAAATTGAGCATGAGGGTGGGCGTGAACAGGTAATGCGCTTTGTGCACAAAATATTGCTGCTGGACTTGCCAATCCGGATCGAGGTGCCAGTAGAACTGAGCATTAAAACGCAGTTGGTAGGAGTACTCGAGAATGCTGCCGACCTCTACACTGGGCAGCGTGAAAACCGTGCGCTGTTCCCGCACTTGCTCGGCATAAGTTTCGTCCCCCGCTTCGACTTCGGTGTATTTCTGTATGAGAAGATCCTCGGGCTTGACGGTTAATGGGACGATTGTGCCGTCGGAGTGAATGGTGCGGCCGCTGACACTGCCAATTGAAAACTCGCCGCCCCGGTAAGGAATCTGAACCGTCGCCGCCTCTTTGCCCTTCTCGGTCAGCACCTTGATGCGGGCATAGTAGATCTGGCTATGCTGTGCGTCGTTGTCGGTTTCCTCGTAATCGAGATAAACGGCCGCGGCGCCCGGTGCTTTGGGGTCCGAGGTCATCTTGAGCTCGTCCGGATTCGGCGCCTGGAATTGCGCGCAAAGAACCACCGGCGACAGAGCGGCAATCAACCCTACTGCGCTGCAGAGGAAAAGAGATTTCCGCATAGGAGCAGACCTGTTTTGAAATCGCGACCATTCTAACCCGAAAAGCGCGGGATGCAAATTGGGGTCGAGGGTCTCTTTATCAGCCAGGAAGTTTCGTTGGCGCGGGCCTTTTATTCCTGGGGGCAGCACAATTCGAGCCCCGTCGTTTCGAGCATCGCAGAGACCAGCGCCAGCGGCAGGCCGACCACGTTGAAGTAGCAGCCTTCGATGCGGGGAATCCATCGGGCAGCGCGGCCCTGGATCGCGTAAGCACCGGCCTTGTCCATGGGCTCGCCGCTGGCCACGTAATCCGCGATCTCCGCGTCCGAGAGAGTGAGAAAGCGCACCGCCGTCACTTCCGCGGCCACTTCAACGCCCTCGGCGGTGACCACCGCCACGCCCGTGATTACGCGATGCGTGCGGCCAGAGAGCAGGCGCAACATGCGCGTCGCGTCGGCCGCATCCGCGGGCTTGCCCAGAATCATGTTGTCGAGGGTGACGGTGGTGTCTGCGCCCAGCACGGCAACTTGGGATTCGCCTTCACGGCGAAGATCCTGAGAGTCGCCGGCGGTCAGCTCGCGAAAGACCGCCTCGGCCTTTTCTCGCGCCAGGCGAGTCACGTAGGCGATCGGATCCTCGCCCGGCAGCGGATCCTCAGGAGATGTGCGCGGGATGCACCTCGAAACCGGTAGCCTGCCTGGGTCAGCAGTTCACTGCGGCGCGGCGAAGCGGAAGCGAGAACCAGCATGATGGAATTATGGCAGGCTGCGCGAGTTCCGCTGTAATGCCCGCTTGCCCATTTAGACTTGTTGAGGGCTTGCGGCTAAGCAATGTCGCGGCCGGACAAGGTTCAAATGCACTTCACAACTTCGATTTTTCGGTCACTCAGATTCTCTGGACGCTGACGTTTGCGGCGCTGCTGGTCCTGCTTGTTGTGCTTCTGGGGCGCGACAGGGCTAAGCGTTTTCCCTGGTTCACCGCGAGCATCGCGATGATGGGGATGCTGTTGCTGACAGAGCAGCTCCTGTTGACCAGGCTGCCGCGTATCACAGGGATTGAAATTTATTGGGCGCTGTCGAATCTAAACGCGGTGATCAGCCTGCTTGTGTTGGTGGAGTTGGCGCGGCGGTCGTTTCGCGGGGCAAAGAAACTCGGTTGGATCATTGGCACGCTGGTGGTGCTGGCCGGAGGCGCGGCGACACTGGCGCTTTGGGGGCCGTGGCCGTCCTGGTTGACGCTGACGGCGCAATCGCAGTACGAGGCAATCCGGTTCATGCAGTTCGCCGCTGACAAAGTCACGTTGTTGTCCGACGTGCTGACCATTGAGCTTGGCCTGCTGGTGACTCTGCTGGGAAGGCGTTTCGGGGCCGGTTGGCGCAGCCATGCGCAGCGGATTATGGTCGGACTTTCGACTGCGGCGCTTGCGCAGCTGGCCCTGCGCGGAGTCTTGCAGGCCATTGGCACGCACTCGGTCATTCATTCTCAGGCGGAATACGAACAGGTTTTGGGTCTGCGGGACAAGCTGGTCAACGCCAACAACGTGGTGTACCTGTGCGTGCTGCTGTGGTGGATCGCCTGCCTCTGGATTGACGAGCCTGCCGGCGCCGGAGCTGCTGCACCTGCGGAAGAGGAGATCGCGCCTGATCAGTCAAAGCCCGATCAGCCTGAGAAGATCGCTGCCGAATCGCCTCGCGCCGATTCACCTCGGGCATCCGGGCTCGATGACCAAACCGAATCTGAGATCGAGAACAGCGACGAATCCTACAACTGAAAACAGTGAACTGTCTTTTAGATGTGGCAGCTTGCCTGGCCGCGCTTTTCCAGATAGCGCTGGTGGTAGTCCTCGGCGCGCCAGAAGGTCTGCGCCGGTTCCACCTTGGTCACAATCTTGCGCGGCTTGTAGCGGCCATCGGCGGTTAGCTGCTCGATCTTGGCGCGCGCCTGCGCCTCCTGCTCCGGCGAGTGAAAGAAAATCGCCGAGCGATACTGCGTGCCCCAATCCGGCCCCTGGCGGTTGAGCGTGGTGGGGTCGTGCAGCTCGAAGAACGCGTCGAGCAGCTTTTCGTAGCTCACTTTTTCCGGATCGAAGTCGAGCTCGACCACTTCCGCGTGGCCGGTCTTGTCGGTGCACACATCTTTGTAGGTGGGCCGGTCGAGCTTTCCGCCCTCATAGCCCACGGCCGTCGCCGTCACGCCGGGAATGGCCGCAAACGCAGCCTCCACGCCCCAAAAACATCCTGCTCCGAATGTCGCTTTTTCTGTGCTCATAACTCACTCTTAGATGCCGAGACGCGGATCGAAAGGCTCAAGCGCTCATTCCTGGCTTAACGGCGCCAGGTGCTTGGTGTTCTGGTAAGTGTAGACCACGCGGTGAACCACGGTGATGGTCGAAAGAACAGCAAGCAGCCACAGCACCGGAGCCATCACGCCCCAGTGATTGAACAGCGCGCCCAGCAGGATGAGCACGATGCGCTCCGGCCGCTCCATAAAGCCCACCTTGCACGAGCCGATAAGCGCCTCGGCGCGCGCGCGCGTGTAGCTGACCATCAGCGAGGTGCACCATGACGAACGCCACCAGCACCACATAACGGAAACGATTGATGCGGCCGTAGTAGACCAGCAGGCCGAAGAACAGCACCACGTCGGAGTAGCGGTCGATCACCGAGTCGAAGAACGAGCCGAAGACCGTGACCTTGTTGATGCGGCGCGCCACGCGGCCGTCGACCATGTCGAAGATGCCGGCGCCGAAGATGACCAGGCCGGCGTAGAAAAACATGATGTCGCCGTTGGTGGCGTTGGCGTGGCCAAAGAGGAACGCGGCGACGATGTTGATGACCAGCCCAATGAAGGTAAGCACGTTGGGCGAGATGCGGGTGAGCGCCAGCCCATACACGATGCGGTCCAAAAGCCAGCCGCAGGCACGGCCAAAAGCGCTTGTCCAGGTCATTCAAAATCTTCCTTGCTACTTCGCTGCGCCGTCCCCTGCGTTGCCCGCGGACTCCGCCGCCGCAGCTTCATCGTGGATCGTCGTCAGTTTCAGAATTTCCAGCTGGCGTTTGCCGTTGGGCGTCACGATGGTGGCCACGTCGCCCACCTTCTTGCCCACAATCCCGTGGCCAATGGGCGAAGTAGTCGAGATCAGGCCCTTGGAAACATCGGCCTCTTCGCTCGTCACCAGGCGGTAAACAATCTCTTCGTCCTTGGTCGAGTCGTAGACCACCACCGTCGATCCGAATCCCGCTTTGTCGCGGGGAATGTTCGCCAGGTTCACCAGCGAAAGCTCGCCCATGCGCTTCTTGAGCTGGCCGAGGCGGGCATTCACAAACTCCTGCCGCTGCTTGGCCATGTGATACTCGGCGTTCTCCGACAGATCTCCCAGGGCCCGCGCCTTCTTGATCTCGGCGGGGAGCTCGGTGGTGAGCTCGTACTCGAGCTGCTTGATCTCCTCGAGGAGCTTCTTTTTGATGTGCTCGGGCATCCGTGGTCCGGTGGCGGGCGAGGGGCTGCTCCAGCCGCAAGAGATAAACGTTCCTGAACCGTCGATTATAAGGCAGGCGAGCAGTTCAGCTCCGTCAGCTAGCCGATTGGAGCAGATCGATTGACTGCGGCGTGCGACTTGCATCCCGCTCGCGCAGTCTAGATAAACGATCTGCAGAGATCAGCGTCGCCGCCACCTGGTCCACCACTTTGCCGTGCTTCTGCCGTTCATGCCCGGCCTCGTAGAGAATCTGGTGCGCCTCGTGGGTGGTCAGTCGCTCATCCCAAAGGTGAATCGGCAGGCCGGTCAGCTCGCCCAGTTCGGCAGCAAAGGCCTGCGTCTTGGCGGCATGCGGGCTTGCTTCGCCGGAGAGATGCAGCGGATTGCCGACCACGATTCCCGCCACGCCAAAACGGCGGCAAAGCCGCGCCAGCGAGCGCAAGTCTTCTCGCCGGTTGGCAGGCCCGCTGCCGCGCCGCTCGAGCGTGAGCACCGGCTGCGCCGTCAGGCCCAGCTCGTCCGACACAGCCACGCCAATGCGGCGGCTGCCGACATCGAGACCGAGATAGCGGGCCGGATGGCGGGCTTGATCGCGCCGATTGTCTAATGGTCTGCCAGATTCCACTCGTGCTGCACCTCATATTCAGCTTACGGCCAGCTTGCGGGCCGCCCCAAGGCCTGCTAACGCGCCCCTCACCTATTTGAGTCGCCGCTCGCTCCGAGCGCCTTTCGCGTGCCGCGGAGAGGGCTTTGATCCCGGTACAATCCAAGGAGGGTGGAACACCGGCAGCCTTATTCGCGTTCCTATTCTTCAGGGAAGGGTCCACAACGGCAGGATGGCTCGACGCAGACGGAGTGGCGGCAAGAAAAAAGGTTCCGGCGCGGCAGCTATCTTGCTGGTATTGCTGCTGGTTGCGGCCGTTGGAGCTGGTGCCGCAGCGTGGCTGGTGTTTACGCCCTACGGGCCGGATTCTGAGACGTTTGTCGATATTGCGCCCGGCTCATCTGCCGTGCGCATTGGCCGCCAACTGGAAGCGGCGGGCGTGGTTCGCAGCCGGTACGCCTTCGATCTGGTGCGCTGGTATCGGCACGGAACATTGCAGGCCGGAACCTACCGATTCGACCATCCGGCGCCGGTAACAGAGGTTTATGCGCGGATTGCTCGCGGCGACGTTTTTACCATTGCTTTGACGGTTCCGGAGGGAGCCAACATCTTCGATATTGCCGCGCGCGTGGAACAGGCGGAGTTGGGCACCCGGCAGGACTTTCTTGACGCGGCAGTCAGCCAGACAGATCTGGTGGCAGATTTGGATCCCGGCGCAAAGAGCCTGGAGGGTTATCTGTTTCCGGATACGTATCGCTTTTCGCCAAAGGTCACGCCGATCGAGCTGGTCGTCGCCATGGTGAAGCGCTTCCGCGTCGTGGCCGCGCAATTGGGGTTGAGGTGAGAATGTGCATCAGGTGGTAACCATTGCGTCGCTTGTGGAGCGTGAAACGGCCGTCGATGCCGAGCGCCCGCTGGTGGCCAGCGTGTTTGAAAATCGGCTGGCGCAAAACATGCCGCTCAACACCGATCCCTCTGTGATCTACGGGCTAGAGCTCACGGGACATTGGCGCGGCGCGATCTACGAGAGCGATCTGACGCGCGACACGCCGTACAACACCTATCTGCATGCCGGCCTGCCGCCGGGACCGGTCTGCAATCCCGGCATCCCATCGCTGCGCGCGGCCATGAATCCGCCGAAGACGAACTACCTCTACTTTGTCGCCGCCGGAACTGACGCACAGGGCCATTCGCTCTTTGCCGCAACCCTCGACGAGCACAACCGCAACGTGGCCCTCTATCGCAAGGCGCAAAAGAAGGCGGGTGATCGATGAAGATCCACGCTCGCTTCGCCCCCGTGTTTCGATTTGCCGCCGCGCTGGTTCTTCCGTTCCTGCTTTCCGGATGCTCCTACTTCATTCCGACCAAGCGCCATCTGCCTGTTCCCAAGGCTCCAGCGATCGTGCAAACGGCCACGCCGGAAGAACTGGTAAAGCAGCTCAACCAGCGCTGGGACGCGCTGAAGACCCTGACCGCCACGGTGGAGATTTACGCCACCGAGACGAAAACCGGCGAAGGCATTGCGGAGGATCTCCCCTCCTGCCGCGGAATCATTATCATGCGCAAACCGAAAATGCTGCGCGTCAGGGGAACGTATTTTGGCCTGATGATCTTTGACATGGCCAGCGACGGCAATAACTTCACGCTTGTCATTCCGTCGAAGAACATGGCCATCGAGGGCGCGAACACTGTCACGGAGCAGTCGCCCACCGCGCTTCTAAATCTTCGTCCCGACTTTTTCCTGGATGCGATTGCGGTGCGCGGCCTGGACCCGGAAGATGAATACATGGTGGCCAGCGACACCGAGACGGTTGAAGATGCCGCCAAGAAGCATTTATACGCGGAGCCGGAGTACGTTCTGAGCGTCATGCACCATAAGAGCGGCCAGGAACTTCTGCCCGTCCGCACCATCACGTTCCATCGCGACGACATGCTGCCCTACGACCAGTATGTCTACAACAGCGAAGGCGTGCTGGAGACGCAGATCTTCTACAGCAACTACACCACGTTCAGCGCCGGCAAGTACCCCTCCAAAGTGACCATCAAGCGCCCGCAGGAGGGAATCCAGATCGTGCTGAGTTTCGAGGCGGTACACGAGAATGTCAACGTTACTGACAGCCAGTTCGAGGTGAAGATTCCCGATGGCGCAACAATCAAGAATCTGAAGTAGCCCAAGAATCTGAAATAGCCGGATTCATCTTGCTTCTTGCGCCTCCGCGTATTCTTGGGTCAGCCACAAAACCCACATTGCTTTTGGAGAGAATCATGCGCGCCAGCGCCATCGAGTTTCGCCTGCGAATGTTGATCATGATCGTGATCGTCTTCGTGGGATTCTGGTCGCCCTGGCTTGGGGGATGGGACTTCGGCCGGCGCATCTCCACCCTCGAGTGGCTTCCGCTTGAAATAAGCAGACTGGGGATTGCCAGTTTCGCGTCGCCACGCCGATCGTCATCGTTTTCGGCGCGCTCATCGCGCTCGCCGGCGCGGTCTTGCGCGTTTGGGGCACGGCCTACCTCGGATACAGCACGGTTCATCACGGCGACATGCAGGCCGGCGCAGTCATGGCCGACGGTCCTTATCGCTATCATGCGCAATCCCCTCTACCTGGGCGGCTGGTTCATGATGCTTGCCATCTCGCTGCTCATGCCGCCGTCCGGCGCGCTATTCAGCATGGTGCTGCTCACCATCTTTTTCCTGCGCCTGATTCTGGGTGAAGAAGCATTTCTCCGCAAACAACTCGGCCAGCCCTATCAGGAATATCTGCGCGCCGTCCCGCGGCTCATTCCGCGCCTTCGCTCGAGCTTGCCGCCCGCCGGCAACAAACCGCACTGGCTCACCGCGCTCCTCACTGAGATCATGCCCATCGGCATGTTCGTCACTATGGCGGTTCTCGCCTGGTTCTACGACCAGCAACTTATGCTGGAAGGGCTTTTCTGGAGCTTTCTGGCTTCGCTCTTTGCGCGGGGAATGATGAAGGCGTGGATTCCAACGCTAATCGCCGCGGCGGTCTACATCGCCGCATTCGCTACCTTCCACCTCCACTGGCCCCGGTCGATTCTCATTGCATTCGGTGTCTGGCTGATCGTGCGCGCGCTGGTGCCGGCCAAAAAATCGAAAGTGGGCAAATCGAAATTGGACGTATCGAAAGTGGACGAATCGAGCGCAGTCGAATCCAAGCCGCGCGAAGCGAAAGCCGACTCAGCCTGATCAGTTCCGGCAAGTCAGGCTTTCTGCTTTCCAACTCGCCCCAAATGCGTAAATCCAAATCCGTCGGCGTACTTGAGTCCGTAGCCGAGCAGGCGGTCGACGCCGATATGGTTGGCCCAGATCAACGCGATTGGCAACGCCGCGTGCGTTCCCGGCAGCAGCAGCGCAACAAGCGCCAGCGCCCCGGGTGCAGCATAGGAATGGAACGCGTTGTAAACTCGCGCGCCCTGGCAAGGGCCAGCCAAATAACCGAGCATCGAAAGGTCTGGCACGAGCCACAGCGCCGCGAACAGCCACCAGTTTGCGCCCGTGCGCGCGTAGAGCAGCGCTGCAACGGCTGCCACAACCAGGCCCTCAAGACGCAGAAGGATGAGAATCGATGAGCTGCGTGCCGGAGCAGGCGCAATTTGTTCGGGAACAGTCGAGGCTGTTGTCATAACTTATTGGATGAACCAGACCCCGGCAGTGTGCGGGAAAATCGGTGCGTCAGTTTGAAGTCCGGAGCGAATGAAGCTGCTCAAAACCCTGTATCGTGGCCTGTATCGCGACCTATATCGCGAATGTTCGGTCGAGCCGGCCGATCATTTTGAAGCCTAAGACTTTAGCTCGGGCGCTGTCTGCTCACCGCTGTAGCCTGATTAATCCGCTCCAAACGCCCTTTCAATCAACTCGGCCGCCATTCCCAGGCCATCCACGTCGGCGATCGCCAACTTCATCGCCTGCGCCCGCTCGCGGTACGAAGGCGCTCTCAGCACCTCATCCACCAGCTCGCGCAGAGCCTCCGCATTCAACTGTGCCAGGGGCAGAAACAATCCCGTCCCACTCGCCAGAATCCGCGCAGCCACACCCGGCTGATCGTTTGTGATCGGAATCGCGACCAGCGGAACTCCCTGCGCCAACGCCTCTAACGTTGTATTCATCCCGGCATGGGTCACGCATAGTGCCGCCAGCTTCAGCAGTTCAAGCTGTGGTGCGCGTTGAACCACAACTGTATCCGGCCGCGCGAGCGCGAGGCTCTCCGGCGCGGTGTTCATCCCCACCGACAGCACGACCTGGTATCCCGGCCGCTCAGTTGCCGCCAGGATCGCGCGAAAAGTATCCGCCTGTCCGTTCTGCAGTGTTCCCATCGATGCGTAAATCAGCGGCTCTCCAGTCAACCGCTCCCACGGGAACGCTACTGGCTCGCGCCCCATCCCATCGTGAAACGGCCCCGTACGGTGAAAGTGCGCGGGGTGGTGATCGCCCGGGAAGTCGAACGCCGCCGGTATTTGCGACACGTACACCAGCTTCGACACCCTCCAATACACATCGCTCGTGTCCACATGGACTCCCTTACTCTCGACATATTCGGCTGCCATCGCCTGGATGGCGCCCATCACCTTCAGAAATCCTGCTACCCCCCCGCGATTGCGCTCGCGGGCGGCCTCGCTGTCTTCATGCGGCCACGGAAACAGCCAATGCGGAGTGACCCCGGTGAGGTCCGTCAGCGGTGTGCACGAGACAGTGGCAAACGGAAGTCCCATCCCGATCGCCGCGGCCGCCACCCCCGGAGTAATCTGGTCCACCACCACTCCATCCGGCGCAAGCCTCTCGAGCACTCCCGGCGCTTCATCCAACTCCGCGCGGCATCCGTCGCTGATCCACTGAAACGTGTAGGCCACTGCCGCATCGCCGGTCAGAGTGCTCAGGATCCTCGCGCGCTCCGCGTACGATCCCAGCGGAAACTGCCGCCCGCAGAATTCTTCAAAACGCAATCCTGCGGCAGCGACGCCCTTGGCGCCATCTGGAGTGCCGATACAAATCACCTCATGCCCTCTGCCCTCCAGCCGCCGGGCGAGCGCCGTCATCGCGTTCAAATGTCCTACTGGAGTAGGTACGGTCACACAGATTCGCATTGCGAAATACTACTACCTCGGCTTCTATCGCCGGTTCTTGGAACAGGAGAGATGAAGGCAGTCCAGTCGCGATAATGAAAGGAGGCTTCTCAGTTCTTTCCGTAAAGTCTGCTTTTTAACAAGTGGAGTCATTCACTTCAAATTGATGCACCACAGAAAATCGCTTCACGCGGCAGCCATGCAAATGAAAAAGGGAGAGCGCGAGGCTCTCCCTTTTCTTGTACAGCTTGGGGAAGGGACTACTTCTTCGGCGGAGCGATAACGTCCTTGGCGGACTTGGCCACGCGGAACTTCACCACGGTCTTGGCCTTGATCTTGATGGCCTCGCCGGTCTGGGGGTTGCGGCCCATGCGGGCCTTGCGCTCGGCCTTCACCAGACGGCCGATGCCGGGGATTACGAATACGCCGTTCTTCTTGGTTTCCTTGATGGCGGTCTCCGCCAGCAGGTCAAGGAAGGCTGCGGATTGCTTGTTGGTCAGTTCGAGTTTCTCGGCCAGGTGCCGTGTAAGGGCCGTCTTGGTCAGTCCAGATGCCATTGAATGTTCTCCTTCTCGGCGAGCCCTCGGGGCTGCCTGTTTGGTGGGCTTCCGCGCAACAACACTTACCGCATGGAGGAGGGCAGATCAAACTGCTGAATGCGCGAAAACCCTGTATTCATGCGGCTACGAAGAACCCTGCCGATGGTTACAATGCGGCTTGGGCAGGTACAAAGTCAATGGGAAAATGCGTGATTTCCACAGTTTTCTTGGGTTTTTGTGGGTGAAACACCGATTTTTGCCTGATTTTGGGCCTTCGGGCCCTCTGAAACCCGCATTTGGAGCGGGTTTGGCACACCAGAAAGTTGGTCGCCCCACCCTCCGCGGGTCACTTGTGCGAAGGGTGGGAGACGCGTCAGCCCTGCGCTACTTCAGTCCGAAAAGCACTTTTCTTTTCGGCGCGAGAGTCGCCGCAATCGGCGTATTCAGCGCGTCAACCACCGGCGCGGCGACCTTGAAGTAGCGAATCACCACGTCCGCAAGATCCTTCTTGAGAGCGGCCTTCGCGGGCAGCTCCGCGGCCAGTCCCCATTGGCGGCAGCGAATCAGATCCATCCCCGGATGCTCGCGCGGGAAAGCCCTTCGGCGGGCGCGTGAGCGCATTGCCCTCAAACTCGTCGTAGAGCTTGCGCACCGTCGGCCGCTTCAGCAGCTTGCGGAATTCCGCATGATGATCGAGCAGCCAATGGCGAATCGCGGCCAGTTGTTCTTTCTCCGGCATGTAAGAGCCGGCGGCGATAATCACTTCCTTCGCGCTCACGTGGAAGTAGTAGCCCGCGCCTGAGGTCTTCTCGAGACCCGTATGCGTCCACCACGCGGCAACGTGCGTTTTGTAGGGGCGCTTGTCGTTCGAGAAGCGCGTGTCGCGATAAATCCTGAACAGAGATTTCTCCGCCGGCCGCACATGATTGGGCGCAAAGTCCACCATCGCGTCGGTAATCTTGCGCACGACGGCCAGCATCGGCTCTTTCAACTCCGCCTCAAACTGCGCCTTGCGCGGCTGAAACCACGCGCGGTCGTTGTGCTTGGCAAGGTTGCGCAGAAAGGTGAGCGCTTCCGGGCGGAAGTACGGCGGCGCTGCGCCGGCGGTGATTTTTGATTTGGATTTTGTAGCCACGACTACTGGAGTTTAGCGCGAACGTCACAGAGAGATTTTCACATTTGAAAATCTGCACGCGTCGCGATTGATTTCATTCGCGAATCGCGCGGTTCTTCCGCTAAGCTGCACGGGCCAGCCAGCTCTTCATCGTATTCGCATCCACGAGGCCTGCCTGCTGAAACTTGAGCTCTCCGTTGGCGAAGACGGCGAAGTTGGGAATGCCCTGCACTTTGAAACGTGCGGCGAGTTCCGGGAACTTCTCGGTATCGACTTTGAGCACAACCGCGCGACCAGCCATGTCGCGTGCAACTTGTGCAACGTGTGGCGCTGCCATGCGGCAGGGGCCACACCACTCGGCCCAGAAATCCACCAGCACCGGAACCTTGCTTGCGGTGACGATTTCGTCGAACTCAGACGGACTGGCCGCGATCGGCTCCGACATCGGCGGCAAGGAGACTTTGCACGCTCCGCATCGGCCAGTGTCGGCAAGGTGTTTTGCGGGAATACGATTTGGCTTTCCGCAGGACGGACAGTTCCGGATGATGGGCATTGGCAGACTCCTTCATTCAAAGATGCGGATGAGACCTCGAAGATGCGGATCAGGCCACTTTCGTCGCTAACGGATGATCTTCAACGCGCCACGGAACAGCCCATCAAAGTCCGCGGCCAGCGTTTTGTCTTTCGCAATTGCCTGCTCGATGGCTTTCTCCGCAGCCGGTCGCTGGTAGCCCAGATTCGTCAGCGCGGAGAGCACATCGTCCACGGCTGGCCCCTGCGCCGACGGCCGCGTAGGCGCAACAGCAAAATCATCCAGCTTGTCTTTAAGCTCCACGACCAGCCGCTCGGCCAGCTTTTTGCCCACGCCCGGAATGTGCGTAAGCTGAGCGTGATCCTGCCCGCGAATGGCCTGAATCACGCGTTCGGAATTGAGCCCGCTGAGAATCTTGATAGCCAGCTTCGGGCCGACGCCGCTCACGGTAATCAGCCGCTCGAAGAGCCGCTTTTCGTCCGTGTCCAAAAAGCCGAAGAGGGCGATCTGGCTGTCGCTCACCTGCGTATGAATATGCAGCGCAGCCTCAGCGCCCACCGTGGGCAGCGCCGTAAACGTGGGCACGGAGATGGCGACGTCGTAGCCGACACCGCCAGCCTCGACGATGGCCTGGCCGGGCTGCTTGTAAATGAGTTTGCCGCGCAGGTGAGCGATCATTCAGGCCCAATTGTAGAACTCCAATGTGCCCGCTGCGTGCCCCCTGCGTGAATCGCCGCTTGATTCGACGCGTGTTCATCGCGCGCCCCGCACTGCATGCCGCAGCCGGATGGCGTTCCGTCGCCTGATACGTCCAACAAAGGCCCATTCAGGCAGGCCGCGGAGCCGGCCCGCAGTGCTGGCAGGTGTCCGCCCCGGCCAGATACAATAGGGGTTTACGAATAGTTCATCGATAGTTTGCTGCTGAGCGAAAGCGCATTCATTCTGGAGAGTTGGAGCAGGTGCTTGTGAGAGGGTTGAACCGCCGCGTTCTGCGGCTTGAGTTTGTTGCTGGATTGGGAATCGCAATGGCGCTGGCCGTGCTTCCGGTGGCCGCGCAACAAATCGCGGCTGCCCAACAAATTACGACACATACAGTCCTGACCGTCGAAACCAGCCAGCAGGGCGGGCACACGCAGGCGACCGCAACCGTTGCCGTGGCTGGCGCAGATGGCCTGCCTGCAAGCGGCGTCGTCATTATTGAAGATGGAAACCACGAACTGGCCGAAGCGGCTTTGAATTCCGCAGGAGAAGCAACTCCGGTGTTTTCGCTGGCAGGCGGAGATCACGCTCTGAAAGCCGTATATGAGGGCGATGCGTCGCACCTGAACTCAGCTTCCGCCACCAGCGATGTTTCAGCCCAAGCCAGCTCCACTCCGAGCTTTACGCTCTCGCTTGCCCCAGTGGCGCCATCAACCCTGCCGCTCTCACTCACGGCCGGCCAGGCAGGCACCATCGCCGTCACCGTCATCCCTGAAGACAATGCAGCTCTCACCGCGCCCATGTTCGTTACGCTGTCGTGTTCGGGCCTTCCCAGTGAGGCCAGCTGCACTTTTACTCCGGAGAGCGTGGAGATTCTGGCCACCACGCCCGCGACTTGTCCTTCCAATTCGCCGCCATCGGCTTGCCCGCCCGTTAGCTCTATGCTGCTGCAAACTTCAGAACATGTAACGACGCGCCTCGTGCGGCCCGCACACTCTGGAAAAGAAACCAGCCCGATAGCCTGGGCGATTCTGCTGCCCGGCGCGCTTGGGCTGGGTGGACTGGCGTGGGGCGCACGCCGGCGGCGCTGGTTGCAGCGCCTGGCGCTTGTCGCGTTGGTCGGCTTGGTCACCGCGCTCGGTACGACCGCCTGCAAGCCGCTCTACAACTACTATCAACTTGGTCCGCCGCATCCTCCCGCGACTCCCAACGGCACTTACACCGTCACCGTCACCGCCCAGTCGACCAACGGCGTCACCGCAATTACCTACAACACCACGATGGTGCTGACGGTAACCGGCGGTTCTTAATTACACTGCCTGCATGACGCGGCGGCATCCCCTTCCTGCGGAAGTCTATGCGCTGGTGGAGCAAACGCCGGCCACCGTGCTGCTGGAAGGCGGAAGATCAGAACAAACTAACTATCAGCCGTGGACGCAATTGTTCACGGCGCCTCTGCGCGTGTGCGTAGCGTATTCGCCTGCGGAGATTGCCGCGCTCTTCGCGGAGATCGAGAGCGAAGTAGCCGCTGGCCACTGCGCAGCGGGATTTTTCAGCTACGAATGCGCAAGCTGTTTTGAGCCGAAGGCCGGCGCGCGCGCGTCGCGAGAAGGGCAGCCGCTGGCCTGGTTTGGAATCTACGCGCGGAGTTACGCATTCGATCACATAGCTGGCGAATTTCGAGGGCGGCGAGCCGCAGGAGTTGGCGCGTTTCCGCGCGCAGCAAATTCCGGAAGCGGCCGAGATTGCGGGAGCGGCCCGAGCTTCTGAAACAGCCCGACCGCCCGAGCCCGCACTCGTCGCGGAATTCGCGCTCACCGAGGCCGAATACGTCCAGCGCATTGCCCGGATTCACGAGTGGATTCGCGCCGGCGACATCTATCAACTGAACTTCACGGCCCCGTTTTCGATTGAAGCGCCGGGCAGCATTGCGGCCCACTATGCGCGCCTGCGCTCGCGGCAGCCCGTCGACTACGGCGCGTTTCTCCACTGGCAGCCGGGCCGGCACATTCTCTCTTTCTCGCCGGAGTTGTTCTTTCGCGTCGAAAATGGCGGCTCTCGCCGCGGCGAGCGCCGTATCACCACGCAGCCGATGAAGGGCACCGCGCCTCGCGGGCGCACGACGCGCGAAGACCGCGAGATTGCCGAGTGGCTGCGCGGCGACCCAAAAAACCGCAGCGAAAACGTGATGATTGTCGACCTTGTGCGCAACGACCTGGGCCGCATCGCGCGCACGGGAAGCGTCAAGGTCGAAGAACTCTTTTCTGTTGAGCGGTACCCCACGCTTTGGCAAATGACTTCGACCGTCAGTGCCGAACTGCGGCCCGAAGTAGGTTTCCACGACATTTTCCGCGCGCTGTTTCCCTGCGGCTCGGTGACAGGCGCGCCCAAGGTGCGGGCCATGCAGCTGATCGCCGAGCTTGAAGACGCGCCGCGCGGCGTGTACACGGGCGCGATCGGCTTCTTCTCGCCGCATCAGACGGTCTTCAACGTAGCCATTCGCACGCTGGAGCTTAATGGCGCTCGCGGAACCATGGGTGCAGGCAGCGGCGTCGTCATTGACTCCGATCCGGCCCAGGAATTTCGCGAGTGCCTGCTGAAGGCGAAGTTTCTCACGGGGCCAGCGCATCGAACAACGAGTCTCACTGCCGAAAACGCGTCGACAATCAGCCTGCCCGACAAGTTTGCTCTGATCGAGACGATGCTGTGGAACGGCAGCTACCCGCTGCTCGAGTTGCACCTCGACCGGCTTGAGGATTCAGCGGACTATTTCGGCTTCGCGTGCGATCGCGCCGCAGTGAAATCCGCGCTGATCGATCATGCGAGCCAATTCGCCGGTCGGGCTTCCCGCAAAGTGCGCCTTCTTTTGGTCGATGACGAAGGCCACATTCAGATCGGCAGCGAAGTGCTGTCACTGCCCGGCGAACCGAATCGCATCGGTCGCGTGTGCGTCTCCACCGTGCGAACCGATCCAGCTGACGTGATGCTCTATCACAAGACCACGCACCGGCCGATTTACTCCCGGGCATTCGAGGAGGCTACGCGCGATGGGTTCGACGATGTGCTCTTCCTAAATCTGCGCGGCGAAGTTACCGAGGGCGCAATCAGCAACGTGTTTGTCGTGAACGGCGATCATTGGTTCACGCCGCCGGTCGAGTGCGGTCTGCTAGCAGGCGTCTATCGCAGGCACCTGCTCGAAACGCGGCCGGAGATCGAGGAGCGCATTCTGTTCCTCGACGATCTGCGCAGCTGCCGACGCGATTTATCTCGCCAACGCCGTCCGCGGCCTTCGCCGGGTCGAAATGGTCTGGCGTGAATCCTCGCCGTAATCGGAATCCTGTGAGTCGATCGACCGTATCTGAGTGTTAAAACCTTCTAGGGAGTTGAAACATGTCGACGAAAGGTATTGCGCAGCGCAGGAGCGTAGCATTCTTCCCAGCATTTTTGCTGGCTGCCGTCTTTGCAGCGGGCCTTGTTGCGCATGCCCAAACTGACGGCCCGGCGTGGCTGCGCTACGCGCCCCTTCAAATGCCTGCGAAATTCCCATATCCGTCCGCGCTCTCTCGACCGATCAGCTTGAGCAATCAGCCGTGCAGGAACTCGAGAGCGGCCTCGCCGGATTATCGGGCCACAAAGTCCAGACCACCGAGAGCGGCGAAATCGTCGTCGGCACGCTCGATGAAGTGCACGCAGCATTTCCCGGCCTTCAAGTCCCCGTGCACCTCCCGGCCAACGGCTTCTGGCTTAAGAAAACGACCTGGAAAGGTTGGAGAGCCCATCCGCTCGTCATCGTCGCCGGCTCGAACGAGCACGGCGCGCTCTTTGGCGCATTCGACCTGCTGCGCCGGATCGCAACGGGCGCTGACCTCACGCATCTCGATGCGATCGAAGCTCCCGCCATGCCCATCCGCTGGGTCGACGAGTGGGACAACGCCAGCGGCACAGTCGAGCGCGGCTACGGCGGCCGGTCGATCTTCTTTGAGGGCGGAAAGGTCCGCGACGATCTGAGCGATGTGACCGACCTACGCGCGACTGCTTGCCTCGGTCGGCATCAACGGCTGCAACGTAAACAACGTGAACGGCGCGGCGCCTTTTCTGACTCCGGAAATGATCAAAGGCCTGGCGCGCATCGCCGACGCCATGCGTCCGTGGGGCGTGCGCCTCGCCATCAGCGTCGACATCGCCAGCCCGCAAAAAATCGGCGGCCTCAAGACCTTCGATCCGCTCGATCCCGATGTGAAAGCCTGGTGGGCCGCAAAGATCGATGAGATCTACCAGCAGATTCCCGATTTCGCGGGCTTCACGGTCAAGGCCGATTCCGAGGGCCAGCCCGGCCCCGCCAGCTACGGCCGCAGCCCCGCCGACGCTGCCAACGTGCTGGCCAATGCGCTCGCGCCGCACGGCGGCGTAGTGCTCTATCGCGCCTTCGTCTACAACAATCATCTCGACTACAACGACCTGAAGGCCGATCGCGCGCGCGCCGCCTACGACATCTTTCATCCGCTCGACGGCCAGTTCGCGCCCAACGTGATCGTGCAGATCAAATATGGCCCCATCGACTTTCAGGCGGAGGAGCCGGTCTCGCCGCTCTTCGCCGGCCTGCACAAGACAAGCGAAGCCATGGAGCTGCAGATCACGCAGGAGTATCTCGGCCAGCAGCGGCACCTCGTCTATCTCGCGCCGCTGTGGAAGGAGAAACTCGACTTCGATCTGCGCGCGGAAAATCGTGCAACTCCGGTCAAAGAAATCATCGAGGGCAAAAGCTTCAATCAGCCGCTCGGCGGCATGATCGGCGTCTCCTGCGTCGGCCGCGACGGCTGGCTGGGCGCGCCGCTGGCGATGGCGAATCTCTACGCCTTCGGCCGCCTCGCGTGGAATCCGAATCTTTCAGCCGAGCAAATCGCCGCCGAGTGGACGAAGCAAACCATCAGCACCAAACCCGAAGTGGTTGCGACCGTGGACAAGATGCTCATGCAGTCGTGGCCAACTTACGTGGACTACACGGGCTTCCTGGGCACGCAGACGCTCACCGACATTACCGGCAGCCACTACGGGCCGAACATCGAAGCAAGCGAGCGCAACGGCTGGGGCCAATGGCACCGCGACGATGCGCAAGGCATCGGCATGGATCGCACCGTCGCCACTGGAACGGGCTTTGTCGGCCAGTACCCGCCTGAAGTCGCGAAGATGTACGAGTCGCAGCCACCACTCCCGACAATCTGCTGCTGTTTTTCCATCACGTGCCGTGGACCTACAAATTGCACTCAGGCAAAACGATCATTCAGTACGTCTACGACAGTCATTACCAGGGCGCGGAAGAGGCGGCGCAGCTCGGCGACGAATGGGCCACGCTCAAAGGCAAGATCGATCCCGCAGCTCTACGAAGACGAGCGCGCGCGGCTCGAATACCAGGCCGGCCATGCCATCGTCTGGCGCGACGCCATCGTGCAGTACTTCCTGAAGGAGAGCGGCATTCCCGACGCGCTCGGCCGTGCCGGCCACTATCCCGGCCGCCTCGAAGCCGAAGATGCGCGCCTCACGGGATACAAGATCATCGACGTCAAGCCATGGGAAGACGCCTCCGGCGGAAAGATCGTGACGTGCGATCCGAACCCGGCGCAAAAGACCTGCACCGCTGAGTGGACCTACGCCGGCAAAGCCGGCCGCTTCAACATTGCCGTGCAGTACTTCGATCTGCAGGGCGGCGTTGCGCACTTCACGCTCGGAATCAATGGAACGGAGATTGTCTCGTGGGCTGCGGATGCCACGCTGCCTTCGCGCCGGCCGAACGGCGACAACTCAACACGCTTCACCGCGCGCGGCCCCGATGGTCGAGGCATCGAATTAAAGCCGGGCGATGTGCTGCGCGTAGAAGGCGCGCCCGACGCGAGCGACCCGGCCGCGCTCGATTACATCGAGATCGAGCGCAACGCAGCGGGCGCAGGGAATGTCGCCGCAAAGGCCCCTTAGCAACAATCGGAATCTGTTCGTCTTCAGTCGGCGGCAAGAAGTGCCTGACGGTACCGGAGAAAAGCCATTTGCAGTTTGCCTGCCGTCAGACTGTGCCTGTGGCTGCCGCAGGTTGCGATGTGCGCAACTGCTCAATCTCGCCGATCAACCCCAGCACCTGCTCCCGTTCGCGTTCGCTCAGATCCAGGAAGCGAATCCCCACAGTGTTGCGATCGTAGATGGACTGGATCACGCCGCCCAGCCGCAACGGCAGGCCCTCGAGTTGGAACTCCGTTTCCACGCGCGTGTAAATGCCCGCCGGGAAGCTTTCGTCGGTGCGAATGCGGCAGCCCGTGACGCTCATGTCCAGAATGTGGCCCTGCAATTTGGATCCAGCATTGACGAGAAGAATCGTCACTAAGGGGGACACCTCATGGCGACTTTGCTGGCGCCTTTCGCGGCCCGGGGAAGCGTGCGACGCAGGTTCCGCACCTTCCGCCATAAATACCGGCTTAACTGCCCGCGCATCTTCCTGTAGATGCAATCGCGCCTCTGCCATCAACTGCGGATTCCCGTTTACGGCGCGTTCCATCGCCTCCCGGCCGGTCCGCTGCGTAGTCTCATATTCTGCGACCAGCAAGTTCACGGCCTCGGCCCGCACCGCCGCGGTTTTCTCCATCCCGCAAACGATGTTGGCCAGCTCAACCATGCGCTGCGGAATGATATTCACAAAACGGACGCCGATAAGACGGTGGCCGTCGGTCCATTGCAGCACTCCACGAAACCGGAATGAAATTCCATCGACGTTGAAGAAGACCTCAACAGGCAGGCGCACACGCGCCAGAACCGGCTCCGTGGTGCGGAGGCGGCAACCCTCCTGGCTCAAATCGACGAGACGAGCTTCCTGCGGAACGCCATGACCAACGAAGAGGACAACGGAATCTTCGTCGACCGAGTAGCGCAGATCGGAACGGCGCTCCAGTTGCCTCGCCGCCAGCATCTGCCTGTTTTCGCACGCTTCCATGGCAAGCTCCGCTCAGCATTCAGCGGAAGCCAATGCCTCGAAGTCAATGCCCGTCGGTCAGCTCCCATGGCTGGGCGGGCGCGGCATCATCGGCTTCGCGGCCCATCAGGCGATCGTACCGGTACACGTCGCTCGTCGTGCCCAGCGATTCGTTGTACAAACTGATTGCGCCGATGAGCTGCGTCAACTCCTCGCTGAATGCGTGTATGGCCTGCAATTGAGTGGCCGTCGCGGGAAGTTCATATTGGGAAGTCTTAATGAATTTCTGGTAGCCGCGATCCAGAAGAAGCGAAACCTCGCCGCTCACCAAAATCCCGGGCCGGACTGCATACGCCGCAGATTCGTCTTTCGAATCGTCAGTCGCGTGCGGCGGCACCAGAACCGCTCCGACCCCGTATTTGCTCACCAGCATGCCTCCCGCGACGCCCGCAAACGGAGTCACGTCGAAGGAATGTGCGCGCAACAGTTCCAGAGTTTGGTCGAAGTCGGGATGGGAGGATTTCTTTTTCATGAGGTCAGCCGGTTTTGGCGGAATCGTGAAGGAAGCCGGCGAATCCTGCGGATCCAATCTTCTAACTCCAATCTCGCACACTTATGATCTGCGCCGCAATTCCTGTTGGCTTTATGCAGGCCAAAATTCGCAAGCCGCGGCTGATACCTCGCTCGTCCCTATCCTGTGGAAAAGCAAAAACTTCTTTACACCGTACGGTCAACAGATTCATAATCGGTTCTCTTGGAGAGATTGCGCTTCCCGTTTCCCATCCCCTTCCCCATCGCAATGAAACTCCGAGCCAGTCAAGGAGGTTTCACAGAAAATGAAAATCATGCGCCCCGCCCTGTTCGCACTCACTCTCGCGGCCGGTGGAAGTCTGTTTGCCGCTGCACAAGACATGCAAGGCCCGCCCAAGGTTATCGAATTGACGCGGGAGTTCATCAAGCCGGGCAGATCCGGCGCCATGCACGACAAGTCAGAGAGCCATTTTGTGGCTGCCATGGCCGCCGCCAAGTGGCCCACGCACTACTTTGCCCTGCAGTCGCTCTCCGGCAAGATCGCGCGCTTTGTACGTCACCGGCTATCCCTCTTTTAAGGCGTGGGAAGACGATACTCTGGCCGCGATGAAGAACAAGACTCTCTCTGCCGAACTCGACAAAGACAGCGTGGCTGATGGCGAACTGCTCGATGGGATCGACCAGTTTGTTCTCTACTACGACGAAGATTTGAGCTACAAGCCCAGCCCGACTCTTGGCCACGCCAAGCTGATGGAGATCACGTCATTTCACATCAAGCCCGGCCACGACAAAGAGTGGCACGAACTCGCCAGTCTGGTGATCGATGCGCACAAGAAAGCCGGTGACAGCGCGCACTGGGCCACGTTTGATATCGCATACGGCGGCGGCGATGAGTATGTTGTCTTCAGCGACGACAAGTCGATGGCCGACATTGACACCGGCTATGCGGAAGACAAGCAGTTCCACGATGCCATGGGCGAAGACGGCATGAAAAAGCTCCACGAGCTGGTAGCCGACTGCATCGACAGCGAGGATTCAGAGCTATTTGCCATCAACCCCGCTCAGAGCTATCCGCCGGACGAGTGGGTCAAGGCAGATCCCGATTTCTGGAAGCCGAAGCCAGCCGCGATGCCTGCTGCCAAGCCTGCCGCCAAACCCGCGCAGTAGCGTCTTTCAATCAAAACGTCTCGCACCGGCGGCTTCGCTCCAACCACGGAGCCGCCGGCGCAGGACCCCGTCGAACGCCGGCCCAATATACTGAAGTCCGATACACTGCATTGGACCGGAGAATCCGCACCATGGGCACCGCAACCAACAACGGCATTCCGCAAATCACCGTGCTCGAACTTAAGCAGCGTCTCGACGCCGGCGAAAATCTCATGATCCTCGATGTCCGCGAGCCATTCGAGTACCAGATCGCCAACATCGGCGGCACGCTGATTCCCATGAACGAAGTTCCGCAGCGCCTGGCCGAGATCGATCGCGACCGCGAGATCGTCGTCCAGTGCCGATCCGGCGGCCGCAGCCAGCGCATCGCTGAATTCCTCGCCGCGCAGGGCTATCCCAACGTAAAGAACCTCGCCGGCGGAATCCTCGCCTGGGCCGACCAGATCGATCCCAAAATAACCAAATACTAATCAGGCATTTCATTGTGCCCGATTTGCACGCAGCCGCATGATGAAGAAACATGACTCTCGACACTCCTGTCCTTACCGGCAGCCACATTCGCCTCGAGCCGCTCTCGCCGGCCCACGCGGACGGCCTCGTGGCCGCGTCTTCGGGCGATCCGGCGCTCTATCAATGGAGCGCGGTGCCAATCGGCCGTGACGCCGTTCTCCGCTACATTGAGACGGCGCTCGCATTGCGCGAAGCCGGCAAAGCACAGGCCTTCGCCACCATTCGCATTGCGGACGGCGTCGTCATCGGCTCCACGCGCTTCTTCGACATTGAGCGCTTTGACTGGCCCGCGGGTCACCCGCGCCACGCGCACGAGAATCCCGACGTCTGCGAGATCGGCTACACATGGCTCGCGCACGCGGCCATCCGCACCGCGGCGAACACTGAAGCCAAGCTGCTGATGCTCACGCATGCCTTCGAGGTATGGCAGATGCTCCGCGTCTGCCTGCATACTGACGCGCGCAACCAGCGCTCGCAGGCGGCCATCGAGCGCATCGGAGGGAAATTCGAAGGAGTTCTGCGCGCGCACCGGATGGCCTCGGACTTCACAGCGCGCGATTCCTGGCGCTATTCGATCCTTGCGGCGGAGTGGCCCGATGTAAAACGCCGACTGGAAGAACGCCTGCTGCCGGCCTAGAGCCGATCGGGGATTGGAAGAACTGCGGCGGCGATTTCAAGAAATGTTACAGCGATTGCAATGACAGCAGCCGCGTTCTTCAGGTCGCTTCCACCATCGGTTTCCCGTTCTCTTCTGCCTTGCCGAAGATCATCTTGCCGCTGGCGGTCTGCAACACGCTGGTCACCGAGATCCCAACCGACCGCCCGATAAGCTTCCGCGCGTGGTCCACCACCACCATCGTGCCGTCGTCCAGGTAGCCCACGCCCTGGTTGAACTCCTTGCCTTCTTTCAGGATCACCACGTTCATGCGCTCGCCCGGCAGAACCACGGGCTTGAGAGCATTGGCCAGGTCGTTGATGTTCAGCACATCCACATGGTGCAGGTGAGCCACCTTGTTCAGGTTGAAGTCGTTGGTGACGACCTTGGCTTCCCACTTCTTGGCCAGTTCCAGCAGCTTCAGGTCCACTTCGCGGATGGAAGGGAAGTCGTCGGGCACAATCTGCACCTGAATCTTGTCGTTGGACTGCATGCGCTGCAGCATATCCAGGCCGCGACGCCCGCGTTGGCGCTTGGAGCCGTCGGTCGAGTCGGCCACAATCTGCAACTCGCGCAGCACGAACTCCGGCACCACCAGCATGCCGTCAATAAATCCGGCCTCGGCAATGTCGGCGATGCGGCCGTCGATAATGACGCTCGTATCCAGCACCTTGGCGCTGCGGCGCGTCGGCTTATCGCCCGAGAATACCGTGCCCAGCGCCGCGGGATTCAGCAGGTCGCCCTTGCTCGCGCCCACCAGCAGGCCCACGTAGGTCATGAGCAAGAGCACGAAGATCTGCAGCACCGCGGAGTTGGCACTGGAGATCGGAGCTGAGCGCAGCACCAGGCAGAAACAGCGCCGCGCCCACGATGCCGAGCACGCTGCCCACGACGGCGCCGATCAGCCGTCGCAGCGTAAGCGCCCGCACGCGCAGCTCGAAGACAATGACCGCGCCAGCCGCGGCCGCACCCGCGATTGCGCCCTCCCAACCTGTCTGAAGCCCGAAGGGTCGGAGGAAGTAACAAACCGCGGCAAGCAAAATGACAAAAAGAAGACGTAAAAGAACCAGGTCCATACGAACCCACTTTCACCGGCAGCAAAACTTCGCTGCCTGCCGACGGCTCATCTAAAGCCATCGATGGCGAGTATGCCCATTGCCGCGCACCATCGTCAAGAGGGGAGCCGATAAGGCCGGGAGCAGCCGGCAGCCAGTAGGGAGTAGGCAGCAGGGACTAGAAGAGACGCGCAGATCCTGCCAGTCGATTCGGGCGCTGTCAATTGCACTTCGAAGCCGAATCGCCGGGATGCCGCTCTCACAGCAGCTATTCCCTATTCCCTAATCCCTTGTTCCCTGTCTTTATCACGAAGCCGCAGCCAGCGCGTCGTCCTGCGGAATGCGCTGCGCGCCCTTGCGCGGGCCGCGCTTGCGCGCGCTCATCACCTTTACGCGCTCCAGCAGCTCCAGCGATGAACAGTTCTTCCTCGCCATCACGGCGTCGGCCAAATGCATCTCTCCGCCCGCGGCCTGCGCATCGCCAAGCAGGAGCATGGGCACATGCGACCGCATGCGCTTCAGCCGCTCGGCAAGCTGAATTCCACTCATCTGGGGCATGTTGGTGTCGGCCAGCACCAGGTCGATTTGCGGCGCCGTTGAAAAAACCGCGATCGCCTCCTGGCCGTTTGAGGCCGCCAGCACGCGATAGCCATTCGTTTCCAGCGTGAACTTGAGCACGGATAGCTCTTGTTCGTTGTCGTCTACACAGAGAATCACTTTCTTTGGACGCATGGTAAGGGGACTACTCCTTAAATCAAATCTCAAGGCTTTGTTCCACGGACAACAGTTCACCGCCCGTTATGGCGGATTCAAGGTACGGCAAGAATGTCTGGCCCAGTAGCCGGCAACAGGGCAGGCTCGCTTCGGATTCGGGTCTGTGCGCACGGATCGCCTCGCGCGAGTGCCCGCACCCTGGGGTGCAACCACTCACGTTGCCAGGCAACCGGCACGAGACCCCTCAACGGCTCAGCCCTGCTTCGCGGTCGAGTGCTCAGCGGTTTGGCGCGTCAGTCAAATTCCGACATCACGCGTCAGAAAATTGTCTGCAACGAATCGAAACAGTACGAGTAACGGCGGATCGATGAAAAGAGAGAAAACGAAGCGAAGACGCAGTGAAAATCCGATTGAAACAAGTGGAAAACTCGTAGCAGCAAGACACAATGTCACTTGCGAAGATGAATATCTGTTGAAAGCATGTGCATCACGGCAGGAAAAGCTGTCCTTTTGCCACAAGAACAGTGCTGCCCGCAACGCGCACATCCGTGACCTTCGCGGATTCTTTTTTCGCGGAGAGAAAAAGATCGCTCGGCCGGCCCATCTCAACTCCCTGGCGCACATGCACGCGCGTCGCCGACGAAACCGCGCCGCGAGCCACAAGGTAAGCGATGGCGCAACCCGCCGCCGAACCCGTGGCCGGATCTTCGCCGCCGTAGAACTGCATCCTCGCCCGGTACTTCGCGCCGTCTCGTCAGCGTTTTGGTCGAGCGATAGGCGCCAGGACATAGAACCACCTCGCTCCGCGCTCGCGCAGCCACGCAGTCGCCTCATCCTGATTCACTTTGAGGCGCGCCAGCGCCGCCTGAGAGCGCAGCACCACAATTGCAAACGCCGTTCCCGTTGAAACCACCTGTGGCGGCAGCGCGGGATCGAGGTCGTCCGCCGACAGGCCCGCAAGCCGCGCAACAATTTCTGCGATCCAGCTCAGCGCCGAACTCCGGATCGCGCTGCGTCATCTCGCCGAAAAGTCCCGCGACGCCTGCTTTGCCTTCCTCGAAGCGCACCGGCACCGGCCCAACCTTGAGCGCCAGAGTCACCGTGTCGCCCCGCACGGTCTCAGGCGCGTGCGGCTTTGAGCACGCTGGCCGTGCCCAGCGTGGGATGGCCGGCGAAAGGCAGCTCTTCGCTGCGGAGTGAAGATGCGCACGCGCACGCCCTCAGCCCGCTCAATCTCCGCTGGCCTGCGCTCGACGAACGTGGTCTCAGAGAGATTGAACTCGCGCGCGATGGCCTGCATCCGTTCGGTCGCCAAACCGCACGTATTCATCACCACGGCCAGCGGATTGCCGCCAAGCGGCTCGGTGGTAAATGCGTCCACAACGAAATAGTCGAGCGTCAACAAAGCGCGGCGCGCCTCCGACGTGGTCTACAGCGGTTCCACAATTGCTGTACCCGGAGCCTCAACTGCCCAGTGGCTTTTTCACCAAGAAAAAGCCACCTTGCGAGACGCTGGAAAGGGCACGTGAATTGTGAAACCGCTTTAGTTTACGACCAAAACGGAACGGAGCGCGGTTGTGGAAACCCGCGCTCCTGTGGATTAGATCATTGGAGATTGTTTAGAAAGGATTTCTAAGACTGAACCAACGGGCGCGAAATCCCGGCGTCGGCGCGATCGAGGAAGATCCTCAAGCGCAGAGCTTCGGCGCGCTGCACGGCCACAAGGCGCATCTGCCGGCGAACATGGTCAATGTCAATCAGCAGGTCCAATCGCGCTTCGTCGCCATTGGCGTCGCTCTCCAGTTGCGCGATGCGCTCCTGAATCGCTTTCCGGAACCCCAGACTCATCTCGAAGCCTTCCTGAGTAGCGCATTGAGTGGCCATGAATAAAACCTCGGAACTGGAATGTCTGATGCCGAAGATCGTTTGCAGGCAGCCTCAAGTTTTTCCTGTTGTTGCCGATACTATTGAAGCTTTCTCATCTGCGCCAGATTACGGTATCCCGTATCCATGCCCAATTTGGTAATGGCCCGGAGGTGACAGCTTGTCCCAAAACGAGACAGTTGCCCGTTACCTGTGACCAATCACCAGCGATCCCGACCGGCGATCCCGACCCGCGATCAACGACCAGCGATCAACGACCAGCGAACAATGACCCGCGACCTATGATCGATGACTAACGATCAATGACTAGCGACCATTGTTCGATGGTCACCAGTCGCCGCTCTAATTGCCCGTCGCCACGCCCAGTTGAATCTGCGTCCCGCTCTCAAATTGAATATTCCTGATCAGAGACAGCAATACCCCCGAGGAAGAGCTGTTTCCAGCCAGCAACACGCCGGGAATTTGCGTCGTGCGAGGAACAGCGCGCGCGGCCGCAACCGCATGGGCGCCGGTGGGGTTGCTTAATCGGCCGCTTCCCTGCGCTGTTGTGTTTCCTGCCGAGCCCGGTGTCGAGTTTTGATTGGCTTGGTCTCTTCTCCACTCTCCAACGGCCGTATCGGAGGCTCGGTCCACGCTGTTGGTCGCCCCTCCGGGTCCTCCTCCGCCGTGGCCGTGCGTCCATCCTTCCGCCGTTGACCATGGCGCCTGGGGGCACCGGCATTCCCATCATCCCGCCGCCGCCGCCGTCGTCCTCAGTCTTGCTCGATTGTGTTGATCGATCACGGCGCCGCCGCTCGGGACCACTCCCCCAATCAGCGTGTATATCGCAATGCTCTGGCCGTTTTTCAGCTCCGCGTGATCGAATGCAATCGCGATTTGCGCCGTCCCATGCGCAGGGTCGTATGCCTGCACCTCGGTCACATGGCCCACCAGCCGCGAGCCCCTCGGAATCACGGTGCCGTCGGAAGTCTGCACCTTGTCCATCGTCTTGAGCACCACGCGATCGCCCACCCTGGCGGTCTTTGAGTCCAGTTTGCCGTCCAGTTCACCCGTGACCGGGCTCATCTCCCACGCGTGCGATGCCGCAAGGTCGCCGAAGCCTCCAGCCTTGGGCGCGTAGGTCACTTTCGCTGCAGTCCGTCGTCGGCGACGTTGCACTCGTGTCTGCGCCGGAGTCCTGCGCCAGCATGGGAATGCCGGTAAGCAAGCCGGCGGCTACCGCGAGAGTAATGACGATTTTCATCTCGAGATCCTTTCAAAGGTTCGCGCACAACCCAGGGAGACGGATCAACAAGCGAACAACAAATCAAAAAGCGGATCAAGCAGAGCGCACGATTCTCAGTTCTCCGGCGACGGAGCGTAGTAGCCCTTGCGCACCTGCACTTTGAGCGCGTCGCCGTTATCGCCTTTGCACTCCAACCCGATGTGCCGGAAAGTCCCGTCCTCTTTGGTATCGCTGGGTGTGTAGCTGGCCACGTACTGAGTACGCAGCTCGGCTTCAATCTCCTCAAACGCGGCCTGCAGCTTGGCGCCGTTGTTGCCCACGTCAATGATCCGGCCGCCGCTCTCATCCGAAATCTGCTTCGCGGGTGAGTAGCCGTAGTAGCCCTCGCCCTGGCTCCAGTACATCGCCCGGTCGGCAATCAGGATCACGTAAATGATGATGTTGTTCTTCTCCGCCGCCGCGATAGCGTCTTTGATCTTGTGCTCGCTGCCTTCATCCTCGCCGTCCGTCAGGATGATGAGCGCCTTGCGGCCGGTCTCCTGGTTGAGCTTGTTGTTGGCTGCCTCATAGATGGCGTCATAGAGCACCGTGCCCTTGGGATCGCTGATGGGAACCGGGCCGCCGCCGAGGCCTGGAATGCCTCCGCCGTTACCGCCGGCAGTGTTGATCTGCGCTTTTTCCATTGCGCGGGCCAGCATGTGCGGGCTGTTGGTAAAGTCCTGCAAAAGGTCGACGTTCACGTCGAATTCAGCCAGAAAGGCCTCATCCTGCTTCCGCAAAACCTGCTCCAGAAACTGGCTGCCTGCTTGCTGCTCCAGCGGCAGCACCCGTTCCTGGCTGCCTGAAGTGTCCAGCAAAATTCCCAGCGTCAGCGGCTGATCGGTCTCTGCCTCAAAGCTCTTGAACGTTTGCGGCGTCTTGTCCTCAGTCGCCTGGCACTGATTCGCGGTGAGATGCGGAACCAGAGTTCCGCTCTTGTCCTTGACCGTGAAGAACAGGTCGACGAGATTCACCCTGGCCTTCAGAGTTTCCATCGACGTCTCATCCGGTGGCGGCGCCGGCGCATTGCTCACCGGTGGCCCGTCGGGCGAGGGCGCAAGCTGAGCCCAGCCCATTGCCGGCCACACCGGCAGGCCAACCAGCAACGCGGCGATTCCAAAACCCAGGCGCATGATGCTCCGTTAGACGCGAATTGAACCTCCAAGAGAGCATAACAAGACAGCTTAACGCAACGGTTTATGGCCCAATAGGCAACCTGTGCGCGTTTGGCGCGTCTGATATTCTGTCGACTGCGGCATTACGTGCGTGAATCGCGGCTTTCAGCAACGCGATGATCGAGCATCAAAGATCTCCGAGAATCAAAAGAGTCGGCATTGAAAGAGTCGGGCATCAAAAGACTTCAGGGGGACAAACTCACAGTGAGGGGCTGGAAAACCATTGCGCCGGTGGCACTTCTAAGTTTCGGGCTGGTGCTGGCTTCCGGAATTCCGGCCCAGCAGCAACAGGCTCCTGTTCCCGACGCGCCCACGCCGCAGGCTCCGCCCCCGCTGCCCGGTGTCAGTGGTGGAATCGCGCCCGGAATCGGCGCCGGCGAAGCTCCCACGACTCCAGACTCAGGCTCTACGGCCGGAGCGCCGGCTCAGCCCGATCAACCACCCGCGACCCCAAGCCGACAGCCCGCGCAACAGCCTGCGCCAGGGCCCGCGAATGACCAGCCTTCGCCGAACGCGCAGGATGCTCCGCCCGCAACTAGTCTTTCCGCCGCGCCGAATATCGTGGTGAACGTAAACTTCGTCCAGGTTCCCGTCACCGTGAAGGATTCCAAAGGCAATCTGGTGTCCGGGCTTACCTGGCGGGATTTCACCGTCTACGAAAACAACACCCGCGAGCCATTGCGCGTCTTCAGCGTCGATCCGCAGCCGCTTTCAATCGCCTTTGTCATCGATCAGACTGTGCCCTCGAACGTCATGACGCAGGTGAATAACTCCATGGGCTCCATCCAGGGCGCGCTCGCGCCCTATGACGAGGCAGCGGTCTTCACTTACACCAACGGCCCCAAGGAGTGGACAGGCTTCACCGCCGCGCAGAGCGCGCGCCTGCCTGCGGTGCTTTCGCTGGCGCAGGCCACCGGCACCGACCCGATGGTGCCCGATCCAAGCGACCCATTCTCAGCTTGCGCGATTTCGATCAATGGACAGTGCCCCGCGCCGACCCTTCAGCCGGGAGGCTCGACGCAGACCATCGGGCAAGTCGATCTTCATAAGGACATTCACACCCTCAATGACGCAATCCTGGCTGCTGCCAAGGAGCTTTCCACGCGTCCCAAGGATCGCCGGCGCATCATCTTCGTCATCTCCGACGGCAAGGAGTACGGCAGCAAGGCCACCTGGAAAGAAGTCGTCCGCTACCTGCAAACCAACAAGATCGCCGTCTACGGCACGCTGGTGGGCGACACGGGACGCTGGGGCGGGGAGTGGGTTGACCGCATCCACATTCCGTTCACCGGCGTCTACGACAACATTCTTTACAGGTACACTGCCGAGACCGGCGGCGATTATTACGCCGAGGGCGGCACGAACGGCATCGAGCGGAGCTACGCCAAGATCGCCGAAGAGGCCCGCGACCAGTACACGCTTGGCTACCTCAGCCACGAGTCGATCTACGACGACAAGTTCCGCAACATCGATGTGCGCGTCGACCGGCCCAACGTCAATGTGATCGCCAAACGCGGATACTATCCATCGGCGCAGGATTTCAAGTAGGCACGCAGCCCCTCTATCAGC
Source organism: uncultured Acidobacteriaceae bacterium (assembly GCA_963725115.1). GTDB lineage: Bacteria > Acidobacteriota > Terriglobia > Terriglobales > Acidobacteriaceae > Telmatobacter. The sequence continues at coordinate 1,137,528 of CAVRXG010000005.1, read as the reverse complement.
CTCATAAACATGAAAGCCTGTGCGGTAGCACAGGCTTTTCCTTTTCTCTAAGTCTCTAGCGGGACACTCCGCGCCTGTATCTGAAAGGTTCGCGCTGCCGGGGGCAGCGTTATTTCGGGTCAGCTACTTCGGCTCAATCGGCGCGTTCGATACGGGAGGCGGAGGCGGCGTGTTCTGCTGCTGCGCTGGAGGGGCCGGCGGCGGCGCAGGTGGATCCGAGATGCCTTTCAGGCCTTCCTTGAAACCCTTCAATCCTTCGCCCAAACCTTTACCCATCTCCGGCAGCCGCTTGGCTCCGAACAGCACAAAGGCAAGGACAACCAGCACCACAATGTGCCACGGCTGTAGTAGATCGCCCATCGAAGTTCCTCCGCGCGCTACAACAAAAGCCGCGCTTCCTTAAGGCACTATTGTCGCACAAATGTGCATAGGAACGCCCGGAAACGGGCAGTTGTGGCAGACTGGAAAGAGCCACGGAGGTTATCCCGATGAGGACCATCAAGTTCTTTGCTTTCGCTGCTTTGCTCGCGTTGTCGGCGGGTACTGCCAACTCCGCCGACCGCGATATCTATCCCGATCCCTCGCAAGCCAGGGCTGACCTGGCCGCAGCCCTCAAAACCGCCTCAGCCACGCATCGGCGCGTCCTTCTCGATTTTGGCGGCAACTGGTGCGGCGACTGCCAGGTACTCGATCTCTATATGCACGACAGCAAAAACCAGCCGCTTGTCGAGGCGAACTTTGTCGTGGTTCATGTCAACGTCGGCCACATCGACACCAATCTGGACCTCGCGGAAAAATACGGAGTGCCGCTCCACAAAGGCGTGCCCGCGCTGGCCGTCCTAAGCGATCATGGCGCGCTGCTCTACAGCCAGAAAAACGGCGAGTTTGAAGCCATGCGCCACATGGAGTCCTCGGCGCTGACCGATTTCCTTGTGCAGTGGAAGCCCTCGCGTCCCGGCTGCTCGGCCGTTGTGGTGAACTGCTAGCAGGTTGTAGCGCCGGCCGCTGGCCGGCTGTCATGCGGGCCTCCCCGGCACGCACTTTTTGTGACGGCGAGGAAGATCGATGGCCGACGATGATTGCGACCCAAAGCCAGACGCAGGCCGCGCCATCACCACTCTTTCAAGCCGCGAAGTCTATCGCAACCGCTGGATGCGCGTGCGCGAAGACGAGATCCTGCGCTCCAACGGCCAAAAGGGAATCTACGGCGTGGTCGAGAAAGAGGATGGAGCCATCATCCTGCCCATCGACGACGGGAACGTCTGGCTGGTCGAGCAGTATCGCTACACCATCGGCGAGCGAGCGCTGGAGCTACCTCAGGGCACTTGGGAGAGGCTGATCGAGAATCCCGAAGAGCTGGCGCGCGGCGAGTTGCAGGAAGAGCTTGGCCTGAAAGCCGCGCAGATGGTTCAATTGGGCACGATGTGGATCGCCTACGGCTTCGCGCGGCAGCGCGAACATATATTCCTGGCCACAGGCCTTTCGCCCGCGGAAAAGAAACCCGACGCCGAGGAGCACGATCTGGTGGCCCATTCCGTTTCCATCGCGGAGTTCGAGCGCATGATGCTCGACGGAACCATCCAGGACGAATGTACGCTGGCGGCGTGGGGTCTTTACCTGCTTTGGAAGGCGCGGCAGAGTTGATGCTCTGTAGCAAATCTCTTCGAATATCGTCGCGCACTCGTAACATCGTAGGTGTGTGTTCCTACCCCGCGCGTCGAAGAACCGGCAACCAACGATGATGAGCACTGTCCACGCCCCCGAAAGGCAAGTTCGCTTCGTCGAGTTGGACTCGCTCCGCGGCTTGGCGGCATTGATTGTCGTCCTGCTCCATCTTCGATTTTTGTGGGAAGGCGAGACGCAGCCGACTTCCGTAATTTGCACGGCTTTTCTTGATCTGGTGGCTCCCTTCGGCATCGAGGCTGTAATGCTGTTTTTCGTTTTGAGCGGATTTGTTCTCTCTCTGCCCGCTGTGAATGGCAGACCACAGACATATCCCACGTTCATCACAAGGCGCATCTTCCGAATTTACGTTCCCTATCTCACGGCGCTCGCGATTTCTATCGCCTGCGCGTTTTGGCTTCACGGAGGCGCTGTTGGAAGCGGATCGCTCAGCAATTCCTGGTCCGAGCGCGTCGATTGGCATTTGGTCGGGCAGCACATTTTGTTCCTGGGAGTCTACAACACCAACCAGTTCGATCTACCTATATGGTCGTTGGTCTACGAGATGCGCATCTCGCTCTTCTTCCCTTTGCTGTGCGGGTTCGTTCTGCGCTTCAAGAGCAGGTGGTCCTTCGTAATCGCTGGTGGGCTAACCATCGCCGCTATCACGCTCGATAAACTGACATTCAAGATCGCGCCAGGGTTGGCCGATACGTTTCAATATGCCGGGCTCTTCGTTCTTGGCATTTTTCTGGCACGCGAAAGGAGCAGGCTCGGAGCATGGTTTCACCATCGCCGCCGGTTCGCAAAGGTCCTCATCGGCATCGCATTTCTTTTGCTTTTCTTGTTTGGCGGCGCTCCCTTGATCAGATCAACTGGTCACTTCCTCCATTCCAAAATTTGCATTTCGCAATGGATCACCGCATTCGGCGCGGGCGGACTGATGATCGTAAGTATGAACTCGGCATTCTGCAAGCGTGTTCTTCATTGGCCGCCGATCCACTTCCTCGGCCAGATTTCTTATAGTCTTTACCTCTGGCACTATGTTGTTCTTCTGTATTGCGTTCACCTCTTATATGGCAAGGTTTCTCTTTGGGCCATTCTGGGCCAGACTTTTATCCTCAGCATCTTCGTCTCATGGCTTTCCTATCGCTTCATCGAAGTGCCTTCGATGAACCTTGGGCGCAGACTCGGCGAAACCTTTCGCAGCCCGGCGGGCGCACGCCGAACCGCCATACCGAATCCCTAACCAGATCGCAGGCCTGATCATCGAGAGTGCTGGCTACGCCATTTCTTTGCGCGAGGGCTTGTGTCCCCACATTCCGTAATAGGCAACGTAGATATATCCGATGATGGGAATGATGAAGGCGAACTGGATGCTCGTCTTGTCAGCCAGCAGTCCAAACAGCGGCGGAATCACGGCGCCGCCAACGTTTCCGATGGTGAGCACTCCCGAACCTTTGCTGGTGAGCGGCCCCAGTTCCGCTACGCCGAGCGCGAAGATGGTCGGATACATGATGGAGTTCGCCAACCCGGTTAGCACCAAACATGCAATGGCGATGGTCCCATGCGTCGACATCGCGGCGCACAACAACAGCACGCCACAGATCGCAAGAAGAATGAGCATTCGATCCGCTTTGATCCAGACCATAATCGCGCTGCCGAGCAGGCGCCCGATCATCATGCCCAGGTAAAACAGGCTCACCATCAGGCTGGCAGTCTCCACCTTCGTCATACCTTCGGCGAGGCAGAACTGAATCGTGATCGAGGCCAGCGCAATCTCGAGGCCGACATAAAAAAAGATGCCCACCATGCCGAGCACCGTGTGCGAGTGGCTCCAGATGTTGCGTTCGACCACCGGCCCGCTGATGCCAGCAACCGGCTCGCGCGCCATCGAGATTGCCGGCAGGTGCAGCGTCATCACTATTAAGCCCAGCACCAGCAGCGCGATTGCAATCGCAATATATGGTCCGTGCAGCATGTGTGCGGTGGCTGCGGGAGTGAGCATCTTGCTGGGATCGCTGAGGATGAAGATGCCCGCAACCCATGGAGCGGCCAGCGAGCCGATCGAGTTAACCGCCTGCGCCAATGTGAGCCGCGCCGGCGCGCTGTGCTCCGGGCCGAGGATCGAGACGTATGGATTCGCTGAGGTTTGCAATCCGCACACACCCGATGCCAAAACGAAAATCGCGAACAGCGTCATGGGAAAACTGACCATGTTCGCTGCAGGCAAAAACAGCGCAGCTCCGCCAGCCATCACAAACAGAGAAATCACCATGGTGCGCTTGTAGCCCACAGCCTCAATCACCTTTGCAGCGGGAACCGAGAAGACAAGATAGGCGAAAAACCAGGCCGCCGTCGCCAGCTCGGCCGGCCCGTGGCTCAACTGGAAGATGTCTTCGAGCTTCTTCACCAGCACGTTGTTCAGACTGGTCAGGAATCCGAAGATTCCGAAGAAAATTGCGACCGTGATAAATGGGCCGGTGTAATTGGGTGCGGCCGCTGGATTCGAGCGTGTAGCCATAAATGTCTTCTTCCTCTGGATGGAGCAAAAAACAACTTGAAACGGTTCCCAAACACTCTATCCAGCGTGGCTGCTATCGTCCAGCGGGAAATGGAAATGTTTTCAGGCCCTTCCAACCCGATGCTCCAATCTAAAGCGCCGCCGCATGCAGTGCCTTTACAATGGAATTGCATGATTCCCACCCTCACCTGGACCCCGGAAGGCGTCCGCTTCATCGACCAGACCAAGCTCCCGCTCGAAGAGAGCTACGTGCTCGCCACGACCTACGAACAAGTGGCTGATGTCATCGTCACCATGGTCGTCCGCGGCGCGCCGGCCATCGGCGTTTCGGCAGCGTACGGTGTCGCACTCGGCGCGAAAAACACCAATGCGAAAAACGCGCGAGACTTTGCGCCGGAATTCGAAAAAATCTGCGCGCGGCTCGCCGGCACGCGCCCGACAGCCGTCAATCTTTTCTGGGCTATCGATCGCATGAAGGCGCTGTTCGCGCGCCTTTTGGCCTCCAATGCGACCCTCGCGCAAATCAAAGAAAAAATCCTCGCCGAAGCAAACGCCATGTACGACGAAGACATCGCCGCCTGCAAGGCGATGGGCGCATTCGGCGCAGAGCTTCTGCCCGACGAAGGCGGCGTTCTAACGCACTGCAACGCCGGCGCTCTGGCCACATGCGGATACGGAACCGCGCTCGGCGTGATCCGCGCGGCAGTCGAGCAAGGCAAGCGCATCCATGTTTATGCCGACGAAACGCGGCCGTTCCTGCAAGGCGCGCGGCTCACGGCGTGGGAGCTGATGGCCGACGGCATTCCCACCACGGTCATCTGCGACAACATGGCCGCCAGCCTGATGCGGCAAGGAAAGATTCAGGCCGTGGTTGTCGGCGCGGACCGCATCGCCGCCAACGGCGACACCGCAAACAAGATCGGCACCTACAACGTCGCAATCCTGGCGCGCGAGCACGGCATCCCGTTCTACGTCGCTGCGCCGTGGTCGACCATCGATCTCGCCACTGCGACCGGCGATGCAATTCCTATCGAAGAACGCTCAGCCAAAGAAGTGACCCACCATGCAGGCAAGCAGCTCACGCCCAACGGCGTCGGCATCTGCAACCCTGCCTTCGACGTGACCCCGGCGAAATACATCACCGCCATCATCACCGAGCGCGGAGCGCTGCGCGCGCCGTATGTCGATTCCCTCAAAGAGATGGTGCTGGTGAGCTGACTTGATCGTTCTAATTCATTGATTTTAAGCGATTAGACCGATCCTCTCGCATTCGTTCTTGACATAAACTGCTAACTTAGCTAAGCTAACTTAGCAGGATACATCTATGCCCTCCGCCACCATCTTCGAAGCCAAGACAAATCTCTCCAAGCTCATTCAGCGCGCGCTTAAGGGGGAGGACGTTCAGATCACCACCGGTCGCGAGCGCAAGCCCGTCGTGCGTCTCGTCGCGATTGAACCTGTCCGCGCCAACCGCCGCCTCGGATTTCTCGAGGGGTTGGGCGACGTCGGCCCCGAGTTCTTCGATCCGCTGCCCGAGGACGAGCTTCGCCTTTGGAACGGCGAAGGTGAATGAGAGTCCTGCTCGACACCCACACTCTCTTGTGGGCGGCGTTTCGCAAGGAACTGCTTTCGAACCGGGCCCGTCACTTGCTCCACTCACAACGGAATGAGATCTTCGTCTCAGCAGTTTCGGCTTGGGAAATTGCAACAAAATATCGCTTGGGCAAACTCCCCAAAGCTCAAGCCCTCGTCGATGATTTCGTTCCGTCCATCGAATCAGCGGGGTATCTGCCACTGCCAATCAGCCTCGAACATGCACTTCGCGCAGGCCGTCTGCCCGCAGAGCACAAAGACCCCTTCGACCGAATGCTCGCCGCCCAAGCCATCCACGAGGATTTGGCCTTGATCAGTAATGATGAGCAACTTGACATCTTCGGCGTGCGCCGCGAGTGGTAATGATATGCAATCGCCATCCGGCGTCGCCTCGATGGCGAATCACTCAAAGAGATGAGTCCGAAGAGCTGACGAGTCATCAATCCGGATCGTAACGAATTTTGTTTGAGCAATTCCGATTAGTCGCCAGGGTTCCCGTCTTTAGATATGTGTTTGTCAGGCAACATGCTTTGGTGGAGGATTCGCACGACAAGAATGCCATCCTTTGTCTGGCGGTAAAATACCACGTGCCGTTCCTGCTCAAATCGATGTAGACCGGGCCGGATCCAATCGCACAACCTGCCAATCTTAGGATTGCGGGCAAGCATTCCGACACATTGCTTTAGATCTTCGAGATAGCGCGATGTCTGCGATTCGCCCCAGGTATGCAAGGTGTACAAGCCAATCCTCAAAAGATCGCCCTTCGCTCTGCGCGAGAAATCCGCGTTGGGCACCGCTAACGGGATTTCTTAGGCAACTTAAGTTTCTTGCGGATTTGCGAGAAGACGTCGCCTTCCACCACACCGCTTGCATCGCCATCGTCGATTGCCGCGCGCAGCGTCGCCAATCTTGTCTCGTAGAGACGCTCGTCGCGCTCAAGCGTGCGCAAGGCAGCGCGAACCACTTCGCTGGCGTTCTCAAAGCGTCCGCTCTCGACTCGCGCCACAACAAAACTGTCGAGTTCTTTAGTCAAATTCACATTGCGAGTGGGCATGGTGTTTTCATCGGTCCCCATTCATGTCGGCCTTAAAGGCATCGTAGCATCGTTAGCAAACTTTGCCAATCCACGCAGAGGTCAGCGCCGGCCACGCATTCCCACCACTACGCCAGCGTCCGCACTTCGCTCGATGTGCCGCCCGCCGCGGGAATGTAGCATCCAAGCGTGTAATCCATCACCTGGCGATCAGCATTGAAGCGCCATCCCAGAGTGCGAATCGTTCGCTTCATACGCTTGATCCAGCCCCGCGGTAGCCCATCGCGATCGCGCTGGTAGTAGAGCGGAATCACCTCGTCAAGCAGCGCTCGGTAAAGCGCCTCGCCGTCGCGGCTGTCATGCACATCCATATTGGAATGCGTTCTGCCGTTTCCAATGGCGAATCCATTCAGCCCGTCGTAAGCTTCTGCCCACCAGCCATCCAAAACTGAAAGATTCAACCCGCCGTTCAGCACCACTTTCATGCCGCTCGTGCCCGAAGCCTCAAGCGGCCTGCGCGGATTGTTCAGCCACACGTCGACTCCCTGCACAAGATGGCGGGCTACGTTGATGTCGTAATCCTCAATAAAGATGAATTTGTCGCCGAAATCCGGGTGACGCATCATCTGCGCGATCTGCTGCAGCACCGTCTTGCCCGGCTCGTCATGCGGATGCGCTTTGCCGGCAAAAACGAACTGCACCGGGCGCTTGGCATCGTTCACCATTGCCGCCAGCCGCTCCAGATCTTTCAGCAGCAGGTTGGCGCGCTTGTAAGTGGCAAAACGGCGCGCAAATCCGATGGTCAAGGCATCGGGCGAGAGCACCTTGTCCAGCCTCTTCAAAGCCTCGGCCGGCTCAGAGCGTCGCTCGGCCTGCTCGCGCGCGCGGCGCCGCAAAAAGTTGAAGAGCTGCCCCTTCAAACTAAGGTGCGTCTCCCACAATTCGCCGTCGTCCACAGTCTCGATTGCGGACCATGTGTGTGCGGCCCCACTTTGCCGCTGCCAGCCCACGCCAAGATGGCGATCGTAGAGTCTGCGCATCTGCGGCGCCAGCCAAGAAGGCACATGTACGCCGTTCGTCACATGACCAATCGGCACTGCATCCTCCGGCCCGTCGTCGTATAGGCCTCGCCACATGGCCCGCGAAACCTCGCCGTGCAGCGAACTCACAGCATTCACGCGCCGCGCCAGTTTCAGGCCCAGCACCGTCATGCAAAAAGTTTCCTGAAAGTCCGTGGGATGTTCGCGTCCAAAGCCCATCAAATTTTCATGCGAAATGCCAAGCTCGTCGCGCAGCGGCCCCAGGTGCTCTTCGATGAGGTCGGGGCTAAAGCGGTCATGTCCCGCCGGAACCGGCGTATGCGTCGTAAAGATAACCTCGCGCGGAATCTGCCGCGCCGCGGAATAGAAGTCCAGGCCCTCTTCTTCCATGCGGCTGCGAATCGCTTCAAACACCGCGAAGCCGCTGTGACCCTCGTTCAAGTGCAGAACGCCGGGCGTGACACCCATGGCTTTGAGCGCGCGATAGCCGCCCACGCCGAGCAACAGCTCCTGCCGGATTCGTGTGCGCGCGTCACCACCGTAGAGGCGTGAAGTGGTTTCCAGATCTTCAGGCGCATTCCCGGCCACGTTCGAATCAAGCAGCAGCAGATCGCAACGGCCTACTTTGGCGCGCCACACCTTGGCGCGAATCGAGCCGCGTCGCGTAGCAATCTCCACCACAACCGGCTCGCCGTTTGCGCCAATGGCCTGTTGCATCGGCAGTTGGTTCACGTCGGTCTGCAGATACTCCTCGCGTTGCCAACCGGTTCCGTCCAGGCGCTGCAAAAAATAACCCTGCCCATAGAAGAGCCCCACTCCGATCAGCGGAATGTCCAGGTCCGAGGCGCTCTTGATGTGGTCGCCGGCCAGCACGCCTAAACCGCCCGAATAAATCGGCAGCGACTCATGCAATCCGAACTCCGCGGAAAAATACGCCACCGGCCGCGGCCGCAGCACGCCCGCATGGCTCGCGCCCCATGTGCGGTCGTCGTGCAGGTACTCCTGCTGGCGCCGGTACGTGTAATTGATTCGGCTGTGCAGCACCAGCTCCGTGGCCCTGCGCTCGATCTCCGCCAGTGGGATTTCGTTCAGCAGCGCAATCGGATTCTGATTAAGCTGGCGAAAGCGCGTGGGATTTAAATCGCGAAACAGGCTCACGCACTCGTTGTCCCAGCACCACCACACGTTGCGCGCCAGTTCCCACAGCTTCTCCTGCGCCGGGGCAATAAAGCGGTCAAGCGTCCGCGCCTCGCTCACTACTGGCGCCACCTGATTTGCCGCTTCTGCCAGCATGCGAATCTCATTTTCCTGAAAGACCCTCGGATCTTTGGTCTGCACAACGAGCACGCCCTGCAGCACGCCGCGATCGATCAAGGGCACGCCGAGAAAAGAGTGATACTCCTCTTCGCCAGATTCCTTGAAGAATTTGTAGCGCGGATGCTCGCGTGCGTCGGGCACGGCAATGGGGATCAACTGCTCCGCGACCAAGCCGGAGAGCCCTTCATGCAGCGGCATGCGCAATGTCCCAATCGACTGGGGATGAAGGCCCAGCGTCGCCGCCAGCACCAGGTTTGACCGGTCGGGTTCGAGTAAATAGGCCGAGCAGACGTCAGTCCGGAACCGCGTGGCAATCAGGGCCACCACATTCATCAGCGTGTCGGCCGGCTTGCCTTCCTGCTCCGCCAGGCTGGTGATCTCCTCCAGCGTCAAAACCAGATTGGCATCAGTGGATTCGCTGAGTGGGGTCATCGAATGCGTACACCTCGAGCATGAGATAGAAATGCGTATCCCGCGCGCGGCGCCCAACTCGAAATAAGAAACGTAGGCGGAAGGCTCGCGGTTTAAAAACCGAGGCAACTGACTATTTGGACTAAGGCTAGTGGGACTTGGGAAGATTCCCTAAATCAATATTGCGGGATTGATTCGACGATACCATATACAGCGGGTCTGGTTCTGTTGCAAGAATTCGGTATTGCTTCCTCGAACCACCGGATTTGGATCTCGATCAAAAGAGTCGAATAAACAAAGGAGTCGAATAGCAGTAATATAAAAGTGGAAGGTTACGCATGGCGTCGACACAAAACACGATCCAGGTTGATTTGGGCGCGCTTCGGCGGGCAGTGGATTCGCGGGTCGAGTCTGGTACGTACGCCACCCCGGACGAGGTTATTCGCGCCGGCCTTCTTGCTTTGGAGCGAGAGGAGGCCGGCCTGAACGAGTGGCTCACACGCCTGGCCGAAGAAGCGCTGGCCGACCCGAAGCCCAGCATCCCGGCGGCGCAGGTTTTCCGTGAGCTCCGCGCCAAATACGGTCGCCCTCCGGCGAAACCATCCCGTGAAGCAGTTTGAGGTTCATTTTCTGGCTGCTGCCGCGGCTGATCTCGACGAGCTTTTCTCCCACATCGCAAAAGAGTCTGGCCTGGAAGCCGCCGACCACTATCTGAACCGGTTGGAACAATTTTGTTTGAGCCTGAGCACACTTCCGGCGCGGGGAACGGTCGTCCCCGGCCGCGTTTCGGGCCTGCGCAGGATGGGTTTCGAGCGTCGCGCAACTGTCTTATTCCGCGTCGGCAAAGACAAAATCGAGATTTTGCGCATTCTCTACGGAGGGCGCGATCTCACACCCGTCCTGGAGGAAATCCTGACGAGGTGACCGGCATCGTGGCTTCGCTGTTGGACGGCCTTTCCCATTCTTACAAAATTGCCTGCGGCCTTGCCTGCCGGCTCTCGAAACTCAGTGATGAAATACCAGATAGAACCCTGTGACGGCGACGCCCCCACCGACGGGCATCAGGACCAACCCCGCGTCCCTGGCCTCATGGCAGCCTCCGGATTTCTCGTTTGAGCAGATATCGATATTTCCAAGAGCATAGGCGGCTACGCCCACGGCCAGCGCGGCCGATCCGACGATTGCCAGCGCCACGCCCAACCCATGGTGCGGAGGTTTGGTCTTCATAGCCCGAGGCTGCGTGGGAGGAGCAGTCGAAGACGAATTCTCTGGGGGCAAATTCTGTGAAGACGAGCTCTGTCCGCTTTCCAGCGCGAGCGAGAAGAATTGATTGGTCGTCGGACTCACCAGGCTAGCCTCTTCCAAACTCGAAACCGAAGCGCCCGAAACCGCAGTCTCTGGAACCGGTGCCTCCGGAACCGAAGTCAGGACGTCCGTATCCGGTGGGGTTTCAATCGCAGAGCTCGTCAACGCCGTAGCGCTCACGGCATCCTGCGCCGAGTTGGCGACGTGATCAGCGAGGTCGCGGTCGAATCGCGACTGGGCCGCAGCCTGGCTCACGAATTGGCTTGCGAAAAAGAGCGCGGCGCAAATAAACGGCGTCGCGAGAATGGATGTGCAGCGGCGGGCATCCCAGCGGCCACGCGGGGCGCTGGACACAAGCAGATGGAACTTCATCGAGTGACCTCCAAGTGGCTCTCTTGAAAATGATTAGGCGACTGCGACAATAGTACCGTTCACTGAACCCTCGGCTGTTTACCGGGAATGATCCTTCTCTCTGACGATCCCCCTGACAATCGAGGATTTCCTCGGCCGCACCGCCCGCGATAGACCCGCCGAGAACCACATCCCCGGCGTGCACAGCCCCAGCGTCATCGTGCTACATTGGGATTCCACAGGGCTTTATGGAACTCGACGCTCAGATTTCCTCGGACGGCGAAACGATTGAATTGCAGCAGCAGGTGGCCCGGCTGCAGGCTCTGCTCGAAGCCTCGCGCCAGGTGCACTCCACCATCCGCGAAGAAGAAGTCCTCGAGTCCGTCCTGCGCATCGTGGTGCGCGAGCTGGAGATGGCCGGCGCCGAATTTCCCGGTACCGGCCTCGTTTACGGTTCCATGCCGAAAAATTCGGCCGCAGCCGACGCGGCGAATTCCGTGCAACTTCTCGTCTATCCATTAGCCGACCGTGACGGCCGAAAGATGATCGACCTCGTTGTCGCGTCTCCGGACGGGCGCGAGCTCACACTCTCTGAAGCCGATTTTCTCGAAGGCCTGGCCCTGCAGGCCGCCGTCGCGCTTGAGAATGCGCGCAATCACAAGCGCAACATCGAATTCGCGCGGTTGCAGCAGGATCTGGATGCCGCGCGGCAAATTCAGCGCTCGCTGCTGCCGCAGGAGCTGCCCGACATTCCCGGCTACTCCATCGCTTTCCGCTCCGATACCTGCTACGAGGTGGGCGGCGACTATCTCGACATCGTCGCGCAGCCCGATGGCAGCCTGTTGATCGCTGTGGCCGACGTGGCCGGCAAAGGTCTCGCTTCAGCCATCATGTCTACCAGTTTCCGCGCCGCATTTCGCGGCATGGCGCTCACCGGGCCGCCCTTGGCCGAGCTGGCCACGCGCATGAATCAGCACCATTGGGCCGAAGGCGAGGAGGCGCGCCGGCGCTACGTCACGGCGATATTTCTTCGTCTCCATCCCGAGGCCGGCGAAATCGAGGTCGTCAATGCAGGTCACAATCCCGGGTTCCTGGTGGCCCCAGATGCCGCGCCGATCCAATTCGACGCCGCCGGGGCTCCACTGGGCCTTTTGCCCGGCATGCAATACACCAGCGAACAGCATGACTTCGCGGCTGGAGCGCGTCTCCTCTTCTATACCGACGGCCTGACCGAGGTTTTCCGGGGAGATGAAGAATATGGTCCGGAAAGGCTTTTGAATGAATTTTCTACGTGTCTACTGCCGAAGGCCGATGCTATTCTCGATGCATTGTGGGTAGCCCTACAGGCGTTTGGTGACGGCGGCCCGCAGTCTGACGACATGACCGCCCTGGCGCTTTGCCGCGGTGAGAAGCCGGCCCAAGAGATTAGAGCCTGACATGCGAGCCAGAGAGATGCAAGCCAGAGTGACGCAATAATGAGCGACCCGAAAACCACCACCGTCGAGGTTCGCCTGCCCACCAAAATGGGCTACGAAAAGGTGGCCATGAGCACGGCCGCGTCCGTGGCCAAGCTGATGGGTTTTCCTGAGGATCGCATCGAAGATCTCAAGACGGCAGTAGCCGAAGCCTGCATCAATGCCATCGAACACGGTAATCGGCTTAATGAAAAGCTCTCGGTCGGCGTGGTTCTTCGCGCCGATAACGATGAGCTCGAAGTCAAAGTCCTCGACGACGGCAGGGGAATCAAGTCGCAGCCCGTGAAACCCGACATCGATCGCAAGATGCACGGCGATGAAGACCCTCGCGGCATGGGCATGTTCCTCATCCAGGCATTAGTTGATGAAGCGGAATGGGTGACCGGATCGGATGGCAAGAGCAGCTACGTCCGGCTGGTGATCAAACTAAATAAACAGGCGGCATAACCCCAGGAAGCGCCAAATGAAGCGCCTAATCGCAAGCGGAGGCAATTGACAAGTGGAGAGCGAGACTAAATCGCACGTGGATCAACTGAAGTCGCCAACCGGATACCCAGTGGCCGTGCTCCGTTTCTCGGGCGATATCTCAAGCACTTCTAAAGAAGCCGTCCTCGGCACCTACGAATCGCTGCCCAGGGAGACGACCAAGCTCATCCTGCTGGATTTCACGAAAGTTGACTACATCAACTCCAGCGGAATCGCGCTGGTCATCCAGCTGCTGATTCAAGCCGCGCACTCAGGCCAGACCGTGTGCGCATTCGGCCTCTCGGCGCACTTCACTAAAGTCTTCACCATGGTGGGAATCACCAAGTACGCGCGCCTGTTCCCCAGCGAGGCGGAAGCGCTGGCCGCGCTCTAAAGAGCGCGCTCGCGAATCGAAACATGATAAGAAGTGTCATCTACCGATGCGCCATTGGGCTGCTTGCCGTGATGGCCGTTCTGTTATGCATCTTTCTTACCGCATTCAACCCAAAGCTGCCTCTAATGTACAAAATCGCAGATGGGTACAAAGGGTGGGCCGTTGTTAGGTATGAGGACCCATCATGCGCACCATTTCAGCGCGAGAACATGTTCTTTGTTATCCCGATTCCGTCTTCTGGGATGGGATGCACATCAAGCGCTCTTAAGCCGGGATGGCGCATTGAATTCTACGAATACGTTAGCGGGGCGAAGGTGATCAGGATGCTGCCTCAAAGCGTCTGGGGCGGTAATGGTGAGATATGGGCAGGGTTTGGGATGCCTGACAAGCACTCAGAAAGCTTCTTTGTCGGTACAGAGCAGGAACTGCAGAAGAGTTGGTCAAGCCGCCCGAAATAATAGCGCACTCTTCGCGTCGGCGATCTGCTCCCAATCCGGCACGCCACTATGAAGGTCTGAATAGTAGCGGCTTTCGTTATTAAAGAAAAGGCCCCCAACCTTTAATAACAAACCGCCTTATTAAAGGAACCTTCATTACGGGCAGCATCGGCACAATTCCAGCACCTACTGCGGCCCCTTGTCGCCCTTTGAGAACGGGTTCGGCAAGTGGAAAGGCGTTTCCGGCGCGGAATCCCTTTTCCTGGTGGCTGCGTCCTGCCGCAGAATCGTGCGCTGTGAATTAATGCAAAGCCAGCCGCCGTGTACGCGCTCGAAGACCTGCGTGAAAACACCCTTTTCGTCCACCTGTCCCGACCCGACTTTGTGATGCAGAGTGTAGGTACCGTTGGCCACCGAGATGTCTCCCAGCATGCGCACGGTAACCACCTTCTGCGTCAGATAAAGCGTCTTGTCGTCGGCGCTGATCACCTGCGCCACCTGCTGGTTGCGCGTAGTCACGTCGCCGCTCGCTGAGACGTCAACAAACAGCGGGGACAGCACCAGTTCCAGGCTGTACTGGTCGCGCCGGTTCACGGCGTCGGACCAGCTGTCTTCGATCTTCTGGAATTGCAGAATCTCAGGACTGATGGTCTCAGTCACGCCGGGCTTGTCGGCAGCCGGAGCCGAGTTTGCCGCCGGATCGGAGGCCGCCGCGGGATTCGCGGCTGGATCCTGAGCAGCCGCCCCGTAACCCAAAAAGACGCTGCACAAAAGAGCAGCAGAAAAGAGGAAAGCAAAGCGTTTCATGTGTGTTTCAAGCTCCAACCTAAAAGCAAAGGTCTACCAAGAATCATAGCTCTTTGGACTCCGCTACCGGAATCCAGGGAAGCCAAAACTTCATGTCCGCCGAAAGCACGTTCGAGGTCCGTTACAGAAGGATTTGAAGGCTATCTGGACGTTGAATTGAAGGATGAATCCTCAAATAGAGCTATAGAGCACAGTTTCGCCGAGTCAACGTGGATAAGTTTAGGGTGCGGGGTGTGTTTTCGAGCGACCGTTTCTTGCTTGAGTGTCAAGACAATTCCGAACCGCGCACCCGCCGAACGCTATTTCTGAGTTCCTGGGTCTTCAAAGTGAACCACTGCCGATCTTTAGCACCAAAACGTGTCGCCGATCCAAGGTGATCCCCGTTCTTACGTGACGTGGATCACCGATTTCGATCCAGGCCAAACCGTAACCTTTCGAGCAGGTGGCGATGTTCCTCACCCTCAAGCGTCCGGCAAAGCCCTCCGGCCGCGCCGAGCTCACATTGGGAGTCCGCCGCATTTAGACAGAAACAGAGGCTGGAATTGGTTTTAAGCAGTGCCATGAGGTTCTTCGAAGGCGGTATTTTCGATGCATGCAGATAGGCCGGTAACGCGACTGCCCAGATTGTCCCCCAGGTCGCTCCATGTCTCCGCCCCCATCGAACAACCGCGACCGCGTTTGATGTTTCTGCTGGCCGCCGGCATGCTATGCGCGTCGGCATATGCCGCTCCGCTCGGAGCCCAAGCCCCGGCCACGCCACCCACCCCGGCCACACCAATAGCCGCCCAGACCACGCCGGCAGCTCAGGCCGCGCCAGCGACTCCTGCCCCACCGGCAACTCCGGCTGCTCCGGCCGTCCCGGCCGCGCACCCCGAATTTGTGGGCGCTGACACCTGCGCATCCTGCCACGCCGAAGAGGCCAAAAACTTCGCCACCAATCCACACACCAAGATGGCCTTCATGCACGGGAACGCGAATGGCGTGACCTGCGAGAACTGCCATGGCGCAGGCAGTGAGCATGTATCCAGCGGCGGCGATGTGACCAAGATCTTCGATCCCGCCAAGGCATCGCCAAAAGAAGTCGACGCCAAATGCCTGAGCTGTCACTCCGGCGCGCACCCTGATTTCATGCGTTCGCCGCACGCCAAGGCCAATGTCGGCTGCACAAGTTGCCACAGCATTCACGGCAGCAAGGAAGAAACGCTGCTCAAGGCTCCGCAGCCCACTCTTTGCTTCCAGTGCCACACTGACACCAAAGCGGCGTTCAACATGCCGTTCCATCACCAGGTGAATGAAGGCCTGATCAAGTGCACGGATTGCCACGACGTGCACGGCACATTCGAGAAGAGCAACCTGCGCTCCAGAAATGACTCGAATCTGATCTGCACCAAGTGCCACACGGAGATGCGTGGGCCGTTCGTCTTCGAGCACACCCCGGTCAAGGCAGAGGGCTGCATGGGCTGCCACAGTCCGCACGGTTCGCAGAACGCACGGCTCTTAAACATGCCGAGCATCAACAACCTTTGCAACACATGCCATAGCCCGGTTGCCTCAGCAGTGATTCACGGTCAGGGCGCCGGCTCGTCGGAGTTGGCGCCGTGCACCAGCTGCCACACATATATTCACGGCTCGAATATGAATGTCGCGTTTCTCAGGTAGCAGTGACGAGTCGGGCCTCGCCACCTGGCACGGTCCGGCTCCGAGAAAAAGTTCGATTGCGGTTTTTGGGGTCCGTTACTTGCCCCGGGTTTTATTCAAGTGAGGCTTCATATGAAGAACGTTCGCCGCGCGCAGAGGATTGTTGATCCGCAGCTCTCCGCTGGGTCCGTCCGGCGCGTCGCGGTGGGCTCTGCCATAGCCTTTCTGCTTCTCATCTCGGCCGCCGCGTTCGGCCAGAGCGCGAGTCAGCTCCCGGCGGCGCCAGAGGCGTCGATGAGTATTCCGAGTGGATACTCCGTCCACGAGGCCTTGGATCTTGGCGGGCGCCTCAACGATGTTGTCGGCAGCGGAGCAATGTACGACTCAATGTTGAACGTTCATACCGGTCCGCGCGTGATAGGCGAAACCTTTCAGATGCACGCGCTTCCCGGAGCCAAGAACACGCCGCTCGATGACCTCACGGCCTTTGGCAGCGGCTTCGGCGGCGATCCATTCAGCATTGCCCGGCTGGCCTTCTCCAAGAGCAAGTATTACGAGTTTTCCGCGGTCTTCCGCCGCGATCGCAAGTATTTCGACTACGATCTGCTCGGCAATCCAAATATTCCTTCGGGCCAGACCATGCCCATCGGGCCGTCCAACGCGCCCACCGGTTCGTTCGCATGGCCGCAGGTCACGCAATCGCCTTTTATGTTCAATACCGTTCGACGCATGACAGATACAAATCTCACGGTGATGCCGCTCGCGACCCTGACGTTCCACCTGGCTTATTCCAAGAACGTGATGGAAGGGCCGAGCTACACCCCAAGCGGATACCAACTCGCCGGGTCCTACTCCATGGTGATTGGGGAATATCAGCGCAACAGCACCGACGATTTCAATGGCTCGCTCGACTGGAAGCCCGTGCAGGGAACAAAATTCACCTACGAGCAGCAGTTTAGTCACTACAAAGGCGATTCCTACTTCATGTTGGGTCCGAACTACCTCAACGTGCAGGAGTCTGACGGGACTACAGTCTCGCTCTTGACGAATTACTACAACCTCACGCCCTACGCCATCAGCTCCTGCAACACGGGCAGCATGGGCAGCGCATACAGTGCCGGCCCGCCCGTCACTTACACCATCTTCTCCGCGCCCACCACCGGCTCGCTTCCGGTCATCAATCCGGCATGCGCCGTAATGAGCAGCTACCTGCGCACGCAGCCCACGCGCGTTCTGTTTCCCACCGAAGTGTTTCGCATGCAGAGTGCGACGCTCAAAAACATCTCGATGGACGGTAACGTGCGTTTTACCAACGCGCACATGAACCTGCCCAGCTACAGCGACATCTTCCAGGGGTTGGCCGGGACCAGCCGCTCGATCGCTTACCAGGGCAACGCGACAGCCAGGCGCGAGGTGCTCGCGGCCGACTACGGCATCGTCTGGCAGACAAGCGATGCATTCACCCTCGCCGAGCAGATCTCGTTTTCCACTTGGCATCAGCCGGGAACCAGCGAGTTCACCAGCGGAACCACACTCGCGACCGCCGGCAACCCGAACGAGACCATCTACTCCAGCCCTTTGACAACCAAGATCGCCGCGCCGGACGCCGCCACATTTGAGGGCAGCTCCAACATTGGCGTCCCCGCCTACGGTTTTATGGGTCAGCTGTACGTGACCAACAACCTCACGGCGAGCTGGGATGTCTCTCCACGCACTACGTTCTCGCTCACCTGGCGTTACCAGGATCACGACATCGCCGAGGGCAATCCGCACCACCTTCCGTTGCCGGTGGGCGCCACAACCGGTGGCACGATCACCATCCACGAAAACGCCGGCATCCTTACTGCCGCAGTTCGTCCCTTTGCCAACTGGGATGTCACCGGATCGGTGGAAGTATCCTATGCCGACAACGCCGCCACAGCAGTCTCTCCTCGGCAGCTCCGGCACTACAGAGTGCATTCCATTTACAGGCCGCGCCCCTGGGCAACAATCTCCGGCGCTTACAACGACCTCGAACGGCACAACAACACCAATAACAACGCGAGCGCCGTGGCTGCGGGCGACGACCCTTACGAGGGGCCGCTCAATCACGTCGATTACAGCCGCATCGCAAGCGTGTCGGCAGCGCTCTATCCAAATGAGCACTACGGCTTCGATGTCAGCTATATCTACTCCGACGTGTATTCGGCAACCAACGAGTGCTTCGACAACGGCGACCAGAATTCGAGCGCAGCCCCCGCCGCATTGCCTGGCGCAGCGACCCTCACCTCTAGCGGTACGCCGAATGTCTGCCCCGGCGTCTTCACCCGTGGATCCACGACGCAGCTCGCTGATTGGTTTGGCCGCGACTTTTCCTCCGCGCCTACGCAGTTCGCTTCGGCGGCAATCACGGTGGCTCCCGGCGACAAAATCCGCTACGGCATCGGTTACCGCATCAGCTCGGTCAACGGCAACCAGTTCTTCAACGATGCGCGGCTGGTCAACGGCTCACTGGCATCCACCTATCAATCGCCGTATGCCAACGTTGCGTACAAGATGCGCCACGACCTGACCCTGAAGGCTGAGTACAACTTCTACGGATACGGCGAGGGTGGTCCCTCCGGTCCGAAGTACTGCAGCTTCTCCACATCGCTCACATCGTCGGTTGTTCCCTGCACTTCTCTCACCGCCCCGATTGATCAGACCGGTTTGACGATATCGCATGCAGGAGAAACCGCGCCGAGGAGCTTCCATGCCAATAACATCCTTCTCGGAATGCACTATGAGTTTTAACCGCGTGGCCTCGGCTCCAGAATCGCGAGGCCACAAGCAATTGAGAAGAGATACACCATGAAGATCAACCTTAACCACGCGGCAAACGCTCGAGCGAGTGCTCAGCCCGCAGCAATCTCAAGAAGTTTTGCAGCAAATCCAAGGAGTTTACCGATGAAGAAGAGTTTTCGTTCCGGAATCGTGCTGGCCACAGCGACGTTGCTGGCCAGCTCAATGTGCTTCGCTGAAGATGGCGCGGCGATCTACAAGGCCAAGTGCGCCATGTGCCATGGACCAACCGGCACTCCCAGCCCCGGAATGGCCAAGATGATGGGCATCAAGCCAGTCTCCGATCCTTCAATGAGCGGTCTGACCGTCGCCGAGATCTCCTCCGCTGTCAAAAACGGCAAAGGCAAGATGAAGCCAATCGCCGGCCTCACCGATCCGCAAGTGGCTGCCGTCGCGGCATATTTCAAGACTCTCAAGTAGGCCCGGGAATTGGTCCTGCAATCGGGTCCTGAAATCGGATCCTGCCGTCACCGCAGCAGATTAATAGCAGGCCCGTCGCCCCCGTCGGGCCGCTCGCGCATGGAGGTTGAGCAACCGTGTCGTTTTTTGAGAGGCTTCAGTCGAGCTGGCTTCGTCCGGCGCTGTTTTTCGGCAACAACCCCATCAGCCTTGCGGGCGGCGCCATCACTACGGCATCCGGCATCACCATGATCAGTTACTGGCTGGCCGAGCTCTCCGGCCATCTCAGTGACAATCCTTACCTGGGCATCATCTTCGTCCTCATTTTGCCGGTCATATTCCTGTTTGGCCTGGCGCTTATTCCCGTCGGCGTGTTGCTGCGGCGCAGAAAACTGCAAAAAGCCGGCCAGATTCCCGCCGCATTTCCCAGAATCGATCTCAACGACCGCGTCTTCCGTCACGGCATCGACATTGTGCTTGTCGCTACCATCGTCAATTTTCTTGTGGTGGCTACGGCCAGCTATCACGGCGCGGCATATATGGATTCGCCCGAATTCTGCGGCCGCTCCTGCCATGTGATGAAGCCGGAGTGGACTGCCTACCAGATCTCTCCGCACTCGCATGTGGCCTGCGTCGATTGCCACATCGGTGCTGGCGCTCAAGCCTTCGTCAATGCCAAAGTGAATGGCACGAAGCAGCTAATCGAGATCAGCTTCCATCCGCTCGCGCATTTCGCGCCGAAAATCATTCCCGACTATCCCACGCCGATTCCCTCGCCCGTCACCAGCCTGCGCGCCGCGCAATACACTTGCGAAGCCTGTCACTCGCCCGCGCACTTCTATGGCGATAAGCTGCTGGTCAAGTCGAGCTTTGCTGACGATCAGCCAAACACCGAAACGCAAACAGTACTCCTTATGCATGTGGGTGGCGTCGACTCGCTTTCGCGCTACTCCGGCATTCACGGTGCGCACCTCGGTCACATCGAGTACGTCGCAACAGATTCCACGCGCACCACAATTCCCTGGGTCGAGCGGCAAAATGCCGACGGCTCGTTCACCCAGTACAGCAGTCTGCCGGCTGGTAGCAGCATTCCCAAAGGCGACCGCAGAGTCATGGATTGCACCGACTGTCACAATCGCGCCGCGCATAGCTTTGTCACTCCGGAGCAAGGTATCAACCAGGCCCTGGCGGCCGGCGCCATCAGCCCTAGTCTGCCCTGGATTCATAAAGAGGGACTTGTACTCCTGAACGGCAACTACTCCAGTCAGGAACAGGCGGGCGTCCAAATTCCCCAGCAACTTCAGGCCTTCTATCGCTCGCAGAATCCCGCCCTGCTCTCGCAGAGTGCAGCTCTGGTCGACCAGGCCGGCAAAGAGCTAGTGACGCTCTACGACCAGAATGTGTTTCCGTTTATGAAAGTCACCTGGGGAACGCATCCCAACAACCTCGGCCACATGGATTATCCGGGATGCTTCCGCTGCCACGATGGCAGCCACACCGCCAGCAATGGCAATACGATACCGCAGGACTGCTCCGTCTGCCACAATGTGCTGGCTACAGATGAAGCCAAACCCAAAGTGCTCGCCGACCTCGGCATTCAGTAATAGAAACCGCTGCGCTTCTCGCGCGCATCCTTCCAATCCGTGGCCCACAGCGTCTCATCTTCCTTCTCATTCTGCCGGCTCCTCGAGCACGGCCGAAAGCGCCCGCAGCGTGTTAGGCTGGCATGTCGCGCGAAAAGATCATCCGCAAAAACCCTAGGAGCACCATCCTTCATGAATTCCACGCACCCCTCCCAATTCAATCTTGTTGCCGCAGCGCACGCCTCCATGACCGAGCACGGATTTCAGCCCGATTTTCCAGCCGGAACCGACACAGAACTCGCCGCCATCAAAGCGCAGCCCGCCGTACCCGCAGGAGACGGCTTCACCGACCTGCGCAACCTGCTCTGGTCTTCCATCGATAACGACACCTCGAAAGACCTCGATCAGATTGAGTGGGCCGAGCAACTGCCTGACGGTCGCATTCGCGTGCTCATCGGCGTGGCCGACGTCGACGCGCGCGTCTCTAAGGGCACCGTCCTCGACAAGCACGCCGCATTTGAAACCACCTCCGTCTACACAGGCGTGGTCACCTTTCCTATGCTCCCCAAGGACCTGTCGGAGGGCATCACCTCGTTGAACGAAAATGAGGATCGAGCGGCCATCGTCGTCGAGTATTCCATCGACGCGAGTGGAACTGCTTCCGACGAAAAAGCTTACCGCGCGCTGGTCCGCAACCGCGCGCAACTGGCCTACCCGAGCGTTGGCGCATGGCTTGAGGGCAACGGCGCACCACCGCCCAAAGTTGCCGCCAGTTCTGACCTGGCCGCGCAACTCAAATTGCAGGACGCCGCGGCGCAGCGCATGGCCGGTGGGCGCTATCAGCACGGCGCGCTCGAATTCGACACCATTGAGACGCAGCCGGTGCTGGTTACCGACGAGATCATCGGAATTGAGCCCATCGAGAAAAACCGCGCCACATCGCTCATTGAGGAATTCATGGTCGCGGCCAACGGCGTCATCGCGCGCTTCTTTGAGCGTGCAGGCGTCGCCTCCATTCGCCGCATCGTGCGCGTACCCAAGCGCTGGGATCGCATCGTCGAGCTGGCCGCGCAAAAGGGCACAACCCTGCCCGCTGATCCTGACTCCAAAGCCCTCAACGATTTTCTTCTCGCTCAAAAGCAAAAGGATCCCGACCACTTTCCCGATCTCTCGCTCGCCGTCGTTAAGCTCATGGGGCCTGGCGAATATGTGCTGGTCAAGCCCAACGAACCGTCGCCCGGCCACTTCGGCCTCGCTGTCCGGGACTACACCCACTCCACGGCGCCCAACCGCCGCTTCCCAGACGTAGTCACGCAGCGTTTACTCAAAGCGCAGCTCGCGCACGCAGCGGCGCCATATTCTGAAGACGAGCTCAACGCCATCGCGCAACGATGCACGCTGATGGAAGATGCCGCACGCAAAGTCGAGCGCGAAATGGAAAAGCGAATCGCCGCTGTCGCTCTTCATCCGCACATCGGGCAAACCTATCAAGCCATCGTCACCGGCGCGAGCGCCAAAGGCACCTTCGTGCGCACGCTCGATCCTCACGTTGATGGCATGGTAGTCCGCGGCGCAAAAGGCCTCGACGTTGGCGATAGAGTCACAGTGAAGCTCGTCAACACCGATCCCCAGCGCGGATATATCGATTTCGAAGCGCAGGGCGCGGGTACTCACTGAGCCCGGCAAGAAACGGCAAATAGCCGCCTTTCATCGCGCTTTTCCGGCCTCCGGGGTGCGGGAAATGGGACATTTCTGTGTCGCGCAGGCCCTCGTGCGCGTCTAACCCTGAAAGATTGTCGATAATCAAAGAGGCGGCCTACTGCCTTTCAATCGGCAGTTCGCGCCGGCCGGCGCCGGCTCTCAAGACGGGTGAACGAATGCAATCAGGTTTTATTGGAGCCGGTATCCGGCTCGTTTTTGGGGTGGCCTTTCTGGGTCTATCGTGCAGTCTGCTAGCGCAGGAACCGAGTCCCGCTCTGCGCGCAGCAGCCACTGTTCCCCCATCTGCAATTCCCGCTGTTCCATCGTCTGAAATTCCTGACGCTCCCACTCCGCAAATCGACATCGCTGCCGTCGATCTTCAATCCGCGCAACCGCAAACCGCCCGGCAACCGGCAACGGGATCTGCTCCCTCACCTGAGAGCTCTAGCGGACCCACGCAAAACAGCAGCTCGCAAAACAACAGCTCTCAGCAAAGCAGCTCCAGCACGCAGCCCTCAACATCACAGCCAACCGGCGCTCAGGAGACGCAACAACAAAAAGCCGCCGAGCAAATCAAGGCGCAGGAGCACCAGCGTATCGGGGGCATCCTGCCATCCTTCAACGTCACCTATCTCAGCAACGCTGCGTCCATGAGCGCAGGCCAAAAGATTGGGCTTGCCTTCCGCTCCTCCATCGATCCATACGCCTTTGGGCTCGCATTTCTCGTCGCCGGTTTTTCTGAGGCCCAGGACAAGGGCACCGGCTTCGGCTGGGGACCTGAAGGCTACTTCAAACGCGCTGGCGCGGCCTATCTCGACGCATTTGACGGCGCGATGATCGGCAACGGCTTTCTGCCCGCTCTCCTCCATCAGGATCCCCGCTACTTTCGTCTCGGCCACGGCACCTTTAAGCACCGGTTCCTCTATGCCGTCGCCACCAGCGTCATCTGCAAGCATGACAACACTGGAAAATGGGAGCCCAACTACTCCAACGTCGGCGGCAACATCATTGCCGGCGCCATCTCCAATCTCTATTACCCGTCGAACACAGCAGGCTGGGGCCAAACTATCAACAACGGCCTGATCGTCACCGGGGAAGGCACATTCGGCGGCGTCCTCCAGGAGTTCTGGCCTGACATCTCGCGCAAGCTCTTCCACAAAGACCCAACGCATGGCCTCGATGCGCGGGCGCGCGCGGCGGATCTTGCCGCGAAGCAGAAAAAGCAGCAGGATCAGAACCCGAAATGACCGTACAGGCCACGCTGACCGCGATCTAATTTGGCCGGGAATTGATCTGGCTGCGAATCACTGTCCGTGAAAAGAGCATCTATAGTCGATAACCGACACGAGAGGAGTCGTCGTTGATATTTCCTTTCCGCAACTTAATATTCAGGCGTCTTTTCTTGTTCGGCCTGTTTGTCGTTCTGTCTGTCGTTGCGATGTTCATCCTCAACACGACGCCCGTCCTTGCTGCTCAGCAGGCCGATGCGGTCAATTCGCAGCCAGTGGTTCTCGTAGCTTCAACCTTCACCGACCCGGCGCCTCCAGATCCGACATCCCCAGATCCGGCTTCCCCAGCTCCGGCGAGTCCAGATTCGGCGAACTTTGCCCCGGAGCTCGCCTCGGACTCACAGGCGACTGCTGCTCCGGCGCAATCCCCCAGCACCAATGCGCCGGTACCGGAAAATCAGCCTTCGCAAAGTGCACCGGCGGATTCAACCGGCCAGCAAACCAAACGCATCCTCGGCATCATTCCCAACTTCCGCGCGGTCAGCGCCGATACAAAACTGCCGCCCGAGACTGTCAAAGAAAAGTTCGTGAGCTGCACCGAGGATTCCTTCGATTACTCCGCGATCTTCATTCCTGCCGCTATCGCCGGCTACGACATGGCTAAGCGCGAAACCCCGGAATTCCATCAGGGCGCAGCCGGCTATGCTCGCTACTTCTGGCATTCGGCCGTCGACCAGACCAGCGAGAACTACATGGTCGAGTTCATCCTTCCCACCCTCACCCACGAAGATTCGCGCTACTACACCCTCGGCCATGGCGGCTTCATGAAGCGCAGCGGCTACGCCCTCAGTCGCGCCGTCATCACCCGCTCAGATTCCGGGACCAATGTCTTCAACATAAGCGAGGTCTTCGGCGCCGGCGCCGCATCGGGGATATCCAATCTCTACTACCCCGCTGCTTCAAGGTCTGTTGGGAACACGATGTCCCAGTGGGGACTGGACGTCGCGATCGACGGAGCTTCCTTCTGGTTCAAGGAATTCTGGCCCGACATCAACCGCCATCTCTTCCACAACAAATACGCTGAGCCCTCTGCGCAAAACTAGCGCTTCAACCACAAGCCGGCGTAAAAAAACAGCTCCCGCTCTTCATCGCACTCCTGTGCAACGCGGCCTTCGCACTCCTGCGTTATCATTCCCCCATCTCAAAAGCGCGGACCAAGCTCAATTCCAATTCGCCGCATCGGCGCCGGAGCCATGAGGCTCTCGAATCAAGAAAGGCTCATCAGTAAAGGAAATGCTCATTTAGGAAAGGTTGATTATGGACAGTTCACCTCTTCTCGTTCTCACCCTCATCATTGCCGCGGTCGTGGGCATCTTTGTAGTCGTCACCATCCTCAAGACCATGTACACGGTGCGCACCTACTCGGCCGGCGTGGTGGAGCGCTTCGGAAAATTCAATCGCGTCGCGCGCCCCGGCCTGCAGTTCCTGCTGCCCTGGTGTGAGACCGTGCGCCTTGTCGATCTGCAAGTGCGTCAGGCCGTCGTCAATGTCGAAACCAAAACCAAGGACAACGTCTTCGTCACCATCCCCGTCTCCGTGCAATATCAAGTCGTCGAAGCCAAGGTCTTTGACGCCTACTACAAACTCAGCAATCCGCAGAGCCAGATTGAGAGCTACGTCTTCAACTCCATCCTCGGCCACGTGCCCACGCTCACCCTCGACGAGGCTTTCGAGCAGATGCAGCAAATCTCCGGCGCCGTCAAGAAAGACCTCGACGAAGTAATGGACAACTTCGGCTACAACATTCTGCGCGCGCTGGTCACTGACATCGTTCCCGACGCCAAGGTAAAAGCCGCCATGAACGACATCAACGCCGCGCAGCGCGAGCAGATCGCCGCTCAGGCCCGCGGTGAAGCCGACAAAATCCTCAAGGTCAAGCAAGCCGAGGCTGAAGCCGAGTCGAAGGCTCTTCAAGGCGAAGGCACCGCCCGCCAGCGTCAGGCCATCATCAAGGGATTGCAGGCCTCGGTGGAGGAATTCAAAACCGCCGTCGAAGGCTCGACAGCACAAGATGTAATGGCCATGGTCCTGATGACGCAATATTTTGACACCATGCGCGAAGTCGGCGTCACCGGCAAAGCGAGCACAATCTTTCTGCCCAGCTCGCCCGGCCACGTCAATGACTTGATGACACAAATCCTCGCCGGCTTCACGGGCGCGAAAGCATCCTGACGCGTCGGGTGCCCCCGGTCCCTCGTCCGCCACTGCGAAGGGACCGGGGATACCGCAACTTCGTAATAGCAAGAACCTACACGACGAACACAACCCGCTCTTTCACCTTCGCGTTCCAGTTCTCTTCAATGGCCGAGAGCGGCACAGCCTTCGTCGCAATCTGAAGCTTGGCAGGTCCGGCCGCATCAAATACATTTCTGATCCCGTCCAGCAACTTGGGCAAAGGAACGCTCCTGATCCCGCTGCCCATCGAACGTAATGGCGGATGAACGAAGCGCAGCTCCCGGCAGCTCAATAGTCTGCTCGCCGCTCGCCCCGCCAACGTGCACGAATCGGACAGGATGTCCATCATCCACCGCCTTTGCGATTGCCACGATGATCGTATGAGCGCTCAACCCCCACAGATAATCCACCACAACGTTGATCCCGTGAGCGAACTCCGCCGTCAACGCTTGCTCATACTCCTTCGCACCCTGCGGATGGTCCGCATCCAGCGTGAACTGGATCGCGACGTCTGCTCCCAGAGACCTGAGTTTTTCTAGCTCGCTTTCGTTGCGGCCTGTGGCGATCACCTTCGCTGCGCCGAGATATTTTGCCAGCTGCACTGCGAGGCCGCCCGCACTACCCGTTGCGCCATTCACGAGCACCGTTTCACCCGGCCGCATAGCCGCACGTATCACCAGCGCGGCCCAGGCCGACATGCCGGGATTGGCGATCGCGGCCGCCGTAATGTCGTCGAGGCCGTCAGGAACGGCAATCGCAATAACCAGAGCGAACCAGGGACTTTTCGGCAAACGCTCCATAAGGCGATTCCGGCAACGCGAAGTAAACCCGCTGTCCATCCGCGGTCAATCCCACACCATCAACGCCGGCCACCGAAGGAAACACGCCCTCGGAACTGTAATGCGAACCCGAGGCCCGGGACTTGCTTAAGGGGCTCAGCGCGGAAGCTCTGACGGCGATGACTTCCTTTCCCTCCGAAGCAACAGGCGATTCGAAATCTCCATAAACAGGTGTCGTGCCCGCTGCCCGGATAATTCCTGCCTTCATCGCTCTCCTCCTTCGCGCCCACCCGCGAATCGAACACGTTGCCCCATCCTAAACGCGCACCTTGCGTTTAGGGATCGGGGATAGCACGAGCCTCAACTCACCCGCGCTTTGCGGACTTGCCAACTCGCCGACCCGCCGATTTGCTGCCTTTCTTGTTCTTCTCCGCGCGCAGCTTCCACGCCGAGTGCAGCGCGCCGCGCAGCGAGTCTTCATCCGCGACCGCAAGCCGGATATGCGTCGCGCCGTTGCGACCCCACCCGCCGTGAACCGGCAAAAATAGATCGGGCCGTTCGCGAAGAAACTCAGCCTGGATCTCCGGCGTGAGCATCAGATTTCCGTAGCCCTCTTTGACAGAAGCCAGCGTTGCAAAGATCCGCCCGCCAACGCGGAAATCCACCGCGCCCATGTGCGAGCCTTCTTCCGCGCCTTCCAGGCTCAGCGCAATCCGCCGAAAATCTTTCGCGGTCACAGTCCCTACGCCCCTGCTCACTTCAAACTCTTCATTCAGCCACTTCGCGAACGCCGCAAACTCCTCGTCGCGGCCCAGAAAATCGCGCACCATCTCGCGTCCCGGTTTTGACCCGCCCTGCTCGAGCACCGCCTTGCGGTAGCGCCCGCCGGCCTCGCAGCCCAGCAAATCCTCGGCATCGAACTGCGCCAAAGAAATCCAGCGCAATCACCTTGTCGAACATATAGGTGTAGTAGTTCGACGAGTAGCCCATCAAATGGCCAAAGCTCGCATACATGCGATTGCCTTCGAGCCACGTCCACGGCTGGAATTGTTTGTAGAGCTCGCGCGTGATCGCGTCCGGATCGATCCTCGCGGGATCCTGGTCGTGCAGATTGAGCGAGAGCGTCGTGTAGTAGAGCTGCGTCCGCACCCAGTCCGCGCGCCCGAACGCGCCAGCCAGTTTCATCGTCCGAATCAGCTCCGCCGGCAGCACCTCGCCCGTCTCGTAGTGCTTCGCGAAGGCCTGCAGCAGCTTCTCGTCGCGGAAAAACTCCTCCAGCATCTGCGACGGCACCTCGATAAAATCGCCCTCCGTCGCAAATCCCGAAAGCCCCGCCCACTCCGTCTGTCCGCCAAGAATCGCGTGCATCAGGTGGCCGAATTCGTGGAAGAACGTGACCACGTCGGAGTACTGCAGCAGACCCCGGATCATTCGCATCTCCCGCGGGAAAATTGCAGATCAGCGCAGCCTCCGGCATCGTGCGCCCGCGCACGCCCGTCACCACCGGCGCGGCAGAAAACCACTTGTCCTTGCCCTCGCGCGGATGCATGTCGAGATAAAACCGCCCCACCTGCCGCCCGCCATCGAAAACTTCAAACACCGAAACCGCCGGATCCCATGCCGGCGCATTCGACGGCCGGAACTCGATCTTGAACAGCTTCGCCGCCGTCTCCAGCACGCCCGCCTCAACCTGCGCATAAGGAAAATACGGCCGCACCGACTGCGAATCGAAATCGAATCGCGAGCGCCGGAACTGCTCGTACCAGTACCCGCGGCTCGTAATGTCAATCTCGCTCAGCTCCGGCTGCCGCCCGCGCGCAAACTCGAGCACCAGCGCGTGCTCGCGCTTCGCGCCGTCGCGGCTGGCCTCGTCCAGCTTCGCCAAAAACGCGCGCACATTCGCCGCCGACTTCATCATCTGGTCCGCAGTCGCCAGATCGGCCCAGCTGCGAAATCCGAGAATCGTCGCAATCTCCTGCCGCGTCGCCAGCAGATCGAGAAGAATCTGCCGGTTCGCCGGATACGCCCGCGTGTTGTAGGCCAGAAACATCCGCTCACGCAGCGCCGCGCTCGTGGCAAACGTCATCACCGGCATCATGTCCGGCGGATCGGTGGTCAGCGTCACGCGCTCCTGCGCCGTTCGCGTCCTTCTCGACCGGATGCCGCGCAATGTAATCGGCGGGCAATCCATCCAGCTCCTCGGGCGTCGCCTCAATCGTCTTCCCGCCCTCCTGAATGTTGCGGCTGAACTCGAGCGACAGCCACGTCGCCTTGTCGTGCAGCGCGTGCAGACGGTCGCGCGTGGCCTGGTCCTTGTCCACGCCGGACAAGCGATAGCCCAGCAGCGTCCGCTCCACAAAATGTTTCGTCGCCGCGCTCGCGCCGTCCAGCTTGATCGCCGTCAGCGCGTCGTACACTTCGCGATTCAGGCTCAGCGCGCTGCCGGCCATCGCCACGCGCTGCGCCTCCATCTGCGCCTGGTCGCGCACCGCCTTGTCCGCGGCCACGGAATTCAGAATTCCCGCCTGCGCTCCCGCCAGGTTCAAGTGCTCGATCGCCTTGTCGTAGAGCAGCAGCGAATTCTCCGGCGTGCGCTCGCCCTTCACGGCCAGCAGCGCCGCAAGTGCGCTCTCATGAGCAGCCAGCCGCGCGCTCACCCACGCAGTCAGCGCCTCAGCCGAGGCAGCCGCGCCGGCCTCCCACGCGTGTAGATTCTTACTTTCGGTCACGCCGGCATGAGTGTCTGTCGCCATCGTTGGGGAATCCTCCAAAGCTCTAGAGTAACAAGACGCATTCTGCCCGCGCGCACTAAGCGCGAGCGAGCGTCCCGGCAGTCGATGTCCGAATTCGTTGGAAGTGTTCGTTAATTTCGCGGGCGTTTGCGCCGCTCACCACCACCGGCATCTTCAAAAACTCTTCCGGCTTTAACGCCCGCGGCGTGAACCGTGCCTCGAACACCGCGCCCTTGAAGTAGTCGCGCTGATTAATCCGCGTTCCAATCGAAGAGTGGCCCGGCCCCTGCGGCGCCATATGCAATTCGCCTTCGCCCTGCATCTCATCGCCAACATAATTGCGCAGCGTCTTGCCGTCGTACACCGCCGTCACCCGGTACCACTGCCCCAGCGGATGCAGATCGTTGCAGTTCAGCAGCGTGCGCGCGGCGCCATTCGTATTGGCAAAGCTGTCGAGGCACCACTGGCCCTTCACGATGCGAATCTCGAAGAGCATGCGGTTGTCAGTGTCCTTGCCCGTCGCCGGATCAATTTCCGCGAGATGAAAAAATCGCTGCGCCTCGGCGCCATCGGCGTCGGGCCGAAAAATCACTTCCCATGTGTAGGCGCTGACGCCCGGCCAGCGGATGCACGTCGACAAACAACGCATCGTCCACGCCATTGAATCCGATAGCCTTGCCATACGGCGACTCGATCAGGTGCGGATGCCCGAGCACATGCGTAGTATGGCCGCCAATAGAATCGATGTTGTCAAAACGCCAGATTGTCGAATCGCTCGGCGTCTGCGCAATGAGGCTCGGCGTCAAAAACAAAAACAGATTGGCCGTCGCAATCGCGACAAAGTAATTGCGCTTCACTCTCATTACAATATTGTCTCTTGCCGACTTGCCGACTTGCTGACTTGCTGTTGCCCCATCCTTGGCGCGCCGTCGTCTTTGCGCCAAGGGTGGGATCGCACGATATTCAATTCACAAGGCCTTCGGTGTGCCCTAAACTCTGACGACTAACCCTGAAGCCTGAACCCTGCCGCGTGCGGTAACACGCGGGCAGTGGCCAGTCCACTCGCCGCGCGTCAGCGATCTTCAGGGGAGCGGGAAGTCCATGTCAAGCGCATCGCGCCTTTGGCGGTAGATCAGTTCGATGTGCTTTGAAGGGGCACGGCTTTAGCCGTGCCGTAAATCGCACAAGAAATTAGTCCGGGCTTTAGCCCATGAGGGAAGATCCTTTTAAACCGACCACGACCGCGCCTCATAAACCCCGGTACTGCTCGTCGCTCACATGCTCCATCCAGTCGACCACTTTCCCGTCGAGCCTTTCCTGGATCGCAATGTGCGTCATTGCCGTCGTCAGGCCGGCGCCGTGCCAGTGCTTCTCACCCGGCGAAAACCACACCACATCGCCCGGCCGGATCTCCTCGATCTCGCCGCCCCACCGCTGCGCCCGCCCGCAACCCGCCGTCACAATCAGCGTCTGCCCCAGCGGATGCGTATGCCATGCCGTCCGCGCGCCCGGCTCAAAGGTCACGCTGGCGCCCTGCACAAACGCCGGCTCCGGCGCCTGAAACAGCGGATCGATCCGCACCGCGCCGGTAAACCAATCCTCCGGTCCTTTGCCTGAAGGCTGAGTGCCGCTTCTCTTGAT
The DNA here is from genome assembly GCA_963725115.1 of uncultured Acidobacteriaceae bacterium. GTDB lineage: Bacteria > Acidobacteriota > Terriglobia > Terriglobales > Acidobacteriaceae > Telmatobacter. Next base: position 1,105,957 of record CAVRXG010000005.1, on the reverse strand, counting down.
TTCCATCCCGATTTCCTCCGCGATTTTCTCCCCAATTCTCTCTTGGCCAATTTCATCGCTCACTGTTTAAAGTACTCGAACCCGTCCCCGCCGACCGTCCCGCTCACCGCCCCCCGCCTGTCCCAATGTCGGCCCAGCCCCAGCCCGCCCGGATTCAGTACCGAAATACCCTCCAAATCTGCACATTCCCGGTTGCATTAGCATCAAAACCCCTTTAATATGCGTCAATTGAAGAGAATGCCTCTCGCCGTCGCCAAGATGCCTATTGCCGTAGCCAATACGATTGAAGCTCCAGCCGCCCCGCCCGTGGCTCTGCCCAGGATGCGGATCGGCAAGCTGTGTATCTCCGTCCAGGCGGCCACGCCAGCCGAGCTGATTTCCCGCGCCGAAGCTGCTCTTAAAGACTCTGTTTTCATCGAGTTTCGCCTCGACTTTCTGCCCAAGCCCCCGGCTGTCCTGCCCGACATCAAGGCCCTGCTGGTCCGTCGTCGCGACATCACAGCCATTGCCACTTGCCGGCGCAAGGCCTATGGCGGCAAGTTCACTGGCATCCCTCAACTCCGAGCTCGAAATCCTGCTCAAAGCCGCCCAAACCGGCTGCCACATCGTCGATTTAGAGGTCGAATCCGCCGAGCAGTGCACCCGGCCCGCAGCTGGCCAAGTTTCGCGCCGCCGTCCGTGCCGCCGGCTCCTCGCTGCTCATCAGCTCGCACGACTTTACCCGCACCCGCCGGCCAGAGGGCCTCAATCAAACCGCCAAGCGCATTGCCGCCTACGAGCCCGAGTTCGTCAAAGTGGTCACCACGGCTCGCAACCTGGCCGACAATCTCTCCGTCCTCCAAATGATCGAGGACCAGTCACTCGGCGCTAACGTGATCGGCATCGCCATGGGCGAGGAAGGCCTCATCAGCCGAGTCCTGAGCCCGCGCGCCGGCGCAGCCTTCACCTTTGCCTCTTCAGCCGACGGCGCCGAAACCGCTGCTGGCCAAATTCCCGCGCGCACGCTTCTCGATATCTACCGTCTCGACCAGCTTGACCAGGCCACGCGCATCTTCGCCGTCGCCGGCAATCCCATCGCGCACTCGCTTTCGCCGCTCATGCACTCCACGGCTTTCCGCCGCGAAAACGTCAACGCCGTCATGCTTCCGCTCAAAGTCAAAACGCTCGACGATCTGCTCACCATCGTCCGCGATCTGCCCCTCGACGGTGTCGCCGTCACCATGCCGCTCAAGCAGGAAGTGCTGCCGCACCTCGCCAACATGGACCCGCTCACCCACCGCATCGGCGCATGCAACACCTTGCGCACCGGCGCTGACGGCAAGCTCTACGGCTTCAATACCGATGTCGCCGGCATCGTTCGCCCGCTCGAGCGCCGCATGAAGCTCAACGGCGCGCGCATTCTCGTCCTCGGAGCAGGCGGCGCAGCCCGTGCCGCGGTCTTCGGCCTCGTCGAGCAGGGCGCTGAAGTCTTCATCGTCAACCGCACGCATGAGAAAGCCGTTGCTCTCGCGCGCAAGGCCAAAGCCCACGTGCTCAAGCAGGCTCGTGCTCTCCAAGCAGCGCTTTGACGCCATCATCAACACCACGCCCTGCGGCATGACTGGCATCAAGCAGCAGTTGCCCCTGAAAGAAAACGAGCTCAACGCCTCGCTCGTCTTCGATTTGGTTTATACGCCGATCGAAACTCCGCTCCTCAAACTGGCCAAGGCACGCGGCCTCGCCGTCATCTCCGGTCTTGAAATGTTTGTCCGGCAGGGCGCCAGCCAGTTTGAAATCTGGACCGGCAAAGCCGCGCCTGAAGCCGAAATGCTCCGCGTCGTCGAGCTAGAACTCCGCCGCCACCCGCAATAATTCGCCAGGCCGATGTCTTATCTTGCGCGCGAACTCCAGTCGACTTCCTCTGGTTCGCCCATGGAGTCTTCCGCTCAATTCACTCCGGTGAATGACTTCACAACTCCCAGGAGATTTGAGTAATCGTCCGTCCACAACCGCGAACCGGGCCGGCCGCGCAAAGGCTGCCAGCGGAAACCCCGGCTCGTATCGGCTGCCAGCCCATCAAGGTCGCCGGGTTCCTCAGCCATCACCACCCACCTCGACGCCTGCTTTCCGGCATCGCGTTCTGCATCTGTCACGTTCGTGTCTTCTGCGATAAAAGCAGTCATGTGCGCATCCTGCGCCAGATTGCCTAAAACGGGCGAGACATCGAAGTAATTGTTGGAAACTTGAAATGCAATAATGCCGCCGGGGGCGAGCTTGCTTCGATAAAGGGCCAACGCCTCTTTTGTGATCAGGTGCATTGGAATCGAGTCCCCGCTGAAAGCATCAAGCACAAGCAGCCCGTAACTGTGGTCGGGCGCCCCGTGTAGCTTCAGCCTCGCGTCACCCAGCACGATTTTTGTTCCCGGTGCGCATCGGTCAAGATAAGTAAAGTAGCGCGTATCTTCCGCAATCCGCGCTACCAGCGGATCAATCTCGTAATACGTCAGCGTCTGACCCGGTTGAAAGTAAGACGCCATGGCCCCGGCGCCCAATCCGACGATGGCAAAGTTTCCGTGCGGCATCTTGGCCTGCGTCGCTTCAAAGATCGAGCCCGCGGGCCCGCCCCGCGTGAAGTAGGAAAACGGCACACAGCTTTCTTGCGGGTTCAGGCTCTGAGTTCCATGCAGAATCCCTCCGTGGTAAAACAATCGGAATTTATCATCCGGGCTATTCCGCACGCGGTAGACGCCAAAAAAACTCCGTCTCGCAAGCAACAGCTGGCCAAAGGGAGCGTAAAGCCAGCTCGCCGCGAGCAGCGCGACCAGTCCCAGTGTGAATCGGATTCTTCTTTTTCCAAAACTCAGGCACCACAACATCGAGTAGCCAAAAACCAAGGTCGTCTCTACGTGTCCGGGTTTGAGGCCGGCGCGAGCCACGCCCAGAATCACAGCCGCCATGCAGGTGCCGAGCGCCAGCGGCAGCAGCCAATCTTTGCGCATCGCCCACTTCGGTGAACTCTTGGCGGAGCCCTTCGCCGGAACGGCGGAGGCTTTGGGCGAATCCTGCTCGTTCACGGGTCGAATCAGCGCGGCGAAGATCAGCACCAGTGGCAGTTCCATGACTGTGTTGAACACCACAGGAGCAATGAGCGAGTTGAAGATGCCGCCCATCACGCCGCCAACTGAGAGACAAAGATAGAACTCAGTCAGGTGACCAACCGCCGGCCGGCTTCTGGCCAGCTCCCCGTGAAAAACCAGCGCCAGCCCAAACAGGACCGACAGGTACAGCAAAAGAAGCACACCCAGCGAGAAGCTGGTCTGCGAAATCGTCGGCAATAGTCCGCCGAGGATCAGGAACGGAAGCCTTTCAACCAGAAACCGATGCGATATCGGCGGTTTTTTTGCGAATACAAGCACAAAGCTGATCAGGTAAATCGCCAGCGGCAGAACCCAGAACAGCGGAATGGCGGGCACGTCGGCGGTGATCGCACTCGTCGCGCCCAGCATCAAGCTCGACGGGACAAATGCCAATGCAATCCAGCGCCATCGCGTCTTCCATGCAATCGGCTCGGCGGCGCCGGTCGCGTCTGCTTCCTCCGCGCTGCGCTTGTTGCTTCCTGAGTCAGTCCGCCATCTCCATGCAAGGACTGCACACACGGCTGTGAACAACACAAACGCCGCGTAACCAAAGCTCCACAGCCGGCTCTGTGTGTGCAAACGCAGCAGCGGCTCCAGCAGCAACGGGTAAGAGAGCAGCCCGATCAGGCTACCGGCATTGCTGGCTGCGTACAGAAAATACGGGTCATGCGCATCCTTCACGCCCGAGTCCGCAAACCATCTTTGCATTATCGAGTTTGTTGCGGAGAGCGCGAAGAACGGCAGGCCCACCACAACCAGCAACAGCAGAAGCACCCAGCCGGCCGGATTAGTGCTGGCCGGAGGCTCCCAACCCGCCGGAAGATGCGGGGGCAGCAGACCCACAATCAGCAAAGGCAACGCCACCAGCGCGAGGTGGATCCCAATTTGCGTTCTTCGTTCAAAGAACCTGAGGACCGCGTGAGCGTAGAGGTACCCGGCCAGCAATACAGCCTGGAAAAATACGAGGCACGTATTCCAAACCGCTGGAGTGCCTCCGAGCATCGGCATCAGCATCTTGCCGATCATCGGCTCAACCACAAACAGCAGAGCCGCGCTCAGGAACATTGAAAAAGCAAAAACGATGAGCGGGAGCGGCCTGGCGCTCGCCGCCCCGGCTCTCGAATCTGCGCCTGGGCGCGAGACAGTGTCGGATGAAATCATTGGAATGCTCGGATTATATGCCTCTATTGGCCGCAACCTATATGGGCTGGAATTACTTCTGTCGTATCGGGAATGCCCGGAAAGTCGCACGGGAAGGCAAGTGGCGCCCCGCAAAAAGTGGTTTGGGGCTCTGACTCTGAGCGACCGACACAAACATGCCGACTGTTGCAGGAACCAGAAACTTCAGCAACGAAGCGCGCATTTGCAACTCCCTCGCGAGCGTATTCAAGCTGATTAAATTCGATTCAGAATTCGCGAACAATCTTATATCGGAACCGAATTAGTTCGGATTAGGAATTTTGTGCAGTCGAGTCGCTAAGCCCTAGATTGCGAGCACGGCCTCTCCCGTGACATTGCGGAAAGCAACCTACTCCTTTACGCTAGTTGGGAATTGTGAGGCGGGCGCTTTGGTGCCCGACAATTAAAGTGCCCAGCCCCAAAGCGTTGATAAAACCTGAGTTGCTTGGCTGGGCGCGTAATCGCGCGAAGGTCACAGTGGAGGACGCCGCAAAGGCGGCCAGTGTCGAGCCCGAGACGCTGGAGGGGTGGGAGTTGGGACAAGGTGCCCCAACCGTCAGCCAATTGCGGAACCTCGCAGGGAAATATCACTTTCCGTTGGCTGTTTTCTATCTACCAAAACCTCCTACGGACTTCGCCCCCCTGCGAGACTTCCGCCGCCTACCGAATGCAAATGACCGAACGATCAGCGCAGAATTGGCCCTGCAAATTCGCGACGCTCACCAAAGGCGGGAGCTGGCCTTAGAGCTGCACGATCACCTTGGTGAGCCGGCCCGGCCGTTCCAATTGAGAACCACTCTCAGCGATTCGCCGGAGGACATAGGGGCAGAGATCCGTAAATTCTTCGACGCGAGGGACGCCGACCAGCGGAAGGCCGCAAAAGAGGGTCGCTCATTCGACTTTTGGCGCCGGAGGCTGGAAGAAAAGGACATTCTGGTCTTCGTCATCGGGGGTCCTCACAACGGTGTCGATCTGAACGAAATGCGCGGTTTCGCGATTGCCCGCAGCAAAATCCCCGTAATCGCGATCAATGGCCGTGACTATAGTCAAGGCGGCAAGAGCTACACCCTTTTACATGAACTAGCCCACGTCTTGCTCGGAGAAAGCGCCCTGACGAATGGCGCCGGAGCGACCGCCGAGGATCAAAAGATTGAACGGTTCTGCGACGCAGTTGCTGCGGCTGCCTTGATGCCGCGCGACCTCATGTTGTCATTCGCTCAAGTGAGGCCGACCGGCGAGCGAAAGTGGAGCGACGACGAGCTGCGGACGATGGCAAATGCGATAGGAGTAAGTCGGGAGGCATTCCTTCTGCGGCTTGTCACTTTGCGACGGGCCTCGTGGGAGTACTACATGGGCCGAAGGAGGAAATTCCAAGATGACTACGAAGCGGCCACAGCGGCGAAGGCATTGGCTCCCAAAAAGGAAGTCAAAATCAAGCGCCCGATCCTGCTGATGAGTTGGAACGGAAGAGGCTTCACGCGCCTCGTACTTCGAAGCTATTACGATCAGCGCATCACTCTGAACGATGTTTCCAGCTATCTCGGCGCAAAGGTTAAGCATATCCCCGCGCTAGAAAGGGCAGCGTTTCAGACAACGGAGTAGCTTCGTTCACGATGATCTATTGTGTCGATACAAGTTCGTTAATCGCCGCGTGGCACGAGCGCTACCCAATTGAGAATTTTCCGAACTTTTGGGATCGCGTTGACGGGCTCATCAAGCAGAAAAGGCTGGTTTCGCCAGTTGAGGTCTTCCTTGAGACCAAAAAAGCGCTCCGATGAGCTACACGCGTGGTTGAAAGCGCGGAAGGCGGATGTATTCCTCGAGTTGGATGACGCGGTGCAAACTGCCTCCGCTAATGTCCTTGCAAGATTCCCGCGCTTGGTCGCAGATAAAAAACTGAACACATCGGCGGACCCATTTGTGATCGCCCTCGCGCTTGTCCAAGGGGTGCCGGTCGTTACTGAGGAGAAACTTACAGGCAATGACAACAAACCTCACATCCCGGACGCTTGCGTCGCCTTCGGGGTGGAGTGCAAGAATCTCCTCGATTTGATCCGTTCCGAAAAGTGGGTCGTCGGATGACGGCCGGGATTGATCGATGTCAGCCCTCGTTTGTCCGATGTCAAGACCACATTCGCGGAAAACCACCCCAACCCGCTGAAAACATGCGCAAAATTGCGCCGGCCAACTTTGCCGATAATTTCGCCCCGCCCGCGCATAATCAGCTTATGAGCGCTGACCCTGCCAATCCGTTTAGCTGCTGTGGCCACCGCGCGAAAAATCCTCGCCGGATGCTCCCATCCGCTGGCTCAAGACCAGCAGGTATGGAGGTATGCATATGGTATGGCCGAGGTATGGAAAAGGTATGAGGCCCTCCCCTAAATCCTTTGTTATCCAATATGGAGGTATGGCATACCGGGGGGGAGGGGGGTGGCCCTGAAAAAATTAGGAGAGGTCCAGGAAACGACAGCCTCTAAGCGCAACTCAAGGGTCAATGTTTTCTTGTTCCCTTGGTCCCTCGGTCCTTTTTTCCCGGCTTTTTTCCTGCGGGAATCTCCCCCGCCTCATGCGTCACCGGCAGCGGCGCCATGTCCGGCCCGATGCGCTTCACCTGCGTGTCGATCATGTCGTAATTGATCGTTCGCGGAGTCACCGGCCGCGTGATGCCCGTCGCAGCATCGGTCTTCACATCGTTATTACCGGCAATCTGAATGCTGAACGCGGGAAGGTTTCCCTTCGGAGTGTTTTGCGTAAACACGCGAACCGGCAGGTAGCCCTGAATGGGATGCAGTCGAAATCCCGTCTCGTAGCGATGGTGCTTGATGCTCCACGTAAATACGCGAACCTCATCGTAGTCAAAGGGCAGTCCCGCTTTGAGAGGATCAAGCACGGTCAAATATTCAGGAACCTGATGATCCGGCGCGTCGGAATCGGAGTCCGTCACCTTCGTCAGAACCCACGCACCCACGATGCGCTTGTCTTCGGCGTACTGCCCAATCTCATCGGGCACGTCCACATCAAGCCGGCTCGCCAGCAGCCAGCCAACGCGGCCCTGCGCATCGCGCGCCAGCCACCAGTCCTCCATTAAAGGAGGCTCTGGCGCTTCCCCGCCCGCGGCATTCGGCGGCGCAACGGCCAAAGCTGGCTTTCCCGGAGCGATGCCTCCGGCTGAGTTTGGCTGCCCCGGCTTCTCTATTTTGGGCAATGAAAGCGGCACAACCGCCTCAGCCGGATTCTTCAAAGCCGACGCCCTCGCCAGCAGTTGCACCTTGGCATTGCCCGAGAGCAAATAAAAGCGCGGCGTTTCGCGCCCCGGCAGCAAGTGCATTGCCAGGTCGTCGCGCAGCGTGGCCGTCGCTGCCGCGGGATCGTCTTTGTGCAGTTTGCCGAGCTGAACAAATCCGTCGTAGGTCTGCTGGTCGATCACGGCGCGCTCTTCAATCCAGCCCATTTCGTTCTTGTCCGTCTGGACTCTCAGAAAGCGCTTGCCATGCTCCAGCACCTCAAGCGGCTGCCCGTTGACCACTTCGCACACGCGATTTGAAACCGGCGCCACGCGGTCGTGCAGATAAGTTGTGCGAACGGAGACGTACACCATTTCATGATGCTCATGCCGGAACCGCGCGCAACCTGAGGCGAGCATAAGACAGCACAGGACAGCACAGCAGAGCACAGCAAAACGCAGCGCCAGGACGCTTCTGAAGCGCCGGATTGATTGATCGAAAAAAATTGGCAGACGAGTGAGCACAGCTCGTGGCGTTCAAGTTGAGAATATCACCAATACGGAATGCAGTTATCCCCAGCCGTCGACGACCGACTTCCGCCTGCTGAGAACCGTGAAATGCGATCTGCGAACTGCGAACTATGAACTGCGAACTGTCTTTACGGAAGCGCAGCGATGGCAAGCGCGCCGGTGGGATCGGTTCCGGTTGCGGCAGTAAGCGCGGCAGTGAGCGCGCCGGAGCTCATCGTATAAGCCTCAAGATCGGGATCGCCGCTGGTTGTGGTGCCGCCCGTTGACACGGCCAGCACAAAGTTACTGGTGCTGTCCTCTGCCAGTCCGCTCGGCTGAATGCCGGTTGTAACCGTGCTTCCCGCGGCCACAGTGTAAGTGGTTCCGGAAGCCGTTATGGGAAACCATGCGACATTGCCGGCGGATGTCGGACCCTGACCGTTGGCGACATAAACGTAATCGCCCGTTGCAATCGGCAGAATCGCGTTAGGAGCAAGGCCGCCGCTGGCAATTGGCGAACCGGTAGCCTCGGTCAACGGGTTGCTGCCGAGTGAGGTGTAGTTAAACGCGCGCAATCCGCCGGAGGCCCCAACCGCTAATGTCTCACCGATATAGAACAGGCGCGGCGTCGCGCTTGGATCGACCGCGACGGACAATGCCGAGCCACCTGAATTCGCTACCGGAATCGTCGTTGCCGTTGCTCCCAGTGGATTAGCGTTGCCTGAGGCGAAGGGAACGACAATCGTTCCGCCAGTCCCAAGCGCAACAAAGAAATTAGCGCTGTCGGGTGACAGCACCATTTGTTTCACCGCCGCGTTGGCGACGGTGAAAGTCTGGCCCGGAAGCGTACCACTAGTACCTGTGTACGCCCCGGTCGAAGGATCGATTGCGATGGCGTCCATTTGCACGCTGCCGCTTGCGTTAGTGAATGCATCGATCAGCCATGATCCGCTGATCACCATCGCAGTCGGAATGTCGCCCGAGATCGTATCTCCGTTATTACCGATGCTCAAAGCGCCGCCGGAATCAATCGTGTAAAGGTAGATGCCATTGACGGTGCCGACATAAAGGAATCCGCCATTAGGCGCGACTGCGATCGAAAAGGGCGCCGCGGACAATGTCTGCGTGCCTCCCGAAATGGCGTCGAGAGTGCCTGAGGTGATGGCGTAGCCCACGACCTCTTTGGTCGTCTGGTCCAGCACATAGAAAACGCCGCTGGAAAGCGTGGTCGGAGTGGTTGGGTTCGTCGATGTTGTCGAAGGAGGAAGATCCCAGAATCCCTTGCATCCGGCCACCAGCGCGGCGAGAGCCAATCCCAGCACCATCCATTTCACGCTCTTCATCGTCACTCCTGGATCGTCACTTCTGGACCTTCACTCCGGGCGCAATACCAATCGAGCGCGCATTCGGCCAATCAGAATTCGGAAAGGCATTCTTGTCGAAGGGTACAGTTCGAATCGCACAGTTCAAAGGGTACCGCTCGATTGTCCGTTTGTCTTGTCAGACCAACCTGTCGCAGATGCGCGGGAAAACGCACTCATCGAAAAGACGTGGCTGGGAAACATTTCGTTCGTCGAGGGGATGAGACGTCGACCGCCTGAGAATTACCTTGCAGCAGCCGGCCGATCCTGGGTTAGTCGGGGGGTTAGTTTGGACGGCCACCGGCGGTGACACGGCGCCGGAAGCGTTCATCCACCAACTGCCGGCCTTGAAAGCCAGCTTCAATCGTATGCCAGTGTTCAATTGTCCGCTCACCCATTCGCCAGCAGAGCAAAACGATCTGATCGTTGATACGGCAGGGAAAGTCGAGCAACCCGGAATCGAGATCCTTCACCTGGACGCCGATCGCATCGATTTCCGCGATGCTTTCCTGGGCCTGCTTGAGATTCTCTTCTACCTCAGCGCGCTGCTTTGCCACGAGCGTGGAATTCACGCGCATTCCGCCGGAGAGGTAAATCCGCTGCGGAAGCTCATTGAGCTCCGATTCGACCAATTGAGCTGCACGCCTGCCCTCCATGGCTCGCTTCAGCAATGATTCGAGCACCGGGAGCAGGGATTGCGCTTCATCGAGAGTGAAAGTCTTCATCAGGCGGGTCCTTGTCTACAGAATACGACGAAACTTGAAGAGATGGTTTCGCCAGCTTCTTAACGGACCAGAATTATCACTGGTAATCACTCGTCACTCAATGTCCTCAATGGCTTACGACGCGCGATGTGCCACAGGGAACAATCAGAATGCCTTGCCTGCAATCGGGCCCACTGGCGTCCTGCGACGGCAGCCGCAAGAAAAGAGCAGATACAGGCAGCTCGGAGTTCAACAAATGAACATCGGTGCCGGTACCCGAAACGCCATCCAGAATGTCGCATCAAAACCGGCGCGAAAACAGAGGCTAATCTGACGGTATGTTTATTGTAATCTGCATGATACATTCAAATTGTCCGTTGACAAATTCCTTTGATTACAATCGCGTGTTACTGAAGCGCTTGACCAATGACCATTGTTCCGTTGACACTCCATTGCTTGTCAAATATCTTCAAGGGACAACTGCAAGGCGCAGGCGTCATCGGTTCGTACCGTTCTTTTTTCGAGTCAAGTTCAACGTTCTTGGGTTTTTGCTACAGGTTCCATTGGTTCCCAAGGAAGTTGCCCGCTGGCCAACGGACGAACGTTATATGGGTTTTTGGACGCTGCGATAAAGCACGATTCCTCATACGGTTATATCCAATAGCCGCACAAGAGGCCCAATCCCGTATTCGCTGGATCATCGCTGTTGCGCGGCAACCGCTCAGCAGAAAAGGGAGTTTGTTTCCAATCGCACATGGGCATCCATACGTCGCATTTTTTTGGATGACATTGTGTCCTTTGGGAGGCTTAGAATTGATGTCTCTCGGGCGGAACGCCTTTATGGGCGAGTTTGGGTAGGCTGAATTTTCTAAGTGATTTTGCAGATCGAGAAAGAGGCCTTGGTGAGACCGCTGTTGCTCATTCTAAGTGTCATTCAGAATGCAAAAACCCGCGCGTTCGCCAGGATGGTCCTCGAAGGGGCCGGCCATCGGGTGATCGAAGCGGCCGGGAGTTCGCAGGCTACCGCGCTTCTGATCAACGGGCTCGATCCCGATCTGCTGCTGTGTGAGGCTGCGGCGGTCAACTCATCTGAGACGTCGCAATTTCGTCAGTATTTGAAGTTCGCCCCTGCGGAAAAAATTTGCCTGATTACCCGGCTGAGCGATCAACGGATACTGGCAGAAGCTGCGGAGCTCGGTATCAAACTCACCCTGACCATGCCGCTCATGCGCGAAGACATAGAGTTGGCCGTCGAGTCGTTGACTCTCGCCGGCAGGCAGGTGCGTGCGGTCCGCAACACGTCTTCCGACTTTAGTGAAATTGCGATCTCTGCGGCCAATCTTGCGCATTCACCGCACATTCCCCTGCACATTCCGATGACATGCCCGCCGTTCCATATTTGGAAGATCTGGATGGCAGCAATTTCTTTCTGGCTGCGTCGCCGCAAATGCTGGAAATCCATCGCCAGGTCAAATTGCTTGCGGATATCGATGTCAATGTGTTGATTCTGGGTGATAGCGGCACCGGCAAGGAAGTGATCGCACAACTGATTCATAAGAACTCTCGGCGGTCCAGGGAGAAGTTTCTGAAAGTGAACTGCGCGGCCCTGCCGGCGGACTTGCTCGAGAGTGAGCTCTTCGGTCATCGGCAAGGCGCCTTCACCGGAGCGATCGACGACCGTGCGGGCAAGTTCGAACAGGCGAATCGCGGCACGTTGCTTCTCGATGAGATCGGCGAAATTGACGTCCAGATGCAAGCGAAACTCCTTCACGTTCTCCAGGATGGACAGTTTGCTCGCCTTGGGGCGCAGGAAACCACCAAAGTCGATGTCAGAGTTCTCGCTGCCACAAATGTGCAAATGGAAGACGCGCTTTTTGCAAAAGCATTTCGCGAGGACCTCTATTACCGCCTCAGTGTTTTCACCATCAAAGTTCCGCCGCTTCGCGAGAGGCGCGAGGAGATTCCCTATCTCATCGAGGAGTTTATTCGCCGCTCACCCGTGGAATTGACGAAGGGATTTGGAAGCAGTCTTCCTTCCCGGTTGATGGATGCCGCGCTCCTCTACGATTGGAAGGGAAACCTGAGGGAGCTTCGGAATTTCGTCACACGGACCATCGTCATGCGCGACGCAGACGCCGCTACCCGAGAGCTGGAAGCCAAGGTGGACGCACCAGGCCCGGCTGATCTGCAGGATCAGTTGGCAGATGCACCGGCTCCATGCGTCGGCATACGATCGATTGTTCGCGATGTAAAGGCTCGCACCGAGGCGAAGATGATCCAAAGTGCGCTTGAGACTTTCGGTTGGAATCGCCGGCGCACCGCGCAATACCTCAACATGAGCTACCGCAGCCTGCTGTACAAGATCCAGCAGCACCACCTCAGGCCATGGTCAGCTGGGGATAACCAGCAACCACTCCGGAAGATCCCTACAGCTCGGAAAAATGCAGTCTAACTGACTACGATCGATCCTCCCTTTTCCTTCTTCCCCATCCCTGCGACACTCGCGACTCATTTTTCCCGCGCGATCTTGATGTCTAAGCGGCATCGATTCGGGTGGACGCTTTATAGTTCGTTTTGTGGAACTTATGACGCGGGCTCACGCCTGAATTAAACCCCGAATGGGCGTGAGGGAAGGACGGTGACGTTGAATTCCTCACCACGAACCAATGAACTGGCGCGCCGCATCGAGACTCGGGAGGCACGGATAGGAATCATCGGCATGGGCTACGTTGGATTGCCTCTAGCGCTTTTGTTTAGTGATGAGCATTTCAAGATCACGGGCTTCGATATCGACGATCGCAAAGTGGAGACTCTCAACCGGGGCGGCTCGTATATTGTGCGAATTCCCGAGAGCATGATTCAGAAGGCGCGCGAGAACGGATTCCGGGCCACCGCGGATTATACCGAGATCGCGCAGATGGATGTCGTCATCATGTGCGTGCCGACGCCCCTCGACGAATACCATGAGCCGGACCTTAGTTACATTCGTGACACTGTCCGAAGCATCGCGCCATACCTTCGTGACGGGCAGCTGATCGTTCTGGAAAGCACAACATATCCGGGCACCACAGAAGAAGTCGTTGTTCCTCTTCTTGAGAAAGGGAATCAAGCCGATCTCCGCCTGGCGATGGATGAGGTTAGCCCCGGCTTCTATGTTGCGTTCTCTCCAGAAAGAGAAGATCCGGGTAACGACTCGATAGCCCGGCGCGACATTCCAAAAGTTGTCGGCGGATGCGGCCCAGCGGCAGTTGAACTTGCGTCGGCCCTCTACGCATCCATCTTTAGCCGCATCGTTCCGGTCTCTTCGCCCGCTGCCGCCGAGATGACAAAGCTTTTGGAGAATATCTATCGCTGCGTAAACATCGCGCTGGTCAACGAGTTAAAGCAGCTTTGCATGCGCATGGGGATCGACATCTTTGAAGTGATCGAAGCGGCCAAGACGAAGCCCTTTGGATTCCAGGCGTTCTATCCCGGTCCTGGACTGGGTGGGCACTGTATACCCATCGACCCTTTCTATCTCTCCTGGAAGGCGAAGCAATTTGACTTCCAAACGAAGTTTATCGAGTTGGCCGGCGAAGTCAACATTGACATGCCCTATTTCGTCGTCGAGAACATTATCGAAGCATTGAACCAGCGTCGAAAGTCGCTGTTTGGATCACGCGTGTTGATGCTTGGTCTGGCATACAAGCGCGATATCGATGACCTCCGTGAATCCCCGTCCCTCACCATCATTGAATTGCTGCAAAAGCGCGGCGCACCATGTCGAATACAACGACCCGTTTATTCCTTCAGCAGGGCGCGGCCGCAAGTATGCGCTTGATATGACCAGTACCTCGTTGGACCATATCCCAGAGTTCGATTGCGTCGTCATCGCGACAGATCACTCTCAATATGACTATCCCGCCATAGTGTCGAAGGCGCAGCTGGTAGTGGATACGCGCAACGCTACCCGGGGCTTGACCGCCGCGAATATTGTCAGGTGCTAGGGCGAGGTCAGAGCTCGATTCCGCTATTTCTCGCACAACCTGAAAACACTGCAAACAACTGGTAGGAAGTGTGCAAAGTTCTGCATAGTCTGGCCAAGACTCAGTGAGCATGCAAGTCAATCTTCTTATTAACTAATAGCAAATAAACAATATATACCTTGACCTGCCCTTTCTGTTGCGTCTGGGGTTTGGCCACTTGGTTGCTTCATGCAGGAGCGAAGTTCCCTCCGTTTTTTGGGGTTTATGTCCACATCTTTAGATCGAAGCTTCCGCGTAGATCCGGCGGAATTGCCGGGCCAGACTGTCATTTTTGGCGGAACGCCGGCCATGCGCGAAATTCGGAGCAGGATCGACTCCGTCCTTTCGGTCGATATTCCGGTGCTCATTCAAGGCGAGAGCGGAACGGGTAAAGAACTGATTGCCCGGTTTCTGCACGCGCGCTCGAGCGGGCGCGATGCGCCGTTTGTGAAGCTCAACTGCTCAGCTATTCCGGCAAGTCTGCTTGGAAAGCGAATTATTTGGCTCCGAAAGGGGCTCCTTTTCGGGCGCGAGCGAGGATCGGCCGGGTTTGATTGAGATCGCGGAGGGCGGGACGCTGTTCCTGAATGAGATCGGCGACATGAATCTGGATCTGCAGGGTAAATTGCTTCGTCTTCTGCAGGACGGCTCTTTTACGAGAATCGGCGCCGGTGAGAAGCGATTGGCGCGCTTGCGAGTTGTCTGTGCGACCAATGTTGACTTGCAGAAGGCTGTCGAAATGGGCACTTTTCGCGAAGACCTGTTCCATCGCATCAACGTTGTATCTTTGCGACTGTCGCCGCTTCGTGACCGCAAAGACGACATCCCGCAGCTATGTGAGTACTTTCTTCAGAAACTATCTCGCCAGTTTCGAAGGAAAATGCCTCAGTTGCGCCCAGACACGCTTGCAGCTCCTGAAGCAATGGGATTGGCCTGGGAACCTGCGCGAGCTCGAAAACTGGATTGCGCGAGCCATCATTCTTGGCGATGACGAAGCTCTGCGCGCGGAACTTAAGCGTCAGCTGGAAATGCCCAATGGATTAGCCAGCCGGCACCCTCGATTGAACTTTCTGAAGGAGGCTACCGATCCGGCAACTTCGACGGCGACCAGCGCCTTAATCTTGAAGGCTCTTCAGGCGAATCGCTGGAATAGGCGAAAAACGGCGGAAACACTGCGTTTGAGCTATCGTGCGTTGCTTTACAAGCTACGCGATGTGGGAATTCCCCATAGGCGTAGAAGCCACAGGGGGCGACCGTCTGCGCATTAATATTCGTTTGCC
This sequence comes from uncultured Acidobacteriaceae bacterium, assembly GCA_963725115.1. Classification (GTDB taxonomy): domain Bacteria; phylum Acidobacteriota; class Terriglobia; order Terriglobales; family Acidobacteriaceae; genus Telmatobacter. Next base: position 1,090,580 of record CAVRXG010000005.1, on the reverse strand, counting down.
AGAGAATCGATGGCCAGAGGTGGCTTCGGCAGATAAAGAGAGGTTTCGGATGTTGCAGATCGGATCTGGTGGCGTGGTGATTTGGGCAGATGGGGTAGAAGGAGCAGGATCGCGCCACTTTTTTGCGAGCGCGGCAGCGAGCGAGTCATTTGTTAGAAGGCGCCAAGACGCCAGGGGTTCTGAAAGCGGCTGAAGTATTGGTGAACTGGTTTTGGCCGATTTACATTTCATGCTGTTACCGACGGTGTCTTGAAAGTGTTACCGAGAGCTTTCACGCTAGCACAATAGGGGCATTGAAACTTACTTGTCTGGCCATGATGATGAAGACACGGCATTTGTACCCCGCTTCATTCTGGCGATTCTCCTCTTGTTGAGGGCCGATTGTGCGGTGGAAACAGGGTAGATCAAGCGGAGTCCTCAGGCCATCGATGTGACTCACAGGGCGAAGCTATATCCCATTGAGCCAATTTGGGGCGCCCAGCTCGCCAAAGACAAGGGCCCCGGAGTAAGGGGAATATGCAATGCAGGCCGCCGAGACATTCCGATCCGAAACGCGCGACGCCTCGCCATGGTGGGCCGTTTATACTCGCCACCAACATGAGAAGACCGTTGCGGAGATGCTCGTCGCGAAAGGTTTTGAGGTCTTTCTGCCGCTCTATGAATCAACTCGTCGCTGGAAAGACCGGAGAATGGTGCTTTCTCTGCCGCTATTTCCGTGCTACGTTTTCGTCCGCGGAGACCTCGATCGTAAATTGCAGGTCGTAACAACGCCGGGAATTCACATGATTCTCTATCGCGGAGAACAGGTTGCAATCGTTCCCAACCAGGAGATTGAAGCGATTCAGAGAGTCGTTGACGGGCCTAGCCAGATCGAGCCCTACCCGTTCCTTAAATGCGGGAAGCGCGTGCGAGTCGTTCGAGGCTCCCTTGAAGGAGTTGAAGGAATCCTCGTTCGCAAGAAGAATCTCTTTCGCCTCGTTCTCTCTGTAGATATGCTGGCGCGGTCTGTCGCCGTTGAAGTCCACGCCTCCGATGTTGAACCGTGTGGCGATTTCAGCTCCGATGGTGGGCGAGACTCTTCGCCGATTTGGTCAAACAGGGGCAAGATTTTGAAAACCAATTCCCCACACATGGTGGCCACTTAGAGTTCCGAATTCGATGTCCTGCAACTAAGTCAAGATCACTCTGCAGGAACAACTTTCAACGAGCATCGCTCTTTTTATGCGAAACATATTTGAGGAATTCCGGATGTATTATCGTTTTCGATTGCTGAGAGTAACATTTGCAGAACGGTTGCGGAAGGCGGCTATGAAGAGTTTGACAAATTGGGCAATTGGAAGTTGCTTTGTGGTGGGCCTTGCGTTTACGGCGCACCTCGGAGGCCAAACTGCTAAGCCGCAGGCAGCCGACAGTGGAATCCCAACAACCAATGCCTCCAGTGGTCAATCCGATTCAGCGCCGGGCAATGGTCATGGTGACGGTGCTTATGTTATCGGCGACGACGACGTTCTGTCGATCAGTGTCTGGAACGAGCCGAACCTCACCAAAGTGGTTCCCGTGCGGTCAGACGGGAAGATCTCGTTACCGCTGGCGGGAGATGTGCAAGCGGCGGGACGAACTCCAGCCCAACTCGCGGAGGACGTCACGGTTGCACTGCGCGGTTTCATAACAGATCCGCAAGTGACGGTAATCGTTCAGGAGATCAAGAGCCGGAACTTTAACATCCTCGGACAAATAACAAAACCCGGCTCCTACCCGCTCACCACCGACACAACTATTGTAGACGCGATTGCATTGGCTGGCGGATTCAGGGACTTCGCAAAAAAGAAAGGCATCTACGTCGTCCGTCAGGCTGCCAACGGGACGGAGATCCGGCTCCCCTTCAACTATGAGGACTTCATCAAGGGACAGAAGGGAAAAAAGGGAAAGCATGCGACTCCGGACATTCAAATCAAGCCACATGACACCATCGTGGTGCCCTGAGAAACCGAAAATGTTCGCACGACTCGCTATCGTCGCTCTCTTGCTCGCGAACTTGCCTCTATGGTCACAGGTAGAGCCAGGTGCGAGCGGCGGTGACTCAAACGCCGACTCCAGTGCCGAAATGTCGGTTCCACCACCCGTGGGCGGCGGGGTCTATGCGAATGTGGCGACCCCTGAGAATTTGCCGAATTATATGTCAGCCGACCTAACCGCAAGCGCTGGGTATATCAACAACGTTCTTCCAAATCAGACCGCAACACCAGTGAATGACGGAACATTTTCCTTTTACCCGACTTTATCAATTCTTCGGTCCACCGTTCGCCGGCAAGTAACTGCTTCCTACAGTCCAAGTTTTGTCTTCTATGAGCCGACGACCGCGCTCGACTCGATCAATAACGGCGCGACGATGACATTTCAGGATCGTTTCAGCCCGCATGTTACTTTCAACGTGGAAGATTTCTTCTATCGAACTTCGGATGTCTTTGATCAGTCCTATCTATTTTCCGGAGGCGGGGTCACTGGTTCAACGCAGACGACCGCGCCTGTCGTGATCGCTCCTTTCGAGCAACAGTTGAACAATTTGGCGCACGCATCCCTGGGCTACCAATTCGGGAGAAACGGAATGATCGGGGGGGGAGCATCTGATTCGACATACTACTTTTCCGCCCCCTCTGCCGTCACCGGGCTCGGAAACTCGCACGCGGACGGTGCCTGGGCCTTTTACAACCGCCGCATTTCTCAAAAGCAATACTTCGGCGTCTCTTATCAGTGGACGCGAACCGCCGCGCAAACCTTGCTTCAACGAAGCTATACCCAGGTCAACTCAGTGCTTCCGTTCTACTCGTTCTACATCACAAAGACGGCCTCGGTCTCGGTCTCCGGGGGCGTAGAACAAGTCAACGTCACGTCGCCTAATTTGCCCGCTTCGAATTCGTGGTCGCCCGAAGTCGACGTCAGCGTGGGCTACCAAGGCAAACGCGGTTATCTTGCATCTAGCTACTCCTACTCAACTACGGCCGGAGGCGGCTTGCTCGGCGCCTACAGTACGAACAACGCAGCCCTTAGTGGCGGCTGGAATTTCTCTCACACATGGACTTCCGAGGTCTCGGTGTACTATGCGAATGCAACTAACGAGACGCCAAATTTATTCACGCTCGTCGTCGGGACTACGGTCGCGGGACAGGCGTCTATAACCCATTCATTCCGCGAGTCGCTTATTCTGAGGGTGGGTTACCAGCGCCTTCATGAGACCTACTCCGAAATTCCGATTATTTCCGCGAATCCTGACAGCAATCAGGTGTACGGGAGAATAACTTACGCGTTCAGAAAGCCCATGGGGAAATAGCCATGCCAGATGAATTAGACGAACAGACAACAGAAAGCTTCGATCTACAGCGACTGATGGGAATTGTCCGTCGCCGCAACCTTCAGTTCCTGGTGCCGCTGTTTCTTGGCTGGCTCCTGGTCTGGGGAGCGAGTTGGGTGATCCCACCCCGGTATAAGTCGAGCACGGTCATCATCGTAGAGCAGCCAACCATGCCTCAGAACTATGTCGTGCCGAATGTCAATGACGATTTGCAGACGCGACTCCAGAGTATGTCTGAGCAAATCCTCAGCCGAACCCGGCTACTTGTAATCATTCAGAAGCTTCATCTGTATGGCGGCGAGCATTCAGACCTCGCCGACGATCAAAAGATTGCGAGTATGCGGAAAGACATTAAGCTCGACCTGGTGCGGGATCCTCAGAAGGAGGATATCTCTTCATTCACGATTTCGTACTCAGCTCGCGATCCGCACACAGCGCAAAAAGTAACCACTGAACTTACAGATCTCTTCATCAACGATAACAAAGTGCGCCAATTGGAGGAATCTGAAGGAACCACGGATTTTCTTGAAAAGCAGCTCGAAGACGCACGCCAGAGTCTGGCGGAGCAGGAGGCTAAGGTCCAGGCATTCGAGAGTCAACACGAAGGAGCGTTGCCGACACAAGAATCGAGCAATCTTGCGATTCTGAATAGTCTACAGTCGCAACTTCAAAGCGAAGAGGACGCGCTGAATACAGCGAAGCAACAACGCGTCTACCTTGAAGCCTTGCTCGAGCAGGAGAAGACGGCGCAAGTAAGAGTACATCCCGGTGGCGACCAAACCAATGGGGGGCCTACGGATCTGGCCACAATTGACACTCAGCTCGACACGTTGCGTGCGCAACTCGCCGATCTTAGCTCCCGCTATACCGACCGCTATCCCGACGTCTTGAGGGTCAAGGCCCAAATTGCCAAGACGGAGGCAATGAGAGAAAACTTAATCGCGGCCCAAAAATCGGCACATGCAAGCGACGGTGCTGCAACGGGTACTTCGGCCGATGCCGGATTAAGCACAACTGGACGCCAGGTACAAAGTCAGTTGCAGGCCAACCAGGTGGAAATAGCGAATCGGGAGAGTTCGATCGAGAGTCTTAAGTCGCGCCTTGGCGAGTACCAGGGACGGCTGAATCTGACCCCAGCGACTGAGCAGGAGCTGGATGACTTGACTCGTGGATACGATCAATCAAAGGCAAACTACGACGATCTGTTGAAAAAGAAGGACGAGTCTGTGATGGCCACAAGCATGGAACAGACGCAGCAAGGCGAGCGGTTTACGATTCTGGATCCGCCGAGTCTGCCTTCCAAGCCAGACTCTCCCAATCGCCTGAAGTTTTGTGGTCTTGGCCTAGCCGTGGGACTGGCGCTGGGATTGATCGTCGCAGGTGGTCTCGAGTTCTTCGATGATCGTCTTTACAGCGAAAAGGAAATCAAGTCGCTGCTGCCTATGGGTGTTTTGTCAGATATTCCAAGTATCGTGAATGCAGCGGATGAACAAGAGGCAAAACGGAGATTGAGGTTAGGGTGGGCAGCGACCGCCGTCGTGTTCGTCGCGATCCTTGCCGGCTCAGTCTTTAGTTTTCTCCAGTCCTAGGTCTTATTGCCCAATGTATAAAGCTTTCTTTCATCTCAAGCGTAACCCCTTCGATCTAACACCGGATCCCCATTGCTTCGTGCCGACCCCACGACACAATGAGGCGCTGGCGGCGCTCTACTATGGCGTGCGGCGGCATAAAGGATTTGTCGTTGTAACGGGCGAAGTGGGTACGGGGAAGACCTTGCTGCTGCGGTGTCTTTTGCGGCTCCTGGAGAACAGCAAGGATATTGCCTACGCGTATGTGTTCAATAGCCGGCTCACGCCAACGGATTTTCTGCAATATGTTCTTTCCGATTTCGGCCTGCCGGCGTCGGGAAAAAATAAATGCGAGCTTCTGCTGGATCTCAGCAAGTTTCTTGTCAACCGCGGCGCAAATCACTTGACGAGCGTCGTGATTGTCGACGAGGCGCACGATTTGTCCGCCGACACATTGGAAGAACTTCGTCTCCTTTCTAACCTGGAGACATCGGAAGACAAACTGGTGCAGATCATCCTGGCGGGTCAGCCGGAACTTGACCAAAAGCTCGACTCTGTCGAACTGAGACAGCTGAAACAGCGCATTGCCCTCAGGACGCAGCTTGGAGCGCTCTGAATGCCAAGCAGACGCAGGAGTATATTGAGCAACGGCTGCGAATCGCCGGCGCTGACGCAAGCCAGCCGCCAATTTTTTCTCCGCAAGCGATCGATAATGTGTACTCCTATTCACGGGGTTTTCCTCGCCTTATTAACACCATATGCGAAAATGCGCTGCTCAGTGCGTATGCGAGGCAGACGCCATCTGTGACAGCGCGGATTATTGAAGATGTAGCGACCGAATTCCGTCTCGACGCATTTGTCCCTTTGGAGCAGAATTCTCAGGTGGGATAAGAATTCGAACCGCTGTGGAAGGAATCGATTATGAGTAGAATATTTGACGCGTTACAAAGATCTGAAAGAGAGAGGTCAGGGGATGACAGCGAAACGCTGCCCCAAGGCCCCGATCTGCTGAAGCGGGCTGAACACAGGGCCGCATCCAAGTGGGAAACCGTCGAGACCCATGTCGGGCCGGAAGTGATCAACTTTGCGGAGCACAGTGAAACCGTTCATACAGAGGCTGATCTCCCGGCTCGAACAGAATCGGTTGTCAGCACGTCGGAAGAGTTGCCTATTGATGAGCGGCTCAGGGCTTTAGACCGCCTACGGTCGATTCCGATCTCACTCGCTCCACAAAGCCGTTTGGTCTGTCTTACGGATCGCGAGAATCCGGCTGCCGAGGCCATTCGTCTTTTGGGAGTCCGATTGAAGGACCTGCGCCGAGTGCGGCCGCTGAAGAAGCTCCTCATCACGAGCACGATCCCGCAGGAAGGCAAGAGCACAATCGCAGCCAACCTTGCTTGTGCACTTGCCTATGCGTCCGGCGAAAAGACGTTGCTCGTCGAGGGAGACTTGCGCCGTCCTTCTCTCTCTCAGATGTTCGGAGTGCAGACCGGCTCTGGGATGTTCGAGTTGCTAAAAGAGGGACGCAGCCCGTTCAAGGGCATTTACCGCCTTGCAGACACGGGCCTTTGGTTCATGCCGGCTGGCAAGACCTCGAGCGACCCCATTGAGCTTCTGCAGTCGCAGAAGTTATCAGCCCTGATGGAAGAGTGCGCGGCCTTGTTCGATTGGATCGTTATCGATTCCCCTCCTGTCTTGCCTCTGGCAGATACGAGTGTCTGGAGCCGGCTCGTGGACGGCGTACTTCTGGTTACGCGCCAAGGGGTGACCGAAAAACACCAATTGCAGAAGGGTATCGAGGCACTTGATCAAAAAAAGGTTCTCGGTGCACTGGTGAACGGCTCAATTGCCTCCGCCTACAGCGGATACTACTACCGATCGTCGATTTCTTCCTGACAATCGGCGCCAACTTTGTCAGCAAAACTGAAATGGATCTTGACTCCTCACATTTTCTTCATGCAGGATTGACAATCGGATGCCGATAATGTCGAAACGAAATGGCACGATCTACATCTGCCGGGCAGAAGAAGCAGGAAACAGGCGGTCTAAACACCGCCGCGCTAGTTGCATCGATGACTGCGTCAACATCACCAAGGGGAATATGTTGTGACATTTTCCGATGAAATGAAGCAGCAGAATTCCGCTGACCCGCTTCTTGACGTGACTCCCGCAGTGGATCGCACTCCTCTGGACGAGGACACTTTCCGGCGGATGATCGCGATTGAGCGCAAGCGAACGGAACGTTCCATGTCCCCGTTCCTGCTTATCTTGCTGGAATGCGTCGGGGCGCAAAGCGCGAAAAAGCACAAAGCGACTCTTAATAGCGCGACCTCGGCATTGCTGTTGTCGAGCAGGGATACGGATCTGGTGGGTTGGTACAAGAACGAGGAAATTGTCGGTGCGATGTTCACGGGCCTCGTCGTGAATGATAAGCGAGAGGTTCTGGATACGTTCCTAACTAAAGTTACGAAGACCCTCCGGAACGAATTGTCAGAGGAGCAATTCAATCAGATTCGAATTTCTTTTCACCTCTTTCCGGACGACTGGGATCACGAAACACCGGGACGCCCAAGTAATGCAGCTCTTTACCCTGACCTGACCAGCCATGACGAAGGGCGGCGCTCCGTGCTCATCGTGAAGCGGACGGTTGATCTCATCGGAAGCGCGACAGCATTGATCCTGTGTTCTCCCCTCTTTCTGTGCATTGCTCTTGCAATCAAATTAAGCTCCAAGGGGCCTGTGTTCTACCGGCAGCAAAGGGTCGGGCGCTACGGTCAGACGTTTACATTCCTCAAATTCCGGTCCATGTTTGTTAACAACGATTCGAACGTGCACAAGGAGTTTGTGACGCGGCTCATTGCAAGTACACCCGGCGAAACAAAACAGAGCGAGAGCGGGAGGGGTGTCTTCAAACTCACCGCCGATAAAAGGATCACGCGTGTGGGCGGGCTGTTGCGAAGAATGAGTCTCGACGAGCTTCCTCAGTTCCTCAATGTGCTCAAGGGAGAGATGTCGCTGGTCGGCCCGCGCCCTCCCATTCCCTATGAGTTGGCCGCCTATCAAACATGGCACCGTCAGCGGCTTCTGGCCGTAAAGCCCGGTATCACGGGCCTTTGGCAGGTTATGGGTCGCAGTAGCGTCCGGTTTGATGAAATGGTGCGCCTTGATTTGCGTTACGCCTCTACCTGGACCCCATGGCTGGATGTGAAGATCCTGCTTCGGACCCCGGGAGCGGTAATTCGGGGCTCAGGCGCGTATTAAAGTCTGAATCCGTCCACCTGGCTTGGGCAATCGCTTCGAGGATTGCCGCGGCGAGCTTCAGTAGCAGCCGCTCTAGTGGAATCGGATTGATCAGATGGTCTGCAGCACCTATCCACTAAAAAATAGTCGGACTTGCCGCGATTCAGGTTCAATGCGGAGCGGCCGTTTTCTGTGTTTTTTAAGAGTATGTTGCTTAGCCAACAATCAGCGAGGAGTTAATAAATTATGGACTTCGGAGTAATTGGATACGGGTACTGGGGTCCGAACGTCGCCAGGAATATCGCAAATCTGGATGGTGCAGAGTTGCGCGCGATCTCGGATCTTAGTCCCGCGGCGCAGGCGCGCGCCCGAAAGGCCCATCCGGGCGTGACTGTAACGGCAAACGCGATGGAAGTGATCACTTCTCCTCACATCGATGCAATCGCTGTCGTTTCGCCGGTTTGGACCCACTATGAGCTGACAAAAGCCGCACTAGAGAATGGGAAACACGTCTTTGTCGAGAAGCCCTTCACGAGCACCGCCGCTCAAGGAGAGGAATTAGTCAATCTCGCAGAGCGGAAGAACCTGAAAGTGATGGTTGACCATACATTTCTGTTCACGGGTGCGGTGAAAAGAATTGCCCAGCTGATCGAGGAAGGCGCACTGGGAAACCTTTACTACTACGACTCAACGCGCGTAAATCTCGGCCTCTTTCAACACGACGTCAATGTGCTTTGGGACCTGGCGCCGCACGACCTCTCGATTATGGATCACCTCATCAAGGCCAGATCCGGAGGCGGTTGTCGCCACCGGGCAAGGGCACTTGAACGGCCATGAGGACGTTGCTTTTGTGACGGTTTACTTTCCTGACAAAATCATCGCGCACATCAATGTCAATTGGCTCTCCCCGGTGAAAGTTCGGACGACACTGATTGGCGGCGAGAAGCGAATGATCGTGTGGAACGATCTTGAGGCCGACGAGAAAGTGAAGGTCTATGACAAGGGAGTCAAGATTACAAGCCGAGAGGGCCTTTACGAACTCCTGGTAAGTTACCGCTCGGGAGATATGTGGTCCCCGCAACTGGAGCAAGTTGAAGCATTGCGCCATGAGCTTAATTATTTTGTGGAGTGCATTACGACCGGCCAGGAGCCTTTCAACAACGGACACGCGGGGTTGCGTGTCGTCAGGATGCTTGAGGCCGCCAGCCAGTCATTAAACAAGAAGGGAGCCTTGGTCCGCTTATGAATCACTTCAACTCTGTCGCCGCTGACGTCAAGCTCGGCAAGAACGTCAAGCTATCGGAATACGTGAATCTCTATGGGTGCGAGATCGGAGACGAAACAAAGATCGGAGCGCTTGTAGAAATTCAGAAGAACGTCAGTGTGGGCAAGCGCTGCAAGATTTCGAGCCACACATTCATATGCGAGGGCGTGGTTATTGAAGACAACGTCTTCATTGGCCACGGTGTCATGTTCATCAATGACTCCTATCCCCGCGCAACGACGCAAGACTGGAGAGCTTCAGACCGAAGCCGACTGGAAAGTGGAGAGCACGTGGATCGGGCGAGGCGCATCCATTGGATCAAACGCGACGATTCTTTCCAAGGTCAGGATTGGAGAAAACGCGATTGTGGGCGCTGGCAGCGTCGTGACGAAGGATGTCCCGCCATTCGCGGTCGTTGCGGGAAACCCGGCAAAGATTTTGCGCTTTCGTAGAGGAACCCCTCGACGACAAGACGCCTAAACCTATTCCTTTCCTTGACCTGGTCACGCCGCATCTGGCTCTTGAGCATGAGCTCGTGAGCGCATTTCGACAGGGGCTTCGCACTGCAAGCTTCGTGGGTGGGCCGGTAGTCGAAAAGTTTGAGGAAGCTTTCGCCCTCTTCTGCGATTCCAGCCACGCCATCGCCGTCAGCAGCGGCACGGATGCGCTGCGCTTTGCCATTATGGCCAGCGGGATCGAACCAGGCGACGTAGTACTCACCGTGCCGAACACATTCATTGCCACTGCAGAAGCGATTTCTCAGGCGCGTGCAGTCCCGGAGTTCGTTGACGTCGATGAGCACACCTACAACATGTCGGCGCGGATGCTCGAGCGCTTTCTGGAGAAACAGTGCGTCCGAAACCAATCGGGGAAACTCATCAGTCTGCGAAGTGGACGGCCGGTCACTGCGGTTGTGCCAGTACATCTTTACGGTCAAATGGCGGATATGGATGCCATCCTCGCCCTGGCCGACAAATACGGCCTGACTGTCATCGAGGATGCGTGTCAGGCGCACGGCGCTGAATACTTCTCGAAGAGCCGCAATCGATGGATGACGGCCGGATCGATGGGCCGGGCTGCCGCGTTTAGCTTTTACCCAGGCAAGAACCTCGGAGCATGTGGCGAAGGCGGCGCGGTCACAACAAATGATCCGGATGTTGCGGCAAAAGTGAGAATGTTGCGTGACCACGGACAGGTGAAGAAATATATCCACGATGTGGAAGGGTATAACGGGCGCCTGGATACGATACAGGCCGGCATCCTCCACGCAAAACTGCCCCATCTCGCGGAGTGGAACAAACAACGGCGTGAACGAGCTTCGGAGTACGCCCACCTTCTTTCAAGGAATCAAGCTCTGATCGTCCCCTCTGAACCACATTGGTCTCGCGCCGTATATCACCTTTATGTCGTCCGCACTGGCAATCGGGATGGCTTGATTGATTTCTTGAAGAGCAAAGGTATTGGCACAGGCATTCATTATCCGATTCCACTGCATCTGCAAAAGCCCTACGCTTTCCTGAATTACACACGCGAAGACCTTCCTGTGGCGACGCACTTAGCCGGGGAGATCGTATCCCTGCCGATGTTCCCACAGCTTACAGCGCAACAGCTGGCCAGGGTTGCCGAAGAGGTTCTGGCATTTACTAAGTCAGAAGCCGGCGATGAGGCCGTAGAAAAACAAGACGCAATGGCACAGGCAAATCAACTTGCGTAAGAATCAGAGCTGCGTTCATGGCCGCTATCGAAATGAAGATGCGGCCGAGGATTATTGCAGTTCGTGTCCCACGCGGGAAATGCGAGAGGGCATGGACTTCGTTCTGGAGGATGAACCGTCGTGACTTCCAAAGAGTATGTAGTTGTAGCTGGACTGGGAGAAGTGGGGAAGCCCCTTTTCGAGCTAGTTTCAAGGCATCATTCTGCCGCGGGCGTGGACATAGCGCCAGCGCCAGTCGCCGTGCAAGCGGTTGATGTCCTGCATGTTTGCTTTCCCTTCGAGATACGAGACTTTGTCGGCGAGACCGCCCACTATATCGAATTGTTTCAGCCGAAGCTGACGATCATCAACAGCACGGTCGGCGTCGGCACAACGCGTTCGATAGCGGAGCGCACGGGTGCTTCCGTCGTGAACAGTCCGATTCGGGGGAAACATGCGCGCATGCTCGAAGAACTCTCTCACTACACAAAATTTATCGGTGCGCTGGACCCAGCAGCAGGTGAGAGAGCTGCAAATCACTTTCAATCCCTGGGTTTGAAGACGAAGGTCCTTTCGAGTCCCGAGGCCACGGAACTGGCAAAGCTGACGGAAACTACCTACTTCGGCCTGTTGATTGCCTGGGCTCAGGAGATCGAAAGATATTGCGATCAAACAGGCGCCAACTATGAAGAAGTCGCTTCCTTTTATGATGAGATAAAGTTTTTTCCGACGACAAAGTATTTTCCCGGCCCTATCGGCGGCCACTGCGTGATGCCGAACATCAAGATTTTGCGGAAGTTCGCCAAGTCAGATCTCCTGGAGGCGATCCAGACTTCCAATCAGATGAAGGTCGAGCGCGATTCACGCAGTGCAGCAGGATTGAAACCGCAGGAAGCGGCTATTTAGCTCGAGAAAATGAGTCTCCAGACAAACGAAACCCTTCGGATTGACGCGACAGCAGATGAGGTTTCCTCTCCTTTGCCTGTGCGCACTGCAGATCCATCCCGTCTGCGCTTGAGCGGGAAGCATGCGGGCATGGTGGTTTTTTCGCCATATCCTTTTGACCCGCGACCGCGCCGGGCTGCGCAAGCACTGGTCAACGAGGGAATGAGTATTGACCTCATTTGCGAAGCAGATGAGGGACTCCCCCGCCGGGAAAAAGAGGGCGGACTTGATATAACGCGAATTCCAATCCGCCACTTCCGCGGCGGAGTTCTTTCCTACGCCTATCAGTATTCCGCTTTCATCCTGAGCTCTGCCTTCATCCTGGCGTGGAGGACGCTTCGGGGAAGATATGACCTGATCTACGTCCATAACATGCCAGATATTCTCGTCGCTAGTGCGATACTTCCGAAGCTCTTCGGGGCAAAGGTCATTCTCGATCAGCACGATCCGATGCCCGAGCTTATGATGACGATCTTCGGGAAAAACGAGAACAGTGCGGCTGTTCGGATTCTTCGATGGTTGGAAAGATGGAGTGTACGGCGGGCAGACCTGCTGATCACTGTCAATGCCGCGTGTAAGCGAATCTTCTCCGAGCGCAGCTGCCCCACCGAGAAGATCGGCGTGGTGATGAACTCTCCCGATGAACGGTTATTTGAATATCGTGCCGCTCGGTCGTATCCCACACGATCTATCGCCGACCCATTTGTGGTCGCGTATCACGGGTCACTGGTAGAGCGAAATGGCTTGCATCTGGCTGTCGACGCAGTCGCGCTCCTTCAAACGAAGATTCCTACGCTGGAGCTTCGCATCTTCGGACGCAGTACACCTTATCTTGAGCAGATCATGACCAAGGTTCGCGCGACAGGCTTAGAGAGCAGGGTTTTGTACCTGGGACCCAGAAAGCTGGAAGAATTGGCGGGGGAGATCGAACGATCCGATGTGGGGGTGGTGCCCAATCAGCGTAATACATTCACTGACATCAATACACCAACGCGGATCTTCGAGTATCTGGCTCTTGGCAAACCTGTCATTGCGCCGAGTACTCTCGGAATAACGGATTACTTCGATTCTGAATCACTCATCTTTTTCGAAGCAGGTAACTCGGAAGATCTGGCGGACAAGATCGAATATGCGGCCTTTCACCCCCGCGAGGCTGCTGCAATTGCAGAGAGAGGCCAGGCAGTATATCTCGCGCACGCCTGGAAGCAAGAGAGAGAAACACTCGTAAGTCTCGTAAGCGATCTGCTAAAAGTCTGATCAGGCATGCGCAGATTGATAAGCAACGACGATCAAAGAGATTTCGCGTTTGCGCGGATAAGGCAGAGAAGATGATCGGCGTTATAGCGAACGATTCCGAGCACGCGGCGATAGCTGAGTTCTTTGAGCTGTTTAAGACTCCGTGGGAGTTTTATCGGGATGAACGGACCTACGATGTCGTTCTTTCTACCTTGGGCGAGAACATTGCCCCCTGCGCAACGAAGTTAACCATGTTCTATTCTTCTCGCGAGCTTTCGATTGACGCCACAGAAAACATTCAATGCAGTTCCACGGATAGCCAGGGGATACTCTTATACAAGGAGTCCAAGGTTCCGATCTATGGAAGTTGCATAACGTTCCGAGAACAGGGAACCGGGCTTGTGGCCGATGGCGAACCCCAGCAGGCCGGGATGTATGTGCGCCATTCAAAAGGCAGAATGGTAGCCCGGGTAGGTTATGACATCTTCGACGAAGTCCGCATTCTGTTGACCCGCAGTCAGCCGTTTGACTATGCGGATATTCCGACGCTCGAGTTGCATATTGGCCTGTTGCGGGACCTGATCCTCGCCAGTGGTGCGGGATTGGTTGAGATCCCAGCAGTTCCAGCCGGGTATCAATTCATAGCTTGCCTAACCCATGACGTCGATCATCCGTCGATCGCGATCCACAGGTGGGACCATACGATGTTTGGGTTCCTCTATCGCGCGGTCTTCGGTTCGGTGCGCAATCTGGCCTTGAGGCGTATGTCTGCTCGGGATCTAGTGAGGAATTGGCTGGCTGCTCTTAAATTGCCCTTGGTTTACATGGGCCTTGCAAAGGATTTCTGGAGCGGTTTCGCGGATCACTATCTCGAGCTGGAAAAGGGCCTTCCATCGACGTTCTTCGTAATCCCTTTCAAGGATCGTTCCGGCAGATGTCGTCAGGGCATGGCACCCAGAATTCGTGCGGCTCGCTATGGAGCTAAAGAGATTGGGGATACGATTCGAAAGGTGATGGCAGCGGGCTGCGAGGTCGCATTACATGGAATTGATGCGTGGCTCGACAGTTCCAGCGGCCGCGAAGAAATAGCTGAGATTCGCCGCCTGACAAATTCTTCTGAAATCGGTGTGAGGATGCACTGGCTGTACTATGATCAGCAGTCGCCAGTGACCTTAGAGGATGCCGGAGCCGCCTACGACTCTACCGTTGGCTACAGAGAGACAGTAGGGTATCCGACAGGCACGACCCAATGTTACAAGCCATTGCAGGCCAGCTGTTTGCTTGAGCTGCCGTTGCATGCGATGGACACCGCCTTGTTTTATCCCGCATATCGCAACCTCTCGCAGCAGGAGGCAATCCCAGTTCTGAAACAAATGGTAGACAACGTTGTAAAGTTTGGGGGTTGCATAACAACCAACTGGCATGACCGAAGCCTCCTTCCGGAAAGAGCTTGGGGCACTTGCTATCGCAGCCTGATTGAAGACTTGAAAAAGCGAAACACATGGTTTGCTACAGCGGGGCAAACGACTGCATGGTTTCGAAAACGTCGTTCGGCGAGGTTCAATTCTGATTGCAACAGTGCGAGTCGGGCGAGCGACATGGTCTCGATCGATTCCGAGGAGTCTGTGCCTGGTTTGCGCTTGCGCATCTATAAAGCACGAGAATCACGCGATATCGGCGATTACTCTTCGGAGCTGAGCCCGGATGCGGTCTTCCATGAAAGCGTGAACGAATGCCCACCAACCGAGTGGCAGGTGGAGTATGCTTCAGCCTGACCGTGCCAAGTCAGTAGGGTGTCAGGCATTCCAAGACGTAGTCGCGTAGCGAGTAATCACCGTTGTAGCGATTTCGCTGCGCTATAGCTCTGCAATTCAAAGCCCAGTGAAGCGAATCCGAGCCATGATCAAGCGTTGACAAACCAGGCCAGCGAGAGCAGTTCACAGCTAATTTAAGACCAATTTACACAGAGGTGAGATAAAGGACTATGGAAAAGACTGAGGCTTTATATGACAAGTTTCTCGATGAATACGTTTCGGACGATGCTGTAAGGAAATACACCACCTTAACGGCGGGATACGGAATAACTTATTTGCTAAAAAATGATTATGGGCAAATATATGAGGACGTTGTGGATAAGTATTTGCTCGCGTCCCCTGCTAAACCCCTCCGTCTCATCGAGTTCGGCTGCGGCGCGGCCATGAATATCACCCGGTTGGTCGAAATGTTAGCCGAGAAGGGCGTGCAGATTGACTACGCCTATGGAACCGACTTTTCCCCGCGCCTGGTGCAGGCTGCGGGAGAGGAGGCCCGGGCCTTTCTGCCCGCAAAACTTGCCGGCAAACTGAAATTCTGCGTCGCGCACAATGAACGGCTGGTCGAGGATTTGGCTGAAGGGATCGGCGAAGCCAAGAGTCAAATAGGCTCGTTTGACTTGGTTATCGGCGTCAACACCTTTAGGTACTGCCATCGCTTCGGAACGCAAGACGATTGCGCAAAGGATATTTTTCGATTACTGAGGCCGGGAGGAGTATGCGTTAACATAGACATGAATGACCGCTTTCCTGCATTTCGAAGCCGGCTGAGACGCGGGAAGGAAACCGGAGTTGAGTGTTACTTGCCCTCGCTCAATGAATATAGTTCTCCCTTCGAATCCGCTGGATTTGAAATTTTGAAGAAGGGAAACTTTTGCTGGGTCCCACATTCGGCGGGGCGCGCTCTCACCGCGTGTTGCGCATTGATGAGTCCGATTTTGAATCTTTTTGCCCGCAGTCGAGCGATGCGCTCACTGGTAATTGCTCGGAAACCCGTTTAACTTGTCTGCGGCCTGATTGCATAGCAAGAGGAATGGACCTTGACCAAGCGGGCGATTCTTTTATCCGACGGCAACACTGCAAGCGAACATTCCCGGCTCGCGGGAATTCTCGATTTCTTCGGTGTATCCTGGGAGACCGCACAAGCTGCGACCTTCTGGGATTTGCACCACGAGGATCAGAACGCTGTTGTATTCGGTTCCGTCCGTGCGGTATCGGCGGTGCTTGCGCCAGCCCAAAATGCTGATAGTTCCCTTGCACAAAACTTAACGTTCTACGCCTATGCGGGCGCGGATCGGAGAGAAAGCGAGCGGGCGCTCCAGACTCTGACCGGCAGCGATGATATTTTCTTGCGGGAAGCTCCCAATCGAACACTATCCCTCGCCGTTTCTCGCGACCATCCAGAATTAACAGGACCGATGGGTGGGTTGGAGATCTCATCGCAACTTAGACGCGAAGACAGCATTCTGGTAGGCGGACTCAATGCGAAGTTGGCGCTTACGCCCGTCATTGCGGCGGACGGGGCTCCAGTATTCGTCAGATTCCAAGTGAATGCTGTCGCCATATTCTTGAATGCGAGCTCACATTTACTCGACATTGACCAAGCAGTCGGCCCAGCTTACTATGACGTAAAAGAGCACTTCTGCTCGGTCGTTCCTCTTGTCATGTTCATCCGGCATATGTTCCGGGATAGCGCATGGCAGCCCCAGGAACTCGGCGCATGTTTGATCATTGACGATCCTCTTCTGAAACAACGTTATGGCTCATGCGATTTTCGAACCCTGAGGGATCTTATGCACCGTTACGGGTTCACCACAAACATAGGTTTCATCCCGTGGAATTGGCGCAGAACATCCCATTCAGATGCGGAGTTCTTCAGACAAGAACAAGGTCCTTTCTCTGTATCGATTCATGGTTGCAATCACACCGCTGGAGAATTTGGAGAAACCTCACCCCTCGTCTTGAACAGCAGAGCTAGACTAGCCCAGTCCAGGATGAAAAGGCATGAAGCGCGAACTGGGGTCCGTCATGACTCCGTCATGATCTTCCCTCAGGGAGTGTTTTCCTCGGCGAGCACTAAAGCTCTTAAACGGAATGGCTACATCGCGGCAGTGAATACCGAGTTGGTTCCAGTAGATTCGGACGGGGCCAAAACGCGAATAAGGGACGCATGGGATGTCGCAATCATGAGATACGGCGACTTCCCGATCTTCACGCGCAGGTATGCCCATCACGGCTTGGAGAATTTTGCCTTTGATCTCCTGCTGGGCAAGCCGTGCTTGATCGTTACTCATCATGATTTTTTCAGTGACGATTGTGAACGGCTTGTCGAATTGATCAAGAAACTCCAATCACTGCCATGCACGTTGCATTGGCGACCGCTGGGTGAGGTTATTCGGAGGGCCTGTCGCCGGCGTATCGGCGAATATGGCGTATGCGAAATCGAGATGTACGGAAGCGAGCTGCTGGTCGAAAACCCTCTGAAAGAAACGGTGAACGTACGTGTTCGGAAGAGAGAAATCGAGGCCGATTTGGTCACTGAAGTACGCTGTAATCTCGAGCCGATTTCCTGGACCAGAGACGCTGATCACATTTTCTATGAGGCAAGTATTGAACCGTCCAACGAGAAGTACTTTCAAACTCTCTACAGTGAGCCTCGTGAGGTCGGAAGACCAATGCCATCACTCCCATTCGAACTTTCAGTGGCCATTAGGCGGGTTCTCTCTGAAGTTAGAGATGAATATCTCTCAAAAAACCGGTTTCTGAGTGGCACAGCTGCCAACATCAAGTAGCCGCTCCCGAAGACCAATTTGAATAATCAAAGCGGCAGGTCGCTTCCAGCAGTCATCTACTTACGGATCGCGGGATTGCGTTCACAATTTAACACTCTTAGCTGCAATACCTAAAAACGATGCCACCATTTCTTGCATTATCAATTTGGCTAATCCTTCTGGTGGCATTATTGTATTTTGACCCCGCCAGGGATCCCAAGACCTCACTGGCTCTATGGTTGCCGGTGATCTGGATGTTCATTGTCGGATCGCGGTTACCCGCTCAATGGTTCAACCTCGGTTTCTCGTTCGAATACTCTCAAGAGGGAAATCCTCTAGACCGCAGTGTCGATCTCGTCTTGATCGTTCTGGCAATTGCCGTTTTGATTTCGCGGTCCTTCAAATGGGGCAGTTTCGTCAGGCGCAATTTGGCCTTAACGGTGTATATTTCCTTCGCTCTGTTGAGTGTGTTCTGGTCCGACTTTCCTTTTGTCACATTCAAGCGATGGTTTCGAGATTTTGGTAGTTACCTCCTGATTCTTGTCGTCTTAACTGATCCCGATCCGCTTTCGGCAGTCCGGACTGTACTTAGACGAGTGAGTTATTTGCTAATTCCGCTATCGATCGTATTAGACAAATATTTTCCCCAAATAGGCAGGCAGTACGAAACGTGGACTGGGGCGGCGTACAACATCGGGGTGACAACCAGCAAGAATATGCTCGGGCTCGCGTGTCTGGTGAGTGGGCTCTTCTTCTTCTGGGATACAATTACCCGCTGGCACGAGCGAAAGCAGCGGAAAACGCGGCGAATTCTCGCTGTGAACGCCATGTTCCTGGCAATGACGGGTTGGCTGTTGCAATCGTCGCAAAGCACAACCTCGCGCGTGTGCTTTGTAATTGGGTGCCTGGTTATCTTAGCGGCGCATAGCAAGGTATTTCGACGTCATCCGGCATTTCTAAAGGCAATCATTCCTGCATCATTCGGCCTCTTTCTGATTCTGGACCTTGGATTTGCAATGGGGGGTCGGTTGGCCAAAGCTGTCGGGAAGGATCCGACGTTGACTGACCGGACGAAAATCTGGGCGTTCTTGCTTGGTATGCATACGAACCCGATCTTCGGCACCGGTTATCAAAGCTTCTGGCTTGGTTCCCGCTTGAAATATTTTTGGGATAATGCTGGTTTGGGGCCTATCAATGAAGCGCATAACGGATACCTCGAGGTCTACCTTGAGCTGGGGCTGATCGGAGTGCTCCTTCTGATTGGATTCTTGATCGTCAGCTACTGGGCTATTTGTAGAAGATTGACTTCGTCGTCCAGCTTGGCAGTGCTTGGCCTGGCGACTTGGCTGGTTGTTGTCTTTTACGACATGTCTGAAGCAGGATTTAACAACGGGTTGTTGTATTTGATGCTTCTGATGAGCGCCCTCGCCGTTCCCGCCCGTGCCAGGAAGCGTGTGCGGAATTTCGCTGCCTTTGATAATGCGCACACTGTGAACCCGGTGCCCGACGCTTCGTTGAGTGTGACGGGGATGCGGGCCGCCGGATGGCCGAAGCGCTGAACTTAACCGAAGACTACCAGCCGTGTTTTACAAGCTCCTTTCGTCGAAACCCTGTTCGGTTACTGAGAAAAGGCATGCAACAATGCAGATTTGCGGCAAACAAGCGCTCATTGAAGGAAAACTGGTCCGAGTCGCTCGTCTGGACGCGGAAGGATTTGATTTCTTCGACGACCCGGAATCGGCGCTGGAGATTATCCGAAAGGCTCGCGAAGGCGCGGACCTCTTCACGTTCACTCAGAAGCTGTCGGACACGTCGCCTAAATACAGCTACCCAACGGAATGGGACAACTTAGCCGCCCTCCGGGTTACTTCCTTTGATGACTGGATGACGAAGCAGATAGATTTCAAAGCTAGAAATAAAGCTCGGAAAGCAGCGAAAAACGGCGTCGTCGTCAAGGAGGTTCCCTTCGACGATGAGCTGGTAAAGGGCATCTCCGCTATCTATGACGAAACGCCAGTGCGGCAAGGGAAACCGTTCTGGCACTATCGGAAAGATCTTGCTGCGGTGCGAAGTATGAATGCGACCTTTATGGATCGAAGCATCTTTATCGGCGCACTTTTCGAAGGCAATCTAATCGGCTTTGTAAAGCTTGTAACCAGCGAGGATCGAAGTCAGGCTGGGTTGATGCAGATTGTTTCAATGATCCGATATCGAGACAAAGCGCCGACGAATGCATTAATCGCCCAGGCGGTTCGCTCCTGCGCAGATCGAGGCATCCCACATTTATGGTATGCGAATTTTTCCTACGGGAAGAAGCGGGAAGACAGCTTGGCCGAATTTAAACGGCACAACGGATTCCAAAAAATTGATGTACCCAGGTATTACGTTCCTTTAACACTTAGGGGCAAGATAGCTTTCCAACTGGGACTGCACCACAAGACAACCGATTGGATTCCAGAGCCGTTAGCTGCCACGTTCCGAAAGGTCCGTCGATTCTGGTATGAAAGAACGTCCCCCGGCCTTGAGAACGCCTAGCAGGTTTGTCAGATTGAACACGCTGCAAGATTCAAGGCCTGATATCCAGATTGCCTTGAAGAGTGACCAATCCGCAGGGGCCCTTTCGAGCATAAGAAACTTCATTGGTATTTCCGGGCAGCTTTAGTGTCCGTTGAACGCTGGAACTCAAACATGCCAGGGATTGTCGGATGCATCACGCGCCAGCCACGCAATTACGCAGAAAGTAAAGTCCGGCAAATGGTAGATACCCTTCTTCACGAGGGATTCTACAATTCGGGTACCTGGTCCGACGAGTCGCAGGGCTTGTATGTCGGCTGGGTCGCGCGGACGGGCTCTTTCTCTGACGGAATGCCGCTGCGAAACGAACGGGGCGACATCGTACTCGCATTTTCCGGCGAGGAATATCCGGAACCAGAAATAGCGCAGCAGTTGAAGGATCGCGGACATGATCTTGACCTCGATGGGCCTTCCTATTTGGTCCACCTCTACGAAGATCAGCCAGCATTTCCTTCAGCTCTGAACGGAAGATTTCACGGGGTTGTTGCGGATCGTAATCGCGGTGCTGCGATGCTCTTCAACGATCGCTATGGAATGCACCGCATCTACTACCACCAGTCACCGGAGGCGTTCTATTTTGCCGCAGAGGCCAAAGCCATTCTGGCCGTGCGTCCTGAGCTCAGACGGCTCGATTCCAGAAGTCTCGGAGAGTTCGTCTCTTGTGGCGCGGTTCTTGAGGATCGGACACTTTTCGAAGGCATCCATGTTTTGCCGCCCGCATCGGCGTGGGTTTTTCGCAATGGATCGCTAGCTCAGAAGAGCACTTACTTCCACCCAAAAGAATGGGAGGACCAGGAACCGCTCGATCCGGAATCCTATTATCGAGAGCTTCAGTCGACCTTTACACGCAGCTTGCCGCGGTATTTTGCGGGTCGGGAGCCAGTCGGGATGTCCCTGACAGGCGGCCTCGATACACGAATGATCCTGGCCTGCCGGGAGCCCGCGCCGGGGTCGCTTCCTTGTTACACCTTCGGCAGCATGTTTCGCGAAAATCACGATGTCCGCGTAGCGCGGCGCGTGGCTGAATCCTGTGGGCAAGAATTTCAAGTTCTCACAGCCGGACGGGAGTTTCTATCGCAATTTCCTCACTACGCAGAGCGCGCGGTGTACCTCGCGGACGGTTGCGTAGACGTGAGCCGGGCCCCGGACCTCTATCTCAGCGAGAAAGCCCGTGAAATTGCTCCGGTAAGGATGACTGGACTCTATGGTGGGGAGATCCTGCGCGGGGTGCGCGCGATTAAGCCTGCTGAACCATCTGCAGGTTTGTTCAGCCAGGAACTTCTCTCATCCGTTCATCAGGCAGCGAAGACGTGCGATCGGGTCAGTCAGGGACATCCGGTTACTGTTGCGGCATTCCGGCAGATTCCGTGGTGCCTCTATGGTTCGTTGAGTCTGGAGGAGACTCAGTACTCGGTGCGAACTCCTTACCTTGACAACGACTTCGTCCGCACTGTCTTTCGCTCACCGGCTTCAGCCCTTGCGGGCAACGCGTGTTCCATTCGCCTGGTTGCGGACGGAAACCGTGCTTTGTTTGAAATACCGACCGATCGCGGTCTCGCGGGAAATCGCGGACGAGTCCTGGGGGCGGCTTCCCGGGGCCTCCTTGAGTTTGAATTCAAAGCCGAATACGCTTATGACATGGGTATGCCCCAGTGGCTGGCGCGCCTTGACCATGCATTCTCGCCTCTCCACCTGGAACGGCTGTTCCTCGGGCGCCACAAGCCCTTCCATTTCCGCGTTTGGTACCGGGATGCTCTGGCGGGATACATTCAAGAAGCCCTACTCGACGAGCCCGCGCTTTCCCGCCCCTATATCGAACGCAAAGGCCTCGAGGCCGCGGTGCGCGGCCATGTCAAAGGAGATCGGAACTACACAACCGAAATACACAAACTCTTGGCGTTAGAACTGATCCACCGGCTCTTTATCGAAGGCCCTCCAGGAACCACTCGTAGGGAAGAGCTTACGTCACTGACTACGTAAGCGGTTGTGTCCCAAACTTTCTTGTTGGAAATGAAGCGGCCGGGGCCGCGGCCCGAAAAGGCAGAATTAACAGTACTTTAGTGTCAACAGGTGTGATTATGGTCAAATGCGAGCGGTTTATTGTGGCGATAAACTATGCGTTAGAAGATCCTAGAGCCCCAAAAAGGAAGATGGCCCCCACCATGACCGTCAAGCAGATCTCCGTTTTGTTCCTGGCGCTTTTTATTTGCACCGTCTTTCGAGTAGAAGCACAAACCGTCACCGCGGCAAGCTGTAACGCTACGGACGTGCAGACGGCGTTTAATGCCGTCACCAGCTCCACCAGGGCTGTCAGCATCCCGGCTGGAACTTGTAACTGGACGAGTCAAGTCAACTTTACGATTCCATCAGGGAGCACAACACTATCAGTGATCGGCGCGGGCAGTATGGCAATCGCAGGCGGTGGCGATCAGACGGTCATTGTTGACAATTACGCGAGTTCAAACTCGCTTTTGAATGTCACCACGAACTCGACCAGTTCTAGTTATTTCCGGTTCGCTGGCATCACATTTGAAGGCGGTTCAGGCAGCGTCAAGTACGGTGGGATCGTCAGTGTAGAGGGAAGCTCCGCGAATATCCGCTTCGATCACGATCACATCTCCACTGCCACATACTCTCCGGCCGAAGCGTCTGCCGGGATCCGCGTAAGCGGTTGTGTGTACGGCGTCGTCGATCATTCGATCTTTGACGCTGCGACCGGAAGCGTGAACAACGCAGTGCAGGCAGATAATGCCGGAGCCTGCTATTCGGATTCGCTCGGGCTCGGGGACCAAGCTTGGCACAACGCTACGCAACTTGGCTCGGCGAACTTCCTATACATGGAAAACGATATCTTCAATAGCGGATTCGCTAACGACTGCACTTGGGGCGGTCGCTTTGTCATGCGGTTCAACACTTTCAACATGACATCGGGAAATGAAGCCATTCAGACGCATCCTACCGGCGGCGCAGGACGTATTCGCGGTTGCAGGGCATGGGAAGTCTATCAAAACCAGTTCAATGCCTCTTCCGGCAGCTATCCTAATGCGGCATTTTGGGTGAGCAGTGGAACTGGCGTCGTTTGGGGCAATACTATTCCGTCCTCATCGGCAGGAGGCGGTACAGGTTTCAAGAACCTATTGCAACTACAGAGTATGCGTTCGAGCAATGCTACATATTCGCAGACTGCTCCGCCAGGCGGGTGGGGCTACTGCGGAACTGCACAAACAGGGTCGGCAAGTAACTGGGATCAAAACACCAATTCGAACGGCTATGCCTGCCTCGACCAACCGGGAAGAGGAAAAGGAGATTTGTTGCAAGGTGGTTTCACTTCTGACAGCAGCGGATCAAACAACGTCTGCGACGTAACTTCCGGCCAATGCGCAAGTGTCAATTACAGCGGCGGTTGGCCGAGCGAAGCTCTGGAGCCGATATACGAATGGAGTGACAACTATACCCCCGTGCCCAATAATCCATCTGCTGTATATGGAGGCAGTACGAGCTATTTCACGCAAAACCAGGATTATTATCTCTGGTGCAATGCTTCCGCATACAACACGGGATGCGCAATCTTCACTGGTGCGGCAGGGGTGGGTAGTGGAATTCGCGCCCTGCGTCCATTAACTTGCACAACAGGCGTGGCTTATTGGTCTACGGACCAAGGAACCTGGAACACGAGCGGTTCCGGGGGAGAAGGCGTGCTCGATCTCTGTACCGCGACGAATACCTGGACAAACGCATGGTATACGCCTTACACCTACCCGCACCCCCTGGACGCGACTCAAGTGGGTCCAGCTCCGGCAGTAAACGTCCAAGCGGTTTTTCCCTAACTGACTGTTCGGCGTGTTAAGCCGCGCATAGGGTGCCGGGTGACCACCAAGGCACTTCGAATCAACGTAGGCAAAAATATCTTCCTGTCCAGACCGCCTTGCGGATCAATCGGCCGCTTCGCGCCTTCCCGTCCTTACGCGCGATTCATCTAGACCACTCAGCACCGAATTACTGCAATCGATGATCACGATCGAAGTTAATTTGGAGAGCAATACGAAGAACTTTCTATGAAACCACTCGTTAGCATTCTCATTCCCGCCTACAACGCCGAAAAAACCATCGCTGAGACGATCCGTTCCGCGCTTGCCCAAACCTGGGAGCACAAGGAAATCATCGTTGTAGATGATGGATCTACCGATAATACGGCGAGAATCGCGAGACGTTTTGCACCGGGAGTGACCGTGCTTTCCACGGAGAACAATGGCCTTTGCGCGGCTGTGAACTATGCCTACAGGTTCAGCCGTGGCGACTACATTCAGGAACTGGACGCCGATGATCTCATGCTGCCAGACAAGATCGAGCGCCAGCTGGCGGCGCTGCGGCCAGGTGATAGCAAACGCATCCTTCTTACCTCGCCCTGGGCGCCGTTCTTCTATCGCACCAGTTCCGCCCGATTCATTGACAACTCCCTCTGTCAGGATCTGACTCCTGTTGAGTGGCTGCTGAGGAAGATGAACGAGAATCTCCATATGCAGAATGCGACCTGGCTCGTAAGCCGCGAAATCGCCGAGGCCGCCGGGCCATGGGACACGCGGCTCCATTACGATCAGGACGGCGAGTACTTTGCACGGGTTCTCTTGGCATCTGAAGGCACACGCTTTGTGCCTGGGACCGGGATATTCTATCGAGCCAGCGGCGTGAACAGCATCAGCTATTTAGGAAGCTCCAGGAAGAAGAGGGCCTCATTGCTCCTTTCGCTGAAGCTTCATATTCAGTACCTCCGCTCTCTTGAAGATAGCGAGCGTGTCCGGAAGGCTTGCGTGACGTATTTACAGACCTGGTACGGCTGTTTCTACCCGGGACATCGGGACATTTGTGCGGAGCTTCAGAGCGTGGCCGCACAGCTCCAAGGACACCTGGAAGAGGAAACTCCCCTCCGCCGCAAGTTCGCCTGGATGAAGCCGGTGCTTGGATGGAAGACCGCAAATTGGGCTCAGACCACGCTTCCTCACCTCAGGGCATCAATCATCAGGCGTTGCGATAAGGCAATGTACAAATGGGAAGCGCGTCGCGAGCGGGCCAAACTGAGTGCCGAACGCGCCTGAATCAACGAAAGTAGCGCACAACTCTACGCGCGGGCCTGAATTTCGCAGGGTTACGAGACCTCAATGACACAAAAAAGAGACATGAATATTCGAGAGGACAGTAGAAACCGTCCAGAGTCCTCCGAGTTCATAACGTCTGAGCCGGTGAAAGGAATCGCCGTTTCGTTGCTTACTGGTGGAAGTGACAGGCCCTATGTATACGGCCTCGCCACGTCGCTCCTATCCAAGGGAGTAACTCTGGACCTGATTGGCAGCGACGAGCTCGATTTTCCTGAATTCCGTGAACGTAGCGGGTTGAATTTTCTGAACCTGCGCGGTAGCAATCGGCCGGATGTCAGTTTCGCGAGAAAGATGCTGAGGGTGTTGATCTACTATGCCCGGCTCATTTGCTATGCTGCGACATCGAAGCCGAGAATCTTTCACATCCTGTGGAATAACAAGTTTGAGTTCTTCGATCGCACGCTGCTGATGCTCTATTACAGGATCCTCGGGAAGAAGATTGTCTTGACCGCGCACAATGTTAACGCAGACAGGCGAGATTCCCGTGATTCGTTCCTGAACCGGATAACCCTGCGCATTCAATATCAACTCAGTCATCAAATCTTTGTTCATACGGCAAAGATGAAGAGTGAACTGATTGAGCAATTCGGCGTAAGAGGCGCAAGCATCACAGTCATCCCATTCGGCATCAACAACGCACTTCCGAATACTTCGCTCAGCCCGAGCGACGCCAAGCAATTGCTGGGAATTTGTGAGCATCAGAGAGCACTCCTCTTTTTCGGCAGAATCACGCCATACAAAGGCCTCGAATACTTGATAGCCGCATTTCGTCAGGCAGTTTCCGGTTGTAAGGATTATCGCTTGATTATTGCCGGCAGGCCGGACAGATGCGAGCAATATTGGAGCGCGATTCGGCAAGAAATTGATGAAGAAGTGCGGAGCGGGCAAATTCTCCTTAGGGCGGATTTCATTCCAGACGAAGAAGCCGAGGTTTATTTCAAGGCGGCAGACGTTCTTGTCTTGCCCTACAAGGACATTTACCAAAGCGGTGTTTTGTTTACGGGATACAATTTTGGCTTGCCAGTTATAGCAGCAGATGTGGGCTCCCTGAGGGAAGAAATTGTGGAACGCAAGACGGGGTTTGTATTCAAACCTGAAGATCCGGCTGACTTAGCCAGGGTTATCGAACAGTATTTTTCGAGTGATCTATATTCAGATCTTGGCAACCGGCGGCGCGAGATATCCGACTTTGTAACTGAGCGGCACTCCTGGGATGTTGTCGGCCAAATGACCACGAGCGTCTATGCCGGACTACTTCAGATGGCTTCTTCCAGGATGTCGCAGGATCGCGATGCGTCAACGCTTCTCTCCATGTGAAGAGTCCCTCCCAATAAGCTGTTCCCAACCTGGTTGCGCGCTTTAAACAAGTGCCCAATTCATTCAACTGCTCCGAGTCACCGGGACCCCACATGGCTTCGCAACAACAGGCAACAAGCGCCTTCAGCACGGAACACTTGCATAAGGATCTCCGAGGCAGGTCCGTTCGCGGCGGAATGCTGACGCTTACATCACAGGGCGCACAGTTCGTGATTCAAACCGTAGGGACAGTCGTTCTTGCGCGATTGCTTGCCCCGGCAGAATACGGTTTAGTGGCAATGGTTACAGCCATTACGGGTCTTGGCCAGGCGTTTGCCGATTTGGGCCTATCTGAAGCGACGATCCAACATCCCGAAATCACCCATGATCAGGTAAGTACTCTATTTTGGATCAACGTTGCCATCGGTGCGGGACTGATGTCAATTACGGCAGCACTTGCACCGCTTTTGGCATGGTTTTACCATGAACCACGCCTTATCAATATCACGCTTGTTTGCTCAGTGACATTTCTCATTGGTGGCTTGAGGGTGCAGCACGACGCCCTTTTAAGACGCCAGATGCGGTTTGTTTCGTTGGCGATCAGGGATGTGACTTCCTATGCCGTAGCGGTCCCCTTAGCTATTTGTCTGGCTTTGCGGGGCGCTGGCTATTGGGCAATCGTAGTACTTCCCCTGACATTGAATTTCACCGGCATGGTATTTTCCTGGGTGATGGCGCGTTGGATACCGGGAATGCCGAGACGTGATGCAGATATCAGGCCTCTAATCTCCTTTGGCGGAAGCGTAGCCGCTTCATATCTCGTCATGACTTTCACTAGAAGCGCCGATAGCATATTGATTGGATGGCATTGGGGTGCGGGCCCGCTCGGTCTCTACTCTCGAGCTTGCAACCTCTTGATGCTGCCAGTCCGTCAACTCGGCGCCCCAGCCAGAAGCGTGGCCGTTCCTGCGTTTAGCAGGGTTCAAGACGATCCTGAGCGCATTGCGCGATTCTATCTTCGTACCGTCAACGTCGTCATGTGGGTCAGCGCGCCCCTCTTTGGTTATCTCTTTGTTGCGGCCGAGCCTGTCATTGCCATAACCCTCGGGAAACGTTGGCACGAAGCGGCGCCTGTCTTTCAACTCCTTGCCATCCTGGCGTTGGGCCAGTTGCTGATGGATGCAACGACCTGGCTGCTCGTGAGCCAGGGAAAGTCATTGCGCCTCTTGCAGATGACCCTCATCCTCGCTCCCATAATGATTGCCGGCTACGCGATCGGCCTTCCATTCGGCATTCGGGGCGTGGCACTTTGCAGTTCCATCGTTTTCGTTTTGGTCTTTCCCGGAGTACTCAAGTTCAGTTTTCGCGGCACGGAGATTACCCTACGCCGGCTGGCGCGTGCCATTTTCTACCCAATCTTGCTATGCCTCGTGGGCGCAGTCTCAGGGGAATTAGCACTTCACTACATTGTCTGTCACGGATCTTTTTCCCAACTGTTGGTCGCCGCTCTAGGATTCTCGCTCGGTTCCGTGCTCTCAATGCTTCTGCCTAAGATGCGTGAAGATTTCATGTCGCTCTGGTCTTTGCTTATGAGATCACGTTCAATTCATGGAACCCAACTAACTGAAAGCTTGATCTAGTCTTCTATGTCCAAGAGAAAAATAGCCTTTGTTACCGGAGCAGAAGGGTTTATTGGGCTGCATTTAGTGAACTTCCTTCAGGCTCGTGGCTGGAGTGTCATTGGCAGCTACCTGGCTAAGAGCCAAGGTTCACTTTCAACGAATTCCAAGGTCGAGTTCGTGCAATGCGATCTGCGGAACGGCCAGCGGGTTTTGCAGCTTATCAACGAGTACCAGCCCTCGCATGTCTTCCATCTGGGAGCGCAGAGCCTGCCTATGGTTTCCTGGTCCGACCCGGTGAGGACATTTGAGTCAAATATTATGGGATCGCTCTACTTGTTTGAAGCGGTACGCCAAATGAAGACAAAACCTATTGTCGTTTCTGCGTGTTCGAGCGCGGAATATGGGTACGTCCCGCCTTCTTGCATTCCGGTCAAGGAAGACCAACCGCTACACCCGCTCCATCCCTATGGAATAAGCAAAGTGTGTCTGGATTTGCTGGCGAGAGAATATTTCCTCGACTATAAGATCCCCATCGTCAATTTGCGCTTGTTCAACACGACGGGCCCAGGGAAAACCGATGACGCCCCGTCTGACTTTGTCAGGCAGTTGGTTCGGATCAAGAAAGGCCTCCAGTCGCCGATGATCGAAGTAGGCAACCTCAAACCCCGTCGCGCATTTCTTGACGTGAGAGATACAGTGCGCGGTTTCTATCTCGCGGCGCTTCGGGGAGCGCCGGGTGAGGCCTACAACTTGTGTGCGACCTCGACCCAACAGATCGGCCAACTTCTACGGACAGCAATCCGATTGTCGGGAGTGAAGCCGAAGATTCAGGTCTCATCTCGCTTAATTCGTCCGTCAGACGAGAAGATTATTTTCGGCAACACTGGCAAGTTCACGAAGAAAACAGGCTGGAAGCCCCTGCAGTCAATCGAGGAGACGTTATCGTCGATGCTGAAATACTGGGAGAATGCGCTCTAGAACTCGCGAGGCTGCGAGTAGCGAAACCGCCTAGTTCCGAATCAAGTACCGCTTGGAACGATGTCCCAACGAACCGAATTGGTGACACATGCGGCCCAGACAAATCAAGCAAATCGACGAGAACTATAAGGATGAACCAATGATTATCACAAGTACACCGCTGCGAATCTCTTTCTTTGGCGGCGGGACTGATTATCCTGTCTGGTATCGAGAGCACGGGGGATCTGTCTTAGCGACGACAATCGACAAGAGTTGCTACATAACCTGTCGACGATTACCCCCGTTTTTCGAGTACCACAGCCGCGTGTCCTACTCGAAAGTCGAGAATGTGAAAAGTAACGATGCGATCGAGCACCCATCCGTCCGTGCCTGTCTTGAGTTTCTAGGTATTGATGAAGGTGTTGAGATTCACCACGTCGCAGATCTGCCGGCCCGCGCGGGCCTCGGAACAAGTTCCGCGTTTACGGTGGGGCTGCTTCTTGGTCTGTACGCCCTTAAAGGGCAGATGAGGGACAAGCACCACCTTGCTGCAGATGCAATCCATATAGAGCAAGATTTATTGAACGAGACGGTTGGCGCTCAAGATCAGGTCAGTGCCGCGTTCGGTGGTCTAAATCGCATCAATTTCAATCCCGATGACTCAGTCGATGTGAACAGAATCCTTGCCTCTCAGGACCGGATCAAGGAGTTGGACGACCACCTGGTGCTTTACTTTACTGGTTTCTCACGGACTGCCTCGGAAATTGCTCATACGCAGGTGAAAGCGACGCCTCAGCGGACAAAGGAACTGAAAGAGATGCTTCAGCTGGTTGATGAGGCGGAGTCGATTCTTGCAAATCCTCGGAGGTCACTCGACGAGTTTGGCCGTCTCCTTCACGAGAGTTGGAAAATCAAGCGGACCCTCACGCAGAAGATCACTAATTCTGCTATTGACGAGATCTATGATGCAGGCCTTAGCGCCGGCGCTCTCGGTGGCAAGCTATGCGGGGCTGGTGGCGGAGGGTTCATGATGTTTTATGTGCCTCCGGACCGCAAGGAGGCCGTTAGGGCGCGGTTGAAGAACCTTCTATGCGTGCCATTCTCGTTTTCAAATCGAGGCAGCCATGTAGCTGTCTATGAGCCGGAAGCTCTTTACGACAAATCTCTATCACGCGAGCGTGGGGAGATATATGCACAGGACGGCGCAACTGCCTCGTAGCCCCAGTTACATGAGGGACAGTTTTGTTCTTGTCCAGGTTGGGTGCCACAGGGCAGTAGCCTTCGGCCGTGTAACCGAGCGGATAGTAGATAGCAACACCGAGGTGATTTTGTGAGTGAAATACCGGTGAAATACGTTCTCATTACTCCCGCGCGGAATGAGGAGGCGTTTATTGAAAAGACGATCGAGTCCGTCGCTAAGCAGACAGTTATGCCCCTTAAATGGGTGATCGTAAATGATGGTTCGACCGATGATACAGGCAACAAGGTCCGCCGTTTCCTCGGAGAATATCCATGGATAGAATTGATCGAGTTTCCTGTCCGCAAGGAGCGGAACTTTGCCGCAAAAGTATTTGCATTTAACGCCGGTCAGGAGAATGTCAAGAATCTCGACTACGAAGTGATTGCTAACCTCGACGCGGATACTTCATTCGACGCAGATCATTTCGAGTTCCTTCTAAATGAATTTCGGAAAAACCCCCGCCTTGGAGTTGCGGGAACCATCTTCAGGGAAGACGGCTATAGTTCGGAGACGGATAGCTTCGAGGGTGAAAATCATGTCTCCGGCCAGTGTCAGTTGTTTCGCCGGCAATGTTTTGAGGAGATAGGCGGTTATCGTCCCAACAAAGCAGGCGGCATCGACTGGATGGCAGTCACCTCTGCTCGCATGATGGGCTGGCAAACCAGGTCTTTCCGGGAAAAGTGGTTTTTTCATCATCGGAAGTTAGGAACAGCCGAGCGCGGCCGTCTCAAATCCAGTTTTTCCTACGGTGAGAAGGATTATTACCTTGGCGGACATCCTGTTTGGGAGGCTCTCCGGGTTGCATTCAGGATGACGCGAAAGCCATATATCATCGACGGTGCTGCGCTTGGCTCGGGTTTTCTTTGGGCGTTTCTAAGTCGACAAAAGCGAGCTGTCTCAAAGGAGCTGATGAAGTTCCACCGCAAAGAGCAGATGCAGAAGTTGAAAGCCATCCTTGGATCCATGATGCGATTCAAAGGAATTGACAGTTTCCAGGTCAAGCCGAGTTCAGGAATCCCAGAAAAGCCATCGCGATGAATACGGTTGAGATAGCGACACCGACAGAAAGTAAACTGCAAGCAGAGTTACTACACTTTGTAAGCTGGCTCGACCGGTATGGAGAGACTTCGTATGACCATCAAAGTTACTTTGCAAGCGCGCTAGGCCGCCGTGCTAAGGCACTTTACTATCAGAAGCCG
This sequence comes from uncultured Acidobacteriaceae bacterium, assembly GCA_963725115.1. Taxonomy (GTDB): domain Bacteria; phylum Acidobacteriota; class Terriglobia; order Terriglobales; family Acidobacteriaceae; genus Telmatobacter. The sequence continues at coordinate 1,058,662 of CAVRXG010000005.1, read as the reverse complement.
CTACTTGGAACGCTCGCAGTAGCGCCAATGATCTTCTCAGAGGCGTTTCTTCCGTCTGCGCGCCGGCTATTTTGGAAGCGTCAGAGATTTCCAATCGCCGACGCTCATTATGCAATGGGTTTTGCGTTTTTGGCAGAAGCTCTGCACGATGATCAATACTATCGCCGGGCTGTCCACTTTCTCGAAGTCCTTAAGGAAACCCGGTGCAAAGGGTATAGCAACTACTGTTGGGGATATCCCTTCAACTGGGAAACACGGCACGGCGTCTTGCGGGAAGGAACACCGCTTATAACAACCGTTCCTTATGCTTATGAGGCTTTCCTGCAGGTGTATCAAATCGACGGTGATCGAAAATGGTTCGAGATCATGCGGTCGATCGCACAGCATGCTTTTCACGATTATCCCGAAATCCCTACCTCACCGATTGCATCGAGCTGTTCCTATATTCCTGACCCCAATGGGCCCTTCGGCGTAATAAACGCCAGCGCCTATCGAGGTTTTCTTCTGGCGCGCGCCGCGGTGGACTTCTCGGATTCTCAATATGAGAAAGCGGCAATACGAAACGTGAATTTCGTGCTTGAGTCTCAGAATGCCGATGGTTCCTGGTACTACTCAACGGATGGCGCGAGGGATTTTGTAGACCACTTTCATACGTGTTTCGTTCTCAAGGCTCTAGCTAAGATTGAAGCGCTGACTGGAAACCAAGCATGTACAGACGCGATCCAGCGTGGAGTCGAATACTACACCGAGAATTTGTTCGATGACGAAGGATTGCCAAAGCCATTCTCGCGGAGGCCTCGGATGACTGTCTATCGCCGCGAACTCTACGACTATGCTGAGTGCATTAACGTTGCCGTGCTGCTGAAGGGCAGGTTCCCGGCGTTAGATAGTATTCATGCTCGCCTAATCAATCTGGATGGATGGCTCAAGCCGGACGGATCCTTTCGCAGTCGTCAGCTTCTGGTCGGGTGGGACGACGTACCCATGCATCGCTGGGCGCAAGCGCAAATGTTCCGAAGCCTATGTTTCTCGCTCTGCCAAAGCGAAGTGAACCAACCGCAGGCATTGTAAGAAGAAACTAACCCCCTGAGGTTGCTCTCGTTGATAGTCTTGAGTGACAACTAGTAATAAAGATTTACTCTGACCGCTAATTTAGAAGCGAAGGATAAGTAATCTCTATGTGCGGAATCTGCGGCCAATACAATTTCTTGGAAAGGGCTCCAGTTGCTCGCCAGGATATTGAGCGCATGGCGGACAGCATTGCCCACCGAGGGCCGGATGACTCCGGGTACTTTATTGCTGGTCCCTTGGGTCTCGGATTCAGGCGACTGTCAATCATAGATCTTGTGGGAGGCCACCAACCCATGAGCGATCAGGAAGAATCGGTGTGGGTTGTCTTTAACGGAGAGATCTACAACTTCCCTGAGCTCAAGGCTGAGCTGGAGGCTCGAGGGCACATTTTCAGAACCAGATCTGATACCGAAGTAATTGTTCATGGTTATAAGCAGTGGGGTACTGACGTCTTCAATCATCTAAATGGTATGTTTGGCGTGGCAATTTGGGACGTAAAGCAAAAGAAGCTCATTCTCGCGCGAGATCCGTTCGGCATCAAGCCGATCTATTACAGGATCAAAGAGGGGACGTTGTTGTTTGGCTCTGAGATTCGGGCAATCTCAGCAGTGGTAAAGGAACGCGCCGAAGTCGACCCGACCTCGCTGAATCTCTTTCTTCGCTATCGTTACACTCCATCGCCTCATACCATGTTTAAAGGTATCGAGAAGCTTGCTCCAGGATCAATGCTCATTTGTGCCAACGGGACCACAGCCCTTGAACATTGGTATCAATATCGGCCAGCGGAGTTTGCGCCCCCAAAGTCTGAGGAGGCGGCATGTGAGGAGCTCCTCAGTCTATACAAGAGCGCAATGAAGCGGCATCTTCTTAGTGACGTTCCTGTCGGCTTGCTACTAAGCGGGGGTGTAGACTCCGGAATGTTGCTTGCCCTAATGAACTTATCTGGAAGTTCATGGCGATCTTATACTGTCGGATACGGATCAACGTTCGCTGATGACGAATTGATTGATGCGAAGAAGACAGCTAGCGAATTCGGATCATTACACGCTGAGATCCAACTCGATCAAGCAACTTATGAAGATGTGCTTCCATCGATTGTAGCCTCGCTCGAGGAACCCGTTGCCTCTTCGTCAATTGTTCCAATGTACCTGGTCTGTAAGCGCGCCAGGGAGGACGTGAAGGTTGCATTAATAGGTCAGGGACCGGACGAGCTATTCGGCGGATACCGGCGACATCTCGGAGTGAGGTATGCACGTTTTTGGGGCCGGATACCACAGCCGCTGCGCTCGGCGGTTGCCACTATGATTTCGGCGCTGCCCAGGAATGAGACTCTAAAGAGGGGCATTCACTCGCTGGACGTCAAGGACCGGATGCAAAGATATCAGAATATCCTCTCCCTCTTGCCCGGCGACACAATCGCCAATTTCTTCAGGGCTGGGATACTTGATTCGGATGCGGGAGATGAAATGCTCAGGTGTTGGAGAGACCTGGTGCCGTTAATGAGCGATACAAGCGAGCTCGGAGGGTTCCAGTTCCTGGAGCTGCGGTCGACTCTTCCAGACGAGCTTCTTATGTTCGGAGATAAGCTCTCAATGGCTCATGGGCTTGAGGCGCGAGTGCCGTATTTGGACAAGGAAATTGTCGAATACGTCGAAAGGCTTCCGGAATCATTCAAGGTGCGGAATGGCTCTGGTAAATGGATTCATCGCCGCGTATGCAAGAGCTTTCTAGGGAATCACATTCTGAACCGGAAGAAACGCGGCTTCGGCGTTAATGTCGTAGACCAGTGGTTCCGGGGCGCCATGAAGAATAAAATGACGACCATGTTCGCAGACAGAGAGTCGCTATTGTATCGCTATCTTCGGCAAGACAAAGTTGAACAACTTGTCAAGCAACATCAGAGCGGCCAGGGCGACCACCATAAGATACTCTTTAGTATGGTTGTTTTTGAGGAGTGGCTGAGAGCACAGAGTTAGCGGCATTCAAACCATAATGTGCGATCTGCCAGCATGGTCAAGCTCAAGCGCGGAAAGTTACTACTCCTATCAATCTCCAATTAGCAGAGTCCCCATCGAAATGTGTACGGCGGCCGCGTAAAAATGATGACAAGGTCAGGACAGGGGCGCGATATGACGTGGCAAGAGCCCGTTGCCGGGTCGACCGAAACAGCGAAAATGACTCAATTAGTGGTTGAAGCGGGGCATACGGAGCGACAGTACTGGAGAGATCTCTGGCGCTACCGGGAATTATTTTACTTTCTCGCGTGGCGCGATCTGCTTGTCCGCTACAAGCAAACCGTAGTGGGAGTTAGTTGGTCGCTTATTAGGCCGCTCCTCACAATGGTTGTCCTTACATTTGTTTTTGGCAGACTCGGCAAAATGCCATCGGGAGGGATGCCCTATCCGCTTCTGGTTCTCTGCGGGATGCTTCCCTGGCAGTTCTTTTCTACAGCGATCTCTGAAGGCGGAAACAGCTTGGTGTCAAATTCAAGCATGATTTCCAAGATATACTTCCCGCGCCTCATTATCGTGGTCAGCTCGGTCATCACGAGTCTTGTTGATTTCTTTATCTCCGCGGCCTTCATGATTGTTTTAATGATTTGGTATCGTTACGTCCCTCCGGTTGCCGTCCTGCTTCTACCCTTATTTATCTTGCTTGTCTTCGGCGCCTCTATCGGTGCGGGACTTTGGATTGCAGCCCTCATGGTGAAATATCGCGACTTCCGCTTCATCGTTCCTTTCATCGTCCAGTTCGGTCTTTATCTATCGCCTGTGGGCTTTCAAAGCTCCGTCGTTCCGAGTCGATTCCGTCTCTTTTATTCACTTAACCCGATGGTGGGTATCATCGATGGTTTTCGCTGGTGCTTGCTCGGTGAGCAGAGCAAGATTTATTTTCCCGCAATTGCAATTTGCGTAATTGAGGTTCTGATAATGCTCGTCACCGGCATAGTTTACTTCAGGGCGACTGAGCGCACTTTTGCCGACGTGATTTGAACGACGCACCAAATGAAGGCCCGACCAGAGCTATGTCTCAATCTGCCATCTCCATCCAAAATATCGGCAAGCGGTACACCATCGGTCAGCGTAAGCCAGGTGCGGACGGCATGCGACATGCCCTCGAAGGCGCGATGCGCACCCCTATCCAGTGGCTCAAGTCTCGCCAGCAAACAAAGCTGAAACAAGTAGATATATGGGCCCTGCGAGGCGTCTCCCTTGAGATCAAGCGAGGCGAAGTCGTTGGAATCATCGGAGCTAATGGGGCGGGCAAAAGTACACTTCTTAAGCTCCTGAGCCGCATTACTGTTCCGACCGAAGGGCGTTTTGTCATCAATGGGCGGACTGCAAGCCTCCTCGAAGTCGGCACGGGATTTCACCAGGAACTTACCGGGCGCGAGAATATTTTTCTGAACGGCGCAATTCTGGGCATGACCCGCGCCGAGATTATGAGCAAATTCGATGAGATCGTCGCGTTCTCAGAAATCCAGGACTTCCTTGATACTCCGGTCAAACGGTACTCGTCCGGCATGTATGTCAGGCTGGCATTTGCAGTAGCCGCCCATCTTGAACCTGAAATTCTGATTGTCGACGAAGTACTTGCTGTTGGCGATGCGGCATTTCAAAACAAGTGCCTTGGCAAGATGAGTAAGATCGCGCAGAGCGGAAGAACGGTTCTCTTTGTAAGTCACAATATGGAGGCTGTTCGAAACCTCTGTCAGAGAGGGATTTGGATTAAAGACGGCAAGGTACACCGTGATGGAAACGTCGAGGAAGTTGCGGATGAGTACTTCCACAGTTTCGCGAAAGAGACTGTGTTCTCCTGCTCGAATCCAGAATACGGTTTGACAATCAAGAATGTTGTCCTCAAGAACGACCGCGGAGAAGCGAGCAAACAGTTCCGTCCTGGTGACGATCTGATTGTAGAAATATCCTACGAAGCGCAGAAGCGAATTACGCGCCCAATCATTGCGCTGGGCGTCCTTGGCATTAACGGCTCTTGCTTTACCGCGAACATGCTTCTTGATGGGCATCGGCCCGATTGCCTCATTGGCGCGGGTCGCATTTCATGCAGGTTCCGGGGAATTCCGTTGTTGCCACAGAGCTACTCTGTCAAAATGAGGGTGCAGGGGGCGGACGTAAGCGAGTTGATTGTTGGGTATCAGGACGTGGCCTTCTTCGATGTCGTCGGAGACCTTGCCAAATACGGCTATGTGGGTGAGTACACGAGATTTGCGCGCTATTCGACGCCCGTTGTCGTTCCGTACGAATGGAGCCTGCCCGATGGAACGACCGCTTCGGTAGCGCTTTGCCGTCCTGTTTCATAATGCCGCGATTGGTAATTTTACTCAGGCTTCTTGTATCGATCGCAATCTGTGATGTATCCTTCGACACCATTAACGAGCGGTCCCCATTCAAAATTCAGGTGAGATGAAAGTACTGTTTGTCGGCGACAATCGCGCATGCGTCAACTGGGGCCGCGGGGCCAGCATTGCGCTCCATCAGCTACTTTCGGGTTCTTTTGAGATCAGTGGCTGCATCAGCGGCGAGCTATTCGACTTATCGACCAGCGACGCCGGTTATGTAAGAACACTGATGCCGGCTCGATACTACCGTCACTTTCGCTATCTCCTTTCGAGACGCTCGCGAAGGCTAATTGGATGGTACATTCGGCTTGAAGAAGCGCTCGGGGCTCGGGATTTCATATCCAGGGATCCTTCTATAAGCGTCGATAACTTGCTTGCCCAGAAGCATCGCTTTCCGGCTCTCGGGCGCATTTATGATGAAGTCGTCGCAGCCGATCTCCTTGTGGTGGATGGCGATGGAGACATCATCTTCTCCACCCCGCCTCGCCGATCGACTCTATTTCTTCTGGCGATGATCGACTTGGGTGTTCGCCTAAAGAAGCCTGTTTTTCTTGTGAACTCAATGATTTCAGATTGCCCGAGTACGGGACGCAACAACCAAACGTTTGCGATGGCTAAGCGTTTACTTCCACAGTGCGAGGCGATCGCACTTCGCGATTATGAATCCTTGAGATACGTTCAAAAGGAAATGCCAGGGGCGAGTGCGGCTTTCGTCCCTGATTCGCTATTCTCCTGGTATTCGATCTATACGGATGAGCGCTCTCATCCGCCATTCAACGGCGATTTCATACTCTCGCATCCGGAAAGCGGGGAATCCTGGGGCAAGCTCGATTTCTCTCAGCCTTATATCTGCATCGGTGGAGGAGCACTGGCCTCGCAGTATCCTGATCGGGCGGTTGAGTGTTACGGACGGCTGGTCGATGCTATCAGCAAGTTGGGGTGCCGCGTTTACCTCACTGAAAATGATATCCCTGATTCTTTTCTGCGCCGCGTCGCTATAGAAAAAGGCATTGGCGTCGTTCCCGTCGATGCACCGATTCTCATGTGTGGCGCAGTATTGGCTCACGCTCGTCTCTTCATTTCCGGACGCTACCACCCCTCGATATTTGCTTCGCTCGGGGGCACTCCCTGCATTTTTCTCGGTTCTCACGCTCATAAGATGAGCAGCTTATCTGAAGTGTTGGAGTACGATGCCTCTCGCCAATTCGACGCTTTGCCCGACGAAGCTGAAATCGAAGAGATCGTCGCGACAGCACAAAGTTACCTTGATCAGGGCGAGCGTTCTCGCGATCGGATTCGACAAATAGGCAGAACGCGCTGCGTTGAGGCCAATCAGTTACCAACATTTATAAATCGGCACCTGCATGGATGAGAACCCAACGAAGTCCACAGCTATATCTAGCGCGGATACAATCATCTTAGTAGGTGGCGGCGGTCACGCGAAGGTCGTAATCAGCATCCTTCACAAGCTAGGTCGATTTCGCGTCCTTGGTTACACAGACGTCAAGGATAACGGTGCGCTGTTGGGAGTGCCATATCTCGGTTCCGATGCTGAGCTGACCAAATATGCAGAAGAGCACAAGAAACTTAACGCCGTGCTTGCTGTCGGACAGGTTGGGCTCGGGAAGGCGCGATGCTCCCTATGGGAGAAATTGCAAATACTCGCGGTGGTCTTTCCACCAATCATCTCTCCCAGCGCGATTGTGAATGAGGATGTTTCGATCGGCGAAGGCACTGTTGCCATGGATGGAGCAGTTATCAACAGCTGCGCGCGCATCGGCCGGGGCGCCATTGTGAATACTAACAGTGTCATCGAACATGATGTGGTCCTGGATGACTGGGTACATGTCGCTCCAGGCGCTACTGTCTGCGGCGGCGTCACAGTGGGGCGCTATTCGATGATTGGAGCGGGGGCAACGATCATTGAAGGCAAACAAATTTCTACCGACTGCATCGTCGGAGCTGGCGCAATCGTCATCCACGACCTGACCGAACCCGGAGTTTACGTAGGCTGCCCGGCTCGCAGGATAGGATCTTAGGCTGATGGCGCGTGTTCTCATCATCGCTGAAGCGGGTGTGAATCACAACGGTTCCGTCGATCTGGCCCTGCAGCTTATCGATGCGGCCAAAGCAAGCGGCGCCGATGCGGTCAAATTTCAGACTTTCCGCGCCGATCGGATCGCTACTCGATCAGCCGAGAAGGCAAACTACCAGCAGCGTCAGGCTGCCGATGGAGAGTCTCAATTCGAAATGCTGCGGCGCCTGGAACTGGACACTGCCGCTCATCGGCGCTTATTCGACCATTGCCGAGAAACCGGCATCCAGTTTCTGTCCAGCCCTTTTGACATTCAAAGCGTCGACTTGCTCGATACACTCGAAGTTCCGCTGCTCAAGATACCCTCGGGCGAAATCACCAATCTGCCTTTTCTCCAGCGCATCGCAGCAAAGGGCCGGCCGGTCATCCTGTCCACCGGCATGTCCACGCTCGGAGAAGTCGAAGAGGCTGTGCAAGTCCTTCGAGCTGGTGGCACTTCCGAGATTACGCTGTTGCATTGCGTGACTGAGTATCCTGCACCCTATGCCGAAATCAACCTTCGCGCAATGCAAACGCTGAAGTCGGCATTCGGATTGCCCGTCGGTTATTCCGATCACACTCCCGGCATCGAAATCGCCATCGCCGCAGTCGCGTTAGGTGCGGAGGTTATTGAGAAGCACTTCACATTGGATCGATCGCTTTCCGGCCCGGATCACAGTGCTTCGCTAGAGCCGAGAGAGTTTAAGCAGATGGTCGCAGCCATCCGCAACGTCGAAAGCGCGCTTGGAGACGGAATCAAGAAGCCGGCACTTTGTGAGTTGCAGAACATCCCGGTCGCCCGCAAGAGCGTGGTCGCCGCCCGGGCGCTGCGTGCGGGACAAAAGCTTGCCGCGGCCGACCTCAACATCAAACGTCCGGGAACCGGCCTTTCTCCAAAGCTTCTAACGGCACTTGTCGGCCGAACACTTCGTACGAATGTTGAGCCTGACGAACTGATTCTCTGGGATCATCTCGCGTGACACGGCAGGAGTTTCACTATTTAGAAACAGGAACGGAAGAAGAGAGCTGCTTGATAGCACATCGGGTGCACACGCGGCGGATCAATCGCATCCCATCTTCCAAAAACAGTAAGCGCCGCGATTTCGTCGTACTTTGGAGAGGTATATGAAAACTGAATCTATAGCAGGAGTGATCAGGCCGCTGCGCATCTACTTAGGCGACCTTACCTATACAACGCTATCTCTCGCCACTGACGCGTTTCCTCTCAACGTCGGATTTGTCGCAGCATATGCGTCGAACGTCTTCGGTCCACAAGTCGATATTCAGATCTTCAAATATGTCGACGATCTTGAGCAGGCGATCCAGGAGGCGCCGCCGGATATTCTCGGCATGAGCAACTACCCATGGAACTTCAGTCTCGGCATGGAATTTTTCCGGATGGCCAAAGCGCTTTCTCCGCAGACCATCTGCGTCATGGGAGGGCCAAATATTCCTCTCGAAGATGAGGGACGCGTCGACTTCATCAAGCGCAATGAGCTGATTGATTTCTACGCCTATCTTGAAGGAGAAGAAGCGTTCTCCGCATTGATCACGCGTGCCATTGAAACCGGCTTAGACCGCGAGAAGATGAAATCGGAGCCCATCGACGGTTTCATTCATCGCATGGGCGGAGACGAGGTCATGAAAGGCATCATGCTTCCCCGGCGTCGAGCCCTCGATGAAATTCCATCGCCCTATCTCACTGGGTACATGGATAAATTCTTCGACGGCAAGCTTTCGCCCATGATGGAAACCAACCGGGGATGCCCGTTCTCCTGCACGTTTTGCCACGAAGGCAACCAGCTTATCTCCAAGGTGAATTTCTTCAGCATCGAGCGAGTGAAAGAAGAGCTCGACTACATCGCGGCTGCCGTCAAAAGAGCCCCAATCCTGATTTCGAATCTCACCTTTGCCGATCCAAACTTTGCCATGTACGAGCGCGACATCGAGATCGTTGAACATATCGCCCAGATTCAAGACCGGCAGAACTGGCCGCGTTCCATCTTTGCATCCACGGGAAAAAACAAGAAGGAGCGCATCGCGCAGGCGCTGCGAAGACTCAAGGGCTCCATGTCAATGTGGATGTCCGTCCAGTCGATGGACCCGGTTGTCCTCAAGGAAATACATCGCGATAACATCAGCACTTCGCAGATGATGTCCCTGGCCGGCGTCTATCAAGAGCTCGGCCTTCCCACGTTTTCTGAGCTCATTCTGGGGCTGCCGGGAGACTCCTACGAACGGCACGTCAAGTCTCTTTCCGAAGTTCTGGAGGCTGGAATCAATGTAGTCGAGGTCTACACCTGCATGTTGCTTAACGGCACGCAGCTGAATACGGCCTTCAGCCGCGCGACGCACAAGATCGGCTCTCACTTCCGCATCCTGCCGCGCGACTTCGCGAAGCTCAAGAACGGGCGCATCGCGGTCGAAATCGAAGAGGTCATCAGTTCGACAAACACTATGTCGTTTGAGGACTACCGTGAAGCCAGAAAGCTGCACATGATGGTCGCCGTGGTTTACAACGGCGGTGGCTTCGCTCCACTGCTCCGGCTCTTTCGGCAAAACAACATTCCCATCATGCAGTTGCTCCAGCGGCTCGTCGTCAATATGGATTCGGCGCCCGCTCCAGTCAAAGCGGTCTACGATTCATTCGTAAATCTCACGAAAGAAGAGCTGTGGGAGTCTGAGGACAAGCTTCGGGAGTTTATCTACAAAGACAACAACTACGACCGGCTCCTCAAGGGAGAGATTGGCATTAACCTCATCCAAACTCACTCCGCCATGAGTCTTGGAGTCATGGATGATTGGGTGGAGTATGTCTTCCGTGCCGCCGAGGAAATCCTCGGCGATCAGTTCCAAAACGATCCTGAGAAAACGGAGATTCTCGCCTCGATCCGGGCCTTTTGTTGGGGCCGCGTGCACAATATTTGGGGTGCCGATCGCAATGAGAGCAATCCCTGCGTTCCGTTGCACTACGATGTTGCGGCGTGGATTCATAGCCCGCTGTCAACACCCATCTCCGAATACAAGCTCGCGCAGCCGATTGTCTATCGCTTCGGATTTCCTGAAGCCAAGAAGCAGGAGATGGATGCGCAGATCAAGCGCTACGGCACCACCACAACGGGCATAGGCCGCATTATGGTGCAGATGGGCCGGGACCGCATATGGCGCGAGCCCGAAGCGCTTTCATCCGAGTTAGTCAGCTCTTAACGCACACCTCAACTTCAGACTCACAGCAACCCGCCAATGCGAGGGCCGCACGACAGTACCTCATCTACCCAAGTGAAACGACGTAAGATTTGTGTCATTTCCACGAGCCGAGCCGACTTTGGGCTACTCCGGGAACTCTTAGCATGCATCCGGCGTGATCCAGCGCTCCGGCTTCAGCTGATCGTTTCGGGCATGCACCTGTCTCCGGACTTCGGTCTCACGGTGCGGGAGATTGAGGACAGCGGCGTCAAAATCGACCAGCGCATTGACCTGGAGCTGACGGGAACATCCGGCCTCGAAAACGCAGAGTCTGTGGGCCGCGGAGTTACTGAATTTGCTAAAGCTTTCTCTGAGCTGCATCCTGAAATCGTTGTTCTGCTGGGCGACCGATTCGAATTATTTTCGCCGGCAATTGCCGCGCTTCTGCTTCGCATCCCCATTGCGCATATTCATGGGGGCGAACGCAGTGAAGGCGCCACGGACGAGGCAGTTCGTCATGCGATTACGAAAATGTCCTCAATCCATTTCGCGGCCACAGCATCCTACCGCCGGCGTATTATTCAAATGGGTGAATCGCCCCGCAGCGTTTACAACTTTGGTGCTCCAGGGCTCGATCAGCTCTATACCGCGCGGTTGCTTACCCGCAAGGAACTTGAGAAGGAATTGGGATTTCCTCTGCATGATCCGTTTGCACTCGTGACTTATCATCCGGTAACCAGAGACGCAAGCTCAGCCGCCGCTCAAGTGCGTTGCTTGCTCGCAGCCGTCAACGCCAGCGGCCTGAGTGCTGTATTTACTATGGCGAATGCGGATGCCGAAGGCGCCGTCATCAATGCGCACTTAAAGAAGGCTTGCGCACGTTATCCGGAAAGGTTCAAATGGTTTCCCCACTTGGGGCATCGCCGCTACCTAAGCTGTCTCAAGCATGTTTCCGTGATGATTGGAAACTCGTCCAGCGGATTAGTTGAAGCCCCCTCCTTTCGCCTGCCAGTCGTCAATATCGGCGATCGTCAAAGAGGCCGGGTCAGAGCGGCAAACATCATCGATGTTCCCTGTACGCGGGATGGTATCTTACGCGGAATCAAGCGTGCCATTTCGCCGCGTTTTGGGGTCTCGCTGCGCGGCATGCGCAACCCATACGTCCGATTTCATGATGGACGCGCTAGTGAGCGGATCAAGAATGTCCTCAGAGATATAGACATCTCTGGCGACTTCTTGAAAAAGAGTTTTTACGATCTACCCCAGTAACAAGAGAGCTGCTTTCACACCCATGTCGGATTTGAACGGAACAACGGCAACGACCCTTATGAGCGACAGTGTCAAATCATTCCTGGTTCCCGCGACGCATACTATTCGCCAAGCGATGGAGCAGTTGGAGAAGACCGAAGAAAAGATCGTCTTCGTTGTCGATGCCGAGGCTCGCCTGGTCGGTTCTCTTACAGACGGCGATATCCGCCGTTGGATTCTGTCGGACGGAGACCTTAAAGCTCAGGCCCTCCAAGTCTGCAATCGCAAACCATTCGTGGCTGAAGACGGATTTGGAATGGATCAGGTCCGCGCGGAGATGCTGACCCGGAATCTGATCTGTATTCCCGTCGTTAACTCATCCCGCGAGATCGTGCGGCTGGTCTTCTGGAAAGAGCTCTTTCAAAGCGAAGCCGGATCGAAACCAAAGCGCCAGCTCAACCTCCCCGTCGTCATCATGGCCGGCGGTCGCGGAACGCGGCTCGCCCCTTTCACCAATGTTCTTCCCAAGCCTCTGATCCCCGTTGGCGACCGCACGGTCATTGAGATCATCATCGATCAGTTTCGCGCTTTTGGGCTCAACCAGTTCCTGCTCTCAATTAATTACAAGTCCAAAATCGTCAAGTCTTTCTTTGAAGAGCTGGCGCCTCCCTATTCCGTAGCATTTTTGGAGGAGAAGGAGCCGCGTGGCACCGCCGGAGCGTTGCTTGAGCTGTATTCATCTTCCGCCGACAACATACTCGTGACGAACTGCGACATCGTCATCCAGGCTGACTTGGCCGACTTGGTTGCCTTTCATGATGACAACCACTACGATCTCACCCTGGTCGCGTCGCTGAAGGACTACAACATTCCATATGGTGTGTGCGAGTTGGAGAAAGGTGGCTGTCTCGCCCGCATTACCGAGAAGCCGCAATATAGTTTTCTTATCAACACCGGAATGTACGTCGTCCGGCGCAATCGGCTCAATCTGATCCCGGAGCATTCTGCATACGATATGACCGACTTCATCGAACATGTCAAAAGTGTTGGGGGCCGCGTCGGCGTCTTCCCGATCAGTGAGAATGCCTGGACGGACACAGGCGAATGGGCTGAATATCGGAAGGCAATTGACACTTTGGGCCGAATGGGAGCACGGGCCACTGTAGAATAGCCAAGTCGCCATTACCCATCGCATGCTCAACGGAAAGCGAGTTGTCGCTGTTATCCCCGCTCGCGGCGGGAGTAAGTCGATCCCCGGAAAGAACATCCGGCCGCTTAAGGGAAAACCTTTGCTTACGTGGTCGATCGATGTTGCCCGGGGGGTCGCTGAGATCGATCGTGTAATTGTCTCTACGGACGATCCTCAGATTGCCGCGGTCGCCGAAGCAAATGGCGCCGAAGTGTATGCCCGTCCAGCACACCTCGCCACCGATGACGCGCTGGTAATCGATGCTCTGAAAGACCTGCTGGAAAAGCTCCGCGGGGACGGCGAATCTGCCGAGTGGATCGTTTTGCTTGAGGCCACATGCCCCCTTCGCACGGTTACCGATGTGCTCGAGTGTTTTCAACTCGTGTCCACCGGTGATTATGATTCAGTCGCTACGTTCAAGGATGCTGACTTGAATCCTCACCGTGCCTGGCGGCTTGTCGATGGCGTCCCTGAAGTTTTCATCCCAGGCGCAATTCCCTGGTTACCGCGGCAGAAACTTCCCAAAGCTTTTCAGCTCAATGGCGCGGTTTATGTCTTTCGTGCAAGCTTGCTTGCGGACGAAGCGAAATCTCTGTTGGTCGGGCGGCTCGGCGCGGTAGTCATGCCGCGCGACCGCTCTCAAGACATCGACGACATCGTCGATTTCACCATCGTTGAAGCCCTGCTGGAGAAAGCGAATTCATGAGCAAGACCCTCAAAGAGCTGCAATCGTTGAAAGGAAAAACTGCGGTCGTTACCGGCGGCGCAGGCTATCTGGGAACCGCCATCAGCGAAACCCTCGCCGAGCTTGGCGCCAATTTGGTTCTCGCCAGTCGTGACCTCGCCAAATGTCAAAAGAAGTGCGAGGAGCTCGTTCAACTCTCCGACGGCTCAGTCAAAGCGGTTTCGCTCGAACTCGATGTGCTGGATAAGGATTCGGTCGCTCAGTTTTTCCCGCGCGTGCACGAGCATTTTGCAGCCGTCGATATTTTGATTAACAATGCCTGGTCCGGCAACAAGAATTCCTGGGAATCAATCTCGGATCAAGACTGGGAATACGACATCAACATGAGTTTGAACTCGGTCTTTCGGTTGACCAAGGCAGCTTTCCCCGATCTTAAGGCGAGCCGAGGCGTCATTCTGAACATTGCCTCCATGTACGGCCACATTGGACCGGACTATCGAATTTACGACGGCAAGGAGTTTGCCAATCCGCCAAGCTACGGCGCGGCCAAAGCCGGCGTCATTCAGTTTACGAAATATCTGGCCAGCTTTTTATCGCCCCACGGGATTCGTGTAAATGCGCTAAGCCCTGGAGCCTTTCCTCATCCGCCGACGCAAAAGCACGAGAAGTTCATGCAGCTGCTCGGCTCCAAGAATCCAATGAATCGTATCGGCCAGCCTGACGAACTTAAAGGGGCCGTCGCCTTGCTTTGTTCTGACGCCGGTAGTTACATGACCGGGCAGAATATTTGTGTCGATGGCGGATGGGCGATCTGGTGAAGACTCTAGGTATCATCGGCTTAAGCGAAGGCAATGGACACCCGTTCTCTTATAGCTCCATTATCAATGGCTTTTCTCCGGAAGGACTGTCCGTCTCCGGCTGGCCGGGAATTTATGAATATGTCCGGAGGCGTCACGCATCGGAGTTTGGCCTGAATGGCTGGAAGATCACTCATGCGTGGACGCAAGATCCCGAGTCCACCGGTCGGTTGTGCGCCGCTTGCAACATCTCCCACATTGTTCGCGACTATCGTGAATTCCTGGGCAACGTCGATGCAGTCATCATCGCTCGCGATGACTATGAGACTCACTTTGAAATGGCCCGTCTCTTCCTGGAGGTTGGTCTGCCTGTTTTCGTCGACAAGCCACTCAGTCTCGATCTCTCCGAGTTAATCTGCATTCAAACCGTATCTTCAGACGGGTCAGTTGATGTCTTGTTCGGGCATGCGCTACGCCCGCGAGTTGGATGAGCCCAGGGCAAATCTGTCTGCCTACGGCCGCCTAAAGTTGATTCGAGGGGCGATCGTATTGTCGTGGGAGAAATACGGTGTGCATTTGCTCGATGCGGCCTTTGGAATCACAGCCGCGCGTCCGGTTTCAGTTCGGATGCTGCCCGCTGAACATGCCTTCGCTGCAGTGCGCCTCGATGATGGCACCCTTATACAGATTGACGCCCTGGGCGAGTGCGCGCCGACATTTCACCTGGAACTCTTCGGAACGCAACGCAACGGTGCATTCGACATCACCGATAACTTTTCAATGTTTCGCCGCATGCTTTGGGAGTTCCTGACTTCTATAGAGGCAGGCCGTGCAGCCATTCCGAGCGAAAAAACGCTGGATGTGATGCGGGTGCTTATCGCCGGCCGAATCTCTCGGAGCGAAGATAGGGAAGTGCTTCTCGATGAAATCGCACTATAAAGATCTCTTTCAATTGAACGGGAAGGTCGCCGTTGTCACAGGCGCCGTCGGAATTCTTGGACAGCGATTTTGTCGCGGTCTCGCCGAATTCGGCGCCAATATGGTTGTAGTGGATCTTGAGCAGGACCGCTGCACGGCTTTCGCGGCAGAATTGCAAAGCGATTATGCCATTGAGGCACTTGGGATAGCCTGCGACGTTTCAGCTCCTGATTCAGTCGCCGAAATGGTTGATCGCGCGGTCAAGCGCTTCGGTGCTATCCACATCTTGCATAACAACGCTGCTTCTAAGTCGGCAGACTTGGACGCCTTCTTTGCCACCACCGAGAAGTATTCGCTGAGTGAATGGCGAAAAATCATGGCTGTCAATGTAGACGGCATGTTCCTGGTTGCGCAGGCTGTCGGTGGTCAGATGCAAAAACAAGGAACAGGCGGAAGCGTTATTCAAACCGCGTCGATCTACGGCATTCTCTCCTCCGATAAGAGAATCTATGAAGGCTCGTTCTACCTCGACCGGCAAATCAGCAACCCAGCTGTCTATTCAACTTCAAAGGCTGCTGTTGTCGGGCTTACGCGCTATCTGGCAGCGAATTGGGGCGATGCGAGAATTCGTGTGAATGCGCTGGTTCCGGGAGGCGTTGAAAGCGGGCAAAATGACACGTTCAAAGCGCGCTACTCCGCCCGCGTTCCGCTAGCCCGCATGGCGCAACCCGATGAAATGGTCGGCGCGCTCGTCTATCTCGCTTCGGATGCCTCCAGCTATGTCACAGGCCATTGCCTCGTCGTCGACGGAGGCCTCAGCGCGTGGTAGGTGCAAATATGAGTCTCAGCGTTTTCTTGGGATCCGAACGCCGCAAGTCGGTCGTTATGGGACTCGTGTTCTTGCCCTGGGTAGCCGCGGTACTATTTACCGCGGGGACTTGGGCTACACTCAACTTCCTCGCGTACGCGATGATGGTTTCTGCCGTCGGCTACTTTCTTGTCAATTTGGCGTTACCCACCGATGCCCGAACGGAAGCCTTCATGCTAGCTCCCGCAGCCGGCATCCTCGTGATTTCGGCGCTGACCGCGTTCTGGGTGAGGTTGGGGCTTCCGCTCATTTGGGTGTCGGTTCCATGGCTCGGGCTCGCGGCATGTGGAGTAGCGTGCGCCTGGAAGGATCGCGCCCTTTGGGTGAGAGGGACCGTTACATACGGCGGGGCGCTGGTTTTGCTTTCCGTCCTGATCTGCGGGCTGTACTTCCTTCCAGGAGCACGAAACGACGCTGTTCTGCGGCGCGACGGGAGTTTCAATTGGATTTACGGGGACACGCAATACTTCCACTCGGTTGCTGCGAGCATCAAAAACAGCGATGGCCCTCCGAAAGCACCCGGCATATCAGTTGAAGAACTCCGTTACCATTTTGGACCCTATGCACCGGCTGCCGCCATTTCCCGCGTAGACGGACTCAAGCTCGGGGATGCCTACGCTCGAGTAACTCGGGGCGCGTCGCTCTGGGCGCTGGTACTGTCGTCTTTCGGACTTGGCACACTCCTCTCACTCAAGGCAAACGGCGGAAGATTCGGCGGAGTCATGTCTGTCGCCGGCCTTTTCTTTTATGGTTCACTGTTGTCCCTCTTCAGTGACGAGCGGAATGGTTCAAGCTACGTAACCGGAGCCATCCTTCACACGATTCCAACAGTTGAAGTACCGGCTGATGGAGGGCCGTTCAGCCACCTGATCCTCGGGCATTCCATGCTTCACGGCCTTGGAGCCGTTACAGCGATCATGGCTCTCTGTCTGATTCGAAGGGAACGGGGAGCGTTCCTGAGTTGGCAGGAATTCGTCTTGGCGGCGCTGCCCGCCTTGGTAGTCCCCGTGAACTCGGTGGGCGCCCTTTACTCGCTGGGCATCGTTGGCATTCTCCTGTTTTGGGGGCGGCTCGGAAAGGCGCGTTCATGGCTACCGATCATGCTGATGTTCGGCCTGTTTTTTGGAGCCTGGCACATTATGGGATATAGCCGTTCCCCTGACATGACGGCAGCGACTATCAACAGGCAACCTGGAGCGTACTGGTGGTGGCTTGTCATCTGCTTCATTGTCGGCTTCGGATTCCGAATCGTGGGCTTTCGTTGGATCTCGGACCCCTTGCGGAATCCTCTTTCCGTCCTCGTCATTGCAACGACTGCGGGCCTCTTGTTGTTTAATCTCTCGATCCAACTTGATGGCAACGAGCGCTACGGAATGTACTATCTGGATTCTGTGTTCAGCATATTTGCCTTCTCCCGGCTGGCGCCCGGATGGTGGCGCGGCGCCGAGCGCGCCCGGTGGGCAGCTGACTGGCTAAAGTTCGCGAGCATAGGCGTTTTCTTGCTTCTTGCATATGCGATTTCGATGCGGATTTTCGATCGCATCATTCACAGCAATGCCTGGGTAGTGTATGTTCGCAGTCAGATCGTTTTGCTACTCATATTTGGCTTGGTAGTGCTCTGCGCGTCGGCACTTATGAAGCGCAATCACCGCTTTTCCATGGTTGGCTCTGCGATTCTTATGGGAGTTCTAATGATTGGCTTTTTGGCCTGGATTACTCCCTGGCTTAACTTCGGCATGGGGCGGATGAAATTGGATGTCACCATTTCCTCCGGCGAAGTTCAGGGCCTAAACCGCCTCGGCGATCTCGCGGCGCGGGACGAGCGGTTTGCGACGAACAAACATGATGTGGATACGTCGGCGAACAAGAGCGGACGTTCCTATGCCTATGCGGCGCTCTCCGAGCGTCCCGTGCTTCTTGAGGGATACCTCCATCATACCCAGAGAGAAGATCCGGAGTTTCAGGCCCTGTTTCGCGACAATGAGTTGATGTTCACTTCAACTGACCCGCAAACCGTGCGTGCCATCGCCCAAACGCGGAACGTCCGCTGGCTTGTCGCCCGTCCCGGCACCGACATAGCTCTTCCCAGGCCACTACCCCCTTGGCTTGTTCAGCAGCAAAATACGGGCGATCTCCATATCTACAAAATCGACTAGGCAGCAGCCTGAGCAATCACTCACATATGCCCACATCGACGGAACCCGCTGTGTCGACCGGAAGCGCCCGTGCCAGTCAATCCGCGTTCGCCAGCACCGACCTGCCGAACATGGACTTTATGCGTGCCGTCGCCGTGCTGCTCGTCGTATTCGGGCATTTAACTTATTTCCTCGGACGAACGAACTTCGGGCCGCTGAGAACCGTTTCGATGGGGGACATGGGCGTCAAGATCTTTTTCGTCCATACATGTTTTGTGCTCATGCTCTCTCTTGAAAGGCAGTGGAAGAGTCAGCCTGTTGCTGAGCTCTTTGGCACGTTCATGGTACGCCGCATCTTCCGCATCTACCCGTTGAGCATTTGTGTCATTTTGCTGGTCGTCGCCTTCCGCCTTCCAATGGCGTCCTTAAATCCCGGGCAGTTTGCAGGGATGCCGATTCATCCAGGGTTGATCGTTTCAAATCTCCTGCTCATCCAAAGTTCAACGAATTCTATTCTTGGCCCTACCTGGAGCTTGCCGTATGAGATGGCCATGTATCTCTTTCTGCCATGGCTGTTCTTTTTGCTCTATCCGAATAAGTCGTACTGGAGGGTTGGGGCCCTTTGGTTGCTTTCGGTGTTCGCCTGCCTTGGCTTCTTTGCGTACATGGGCGGACGGCACAGCAATAATTTCCTGCTATACGTTCCCTGTTTTCTGCCGGGTGTCATCGCCTACCAATTGCAGCGAGTGCAGCGTCGGCAACTTTCTGCTGTTGTCTGGCCCGGAGTGGTCATCGGGGTTGTGCTTCTCTACCTCTGGAGTCAGAACCTGGTTTCCAGCCCGTGGACCAAAGGCTGGATTGCCTGCCTGGTGCTTGGCGCATCGTCGCCATTTTTCGCGCAGCTCTCGGCTCATTGGCTTACTGAACCCAGCCGTTTGATCGCGAAATATTCGTATGGTATTTACCTGACCCATTTCTTCTCCATCTGGTTCGGTTTCGACCGTCTCCACAATGTTCTTCCGCGCGCCACAAGACTTCTATTGTTCGCGGCGCTGGTGGTTCTGTTGCCCATTGCGTTCTATTACCTTCTGGAAGAACCGATGATCCGGCTGGGAAAGAGGATCGCGAAGAGGTTTGAGAGAGACAATAATCGCCAACGCTTGAGATTCTTCGTGGATCCAGCGGGAGTATGAGGAGAAACAGACTATGTCATTGCATGAATCACTGAAAGTAGTTCCAAGCGAGGCCGACGTGACGACTACGTCTCAAAGCCGAGCCCAGGGCAAGGTGCTTGTGGTGCTTCCTTCATACAATGAAGGCCCGAACCTGGGTCCGCTCTTCGCCAGCATCGACGCCAGTATGCGTGGGGGCCGGCGACCGTATGAAGTTGTCTTGGTAGACGATGGAAGTTCAGATACGACGCCGAGTGTGCTTGCGGAGAGCGAACCGAAATATCCCCTCTCCGTGGTTCAACATCAGCGAAACCAAGGGTTGGCAGTGACCATGCGCGATGGTTTGCTCGAGGGCTTGCACCGCGCCGAAGACGGGGATGTCATTGTGACCATGGACGCCGATGGCACCCACATCCCGAATGTCATATTGGAGATGCTGACCCTCATTGAGTCCGGCTGCGACGTCGTAGTGGCCTCTCGCTTTCGAGCCGGGGCCACAGTTCGCGGCGTACCCTTCTATCGGCAAGTACTCAGCGTCGGCGCTTCGTGGATGTGCCGCATTTTGTTTCCCACGCGCGGAATTCGCGATTATACCTGCGGTTATCGGGCCATTCGTGCCGGTGCACTACGGCAGGCATTGCAGAAATACGGAGACAAGCTCTTCGATGCTCAGGGTTTCTCCTGCACAATGGATCTCTTGCTGAAGCTTCGCCGCATGAAGATCGTCTTCGCAGAAACACCCATCAACTTGCGCTACGACCTTAAGAAAGGCGAGAGCAAGATGCATGTGAGTTCAACGATTCTACGCACGTTGTCATTGATCGTCCGGCGCAGACTGGGTTTCTGAACCTCTCTGCCGCCCAGCTGAGGCGGGCACATTTGCTTTGGCGTGACCCGCGAATCAACACATCGGTTGCCGGTTCACGCGCTCTCGTTCTTCTCCATCAGCACGCATGGAGACTTTAAGGCAAGGTACTTCTTGAACATCAAAAAGCATGAGTCCGAGCGCACAAACATGACGGATTCGTTTCCAGTCGAAATGCAGGAGCAGAAAGCCTCGATCGTCACTGGCCCCGCTTGGCTGCATGTAGCGGTGCTCATTGTCGTCGCGATGGCGCTTACCTATCCCTGCATCCGGCGTGGCCTGCCGCTCGGACACAGCACCATTACGCACATCCTCTATCAACACTATTTCAACGCGCAGATTTCTCAGGGCGACTGGTATCCGCACTGGATAATCGGCATGAATCGCAGCCTGGGCAGTGCAGTGTTTTACGCTCAGTATCCGCTTCCCTACTACGTCGCATGGGGTATCGGCAAGATCCTACCGTTTCACTGGGGTTTATACGAGGAAACCCGCACGCTCGGGCTCGCTCTGGCGTTCGCCGCGATTTTAGCCGCGCTGTTTGCCTATGCGTGGTGCGCCACGTTCGCCGACCGCCTGACTGCCATGCTGGCAGCAATCATTTTCCTGACTTTGCCTTATACCCTTACGATCGATGTCTATCTGCGTGCTGCGATCGGGGAATTCTGGGCATTGGCATTTCTGCCGCTTTCGTTTTATTTTATTGAGCGAATGGCCGCGGGCTCGCGCCGCGCGCTACCCGGGTTGGCCGTAGCATTCGCGCTGGTGATCGTCTCGCACCTATTCACGGCTGTCTTGCTGGCTCCAGTGCTGCTCGTTTATGCGGTCTGTCGGGTCACCCGCGGACGGCGTCTGCTTGCCTCCGGCCAGGTGCTTTCTGCTTTCCTTCTCGCCACGGGCTTGTCAGGCGTGTACGCGCTGCCATTTTTGGCCCAGCGCCGGTTTTTCCATCCGGAGAATTTCTTGCTAACGCAGGGTGCAAACGCTTCTCCACTCAGCCAGATGTTCTCCTTCAATGCACACACTTTTCCAAGCAATTGGGGGACCCCTGGGTCGCTTCCCTTTGTGGTAGCTGTGCGGCTCGTCGCGCTCGCCACCGCCGCGTTCATCGGTGTCGTCTTGTTCCGTGGGCGCCGGGAGCGCCAGCATTGGTTACGCACGGTTTTCGGGTCGGTTGCGATTGTGGCGTTGGTGCGCGGGGCCTTGGCCGGGCGTCATGTATTTCCCGCTGGCGAGGTTTCCGGGTCACTGCCGCTTTCGCCGTATCTAATGGAGCAGCGCGCGGACATTTTTCTATATAGCTTCCTCACGTGCGTGGTTGCGTTGGTGTGTTACTGGTCAATTCGAATTCCCCGCCACAACAGACTGGCTGATTTTCTCGTGGTTCTCGCCTTCGGCAGTTATCTCATGATGACCAGTTGGACCCAGCTGATCTGGAAGTCTGTGCACTTCCTCTGGAACATCCAATTCCCTTGGCGCTTGAATACGTTTTTGCTCGCCGCAACAGCCGGGCTTGCGGCGCTCGCGATTTCTGGTCTACGGACGCTGCCGCGAAGGCGCGGCCTCGTAGGCGTGCTGGTAGTTCTCGGGATATGGGGAGCGGTAGCCCTGGAGTGCGCGCGGACGGGAAGCACTTTCTCTGCTTTTCGCTCGACGGAGTCGTACCAGTTCAACGATGAAATGGATTCGGCGCGCGAGATCTATATGCAGGTCGATCCCAGGAAAGCTCTGCTTGTGCAACCTCCTGACGACGAGAAAGTTCACGTGATGGTTGAGCGAGGCTCAGCCGTCGCGGCGGTTACGTCAGTCCTGGCGCGGTCGATCCAGATAGACGCCCACTGTCAAACCGCTTGCACACTCCAAGTCGGCCAGTTCTACTTTCCTGTATGGCACGTACGAAACGCTCCAGCCAATGTGGAATTGTACGCAGGTTCCCCCGGGGGCCTCATGGAGCTTTCGCTTCCAGCAGGCGATTACCATCTCGTCCTGGAAGTACCTCACGCTTTGTCGGAGCGCTTGGGCGCATGGCTCAGTCTGGCTTCCCTGCTCGTTGTCCTGATTCTCGCAATCAAAGGTGCGCCCTTTCTGTACATTGCGCCAACCGGATCTGACCCGGAACTAGGCGCAACGTCGAAGGTTGCGGGCAAACAAGTCTTTCGCGAGCGCGATGCACCTGGTGGCAAGGCCCTCTTTCTGAGGCCGCTGGGTAAGCATTAAACCAATCGGCTTTGCGGTCCGGGCAGCACTCGCAGTGAACCTGGTTCCCGATGTTTGACACGGTGAGGAATCCTATCAAAGTCATCACAGTCTTCGGTACGCGGCCAGAAGCTATCAAACTGGCTCCCGTGGTCAAGGAGCTACGCGCCCATCCGGGTGTCTTTCAGTCCAAGGTCTGCGTAACTGGACAGCATCGGGAAATGGTCGATAAAGTTATAGATCTCTTCTCCATTCGTCCCGATTTCGATCTGAATCTGATGCAGCACGGCCAGAGGTTAGCAGAGTTCGCGGCACGCGCTTTGACTGAGCTGGATGTATTGTTTCGCGACGAAAGGCCGGATATCGTTGTGGTTCAAGGGGACACAACCACGACTTTGGTGGCATCGCTGGCGGCCTTTTATAATCGCGCTAAGGTTGCGCACGTTGAGGCGGGATTGCGGTCGTTCGATAAGCACGCGCCTTTCCCGGAAGAAACCAATCGCACTCTTACGACGCACGTCGCTGACTTCCATTTTGCACCCACAGAGCGCGCGGGTAAGAACCTCCTCCGGGAGGGCATACATCCAGAAAAGATCTTCGTCACCGGGAACACGATTGTTGACGCTTTACAGGACATCACCGCTCGCCTGGATTCCGGACAACTGCAGCCATCGTTGAGTGAAAATTTCGCGAAGCTTCCTGCGAGGTTCATCCTCGTCACAGCGCATCGAAGAGAGAATCAGGGCCAGGGAATGCGAGACATCTTTCTGGCCATTCGGGATCTCGCCTCCCAAGTGCCAGATATCGATTTCATATTCCCTGTGCATCTCAACCCTGAAGTCCTTGGACCGGCACACGAAATGCTCGGCAACCTGCCCCGCGTGCACTTGCTGCCCCCGATCGATTACGTCTCGTTTGTGTGGCTCATGAAGCAAAGCACCAGTATCCTTACTGACTCGGGTGGCATTCAGGAAGAAGCCACCTCGTTGGGAAAGCAGGTCGTCGTGATGCGCGATGTGACGGAACGCCCTGAAGCCGTCGAATCGGGCTGGGCGCAGCTGGTGGGAACGGATAGGGACCGCATAGTCTCTGCCGTTCTGGACACGCTCCACACACCAACGCAGGAAGTCGAGCGTGCGCCAAGTCCCTTCGGCGATGGCACGGCTGCGCGCCAGATTGCTGACATTCTGGCCGCCCAGCGAAATCAGTGCGGGACGCGTTATGCGCCGTAAATTAACCATCGTAATGTACCACTACGTCCGTGACCTCGAACGTTCGCGGTTTCCTGCGATCAAGGGGCTTTCGGTCGAGCGGTTCTGCAGGCAACTCGATTACATTCAGGCTCACTTCACACCCATCACGGCCGAGGGTCTGACAAGAGCGTTATCACCCGCGAGAGAAGGGTTGCCCACGAACCCCATTCTGTTGACTTTTGACGATGGCTACAGCGACCACTTTACAAATGTCTTTCCTCTGTTGGATGCGAGGGGCATACAAGGCTGCTTCTTTCCGCCTGCACAATCGGTCCTGGAGCACAAGGTTTTGGATGTCAATAAAATACAATTTATTCTTGCTGCCGTCCCCGACGTCGGCTCTTTGGTTGATCAAGTTTTCGCTTCTCTGTCGGAATTGTGTACGGAGTATCCGCTCAAGACAAAAGATGCCTATTTCCTCGCCATCGCGGAGCAGCATCGCTACGATTCCCGTGACGTGACCGTGCTAAAACGCCTACTCCAGCGCGAACTGCCAGAGCCGGTCCGGGCAGAAATCGTGCGGCGACTTTTCGCCGAACACGTTACGGTCGACGAGTCATCTTTTGCCTGCGAACTATACATGTCCGCGGACCAGATCACCTGCCTCCGGCGGCATGGGATGCACATCGGAAGCCACGGAAACACTCATGCGTGGCTCAATCATCTTTCTCCGGACGCGCAGGTCATTGAAGTTGATCAATCTCTTGAGTTTCTGCGAACCCTGGGCGTAGGACGGGATGAGTGGACCATGTGTTATCCCTACGGGGGCTTCAATGACTCACTCCTTCATGTTCTTCAGACTCGTAATTGTCAGTTGGGATTTACAGCGGAACCCCGCATTGCAGATCTGGATGTCGACGATCGGTTGACCTTGCCACGAATTGACACCAACGATTTGCCGAGTTAGCAGATTCTCATGAAATCGATGATGCAAATCTTGCAGGATCTCACGCCGCTTAATCGAGCGGTTTGTTCCCTCGGATATGACCAAGCAGTGAAGTATCTGCGCGAAGAGCTTCCCTTTCGCATCATCTCCGTGCCGAGTTCCCGCGAGCACAACGGATGGGTTATTCCTCCCTCTTGGGACGTCGAAGAAGCGAAAATCGTCAAGGATGGCTGCACAATTTATGATGGAACCGCCCATCCTCTTGGTGTGATTGCGCTCTCGCGGAGCTTTTGCGGTACGGTAAGCTTGGATGAACTCCGATGCCATCTCCATTATGATCATCGCAATGAAGATTCAATCCCTTTCCATTACCGGCAGCAATTCAGAAGCTGGGAAAGGGATTGGGGGTTCTGCGTCCCGAAGCGGCTCTTCGATCAACTAGCCCCGGGCGACTACGAAGTCGTGATCCTCACAAGAGAAGCCCCGGGCACGCTAAAGATTCTCGAGTATAAGCATCCGGGCTCGCTCGATTTTACGATCGCACTCGGCGGCAATCTGGATCACGCGGGAGTGGCCAATGATGGGCTGGCCGGTTGTGTTGTTGGAATTGAGGTCATGCGTCGCCTGCAGGGTCGAAAAACCCGGTTTACGTATTCTCTTATCCTTTCGCCTGGCATCATTGGTTCGGAGTTTTATCTTTCCGGACTGAGCCAGTCGGAACGCAGCCGTATATTAGAAGGTATCTTTCTGGAAATGCTTGGATCGGCAACTCAGCTTGCAGTCCAGGAATCTCGGCGAAGCCAGGTGAATACCTTTAATGCCCTGAAGGCCGGTCTCGAGACAATGGGTCTTAGCTACCGCACCGGCACGTTCGAAAGCATCATCGTGAACGACGAGTACGTCTGGGAGAACTACGGAATCCCGATGGTATCTTTCTCGCGGTTTCCCTATCCCGAGTACCATTCAAGCCGTGACAGTGTGGAGATTATCCACGAAGATTCGCTTAATCAAGCTGTCGAGGCCCTGATCCGAGCTGTGGATCAGCTGGAGATTTCGCCCCTGGTCGTAAAGAAATTTGAAGGCAATATCTGTCTCTCCAATCCGCAATATGACCTCTACGTTGACTATGGTCAAGTTGCTCTGGGTGATACACTGTCCGATCGCCAGCGGCGGATGCGTTGCCTCATGGACCTCATACCCGCTTTGGATCGCCCCACCAGCGTTAAGGCGATCGCCGACTACGTCGGATTGTCGGAAGAGTCGAGTCTTGAATACCTTCAGCGGTGGGCAGCCAAGGGGCTGATTGACCTGCTTTGACGATCCAGATTGTCTTGTGAACACTCGCGAGTTTCGCCAAAAAGTTACGGTCTTGCCATACGCCCTGCGAGTCCGGCTGAACGGGAGATCATGGTTTGATTAATCGGGCTCGGCTTCCGGAAAACGTGGGCTTGCTTCAGTCGCCAGATCTACACCTCACTGCTGGCTTTTGGCGGTTTCAGCGCGCGGGAAAGGCGCGATTGATGAGACTAAACGTCCTACTAGGCTCCGAACGCCGGATATCCGTAGCCATGGGGCTCGTGTTTTTGCCATGGATCAGCGTTGTATTTTATACCGCGGGATGGTTGGCCACTCTCAATTTCCTGGGCTATGCGCTCGTAGTTTTTGCGATCGGTTATGGAGTTATCAGCATGGCGTTGCCAGCTGCCGCTCGCACCGAGATCGTTCTTCTCGCTCCAGCGCTTGGCATCCTGGCGGTCTCGTCTCTCACCGCGTTCTGGCTCAGGCTTGGGTTGCCACTGATTTGGGCGCCGGGGTTTTGGCTGGGACTCATTGTGGCGGGGGCAATATGCCTTTGGCGAGACCGATCCTCGTGGACTAATATCAAAATCACTTATGGCTTCGCGTTGGCCTTTCTTTCCGTCATAATCTGCGCGGTATGCTTCTTTCCGTCCGCTTCGACCGACATGGTCCAGCGTCGCGATGGAAGTTTCAACTGGAAATTCATCGACTCGCAGCAGTTCTATTCGGTAGCCGAGAGCATTAAGGACGGGAGCAGCCCGCCGAAAACCCCCGGAACTGTCACAGCAGAACTTCTTTATCACTTTGGACCTTATACTCCGGCTGCAACCATCTCCCGCATCGAAGGCCTTGACCTTGGGGATGCGGTTGCGCGCGTGACTCGCGGGGCTTCGCTATGGGCACTTATCCTTTCGTGTTTCGCACTCGGGATGGAGATGTCACTTAAAGCGACCGGCACAAAATGCGGTGCAATCTTGTCCGTCGCAGGACTCTTTTTGTATGGGCCATTGCTCTTGTTGATTCCATTCAACGGCCCACGCTTTACCTCGGGTTTGATCGGATCTCTGCTTTCCAGGACAGCCAACGAACATCTAATCGGAGCGGGGGTGCCATACGATCATTTTTTGGGAGGACAATCGATTCTTCACGGGCTGGTTGCGATTACAGCAATTATGGGTATCTGCCTAACTAAACAGGCTCGCGAGGCGGCGCTCACTTGGCGTGGTGGCACTTTACTGGCACTGCCAGCATTGGCTGTGCCTTTCAATTCACTTGCTTCTGTTTATTGCATCAGCATTGTGGCGATTCTGCTATTTTGGGGACGACTCCGGGAGATACGTTCGTGGCTGCTGATTGCGCTGATACTGTGCTTATTCTTTGCTGCCTGGAAGATGATGGGCTATGGAAACTCTGGCGACGCGCACCTTAGCTTTAATCGATACGCGAGTGCGCAGTGGTGGATGCTCTTAACCTGGTTTCTAACTTCACTTGGAATTCGCATTCTCGGGTTCCGCTGGATCTCGCAGCCTTTGAAAGAGCCTCTTACCGCTCTAGTCTTGACCAGTGTTATTGGATGGCTGGCTATGTGGCTCTCGTTAAATATGGTAGATAATGCGCAAACTTATGGCCTTTATTTCTTGCAGTCGATGTTTAGCATCTTTGCATTTTCCCGGATTCCTTCTGGCTGGTGGCATCGTTCCGAACGTCTACAGCTGGCTTTAGATTGGCTCGGGCTCGCGAAGAAGGGGATGATGCTCCTTGTTGTTTGCGGTCTCCTGATTGGTCTAGGGGCTTATATAACTCACACGAAGACAGGTGTCAGCTACTTCGGCCCTAAGCTCATTTTGGCATTTTCATTGCTGGTATTTCTTGCATTTGTATCGGCGGTGTTAAAGCGGGACGGTTCCCTCACGCGGCTTGGTTCGGCGGCTCTTTTGTGTGCGTTGATGGCTGGCTTTTTAGCCTGGTCGCCCGATTGGGTGAAGGTCGGGATGGGCTGGACTCACACGGACGTAACATATCCCCCGGAAGAAGTTTATGGACTGAGGCGACTAGGGCAACTGATGGTCCCCGGCGAGATATTCGCAACGAACAAGCATGATGTAGCGATGAATGATTTCGGGCGTGGTCGCTCTTACGGCTACTCCGCACTATCTGGGCGCCCCGTGCTTCTCGAAGGATACTTTTCACGAGGCGAGAACATGCTTCCGTGGTTTGGTGATTTGTTTCATGATAATGAATTGCTCTTCAGCACCACGGATCCGGATGCGGTTCGTAACATCGCCAGTAAATGGCACGTCCGATTCCTTGTCGCCCGTGCCGGCACTGATATAGCTCTTCCGAGGCCATTGCCCCCGTGGCTAATCGAGCAGCAAAACACCGGCGACCTTAAAATTTACCGAATTAATTGAGCTGCGATAGAGTTGAGCTAAGAATAACAATGTGAAGCCATATCTCCGTATTAAACTAACCGTCGATATTCATAGGGGTTTGAACGCTATTTTCCCCCAGCGAAGCTTCGAGTTTCCCGAAATCGGCAATGGTTTCGGATGCAAAAAGCTCGACCACACGCAGGTGATCGGAGTTGCCCTTTGTAGAAAACTACGCCTGGTTTGCGCACAATCATTGCAAGGGAAAGACCGGCCCGATTCTGGTATGGTTCACATAGTGTGATTCACATAATCATCGACGCGCAGTGCAAACTCCACACCTACCGCGGCCATGACAGACCATGCCTGCGGCAACAAGTCGAGGAAATACAAAATGAATATACTTGTTACGGGCGGTGCAGGCTACATTGGATCAATGCTTGTGCCTTTGCTCCTGTCCGACGGTCACCGGGTCCGGGTCCTGGACACCCTCTTGCACGGCGGCGAACCGCTACTAGGCGTTTGGTCTCATCCCTGCTTTGAATTCATTCGTGGTGATGTATGTAATCGATCAACACTGCAAGCCGCAGTGTCCGGCGTTG
Source organism: uncultured Acidobacteriaceae bacterium (assembly GCA_963725115.1). Taxonomy (GTDB): domain Bacteria; phylum Acidobacteriota; class Terriglobia; order Terriglobales; family Acidobacteriaceae; genus Telmatobacter. The sequence continues at coordinate 1,029,489 of CAVRXG010000005.1, read as the reverse complement.
ATGCGGTTGTCCACCTTGCCGCGATCGTTGGCGACCCTGCCTGTTCCCGCCAGCCGGATCTGGCCCGCGCCGTCAATCTTCAGGCGGCGCTCGCGCTCATCGAGGAAAGTCAGCGGGCCGGGGTCGTTCGATTTCTCTTTGCCTCCACATGTAGTAACTATGGACGAATGAAGGACACCGATAAGTACGTTGATGAGGAAACTGAATTGAGCCCTATATCCCTCTATGCCGAGACCAAGGTGGCCGTGGAGAGGGCGTTATTGCAGAGTGGGCGCAGCGAGAGATGGTGCCCCACGCCATTGCGGTTCGCCACCATTTTTGGCGTTTCGCCCCGTATGCGTTTCGATCTGACGGTGAACGAATTTACTATGGAGATGTTGACCAAAAAATACCTCAAAGTCTTCGGCGAGCAATTTTGGCGTCCCTACGTGCATGCGCGAGACGCGGCCCGCGCAATTAAACTTGTCCTCAAGGCGCCGGCCGAAAAGGTTGCGGGCACCGTCTTCAATGTAGGGGCAACGGATCAAAATTTCTCCAAAAAGCAACTCGTAGAGATGATTAGTGCCCATGCGCCCGATGCTGTCGTTGAATACGTGCACAAACAAGAGGATCCCCGCGACTATCGAGTCTCGTTCGCCCGCATCTCTGAACAGCTAGGCTTCCGCATTACGCGAACGGTTTCCCAGGGAATTGAAGAAGTCGCCCAACTGGTTCGCAGCGGTGCCATTACCGATTTTGCGGATCCGAGGTACAGAAATTGAACTCAGTGGGTGATATTGTTGGCAGTCCGTCGCGGACCGATGAAATCGTTCCATTGATCGAGCCCGAGATTCGCGGGAATGAGTGGAAATACGTCAAAGAGTGCCTCGATACAAACTGGGTTTCATCCGTCGGCAGTTATGTCGACCGGTTTGAGAAGAATATTGCGGAACAGGCAGGTGCACAATTTGCTATTGCAACGGTCAATGGCACCGCAGCATTGCATATTGCATTGATTCTCGCGGATGTGCAGGCAGACGACGAAGTGCTGGTCTCATCTCTCACCTTCATCGCTCCTGCAAATGCCATCCGCTATGTCGGAGCTTGGCCCGTCTTCATCGACGCAGAGCCAATATATTGGCAGATGAGTCCGGAGAGAGTTATAGAATTTCTCGACCATGGTTGCCGATGGGACGGAAAGGCGTTGTGGAACCTGCAGACAGGCCGCCGCGTTAAGGCCATTTTACCTGTTCATATTCTCGGACATCCCGTGGATCTGGACCCGATTCTAGAGGTTGCGGCAAAATATTCGTTGCCGGTCGTCGAGGACGCAACTGAGGGTCTGGGTGCGCGCTATAGGGGCAAAAACGTTGGCGGCGTAGGCCACGTCGGCTGCTTCAGTTTTAACGGCAACAAAATCATCACCACTGGCGGCGGTGGCATGATCGTTACCAACAACGCCGAATGGGCGGAACGCGCGCGCTACCTTACTACACAGGCTAAAGATGATCCTATCGAATATGTTCACAACGACATTGGCTACAACTATCGCCTCACGAATGTGCTGGCTGCTATCGGCTGCGCACAGGTGGAACAGCTCGACTCGTATGTGAAGGCTAAACGAAGAATAGCGAAACGGTATCAAGAGTCATTGTCTTCCCTCCCGGGTACACAAATACCCGGAGAGGCAGATTGGGCATTTAGCACGTATTGGATGTACACGATACTCGTTGACCAGGGAAAGTCAGGCCTCGATTCACGAAAGCTTCTTGCTGAATTGGCCGCTCGAAGAATCCAGACCCGCCCGCTCTGGCAGCCACTTCATCGCTCGGCGGCCCACGATCCTTCGGGAAGCCCTCCGTGTCCTACCTCGGATGCGCTTTACAGACATGCGATCAGCCTGCCGTGCTCGGTCGGACTGACTGAGCCTGTTCAGGACTACGTGATCGAAACCATCATTAACCTGCTTACTGAGCGGAATCTGCCGGGGATTGTGCGTTGATGCAGATGGATATCAGTGATCTTTTTCATTCACCGCGGAGCCATATTGCGGAATTCTCAGAGATGCAGGTGCATCTTTATCGTCATGACATAAAGCTGCAGGACTATTTTCTGCAGTTGCAAATGAACACGTTAATCAACCCTCGCGCAACCACAGACGACCGGCACGCCGCGAACCCGATGGCAAAATGGGCCGTTCAAGTCGCCGATAGGATCAGCCAGATTCGCAGGCCCCAAAAGATCAAGACGGAAATACTATTTTGTCCGATGCCGTATTTTGACCGAAAGACTGAAAACCGGTTTCTAGTCCGCACTCTTCTCGGCCTTGCTCAAACCGATGCCGCAATTCTCTGCCTTTTGCCCGCTCACGCCCCGTGTCGCGAGGAACTCGTTGCTCGATTAGCTGCGGCGGGGCGCAGTAAGCAGGTAGTTTTTCTGGATCCGTCAACGCATCTCAACCCGGTAGAAGCGCGCTTGCGTCCAACCATCGCGCGGTTGCGCGGGCGCGCAGCTTTTGATGAGGCTGTCCAGATTCTTGAACCTCATGGGCTAAGCCCCAGCCGAGCACTCATAAGCGGGTTTGAACACACCGCCGACTTTGTTGAGTCGTGGGAAAGAATGGCGCCTTGGATTGAATTTGATGCTGTTGTTGCTCGTTGTCATTGGCATGCACTTTGCAGTCCGGTTTGCCGGACAGGATTGCAACGAGGTATACCGGTCATCACTTTTCAGCAGGGAGTTATCTGCCACACCTTGGACGTTCCGGTTACTGCTTCAAAGTATGTCGCTTTCGGTCAACCTTCCGCATCTTTTTTGAAGCAAGCCAATCATCGATTCTTTCAAGCGGCTGGGATGCCTGAGCCGCCTGTGGAATACGTCAGCGGTGGTTGCCTATTCGATACGGTGACTATATTGCCCGATCAATTTGCGCTTCAGACATTGCTCATGGTCGATGTGCCAGTCGAGCCAGGTGACTTCTACGGCATTGAAGCCCAGTGCGAGGCGCTTCTACAGTTAGCGGAAAAACTGCTCCACGCTGACTCGCCGCTTGGGCGTCTGATCATAAGGCCTCATCCCTACTGGAGCCGTCTCGATCTCGAAGTGTGTCAACAGTTGGTCCGTGATTATCCAAATCGATGTGAGCTGTCACATCCAGCGTGGTCTCTAGAAGACGATTTGCGTCGCTCGTCCGTCGCTGTCGGCATTTTCAGCGGGGCGCTAACTGTGGCTTCAGCTTGTGGGCTACCGACGATCTTCTTGCAGACAGAACGAGGTTTCACGACTGGTGACCTCGCATGCTTTTCGCCCGATCAAACCTTAGCTCCAAATGAGGCTCTTCATCAAATTGAGAAACTCCTGACTAACCGTCATGCATACGCTGAAGCACGAACTGTGGCGCTGCACAATGGGCGCGAATACCATGCAAATATGGGCCATCCGGATTTCAGCGCCTCGTTCTTCGAGCGCCTTCTTCGAAATGGGCCTATGAGCAGCAAGAATTGACACTTGATTCCAAATGAGATTTGCCTTCATAAGTACAATGCTCGGCTCGCCGTGGGGTGCAAGCGAGGAACTCTGGAGCCAAACCGCGGTTCAGCTGAGCCGCGCGGGGCACAATGTACAGGCATCGGTCGGATACTGGCCGCGACTGTCGGACAAGGTGACCGAGCTGACGGACCACGGTATCAGGCTTGGAACCTATCCAACGTATCATGCAGCGTGGGTCAGGTCACTCTGGAACCGATTCTCGCTAAGCTACCGGCGAAGCTATCGCCGATTGAAGCAATTCAATCCAGACTTGGTCGTTATTTCCCAAGGACACATTTCAGGGGGATTTGACTGGGCGAAAGTCTGTCGGGACGCGGGAATTCCTTACTTCATCATGCTTCATTGTAATAGCGAGACTTGGTGGTTCACGGACCAGGAGCTCGGTGAAGCTCTGGCAAGTTATACAGCCGCGCGCAAAGTTTTCTGCGTTTCGCGTCACAATCTTGATCTGCTTGGCCTCCAGTTGGGCAAACCGCTGGAAAACGGCGAAGTAGTGTGGAATCCCACCAAGGTTTCCTCCGAGCGCATACCGGGTTGGCCACATGACAGCGGATTATGGCGATTGGCGTGCGTCGGCAGACTGGATCCGGCCGCCAAAGGACAGGATTTATTGGTGCATATCCTGGCACGTCCGGAGTGGCGGGGACGTCCCATTGAATTGAATTTGTTTGGAGAGGGCCCATATGAGCAATCCTTGCGGCACCTATGCAGGATGCTCGAGTTGAATAACGTGCACTTTCGCGGCCACGTGAACGATGTTCAGGCGATCTGGGAACAGAACCATCTATTGATCCAACCCTCACGGTATGAGGGCGTGCCTATTACTGTTATGGAAGCAATGTTTTGCGGGCGGCCAGCAGTCGTGACAGATGTGGGGCGCACCGCGGAGCTATGTGTAGATAATGAAACTGGATTCATCGCGTCGGCGCCAACCATATCTTTGTTAGCTGATGCGCTCGAGCGTGCCTGGAACCGTCGCGGCGATTGGCAGCGGATGGGACAAGCGGCGCGGGCGCGCGCCGAACGCCAGATTCCCAAAGACGCGATTGCCTTGTTCGCAGAGAAATTAACCAACTGCGCAGAAGAACGGGCTAGTTAGCGCCTTCAACCGACCCGCTCTGGAAGGTTAGGGACAACTTGGCCACCCTGTTCGCCAGCGGGCAGGAGTGGATGCAAATGAGAACGGATTATCGAACCCGCCGGATCGTCAAGCAAATGGACATTAGCCTCATCGTATGTACATATAATCGTTGCCAGTCTTTGGGCGAGATATTGGAGAGAATCGCCGTTCAAGTTGTCCCCGATGATATTGCGTGGGAAGTGGTGGTTGTCGACAACAACTCGACAGATTCTACTCGCGAAGTGGTCGAGGAATTTTCCAAAAGGTTCCCAACTCGATTTCGCTATGTATTCGAGCAGCAGCAGGGATTGTCATTTGCGCGGAACGCCGGAATCAGAGAGTCTCGAAGCGACGTTGTGGCGTTCACGGACGACGATGTCACAATTGAACCGAACTGGCTTTGGAATCTGACTTCGAACCTTCTGAGTGGAGAATGGGCGGGCGCCGGGGGGCGCATCACTCCGATTTGGGCCAAGCCGCTTCCGAACTGGATGTCCGTCGATGATCCGCATACGATGGGCCCTTTTGCGTTATTCGATGAAGGTGAGCAGGCCGGACAACTCAACCGCCCGCCGTACGGCGGGAACATGGCCTTTCACCGTAAGACGTTTGAGAAATTTGGAGTCTTCCGTACAGAACTCGGGCGTTCCCTTGATAATTTGCACGGCGGTGAAGACACCGAGTTCGGAGCTCGGCTTCTGGCGGGAGGCGCACGTCTGCGATACGAGCCTCGAGCAGTAGTGTTCCATCCCGCATCCGAGAGCCGAATGACCAAGAAGTTTGTGCTGTATTGGTGGTTCTGGTTCGGTTACGGAGAAATTGTACAGCTGGGGCGGCCGTCTGGCGCTCGATGGGAGCTAAAGGGGGTTCCGCTTAACCTCTTCCCCAGGATCTTACGCTGGACTCTGCAATGGTTCGTTACTCTCGATCCGGCGCGTCGCTTTGCCTGCAGGAGAAGTGTTTGGTACATTGCCGGCACTATTTTGGCTTGCTACCGTTTGCCGCGTATTCGTGAAGGGCGAACGGCTTTTGACACTAAATGATCTCTTCTACGCATGCTCAGCAGAAGCCAACTCAAACCAACGCTCTAAAGTGTTATCCAAAATCCTATCTAAGTGACTTACGTATTGTTCGAACTGAACTTTGCTGTGAATGGAAGTTTCAGCACTTAGAGGGAGCCAAAGATCGAATAGCACCAGGGTCAGCATTGTGACTGTTTCTTCAACCCACATGGACATTACGCTTATTATATGCACGTATAACCGTTGTGATACCTTGGCGACTACGTTGGAGAGTGTCTCTCACTCAACCCTCCCCGAAAGCATCGAGTGGGAAGTTTTGGTGGTGGACAATAATTCGAGCGACCGAACTCGCGAAGTAGTCGACGACTTCAGTCGGCGGCACGCAGATCGCTTCCGTTATCTCCTTGAGCCACGGCAGGGAAAGTCCTTTGCGCTCAACTCGGGAGTTCGAGACGCTCGAGGGCACATCGTGGTCTTTACGGATGACGACGTGACCGTGGAACCAAACTGGCTGCAGAATCTGACATCAAATTTGCATACGAACGAGTGGGCCGGCGCTGCGGGGCGCGTCCTCCGCACATGGACTTGTCCGCCACCTCCATGGCTGTCTTTAGATCGCCGGTACGAGAAAATGGGATGGGCTCTTGTCAGCTTCGACATTAATCAGGAAGCAGGCGAATTATCTTCCGCATACCCTCCGGTGGGTGCGAACATGGCATTCCGAAAAGCAATCTTTTCCAAGCATGGCGGCTTTAGAACTGACTTGGGCCCGCGGGGGAAGGAAATCAGCAGGCCCTCCTTGAAATCGCCAGGGTCCGCAGGATCCACTGCCGGAATGTGGGAGGACACGGAGTTCAGCCAACGATTGTTCAAAAAGGGAGAGCGATTTCGGTACGAACCTTCAGCTGTTGTTTATCATCCAGTGCTTGAAAAACGGCTAACAAAGGAATATTTCCTTGCCTGGTGGTTCAGCCGCGGCCGAGACAACATGCGGATCTTGCCCGAGCGAGGCCCTATTTTCGGAATATCGCGACGCTACGTTCGCCTGGGGAAGGCGACGGTTTCGATCATTGGCAAAACATTCGGATGGATGTTTGCGTTGAAATCATACCGGAGGTTTTACTACAAACTTCTCGTTTGGGAGTTAGCCGGTTCTATCTTGGGGTTAACCAAGAGTGATCTGAAGTATTCGGGTAAACGCGATGTTGGTCAAGATCAAGTTGGTGTGTAATTCCAGACAAGAATCAGGGCGTTGATCATTGACTCACTTTCACCCTAATTCTTGTGAGCATAGTTGGCCCTGACCCTCAAGAAATTGTCGTTAGCCAGATCGAACGCCACGCCAACGAGATAGATTGCAATCTACTCGTAGGTTCCGATGGAGTTCCTCGGCCACTAACGAATCTCCCTCCCGCGAAGAACCAGCGGAGATTCGACTGATGCAAGGAATTCGCATGGCGAATACGCTTCTCTACAGTGCGCCGAAATCTGATTCGAGTTTAAAGCATCCCGCGACATCCGAGCGCCGGCTGCCCCTCGTCATGGGGCTAGTGTTTTTGCCATGGGCAGCGCTTATATTTTTTACCGCGGGATGGTGGGCCGCTGCTAACTTCCTTGCTTATGCCGTCATTGTTTTTGCTGCCGGTTACAGCATCATCAGTGCGACGCTTACCCGCCTCCTCCAGATCCCAAGCTATCGTTTTTCTCCAGCGACTGGCATACTTTCGATCTCGGCTCTCACCGCGTTCTGGGTAAGGCTGGGTCTTGCTGTTATTTGGGCCCCGGTTCTTTGGTTCGTCCTGGCATTGTGGGATTCCTGGCATTCTCTCTTCCATTCCAACTGAGAGACGGGAATGAGAAATACGGCATTCACTATCTGCAGAGCATCCTCAGTATTTGTGCTTTTTCCCGCCTGACACCTGACTTTTGGCGCAGCGTCGAACGCTCTCAATGGGTCGAGCAGTGGCTCAAGATTGCGAAATGGGGTCTCATCGTCCTTCTCGCCCGTGGTGTTTTACTGCGAGTCATCGTCTATATACTTCACAGTCAAGTTTGGGTCGCATCGGTTAGTACCGAGATTTTGCCCTGCTGTCTATTAATCTTACTTTTGGCCGGCACATTGGCCATGATGAAGCGCAGTCGGCGCTTTGCGGCGGTTGCATCTGCAATTCTCATGGACGTGCTGATGATTGGGTTTCTAGCGTGGACTACAGACTGGCTCCGGCATGCAATGGGAGGAGTTAATACGAACATAACTTATGCGCCGGGCGAAGCTCATGGGCTGCGGTGTCTGGGCGAGCTCATGGCGCCGGGGAATAGGTTTGCGACAAACAAACATACTGTCGAAGTCGTGGACAGCATTCTGCCCCCAATCGAGCGCTCATACGGTTACTCTGCGCTGTCCGAGCGCCCCGTGCTTCTCGAGGGATATTTGGATCGAGCCGAGAATCTGCTACCGTGGTTTGACACGCTACTCCACGATAACGAATTGATGTTCTCTACTACTGATCCGGCAACGTTGCGCGACGTCGCTCAAAAATGGCATGTCCGATGGCTTGCTGCCCGTCCCGGCACCGACATATCGCTGCCAAAACCTTTGCCTGCCTGGCTGGTTGAGCAGCCAGACAGCGGCGACCTCAAGATTTACCGCATCGATTAATCTCCAGATTTCCTCTGACCCCGAATTCCCATTTGTGACTGACGATTGTGGAACTCCGACCGACGCCCTCGTCTATGCTGAAGACGGTGCAAGCGCGATACGAGCGCCCTCGGCACCCATGGAAGATAGATTTTAGCGCCGTTCGCTCGCAGCAGTGTGGTGCAGGGAATCACTTGATCGCGCCGTCGCTGCAGGCTCGAACCGCTCCGCAACATTCCAGGTGTCAGCAACAATATAGAGAGGCCGCCCTTTGCTTTCCTCAAAGATCTTGGCAACATACTCGCCAAGAATGCCGATTGTTATCAGCAACGCAGCGTTGCTCATGCTGACCAGGATCATAAGCGACGTCCATCCGGGAACCGTGCGGCCGGAGAAGTGCGCAACGAGTGCCCTGATCGCTTCCTCAATGGCGAACAGCGTCATAAATCCTCCCGCGAAAAAACTGATCCGCAGCGGAAGGGGAGAAAAGGAAATAGCAGCCGTCCAAGCCAGCCGGATCATCCGGCTGAGCGGGTATTTCGTTGTCCCGGCCACTCGCGCCGGACGCTCATAGCGTATGCAGATTTGCGGGTATCCCACCCACGCCACCATACCTCGCAAAAAGCGGTGAAGTTCGCGCATCGATCGCAGGCTGTCCACACATCGGCGAGACATCAGGCGAAAGTCCCCGACGTCGTGAGGTAGAGACTTGAGGAAGAAGATTTGCATCAAGCGATAGAAAAACCAAGCCGTGGCGCGTTTGAAAAGGTTCTCGCCCATGCGAACTGACCGCTGGCCGCAAACCACATCATAGCCATGGTGATACTGCGCAACCATCTCGTGAATCACGTCGAGCGGGTCCTGTAGATCGGCATCCATGAGAACGACCGCGTCGCCGGCGGTGTAGTCCACTCCCGCCGTTGCGGCCATTTGGTGGCCAAAGTTTCTTGACAGATTCAGTACCTTGATACGCTGATCGCGCGCGCTCCATTCAGCCAGGAATTCCAGAGTGCGGTCTGTGCTGCCGTCATTCACCAGGACAACTTCACATGGATACGGCAACCCATCGATGAAGCGCGATATCTCGGCGGCGAACAAGGGAAGGCTTTGCTGCTCGTTGTAACAAGGAACCACCAGCGACAGGAGCGCCGGCTCGGGTCGTGCTCGCAGACAGCCAAGCGACGGGATCAGCGTTTTTTCGTCAACTGGAACCATCGATCATGATGGTATCGCCTGCGACCGCCTCGTGGCCATGGCGCGCGTTGCTATGCAGGATCAGCACTTCGCAGAGAAGGGGTTCCGGCACCACTCTCGATTTCCCTCGAGTTTTTCAATTGGGAGAAGGCGTAGACTTAGCGGCTCGTCTCCATATAGCATGACTCATTCTTTAGTCGAGTGGCAACAAGTTGTACCTGGAGCATGTTGAGAACCCGTCATCCGATGTTCAGCTTGCAGGCGTCTGCCGCGAATTCCGCGCGGATGCGGTTTCTGTTCCGGGCGTGAACCCGCCCATCCCAGGCTTCTAAGTGTTGGAACCATGCAAAGGCGGTAGTTTGCCCTTTCTTAAAGATACCGTTGGCGCTCCACGCCGCGCCTTAATGCTGCACAGTGTCGCCGAGCCGTTAGCGCGCGAGGAGGGATGGTATTACATCGCGCCTCGCCGCTTCCACCGGCTAATGCGATGGCTCAAAGTCTTCGGCTATAAAACAGCCACTACGGCCGAATGGATGAAGAATGAGATTACAGAGAAACACGTCTTGTTTACATTTGACGACGGATACGACGACCTCTATACGGAACTGCTGCCCCTGGTAATCGAACATCGTTACACGGCCATCATCTATCTGGTCGCGGAGCGGATTGGGGAGACGAATGTATGGGATCAGGAATCCGGATTGCGCGCGCGCAACCTGATGTCTATGGATCAGCTCCGTGAAATGCAGAAGTATGGTATCGAATTCGGATCGCACACACTGACCCATCCGTGGCTACCCCATGTTACCGATGAGCGGCTGCGTAAGGAGGTCACAGAATCAAAGCATCGCCTCGAGGATCTATTCGGAGTTGAGATCACTTCCTTTGCCTATCCGTTTGGCGGTGTGGACGAACGCGTGCGCTCTGCCGTTGCCGACGCCGGATACAAACTTGCATTCACGATAGAATCCGGGCCGAACCTCCGCAACGATCCGCTTTTGCAAAAACGAGCGGAAATCAACAATCACACCACGCTCACCGATTTTGCTTTCAAGCTTCGCAACGGAAGGAGCCTTAAAGAGTCGATACACGATCGCTATCACGGCTTTTCCGCTCGTATGTCCAAGAGTGGATCCTGAATGCAAGACGACCGCAAACGAGGCTTCCTGACCTTCGCGCAGCACGATCGCAGCTTGGCCAATACCGAGACATTTTCCGAGCAGGGCCTCGATCTCACCCGGCTTGGGCCAAGTCGCCAGGTGGGCTATCGGAGCCTGATCCGGATACATAATATGTCGTATTTCCTGTGCAATTTAGCCGCGATATAGTGGTGGATGATCCATCGGGCCTCGTTCTAAGCGTTTACAGCAGCGGTTTTTCTTATCTTCGACTCCAAAGCTGGGATTAGGATCGAAGAAGCTTACGGTTCCCGGGTTCCAGGCCTCTCTATGCGCAGTTGCTTATCTCAATATTTTCGGTGTCCCGAGCACTTCGACCGCATTGTGTGGAGGGAAGCGCCTTCCGCGTCCAGCGGATACTTTCTTTTTGGTGCGGACTCGACTTGCTTCGGGAGTTATCACGCGCAACAACCTGACCCGGCCCCTGCCGAAGCGCTGCATGACGCGTTCCCTGAAGTTGAAATCGAGGGCGGCAAGGCATGCTTGCCTTTCAATCCGTCGCAGGTGGTGGAAAACCTGCGGCGCGAAGCTTATGTCGGTGAGTGGCGCTCGGGTCACCTGTTGGCTATGTCCCGGATGTATTACTTCCTGCGGCCGGCGTTACCCGTCTTTGTGCGCCGGCATTTGCAAAAGCTGTATCTGAGAAGCTGGAGGAGACTCAGCTTTCCCTCCTGGCCCGTCGACTGTTCTGTCGACAATCTAATGGAGAAGCTGATGTTGTTGTCGCTCCGGGCAAGTGGGGAAGATCGGATTCCGTTTATTTGGTTCTGGCCGGACGGTAGTCCCAGCTGTGCCATCATGACGCACGATGTCGAAACTCGATCGGGATTCGAATATTGTCCCACTCTGATGGATATCGATGACTCTTTCGGGATCAAGGCTTCGTTTCAGATCATTCCGGAAGAACGATATCAGACTCAGCCTGAGTTTCTGCGGGAGATTCAAAATCGAGGATTTGAGGTTTGCATCCACGACCTGAATCACGATGGGCACCTTTACAGGAGCCATGAGCAGTTTCTCAGCCGGGCCGTCAAGATCAACGCTTACGGCAAGGAATTTGGCGCCGAGGGCTTCCGCGCCGCAGTGCTGTACCGTAAGCAGGTCTGGTTCGATGCGTTGAAGTTTTCGTTTGATATGTCCGTTCCCAACGTGGCGCATCTTGATCCCCAGCGCGGCGGTTGTTGCACGGTGATGCCGTTCTTTCTGAACGAGATTCTGGAAATTCCCGTGACGACGGTCCAGGATTACTCCCTCTACAACATCCTCCATGACTATTCCATCTCCCTCTGGAAGCGACAGGCGAAGATCATCATGGGGAAGCATGGCTGCATGAGCTTCATCGTGCATCCCGATTACGTGATGCAATCTCGACAGCTGTCCGTGTACAAGGAGCTGCTGGCTTATCTTGATCAGCTTCGTCGCGAAAACGGTGTCTGGATCACCACGCCCGGTGAAGTCAACCGCTGGTGGCGACAGAGAGCTGCCATGACGCTGGTTGAGGACCGCAAAGGCTTACGCATCGAGGGTGACGGCGCCGAGAGAGCTCGGATTGCCTGGGCTAGCGAAGAGAACGGCCGTCTCGTGTTCTCGGTGGACGAATCATCTTCAAGTATTTCCCGGTCCACGGAACCGACCCCGATTACGGCATCTCCGGCTTGGAACGGTCCTGTCGCCGTCGAGCCCGTGCGTTCCAATGACGCGGTGGGCAATGTATCTAAATTCCAGAAAGCGAATTAAATAATTGAGAGAATTCTTCCCGCTCAGAATAAGGACCGCTAGTAGATGACTGAAAATTCATTCGATTGTCAAATCGCCATCGTTGGGGCCGGCCCCTATGGTCTTTCAGCAGCCGCACACTTGCGTGCCGCGGGTATGGAACCCACAGTCTTCGGTGAACCAATGAATTTCTGGGCAAATGGCATGCCGGCGGGCATGCTCCTCAGATCGCCCAGAGAGGCGTCCACGATTTCCGATCCACGTTCCGAACTTACGCTCGAAGCCTACGAGGCCGCCAGTGGAACCAAGGCGGTCAAGCGCGTTGCGTGGGAGACCTTTGTTGCTTATGGAAAGTGGTTTCAAAAAAATCTGGGCTGCAATCTGCAACGGCGAAGCATCACTGAGGTTCGCCGCGATGGTTCAGGCTTTAAACTCACCCTCACTGACGGTGATGTAATCCGCAGCCGGCGGGTTGTGATTGCGGCGGGAATCGGGCCGTTCAGAAAAACTCCCGAAGTTTTTGCGGATCTCTCGCCCGGTAGTGCTTCACACTGTTATGAGGGCCGAGAGTTTCGCGGATTAGGCAAGCGCGTTGCGGTGATTGGAGCTGGCCAGAGCGCCCTCGAATCTGCCGCCATCCTCAACGAAATGGGGATCGATGTAGAGGTCATCGCCAGAATCTCAGCCCTTCGCTGGATTGGAATGCATCAGCGACTGCATAACCTCGGGCCAATTTCAAAGGCCCTGTATTCTAAACACGATGTCGGGCCCATTGGTCTTAGCCGCCTCGTCGCCTATCCCAACTTCGTGTATCACTTTCCCATCGGGATCAAGGACCGCATCCGTACCCGCGCTGTGCGATCAGCGGGCGCGCCATGGCTCATCCCGCGTCTCCAAAATGTGAAGATATCGACTGGCCGAAGAGTCGTCTCCGCGAAAGAAGTCGACGGTGAAGTTCAGCTTCTCCTCGACGATGGTTCAGAAAGGCGTGTAGATCACGTTCTAATGGCCACCGGCTACAGCGTGGATATCGCGAAGTACCAGTTCCTCGCGCCCGAACTGGTCCGGGAGGTCCGGCAACTTGATGGATATCCTGACGTCACCGCCGGGTTTGCCACTTCCGTGCCCGGGCTTCACTTCATCGGCGCTACAGCCGCGCGTAAGTTTGGACCGCTGATGTACTTTGTCACAGGTACTGAATTCGCTTCAAGAGAGCTTACCTCTGGGCTCCGCAATGGTCGCCGCTAAGCTGGGAGCCCTATCCGCCGCTTGAAAAGCCTCGCCGAATCCGTAGAAGAGTCCACTCCGCGCGGCACGGCCGCCCGTCCCGCATCAACTTCCATCATCGGAGCGCTGGTTGTCGGCGGTGATCATCCAGGCCTCGCCGTCGTTCGCAGTCTCGGGCGTCGTGGCATTCCCGTTTACGTAATCGACGATCAGCCTTGTGTCTCCCGCTTTTCCCGATACGTAAAGCGCGTGATTCGCGTGCCTGACATCCTGGATGAGCGCAGGACTGTAGACAGCGTCCTCGACGTTGGTCGGCGCTTCAACCTTCGTAATTGGGTGCTGATTCCAACTCGAGATGAGACTGTCGCGGCTTTCTCGCGCTACCGGGCCGAGCTCGCCGAGTTTTTCACCGTCTCCACCGGCGAATGGGAGAGCGTCCAATGGGCCTGGGATAAAAAGAAGAGTTATGAATTAGCTGAGACGCTGGATATTCCTTGTCCGAAGACATTTAGTCCAAAGAATGCGGATGAACTACCCTCGCTCTACGCTCGGCTTCCGCTGGCAATCAAGCCGGCTGTTAAGGAAAACTTCTTTTACGCCACAGGAGCCAAGGCATGGCGGTGCAATTCGATCGAGCAATTGCATCGGAACTACGATCGGGCAGCCCGCCAGATCCCTGCAGAGGAGATTCTCATTCAGGAGATTATTCCTGGAGATGGCAGCGAGCAGTACTCATGGTGTGCATTTGTTCGCAACGGGCAACCGCACAGCACGTTGATCGCGCAACGCCTTCGCCAGCATCCGCGTGAATTTGGCCGTGCCGCCACTTATGTGCAGACGGCGGACGCGCCGGTAATAGAAGAACTCTCCGAGCGGTTCGTCCGTGCCATTCATTATCATGGCCTGGTCGAGATCGAATATAAGCGCGATCCCCGAGACGGCCGTTACAAACTTCTCGACGTGAACGCGCGTGCTTGGGGATTTCACGCGCTCGGCGCCGCGAGCGGTGTGGACTTTGCCTGGCTTTTGTACGCCGATATGCTTGGCCTGCCAATTGAGCCGGTTCGTGCAAAACCTGGCGTTGGATGGTTAAGGTTGTTGACCGACGTTCCTACGGCGCTGTCCGACATCGTACATGGAAGCGTCAGTCCTGCCGCGTACCTGAAGTCGTTGTTCGCAACACGCGTGGAATCGGTCTTCGCCTTCACCGACCCGCTACCGTTCCTGGCGGAATTCGCACTGCTGCCCTGGCTCCTGGCGAAAAAACTTCCATCCGGAAGTGAATAGATGCGCATCGGTCAACGGCGATCCTCTCCCTCGCGATGAGCCAAGGGTTCTAACTTCGTCGCTCAATCTTATTGAGCGTAACTTGTAATTCTGCCCCAACATCGCCGTGTAAAGCGCAAGGCTGCAGTCCCACGACTGCAGCCTTTTTTGTTGTATTTGTCTACTTCCGCCATTTAGCTCGGCACTTCCGATCTCGCAAATGCCCACGCTCCGTAGTTCGCAAATATGGGATCCAACAACAAGGCGGCCCCATGATTCCTGCGAGTTTACAAGAATGGTTTATGAGACCGGTTCAAACGTCTACGGCAACGTCACGCTGGCCATGTTGGAGGGACCGCTGGTGACGCCAGAGGCGTCAACACTCTCGACGATGTAGTCGTAGGTCTGCCCGCTTGCTACGGTCAGGTCGATATAGCCCGTCTGGGTGACGACCGAGGAATTCAATTGTTGATACGAAGTGCCGCCGCTTGGCGCGCGATAAACGTTATAACCTGCGACCGGATCGGGGGAGCTTGTGGGCGCATCCCAACTCAAATTGACCTGTAGCAGTTCGCCAGTTCCGCTCAGGTTAATCACCGCGACGCCGTTTGTAACTGCGGTGCTGAGAAAAGTCAGCTGCCCCGTCGTCGCGCCCACGGCGGTGGGGTCAAAGGTGACCTCGACCGTTGCCGGCTGACCAACTGCCAACGTGAGCGGGAATGTTGCGCCCGTGATCGAGAAGCCGACTCCCTGTACGGTTGCTGCGACGATGGTAATCGGCAACACACCCGAAGACGTCAATTCCACCGATTGCGTTACCGTCGTATTCACCGGCACAATCCCGAAGGCGATGCTCGTGGCATTGGCACTTAATCCCGCTGCGCCAACGTTCAATTGCAAAGCAAATGTCTCCGCTGTGCCGCCCGCGCTGGCTGTCAGCGTCGCCGTCAGTGCTGAGCTTACCGGGGAGACAGTCGCCGTGAAACTGGCATTGGCCGATCCTGCTGCCACGGTTACAGAAGCTGGTAAGCTGACAGCAGGGTTGTTGCTGGCCAGGTTTACAACAAAACCACCGCTGGGGGCTGCCGCATTCAGCGTTACAGTACAGCCATCAGTCCCCGCTCCAGTCATTGACCCAATCGTGCAATTCAGACTGCTCAATACTGGAATTCCTGTGCTCCCCTGGCCTCCAGTAGAGGCATTCAATTGCAGGAAAAATGTTTCTGCCACATTGCCCGCGCCAGCCGTCAACGTTGCCGTTTGCACTGAGCTTACTGAGGAGACAGCGGCCGTGAAACTTGCTGAAGTCGACCCTGCGGCCACGGTTACGCTTACCGGCAAAACCACTGCAGCGTTGTTGCTGGCCAGGTTTACAACAAAACCACCGTCGGGGGCTGCGGCGCTCAACGTTACTGCGCAGCCGTCGCTTCCTCCACCTGTCATTGACCCAAAAGTGCAACTCAGGCCGTTCAAAGCCGGATTTCCCGTGCTCCCCTGACTAGGGGAAGACGCATTCAATTGCAAAGCGAATGTCTCAGCAATACCGCCCGCGCTGGCTATCAGAGTTGCCGTCTGCGCTGAGCTCACCGGCGAAACAGTGGCCATAAAGCTGGCAGCGGTCGATCCCGCGGCCACGGCTACAGAAGCTGGCACGGCGACTGCAGAGTCGTCGCTGGAAAGGTTGACTGCGAAGCCGCCGTTGGCCGCTGCCGAGTTCAACGCCACCGTGCAGATGTCAATCGCAGATCCGGTCGCGCCGTTAGAGGCGCAGCTAAGCGACGTCAATACTGGACTAGGTGTCGCGCTGACTGTGGTTTCAGTACCCGTGCCGCTGAGCCCTACCATCAGCGTTCCATCAGTCGCGGCGTTGCTGACGATCGTCAACTGACCTGCCGCCGCGCCAATTCCAGTGGGAACAAAGTTCACATTAACGCTATACGTGCCACCGGCAGCGACCGTGAAAGGAAGATTGCCTTCGCCGCTGAGAGAGAACGCCGGTCCCGACACGTTGATCTGCGAGACGTTTACCGCCGCTGTTCCCTGATTCACAACAGAGACGATTTTGCTGGCTGTCGTTCCCATCGCCACTCCGCCGAAACTAACAGAGTTAGGAGTTGCTTGCAGGGATCCTGCGTTCGCAGCCGTTACAGCTGAGCCAATAAGCTGTCCACCGAGGCACCCGCATAGTGCGAGTGGCAAACAGCACGAGAGCAAAACGGGAATTATGAAAACGAGAGATGAGCGCTCGCGCTCGCGCTGCGCAAGGTAAGCACGAGAATGCGTATCGTGGCAATTGAGCTGTAAAAAACGGCCACGAACCGCAGTTGCCGTCGTTACCTCATGCTTCAATGGCCCACAAAAAGAGATGTGCCCCAACCCCATCAAGCCAAGAATCCCTCACGCAACTTTCTATCGGTGAGCCCGAGTCCCCCGAGAATCTCAGGGACCGAGGACTCGTTCGTATCCAGTCGTCTGACTAACTTCGCACCAACAATTCCGCACCGGCAGTGACGCAAATCACGAAAGCAAATTGATTCCAGAGTTGTTGTGTTGCATAGCCCACGACTTTATCTCGCCGCAACCGTCTGGCTGCTGGCGACGTAGAACGACCTTCGAAAGGGACAAGATCTCTGGTATTTCAAAAGCCCGCCGTTTCAACATCGGATCCAGAAATATGTCCGCGCCGAGGTCAAGCAAACTTCATTGCAGGGGAGTGCATACCATTCTTAATGTCCAAGCCCCTTGACAGGGCTGTGGAATTCTAAGTTGAGGGGAAATTGCAATCCTACGGCGAACAAGACCACTACTTTTTCCCTTTTCGGAATATCGCATCTGGACGAATATCTATCCGAGGCGCGGAGAATATATAAGGTCTTCCCCGAATCTTCATCTACGACTAAATTTCAGGTGTCGCATGTAACTCAAACCTGCAAGCCTATAGATCAACTTCTTGAGTCTTCTTGATTGAATTCTTTAGGACAGTGCAAGCAATCGCCTCACCAAAAAAATCGGCCCCTGTGGATTTCAATATCCTCATCAATTTCCAGCACTTAATCGCACGTTGGAATGAGAAGACGGCTGCTGAATCAGGCTTAAATGAAATAGTGATGTGTAATTTCTTCTCAGATGGGAGTTTATTTCACTCCTGAAAATGCTACACATGCCTCATATCCAGTGCATTTCCACGCCGTCCATGGCTCGTCAGCGAACCTCAGCGCGAAGGTCAAGACGCGCTGGCCAAAACGCAAAAGGCGGGAAATGTTAGCTGTGGTTGCAGCTAATATTTCCTGCCTTTTGCAATTCAACCGCGATCGCACTTGAACTCGACTGCTCTTGTAGCTATTCGATATTTACGGAAGCGTCACGCTGGCCATGTTGGAAGGGGCGCTGGTAACTCCGGAGGCGTCGACGCTCTCGACGATGTAATCGTAGGTTAGCCCGGCCTGAACGCCTGTATCGGTGTACGCCAGTTGGGTGTTGCTCACCGAAGACAGAAGCTGATATGTAGTGCTGCCGCTGGGCGCGCGATAGACGTTATAGCCGGCAACTGGATCCGGGGAACTGCTCGGCGCATCCCAGGTCAGACTCACTTGAGCCGGCTCTCCAGTGGCGCTCAACGCAATCGAAGCGGTCGGGTTTATCGAGGAATTGCTGGTGACGGTCAGTGAGCCACTCACGAGTCCGAGTAAGGCCGCTATCGGATTGAACTCCACGCTGAGCGTGGCGGTCTGGGTGGGATTCAGCGTGAGGGGGAAAGTAGCGCCGGAGACAGAGAACCCGGTGCCGCTTACACTGGCCGCGCTAATCGTTACGGGCGCCGTGCCCGTTGAGGATAGAGTTATTGACTGGGTTGCTGGCGAATTTACCAGCACATCGCCGAAGGAGATGCTTGTTGCATTGATGCTCAGCGTGGCCACGCCCGCGCCAAGCTGAAGAGCGAAGATGCTGGAAATGCTGTTCGCGCTGGCGGTCAGAACGACGCTCTGAGCGGTGCTGACCGACAAAACGGTGGCTGTGAAACTTGCCGTGGTGGCTCCCGCGGCTACGGTCACTGTGGCCGGCACCGTGACTGCGGAGTTGTTGCTGACCAGGCCGACAGCGAAACCGCCGCTGGCCGCCGCAACATTCAACGTTACGGTGCAGCTATCCGTTCCCACAGCGGTCATCGATGCGCTGGTGCAGCTCAAACCGCTCAACACGGGCGTACCTGACCCGGTCAGGCTCACGACAGTCGAAGTTCCGCTCGATGAGTTGCTGGTCAAAGTTAACGAGCCCGTATCCGCGCCCGCGGCCGTGGGATCGAATTGCACCGTCAGTGTCGCTGTCGAATTCGGGTTGAGGGTGAGGGGGAATGTCGCTCCCGAAATAGTGAAGCCAGGCCCGGCCACTGTCGCTGCACTGATGGTCACGGCCACCGTGCCAGTTGAGGACAGAGTTACGGTCTGCGTCGTAGCCGTATTCACGTTCACAGTGCCGAATCCGATGCTTCCGGCGCTCACACTCAGCGTGGACACACCCGATCCCAGCTGCAAGGCGAAGGTCTTTGCCACGCTGCTGGTGCTGGCCGTCAAGGTAACGGTCTGAGCGGTGGTGACTGACGAAACGGTAGCAGTGAAGCTGGCCGTGGTTGCTCCCGAGGCCACGATCACTGAGGCCGGCACCGTGACTGCGGAGTTGTTGCTGGCCAAGCCGACCGCGAACCCGCCGCTCGCCGCCGCAACATTCAGCGTTACAGTGCAGCTATCCGTTCCTGCACCGGTCATCGATGCGTTGCTGCAGCTCAAACCGCTCAATGCTGGCGTACTGGAACCACTCAGACTCACCACGGTCGATGTTCCGCTCGATGAGTTGCTGATCAAAGTTAGCGAGCCGGAATCCGTGCCCGCGGCAGTGGGATCGAATTGCACCGTCAATGTCGCGGTCGAATTCGGGTTGATTGTCAGCGGAAAGGTCGCTCCCAAAACGGTGAAGCCTGATCCGGCCACTTCAGCATCGCTGACGATTACGGCCACAGTTCCGGTGGAGGACAAAGTCAGCGTCTGCGTCGTAGCCGTATTTACATTGACGCTTCCAAAGCCGATGCTCGCAGCGCTCACATTCAGTGTCGGAACGCCCGAACCCAGCTGAAGAGCGAAGATCTTCGATACGCTGTTCGCGGTTGCCGTCAGCGTAACGGCCTGACCAGTACTGACCGACGCGACGGCGGCTGAGAAACTGGCCGTGGTCGCTCCCGAGGCCACAGTCACCGAGGCAGGCACGATAACAGCGGAGTTGTTGCTGGCGAGGCTGACTATAACGCCTCCGTTGACCGCAGCCGCGTTCAGCGTCACGGTGCAGCTATCGGTTCCCACCCCGGTCATCGATCCTTTGCTGCAGCTCAGGCCGCTCAACGCCGGCACACCGGTGCCAGTAAGGCTGATCAGGGTCGAAGTGCCCCTTGTGGAGTTACTGGTCAAGGTCAAAGAGCCGGTATCCGAGCCTGAAGCAGTGGGATCAAATTGCACCGTCAGTGTCGCGGTCGAATTCGGGTTGATTGTCAGCGGGAAGGTTGCTCCAGAGACCGTGAAGCCGGCACCGGCCAAAGTGGCCGCGCTTACGGTTACGGCCGAAGAGCCGGTCGAGGACAGCGTTAGAGTCTGACCCGCTGTTGAATTTACGTTGACGCTTCCAAAGCTGATGCTTGCTGCGCTCACACTCAGCGTGATCGAGGCTGCGTTGAGCGTCAGGGCAGTAGCTTGGGACACTCCGCCGGCGCTGGCGCCCAGAGTCGCGGACTGTGCGGTGTTTACCGCGGTAACGCTGGCCGTGAAACTGGCTGAGGTCCCTCCCGCGGCGACACTTATGGCAGCCGGCACAGTGACGGCCGCGTTGCTGCTCGTCAGGTTTACTGTGAGGCCCCCGGCTGTCGCAGCCGAGTTCAGCGCCACAGCGCAGCTATCCGTCCCGGCCCCGGTCATCGATCCGGTGGCGCAGGTCACGCTGGTCAACCTTGGCACGCCCCTGCCCTGCAGCCCGATCCGCTTAAGAGATCCGTTAGCGGCGTCAGAGGTTAAATCGAGTTCGCCTGTCAGCGACCCCGTCGCGGAGGGATCGAACTGAAGGGTGAGCGTTGCGGTCTGATTCGGATTCAGGGTCAGCGGGAAGTTTGCTCCGCTGGCCGCGAAGCCGGTTCCCGAAAGCGACGACGAATCGATCGTCACTGCCGCATTTCCGGTTGAAGACAGTGTCAGCGTCTGCGTTACCGCGTTGCTAACTGCCACATCTCCGAAGTTGATGCTGCTCGCGCTCACGTTCAGCGTGGATATCGAAGAACTAAGCTGCAGCGTGGTTGCTTCTGCTACTCCGCCCGCGCTGGCCGTCAATGTCGCCGACTCGTTTGAAGTGACGGGAGAAGCGTTCGCGATGAAATTCGCGCTGCTTGCCCCGGCGGCCACAATCACCGAGCCTGGTACATTGACCAACGAATTGCTGCTGGCAAGACTTACTGCGAATCCACCGCTTAGGGCGGCTGCGTTCAATGTCACTGTGCAGCTATCCGCTACCGAACCCGTAATTGTTGAGCTGGCGCAAGTGACCCCGCTCAATAACGGTACACCTGTGCCGCTCAGTCCAACCACCTTCGAGCTTCCGCTGGAAGAACTGCTGGCCAGGGAGAGCTGCCCTGCTGTTGCGCCTGAGGCCGTAGGATCGAACTGCACGCTTAGCGCGATTGTTTGGCCCGGTGCCAGGGTCATCGGCAGACTCGCACCTGAAATCGAGAAACCTGTTCCTGATAGCGACGCCGCGCTTACCGTCACCGGTACGGTGCCCGTTGAGGAAAGAACCACGGGTTGCGAGGCCGGCGAGTTCACCGGCACGTTGCCAAAAGCCACGCTTGTGGTGCTGATGCCCAGAATCCCCAAAGCTGCATCCAGCTGAACCGCGAAGGTTTCGGCCACACCGCCTACGCTGGCGGTCAAATTGACGGCCTGTGGTGCAGTTACCGGGGATGCATTGGCGGTAAAGTCCGCGCTCGTCGCTCCCGCCGGTATGGTTACCGAACCAGGAACTGTGATCGCGCTATTGTTGCTCGCTAGGTTAACTGCCAGGCCGCCGCTTCCTGCGGCGGCATTCAAGGTGATTGAGCAGGAGTCCGCAGACGCTCCCGTGATCGATCCGTTCACGCATGTCAGCCCGGTCAGAACCGGCACGCCCGTGCCGCTGAGGGCCACTGATGCCGAAGAATCGCTTTGGGCGTTGCTGGCGATCGTCAGCTGGCCCGACGCCGGGCCTGAGGCCGCAGGGTCAAACTGGAGGGTAAACGTAATGCTGTCATTGCCGCCGACAGTGATGGGTAAACTGTTTCCGGCGCCCAGAGAGAAGGATTGCCCTGTCAAATTTAGCTGCGAGATCGCAATCGCCGCCGATCCCTTGTTCGAGATGGTGACGCTGGTGCTTACCGTCTTGCCGACAGCGACTTGACCAAAGTCGACTGAGCTGGACGACACCGCGAGCGTTCCCAGTGCCGCATTCGTCGCGGCAAGAGTTCCACCACAACCGCTTAGCACGAGGCCGCTACAAAAAGTGAACAGCCCAATCAGACTAAATTTTATAAGGCGCATAATCCCTCCGAACGCTTGCCAAAACCTCATCGGCAAGCGCACGAAACTTATCGCCAAGGCGCGCAAAGGTAATCATCTAAACTGTTACTAATGTGGATAAGTATAGACGTAAGTGTGGGTACTATTGAAGGTTACCTGACATTACTATTGTGGAATCTAGAGTGGGATAGGTAATCCAACTTTTGTGTTACTTGCCCGATTCCGAGACACTAGTCGGGGAGACAAGCGTCGCGGATTTTGGGGATATTGCGCGAAAGTCTATTCAGATTCTGGAGATTATGTCCGTTCGGACGGGCTGGGGCAGGTCTTGGCCCGCAGTTCGACCTTTAGGTTACCCTCTACGCTTGCCTGCCAACCAGGGAGCGACGGGCGCCACACCCACTGTTGAAAGTAACCTATAGGACTGACTTCGCAATTGCTGCCAATTGCATGAACGAAGTGCCTTCGTAAATCTCCCCATTTTCTTGGGTCTCGATAGGGCATCAGCGCTCGGGATTTTTCACGAACCCCGCCCCACCCAAAGCCTCCACGGGGGGGGCGCCACTCGCTTGGCCGGCAAAGCGGGAAAGGGTTCGATCCTTGATCTACCACGGATCAGCCGAGGATACTTGGCGGCTAAATCAAAGGCGCTTAGTATCAACACAGAGGCGTTTCGCATCAGGCGGGATCTGCCGCTGGAGGAGTCCAAGCATGGAGAGTTCCGTAGCCGGCATAATCCGGGACCAGCTCGTCGAGGGGATGATCGTTCTCGATGCCGTGGCGCGGGATACCGCCCTGCACGCGACTCTTGCGCAAGCCGCGGACGCGGCGGCATCGGCATTAAAGGCCGGGCGAAAGCTCATGATTGCCGGCAACGGCGGAAGCGCGGCCGACGCGCAACACCTGGCAGCCGAGTTTGTAAGCCGCCTCGTTGAGGATCGGCCAGCGATGCGCGCCGTTGCGCTCACAACCGACAGCTCTGCCTTGACGGCGATCGGGAACGATTATGGCTTTGAGCGGGTCTTCTCTCGCCAGATTGAGGCTCTAGGGCAGGCAGGCGACGTCTTCATGGGCATTTCAACGTCGGGCAAGTCGCCAAACGTGCTCCGCGCCCTCGAACTCTGCCGCGCCACTGGAATCGTCACCATCGGATTGACGGGGAAAACGGGCGGCAAGATGCCACCGTTGTGCGACTACTGCATCCGCATCCCCTCCGAAGTGACGATGCACATTCAAGAGGCGCACCTCGCTCTCGAACATCTTTTCTGCATGTTAGTGGAACGCGCTTATTTCGGGGAGCAGCGCTCCTCCGCAATCGGATCTCACGCAGTGATCGAAGGCTAGGCGGCATGGAGGCGATCATTCTTGCCGGGGGCATGGGAACTCGCCTCGCGTCTCGGCTGAACGGCGTGCCCAAGCCGATGGCCCCGGTGGCCGGTCGACCCTTTCTCGAAATTCTCCTCACGCAAATCCATCGCGCCGGCTGTACTCGTGCTCTATTGTCAGTAGGGTATTTGCACTCGGTCATCGAGAGCCACTTTGGCAACTCGTTTCTGGGACTGCGGCTCGATTACATCGTCGAGGATGTTCCGCTGGGAACCGGAGGCGCGATCCGCAGGGCGCTTCCACTGGCTTCTGAAATGTCCGTCCTGGTCCTTAATGGCGACACGTTTCTGCAGGCCGACTACGGCGCCATGATGCGCTTCCATCTCACTAAAGCCGCAGAGCTGACAATCGCTGTCACACACCAAACCGATGTCGCCCGCTATGGTGGTGTCACCATCAAGGATGGGCGCATTGTGAGCTTTCAGGAGAAAGGCCAGCACACTCCTGGATTCATCAACGCTGGCGCATACGTTCTCGACACGAACCTGCAATGGCCGCAAACCCTCGCCGAGAAGTTTTCCTTCGAGACGGACTTCCTTGTTCCGGAGACAAACCGGCTCGCCCCTGCCGCCTACGAAGTGAATGGATTCTTCCTCGACATTGGTGTGCCTGAGGACCTGGACCGTGCGCAGACCGAGCTTGCGGGGCTCTAGTCGTCTGGCGCGCCAGTTTATTTCGATCCGCGTTAAAGCACAGATTTCGCAATCGCGGCCAATTGCATGAACGAAGTGCCTTCGTAAATCTTCCCGATCTTTGCGTCGCGATAGAGCTTTTCGACCGGCGACTCCTTCACGAATCCCGCCCCGCCAAGAACCTCTACCGCGAGGCTCGCCACGCGCTCAGCCACGTGCGACGCAAAGTATTTGCACATCGCCGCTTCTTTGCGGAACTCCAGGCCTGCATCCTTGAGCCGCGCCGCGTTGTAGACCAGCAGCCTCGCGGCTTCAATGTCCGTCGCCATCTCCGCAAGCTGAAACTGCATGGCCTGGAACTCCGCGATGGCTTTGCCGAATTGCTTGCGCTCTTTGGCGTGCTTCACGGCGTGTCCCCACGCGCCTTCGGCCAGTCCCAGCATCTGCGCGCCGATTCCGATGCGCCCGCCGTTCAGCGTCTCCATCGCAATCTTGTAGCCGTTGCCCACCTCGCCCAGCACCTGCGCCGCCGGAATCGCGCACTCCTCCAGAATCAGCTCGCACGTGCTCGACGCGCGAATTCCCAGCTTGTCTTCCTTCCGGCCGACGGTGAATCCCGCTGCGCCTTTTTCCACCAGGAATGCCGTGATTCCCTTGTAGCCCGCGCTCGCGTCGACCGTTGCGAAAACGATGAACAGTCCTGCTTCTTTGGCATTGCTGATCCAAAGTTTCCGCCCGGTCAGCACATATTCGCCGCCGCGCTTCTCTGCGCGCGTTTGCAGCGCAAACGCATCCGATCCGGATCCCGCTTCGCTCAGCGCGTAGGCGCCGACAGTGTCCGCCGCAAGCCTGCGCAGATACTTGATTCTTTGTTCCGGCGTGCCCCAGCGCAGCGACCGCGCTCGCCACCAGCGTGTTCTGTACGTCCACCACCAGCGCTACCGCGGGATCGACGGCCGAAAGCATCTCCACCGCCAGTACAGAATCAAAGAAAGATCCGGCGCTGCCGCCGAACTCCTCGGGAATCTCAATCCCCATCAGCCCGAGCTCGAAGAGCCTGCGCAGCAGCCCCGCATCCATCTGCTGTTCTTCGTCCATGCGGCGGACCAGAGGCGCAACCTCCGTCCTGGGCAAACTGCCGTACGGTTTCCCTGAAGAGCGTTTCCTCTTCGCTCAATTGCGTGAGGGGCGTGCCTGATGACGCTGAATTCATCGCCGGATGCCTCGAACTTCCATTTCGTGAACCCCATTTCGCGAACGACTGACCAGCCTGATCACGGATGCTCTTTTGAATGATATGCTGCGCTCGGGACCTGAACCATCCCGCTTATTCCCATGCAAATCAGGAATCACATCTTCCTTGTCACCGGTGGCGCATCGGGCCTCGGCGCAGCCACAGCGCGGCTCCTCGTCAGCGAAGGCGCCTCCGTCGTCATCGCCGACATCAATCGCGAAGCAGGCGAAGCTCTGGCCGCCGAACTGGGCGCCGATTCCCGCTTCGCTCTCACCGACGTGACCAGCGAGCACGACGCGCAGGCCGCGGTCGATCTCGCGCTCGGAGCCTTTGGCCACTTGCACGCGCTCGTCAACTGCGCCGGGAGTCGCTCCCTCTGAAAAAGTTGTCGGTCGCGAAGGTCCGCATCGCCTCGATACTTTTGCAAAAACCGTCAACATCAATCTTGTCGGCACCTTCAATATGATTCGCCTCGCCGCCGCGGCCATCGCGAAAGAAGCGCCCGGCCCTGATGGCGAGCGCGGCGTCATCGTCAACTCCGCCTCCATCGCGGCGTTCGAAGGCCAGATCGGCCAGGCGGCCTACGCAGCCTCAAAGGGTGGAGTCGTCGCGCTCACGCTGCCCGTCGCGCGCGAGCTGGCGCGCTTCGGCATTCGCGTCGTCACCATTGCGCCGGGAGTTTTCGAGACGCCGATGGTGGCCGGTTTCTCGCCGGAAGTGCAGGAAGCGCTCGGCAAAAGCGTTCCATTTCCCGCACGCCTCGGCCAACCCGCGGAGTTCGCGGCGCTGGTCAAACACATCTGCGAAAACACCATGCTCAACGGCGAAACCATCCGCCTCGACGGCGCGCTGCGCATGGCGCCGCGCTGAAGAGTGAAGGTTGAAGAGCGAGATTCGATTGAGATATGAAGGAGCATGCAATGGCTGCATCACGATCCACATCGTGCCCGATCCCATCGTGATTGTCGGCTCCGCGCGCACGCCCATCGGCGCATTTCAGGGCGACCTCAAAGATCTCACCGCTCCGCAACTCGGCGCAGCCGCCATTCGCGCCGCCGTCGAGCGCGCCGGAATTTCTTCCGATGCAGTCGACGAAGTCCTCTTCGGCTGCGTGCTGCCCGCCGGCCTCGGCCAGGCTCCGGCGCGCCAGGCCGCTCTCGGCGCGGGACTACCAGCTTCCACCGGCGCCGTCACCATCAACAAAATGTGCGGCTCCGGGATGAAGGCCGTCATGCTCGCGCACGATCTGCTCCTTGCCGGCAGCGCGAAGATCGTCGTCGCCGGCGGCATGGAGAGCATGAGCAACGCGCCCTATCTGCTCGACCGCGCCCGTGCCGGCTATCGCATGGGCCACGGCCGCATCCTCGACCACATGTTTCTCGACGGCCTTGAAGACGCCTACGACAAGGGCCGGCTCATGGGAACCTTTGCCGAAGACTGCGCGCAGAGCTACGCCTTTTCACGGACCGCGCAGGACGAATTTGCGCTCACCTCGCTCACGCGCGCGCAAGAAGCCACGGCCGACGGCAGCATTCTCCGCGGAAATTGTTCCGCTCACTGTGAAGGCGGGCAAAACCGCCGGGCCGCAAAATCGAGCGGGTCGTCACCCACGACGAGCTCCCGCTCAAAGCCACTCCCGAGAAGATTCCGCACCTCAAGCCGGCCTTTCGCGAAGACGGAACAGTGACCGCGGCAAACTCCAGCGCCATCTCCGACGGTGCCGCCGCGCTGGTGCTCATGCGCCGCTCTGAAGCTGATCGTCGCGGCCTCAAGCCGCTGGCGATCGTCGCAGGCCACGCCACCTACGCGAACACGCCCGCACTTTTTCCCACCGCGCCCATCGGCGCTATTCGCCGTTTACTCGAACTTACTGGCTGGTCTCTTGCGGAAATCGACCTGTTCGAAATCAACGAGGCCTTCGCCGTTGTCGCCATGGCGGCGATGCGCGACCTCGGCCTTCCCCATGAAAAAGTCAACGTCCACGGCGGCGCATGCGCGCTTGGCCATCCCATCGGCGCGTCCGGCGCGCGCATCTCGTCACGCTGCTTGCGGCGCTCGCGCAACGCAAACTTCGCCGCGGAGTCGCTTCGCTCTGCATCGGCGGCGGCGAAGCGACGGCCGTTGCAATCGAACTTGTCGAAAATTGAAAGAATCGTCTGGGGTTTTGAGAAGAGAGCCGCTCCAGCTCAGCGGAGGAGATCAGCGCGCGTTACGCGCCGGCCAAAGCAGCTTCGCCAACTCCGCCATGGGCCTGATGCTGAGGCTCGCCAGCTGCGGGAGATTCAACCGGCACATGGGCCAGCTCCCAGGCTGAGCGGTCCTTGAGCAGCCGCGCTACGCAAGCGGTGTGCATGGCGTGGCCCGCGCGCACAGCCACCACATGGCCCTCAATCCTTCGTCCGGCCAGCGCCAAGTCGCCAATCAGATCCAGCACCTTGTGCCGCACATACTCATCGGGAAACCGCAGCGGCCCATTCTCCGGTCCGTTCGTTCCCAGAATGATCGCGTTCTCCGCGCTCGCGCCGCGAATCAGGCCCATGTCGCGCAGCTTGCGCTCGTCTGCCTTGTAGCCGAACGTTCGCGCCGGCGCAATCTCGCTCCCATACGTCTCCGCAGCCAGATCGATGCAGGTCTTCTGCCGGCCGATGGGCGCGGGAAAATCGATGGTGTAGGAGACTCGATAACCCTGGCCCGGATAGACACCAATAAACTTGTCGCCCTCGCGAACCTCCACCGGATGCAGCACGCGCAGCGTCTCGCGCCGGCGCCGCTGCTCGCGCATGCCCACGCTTTGGATCGCCTCCACGTACGGCAACGCGCTGCCATCCAGAATGGGCAGCTCAAGATTGTCGATCTCGACAATCACGTTGTCCACGCCCATGCCGATGCAGGCTGACAGCAAGTGCTCGGTCGTTGAGATCAGCACGCTCTGCCGCATCAAGCTGGTTGCGTAGCTCACCTTGGCCACGTTGCGGCCATTCGCGGGAATCTCAAAGTTGTCGAGGTCCGTGCGCCGGAAGACGATGCCCGAACCGGCCGCCGCAGGCAACAGGCGCATGGTCACGGGCGCACCCGAGTGCAGTCCCACGCCCGCAAATTCCAGCGGCGCTGCAATCGTCTGTTCCTGGTGCGCTGGTTGCCCCAATCTGCCTCTCTTCCCCCGAAAACCTTTGCCGTCTATAGGGTAGACGCCATCCTGGAATTCAGTTGTGTGTCATTTTTGCCACACCGTGCACCAAATTTGCTTCTTGCGCCTTTTTGATAACCTTTGCCTGATTCGCTCATAAGTGTCGTAGAATCAGAGAGTCTGAGCACGGAAATTGAGAGAAATCTAACCAAATGTAGACGAATGCCATTGCCTGCCAACTCGATGATTTCCATGCGCGCTCTGCTCGCCGGCGCCCGGCGCAAGCAGCCGAGCCTGGTCGCGTTTGCCCGTGAGCTGGTCCATGTCGAATCCCCCTCTGACAACAAAGCAGCGGTCGACGCGTGCATTACCCTGGCCGCCGCACGTGGCCGTCAATTGGGAGGCCGCGTCAAGAATCCACCGTCAGCGGGATTTCGGCAATGTGCTCGAACTCCGCTTTGGCCCTCGAGAACCCGCGGCGCCGGGACAAAAGCCAATCCTGCTCCTTGGCCATCTCGATACGGTCTGGCCTCTCGGCACACTCAAGACCATGCCCTGCCGCATCGCGAACGGCCGCCTTTGGGGTCCCGGAACGCTGGACATGAAGGTCGGCGTTGCCATGGCGTTCACCGCTCTCGAGCTGCTGACTGAAGCTGGCCTTTTGCAGCGCGAAATCGTGCTCCTGCTTAACGGCGACGAAGAAATTGGCAGCCCTGTTTCGCGCCCGATCACCGAAAAAATCGCCGAGAGCTGCTCCGCCGTTTACGTCCTCGAGCCGGCGCAAGGGCTCGCCTACAAAACAGCGCGCAAGGGCATTGGCAATTGGCGCATTGAGGTCGAGGGTGTTGCAGCCCACGCCGGCGTCGACTTTGAAAAAGGCGCAAACGCGATCCGCGAACTGGCCCGCGTTATTGAAAAAGTCAGCGGCTGGACCGACCTCAAGCGCGGGCTCACAGTGTCAGCGTTGGGCGTCGCGGGCGGCGGCACGAAGAGCAACGTGATTCCCGCCCATGCATGGGCCGAAGTGGAAGTCCGCATCGTGCGCCGAGCTGACGGCCCACGCATCGCAGCGCAAATTTGCTGCCCTCAAATCGCACAGACCCGCGCTGCACGCTCACCGTCACCGGCGGCTTTAATCGCCCGCCCATGGAGCGCAGCCCGCGGAACAGTCCGCCTCTTTCGCCAAGCGCAGGCACTCGCCGTGCGATCTTGGCTTTGCCCTCGACGAAGCCGCGACCGGCGGCGGCTCCGATGGAAACTTCACCGCCGCGCTCGGCATTCCCTACGCTCGACGGCATGGGCGCCGTGGGCGAAGGCGCGCACGCGCGCCACGAGTCGGTTCTGGTGGAGCATCTCGCCCCGCGCACCGCGCTGCTGGCGGCAATGCTGCTGGATCGTTGATCGCCTGACGCGAGCCTTCAACGCCTCCAGCCTGATAAACTCGCATGGGTAATTCCACCGGAGACTTTTTTCGCTATGAATCGTTTTGTTCTCTTCTTGTCCGTCGCAGCATTCGCTACTTCCGCCGTCGCTCAAACTCCCGCTGCAAAGCCTGCCTCTTCTGTGAGGCCGGCATCATCTACGGCCAAGCCAGCTACCGCCGCTGCCGCCGCCGAGCCTCAGCCCTGGATCAAGCTTCCTCCCGGTGTACCCAGAGTTCTGCATGGACCGGTCAAAATGCCTTTTGCCCTGCGCTATGAAGACATCAAAGTCGGCACAGGCGCTCTAGGCGAGTCCGGCAAGCTCTGGCACCTGAAGTACACAGGCTGGCGCGCGGCCGACGGCGTCAAATTTGACTCGTGGGACGATCACAAGCAGCTCAAGAGGAGTCCCGATGGAAAGCCCGTGATGGGCCCTGACGGAAAGCCGGTCATGGGTGATCCTGAGCCGATCGCGATTCCGCAAGGCATGGGCCGCGTGATTCCCGGCTTCGACTTCGGACTTGAAGGCATGAAGATAGGCGGCAAGCGCCGCATCTTCATCCCGTGGCAGATGGCGTACGGAACCCGCGCGATTCCAGACCACCCCGAGCGCCCGGGCTCTCCCGCGGGTCCCGGCATTCCGGCCAAGTCTGATCTGATCTTCGATGTGGAATTGGTGGATGTGACCGACATGCCGCAACCGCCGCAGATGCCGCGACCTGGTGGTGGAATGCCCGGCAATCATCCGATGCCCGGTGGAACGCCGCCGCCGCATCCTAGCGCAAGCGCTCCGCCAGCCGCCGCACCTTCGACGCCGGCTTCGCAGCCAGCCGCTTCCGCGCCAACTCAACCTGCTGCGCCCGCGCAACCGCAGCCGAAGTAGGTCTCAGGTCTGATTCTTAGCTTCCGCCCGATCCCTGCCGTTCGGCAAAACCGAACGACAGGGGATGGCGCAGATTTTCGAGATCCCTTGATTTGAAGGGGCACGGCTGGTAGGTCAGGGATTCATCCCTGACTGCCGTACATCGCGTCGGATGAATGGGGGCTTCAGCCCCTGAGGGAAGGTTCCTTCAAACTGACGCACTTCCCATCATTGGTGCTTCTTTTCGCGGCAGCAAACGAAGTCAACCCCCGCCCCGCGGGTTCGTCGCAAAGGCCTGAAAACAAGGCCAAAAAATCGTGCGCTAAGTTTGCCGGTTAATTCACAGATCTCGCTAAGCTGGCCTCAGTCCGCGTACACGCGCACCTTAGCTCAGCTTCGGGTGCACCTTGTTGAATCCGACTGCCTGCTCGTAGGCGCGCGCAAACGCTGCCAGCTTTGCATCCTGGTAGAGCCCGCCCAGAAACGTGAGCGAAACCGGCGTGCCCGGGCCGCCGATGTTGTCGTGGTTGCCGTCGTCGATTGCGGGCGGCGCGGGCGCGTCTGGGCCGCGCAGGCCGTTGGGCAAAATCACTGCGGGATTGCCGGTCATATTGGTTGCGATCAACTGCTCGTCGGTTGAAGGCGTGACGATCACATCGACTTTCTCAAACAGCTTTGCAAACTGGCGCACGCCGAGCGTCCGCGCGCGATTGGCCTGGATGTATTCGACTGCGGGATAAAAGCGCGCGATGCGGAAGTCGTTTGGCCAGTCCTCCGGCCCCTGCTCGGTGAGCAGGCTGTCGCGGCCGCTCATGGTCAGGTCATCGAACGCGGCGGCGGCCTCGGCCGTGAGCAGCGGAATCATCTCGTCCCACGGAAGCTTGGGCAGCTCGACGGGAATGAGATTGACTCCCATCTTTGTGAGCTTGTCGAGCGCGGCCTGTTCGTATTTTTTGTCGTATGTGCGCCGCGCGTAGTCATCCTGCGCGGCTGCATTCGCATCCTCGCGCTTTTCGTCTCGTCGGCTGTCTCGTTCGGCGCCGCATCTTTCAGCGTCAGCGGCGGCAGCGGATCGAAGTCGCTCTTGAAGTAGCCGACGCGCAGCGAGCGCCAATCGAAATCCGGATCCCAGTTGAAATCTATGCTGGCCGCAGCAGAAAGATCCTTGCCGTCAGGCCCGTGAATTACGTCGAGCACCAGCGCGCAATCGTCGACTGAGCGGCAGATCGGCCCGAGCTTGTCCATCGTCCAGCTCAACGCCATTGCGCCGGTGCGCGGCACCATGCCGAAGCTTGGCCGCAGCCCCGAACAGCCGCAGCGCGTTGAGGGCGAGGAGATTGACCCCAGCGTCTCCGAACCAAGCGCGAAGCCGACGCAGCCCGCTGCAACGGCGCTCGCCGAGCCCGCTGACGATCCGCTTGATCCCTGCGCGGGATTCCACGGATTGCGCGTGCGACCGCCAAACCATTTGTCGCCCATGGCCAGCGCGCCGAGCGAAAACTTCGCCACGAGCACGGCGCCCGCCGCGTCGAGCCGCTGGACCACCGTTGCGTCTTCTTTGAAGGTCTGCTGCTCAAAGCCGCCCGCGCCCCAAGTGGTCGGATAGCCTTTTACGGCGAGCAAATCCTTTGCGCCCCAGGGAATGCCGTGCAGCGGACCGCGATAGAGGCCGTTTTCAAGATCCTCATCGGCGGCTTTAGCCTGGGCCAGCGCGCGATCTTCGAGCAGAGTGATCACGAAATGGAGCGTGGGGTCGTAGCGCTTCAGGCGATCGATGTACATCTGCGTCAGAGCGACAGACGTGATCTTGCGATGCCAGATGAGGCTGGCCAGTTCGAGAATGGTGGCGAATGCAAGGTCCTCAATGTTCGCGGGGGCTTTCGGCTCGCCGGATTCCGAGTCGTTAAAGACCAGTTGCGGCGCGGCGCCTTCGTAGGCAACGCGGCTCTCTGCCGGCTTTGCTGGCGGGGCTGGATGAAACACGATATGCCGGCGGAACGTCGTTGGCGATCTTCAGCGCGCGAATCTGCGCGTACGCATCGCGCTGATCGTTCAGCCCACTGAGCATCATCTTCTTCTGCTCGGCTGTGAACGGACCCACGCCGGCCAGCACTGCAGCCTGGTCGAGCATCTCCGATGTGATTTTGGGCAGTGCTGGCGGCTTGGCTTCACCGCCTGAACCTGAGCCGCCTGCTTGGCTCGCGTTTGGGCTCGTCGCTGGGCTGCCTGCCGGGGACGGCTGCTGCGCCTGCGCGGCAAGCGTGTACAGAATTCCCGGCAGCAGCGGGGAAGCAATTCCGGCGCTGGTGCAGGCGTTCAAAAAGGATCGGCGATTGATGGCCATGCGCGGATGGTAAATTGCGCGGCCGCACGGGGCAAACGCGCTGTGATTCCCGAAAAAACGAAGGTCACAAATTTTGCTCTTGACATATTCCCATATAAGCATGTATTGTTCTTTCCATGGCGAGGGCCGCAACCACTTCCGATGCTTTCAACGCTGTTGCCGAGCCGCGCCGTCGGCAGATTCTGCTCTATCTGGCGCACGATGAGCGCCAGGTGGGCGAAATTGTCACGGCCATCGGTCTCGATCAGCCGTCGGTCTCAAAGCACCTCGGAGTCTTGCGCAGCGTGAATCTGGTGCGCGTGCGGCGCAACGGTCGTCACCGCCTTTACCGAACGAACGCCGCGGCCATTCGCCCGCTGCATGAGTGGACTGAAACGTTCGAGCGATACTGGCTGCACCAATTGAACCGCGTGAAAGAGCGCGCTGAAGCGCAAATGAATCCGAAGGCCCCGTCGACGTAGCAGGGCCTGCGTAATCAGGCCTGCGGGCAAAAATATTCAAAGGAGAATCTATGACGACCTCAACACCTGCCGACATCGAATCCCTCACTCTCAAAATCACTCAGGAAATTCGCGTCAAGGCGCCCATTGACGTGACCTTTGCTGCGCTGCTGGAGCAAATGGGCCCAGCCAATGAAAAGCCCGACGGCACGCCAATGCCTTTCAAGATCGAAGCGTGGCCGGGCGGGCGCTGGTTCCGCGATCTCGGCGACGGCAACGGCCACTGCTGGGGCATGGTGCAGGCCATCAAGCGGCCGACTTTGCTTGAATTCAGCGGTCCGCTCTTCATGTCGCAACCGGTGGCCAACAACATCCAATACCGGCTCAGCGAGGAGGGTGGCGAGACGCTGATCAAGTTCACTCACGCCGGCTTCGGCCTGATTTCGGAAGAACACAAGGGCATCGAGAGCGGCTGGTCCAATACGCACGAGTTGGTTCGCAAGCGCGCGGAGCGGTCAAAGTCGTAATCATCCGGCCAATTTCACTCAGTTTCCAGAGCTAGTTTCTTAAGGAGAATTTTTCATGCCCGTTGCAGAAGCAGTTGCTATCCAATCACTCGCACAGTGCATGCTCGCCGAGTTCGAAACACAGGCGCCGATTACGCGCAAGTTTCTCGAGCGCCTGCCTGAAGACAAGCTCACCTGGAAGCCCCACGAAAAATCCATGACCGCCGGCCAGCTCGCCCTTCACCTCGCTACGGTTCCCGGCGAGCATTGTTAAGTTTGTGCAGAGCAATCCCGCGCAGGCGCCGACGAATTTCAATTTTCCGCAACCTGCCAGCCGCGCCGAGATTCTGAAGGCCTTCGACGAGAGCGTCGTCGACGGTTCGCAGTCTACTGCCGAAATTCGACGATGCGGCGATGAAGGAATCCTGGCATTTGATGGCCGGCGACAAGGAGTTGTTTGCGCAGCCGCGCGGTCAGTTTCTTCGCGACGTGATGCTCAGCCACTGGTATCAGCATCGTGGCCAGTTCAGCGTCTATCTGCGCATTCTGAATGTGCCGGTGCCGTCGAGCTGGGGTCCGAGCGCAGACGAGCCGCCACCGTTCATGCAGTAATCGGCCGCTGGGTTCACTCTGCGGAGGTTTGGGTCCGCGCGCAGGAAGGGTTCGTGCACGAAGGTTCGGTGTGATTTGCTTGCGCTCACCAGAGGAGGGTCTTATGTGTCCAGTATGCGCGGCAACAACGGCTGCTCTTTTGGCGGGCAGTACCGCCGGGACGGGCGGAATCGCGGCATTGATTGCAAAAATATTTCGCCGCGGCAAGTAAGCAAGTAGCATTCCTACATCTCGAAGCCCACATCTCAAAGTAAAGGAGGTTGCCATGGCAGCCACAGCGACAGAAATTCAAAATCCGAAGGTCGTTTCGCACGACGAATGGGTCGATGCCCGCAAAAAGTTTTTGAAAAAGGAAAAGGAATTTACTCACCAGCGCGATGAGATCAGCCGCCTGCGCCGCGCGTTGCCTTGGGAGAAGGTTGAAAAGAACTACGAATTTGACTGTCCCGCGGGCAAAGTCTCACTCGCCGATCTCTTTGGCGATCGCAGCCAGCTTGTCATCTACCACTTCATGCTTGGGCCGGGATGGACGGAAGGCTGCAAAAGCTGCTCATACATTTCCGACCACTTTGACGGCATGACCATTCACCTGGCCAACCGCGACGTTACGCTCGCAGTGATTTCGCGCGCGCCGATTTCGGAGATTGAGACGTTCAAAAAGCGGATGGGCTGGAAGTTTCGCTGGGTTTCTTCGAACTCCAGCGATTTCAACTTTGACTATCAGGTCTCGATCACGCCCGATGAGGTCGGAAAGAAGCAGGTCTACTACAACTACGAGATGATGGAGTTTCCGGCCGAGGAGCGGCCCGGACTGAGCGTCTTTGCAAAGGACGCGAGTGGGGCCGTCTTCCATACCTACTCAAGCTATGCGCGCGGGCTGGACATTTTGGTCGGCGCTTACAATTTTCTCGATTTAGTGCCGAAGGGCCGTGATGAAGCCGGGCTGAAGCACACGATGGCCTGGGTTCGCCATCACGACAAATACGGCGAAGGCTATTTTGTCGATCCCGATCAGCCCTATATTCAGCCGGAAGTGGTCAGTTCCGAAAAGGCCGCGCCCAATGCAAGCGGATCGTGCTGCCACGATTAAAGCTGCATGCGCCGGAGGCGTTCCGCCTCGACCGAACTCGCGCAATCAAGAGAACTGAAACTGCTTTGTGCCGCTGGCTGGTTAGTATGGCAATAGCGGGGCAAGCGGCAATTTATGAACAAGGCAGCATTTCTCGATCGCGATGGCGTAATCAACCTGAAGGCGCCCGAAGGGCAGTACGTCACCCGATGGGAGGAGGTACGCATTCTGCCTGGTGTCGCCACTGCGATTGCCATGCTCAACAAGGCCGGCTTTCGCGTGATAGTCGTGAGCAATCAGCGCTGCGTCGCGAAGGGGCTTGTCACTTCAACTCAGGTGGAGGCGCTGCATCGGCGGATCTGCCGGGAGTTGGCAGGCCTTGGAGCCGTGATCGACGCCGTGTACTTTTGTCCGCACGAGGCAGGACACGGATCGGGACACGGATCGGGACACGAAACGACGCCCGCGTGCGCCTGCCGCAAGCCCGCACCCGGCATGCTTCTGCAAGCGGCAAAAGACCATCAGATTGATCTCAGTGCCTCGTGGATGATCGGCGATTCTGAGGCTGACGTGGCCGCAGGCAAAAACGCCGGATGCAAAACCGTCTTGATTGGCCGCCGCACGAATTCCTCTGCTGGCGCTCCGGATTTGATCGCGCCTTCGCTGCTCGATGCGACGCGGAAGATTCTGGAATTGCAGGGTGTCTCCTCGGACGGCTGAAAGGTCCGGCTGAAATGCGGCCATAAACGCCAGGCCCCAATGCCTGACTATTTCGCAACCTCGCCCAGCAGCGCCTCGGCCCGGTGAAGCGCGTCGCGGCGTTTTTGCTTTTCGCTCTCAATGTCTGCCGGAGCCCACGTCGACCCGCCGATGCGCCGCGACGTGTCGCTGAGGCGCTGTTCGAATTCCTTGTCCAGCCCGGCAACGTCGGACCGCGCCTTCGCGAGCGCTTCGTGAAAGTGCGCAAGCTCGGCGTCGATGCGATCGGGATAATAGCTGATCCGGTCGCCGGTCTGCATCGCGTCAACCAGAGCGTTGGAGGGGCCCGCGACAGGACCGGTCTGCTGCAAGGCGTCGTCGACTCCGCTCAGCCGCGTCATCGCGCCCGCAAATCCGTCCAGCTCGGCGCGGCGCGCAACGCGGCCATTCGCGCGCCGGATTTCTATAACGGCCTTCGCTGCAACGCTGCCGGTTGGCACCGGAATCACGGTCGTCAGCGTGTTGCCCTCGAACGTCCAGCCGCCCGGCTCACCTGGCTTCGCAAACCCCACACGCTTGCCATTTACTGTGATCGTCTCAGGTGGCCAGTCCGCTGGCAGCCGAACTTCGTAGCTGCGCGTCTTCAACATTCCGGGATAGCTGCCCCCCATTTCAACCGGCCCGATTTCGACTCGTAAAGTATCGCCGTCTTCCGTCGCTTTGATGGGCGTGCGCGCAAACACTCCTCGCTGGTATTCAACCGAAACGCCCGAATCCTCATAGACCGAGTAGCTGGAGCTTGCGCCCGGCGCGAGTGGCCAGACGTTCACGATCAGCGGGTCGACGGGTTTTTCGCCCGTGTGCAGCATCGCCGGCTGCATGGGAATAATCGCGCCTGCGCGCAGATACCTGGGAATCTGATCGATGGTGAAGCTGCGTTCGACCGTCGTGGGCCCGACGAAATGTTTTCCCGTCGGCCACTCGATCCAGTCGCCTTTTGGCAGCCAGACATTCTCGGTCGCAAGGCCCGAGATCTTGTCCGCGGGCGCAGTCACGGGGCTCACGATCATCTGGTCGCCGAAGAGGTACTCGTTCTTGCTGGTGTAGGCTGCGTCCTCTTCCGGCCAGTCGTAATAGAGCGGCCGGAAGAACGCGACCCCGGTGTCGTACGTCCGTCGCGCCTCGGTGTAGAGATACGGCTGCATCGCTTCGCGCAGTTGGTAGGCGTTGCGCATCACGGCTGAGTACGGCTCGGGATAAGCCCAGATGCGCCGCTCGGAATCCGGATTCTTCGTGGTGTGCGTGCGCAGAATCGGACTGAAGACGCCGAACTGAATCCAACGCGTGTAAAGCTCCGGATCGACCGCGCCCGGCATGTGGCCGCCGATGTCGTGGCTCCAGAATGCGTAACCAACGTTGGCCGCTGTCGCCGTGAACCACGGCTGGAACGCCAGCGAATCCCACACTGAAATCGTGTCGCCTGAAAATCCAATTTGATAGCGATGATTTCCTAGGCCGCCCCAGCGATGAAACAAGAGCGGCCGCTTGCCTTCGCGCTGCTGGTCAGTAAAGTGAACATAGTTCAGCCACCAGGTTGGATTCACTCCGGGCAAATCCGTTGTCGACTGCTGCTGCCAGTCGAGCCACCAGAAGTCGACACCCTGCTTCTCCAGCGGATGCAAGCACCAGGTTCAGATAATTCGTAGCCCAGTTCTTGTCGGTCGGATCGAACGGAATGTATTTTTTCGTCGCCGGATCGATCCCCATCGCGCGCGCCATTG
Source organism: uncultured Acidobacteriaceae bacterium (assembly GCA_963725115.1). GTDB lineage: Bacteria > Acidobacteriota > Terriglobia > Terriglobales > Acidobacteriaceae > Telmatobacter. The sequence continues at coordinate 990,907 of CAVRXG010000005.1, read as the reverse complement.
CCGGATACGCCTGCTCCCACGGCTGGATTCCGGATGCCGGATGCAGATTCATCGTTGTCTTCAGGCCGTCCTCGTGGAGCTTTTTCAAAAACGCATCGGGATCGGGAAACAGCACTTTGTTCCACGTGTAGCCGGTCCAGCCGAGCAATTGCCCAGACTGATCTATGTCGCCCGCGGCGCGGAGTTGCTCGTCGCTGATGTGCCAGTCCATGTCGATGACGAGCACGTCGAGTGGCGTGTCATTTTGTTTGAAGTCGCGCACCAGATCGTCGAATTGCGCGTCGCTATACGCCCAGTAGCGCGACCACCACACGCCGAATGCAAATCGCGGCGGCAGCGGAATGCGCCCGGCGACGCGGACAAAATCGCCCAGCGCCTGTTTGTAGTCGTGACCGTAGCCGAAGAAGTACCAGTCGGTGTAGGAGCCCGGTTTTTCGTTTTCAGGCCGCTCCATTACCCACGGCCATTCGCTTTTTTCGCCATCGAGAAAGCGAAAGTCGGCGGAGTCGAACAAGCGGCCGCGTCGAGTCGTCGACAAGGACCCAGCCTGAGCGCGAAACCAGGCCCTGTCCGATCGGTTCTTCTGTCTTCGATCCGCGCGCGGTGTCGAGGGTGCGCGTGGTGCCTTGCAGATTCTCGGGGTCGGAGTCGCCGGGATGCCAGACGACTTGCTTGCCGTCGACGGTGAAGGTGATGGAGAGATTGTTGGCGGTGAAGTTGCCCTCAGGACCATTCTCGGTCGCTGCGAGAGGTGAGTATTGAAGCGTCAATGCCGCGGTTTTAATAGTCAGCCCGTGGCGATACGTGCTAGCCGGTTGATCAGATTCGCCGGTCAAAGTTACTTCAAACTTCGGCACCGGCAGCTTTCGATTGATGAACACAAACGACGCGTGATCCTCGAACTTCCCGTCGGCCGACCACTCCATGCGAATCAGCTGCGGCGTCAGCACGGTGAACCGCGCGTTCCCGACCGTGACCACTGCCTTGGGATCAGCGACGGGATTGTCGGCTGCTGGAATGGTGGGCGAGCTTGCCGCCGGGTTGCTCGGTTCCAGTTTCGGCCCTGGCGCTGCCTGCGCCCTGGCTACCGCAGAACACCCGCAACCGCACATTAAAGTCGCGACCGCCAACCCCCTTAAAGACACGCGCATTGTGGCCCTCATTCCTGCTCCATCGGGAAGGGTACCACCGCTTACCGTGGTTCATCAGCCGGCCGCGCATCGGCCACGCATTTGGGGCCGCTATCATGAGTTCACCCATGCAGTCGGCCCCAACATCCACGACGCCGCTTATCTTTATCTCGGCAGGCGAAGCCAGTGGCGAGCACTACGGCGCTTTGCTCGCTGCCGCAATCCGGCAGCGACTTGCGGCGAAGGGTGAAACGGCTGAGCTCATCGGCATGGGCGGCGCCGCGCATGGCGGCAGCCGGCGTTGAGTGCGTTGTCCGCGCCGAAGACATGGCCGTGATGGGCCTCACGGAAGTGGTGCTGCACCTGCCGCGCATCTATCGCGAGTTCCGCAAGCTCAAGCGCGCGATTCGCGCCCGGCGGCCTGCCGTCGCCGTCCTCATTGACTTTCCGGAAATCCATTTTCGTCTGGCGAAGGAGTTCCATCGGCTGGGCATTCCGGTCATTTATTTCGTGAGCCCGCAGCTATGGGCGTGGAAGCAGCACCGCATCAAGCTGGTGCGCGAATATGTGCGCCGTATGCTGGTCATCTTTCCTTTCGAGGAGGCGTGGTACCGCGAGCGCGGTGTCGATGCCGAATTCGTCGGCCATCCCCTTGCCGATTTGCCGCAGCCGTCCATCACCCGAGAGGAGTTCGCCGCTCAGAACAACCTCGACTTGGGTCGCACATGGATCGGCCTTCTTCCGGGCAGCCGCCTGCGCGAGATCGAGGCTAACTTGCCGCAGATGCTCGAGGCGCCCCGCGCCCTCAGCCGACCCGTGCCGGATCGCGGTCGATTCGCGCACAACGCCGGACATGACTCGTCTCCGGGGGACTCATCCCCGCGGGGATACGAATTCCTGATTCCGCTCGCTCCTACGCTGGATGCGGCCCAGAGGAATTCAGTTTTCAAACTTGCGCAGGCTTGCGGGCGCAGTCCTTCTGTGCGGTTCGTCCAGGACGCTCGCGCGGCCCTCTTTCACGCGCGCGCCTCCATCGTCGCCAGCGGTACGGCCACCGTTGAAGCTGCCCTCATTGGCAACCCTTTTGTCGTCGTCTATCGCGTCTCGCCGCTCACGTATGCCATCGCCAAGCGCATGGTCAAAGTGCCGCATGTGGCCATGGCCAACCTTATTGCGGGCAAGCGAGTGGTTCCAGAGCTGATCCAGGACGACTTCACCGCGGCAAATATCATCGAACAACTCAGACCGCTGCTACCCGACGGCCCTGCTCGCGAGTCCATGAGAATGGAGCTGGGTGCGATTCGGGAGGCGTTGCGGGTGCATGAGGCAGGTCAGGACGCGATTGCCGAGCCAGGATTGACGTCTGTTCCAGCACGTACAGCTATCGAGCGGGTAGCCGCTATCGTAGTGCAAGAGGTTGAAGCAGCCGGTTCGGCGCCAGTGCATGCCGCCACGCCCTGAAGACCGCCGCAGATTTACCGGGAACGAGCAAGTCAGGCAGGAACGAGCAAGTCAGGCAGGAACGAGCAAGTCAGACAGGAAGAAGCGAATCAGGCAGGAACGAGTAAGCCAGTGAATAGCAGCAAAACAATGAGCGATCGAATGAAGAGAATCCTGAAGGATCCCCAGATTAATGGCCGGCGCACCGCGAACGGAGCGGCATTTTGCATGCTTGGAGTGGTCCTGATTGCGGCTTCCGCGGTGCCCGTCGCGGCCCAGATTGCCCGCCCGGCGCTCAACATCACGGGCTACGTGATTGACGCCGAACTTGATACCGCGACACACCACCTGACAGCGACGGCCCAGGTCACTTTTACAGCCCCGGCCAACCTGGACGTGGTCACGTTCGGCTTCCATCCCGCGCTCAAAGTGAGCAAGATCTCCGACGCTGCCGGCAAGCTGCTCGATGGCGAGCGCACCGCGGACGGCTCCATCCGGGTCACCCCGAATGCGCCTTTCGTTGCCGACCAGCCGGTACATTGGACATTCGTTTATGACGGCATCATTACCGGAAACGAGGATGGACCGATCGAAGGGCTCAAGCTCGCGGCAATCCAGGAGCCGATCACTTACCTGCTCTATCCGGCGCGCTGGTTCCCCATGACCGGCTTTATGACCGACCGCTTCACCGCCGAAATGCACATACGCGTGCCGCAGGGAATGAGGGTATTCGCGAGCGGGTCGACAGGAGGGTCGAAGTCCGTGACCCTTTCGAGCGGCAAGCCGGGCGACGAATACGACTTCAGCTGGGCGAAGCCGGGATTTCCTGGGACGGTTATTGCAGGCCGCTTTCTGCCACCTATCTCGGCCGGCGCTGGCAACGTGAAGGTCTATGTGACCATTACGCACCAGGCCTCGGCTAACCAACTGGCGCAGACGGCCACCAGCGAATACGACTTCTTTACCGACGAATTCGGCCTGCCTCCCACGCCTCGCATCAACATTGTGGAGCTGCCGGACGACACCTTGCCTGCCGTCTACGCGCCGGAGCTGGCAGCCATTATGGGGTCGCGAATCGGCGACAAATCGGGCGTCCGCCTGCTGGCCAATACCATTGCGCATCAGTGGTGGGGGTTCGAGGTCAGCCCAAAATCGCTCGACGACGCATGGATCACCAACGGGATGTCGCGCTACGGCGAGCTGATGTATCTGGAGGACCAGAGCGGCCCCAGCGCCATGAAAGCCGCGATGGGTGACGTGGCCGCGGGTGCGCTGGCCTATGACACCACGCCGCTGTCGAGCGTTGGCCGGCTTGATCCCTTCTCGCCCCAGTTCCAGTCCATGACGCTCGAAAAGGGCGCCATGATCTTTCACATGCTGCGCTGGGAGGTTGGCGACAAGGCCTTTGCGGACATCCTTAAAGGCGCGCTCAGCCAGTATGCAGGCGGGTCAATTCGCACGGATGATCTTGAAAGGGTCGCCGAGGCGCAGACCCAGCAGCAATTGGTGCCGTTCTTCTCGCAGTGGATCGACGGTACAGGGGCACCGACCTTCGCGAACAAGTACTCCGTTTACCGGCTGGGTAACAACAAGGGATTCAGGACCATTGGCGAGATCAATCAGGATCTCGACCTGTTTCGCATGCCGGTCGATCTGCGCATCGAGACCGACGGCAAAACCGTCAACCAGAACATCGAAGTGGTTGGCACCGATACCCAATATGTCGTCGACACTTTTGGCCGGCCGCGGCGCATCAGCATCGATCCCAACGATTGGGTGCTGAAGTCCTCGCCGGACCTGCAGGTCCGGATTTCCATTCTGAAGGGCCAGCAACTGGTGGCGCAGAACGATCTGCTTGGCGCTCTGGCCGAGTATAAGAAAGCTGTGGACGCCAATCCGCAGAGCTCGCTGGCCAGCTATCGCATCGGCGAAGTGCTATTTACCGAGTGCAACTACCAGGCCAGCGTCAATGCCTTCCGCGACGCCCTGCACGGCGACGACGAGCCGCCGTGGACAGAGGCCTGGAGCCATATCGCCATCGCGAAGATCTTTGACATTACGGGCCAGCGCGATCGCGCGGTCGGCGAGTACCGCCTGGCAGTCCAAACCAACGACAATACACAGGGAGCGGTGAACGAAGCTCGCCAGTACCTGCAAAAGCCCTACGCACAGCCCGAAGGTAGTTGCTCGCACTGAGGCAGCTTTCGGGGTCTCCTATCCCGCGGGCGAGGTCGCAATGTATCGAGAACACCGTCGGATCTTCTTCACTCTTTTTGTTGCCCTCGTCCTCTTTCTGGCTGCGCCCACAGCGTTTGCTCGCGTTCCTGACTCTCAACTGCGGATCGCCCGAGCAATTCAACTTGTACGGAGTGCGGAGGGTTCCAATTCAAGGGTTGATGCAGCGGAGCAACTGAGAAATCTAGTTTTCGGTACAGACGCAAGTGGGATCGATGACGGGACGATTCATGCAGTGGCGTCATTGCTTGAGTTCAACAACGATGCGACTCGCTATTGGATTGCTGAGGCCCTCGGACATTTTGGAAGCCGCGCGAGTTTCGCCGTACCGAAGCTCCTGTCGATTCTCAAGGAAGAGGAGTGCGTCATCAAGGAGACCTCGTCTGAAGGGGTGATACGGGATACTTTGGAACGCATTGGGCAGCCTGCGCCCAGGGAAAAGTGCAAGCATTATCTCTCGCCGAAGTAGGCCAGGCAGCTAAATTCGCCGCCCAAAAACAAAGGCCAGCCGCTGAGGGCTGGCCTTTTGCATGGGGAGGGCTGACTGCTACCGGCTGCTGGCTACCTGTTCGCGTTCCGGCTGCTTCTGCTGCTTGCCCAGCGACAGAACCTGCAGGTCCACGTGGGCTATGCCGTTCCAGGTCATTCCCAGTTTCTGGGCCGCGCCGTAGGAAAGGTCGATAATGCGGCCTTCCTCGACCAGGTCGCCGCGATCCGTGATGCGGACCACAACCGAGCGGTGGTTATGCACGTTGACGACGCGGACGATCGAGCCGAAGGGGAGCGATGGGTGGCAGGCCGTCATGGCGTTCATGTCATAGACCTCGCCACTGGCAGTCTTGCGTCCGTTAAAGACGCCGCCGTACCAGGAGGCGACTCCGTGAATCCTGTCGTTCCAGCTCTGAGCGGCTGGGGTTGGGGCGTTCTGCGGGATCCGGGGTTCCTTGATCGATCAGTTGCCGCGGCGAGTGTGCGCCGGCGGAACAAGCGAAGCCGGAGTAGCACTCGCTTGAGGTTGAGCCGCAGACGTTATGAAGACTGGTCTGGGAAGACCCGCATCCGCTTGCACGGTGCGCGCCGAAAACAATACAACCAGCGCGACCATTGCAACGGCAGAGACAGCTGCTACGAGACAAATCCATAGCGGCGCCTTTTGTCTTAAGTTGCGTGTTTTCCTTGTTCTAACCATCCAGCTATTTTACTAGATCGCCACTGGGTGCTGTCCTATGTTGTCAAGATCGATAAGAGGGTTTTTGTTGAAAAATCCTCGAGGAATCGGCCAATTGCGGATAAGGTATTCAGCACGTTTAGGTTACAAACTGCACCTAAAATTGTGCAGATTTTTCCTATTTTGGGCACGGATTTTTATGCGAAATTGGCCCCAAATAGGCAACTTGGCAGGCCGCGTGCACATCGGCGAGTTAGTGTATTGAAAATAAATAAGTTACCAAGGAAATCGACCTTCTCGCGGCTCTGTCTCGGTCTGGTTGCGCCTCGGCTGGAGTGTCTGCTCAAAGGTCGGTCAGGGCCAAGCCGGTTTTCGGCTCGAAGCTGTGGTCGGATTTCCGCCGGCTGTTCTCGCGAGCCTGCCGGATGAGGAGTAACTTTTGATCCCTCGGCCGCTTGTTTTTTTGCTCCCTCGGTCCCTTGTTTTCTTGTTCCGTCGGCCCCTTGTTCCCTGCCGGAGTCTCCGACGACAGGTCTTTGTCGCTGGGGGTGGCTCGGTCCCTGCTCTTATGTCAAGCTCAGTTCCTCGTCTTTTCGTCCCAACTCGATGAAAACCCTCGCTAAACTCCGGCGTCCAACTTTGCCGATTATTTCCCGCCTCCAGCGCATACTCAAACTATGAGCATGAACTCAGAACACGGCAGCTGCGCTCGCCGGTCGAAGCCCGCTCGCCCGAAGCCAACTCGCCGAATTTCGTCTCGGTCATTTAACCGAACTCTTTCTCCGCGAGTTGGGTTCAAACCCGTTCACTTTGTGGGCTCGACAGTCGCCAAAATAATCAAAGCAATGATTTTTCGCCTTAAAAAGCACAAAAGTAGCCGTAACTCGTTTGTCATCAACAAATCGATCCAAAATCCGTGTCGATTTTTCTCGATTTTTCTTCGTTTTTATGCGCGAAACGGCCCTTTTCTGCCCCAAAATCCACCCCAACGAGCGCCTTCATTTCGATTTCACGCGGGAGCATGGGTTCCTGCTTTCCCACCCTTCGCCAGAGTTCCAGGAAGCGGATCCCTCGGCTCCCATTGTTCGTGGCCGAGCGCTCTCCGCTCGCTCAGGATGACAGCCACAATGGGGCACTCATTTTTCGAGCGGAGTCGGCTGGGTTTACAAGTTTCCTTCGGTTAGCGGAGCTGGCGAAGTTCCGAGCCGAAGTTGCGAGCCGAGGTTGCGAGCTGCGAGCGCGGTCGACTATAAGTAACAGCGGACGGAAAGCAATTGCGAATCTGGAGCCGGACATTATTTCGTGCGACGCCACTCGCCGGACTACCTACAAAAGGGAAAACAACGATGAATCGCAGAGAGATGTTTGCGGCTTTGGCCGCTACTGCCGTGGCCGGCGACGTGCTGGCTTTTGCCGAAGCTAATCCCCAGGCGGTGCCTGCCGCGCCAGCTGGTGCGCCCGCAGCAGCGGCCGTGCTGGGGGCGCCAGTAATGGGCTCGAAGGTGTTCGACTGGAACGCGATGGTCGACAAGCCGAACAAGACCGGATCGGTGCGGTCTGTTTGCTCGGCGCCGACGGCAACGCTCGAAAATCTCGAGATTCACATCTCGACGCTGAACCCGGGGCTGATGTCGCATCCGCCGCACAAGCACCCGAACGAGGAGCTGATTATTGTGCGGCAGGGGACGGTGGAGACGCTCTCGAATGGGGAGTGGATTCGCGTGGGGCCGGGGAGCGTGATCTTTAATGGGTCAAACCAGCCGCACGGGTTCAGAAACGTGGGAACGGAGCCGGCGATTTATCACGTGGTGAACTTCAAGACGGCGGCGACGCCGCCGGGAGGCACGGTGTTTGTGGGGGGATAAAGCAGGGACCAAGGGACCAAGGGAACGAGGGAACAAGCCGGCGCTTCAGCCGTCAGCTTTCAGTCACGACTGCGTGCGGGTTCGTGCGATCCCACCCTTCGCCAGAAAAAGGGCGAAGAATGGGGCACCCTCACAATAGGGAGAACCGAAAAGTGGGCCACCCGCCAGCTGTGTAGGAGCTGTGACCGATAACTTTTCCGGTGCTAGCCTTGCGTATGCCAATCTTTGCAGCAACTGAGCCACTGACCCGTGTCCAGATGCGGCGCCGATGGATTGCAGCAGGCCTCATCGTGGCAGCGGGTTTGGGATTCGCTGTATGGGCGGCTATCAACTGCTCACACATTGTCTTCGGCTATGTAGCCTCGTACACCTACGTTGCGGTCCTCATGCTCGGATGCGTCTTTGCAGTCGCCGGCCTGTTGCTAATGATTTACTGGCGCACGCGCACTACAGGTCTAGCTCTGTTCGGCACAGGCATCGCTACCTATCTAGTTTTCTTAGGCTGTATTGGAGTTCTCAAGAAGTTCGACAAGGTTGCGTGGGTGCACGAGCCGCCGATGCAAGCCTTTGGGCCTGACCAGCAGGCATCATTGATTATTTACTATCGCCCCGGCACGACCGATCGGGAGATCGAAGACTTCGTGGAACACAAACTCGAAGGCTATCCCTCGAAGGTGCACGATGGTACAGACTTTCCTGAATTCGTGGCCGAATATACGGCGCTCATTCCATCTCAGGCGAATGGTTTCGACGGCAGCGCCCTCACATTCAGGCCGGGCGCTCACGGAGTTGCCGTCGACTCGTTCGTTGCTATGGTGCAGTCTGACCCGCGCGTCGCACGGGTCTTCCGCGACATGCCACCCGACGCCATTCACCTGCCCAAAGCAGAGCAAGCTCATTTGCCTCCCTCTGACAAGAGTCGGTAGGCCGCGCTGAGGATGACAACGCGGGAATTTGGATCGTGCTATCCCACCCTTCCGCGATGAAGCAGCGGAAGGATGGGGCACCCATTTTTCATGCTTAGCAAAGGTCGTAAAAAGCAACTGCAGGTCTTTCGACTGCGTCCGCTTATTGCGGACTCCGCTCAGGATGACTGATCATTTTGTTGAGCGAAGGTCGTTACTTCGATTGGGGCATGGACTGCGTGACTGGTTCGCCGGGGATGGAGAGGCGGACGCGGTAGACGCTTGTGCTGGCGCAGATGTAGAGGGTTTTGCGATCGGCGCCGCCCCAGGCTACGTTGGCGACGCGCTCGGGGATGAGCAGGGTTGCGAGGCGCTTGCCATCGGGCGAGAGAATTACAACGCCGCCGGGGCCGGCGCTGTAGATGTTTCCCTGGACATCGACCTTCATGCCGTCGGGGCCGCCGAGTCGCGGATCGGCTGGTTGCGTCGTAGAGGAGCTTGGGTCGGCGAGCGTGCCGTCGGGGAGCACGGTGTAGCGCATCCAGATTTTCTTCGGCTCGGAGTTGTCGACGTAGAGAAATTTTTCGCCGGGCGAGAAGGCGATGCCGTTGGGCCGGGGCAGATCGGAGATAAGAAGCTGAAGGTCGTCGCGCGCGGGCGGCGCGCCGGGCTTTTGGGCGGCGGCAGCGCGGAATGCGATAGACGCCGTTGACCTGGAGCTCTTTTTCCGGATCTGAATCGTTCTGCTTGCGCAGGCCGTAGGGCGGATCGGTGAAGTAGATTGATCCGTCTGAGCGATACACCAGATCGTTGGGGCTGTTGAGGCGCAGGCTCTGGTAGCGATCGGCGAGGACGGTTTGAACGGCTTCAGGGTTGAGCGATTCGAAGCGGAAAATGTCGCGCTGGGCGTGGCCGGCGACGGTGAGGCGGCCCTGGGCGTCGAGCGTCATTCCATTGGAGCCGGGCTCGCGGCCGCCGTAGGGAGCGGAGCCCTTTGTAGCCGCTGGGCTGAAGAAAGATGCTGACGCCTTTGCCGGGAGTCCAGCGGCGAATGGTGTTGGAAGGAATTTCGGCAAAGAAGAGACTGCCGTTGACCCAGACGGGGCCTTCAACCCAGGTAAATCCTGTAGCCACGCGGTCGAGCTTGGCGTCGGCGGGGACGATGCGGCTGCTGGCGGGATCGGCGCGGTCGACTTGAAGCGGCGTGGAGGTGATGCGGGCTTGGCCGGCCGGTCTGTCGGGGGATTGCGCGGGAGCGGCGGCGGGTTTGCGCGGAGCAGCGGCGTGAAGAAGGCAGAAAAGCGCAAGAGCGAAAAGGCGCATCAGATTTGTGGAGGTGATTTTCATTCGCAACTTCCTATGGTGCGGAAATTTTCGTGAGGCCGAGGTTAGTTTCGGATTCGGCACGAAGCGCCGGAGCACCTGGCCGATTCATATTTCGAGCCAATTCATCTTTCGCTGGAGGGCGCGGAGGAGTCAAGTCTCAGGTTTCAGAAGCAATCCACCGGCAGAACAAAAGACGGCTGCCAAAAGCTGATGCGAGCGCATAGAATACGAAGTGCAATAGGTACGGGCGATGAGCAAGGGCGATGAGCAAAGACAAGGACAAGACGTTTGAAGTGGCGTGCCCGGATTGCGGGGCGATGCTGAAGATTGACGCGGAGACCGGCGTGCTGGTGAGCCATACGTCTGCGCCGCGCAAACGGATGTTCGAAGACCTGGAGACGGCGGCCAAGGCGATGCGCGAGCATGGGGAGCGGACGGAGTCGATCTTCCGGCAGAGCGTGGACGCCGAGAAGAACAAGGAAGATTTGCTGGAGAAGAAATTTGCCGAGGCGATGCGCAAGGCGAAGGACGCTCCGGAGGGCAAGCCGTTTCGCGAGATCGATCTGGATTGAACTGATTCGGGATGGATTGAGCGCTTCGACCGGACTGTGGATTTCGAGTGATACTTGATAGGCGATGCGTTGTGCAGTTGCAGAGCGCGAACGTGAGGAGGGATCATGGTGGTTGTGCCGTTAGCCAGAGGAGAATACAGGTCGAGCGAGTCGAGCTTTGAGACGCGCGAGGAAGAGGACGAGTCGCACGAACTGGATCCGATATGCGGCGGCGGGCACTCTGGCGGCAAGCGGCGCGCTGCTGGTGACCGGCAATCGGCGGATCGGGCTGGTCGCGGCTCTCTCGGGCGCCGCGCTGGCGATGATCGATCAGCAGGACGTGGTGCGGAATTGCTGGGACAAGCTGCCGGAATTTCTTGAAGACGTGCAGGGGCTGCTGAGCAAAACGCAGTCGGCGGTTGAGGATATTTCGAGCCAGAGCGAGAAGCTGCGGCAGGTGCTGGGCAGGTAGTGCGGCGGCAAGAAACGAAATGTTGCGAGCGTCGCGTATATGAAGAATCTCGCGGGGCTAAAGCCCTTTCCATATGCGGCGTTTGCGGCACGACTGAGTCGTGCTCCGAAACTTCGTGCTCTCCGAAGCAATTTCAAGCTGCGCGCTACCAAATAATTCCTAATTTTTGCGTTCGATCAGGTAGCGGGCGACGGCTTTGAGGCCGTCGGCGCGGCTGCCGTAGGGCTCGAGGGCGGCGAAGGCCTCTTCGACGAGCTGCGCGGCGTCGCGCAGGCTTTGCTCGATGCCGTAGACGGCGGGCCAGGTGGCTTTTTCCGTGGCCTGCATCTTTGCCGGCGGTTTTGCCGAGCTGCGCTGAGTCGACGGTCATGTCGAGCACGTCGTCGACAATCTGGAAGGCGAGACCGGCTTTGCGGCCGAAGCGGTCGAGGCGCGCAACGTCGTCGGCTGTGGCTCCGGCATAGACGCCGCCGGTGACCACGCTGACGCGGATGAGCGCGCCGGTCTTGGCGCGATGGATGGCTTCGACCAGCTCCGGCGTGGGCTTGAGGTGCTCGCTTTCGAGGTCGAGCACCTGGCCGCCGATCATGCCGTCGACGGTGCCGATGGCGTTGGCGATGAGGCCGATGATCTGCACGGTTGCGGCGGGCGGGCAGTCGAGGCCGGACAGCACTTCGAAGGCGCGGGTTTGCAGCGCGTCGCCGGCGAGGATGGCGATGGCCTCGCCAAAGGCGACGTGGCAGGTGGGCTTGCCGCGGCGCAGATCGTCGTTGTCGAGAGCGGGCAGATCGTCGTGGATGAGCGAGTAGGTGTGGAGCATCTCGAGGGCCGCGCCGAGACGCTCGATTCCTTTGGGCAGACGCGCCTGCGATGGTGACGCCGGCCTGCATGGCGAGCACCGGGCGGAGACGCTTGCCGCCGGCAAAGACGGAGTGGCGCATGGCGCCGTGGATCGAAGCAGGAACCGTGTCCGCGGATGGGATCAGCGACTTCGAGCGCCTGGTCGGTGAGGTCGGCGCCTTCCTGAATCAGCGATTTTACGTCGATTTTCGCGTCGGCAGGCCTTGCATTCATGTTAGACGAGAACGGCGAGGCGGAGTTCACAAAGCGAGAGAGCGATGAGCAGAAAGCATGCTGAGGACGCTGAGCCAGCGGCCGGCGAGATCGCCGGGAGATCGTGGTCCAGTCGATGGTCAGATTGACTGGGCCTGGCGGGACGGGCACGGCGATGAGGCCGTCGTCGCGATCGGGCAAGCTGGTGAGGAGTTGGCCGTTGACGCGAATGGTCCATGCGGGATAGCGATGAGACGGAGCACGAGGTAGCCGGCGTGAGGGCATGGTGGCGAGAAGACTGGCGGTGTTCGGGATTCGGCTGAGTGCCGGCGGCCCAGGTGAACGTGGCCTGGCAGGTGCCTTGATCGGGAGTCCATGCGGGATTGGCGCTCGGGGTCGTCGGGGTCGGGCTTGCCGAGGACGATGGACGGATCGCTGACGAGGCAGGCGTCGGGGAGGCCGGTGGGGACGATGCTGAGTCGTCGCCGTTGGGCGGCTCGTACTCGTACATGCCTTCAAAGCCGGCGCCGGCGCGGTAGTCGACCAGCGAGGATGCGACGGTGTCTTCGGGGTAGCAGACCTGGAAGTAAGTCTGTTGCCGGCGTAGACGGTGGCGGCGATGAAGAGCGCGGCGCAGGCGGCGAGAATGACGCGGCGATGCGAGCGCGCGGCGCGGCATGGGAGGGCCAGATGGCGGCGACGAAAAAGATGGCCATGGGCGCTTCGACGGCTTCAAGCCAGCGCCAGGGATATTGCAGGAAAGGCATCTGAGGCAGCAGGTGCCAGATGGGCCGCGAGATGGGAAAGAGAAGAAACAGAACGACGATGGGAATGGCGGCGAGCGGAATCCACCAGCGGCGTGATTTTCTGGTTTTGGAAGAGGTGCCGCGGAGCTAGCAGATCAGGACGGCGACGAGAGCGACGGCGATCATGGAGACGGCGATCCAGGAGACCTGGCGCAGGATCACGTCGTGCAGCGCGAGCAGCGGGTTGGCGTGGCGCGAGAAGAGCCAGTTGTTTTCGAAGTTGTAGCCGGGATCCTGGGTGGCCTGGCTGATGTCGACCCAATGGCGCTCGGACGGTGCGGGAACCCAGTAGATGGCGGCGAGACCGAGGCCGAGCACGGTGGCGACGGCGGCGCGGAGCATTGGCGCCCAGGATTTGTTGACGATGGCCCAGAGGAGCGCGGCGCCGGCGAGCAGATAGCCGGCGATGACGCCGAGCGGGAGATTTGAGAGCCATGCGCCGGCGAGCGCGATGGCGAGCGGGACGGTGGAGCCGTAGAAGGCGCGGCGGAGAAGTCGCGAGAAGCGGGTCCGTTCGACTCCGGTCGCTGTCGCGACCTTCGCTCGGGATGACAGATTGATCTCGGTGATCGCGCAGGACGAAGAGAATGAGGAGCGGGAGCCAGAATCCGCCGGCGAATTCAGGGAAGGCGGAGCGCTCGTAGGCGGTGAAGAGCGTGAAGCCGGAGAAGATGGAGACGCAGCCGGCGAGCGTGGCGGGGAGCGTCGTCGAGAGCTTCAAGAGCGAGGGCGCGCGTGGCGAGGCCGGTGGCGGCGAGGATGAGGAAGGTGAGCGCGATGGGCGCGAGGTTCCAGGGAAGAATGGCGCCGAGCGCTGCGCCCAGCATCCAGGTGAGCGGCGGATAGAAGACGAAGCGCGGCTCGCCTGCGCCGTAGTTGGCGCTGGGCGTCCAGTGCGGATAAGGAATGCCGTGACGCCAGGCGTTGAGGCAGTCGAACCAGGAGACGAGGTGGACGTCGAAGTCGTGGCCGCAGGAGTTGCCGCGAATGAGTTGCGGGACGATGGCGACGAAGGCGGCGAGGAGAATGAACGCGGGGCCGGCGAAGCGACGCGGCGGTTTCGTGCTCCTGGTCCCTGTCCCTGTTCCCTTGTTCCCTGTTTTTCATGGCAGCAGGCGCAGCGTGTGCGTGGTTTGCGCGGCGACGGCTGCCGGAGTGAAGGGCAGCGCGAAGGTGGTTCCGTTGTACCAGTCGTTCCACTGGTCGCGGAAGTAAGGGCTGAAGGGATTGCCGCTTTCGCCGAGCACGATGTTTTCGGTTGAGCCGTCGATGTTGCTCCAGTCCATGGTGAAGCGCTGCGAGGGGCCGAAGTCGCGGCCGACCTGCTTCACGGTTGTGCCGTCGCCGCTTTGCGGTTGCGGGCCGGTTCCGGCGACGCGGCCGATGAGGGGAAGAAAAACGGCGAGCGGATGCTCGATGTCGACGACGTGCCAGCTTCCGTAGGTCCATTGAGTGACATCGGCGGGTGCTTTGCCGTCCTTCATGCCCTTGCGCACGGCGGCGGTGAGCAGCGCGTCCCAGTCTTTGTAGTTGGATGGGAGCCACTGCGGGCTTGGCGTGCATCACGATCTCTTCTTCGGCAAACCGTCTTCGCCCCAGTGGTAGTCGCCGGCGAGCTTGCCGAGTTTGGGCTCGAGAATCATGGGCCAGAGCGCGGCGCGAGTCTGGGTGACGATGGAAGCGGCGGCGGAATCGGTGGTGAGGCGGCCATCCCAACTGCGCATCAGGTCGGCGGCCTGGCGCATGCGCGGATCGCCGTTGCCTTCGGGGCCGGGAGTGTGATCGATGGCGTAGGCGAAGCGATGGCCCATCTCCTGATCGACTTCGCTGTAGATGTCGGTCTGCGACGGCGAGCATGTCGGCAGCGCGTGAGATGGTCGCGGCCGTCGAGAGATTTGTAGATGCGCTCGATGCGATAGGGATCGACCCACTCGTCGGTGAGCGGGTAGGGCGATTTGTCGGTGGTGACGCGAGAGTTGGCGGTGGCCAGAAAGCCGGAGGGCGGATCGAAGGCGTTGGGCATCTGGTCGAAGGGAATGTAGCCCTGCCATTCGTGCGCAGTGGTCGGTGATCGGCGCGTTGGCGATTCCGGCGGGGCGAATCGGGATCTGGCCGATGGCGTGGTAGGCGATGTGGCCCTGATCGTCGGAGTAGACGAGATTCTGCGTGGGCCAGGACCATTCGGCGAGCGCGGCGGAGAATTCTGTCCAGTTCGATGCGGTGTTCATTTCGTAGAGCGGAATTGTGTTGAGCGTGGGATCGTAGAGAGTCCACTTGAGGGCGGTGGGCGGATCGCCTGCCGGGAGAAGCGGATTCAGCAGCGGGCCGTGCGCGGTGGATTGGACAGTGAGGACGAACATCTTTGCCGCCGCGCACGTGAATGACTTCGGGATCGACGCTGAGCGGATGCCATTTGTCCGTCGCTGCCTTCGTAGTTGCCTTTGCCGTCGAGTTTTTCGATGTAGAGATCCTGCACGTCGCCGTAGAGCGCGGTGAATCCCCAGGCGACGTGGTCATTGTGGCCGGCGATGACGAGAGGGAAGCCGGGGAGGGTGACGCCGGCGGCGTGAAAGCCGGGCGCGCTGCCAGGATAAGTCGGCCATGTACCAGGTGTCCGGCTCGCGGAGGGTGAGGTGCATATCGTTCGAGAGCAGCGGCTTGCCGCTGGCGGTGTGCGTGCCGGCGATGACCCAGTTGTTGGAGCCGGACGCGCAGCCGGGACAGGTGGGCTGGCCGAGGAGAGCGTGAAGGGCGTTGGTGTTGAGAGGGCTGGTGGCAGGTGGGACGGCGACGGGATTCGGTGTTCTCCTCATCGTCGTCATCCTTTCTTGTTGGTGCGGGCAGACCCTGCGGCTGCGTGAGATCGAGCTTGATGCCGGTGGGCGGATGGTCGCGCCAGGAGCCGACGGGATAGAGATCGGATTCGAGCGCGGGGTTCGTAGAGTTTGGCGGCGATGCGGCCGCGCGAGAGCTTGGTGGCGATGTGGGTGTCGAGGGTTTGCACCATGGAGAGGCCGACGCTGATGGAGTCCACGCCGGTCCAGGGCTGCGGGACGGTAGTGGAGCAGTCGGAATTCGACCGGGAGGGTGTTCGATTGCTCGCATTGCGCGATGAAGAGATTGACGCCGCGGGCGTAGTCGTCGAACGCGCCGGCGATCGTCCGCGGATAATTTGCCGTAGAAGCGCTGAGCGGTGAGGCGAATCTGGAGGACGCGCTGCGTTTTGTCGTGCTGGATGAGCGCGGGGCCCAGAATTTCGGCGAGATCGCCGTTGGCGTTGCGGCGCGAGGCGTCCATCTGCCAGAGGCGGTCCTGCGCGGTGATGAAGCCCTGCGCGACGAAGAGATCGTCCTCGGTTGGCGGCTTCGATGTGGGGAACGCCGTGGGCGTCGCGGCGGATGGTCACGGGCGCGGAGAGGCCGGCGAGATGCACGTCGCCGTCGAGTTGGGGCAGAGCAGATTTGGCGGCGGAGCGAAGCCAGAGGACGGCGGCTAGCGGTGCGAAGAGGAGCAAAACGAAGAGGGCGAGACAGGACCAGAGAAGAATGCGCGGCCAGCGGTGTTTGCGGCGCGGCTGGGGCGGCGCGGGTGGTGGTTGCGACGGGCTGGTTGGAGGTGAGTCAGGCATTGGGCAGATTCAGGATACGACGGCATCGATGGACGCTGACGGAGCTTGGGTAGAAGGTTTGCTTCCGCGACTGGTCGCGAGTCAACCTGCCAGCTGAGCGGCAGCCGCCTGCGGATTCGGATTTGTTGCGGGCGTAGATGGCGAGCAGAAACAGGAGCAGCAGGAGAACTGACGCCGAGAACGAGCAGGCTGCCTTCGGGGCCGTCGGTGCCGCCGCTCCAGAGTGGATTGCCTGCGGAGTTGGCGGAGAGGAAGTGGCCCTGGCCCTGGAAGCCGCTGTCGGCTGCGCCATAGAAGAAGGTTTCAGCCCAGTCCCACGCCGCGTGGCAGCCGATGGCCCACCATGCAGAGCCGGTGACGCGGACGCTGACGCAAAAGACGAAGCCGATGAAGGCTGCGGCGAAGACGCCGATCCAATTTTCGCCGCTGTTGGACGTGTGATAGAAGCCGAAGAACGTGGAGGTGACCCACGCGGCCTGCCAGAATGCGCTTCGGGCCCGAGATTCCGCGTGGGCCGCGGACTTTTGGTGGAGTATGAGGCAGGGAAAGAAGCCGATTGCGGCGGCGAGGTAGACGCCCCATGCGCCGTTGCCTCCGCCGGTAAGGGCGAGATAAAGGCAGAGGCCGATTTGGGCGGCGAGCGCCCACCAGAAATTGATTCCGCGGGTGAGCGTGGAGAGCGAGTAGCAGCGAAAGAGGCCTTCCTCAACCGAGCCGACGAGAAGAAATGCGAGGGCCCAGAGCGCGCCGTTGAGGAGTGCTTGCGCGGCGGGAAGCGTCGCTGGGCCGAGACGCAACCAGCCGCCCCAGGCGAGGGCCGCTATGAGCAGCGAGAGCGCGGCGAAGCCGGCTGCGATGCCGGAGACGAAATGACGGACGCGGCGCGTGCCGGCGAGGTTGTAGCTGAGGATGCGGCGGGCAAAAGTGTCATCGATATTCGAGTCGGGTCCTCGGACTTCGATGAGGACCATGATCAGCGCCGCGCCGACTAGCGCGAGAAACGGGACGAATTCTGCGATCGAGACGGCGCCGGCGGAATCGGGAGGTGTGTCGTGAATGAGGCCCGCGGCGTAGAAGAGCGTTCCGATGATTTCGCGGAAGAGATAGTAGAGCGCGGCGAAGAGAAGGATGGACCAGCCGGCGCGCAGGCCGTGAGGGCCGATGAAGACCGAGTCGAGATCGCGGTGGTGTTGTGGCGAGGCGGTGGGATCGGCTCGAGTGCGGGCGGCGGGTCGCGGCTCCATCAACGATCCTCAATGCGCACGAATATATCTTCGGCCTGCGAAGGCAAGCGAAAAGGCACACACCAGCATAACCAGTTTTTGAGTGAATTGCGGCAGTTTGGTTTTGAGCAGGTTTAAGAGAACTTCAGAGGTGCCGAGTTCCCACCCTTTCCGTTCGCCGCGGCGGACGGAAAGGATGGGGCAACCGGCTTTCGTGGTGCGCGACTGACTTATCGCGCGCGTGCATCGCGCACGGACAGAGTTACGGCTTCTCTGAAGGCTGGCCGGCGACCTGGAGGTGGTTCTCTACGCTGAAGACTCCGGGAACGCTGTTGGCGCGAATGCCAGCGGCGTCCTTGTCGGCTTCGCGAATCGACTACGCCGTACAACTCCACGTGGCCGTTCTGCACCGAGATGCGAATGGGCTTTGCGGGATCGATGGCGTACCGGTTGAGCGACGCGTAACCGTAGACAGCGCGCGCTACAGCGAGCCGAATACCGTCGTCCATTGGCGAGACGGGATCGACCTCAATGTCGTCGACGACGTCTTTCACGCCGGGCGTTGTGGAGACAACGGCAAGAGCGGTGTCGCGGTTGGGATAGTCGTGTGCGTGACCGCCCAGTGTCACGACGCCATCATGGACGTCGACAGTGATGGCGTCGAACATGTTGCCGTATCCGATAGCGCTGTCAGAAACCTTCTCCAGCAGCTTCTTCTGCAACTCGCTGTCGGGGACGCTGGGTCCGGCGACCTGAATATCGTTGCGGACCGCGGAGACGCCTTTCACCTTGTGGACTGTCTTGTCGGCGTCGGCCTTGTACTCGTAGTCGGCGACGGTGCCGGACAAGGTGGCGACGCCGTTCGCGTCCACGTTGACCTGTACGTCCTTGTACTGCGACTTATTCAGCTTGGCGTGGACCGCAGCGGCTACGTCCGGCTGGTCGGCCGACGACGCTGCCTGGGCGAACTGGGGAAGGAGCATAGATGCTCCGAAAAGCGCCGCGCAAAGAGAAGAGGGTTGCGATGATTCATATTTCGTGTCATTGGTAATTCCTCCGTCATCAGGATTTGTGTCTTTTACGCGCGGGCTCCCTGACGATTGAGCCGGCGACGGCAGTTAGCCTGCCGGTCTGTTTAGACACGGATAAGGTGGGATTGGTTGCGCAGAAAGACGGGAACACCCTGTCTTAAGGAGTTAGGAGGAGTTAGAAAGGAATTAAGGACGACTTAAGGTCGAGATAAGGACGACTTAGGGAGGAGTTAGCGGTAGCGGCGAGTGGCTTTGATGACCATGGAGAAGACGCCGGACTCGTCGCGGGCGACCACGAGGGAGACGTGGCGGTTGATGGCGACTTCAGCCTGGAGCAACTGCTGGCTGGTGGTGTTCACGTCGGTGGCGTAGGTGAGGGTGACGTTGCGGCCGAGCTGCTCCTCGACGGTGATGCGGGAGGTGGAGTTGCCGAAAGCGCCGAGATAGTTGGGGTCGACTTTGACGGAGCCTGCGCCGAAGAGCTTTTGGACGCGGCTGGTGACGGTGGCGTTGAGCGCGCCGCCGAGCAGCGCATCGGTGGTGGGATTGCTGATGGCCTGCTCCTGCTGCTGGGTGTAGAGGCGCTGCTGGTTGGCGGTGTGGCCGAGCGCGAGAAGCGAGACGACGTCGGCTTCAGGCAGCGGCGGATCGCTGCGGTAAGTGACGCTGAGCTTTTGCGGCGATCCGTGGAGGCCGAGGGAGATGTCGTAATCCTCGACGTGCGCGGTGGCGCTCAAGTCGATGATGGGCTCGATGCGGACGGGATTGGTGAAGGTGATGTCGCCGCGCTCAAGCTCGTAACGGGTTCCGGCGATGAGTGCGCTGCCTTCAGTGATGGAGACTGCGCCGAGAAGTGAAGGAGAGGCCAATGTTCCGCGCAGGCGCAGATTCACGTCGCCGGCGAGCTTGGCGAATGCGTTCTGGAAGTTCAACTGCGGCGAGGAGACGATGCGCACGTCGAGGCGCACATGGTTCGAGGGAGCGTCGGGCGGCGCGATGGCCTGGACAGATGTGCCGGCCTGCGTGGCGAGAGCGGCGAGATCGAGATCGGGGCTGACGGCAAAACGCGTGATGAGCACATCGCCGCTGAGCAGCAGATTGTTTTGCGTGCCCTGGAGCTGCATCGTGGCGTCGGCAAGCGAGCTGACGCCGTCAGGGTAGCGGATGTGGACGGCTTTTCCGGTGACGGTGAGATCGGCGAAGATGCCGTGCTGATAGGCGAGGTATCCACCGACGGTGAGCAGGCCGCCGCCGGTCATTGCGGTGAGGGATCTTACTTCGAGGCGGTTCTGGTTGAACTCCAGCGTGCCGCGCAACTGGCTGAGGCCGTTGGGAAGATCTTCAAGCGAGAGCGAACAATCCTGGAAATCGACATTTCCCCGCAAGGCTGGGATTCTGAAGCGGTCCGTGCGCTTCGACCGTGAAAGTGGTGACGCCGCTCGCAGTGAGATCGGGATCGAGCGTTTCGGCCAGCTTGAGATTGATGGAACCGTTGGCGGCGAGATCGAGTTGCTGCGAGCCCTGAAGCGAAAGGCTGCCGTGCGCGTGGAGATCGGTGTTGTCGCCGGTGACGTGGAGGGGATCGAGATGGATGATGCCGCCGGCGAGCGTAGCGTGCGCAGGGCCGTCACTCTGGAGAGGCACACCAGCGACGGTGACGGCCAACTGCTGGAGCTGGGCGTCGCCACGAATCTGTTTGAGATCGGCAAGAGGCCCGTCAATTGTGACGGTTCCGGCGAGCGCGGATTGGGCGCTGAATGCATCAACGTGCGCCATGCGGAGAAGCGCGCCGACATTGAATTGAGAAAACTCGAGCTGCGCGTGCGTTGCGTAGCCGGAGTTCATTGTGGTCTGGCCCTGGAGGTGAAGGTTGGCTCCCTGCAACTGCGTGGTCGCGGTGTAGATGTAGTTGTGGCCGGCGGTGTGCGCGGAGATTTCGAGAGCGCCGAATTGCTGCCCGCCCAGGACGAGAGATTCAAGATGCGCGTTGGCGTTGAGACGCGGATCGTCGAGCGAGCCGGAGCCGGTGAGGTCAGCGGAGAGCTTGCCGGCCGCGTCGAAATTGTGCTGACCGACCCAGCCGATGCGGGCGATATCGATTCCAGTTCCGTGCGCTTGCACATCGAATGTTTTTGCGTTGAAGTCGTAGCTGCCTGAGGCAGAGAGAACGCCGCCCGCATCGACAGCGTGGGCTGAGGTGAGCTTGAGCACACGATTGGCCAAGGCGGCCTCGATGCGGAGTTGCGTAACCGACTCGCCGTAGATGACGCCGCGGTCAGTTTGCAACGAGCCAGAGGCCGCCGGCTCGTTGAGCGGTCCGTCGGCCGTGAAATGCGCGGTGAATACTCCGGTGACTGGCAGGGTCTGGGTGAGGAACGGCCGGACATCAGCGACGTCGAGGTTAGCGGCGTCGATGTGGGCGTGGAGGACGGAATTGGCGTTGTAGGTTGGTTGAGTGCTGCGGACGAAATGGCGATGGGACTTGATTGTTGGAGCGGCGCCGAGAGACGTTTCAAGAGACGCGGTTGGGGTTGTGTTCGGGGATGGATTCAGAGACGCGTTAAGGGTTCCGCTGACGGAGATTTTCGAATTGCCGCGAAGCAGCGTCGCGTGCTCGATGGAGACTTGCGTTGGCGAATAGCTGCCGTTGGCGTCGACTGAGTCAATATGAACGAAGCTCGATTGAGTTGGCTGCGGCTGGACTCCATTAGATTGGGCTGCGCCGGCGGCAGCCTCCCGCGATGGCATTTCGACGTCCACTTGTGTGGCTTTGAGCGAGCCCATGAGATGCGGTACGATCAGGGAGCCGGTCCATGTTCCGTGGAAATCGGCTTGGCCATTGAGCGCTACGGGCAGAGCGGCGACGCCGGACTTGCCATTGCGATTGAGGCCGAGGCTGCGCAGCACGGCGTCGAATTCCGACAAGTCATGAGAATGAGCATCGACCGTGAGAGCTGACGGGCTGTCCATCGGGTATGCGCCGAGCTCGCCTTGCGCGATCAGGTCGCTTGATGGCAAATCCAATTCGAGCTTGCGAAGGTCTACGACGCCGTTGCGCTGCGTATAAGTCGCATCGATGACGCCTCTGGCGGGGATTTCTCCGGAGGGCGTGTGCTGCGAGGGGCTCAAGGCCAGGTTTGTGGTGAGGACGGTGACGGTGAGCACATTGCCATTCGACCATGTGGCTGCTGCGGGACCGTTGACGAGGGAGTCGAAACCGAGGCGGCGAAATTGCGGCGGGCTGACGATATCAAGAATGGTGTCGAGAGAAACATTTTTGAGATTGGCGGTGACTTTGCCGTTGAACAAGATCGGCATGAGCGGCGCGTGGACGAGAACATTGCGCGACGAGCGCGACTCTTCAGGACCCGAGGCGGAGATTTGCGCGGGGGCGGCCTGCGCGCGGGGAAGCCAGGGCTGAAGCAGGACCGAGCCCTCGATTTCTCCACCCTGGTGCAGGCGAGCAACGATCTGGGTGATGAGCAGCTTGTCGCGATCCGCGTCAACACGCGCGTCGAGATTGACGCCGGTGGCGTTCATGTTGGCGCCGATGTAAGAGCCGCCGTCGATGTGGATGGTGCCCGCGATTTGAAAGGCAGGCGCGATTCCGTTTGCGGCGAGATTGAGATGAGCGATGCCTACGGGCGAATCGGGATAGCCGACGACGGGATCAAGGAGCCGCATGTCGAGATCGCCGGCAACTTTGGCCTGCCAATGTGGGTGGAGGAAATCGTCAAGGACGCCGGAAACCTGGAGCGTGCGGTCCTGTTCGCCGTGATTGAGGGACGTGAGTTGAAGGCTGGTGAGGGACGCACGGTTGCGTTCGAGGTCGAGCGAAAGTTGCAGCTTTCCATGCACAGACGAGAGCTCGGCGGCAGTCTTTCTTCGCGGTAGATCGCGGGCGAGAACGAGGTCAGACGCGGCGGCATTGATGCGATAGCTTTCGGGCGTGCGGAAGGTTGCGGGCACGTAGATCATTTGTAGGGAGACGTCGTTGGCTTTGAAGTCGAGCGGCAGGAAGCGATTTTGCGCGTCGAGCGATGCGGCGCGATCGTCGAGATCGAGCAGTCCCTGCTCGACTGTAATTTGGCTGGCGCGCAGATCGAAGAATGTGTCGAGACCCGACTTGCCGCGGTTTTGCGGCGTGCGCGGGCTCGGCTGATTGGTGGAGCCGTCGCGATAGAAGATGAGGTGCAGCCGGGGTTGGATAATTTCGAGATCGCGCAGGGAAATATGCGGAGTGAAGAAGCCGAAGATGCTCACCTGGACGCGCAGGCGATCGATTTCAGCGTAGGGCGCTTCGCTGGAATCCTCGGTGCCATGAATCACGACGCCGCGGGCTTCAGCTTCGAGATGTAGCAGACGCCAGTGAAATGAAGCAATCTCAGTGCGGCCGCCGGTGGCGGTTTCAACCTGAGCGATGAGGCGCTTGCGCATCCAATTCTCGAATTGGGCAGAGCTGGCGACGAAATAAACGACGACTGCGGCGAAGACAAGAAAAACCGCAACCGCCGCGAGCGAAAGCGGAAGATGGCGCAGGAAGAAACGGCGCAGACGAGTGCGCGTGCGTAGCCGACCAGATTCGGGCGCGTTGTCCGGTTCCGGGGGGATCGAATTTGGCTCGCGTTCGGGCGAATTGGGTTCGCGTTCGTTCATGGTTTGGCACCTGAACTCGCGGCGGGGGTCGAGGCTGGACTCGTAACTGGGCCAGAGGCCCGCGCTGGGGTCGGCTCGAGCGATGGATCGAGAATCTCCACGTCGCCCTGGCCGCGCAGATTCGTGAGCCATGCGTCGAAGAGGACATTCACCTGCTGTTCAAGCAGGATTTCCTGAATACGCGGAGCGACCTGATCCAACGGCGGAATTGTTTCGCCGGGTTTGTACTGCGGGAGCAGCGTTTGGTGGTAATACTCATCGATCTGCTGCGGCGAGACTTGGATTCCCTGGCGGAACCGCTGCTCAATGAAGCTCAAAATCTCAAGCCGATAGCGGAGATAAGACTCGACGCGCTCGGAGGTAAGCCCGTGCGCGGCAAGGAACAACTTCCAACCTGCGTCGGTGGCGCAATTTTGATGAACGCAGGCGGGGAGTTGCTGGCGGATCTGGTTGAGCCGCGCGTTGACTTCATCCTGCGAGGGCTCGATGGCTTCTATATCTTCCTGGCGAATCTGCTGCTCGATTAGGGCGCGGCTGATGAGCTGATCGAGGGCCTGTTGTCGAGTGAGCGCGCCTTCGCCGATGAGATTGGGATCGAGAACGGAGAGGCGAATTTCGTCGTCGATGTCGCTGGAAAGGATGGCGTGCTTGTTGGCAACGGCGACGACGCTGTCGAGGACGACGGGATTAGGGGCAGGTTGCTGGGCGGCTGCGGTGATTGCGGATAGCAAAAGACCGAGAACGAAAATTCGAGCTGGTATTCGGTGCGAAAAGCAGCCGCAGGTTCTTCGACTTCGGTCGCCGCGGCGACCTCCGCTCAGGATGACAATCCAAAAACAACCGCTCAGGATGACTGCCTTCTGAAAAGAGATGACTGCCTTCTGGCGGGCGATTTCAATTCGGATTGAGGTGAGCTTATTCATCAGAAGGCCTGCCCGAGACTGAAGAAGAAGTTGATGTGCGGCGACTGGCCAAGATAAGGCCCGGTTGCGAATCCGGGGATCGGGCTACCCGCGGCGGTTGGGATCGAATAGTTGATGTTGACCGGGTAGATGGGCGGATTCAGGTTATAGCTTACGTCGAATCGAATCGGTCCGACGGGCGTGTGGTAGCGCAGGCCGAGGCCGAGCGCGTGCGAGAAATCGTTGAAGCTGCATGCGCCCTGCTGGCCTGTCGAAGTATTCGCGCCAGTGGGCGTGTAGCCGGCGGGATATGCGCTGGGGTCGGTTACGACTGCTTTCCTGCAAGCGGCGCTGTCGGGCTGGCGGACGCGCAGAGCGCTGGCCCATGCGTCGCCGGCGTTGGTGAAGACATTGCCCATGTCGTGAAAGATGACGAAGCTGACGGTGTTGCCGAGCAAGGGAAGTGTGGGCGGCGGCAGGCGCAACTCGGTGCTGTTAGTGAGCGCGCCGGCACCGCCGATCTGGAAGCCGGTTTCAGGATCGCGCGGCCCGGCGGCGTTCTGGGAAAATCCGCGGAGGGAAACGGCGCCGCCGGCGTAGAGACGCTCGGGCAGAGGGATGATTCCGTTGGCGCCGCTGCCGAAGGCGCGAATCTGGCCGTAACGCGTGTTGCGAGCGACGACGTAGCGGCCTTTGTCAAAGCTGTAGTAGCTGGAGTTCGATGTATCGATGCGATTGAACTCCGCTTCTGCGCCGAAGAAGCGGTCGGAGAGAAATTCCTGAAAGCTGGTGTAAGTTCCACGGCGCGCGTCCATCGCGAGGTCGCGAGTGTCGCGGATCCATGTGAAGGCGGGACCGCCGACGCGCGTTGCTGTAGAGAGCAAGGAAATTTCTCCGGGATAAACCTGCAAGCTGCTGGCGGACACTTTGACGCGGCGGAAATCGAGTTCATAGATGAAGGTGTTGGCGCGCGAGAGCCAGGAGCCGGAGCGATTGAAGTTCTGCGTAAAGCGAAAGCCAGCTTCAAGACGGGAAGCGACGTAGGTTGATACATCCAGGCTGTTGGCGTAGCCGCCGGAAAAAGTGAAGCCGAAGTTGGGGTTTCCCTGGAGGTGCGGAATCTGGTATTGAATGCCGGCGCTTTGCTCAAGCAAGCCATAAGTGCCGCGCAGCGAAACGGATTGATCGCGGCCAAAAAGGCCGTTGCGCGTGATGTCGGCGAGGACGCGCGGGCTGACGCCGGTCTTGCCGTTGGGATTGCACTTGACGCCTCCGGCAGTGGCGCCGGCGCAGTTGTTTTGCGGCTGGCCGGTTTGCGCCTCGAAGCCGATGCCGGGGGTGAGAGTCCAGCGGCGCGCTTCGACAGTCTGCAGCAAGATTGTTTTTTCGGGCGCGCCTCCGTCAGGGTTTTCGACGGCCACATTCACTTCATTGAAGAGGGCAAAGTCATAGAGATTCCGCTGCGTATCGGAGAGCGCGGTGCGGTTGAGCGGCTCGCCGGCGTGGAGAGTGATGGCGCGAGCAACAGTCTGCGGACGCGTGAACACAAGGCCGGTCAACGACACATCGCGGACAAAAAGCTGCTCGCCTTCATCGATATGAAAGACGACGTCGACTTTGCTGGGGTCGGAGGCTTCTGTCTGCTGGACGATGGTGACTGCTGCCTGATCGAAGCCGCGACTGTAGTAGTCGGTGACGATCGCGTCGTGGTCTCCGGACAGGTTGAGCGGGGAAAGCGGCTGGCCCGACGTGGTGTTCATGAGCGCGGTAAGCGTGGTCGTGGCGATGTTGCTGTTGCCTTCAATGCTGAGCGTGCCGACGCGGAGTTGCTGGCCTTCGGCGATGTGGTAGATGACCTGGAGCGGAGCAGAGTGGTCGAGGGGAGTTTGCGGGCCGTTGGGTGACGGGTTATCTGCGATGACGGTTTCAGGAGTGCTGGTTTCAGGCGTGACCTTCACTTTGTAGAAGCCATTGCTCTGATACAAGCCCTGGAGCGCGCTCACGTCGGCCGACACGAGAGCCTGGCTATAAACGCCGTGGCGATCGAGAACGCCGGCGGTATGAACGCTGAGCAGATTCGTGAGCGTGGCGGAATCAAAATAATGATTGCCGTCGACGGAGACTTTTTCAACGCGGCGGCGTGGGCCGAGCTGGATGTTATAGAGGATGTCGACTCGATCGCTGCTGAGCTTGCCGCCGCCTGGCTGGTTGCTGGCTGGCGTTTGGGATTGGTGATCGACTTTGACGTCGAAATAACCCTGGCGCTGAAAGAAATCGCGCAGGCGGCGGTTGCCTTCATTGAGCAGGTCTTCGTCGACGCTGCCTTCTTCAAAGATGGGGACGAGGTGCTTGACGCGATCGGCTGCGACGGCAGCGCCTTTGACTTCAACTTTGACGACCGGCCCGCGATTGGCCGTGAAGCTGTAATCCATCGATTTGGTGGCGCTGTTGTACTGGGCGGATTCGAGCTTGACGTCGGCTTCAAGCCGGTTCTGCTTTTGATATTGGCGGAGCACGCCATCGAGGGCGCGATTAGCGATGTCATGATCGACATGGGCGCCGGCGCGAAGGTTTGCGTGGCGGCGGAATTCTTCAGGGGTCATGCCGGAGTCGCCGGTGACAATGATTTTTCCTACGCGCGCCCGTGGGCCTGAGACTATGCGAAAAGCGACATCGGCAAGTTGTTGCTCGGCGTGGGGCGTTACTGTCTGCGTGATCTTGCCTTCATGATAGCCATTGTCTTCAAGCGTGGATTGCATCTGCTTAACAGCGCGAAGCATTTTGGCTTGAGTGAAGCGCGTTCCGGCCTGGAGCTGGCTGGCGCGCTCAAGTTGCGTGTTCATGGTTGGGCCGATGGCGCCCTCCACACTCACTGTGCCGATAAACGTGCGCGCGGTTCCGACGAAGGTCAGCGCCACTCCGCCGGCTTCGCGCGAGGCCTGAACTTGAATGCTGTCATAAAGTCCAGTTGCGTAGAGTTGGCGGAGGCTTCTTCTGAGGTTGTCGGCGGAGAGCGGTGCTCCTACGGCCTGGTCGAGATGGCCGGGCAGCGGAGTTAGGCGGTCGGCGGGAACGCCCTCGAAGGAGATTCGCTGCACAATCAAACCGTCGAGTGCGAGAACGGAGTCGATGTCCGCATTCGGCGTCGAATCTGGAGTTGAAGATGTGGGCGGATTGGCAGCGGGGGATGCGGGCGCGGCGCTAGCGGGCACAGTGGCCGCGGGAGCGACGGTCGCTGGAGATACGGGCGCGGCGATATTCGGTTCTTGAGCCCGGATGGAGATTGTGGTGGTTGAAGCGCAAAGAAGAACGGTGGCGAAAAAAAGCAAGGAGAAGCGGAGCCGGTTTGAAAAGAGATTTGCGCAACGACGCCGGCGATCGGCCCGGTCAATTGCGGAACTGCGCGCGAACCGCTCAGCAGCGCGCGCGACTTGTCGACGGGGGCTCAGGTGAACCACCCCATCGACGAAGGCCTGTGGGCGGGGGACCCGATGAACGCCGCATATTTCCGCAGGCTTTGTTTGCAAGACCATAATCCTAAAGATGCGGTGGAACCGTGGGAAACAGGTGACAGGCCCTGGCATCCCGGCGCAAAGCCTGAGCGGGTCAGTTCGCACTTTGAACACGGCGGGCTGTCAAAACACTCTGCCAACACGGGTTTTGGAAGGGCGTCGGGCCATTCAGGTTGTTTTTATTCGAGCTCAGCCAACCCAAACAGCCTGTCTCTATACTAACGATTAAGGAAGCAACGGCAAAACCAATGAACGACCGCTCTGTTTAGCACGAAACCGGACAGGCGCTCCCGCAAGGGCAGCAAGGAAGACCTGTCTGTAGGGACCCCAATTTCGGGCTTCGGTTGTGGTGAGCGGTTGTGGTGGGCGAAGACAAGAGGCAGTTTGTCCCGCCCAGCAAGACCAGTGAAGCCGAAGCGCGGAGACTTGAATTTGGGATTGGGCACCCCGGGCATTTGCCGTCGCGAGCAGCAACTAGTCAGAATCAGTAAAGACAAAGCATCCCGAAGGAAGTGCATGCCGAACTCAACCTCCCCCGCGCATACGCCGAGCCGCAGCCGTCCGAACGCTGTCAATGAGACGCTGCGGGCGGATTCGGCGAACGAGCCTACGAACCACGCCACGAACCAGGCCAAGACAGGCCGCGCTGCCAAGCAGGGCGCAAAGCAGAACACGAAACAGGGCACGAATCACGCTGCGGACGAAGCTCCGGACAAGATAACGGACGGGACCGCGAGCCACGCTCCGGGCCAGCCAGCGAAACCGCCCACAGGCCGCACGACGACCAGGGCGGCCGCGACCGATGCGATCTCCTCCGATGTGCTGGCGCGCGCTCAAGCGGGTGATCATCAGGCGTTTGCGCTGGTGTATTCCCTGCACAAGAGGCGGATCTACTCGCTTTGCCTGCGCATGGTGGGAAATGTTGCGGAGGCCGAAGACCTGACGCAGGAGGCGTTTCTGCAGCTGCACCGCAAGATCGCAACTTTCAGAGGCGATTCGGCATTCTCGACGTGGCTGCATCGGCTGGCCATCAACGTGGTTCTGATGCAACTGCGCAAGAAGGGTCTTTCGCTGATCTCGCTGGACGAGGCGATGGAGCCGACGCCGGATGAGGGGCCGAGCCGCAGCTTTGGCGCTCCCGATTTGACACTGACGGGCGCGATCGACCGTCTGGCGCTGGAGCGCGCGGTTGCAGACCTGCCGACTGGATACCGGCTAATCTTTATCCTTCACGATGTGGAGGGTTTTGAGCATAATGAAATTGCTGCGATGCTGGATTGCTCGATTGGCAACAGCAAATCGCAGCTGCACAAGGCACGCCTGAAGTTGCGCGATGCGCTGCGCACACAGAAGCGGCCGGAGGAGCAGCCATGACGGGCGACCCCAGGAACATGAGCTGCGAAGAATTCCAGGCGCAAATGCCCGAGTTGATCGGTTCGGGAGAGGACGCGTCTGCCCATCCTCACCTGCAGACCTGCGATCGATGCCGAGCATTGCTGGCAGACCTGCAAACGATCGCCGACGCGGCGCGCCAGTTGTTTCCCAGTGTGGAACCGCCGGACGAGGTCTGGGCGAATATCGAGTCGGCACTCAAACAAGAAAAAAAGTAAGAGCAGCATCAGGCTGAGGCGATGCGCGGGAGACGATCTCCGAGAAGATGGAGGCGCTCGCCGATTCGCCTCACATTTCGGGTTTTTCCGCCGATAGACGATAGGCCCCACGGTCGATAGCGCATCGTACTGTTTGGGAGGCCGACTCTTAAAGAATTCAGCCTTAGAGGATCCGGTACCAGGGCTGTCCTGACTGGATTTTGGCGTGCAGGTCCATCTTTGCGTGCAGGTTGATTTCGGCGGGCGGCCCGCTGGAACGGTTCGGATGATTAAGGGCGCTGGGAACCCCAGCAGGATCAGGAACGTAGCTTAAGGCGAAGAGGCCAAAGGGGATGGCGAAGGGAGGGTGCGAATTGCAACTTTTCCCTATTTGAGCTATCTAATGAAGGAATGTTGATACGAGGACACTCAATGCCAAACGAGCCAAACACGCCAGCCAATGAAGCGACAGCGCCTTCCAACGAGAAGGAGATTGAAATAACTCCGAAGAATTCCCCAGTCACACGCAGGATTCCTGTGCTTCCGGTACGCGACACGGTTCTGTTTCCGCACGCGGTGCTGCCGCTGACGGTAGGCCGTGAAGGTTCAATCCAGTTGATTGAGTCGCTGGGTGAGGAGCGCACGATCGTTGTTGCGGCGCAGCTGGACCCGCGCCTGGACACTCCCAAGCCTGCTGACCTGCACGCGGTGGGAACCCTAGCGACAGTGCACAAGGTTGTGCGTATGCCCAACCAGAGCCGGTTTGTGTTCACGGAGGGCGTGAGCCGTGTTCGCCTGGTGAGGTTTGTTCAGTCGGAGCCGTTCTTGGTGGCCGAGGTGGAGACGCTGGAGGATGCGGCGCCCGCGTCCACGCCAGAGTTTGAGGCGCTGGTGCGGAACGTGGTGGGCCAGTTTCAGCAGATCGTCACGGAGTCGCCGACGCTTTCAGACGAATTGAGGACGATCGCGGCGAACATCGACGAGCCGACGAGGCTGGTGGATTTCGTGGCGTCCTCGCTTCCGTTCCTGACCACGGACGACAAGCAAAAACTGCTGGAAACGGCGGGCGTTGCGGAACGGCTGGAGCAATTGAACCAACTGCTGGCCAAGGAGATCGAGGTGCAGCAGTTGCGCGCCAAGATCCAGAACGAGGTGCAGGACCAGGTGCAGCAGTCGCAGCGCGACTACTACCTGCGCGAGCAGATGAAGGCGATCCAGAAGGAACTGGGCGAGCAGGATGATGGACAGCGCGATACCGAAGAGCTGCGGGCGAAGATTGAAGCCGCGGGCATGCCCGAGGACGTAAAGAAGGAAGCGCTGAAGGAGATGTCGCGGTTGCAGCGGATGTCGCCGATGGCGGCGGATTACTCGCTCACACGGAATTACATCGAATGGCTGGCGGTGCTGCCGTGGGCCAAGAGCTCGGGCTCGAAGATCGACATTAACCTGGCGAAGCAGATTCTGGACGAGGACCACTACGAACTGAAAAAGGTGAAGGACAGAATTCTGGACTACCTGAGCGTGCTGGAGCTGAAGCCAGACATGAAGGGGCCGATTTTGTGCTTCGTTGGGCCGCCGGGAGTGGGGAAAACCAGCCTCGGCCGCTCCATTGCGCGCGCTCTCGGACGGAAGTTCCAGCGCATCTCGTTGGGCGGCATGCACGACGAGGCGGAGCTTCGCGGCCACCGGAGAACGTACATCGGCGCGCTGCCGGGACAAATCATCCA
This sequence comes from uncultured Acidobacteriaceae bacterium, assembly GCA_963725115.1. Lineage (GTDB taxonomy): Bacteria > Acidobacteriota > Terriglobia > Terriglobales > Acidobacteriaceae > Telmatobacter. The sequence continues at coordinate 959,688 of CAVRXG010000005.1, read as the reverse complement.
GAGCATTCGCCGGGCGGAAACCAACGACCCGGTGATCATGCTGGATGAAGTGGACAAGCTGGGAAGGGACTTCCGCGGCGATCCGGCATCGGCGCTGCTGGAGATTCTGGACCCGGCGCAGAACAATACGTTCCGGGACAATTACCTGGATGTGCCGTTCGATTTGTCGAAGGTGCTGTTCATCTGCACAGCGAACATGCTGGACACGGTGCCTGCGCCGCTGGTGGATCGCATGGAGATCATTCCGTTGCAAGGCTACAGTGAGGAAGAAAAAGTCCACATTGCAAGCCGGTATCTGATTCCTCGCCAGATCAAGGAAAACGGGATCACGGCGGAACAGATCGAGTTTCCTGAAGCGGCGGTGAGGCAGATTATTCGCCACTACACGCGCGAAGCCGGAGTGCGCAAACTGGAACAGACGATCGGGACAGTGTGCAGAAAACAGGCGCGGCGCGTGGTGGAAGGCCATGCGGAAAAGCTCGTCGTGACCAAGGAGACGCTGAAGGAGTTTCTCGGCGGCATCCAGGTACGTGTGGAGACCGAAGTGGCAGAGCGGGTGAAGCGGCCCGGAGTGGCAGTGGGGCTGGCATGGACTCCAGCCGGCGGCGACATCCTGTTCATCGAAGCCAACAAGATGAAGGGCAAGGGCGGCTTTACGATGACGGGGCAGATCGGCGAGGTAATGCAGGAGTCAATGCAGGCCGCGCTGACCTGGGTGCGCTCCAACGCGGTGCGGCTGGGGCTGGCTGAGGACTTTAACAAGGACCTCGACATTCACATTCACGTGCCGGCAGGGGCGATTCCGAAAGACGGCCCGTCGGCCGGCGTGACCATGGCGACGGTGCTGGCTTCGTTGCTGACGGATACGCCGGTGCGACCGCTTACCGCGATGACCGGCGAGATCACGCTCAGCGGCAATGTGCTGCCGGTTGGCGGAATCAAGGAGAAGTTTCTGGCGGCGCGCAGGGCCGGGGTGGAAAACATCATCCTGCCTGCCGAAAATCGCCAGAGCGTGGAAGAAGATCTGACGCCGGAGATGATGGAAGGCGTGACGGTGCACTACGCGAGCGAGATCGAGGACGTGTTGGCAGTGGCGCTGCCGTTGCTGGCGGCACGGCCGCAAATGCGTCCGGCTGCGCCGAGACGGACAGAGAGCCCTGCGGGTGTGGCGAGCGCTGTGGCGTAAATTGCGCTAGTGCGAGACTGAGAGGCCGGCAAAACTGCCGGCCTTTTTTTGTGCGGCACAGGCGTGGCTCACTCTGTCTAGCCCCTGAATTCAAGCAAGTGCGTCTAACGTGCAGAGCGTTATGCTTTCCATAACCATGCAGGTGCGAGTGATTGCTTTTGGAGTGTTGAAGGAGTGGCTAAGCCCCGATGCCGATTCCGTAGAGCTGCCGGATGGCGCTACGGTGGGAGCGCTGCTTGAGCAGCTGCGCGCCGGGCTGCCGGAGCGCGCGCCTAAAGACGCTTTCCATGGCATTGCGGTTGGCGTGAACGCAGAATATGCGCAGGCTGCGCGAGTGCTGCATGACGGCGATGAAGTGGGGCTGTTGCCGCCGGTGTCTGGTGGAAGCGCCTCGCGCACGGGGACTGCGCGCGCGGTGAATGATTTGAACGAGGACGGGGAAAAACTGGAAGTGATTGTCGCGCTGACGCGCGAAGCGATTGATGCGGTCAGGGTTGTTGCAGCGGCGAAGAGCGGTGAGGACGGCGCGGTGGTGGTGTTTGACGGGATTGTGCGTAATCATTCACGCGGACGACGGACGCTGCATCTGGACTATGAAGCTTATGAAGAGATGGCCGTTGGACAGATGAGGGAACTGGGGCAGAAGGCGCGGGGGCGATTCGGCGTGCGCCAGGTGACGATGATTCACCGGCTGGGGCGACTGGAGATTGGCGAGACCAGCGTGCTGATTGTGGTGGCGTCGGCTCATCGCAGCGCAGCGTTTGAGGCTTGCCGCTGGCTGATCGATACGGTGAAACAAACTGTGCCGATCTGGAAGAAAGAGACTTTTGCCGATGGGGCCGTTTGGGCGCCGGGCGAGCCGTTTCCTGTTGAACTAAGCATTGCGGAGGAGCCGCGTGAGGGCTAGGTTCCGGGGCATTCGTAGTGCGTGCGTGGCGCTGGCGCTGGCGCCGACAGCTCTATTTGCGCAAGAGCCCACGTTTCACGTGGACGTGAAGCTGGTGAACATCTTCGTCAATGTGACGGACAAAAATGGCGTGATCGTTGGCGGGCTGACCAAAGAAGATTTTGCGGTGTCCGAGGATAATCGGCCGCAACAGATCGCAGTCTTCGAGCGGAAGACGGATGTGCCGCTGAATCTGACGCTGGCCATCGATACGTCGGGCAGCGTGCGCAAGGATCTGGACGAGGAAGCGAACGGGGCACGGAAATTCGCGCACGACATTTTGCGGACGCAGGACCAGATGAGCGTGATCGAATTTGCGACGGACGTGACCGAGCTGACTCCGTTTACCAATAACCTGTCGCGGATAGACCACGCGATGGGTGAGCTTCGCTCAGATTATTCGACTGCGCTTTATGACGCGATTCGATTAGGCTCCGAGGGCCTGGGAAAAACGCAGGGCCGCAAGGTGCTGGTGCTGGTGTCGGATGGGGATGACACGGCCAAGACGTCAACTTATGCGCAGGCGCTTGAGGCAGCACTGCGCAACGAGGTGATGATTTATTCGCTGATCGACGTGCCGATTGAAGCGAGCGCCGGGCGCGACCTGGGCGGGGAACACGCGCTGATTACGTTGGCGGAACAAACTGGCGGAAAGCATTTCTACGTGGGCGATGGCGGGCTGGACAAGGCGTTCGCGCAGGTTAGCGACGACCTGAGAACGCAATACCTGATTGGGTACTATCCGCAGCATCAGGTTCCGGGCGTGGATTTTCATCGGGTGGTGGTTACGGTTCCGCGGGCGGCGGCGGATGAATTTAATGTGCGGAATAAAGCTGGGTATTATGCGGATGCGGCGGCCAAGGGCAACTGATGGCTGCGGCGAAGTCTACCTAGACAGGTCGATCCCGAAGAAGTTCCGGCAGCCCGGAGCGCCGGCCAATACAAACGCCATTCGGGACAATTGCATCTAAAATGGCAATATGACTTCCCCATTGTCTTCGCGGCGTCGATCGAAGACGCCTCCGCCGGGCGAAACCGGCCAGGAAGGGCTCTACCTGCGCTCACTGAGCGACCGCCAGGTGATTGTGAATATCAAGTTGCGGGACGGCGAGACGGTGCGCGGGTGGATTGAGTACTTCGACGACTCCATGCTGCGGTTGACGCGCGAGGGCCAGCCGAATCTATTTATTTACAAGAACCAGATCCGGACCATCAGCGAAGCGGGCAGGCGCCGGACACCTCGTTATGAGACGGCTGACGGGCATGCAGCTGACGGGCATGGGCACGACGGACATGGACCAGCAGGGCCCGGCGCGGTTGGGCGCGGACAGCACGGGGCGGGGCTGTGAGCGGCGCAGCGGAACCGGCGATTGAGCAGAATCTTAAATATGTTCCCAAGGCGGCGGAGATTGCGCGCGAGGCCGGGGCGCTGCTGCGCGAATACTACGCAAAGGGTGTAGAGACCGAATACAAAGGCGACGTGGACATTGTGACCGCGGCCGATCGCGCCGCGGAGAAGCTGATTCGCACGCGGCTGGGCGAGGCGTTTCCGGAGCACGGCATCTACGGCGAAGAGGGAACGCGCGAGCGGATGGACGGGGAGTTTCGCTGGTACGTTGACCCGTTGGACGGGACGACGAATTTTGCGCACGGGTTCCCTCAGTTTTGCGTGTCGCTTGGGTTGGAACAGCTGGCGAGCCGGGAACAGCGAGCGAGCCCGGAGCGCGGGACGGATGGTTTGAAGGCCGGCGCGGATGGAACGCTTGTGGCGGGGGTGATTTACGATCCGCTGCGGGATGAGCTGTTCACGGCTGAGCGCGGGCGAGGGGCGCAGCTAAATGGGAAGCCGGTGAGGGTTTCGCGCAGCGCGGAGCTGGCCGAGGCGCTGCTGGGAACGGGATTTCCCAGCCGCAAGCGTCATGCAAGCCCGAACATTCATTTTTACCAGGAGTTCACGCTGCGCTCGCACGGGGTGAGGCGGGCGGGTTCGGCCGCGCTCGATCTGGCCTATGTGGCCAGCGGTCGCATGGATGCGTTTTGGGAGTTCAATCTGAATCCGTGGGATACGGCGGCGGGAATTCTGCTGGTGGAGGAAGCCGGCGGACGCGTGACGGATTTTGCGGGCAGGCAGTTCCAACTTAAGAGCGATGAGATTCTGGCGTCGAATGGATTGATTCACGAAGAGCTGATCGGGATGTTTGAGGATCTGTTTGCCGGGCGGGGATTGTCGCCCATTCCGACGCCGGAGGAGTTTGCGCGGGCGCGGGCGGAGAGAGCCAAAACGGGGCAGGAGTGAGGTCGGCGGCGCTTCCCGCATGGCAAAACGCGGACGAAAATCGTGAAGTCAGGGCGCGGGGACGTATGCTACTATCAGCCTCGTAAAAGCTGGGCTCGTAAAAGCTGGGGTCGTAAAGATTTCGTCGTAGAGATCAATGATCAGAGCGGCTCGCGTTTGCTGGAGCCGCGGGAATCATCGGAGATAGCAAAGATGGCATACGTGATTGCAGAACCCTGTATCGGCACCAAGGATAGCGCCTGTGTGGACGCCTGTCCCGTCGATTGCATCCACCCTAAGAAAGATGAAGCCGGTTATGCCGAAGCCGATCAGCTTTTCATCGACCCGGTCGAGTGCATCGACTGCGGCGCGTGCGTGCCGGTTTGCCCGGTGTCGGCGATTTTTGCGCTGGATGACCTGCCGGAGAAGTGGGCGCACTTTGCCGATAAGAACACCGCGCATTTCGGCCGGTAGACGGCGGAGCGTCAACCTGGCGCAGAAGTTAATATCTCTCAGGACGCGCATTCCGGTTGCCGGGATGCGCGTTTGTGTTTGTACCCGCACTTGAGCGGCGGTGCGATGATGAAGAAGCATGAGCGTGCTCACATCAGAAGCGGTGATTCTGCGCACATGGCCGGTGCATGAGGCCGACCTGCTGGTGAGCTTTTTTACGCGCGACTACGGCCGGCTGAAGGGCATGGCCAAGGCGGCGCTCAAAAGCCGCAAGCGATTTGGCGGGGCGCTGGAGCCGATGACGCTGGCGCGGGCGTGGTTTGCCGAGCGGCCGCGGCAGGAATTAGTGAGGCTCGATCAGTTGGAGATTCTGCGGTCTCCATTGTCGGCGCCGGTGGACCAGACGCGCATGGCGGTGCTGAGCTTTTATGCCGAGGTGATCGACGAGGCGCTGCCGGAGCGCGATCCGCAGGCGACGGTGTTCCGGCTGGTGGCGAGTGTGCTGGAGCAGACGAATGCGGTGAGGGCGGAGGCTGGGAATTCTGGAGCCGGGCAGGCCGGAGTTGGCCAGGCCCAATCTGCTGGGCCCGCGTTCGCTGGGCCATGGATGGCGCTGACGTATTTCTCGCTGTGGATGACGCGCCTGATGGGATTGTTGCCGGACATTGGCCATTGCATGGTGTGCGGAGAGACGCTGGGTGCTGGCGAAGTGCGCTTCAACGCGTATGCGGATGGACTGTTTTGCGGGCTGCATGCGAATGGGAGCGGGAGCGGGCTGAGCGCTGATAGCTGGCAACTGGCGCAGAGGATGCTGCGGGCGCCAGCGGCGAGTTTTGCCGGCGAGGCGTGGCCACGGAAGCGCGGGCAGGATCTGCGGCGGTTTGCTTTGCAGACGCTGGAGCGGCATTTGGAGCGGAAGCTGAAGACGGCGGAGGCGATTGCGAGGTTGGGTGGGTGAGTCCCCGGATTCGACCGGCGTGTCGCGCGTGAATGACGGATGGCGTAAGATTTGACTATGCCTAGCAGCCAGCGATTGACGGCCATTATTGAGCGTGAAGACGACGGCTTTGTCGGCTTGTGCCCTGAGCTTGATATCGCAAGCCAAGGCTCAACGATCGAAGAGACGCGGGCCAATCTGGTTGAAGCGTTGACGCTGTTTTTTGAGACTGCCTCTCCTTCGGAGATTGCCGGGCGGCTGCATAGCGAGGTCTTTGTCACGCAGGTTGAGGTTCCCGCACCTTAGTAACCAAGAAGGCGGATTTCTGACTGGTAGAATCTTTTCTTAGTTCAAATGAGAGAGATGAGCCTGTGTCCGCTGCCGAGTCCGAAGCGCGCGTAAAAGCGAGTTCCCTTACCTTTCAGGATCTTTTGTTTCGCCTGCAGGCGTTCTGGGCGGAGCGTGGATGCGTGCTGCAGCAACCCTATGACGTGGAAGTGGGCGCGGGGACGATGTGCCCGGAGACGTTTTTGCGCGTGCTGGGGCCGAAGCCCTACAAGGTGGGCTATGCGCAGCCTTCGCGCAGGCCGGCCGACGGGCGATATGGTGAGAATCCCAATCGGTTGTTCAAGCACACACAATTTCAGCTGATCCTGAAACCTCCGCCGGTGAATGTGCAGGAGCTTTATCTTGAGTCGCTCGAGGCGATGGGGATCGACCTGAAACACCACGACCTGAAGTTTGAAGAGGACAACTGGGAGTGGCCAGCGGGTGGCGCGTGGGGCGTGGGCTGGCAGGTGATGCTGGATGGGCTGGAGATTACGCAGTTTACGTATTTTCAGCAGTGCGGCGGGATGGACCTGGACCCGATTTGCGCGGAGCTGACGTATGGCATGGAGCGCATTGCGGCGTTCTTGCAGGATGTGGACTCGATCTACGACATTGTGTGGGCGCGTGACCCCCAGAAAAACGAGACTGAAACAGGCGCGGTGGTGACCTACGGCGATGTGCGCCTGGCCGAAGAGCTGCAATTTTCCGTGTACAACTTCGAGATGGCCGATGTGGCGCGGCTTTGGGAGCACTTTAATTCTTATGAGGCTGAAGCGCAGGCGCTGCTCGAGAAAGTGAATGCGGTGTTGGCCGATGAGAATGCGAGCGCAACGGAGAAAAAGCGGTTTCCGCTGCTGCCGACGTATGAGCTGGCGCTGAAATGCTCGAATCTTTTTAATTTACTGGACGCGCGCGGGGCGATCAGCGTGACGGAACGCGTGGGCGTGATTGGAAGGATTCGCGCGCTCGCGGTTGGCGTGGCGAAGGCGTGGGTGATGCAACAGGATTCAGCTTTTAGCTCCTAGCCGCTAGCTTTTCCTTGGTGGGTTGAGAGCTTTGATTAAATAAAACCCTCTGGGATTTCAAGAGATTGAATCGGTTGATTGCAGAACGAAAAAGACTAGCAGCTAGAGGCTAGTAGCTCTAAGAGAGATCGAATTGTATGGCTGACTTTTTGTTAGAAATCGGGCTTGAAGAGGTTCCGGCGCGGATGATTGCCGCGGCGGAGGCCGAGCTGGGCAAGCGCGTGACCGAGCTGCTGAAGCGCGAGCGGCTGAAGGTGAATGGCGCAAAGGTGGCGACGTATTCGACGCCACGGCGACTCGCGGTGCTTGCTGAGGGCGTGCAGGCGAAGCAGGCAGACACTGAAAAAGTGGTGATGGGTCCGTCGTGGAAGATTGCATTCAAAGACGACGAGCCGACGGCTGCGGGCGAGGCCTTTGCAAAAAAGGCGGGCGTGGAAGTTTCCGACCTGAAAAAAATTGAGACGTCGAAGGGCGAATACGTGGGCGCGTCAGTGAAACTGACGGGGCGGACGGCGAGCGAAATCCTGATCGCCGAGTTGCCGAAGGAAGTGCTGGGGCTTTACTGGGCGAAGAATATGTACTGGCGCGCGGCGAAGCCGGAGCGGTTTGTGCGGCCGGTGCGCTGGGTTGTGGCGATGCTCGACAGCGAAGTGGTTCCGGTGGAGATTGCGGGGATTGCGGCGGGCAATGCGAGCCGCGGGCATCGCGTGCTTAGCGGCGACCACTCCGTGGTTCTACCTTCGGCGAACGGTTACGTTGAAACTCTGCGCGGGGCCAGCGTTGTTGTCGATGTGGCGGAGCGCAGGCAGATCATACGGAAAGCATTGGACGCGGAGACGCGAAAAGTCGCAGGGTGCGCGATGGCGCGAGGACGAAGCGCTGGTTGAGACGGTGACGCACCTGACCGAGTGGCCGAGCGTGATTCTGGGCGACTTTGAGCGCGAGTATTTGGGATTGCCGGAAGAGGTTCTGGTGACGGTGATGCGCGATCACCAGAAGTATTTCGCGGTGGAAGATGCAGAGGGCAAGCTGGCGCCGCATTTTCTGGCGGTGCTGAATACGCAGGCGGACGAAGAAGGCGCGGCGATCATACGGCACGGGAATGCGCGCGTGCTGAGAGCGCGGTTTAAGGACGCGCGATTCTTCTGGGACATGGACCAGAAAACGCCGCTGGTCGAAGCGCATGGAGAGCCTGAAGAATGTGACGTTCCAGAAGGAGCTGGGCAGCTACTACTGGAAGACGGAAGAAGAACCTGGCAGTGGCAAGCGCGCTACGGCGAGGCGAACCTTCGAACACGTGGTGCTAGACGGCACCATTCGACGAAACTGCTTTGTTCAAGGCAGTGGAGCTGGCCAAAACCGATCTGACGACGGAGCTGGTGAAGGAGTTTACCGAGCTGCAGGGCGTGATTGGCGGGCTGTACGCGCGGACACAGGAATTGAATGAGCGGATTGTGCTGGCAATCTACGACCAGTACACGCCGGCTTCGATCGAAGATCCGATTCCGGTTTCGGTAGAGGGGCAACTGCTGGGGATTGCGGATCGCATCCAGACGATTGTGGCGATGTTCGGGATTGGAAGCGCACCGACGGGATCGAAGGATCCGTTTGCGCTGCGACGTGCGGCGAATGCGATTGTGAAGATTCTGGCTGAATCGGACTTGCCGCTGACGCTGAGCGATGTGGTGAAGGCGAGCGGTGCCGGAACCGGTGAAGTCGCGTCCCACCCTAGCGGCAAAGACAAAGACGCCGCAAGGATGGGGCAACCAGGCATTCATACACAGGTAAGCGAGTTTTTGCGGGAGCGGCTGCAGTTCTTTTTGAAGGATGTGCGCGGATTTGCGTACGACGTAGTGAATGCGGTGCTGGCGGTGGGCGCGGACGATGTGCGCGACGCGATTGCGCGGGCCGACGCGCTGACGGCGGTGCGGGAGTCGGCGGATTTCGCGGCGGTATCGGCAGCCTGCAAACGGATCAAGAACATTTTGAAGCAGGCCGAGGAAAAGGGTTATCGTCCCGACGAGAAGAAGCTGAACGACCTGGCGCTTGAGGCGATCGACTTGTGGGACCGGTCAAAAGAGATTGCGCCGCAGATCGCGAAGCTGCGCGAACAACGGGCTTATCGCGAAGCGCTGGCGCTGATTGCGACGATTCGGCCAACGGTGGATCAGTTCTTCGACAAGGTGATGGTGCTTGATCCTGATGAGAAGGTACGCAGCGCGAATTTGGGGTTGATTGACGCGGTTCTGCGGAATTTCTCGACGATTGCGGATTTCAGTGAAATTGTGACGGGGTAGAGAACCGACTCCAGTTCTTCCAAAATCAAGTTCCTGCTTTCCCAGCCCAACCGCCATAAAGCTGCCGTTAGGATGGGCACCCCGCGATCCCTGCGATTTGTCTGGCAGTGCCTTCGCGGCGGCTAAAGACTACAAACGTCTAAAATCAATACTGATGGCAGACACGCTTTATTTGAGCCTGTGGTATCCGAATTTGCGCCTGGAGGCGCTCCCCGACAAGCTGATTGCGGTGCTGGGCGCATTTGCCGCGCATGGCGGCGAGGCGAAGGTGTATTCGGGGACGGTGTGGCCGGTGAGCTGGAACGAGTCGCCAGTGTTTGAGCGGGTGTATGGGCGCATGGTTGGCGAGCAGATGGATGGCGGGCGGTTACTCGCCGGGCCGGTGCCGGGCCAACTGCCGGGAGCCGATCCGCGCGTAGCTGTGGCGGAGGCGACGGAGCTGTTGCATGAGGACTACGCATACGAATTCCAGATTGGGTGGAATTTGTGGGAGCTGGAGATTGGGCCGGGCGGAATTCCGCCGGCAAGAAACGAAGAAGCAGGTCCCCATTCGACTCATCCGGCTGATGCCGGATTCGCTCAGGGCAGGCTTTCGACTTCGGGCGCTGCGGCGCCCTTCGCTCAGGATGACAGCCAAGAAACAGACGCTCAGGATGACGATCTAAAAGCAGGCGCTCAGGATGAAAATTATTTGGGCCGGTGGGCGCGCGGCCCGCGTCTGGTGCGGGTGACGGGATATGGGCCGCTGTTTGACGAAGGTACATATGAGCAGGATGGTCATATCAGGATCGACTTTGGCTCGGACGCGCCGTTTCTCGAAGAGGATGTCGACTTGAGCGAAGTGGGCGCAAGACATGTGGCAGAGAATGTGCGCCAGTTGGTGGAGCTGACGGCGGGAGTGGAGAAGGCGTCGGGCGCGACGGCGCGGTTGCTGTGGAGCGAGCTGGGCGAGAGCCTGGCGCAGCGGCTGGCGGCGCGGCTGGGGAACTGAGGGAGATTTGAACGAATCGCGAAAATTCCCTCGGGGGCTAAAGCCCGCCAAATTTTTGCCGCGGACGGCAGTCGGGGCTGAAGCCCCGACCTACCAGTCGTGCCCTTTCAAAACGTTAAATTGCTCATGATGTTCGGTTGTTCAGGGGTTAGCTAACGCCGTGCGGTTCACGATCGAGCGAATCCGGACGCTGGTGCTGGTGGCGGGAGCGCTGCTGCTGGTGACGCTGGGCGTGTTTCTGGTGCGGGCGAAGTGGAAGAACCTGCTGAACCGGCACGATTTGCCGCAGCGGCTGGGCAAGAACATTGTGCAGGAAGCCGATGGATACACCTACGTGCACGCGTTTGGTGCGCATTCGCAATACAGGATTCATGCTTCGCGAGAGGTGGAGCTGAAGACGGACTTTGTGGAACTGCACGACGTGCAGATCGATCTGTATGGCGAAGACGGCAAGCAGGTCGACAAGATCTCCGGTGACATATTTGAGTACGACCAGAAGACGGGCAAGGCAACGGCACAAGGTCCGGTAGAGATGCTGCTGACGCGGCCTTCGGCGAGTACAGAAGCGGCTGTGGAGCAGGTCGACAAGACAAAAGGAGACAAGAACAAGGAAGAAAAAATCAAGGAACCTGTGATCGCCGACTTAGCCGCGACTGACTCGGCGGGACAGATTGACGTAAAGACGAGCGGAGTGACCTTCGACCGGAACTCCGGGCTGGTGACGACAGATCAGAGAGTGAATTTTTCCGTCGACAGCAGGGAAGCGGGAGCGCGATCGGAGCAAGTTACAACTCGCAGAGCGGCTACCTGAAGCTGGAGCAGGCAGTGGAGTTGACGACACATCGCGGCGGCGATGAGGTGAAGATTCATGCGCAGCACGCGGAGTTCGATCGCGGAGCGCAAACCTGCGAAATGGAGAAGGCGTCGGCGGCATTTCATGGTGGCCACGCGGACGCGGCTGAGGCGAAGATCATGTTTCGCGAAGATGGGTCGGCGGAGCGGCTGGACGCGAAGGGCGGGTTTACGCTAACGACCACGAAGGGCGGGCACGTGGCTGCGCCGGTGGCGTGGATGGAGTTTGACGAGCACAGCGAGCCGCTCCACGGGCACATGGAGGGCGGCGTGACGATGGATTCCGCTTAACGATTCCGCGAGTGGCGAGCGCAGGGTGCATGGGACATCACCAACTGCGGAGTTGAATTTTGCGGCGAAGGGCGAGCTGAAGAGCGCGCACCTGGAGCGCGGCGTGGAGATGACGAGTGAGGAGACGAGCGCGGAGAGCGTTGAGCAAGGCGCGAGTAAGGGTGCGCTCCGCGTGAGCCGGACGTGGCGCTCGCCGGTGGTGGACATTGGTTTTCGGGCGGGGCACGGCTCGGGCAAAGGCGCGGGACGACATGCAGGCGCGGGACAGACAAGCGAAGGGCAGTTGGAAGTGGAGACGATGCGCGGATCGGGCGGGGTGACGATCACGAGCGAGAGCCAGCGCGGCAATGCGCCGGCGACGCCATCGAGAATGAGCGCGGATGAAGTGACCGGGAGTTTTGGGGAAGGCTCGGCGTTGCGCACGCTGAGCGGCGTGGGCCATGCGGAGATCGATGAGACAACGGCGACAGGAGCGCGACAGACAGCGAACGGCGATCGGCTGGAGGCGAGTTTTGCGCCGCCAGCGGCGGCGCAAAGCATGGAACAAGTGAGCGAGGGAGCGAGGGAGCAAGAAGGCAGTGGCGTGGGTGGCGCGAGCGAAGTGCAGTCGGCGGAGCTGGATGGGAATGTGGTGCTGTTTGAGCAGCCGGCGGCAAAAGCCCGGAGGCGCAGTCGCAACCACCGCTGCGCGCGACGGCCGGCAAAGCAGTGTATGAGGGCCAGGGCGAGTGGCTGCATCTGACGATGAGTCCGCGAGTGGTGAACGGCGGAATGGAGCTGACAGCGGAGAAGGTAGATGTGTCGCAGCAGTCGGGAGACGCGTTCGCGCACGGTGATGTGAAGGCGACGTGGACAGGGTGCGGGCGGGCAGAGCGGACGGCGCCGGGCGATGCAAGCGACATGGGCAGCGGCGGAGTGACGCTGGGCGGCAAGGGGCCGGCGCATGTGGTTGCAGCGGAGGCGCAACTGAACCAGTCGAGCGGCGAGGCGACTTTTCGCGGGCACGCGCGTCTGTGGCAGCAGACGAACTTTGTGAGCGGGCCGGTGATTGTGCTGAACCAGCATTTGCAAACGCTGGTGGCGAGGAGCAGCGATCCGGCAGAGCCGGTGCGAGTGGTGATGCTGAGCGCGGGCGGGGCGGAACGGGAAAAGGCGCGGGCGGAAATGGCGCGACGACGCAATCTGCTGGGCAGGCGGGAGCGAGTAATGCTGGACGATCAGCCGCGACTTCGGTGATTCGCGTGCGTGGAGGCGAGCTGAAGTACTCCGACGCAGAGCGCAGGGCGGTGATGCACGGAGGCACGCTGGGCGCGGTGGTTGCGGAGACGGGCACGGCAACATCGTCGTCCGATGCGGTGGAACTGCTGCTGATGCCGGCGGGAGAGCCACGATGCAAGCGGAGCGCAGGCGCAGAGCGGGCAGGCGCAAGTGGATCAGATGAAGGCCACTGGGCATGTGGTGCTGACGTCGCAGGGCCGGCGCGGAACCGGAGAGCAACTGGTGTATACGGGCGCGACCGGGGAGTACGTGCTGACGGGGAGCGCTGGCGCGCCACCAAAGATGAGCGATCCAGAGCATGGAACGGTGACGGGTGAGGCTTTGATTTTCGATAGCCGCGATGATAGGGTCAGAGTCGAAGGCGGCGGCCGCGAGACTGAAACGGATACGACCGCTCCGGACGCGCACGGGAAGTAAGGCGCGACTGTCGCGACAGCGAGACACATGGAAACACTGATTGCCGAGGGAATCGGAAAGAGCTACAAGCGGAGGCAGGTTGTAAGAGACGTCAACCTGAGGATCTCCCGCGGCGAAGTGGTGGGTTTGCTGGGGCCGAACGGCGCCGGCAAGACAACCAGTTTCTACATGATTGTGGGACTGGTGCAGCCCGAGAGCGGGCGCGTGATGGTGGACGACACCGACATTACGCGGGTTCCGATGTATCTGCGGGCGCGGAATTTTGGGATCAGCTATCTTCCCCAGGAGCCCTCGGTTTTTCGCAAGCTGACCGCGGAGGAGAACATCCTGGCGGTGCTGGAAGCGCAGCCGCTGGGCAACCGGGAACGGCGCACGCGAGCCGAGAAGCTGATTAACCAGCTGAATCTCGGCCACATCCGCACGACGCGCGGGTATGCGCTTTCAGGCGGCGAGCGGCGGCGAGTGGAGATTGCGCGGGCGCTGTGCATTCAGCCGAATTTTATTTTGCTCGACGAACCGTTCAGCGGCATCGATCCCATTGCGGTGCTGGAGCTGCAAAAGATCATCTTCGACCTGAAAGCCAGCGGGATCGGGGTGCTGGTGACGGACCATAACGTACGCGAGACGCTGACCGTGACCGACCGGGCATACATTATTGCCGAAGGGCGAATCTTCCGGACCGGAACGCCGCGCGAGCTGGGCAATGACGTTGAGGTGCGGCGCATTTACCTGGGCGAGGGATTCTCGCTGAATTAGAGCATATTTGGGGTGCATTTGGATGGCTCCCATGGCGCTGGACGCTCGGCGCAAATCAGGCATATTCTGAAGGTTCTAACGGCGGGAGGGTGACGCCGCTAAGTTGTTTTCTTCCAATGATTCCGAAACGGGCCAAGCCCCAATTCGGTACGATGACACGAACGGGGGAGCAATCGCAGAGCGTTTCTGTACTAAGCTTTATCACGCACCACGACTAGACTCGCATTGAGCCAAAACGGGACACAACGCATTTATGCCGCTACTGCAACCAAGACTGAGTTTGAAAGTGGCCCAACGTCAGGTGCTGACGCCGGGCCTGATGCAGATGGTGAGCGTGCTTGCGTTGAACAAGCTCGAGTTGAAGGAGATGATCGATGCGGAGATGGTTGAGAATCCCGTCCTTGAGGAGATTGACGAAACGGTTCCAATGCTGGATGAGGTTGCGGGCCGCGAGGAACGGCTGGAGCGCAGCGTCGAGGAGACGGCCGCGCCTCCCAAGGACGTATTCGATGAGATCGATTTTGGCTCGTACTTCCAGGAGTATCTCGATCCCGGTTACCGTACACAGCCGGAGTACGAAGACAGCGAGAAGCCCTCGTTTGAGAACTTTCTCTCCCAGCCTACGAGCTTGTCCGATCACCTGGCGTGGCAGCTGGGGGCACTGAGCCTGGACCGAAAGCTGCTTGAGGCAGCGCAGTTTGTGGTTGGCAATCTGGATGAAGATGGTTATCTGGCGGCGAGCGAAGAGGAGCTCGCCGCTGCTTTTTGCGGGGTTCCGCTGGAAGTGGCCGCGAACAACGGCCATGCGGCGGAGCTGGCCGCGGCGCTGGATTTGATACGGCGCGGGCTGGATCTGGTGCAGCATTTGGATCCGGCGGGAGTGGGGGCGCGCGACCTGCGGCAGTGCCTGATGCTTCAGATTGCGGCACAGCAGCACGAGTTCAGCCATATGTACGGGCCGGGCTCAGAAGAGATTGACGAGGACGCGGGAACCGACCCGCACAGGAGCTTCCGCGAGGAGGCCGAGGCCAAGATCGACGAGCGGCGGCGGGCGATGGAAGTGGCGACGCTGATTGTGGAACGCCACTTGCCTCTGTTGCAAAAGCGGGACGTAAAAGACCTGGCGCGGGCGGCGCAGGTGACGGCGGATGAGGCGCACGCGGCTGTGGAGTTTATACGGACGCTGGACCCGCGGCCGGGACGGATGTACAACCGCGAGCAGACGCGGCTGATTGAGCCCGATGTGTATTTTGTGAAGCGCGGCGCGGAGTGGGTGGTGAGCATGAACGAAGAGGACCTGCCCAGCCTGCGACTGAGCCAGCGCTACCGGCGGATGCTGGTTTCATCAGAGACCGAAAAGGAAGTGAAGGAGTACGTGAAGGAGCGGTTCCGCTCGGCGCTGCAACTGATGCGGAATATCGCGCAGAGAAAGAGCACGATTTTGCGGACGTGCGACGTGATTGTGCGGCGGCAGCAGGAGTTTTTCGACAAGGGCGTGGAAGGGCTGCGGCCGATGATGATCAAGGAAGTGGCCGAGGAGATTGGAGTTCACCCATCGACGGTGAGCCGTGCCGTGGCCAACAAATACGCGCACACGCCGCAGGGCGTGCTGGAGCTGCGGTTCTTTTTCTCGGAAGGCTCGAACGGGCCCGAAGGCGCGGATACGCCGCTGCTGGTGCTGAAGCGCAAGGTGCGCAAGTTCATCGAGGACGAAGACGCGCGGCACCCGCTGACCGACGATCAGCTCGCGGCGATGCTGCAGTCGCAGGGGATTCAACTGACGCGGCGGACGGTGGCGAAGTACCGCGAGGATATGAACATTCCGTCGACGCATCAGAGGCGGAAGCGGGTTTAACTTTCAGCTATCAGTTATTGAGACTTGCCTTCCGCTTACAGCACGACGTTGTTGATCATCATCGTACGTTCCGGAACATCTCTATTACATTCGAGAGCTATCGGCTGAGTGCCGCCGCTACATTGCTTTCCTCGTCCACCTCGCAGCATCAACGTAATCTCAACGTACAATCTGACTCTGTCGTTCACTTGGCGGCGATGCTCGTTGAAGTCGGCGCAGCGCAATCTGGCGGAATCCGCCGCGTTTACATTGCTTCGGGGCTTTCGATGCCGAGGAGGGCGAGAGAGCCGACGAGTTCGCGGAGGGCGATGGCGGCGGTGGCGAGCAGGAATGTTTTGCGCGCGGGATCTTCTTCGGTGAGGATGTGATGGCGATGGTAGAAGTTGGCGAATTCCTGCGCGAGCTGGAAGGCGTGCCTGGCGAGATGGGCGGGCTCGGAGGTGGCGATGCACTGCTGGAGAATTTGCGTGCGGCGGCCGGCGCGGAGCCATAGGGACCAGATGTCTTCATTCGCGTCGCCGGAGAGATAGGCGGCGAGGGCTGGCTGCGGGCAGGCTAGCGAAATCGGCGAGCACGGCTTCGGGCGTGGTGTTGCCTTTGCGGAAGATGTTGCGGATGCGGACGACGGCGTATTGAATGTAGGGGCCGGTTTCGCCTTCAAAGCTGAGCGCGTCTTTGAAATCGAAAGCGATGACGGAGTTGCGCGTGACCTTGAGCATGAAGTAGCGCAGGGCGCCGATGGCGATTTGCTCGGCGATCTTCTGGCGCATGGCCGCGGCATTCTCGCCTTCTCCGCCGGTCTGGCGCGCGTCGACTTCGGCGCGCGTGGCGGCGATGAGCTTGTCGATGAGGTCGTCGGCCTTGACGCCGAAGCCCTTGCGGCCGCTGACTTCGATGTAGGATTTTTGTCTGGTCTTCATCGGAGATGTTGTAGCCAAGCTCGACGGCGCAGCGGGGCGTGAGCGCGACCATCTCGTAGCTGAAGTGGGTGTAGTGATCGGCCTGCTCGGTGTATCCCATGCCGCGGAGGGCCTGGATGACGTTGGCCTGCGGGTCGGACTGGCGCGCATCGATGACGTTGTAGATTGCGCTTGCGCCGCCGAAGTGCGGATGGTTCGGCTCGCCGGATTCGGCCGAGATCCAGCACTCGTGATCGGGATAAGTGAAGAAGCGCTTGTAGCCGAAGTCTTTGCCGAGCAGGCCGAACTTCCAGAGGTGGTAGGCGATGTCTTTGCCGACGTAGGTGACGGTGCCGTTTGAGCGGACGATGACTTTGGCGTCGTCGTCGGTTCGCCTTCGGTTGATCTCTGCGCCCGGCCGGGTCATTACCCAGCAGCCTTTGTTCTTGCCTTCGTTTTCGAAGTAGAGCACGCCGGATTGTTTTAGCTTCTCGAAGGCGGCTTCCCAGAATTTGAGGTGAAGAATCTCGCTCTCGCGCGGGAGGAAGTCGTACTCGATGCCGAGGCGGAGCATGGTTTCAAGATGGCGGCGAAGGACGGCGGTGGAGATGAGGTCGGCGATTTCGGCGGTGTCGTTGCCGCCGTGCTCGATGAGGTGCAGCGTGTCGAGGCGGATTTGTTTGCGCGCAGCTTGTTCTTCGGCGGTGCCTTCGCCGTACCACTGCGAGGTGCGGGCGTAGAGGTCCCAGCAGTAGTAGTCGATGCGCTCGCCTTTGCGGGCGAGGTCGGCGAGAAGTGCGCGGACGTCGGCAGGCGATTTCTTTTCGAGATGCAGAAAGCCGACGACGACGTCAGCGACCTGGACGCCGGTGTTGTCAATGTAGTTCTGCACGTCGACTTTGTAGCCGGCGGCGCGGAGGAGGCGGACGAATGTGTCGCCGAGAATCGCATTGCGCAAATGGCCGATGTGCGCGGCCTTGTTGGGATTGATGGAGGTGTGTTCAACGAGCACGTGGCCCTGCTCGGACGGGGGATGGGTGTCGGCGGGAACGACTAATTGAGCGGCGGCGGCGCGGTCGAGATACGCGTTGATGTAGCCAGCACCGGCGACTTCGAATTTGGAGAAGCCGGAGAGTTGGCCGAGGTCGGCGACAATGGCGTCGACAATTTCCTGGGCGATAATTTTTGGAGCCTTGCGGAGTTTGCGGGCGAGTTCGAATGCGATGGGCGTGGCGATTTCGCCGAGGCGCAGGTCGGGCGGCGTCTCGAGGGGGATCGAGGCGATCTCTAGATTCGTATTTTTCTTTGAGAACGGCGCGAAGACGATCGGAGAGCCGCTTTTCGAGTTCGAGAACCACGCTGGAGCCTCAGGAAAATGCTTGATTTTCCTAGTGATTTTAGCACCTGCGGTGAGGCGGCCCGAGACGGTGGCGCGATGAGCGAAGCGCGATGCCATGGCATCTGGCGCGATGCCTTAAGATGGAGAGTGATTGCCGATCACGCCGCATTTTCTTCTGCGCGCGGACGGAATGCGCTGCCCATGACTGATTCAACATCAAAAACGGAAACGAACGCTGGCCGGTTTTACCTGACCACGCCGATTTACTACGTGAACGCGCGGCCGCACCTGGGCCATGCGTACTCGACGATTGTGTGCGACGCGATTGCGCGGCGCAAGCGGGCGCTGGGGATCGAGACCTGGTTTTTGACGGGGACGGACGAGCACGGGCAGAAGATTGAGCGCAGCGCTAAAGCTGCCGGGTGCACGCCGGAGGAGTTCGCGACAAAGATTGCGGGAGAGTTTCGCGGACTGTGGGACCGGCTGGGGATTACCTACGACGACTTCATTCGGACAACGGAGCCTCGTCACATCCGCGGCGTGCAGAAGCTGTTTGCGACGCTGCGCGACAAAGGATACATCTACAAGGGCTCGTACACGGGGCAGTATTGCGTGTTCGACGAGGCGTATGTGGATGGGCCGCCGGGGACGCCTTGCCCGGATTGCGGGCGGCCGACGGAGACGGTGAGCGAGGAGAATTATTTCTTCAAGCTGTCGGCGTTTGAGCGGAAGCTGCTGGAGTTTTACGATGCGAATCCGGAGTTCATGGGGCCGGAGTCGACGCGGCGCGAGGTGATCAGCTTTGTGCGCGGCGGGCTGAAGGATCTTTCGGTGACGCGGACGAGTGTTTCGTGGGGCATTCCGGTTCCGGGCGACGAGAAGCATGTGGTGTACGTGTGGCTGGACGCGCTGGCGAATTACATTACTGCGCTTGGGTACGGGTCGGACGATCGACGACAGAAGATTCAAGAAGTTCTGGCCGGCGGATATTCATTTAATCGGGAAAGAAATCAGCCGGTTTCACTGCGTTTACTGGCCGGCGTTTCTGATGGCGGCAGGGATTGCGACTCCGCGATCGGTGCGCGCGAATGGGTGGCTGCTGTTCGACCAGGGAAAGATGTCGAAGTCGCGCGGGAACATTGTGCGGGCGGAGACGGTGCAGGATGTGCTGGGCGCGGATGCGCTGCGGTACTTTTTGCTGCGCGAGATTCCGTTTGGGCAGGACGGGAATTTTTCTTTTGACGCGCTGGTGCAGCGCTACAACGGCGACCTGGCCAACGGCTACGGTAACCTGGTGAGCCGTGTGGTGAACATGGTGCACAAATACTTTGGCGGTGTGGTGCCGGAGGCGGGCGCGGAGACGCACGGCTGAAGCTGCGCTGCGCGCGAATGCCGAAGCGGCGATTGCGGCGTTTGGGCCGGCGTTCGATGAGCTGAATTTTTCTGACGCGCTGAAGTTGCTGTGGGCGGTGGTGGCGGAGACGGATGGCTATTTGACGGCGAATGCGCCGTGGAAGAAGCCGCCGGAGCGGTCGGATGACAGAGCATGTGAAGTTGCAGGCGCGAGTGCTGGCGACGGCCGCGGAGGCGATTCGCGTGATTACGGCGCTGGCGTATCCGATTGTGCCGGACGCAGCGGCGAAGGTGTGGGCGCAGCTTGGACTGGGTGAGCTAGCGGTTGCGGCGAAGAATGGATTTTTGAGTGAACTCGCGTGGGGCGGATTGAAGGCGGGGACGAAGTTTGGAGAGCCCGCGCCGCTGTTTCCACGCGCAGAAAAGGAAGTGATAGAACGTATGCAAAGTCTTGAGGACGAAAATAGTCGGACTGCGGTGGAAGCGGCTGGCGGTGGAAGTGCAGTCGAGGAAGCGAAGACGCCGAGTGTGGCGCAGAAGCGGGAGCCGGCTGCCGCACAAGTGAGTCCTGCTGTGGCGAAAGCGCCAGTGGCGCCGCGGGCAGTTGCGCCGGTGGCGGCGAAAGATTCGGCGCCAGTGGTTCAGGCAGCCTCTGCCAGCGCGGTTGCGCCAGTTGCGGCGCAAGCCGCGGTTGAGACTGCGGGGCGAGGTGCGGCAGAAGGGCCGCAGCACATTACGATCGACGATTTTGCCAAAGTAGAGCTGCGCGTGGCGCAGATTCTGGTTGCTGAGCGTGTGCCCAAGGCGGACAAGCTGTTGCGGCTCGAGGTCGATCTTGGAACCGAGAAGCGCCAGATTCTGGCGGGGATTGCGGAGTACTACGAGCCGGAGAAGCTGATTGGGCGAAAGATCGTGATCGTGGCGAATCTGGCTCCGAGAAAGATGCGTGGCCTTGAGTCGAACGGGATGCTGCTGGCCGCATCGCTCGAGGGCGGAGCGCCGGTGCTGGCGGGGTTCCTGGAGGATGTGCCGCTGGGCGCGCGGCTGAAGTAGGGCGCTCCGCTTGAAATGGTCCGAGCTAAGGAACGCGGCGAACTGTGGCTCAATTCTGATGGATGGTGTCATCCCATTGCACATTCTCGATCGTCTGCCGCTGAGTGTCCACATAGACGAATACCTCGCGATAGCCAACGTACATTCCGTTGCCCGAGGCCTCGACGTGATAGATGCGCTGCTCCCCCCTCAAATCCGAATTGGTGTGTTCCGGCCGAACTATCTTACATTCATCGAGAAATGAAGCGGGTTGGCCGACCTTGAGATGGGTAAGGCAACCGAACTGATCGCTTGACTCCTGCTCCTTTACGCGGCTGAAACGCTCCTGAAGCTTTGCTGACTCCTCGATCCAGGCGACCGGTTTATCAGGTCTCCATCCGTTGTCGTAGAACTCGGACAAACGGCCGGAGAATGAGTCATGCAAACTCGCCGAAGGTGTGAGATTCGCAGGCATTTCGATCCACGCAGGATCGCCGAAACCTATTTCGATAGCCGGCGTTCCCTTGTGGTCCTTTAGGGAGTACGGGTAGTCCTTCGCCGCCGCGCAGAAGGGTGAGGCGAGCACGCCGATGCATCTTCTTCGCAGCCCGAGCAGCTCAATTTGTGCGGTTAGGCAGGGATTTTCAAAACAGCCACTAAACGGAGAGCCGGTGGGCTGGAGAACCAAGATGTTGTTCTCATTATCATTGAGGTAGAAATAAAGCACCGAATCCGATGGGTCATTGTTGAATTGCGCATAGATCATCGTACCGGTCTTGGTCTCTTGCTTCTTACTGTGTGCATTAGCCGAAGTCAAGAGAACCGAAGCGATTACTAATAGCGATGAATCTTAGATGCCCTTTCATAGCGATATCCCTCGATGCAGCAGAGTCTACAGTATGTCGATCTGAGAAAGTAGAAGCCCATGACTTCCAGACTGTGGAACGATTTGGGCACTCAATGATATAAAGCTAACCACGGAGGAACCATGGCCTTTGGGGATCGGCTGAACATAAGCATCAAAGACTTCGGTCGCAGGGTGGTCATCACGGCCAGGCGAGGAACAATTGAGCTTAGCGACGACAGGAAGACAGCGACTGTGAACTATCGTGATGACGAAACTCGGCGAAAGAAGCTTCCTCGCAAAGCCAAATAGAACGAAGCTAGAGTTCCGTTCGAGGACGCCTACCTACACGCATCCCGGTCAAATCTTGGTGCGGAAGGCGGGACTTGAACCCGCAAGCCTTTTGGGCGCTAGCTCCTAAGGCTAGTGTGTTTGCCATTTCACCACTTCCGCACGGTGCGGCGCAGGGCTTGCCTGGCCTTTCCAAGTCTAGAGTGAAATCGACGCGGGTGGCAATGCGCGTGCGTTCCGACCCTACGCGAAGCGCGCGTTTAGGATGGGGCACCCAGTGCCGTGCCGACCTCCGTACCTCGCGCTTATTTCTTCTCCGTGAAAAATCTCCGCTTTTGCCGCCGGATTTGGATTCGAGGCGAATGTCGCGGATGACGATGGCTTTGTCGAGCGCCTTGGTCATGTCGTAGACGGTGAGCGCGGCGATGGAGGCGGCGGTGAGAGCTTCCATTTCGACGCCGGTGGGGCCGGTGGTCGACACGGTAGAAGTGATGCGCACGCCGCCGGGGACGATTGCGGCCTGGACGTCGACGTGGGTGAGCGCGAGCGGATGGCACATGGGAATGAGATCGGCGGTGCGCTTGGCGGCCTGGATTCCGGCGAAGCGCGCGACCTCAAGCGGATTGCCTTTGGGGTTCGTTGGGCAGAGCGGCGAGAACGGCGGCGGAAAGCTCGACGAATGCCGATGCGGTTGCGGTGCGGTGAGTGGACTGCTTGCCGCTCACGTCGACCATGGCGGCGTGGCCGGATGCGGTGAAATGTGAGAGGCGCGAAGGCTTTGAGCGCGAAGACTTTGGGCATAGGACTCCTCAGGAAAGCAAAATGCGGACGGTCGAGCCCGCGCGAAGGCGATCGGCGTCTTCAGGCACGACCAGAAAACAGTTGGCGCGGGCCATGGCGGCGAGATCGCCCGATCCTTGCCAGGGAACGAGCGCGACTTCAGGGGTGGGGCCGGCAAAGGTGCAAGCGGCGGGCAGAAAGCGCGTGAGGCCCGGTCTTCGTTTTGACGTCTGCGGTTAGGCGCGCGAGGGCGAAGCGCGGGCCGCGGATCGACGCGGCGTGCCGGCGAGTGCGGCGACACCGGCGCGGCGAAGAGCAGGAAGGTGACGGCGGAGGAGACGGGATTGCCGGGAAGTCCGAAGCACGGACACTTCGTGCGGTTCTGGTTTTGGATGGGCTCCGTGGGACGGCGCGGCATCTCGCCAAAGACCAGCGGCTTGCCGGGCTGGATGCGGACGCCGGTGAAGTGAAAGCGCGCGCCGGCGCGGATGAGAGCGGGCTCGACCAGATCGAATTTGCCTGCGGAGACGCCGCCGGTGATGAGGAGAAGATCGGCGGTTGACGGCGCGGGCGAGCGCGGCGTCGAGGGATTTGGCGGTGTCGCGCGCGATGGGCAGAATCCAAGGATCGCCGCCGGCGGCAGAGACCATGGCGGCGAGCATGGCGCTGCTGGAGTTGCGAATCTGGCTGGGACCGGGAGTGGAGCGGATGGGAACGAGCTCGTCGCCGGTGGAGAGGATGGCCACGCGCGGCTTCACGAAGACATTCAGCGCGGTAGAGCCGCAGGACGCTGCGAGCGCGATCTGCGCGGCGGCGATTGAGGAGCCTACGGGCAGGAGTTCCTCTCCTTTGCGCGCCTGCGCGGCACGGGCGACGATGTTTTCGCCTTTGCGGATGGTGCGCGGAGGCAGGAGGCGGATGGTGCGATTGGATGTGCCGGCGTTTTTTTTGAGATCGGCGCGAGACTGTTTGAGGTGGTCTTCGAGATGTTCGACATGGGCATCAGAATCTTCCACGTGTTCCAGCATCATGACGGCGTCAGCGCCGGTGGGGACTGGAGCGCCAGTCATGATCTCCCAGACTGTGCCGCGCGGAAGTGAACGTGATGGAGTTTGCCCGGCGCGGGTTGAGCCGGCGACGGCGAGTGGGCGATGCGTGGAGGCTTCCGCGGCTCGGCAGGCGAAGCCGTCGCGTGTGGAACGAGGGAAAGGCGGCTGGTCACTGTCAGCGCGGAGCGGCTCGGCGAGGACGCGACCGAGAGCCTGATTGAGTGTGACGCTCGCGACAGCGGGACGAATGCGGGCAAGCTTCGCAGCGTAAGCGGCGACGACTGCGGAGGCCTCGTCGAAATTGGGCAAAGCGGGGCCGGACTTTTTGTTGCGGCGGCGAGCAGAGTTCATGGACGCGGGCTCATGGAATGGATTGTAGAGGGTTCGAGGGGCGGAAGCGGGCGCTGCTTACCCTCCGAGTTTGAAGTTGGAGTTTCGTGGTCTCGAAGACGTCAAAATTTGGTGGTGGTCAATTTGGCAAAGCATTCCCTCAGGGGCTAAAGCCCATTTCTTTTTTTGCTGTCTTTCGGCACGACTAAAGTCGTGCCCTGACACTTCGTGCTTTCCTTAAGGCTTTCCCGGGGCTGAAGCCCGCATCCATAACGGTCAGCTTACGTACGGGCTGAAGCCCGTACCTCTCAAGCCCACTGTCCGCGGGAACTCCGAGAGACGTGGGTCGCCGATTATTTCGCGGGAGTTGGACTTGCAGAGGCAGGGCTGGTAGGGTTTGCGTCTTCGCCTGTGCGCCGGAGAAATGCGGTTACCTGCGCGGCGTGGGGGCCGGTAGGGGCTAGCTCGAGATACTTGCGATAGGCATCGGCGCAACCGTGCGGTAGAACGAGCTTGTCGGTTTCGGGATCGACGCGTGCGTCTTCAGCGAGTCCTTGAGCCTTGATGAAATAGAGGAGGGCCTGATTCGGATCGGCCTGATCGGGGTCGGCTTTGATGGCAGTATCGGCAGCGTCGATCTGAGCGGGAAAATTTCTTGCGTTATAGAAGATGATGGCCTGATTGCGCAGGTAGCGGTTGGCGTTCGAGGGGTCGGCCTTGGCGGCGGCAGCGAAGGCGGAGTTGGCGTCGTCGACCATGAGGGTGAGGGCGTAGACCTCGCCGAGACCAGACTGAGCCGCGCCGATGACCTCAGGCCGAGGTGGATCTTCTTTCAGCGCGAGGTCAAGCGCTTTCTTGAAGTTGGTTTCCGCATCGAGATAGTTCTTGAGGCCAGTTTCGGCTCGCGCCAAAGCGATCCAGAGGACGGGCTCGTTGGGATCGGCAGACGCGTCTTTGGTCATGAGGGTTTCAATCTCGGCCAGCTTGGCGTTCTCGATCTCGGAGGTCATTTCGTCGACGTCGGCCGGGCCGGCGGCTGCTCCAAGATTCTGAGCAGCGGTGACGCGCGCGTTGTCCGCGGCCTGGAAGTCGAGGCTCACAATCTGCAGGTCGGCATTGACGGCGGAGGCGTCGCGATTGGCGTCAGAGGCTGCGGCGATGTTTGCTTCAGACAATTCGTGCAATAGCCTTTGCTGTTCGGGCGAGAGGCGGGCGATGAACTCCTCGCGCGTCATATCGATGTCCTGCGCGGTATCCTGGCCGGCGACGAGCACGACGCCGCTGATGTAGTCGACGATTTTGCCTTCGGGCGTATCGGGCGCGCGGTAGACGATTGTGTATTCTCCCGGAGGCGCCTGGCCGGAGTAATCGCCAGTGGGAGAGACGGGAAAGTTGTAGCTCAATGTCACGCCGCCGTCGACAGAGAGGCTGACTGTGCCGTCCTTTTGAGGCGAGCCGGAGGGATTGATGACGCGGCCATGAATCGTGCCTGTTGTTGCGGTGGCCGGCTGCTGCGCGGACGCGAAGGCGACGGAGAGCAGTGCCGAGCAGAGCGGTGAGAACCGCCACGACAGGCAGGCGCAAGCGCAGCGCGAGACGCATGCAATGGATTGTAGAGGCTAAGGAGCTGAGGGAGGAATGGGAGTGCGCTGCATTGCTGCGGTCAGAAGGACAGAAACAAAGGGCGTCCGCATAACGGACGCCCTTTGAGGCAAATTGCGAAATCGGTCGGACTGGCCGAAGGTGAGCTAGTGTGCCTTGGGCGCTTTGTAGGAGGAACTGACTTTTTCTCCCGCCTGCTGCAGAATGCCGGCGACTTCGTTGGCATAGGGGCCGTCTGGCGCCAGCTCAAGATACTTCTGATAGGCTGCGGTGCAATCAGGAGGCAGAATGATGCGTTGAGTCTTGGGATCGACGGTGGCGTTGGCGACCAGACCCTGGCCCTTGATGTAGTAGAGAATGGCCTGGTTGGGATCAATCTTGATGGCCTCATCCGCGGCGGCCGTTTCGGCGGCATTGTCGTTATCCTGGTAGAAAATGACCGCTTCATTTCTCAAGTAGAGAGGCCGCGTTGGCAGGATCGGCCTTAACGGCTGCGTCATAGGCCGCGTTGGCGTCAGCAACCTTGTCCTCGCGCGCATAGATTTCGCCTAAACCGGCTTGAGCAGCGCCGATCACGGGCATGCGCGGCTTTTTCGAGGCCGTCTCCATGTCGATGGATTTCTTGTAGGTCGCGATGGCATCGTCGTTCTCTTTCAGCCCGGCCTGAGCGAACCCAAGGTTGTTCCAGAGCAAGGGCTCGTCGGGTTTAAGACCCGTATCCTTGGTCATCAGGCTTTGGATGTCGGTGTATTTGGCGGCTTTGATCTCATCGATCTTGGCGGTAAGGTCCGCTTTGGTAGCGCTCGCGCCGAGCGTCTGCTGCGCGGTTGCGGCAGCAGCGTCGATATCTTTCTTGTCCTGAGAAACGACTTTCAGATCGGCGTTGAGCGAGTTGATCAACGAGTTCGACTTGAGGGCTTCGGCATTCTGCTTCTTCAGTTCGTCGAGTTGTTTCTTTTCATCCGGCGTCATCGCGTCAATGTATTCCTGCCGGGACATATCGTCGTCCTGGTCGAGATCCACATCGGCGACAATTTTGACGCCACGAATGGAGTCGACCATTTTGCCTTCAGGAGTATCGGGCGCGCGATAGACCAGCGTGTAGGTGCCGGGCTTGGCCTCGCCGGAATAGGCGCCAGTGGCGTCGACGGGGAAGTTGAACAACAACGTATGGCCCCCATCGGTAGAGAGGCTGACGGTGCCGCCCCCCTGGGGCTGCCCTGTGGGATTGATGACGTGGCCGTGAATCTTGCCCGTCTTCTCGGCCGGTGGGGCCTGCGCCTGAGCAGAGGGGAGAGCGAATGCGAGCATGCCGGCGACAGCGGTCATGCCCAGCCAAAGTGAAAAGGTGCGTTTCATGTCTTCTCCTTGAGAGCGGCGGAAAGCGTTCTGCCCGCAGTCTCTAAAAAAATCTAAATTTCAGGCACATGCCGGGAGATTGACGCGCGACTCCATCGGGCAGGGCACATTTCCAGCAGGAACAACGTTAAATCCAACCCTGCGCCCTGCACAAGGGGAGCCGAGGCGAATCGTCCCATCTGAGACTTGGATGCAACCGCTGTCAAGGTTCGTGACAGGGTTCGCGAATGAAGGGGTGGGGCGATGTTCGGGCGGGTTGGGGCGATGGAGTCCGGGCGCGCGAGGCCGCTTGTGGCGCAAATTAAGCACTAGAATCTCAGTATGAGCACTGTGATTCGCAGGGCAACCGCGGAGGATGCGCGGCAGATTCTCAAGTTTATTCGGGCGCTGGCGGCTTTTGAGCGTGCGCCGGACGCGGTTGAGGCAACCGAGGAAGGCTTGATTCGCGATGGATTTGGCCCACATCCGTTTTTCGAGTGCCTGATTGCCGACTACGACGGGCAGCCAGCCGGATTTGCGCTGTACTTCTTCAATTATTCGACGTGGGTGGGACGGCCGGGAATTTACGTTGAGGACCTTTTTGTGTTGCCGGAGTTTCGGCGGCTGGGCATTGGCAGGGCGCTGCTGAAGCGGGTGGCCGCAATCGCGGTGGAGAACGGCTGCCAGCGCCTGCAATGGGAGGTTCTGGACTGGAATACGCCGGCGATTGATTTCTATCGCGCCATTGGGAGCTGAGTTTCTGGATGAGTGGAGGAACGTGCGGCTGGGCGGCGAGGCGATCGAGCGGCTGGCTGGAATGGAGGGACAGCAGGCATGAACCTGCGCCGCGACCACTATGAGGACGAGCCTCACACCGCATTCTCCGAGCCGAAGGCGGCTGCCCCATCGCAGGTGGTTCGCGTGATTGGCGGCGGGCTGGCCGGGCCAGAGGCGGCGCTGACAGCAGCGCGGCTGGGCTGCGAGGTGGATCTCTACGAGATGCGCGCGATGGTGGACGGCAAGCCGCGGCTGACGCCGGCGCACCAGACGACGGATTTCGGCGAGCTGGTCTGCTCGAATTCGCTGAAGAGCGAGTCGCCGAATACGGCGCCGTGGCTGCTGAAGCAGGAGATGCGGCGCGGAGGCTCGGCGCTGTTGCGCATTGCGGATGAGACGGCGGTTCCGGCGGGTCACGCGCTGGCCGTGGATCGCGTGGAGTTTTCGCGGCGGATTGGCGAGGCGATTGCGGCGGAGCCGAGGATTCGCGTGATTCGCGAAGAAGTGACGAGCCTCGGCACAGACCGAGTCCAAGACGAGAACGGCCGAAGTGCACGATTGTGGCGACGGGGCCGCTGACTTCGGATGCGCTGAGCAGGGAGATTGAGCGGCTGACCGGCGCGGGGCATCTGGCGTTTTACGATTCGATTTCGCCGATTGTCGATGCGGAGTCGATCGACATGAGCCGCGTTTATTTTGCCGCGCGCTGGGACAAGGGAACGGCCGACTACATCAACTGCCCGATGGATCGCGCGGAGTACGACCGCTTTCTGGATGCGCTGCTCGCGGCGGAGGCGGCCGAAGAAAAAGAGTGGGAGAAGCTCGATTATTTCGAGAGCTGCCTGCCGATTGAGGTGCTGGCGCGGCGCGGGCGCGATACGCTGCGCTTTGGTCCGATGAAGCCGGTGGGGCTGCGCGATCCGCGGACGGGAAAGACGCCGTGGGCGGTGGTGCAACTGCGCAAAGAGAATCTGCGCGCCGACAGCTACAACCTGGTGGGCTTCCAGAATCATTTGAAATTTGGCGAACAGGCGCGGGTGCTGCGGCTGATTCCGGGGCTTGAGAATGCGCGCTTTCTGCGCTACGGGCAGATTCACCGCAACACCTATATCTGCGCGCCGGCTGCTGCTTGACGAAACGCTTGCGGCTGAAGGGAAACGCGCCGGGAGCTGCTGTTTGCCGGGCAGATTTGCGGAGTGGAAGGCTATACAGAGTCGATTGCGACAGGCATGCTGGCGGGAATTTACGCGGCGGCGCTGGCGCGCGGCGAGGAGCCAACGCCGGTTCCGCGCGCGACGGCGCTGGGCTCGCTGGTTCACTACATTACGCACGCGGACGCGAAGAATTTTCAGCCGGCCAACATCACCTTCGACCTGCTGGAGCCGCTGGATCTCGACTCGCTGGATGGAGACGCGGCGGCGGGTTCGCGACAAGAAGGAGCGGCACCGGATGGTGTGCGAGCGGGCGCTGGAGGCGTTTGAGGTGTGGCTGGCGGCGATGGGGCGCCGGGCGGCGGAACTTCGCGCCTAAGAACTGCGTAATTCTGTAGTACGCTGTTGCTTCCGCCGAAAGGACGCCAATGCAGCCCATCTCCGCTGTCGATGCTGTTTCGCCTGCCATTGAACGCACCAAGCAATTCCTCTTCAGGCCATTCAAATGGAGCACCTTTCTGAAGCTGGGACTGGTGGCCATCATTACGGAAGGGGTGGGCAGGAATTTCCGCTCTTCGACTTCGCATGCGGGCCATGCGACGGGGCCCGGGTTAAGCACGGACTCGCCATTTCACGTACCGGGCAATGTGTCGGGCGGGGGCTGGCCGTTCGATCTGACGCCGCAAATTGTTGTCGTGATCGCGGCCGCGGTGCTGCTGGCGTTTATGATCGCGATTTTTGTTTTCTACCTGATCACGCGGCTGCGCTTTGCCTACTTCAATTGCCTGATCCACAACACGAAAGAGATCGGGCCGGGTTGGCGGCTCTACAGCGACCGAGCGTCGCGGTTTTTCTGGCTGAATATTGTTGTGGGAATCTGCTTTATGCTGGTGCTGGTTTTGGCGGCGCTTCCGTTTGCGGCGGGGTTTTGGCGAGTGTTTCACGAGAGCCAACAGGCTGGCCACTTCGACGTGTGGAAGCTGCTGTCTCTGGTTTTGCCATTGATTCCCGTCCTGATTGTGCTGATTATGGGCGGACTTTTGACCGACTTGATTTTGCGCGACTTGATGATGCCGCATTATCGCGCTGGATAACGCGACAGCGGGCGAAGCATGGAGGCAGGTGCGGGCGCGGATCAGGGCTGAGCAGCGGCAGTTTCTTGTTTACGCGATCCTGCGGATAATTCTTGCCGGTGATCGCCACATTCGGATTGTTTATCGTGATGCTTCTTCCGGGACTGATGCTTGCAGGTTCGCTTGCTGCGATTGAGTTGGGCGTGCATTCGATGTTCGCGAATGCGACGGGCGCATCGTGGCTGGTGGGCATTGCTCTCGAGGCTTTCTTCGGCGTGATTGCATTCGGCTTTGCGCTGCTGGCGGGCATTTGCCTGGGAGGGCCGTTGAGCACGGGGATTCGGGAGTATGCGCTGATCTTCTACGGCGGCCGATACAAGGCGCTGGGAGACATTCTGTACCCGACGCAGGCGGCTGCTGGGGGCTCGACCGGAGCTGTGTGAGCAACTCTCGTAAAACGAGCCGGCAAGAATTTAAGTGGGAACCTTTCTGCATCATTCAGTGTCGAAGATAAGGGACGGTGCGCGCGCGGCGGGTTGGCGCGTGAGCGTGTACGCTGAAGGATGGAGAAGTCGGTTGATGAGATGGATTGCAATTGTGGTGGGTTGTGTGGCGCTGAGTTGTGGCGCGGTTCTGGCCGTGGCGCAGGGCCAGCAACCGACGGCGGCGGAGAAGCAGTCGGCGACGACGATCGTTTTGCCGCCTTCGCCAAAGGCGCTGCTGCCCGATGCGTTTGACGGATGGGTGACGACGGAGCCATCGAAGGTGGTGACCGACGCGGCGCAGGTCGATGCGGCGAATGCGGCGGCGCTGAAGGAGTACGGCTTCAATGCCGCGGTGCTGGCCAACTACAAGCGCGGAAGCGATACGCTGAGCATGCGCGCGCTGCGCTTTGACGACGCGAGCGGAGCCTACGGCGCGTACACCTACTACCGCCAGAATGGCTGGCCCAAGGAAGACATCGGCACGGGTGCGGCCTCGGACCACAATCGAGTTTTGTTCTGGCAAGGAACGACGGTGGTGGATGCGACGTTTTCGCGCATCGGACCGATGACGGCTGGGGAGCTGCGCGAGATTGCGCGCCAGTTGCCGGTGCCAACGGGAAACCGGGCGATGATGCCGCCGATCCTGGCAAACCTGCCGCAGGCGAAGATCGACGGGCAGACGACGCACTATGCGGAGGGACCTGCGGGCTACGCAGGATCTGGAGGCGTGCTGCCGCCGGCTTTGGTGGACTTTGACAAGGGCGCCGAAGCAGTGACGGCCAACTACTCCCTGACCTCGGGGCCGGCGACGCTGACGATCATCGATTACCCGACGCCGCAGATAGCCGAGGCGCAGGAGACGGCCATTCGCGCCTATCTGAAGGCCGGCAGCCAGGCGCAGCCGCCGTGGCCGAAGCCATTGACCGATTCCGACCTGGCGTCGCTTGAGGTGCGCCACAGCGGGCCGCTGGTGGTGGTAGTGAGCGGCGACGCGATGCCGGACGACAGCCACCGGCTGCTCGAGTCGGTCCACTTTGATGCGAGCCTGACGGCGGTTCCGCAGCCAGTGGAGTCGGATGTGCAAGTGACCAGCAAGCTGCTGATGGGGATCGTCGCGCTGTCGCTTATCGGGGCTGCGGCGGCAATCGTGCTGGGAGGGTTCCTGGGCGGCGGCAGGGCGCTTTACCGCATGGCGCGGGGCAGACCGATCTCGTCAGTCTATGACGAGGAGTTCATTCATCTGGATTTGGCGGAGAAATGGGACGAAAGAGTCAAAATAGTCGGGGTGACAGAGATCATTGACGGACCGCATCCGAAAGGTTAATGGCGTCGCTGGCCTGTGGAAAAATGGATGGAAACCCGAAGAAACACTAGCGAAATCACGGGAAATGCCGAAAGATTTGAGGCGAAAGTCAGGCGAACAAATTTGCACACCCAATGAATGGGATGCATTGTTAAAGCATTGAAACATAAATACTTATTTTCATAAACATTTTCTCTTGACACTGCTTTCCCCCGCTCCTAGTATGCAGCCAGAAAGTTCTGATGGCTTTGGCTCCGTTGGAACTATTCTCCCTGAGGAGAGAGCTGCCCTGTTGCCGGGCGGCTCTTTCCGTTTTGGACGGTTTGGAGGGCGTCGGGCGGTTTCGCGGGCCTATGGCGTGGCTGGGTCGGTTGGGATTGGGTCAGACCAGCGCTGGCCGCATTGCTCACATCGCCAGGAATTCGTGGGATCGACGCCTTCGAGAATGGGATCCGATGCGCCGCATTTGGGACATGTGGGCGGCTGGTAGTCGGGAATTTCTGTCTGAGCATCATCGATAATCTGCCGCGGAATGGGCTGCGCGGCGATGGCGCGCGCTTGATCGAGCTGATCGGCGGCGACAAGAACGCGCGGACTGGCGAGACTGAAGCTCGCGTATCGAGAGCCTGTTCCCGGCGCTTCAATCCAGCTCTCGATGCCTGCCTGCTTCAATGCTTCGGAGAGCTCGCGCGCCTGGAGCGAAGTGTCGCAGTCGCAGAGCGGCGTCTTCCAGGTGTAGTCAACGGGACCGTCGGGTTCGGCGCCGGCGTCTGGCGTGTCGGGAACGGACGGTCGGGAACGAGTTGGGGCTGGCGCGCGAAGAAACTGCTGGCGTTGCCGGTTCGATTTTGAATGGGCGCGCTGGTTTCGTATTTGGCGGGCGCGGTGAGCGGGGCATTCGAAGCAACGGGCGCATTGGTTGCGACGAGTGGGGCGTCAGCGGCAAGACGGAGGCCGCGACTTTGCATCTCGGCGCGCAAGGCCTGCTGTGCGGTTTCGGTGAGATCGGCGAAGTCGGCGGCCAGATCGCGAAGTTCGTCGTCGCTCAGTTCGCGATAATGCGTCTGTGAGTCTTCGCCACTCAGCGATCGGGTCGGCTTGCATGGGCAGAATTGTAGCGCTGATTGCGAGACCGCGTCCGCGTGGCAGCGCGGCTTTACCTCGATCCGGCCGAACGATACAATCGAAGGGCAGGACAATCTGAACAGCAGGCCGACGTAGCTCAGTTGGTAGAGCAGCTGATTCGTAATCAGCAGGTCGTCAGTTCAAGTCTGACCGTCGGCTCCAGAGTTAGATAGAGAAACGAAAATGAAGACGGCATGGCCTCTCGAGCGCGAGAGGTCATTTTTATTTGTGGGCTTATTTTGGAAGAGCGTCAATTGCGGCGAAGTGGAACGCGCCAAAATGTTGAGGCCTCTTCACACAAATGAACTGTGTGAAGAGGCCTCGGTAAGTGGACTAACTAACCAGGTCGTTCCAATGAGTCAAGCGACCTGGGTTGGGCGACGTGCGTTATTGGACGACGACCGTCAAGGTTGCGCTTGATTGCACCGATCCCGACGCGCCTGCCAGTCCTGGTGCCGGTGTCGCAGTGATGGTGGCTGTTGAAGTGACCGACTTGGTGATCGTGCCGCTGGATGTGCCGCCGCAGCCGGAGATGAATCCTAGTCCGGCGAAGAGGACCACCAGCAACGCGAGCATGTAGAGCCGGTTGCGCTTCTTGAAGCCGAGGAAGCAGAGCGCCACCGCCAGGGTCGCCGGGAAGATCGGCCTGAAGTCCTGATGGACAACGGCGGCCGATGCAGGCGGCGTAACGGTGAGCGTCGTAGTTACGGTCGTTCCCAGGGGCAAACCGGTTGTTGAGTTCTGGGCGAAGACCGTTACCGGGTTCGGGTTAAAGGAGCAGGTATAGCCGGATGGCAGGCCGCTGCAGGAGAAGGCAATCGAACCGACCGCGAAGTTGTTCACGGAGGTAAGAGTGATCTGCGTCAAGCCGACGGTTCCGGGCTGAATGGTGAGCGTGGACAGCGAAAGGCTCATGTTCAGGCCGGGGTTCTGGCCAGCAAGGTTGACAGCGAACGTCTGCGCGAGCGGGATGGCCGCGGCAAAGGTAAGGTTGTCGCCGGGCTGCGTAGCCGTTATGGTGCAGGCGCTGACAGCAGTGACTTTTGCGAACGTGACTGTGGAGCCAGTGACCGTGCAAACGGATGTTGTGCTGGAAGTGTAGGTGACCGGGAATCCGGAACTGGCAGTCCCGTTAAGCGCCAAGGATGCGCCGCCAACCTGCGTACCCGGGTTTGACCAGGTGATGCTCTGCAACGGCAGTCCGCCGAGGACACTGATGGTGATCTTTGCCTGCGTCGCGGCCGCGTAGTTGGAGTTGCCCTGCTGATTCCCGTCGATGACCAAATTGGCCGGGAAGCTCAGGTTCTGGTTTGGCACGAGTGCAATCGTCGCTGTCGTGACTCCGTTCTTTTCGGAACTGCTAAGGATGGTGAAGATCACGGCATTGCTCGGATCAGGGCTGAGGGCGACGAGATTATCCGTAGCACCGCCAGTGGCCTGGATACTGACGGTTGCGCACAGCGTGATCGGCGAGCACGACGCAATGTAGTGGAGTGGCGTTGTGACCGGAGTGAAGGTGATGGTCTGAGTCGCCTGGTTGACGACCAAGACCTCCTGCACCTGCGGCGCTGCCAGGTAGTTCGCATCGGTGGCCTGGTTGGCATCGAGCACGATGGTGCCTGCCGTGGTCACCGTCAGCGTCGCTGTTGAGGTGTTGCCGGTCACAGTGGTGGTGGAGATGGTCCCTGCGCCGGTGCTGGATGCATCAACCGTGAAGACCACCGGAGTTGAGGCGCCACCGCCGAGCGCGCTCAGGGGAACCGTCAATCCAGGTGAATACAGGACCGGCGAAGTTGGCGGCGTGAAGGTGATGGCCTCCGCAGACTTGTTGACGGTGAGCGTCAACTGGACCTGCGGCGGCAGCGTCGTAATACGTGCCGCTGGCAAGGCCGCCCAATTCGTTGGCGTCGATGACGATGCTGCCTGCCTGCGTGACTGTCAACGTTGCCGACGAGCTGGTACCGGTGACGGTCGTGGCGGAGATTGTTCCCGCCCCTGTGCTGGTTGCATCAACCGTGAAGACGGCGGGATTGTTCGAGCCGCCGTTGGTTACGGTCAGCAAGATCGTCTCGCCGGGCGAGTAGGTGGAAGTGGTTGTGGTGGGCGCCGTAAAGGTGAGCGTCTGCGGCGTTGTCAAAGCGAAGCCGGTAACCGTTGCTGTTCCTTCGCCGCCGTTTGTCGTATCGGTGATGGTCAGGTTGGCGGTCTGAGAATTGGGCTTGGTCGCCGTGAAGGTGATGGTCGCCGGATAAGAAGAGGCCGAGACCGGAGTGGAGAAAGTAGAGGCCGAGATGGTCGAGCACGGGGTTCCGGGCGTCGCGCCAAACTCCGCGTTCGAGGATGCAAAGGCCAGGACCGCAGCCGTTGTGCAGGGCAAGGCATTGTCCACGACGGTAGCCGGAGCATTGACCGGAGCGCCATCGTACTGGGCGTTTGGCGTTACCAAGTCGCCGATGAGCGCATAACCGAGGTTGTCGCCGCCGGCGTGATAGACCACGACCCACTCGTTGCCGTTTGCGTCAAGCTCCATACCCTTTGCGCCGAGGGCCGACACAACATACTGATGCGCCGTATCGGGACCGCCGGCTTTGGTGTTGGGGATGGCGAACATTCCATCGTTCTGGTCCGCGTAGTAGATGGTGCCTGTGGAGGTGACGGCCACGCCATCCAACTGATTGTCGTAGTTGCCAGGAGAGGCGTCGGTGAGGGTCTGCAAGAGAGTCGGCGTGGTGGCAAAGCCCGTTCCCGCTGTGTACGGCCAGCTCGTAGAGGTTGGAACTTGTTACCTTGTCGTCGTTGGCGAAGGCTCGCATCGTTGTAGATTCCGTCGGTGAAGAACAAATTGCCCCAGGGATCGAAAGCAATCTGGCTGACCGCTCCGGTGGTATCCGAGTAGACCAGCGTTGCGGTGCCGCCAACCTGGCAGGCCACGTTGCACTCATAAATTGCGTTGACGCCCGGAGCCGCTGGAACAGTGACCATGTAGAGGTTGCCGGTGGCATCGAAGGCCACCGCCTTTATTCCACCGCTGGGAAGATTTGCAACGGTGCAGATCGCTGTATCGGTGCCGGTGCAGTTTGGCGCCGACGACAGGTCGCTCAACGCCACATACGCGCCATTCACAAACGGAATCTTGTAGACCGCCGAGTTGTAAAGGTGCCCCATGTAGAGGTTGTTCTTGCTGTCGATCGTGAATACGCCTCCGCCGTTCATCGCTATCGACTGGACCAGGGCGCCGGTGCTTGCGTTAACGATGTCGGCCTTGTTGCTGTAAGTCGTTCCGACATAGATCAAGCCATTCTGCGTCACGGCGAAGCTTCCGCCCGCGGGATTCTGCCCGTCGGTGAAGGAGCCGCTCTGGTAGCTCCAATAGATCTGGTTCATCAAGAGCGCGGGCACGTCGGCCGCAACCACGGTGTTGGTGATGGTGATGGGCGCTTGAACCTGCGTTGCCGCGGCATATTGATTGCCGTTGGCGGCGCCGCCTGCCTGATTGGCGTCAACCTTCACGGCACCCGCTGAAACTGCCGTCAGCTGGCTGCCCGTGATGGTGGCGCATGTTGGACATGTCGAGGAGGGATCGATCGAGAAGACGACCGGATTGCCGGATGCGCCGCCGGTCGCCGACAGCGTGATCACCTGGCCTTCCTGCAGCGTCGTGGGCGGGTTGAAGCCGGTGATGGTCTGCGGCATGATCGACGACACTGTGGCTGTGCCGCTCAGGCTCACGTTGAACGTCGCGGCCGGAGTGGCGACAGCGATCGTCGCCGTGCCCGACTGCGGTCCGTTTGCAGTTGCAGGCGGCGGAGCGAAGGTGCCGGTGAACTGGCAAGCCATTCCGGGATTTCCGGACGAACCGCTGGTGCAAGCCGTTGGTCGCAGCCGGAACGAGAGTGAACATGGTGTTCGTCGGCTCAGTGACGTCAGGAGTCGCCAAAGTTGCCGGCATGTTTCCGTCGCTCTCGAGGTAGACAGTTCGCGGAATTCGTAACGCCGTCGGAGACGGTGCCCAGATTGAGGGCGGCGGCGGTGCGCTGAATGGCATATACCGACGCGCCGGTGGCATCTGTCGTAAAGAGGTTGCCGGAAACGTCAAGAGCAATTCCGAGCGCGGTGTCTGGATTTTTCTCGATCGTCACTGCGCTGGCGGGAGTGAGCACTCCGCTAACGCTTGGGACCCAGACGATATTGCCGGTTGCATGGTCGGAGACGATCAAGCTGCCGGATGCGTCGATTGCGATTCCCCAGGGAGCTGTGATTCCGGTCAGAGTCAATGTCGACTGAGCGCCGGCCGCGTCAATGAGGACGTTGCTGCTTCCGGTGGCGGTGACGTAAAGGTTGTTCGAAGCATCGACGGCGATTCCCCATGGATCGGTGATCGCGCTGATGGGCTCCTCGGCTTGCCCGGTGACAAGGTCGTAGCTCACGACGCGGCTGTTGCCGAGGTCGGCGATGTATAACCTGCCGTCGGGCCCTACGGCCGAGCGCGCTCGGTTCGTTGAGTGCCGTGCCGTTGAAGGGAAGCGTGGACGAAATGAGTGTGGTTTGCGAGCCGGGCGCCAAAGCGCCGCTCACATATGGAATCTTGACGACGTCGTTGTTGGAGAAATCGGCGACGTAGAGATTGCCGCTGGCGTCGAATGCGGTTGCTGACGGCTCGGCGAATCCTGTGCCGATCGAGGTGGGCGCAGTTCCCGCGGCAGATCCCGCAGGAATCCAGAAGACCTTTCCGGCGCTTTGATCGGCGATGGCCAAGTCATCGACGGCATCCACGGAGACTGAATAGGGCTTGGTGAATCCGGATCCGTATGCGGTCGAGACGCCAGGATCGACGTTGCCATTTGCGCCCTGACCGGTGCCGGAGAGCGATGCGGTTCCGCTGGCATTGTTGGCGGAGTCAGTGAAGATTAATGCTGCGTTGCGCTGGCCAACTTTTGCCGGTGTAAAGCTGACGGTGGTGGTGAATTCGACGCCGGGTTCAGCCATAGGCGTGCTGAAGGTTCCATTGGCTCCGCTGAATCCAGCACCGCAGCCGCCCGGGGTGGTTGCGGCGAATTCTGTCGTTGTAACGCCCAACACAGCGGGGGTGGCAGCTACGGTTGCGGGACAAGCTGCCGCGGCGGCGTCGAAGATGGTTGCGCTTGCGGTCGTGGCGGAAGCCACGCCCACCGCTGCCGAGCCGAGCGAGAAGCTGCCGGCCGGAATGATGTCGATCACGTCTTCCTTCAGCGTGCCGTTGTAGGGAATCTGGAAAAGATTGCCACTGGAATCCATGGCGATTCCCTTGCCGCCAACGCCAGCCACCAAATACATGCCGGCGATATTCGGGCCGGCTGAGCTATTCGGAATGGCAAAAATGCCGTCGCCGTTGGTGCTGAGATAAATCGTTCCGTTGCCCGCAATGATCAAGCCGCTAAGACTGTTTGAGTACGAGGCCTCATTCGTATAGCTCTGCAACACGATTGGCGTTGTTGCGTAGACGCCCGAGACCAACTTTATTTCGTTCAGGTTGCTGACGTCAGTTTTGCTGGCGGCACCGTCGGTGAAGAAGATGTTGCCCCACGGGTCGACTGCAACCGCGCCCAGGTTGGTGGTGCCATCGGAATAGAGTTGTTGCGGCGGATAGGTCCCACTTCCGTCTGTTTCAGCCTCGCACTGGGCATTGCAAACCAGAATCAGGTTATTGTTTTTCTGGTTCCCGGCTCCGCTATATGCATTGGTATCGGTGGCGATGATCAGATTGCCGTGACCGTCGAATACGATGCCGTCAATTCCGTTGAACGCCTGCAGATTGGACGCGAAGACGCAAGCCGCCGTGTCGGTATTGTTAATTGCGCCGCCGGAGGTGCTGCATTTGGCGGTAGGGGCCGCGGTGTAGCCCACGTACGCGCCCGAAACGAAGGGAAGTTTGTAGATGGTGCCGCTATAGCCAAACGCGATATAGGCGTTGCCATAGACGTCGATGGCCGCGGCGGTCGAATTCCCGCCTCCGCCCGAGGCGAGGACGGTCTGCGTGCCCGATGGCGTGATCTCGAAGGTATCGACCGCATTGCTGTATCCGTCGCCTACGATCACATGGCCGTTGGGCCCGACGACAAATGTACCGCTCAAAGGAGAATTACCGCCGTCCCACCCGGCAGAGGTGTTCGTGCTTGGAAAAAGCATGACGCCGATCTGGACGGCAGGGCCGGTTACAACGATGGGAGGTGGCTGCGTAACAGCCATCGCATTTGAGGCGCCAAGGCAAAGGGTCAAGACTGCGAAAAGGGCTGCGAACAGGGCAACGCCTGTTCCTGCCGCGAGGGACCGAACTGGACTCGTCAATTTGCTCAAAGTAATTTGCATTCCTTCTCCTCCGATTTGTTCCCATCCCCGAAGCGGGGAATCGGTGACGGTCGGGTTTGTCCCGTGACGTCCTTGGCCAACATCAAACTTTCGAATTGAACCCCATCCTGGCTTGCCGTTCGAGTAACTGCCCCAATCAGCCGCACGCACGACTCGGCGACGAAGGCCGAAATCTCCGTCTGTGAATCGACCCCGAAAAAAGCTGGGTGAGCACGCGCAGGAAAAACGGCCTTCAAAAAACAACCGGATAACTCCGGCACATATACCCACACAGAGCGGCAGAGTGAAGTTCACTGGAACTGAGTGCGGATAATTGTACAAATTTGGTAACGGTACACCGTACTCGACAAAATTTGCGGTTGTCAAGTGAAAAACGATTAAGCTCGGGGAATGAGGCCGGTGAAAAATTTGGTGTCCGGGAGCCTGACGGCGGGTCGCATGAAGGCGGCGAATCTATATGTCGCTATTGATGATGCGCGCCCGGCAGCGCAAATTGACACTTTGGCTGACCCGACGGAAGGACAGCGTGAACGGCCCGGAATGAAAAATCATGATACCGTTATCTGTGCCGCGCGGGTTTGGGGCCGACAGGACGGCTACGAAGAGCTGGAAATCTCCAATCTTGTCCCGATTTCGCCTGCTGGATTTGGCGCATCGGGCGGTGGTGCAGCGAGAGATTAGGGTTCGCCCGGCCCGATAAGATTAGGACCGCAAGCCGATAGAGCAAATAGGGCAACGCGAAATAGAGCGGAGAGGGTGGGTCATGACGAAATTGGGGCGTCGGTCGGCGATCTGGGTCGGTATCTTGGTGAGTTTGTGGGTGGTGGGGTGCGGTGCGGTCTCTAACTCGGGTGGGGGCAACGGCGGGAATAACAAAACCACGCCGACGGTGACAACATGGCCCACGGCGAGCGCAATTACTTACGGGCAGACGCTGGCTTCGTCGACATTTGACCGGAGGGTCGGCCTCGGTATCCGGCTCTTTCGCCTGGTTGTCTTCCACTGTAGCCCCCGGTGCGGGCACGCCCAGCGAAGGGCGTGACGTTTACGCCCTCGGACACGGGCGACTACAACGCAGTCTCGGGTTCTGTCGGAGTGGTGGTAAACAAGGCGACTCCGACGGTGACGGCGTGGCCGACGGCGAGCGCAATCACATTCGGCCAGACACTGGCTGCATCGACACTGAGCGGTGGCACGACGTCGGTGAGCGGCACGTTTACCTGGACGACGCCCACAACGGCGCCGGCAACGGGGACAAGCAGCCAAGGGCGTGACGTTTACCGCGACGGACGCGGCCGACTACAACACGGTGGCGGGGTCAGCCAACGTGACAGTGAACAAGGCGACGCCGATCGGTATCGGCATGGCCGACGGCGAGCGCAATCACTTACGGGCAGACGCTGGCATCGTCAACGCTGAGCGGCGGGCACGGCGTCTGTGGGCGGTACGTTTGCCTGGACGACGCCAACGATTGTGCCCAGTGGCGGGACACCGAGCGAAAGCGTGACGTTCACGCCTACAGACACGACCGACTACAACACGGCTGCAGGCTCGGTGAGCGTGACGGTGAACACGGCTGCTCCAACCGTGACGGTGACACCGGGATCGTCGAGCATCTCCGTCACAAGTCCGCTTATCGGTGACGGTCACCGTTAGCGGCGGAGCGGGAACAGCCACGCCGACTGGCTCGGTAACGCTGAGCGGCGGCGGCTACACGTCTTCGGCGACCACGCTGACGAACGGAAGCGCACAGATCACAATTCCGGCCAGCTCGCTGACGACGGGAACGGATACGCTGACCGGAAGCTACACTCCCGACTCGACGAGTTCTGCTTCGTACAAGAGCGCAAGCGGAACCGGGCAGGTTACGGTGAATGCCGGCTGTGGCATATACGCTGACGGTGGATTCCGCGACGCCATCGAGCGGCATTTCGATTTCGCCTGTCTCTCCCGCTGACAACAACGGGGCAAGCTCGGGAACAACACCTTTTACGCGCACTTACAATTCCGGCACTCAGGTGACACTGAGCGCGCCGCTCACCGACAACACTTATTCCTTCGTGTCCTGGAGCGGATGCACGTCGACGAGCGGAGCCAGCGGAATCAATTGCAACGTGACGATGAGCGCCAACACGACAGTGACGGCGAACTACAACCAGGCGGGAATTACATCGATTACCGTGACGCCAAGTACGGCGACGATTGGCACGCAGCAGCAATTCACGGCGACGGTGCACGGAAACGGCAGCTTCAGCACTGGCGTGACATGGTCGCTGAGCTGTTCTTCGTGCGGGAGTTTGAGCGACGGCACGATCAGCGCGAATGGCCTCTACAACACGCCTTATCCTGCGCCGGCATCGGTGACCGTTACGGCCACCAGCACGATGACCGGCTTCACGAATATGAGTGGCAGCGCAACCGTCACGTTGAGCGCGCCGGCGACGGCAACCGGGCCGGCACTGAGCGTGGACGTGAATACTCCCAGCACGCCGAGCGAGAATCCGCACACGATCAGCCCGTACGTTTACGGAATGAACGGGTACGTTCTGGATCCAGCGTCGGAGAAGATTGCCAACCCCGGCATTGTGCGCTGGGGCGGCGACGATACTTCGCGGTACAACTACCAGACCAACATGACCAACTCCGCCAGCGACTACTACTTTGAGAACTTCCTGCGGCGGAGGCGGGCAATTTCCCAACGCGACTGGCAGCACGAACTTCACGCAGTTTGTGCAGTCGACAGATGCTGCCGGCTCAGCGGCGCTCGGCACGGTGCCGGTCCTCGGCTGGGTGTCCAACAATACGCAGTACGCGTGCAGCTTTACGCAATCGCAGTTTCCGAGCCAGCAGTCGTTTGAGAGTGGCTGCGGAAACGGGGTTCTGACAAGCGGCGTAGATCTAAACGGCAGCAACGGCACCACGGCAACGCAAATTCCGAATATCACGAGCCTTTCCGAGCCGCCGCCCAATATTACGGACACTTCGGCGACTCCGACTTCCAGTACGGTTCCGAATCCCGGCTCGGTGACATCAACCTGGGCGGATGGAACATGGTCTGGCGGCTGGGTGAACTCGCTGGTGACGAATTCCAGCCTATGGCAACGGCGCGAGCGGCAAAGGCGTGGCCGTCTGGGATCTGGACAACGAGCCAACGTGGTGGGACGCGGTGCACCGCGACGTCCATCCCGTCGCATTCACGTACGACGAAGTGACAAACAACGGCATCGGCACGGCGCTGGCGATCAAGACCGCCGATCCGACGGCGCTGGTGAGCGGGCCGGTGATCGACTACTGGGAAGCGTACTTCTACTCGAAGAAAGACATTGAGAACGGATGGGACAACGGCTCTCCGTGCTATCAACCGTGGAGTGCTCCGATTGACCGCGAAGCGCACGGCGGCATACCGATGATCGAGTACTACATGCAGCAGTTTGCGAAATACTCGCAATACTTATGGCGTGCGGCTGCTCGATTACGTTGACATTCACGGATATTTTGCGCCGGACTACCCCGCTGGCAGCGGAAACTCAGTGGCCTTTACGACTGCTGGGGACACGCAGGAGCAGGAAGCGCGCATGAACGCGACGCGTGTCTTCTGGGATCCAACCTACACCGATGCCAGCGGCGATTATCCGCAGCCGAACTACACCACCGACCCGAACTACACTTCTAACTGCAACCCGCCGCGCAGGCTCCGCAACTGATTCCCATGCTGCAGACATGGGTGGCGAACGACTACCCCGGCACCAAGACTGCGATCGACGAATACAACTTCGGCGGCCTGGAGTCGATCAACGGCGCGCTGGTGCAGGCTGACATTCTGGGCATCTTCGGACGGCAGGGCCTGGGCATGGGCGCGTTCTGGCCGACGACGAACTACAGTTCAGCAGGGCCCGGGCAACTACGCCTTTGCCATGTACCGCAACTACGACGGGAACGACTCGACGTTTGGCAACACGTACCTGTATGCGACGAGCACGGGATCGGGCGGCGACGGGGAAGGACAGTTGTCGGTTTACGGTGGGCAGAGAACTTCCGACAGCGCGATTACCGTGATGGTGATCAACAAGACCTACGGCCCGCTGACTTCAACGATCAGCCTGGAGAACTTCTCAGCGGCAAGCGGAACGACGGCGCAGGTCTACCAGTACAGCAACGCCAACCTGAATGCAATCGTGCAGCAGGCGGGTGTGAGCGTGACGCCGCCAGTGGCAAGCGGGACGACGAGCACGATCGGCAGCTACACGTTCCCGGCGCAATCGATCACGCTTTTCGTGGTGCCGGATTAGGAGCGAGGCGGGGTTTCCGCAAGCGAATCGTATGCGCGAGTGCGCGATTGCCGACGCGCATCCGGGCTCTCTGGGCCATGACTACAGCGGTCATTGAGCGATATTCGGACAGGGTTCGAGCAGGGCATTTCATGATATCGAAATCACGGCTAACGGATCGTGGCGCGATGCGTCAGGAAAGCGCCGTGCCGCGCAATCGGTGAGCGAGCGCGCTCACAGTGAGCCTTGATGACGAACGAGATTGGCCGCGCGAGAAGGCCGATCAATCTTTCGGCGGAGGCCGCTTCGCAGCGTGCGCATGCGAAGATGCGGGCTGGAATTTTGAGACGCTGGCTGCGAATGGCTTTTCCGGTTGAATGTTCGCGGGGAAAATGTGCGCATGAAGTGAAGCGATTTTTCAATTGCAGGGCGAGCGGTTTCAGCGCTTTGGCAGGTGGGTGACAATCCGGTTACATCGAGCGATGAGTGGCGGCCGAAAGCGTAGCCCCATTGGAATCACAGCCGCGGCAGTGCCCGCCACAGTGCAGATGATCATGCTTTTGTGGGCCGGGGCGCTGGTGCGCGATGGTGCAAAGCGCCCTACGCAAAGGCCCGAAGAGGCGGATAGGCTGGCAAACCTGCGGTATCGATCCCATCATTGGAAAACCCGGAAAGAATTCGCTTGACAGACTCTAATCCCAAGCTTCAGAATTCCCTGTCATCAAAGTAGAACGAGAATCTGCGTCCCAACACCCAAAGGCTTGAGTGGCGCTTGAATGCTTAGCTGGGGTGCGCAAAAACTCAGGCGTGGTGTGGGGACCGGGAACCAACTGTCAAAGACACAAAGGAATGTAGCCGACGGGGGGACTACTATGAAGTTCTTTTCAGGGAACAGGCCGACTGCCTCGTTGCTGGTGATGCTAACCGCAGTGCTGCTGCTGGCGCAAACAGCGCTGCATGGGCAAGCGACAGGAAACGTGACTGGCGTTGTCGCGGATACGACGGGCGCTGTGATTCCAAAAGCCACCGTTGTATTGACAGACCTCGCGAGCGGAATCAAGCGAACTGAGACCAGTAACAGCGATGGCGCTTTTGCCTTCGCGGGCGTGACCCCCGACCTCAGTTACCAGATCACGGTGACAGCGGATAACTTCGACTCCTGGCAATCCCAACCGTTCCCTGTTCGCAGCGGGGACCAGTTGAGCAAGACGGATATCAAGCTGAAGATCGGCACCGCTTCGACGGCAGTCACCGTG
Organism: uncultured Acidobacteriaceae bacterium; assembly: GCA_963725115.1. Classification (GTDB taxonomy): domain Bacteria; phylum Acidobacteriota; class Terriglobia; order Terriglobales; family Acidobacteriaceae; genus Telmatobacter. The sequence continues at coordinate 915,159 of CAVRXG010000005.1, read as the reverse complement.
GAAGCGCAGGTCGATTCCAATCTGGCCCAGCTCGACACGGGCGAGCGCAGCGACATCATCACCGCTAAAGACCTGAACACCCTGAGCATCGTCGGCCGCGACGCCGGCGAGCTGGTAAAGATGTTGCCCGGATATGCGATGTCTACCGGCGACCAGGGCCTCTTCAACCGTCCGGGATTCAATACCGCGGTGCAGGGCCTGAGCGGTCCCACTGGAGCTTATAGCGCCAACGGCGCCGGCCCGCCGGCATCGCCATCCTAAGTGACGGCGTTTCGCTGACCAATATCTCAACCAATTCCGGATCGGTGCAGGAAACGAACATCGAGATGGTCTCGGAGTTGAAGGCGACAAGTTCGTCGTACGGGGCGCAGTATGCCAAGGGGCCAGCGGTTCTGAGCTCCTCGACGAAGACGGGCGGCGCCACGTTTCACGGCGCGGCTTATCTGGTGGCGCGCAATGCGATTTTGAACTCCAACGACTGGTACGACAATTACCTCCGTCAGTCCCGCCCGAACGAGCAGTACTTTTATCCCGGCGGAAATTTTGGCGGTCCGCTGCTGCTTCCGTTTACGAGTTTCAATCACAACAGGGACAAGCTGTTCTTCTTTGCGGGATACGAGTATTACAACCAGATATTTGAGGCCGATCAGCAGGCAATCTCTGCCTGGGTGCCGACCGCGGCCGAGCGCCAGGGCGATTTCAGCGCAGCCTCGCTCGATGCCGAGCTCTGCGGCGCGCGTCCCGACGGCAATCCCAATCCCAATGCCATCCAGCCCATGTGCTATGTGGATAGCTTCCTGCCGAATGGAACGGCGGTGGCAAACAACAATGCCAATGCCTACATCAATGGCGCTGGCGCGGCGCTCGTGAACTGGTTCCCGGCGCCGAACGCGGATCCATTCACCAATCCGTTTGGCTACAACTACATTAAGCAGCTCGAGCAGAACCAGAACGGGAGCGTTTTCAGGGCCACGCTGCAATACAACATCAACGCAACCAATAACCTGTTCTTTGTTTATGGCCTGCAGCGGGAAAACGACCAGGACCCTGTCGATGTCAACAATCAGTTCCCGACCGGTTCAGTGCCCTATCCCGGCGCCATCACTACCGGAGACGTGTCGAATATCGCTTTCGGCGCGCTATACGCACTTTTTTGGCACGAGCGTAACGAATCAATTCATCGCCGCTATGTCCTTCGTCAGCTGGCCCGGCAAGATGGGAGACCCAACGGCAGTGGACCGGTTTGACATTGCGGGTAATGGCGGACTCGGTTTCAACTACCTGGGAATGTACAAAAACAACGACGACTATTCCGTGCCTGCCCTTGGGAACGGAGGCAGCAACGGCTATCCGAACCTGAACATGCCCGGCGGGTTCTACCAGAACCAAGTCCACACCAAGCAGGTCGATCCGATCCTCCAGGACAACGTGAGCTGGCAGTTGAAGAACCACTTCCTGGAGTTCGGAGTCTACGGGGAGACGGGCACGTACAACGGCACCGCTTTTGTTGGATATCCGCAGGGCGAATACACTTTCAACTCCCGGAAACTCGTACTACGAGTATTCGTCGACCAATCAGGCGCCTTATAACGGCTGCGTGAATCCGAACCCGCTCGGCAATCTGCGCGCGTCCGGCGCGGCTTACCTGGGAAGCTGCTATAACCCCACGGCGATGATGTACGAGGGGTATTCCGATTCATTTACGCAGACCAACTTCACGCCCCTGGTTGACATGCGTTACACGACGATGGCCGGGTTCGCCAACGATACATTTAAGGTGCACAGTCTTACGCTGATTCTTGGCTTGCGGCTTGAGCATTTCGGCCCCTGGACGGACAGGCATAACAACGGCATAGCGACGTTCTCCGACAGCCTTTACACCACGCAGTGCGGCGGCTACACGCGCAACTGCAGCAGCGCCGGCTTCCCGGGCGTTACGTGGGCTTCGCAGAAGACCGGGGTCTCGAACTCCGTCAACTCCACAGCAGCGATCAACTTCACTCCCCGCGTGGGGGCATCCTGGGATATTTCAGGCAAAGGCAGGACCGTATTGCGCGGCGGCTTTGGTATATACCGCAACCAGGAGCAGTTCGAGCCCTACGCCTTTGCCGCGGGCACAGCACAGGGATACAAGACTTCGTACTTGCAGGGGGCGTTGACCTTTAACCAGATCGACAGCCAGTCGCCACTCCTGCCTCCCGATTTCAGCGTCTACACCATTTCTCCGAAGGACACCGAGCGCCCCGTCTACTACGAATACAACGTTCGGAATCGATGAAAGCCTGCCGTGGAAATCACACATGTGGGCCGCTTATGTGGGCAATCAGAGCGTCAATCTGTCTTCGTACAACGGCGGCGCCAACTATAGCGGCGCCAATTACAACTCTGCCTCGGACATCAACATCATCTGCGGCATAGAGACGGGTTGCCCCACGAACAACAACCCGTACATGGCGGGCGCGAACGACAACCTCTTCAGTGTCAACTACTCGGTTATCCCTACCAATTTGCTTGCGCTTTACGGCAATCCGGTCATCGACGGCATCGGTGGGCTCGGTACTCCGGAGTACGATCTCTACCGTCCCTATCCGTTCTACCAGCACATCTACCAGCTCAAGCACGACTTCTACTCGAACTACAACAGCGCACAGATCGAGTGGGACAAGGCTTCGGGCATCGTCACGTGGGGCGCCAACTACACCTTCGCCAAGAACCTCGCGACTGCCGCATCGTACAACAACCAACTCGTCGATCCGGTGCACCTGCGCAACGATTACAACCCGGTGCCGTACGACCGCACGCAGGTTTTCAACATTCATTACCTGGTCGACCTGGGCAAGCGCTACAAGGGCGGCCACTGGATGTTCTCCGAGCTCGCTAATGGCTGGCAGATCTCCGGAATCTCGCAGGTCATGAGCGGTTTCCCGTTGGCCTCTGAAAACGGCAACAACTTCGGGTTCGGATACGGCGGGTTCGCGAATGCCGTGCAGGTTCCATATCCAAACCAGGCAAATCAGCAAGGTCAGACGCAGTGCGAGACCGTTTATGGTATCCAGCCCGACAAGAACGGCAATACGTTCTGTGTCACCGATATGAATCCGGTGGTGTGGCTGGGCACGCCGGACGTGCAACTGATGCCCACGCTGGTGAAGGGAGTCAGTGTCAGAGGGCGGCTCGCATCCGCACCAGTTCATCAATCCGCTGGGTTTCGGCATTCCGGAGCCCGGGACCAATGGGGCGTACCGGCTGCCGTACCTTCGCGGTCCGGCGTTCATGGAACACGATGTGACGGTGCTGAAGAATTTCTCAGTGGGAGAAGGAAGGGATCTGCAGTTGCGGATGAGTGCTTTCAACTTCCTTAACCACCCGCTGGTTTCGTTCAACAACAACAACACCACGAACCTGAATCTCGGTTTCCAGGATGGGGTCGTTGGTGCGCCACTGACGCAAAGCATGCTCCAGTATCAGGATTTCGGTGTTGCGAATATCAAGGTCGGAAACAGGCTGGCGGAACTGGAAGCGAAGTTCACGTTCTAATGAATGGTTTCTGTCCGGGCAGCCGCTCGAGTGAACCTGAAGCGGCGCACGGAATGGGGACTGGTAAGCGGTCGGCAAAGACGGAACGGCCGGTCAAGATTGGGCAGGACTAAGAAGTGCGGTATCCGCCTTCTGCCGAATCCGCGAAAGCGGGCAGACAGGTAAGCCGCTCGTAACGAGATATCTGATTGAACTTGTGGGAGGGAATGTATGGCCATCGAATCGACAGTCATGTTTCGCAGGGTTGCACGGATCGCGAGCCTGGTTCTTCTTGCCGGCGTGTTGCCGGGCTGTTGCCGCCAAGGCGCAGTTACCCATTACGGCGCCGGCTCCGGTCTCGGTTGGCTCAGTCGTTCCCTTCAACCACGGCGGCACAGGCAACTGGATTCAGATCTATTCCATGAAGCAGGACCCTCTATACGGCCATATCCTCTTCCTGGATCAAGCCGGCAGCGTGATCTACGATCTGGCGCCTGGTGCATCTTTACCGACGGAGATCGTAGGGCCTGAACCGTCCAATAAAGACGCCTCCGATTGTTCGCTGCTGGAGTACAAGGGCTCGTACTGGGACGGGGCCATTGCATTCGACAAATGGGACAACCTTTACGTCACGGATCGCTATGGCTCTGCTGTCCAATTCTGCCGGGTTCCGTACAACGCCGCCTCAGGGACATGGACTTTCAGTAATGCGGACATCTGGAAGGGTCCGACCTACACCAACGCCAGCAACCAGACGTTGTCGATTCCGCCTCAGGATCTTCAGTCGGGCGATGACGGCGTGACCTTCTATGTGAGCACGTCGGATACTTCGGCAATCTACAAGTACCAGGTGGATGAGGCCGGAAACGTAGTCGCGAATTCGGTAGTCGCATTGGCCACGGGCCTGGAAGCTGGTGCTACCCAATTGGCGGTCGATCACGCCGGCAATCTATTTTTCGTTGAAAATCAAGGCGACTATCCGAACAATGTGCACGGCATTCGGGAGATTCCCGCGGGCTCTCCAACCGTCGTCGGCGATGGGACGGGAACAGCCGAAGGGGCGTTGACGCGGGTCGACCAGGGCGGCTGGAACGGCATCAATGGCATGTTCATTGACCCGCAGGGAAACATGTACTTCGCAAGCACGAATAACATTTCATACGGCGGGCAGGCAGACGGCGTTTTCGAGATTCCCAATGAGGGCACGCCAGCGAGTCCGAAGTTGGTTTGGGCGGATGCGCAGATGGTTTCGCCGGTTGATGGCGGATACCCGCCGATGGTCGACAAGAGGGGATTCCTCTGGATCGCTACCAGCTATTACAACAACTGGGCACCGGCCGGCGTAAACGGCCCGCAGTGCGACACCACGACCCAGCAGGCAGCGACAGCCACGTGTTTGTATTCGACGATCGTGATTTGGAAGCCCGGCGCTCTCAGCCTTGGGACTGCACCGGTGGGCGGGCCGAGCGCTGTGCCGATTTCGGAATACTCGGTAGCGTCAGGCGGCGGAGTGCTGACACTGACAGCGAAAAATTCCTTCGTTGAAAACACCGTGGTCACGATCTCGGCAAAGTCGGGCGACCCTCTGTCCGCGCTGAACGGAATGAGCTTTTATGTGTCAGGAACCGGGCTGAGCAGTACGGCTTTCCAGATTTCAAGCAGCTTGATCGCCGCAGGCGCGAGCGGCTCGACATCCGCCACTCTCGCCGTCAACCAAACACAAGCCCTTTATTACATGTTCAACCAGGCCACCACGCCGGCCAGCATTGCTTTGGCGCAACCAAGCAATACAAATTTCCTGACCGTGGCGAACAATCCTTTGTTGGATAACCCGCCGCCGACAAATCCGGTGAACCCTTGCACTGCGGGCACTTCGTATCCGGCATTCAGCGCCAACATGACGACAACCAGCGCATATAGCTGGTGCCCGTATTACGTGCAGTTGAATACCACCAAGGCTGGCGCCGTGGAGGGCGAGGTGCAGTTGCTCAGCTCCGGCAGCAGCGTCATTGCTGGAAGCAATGCTTACCTGAGTGGTATCGGTCAGGGCGCGGCGGTTTCAGTGGTTTCTTCGGCGACAGTTCAATCGATTGCTTCCGGGCTGAACGATCCGAAGCAAGTGGCGGCCGATCTCTACGGCAATACGTATGTCGCCGATTCTGCCTTGAAGGCGATTGAAAAATATCCGGCTGGCACGACCAGTCCGGCATCGGGCAAAGTCGTGGGCAGCGGCCTATCGGCTCCCACGGGCGTGGCTGTTGATGGCGTCGGCAATCTCTATATCGGAGACTCCGGCAATGTCTACGTGATTCCGTTTGTTAATGGCGCGTTGGCCACGGGGCAGCAGACGAAGATCGCCTCCGGCTTGGGCACTGGCAATCTGAATCTTGCCACCGATAACGAAGGAGATGTTTTTGTAGCCGATGAGGCCAACAAGCAGGTGGTCGAGATACCGAATCCGCAGACAGAGCTGATCGCGCAAGGCTATCCGCAGATCGTGCTTGGATCGGGTTTCACGGGTCCGTCGGCGATTGCTACTGACAACTCAGGGAATGTTTGGGTGGCTGATGGATCGAACCTGTGGGAAATATCTTTGCCCTTTGGAGGCTCGACGAAGGTTGCGAGCGGACTCCAGGCGCCCATAACCGGTTTGGCCGTGGACCCGTCGGGTTCGGTCTTTGCGGCGGAAGCCAATGGGCTGGTGTGGATTCCTTACAGCACGACTACGGGCGCGCTGAACATCAACAGTCAGATTTTGTTGACCAGCGGTTTGGGCAGCGGCCCCGCAATTCCGTGGGGTGTAGCGCTCGATGGTACCCAGAACGCCTATGCATCCTATGGCTCCGGGACAACCGCCGGCTTGTCGCAACTCGGTATCGGCGGCACGTACAACTTCAGCGATGTTGCGGAGATCAATCCGAACGTTCCGACCGAAGTGGATGCGCAGATTCTAAATCTGGGCAACCAGCCGATGACGGTCTCCGACGACCCAACAGTCGATCTCATCTCTGGCACCAACGCCGCCGATTACACAGTGGCGCCTGCGACGCAGAACTCGCCGGGCTGCAGTTCGACCACCAGCACTCCGCCGGGCGGCTCCTGCTACCTGGGCATGGTGCTTCAAGCTCCGGCCGCGGGCCAGACGAGCGCGTCCATCGCAGTCATCAGCAATGCGGTGAACGCAACGACGGGCGTCAACATCGCTGTGTCGGGCAACGTAATCCAGGATCTTCGGCCAGCAGCCGCGGCTGTGATCGTGGTCACTCCCGTGACGACAACGGGATGCGCGGGTGCGACTTATCCCGGATGCAATACGATTCAGGTGACCGTAACCGCCGGCCAGGGCTTCGGTACGCCGACGGGGACTGTGTCGCTTTCAGTAGGAAGCGCCACGGGCAATCAGCCCAAGCAGACCCAGACGCTGAACAGCGCAGGTGTTGCCACATTTAGTTACACCGGGCTGCTTGGCGGGACCTACACCATCAACGCGGACTATAGCGGCTCCGGCACAGCGGGCACTACACAGAACACATGCGCCACGGCTACCCCGTGCTTCTCAGGTGCTGCCGCGAAGGGCACATTCACAATAGCCCGGGCGCTCCCGACGATTACGCTTGGCGTGCCAGTGACGAACAGCCAATGCTTGAATTACACGACACTGACCAGCGGGACTGCGTCGTCGACCTGCGCCGCCAACCCTGGATTTGTGACCGTGTGGGCCGGAAATACCTATGTGTACTGGACGAAGCCGGTCTATGTCTCGGCGATTATAAGCTCGACGGTGGGAACGCCCTCGGGCACCGTCACCTTCGAGCAGAATGGAAACCCTGCCGATCCAACTCAGGGCGTCGGCGGATCCATCGCGCCGAACGGCAATGGCGTTGCGACCTTCCTGCTGCAGAATCTCGGGCTGGGTGTCTACAATCTGTCGGCGGCGTATAGCGGCGACGTGAACTACGCCCCTGTAACCCTTTCGGTGGCAACTTTCTATGTAATCAATCCAAGCGTTCAGATCACTGTGTCTGGAGGGGCGACGACCATCACGCCCGGGACGCCAACTCAAGTGACTCTGACACTGATGCCGTTGGTGGGCTTCAGTGAGAACGTGAGCCTGGAGTGCAACTCATCGGATGCGCCGATTCCGCTGGCCACAACCAACCCGCCAACCACGTTGCCTCAGTACTCCGAGTGCACATTCAATTACGCCAATCCGAGCACGGGCACAGAGGCTGTGGGCGCGAGCGGCGCGGTTCCGTCAACCATCGTAATGACCATCAGCACGAACGTAGCGGTCAACGGCGGCACGACGGCTTCTGTCGCGCGGCAATCACCCTGGGCGCTGGCTGGAATGTTCGGCCTCGGTCTGGTTGGGTTAATCGCCGGGCGCAAGAAACTCTACCGTTCGATGGCTGTAATCTGCGTCGTAATGATGCTTTCCGGCTTGTTCATGGGCCTCACGGCTTGCACCAACGCCGGGTACTCAACGCCGCCTCCAGCACCAAAGGTTGCGACGCCTGCAGGAACTTATAACGTGCAAGTCATTACTTACGATCCAGAGGCGCTCATTCAGAACTCTCTGACGAACCCGATGTTTACGTTGCCGATTAGCGTTCAGTAGAGGTTGCGGAAACTGGTTGGAACCGACAATGCTTTCCGGGAGTTGGAGGCGACTCCCGGAGAGCTGAAAGAGAAGGCAAGCCTCGATCCGCTAGCGGAGTTGAACCGACGCGGAAGGTTGCTACGAGTTGTTTTTGGGAGGAATGCAATGGCCACCACATCGTTCACCACACTTCGCCGGATTGCCGGCTATGCGTTTACGCTGATGCTGATTAGCTTGTGCCTGACTGGCCTTGCGACTGGCCAAGGCTCGCCGCTGGTGACGGCCAGTTCAGCGGCCGGCTTGAGTCACCCCACTGGGTGGGGGACCATCCAGGAGTCGGCGATCGACCAGGCCGGCGATTGGTTTGTGGTGGATTATGCCAACGGCGCGCTGTACGAATTTCCTGCGGGCGGAGGAGCGGCGATTGTGCTCGGTTCCTCGTCGCCCTCAGCGAGCCTCGGTGGCGGCTACCAAAACCCTGTCATTACCGTCGATCCCGGCAACAACATCTACGTGGGGGCCAACTGGAATAACTGCATTGTCATGTTCCCGTGGAATCCGACAACGAAAACCTGGACCGGCCTGAACGATGGCGGCCCAAACGACCTATCACCCAGCAACCCCACGACGACAATATGCACCAATTCCGGAAACAACAACGAGCCCGAAGCATGGGCGCAATACAGCGTCACCGATTTGACGGGCTCCGGCCTGGGCTACTTTCAGCCATGGGCCATTGCAGTCGGAAACAACGATAACCTGATTATTGGCGACCAAGGTGGCTCTGCCGGCATCGACGTACGGGGTCTGTCCGTTACGGGCGCATGGTCGAATCCAAAGCCCGCCGGATGGAATTGGGCACCCGCATCGGGTTTCACGGCGCGCCCGATCGCGATTGCGCAAGATCCAGAAGGCAATGTTTTCTTTGTCGAGGACTCGGGTGGACTCGCCGGCGTTTTGGAAATTCCTGGAACTGCGACCAACGGGGAATACGCGGCGACCGGATCAGGGAAAACTCTTGTGGAAGGCGACGCAACGCTGGCTCGCGTTGACCCGATGCTGCCTTCAGTAAAAGGCGTCACAACCGATGCCGCCGGCAACTTGTACATCAGCGATTCTCAAGTCGGCGTGGTTGAAGTCCCGAATCCGTCAGGGACACCACAAACCGCTGCGGCGGTCCTGATTTCAGGCGTTCCTGCCGGAGGCCAGGTGTCTGTCGATGCTGCGCATAATTTGATGTATGTTCCAACCTCGCAGTCGCAACCGAATGGCCAGGCGGATGTGGCGAAGGTCGGATTCGGTTATGCCGAGTTTGGCTCCTCCGTAGTAGGCACGACAGCGGCAGGCGGCTCGAATGTCGTCTTCGGTTTTAACGGCGCGGTGACGCCCGCAAGTTTCGCCATCGTCGAAGATGGCGTGCATAATCAGGACTTCGCGATCATCGGCGGGACCTGCACCACCGGAGTGGCTTACGCGAGCGGCAAGAGCTGCCTGCAGAACATAGCCTTTACTCCGTCTGCCGTGGGGAGTATCTCCGCCAAGCTGTTGATGCTTGACGCGAACAGCAACATTTTGGCGTCCATGGTGCTGCATGGCGTCGGGACGGGCGCGAATATACAGGCGAGTCCCGGACTGCAGTCGACATTCGGCTCAGGTTTGTTGACGCCCACTCAGGTGGCGACCGATGCGCTGGGGAATGTCTACATCGCCGATCCGGGTCAAGGCAAAGTTCTTGAGTATGCGCCCGGCTCCACAAGCACTTCCAAAGCTGTTTCCATTGGTACGGGATTGACGACGCCTACCGGCGTCGCAGTGGATGGCGCGGGCGATGTCTTTATCGCAGACAGCAGCACGGGCAGCGTGTACGAGGTTCCCTTCGGGACCACCGGTCTGAATGCAGCCGGCCAGGTAACTCTGGTGAGTGGCCTGGGTACGACGGGGCTGCAACTGGCCGCGGATGGGTTGGACAATTTGTACATCGCAGATCCGACCAATGGGCGGGTCGTCAAGCTTAGCGATATCAGTGCCTCGACCGCCTCCAACCTGGGACAGGCGCAAGCCTTGCTGACCACCGGCTTTACAGCGCCCTCCGCTGTAGCTACGGATGCTGCCGGAAATGTCTACGTGATCGACGGCGTGAATCTTTTCGAACTCGTTGGCGGCGCGGGAACTCCAGTCACGTTGCTGAACAATCTGAGCGGCGCAACCGGTTTGGCTGTCGATCCCTCTGGAGCAATCTATATTTCGTCGGCAAGCGGAACCACACGCGTTCCCTTCGTGAGCGGCGCATTGAATCCTGGCGGGGAGGTCGCGGTTGCCTCGACGGTAGCCGGTACTTCGTCGGTGGCTCTTGACCGCGCAAACAATGTCTATCTGGTTCAGGCGGCCGGCGGCGCCGTCACCCTGGTGAGCACCAGCGGAACGCTTACTTTGAGTACTCCCGCATCGCTCACGAGCTCCACAAATGCGGTCGCGACTATCACCAACACCGGAAATTCGGCGCTGACAGTCACGGGCTACACGAGCTCCAATTCGGTGGACTACGTGGCTGCCGATACGGCGACTGGCGGCTGCGAGGCCGGCAGCCCCGTGGCAGCGGGCGCCACTTGCACGGTGAACGTGACCTTCGATCCGGGAGCTGGAGATCAAGGGACTCTTACTACCCAAATCGGAATCACGAGCAATGCCGTGAATATTCCAATCGTGATTGACGCCACTGGCGTCGGGCTGACATTGACCAACTCCGCAACCAACGTTGCTGGCGGAACGAATGCGGCACAGGTGATCAATACGCCACTCACAATTACAGTGGCGCCAAAGGCCGGTGCGGGAATTGCCCCCACCGGGACGGTCACGGTGAGCTACACCACCTGGATCGTGGTCATTCCGAGTTCGGGAGCGAATGCGGGCATTCCGACCATTACTCCGCAAACAGCGACCGCAACATCGAGCCTGGCCGGTGGCAGCGCCAGTTTCACTTTGTCGCCGGTATTGGCGGGGACGCAGACGATGACCGTGTCTTACAGCGGCGATCGAGTCTACGGCCGTTCGACGGGAACGATCTCAGTTAATGTGGCGAAGTCCGCGATCACAGGGATCAAAATACCGACCTTCCCTGATCCGATAGATATTGCCCTGCCGTTCGTGCTGCCGGGAACTGGCTCGGGCACAACCACCTACGACCCATCAGCGGCGGCTTTTCAGTACAACTACATTATGACGGTGGGCACCGCCGCGGGCGTTCCCACGGGGTCGATTACAGTGATGGACAACTCGACCACGTGCCCTGCGGGAACCTCCGCGGCAGGAATCGGCGCGGCAAGCTGCATTCTGGCCGGATACGCAACCCCGGGCGGATACTCGGGCGTGGCATGTCCGACCTCGTCCGGCGCCGGAGTACTGACCATTGAGAACGCCGGCACGGCGACAGGTGCCCAGGCGTCGTTCCCAACCAGTTGCTTGTGGTATGTGCCTCAGGGCATCAGCTATTCACCGGTGATGTTCACGCACTACATCCACCCGGTGTATAGCGGGGATGCAAACTTCCTGGGTCTCACCGGGCCGACATCAACTTTGCTGCAGTCCGTCCGTGGGCCCATGGTGCAAATTACCCAAACTGGCAATGCGGCGTCACTGACTGTTGCTCCATCTCTGACGGTGCAGGCCGGTTCCACGGCAAGCATGAACCTAACCGTGACCTCGCTCACTGGTTATGGGATTGTGGGCGTGAACGACCAGATGAACGGTTCTAACTTCCCGGTTTCGCTGACCTGTGACAATCTGCCGCCACACACACAGTGTTCGTTCAGCTATCCCAACCCGGACCCGCTTGTACCCAACGCCGTGGATATCCCATGCCCCTCCGGCGCAACATCGACACAGGTTGCCGATGGCTCGGTTTCATGCACGCCGGGACAGGTGACGGTGACTCTCTACACCGATGTAACAGCGGGCACGACTACCAGCCAAAATGCTCGCGCTACCTCGGTCACGCTGGCGGCAATCTTTGGCTTCGGGATGATGGGGCTGTTCTTCCGGCGCAAAGCGTTTGAAAAAGGCCGGCTGATGCTGATGGTGCTGCTGATGATTGTCGGAGGCGCGCTGGCGGTCAGCATTACAGCGTGCAACACGACAACCTTGACCGCCGAAGCCGCGCTGACTACGCCGTCAGGAAGCTATCCGGTGACGATCACGGCTGACGAAGTAGGCGTCGATATGTGTCTCCGTCCCCTGGCAACGGGGCCGACAACTGCATCGTTCCAGGGAGCGGAGCGACATCCAATAACGGCATCAAGGTCTATGGCACGCAAAATCAGGTTTCGATTCCGTTCTATATCAACGTGACGGTGCAATAACACGACACAAACCAGAAGCTACGATCACCAACATCGCGCCGCGCAAGCGGCGCGATGTTGTTTGCGGCGGAATTTATACCGGCGTTGCGCGGCAAAGTAAATTGATTTAGTATGGGTGGGCTGCGGAAGACATTCCCCTTTCTGCGCCTTGATATTCGCGCTCTTGAAGGGTCTGTAGAGCGCCGACTGACGGTGCCGACTGACGGTGCCGACTGACGGTTCGAAGTTCGCACCAGAAACCGATTCCACTCGCAAGCGAATGACAGCAAGCCTGGTTTTCGAGTCAGATACGGCGAACTTAAATCTGAGCGATCCAGTGTCTAAATGATCCAGGGAGAAGTTGATTATGCGGATTCGTGCGGCTTGGTGGCTGGTGGCTGCGACTCTCGTGATTGCTGGATGCGGCGGTGGCAGCGGTGGTGGCGGAACGTGTACCAGTAATTGCCCGACGACCGTGATCACCGTCGGTCCGGTCTCGCCGGCAAACGGAGCCACGGGCGTCGCCATTACTTCTGCCGTCACGGCCGACTTCAATATTGGAGCGAACGCGTCGACCATCACGACCTCAACTTTCACGCTGACGGGGCCTGGCGGAAGCGCAGTTGCCGGAACAGTCGGGGCGGGCGGCGGCGGTCTTAGTGCGACGTTCACGCCAACGGCTTCGCTCGCTTTTAGCACGACGTACACTGCGACGCTGACAACAGGAGTGCAAAGCACGGCGGGAACTGCGCTGGCTTCCAACTACACCTGGTCATTCACTACGGCGGCTGTGGCTCCTCCGCCCGCGCCGACGGTTACGGCAGTTACCCCGCTGAAGCAACGCGACTGGGGTCGCCGTCAGCACATCGGCTCACGGCGACGTTCAGCGAGGCGATGAACGCGTCGACAATTACTGGGTCGACTTTTACGCTCGCCCCGCAGGGCGGGTCGGCAGTGGCAGCGACTGTTAGCTACAACGCCGACGTGCGCGACACTTACACCGACTGCTCCGCTGGTCAATGGCACGACCTACACGGCAACAATTACTACAGGCGTGACGTCTTCCGGCGGGAGCGCGCTGGCGTCGAACTACACATGGACATTCACAACTGTCGCTGCCGCCCCTCCGCCCGCGCCGGGCGTGACCGCGGTTACGCCGGCGAGTCTAAGCACGACTGCGGCCATCTCAACGACCGTGACGGCGACTTTCAATCAGGCGATGAATTCGTCGACGATCACCGCTTCGACCTTCACGCTGACGGGGCCGGGAAACACCTCAGTGCAAGGCACCGTGGGCTACAACGCCGGAACTTCGGTTGCGACGTTTACTCCGGCGGCGAATCTGGCCTACAACACTGCATACACAGCGACGCTCAGCACGAGCATTATGAGCTCTTCGGGAGTTGCGCTGTCCGCGCCTTACACTTGGAGCTTTACGACGCTGCGGCGCCGGTTCCCACCGTCTCGACTACCGTGCCGACGAGTGGCGCTACGGGTGTGAACGTCGGCTAACGCGCTGACGGCGACGTTTAGCCAGCCGATGAACTCGTCGACGATCACCGCGTCGACGTTAACGCTGACTGGGCCGGGCAAGTACCGCTGTTTCGGGCTTGGTCACTTTCAACACCGGCACTTCAACGGCGACGTTTACGCCGAATGCATCGCTGGCTTACAGCACGTCGTACACAGCGACCATCACGACGGGAGCAACGAGCTCTGCCGGCGCGGCGCTGGCCTCGAACTATGCGTGGACTTTCACCACCGGTGCGAGCCCGAACCAGGTGACAGTCGACTTTGGAACGACATACCAAACGATCCGCGGATTCGGCGGCTCGACGGCGTGGCTCGGACAAATGCCTTCAGCCGTTGCCACGGCACTGTTCAGCCCAACGAGCGGACTCGGTCTCAGCATCCTGCGCGTGCGCATCGATCCCGAGGGCTCGTCAACCGGCGGCGGCACCAAGGGCGATCCGTATGAAACAAGCGAATGGGACTATGAGGCTGCCAATGGCGCGGAAGCAGTCGCCGCCAATCCAAATGCCATCGTCTTTGCATCGCCGTGGACACCGCCCGCGACCTGGAAGCTCGAGCGGCACCTCGACTACAGTGAGCGGCACTGCCTTTAACGAGGCTTTCAACGGCACGTGCACTGAAGGAGCCGACTACTGCGGCGGCTATCTGAATCCAACGAACTATGCCGCATACGCCTCGTATCTGGAGGACTTTGTCAGCTTCTTCAATACCACCAACAGCCCTCACATCTCTACGCCATCTCAATGCAGAATGAGCCGGAGGAGAACGTCACCTACGAATCCTGCGTCTGGACTCCGCAGCAGATGGATACGTGGATAGCAGGCAACGCCTCCACAATCACCTCGGACCCATACTCCGACGAAGCTCATCATGCCGGAGTCGGATAACTTCAACCCGGTCGATTCCGCAACGGCTCTCAGCGATACGAATGCGCAAGGGCTGATCAGCATCATTGGCGGCCACCTCTATGGAGTCCAGCCGGCGCCATACTCCATTCCTTCGGGAGACAGCCCGAAAGAAATCTGGATGACCGAGTTCGGCCCACTGAGCTCGGCGACACTAACCTGGGCGCAAGCCTTGACGACGTATGGCGAGTCGATCCATAACTCGATGGTCACCGGCCAATACAACGCCTATGTCTGGTGGGGACTTTTCGGCGCCGCCAGCGGCAGTTGCGCAACCAGCGCCGGCACCTGTGGTCTTGTCGACGACGCCGGGAATGTGCAGCCGATGGGCTATGTGATGGGCCAGTACTCCAAGTTCATCCAGCCGGGATATGTGCGCGTGTCGGCGACTGCAACGCCGGTCTCCGGAGTGTATGTTTCGGCGTACAGCAATAGCTCGCCGGCGCACTACGTGATCGTGGCGATCAACTCGAATTCGACTTCGGAGAGCCTTGTCATTCGTGCTGAGCAACGGCGAGCGGCGTGACTTCGTTGACGCCTTATCAATCAACTTCAGCCGCAGGCCTGGCGGCGCAGACCGCGGTCACCGTTACGGGCGGGCAGTTCAGCTACACGCTTCCGGCGCAGAGCATCGTGACGTTTGTGCAGTAGCGACGATTGCGCAGTAGCGTGATCGAGAAGGAGAGCGAGCGCTAGACGGTAGCGCTGCGCACCGGCGTGGATTTGCCGGCGTCAGGCGGACCATCTTCATTGCGGAAGGCGGCCACGCCGCAGCCGACGAGCGCGGCTTTGTCCTTAAGCTCCGAGACGCGTAGCTGGATCGGCGAATCGCCGATGTGGGCCTGCACTGCGGGCAGGAAAAGATGGGCAGATCGGGAGATTCCGCCGCCCAGTACGATTACATCGGCGCGAAAATCGACGAGCAGCGTGCAGATGATTATGCCAAGGTGGTCGCCGAATTCGACGAAGGCCTGCTTTGCGGCCGGATCGGATAGGGCGGCAGCAGCCAGGTCAACGACCTCACACTTCTTGCCTGTGCGGCGCTCGTAATTCCCCACGATGGCTCGCGAGGAAACAAAGTCCTCGACGATTCCGCCGCGGTAAGGAAGATTCCAGATTTCGCCGCCGCTGGGCACACCGGGCCCTTCAGTCACCAGCTGACCATCGACCGCGAAGGCCGAGCCGATTCCAGTTCCGAGCGTGAGACCAACCGCGCGCCGAAAGCCGCGTGCCGCTCCGGCTCCGACTTCGCCAAGAAGATACGCGTCGGCGTCGTTGAGAAAACGCACCTGCGCGGGCTGCAAGCCGAATCGCGCGGCGAGGGCCTGGCGTAGATCTACTCCATAAAGGTAGGGCAGTTTGTGACGCATCAGGCTCACGCCGGCCTGAAGGTCGAATGGGCCGGGCACAGCAAGCATCGCTCCGTTGATCTTTTCGTGGACGTCGAGACCGGTTCGGGCTTTCATTCCCAGGTCATAGAGGAGATCGACGAAGGCGTTGGACGTATGCGTGGCCGAGTGAGGCGCGCTGGCAACGGGTCCGAGATGGAAATCCGAGCCCCAGCACACTGCGGAAGCGACGTGGCTGCCGCCAACGTCGAACGCAAGCACACGGCTCTCCACAAGGTCAGCCATTACAAACACCGCAAACCCCATCCGACGAGAGCGTTCCCACAGGCAATGAGATTGTTACCATTTGTACCATACCGAACCTCGGAAAGTCTGGAATGTTTCAGAAAAAATCAGCACGCGCCCGCAGAAAACCAGCGACAGTTCTGGCCCGATGACGCTATTATGGTTGCCGAATTCCGAGGCACGATGTTGCGCGCCAAAAGGTGGAGCATTGCCGTCTCTGATAACGTTATCTTCGGCCCTTTGGGCAATTTGAAGCGATAACTCAGCTTGGCGGATTTCGAAACGGAGTCTTTGCTCAGCGATTCGCGGGTTCGATAGGATGGTTTGCCATGCCCAATCACTTCCATTTCATTCCTCGAGTCAGGTTCCGGCTTTTTGTTCGCGCTGGGCGGCGAGTGGCGGCCGCGATGCTGGCAGTTGGGCTGGCCGCGATCCTGGCCGGGATCTTGGCCGCGAACTGGGCCGCGCCGTTGGGCGCGCAAACGCCGACGACGCCTGCTGAGGCATACGGTCCGTTCAATGCGGTTTTTCTTGCCGATGGGTCCGGCTTGAACAAGACGCTGTCACCATCGACTTCGCTCGACGGAATTTGGGCTGTGGCAATGGATGGCCAGGGATCAGGACAACCTTCGATACAGGATCCCGTGCTGGCGGGACGTGCTGTGTGGACGCTTTCTTTCTGGTTCGAGTCGCAAGTTCCGATTCAAGGCGCGGCTTTGCTTGCAGGCATGGGCGATCCTGCGGCGGAGGATGCGCGATTTATCGGCATTGCGGACAATCGCCTGGGACTGTGGCTGGGAAAGGCGCAAAGTTCCGCGGGATTTGTGGCCGGCGATCAGGCGCTCGACGCGGCAAAGTGGCACCTGGCGGTTGCGGTTAGTGATGGCGATCATCGTGGTGCTCTACGCCGATGGCCGCGAAGTGGCCACGAGCAAGTTGGCGCAGGGCAGCGTTGCGCCGGTTCTGGAGATGGCGCCGCCGCCGCTGCTGAATGTCGCGGCGAGCCATTTTGGCGGCGAGATTGCCGCGCTCAGAATTTATCGCACGGCGTTGACGGCGGAGCAAGTGAAGGCGATTGCCGATGCGCCGCCGGACTTTAGCAAACCAGAGTATGAGGAGGCCACGCAGCACTGGCCGGTGCAGACTCGCGCGCAGGCCGGATACAGCGCGCCGCAAGATCCGTCGACATGGCCGCACGGAAAAGGTGAGATTCAAAAGCCCGTGGCGAAGGAGCTGAGCGCGGCCGATCTTCATTGCCAGTTGACGGGCGATGATCCGTGGAAGCTCGCTGGAGGCTGGAGGCTGGAGGCGGCGCCGCAGGTGAAAGCAACCGGCGAAGAGATTTCAAAGGCAGGATTTGCGGACAAGGACTGGATGGTCGCCACGGTGCCGGGCACGGTGCTGACGACGATGATCGATCGCGGCATTTATCCCGATCCCGATTACGGGCTGAACAATCTTTCCATTCCCGAGAGCCTGGCTCATCAGGATTATTGGTATCGTGTGGAGTTCAAGACGCCCGCCGCGGCGCGTGGAAGGCGGCTGACGCTCACACTTCGAAGGCGTAAATTACGCTGCCGAAGTCTGGATGAACGGCAAGAAACTTGGCGGATTTACTGGCGCATTCCTGCGCGGGAAATTCGATGTGACGGATATTGCCGACGGTGGCGAGAATGCGCTGGCGGTGCGTGTTTCTCCGCCGCCGCATCCGGGGATTCCGAATGAGCAGTCGCTCCGAGGCGGCCCGGGCGAAAACGGCGGAATAGAAGTGCTGGACGGGCCGACGTTTTCTGCCGCAGAGGGCTGGGATTGGATTCCTGGAATTCGCGACCGCGATACGGGCATCTGGCAGGACGTGACACTGACGGCAACAGGCCCCGTGGAGATTGGCGACCTGAACGTGATTACGACGTTGCCGAAGCCGGATCGAAGCGAGGCCGACATTGAGATTGAAGCGCCGCTGACAAACGCAGGCAGCGCGGCGATTGACGGCGAGCTGACGGCCAGCTTCGACGACGTGAAGGTGACGAAGCACGTGCATCTCGATCCGGGAGAGACGGTGGTTCGGCTGGAGCCGGCGGAGTTTGCGCAGCTCAAGGTTCAGCAGCCGCGGCTGTGGTGGCCGAATGGCTACGGCGATCCAGTGCTGCACACGCTTAAACTTTCGCTGGCCACAGGGGGGAAGACGAGCGCGGCGAAGGAAATCGAATTCGGCATGAGAGAGGTGAGCTACGAGCTTTCGCTCTTCGATGCATTGGGAAATTTGCGTCGCGTGGAGGTGCTGCCCAGCCGAACACACGATGAGGCGCTGCCGTTGATCGACGGAACGCACCAGGGAATCCGGCAGATTTATGACTGGACGCCGAATCAGGTGCTGCCGGGGCAGACGCTGCCGGACTGGATGCTGCACGCGTGGGTGCAGACGCTGGAGCCGCAGGCTGCGGATTCGGCGTCAATTCGTCCAGTTGATAATGGATGGCCGGGAACTGATCTTGTGATCAAGGTGAACGGCGTGCGCATTGCAGCGCGCGGCGGCAACTGGGGCATGGACGACATGCTGAAGCGCGTGAGCAGGGAACATCTGGAGCCGTACTTCCGGCTGCATCGCGACGCACACGTGAACATGATCCGCAATTGGATGGGCCAGAATACGGAAGAGAATTTCTACGCGCTCGCAGACAAGTACGGGCTGATGGTGTGGAACGATTTTTGGGAATCGACGCAAACCTACAACCTCGAAGCCGAAGACCCGGCGCTGTTTTTGGCGAATGCGCGCGATACGATTTTGCGCTACCGCCATCATCCGTCGATTGTGGTGTGGTGCGGGCGCAATGAGGGCGTGCCGCAGCCCACGATCAATTCGGGGCTGGCGGAGCTGGTGCGCACGCTCGACCACACGCGCTATTACACGGGCAGCTCGAATCAGGTGAATCTGCGCAACTCCGGTCCGTATCAATTTCAGCCGCTCGATACTTATTACCGGATTAACCGCGGCTTCAGCGTGGAGCTGGGAATTCCCAGCGTGCCGACACTGGAGAGCATGAAATCGTTTATCCCCGAGCCCGATCGCTGGCCCATCAGCGATACGTGGGCTTATCACGATTGGCACCAGAGCGGGAACGGCGCGGTGCAGCCGTACATGGCGCATATGGAAACGGAGTTTGGCGCGCCGACGAGCCTGGAGGATTTCGAGCGGAAGGCGCAGATGCTCGATTACGCGGGCCATCGCGCCATCTTTGAGGGATTTGCCGCGCATCTTTGGCAGCCCAACTCCGCGCGCATGATCTGGATGACGCAACCCTCGTGGCCGAGCATGGAGTGGAATTTTCTGAGCTGGGACTACGACACGCAATCGAGTTTTTACGGAACGCAGAAGGCTTGCGAGCCGGTGCACGCGCAGTTGAATTTGTCCGATGGCTCAGTCGATTTGATCAACCTGGGCGACGCTCGTTCTCTTAAGGTGCGCACGCTTGTTGAGGGCCTGGACGGCAAGACGCTGAGCGATCATACCGATCAAGTGCAGGCCGGGGGCGACGATCGCACTCCGGTGGGCAATCCCGATCTGGCCATGTTAGCTGCTGGTCACACGGTCCTGGTGAAGCTTGAAGTAAGCGATGCGACCGGTGCGCCGGTGAGCGACAACTTCTACTGGTGGTCGGCTGATGAGGCAAGCTTGCGGGAGTTGAATTCGCTTCCGCAGGCGCAGCTTTTGGCTTCGGCCGCGGCAGCAACTGCGAATGGCGAGCGAACGGTTACGGTGCGGATCAAGAACACGGGACCCGCAGCGGCGCTGATGATCAAACTCACTCTCGAGAATGCGGCGACGGGACAACGCATTCTGCCTGCATACTACAGCGACAACTATGTTTCGCTCTTGCCGGGTGAGGAGCGCAGCGTGAGCGTGGCGTTTCCGGCGGGCAATGCGGCGCCAGAGATTGGCCTGCGCGGCTGGAACCTGGCCACGCAGACGATTGCGGTGCGGTAGGAAAAACGCCGAGCGGGATCGTGTCGAAGTCGCTTTTCTGGCGAAATCGTTTTCAATGAATGACGACGGGGGTGCGGTGCTTGCAGCCGCACGAGCGCCGCAGCACGATCTCGACAGGGAGAACGATCCGGTTGCCCGTATGCGGCGTTTCTCCGCGAGCAATGCGATCGAAGAGCAGGTTGGCGGCAACGCGTCCCATCTCCTGCGCGGGCTGGCGGACGACGGTCAGCGGCGGTGAGGTGAACTCGGCCAGATCGAAGTCATCGAATCCAGCGAAGGCGAGATCGTTGGGAACGCGCAAGCCGAGACGCGAAATCGCTCCCAGAACGTAGCGCGTCACAAGGGTGTTCGAGGTGACGACTGCGGTGGGCGGAGTATCGAGAGCCATTTTCTCCTTGAGAGCCTGCTCGACGATCTCTTCAGAATTGCAATCGAAGATCGCGCAGGACTCGAGCCCTGCATCCTGCATGGCTCGGCGATAGCCAAGAAAGCGCGTGTTGATGGTGAAGAGGCTCCTGCTGAGCGCCAGATAGGTGATGTGCTTATGTCCGTGCTCGATGAGGTGCTCGACAATGCGGCGCGATCCGACGGCATTTTGCACCAGAACGGTGTCGATGGAGGGGTCTGAAACGGGACGGTCGAATGCGACAACCGGCGTTTTGCCGAAGAGCGCGCGCGTGAGGCGGGAATTCCGGACGCGGGCCGGAATCACCAGTACGCCGTCGACGTGGCGTTGCAGCATCTCGTCGGCTGCGGCGTACTCCGTTTCGGGATCTTCATCGGAAGTGGTGATGATGACGGAATAGCCGCGCTCCTTGGCTACGGTGGTGACCGCGTGGGCGCAACTGGCAAAAAAGGGATCGTATAGGTAAGGAATGATGAGGCCGATGGAATGGCTGCGCTGGCCGCGAAATGCGCGCGCCAGCACATTGGGACGGTACTTGAGCTGCTCGATCGCAGTTTGAACTCGCTGGGTTGTATCGGCGGAAACACGAACTGTTCCGCTCAACACACGGGAGACGGTCATGGTGCCGACGCCCGCCAGCCGAGCCACGTCACTCATGGTGGGCTTACGATGTACAACCGGCGCTAATGCTCGTTGTTTCGTTTTGCTCGCAGATTGAGCCGCGGGACGCTTCGCCAATTCACTTACTCCAGGAACAACTTGCTCTTTCGCGCCCTGGCCGAACTCCGAAGGGGAAAATTCAAGGGCCCAGCAGCTCTTGAGTCCGGCTGCATCTTTTTTTGGACCGTGTTGCGGGCTGCAGAATGCGAGAAACTGCGGTGTTAGGCGCGTTTAAAACGGCCAATGCTGGACTATAGCAGTCTCGATACGCTGGAAGCAACGAAATCCGCGAGTTGCTTTGGCGGTCTCGTCAAGCAAAGATTATCTTGCAATTGATTCATTATAAATAAGTTAATAGACAATTCCGATCGGAAAACGAGTGTCCATTACTGCGATTTCAAGTGGCGATGGGCAGCTTATTGTCGCGATCACGAAAGAACGGGACTCGAGTTCGGCTGGGGGAACGTGCGCTTGTAATGGCTTAAAACACTTTGGTAACCATACTTTAGCGTTATCTAAGTTCCAAACTGGACAAAAAAGTGAGTACTATCGATCCACAGCGACTCGTTTACAGGCAGTCGTAAGTTGAAGTTCGCATTGGAAGTTCTCCCCGGAAGTGCAGGGTTTTTGTTGATTGAAGGGGGAGCGGACCAGCGAGTTCAGCTTCCCGGGGACCTGTCGACTTGAGATTTGAGAAGAAAGGCAGTTGGCGTCTCAATGAGTACGTCATCCCAAAGGGCAACTAAAACCGTGAGATCGGCAGAAGTGTCAACGAACTTCGACACCAAACGCAAATATGCGCCTGAGGCCGAACTGTTGTCGATTGCTTTAATTGGCCCGGACGAACAGAAGCGGTCGGCAGTGGCCAGAGCGCTTGCCGAAACGCAAAGGGCCGATGTTCGCGAGTTCGATTCATACCCGCCGGAAGTTGGAAACGTGCACGGATTGCTTGGGGCCTTCGACGTTGTCGTCCTGGACCTGGACAGTGAGCAAGCGGTCGCACTGGAATTGGTGGAGAAAGCGACGGGCAATGGCGCGGCGACGATCATGGTGTATTCGGAGAATACAGATCCGAAACTTGCGATCCGCTCCATGCGCGCTGGCGCGTGTGAGTACCTGCTTCTACCTTTCGAGCACGACGCTGTGGGCGAGGCTCTGGCCCGGATTGAAACTGTGCTTCGCGAGAAAGCTCTGCCAGGAGCGAGGTCTGTTGGCGGGCTGCACGTATTTGCGGGCTCCAAAGGGCGGATCGGGCGTAACGACAGTCGCCTGCAATATTGCTGTCGCGCTGGCCGAGAAATCCGACCAAAGCATTCTGCTCATCGACCTGGCTCTACCCATTGGAGATGCGGCACTGTGCCTGGGGATTTCCGCGGGCTACTCGACGGAGGACGCGCTACGGAATGTCGACCGCCTGGATGCGAGCTTACTCAAGAATCTTCTGGTCCAGCATCGGTCAGGAGTAATGGTGCTTGCGGCACCTACGAAAGTTCCCGAAGTTGAAGTTTCAAAAGGCGCCATCGATAAGCTGATCGCAATTGCGCGGCGCGAATTCGATCACGTGATCGTAGATGTGGGATCGAGGATCGATGTAGCGGCGAAGGTTCTGATCGAGGAAGCCTCGACGATTTACCTGGTGACGCAGACCGGCATCTCGGAACTGCGTAATTCAAATCGACTGATCTCGCAGTTTTTCGCCGAAGGAAATCCAAACCTCGAGATTGTGATCAACCGGTTTGAATCCCGTTTTCTGGAATCGGTGAACGAAGATGTGGTTGCCAAGGCTCTTGGCAAGCCGGTGCGGTGGAAGATTCCCGATGATCAGGACGCTGCGCGTGCGTTGCAGTACGGCGACACGGGACGGCCTGAAACGCGCATTTCGCGCATAAGCCGCGAGATGGCCAGTTCGATTTCGGGACGCCCCATTGCAAAAGAGCGGAAGAAGGATCCTGAGCCCAAAGTTTCGGCAAAAAATATCGCACGAGTCGAGCCTGTGAACAATACGCCGCCGAGCACTGCGAATTCGAAATCGGCCGATGGGCGCATGATTCCGGTGGTGACGTGGCCGACACCCGGCGCGATTACTTACGGCGAAAGATTGACGTTCGCGCAGCTGAACGCGACAGCATCGGTTGAGGGAACTTTTGTCTACACGCCCGACCCCGGCTATGTGCTTCCAGTCGGGGCGCACACGCTGTGGGTGACATTCACTCCGGTAGACACGAGTGCTTACTCGCCGCTGCAAGCCGCGGTTTCAATTGTGGTGACCAAGGCTACACCGGCAATTTTCTGGCCGACGCCGGATGGAATCACCTACGGCACCGCATTGGACGAGGCGCAACTGAATGCAATGGCGCCGGTACCCGGAAGATTGAGCTACTCCCCCGCAGCGGGCGAGCTGCTGCCTCCGGGAATGCATACGCTTTCGGTAACCTTCACTCCTGCGGACACCGCGAACTACGCGACAGCACAATCGGCCGTGTCGCTGGCTGTAGCCAGGGCAACGTCGGTCATCCAGTGGCCGACGCCCGATCCGATTACATATGGCACACAGATTGGACCCTTGCACCTGTGCGCTGCGGCGTCGGTGCCGGGTAAATTCGAATACACGCCCGGCCTGGGAGCGGTACTGGCGGCCGGGGAGCACAGACTGTCCGTTATCTTCACGCCGGAAGATACTGTGGGCTATTCGTCGTCGCAAGCTGCCGTGTCACTGACGGTTGCGAAAGCAACTCCGGCAATCAGCTGGCGGAAACCGGATCCGATTTCCTGCGGCGTGACCATCGGCGCGACGCAGCTCAACGCCAGAGCAGCAGTGCCCGGATCTTTTGCTTACACGCCTGCCGCGGGCGTCATTATGGACCCCGGAGCGCATGAACTCACAGCGGTCTTCACTCCGATCGACACTTTGAATTACACAACGTCGCATGCCGCAGTGCCCATCACCGTCACCGAGAAATCGCCGACGATCATTACCTGGCCGACGCCTTCCGCGATTCCATACGGCACACCGCTGAGCGACGCTCAGCTGAACGCCACGGCATCGGTCGCCGGAACTTTTGTCTACACGCCTTCCGCCGGTCACGTGCTCGCGCCGGGAAGCTACACGCTGACAGCATCGTTTACTCCATCGGACACGGAACAATCCGCGGCCGCGCAAGCTACGGTCGTGCTCGAGGTGCAAGGATTGGCTCCCGTTGATTCAGCGCCAACGGATTCGAGGCCAATGGATTCGACGCCAACCGAAACGACAGAGCCGCCAATCGCTTGGACTTTTACAAAAACCAACCTGGTGCACCCGGATTCCGCACCGGCGGAAACAGCAGGTGAGCGCGCTGCCACCAGTACAAGCCAGCGCGAAACGCGCACCTACAAAGGCGCGGTTTACGAGAAAGGTGAGGACGGCAAATGGCATCTCCAGAAGAATTAATTCCGTCGCTACCTGATACGCTTCCCGAAGATTTCGGCGAATGGGACAGTGAGGGCTCCGCTACGGCTACAGCTGTGGCTTCGGGTGAATGGGAAACCGCTCAGCCTCTCAGCGAGGCTCCACTGACCGCGGACGGCGATGCGGCGACAGCGGCTGCCGGGCAACAAGAAGATGCGAGCAACGGGAAGAGCGAAGCAGCTCCAACGGCGAAGACTCTCAGCTCTCGCGAGGAATGGGAAGCGTGGATAGAATCTCATTCCTTCAGTGAGGCTCCGAAGCCGTTTGGGAAAACCGCTCAGCGCGATGAAACGCCGGCATCTCCGGTGGAGAAGCCGCGTGGTTCATCCACGTCCGCGCCGGAAATTGCGAAGAAGCAAAAAGATTCCAGCAACGGGAATGGCAAGCCGTCTCCTGCGGCCAAGCCTGCTCAATCCGGTGAGTGGGAAAATTGGGTAGCCGCTCATTCCAACGGAAAGACTCCAAAGTCGAATGGGCGATCCACTGAGCCCAAAACGACTTCGTCGCCGGCGGCGGAGAAGCCGCGCTTTTCGGGTTCGGCTTCGTCTGCAACAGTGTCGGGGTCGGTGCTTGTTGCAGAGCCTGAGACGACGAGCAAGCCCGCGGACCGGAAATTGAGTATGGTCTCGCTTGGGCTCGGAGTCAGCCGCGCGACCAATGCGGTTCCGGCGGCTGTGGGTATGACAGCCGTAGTTGAGGACGATGAAATCGTTCACTCGCCAGAACCCACAGCGACCTTGAGGCGCGAAGCCGACGCTGCTCTTTCCAAACTGTATTCTCCGAAGGAAATCGAAGTTGAAGAAGAGCCGAAGACAACCAATAAGAAATGGATAATCGTTGGCGGCGCGAGCGCCGGTGCGGTTCTGGTCTCACTGATCCTGATGATGACCGTGTTCCATCATGGAACGACGCCCGCGGCGAAGCCATCTGTTCAGACGGCTCCGGCGCCAACCGATAATCAGATGGAGACGCCCGCGCAGGATCCATCTGCCGCCGTGCCGACGACACCGAGCGCGCCCGCGACGGCGACCACAAAGCAACCGGCAGCGGGCAGTCCGATCACTCAGAACAGTCAGCCGAGTGCCGCAGATAACTCAGTGAAGTCGCCAAAGACGCCGTCGAAGTCGCAGGCGAAGATGATGGGCGATCAACTCAACGCGCCAACGCAAATTCAGAAGCAAGCGGCCGAAGTTGCGCCTCCGCCGAGTTTTGACGCGGCCGGTGCGGATGGCCTGGGCGGCAGCGGCGCGAATGAGAGCGCCCTGAGTGGACACGCACAGCCGGTAGTTAAATTTGTGCCTCCCAAGCCGATTGCCGTTTCGTCCGGCGTAGCGACTGGCATGCTGATTCGGAGTACGCCACCCGTGTATCCCTCCATCGCCAAAGCGGCCCGCGTGGGCGGCACCGTGGTGGTGCACGCCACGATTTCAAAGAGCGGAACGCTCAAGGATCTGCACGTTGTGAGCGGCCCCGCCATGTTGCAGCAGGCCGCCCTCGATGCTGTGCGGACCTGGCGGTACAGGCCATATATGCTCAACAACGAGCCGATCGAAGTGGAAACATCAGTCAGCGTAGTTTTCTCGCTGGATAAATAAATTACCGAATCGTAATTGTTGCTCGATTCCCGGGTGCTTCTGCGCGGGACGGCGCGCCTGTTTTCCAGATCGCATAACCATTCGTATAACTCCTGAGCGGTTCTCTTTCTGATTCCTCACGATCGGGTTGGGAATCATGCGCGCGAACTTTACGCTCTCCGCAATGGCCGATACGATCCGGGGGAACCGGCCCGGTTCACCATGCGTATCGTTGTCAATCCTTACGCGCCGGGGAGCAAAACACGATGCGGACGAAAATACTGTTGGGACTGGTCTTGCTAGTTATCGCTTGTGGGGCGAGATCGGCTTCTGCGCAGGCATTTGCCGTAGCATCAATTCGTCCCAGCGCAGAGTCGGTGAAGTTTGAGAGTGACGGTGAAACCACATTTACCCCCGACACCGTGCGGATGCGCGACGTGACCATCGAGACCTGTATCAAGTGGGCCTATGGCGTGCAAAAGGCCCAGGTTTCAGGGCCCAGCCTCCTGACCTCGGAGCGCTACGACATCGTTGCAAAAGCCGACGACGCGGCCAACGACGAACAGAAGAGGCTGATGATGCGCGCACTGCTGACAGCGCGATTCCAGCTGGCGTTCCATACGGAAAAGAAAGAGCTGCGCTCGTTTGCCCTGACCATTGCCAAAGGCGGCCCGAAACTGAAACCCGCGACGCCTGACGAGGTCCCCTTTAGGCAGAACTCAAGAATGGGAACGGTGGCGCGCGCGATGACGATGCAGGAGTTCGCTGATTTCCTGTCCGACCCAGTTGAAAGGCCGGTGGTGGATAAGACCGGGCTGACCGGTCGCTGGGACTTCGCTTTCGACTTCACGAATTACATGGCGGATGAGCCGAAAGGGCTCGATGATTTTCTTCAGGTCCTCAACATAACGTTGCAGGGCGAGTTGGGGTTGAAGCTGGAGCCGGAGAAGGATGTGGTCGATGTGATGGTGATCGACCATGTGAGCAAGGCAAGCGCGAATTAGGCGGTGGACCGGAACACGAGGCTACCAGCGGTCTTCAGGACGCGATAGACGCTATTGGCGTCCCCGACGGGATTTGAACCCGTGTTATCGCCGTGAAAGGGCGGTGTCCTAGGCCGGGCTAGACGACGGGGACGGCTGGGAGAGCAAAGCGCAGAGGTGGGATTGGCCGCGGGTGCCCTTAGAAAGAGGCTACCAACTCGGTGAAAAAGAGTCAAAAGCGGCGAGCAAGATTGGTGCCACGGCTTTTTGAGACTCGGTTAGCGTCACTTCGGTCGACGGGTGTGAATCAACGCCGGGAAGCAGTCGGGAACCGAGTTCGCGGGCTGGTTCGGAGATCGGTGATACAGGCAGGAATGGCGGGGCCGGCAACGAAGGCAAGTCCGGCTAGATAAGCAAGGCCGGCAAGGTGGCTGCGGGGCCGGGGCAAAATGAGCAGTGACCGGCTAGACCTGTAAGGCCGGCAGCAACGGTGCGGGGCGAACCAGAAGCGTCACCGCCGAACAGCCAAGTTGTGCGCTATCCTCGATGAAGCTTCGAGCATATATGGGTGCCTGTATCGTATGGCGCCGCGCTGTTTTTTTTGTATCAACTGCCCTTATCCGCGTATCAGATAGAGCAGGCGAAGACCGCAAACATCAGAATCCTGCAACGGTGCGAAGTCCGGCAACGGTGAGAATCCGGCAAAGATCGGAGTCCGGCGATGATCAGAAACCGGCGACGATCGGAATCCGGCAACGGTCGGAATCGCGGCGAACGAATAGGGGCGGAGGCGCTTGAGGGCCTGCCCACCTGCAATGGGCGATCTTGAATGGGAGATCCTGTCGGGGACTTTGACCGGCGCATTTAGGGGTAGGGCTTGAGCGCAGGGTGCGGGTTTCACTTTAGCCAGAGGACGAAAAAATTGACGCAGAGCAGATTGCAGCGCATTTATACGATAAGTTGCGTGATCCTGGCGGGATTGGCGGCCAGCGGCTGCCAAAAGAAGCCGGCAGCAGCAGCGCCCGGCGGAGGCGGTCCGCAGGCTTTGCCGGTGCAGACGGTTACGGTGACGATGGCCCCGGTGGCGCAGAGCAGCGAGTATGTGGCCACCATTAAATCGCGGCGCTCGACCGAACTGCTCCCGCAGGTGAGCGGACAACTGACAGAGATTCGCGTGCACTCCGGCGACCATGTGAAATCCGGACAGTTGCTGATGGAGATCGATGCCCGGCAGCAGCGGGCCACGGTCGACTCATTGCGCGCGACTGAGCAGCAGAAGAAGGCGCTGAACGACTACGACACGATTGAAGAGGACCGGCAGCGCAAGTTGTTCGACGCGGGGGTGACCAGCCGCGACGCATACGAACAGGCGCAGCAGGCTTTTCAAAACGCCAAGGCGGACTACCAATCGGCAGTGGAGGCGCGCAAGGCGGGTGAGCAAGAGCTGGGCTACTACACGATTCGCGCGCCCTTCGATGGCGTGGTGGGCGATATTCCGGTGCACGTGGGCGACTACGTCTCTCAGAACCAGTCACCGGCTACGATTCTGACGACGGTTGACGACAATAACAATCTCGAAGCGTACATCTACATTCCTACCGAGCGCGCCACTGAGGTGCATCAGGGTCTTGCTGTGGACCTGACGGACGACAGCGGCAAGCTGCTGCAGAAGACGCGAATCGATTTTGTTTCGTCAGAAGTGGACAGCACGCTGCAGGGGATTCTGGCGAAGGCTCCCGTGCAGGCGGGGCCGGAGGGGCTTCGCAATGCGCAGATCGTGAAGGCGAGAGTGATCTGGAGCACCAAGCCGATGGCGGTGGTTCCAGTGCTGGCGGTGACGCGGCAAGGCGAAGAGAGTTTTGTGTATGTGGTGCTGAAGCAAAATGGAATGACCGTCGCGCACCGGACTTCGGTGGTGCTGGGCGACGCGGTGGGTAACAATTATTCCATTGCGTCAGGATTGAACACGGGTGACAGCGTAATCATCTCGGGAACGCAGTTCCTGGTGGATGGAATGCCGGTGATGCCCCTGCCGCCAGCAGCGCCCGCGAAGGGACCCGCGGCAAGCGGACCGCAAAGCAAGCTAGAAGTTGCCCAGCCGGAGAATGGCGCGGCGCCGCGCGTCGAGTCCCGCAACGAGTCCCGCAACGAGGCGCGACATGGGGCGCGCAATGTGGCCTACCATCCACGCCACAGAAGACATAGAAGAGCCCGAGCAAGAAAGAGTCACCACACACCGCCGGCGACGGTTTCGTAGGAAAGAGGGCTCATAAGTGTTTGTAGATTTCTTCATTCGCCGCCCGGTCTTTGCCACGGTTTGCGCCCTGCTGATTATTCTTGCGGGAGCCATCTGCATTCCCACCCTGCCTGTCGAGATGTATCCCAATCTGGCTCCGCCGGTGGTGTCGGTGACGGCCAGTTACGTGGGCGCAGACGCGCAGACGGTCGAGAAGGCCGTGACGATTCCGCTGGAAGAGGCGATCAATGGCGTAGAGGGCATGCGCTATATCAGCTCGTCGAGCACGAATAGCGGCAGCTGCGAAATCGATATCACCTTCCAGACGGGATACAACCTGGATATCGCGGCCGTGGACGTGCAGAATCGCGTGGCCAGCGTGGAGGGTCGCCTGCCCGGAGAGGTTGTTTCGACGGGCCTCAACGTCTCGAAATCGAACTTCAACTTTGTCTTCGGCGCCGGATTCTATACGCTGGACGGACGCTACTCCCCCGAGTTCATCTCAAATTACCTCGACGTGTATGTCGTCGACGCGCTCAAGCGGGTGCCGGGCGTGGGCGACGTTGTGAACTTCAGCCCGCGCAAATATGCGATGCGCGTGTGGCTCGATCCGGAGAAGCTGGCAGCGCGCGACCTGACTGCGTCCGACGTGATCGCCGCGCTACAGGAGCAGAATGTCGAGGTTCCTGCCGGACAGCTGGGGCAGCCACCGGCGGACCCGAAGCAGGCTTACCAGATTCCAGTTCGTGTTGTGGGCCGGCTGACTGACCCGCAGGAGTTCGACGACATCGTCGTCAAGAATTCGGCAAACGGGCTGGTGCAACTGAAGGACGTGGGCCGCGCGGAGGTGGGCGCCGAGAGTTATGGCACCGCGCTCAAGTTCGCGGGCCACACCGCGATGGGTCTCGGCGTCGAACAACTGTCGATTGCAAATTCGCTCGACGTGGACCGCAAAGCGAAGGCAGCTCTCGCGGAGCTCTCCAAGAGCTTCCCGCCCGGCCTGCATTACGCGATTGCATTCGACTCCACGACCGCGGTGGGCGAATCAATACGAGAAGTGCTGAAGACGCTGGCCGCCGCAATCGTAATCGTCATTGCGGTGATCTTTTTGTTTCTGCTCGATTGGCGCGCCACGATTATTCCTGCGGTCACCATTCCTGTTTCGCTGATCGGGACATTTGCGTTTATCCGGATCTTCGATTTTTCAATCAACTCGCTAACCTTGTTCGGCATCACGCTGGCGACGGGACTGGTAGTCGACGACGCGATTGTGGTCATCGAAAATGTGCAGCGCCACATAGCCATTGAGCACTCCGACCCACATGAGGCTACTTCGCACGCAATGAGCGAGGTGACCAGCGCCGTGATCGCCACATCGCTGGTGCTGATCGCGGTGTTCGTGCCGGTTTCATTCTTCCCCGGCGCCACGGGCATTCTGTATCGCCAGTTTTCGCTCACCATCGCATTCGCCATTGCCATCTCGGCTTTCAACGCGCTTACGCTTTCGCCGGCGCTGTCGGCGCTTTTCCTGCGCGGCGAAGAGGCTCGCCCGAAGCAGTTGGATTTTCTCCATATCAGGCCGGTCTCGCGTGCGTTCGCGGCATTCGTTCATGGCGCAGACGCTTTCATCGGTTGGTTGGGCCGCACGTATGCGCGTGTCATTCATGTCGCGCTGCAACTGCGCTATGTGCTCCTTCTGGTCTTCTTTGTCGGGCTGGCTGCGACGGTGTGGATCTACCGATCAGTGCCCACCGGCTTCATTCCGCAGGAGGACCAGGGCTATTTCTTTGTGATCGTGCAGGCGCCGCCGGGGTCTTCGGTTGCGTACACGACAGCGCTCGCCGATGAAGGCGCTGCGATTATTTCGCAGAATCCACACGTGGTCGGGTTGTTCCAGATTATTGGCTTCAGCTTTGCCGGCAGCGCATCCAATGCCGGAATGATGTTTGTAGACACCGCCGCGACGGACAAGCAAGGTGGAAAGCCTTACTCGACGGCAGACGTCATCAAGGATTTGGGACCGAAATTGCAGATGCTGATGTTCTCTCCGAGTGGCGGCATTGTGGAACCGGTAGAGCCGCCGGCAGTCTCAGGCGTGGGCAGCCTGGGCGGGTTCCAGTTCATGCTTCAGGACCAGGGCGGAAACACGCTGACCGATCTGGACCGGGTAGCGCATCAGATTACGAGTGCCGGCGCCTCGCATAAGGATCTCACTGATTTGTTCACAACTTTCTCCGCCAACGATCCGCAGGAGTTGATTACAATTGACCGCGAGAAGGCCAAGGCGATGGGCGTTTCAATCACGCAGATCGCGACAACGCTTAACGTTTTCATGGGCTCGGAGTACATCAACGACTTCGACTACAACGACCGGACATATCGCGTGTACGTGCAGGCTGACCAGCAGTTCCGCATGAACGCGAACGAGCTGCACAGCTACTACGTGCGCTCCGACTCGGGCGAGATGGTGCCGCTCGACAACCTGGTTACGGTCGCCGCAAGCGCGGGTCCTCCGGTGATTACGCACTACGATCTCTTCCGCTCGGTGGAGATTGACGGCTCGGCCGCTCCCGGCGTGAGCTCTGGTCAGGCGCTGAAAAGCATGGAGAAACTGGCCACGGACAACATGATGCACGGCATGAACTACGAGTGGACGGGCATTACTCTCGACGAGATCGAGTCGAGCGGCAAAGCGCTCCTGATCTTCGGACTGGGAATTCTGGTCGTTTATCTGACGCTGTCGGCGCAATACGAGAGCTTCGCGCTGCCGTTCATCATTCTGCTGGCCGTGCCGATGGCGGTGCTCGGCGCACTTGGACTGGTTTCGCTTCGCGGCATGGCCAACGACGTCTATTGCCAGATCGGCCTGGTGATGCTGATCGGCCTATCGGCGAAGAATTCGATTTTGATCGTCGAATTTGCCGAGCAGATGAGACGCAAAGGACGCTCCATTGCCGAAGCGGCGATCGAGGCCGCTGAATTGCGCTTGCGGCCGATTCTGATGACTTCATTCGCATTCATCATGGGCGTTCTGCCGCTGGTATTCGCGACAGGAGCCGGCGCGCAGGGACGCCGCTCAGTGGGAACAACGATTGTCGGCGGCATGTTGCTGTCTACCGTGCTGAATCTCGTGTTTATCCCCGTGCTCTATGTGATTCTGAGCCGTTTGCTCGGGCGCGGCGATGCGGCGGAAGCTGAAGCGGAAGCCTAGAACGCCGGCTTGAGTCTACGGCTTCGGCTAAGGCTTCTTGACTACTTGAGCTGGTCCAACCTGCGCGGCCGTCGCGGAATAGAGATGGCAATTATCCGCAGTTTCCTTGAAGCGAAAATATGGGTGGAGAAATAGCGCGGCGCGCGCATCACCCGAGCCTTCAGCCAAATCAGTGAGCCAAACGCCGTCTGGACGCGGCTGATTGCGAATGTGCAGCCACAGGCCCTTGTGCACGTTGGCTACGAGGCCGCCGCCGATCTTCAAATCCGCAACCGAAGTGACGTTGATATCGATGAGTTCGCCGGTTTGCTCTTCGATAGAAACTTTGCCTTGCATTACCTGGGCAAGATGCTGGTTGATATTTTTCGCGTCGAACTTGGGGTTGGGCACGATGTCATAAAAGAGTACGCTGCGGCCGTCGACAATCTGCCTGCGGCCATTTGCCAGCATCATGGCCTGCATGAAGTCCTCGAGCTCCTGGTTGTCCTTGTCTTCCTCTTTCTGAGCGTTAGCCTGGTTACTGTATTTCAACGTCTCTTTCATTACGCGATCATCCTGCTTGCGCTGATCGTCGGCGGAGAGATCCTTGCCGTCTTTCTGGAGAGTGCGCTCGATGGGAATGCCGTTGACGTAGAAGAGATCCGAAACTGTCGACGTATCTTTTTTGGTGTTGCCGCTGCTGTCGGTCTCGATGGTGTGGTCGTTGATGCGGCAATCGTATTTTTCGCGCTCGGCGGCCAGCTTGTGCTCGTTTGCGAGGGCCCGTTGCAGAATTTCGCTGGCGTTGGGCAAGGGCGCGTTGAGTAGAGTCGCGTTGGGTGCGGGATTGGGATTCTGCGCGGCGCTGAGGCCGCTGCCGGCGCAAAGAGAGGCGGCTGCGAGAAGAACAGCGACGAATTGAAAGTTGGCGGCGCTACGATTCACGGGAATCGAGCGACATGCATTTGTGACGAAGGAAATCGCGTTGCGTCACGTGGCAAGCTGCGACGGGCCCGGCTGTAGGGCAGGCATTTCGCCCAGCGTTTTTGCTTCGGCCACCACGGCGTCAAGATGATCGAGCACCTCGGCCACAGTCATGGTGCAGATTTCGCGCCGAGAGTCGTAGCCCTCCTCAACCATCTGCTTCAAATATCGCCCGGCAACCTGAGCAGCGAGTTGGTCGGTGATCACCTTGCCGGTGCGTTTCTTCTGCTCAACCCAGGCGGTGCAGGGCAACGCAATCCACATGGGGCGGCCGTTCACGTCGAATCGAATGTCTACGGCGTCGGCGTGACGGGTGGCGATGGCCACGATCGTGCCCTTCCAGCGGCAGTGCAGGTCTTCGCCGCTCCAGCGGTCGGTGACGTGGAAGTCTTCGTACATGTACTTAAGGGTACCGTTCTCAGCGTGAAGCGGCAAGCGGACCGGCTATGCCTGAACGGGCGGAGGCCGTTCGCGAATGGGCGTCGGCGTTCGCAAATGGCTCTGATAGACTTGCGGACAATTCGGGGATTGGGCGAGGATTGGTCGGGGATTGGGCGGGCGGGAGCGGACGAAGGGCAGGCATGGGATCGGGATACAATCCGGCGGATTGGACGGGATTTTTCTCGGCGGAGGTTGGCGCGTCGGCCGGGCTGGCGGGATTGATCTTTGTCGCTGTGTCGATCAATCTCGCGCAGATCGTAAAGGAGACGCACCTGGTTTCGCGTTCGGCCAAGGCTCTGCTAAGCCTGATGGGCGTGTTGTTCGCGTCGTCTCTTTGCCTGATTCCGAATATGAGCCGGTTGATTCTCGGGTACGAATTGACGGCGCTGGGACTGGTAATCTGGGCGGGAACATCACTCTCGCAGTTCGGGGCCTCGCGCGGGAACCTGTATGTCGGCATGAAGACGAAGGTCTTCCATTGGGTGCTTACGGAGCTCTCCGCGATTCCGTTTGTGATCGGAGGGCTTTCGCTGGCGCAGGGTTTTGGCGGGGGCCTGTATTGGCTGGCGGCAGGGACAGTTTTCTCGCTCGCCAATGCGCTTTTTGATGCGTGGGTTTTGCTGATCGAGATTCAGCGCTGATATAGCCCAAGGACGGCTGGCGCAGCCCCAGCGCCTCGGTGGACTGCGCTTAAACCGCGCTGATACACTAGCAGGGTTGCAATGGCGCCACTTTCTACCGTTCAGACCCGCCTGCAAGGCTAACCATAGCCATCAAAGGACAAGAAAGACCAAGTGGATACTCGAACTCGTCACGCCCTGAAAAAGGACAAATTTGCGCAGGCTGCCGCAAGCAGCGCCAGTTGGCTCGGCGAACACCAGGCCTCCGCGGTGCGCTGGGTCATTGGCATTGGAATCCTTGTGATTCTTGCCATCGGTGGACTGATTTTCTGGAATTTTCGCACGTCAGCGGCAGACGCGGCGCTGGGCGCGGCCCTGGATCTATACACGACGCCGCTCGCGACCCCAGGTGCGCCCGTTGAAGCGGGCACATATACCACCGCTGCCGCCCGGGCCACCGAGGCGAATCGCGAGTTTGTGGCCATTGCTCATGATTACGGCTGGCTGCCGGAAGCGACCAAAGCTCGCTACTTTGCAGGCATTACCTACGAAGATCTGGGGCAGAACAGCAATGCCGAAACCGAGCTGAAGGCCGCAGCCGGATCGTCGGACCGCAATATAGCTAACCTGGCCAAGCTGGCTCTGGCCGGGCTTGACCGGCAGACTTCCCGCGACGGTGACGCGATCTCGCTTTATAACGAGATTATCGCCAAGCCGTCGGCGACCGTGTCAGCAAGCGTGGCGCAGCTGGACCTCGCCGATCTTTACGCCTCCGAGGGCAAGCAGGACCAGGCACGCGCGCTTTGGGCCAAGATCAAGGATGCGGACAAGAACGGCGCGGCCGGGACTATCGCCTCAGAGAAGCTGGGGGCCAAGTAGGCTGCTGGCGCTGGCCGGGCGGGGTCGGGCTGAATCGGGCCGGACTGGACTGGGCTGCAGGGGCTTTCGAGCGGTTTCTGAGCAGATTTCGGGCCGTTCCCGGCTCGCTTGGGCACAAGACGCAGGCTGGCCGCGAGGCGGCCGGCAGGGTCAGGCTGCAAGGCCGGCTACCAGGCCGACTTTGAGCGCGACCTGAGCATTTTCTTATCTGGCTGCGTCTGGTGAGTGATGAGCACCAGCCAGGTCATTGTCGCAGGCATTGCCGCGGAGTGGATGGACAATCCCACGAGCGCCGTGAACGATGAAGCCCGCCAGCGCGCGGAAGACGCTGCGCTTGCGGCGCTGGTCGACCAGTATGCGGGCGCTCTTTACCGCGTAGCCTTTTCAGTCTTACGAAATCAAGCTGACGCCGAAGATGCAGTGCAGGAGGCGTTTGTGCGCGTCCTGCGGCATCGCGATACGCTGGGCGAGGTGCGGGATCACCGAGTCTGGCTGATTCGCATTGTGTGGAACATTGTGCTGGACCGCAAGCGGCGGGCGAAAACACGCCCCGAGACAGATGACGTGGCCGACCTTGCGCGCGTGCTGCCGATGAAGGGCCTTTCAGCCGAGGCGCACGCGGCAGCGGCGCAGCACCATGCGCATGTGGTGGCCTGCGTGGACCAACTGCCCGCAAAAGAGCGGCAGGTGATGATGCTTTCAGCCTTTGAAGAGCTGAGCAGCGTGGAGATCGCCGCGGTGCTGGAGATTTCTGAATCGAGCGTTCGCTCACGGCTGTTTCGCGCACGCAACCTGATGGCCGGCCTGCTCAATCATGAGAGAAATTTCTTGCATGAGAGGAGTTTGCGATGAATTCGAACCCTCACGATCCGACGACTTCTGAGAATAAATCTGACTCCGTTTCTGCTTCGGTATTTACCCCGGCGGAAGAAACTTTGCGGCTGATCGCGAGCCTGCCTGCTCCTGAGGGGCTTGAAGACCGCGTGCATGCTGCCTTGAATGCCGTGCCGCGCAGAAGCCGTGTTCTGGCTTGGCCGAGGGCTCTTCGCGCTGAGAGTGGCTGGATGCGGGGCGCGGCAGCAGCGGCGATTGTTTTTGTGGTTGCCGGCGGCGGCTGGGGCGTTTACACGCGCGTCGAGTCTACGCAAATCGAGCAGAACCAGCCGGCCAAGGTGATTGTGATGCCAGCGCGCATGCCCAGTGCAGGCGGCTTACAAGGAGCAGGCGCAATGCGCCCGCCGTTGACGCTGCCCGGGCCTGCTGCGCCGCAGCTTGTCAAAATTAGTCGCGAGGCAAGCCCCGCGAAGGCCAAGGCGGCTAAGAAACCGGTTGCGAGGCACAAGACTGGCAGCGCTGGGGCGAGTCAATCCGCTGCGACGAACTAGCCAGCCGGCGGAGAGCGCGGCAGTGTCCGAGCCTGGCGCGTTCCGGTAGAAATCACAATCCCGCGTAAGGACAAGAGTCCCAGGAAATCCTAACAGCCGAAAATCTAAGCGTCGAAATCCTACGCGTCGAGATTCTATGCGTCTCGGACGATTGCGCGGATGAGCATGCCGAGCAGCGCCAGAACGATCGCGCCCCAGAAGGCCGGCCCAAGGCCATTGACGTGGAATCCTGGGACGACGGCCGAGGCCAGCAGGATCATGAGGCCATTGATGACCAGCAGGAATATTCCTAGCGTGAGAATGCTCAACGGGAAGGTGATGATTTTGAGGAACAGGCCGACAGTGGCGTTGAGCAGGCCAATGACGATTGCGGCGATTAGCGCCGGAATCAAGCCGGCGACGTGAAATCCAGGCACGAAATGGGCAACGAGGAGCAGCGCGAGCGCGCTCAGGATCCAATGTAAAAGGAGTCTCATTCGGTCTTCCCCCAGCGAATCAACCGTTGCGTTTAGGCGACAGAGTCGTCGCACTTACGGCCGTCGCATCTACGGTAAGATGCGAGGCCCTTGCGTGTCACTAATCCGGAGATCAAAGTTTTCCTCGATCAACTTGTCTTGCTGCAGCTTAACTCCGAGTTCCACTCATCTCGTCTCATTCGTTACCATTGAAGCCATGTTTGCGCGGCGACTGACGGTGAGCCGAATTGACGCCGCAGGCGCGCGCCACGTCTGCCCGATTGGGCAAATTGACAACTTTGCGATGCGGAATTTTACGAACGATGCGGTTTTTGATGACACTTTTCCGGTTGCCGATGGGATTTTAGAGGCAGGAAACCTCGTTCCGCTGGATCAGTTGCAAAGATCGATGGAAGATTGGTTTCGGCGCAAAGGCTACCTGAAACCTGAGGAACGGCTTGAGGTTAGCGAGAATGCCGAAGAGCAAAGGCGACGGATGAAGAACAAAGACGAGGGAAATTGAACAAAAAAAACGATCAAAAATGAAACTGTGAAACTGTGAAGCGAGTACCCGGAAGCCCAAAGGAATGAGCAGGTTCGAGAGACCTCGCAGTTTCACAGTTTCTGTGTTTCTGTGAGGTTTCGTTGCGGCGCTTGTATCCCACTGATTTGGTTTGTGTTCAATGCCCCGGCATTCTCAGAGTCTCACAGTCCATTTTTTTCGGTGAGGGGGGAGGGGGGTGTCAGGCTGCGGCGGACTGCGTTGCGCCGGTCTGAACTATGCCGCTCGCGCCGGTCCAAAGTCTTAGTTCGGCCTCGCGGCGCGCCTTGAGACCCGCAACGACCTGCCCTCCAGCATGGTCCCAGGCGAGGAACTGCCTGGCGGCGGCTTGATAATCACCCGCATTCAACTCGCGGAGCAGGGTTGAACCCGCCAGCCGGGCTGCGCCGAGGTTGAAGCAAAAATCCACCAGCGCGTCGAACTGGCCCTGAGAGAGCGCCACCTTTACCAGCCGGGCGACAGCACTTTCGGCATCCTGGACGTCGCTCGAAAGAATCGCGGCGGCTTGTGCCTCGGCGATGGCCTTGGGAAAAGATTCGTGCGGCTTGATCAGGTGGCCATAGCCGATGGTCGGAAACCCGGCGACATCGAGATAAACATGATCGCGAAAACCCTCAGACTTCTTGATCAGATCCAAACCCTCAGCGCTTAATTGCATGGAAAGCTCCTTTTGCCGGAAATGAGTTCTGCCAGAAATGGCAAAGGGCCCGCGGTGAGCCCTCCCCAAAAGGAGGATTCAACGCAGACCCTTGAGACCACGCTAGCAAAACCGACGAATTAATCGGCAAACTTCAAAAAATAATTTGGCGGCCAAATACTTAGGCCGTCATCGATAGCTAATGAGGGTGTGGGCTCGCACATTAATTCAGTAAAATCTGCCAAAAACGCGGCGAAAATTGGACCAGAACGGCCAAAAACGTCGGGAATCGATGCAATTTTACTGTTTCGCTGGCGCGACGACATACTCGTATTCCAGCGTGCCGCGCCCGATGTTTTCCACGTTGTGGCGGGTTGCTGGTGGGATGTAGACGAGCGCCGGAGCGACGAACGGAATCGCAGGTTGGCCGTCAATCAGCGCTCTACCTTTGCCGTGGAGTACAACGAGAGCCTCTTCGTTTTTCCCCGTGGTGTGCCAACCGACTGTCTGCCCCGGATTGAGGCGCACAAAGCCGCTGCGCATCCCCGTGGTTTGAGGCACGCCCGTAAGCGTGGGGCAATCGCCGTGGGCGCATGTAAGCGGGACCGCAAGTGGGTGCGGCTGCGGAGACTGCGGCGCCACTGGTAGAGCCGCAAGGAAAAGGACGAATGTAAGGAGCGACCGGTGGGAGGTTAAAGGTGGACACATAGGAAAAAGCATACCGCTATTCTCAAACTGACCCCACTTCGGAGCATTTCTCCAACTTGCCAATTGCTCCGGTGGGGTGTTTCAATCGAGCTATTGAAACAGGGGTGCTCCACGCGGTGTGGGGCTGAGAAATACCCTCGAACCCGATCCGGATAATACCGGCGTGGGAAGTTTTCTCCAACCGAGCGGCATTCTTAATCATCTCCCTTTGCGGCGCCAGCTCCTTTGTTTCATGTGAACGCTGAAACGAAGGTCCCCATGCACGCAGTTGCTTATATCCGAAGAAGACAATTTTCGTTCTCTCGCCGCGTTCGCGTTGGGTCGGCATACCTTTTCTTTTTCGGCTCCCTCATTTCTTTGCCGGTCTCTCTGCCGCTTTGGGCACAATCCGACCCAACCACGCAGACCGTACCGCAATCGCAGCCGAGCTCCTCGTCGGCACCGCAGACGAACGCGCAGAATGCGAGCGCAGCGCAGCAAAAACCTGCACCCGTCACCACCACCGTCGTCGTCCACAGCGAAGTGGAAGACAACTATCTTCCCGAGTCCGTCACGGTGGGTATTCTCGATGGCGCTCAACTCAAGAGCGTGCCGATTTCCGCTTCGGTGATCACGCGCGATCTGCTCAACGACCAGGTCTCGCGTTTGCTCTCTGACGTGATTCAAAACGATGCCTCCGTTGGCGATGATTACGTGCCCGTGGGCTATTACGGGGACTATCAGATTCGCGGCTTTTCTCTCGATCTCGCGACGGGACTCGAGGTGAATGGCATGACCATCGCAGGCGAACAAGATGTGCCGCTCGAGAACAAAGAGGCCGTCGAATTTCTCAATGGGCATTGTGGCAGTGGAAAGTGGCGTGGCCTCGGCTGGGGGCCTGATCGACTACCTGACGAAACGCCCGGCCGAAATCCAGGCCGTCGACTTTGCGACAGATCATCGCGGGACTGCCTATGGCGCGGTCGACCTTGGCCATCTTTTTGGCAGCCGCAAGCAAGTGGGCGCGCGCGTGAATCTGGCCGGTGAAAGAATCGTGCCCTACATGAATGACACCAACGGCTGGCGCGCGATGGGCGCGGGCGCGGCCGATTGGAAGCTGAATCCGGCGACGATTCTCAAGGGCGACTTCGAATATCAACACAAAACCGAGCGCGATGGCAGCGGTTATCAACTTCTCGGCGGAACTGTGCTGCCGGACATCAACCGCATCTACCGGTCGACGATGGTTGGCGATCAGCCGTGGGGACCGCCGGACACCTATGACACGTTCAACACTGATGCGCGCCTGGATCATACTTTCTCGCCGATGTGGCTCGGCTTCGTGGCTGCCAGCCTGAGCCACTCGCTGATCCAGGACAACGTGATCTACGCGTACGGCTGTTACTACGAGGCTGAGTGCAACACTGGCTCGGCGCCTTATCCATTTTTCTTTGCGCCCGATGGAACCTATGACATCTACGACTATCGCGACCCTGGAGAACTGCGTATGGACGCCGAGGCTGAAGCGATGGTCACGGGCCACATTCATAGCGGCACCGTCACGCAAGACGTCACTGCTGGAGGCGTCTTATTTCTGCGCAGCGTGCAGCAGCCGGGATTCTACACTGCGGCAAATCCCTATTCCGCCAATGGCATTGTGCAAGACGGCGCAGTCTACACTTACGTCGGCTCGGAGAACATCTACCAGACGAACGTGCCGCTCCCACCACCCGGAGACCCGAATTCGCTTGAGTATCCGCTTCAGACTGCCGGCCCGCGCCGACTTTGGGAAGATAGCCACCAATCATCAGGCGTGATTCAGGACCGCGTTCATCTTCCGCATCGCGTTGAACTCATCGCCGGCGCGCGTTATGATTCGCTGCGCGATCACAACTACTCACTCGAGGCCACGGACCCATGCACACAGTCCAATACGCCCGGGTCTGCCAACGATCAGTGTCCGACAACCTACGACTCTTCGAATCAGCCG
This sequence comes from uncultured Acidobacteriaceae bacterium, assembly GCA_963725115.1. Classification (GTDB taxonomy): domain Bacteria; phylum Acidobacteriota; class Terriglobia; order Terriglobales; family Acidobacteriaceae; genus Telmatobacter. Next base: position 873,515 of record CAVRXG010000005.1, on the reverse strand, counting down.
GTTTACTCCGTTCCCACGTTGCCAAACCTCACCAATAAGCCCGTCTGGCTGCCGCAATTCGCGGTCACGTATCGGCCTGTAGAAAATCTCACGCTCTATTCAAACTACGGCGTGACTTTGTCTCTCGGTCAGCAGGCTCCTTTCTGGACTGACAACGGTAGCGAGTTTCTTGCGCCGTTCTTCACGCGCCAGGCTGAAGTGGGCGCGAAGTATGAGCCCGGACAGCGCATTCTGCTTACCGCAGCGCTCTTCGAGATGCATGCGCCGTTCTTCTATCCCAAAATGATCGCGGGACCTGACAGTTTTTGTCCCACCGGCGCCGCCGGCGATCTCTGCTTTGAGCAAGAGGGCCACGAGAGGCACGACGGCATCGAGCTTAACGCTGAAGGGAAGGCCGCCAACTGGCTACGCCTAAACGGCTCGGCTGAGGCCATGAACGCAGTCTCGAGCGACACCGGCACGCCCGCGTTCGACAATAAGCAGGTGATCAACGTGCCGCATTTGCACACGAACGTCTTTGCCGATGTCACCGTGCCCCGCTTCAAGAATTTGCACCTCCTGCCGGGCTGGAGCTACACATCGCGGAAAGAAGCTACGCGCGACGATGCGGTGAGCGTGCCGAGTTATAACCTATTCAACCTGGGCGCGCGCTACACGCCGGGCGGCGAACAGGGGCACGTCACGTTTCACATTTATGCCGACAACATCGGCAACAAACGATACTGGTCAGACACTGGCGCCAGTTACGGCGACACATTTGTCTGGCTGGGCGCGCCGCCGACGGTGCGCCTTGATGCCCACTACACTTTTTAGATTCGGGGCCCCGGTTGAAAGGCGAAGCGGCAATGAGCGCGACGACTAAAGTTCACGGCCAATCCCACGGTTTAGATGGCTCGCTGGTCGAGCCGGACTGGCCGACGCTCACCCTTGCCGAGCTGTGTACGCTGCTTGGCGAATTCGCCGATCTTGGCGAGGCGATTGACATTCTCTCAGTAAGCCCGCGCCCGTTTTCCGCCGCTACAGTAGTGGCCACGCGGAACGTTCATGGAACGGAGCAGCGCGTCTTCATCAAGCGCCATCATCGCTCGGTGCGCGATCGCGAGGGGCTTCTGGAGGAACATCGCTTTCTTTCGCATCTCCATGACCACGGCGCGGCCGTTTCGCGCGTCGTGGCTTCGGCGGCAGGCGAAACGGCGATTGAAAACGGCGAATGGACTTACGAGGTCCACGAAATTCCGCCGGGGTTTGACCTTTACCAGGACGCGATTTCCTGGACTCCGTTCCGCAGTACGGCTCACGCGTGCACTGCTGGCCAGGCGCTCGCGCGAATCCATCTTGCTGCGCAGAATTTCGATGCCCCGCCGCGCAAGCCGCAGCCGCTTGTCGCCAGCTTTACCATCTTCGCCGCCGTCGACCCGGTTGCCGAGATGGAATGCTACCTCGCCGCTCGCCCCTCTCTTGCCAGCCACGAAGCTGTTCACGACTGCGCTGAGCAGGCACTTGATATTCTTGCACCGTTTCACGCAGAGCTTCTACCGCATCTGCCCGCGCTCACGCCGCTTTGGACGCACAACGACCTGCATGCTTCCAATATTTTCTGGAGCGACGCTGGTCCAGACGCCCGTGCCACTGCCATCATCGATTTTGGTCTTGCGGACCGCACCAACGCTGTTCACGATATCGCCCATGCAATCGAGCGCAATATCGTCGAGTGGCTTGCGCTCGTCAACGATCCTGCTCGCTCCGACGATGTGCCGATTCATCTCGATCATCTCGATGCGTTTCTTGGCGGGTACGAATCCGTTCGTCGGCTCTCGAGCGAGGAGTCCCACGCTCTTGCGCCCATGACTGCTCTTTGCCACGCGGAATTCGCGCTTTCTGAAGCCGATTATTTTCTTGGCGTTTTGCGTTCTGAAGAAAAAGCGCATTTGGCCTATGACGGCTGGCTCGTCGGCCACGCTCGCTGGTTTTCGTGTGCTCCCGGGCACAAGCTGATTAAGTTTCTTCGGGATCGCGCCGCTCAGACGTCAAAGCACGGGAAGTCTCATTTATGAGCTGGAACTTGATTACCAACTACCTCGCCAGTAACTGGCTTGAGCTCGCTGGAGTCGTCACGGCGGCTCTCGGAATCTGGCTGACCACGCGGCGACTTCTCATTTGCTGGCCCATCACGCTCGTTTCCATTTTTATTTACATGATCGTTTTTTTTCGCGCGGGACTTTTTTCTGATGCTTTGCTGCAAGTGTTCTTCGTCGTATTTACGTTTTACGGCTGGTGGCACTGGTGGCGCGGCGTGCGCGATGACGGCCAGGTGCGCGTGGTCCCGCTTCCGCAGTCGAGCCTGTATATCGCTATCGCCCTGGGCGTGGCGGGGAGCTTTGCGCTGGGAACGCTGGCCAAGCACCTCAATGCCGCGCTGCCGTATCTTGATGCCATGCTGATGAGCTACAGTCTTGTGGCAACATGGTGGCAGGCGCGCAAGCACATTGCGAACTGGTGGCTCTGGATTCTGGTGGACGCAATTTACGTCGGCGAATATATCTACAAGGGCCTGTGGCCAACAGCGCTGCTCTATGGGGCATTTGTGCCGCTGGCCGTGCTTGGCCTGCGCGACTGGCGCCGGGCCACTCGGAATGTCTAACTCGCCGCTTGGACGACATTCTGGAGCGGCTCGCCTTTCATATATCTCTCCAACTCCTGGGCGGCAACTCGCAGTGCACGCGGCGCAAACTGCGGCGTCGATCCGCCGATATGCGGCGTGAGCAACAGGTTTGGGCAGCTCCAGAGCGGGTGCCCTTCGGGCAGTGGCTCGGGATCTGTGACGTCGAGCGCCGCGCGAATGCGCCCCGAGTTGAGCGCCTCTACCAGCGCGTTCGTATCGACAATTGGCCCGCGCGCGGAGTTCACCAGCAGAGCGCCTTGGTGAAGCAACCCGAGCTGCCGCTCGCCGATCAGCCCGCGCGACTCCGCCGTTAGGGGAAGGATCAGAATCACCACATCCGCGCGCGGCAGCAAGTTATCCAATTCACCAACCGCATGCACTTCGGGCTCGATGCGAGCGTTGCGCGCGACGCGAATCATCTTGACAGTAAATGGCGCAAGCATGCGCTCGATTTCCTGGCCGATCGCGCCGTAACCTACGAGCAGCACCGTCTTGCCGGTCAGCTCTTCCGCGAGTACCGGCGGATAGACTGTTTGCGTATCGCCGGTGATCGCCGCGTAGTGGGCGCTGGCCTCAATCCGCCGTTTCCAATTGCCCGACTGCTGAATGTCGAGATACAGGGGAAAGTATTTCAGCATCGCCAGGATTGCCGACACTGTCCACTCCGCGGTCGAGATGTTGTGCGCACCATGCGCATTACAAATCGTTACGTGCGGGCCGACAGTCCCGGGAATCCATTCCGTCCCCGCCATCATTGCGAGCACGAGCTTCACGCCATCCAAGTGCGGCCAAGTGCGTATCGCCCTGGTCGAATAGGGATCGGGAATCCAGACATCGATCTCGACGTCGTGGTCCATTTTGTCCGACACCGGAATCAGCTCGATTCCCTTGGGGAAATTCCGGAACAGGTCAATCGGCAATGTGGCAGGGTATCCCACTCGCAGCATGCGGTTTCTAGCGCGCAACCGGTGCGCGCTCCTCGATTCCATCCTAACGCAGCCCTGACTAAGCTTGATCCTGTCCGGTCCTGTCTTGTTTCATGGACTCTCGCCGGTCGTACACGCGAACCTGCCCGACGCCGGGCGCGCACAAACTATCCTGAATGAGCGGGGGACGTTTATCCGCGAATCGCATTTATGCGTTTGAAAGCCAAAAAGACGTGGTCCCAACGCGAGCTCTCCGCGAAATTGCGCTTTGCAGGCGATGAGCACGGGTTCCTGACCTTCGAGCGGCGCCGCCTCGTTATCGATGCCGCGAAGACGGCGCTCGCCGCGGCTCTGTGCTGGTGGCTGGCGTTGCGCTTCGGCCTTCACGACGGATACTGGGGCTCCATCAGCGCGATTATTGTTTTGCAATCGAACGTCGGAGCCACGGTAACGGCCTCGCGTGACCGGCTGCTCGGCACATTCATGGGCGCGGCCTTCGGCTTTGCCTGCTCCGTCTTCGGCGCGCCTCCATGGAATTACATTCTCGCGGTTGTTCTCGCTATCGTCGTCTGCGGCCTGCTCAGTCTTCGCAACAGCTCGCGTCTTGCTGCGGTCACCATTACCATCATCATGCTCGTCCCCAAATCCGGCTCGCGCTGGGGGTTGGCGCTCGACCGCGTGGGCGAGGTGCTGCTTGGAATCGTCGTTGCGCTGCTGGTCTCGACGCTCGTCTTTCCTGATCGCGCGCGCCTCTGGCTGCGCGACGGCCTGGCGCAGGAATTTCTTGTGCTCGGCAGCTTATTTGAGGCCATTCTCGAGGGCTTTCGCGGACCACCATCACAAAATCTTCCGGCCCTGCGCGAAGATGCATTGGCTCTTCTGCGAGGCAACAACCAGCTTCTCGAAGCTGCGCGCAATGAGCCGAGCGGCCCGGGCTGGCGCGAAGGACTGAGCACGCTGTCGCAGTTTGGCCGCTCTCTTTTCGATGTGCTGGTTGCGCTGGAGCTTGCCGTAAAAGACAGCCACGAGGACCGTTTCGCGCAGCAGTTAGAGCCGGCGCTCTCGCATCTCGCGGCCGACATCCGCACGGGCTTTAATTTCCTGGGCAGTTGTATTCACAACTGGCGCTTCAGCGCGCCGGCCGAGGGAATCAACATCGAGCAAGACATCGCCGACATGGAAGCTCGCATGGACGAGGTTCGGCACACCGGAATCGGTTTCTCGCAGGCGGAGCTCCTGCGCGCCTATGCGGTCCAGCTTAATCTCAAGCAAATTGCGCGCCTGCTCCGCGCCACGCGCATTGAAACCAATAGAGCAGTCGGCGATTCTGAGAGGGCCGTCGATTCCGTGTGACCCGAGCTGGGTTCGCGCCTGTTCCGGCCGCGTCCCCGATGGAAAGGCGCGGAAGGTAGCCGCGATCAGACTGCAAGCAACTCCGTGTAGACGGCCATCCCCACCACGGCGTCGGCGCCGATCGCATCGAGAGCGTCCACTTCCTGCTGGCTGCGAATCCCGCCGGCTACAATGAGCTGGCGTTGCGTGAGATGGCGCAAACGCGCCGCGGTTGCGATTGGAAAGCCTTGCAACATTCCTTCGCCGTCCACGTGCGTGTAGAGAAATGCCGCCACGTGCGGCTCGAGCTGCGGAATCGCCTCGTCTGGCGTCAGTGCAATCTGTGCCTTCCATCCTTTTACGGCGATGCGGCCGTTCTTCGTGTCGATCCCGGCGACAACGCAGTCCGCGCCCACATTTTCAGCCAGATTCGAAGCGAATGTTGTATTGACTAGACCTTCCGGCGAAAAAAGCGCCGAGCCAACAATGACGCGCTTCGCTCCAGCGCCCAGCACCTGACGCGCGCGCTGAATGGTGTGGATACCTCCGCCCGCCTGAACCGGCAACCGTTTCGCAATCTGTTCTACCAGCGCGGAGTTGTCGCCCTGCTGCATCGCAGCGTCGAGATCGATCAACTGGACTAACGGGAATTTCGAAAACTTCTCGATCCAGTATTCAAAATCGTCGAAGGCCAGCCGCAGCTTTTCACCCTGCACAAGCTGCACAATGCGCCCACCCATCAAATCAATTGAAGGAATCAGCATGGCAGCCTCACCGGAACGCCAGCCTGCGCCAACTCCTCTTTGAGCGAGCGCGAAGTGGACACGCCAAAATGAAAGATGCTCGCGGCAAGCGCCGCATCAGCCTTGCCGCGCGCAAACACATCAGCAAAGTGCGCCACGTTTCCCGCGCCGCCCGAGGCGATTACCGGGATTCGAACGGCTTCGCTCACCGCCGCGGTTAATTCGCAATCAAAGCCGGCGCGCGTTCCATCCGCGTCCATCGAAGTCAGCAGAATCTCGCCTGCGCCGCGCTGCTCGGCTTCGCGCGCCCACTCGACGACCGTGCGGCCGATGGGACGCCGGCCGCCTTGCACGTACACCTGCGCATCGCGCACGGGATCAGCGGCCGCCGGGTCGCGACGCGCGTCAATCGCGACGACGACAGCCTGCGCGCCAAAGCTCGCGCCAATCGCGCTGATGAGTGAAGGGTCGGCCAGCGCCGCCGAATTGATGCTCACCTTGTCCGCGCCTGCCTCAAACACCTGCTCGGCGTCGCGTGCGGACTTGATCCCTCCGCCGACGCAGAACGGCACAAACAGCTCGCGCGCCGTGCGCCGCACCGTATCGAGCAGCGTCTGCCGGCCTTCGTGCGTGGCCGTAATGTCGAGCAGAACGATTTCGTCGGCGCCCTCGCGCGCATGACGCGCCGCCTGCGTCGCCGGATCGCCCGCGTCGACGAGGTCGACGAACTGCACGCCCTTCACGACGCGGCCGGCGTGCACGTCGAGGCAGGCGATGATGCGCTTGGTCAGCATGCGGAGCCTTTCGCTTGCCACGCGAGAAAATTGCGCAGGATCTTCAGCCCGGTGTCGCCGGATTTCTCTGGGTGAAACTGCACGCCCATCACATTTCCGCGCTCGACGGCCGCCGCGAAGGGTTCAATGTATTCAGTCACTGCCGCGGTGTCGTTTGTGACGGGTCCCTTGTAGGAATGAGTAAAGTAGACAAACTCGCCGGGATCGACTCCGGCCAGCAGGCGCGAGCTGTTTCGCACTTCAAGCGAATTCCAACCGACATGCGGAACTTTCTCTGTGCTTTCGGCAAAGCGCGTGCACGATTCCGGGAACTGTCCGAGCCCCGGCTGCTCGGGCGCTTCGGTCGATCCGGAATAAAGCCACTGCATGCCCACGCAAATTCCCAGGAACGGCACGCCGCGCGCAATCGCCGCTCGAATCGCGCCTGTCAGCCCTGTCTTGTCGAGCCGCTCGGTTGCTGCGAAGTGACCGACGCCGGGAAGCACAATGCGCTCTGCCGATTCGACCAGCGACAAATCGCCGTCGGTGACAACCGTCTCCGCGCCCAGATGCTTGAGCGTCTTGAGCACCGAGGTCAGATTGCCGGCCTTGTAGTCGATCACCGTGACGCGCATCAGAGCAAGGCCCTTTCGGTCGAGGGCAACATCTTGCCCAACTGCTTGTCGCGCGAGCAGGCCACGCGCAGCGCCCGCGCGAATGCCTTGAAGATGGCCTCGATCTTGTGATGGTTCGAGCGTCCGTACATTGTCTTCACGTGCACGTTGGCCCGCGCGCCGCGAGCGAAGCCTTCGAAAAAGTCCGTGACAAGTTCGGTCTGCAGATCGCCGACGAGTCGCGTGCGCACTTTTGTGTCGACAGCGAATGCCGCGCGTCCGCTCAGATCGACAGCTGCAATCGCCAGCGTCTCATCCATCGGCATCACGAAGTAGCCGGCGCGCAGAATGCCGCGCTTGTCGCCCAGTGCGCGATCAAACGCCTCGCCGAGCGCGATACCGACGTCTTCAACGGTGTGGTGCTGGTCGACATCCAGATCGCCTTTGCAGGTGAGGTTCAGGTCAAACGCGCCGTGCCGCGTGAAAAGCTCCAGCATGTGATCGAAGAATCGAATGCCGGTTGAGACTTTGTACTGGCCTTGTCCTTCAATCATCAATTCGATCTCAATGCGCGTCTCGTTGGTGTTGCGAACGATTGTTGCTCCCCGCTTTTTCGCATTCGCGCTCTCCCCGGTCTCAGAATCGAGACCAGGGGCACCCGGCTTTCGTGCTTTGATTTTCGCTTTCATCGTTTCCCGCCTTCCGCCCGCAGCGTCGACAGTGCGCTGTTCAGCGCCGTAACCGCCTGCCGCATCTGTGCGCGTGTTCCGATGGTGATGCGCACGCGGCCATCGCATCCGGGATCGCTTGAGCGGTCGCGCACGAGCACGCCGGCGTCGCGCATCAGACGCACAAACTCCGCGTGCTGCGCGCCAATCTCAACCAGGATAAAATTCGTCCGGCTGGGCCAACGCCTTACGCCAGCTGCATCCAGCGCCGCCTCGAACTCCTCACGCGCTGCAAGCACCTCGCCCACATACCAATTGAGATACGCGGTATCTTCAAGCGCTGGCGGCAGGCAGGCAAGCGCAAGCGAATTGACGCTGTAGGGCGAGAGCACGCGTCGAACCCAGCGCATCAGGTCGACTGGTCCTGCGAGAAGGCCCAAGCGCAATCCGGCGAGCCCATAGGCCTTCGAGAAAGTTCGCGCCACCACCAGATTCGGCAGCGTTCCGACGAGATCCATCACCGTCTCGCCGAAGAAATGAAAATACGCTTCGTCGACTAACAGGACTGCATGCGGTGCGCGCCGCGCCAATTCGAGCAGTTGCTCGCGCGTGGCCACTGAGCCCGATGGGCTGTTGGGATTGGCAATCGCAATCACCTTCGTCCGATCGGTTAATCGCCGCTATGAGCCGGTCAAAAGGGAATTGAAGATCGTCTGTCGCCTGCACCGTGACAACTCGCGCTTCGGTCGCCGAAGCATAGACCTCATACATGGTGTAGGTGGGCACAGGCATCAGCACTTCATCGCCCGCATCGAGAAACGCCTCGAAGAGAACATGAATCGCTTCATCGACTCCGTTGGTGAGCGCTACCTGTTCCGCGCGCAGCCCAAGATGCGCGGCAACCATTGCTTCTACGGGCTCGCGCTCGGGATAGCGAGTGAGTGCACCAGCCGAGATTTGCGTCAGCGTCTCGCGCACTCGCGGCGAGCATTCGAGTGTGTTTTCGTTAAAGTCCAGCCGCATCGCTTCGCGGCTGCCCAGCGGAGGGTGATACTCCTTCATCTGCTGCACGCGCGCGCGCGGCGCCGGGGTTGCTATTGTCACTGCTTCAGCCACGTTTATCCCTCCTTCTGCCAGCGGTTGAGCCCAGCCGCGTTCGAATCGCCTCTGCATGGGCGAACAGTCCTTCGGCTTCAGCCAGCAATACAGCTTTCGGTCCCAATGTTTCCATGCCGTGCGCGGAGTACTCTTGCACGGTGATGAGTTTTACGAAGTCGTTCACGCTCAATCCGCCGCGCACCCGCGCCATGCCGCCTGTCGGCAGCGTGTGATTCGACCCGGAGATATAGTCGCCCATGGGCTGCGCAGACCAGCGACCGATAAAGACTGATCCCGCATTCATGACCCACTTCAGATCGCTTGCCGCATCGACGGTAAGATGTTCCGGCGCAATGCGATTCGTAATGTCGTGCGCTTCCTGAACCGAAGCCGCCACAATGACGATTCCATTGTGTTTGAGCGCCTCGCGCGCGACGGCGTTATTCTTGCTGCGCAGTTTCGTTTCGGCGATCACCGCCTGCGCAAGTTCTTCGCTCATCGTGACAAAAATCGCGAGCGCCTCCGGGTCGTGTTCGGCCTGGGCTACCAGGTCGCTTGCAATATCCGCTGCGTTGCCGCGCTCGCTGGTGACCACAATCTCGGTGGGTCCGGCGAGCATTTCGATGGCGCACTCAAATGCGACGAGGCGTTTGGCGGCAGTGACGTAGAGATTTCCCGGTCCCACGATCTTGTTGACGCGCGGCAGGCTCTCAGTTCCATAGGCCAGCGCGGCCACGGCATGCGCGCCGCCAAGCCGGTAGAATTCGGTGATCCCGAGCAAGTGCGCGGCGGCCAAAGTTTCAGGAGCAGGCTTCGGCGAAACCACGACGATTCGCTTTACTCCTGCGACTTGGGCTGGAATTGCAGTCATCAGCAGGGTCGAAGGCAGAGGATGGCGGCCGCTGGGTACATAACATCCAACAGATTCGAGCGGGCGCACAAGCTGGCCAGTCGTCAGGCCTTCAAACGTCGAGAGACTCCACGATTTCGGCATCTGAAGTTTTGCAAATCCGCGGATCTGCTTTGCAGCCGTGGTAAGCGCATCGCGCAGCGCAGGATCGAGCCCCTTCCACGCCGCCGCCATTTCCTCCTGAGTTACGCGGAGTGTGTTTGCTCCGGCAAGCCCATCGAATTTCGCCGCGTAGCGCAGCAATGCGCGGTCGCCGCCTTTGCGGACGTCAGTCACGATGCGCTTCACTGCGGGCAGCACCTGGTCCAGCGCCGTGCCACCGCGTCGTTCGAGAGCGGCAATTACGGCTGCCGCCTCGCGCGCGTTTCGTCCTGTGGTGCGGATCAGCTTCATCGTTCGTCTCTCGTTACAGAACAACCTTGTTCAGTGGATACTCCACAATTCCAGCCGCGCGCGCAGCTTTCAAACGCGGGATCACGTCCCGGGCCACTCGCTCTTCAAGAATCGTGTTGACCGCGACCCATTCCGAATCGCTCAGCTGCGAAATAGTCGGCGAATTCAATGCCGGAAGCACTGCCAACACGGCCGCCAGATCGCCGCGTTTCACGTTGAGCATCAGGCCAATCTGCGCTTGTGCGTCAATCGCGCCGCGCAGCATGAGCGCGATCTGATCGATCTTCTGCCGCTTGTCCGGGTCGGCCAGCGCAGCCTTGCTCGCGATCAGGTGCGTCTCGCTCTCGAGCACCGTATCGATGATCTTGAGGTGATTGGCCTTGAGTGAACTGCCGGTCTCCGTCACTTCAACAATCGCGTCGGCCAGCATGGGCGGCTTGACTTCGGTCGCGCCCCAGCTGAACTCCACTTTTACATTCACGCCCTTCGCGGCGAAGTAACGCTTGGTCACTTCGACAAGCTCAGTGGCGATGATCTTGCCGTCGAGATCTTCGGCCTTTTCGTAACCGCTCGCCTCCGGCACAGCAAGCACCCAGCGCACCTTGCGCCGGCTTTGCTTGGCATAGGTCAGCGTGGTTACGCTGGCCACGTCGAGACCGCTCTCGACGACCCAGTCAATGCCGGTCAATCCCGCGTCGAGCACGCCGTGATCTACGTAGCGCGCCATCTCCTGTGCGCGAATCAGCATGCATTCAATGTCGGCGTCATCGATCGAAGGAAAATAGGAGCGGCCGTCGGCATAAATATTCCATCCCGCGCGCTTGAAGAGAGCGATGGTCGCATCCTGCAGGCTGCCTTTCGGAATTCCGAGTCGAAGTTTGCTACCCACGGGTCACCTCCGCGCCGATCGTGACGGGCCGCGTAAAGCAACTTACTGTGCCTTCGTGGCACACCAGGCCGTCGCCTTCCACTTCCACGCGAAACAGCAGCGTATCGTTGTCGCAGTCGGTCGCGGCCGAAACCACGCGCAGCCGGTTGCCACTGGTCTCGCCCTTCATCCACAGCCTTTGGCGGGTGCGGCTCCAGAAGGTCACAAAGCCGGATTCCTGCGTTTTCGCATAGCTGGTTGGATTTAGAAAACCCAGCATCAGCACCTCGCCGGTGCGTGCATCCTGCACGATCCCCGGCACGAGGCCACCCATCTTTTCGAAATCAATTGCCGCCGTCTTGTCTTCTGTTTCCTGGTCGCTCATATCTCATCCTGTCTTTGCTAAAGTTTTTGCCCAAACACGAAAAAACCCACCAGCGTTATTCGCCGGCGGGCTTGGGTGTTTCTCTTCGATCTCTCTGGCCGATTAGCTCAGGCCATAGCAGTCCGCCGGCATGGTTGACCCATGATGATGGTGGTGACCGTGATGGCGGGGGCTCTGCATCTGCATTCAAGGTACGGGAAAGCCCTTTTGGTGTCAACTGCATTTCTTGCTGTCGGCCGGCGAACGGGCGGAGAATGGGTGCATGCCAGCGCGGACCCGATTCGCGGTCGTTCCTGTCGCCATGCTAGCGGTCATTTTTGCTGGCTGGGCTGCTTGCTGGGCGGCGTCCGTTTCGGCTGCGCAGCAATCGAATTCGGCGCAGACCGCGCCGCAGGCAGCTGCGAAGACCAAGACAACTCCGTCTCCTGAGGCGCGTGTCGACATCAACCACGCCAGCGCAGCGGAACTCGCCAAGGTTCCGGGCTTAACGCCGAGCTGGGCCTGGCGGATTGTGCGGTTTCGTCCCTACAGAACAAAGCAGGACCTGGTGGATCGTGGCGTGCTGCCCAGCGATGTCTACGACCGCATCAAGGATTACGTGATCGCGCATCGCAGCGAAGAATGATCGTTTGGCCGCGGGCGCCGATCGCTGGCCGCGAGCAGGGATCGCCGACAGCGAGATCGATTGCGGAAAGATTCTTATCGGGCGAACTTCCGGGACATTACACTGGTCGTTACACTGTTGAGTGACAGGAGGCTATCGCAATGCAAACCCGAATTCTGGGCACCACCATGCCGGTGCTCGAAGTGCTGCTTGAACCGAACGAGAGCGTTTTTTCAGAGAGCGGAGAGCTCTCGTGGATGACCGCGAGTCGTGCAAATGATGACGCACACGCAGGCGGGAGGCGGTGGTGGATTTTTCGGCGTGATCAAGCGCGTGGCCGGCGGTGGCAGCCTGTTCATGACCGAGTACCGCGCCGTTCAGTACCAAGGGTCAGTTTCATTTGCCACTCGGGTGCCGGGCCACATCGTGTCTGTGCAGCTTGGGCAGGGGCCGGAGTACATGGTGCACCGGCACGGATTTCTTTGCGCCACGCCCCAGGTGACGATTTCGGTTGGCTTCCAGCAGTCGCTCGGCGCGGGCATCTTTGGCGGCAGCGGATTCCTGTTGCAAAAGATTGGCGGCGTGGGTACGGCGTGGATCGAGCTTTCGGGTGAGCTGATTCAGAAGGACCTTGCGCCCGGCGAGATTCTGTTTGTGCATCCGGGCCATGTGGGCGCGTTTCAAACGTCGGTTGGGTTCCAAATCACAACGGTTCCGGGAATCAAGAACATGATCTTCGGCGGTGACGGAATCTTTCTGGCGCGGATGGTTGGTCCGGGCACGATCTGGCTGCAGACGCTGCCTATTTCGCGGCTGGCGATGCAGATCTACGAGTACCTGCCGCATCCCGAGGCTGCTCAGCAAGCAACAGGCGCTGGACTGCTTGGCGGAATCGTTGGTGGAATCATCAGTGGACAGTAAACAGAAACCAGTGGTCAGTGATCAGTTAGCAGTGAACATTGCGCGGTGAGCGGGTTTCGCCGCGCATGAATCTGGCACTGAAGGCTGGCAAGTAAGGATCGGTAAGCATGAATCAAGCCGCGCAGAGCAAGCAGAACGTCCGCGGATACATCGTGTTCTTTTTCGCAGTGGCGCTGGCCCTCGACGTGGCCTGGCTGCTCCGCGGCATGCTGGCGCTGCTTTATATCTCGGCGCTGTTTGCCGTGGTGCTGTCGCCAATTGTGCAGGCCACTTCGCAGATTCAGATCGGCCAGTGGAAACCGTTCCACGGATCGATGGCCATTCTGATTCTTGCTGCTGGCCGTGGCGGGCGCGTTTGCGTTGTTTGGATTTTTCGCATTGCCGCCGGTCATCAACGACCTGCAGTCGGTGGCCGGCGAATTGCCCACACGCCTGCCTGCAATTCTGGACAAGCTCAAAGCGGTCCCTTACGCAGATCGGATCGACGACGGCGACGTAGTCTCCTGGATTCAGCGCAGTCTAAGTGGCGGAGCGACTTACCTGCTGACTTCATTCAAGGCGTGGGCGGACGTGCTGCTGAACGTCGTTGCGGGCTTTGTGCTGACGCTCTACTTCATTCTCGAAGGCGATGAGGCTTATCGCTGGTTCCTTTCGTTTGTACCAACGGCGCCGCGACATCGGCTGGATGCGACGTTGAAGCGCGCAGCCGGCCGCATGGAGAAGTGGCTCGTGGGCCAACTGAGCCTGATGCTGATTCTTGGCACGCTGAGTACCATCGTTTTTCTGCTTTTGGGCGTTCGCTACGCGTACGTGCTGGGCGTAATTACCGGGCTTCTGAACCTGATTCCGGTTTTGGGCGCGGCTGTTTCGCTGGTGCTGGCCGTGCTGGTAGCGGCCATCGACAGCTGGGGACGCGTGCTGGGCGTGGCTATTTTCTTCGTCGTGTATCTGCAGGTCGAAAACTCGTGGCTGGCTCCGCGCATCATGCAAAGACGTGTGAACCTTCCGGCGCTGGCAATTTTCGTTGCGCTGCTGCTGGGTTCGGCTCTCGGCGGCATTGCGGGTGCGATGGTCGCGATTCCGACGGCCGTTCTGGTGAGCGTGCTGGTCGAGGAGTATCTGGTGAAGAAGAGCGACGCGTGATGCTGCGGCGGAGTTAGCGGGACTGGCGAGGTTTCTAGTGCCGGCGAAATGAATCGTCGGCTGTGGGGTGCAGCGGGCATGAGCCGGCGTCACGATTTATTCGAACAGCGAGCGCTGCTTTGGGGTCTCTGTATCTGCGGATTCAGCTCGCGGCCCATTTTCGGAATAGCCGTGGAAGGTGGCCAATTGGTCCAGGAACCCGTGCTGTCCCGGAAGAAGTTTCGCGCGCGCTTCCGCGATTTCAAACCATCCGGCTCTGTCTACTTCCGGGAATTCCTCGGTCTTGCCTGACTTTGGTGGCCACTCCAACGAGAACAGGTTACTCCGGATGTCCACGGAGCAATCGCCCTGAATAGCCCATGCTCGAACGAGCTTGCCGCTTGGTTGTTTAATCTCTGAGAGAGGCACCCAATCTCCTGCCGGCAATGCATGGCCGGTTTCCTCTTCGAACTCTCGCTGCGCGGCGGCGAGAGCATCTTCACCGATCTCGTATTCCCCCTTGGGGATCGACCATGCTCCGAGATCTTTGTTCTTCCAGAATGGGCCGCCAGGATGAACAAGAAAAACTTGCAGCCGCCCGTTGTTCTTCCGATAAAGCAGAATTCCGGCGCTCAGCTTCGGCATTGTTGGAGTCCGCTGTTTCGGAGATGTCTCCGCGGGTTACACCGGCGTGCGCATGGCGCCGAGGGCTTTGGTGAGGTCTGCGCCGAGGGATTGCTGGGATTCGGGTGAGAGCTTCTGGTCGTGGCTGGTGAGGTAGAAGACGTCGATGGCGGTTTCGCCTTCCGTGTCGATGAGCGCGACTTTGATGTTGCACTGATGGGCGCTGAAGGTGAGGGCGATCTGGCGAAGCAGGCCGGGTATGTCCTGCGCTACGACTTGCAAAAGAGTCGAATGCGACGACGACTCCGAGTCGAAATCGAGCTTGGTAGCCACGTCGAGCTTGTAGTTGGCGAGGTGGTTCGAGATGGCTGCGCGCCGCGAGCAGTTGCTCGACGGAGACTTTTTGCGCCACGACATCATGGACGTTTGCGAGGAAGCGGTCCTTCTCGGTGGGGTTTAGCTCGAGGGTGCGGAAGATGTCAGTGAACTGAAAGCTATCGACAATGACGCCGGCATCGTTGGAGTAGGCGCCGGCGCGGACGATGTTCATGCCCCATGCGGCCAGGACGCCGGCCATGTCAACAAAGAGGCGAGTGCGATCGCGAGTGATGACGGTGAGGTCGTAGAGCTGGCGGCTGGGGCGCAGATCGAGCTGGACATTGTCCTTGTCGAGGTTGAGCGCCATTTGGAAGTGATTGCGAATCTGCTCGGGCAGGCGGGTTTGCAGGTAGCGCTGCGGAAGGCCTTCGAGAAACTGCTTGAGCGCGTCGTGCTGCGGAGGGGGCACCATGGAGCGGATGCGATTGAGCAGGGTGGGATCGATGGCCGCGTGATAGCGTGCCTCGTCGACTGAGCGATCCATGAAGTTTGACGTGGACATGTAGAACTGCCAGAGGTTCTCGGCCTTCCACGGGGTGAGCGCGTCGGGGTTGACGGCCTTGATGTCGGCGAAGGTCATGAGCGTGAGCATCTTGAGCAACTGCGGGCTGCCGATTTTGTCGGCGAAGCCGCGCACGTTGTCGAGATCGAAGATGTCGCGGCGCATGGCCTGCGACATATCCAGATGCAGGCGGATGAGCTTGAGAACGGAGTCGCGCTCTTCGGCGTCAAAGTCGAGGCGGGCGAGAAAGCTGTCGGCCAGCTCAACACTTTGCTGCGCATGCTCGCCGGCGCGGCGGCCTTTGCCGGTGTCATGCAGAAGCAGGGCGAGGAAGAAGAGATCCATGCGATCGATTTCGGGCAGCAACTGCGCCAGGCGCTGCTCGTGCTCGCTGGAGGGCGTGCGCAGGGCGTGAACATTGTCGACGACGAGGAAGGTGTGCTCGTCGACGGTGTAGCGGTGGTAGCTGTCGCGGATGACGAGCGCGTCGATGCCGTGGAACTCGGGGATGAGCATCTCGAGAACGCCGAGCGCGTGCATGGTGCGCAGCGCGTGCGCTGCATGGGGGCCGAGAAGCACTTCGCGCAGCGCGTTCCAGAGATAGGGGCCTTCGGGGATGGAGATGGCGAGGACGGGCAGCGCGTCGGTGATGCGGTCCTCGGCGGCCTGCGAGAGCGTGTAGCCGTGCGTGGCCATGAGCGAGAAGATGCGCAGGATGGCCGCGGTGTCATTAAATTGCGCGCCGGGCTGAATGTCGATGCGGCCCTGGTCGAGAAGGAAGTCGGTTCCGGCGATGGGCGCGCGGCGGCGGCGGAACTGGCGGTAAAAGCTGACCGGCGCGGGCAGATGCTCCATGAGCAGCGCGGCGCGGCGATAGATGACGCGGGCGTGGCGGTAGTAGGTGCGCATCCAGTAGCTGGGGTCGGCGGTGCCGCGGGTTTCAAGGCCGATGGAGCGGGCGGCGGCTTCGTCCTGCGATTGCCAGTCGAGCGTGTTGTCGTCGCGGCCGTGGCGGAAGTGGAGAAAACAACGGGCAGCGGCGAGGAAATCGAAGGCCGCTTCGGCGTCGCCGCGCGCGCTTTGGAAGACGCCACCGCGCTGGCGTGGCCACTCCTTTGTCGCTTTGAGATGGAAGAGGACGGCGAACCAGACGGCGAGCGAGTAGTCGCGCAGGCCGCCGGGACAGTCTTTCAGGTTGGGCTCGAGATGAAAGATGGTGTTGCCGTATTTGGCGTGGCGGGTGCGGGCGATTTCGCCGAGCTTTTGGGCGATCGTGGTCCACTCGCTGAGGACGAGGCCGGGAAATGTGACCTGATGGAGTTGCTGGTAGAGAGGAAACTGGCCGGCGAGGAAGCGGCGATCGAGAGTGGCGAGGGTGAATTCGAGATTGTCGGGGTCGAAGCGGCCGGATTCCTTGACGGTGCGGGAGTTGGGGCTGGCGCGCAGGCCGATGTCCCACATGCCCTGGATGATGGAGCGAACGGCTTCGCGGGATTGCTCCTCGGTTTTTTCGTCGGCGAAGGCGAAGAGGACGTCGATGTCGGAGTAAGGGAAGAGATCTTTGCGGCCGTAGCCGCCGAGGGCCAGCAGGGCGGCGTTTTGCGGAGGCAGGCCAGCGTAGGCTCGACGCCACATTTCAATCAGGATGCGGTCGACGACGGCGGATCGCCGGCGGATGGCAGCGGTGCCGTCGCCGGTACGCTCGCAGGTCTGGCGGACGAGCGCCATCTCCTTGAGATACTGCTCCCGAAGATCGTCGACTGCCAAAACGACTGGGTTCATAGGAAATTGTTTGCGTGGCCTGCCAAAGCAAGCAGGACCTGCCGAAGCAAGAAGGAATTGTTACAAGAATAAGCGATAAATGCCGGAATGGGGAGATTTGGTGAGGGCGCCGACGGGAAACCCGCGAGCAGGGCGCAAACGCGACCGATTGCGATCATCGCCTGAGCTTCACTCGCGACATCGAGGGTTAAGAGCCGGGAATCAGGCTGGTTCTATTCGGGGAAGGGGACGAATTTGTCAGCGCACGAGGCGGGGTCGCCTTCGGCGGGCTTGCCGGAGATTGTTGAGTCTTCGTTCGTTAGATCAGGGCCTGCGGGCAAGCTGAGGTTGGTCGGGCTGGGGCCGAGCGTGAGGTCCGCGTGATTGAGCTCGTAGGTGTAGGCTCGCCTCGATCGGTAATCTGCACGCCGTCGAGCGTAGCGGCGATGCGGTGCGTGTGGTCGTAGGCGTTGAAGGTGATTTTGCCGCCGCCTGAGACGCGGACATTGTGCAGCGTAATGTCGCGCATGGTGGGCGGCGAGTCGCCTTGCAGCGGGCCGTTGGCGGAGTAGGCCGTGTCGAGCGTGATGGGATTGGGCGAGTTGCGAATGCAGACGTCGTCGTAGACCACGTCCTGAGTGAGGCCGCCGCGCGAGCCGTTCGACTTGATGCGGATGCCGTTGTCGGGGCCGTCGAGCGAAAGATCGAAGACGCGAATCTTGCTGACGCCGCCGTTGGTCTCGCTGCCGATGGACATGCCGTGGCCCCAGTAGAAGTGATCGTGGCTGACGGTCATGTTGGTTGCGCCGCCGGGGCCGCCCTTGATGGCGACGTTATCGTCGCCGGTGCGAATGTAGCTGTGAGTGATGGTGATGTTCTTTGCGCCGTTGCCGGGGTCGACGCCGTCGGTGTTGCGGGCGAGGCGCTGCGGCGTGTCGATCTTGAGGCCCCAGACCGTGAATCCGTCGGCGTGGTTGAAGACGACGTGGAAGTTGGGCGAGTTTTTGAGCGTGATGCGATAAAGCGTGAAGTTGTTGGAGTCTGTGGCGACAATGAGGCGCGGAACCTGCTGTCCGCCGCCGGCGCGCGCCTGCTCGGCGAGATCCCACCAGGAGTATTGTGAGCCAAGCATTTTTTCGCCGCCGCGGCCGTCGATGACGCCGTCGCCCATTACGCCGGAGTTCGGCGCGTGGTCGACGTTGATGAGCGGCCTGCAGCCGCGCGGGCCGGGGGAATGGCTGACGATGCCGCAACTGCCGGGCGAGACGGCGAAGAGAGCCGGATCGCGCGAGGCGAAGAGCGTGACGCCGAGGCCGACGATGAGCGTGACGTCGGGTTTCAGTTCCAGCGGGCCGCTGAGAAAGGCGTTGTTGGTCTCGTTCACGCGGAGCAGCACGGCACGGCCTTTGCCGCACTTGTCGATGGCTCGTTGAATGCGCGCGGTGTCGAGCTTTTGCTCGTCTGCGGCGGCGAGCGAGTGGCCGCTGGTTTGCAATTGCGCGTCGAGCGTGGTGCAGAGCTGCGGGAAAAAGCGGCTCGATTACGGTGCGCGAGTCTTGAGCGAAAAGGTGGGGTACGCGCAGGGACGAAGCGACGCCGATGCTGATTGCCAAGTGACAGTGACGAATACGGGGAATCATGGTTCCGTTTCCTTCATGTGGCTGCAACGCAATCAACACGCTAAAAGACTTGACTGCTTTGCCATCAACAGCACGCCGACGCAATCAGGCGTGGGTTGCCGCGCATCAGCCTACAGCGCGTTTTCGCCGCGCTCGTCGTTGCGGATGCGGATGGCCTCGTCGAGGCGGCTGATGAAGATTTTGCCGTCGCCGATGCGGCCCGTGCG
Organism: uncultured Acidobacteriaceae bacterium; assembly: GCA_963725115.1. Classification (GTDB taxonomy): domain Bacteria; phylum Acidobacteriota; class Terriglobia; order Terriglobales; family Acidobacteriaceae; genus Telmatobacter. Next base: position 854,385 of record CAVRXG010000005.1, on the reverse strand, counting down.
GGCGGCGCTGACAATGGCCTGGATTGCCTTCTCCTTCAATTCGTCGTGAATGACCAGCTCGATCTTCACTTTGGGCAGGAGATCGACGGTATATTCGCGGCCACGATAGAACTCGGTGTGGCCTTTTTGGCGGCCGTGGCCCCGTGCTTCCAGAATGGTCATGCCTTCGATGCCCGCTTCAAGCAGCGCATCCTTCACGGCATCCAGTTTTGAGGGTTGCAGAACAGCTTCAATCTTGAGCATAAAGAGATATTCCTCGTTCGATAGCGTAACAGGCGAGGCGGCTTGTTGGCCGCCTGCGCCCTAAGAAAATTGCGCTCGGAACTGACGAGCGGCGCCAATTAGCAAACACATCAGGTGTTGAAATCGTACCCTTCTTCGCCGTGCTGGGAAAGGTCGAGCCCAACTGCCTCGTGTTCGGGCACCAGGCGCAGGCCCATGGCTTTGTCGACTACAAAAAGCAGAGCCAGCGTGCCTACGATGGAGATTCCCCATGCGACGCCGACGCCGGCGAGTTGATTCAGGATCTGGCTCCAATGGCCGTCGATTGCGCCGGTGGGAACGCCCTTGCCGTAGATGGGATTGATGACGCTTGCGGCGAAGATGCCGGTGAGCAAGGCGCCCAGAGTGCCTCCCGCGCCGTGAACGCCAAAGGCGTCGAGCGAATCGTCGTAGCCGAAGCGGGACTTGACCTGGAAGACCATAAAGGAGCAGAAGAAACCGGCTGCCAGGCCGATGAGCAGCGCTGACATGGGCTGGACAAATCCCGAGGCTGGTGTGATGGCGACCAGGCCGGCGACCGCGCCGGAGATAGCGCCGAGCGCAGTGGGCTTGCCGTTGTGAAACCACTCGAAGATGGTCCAGCCGAGAGCGGCGGTTGCCGTGGCGAAGTGGGTGTTGACGAAGGCGCTGGTGGCGAGAGGGCTGGCGCCCAGAGCGCTGCCCGCATTGAAGCCGAACCAGCCCACCCAAAGCAGGCATGCGCCAATGAAGCTGAGCACCAGAGAGTGCGGCGGCATGGCGGTTTGCGGGTAGCCAAGGCGTTTGCCTAGATAGAGTGCGCAGACCAGCGCTGAGACGCCGCTGGTGATGTGGACGACTGTTCCGCCAGCGAAGTCGAGCGAAGGAATGTGGCCGGCGGTGGCGTTGAGCAGACCGCCCACGCCCCAAACCATGTGCGCCATGGGGCAATAAACCAGAAGCGACCAGAGCGAAAGAAAGAGGGCCATGGAGCTGAACTTCATGCGCTCGGCAAATGCGCCGGTGATCAAAGCAGGCGTGATGATGGCGAACATGAGCTGGTAGATCATGTAGGTCTGCTCGGGAATGGTAGCGGCGTAGTCGGGGTTGGGATCAAGCGACACTCCGCGCAGGAAAGCGTGCTCGAAGCCGCCGATGAAGGCGTTGCCGTGGCCAAAGGCCAGCGAGTAGCCGACAAGGGCCCAGAGAATCGTGATCAGGCCCATCATCGCGAAACTTTGCATCATGGTGCCGAGAATGTTCTTCCTGCGCACGAGGCCGCCGTAGAAAAGCGCGAGGCCGGGGCCGGTCATGAGCAGAACCAGCGCGGCCGAAGTGAGCATCCAGGCGTTGTCGCCGGCGGATTGAGCGCTTGCAACCGCCTGCTGCAGGGCGGTGATTTGGTGCCTGGGTAGCCGGAGCGTTTGATCTGATCGCCGGGGCTACGGCCGGTGCGACGGTTGGAGAAAGTGCGAGCATGAACAACAGCGTTAACAACAGCTTCAAATAGCGTCGGGTCATGAGGTCTTCCGATCTGGATTTTCGAGCGTAAGGCGTCGATAAAAAATGTAAAGGAGTAACAACTGCGTATGAAGGGCCCGCTATGTTGCAAGATTCAGGCGATGTCAATGATCGATTCGTTTGGGTATCCATGCGTTGGGGCGTCGACATGGAAGGCCGCCGACGAGAATCATAGCGAAGGTGGCTTTGATCAGTCCTATAAATTTCGTAAAGACAGCTAAATAGCACAAGTATCCGCGAAATCCTTGTTGCTTTTTTCATTTTCCAAGTGCTGCGCAGAGGCCGGAGGGTTAGCTGCGGTTCGCGGCGGGCGAGCGCGAGGCCGGAGTGGATCCGGCTCAAGGCTGAATCGAAACAACCTTAAATCAGGCGGGGTATACTTGCTCTATGGCGGCTTCAGTGGAGCGCGACCGTTATCTTTTTGGCGCGCTTGATAGCAGCGTAAAAAATCGCAACAAAGTGGCGGAAGCGAGCTACGGCTACGAAGAGTCGGAGGGCGTCTTTCTCACTTCGCTGGATTTTGCGGTGAATTGGGTGCGCAAGAATTCCGTGTGGCCCATGACATTCGGGTTGGCCTGCTGCGCCATCGAGATGATGTCGATGGGCGCGGCGCGATTCGACATTGCGCGCTTCGGCTCGGAGGTCTTCAGGCCTTCGCCAAGGCAATCGGACCTGATGATTGTGGCCGGGCGCGTGTCGCAAAAGATGGGTCCGGTGCTGCGCACGGCTCTACGACCAGATGCCGGAACCCAAGTGGGTGATCTCGATGGGCGCGTGCGCCACTTCGGGCGGCGTGTTCAACAACTACGCGCTGCTGCAAGGCGTGAATCAGGTGGTTCCGGTGGATGTATATGTTCCGGGGTGCCCGCCGCGGCCGGAGCAGTTGATTTACGCGATCAACTTGCTGCAAGAGAAGATCCAGCGCGAGCCGCGCAGCCTGATGAAGACGCTGAATGTTGGCTGGCGCAAAGACGCCGGCTGCATACAATCCCACTTTCCCCACGTCCAAATTAGTGATCATGCTGCCGCAGATTCCGGCTGCGGCATTCAGCCTGTCCGATTTTGTGGGCTTCAAATTCGGGGGCTTCAATTTTGTGGGTTTAAAGGAGACAGCGATGCGTCCGACACAATCATTTACGCAGTCATTTTTCGGAGCACTCCTGATTGCCGGCCTGGTAGTGATGACCGGCGTTGTGTGCCAGGCTCAGACCTCAGTAGCGCTGGGCGTCTACGGAGCATTCAACGGGACGACCTCGGGCGATGGCACGCAGCAAAGCCCCGCCAACCAGGCGGGCGGATTGTTTGAATTTCGGCAGATCAAGAATCCGCTGGTCGGCTACGAGGCCACGTACTCCTACAACCGAGGCGATCAGGGCTTTTCCAACTTTCCCTTGCCGCCATGCCCAACGTCGGGTTGCACGGTCTCGACCGCTGTCCATTGCCGACAATGCGCACGAAGTGACGGGCGACTGGGTTGTGTCGCTTCACGCCGGGAGCCTGCGACCCTTTGCGCTTGCCGGTGGCGGGCTTCTGCTGAACGTGCCCAGCGGCGGCACGGTGACCACCACGACCTGTGGCACGACGAACCCGCTTTGCAGCCAGAGCACAACGGCTGCCACGACCCGCACCTCAACCGAAGGCATTTTTTCTTACGGGGCTGGCCTGGATTGGGAATTGTTGCCGCATCTTGGCCTGCGTTTTCAGTACCGCGGCAATGTGTACAAAGCACCGGCGATTGCCAATGCTTTTTCGTCCACCAACGCTTTCACCCATAATGCCGAGCCGGTGATCGGGATTTATTTCCGGCTGTGAATGGGTGATTTTGCGGCGCGATTATTGATCAGATCATTGATTTGAGATAGTTGCGGAACCCAGCCGCCGAAGATCCTCTTTGCGGAAAAATTGAGGCTGACCAGTGCACAGACTGGTTAGCCTCTTCGCTTTTTGTGGGCAGAATTGTCTATTCTTGAGGTAGATGCGTGGGTCTTGAATGAGATGAGCTGGAGCTTCCTGTCAGAATGAGCGGCTTGCGGGGTGTACGAAGTGAATGGCGCCGGATTGGGGTTCGGGCGCTACTGATTTTGTCAGGCGTGCTTTTGCTGGGGGCGATGTGCCTTCCGGCTGAGAGCGCGTGGACTGTTGTCGGTCCGGCGGGCGGCGACGCGCGTGCATTTGCAGCGTTTCCGGGGCAGCCGAAGCATCTGTTGCTGGGCACGACCAATAGCTGGCTCTACGAGTCGACGGACGAGGGCGCGAACTGGCATCGACTGGCAAAGCTGGGCACGGACGATGGATTGGTGCTCGACAGCATTGTGGTGAACTCCGCGGACCCGGCAACGATTTATGTAGGCGCATGGAAAAATTCTGACGAAGGCGGATTGTGGGTCAGCCATGACCGCGGCCACAGTTGGAGCGAGCCCGCGCAGTTCAAAGGCCAGCCGATTCACGCCCTTGCGCAGGCGCCTTCCGATCCGCACATTCTGTATGCGGGAACGCTGGAAGGAGTTTTCCGGTCGGACGACAGCGGAGCGACGTGGGCGCAGATCAGCCCGCCGGGCAGCCACGAAATTCACGAGATTGAATCGCTGGCGGTCGATCCCGGCAATGCGGACGTGGTTTACGCCGGAACCTGGCACCTGCCGTGGAAGACGACGGACGGCGGCAAGACCTGGCACAACATCAAGCAGGGATTGATCGTTGACTCCGATGTGTTTTCGATCATTGTCGATCCGGAGCACGCGCACATCGTTTACCTGAGCGCGTGCAGCGGAATCTACAAGAGCGAGAATGCGGGGATTCTCTTTCGCAAAGTCCAGGGAATTCCCTCCGAGGCGAGAAGGACGCGGAGCCTGATGCAGGATCCGGAGCAGCGCGACGTGGTGTACGCGGGAACTACCGAGGGACTCTACAAGACAGTGAATAGCGGCAAAACATTCGAGCGCTTGACGGATTCGGATGTGGTGGTGAACGCGGTGTATGTCGATCCCGGCGATTCGAATCGCGTGCTGCTGGCGACGGATCGCGGCGGCGTGTTGACGAGCCAGGACGCGGGCGTCACGTTTACGCCGTCGAACCAGGGAATCTCGGAGCGGAAGGTGGCGGCTGTGCTCGTCGACCGCGACAATCCGGACGTGCTGTACGCGGGCGTGGTGAACGACAAGAAATATGGCGGCGTGTTTCGGTCGAGCGACGGCGGCGCGCACTGGGAGCAATTGGGATCGGGGCTTGATGGGAGCGATGTGTTCGCGCTCGCGGAAACGAAGGATGGACGAGTGGTTGCGGGAACCGGCCATGGCCTCTTTGTGCTGGGCGACGGAGGTGGTAATGCGGCTGCGGCGGGTGATCCGCCTGCGGCAGGCGGCGGGTCAAATCCCGAGGCGGGGGTCCGGCAGGCGGGGGAACGCGCGCGGCTGCGCCGGATGCTTCAGCGACGAATGGCTCGGTAGCGCCCGCCACGAATGGCTCGGCAGTGCCGGCGGGTCTGACATGGCAGCCACGGAATGCGATCGTCAACACCCTGGAGAAGACGATCACGCAGACGCACATGCACACGAAGGTGAACATCGAGAAGCAGGTGCAGGCGCCGACGATTCAACTGGAGAGCCCGGTGAATGCGCTGGATGTTTCAGGCGATGTGTGGGTGGCGGCGACAAGCTACGGCATTGTGACCAGCCACGACCAGGGCGCAAGCTGGCAGGGCGGACCGGTGATGGGCGAAGGCGATTATCTGTCAGTAACTGTGAAAGGCGACACGATGGTTGCGGCTCGCGCCGATGGCGTAGTGATTTCAAAGGACGCGGGGCAAAGCTGGTGGCCGATGGGCTTGCCGACGATGCTGACGCGCATTCACCGCGTGGTTTTTTCGCCGGACGGCACGCTGTGGCTGGGCGCGCGCGAGGGAGTTTACCTGAGCCGCGACCTGGGCAAGACGTGGATGTGGATTCATCGGCTTCCGTTTCGCGACGTTGACGATCTGAGTTACGACGCTGAGTCGAAGAGGATCCTGGTGAGCTCGCGCACTAGCGACCAGGTGTATGCGGTGGACCCGAAGACCATGGCCTGGGATTGGTGGCAGACCGGGTATGACATTGCTCTAATCCGCGCAGCCGGCGACAGGCTGGTGGCGGCTTCGCTCGATGACGGAGTTCTGGTGGGCCCGAAAATAAAGGCCGGCGAGAACAGCTCTGCCGCGGGCACGAGCGCGAAGCCGTAGCCACAATCTTCATTGCCTTGCGCGCCCGCCGGAAGCTAACCAAGCGTCGCTACTGCACGTTGAATGCTTTGTCGACGATGGCGTTGGGATTGCGGCCTGCCGGGAGCAGCGTGAAGAGCGATTGCGTTGAAGTGCGGACTACTGCAATGTCGCCGGAGCGGCTATCGGCGACGAAGAGCAAGTGTCCCGCGGCCGAGAACGCGAGCGCTCCGGGCCCGTCGCCAACGTGGATCGAACCGATGCGCTTGCCTTCGTCGATGGAGTACACGGTCACCTCTTGCGCGCGCGCGTTGGCCACGTAAAGCAGAGAATTGTCGCGGCGAGACCAGCCCGCGGACGGGATTGTTGCCGATCATGTATGTATCTCCGACTTCGTCGGTGGTGTTGTAGATTTCGGAGACCGAATCGGAAAGCGAGTTGGAGGCAAAGATCTCGCCGCCGTCGGGCTTCATCGCGAGATCGACGGGCGCGAGGCCCACATCCATCAGCGTTTCAAGGCGATCAGGCGCGGCGGGATGGGCGCCAGCTCCGGCGTTTGGTTGCTGGCGACGGGCTCGGCGAGCGCAATGACCATCACTTGATGGCCCGCTGAGCACGGCGCGAAGGCTTTGGTGGAATCGGGAAGGATGACGACCTGGGAAGCTCCGGGGCAGCCGGCGAATGACGCGCGTACTTTGCCGGTGAGCGCATCGATGATGGTCACTGAGTTTCCATGCTGATTGGCGACCACGAGAGTTTTGCCGTCGGCGGCGAGACGGACGAAAACCGGATTGTCTCCGGCGGCGAACTGGGCCGTTTCGCGGCGAGATGTGAGATCGATGACGGAGATGGAGTTGGAGCCGGAGTTGGCGACGTAGGCGACGGTTCCGGCGCTGTTCAAATCAATGGACAGCGGCTGGCGATGCAGCGGGATTGTAGCCACGACGGCGTTGTGCTCGGCGTCGATGACAGAGAGCGAGCCGTTGGCCGGCGCGACTCCGGAGTTCACGACGTAGATTTCGTTGTGCGTGGGGTTGGCGGCGACAGCGACCGGATTGTGGCCCACTGGCAGCTCGCGATCGACGCGGACATTGACCACGTCGAGAATCGTGACGGTGTCGCTGCCTCCGTTGGTTACGTAGACGTACTCGCGGTAGTTGGGCGCGTATTGCGGGAAGTCGTGGGTGCGGCATCCGGCGATGAATAGAGACGAGAATGCCGGCAGCGATTGGAGCCGGCTGCCAAATTCGCGAAGTAATCTCGCAGGGCCAGAATTTGCCAGAGGTTCACGAGTTATTTTCCCGCGGCGGCGGAAACGGAGACGCCTCGCGTGAGATGGCGACCGACGATCGGCGCGATCTTTTCGACTTCGCTCATCATGGTTGCGAACTGGGCGGGATAGAGCGACTGAGGTCCGTCAGAGAGCGCGGCTTCAGGATGGTTGTGCACTTCGACGATCAGACCGTCGGCGCCTGCGGCAATGGCTGCGCGCGCCATGGGCAGGACGCTGTCGCGGCGGCCGGTTCCGTGGCTGGGATCGACGAGGATGGGCAGGTGGCTCACGTGATGCAGCGCGGGGACGATGCTGAGATCGAGCGTGTTGCGCGTGTGATCGGTAAAGGTGCGCACGCCGCGCTCGCAGAGAATCACTTCGTAATTTCCTTCGCTCATCACGTACTCGGCGGCCATCAGAAACTCTTCGAGCGTGGCGCTCAAGCCGCGCTTGATGAGCACGGGCTTGCGCAGTTTTCCGGCCTTCTTGAGCAGCGAGAAGTTCTGCATGTTGCGCGCGCCGATCTGGATTACGTCGGCCCATTCGGCAACCAGTTCGAGAGTTTCAGAGTCGAGCGCCTCGGTGACGATGCGCAGGCCGAATTTATCGCGGATTTCGGCCATGATTTTCAAGGCTTCAAGGCCCAGCCCTTGAAATGCGTAGGGTGAGGTGCGCGGCTTGTAAGCGCCGCCGCGGAAAAACTGCGCGCCGGAGGCGGCCACCTCGGCGGCGATGGCGAAGGCCTGGTCGCGAGTTTCGATGGAGCAGGGGCCGGCGATGACGGCCAGGTCGCGGCCGCCGATGGTGGCGCTGGTGCCGGCGAAACGGACGACGGTGTCTTCTTCTTTCACGTCGCGGCTGGCGAGTTTGTAGGCTTTGGAGACGCGAATTACTTCCGCAACGCCGGAGAGCGATTCCAGATTGCCGCGGTCGACTTCGCCCTGATTTCCGGTGATGCCGATGGCGGTGCGTTGCGCTCCGGGAAGGGGATGGGGGCGGAAGCCCAATTGCACGATGTGGTCGCAGACCGCCTGTATCTCTTCCGGCGTAGCCTGCGCTTTCATGACGACTAACATGTGATGCCTCTCGATCCCTCAGTCTACCGGGTGAAGAAGCGAAGGGCAATTGTTGCTTCGTGGCTGCGCGCGAAATTGACCAGCTCTTCGATGGCGAATGCACCATTCGGCGATTCCTCGCAGCAGACGTACAATTCGAGGGAACTGGTGATCAGATAGGCGGTCTCGGTCCGGGTGACAGAGTCCCTTAAAACGGAGAATCAAGTTCAGGTGAAAAAGCTGAGCGTCCTTGCGCGTTCACTTCATCTGGACGACCCTTGGCTCGTCGGCTTGATGACCGCAGCCTTCCTGCTACGGCTTTTTTTCTGGGTTTACACGGGCCGGACCTGGGAAGACGCACTGATTACAGTGCTTCACTCGGAAAACTTCTATCACGGATTGGGTCTCACCCATTTCAAGATCGATGATCCGAAACCGCTGCACGGTTTTACGAGTCCGATCAGCGTGCTGGTGCCCCTGCTTGCAGACCGCTTTCATGTGGGCTGGGGCTTGCCGTTTCTCAAACTGCTCTCCCTGTTGGCCGGGCCGGTGACGGTATGGTTCGGCTACCGAATTGTGCGTCGTTTTTTGGCCCCACTCAATCGGGCCGCGGCCGTCCTTGGAGCGGGCTATCTAGCCATTGAGCATCAACAGATTCTCTGGGGCATGGCCGGCATGGAAACCCAGTTGGCCACCGCTATCCTTCTGGCCGCGATCTACTTTCAGCTTTCCGAGAACCTGAAGGCGAGCGCAATTCTGTCAGGGTTATGCCTTCTTGCACGGCCAGACTTCATCCTGTGGGTTGCGATAGCAGCCGCAGCAACCGCAGTAGGCTCCATTCGCAGGAGGGGTTTCAAGCCACTGGCTACATTTGCGGCTATTGTCGCTCTAATCTACGTGCCCTGGCTGATCTTCACAACCCTCTATTACGGAAGTCCTATTCCCAACACAGTGGTTGCGAAACGCTTAGGCTATGTTGGTTTTTGGGAAGATGCCCCGTCCTTTCGAGCACTCCTTATAACCGCAGCCCAGACTCTTCGCGGGGCAGTTTGCGCTCCCCTCGAGCCAGTGTTTGGAGGCAATGGCACCGGTTTTATTCAGCTGATCAAGGGGTCCTGGCTGGAAGACCTCTGCCTTGCGGTCATTGCGTTCGGCTTCGCCACTTATGTATTGCGGCGCCGCGGGGGCCTTTGGCCTGTCTATGCATTTGCGGCGCTCGCCGCAGCATTTTTCATCTTTCGGGCACCGGTTATTTTCGAGTGGTATATTACGCCGCTCTGTGCGGTGCTCGCACTCCTGCTGGGGAAGGGAGTTGCCGACATCACTGCTCTTTTCCCGGGGCGTTTCCCTGCCATATCCTCCTGGCTGCTCGCCACGGCATACCTGGCCAGCTTCGCGGCAGTTCTGCCAACCACGTTTCGCGCGGAACGCAATATACAGGAACTGGTCGAAAACAGGGTGCGGAAAGCCATCGGAATCTATTTGTCTCAGACGCCGCCGTGGACGACCATAGGCGGCGAACCTCTCGGCTATATCGGATACTACTCGCGCCGGACTTACTACGATTACCCCGGCCTTACCAGCCGGAAGGTCGTTCGCTGGCTGCAAGCGCACAAATACCCGCGTGTCGATAAGGAACTGCAGATTTGGGGATATCTCCGGCCGGACTATCTGGTTCTGAGGAGAAGTGAATATGAGGAATTCGCGACTCAGCCAGATGGCGCCTTTCTGTTGAACGATTATCGGCTGGAGCGGGAATTTTCTGTTCCTCCGGAAGATCAAAAGAAACTGTTTCACCCGGAAGAGAATCTTGACTTGGATTACCTTCTTCTTAGGAAGGTTAAGGGTTTTTCTAAATAAGCGGCGCTCGGGCTACTGCGTCAGTTTTCGCTTCTGCGACTGCCACCTGACGAAGAGCCACGCGACGTAGCCGAGCTGGATGGCCCAGGTAATTGTGTAGGCGGCTCGCGTGAACAGGTGATTCAGCGTCGCGACGATGGCATCATGATCCGCCTGGGACATTTTGAGTCGCCAATCGAACGGCGGCTCGGGCGGCCCGGAGAAGACGAAGTAACACGCCAGACAGAAGAGGGCGATAGGGACGGCCACGACTAATCCAGTAGCAAATTTCTTCATCGTGCTCCTCCTTGTTTACGGCTTACGCTTACTGTTTGTCCGGGCGATCTTCACGAATTCAGGGCCTGCTCAGCTTCTTCGGCGGCAATCTTTTGCTGTCGCCGCTCCACTCGATAGCGAAGGGCCAGGATGAGCACGCCCCAGAGAAACCAGGCGAGCATGTTCCAGAGAAGCGCGCCGACCATGGATGGGTCCATGCCGGAATCCTGCCCGCCGCCGAATACGGGGGCCGGGTGCTGCGTGCGGAACCAGCGGTTGGACATGTAGACGATGGGCACATCGATCGCGCCGAAGATTCCCAGCACGGAGGCCAGCGTTTGCATTTGGGGTCCGGCGGCGAAGCGGCGCAGAAGCAGGTAGCTAACATAAATCAGCCAGAGAAGCAGCGTGGTGACGAGGCGCGCATCTCCCCAGGTCCACCAGATACCCCAGGCGCGCCTGCCCCACATGGGCCCGGTGACGAGCACGACTGAACAGAAGACGACGCCAACTTCGGCCCCAGCGAGCGCCCAAGCATCGAACATTTGCGCGCGTTCGGCGTGGCTGTGCCTTGATGCCAGGTAGCCGATTGAGCCGATGAGGCTGACGGCAAAAAACAGGAATGCAACGGACGCTGACGGCACATGGTAGTAGATGATGCGGAACATCTCGCCCTGCGCGGCATCGTTGGGGGCGACATAGATGGCCTGATAGTAGGCCCAGCCCAGCAAGGCAACTGTTACAAGAACATAGAGGCCGATAGCGAGCTTTTTCATGGGAAATGCCTGCCTTCCAGTGTACGACGGCAGCCGAACCTCGCCTCAGCGCCCCTTTATCGTCGTCCAGATCCATCCAGCGAAGGTGAGCACAAGAAACGGATAGCCAAACATTGGCAGTGGGCGACTGATGGGAGTCAGAGCCACTCCCCAGAAGATTTGCGCGGCGGTGGCTGCAAAAAGCACGCCGGCAACGATGCCGGTGAGGCGCGTCCAAACAGCAAATTCCTTTGGTACGCTGGTGAGCAGCAGCGCTGCGGACCACAGCGCGGTCCCGGCGGCAAATGCCGGAACACTTGCCTCAAGGCTTGATGAGGTGCCCGAGAGCATCACGCCCTCTCCGATGGCAAAGACAAGAAACCCGGCAGCAACGGAGGGTTTTTCCAGTCGGAAGTAATTGAGCGCAAGAATAGATGCAGCGACTACGAGTCCGACTGCATCCAAAGCCCAGAATGCGGCGCGAAGATTCGCGGCTGCGACCATGCTGCCCGCCATGCCAAACACGCCGCCGAGCGCGAGGCCTATGCAAGCAACTCGATTGATTGGGTTTTTCATAGCGCAGACCATCATACCCGAGCCTGGGTGCATCTAGGCATCACTTCTTAGACAGCAAACCTGCCACTGCTACCATGAACTAGCGGGAGCGTCATGCACGACCACCTTGCTGCACTCATCGACGATTTTCGCCGCCTCGACCGCGATATCGCGGTGGTGCGTTACCAGGGAAACCGGCGGCGCGTGACGACCTATGGCGAGCTGGCGAAGCTCGCCGGGCGATTTGCTGCGCTGCTCGACGCGCGAGGCGTGCGTGAGGGCGACCGTGTTCTGATCTGGGGTGAAAACAGCGCGGAATGGATCGCGGCTTTTCACGGCTGCATGCTGCGCGGCGTGCTGGCGGTGCCGCTGGACATATTTCGGAACCGCCGAGTTTGTGGGGCGCGTGGCCAAGGACGCGAGCCCGAAGCTTGTTCTTGGCGATGCAGTGCTTTTGGCGAAGCTGCGCGCGGCAGGGAGCGCGCCGCTGGCTGCGACACTTGCTTTTGAAGATTTGCTGAGTGAGCTGCCCGCGACGGAGATGGGCGCGGTCTCCGGGCTCACGAAAGAAACTCCGCTGCAGATTCTCTTCACTTCAGGCACAACGGGCGATCCGAAGGGAATTGTGCTGACGCACGGCAATGTGCTGGCCAGCATGATCCCGATCGAAGAGGGCGCCAAGCCCTACATGCCCTACGAGCGGCTGGTTCATCCGCTGCGGATTCTGCACACGCTGCCGCTCAGCCACGTGTTTGGGCAGGCGCTGGGGCTTTGGGTTCCGCCGATTCTCAAGGCAGAAGTGCATTTCGAGAGCAGGCTGGCTGCGCCGCGGCTCATCGAGCAGATCCACGACGAACGCATCTCGGTCGTCGCCGCCGTGCCGCGCGTGCTGGCGGTGCTGAAGTCACATTTGGAAGCGACTCACGAAGGCCTGGCTGAACGAGTTGCAGCCGCGCACACGAAGCCTGCCGGTTGGGGTCGCTGGTGGCGCTTCCGCGGAGTGCATCGCGAATTTGGGCTCAAGTTTCTGGTTTTTGTTTGCGGCGGCGGCGCGATGCCGGCTTCGCTGGAGCAGTTCTGGACCACGCTGGGCTTCGTGCTTGTGCAGGGATACGGCATGACGGAGACCACGGCGATGATCGCGCTGAATCATCCATTCCATGTAGCCGAGGGAACAATTGGCAAACCGGTTACAGGGACCGAGGTAAAGCTCGGCCCCGACGGCGAAGTGCTGGTGCGGGGCGACGTGATCTCAAGCGCGACATGGCAGGGCGGTGCTCTGCGCAAGCGAGACAGCGAGTGGCTGGCGACGGGCGACATTGCGGAGCGGAACGAATCTGGCGATCTTAAATTTCTGGGGCGAAAGAGCGAAGTGATTGTTACCGCGGCTGGTGTGAATATTCACCCCGAAGACATTGAAGCCGCGATCGAAGCAGAGCCCGATGTCGCCGCATGCGCGGTCGTTGGCATGGAAACTCCAACCGGCATGGAGCCGTGCGCGGTGGTGGCCTGCCGCGGTTCGGGAAACTGCGGGGCGGCGGCGATTGAGCACGCCAACGCCAAGCTGCCGGAGTTTCAGCGCATCACCCGCTGGGTGATGTGGCCGGAGCCGGATCTGCCACGGACTTCGACGGGAAAAGTGAGACGCAAGCCGGTCGCCGAGTGGCTCGCGCGCGTGCAGAGCGCGGCCGCAACGCCCGGCAGCGGGAAGGCCGCGACAAACGGCGATCAAGCATACGGACCATCGGCGGACTGGTTGCTGGCGCTGATTGCGCAGATTACCGGAGAGACGCAACCGGGCGTGGGCGACGAACTGCGGCTGACTGAAGACTTGCATCTCGACAGCCTGGGGCGCGTGCAACTGGCTTCGGCGATCGAAGACCGGCTGGGAGTTGTTTCAGGAACTGGTCTGCTTGAAGAAGTGCAGACGCTGGGCGAGCTGCGCAAGGTGATTGCCGGCGGAGCTGAAGCCGTGGCGGAATCAGAGGCGGCACAAGAGGTCGCGGCAGAGGCGGCTGAGGCTGAGTCTGACGGCCATCCGCGGGATGGTGCGCAGGGTGCGCGCGCAGCGGCGCCAAATGCCGCGAGTGAAACACGTGCGCCAGGCGCAGCCGAAACGCAGCAGGCCGTAGCAACCGCAGATCTGCCGCAAGGGGTGATTGCCGCGCCGGGAGGGCTGAGACGGCCGCGCTTTATCTATCCCGAGTGGCCGTGGTGGAAACCGTTCCAGTGGATTCGCGCGGCGTTTGTTGAGGTGGCGCTGCGTCCCGGTACGTGGCTGCTGGTGGCGCCACGCGTGGTCGGGCCGCAGAAGCCGCTTCCACCCGGGCCGCTGCTCATCGTCTCGAACCACGTCACGTCTTATGACGGAGATCTGATCATTTACGCGCTGCCCGGGCCTTATCGGCGGCGCATGGCCGCCGCGATGCTGGGCGAGATGCTAGACGACTTCCTGCATTGGCGCAATCCATGGAAGCCGGGATACAAGGGCTTCTACATCTTCGGCCCGCCCTCCTACTACCTGGTCACGGCGCTGTTCAATGTGTTTCCGCTGCCGCGCCAGCGCGACTTCCAACGGAGCTTTGCCCACGTCGGCAAGGAACTCGACCACGGTTACAACGTGCTGGTCTTTCCTGAGGGAACGCTCTCGCGCGACGGCTCGTTGGCGCCATTCAGGTCGGGTATCGGTTTGCTCGCGAAGCAAAGCTTCGTGCCCGTCCTTCCGGTAGCCATGCTCGGACTGGGTGAGATCAAGACAGGCAAGCGCGGCTGGTTCCGGCCGGGGACGATCGAGGTGCGCATTGGCGAGGCGATCTCGTTTGGTCCCGAAGAGACCGAGGCGGCGATCACCGCGCGGCTGCACTACGAAGTCGAGCGGCTGATGGGGGATAAAGGCTAGCGGACCAGCGGGCTCTCCCAGACGCGAAAGAGAATTTCTTTGAGGCGGCCGAAGTCTTTGGGGCCGAGAAAGGCATTCCAATCGCGCTCGATGTCGCGCAGGATATCAATGGCCTTTGCATAGGCCGCGTGGCCGCGCTTGGTGAAGTGGACGATGCGCGCTCGGCCCTCTTCGGGCGCATCGGAACGCTTGAGATAGCCAAGTTCTTCAAGACTGCCGAGCAGACGGTTCATCGCCTGCTTGCTCATATTGGCGCGCTCGGCCAGAACACCGGGGCGCTCGCCATCGGGACTTGGATAGCGGAAGACCGCCATGTGGGGCAGGCTAAGCCCCTTGAATCCCGCCGCGTTGAGGTTGAGGATGATGCGGCGATGAATGGCCTGCGCTGGAGCACGCAGCAAAGCGCCGATCAACATTTCCCTGGTTGCAACCATCCCGGGCGGCATATTTTCTTCGAGGAAAGTCATTGACACCATCCGTAAACTATGTTTACCATAATCTCACGGTAAACTTAGTTTACCAGAATGGAGGTTCACATGACACCGCAATCAGAAATAATTTCCGACCGCACTACAGTCGAGGCAAAGGGCACAGAAGCACAACAAAACCTGGTCAGTCACGTGCCGGCGGGGACTGGCCGGGCATACTGGGGCCCGGGGGAGCGCATGACGATTCTCACGACCGGCGAGGAGACAGGCGGCGCCTTTTTCCTGGCGGAGATTGAAGTGACGCCAGGTGGAGGAACGCCGCCGCACATTCACCGCCGGGAGGACGAGGCTTTCCACATGCTCGAAGGCTCGCTGACGATTCAAGTAGGCGGGAATACAATTACTGCGTCGGCGGGAGACTTTGCTTTTCTTCCCCGCGGAATCGCTCACTCCTTCAAGAACACCAGCGATAGCCGCGCGAAGGCGCTGGTTTTGACTACACCCTCGGGGCTTGAAGGGTTTTTCACTGAGGTCTTCGATCCTGCGACGGATCGGTTTGCGACACCGCCGCTCCAAAACAAGGACTTGATCGCCCGAGCGCTCGCTGCAGCGCCGAAGTACGGGCTGGAACTTCTTCCCCCGGCATAGCTGAGACGAACAGCAAGACTCACAAGAGGAGGTCACCATGACGACCGAGGCTGCAGGCGTGAGCGTAAATCCCGCCGACGAAACAATCCATCTTGGCCCGCTGACGCTGCACTTTCTCGTGACCAGCGAGCAGTCGGCTGGCACAGTCGCGGTGTTCGAGGTGATGGTACCGGCGGGGCAGCGACTGGCCGCCCCGGCGCACAGCCACGGACATTACGAGGAGACGACCTACGGCATCGATGGCTTGTTGACGTGGACTGTAAACGGAAAGGCGATCGACGTGGGACCGGGAGAGGCGCTTTGCATTCCGAGGGGCGTCGTGCATCGGTTCGATAATAACGGCTCAGAAGACGCGAAGGTGCTGTGCATGGTTACGCCCGCCGCAATCGGGCCGCAGTTTTTTCGTGAAGCGGCCGAAGTTGTGAATGCCTCAGGCGGCGGCCCGCCCGACCGGGCGAAGATGATCGAGATCATGTTGCGCCATGGGCTGACCCCGGCGCCGCCGCCGATGGCTCGTCCCTAACTAGGCTGGTGCGGATCAGCCCACCCACTTCAACCTCTCGACGAAACTGGCTCGCGAAAGAGCTATGCCGCCTTATTTTGCGCGATGAGGAGTTCTGTAACCTTTCCCTACTCGAAGCTGTCTAGTATGGGGGACCGGTATGGGGGCTGGAATGCGGGACCGGCGCGACATTTGGCGCCGCCCCTCAATACACTTATAGTGTCCTGCGAAAGGGGACTAAACCAGATGCCTGCAATTTTTTGCGGGGTGAAGAATGAGAGCAGCGACCGCAATGAGACCGACGATCAAAATGAGAGTGAAGATCGGGATGAGACAGACGATATGAGACCAACGATCAGAATGAGACGGGTGATTTTGGCGTTGCCAACTTTGGCGTTGATTGCGGCGATGATGAGCATCGCTGGTCTGAATACGCCTTCGATTGCGCCAGTAGCGGAAGCGCAGGAGCCGCCTAGCATTGTTGGAAGTTCACCGCTGTACGGCCTGTCTGGAGCGACGGGATGGATCAACTCCGCGCCGCTGACGGCAAAACAGCTCAAAGGGAAAGTGGTTCTCGTCGACTTCTGGGACTATTCCTGCATCAACTGCATTCGCTCCATTCCGTACGTGAGAGCGTGGGCGGAAAAGTACAAGGACAGTGGCCTGGTGGTCATCGGGGTTCACACGCCGGAGTTTGACTTTGAAAAGCAATTGCCGAATGTGCAGAAGGCCGTGCAGAAATTTGGGATCACGTATCCGGTTGCGCTGGACAGCAACTACGACATCTGGAATGCGTTTCACAATCAATTCTGGCCCGCGCACTATTTCATCGATGCCAAAGGCAAGGTGCGATACGAGCACTTCGGTGAAGGAGACTATGACCAATCCGAGCGATGGATACAGGAGCTGCTGAAAGAGGCGAGCGCGAAACCGATGCCCGCGATTGCGGCAAATATTCAAGGGGAAGGAATTCAGGCTGCCGCGGACATGAACGATATTCACTCTCCTGAAACCTATATCGGCTACGAACGCGCGGAGCATTTCGCATCGCCGGGCGGAATCAGGTCAGACTCGGAGCATGCGTATACCGAGCCTGCACAGCCTCGGCTGAACGAGTGGGGTCTTGCGGGCGAGTGGGTCGATCACAAGCAGTTCGCTGTGCTGAAGTCTGCCGCGGGGAAGATCGTATTTCATTTCTATGCGCGCGATCTGCACCTTGTGCTTGGTCCGAGCGAAGATGGCAAGCCGGTTCATTTCCGAGTGACCATTGACGGGCACGCGCCTGGAGAAAGTCATGGTGAGGATACGGACGCCGAAGGCAACGGCGTCGTGACGGCATACCGGCTATATCAGCTGGTGCGGCAAAACGGCGCTGTTGCGCACCACATTTTTACGATTGAATTTGAGGAACCCGGAGTGCAAGCGTATTCCTTCACCTTCGGATGAGCCAAGGGAGGTTATTGTGATTCAGAAGCGAGATGACGGCACGAACTGGAGTAACCGGCGGACATTCATGATTGCCGGGAGCGCCGCGGCGGCTGCGCTTGTTTTCAAATTTCGATACGGCAACGGGAACGTCGAGGCGAAGGCTGACACTCCGAAACAGGTGACGATCGTTGAATTCTCCCAGGCGGGGCAGCGGGGAGACGTTGTTACCGTGCCCACAATTGTGAAAACAGACGCAGAGTGGAAGCAGCAGCTGTCGCCCATATCCTACGAAGTGACGCGGCTGGCCGGCACCGAGCGTGCCTTCACCGGGAGCACGTGGAACAACCACGAGCACGGAATTTATCGCTGCATTTGCTGCGATACGGCGTTATTCAGCTCCGAGACGAAATTCGAGTCGGGCACGGGATGGCCAAGCTTCTGGCAGCCCATTGCTAAAGAAAATGTTCGCGAGAGCACGGATCTGACGCTGGGGATGGAGCGGACCGAAGTTTTATGCAAGCGCTGCGAGGCTCATCTGGGGCATGTGTTCGATGATGGCCCTCGGCCGACCGGATTGCGCTACTGCATGAACTCGGCGGCGATGAACTTCGTAAAGCTTGCCTAGCATCAGAAGTAGTTCCGCAACGAAGCCCTGCTAATAAAGATCTAATTCGCGCCGCGGGTGTACATGGGCGGTCTAAATGCATTAGCCTCTAATCTTCTCCGTGAGAACGGAAAAGGGGCGCACTGACGATGACGAACGTGGATCTGCCGGAACTCGAAGAACTTCTGGAAGTTGCGCGGCAGGTTGCGGGGAACTCCTACTCCCCATACTCGGAGTTTCGCGTCGGCGCGGCGCTGCGGCTGACGAACGGCGAGACGGTGACGGGGACCAATGTAGAGAATGTGAGCTACGGGCTGACGATTTGCGCGGAGCGAGCGGCACTGGTGCGTGCGGTTTCTCAATTTGGTCCGAAGATTCGGATTGCAGCCGTAGCGGTTGTGAACCTGAATGGAAAACCCAGCCCACCGTGCGGCGCATGCAGACAAGTGCTGGCAGAATTCATCGAGCCGGACGCACCGGTGATTTTTCCTGTTGCGGATGGAATGCGGACGATGGCTTTCAGCGAGCTGCTGCCACTGGGCTGCGAGATGAAGTTGAAGTAGGGCAGTGACGCCATGACGCTTGCCGACAGCAACTCGATTGAAGCTTCCGCAGCTGCTCCGCTGCACATGATCGACATTATCCGCAAGAAGCGCGACGGCGGGGAGCTGGATGCGCGCGAGATTGCATTTGTGGCGGCGGGCGCGGCGGATGGATCGATTCCCGAGGACCGAGCTTGCGGCGTGGCTGATGGCGTCGTGGATCAGAGGGCTTTCGCTCGATGAAACGCGCGCGCTGACGCTGGCCATGCGCGACTCGGGCGAGAAATTTTCGCCGGCGGGGCTGGGCAAGCGCGCAGTCGACAAACATTCGTCGGGCGGAGTGGGCGACAAGACCAGTTTTCTGGTCGCGCCGCTGGCGGCGGCGTGCGGCGTGGCTGTGCCCATGATCAGCGGGCGCGCGCTGGGCCACACCGGCGGGACGCTGGATAAGCTCGAAGCGATTCCCGGCTACCGAACCGCGCTGACGCTGGCCGAGTTTGAGGCGGTGATCAAGAAGTGCGGCGCGTCGATCATCGGACAGACGGATCAACTGGCGCCTGCCGACCGCAAGCTCTACGCGTTGCGCGATCGCACGGGGACGGTCGAGAATCCGGGGCTGATCTGCGCGTCGATATTGAGCAAGAAACTGGCGGCGGGGCTGGATGGGCTGGTGCTCGACGTGAAGACCGGCTCGGGCGCGTTCCTGCGCAAGGTGGAGGACGCGGAGTTTCTGGCGGCGCTGATGGTGGCGACGGCCGAGGCCGCGGGAACGCGGACGGTTGCGCTGCTGACCGACATGAGCCAGCCGCTGGGGCGCGCGGCGGGCAACTGGATTGAACTGGTGGAGTGCGTGGAGCTGCTGCGCGGCGAGCGGCCGGCGTGGAGCGAAGACTTGCGTGAGCTGTCGCTGATTCTGGCCGGATGGATGATTCATTTGGGCGGGAAAGCGGAATCGGCCGAAGACGGCTACGCGCTGGCGCGAAGCGGCGCTGGACGATGGCGCGGCGCTGCGCTGTGTTTATGGAGATGGTCGACGCGCAGGGCGGCGACGTGTCGCGTCTTCGACGATCCTGGAGCGCTTTCACAAGCCGGGAGCGACGGAGATTGTTGCCGCGTGGGAGAGCGGCTATGTGGCCGAGATGGATACGACGGCGCTGGGCTGGGCGGTGCAGCGAACCGGCGCGGGGCGCGAGAAGGCAGGCGAGCCGGTCGATCCGAACGCGGGGATTCTGTTTCATGCGCGGCGCGGGGCGAAGGTCGAGCGCGGAGAGCCGCTCGCGACGATCTACGCGACGACGCCGGAAATGCTGGCCGAGCCGGTGGCGATCATTAAGCGAGCAGTGACCATCTCCAAAACTCCGCCGCACGCAGTGGTGCCGTTGGTGGGGCGCGTGTTCACGCAAGAAAATGCTGAGAACTATTTGCGGAATGCTGTAAGGTAATCGAAAGTCATTTCGAGCATTTCTGGCCCCTAAAGGAGCAACCTCTTGGGTCGATTCACAGGCGTGCTGGGGATTCTGGCGGTGCTGCTGGCCGCGTATCTTTTCTCTACCGACCGCAGGCACATTCGCTGGCGCACCGTTGCGTGGGGGCTCGGACTGCAGATCACCTTTGCGTTTCTGGTGCTGCAATTCAGCGTCGGCCAAAGCGTGATGAGCTGGGCGGGCGGCGTGGTGACCAACATGCTGTCGGCGACGTTTGCGGGGACGCAGGTGTTGTTCGGTCAGCTCGGGCTGCCGAACTCCGGCGCATTCGGCGACATGCTCGGACCGAACAAAGGCGCGATCTTTGCCTTCCAGGTGCTGCCGACGATCATCTTCATCTCGGCGTTCTTCGCGGTGCTTTATCACATTGGAGTGATGCAGATCATCATTCGCGGCATGGCGTGGATCATGCTCAAGACGATGCGCATCTCCGGCGCGGAGAGCATGAACGTGGCGGCGAGCATCTTCATGGGGCAGACGGAAGCGCCGCTGACGATCCGGCCGTTTTTGTCGAAGGCCACGCGCAGCGAACTGATGACGATTATGACCAGCGGCATGGCGCACGTATCGGGCGGCATCATGGCCATGTACATTGCGCAGGGCGTCGAGGCGCGGCATCTGCTGTCGGCGGTGATCATGACTTCGCCGGGAACGATTCTGCTGGCCAAGATGCTGGTGCCTGAGACGGAGGTGCCGGCGACGGAGGGCAAGGTCGTCATTCCCAAAGACGAGCTGCACGCCGACGAGAATTTGATTGGCGCGATTGCGCGCGGGACGATCGACGGCGGCAAGCTGGCGATGAATGTGGCCATCATGCTGGTGAGTTTTCTGGCGCTGGTGGCGCTGCTGGACATGATGCTGGGCTGGGTGCACGGGCACGGCTACATGCACTGGGTTCCTCCGAGCCTGGGGCAGATTCTTGGATTTGTCGGCGCGCCTGTGGCGTGGCTGATCGGCGTGCCATGGCGCGATTGCATGGCCGTCGGCAACCTGCTGGGAACGCGCATGGCGCTGAACGAGGTGATTGCCTACATCGCGCTGGGTGCGGAGAAGGCGACGCTGCTGCCGCGGTCGTTTACGATTGCGACGTTTGCGCTGTGCGGGTTTGCGAATCTCGGATCGATCGGGATGCAGATCGGCGGCATTGGCGCGCTGGTTCCGGAGCGGCGCAACGACCTGGCGAAGCTGGGCGTGCGGGCGATGCTGGCGGGGACGATGGCGAACCTGATCTCGGCGTCGATTGCGGGGATTTTTCTGGGATAAGAACTTTGCCGGGGCAGGCCGGGAGTACGGCGTGGCTGTGCTTGGTTTGACTAGCGTGCCAAATGGCGCAATAATTGTGCCAGGTGGCGAAGATGACCGTTGCGGAGATTGTTGAAGTTCTTGGCGGAAAAAAGACCTTTAAGCAGCCGGTGAAAAGCACGGATGACCTGGCGCGACAAGTGCGGTCCGGGCTTCCGGCGTCGACCGTGACTTTGCTGGCGGCGACAATGGCGGTCGAGAGGGCGCAAGTGGCGAAGCGCCTGAACATTCCATCGCGGACGCTGAGCCGGCGGCTCAAGATGAAATCGCGCCTGACGCACGATGAATCAGACAGGACCTTGCGCATGGCCAGAGTAGTGGCGTTGGCGAGAGAAGTTCTGGGATCGGATGAGAAGGCGTCGCACTGGATGAGCAATCCGAATCGGGCGCTGGGAGGCAAAAAGCCGTTCGACGAGTTGGACACCGAGCTTGGTGTGCGATCGGTGGAGCGGGTCTTGTACGCCATTGCTTATGGAATGTATAGCTGATGCAGATCTGGAGAATTTTTCCTGGGCGATTCCGCGATTCAGCGTTTACAGGCGTGGGCGGGCTCTTCGCTGCGAGGCGGTGGAATCACCTGGGAACCGAAATGGTTTATACCTCGACGTCGCGAGCGCTGGCGGCACTGGAATTCTTCGTTAACTTGCAGCCGAATGAGGCACCAGACAATCTGCTGATGGCCGAAGCAACTGTTCCCGATGCAAACATTGAAACCATCGGGCTCGATGCTCTTCCGCGCAACTGGCGGGAACTGGACAACGAGCGGTGCCGCGATCTGGGTTCCGAGTGGGTTCGAAGTCTGCGATCGATAGCGCTCAAGGTTCCGTCAGTCGTTGTGGATGGGGACTGGAATGTTCTGTTGAATCCGAAGCATCCGCAGTTTGGGAAGGTGAAAATTGGCGCGGCGAAACCGTTTCGGTTTGACGAACGGATGTTTCGATAGCGCGGCCAGAACAGTGGCCGGCACCTGGATCACGCGCCAAAGCGTGCCATGCTGCGCAGCCTCGCCTTTGCTGCTTCTTCTTCGCGATTGCGTGGTGGCGCCTGTGTCTCAAGCCGGCTGAGTAGCCGCATCGATGCTGCTGCGATCTCATCGACCGCCTCATTAAATGCTGCCTCGTTCGCCTTCGAGGGGTTGTTGAAGCCGCTGACTTTGCGCACGTACTGCAGCGACGAGGCACGTGTTTCCTCATCCGTGATAGGAGGATCGAAGTTGAAGAGCATTTTGATGTTGCGGCACATGCGCTTCTACCCAGGATAAGCGCCGGTGATGTAGCCCTCGAGGGCCTGGATGGCGTGTTCCTGGCCGGAGATGACCCACTTTACCAGGTCACCAATCGAGACGATGCCCACGACCGTGTCGCCCTCGAGCACTGGCAAGTGGCGGATGCGATGGTCGGTCATAACAGTCATACACTCGTCGACGGTGTGCAGCGGAGTGACGGAGCGGACGGGGCTGGTCATGATCTCGCGGACTTCAGTCTCGCGGGAGTGGTGGCCCAGAAGAATGCCTTTGCGCGCGTAGTCGCGCTCGGAGAGGATGCCGAGCAGACGCGGGCCGGACATGACCATGAGCGCGCCAATATCGTATTTGGACATCAGCGCGAGAGCTTCGTGCACCGATTGCTCGGGGGCAATGGAGAGGACTTTGATTGCGCCTTTGTGTTTGAGGATCGCTCCAATAGTGTCAGTGATGCGCATCGGGACCTCCTTCAAAAATCAGCGACCGTGCAGCGAAAGCTGCGTACATTCGCGGCGGACAATTCGGACATTGCCGCCGGGGAGAGCAGTATACCCCGGCTTGCACACAAATGTCGTTCGGAACCTTCCACAGTTTGTGAATTGATGGGAAAAGCCTGGACGGGTTTGGGATGGGGAGGTTGGGGTGGGCCGGTCTGGCGGCCAGATTTCAGGCGATTGGATTTTAGGCGGGCCGATTCGCTGCGGCTGCGCGCAGGCGGCGGAGGCGATAGACGATGGTGAGAAGGGTGACGGTTCCGCATGTTAGAAAACTGGCGCCGAGGCCGACGATGAGGGAGTTGTCGTGCTCGTAGACGCCATGGACGACGCCGATGACCTGTAGGATGCAGAATCCGCCGAAGGTGACGAGCGAAACGCCCTCGTCGCTTTTCTTGCGCCAGAGTGCGAGGGCCTGCGGCACGAAGAGGCAAGCATTGCCAAGGAGCGCAAGCCCGAATACATAGGTAACGATTTCCCTCATTGCCAATCAGCCCCCACGCGCGAGATAAGCCCCAGATAAGCTCCAATCGATGATCTCATTTGGGAGTGGAGGGGCGACGGCACAAAGCAAAGGCCGACGGGATTCGCCGGCCCTGCTGTTCCATCGATGCGGATGGTTATCAGAACTGCAGCTTGGCGCCGAACTGAATCTGGCGCGAGGTGGTTGAGGTGGCCGTGATCACGCCCGCCGTGGGCGAGATGGCCGAGGGAACGACGGTCTGCACACCGGCGGAAGTGGTGACGGTGGGCGCCGCCGAGAAGACGACCTCGTTCGGCGTGAGGAAGTTGGTGTGGTTGGGAATATTGAAGAACTCAGCGCGGAACTGGAGGTTGAGCCGTTCGGTGATGTGCGTGTCTTTCGCCGCGGAGAAATCCAGTTCCGTGATCCCGGGGCCGACGAGCGAGTCGCGTCTTGCATTGCCGTAGGTGCCGTAGATGGTGTTGCCTCCGCTGCCGTTAGGGATGCTGACCGTGGGCTGGATGAAGGCGTTGGGATTGAAGTATTCAGTGGGCGTGCGCGGATAGAGGTTTCCGGTGAAGTTCGGATTCACGTCTGGCCGGATGGGATTGCGCGAGTCGCCGTTGCCCGGAGGGTTATAACCGAGCTGCGGAGAGAACGGGAAACCGTTTTGGATGGTGAAGATGGCGCTCGTAGTCCAGCCGCCGGCGAAGAAAGCTACTGGTCCGGAAGCCTGATTCAGGAATTTACGGTTGGGCCCAAAAGGCAGGTCGTAGCTACCATTGATCGATGCGATTTGGCGAACGTCGGTCGCCGCCGGACCCCAGTCGAGTTTTGGATTGAGCGGGAACGAAACAAACGCCGGCGTGTTTCCGCTGACGCTGGTGTTCCACGCTGAGCCATCATCGAGATTCTTTGACCACGTGTAATTGCCGCGGAGCTGAAGGCCGTTTGAATAGCTGTGCCGCGCGTCGACTTCAAGCGCGTTATAGAGGCCCGTGCCCTGCGAGACCCACGAAGTGGAGTTGGCAAGATTCGGATTCACGTCGGTGGTCGAGGGGTAGTAGACCTGGCCCGTCGCGGCGTAAACCGGCGATGGCTCGTTCATGTCCTCGGAGAGGATCTGGTGGTAGCTGTGGAATCCGACGTAGCCGACCGTGAGCGAAGTATTCGGAGCAACTTGCTGCTCGACGCGCAGGCTCCACGTGATGACAGCCGGGGTTGAGAGATCGGGCTGCACATTGCTCGGCGAGATTTTCGCGGTGGAGGGCGGCGGCACGCCTGCTGTGAAATTGAGATTCGAAACCGCGATGGACTTGATAGACTCCGCCGTGTTGAAGGGCGCGGTCTGATCGAGACGGTAGTCGAGCGTGTCAAGCAGGCCGTGATAGAGACCGATGCCTCCGCGCACGGCGGTTGTGCCGTTACCGTGCACGTCCCAGGCAAAGCCAAGGCGAGGATTGGGCAGGAATTTCGCACGGTTGTCAGACAGCGCGGAGCTGCCAACGATCGGCGTGGTTTGCAACACGCCGTTGACGATGGCGTAGTTTGAGGCGCGGCCCTGTGCCTCGTTCCATCCGTTCGTGGATTCCGAACGGAAGCCGGCGCGGAGCTCGAAGCGCGGTGTGACCTTGATAGTGTCCTCAAAGAAGCCTGCGCCCTCAAACGAGCGCCAGCCCAGCTCGGTAGGCGCGGGAACGAGAGTGAAGGTAGCCACGGTGCCTTGCAGGAAAGTTGTTTCGGTAGAGAACGAGGCCTGGCCGTACTGGTCCTGTGCGAGCAGATCGTTGGACTGTACGCGCTGGAACCATCCGCCGGCTTCGATCTGCTGGCGGCCTCTCGACCAGTAGATGTGATCGTCTTCTGTGAACAGATTGCGCGCCGTGTCGTTATTGCTGCCGGTGTTTGCGCCCGCGCCGGTGATGGAGGATGCGCCATTTGAAGCAGTGCTACCGCTGATGACGATGGCGCCGACGGGATCGCCCGAGACCCATCCTGGCACGCCGCTGACCGGGACGAGTCCGGTGAAGAAGTAGCTGGCACGCGAGTATCCGAAGCGAGCCGTGTTGAGCAGCGAAGGAGAGATGACGTGCTGCTCCTGAACGCTGGCAACCTGCTCGCGCAGACTCTCGTTGACGTAGCTCAGCGGATTGGCCGAGGGCGAAGTTGCGGAGCTCGCATCAACCGTGTAGACGGCGAAGAGCAGATCCTTGCCGCTGAGGTTGTCATCGAAGCGAGTGGTGCCAAAGTCCTCAAAGATATGTTGCGGCGGATGACTGAAGGCTTCGGCGATACCGCTTGGATTTCCATTTGACAGGAGCTCAGGTCCGTTCGCGACCGGCCAAAGATTCAGGAGCGGTACCACTGAAGCGTTCACACCAACGTGTTGCTCCACGCCGGACGAGTTCGGGATATAGCCCAGGCGCGCCTCGTTGTCGGGCACGAGCGTAACATCGCTCAGGCCCCAGGCTTGACGAAAGCCTTCGTAATTGCCGAAGAGAAAGAGCTTGTCTTTGCGAATTGGGCCGCCCAAAGTTCCGCCGAATTGGTTGCGCTGAAACTCAGGAATCGTTGCCTGGTCAAAGTAGTTGCGCGCATCGAGAGCGCTGTTGCGGATGAATTCGAAGGCGGTGCCGTGCAGCTTGTTGGTGCCGGAGCTGGTGACGATGGAGACCTGCGCTCCGTCACGCTTGCCGAAGCTTGCGCCGTAGGTGTCGGTGACGACGTTGAACTCGCGTACTGCGTCGACGCCGAGCAGCTCGCCGCTGGTTCCACCGGGCGTGACGTTGATAAGCGAAGCGCCGGTATATTCGATTCCATTGAGCAGGAAGAGATTGTCCTGCGGGCGGCGGCCACCGACGGAAAACATGTTGCCGACCGAAGAGTTGGAGGTTCCGATGCCGCCGGAGCGCTGGGTAGTGTAGTTGACGGTGGCAGGATTGAGGGTGAGGAGCTGATCGTAGCTGCGGCCGTTGAGCGGGAGTTCTTTTACCTGGCGCTCGTCGATGAGGCCGGCGGTCTGTTGCGAGCTGGTGTTGACGATGGGATCGCCGGCGCTGACGACGACCGTTTCGCGTACCGAGCTAACGCTCAGAGTGAAATTTACTTGCACGCTTTGCCCAATAGAGAGCACGATTCCGGTCTGCTGCTGCGGCTGAAAGCCGTCGTGCGTAGCAGAAACCGAGTAAGGGCCGACGG
Organism: uncultured Acidobacteriaceae bacterium; assembly: GCA_963725115.1. Taxonomy (GTDB): domain Bacteria; phylum Acidobacteriota; class Terriglobia; order Terriglobales; family Acidobacteriaceae; genus Telmatobacter. Next base: position 827,444 of record CAVRXG010000005.1, on the reverse strand, counting down.
GGACCGAAGGCGCTGCATAGCGGCCATCGCCGCTCGTAACAAACGTGCGCGTGAAGCCGGTGTCGGTTTGGCTGACGGTGACGGTTGCGCCGCTCACCGGGGCTCCGGTGGAGTCGTGAATGACGCCGCCAATGTTGCCGCCGACAATCTGCGCGCTTGCGGGCGCTGGGCTGAACGCAACTGCAACGACGAGCGCAACCGCAACGACTGGAGCAACCGCGGCGACGAAGGCAACGGTGACGAAAGGAGCAAAAAGAATTCGATAGAGCTTTTTCTGAAGGTTCATTTGCGTCTCCTGAAGAGTTGGTCAAGGCCTGCTTGTGCAGGTTTATGGATATGAGTGCGCCCTCAAAAAATGCATGGGGTCAGAGAAGATCCTGGGCGCGCTTCAAAAAATGAGATTTAGAAGAGGGATTTAGCGACAGCGACAGCAACAGCAACAACAACAGGGACAGCTATAGCCGGCCGGCCGGGAGGCAGGCGCGTGAAGCCGATTTTTTGTAAAAGCAGTCATGTTTCCGTCAAAAGGGCTGAGCTAGGTTGAAGGCTGACTTTTGGGGTTGGGGATCGAGTTTGGATTCACCTGCCTAGACACGAAAGCCGCGTCAGCAATTTGCTGCCACGCGGCCTTAAGGTGAATCGGATGAGTCTGAAATCCGCTCAACAACAAGGCCGGTGTGACGTGTGACAACACGCCCGACATGCCGACTTGGTGAGCATCAATCTCATGGATTTAACGATACCGGATGCCCTGAGCGAGGTCAAGTCCGGGAGGATGCCTTTCGGTGGGTCAACGAGGGCGTTGTGGGGTGCGCTGTGGCCCCCAGATAGCCCAAACACCGAGGGCGGCGTTGATCACAATCCCGCTTAACATGGCTGCAAACGACCAGGAAGGGACGGCGTATACGACCGCAAATTGAATCACTAACACGAAGATGATTCCCGAGATAGCCAGCTTCAATCTCGTTTTGCGGTTCATGCCCTGACCTCTGTGCTCGATGCGGTCTATTCGATTGGCGCGGTCTAGCCAGTTTGCAGTACGGCGATTCAAACTGGCTCAATACCGAGACCCTCGGCAGAGCAGCGTCTACTGCTCGATCCTGCGCGGGCGGCCCAGGAAGCGCGCACCGAGCGCGCCGCCGGCAACGGAAAAGGCAAGAAGGATGACGGCAAGAAAACCGACACTGGAAAGGACGAAGCCGGCGTGTCCTTCGGGCGAGAGCATGATGGCTCTATTCAGTGCGATCTGCTGAGCGCTGAAGCCCATCGTCCCCCAATACTGGGTGGCAAGATTCAATTGGCTCAACCAGTCGGCATCGAGGGCCGCCCCGCGATGCAGCCAGAAGCGCATGGCGTAAAGCGAAATTGCAGTGGTGAGGGCGGCGGCCCAACTGCCAAGAATACCGGTGACGAGGCCGATGCGCGCGCCGGCTCCGATGGTGATCCAGGCGGGGCGGCGGCTGCGCATGTAAAGAGCCACAACCCAGGCGCCGGCAGCGGCCATCAATGGCAATCCCAGGAGCCCTGCCGGGGAGTACATGGAGCAAAGAGCGCCGACCGGAATGGCCAGCGAGAAGGCCAGGCGCAGGGCAGACTTCCAGTCGACCGTAGCCGCGTCACGGATCGGTTCACCCACACGCTCGGGCTGACCAGGCGCAACTGATCCGTCCGCCGTGTAGACGAGCTGGGGCAGACCGCAGAATGGGCAAAAACAATCCGCGGGCTGCACGGTCTGGTGGCAGCGGCTGCAGGTTACTTCCATACCCTATGAGCCTATCTCATCGGGCATAAGAGCAAAGTCAGGAGGCGAGGCCGAGTTTTTTGGCGACGATGGCCTCGGCCGCGGTGAGCGCCTGATCGAGCGTCATGTTTGTGGAGTCGAGAATGACGGCGTCGGGCGCGGGCTTTAGCGGGGAGTCTTTGCGATTGCGGTCGCGCTCATCGCGGGCGCGCAGGTCGCGCAGAATTTCGTCAGGCGGCGGCGCGGGCGTGGTGCTCGTTTGGCCGATCTGCTCGTAGCGGCGCTGGCCGCGGACTTCTGGCGCAGCATCGAGAAAGATTTTGACGTCGGCGTGCGGAAAGACAACGGTGCCGATGTCGCGGCCTTCCATGACGACTCCGCCGCGCGCGCCGATCTGCTGTTGCAGCCGGACCATCCAGGCGCGTACTGCTGGAAAGACGCTGACGCGCGATGCAGCTTCAGTGACAAGAGGGTTGCGAATCTGGCCGGTGACGTCTTCGCCATCGAGCAGGACAAGATTTTCTTCTTCGCCGGGATCGAGGCGGATTTCGGTTTCGTGGGTAAGCTCTTCAAGAGCCTTGGCGTCGTCTAAAGCGACTGCCGAGCGCAGTGCCTTGAGAGCGAAGGCGCGATACATTGCGCCGGTTTCAAGATTGAGCAGGCCGAAGTGGCGCGCGAGGTGGCGCGCGATGGTGCTTTTTCCCGCTCCGGCTGGGCCGTCGATGGCGACAATGATCTTCGAGGCCCGTCCAGGAACGCTGATGCGCTCAACTTCCGTGCTCATCCACGTTTCTTCGATCGCCGATTGGACGAAGCGGTAAAGCCGTAGCGCGAACGGTTGGCTGCCTTTGCGGAGGCCGCTAGCGCGGGCTTGCGGCTACCGCGTGCGTCGGGCCGCGATCCGGTACGCGAAACTGGCCGAGCGCTTTTGCGTGAAGCATCGGCTCGTCTTGCGGCGGGCTTGGCAGCAGCTTTTCCATTCCCAGAGTGGCCGTTGCTGGTGGAGTGGCCGTTGCGCAAAGTTCTGGATGCAGACGGCTTGGCCTTGTGCAGGCCATTTGATCCGTTGCCGGTGCGGGAGTGGCCGTTCGAACTGAAGCGGGCGCCGTTGGAAGAGCTTTTGCCGGCGTGGGGCGCAAGACGCTTGCTGTGGCCGTTCCCGTTGCCATTTCCGTTTTTTGATGCTGTCTTCGCCCAGCGCGAACCCTGCGCGTGGCGAGAGTTGCCGGTGGCGCGCGGTGCGGCACTGCGCGCGTCGCGAATTGGACGGCGAGCGACGCGGCCAGCCGAGGACTTCTGCACCGGTTTGCGGTCGCGTGCGCGAGTGGGCTGATGGCTAAAGCGCGGCCGTGCGGCCGGCGTCTTCTCAATGCGCGAGACTGATGCCTTTTCAATATGCGCGGCTGGCGCCTTGTCGATATGTGGGGCTGCCGCCTTTTCCAGGGGCTGCGGCGGGCGCTCGATTACCGGCTCGGCGGCCCTGGGAGGCGTAACGGGCGCAGAGAAAAACTGCGGCGAAGTCTTGGGCGCGACCGAGAAGCGAACCGATTCCTCGTGCTCATAGGAGCGCAGGAAGTAGGACGAGGCCGGCATGGACGAACTGGCATAAATGGTGGTCGGCGCGGCGAACTCGGGAAGCGTTCCGGCGACGTAAAAGTGCGGAGCATGGCCCAGGGAAATCGAGTGCACCTGGCGCGTAGCAACCAGCCCGCGAAGCACTTCGCGCACCTTGCTGCGCGCGGTGAGCGGCGCCAGGAACATCTCGACCTCTTCCATGCTGGCGGCAATGACCGCCTGCAGATAGATGGAGGCGAGCACGGAGATGGCGGTGACCTGCGAAGTGGATGCGCCTTCGGCGATGGCCTTCTGGAAGCGGACGCGCAGAAGCTGCCATTGCGGCGATTTGCCGGGAGCGGAGACGACAGGAATGATGCGCAGTTGCTGCCAAAGCTCGGTGATGGCGCGCAGAACCGCGGACTCAGAGACTTCGCGGCCGAGCGAATGCCGCAACTGAGGGATGGTCTGGTCGCCGGTTTCAAGTTGCTTGTAGGCCTGCACGGCGAGCTGCGAGACCTGGCGCGATCCGGTCAACTGCGGGATGCGCCGCCAGTCGCGATCGCCGCGAAGAGCGTAGACGTAGGGCAGAACCCAAGCCGCCACCACAAAATCGGGCTGCTCGCCGGGCTGGCCAAGCAGGTTCAGCCGGACTGCCACACCTTCAGATTCCAGGCGAACCAGCAGCTCTTCTGCAAAAGAGACCAACTTGGCCGAGGGAGAAGATGTTTGCTCGCCGGCTACGGCTTCAACAAAGGTAGGGGCAGTGAAGGAGGCGAACTGCCGCCGTGGTAGGAAAAGACACAAACCCGTTTCCTCGAACCAAGTGCGGGCCTCATCAAGGGTGAACTGCCCGCGTCCGTTCTGGCGCATCCTTTCGGAGCGCGATGCTTCCAACTGTTCCGCTGTCAAAGAAAAACCTCGCTTCCAGGTTGGCGAAATCACGGCCAGATCCCGCGCTCCTGAGAGCGCGTCCGGCCACCTTCCAGACGTCCGAGGGGTCTCTAGATGGACCCTAAATTCGGTGGAAGGCCCGCAGGATCTCCTTCCAAGAATACAGCAAAGCTATTGGACGTCCATGCGGGCAACTGGTTGGGTGACTGGTCTTTCGCAAGCTCTAACAATAACCATTCTATACGTTTTGGATCAAGAGCGGTATTGACCTTGATGGCCGAATGGCAGGCGATGGAGGCGGCAATGCGCGAGCGGAGCCGGGTAAGTTCCTCATTCTGCGAGGGTTCATCCGGAATCGGCAGTCGATTGATCGATGACTTCGGCGAGCGTTCGTTCGAGCTCGGCGCCCTCCAGGCCGACCGGGGCGGCTTTGACCGCAAGTGTTTGAGGGCCAAAGGGTTCCACCTCAAAACCGTTGACTTCCAGCTCCTCGGCGATGCGGGCGAAGACGACCATCTGTTCGGGCTTTAATTCCACAAGCATGGGCATCAGCAGGCGCTGGCGCTGCACCCGTTCCACCTGGCGGTCGCGCAGGATCTTCTCAAAAAGCACCCGTTCGTGTGCAACATGCTGGTCGATGATCCACAGGCCGTCTTCGCCGGAGGCCAGAATGAACGAATCGCGCAACTGCCCGAGCGGTTTGAGCGAGCCGAGCCGGTTGAGGGAGTTGGCGGCCTGCTCGGCCTCGACGAGGGCTGTGGCGGCTGCCGTGGCTGCGGCGGGATTGTCGCCGTAAGCTGCTGTGCCGTTGGGGTTTGGGCTGCAATCGCCGGCGTCGGCGGCTGCCGTGGAGAGCAGAGCGCTGGCGGCTTCGCCCCAGGCGTGGGCGTCGAGGTTGCGAGAGGCGAGGCTATCAAGCTGGTTTTGCGGGCCGTCGAAGCTCGGAAGGTCGAAAGGCAGCGCGCCGGGGACGGCAGTCGAGAATGCGCGGAGTCAGATGAAAAGGTTCGGCGTCGGATGGGGCATGACGGATCGGAGTCGGGAGCGCCCGGCAGCGGCGAGGCCGCGGGAGGCATCAGCGACGGGCTGGCCGTGGGCTGCGAGTCGAGAGCGGCGAGGAATCCGGCCGCGGGCCGCGCCTTGATGAGCGCCGTGCGCAGGCTGTCGCGGACAAAGTCGTGGACGAGGCTCTGCTGGCGAAAGCGGACCTCGGTTTTGGCGGGGTGAACGTTTACGTCCACTTCTTCGGGCGGCATTTCGAGGAACAGCAGCACCACCGGGAAGCTGGTGGGCGGAATCACGTTGCGATAGGCCTCGGTGATGGCGTGCAGCAGCAGCCGGTCGCGGATGAGGCGCTTGTTGACGAAGATGTAGATCGAGTTGCGATTCAGCTTTTGCAGCTCCGGCTTGGAGTAGAAGCCGGTGAGGCGCAGCGTGCCGGGCTGGCGCGGCGGGCTCGTCCGGATCTCTTTTTCCACGGAGGCGGCTCGGGCAGGCCCGACGCGCTCGAGCGGCGTTTCGGCGGCGACGGGCAGCAGTTGGCCGAGCGTCTCCTTGCCGAAGATCTGGTAAGATGCGCTCGGCGGTGCGCGCGACGGGCGGCGCGGAGAGGATGGTGTGGCTGGCCGAGAGCAGCTCGAAGTGCTTCTCAGGATGGGCCAGCGCGTAGTGCGTGACCAGCGCGGTGACGTGGGCCAGCTCAGTGGATTCGGCGCGCAGAAATTTGCGCCGCGCCGGCGTGTTGAAGAAGAGATCGGCGACGGCGATCGTGGTTCCGCGCGGCAGGGCTGCGTCTTCAACGCGATGAATTTTGCCGCCGGCGATCTCGATGCGCGTGCCCGGCCGGCTTCGTCGCCGGTTGCCGTTTCGAGCGTGACGCGCGCGACGGAGGCGATCGACGGCAGCGCCTCGCCGCGAAAGCCGAGCGTGGCAATGGAGAGCAGATCGTCGGCGGTGCGCAGCTTTGAAGTGGCGTGGCGCTCGAAGGCCAGCAGAGCGTCGTCGCGATTCATGCCGTGGCCGTCGTCGGAGACGCGGATCAGCTTGCGCCCGCCGCCTTCGACCTCGACGCGAATGCGCATGGCGCCGGCGTCGAGCGCATTCTCAAGCAGCTCCTTGACGACGGAGGCAGGCCGATCGACCACCTCGCCGGCGGCGATCTGATTGGCAACCTGATCGGGAAGGATGCGGATCTGGCCCATAAGAACTCAGAGTAATTGATGGACCAGATCAGATCCCGTGAGAGGTCCGCGCAAATTGCGCGCAGATTCCTAATTTGCAGCAGGCGCGCCCGGCTTTGCCAGTTTGTTTGCCGCAGCCGTCTTGACCCTGCTGCGGGAAGTTGGCGATGATCCCGGCTCAGGCGCAGGCGCTGACGCCGGACCTTCCAGCATGGAGGCCTTGCGAATGACCGCCTCGGGAGCGGTGGTGGTGAAGCCCGGGGTTGTTGGTCAACTGGGCGTCATACCACTGCGGAGGCAAATACCACCGTCCGTCGCCGGCTGCGCTCAGATAGTCGTAGATCAGCGGCATGTTGGCCGGCAGTCCGCCGTGATCGCGCTCGGACAGAACGACATAGGCCTTCAGTTCGCTCGAAATCTGATCGTGGTTGGAGGAGTCTTCCGCCTCCATCAGAGCGACGGCATATTCCAGGTGAGCTGAAGGGATGGCGCCCCGCTCCGCATCGAGACGGAGCGCGGTGGTCAGATGGTTGAGAGCGTCCTGCCGTTCTTCGGGTGTGCGCGCCGTGAGGCGCTCGAGCTTGGCCAGATAGAAGTTCGCGTAAGGATCGTCGGGCCGATCAGCCACTGCGCCCTCAAGATTCCGCTTGGCCACGGCAAAGAGATCGTAGTCCATGGCCAGAATGCCGTTGTCGCGCTTGACCGAGGAGATCATGGGCCCGAAATCGGGACCATTGGGATTGAAGCCCTTGCCCTTGGTCCGCAACTCGATCTCCGCCTTCAGCTGTCCGCTGAAGAGCGTGTCGAGGTGCGCTTGCCGCTCCTTGATGCGCGGCGCGCTGCCCATGAAACCGAGGCCCATGCGCGAGTCCGCGGTTACAACCTGATTGAGCGAAGCGAAAAGCGTATTGACTTCGCGCGGGTCGTAGCCCTGCTCAAGCATCAAATTCATCGCCATATCGTCGGCATCGTCTTCTTCTTTCGAGGCCCAGAGAACCGGCTCGATCTGCGGATGAATGAAGTAGTGGCCGACTTCCATTCCGGTGGCCAGGCCGGCGCTGCCACCGAGCAATCCGCCGAGGCGCAGCGGAATCATCGCGCCGCCCAATCCGGCTCCCATGACCATGGAGCCGACGTCGGTGATCATCTTTTCCTTCTCGGCCTTTTCCTTCGCCAGCTCTTCGGCCACATGCTTGTCGCGAATGCGCAGGTAAGCCTGCCGCAGCTCAACGTGGGCAATTTCGTGCGCCAGCACGTAGGCCAGCTTCGACTCGCTGTCGAGCATGGAAAGCAGGCCCGTGGAAAGGTAGATGGTTCCTGTGGAGAGCGTGAGAGCCTTGGGGATGGGATCGTACAGGACGCGGAAGGTGTAAACGTTGGCTGAGTTCTTGGGAACGAGCCGCTGCCCGATGTGGTTTACGTAGCTCTGCACAACGGGATTGGCGTAGAGGCGCTGCCGGTCAAAAGAGTCGCCGGCAAGCGGCGTCCTGAGACAAGCCCATGTTCTCGGTGAGGTTGATGCCATAGGCCAGCTGCATATCGTTTCTGCGCAGCGTGTCCCATTCCTGCTGAATGGCGTCCTGGATCTCAGGCATCTGCTCGATGTGGGCGATCTTGTCCTTGTCGACGTTGCTGATGTCGTTGGGGTCGGTCTGCTTTTTCCCTTTCCCCGATAGCGCGTTAGTGATCTGGGACACCTGGGCTGGCGAAGGTGCCGCTGTGACTCCGCAGGAAGAGCAGAGCACAAAAGGCGATGGCGAGAAGTCTTTTCATAAGACTCTCCTTTTAAGTTGCGGCGCGCCGTAAGGACGCAGCTGACCGTTGTTGGCTGGGGGGAAGGCCCGGTGATTGCGAGTATAGGCCCGAATTGAGTGCAGAGTCAACGCGAGAGCCCGGGCGCAAATCGCCGCAATTGGAGCGGGGATTTCGAAATTGGGAAAGCGAAATGGATGGCTACGCAGGTCTTGCGAAATGCAGCACTTTGCGGGTGATGGATACCACATGCAGAGACGCCAGCCCGAAGTGTGACCTGACTCACGTAAAGCAAACTACAGACGGGAGACAATGACGAAGTAAGAGTGGGACTGAGTAAGACCGGCGGGCTGTTGGCTTCGCCGGCCGGGAGAAGCAATTTATGAGCGATCTTGCCACATTGGCTGAAGCTGTTGCCGTTGACCCGCTGGTCGGCCATCCGCCGGACTATCACGTCTTTCACAAGTTCATTGAGCGCTGCAAAGAGTCTCCCGGCGATCACGACGGCGGTGGTTTGGCCGATGAGCGACGTGGCGCTGCATGGCGCGGTTGAAGCCGCAGCTGCCGGGCTGATTGAGCCCACACTCATTGGCCCGGAAGCGGCGATGAAGGCGCTGGCGGCAAAGATCGGCGTGGACATCAGCGGTTTCCCGATTGTCGAGGCCGAAACCGAAGCTCAGGCCGCGGAAGCTGCCGTGGCAATGTGCCGCGCGGGCAATGCGCTGGCGCTGATGAAAGGCAGCCTGCACACCGACGAGCTGTTGAAGCCGGCCATGCAGCGCGATACCGGCCTGCGCACGGCGCGGCGCATCTCGCATGTGTTCATCATGGATACGCCGGCCTACGCGCGCACGCTGCTCATCACCGACGCGGCCATCAACATTACGCCGGAGCTCGAAGACAAAGTTCACATCGTGCAGAACGCGATCGACCTGGCGCACGCGCTGGGCATTCCCGAGCCCAAGGTGGCGCTGCTTTCCGCGGTCGAGACGGTGAACCCGAAGATCCAGTCCACGCTGGATGCGGCGGCGCTGTGCAAGATGGCGGATCGCGGCCAGATCACGGGCGGCATTCTCGATGGGCCGCTGGCGTTTGACACGGCGGTCAGCCAGAAGGCGGCGAAGATCAAGAAGCTGGTTTCGCCGGTGACCGGCCAGGCCGACATTCTGGTGGTGCCCGATCTTGAGAGCGGCAACATGCTGGCCAAGCAACTCGAGTATCTCGGCGGAGCGCAACTGGCCGGCATTGTGCTGGGCGCGCGCGTGCCAACGATTCTGACCAGCCGCGCGGATTCGGCGGAGACGCGGCTTGTGAGCTGCGCCGTGGCCGTGCTGCTGCACTACGCGGCGCATCCCGCGGTGAAGGTGTAGTCCGCGGCACCGAATGATGTGGCCGAAACTGGATTGGGCGCTGCTGAAAGAGTGGCGCCTGTTTTACGTTTCCCGTTTTTGCATTTCCCGCTTTGCATCTGAGGATTTCTCCACAGATTTTCATCTCCGGCTATTGTTTCCGCGAATCCGCGGCCTCTCCACGGCATCATAATGGGTACGCGAGACATGCGGCGCACGATTCCCCCGCTTCTCCCTTTTTGCGTTTCTCGTGCCGCGCTCGCGCAAAGGAGATTCGATGGCTACACACGCAACGCAATCAAATAAGGCTGCCAAGACAAGCAATCCGGATGATTTCACGCCTGAGCAGGTGAAGGAGTTGACGGACGCGCTGAATGCTTTGCTGGCTGACGTATTTACCCTCTACATCAAGACGAAGAACTTCCACTGGCACATGAGCGGTCCGCATTTTCGCGATTATCATCTGCTGCTCGACGAGCAGGCCGATCAGATCTTCGCCATCTCCGATGCGATTGCGGAGCGGGTTCGCAAAATCGGCGGGCAGACGATTCGCTCCATCGGACAGATTGCGCGGTTGCAGCGGATCAAGGACAACGACTACGAGTTTGTTCCGGCGCACGGCATGCTGGAGGAACTGCAGTCCGACAATCGAGCGCTGGTGAAGAGCCTCCGCGAGGCGCACGAGGTTGCGTCCGACGCCAACGACTACGCGACGACGAGTTTGATCGAAGTTTGGATCGACGAAGCTGAGCGGCGCGCGTGGTTCCTGTTTGAAGCGACTCGCTGACTGCGGGACATCAACTGCCGGACGGTGACGGCTTGTGTTGCGGAGACTTGAGCCGCTGGCGTAAGGTGGGCGCATTGGGCACGCCTTTTTGGGGTCCGATTTAGTTGGAGGACCTTCACGCCAATGGACGCCGTCACTTCATCTCCGATTGTTGCCGCCGCGGGCGGCAGTTTCCTGATCGAATCGCGCACGCCGGATGAGGTTTTCACTCCCGAAGACCTGAGCGAGGAGCAGCGGCAGATTGCGGCGACGGCGGAGCGATTCGCGCGCGAGGAGATTTTGCCGCGCGTCACAGCGATCGAGGCAAAAGAACCGGGCGCGATGGCAGCGGTGCTGCGCAAAGCCGCCGAGCTGGGGTTTACCGCGGTCGATGTTCCCGAGGAGTACGGCGGCCTGGGGATGGACAAGGTGAGCTCGACGCTCATCGTCGACCACATTTCAGTGCTGGCCAGCTTTTCGACGGCGTTCGGCGCGCACGCCGGCATCGCTACGCTGCCGCTGGTGTGGTACGGAACTCCAGAGCAAAAGCAACGCTACCTGCCGAAGCTTGCGACCTGTGAATGGATTGGCGCGTATGGATTGTCGGAGGCCAGTTCCGGTTCGGACGCCATGAACATCCGCACGCGCGCGACGCTTTCGCCGGATGGCGCGCATTACATTCTGACCGGCGAGAAGCAGTGGATCACCAACGGCGGCATTGCGGACCTGTACACGGTCTTCGCCAAAATTGACGGGGAGAAGTTTTCGGCGTTCCTGGTCGAACGCGAGACTGCCGGGCCTGATCGTGGGCACCGAAGAACACAAGCTGGGGATTCACGGCTCGTCGACCTGCCCGCTGGTACTGCAGGATTGCAAAATTCCGGTGAACAATCTTCTCGGCGAGGCAGGCAAGGGCCACCACATCGCGTTCAATGTGCTGAACGTGGGCCGCTTCAAGCTGGCGGTGGCGTGCATAGGCGGGGCGCGGCATGCGCTGGCGCAGATGATTCACTACGCCAAGGATCGCCGCGCATTCGGCAAAGCGATCGCAGAGTTCGGGCTGATCCAGCGAAAAATTTCTTCGGCGGCCGCGCAGCTGTATGCGGCGGAGAGCATGGCCTATCGTTTGGCCGGCCTGATCGACGCAAAGCTAAATGGGGCGGATCACGACGCGGCGCACGCGGAGTCGAGTTTTGACGTTCCGCGCAGAATTGAGGAGTATGCAGTCGAGTGCTCCATCCTGAAGGTCTACGGCTCGGAGATGCTGACGCTGGTGGCCGATGAGCTGATCGCGACGATGGGCGGGTATGGGTATGTCGAGGAGTATCCGGCGGAGCGCACGTACCGCGACGCGCGGATTAACCGCATCTTCGAAGGGACGAACGAGATTAACCGGCTGATCATCACGGGCTGGATGATGAAGCGCGCGATGAACGGGAAGTTGCCGCTGCTGGGCGCGATCAAGCGCGTGATGGACGAGGTAATGGAGCCGCCTGCATTCGGTGGCGCTCGCGATGACGCCGAGCCGCTGGCTCACGAGGCGAGGGTTCTCGCCGCGGTAAAGAAGATGACGTTGTTCGCGGCGGGCGTGGCCAGCCAGAGATTTATGACGGCGCTCGAAGAGCAGCAGGAGATTATGGCCGACCTGGCCGACATGATCAGCCAGGTTTTCGCGCTGGAGTCGGCGCTGGTGCGCGCGCAGAAAATTGCACGTGCTGGACGCAGCTCGGCTGAAGTTGCGGCGGCCATGACGGGAGTGCTGGCGGATGAATCGATGGCGCTGGCCGAGCGGGCAGCGCGGCGAGTGCTGGCTGCATGCGGCGAAGGCGACGCGCTGGAAACGCAGTTGGCGATTCTGCGGCGGCTGGCGCGGGTTGTGCCGGCCGATGTGTTTGCGCTCAGCCGCACTGTGGCCCGCCAGTGCATCGAATTGGAACGCTATCCTGTGTAGGGTGAGCGTCCGGTTCTTATGCGGCATGGGCCAAATGAAGTAGCGACAATCCGCACACTGCTGGCTGATGCAGAACGCTCGCTGGCTGAGGGACCGCATTCGGAGCGCGCGCGCCGCGATGCAGAGACGCTGCTGCTTCACGTAATGAGGAAAGATGCGCCGGACGTCAACCTGGCGTGGCTGATCGCGCACGGATACGAAACTCTGTCTGCGCGCGCGACTTCAGCTTTTCGCGCATGGGTCGAACGCCGACGCGCCGGCGAGCCAATCCAATACATCACCGGTGAGGCGGAGTTCTACGGGCTGAATTTCAGGGTCAATCGCGCGGTGCTGATTCCTCGGCCAGAAACCGAACACCTGGTGGAAAAGGTGATTGAGATTGCAGGCGGGCCCGAAAAACAGAGCATCGCCAAACAGCGCATCGCCGATGTCGGCACGGGATCGGGAGCGATTGCCGTGGCATTGGCCAGCAAGCTGCCCGGGGCGCGCGATACACGCGACGGAAATCTCCGCGGCGGCGCTGGCAGTTGCGCGAGGAAACGCGGAACGCAACGGCGTCGCTAGATCGAGTGGCCTTTCACGAAGGTGACCTGCTGGCCCCGCTTGCGGGCATGCTGTTCGATTTCGTCGTCTCGAATCCGCCCTACGTGCCTGAGCACGATCGCGATTCGCTTTCGGTAGAGGTGCGCGATTATGAGCCGGCGCAGGCGCTGTTTGCGGGCGTTGATGGTCTGGAAGTTTATCGCCGGCTGATTCCCGCGGCATTCAAGGCGCTCATTCACGATCGCTATCTGGTGCTCGAGATCGGATTCGGCCAGCAGGGGGCGGTTGGCGAGCTACTGGCGGACGCACGATTCGAGGACATTGAATTTAACAAAGATTTGCAGGGGATTGCCCGCGTGGCCGTCGCTCGACGCCCGTGAATTGGGTGCACAGACGCGTTTTCAGTGAGGCCGGGCAAAAGCAACAATCAGAGCAAAATAAGCGACGGAAAGAACGCCGCCGCCCGCGAACTTCCACCACTTTCTAGTCTCCGCGTTGTGACGCACAATCGCAAAGAGGGCAGCGGCGATGAGAATAAAATGCCCGACTCCGCCCAATGTCACCATCATTGTGTCGAGTTGGTGTATGTGCCCAGTGCGCAGAGACGACCAAATGGCGACGGCACCCGCCTGTATGAGGTGCGTGACGAAAAGGCTCACCCCATTCCAAACGATCGAGATGGCAAATCCAGCTCCGTATCCCCATGGGCTGTTCCGGCGCACAAGAACGATCACGGCAATGTAGATCAGCGCCTGGAAGGAATGGAGAAGCCGAAGTTCAGGAATGACAATTGCTGACACAAGCAGTGCCACCAGGAAAAGTGTCGCTCCGATGTAGGTCCATACCTGGGTAGAGCGGGGACCGCTCACCCAATCATCTTTTTTCATTGTCATTTGTTACGGTTGGGCTGGGAGATTGGTTCCACTAGAAGCGCGGCCGGACTTGTTCAGCTCCTTGTAGAAGCCGAGGTCTTTGGCGAGCAGGCTTTTGACAATGTAGACAATCTGGCCGTAGTGCAGGCCGAAGTGCTCGACGACCTGGTAGACGGCGTCGAGACCGCGGCTGTGGTAGCCCTGAATTTCATACGGAGCGAGCAGTTCGTCTACGGTGAGGCGGTCGAGGACCTTGGCGGCTTCGTCGAGCGTTGCGCCGAGCGCGAGCGAGCAAGGTCAGCGGCCGAGAGCCCGCTCTGTGCGGCGAACTCAGCGGGGCGGTCGCGCTGGTCTTGATTCTTATTGAACGAATCGACGAGCCATTGGCGCACATTGCCATCGAGATGCAGCAGCAGATTGCCGATGCTGTTTGAGGCTTCGTTGGGCCGCCACCAGACTTGTTCCGCCGTGAGCGGCGCGACGCACTCCTTCATGCGCGGCCAAAACTGGCCAAGGAGCTTCGTCCGCGAGAATTCGAGGAAGACGGAAGCGAGCTGATCGTCGTTTTTTGCGATTGCTGAAGATCCTTAAATCAGCTCGTAGCCGGCGAACCAGTAGGCGATCTCGAATGCGGCAGTTTCCGGCGCATCGGAGCCGTGTATGGCGTTCTCACCGAGAGAGCGCGCAAATTTCTTGCGGATGGTGCCCTCTTCGGCGTTGGCGGGATTAGTGGCGCCCATCAGCTTGCGCAGATCGGCAATCGCGTTGTCTTTCTCCAGAACCATGAGGAATATCGGGCCCGAAGCCATGAAGTCCGTGAGGTCTGCGAAGAACGGCTTGGCGCTGTGAACGGCGTAGAAGCCCTCGGCCTCGCGTTTGGTGATGGATTCCTTCCGGATGGAGACGATCCGGAAGCCGGCCTTGTCAATCTCGGCGAGAATGGCGCCGGCGTGTCCGTCGGCTACTGCGTCTGGTTTGATGATGCTAAATGTTCGCTCGGCCACTCTTCAGGTCGCTCCTTCGCGCGGAAATCTTTCTGTATTCCATTGTAATGGAAGGCTTTCGACGCGGATTTCGAGCGCACTGAAAGGCTCGTTTCGCGCGGTGAATCAAGTGTCCGCGGACGATCCATTACTTTTGTACATTGTCCGCGAGAGAGGCAACTTTATCCCCCAAAAGGGGTATTCGGAAACCGTTTTTGGCGCAGACAAGCGATTTGAATTCTGCTACAAGTATTCGTGTACACAGAAATGTACCGAGTTGAAACACTGATTAGCAGTTGCCAATAGATATGTTTTGGGGATCGAGGGTTAGTTTGATTTGTACCTCGAAAGTAGTATTCCAATAACCTGTTTCGGCACAGACATGCGACTTGAATTCTGCTACAAGTATTGATGTAGCGACAAATGTATTGTGTTGAACGACTGATTAGCAGTTGCCGATAGAGTTGCTTTGGGGATTAAGAATGGCCTTAGTAGTTCTTCAAATTGCCGCCGTGTTTGCAATCGCTCTGGTTCTTGTGGGATTCCGCAAGAGCGCGAAACGGCGCAATTCGCAATCATGGGATGCTCTGCTGGCTCGCCTGCGACCCGAATGGAGTGCGCGCGAGTTGAGCGACCACTTCCTGTGGCAGGAAGGCCTGAGCGCCACTCCTGAAGATGCCTGGCAGCGTATGGAAGGGCCGAAGGGCCTCTGGGTCATCTACCAGAACGCGCGGGTCATGCAGGAGATGGCAGACTTCGCAGCCAAGAATTGCGATGGAGTCGATCGCCTGCTCATCGAGACCTTACACAGCGACGCGATGCAGATTCGAGTTTGCGTCCTGACGGCTCTAGGACAGTATGCATTTCGGCACGCTAGCGAAGGTGTTCGCGTAAATGCGTTCCGCGCCGCCTCAATCTACACCGGCATGGCCGCACGCATGACGCAGTTGCTGCAAGAGCACGCAGCCGTCATGGTTCCGGACTTTGTTGCGGCGATGTAACGAAAGTTACTTCTGAAACAAAAACCCCGGCTTCGGCCGGGGTTTTTGTTTGTGTGTACATTGCGTGGGGCTCGCTTGAGCCGGCGACGGCGCGATTATTTTTCCATTGTTTCGAGAAACGCGCCGATCTTCGCGAATTCCTCTTCGGTCAGGCGGAAGGTGAGCGCGGCAGCGGTCTCTTCCACCTGGCTGGCGCTGCGCCCGCCCACAATGGCCGCTGTGATCGCGGGATTATGCAGAACCCAGGCAACGGCAACGACGCCGGGCGTAACGCCGTGGCCATTGCCGATTTCGCGCAGCAGCTCTACCAGGCGCAGATTTTGGCCGATGCGCGGCTCGTTGAATTCCTTGTTTTTGCGGCGCCAATCGTCGGGAGCCAGATTTGCCGCGCGCTCGGCGGTCATTTTGCCGGTGAGCATGCCGGAGAGCATGGGCGAGTAGTTAATGACGCCGATGCCGTTGGCCAGCGTGAAGGGCAGAATCTCGGTTTCGATGGCGCGGCGCAGCATGGAATAAGGGGGCTGCAGGCTGGTGATGGGCGCAATCGTCATGGCGCGCTTCATCTGGTCGACGGAGAAGTTGGAGACGCCGATCCAGCGGATCTTTCCGTGCTCCTGCAGGCGGGCCAGCGCCTCCCAGCCTTCTTCGATTTCGCTATCGGGATTGGGCCAGTGAATCTGGTAGAGGTCGATGGTATCGACCTGCAGGCGCTTGAGCGAAGCTTCAACTTCTTCGGCAAGCGACTCGGCCTTGAGCGAGTTGTAGATGGAGCGATCGGCGTGCCAGCGCAGCGAGCACTTGGTGAAGATGTACGGCTTGCGCGATAGCGATTTGACGGCGCGGCCGACCATTTCTTCCGAGTGACCGAGGCCGTAGACGGCCGCGGTGTCAATCCAGTTGACGCCCAGATCGACGGCGCGATGGATGGCGGCGATCGAGTCCGCGTCGTCCTGCGGACCCCATGAAGATGCCCAATCGCCGCCGCCGATGGCCCATGTGCCAATGCCGATGGGGGTGAGTTCGAGGTCGGAGTTGCCGAGGGTGCGAAGGGAAAGCGAGGCAGTTTGTGTCATGTCACAAGGGTAGATGCTTCAGGTGAATGGGGAGTTGCGGAAAACCGATTTTGATTCTGCCGAGAGGGCGACGCCGTGCCGCATGCACTCTGTGTTCCGGTCTGGTTGGAACGGTCAGGTGACTGGATCATTTCTTGGGCTTCGCAGCCAGAACCAGCTGGATTGTCGAAACATTTTGTCCGCGTTGGATCGAAATTTTGAACGAATCGCCAATCTTGCCGAAAAGCATTTCGTTTGCAAATTCTCCTTTGCTGGCGGTTAAAGGCTGACCCTCAATGGCGACGATCTCGTCACCTTGCTGCACGCCGGCCTTGGCCGCGGGAGAGCCTGCGTCCACTGTTGTCACCAACGCTTTGCTCTTATTTGTCTGATCGATCTCAAATCCTGTTGAGCCAAGATCCGCAGATTTAATGAATCCATATGGCTTGAAATGCCCGTAGCAAAATGCGAGCGCGGCGGGAGCAGCCGGGCCGGCACCGATGCAGGTAGCGAACTGGTTTTGCCAGTTGATCATGTCTTTGACCGAAAGCATAAAACCGGAAGCGGTCGGTCCGGCGGGCGCATTTTGCGCGGCGCGGACGAGGCTGACGTCGACTTGAGATCCGGCGCGCTTCAACGTCAGGTGCAGAGTGTCGCCGCGCTGCCCGAACACGCCTTTGCTGGCGATCATGCCCGGCGTGGGCGCGACCTGTTTGCCGTTAATTGCCGTGATGGAATCGCCTACCTTGAATCCCGCAGCGGCGGCCGGAGATTGAAGATCGACGGCAGTGATCGCGCCGTCGGTGTCGCCCGTTGTGCCGATGGTGAGGCCCGAGTATCCGAGCTGGCTGTTGATAATGAAGCCCGCCTGCTCAAAAAGAGTGACGCACTTCTTGACTATGGGAGCCGCGATGGGGCCAACCCCGACGCAGGGTGCGGTTGCGCCCTGTGAATTCACGAGCTCATTTACCACTTGCGCGTTGGCTTGTGACGCTGCGAGAGCCAAGCATAGTACGGCCAGACAACATACTCGGAATCGAACCAAAATACCCTCCAAATTCTGTTGAGCGCCGGTGGCGCACGCAGGCTTCGCCTTTCGCGCCGGCAGGCGGGAAAGCAAATCTGCCTCCTGCATAGTACGTGAACTGTCGGAAGGTTGGAGCGGAGGGCAGCGCTAATTCAAGAACATGGTACGGTAGAGCGTATCGCGCTGGACGGGCTTGAAGCCGGCGTCGCGGATGATGCGGCGCAGCTCTTCTTCGGTCGTGCAGTTCGAGGTGCCGGCAGCGCGAACGACATTTTCTTCGAGCATCACCGAGCCTACGTCGTTGCCGCCGAAGTGGAGGCCTAGCTCGAGCACCTTCAGTCCCTGCGTAACCCAACTGGCCTGCACGTTCTCAATGTTGTCGAGATAGAGCCGCGCGATGGCGAGAACCTTTAGATATTCGACGGATGTCGCCTCGTCCCAGCCGCGGCCGCCGAGCGCGGTGTTTCCGGGCTGGAAGCTCCACGGGATAAAGGCCGTGAAGCCGCCGGTCTCTTCCTGAAGGCGGCGTACGACTTCAAAATGATTGATGCGCTGATCGAAATTTTCACCGACGCCGAACATCATGGTCGCGGTGGTGCGCATGCCTAACTGATGTGCCGTCCGGTGCACGCTGACCCAGTCTTCGGTGTCGCACTTGAGGCGCGCGATGCGATGGCGGACTTCGTCGTCGAGAATCTCCGCGCCGCCGCCGGGAATGGAATCGAGCCCGGCATCGCGCAGGCGAGCGATGGTGGTGCGCAGGTCGAGGTTTGAGTATTCCGCGATGGCGAGGACTTCGGAAGCGGACAAACAATGCAGCCAGATTTGCGGGAAGCGCTCTTTGATGCCGCGAAAGAGGCGCTCGAACCAGTCGATCTTGAGATCGGGATGAATGCCGCCCTGCATCAGCACGCCGGTGCCGCCCATTTCGAGAGTCTCGGCGATTTTGTCGCAGATGGTTTCGAACTCGAGCATGTAGCCGTCGCTCGAGTTGGGGTGGGGCTTGCCGTTGATGGGCAGCGGGCGATAGAAGGCGCAGAAGGTGCAGTACTCAGTGCAGAAGTTGGTGTAGTTGATGTTGCGATCGATGATGTAGGTGACTACGCCCTCGGGATGCAGGCGGCGGCGCACAGCGTCGGCATCGAATCCAAGCCCGATCAGGTCAGGGGATTGAAAGTAATCGAGGGCTTGCTGGCGCGTGATCGGCATAGTTTTGATTTTAGCAATTCGGCTAAGTATTTATTTGCGCGGCGTGTCGTCGACCGTTGGCGCGGCGTCAATGTCAGTTACGGCAGTCGCGTCCTGATCGCCAGACGGGCGGCGGCGAAACAGAAAGATGCCGCGCGTGTTCGGCCGTCGGCCCTGGGTGCGGGCCAAGGCTGACGCCGTGGAAACTCCGCTGAAGAGAACGAAGAAATCGAGAAACGCGCGGATCAAGCCTTTTTTCTCGCTGTTGGCCATCGGGGAAAACCTCGCGTTCGTAAATCAGTTGCACAGTTGCTAAACCCTTCTTTGATGGCCTGGGGGCACGCGCGGTTGCGGGAATTCGGTGCACCCGGATCCTCTGACTCCTTCGGCGCAAAAAGAGGTCGGAAATCAATGGTTGAAGATCCCGGGAAATGTTCTCCGCAATCCGCGGGAGAATCTATCTAACCTCAACTCCATCTTCGAGCGTCGGCGGAAGGGCGGCTGAACGTACACATACGCAGAAGTGTCACCCTCGCCCGTTTCCCTCCAGTGAAAGGATTCGATCGTGCGGGCGCCTTCGTCACGCCCCAGAAACCCTTCAAGTGTCCGACGAAAGGCCGGGCACGCAATTTGCGCGACTTCATGAAAGAGTTCCGAAGCGTTCACATTCAACTTACACGCACTTCTATAAAGCAACGCAAGAAATACTAAAGTATCGCGCCAATCCTCCTTCGCGCTCGGGATCGCCAATGCGATCAACCCTCGATTCAATAAATCAGGATCAATTTGTCGAATCGCTTTCTCAGCGGCGCGATGTGCGTATCTCTGGAAGATGAACGCAAAGGAGAACTCCACTCGCTCCATTATTTCTTCCCGTTCCTTGGGGCCAGCGCTGGCAAATGCGTCTATTAGCCGTTCAATGGATTCATCTATTTCAGGGGGTAATTCGAGGTGAACATAATCAAGAACTCTGCCTCTGAGGCCCTGAAAGGATTCGAAAGCTCTGTCGACTACGGCGGTCAAGCGGTTCCCCTTTCAGATCCAAACGAATGTGGCTTTGTCTTTGTCCTTGCGGGCTTTCGAAACCGGAAAGACCTGGCCGTGCATGACAACGTAGACGCCGGGCGAGAGCAATCGCGCGGCAAGTAGGCTTTCGGTCAGGTTTTGCAGTCCGTCGCTGCCTTCAAAGCCGAGAGGGGTCATGGCACCGGTGAGAATGATCGGGACTTTCAGACCGGAGAAACGGAGGTCCGTGAATGTCGATTCGAGAAAAAGGCCGGTTTCAACCATGGTGTCGGTGCCATGAGAGATCACAATGGGAGCGCATTCAGCCAGAAGCTCGCCGACGCGGTCGCGGACCTCGATACGATCGGCGTCAGTCATCTCCAGCGAATCTTTGTTCATCAGGTGGATGGTTTGGATATCGGCGTCAGGCAGGCGGAGAGCGCGCAGATAACGGTCGAGCTTGGCTGCGCGATTTTCTACGGCGCCACTCTGCTCGGAGTAGACCTTTTCGATGGTTCCGCCGGTCGAGAGCAAATAAATGCGGTGCATCGCCGATTCCTCAATGAAGTCAACCCTACGCGCGATAACGCTTCTGATGCCAGATCCACGCCGTGCGGATGATGTCATCGAGCGAGGTATAGCGCGGCTTCCAGCCTAATTCGCGAATGGCTTTTTCTGAGCTGGCGACGAGGACGGCGGGGTCGCCGGGACGCCTGGGATGGATCTCTGCCGGGATGGGGTGGCCGGTGACGCGGCGTGCCGACTCAATAACTTCGAGGACGCTGAAGCCTTGTCCGTTTCCGAGGTTGTAAATCAGCGGGCCCTGATCTCTTGGATTGGAGGGACCCGAGCCGTCTTTGAAATCAGAGCCGAGGGCGGCGAGCGCCAGCAGGTGCGCGTCAGCAAGGTCGGAGACGTGGATGTAGTCGCGGATGCAGGTGCCGTCAGGGGTGGGATAGTCGTCGCCGTAAATGCGAATGGAGGCGCGTCGCCCGAGCGCGACGTCGAGGACGAGCGGGATCAGGTGTGTTTCAGGATCGTGCGCTTCGCCGCGGGTAATGCCTCCAGGGCCTTCAGGCGCGCCGGCCACGTTGAAGTAGCGCAGCGAGGCGTAGCGCAGGCCGTGGATGCGATTTAACCAGACCAGCATCTCCTCAACGAGGAGTTTCGACTGGCCGTAGGGATTGGCCGGGGCAAGCCGCGCATCTTCTTTGATTGGAACGGTTTCCGGCTCTCCATAGACCGCCGCGGTGGAAGAAAAGACCAGGCGTTTGGGCCCGCAGGCGAGCATGGCCTCAAGGAGCGAGAGTGTGGATGCGGTGTTATTGCGAAAGAAAAGCTCGGGCCGGACCATCGACTCGCCGGCCTCAATGAGCGCGGCGAAGTGGAGCACGGCGTCGAAAGGCTGGCCCTGTTTGCGGGCGTTTTCAAAGATGGATTCGAGAGCTTTCCGGTCGGCCAATTCGCCTTCGATAAACTCGATGCCGGGCGGCAGCATTTCGCGACGGCCGTGACTTAAGTTGTCGAAAACGACGGGCATGTGGCCCATTTCAGCAAAGAGGCCAGCAACAGTACCACCGATGTACCCGGCGCCGCCAGTCACGAAAATCTTCACAAAAAGACTACCCTCGCGAGACCAGATTGGTTTACCTTGAGTCTATAAGAGTAGTGCTCGACCGCACGGCCATTCGAGCCGTCCGGCCTGAATTTTCCGCTTGGGTGGTATACCACGACGGGAACTCGAACACAGCGCTCAGGGAGTACAAAGGCTGGGCCGGCCTGGCGGGGTCGATCCAGCGTAGCCGTTCTGGTATTCCCGGAGCGAATCTTCAGTCGCGAGACCCGCGGCCGATTCCTTTTGAAGTGCCTTGGATATTGCTGGAAAGGAACGGAATGCCTGTGGTGAATAGGCCGGGCTCAGGTGGGTTATTGATCCAGATTCCCCATGCCCTTGGTACCACCGACTACACAGTTTGTGTGATCTGCGAGTAACTAACCCCTCCGTATAATGGTAATGATCTCTTTTAAATCATTCCCTCGAGGAATCCAGTTCCGGGATCGATGAAAGGGATAGGCCTAACCATCAGGAGATTGGTAGTTGGATGGTGCCGGGCGACACATCTTTTTGACCCTCCGGTGGGAGACTCTCCTGCTTAGGGCGGGTTGGAAGAAGCAGACCGAGCACTATTGAAAGATTGCAAGGAAGCGGAAGAGCGCAGCAGCCAATTGGATTGATGGATTGCGCTCCCCGGATTCGCTATTTTTTTCTGAAGTGGCCTGTCGCCGAGGCGGCGGCCGCAAGTGAGGATTAGAGACATGTCGACATCGTTGACCAATGGACAGGGCACTTTCGGTCTGTTGCCCGAGCCCGAATTTCGTCCTGCAGCCTTTCTCATGAGCGGAGGCATCAACTTGTTGATCGCCGTGACAGCCATCGTCATCGGCATGACTGCGAAGCACGTTCTGGAACAGCACTACGAGATGACGACACTCGTCGTACCTGCGACTCCGCCGCCTCCGCCAGTGAAGATCAGGCAGCCTCCGCCGCAGCACTTGCCGCCTCCGCCGGAGCCGCCGAAGATTGTGTTGCAGCCGCGGCAGATTGAAATGCCCAAGCCGCTGCCCGCGCCCAAGCCGGTGCAGATGGAAGCCAAAGTGAACATGCCGGTGATCCAACCCAGGCCGCAGACGGTGACGCTGGCGCCGCAGCCGAAGGCAGCGCTGACGGCCGCTATGCCGGCGCAGAACAACCTGCAGAAGGCCTCGACGGCGCCCGTGCATTTGGGCGATACATTCGGTGCGACGCCCAATCCCAATTCGACTCGTCCAGCTACGGTTGCGGCAATCGGGAATCCATATGGCGGCATGAACGGCCCGGCAGTGGCCCCGCACGGAGTACCGGGGTCAACCGGCATTGGCAATGGAACGAAATACGGTTCCAACTCAGGCAACTTAGGCAAAGTGGCTTCGGCCGGCATTCCCGGCGCCACCGGCACGGGACCGGCGTCCAACTACGGCAAAGTCAGCTCGGCTGGAATTCCGGGAATGACCCAGGCAACCGCGCCGCCACCGATGGCCGCTGCGGCAGTTCGCACGACGCAAGTGGAAGTTCTCTCCAAGCCACCGGTGCGCTACACGAGCGAAGCGCAGCAGTTGCACGTCCAAGGAGATGTGGTGCTGAGCGTGACGTTCCTGGCCAGTGGGCAAGTGGTGGTGCACGGGATACTTCACGGATTGGGCCACGGGTTGGATGAGGAAGCCAAGCGCGTGGCGGAACAGATTCGATTCCGTCCCGCGACCAGCAATGGCCAGCCAGTGGACGTAACGACGAAGATTACCATTACGTTCCAATTGGCGTAGTATCCCGTCCTAATTGGCGTAGCATCACGGTGGTAAGGAAGAAAAAAGCCACCACACCCGGCCGCCGCGCACCGAAAGGGGCGCCGCGCGAGAACAGAGCCGGACAGAGATCAACAGGAGTTACAAATGACGTTTCGGAAGATCCCCCTAACCTTCCTGATTCTGACCATGGGTGTTACTTGCGCCCACGCCAAGAAGGAACCAAAGTACGAACAGGCCCGCCAGCTCACCGCCGAACAGGCTGCATTGGTGCAAAGAGCCATCGCGCAGGAAAAAGTGCTCATCAAGAACATCCAGTTGCGCACGCCACTGGTGGAAACCTACATTCAGGACACCCGGCCGGACGTGAAGCTGTATGAAGTGCCCACCGACGACCAATACATGCTTAGTCGCGTCGATTTCAGTAAAGGGTTCTTCGATAAGGGCTATCAGCCCAAATCGCAGACCAAGCATGGCTTCTTCGGGGGCTCCTTTGCGGCTATGACCGGGCTGAGCAAAGCTCTGGGCCTGGAGAAATTTACCTACAATCCAAACGGATTTATGCAGATGATGTTCATCGATCCTTCGGGATTCGATCAGCAGCATTATGTGTTCAGCTTTGTGCGCCGCGAATTTCTGGGCACGGTGCGCACCTGGGTTTACGACGTGCATCCGAAGGCAGACGTCAAGGGCATCGGCCGGTTCTATGGGCGCATCTGGATTGAGGATGGCGGCGGCAACGTGGTCCGCTTCAACGGCACCTATACCGGGCCGACCTCGGAAGACGCATCAAAATATTACTTTCACTTCGACAGCTGGCGCATGAACGTTCAGCCGGGAATCTGGCTGCCGGTAGCCGTATACGTCGAAGAGACGCAGCGCACTGAGACGGACAGGCAAACGGGCCTGAAGGCGCAGACACATTTCTGGGGTTACTCGCTGAAGCTGCCCACGCGTGAGAGCGAGAACGTAAGCGTGAAGGTTGACGAAGCGGTGGACAACAGCGCCGACTCGCAGGATGTGGGTCCGCTGCAGGCTTCGCGCATGTGGATTACACAGGCTGAGAACAACGTGATCGATCGCCTGGTGGAAGCGGGCCTGGTGGCGCCGCTCGATCAGGGCGGTTATGAGAACAAAGTTCTGGACCAGATCGTAATTAACCTGGTGGTGCCGAACAACCTGGCATTCACTGACCAGATTCACACGCGCGTGATGCTGACCGATACGATTGAAGCCACGACCGTGGGCAACACGATCTTGCTGAGCAAGGGCCTGATTGATTCGCTGCCCAGCGAGGAAGCGATTGCCTCGGTGATCGCCATGGAACTGGCTCACATCGCCATGGGCCACCACATTGACACGCGCTATGCGTTCAACGATCGCCTGCTGTTCCCCGACACTGCCACATTCCAGAAGATCAACATGAACCACTCGGACGTGGACAACGATACCGCGTCAAAGAAGGCGATGGAGTATCTCGAAGCTTCGATGTACAAGGACCGGCTGGCGAATGCGGGCCTTTACTACGAGCAATTAGCGGACCGGGCCAAGGTATTGAAGGCGCTGAATACGCCGATGCTGGGCGACTCGCTGATGAGACCGGATGGTACGCCCTGGATGAATGCGCTGGAGCACGGAGCTCCCAAGCTGAACTGGGACGATTTGTCGCAGACGCCGGCACTGCCGCTGGGCAGCTGGCTCAAGACCGATCCGTGGGACGACACCGTGCACATGCTGAGCGCCAAGCGCTACGCGCCGATGAACGCCCGCGACAAGATGCCGTTTGAAGTGACGCCGATCTTCTACAAGCTGGCGCACTATGAAGATGCCAGCGTGGAGACGCCTGCGTCCGCGCCGGTTGTTGCTCCCGCACCCGCTGCGCAGCCGGCCAACGATCAACCGGCCGCCGCACCGGCAGCTGCACCTGACAACGCTCCGACACCTGCGCCGACACAGCCGTCATCGCCCACGAGCAGCGCTGCTCCCACGCCGGACCAGCAGACCCCAGCCAGCGGCATACCACCGCCGGCGCAGCAACCAACGACGGCACAGAATCCGCAGCCGTAAGCAAAAATTGGCTCTTCCGCGACCGGATGCGGTGCGCCGCTTTTGAACGAGCGCACCAAATCCAGTCTGGAGTGTGAATCCGGGCGGTAATGCACACCATAAACACAATCTGTTGTAAGTGGATGTGCGCAGGTTTTATGAAGAGATTGATCCTAGCTGCATTTTGCTGCGTCGCATCTTCCCTCGCCATCGTTTCAGCGCGGGCTCAAGTTGTGCCCGCGGCTACTTCAAGCACCTTTCATCTTTCTGCCGGCGCGCTGGGCTCGCTCGCCCAGCCCGATTACGAGGGAACTTTCGAGGCGGCAACCAGCCCCAACCGCATCTATGGGCCGGGTGCGTATATCGATGTCCATTTCAGCCGCTGGGTTCAGATAGAAGCCGAAGGCCGCTGGTTGCGCTTCAACCAGTTCAAGCCCATATACCTTCCCCAGGGAAACGGCGAAAGCACCTACCTGATCGGTCCGCGCATTCCCGTTGGCACCTTTCACCGCGTGACGCCCTATGGCAAGTTTCTGGTCGGCCTTGGCGGCGCGAGCTTTATTGCCGGCCATACTTTCGTGCTCTCCTATGGCGGCGGCGTGGACGTGAGGCTAACTCGCCGGTTCACGCTGCGCGCCGTTGACTTCGAGTATCAGCAGTGGCACGTGACCCCGACGCTTTACCCTTACGGCGGCAGCGTGGGCATCAGCTACAAAATCTTCTAAGAACAGTTCACGGTTCTTAGTCTGTCTCGCGGTTCGCTGTACGCTGCGAACTACCATCTACGAACTACGAACTGTCCTTACGGCGCGACGTGCAGCGGCGTTGCCTTGGCTGTCGGCATTGGCACATGCAGAATGCCTGCCACGGTGGGCGCGATCTGCCGCATATCTACCAAACCTAAATCGCGATGGTGCGCGATACCGGCTCCCACGGCAAAGAAAGACGAACGCATCTCGGGATACTCGGGCGAAAATCCGTGCGAGCCGCGATGTGCCGGGAATCGGCGTGACCAGGCTGCCGCTGAGTGCAGTTGAAGTATAGTAGCCGGGTTTCAGAACCACCAGAAAAGCAGCATCTGGATAAGTGCCGCGCTTCTTGATCGCATCGCGATCCAGAATGTCCGCGATTCCGTTATCGGGGTTCGCGGCCAGGCCGTCGAGCATAGTCTTCACCTGCTGCTCGGTTGCGTGGTCGTTGGGATCGTGCAGCATGATCGCAGCCATTCCGCCTGCCATCCACGGCTCAGCTTTCCAGGATTTCACAACCGGAGACCTGGTCGCCGCGTCTGCCGCGCCTTGCGTTGGCCCGCCTTGTGTCGATCCTGGCTGGATCAGGCCCGCTTGCAGAAACGGAATGGCGAGATTGACGGCGTGCGAGATATTCATGAAGCCGTGATCGGAGACGATAACCACGACGGCGGATGGATTGCTGGCGACTGCCTGTTGAACGAGGCGGGCGATCATGCCGTCGATCGCTTCAAGGTCGGCGCAGGCCTCAGGACTGAAGGGGCCGTGCTCGTGCTGCGATTCATCGAGCGAGCTCAGGTGCAGCGTCATGAAAGCCGGCTTGTAGCGGCGCAGAATTTCGAGAGTGTAGCGGGTCTTCATCTCGTCGCCCGCGATTGAAGTGTCGTTGCCGTTCATGTAAGGGCCGGCCGTGGACTTCAACTGTTGCAGCAGCGTGTCTGGTCGCGCCAGCGCCGCCATCATCAGCTGATCATCGGGATTCGCGCTGTCTGAAGGACTCGCGCTGCGCCAATACTCCGGGATGAGGTAGTCAACGTCGGTGGCGCCCGCGCTCACGGGCCAGCCGATGCTGGCCGTACGCAGCCCTGCGTGATGCGCAACCTGCCACAGCGTGGGAACGCGAATTTGCGCCGCGTACCAGTACCACGCGCCACGAAATTTCTGCTCGGGGTCGAAGACCTGGTTGTTCAGGATGCCGTGCTCTGCGGGCCAAACGCCGGTGATCAGCGTGGTGTGGCTGGGATAAGTGATTGTGGGCCAGATGCCAACGACGCCGTCTGCGTACGTTCCTTTTGCCAAGAGAGTGCGCAGGTAGGGAAGCTTCATGCCGTGCGCGTCAGCTTGAGTAATGTACTCGGGCTTGAGACCGTCGATCGAGATCATCAGGACCGGCGCGGCGTGGGCGGCGAGCGAGAAGACTGCGAAGAGGAGCGGGAGAATCCAAAGGCGGTGACCGGGACGGCAGACAAAAAGGCGGACGAAACGAGCAGGTGCGTTCATGCGGAGAACTCCTCTTGAGATTTTCGATGGAAGCAATGGGAGCCGTCCGCACTCTCAGGTTAAATTCACAAGCGAGCGGCGATGGAGACTGCGGGGGAAGTATACAGGGAGCCACGCACAGTGGGCCGTGAACTGTCGAGAGCTCGCGTAGCTCAGGGTTGTTTCTCGTGGCCCGTCGTGAGCGAGGCCTGCAACTCGAGGATCTGCAACTGGACTTGCTTCACATCCTTGAGTAGCTCCACCCGATTGCGATAGATCCTATACCTCAAGTCCGAAATCGCGCCGGTGAAGAAAAAGATGCATGCATCGGCATAAAGGAATTGGACCTCCCGCGTGCCAAGCATTGAGTTCCAGGGAGAAATGTTCACCCCCAAAAAAAGGCCCACTGCAAGGAGGTAAAACATCACTGACGGAGCTTTCTCCCAGAACAACGCCTTCTGGTGTTCGGCCAGTAACGCCCCTGTTTCTTTCCGATATTCCGCAAGATTCTCAGGCTGCGGTAAGCGCGCCAGCAAACGGTCGCGCATGCCTTCATTTTTCTCGACCATAACCACCTCCACTTAGGATTTCTTTCATGGCACGTTTTGCGTAATGAACGCGGGATTTGACGGTGCCCTCAGAGCAACCGACGACCTTTGCAATCTCCGCCAGCGACAGGTCCTCGAGAAAATGCAGGACCAGTGCTTCGCGGTGATAGATTCCGATTTGATTCAGTGCCGTGTGGACCGCTGCGGCATCTTCTTCGGCAAACGACGGTTCCTCGGCCTCCTGAAAGTCTTCGAGGTGCGCCGCTTCCGCCTGCTCACGCGAGTAGTTTTTTCGGATTCGATCCACCGCGATTCCATGCGTGATCGAATACAGCCACTGGCGCAAAGCTCCGGGGTCTCGCAGCTTTCGGATGCCGCGAAACGTCTTGATCCAAACCTCCTGAAGAACATCGAGCGCGCTGTCCTGACTACCGGTCAGAGACATCGCGTAATAGAGGAGCGGCCGCTCCATAACCGCGATCAGGTCTTCGAATGCACCCTTTTCGCCGCTCTGGCAACGAAGCGCGAGCCACTCATACGACGCTCGATCCTTGTTCTCCATTTGCGTTCAATCATTATGTCGAAGCAGCTGTGCGGAAGGTTCAACGAGGCGAGAGAATTTTTTCGAGCAGCAAGAAAAAGGGCCGCTCCGAAGAGCGGCCCTGCTGTGAACCAAGAACTACGAACTGTGAACTTCAACTAGGCAGGTGAAGGCGAGCCTTCGGGCAAGCCGCCCAGTGCCTGTTCCGCGGCCTTCGGGTTTGAGAACCTGCTGTGGCTGGCCGCCGTCGGAATCGCCGGGCCCGGCAAGCGATGACCGCAGCTCAGGCAATGCCTTGCCCTCAAGCAGCAGCTTCAGCTCGTCGGCGTCGATAGTTTCGCGCTCGAGCAGCGCCGCGGCAATGCGGTGCATTGCGTCCCCGTTCGACTCCACGATGTTATGCGCCGATTGGTAGGCCTCGTCGATCAGGCGGCGAACTTCCTGGTCGATCTGGCGCGCCGTCTCTTCGCTGAAGTCGCGGTGCTGCGCAATCTCGCGGCCGAGGAAGATCTGCTCTTCCTTCTTGCCGAACGTGAGCGGACCGAGCCGGCTCATGCCGTATTCGCAGACCATGGAACGGGCCAGCTCCGTTGCGCGCTCAATATCGTTTCCTGCGCCGGTCGACATCTGGTTGAGGAAGATCTCCTCTGCCACGCGTCCGCCGTAGAGCATGGCCAGCCGTGTTTCGAGATATTCACGGGTGTAGTTGTGACGGTCGTCGGGCAAATGAACCGTGACGCCCAACGCCATGCCGCGAGGAATGATGGTGACCTTGTGTACCGGGTCCGAGTTCTCGCTCATCATCGAAACCAGCGCGTGGCCCGCCTCGTGATAAGCAGTTACGCGCTTCTCCGCGTCGCTGAGGATCATGGACTTCCGCTCAGCGCCCATCAGGACTTTGTCCTTGGCCAGCTCAAAGTCATACATGGTGACCTGCTTGCGATTCAGGCGCGCAGCGTTCAGAGCTGCCTCATTCACCATGTTGGCCAGATCGGCGCCGCTGAAGCCCGGAGTTCCGCGAGCAAGCACGTTCAGATTCGTGTCGTCTGAGACGGGAACTTTCTTGACGTGGACCTTGAGGACTTCCTCACGCCCACGAATGTCAGGCAGACCGACGACTACGCGACGGTCAAAGCGGCCGGGGCGCAGCAGCGCGGGATCGAGCACGTCGGGACGGTTGGTGGCTGCCACCAGGATCACGCCGTCGTTCGACTCGAAGCCGTCCATTTCGACGAGCAACTGATTCAGGGTCTGCTCGCGCTCATCGTGACCACCGCCGAGGCCTGCGCCGCGATGGCGGCCGACAGCGTCGATTTCGTCGATGAAGATGATGCAGGGCGCATTCTTTTTGCCCTGCTCAAACAGATCGCGCACGCGGCTTGCGCCTACGCCGACAAACATTTCAACAAAGTCAGAACCTGAAATCGAAAAGAACGGAACATTGGCTTCACCGGCCACGGCACGAGCCAAAAGCGTCTTGCCTGTTCCCGGAGGCCCAACGAGCAGCACGCCCTTGGGAATGCGCCCGCCAAGCTTTTGAAACTTCTGCGGCTCGCGCAGGTATTCGATGATTTCTTTAAGCTCTTCCTTGGCCTCATCCACGCCGGCCACGTCTTTGAACGTGACTTTCTTCTGCTGCATTGAGAGCAGGCGCGCGCGACTCTTGCCGAACGACAGCGCCTTGTTGCCGCCCGACTGCATCTGCCGCAACATGAAGAACCACACGGCGATCAGCAGCACGAACGGGCCCGCATTGATGAGCAAGGGAATCAGGACGTTATTCTGCGGCTCCTTGATGGAGAAGTTGACCTTGGCGGCGATCATCGCCCTCAAAAGATCGTCGTAGTTGGTCGGCAACGTAGCGTGGAACTCGTCTTTGGGCGAGATCTTCAAATGGCCCTTCAGCTCGTCGCCTTGGATAGTGGCGTCCTGCACTTGGTTGTTGACCACCATGTCATAGAGCTCGGAGTAGGAGTGCTCCGGCTCTTTCGCCATGCCGGTGCTCTTCTCCACCACGCCCCATAACAGCACGAGGCAGATGAGGATAAAGAGCCAAAACATTATGGTTTTAACGCTCGAGTTCACCAACTTCTCCTTTTCGCGGCGGAGGAGGAAGGGCCACCGCGACTCCCGACATCAATCCCTGGTAACAATCCCTGTCCAAAGGCCACTTTTCTTAGACGCCGCGGCATCTGGTAAAGTGGCAAAACCTCACAATACCCGTGCCAATACCCATCTTCGACACGCATCGCGTGCCCTCCGAGGAGCAGTATCCAGATTGTACTCCCCGGGCAGTAAATGTTGCAGGAGTGAGCATGGTACCAAAGGGGCAGGACCGATTGTGTCAACGGTCACTTGAATTTCTGGAGTTTTCGGGGTTGAGTTCAGCGGGGCTCGCTTCATCGGGGGGCCCGGCAGCGCCGCCCGCCACAAATTCCGCCGAAATCGTCAGCTTCGGGTCGTGTTCAAGCTCTACGCCACGCATCCAGGCGATTTGTCCGTCGACTTCGAGAACTGGCCATAGCGCCCGGTCGGTTCCCGTAACCCGCAGACGTTCCAGCACTTCCTTCACCTTGCGGGGCCCGGATGAGTGGCGCAGCCTGACCCGGTCGCCGGGCTTCCAGTTGCGCAGGATTGCTGTTTTGCTGGGAGGGCCGCCGCGGCCGTTTGGGGCGGCGGTGGCCGTTCCTGGGCCGGCGGCATCATGGCGACACTCGATGCGGATCTGAACTCCGAAGACGGGAGCGTCGATCTCGCCGGGAATTGCCACCTCGTAGGCGGTCTCCGACCTTTCACCCTTTGGAGTTGGTTCGAGGTGAATGGACAGCCGCAACTCACGGGCAGTTCTCTCTGCGCGCAAGCCGTGCGGCAATGCGATCCTCTGGCCTGCCCGGCCGGTAAGGGCGAGTGCTCGCACGGCTTCTGTCGCGGAAAAATCGAGCGCGGCGCCGAATCGTTCGGCGGCGTAGCGAATAAGCCGCCTTTGCAGCGCCGGAGCCAATGCGGTCAGCCGGCTCGCTTCAATGGCCACGCCGGAATCGAGGCCGGAGCCGGCAGCGCGACCACCTCCGCGCACCGGACGCCCCGGTAGCAGCAACTGCGGGGCCAGGCGGGCGAGCTCGGCCTGCCACCAGGCTTCTTCATCGCGGGCCAGCTGGGCCATCTGCGCCATGTGCTCGCGCAGGCGAGGATTCCAGCCCTCAAGCAGCGGCAACAGGTCGTGGCGGATTCGATTGCGGGTGAACGTTAGGTTGCGATTCGACGAATCCTCGCGCCAATCCTGGCCAACCTCGCGCAAGTACGCCTCCAACTCAGCGTGCGTCGTGGCCAGCAGCGGCCGTACAATCTGCCCCTCCGGGGTTTCGAGTTTTGGAGCGATGCCTGCTAAACCTTCTGTCCACGCTCCGCGAAGAAATTTCGCGAGAACCGTTTCCGCCTGGTCGTCGAGCGTGTGCGCCGTGGCGATTGCGTCGACTTCGCCGGAAGCCAGGAGTTTGCGGAACCATGCGTGACGCAGGCGCCGCGCGGCTTCCTCAATGCTCTCAGCGGGCTTGCCAGTCTCGGCCGATTTGTCGGATTTTCGATCGGCCCGCGCTTCAACAGCCGTGTCGACGCACGCCTCGTGAAAGGGCAGGCCCAGCTTCGCCGGCCAGCTCGCGGCAGAATTCCAGGTCGCCGTCGGCCTCCGCTCCGCGCAAGCCGTGGTGCAGATGAGCGGCATGGAGCACGAGCCCCAGCTCCGCGCTGCGCGCCGCCAGAATGCGCAACAGTGCCACTGAATCCGCGCCGCCCGAGAGCGCCACGGCCAGGCGCATTCCGGGCTTGAGCAGTGTGGTGATCGAGTGGTGGCGTCGATGGCAAAGATGCACGCACGAAAGGATGATAGCGCGGCAGACGAGCCTTCAGGCTCTGAGTTCCTCGTGCGTGGCCCCTGTCTCGAACGGCAGCGATCCCCATTGCCAAACCAGTAACTTCCGAGTTGCCGGGCAACCGACTGGAAACCAGAATTATGCCCTGATGTCTCGACAGGAGCTTCGGGGATTTTGCGACTTCTGACCTGATTTTCGTTGCGTTTTTGGAATTTCTTCGCTATTGTTGACTTAATGAGAAGCCGAAGCTACCTCGGAGAATTTGAGCTGATGCTCCTTCTCGCTGTGGTGCATCTTGGCGAGGAAGCCTACGGTGTGCCCATATCGCGTGAACTGGAAGGGAATCGTGGCCGGAGTGTATCGATAGGCAGCGTTTATGCGGCGTTGGAGCGTCTGGAGGCCAAGGGGCTTATTATCTCCGACCTGGGCGACCCAACCCCAGAACGCGGCGGAAAAGCTAAGCGATACTTTCGGATCACGAAAGAAGGACTACGACAGGTTCACGAAACTCGCCGGGTCCTGACCAAACTATGGCAGACTCTCCCCGATCTGAAACTGGATCCGAGTTAGGAGCGCACATGAAGCGGACTGAGCCGCCGCCGCTCGCAACATGGATGCTGGAGCACTTTACTCCTGCCGACCGCGACCAAGCTCTGGCTGGCGACCTCCTCGAAGACTTTTACTTTGGCCGCTCCGATGGCTGGTATTGGCGCCAAGCGCTTTCCGCATGCGGAATCGCGTGGCTCAAGTATCTGCGTGCACGCGCGTCGTTGCTGGTCTTTGCGTTGCTTTGGTCGATGCTGGCGCCCGCGTGGAAAATGTTCGCCGACAATATTGAGAGCTCGCCAATCTTTGCCAGCACTGGGCAAAACATTGTTGCGCCCCTTGCGGGATTTGCCGCATGGACGGCGCTTAATTCGGCTTTTCTATGGGCCGGGACATGCATTTACGCTCTCTCCCAAATAGGCAGTGGAAGGACGTTTCGCGCGAAGAAGCTCCGCCGTGCCTTCCTGTTGGCGCCTCTGGTCTTTTTGCCCACATACTTCATCGTCTTCGTGCTGGGAGATCTGTATCAGTTTTATCTTTTTGTCGGCGCGACAATTCCGCCGACGCTATTGGGTCAAGTGCTGGATTTAGGAAGGCTAGAGAACACGTACCGCATCCCATACATCGTCACAATGTTGTGGGCGCTTTGGGGTGCGGTCCCGCAACCGGCTCATAGTTCCCAACAGCCATTCATCGAATCGTCCCCGGCAGACTCTTCAACCCAAATCGACCCTGTCGCCCCTGCGTCGAGGCTGAATCCGTTTTCCTTGAAGCGTTTCTTTGGCCTCATGGTGGGCGCTGGCCTCGTCAATGCAATGATCGCCAGTTTCATGCTTTGCCTGCTGCCGGAATCACACCGGCCCACTTTTGGCTCCCTGCTCATTCGGGCCACAGCCTACGTCGCGCTTGGGGCGGTTTCAGGCGTGGCCGGCGCCTGGTTTTACTGGCAGAACCCTTCGAGCCCTTTCCGCAAGAGCTCTCCCATTCCGTTCTCGCTCTTTGCAATTGTTTGCGCCGCAGGGTGGGTGTGGGTGCCCTCGATGATGCTCTTCTCTGAGCAGATTTCTCCGGTCACGGCCTTGGTTGCTGGTATCGCCGCGACGTTGCTTGCCGTCGGGCTGCGCAAGGCTACTTTCTTGACCTTCGCTCCGGCACAGAATAGTTCCTCCACCAATGAGCCTGAGCGGGCCGAGCTGTTCGCTGAATCGCTCTATCGTGCTCGGCCGGAGGTGCAAGGCTATCTGATCGCAATCTGTCTCTACGCAGCGGGTTGGGCGCTGACGGATCATTCGAATCTCACAGCCGCTGCGCTATGCGCTCTGAGTGCGTTTCTCTTTGTCTGGAAACGAACTTTCCCGCGCGATCCTGACGTTGATGCCAGCCGCGGATACAAGCGAGCTGCGCTGCGACTTACGCTCGTCACTATTCCCGCGGTACTGGTGACCGTCTGGGCATTGCTCGACGGCGTGACTCATCGCAATCGCGCCGCAGAAATGAACGTGGCGCTCGCCGCCAGCAATGAAAACTCCGCGAGCGATGACGCCCATCAGAAGAGCAAACCCCCATCTTCCGCATATGGTCTCGGTGGCTACGAGAGCATAATTCTGTGGCCGCCGCCAGCGAAGAAGCAGATCGTCCCGCCGCTCCCCGAAATGTCACTTCTTGCCCCAGGAACTACACAGCCACTTATCATTCCCTTCAGTGGGCAATATTGGTATGTGCAACCGCCCAATAAAATTCCTGGGCCGACAGCGCACCAGGTACACGGTACACCGCTCGGCGCTGAGATAGCATCGATCAATTCCGTGCCGCTCGTCATGGATGCTCATCAGACTCTTGGAGGGGCAATCCCCATCAAACGCTGCGGGGAGGTTCAAGTTGAAATTGAAAATCGTGATAACAGAATAGGCGTCATTGCATTGGCGGTTTTGTTAACAGATGCCGCATCGCCCAAGAATTCGACGCTCTATCTAGGCCAGCAGTCGATTGTATCGACGGAGCCAGAGCACTTCTCGTACAAGTCTGGGCCTGTCTTCGAGACCCTTCGTTTCTTTGTTCCAGCAAGTGCAAAGATGCGCAGATTCGACGAGATTACCGTAATGATGCTTCCAGACATTGAACATGCACTCATAGGTCCTAAAATCGCAATCAAACAGTTCCAATTGTTTCCACGCTGACAGATTCGAGCGCTCGATTCCATTTCAAGCTGAGCTTTTGTCGCTTGGAGCCTAAAGCTCTCATGAGCCGGAGTATCGTCCGATTTCGGAGTTCCGATTGGATCGTCGGCAATCCGGAAGTCACTTTTTCGATAACATCAGCCTGGCCAACGGCCGAACGGATTGAATTTGGGCGCACTTGGCCGCAGCTTTCGCGGTGCTATACTCCACGAGTTATGCAAGTCTTTGCCATTGTTCCGGCTGCGGGATTGGGCACGCGAATGGCCGGCCCGCAACCCAAGCAGTTTCTGGCGCTGGATGGCGTTCCCATACTCATTCATTCTTTGCGCGCTTTTGCCGCGGTGCCGCGCGTGACGGCGATTTATGTGGCCGTGCGCAAGCAGGAGATGGAGCGCGCCGAGGCCCAGGTGGCCGAGTACGGATTTGTGGACCGGGTCCATGTGGTCGAAGGCGGCGAAAAGCGCCAGGAATCCGTCTCCAACGCGCTTTACGCACTGCCTGCCGAGGCCGATGACATCGTGCTTGTGCACGACGCGGTTCGCCCGCTGATTGACGCGACGACCATCGAGCGCACCATCGACGCGGTGGCCGAATTTGGCGCGGCCATCGTGGGGCTGCCCGCGGTGGACACAATCAAGCAGGTGGAGCGGACTGCACACGGAGCGCTGGTGACTGCGACCATTCCGCGTGAGTTTGTGGTGCTGGCGCAAACGCCGCAGGGCTTCCGCTTTGGGCTGTTGAAACGCGCCTTTGCCGAGGCCAACGCCGATGGCTTTGTGGGCACTGACGAGGCTTCGCTGGCCGAGCGTGCTGGAATTCCGGTAGCCGTGGTGCCCGGTTCTCAGGTTAATCTGAAGATTACGCAGGCGGGCGACCTGGAGCTAGCGGAGTTCTATCTGCGGCAGCGAGCGCGCTGAATAGATCCCGATCAAGCTGCTGCATCGCAGGCGACGCGCCGGAAGAACAAATTCAAAGAGCACGCGCTTAAGGCAGACACGTTAAATGATGGACATACGCATCGGATTTGGCTATGACTCGCACGAATTCAAGCCCGGTGTGCCCTTGCGCCTTGGCGGCATAACGCTCGACCATCCCGAGGGATTGGCTGGCCACTCCGACGGAGACGTGCTGCTGCACGCCATTACTGACGCGTTGCTTGGCGCCGTGGCCGCTGGCGACATCGGCAGCTTTTTCCCGCCTGGCGATCCGCGCTGGAAAGATGCCGACTCCGCCATCTTTCTCAATCTGGCGCTCGAAGAGTTGCAGCACGCGGGCTACGGCATCGTGAACATCGATACAACATTGGTGCTGGCCGCTCCAAAGATCGTGCCTGTTGCGGCCGAGATGTGTTCGCGGGTCGCCGATTTGCTTGGCGTATCGATCGATCAAGTGAGCATCAAGGCTAAAACGCCAGAAGGTCTGAATCTGGATCATGTAGCCCAGTGCCACGCCGTGGCGCTCGTCGAGCGCGTGCAGGAGCCGGAAGAGCTGAAGAGCATGAGCGCGGTGGTCGAGAGCCAGCGCCAGCTCGAGGACGTGGTTGAAGATTTACTGAGTTCGGTGCACGGCGTTCCCAAGAAGCGGACGATCACGCCGGTCTACGACACGGAGGACATTACGTAGGGCTTCGTGGGCCGCCCGCCGCAAAGTCTTATCCGCTTGAGTCGTTGCTTCGGTGCGGAGTTTCCGCTTTCTTCGATTATTATTGAAGATTGATGGGTTTAGCGGTACCTTGGCTGCGAATCCTATTCCGCCTTGGAGCATTGCTATGTTGAATCTCGCGTTCTTTCTGCAACAGGATCTTAGCCCGGATCAGATTTCACACATTGTTGTGGCCGCGATGGCGATTCTGCCGCTGATCATCTTGATTTTCGTCGCGATCATCATCATTCCTTTTTGGTTCATTTGCAAAAAGGCAGGCTTCTCGCCCTGGCTTTCGCTTTTGAATCTTGTCCCTGCCGGCAACCTGATTCTGATCTATGTGCTGGCGTTTGCGCAGTGGAAGGTGGTGCCCGCGCCGCAGTTGGCGTATGTGCCGCCGTATCCGCCACCGCCGATTCCGCCGCAACTACCGCCGCAGCAGTGAGACGCTGAAGAAGGCACGGCCAGGGAGCGTTGCGATAGCATCGTGAGTGGAAACTAAACGACACGATGCCTGATTCGAACTCCTCCGGCGCCACTACTCCGCGCGTTCGCTTTGCGCCTTCGCCCACCGGCTTTCTGCACGTGGGCAGTGCCCGCACCTTTATCTTTAATTGGCTCTATGCTCGCCACAACAGCGGGACCATGGTGCTCCGCCTGGACGATACCGACGTCGAGCGCAACACCGACGCCAGCGTGCAGTCGATCTTTGAGGGACTGCGCTGGCTGGGCCTCGACTGGGACGAAGAGTACAAGCAATCCGAGCGCCTGGACCTGCATCGCAAGGCGGCCGAAGCAATTTTCGCAAGGGGCTTGGCCTATCGCGACTTCACGCCGGCGCATGCGGAAGTTGAGGAGCACTCTTCTTCGCAGGGCGCGTGGCTCTTCAATCCCGGAATGCGCGAGCTGTCCCGCGAAGAGTCCGACCGTCGCGCTGCTGCCGGCGAGCCGTTCGCGCTGCGCTATCGCGTTCCGCGCGGCGAGGGCCGTGTTTTGCACTTTGTTGACGGCGTTTACGGCGCGCAGGAAAAAGCGGCCGACGAGGTGGAAGACTTCGCGCTGCTTCGTTCAGACGGCATGCCGACTTATCATCTGGCCTCGTGCGTTGACGACGCCGATCTGCGCATCAGCCACATTATTCGCGGCCAGGATCACCTGACCAACACCTTCAAGCACCTGCTGATTTTTGAAGGGCTGGGCGCTGCCGCGCCGCATTTCGCGCATCTGCCTCTTCTTGTGCGCTCCGGACGGCGCCAAGCTTTCCAAGCGCAAGCACGGCCCCGTCGTCAGCGTGACCACGTATCGCGATGCAGGCTTTCTGCCGCAGGCGTTTATCAATTTTCTTTGCCTGCTGGGCTGGTCGCCGAAGAACGACCGTGAATTTTTGCAGCTGGCCGAGATTCGCGACCTGTTCACTCTCGAGGGCGTCAACCGCGCGAACGCGGTAGTGAATTTTACGGAAGAGTCGCCGTTCGATGACAAGGCCGTCTGGCTCAATGCCGAGCACATTCGCGCGTTGCCTGTCGAGGAGCTGAGCCGCGACTTGCAGCCATTTTTCGAGCAGGCCGGTTTCAATGCATCGCCCGAAAAAATCCTCGCCGTCACGCCGCTTATCCGCGAGCGCATCAAGCTGCTGCGCGATGCGGTGCCGGCGGCCGACTTTTTCTTCCTCGACAAACTTCGCGCCGTACGATCCTGCCGAGCTGATTCCCCAAAAAAGGGAACGACGCCGCGCTGGCTCGCCGCGTTTTGCAAACTGCGCTTGAAGTTTTGCCGGCAACCACATTCGACCACGATTCGCTCGACAAAACTTTGCGCGAGGCCGCGGCTTCGCTTGGCCTGAAGGCCGGCCCGATGTTTCAGCCGATACGCGTGGCCGTTTGCGGACGCAAGAATGCGCCGCCGCTTTTTGAAACCATGGTCGTTCTCGGCCGCGATGTGTGCCTCGAGCGCATCCGTCAGGCCGAAAAGAACCTGCAATCGCTCGTTTAAGCACAGCCCATCGATGCTGTAGAGGGACCAGCGGCCTTAGGCCAGATTTGCGATTGGCATCACAGATCCAAAAACTGAACCCTGGGCCCCCGGCAACCGATTTGCGCTATATTTAGTGCACAAATTTCCCCCGTCAGAAAGGCGGAGACAATGCGCCTGCCTAAAAATCAGCCCGCTCTGCTGCTTGTCGCGGCAGCCTTTCTCGCATCCGGCGTGGCGGCCCATGCGCAGCAGGACGGAGACGTGACTGTGGTAATCAAAGCGAAGTCTAAGCCCGCAGCCCTTTCGACGCTCCTCGTCATGTGCGACATGAGATGTAGCTGGAAACTGGACGGTGAGTCCAAAGGCCTTATCGATTCGGGAAAGGGCGCAAAGGTGAAGGTCGAGCCAGGCCAGCACATGGTGGAGGCCACCACCGAGGACGGAGTCGATCAGGTAAAGCAACCATGTACCGTCAAACCGACGGGACAGACGATGGTCAGCATCGAGTTTCAGCCCATACGCGATGCACGGCTTACTGCCGAGCAAGAGGAAGCAGATAAGGCTGCACAGGAGGCTCAGGCCGAGGCAGCGCGGGAATCGAGGCAAAAGGCAGAGCAAGCTGCGCAGGAAAAAGCTGCGCAGGAGCGTGAGGCACAGATGGAAGCTTTGCGCCAGCCATGGACTGACACGGCGACCGGGCTGATGTGGACGAAGGAAGGCAGCGGCGACAGCGTGAGCTGGCAGCAGGCGATGTATTATTGCCTGAATCTGAAACTTGCTGGACACGATGACTGGCGACTTCCAACGATCGATGAGTTGTCAGGCATCAATGCGAGTCAAGCCAATGTCAATGGTGAATATT
Organism: uncultured Acidobacteriaceae bacterium; assembly: GCA_963725115.1. GTDB lineage: Bacteria > Acidobacteriota > Terriglobia > Terriglobales > Acidobacteriaceae > Telmatobacter. Next base: position 787,815 of record CAVRXG010000005.1, on the reverse strand, counting down.
TAAAGGGTGACTTGTTTTTCTTCGCTGGCGCACCGCCTCTCGTCGAGGACGTATGGAGTAGCTCTCAGGTTCTAGGGAAAAAGGGAAAGGACACCGATGCGGCCTGGATCTTCCACCCATCCCGTTACGGCCCTCAAACTCAGAGCATCAACCTGGAATGCGAGGGATGCCAAGTTAGTGCGGTGTGTGTGCGGAGGACAGCGAATCCGTAAGATTCCTTAATCTGCATATTGGCACGCACGGCGCATGGCTGTTTACTGGCCTGCCAGGCCCTCGGGCAACGCGGACTTGGGGAATCCGTCGATCCATCTCCAATAGCTGCGGTTACCGAAAACTGCAACGTCGCACTCTTGAAAGCCGCTGGTCAAGCGTATATTCCTGACCACGATTCTTGTTTCTCCCATTTCGTGGAATTTCTTGGCGTGATCGATTAGCTCGCCAAGTATAGTGGATTCATCGACGCCGGTCGGCCTCCAACCGCAGTCAGGACACGCCCTCATGTACTGGTGAATTGAGATTGTCTTCATGGGCATCCTCATGCCTCCTCGCACTTGGTGCTAGGAAAGCACGACTCTTTTGCTAAGTCAACGTTCTTTGGAATGGCCTAGCCGCCCGCCGTTTGAACGGAATCCGCGCCGCCCCCATTGAGCACGGCCCCGCAGTGGAATAATGAACTAAAGCCATGTCCAACGAAAATCCGGAAAACTCGGTTTCTCTGAGCCCCGAAGCCCACACACACTCCAACTTTCTCCATGACATCATCGCCGAGGACGTGCGCAGCAAAAAGTACGGCGATGCGATCGTGCAGACGCGCTTCCCGCCGGAGCCCAACGGTTACCTCCACATTGGCCACGCCAAGGCTATTTATCTCGATTTTGGATTGGCCGACGAGTTCGGCGGCAAAACCAACCTGCGCTTCGACGACACGAACCCTCAAAAAGAAGAGACGGAGTACGTCGAGTCGATCAAAACGGACGTGCACTGGCTGGGCTTCGAGTGGGATCGTGCTCTGCTACGCATCTGATTATTTTGGTCAGCTTTACGAGTGGGCATTGCAGCTCGTCAAGAATGGAAAAGCCTATGTCGACGACCTCACGGCCGACGAGATTCGCAAGCACCGCGGCACGCTGACTGAACCGGGAACGAGACAGCCCCTACCGCAACCGGACGGCTGAGGAAAATCTCGATCTGTTCCGCGCATGAAGTCCGGCGAATTCCCTGACGGTTCGCGTGTGCTGCGCGCCAAAATCGACATGGCCTCGCCAAATCTCAACATGCGCGATCCGGTGATGTACCGCATTCTTCACGCCACGCACCACCGCACCGGCGATGAGTGGTGCATCTATCCCGATGTACGACTTCGCGCACGGCCAGTCGGATTCGATCGAGCACGTCACGCACTCCATGTGCACGCTGGAATTCGCCGACCACCAGCCGCTCTATAAGTGGTTCATTGCCGAGCTCGGGATCTTCCCATCGCAGCAGATTGAATTTGATCGGCTCAACCTGACCTACACGCTGCTCTCTAAACGCAAACTACTGCAGCTCGTAACGGAAAATCGCGTCAACGGTTGGGACGATCCGCGCATGCCGACGCTCTCTGGCCTTCGCCGTCGCGGCTTTACTGCCTGAGGCCATTCGCGCTTTTTGCGGAGCCATCGGCGCCTCGCGGACCAACGGCACAACGGATGTTGAAATGCTCGAGCACTTCCAGCGCGACGACCTGAATCACCGCGCCCGCCGAGCAATGGCCGTGCTGCACCCGTTGAAGCTGGTCATCGACAACTACCCCGAAGGCAAAGAGGAATTTGTTGAGGTGGCCAGAACAATCCCGAAGACCCGTCGGCCGGGACGCGTCAGGTGCCATTCTCGCGCGAGCTTTACATTGAGCACGACGATTTTCGCGAAGTTCCTCCGCCGAAGTATTACCGGCTGTCGCCCGGAAAAGAAGTGCGCCTGCGCAACGCTTACTTCGTCACCGCCAACAGCGTAGTAAAAGACGCGCAGGGCAACGTGGTCGAAGTGCATTGCACATATGATCCGGCGAGCCGCGGCGGCAACTCGCCCGACGGCCGCAAGGTCAAGTCGACCATGCACTGGGTGTCGGCCGCGCACGCCATCTCCGCCGAGATCCGGCTCTACGACAAGCTGTTTACCAAGGCCGATCCGTACGACTTCACCGAGGGCGGCGATATTTTCGACAATCTCAATCCCAACTCGCTTGAAGTCCTCACCGGCGCGAAGCTGGAGCCGTCGCTCGCCAGCGCAAAACTTGAGGACCGCTTCCAGTTCGAGCGCGTCGGCTATTTCTGTCTTGATCCGGAATCGGCTTCGGGCAAGCTGGTCTTCAACCGAACGCTCGCGCTGAAAGATTCCTGGGCCAAGATCGAGAAGAAGGCGGGCGGGTAGGCGTTGCCTGCTCCTTGAGGAACGATTAAGAATGAACGGTGAATGTAGTCGGTGCAAGCGGCGCGTTGACGACGGAAAACGCCTCCAATATTGTTGCCAGAACTGGCATCGGTCGTTGTCGTTCATGTGAGAACGAGCACACGAAAGGTCGATCGCGGACATTGGGCGGGAGGTATACGCTTGGCCGTTCTCAGGCAAAGTTCAACAACCACAAGTGGGAATTGAGCTTCCAGCAATATGCAGCGATAGTGGCGTCCGGAAGGTGCTTTTACTGCGGTAACCCACTTCCAACTGCCCACTTCCAACTGCGGCAGCCGGGCTCGACCGCAAAGAGAATGAGGACTACTCCTGGGACACTGTATTTCCATGCTGCGGAAAACAGCCGAGAGCTAAAGGCCCAAGGGGCTGCAATGAAACGAAAAGCCACGAGATTGCGCCCATTCTTCTGTTCGTTCGTCGATGGTATGAAAGGTCGGGAAAACTCCCGACGGAACAAGATTTTGTGGACAGTGTTCGACAGTTTGAAGCAGATCGGGATAAAGCATTCGAGGTTATCAGCAGATTGGAGGCGGGAGAAATCAAGAAATTGAAGAGAGCCCAATCAGTCTGTGAAGGCTTAGCGCCTTGAGGCCGAATGCCCCAGACTTAGCCTGAAACCGGGGCTCCCTCGACACTCCCCTACGGAATCAGAAACGCTCCCGGAATTCCCTCGTCCAGCGTCGCCAGAACTGCTCCGTTGGCGCTCGCTAGTTGCACCAGATGTCCGTCCGTGGTCTGCGCCGGAGATTTGACCCACTCGGGGAGAGCGGAGATGTCGTTTGCGTCCGAAAGAAAAGTGAGCGGCTGCGCAGTGTTGCTCTTCATTCCGAGCAAGAGCATTCTAGCCTGCGGAACTTTAAGGTCGTACATAGCCACGCTCGCAACCACTCGAACGAAGCCGATCTCCGTCACCGACGACGTTAGGAACGTGGAGCCTCGCTGCGAATATATCCAGTCGACAAGGCGCTGATGGAATTGATGCTGAGTGATGCCAAAGGCGATGAGCGCGTTGACGTCCAGAAGATACTTCATGGAAAGTCCGTGAGCAGCTCTCTTACCATCTCGCTGGTCAAGGTCGGCGCGTCAGGCCCAAGGTCGATGGCCAGGAACCCGGTCACTGGATCCTTCACCAAGCGCGCTTCGTACTTCGGCTTGGTGGCCTGCGTCAGCACGATTCGATCGCTCTCGACAGAGATCTCGAGCGAATCGCCGGCGCGAATGTCCAGCCGGCGGCGCACGGGCGAGGGAATCACGATTTGGCCTTTTGTGGAAACCTTAGTCTGCATGGTAAGACAATCTTACCCCCAAACGGCCTTTTTGAGAACCGCGCCGTACGTTTCCCGGTCTCTCTGTTCTGGGGCTCGCTGGCTCGTAGTCGCCGCGTTGCCGTAGAGTGATTTCGTCGGCAAAATGGAACAGCGGGAGACCTTCATAGTGCATCGGAACATGAAAGTGGCGAGACTGCTCGCGGTAACTCCGACTATGGGGTTTGTGTTTATCGGATCCGGCATCGCGGCCGCGCAAGCAGCAGCCAATTCGCTCGGCATCTTTGAGAGCCAGTCGGACGTGGGCAGCGTTGTGCCGCCGGGAGTCGCAAGCTTCGACTCTGCATCGGGCGTCTACACCATCCGCTCGGCCGGCGCGAACCTTTGGGTCAACGTCGACGCATTCCACTTTGTCTGGAAGAAAGTATCCGGCGACGTATCGCTGACGGCCGACGTGAAACTGGCTGACGCCAGCCCCGCTGCGAGCCCGCATCGCAAGGCGCTGCTGATGTTCCGGCAGACGCTCGACCCCGACTCGATGTACGCCGACGCGGCGATTCACGGAAATGGTGAAACGGCGCTGCAATACCGGCGCAATAAAGGCGACACCACGCAGGACATCGCCTTCAACATCGGCGCGCCGCAGCGGCTGCGCCTTGAAAAGCGCGGCGACACGATTACGCTTTTCCTGAGCGCGCACGGCGAGCCGCTGCACCAGGTGGGAGCGTCGATCAAGCTGCATTTCGACGGCGATTTCTACGCCGGCCTGGGAGTGTGCGCGCACAACGCGAGCGCAATCGAGCAGGCCACCTTCGCGCATGTGGAACTCGAGCCGCTCGCGGCTGTTGCGGCGCCATCGCCCATGGCGCTCTACAGCACTCTCCAGATCATCGCCATCGACAACAATGCGCGCATGGCGTTCGTCATCCAGACCGGGCAAGGGGCAGATGGAAGCGCCCAACTGGAGCCGCGACGGCAAGACGCTGATCTTTGATCGCGCAGGCAAACTGTGGAGCGTGCCCGCGGCTGAAGGCGACGGCGCGATCGCTGAAGCCACGCCAATCGACATTGGCAACGCGAGCGACTGCACCGGCAGCCACGGCCTCTCGCCCGACGGCAAATGGCTCGCGATGACCTGCACCACGCCGGACCATCCCGGTCGTCGCGTATATATCGTGCCTGCAACAGGCGGCGCGCCGCGCATGGTTACGGAAAATCCCAATTCCTATTTTCATAGCTGGTCGCCTGACGGGAAGACGATTTTGTTTACGCGTCCCAGCAACGGCACGCTGAACATTTTTGCCATTTCGCCGGACGGCGGAGCGGAGACCGCGCTGACCACGGGCACCGGCGTGAGCGACGACCCGGATTTTTCGGCCGATGGGCAGTGGATTTACTTCAACTCCGACCGCGCGGGCGGAATGCAGATCTGGCGCATGCGGCCCGACGGCAGCCAGCCCGAGCAAGTGACATTCGACGAGAAGCACAACTGGACGGCGCATCCCTCGCCGGACGGAAAATCGATCCTGATTCTCTCTTATGACAAGGATGTGACCGGGCACGCGGCCAACAAGGACGTGACTTTGCGCATTTTGAACGTTGCAGATGGAAAGATTCGCGACCTCGTCCAGATTGTCGGCGGGTCTGGAACTGACAACGTGCCCAACTGGGCTCCCGATGGCGCGCACTTTGCTTTTGTGAGCTACCAGTTTCTGCCAGCGGACGACAACGGCTCAACACAATAAGTGGGCAATGATGAGCGGTGAGGCCAGCCGGGTTGACGGCCGTAGATCCGCCAGCTAAAGGCTTCCTGAATTTATTTCCCGATCACGTCGATGGGCACGTCGATCGTCTTGGGTGGCATGCACTGGTTCTGGTCGCAGGCCTGGTAGTGCAGCTTGGCCTGAACCAGATGATTGCCGGGCGTGGCCTCGATTCGCGCCTGGATGGCGAACTCGCCGGTGTAGACGCTGAGTTTGGTTTTGGGATCGAAGGCCAGCGAGATGATGGTGCCGGGCGGGTAAGTGGCCGCGCCAAGCCGAACGCCCGTGCCGTCCGGACCCACGCCGTCGGGAATCGAAAAATCCGTCGGGATCAGGAACTTGTCGCTCGGCGTGTGCGAATTGATGTGCAGCCCCTGCGCGACGCGGAAGTGCAATATGACTGGGCTCAGCTTGCCTGCCGGAACGCTCACCTGCGCGGGAAAAAGATACTGCACGGCTTCAGTCTTAATTGGAGAGTCGTTTCGCCGCGAATTTGAAACGAACTGGCCGTGAGCAATTGCGGCTGCCACTCCGGCGAGGCCGAAGAGCGCAATCCACGTCCAATTCCGAAGCCAATTCATTCGACTCATCGATTCCGATCCTCAATCCAGCCGATCATCTCATAACAAAAGCAGAGTGCTGAAAACTGGCAGCCGAAGGCTGCTCTTACTCCGCCAGCGCCTTCTTGATGTTGCCCTCGATGTCGCTCTCTGAAGTTAGACCCACCGACGCCGCGACCACTTTGCCGCTGCGATCGACAAAAAATGACGTAGGCAGATCGTCGAGCCCCCCGTATTCGTTGCTGATGCTGTCGCCATCCAGCAGCACCGGATACGGCACTTTCATTTGCGTAACAAATTTGTTGGCGTTCGTCTCAGCTTTGGCCCATCCGGCCTTGTCGCCCGGCTGCAGGTCGTCGCCTTCGGTGTCAACGCCCAGCACCTCGAAGCCCTGGGCTGCATACTTATCGCGCAACTCGACGATCCACGGCGTCTCCACCTGGCACGGGCCGCACCACGTGGCCCAGAAGTTGATCATCACCGCGTTGCCCTTGTAGCTCGCGAGCGAGATTTTGCTGCCGCTCAGGTTTTCAAGCGCGAAGGCTGGAGCGGGTTTGCCGTTGAGCGGCGAAACATAATTGATCGCGTCGCCGCCGGGAGCTGGCACCAGCACGCCCTGCGGCGCGGCGGCCTGCTGTTTTTCGGCGGCCTGTTTGCGATACTCCCAGTTGGCCCAGCCCGCCCAGGCAAAGATAGCCAGAATAAAAACGACAGCAATAAGAACGATGGTGTTTCGCCGCAACGGAATCGACCTCGTAGCTCTATTGTACGAGCGGGGCGGCAAGGATCGGCTGGAGCTGCCACGGCGATTCATAGGCCGGCCTGACAGCCCGAAGGCTGAAGGCTGAGGGCTGAGGGCTGAAAGCTGGCTTCCAAGCTGTTAGCATGAAATGCCAATGAGCACCTCGGAGCCAAAGTACACCTCCCGGAATGTCGAGCCGTTCCAGCCATCATCGCTGGTGCGCACCGAGGCGGCCGCGCTTGAGGCGCTGGCCGCGCGCCTCGACGGGTCGATGGCCGGGCCGTTCGCGCGCGCAGTGGAGATGATTCTCGGCTGTGGCAAGTCGCATGGCCGCGTGGTGGTCACCGGCATGGGCAAGAGCGGCATCATCGCGCAGAAGATCGCCGCCACGCTCAGCTCCACCGGCTCGCCGGCGCTGTTTCTGCATCCGGCCGAGGCCGTGCACGGCGATGTGGGCGTGCTGATGGCGGGCGACGTGGTGATTGCGCTTTCGGCATCGGGAGAGACAGAGGAAATTCTGCGACTGCTGGCCACGCTCAAGCGCAAAGGCGACGCGCTGATCAGTTTCTGCTGCAATCTGCAATCGACTTTGGCCCAGGCGAGCGACGTGGCTCTCGATTGTGGCGTGGAGCGCGAGGCCTGCGGGTTGAATCTCGCGCCGACTGCCTCGACCACGGCGATGCTCGCGCTTGGCGATGCGCTGGCCGTTGCGGTGAGCCTGCGCAAGGGCTTCCGCGCTGAAGATTTTGCGGAGCTGCATCCCGGCGGCAAGCTGGGCAAGCAACTGGCCAAGGTGCGCGAGCTGATGCATACCGGCAAGGACATTCCTGTTGTCGACGCTGGCCACTCCAATGACCGACGTGATCTACGAGATGTCGTCAAAGAAGCTGGGGATGACGACGGTGCAGGAGTCGGGGCGGTTGCGCGGCGTGATCTCGGACGGCGACTTACGGCGATTGCTCGAGCGCGAAGGCGGCGCAGCGCTCGGCAAGACGGCTGGCGAAGCGATGAACGCGCATCCGCGGACGATTGCCGCGGAAGAATTGGCGGCCAAGGCGCTGGCGATTCTCGAAGAGCGCAAGATTACCTCGCTCGTCGTCGTCGATGCCGAGAAGAAGGTCGAAGGCGTGGTGCATCTGCACGATCTGTGGGGCGTGGAACTGATCTGAATTTGCCTGTAACGCCTTCTGAAACTCGCCTACAAGCCAAACATTTAGAATGAAAGCTGCTTGAATTGCCCTGCGTTCGCCGCGGCGAACGGGAAAGTTCGCATAACATCTCTATGCATCGTTGGTCGAAGGTATTTATTCCTACACTGCGCGAGGCCCCGGCAGACGCCGAAGTGGCCAGCCACAAGTTTCTTCTCCGCGCGGGCTACATTCGCCAGCTCGGCGCGGGCATCTATAACTACCTCTTCCTCGGCCAGCGCTCGCTGAACAGGATCATCGCCATCGTGCGCGACGAGATGGACCAGATTGCGCAGGAGTTTTACCTGCCGGGAATCCTGCCGCGCGAGCCGTGGGAGGAGAGCGGCCGCTGGGCGACCATGGGCGAAAACATGTTTCGCCTGAAAGACCGCAAAGGCGCTGACCTGTGCCTGGGCATGACGCACGAAGAGATCATGACCACGATTGCGCGCGGCGAGTTGCGCAGCTACAAGCAGTTGCCGCAGATCTGGTATCAGATTCAGACCAAGTTCCGCGACGAGCCGCGGCCCAAGGGCGGCTTGCTGCGCGTGCGCCAGTTCATGATGAAGGACAGCTACTCCTTCGACATCGACAAGGCCGGTCTTGACCGCAGCTTCGATCTGCACGACCGCGTCTATCGCTCCATCTTTACGCGCTGCGGGCTCAAGTTCGTCGCCGTGGAGGCCGACTCGGGCGCGATGGGCGGCTCGCAGTCGCAGGAGTTCATGGTCTACACCGATGCCGGCGAAGACCTGATCGCAAGCTGCCCGGTGTGCGGCTACGCGGCGAATCTGGAGAAGGCGACGTCGCGACTTGATTCCGTTTTGGAGATGAACCCGACTGGCGGCGGAGCGCCGGAGCTTGTACACACGCCGGGCTGCGGCGCAATCGCCGACGTGGCCGCGTTCTTCAAAATGTCGCCGGCGTCCGACATCAAGTGTGTCGCGTACATGGCGTCGATCGCCGGCGAACTGAAGCCGGCGGTGGTCTTCCTGCGCGGGGACCATCAGGTCAACGAGGCAAAATTGACGGCGGTCCTTTTCGCTTCCGAACTCAGGCCGATGCAGGCAGAGGAGATCGAAGAAGTCTTTCATGCGCCCGCGGGTTTCCTCGGCCCCATCGGTCTTAGTGCCGCGAGCAAAGAAAAATATAAGGAAGCGCTCGCTCGGGATGTTCTCGAAGCCGAACGCGGCGAAGCCTCTAAAAAGAATCGCTTGGAATTTCTTCATTCCGAGGTTGGGGATTCGTCGCCTGTCGTCGTCATCGATCGCTCTCTCGAGGGTCGCAAGAACATGGTGTGCGGCGCGAACAAACTCGACTACCATTTGCGCAACGTGACGCCGGGCCGCGATTTCACATGGACATTCGCCGCTGAGATCCGCAGCGTGAACGAGGGAGAAGGTTGCCCGACGGAAAATTGCGCGGGCAAGCTCGTAGTTGGCAAAGCCGTCGAAGTCGGGCACATCTTCAAGCTGGGCTACAAGTACTCGGAGTCGATGGGCGCGCGCGTTCTCGACGAGAACGGAAAAGAAGTGACGCCGATCATGGGCAGCTACGGCATCGGCATCGAGCGCATTCTTACGGCGGCTATCGAGCAGTCGAACGACGCCAACGGCTTTTGGCTGCCGTCTTCAATCGCGCCGTTTACGGTCGTGGTGACCATTACGAATGTGTCCGACTTTGCGCTGCGCGCCACTGGAGAAAAGCTCGCTGCCGATCTGGAAGCGGCGGGGCTTGATGTGCTGCTGGACGATCGTGACGAGCGCGCCGGCGTCAAATTCAAGGATGCGGACCTGGTGGGAATTCCGTACCGCATCAACGTTGGCAAAAAGGCTGCCGCGGGTCAAGTGGAACTGGTGACGCGAGCGACGAGTACCAGCGTGGATGTGGCCCTGGGCGAAGTGGTGGCGCTGGTGAAGAAGCGCCTGGACGAAGAGCGGCTGCTAGCATCGGGCCTGTAGATCTTTCGGTCTCCATGCTGGTTCAAGGAGCGGCAATGGCACTGCGAATTCGATTACCGGAATCTCCGATCGGGTCATCAACTCAGATCGCGGATTCTGCTGGGACTGCTTATCGCTTTTGTCGCCGCCGCCGTAATCGGCATTTCGATTTTTGGCTATTTCTACCACAAGTATGAGGGCATTGTTGATGAGCGGCTGAAGCAGCCAATCTTCGCCAGCACCGCGCAGATCTACGCCGCGCCGCGCGAAGTGCGTCCGGGACAAAAACTCTCCATTCGCTGGATCGCCAACGAGCTGCGCGAGGCCGGCTACTCCAGCGACGGCGCCGCACAGGCTTCGCAGCTGGGAACCTACAGCGAAGGCGCGCAGCAGATCACGGTGCAGCCGGGCCCGCAGTCCTATCACGCGCCGGATAGCGCCACCATCCGCGTGAGCGGCGGCGTAGTAAGCGGGATAACCGACGCGCACGGTCAGGCGCTGTCGAGCTACGAGCTCGAACCGCTGCTCATCACGGGGCTGAGCGAAGGCGCGCAGCGCACCAAGCGCCGCGTGCTCACCTACGACGAGATTCCGCCCAATCTTGTGCATGCCGTCATCGCCATTGAGGATCGCCGCTTCTTTGAGCACAGCGGCATCGATTATTGGCGCATTCTGGGCGCGATGCGCAACGACATCTTCCACCTTCATCGCTACCGGGAAGGCGCTTCCACGCTCACGCAGCAACTTGCGCGCGGATTTTTCCTTACGCCCGAGCAAACCTATTCGCGCAAGATGCGCGAGGCCGTTATCAGCATCATCCTGGAGCATCGCTTCAATAAGCAGCAGATCTTCGCCATGTATGCGAACGAGATCTCCCTCGGGCAAATCGGCAGTTTTTCCATCGACGGCTTTGGCGAAGCATCGCAGGATTATTTTGGCAAGGATGTGAACCAGATCGACCTCGCGCAGTGCGCTATGCTGGCCGGGATCATCCAGAGCCCCAGCCGCCTGAATCCCTTTCATCATCCCGAGCGCGCGATGGAGCGCCGCAATCTTGTGCTCGACTCAATGGTCGAGACCGGCGCCATCACCAAGGATGAAGCCGAAGCTGCCAAGGCTGAGCCGCTCCATCTGGTGTCAGCGAGCGTGGACGAAAGCGAAGCGCCGTATTTTGTCGACCTGGTGCACGATCAGCTGACGCAAAGGCTGGGCGATCGCGACTTCAACCGCGAAGGGCTGCGCATCTACACTTCGCTCGATCCCGATTTGCAGCGCCTGGCAACGCAGGCGGTCGACTCGACCATTCATGTCGTCGACGCGCAGATTGATGCCGTTCATGCGAGCGACAAAAAGCTGGGCAAGCCGTACGTCTATCCGCAGGTGGCACTGATTGCGCTCGATCCTCACACCGGCCAGGTGCTGGCGCTGGTGGGTGGGCGCAGCTACGGAACCTCGCAGGTGAATCACGCCGTGGCTCATCGCCCGACGGGATCGATTTTCAAGCCGTTTGTCTACGCGGCCGCGTTTCAAACCGCGGTTGAGGGCACGATGCTGCCGGGCCAGACGAAACTTTTTTCGCCTGTGACCATGCTCGACGACGCGCAGCAAACCTATGGCGCAGGGAACTCAATACGAATACACGCCGCACAACTTTGAGAAGCGAGTTTTACGGCGAGATGACTGCGCGCCTGGCGCTGATGCGATCGGACAACAACGCGACCATCAGCCTGGCGAGCATGGTGGGCTTCGATCGCGTGGCGGCGCTCGCTCGCGATGCCGGAATCAAAAGCGCGCAAGGCACGCCTTCAATGGCCATCGGCTCCTACGACGCCACGCCGCTCGATATGGCCGGCGCGTATACGATCTTTTCCAATGGCGGCGTGCACATCGATCCGTGGATGCTGGCGAGCGTGCGCACGCCCACCGGCGACATCGTTGAAGACTACACGCCCACCACGCGGCAGGTGCTCGATCGCACGCGCCGCCTTCCTCACCACTTCCTTGATGGAAGCTGTTCTCGGAGGCAACGGGAGCGATCCGTGCACGGTTGGCGGACGAGATTACTGCGGGACTGGCGCCGGCGTTCGCAACATGGGATTTGTCTCTCCGGCCGCGGGCAAAACCGGCACCAGCCACGACGCGTGGTTTGCCGGCTTCACCTCGAACCTGCTGTGCATCGTGTGGGTGGGCAACGACGATTACACCGAGCTTGACCCGCAAAACCGTGGCCGCATCCAGGGCGCGCGCGTCGCCGCGCCCATCTGGGCCGACATTTATGAAGCAGGCCGTGCAGCTGCCGCAGTACTCCGACACCAATGAATTCACGGCGCCGGACGGCGTTCAGATTGTCACCCATCGACAAAAATCACCAACCTGCTGGCCGATGCCTCATGTCCCGACGATTTCACCGCCGCATTTCTCGATGGCACCGCGCCCACCGAAACCTGCGACCACAAAGGCCTGAACGGCGAAGACCACCGAAATATCTTTCAGAAGATCTTCGGGCTCGGCAAGCCGCAAAACTAATTCCAGTGAAAGCTTAGCCGTCTACGCAATATCTATCCGTCAAAAATCTATCCGTCCAAAATTTATCCGTCTATGTCCGTCCCGTCCGGCATAGGCTGGCAGCATGGGCACCAGAAGGTGACGCGCGCATCCTCGCCCTGAATGCGGCGGCGAATCGGCTCGCCGCAGCGACGGCATGGTTCGCCCGCGCGCCCATAAACCCAAAGGCTCGCACTTGGGTCCGACGCGTGTGTCGTTCGCCGCTGCTGGCTGCGAAAAGTGACGATCAGGTCGCCGGAGTCCTCGAGCACATTGGCGCGCAGCAGCTTTTGCGCGGTGGCGATTGTTGCTGCGGCTTCTTCGCGCGTGAGTGTTCCGACGGTGCGGAATGGATGAAGGCCCAGAACGAAGCAGATCTCCGATTTGAAGACGTTGCCGACGCCGGCCAGCACAGTTCTGATCGAGCAGCGACATCGGCGAGCGCTTCTTGCCGTCGGCGCCAGCAGGCGTTCGAGCGCGGCTTCGGCGTCGAACTCCTCGCTGAGCACGTCGTTTGCGGGCTGGGCGACGTGCAGATCGCGCGCCAATGACTGTTCAGTGTGCATGCGCGCCACGGGAACTTGAAACCCTACAGCCTGGTACTCGCTGTTCTCGATCACGATGCGCATGTTGAATCGCGGCGCCTGCCAGCGCTCGCCGTGCCGATAGATGTGCCAGCTGCCGTTCATCAGCAGATGCGAAGTGAGGATTCCGCCGCCGGAAAAATGAATCAGCAGCCACTTGCCGCGCGCTTCGACTTGATCGACCGTCTGGCCGACGAGCGGCGTGTCGTCGTTGAATCGCATGAGCAGCGGAAACGTCGACCGGAAGCCGATGACCGGTTTGCCCATGAGCGCGCGGCCCATATTGCGCGCGGTGCGAAAGATGGTGTCGCCTTCAGGCATTCCTTCCCTCAGAAATCCTTTATTGATCCATTTCTCAATGCACTTCGGGCCTGTTCGGCTCAGAATGCGCAATGGCGAGCGGAATGCGGCGCAGATGCATGCCCAGCGGCCCAGGATGAAAGCCCGCATCCATCAGGAATCGCGCCATGGGATGCGCGGCCACTGGCTGGCCGTTGATGGTCGTGATCAGCACGCCTTCATGATTGCTCGCGCGCATTCGTTGCTGCCCGCGCGCGCACAGAAAATGCGCCAGGCCAGCGGCGGCTTGCGAGCGCTCCGGCTCGTCGGCAGGCAAAAAGACCAGCAGATTTGGATTGCCGCGCTTGAGCCAAGCCACAAGCTCGCCGTTGCGCAGAATCACTTCAGCGTAGGCAGCGCGCGTGAGAATGCGCGGCGCCGATTCCGAGTCTTCTTCCGCGACGGGCAAATCGGGCCAGCGCAGAACCGATCCATATGGGTTGGCCGGATCGGTCGCTGCCAGTTGCACAAACTCGGGCTTTTCAGCTGGCGGCTCGGTGCGCAACTGGCGCAGCAGGTCAACCGCGGCAGGCAGCGCAAACTGCGTGGCGCCCAATCCGCCAACGAAGTACCCGCGGCGAATGCGCCCGCTCTCTTCGAGCGCCTTCAGCACGTCATAGACGGCGCTGAATCCGCCGGGCACATTTTCGGCAGCAACCTGCTCGCGCAAGCAGCACGCCATAGCGATTGAGCAACTGCAGCGCCAGCGCGTGGCTGCGCTCCGTCGTCGCGCGCCTCAGGTCTTCGGCGCTTTGCCCCGCAGGGCGAAGCGGCAATAACGCCCAGCGGCCCTGCGCCGTTGGCGGCGTAGTGCGGCGCGAGCGGAACACAGCCCCAGTTTGGTAGCGGCGCGGCGTGCGCGCGCTCTCTGGCCGGGCGATGTAGGCACGCAGAGCATGCAGCGAGTCGTTGGTGATGAGTCCTCGCCACACCAGGCTCCAGAGCGCTTCGATCGTCTCGCCGGGATAGCCGCTACCGGCAGCCTCGTGCAGCGAATCGAAGAAACTCGCGCCCGTGGATTCGAGAACCGCGAGCAGCTTTTCTTCGCGCTCGGTTAGCGGTTCGGCAAGAGGACGCTGCTGCGCCAGCAACGGCAGCTTGTCGGCGAGGAACAGCGCAATGCGTCCATCGCGCTCGCCAATCGGCTCGACGCCAGCCCACGCAACCTCACCTGCGGCGATCAGCGTGTCAAGACCCGCAGAAGTGAAATCGGCAATGCGCGCAGGCAGAATCGAAGTCTCGAGCAGCGAAGCGGGCAGCGGCGCGCCCTGCAGGCTCTCGATTGCATCAAGCAGCGCGTCGAGGTGCGCGGTCCCAGTGCGGCGCGGCGCGAGCACGCCCTGCCAGTGCGTGAGGAAGCGCGCCAGCGTGTGCTGCTCCACTGGTTCCACTTCGCGGCGCAATTTGGCCAGCGACTTGCGGCGAATCTGCCGCAGAATTTCCGCGTCGCACCACTCACGATGAAGTCCGCCGGGGCGAAAACCACCTTCAAGCACGCGGCCCTCGTGCGCAAGCTGCCGCAACGCGGCCTCAACGACCTCAGTGTCGAGCGCAAATCTTTCCGCGGCTTCGCGCAGCGTGAATGGACCGTGCGTGCGCGCATAGCGTCGAACCAACTCGAGCACCGGGTGAGCCACGGGCTCAAGCAGCGCAGCCGCCAGACCCGGCGGCAAAGGAATGCCAAGGCCATCGCGATAACGCGCGGCGTCTTCAGCGGCGATCAAGCGCTTTTCGCCGGCGATGCGCAGCTCAAGCAGACGCCGCGAGCGAACAAGCCGATCGATATGTATTAAAAGATCAGCCGAAGCAACGCGGCGGCCCAGCTCTTCCCGTGTCAGATCGCCCAGGCGCAGGCACAAATCGTGGATTCCGTCGGCTGAACGCGCGCGATAGTTCTCCGCAAGGCACTGCGCTGCTTCTTCCACTTCGGCCATTGCGTCGGCGTCGAGCAGCTCGCGCAGGTCGGCTTCGCCGAGCAGCTCGCGCAACTGATCCTGATCGATGGTGAGCGCCTGCGCGCGGCGCTCGGCCAGCGGCGCATCGCCCTCATACACAAAATTGGCCACGTAGCTGAAGAGCAGGGAAGCGGCAAAAGGCGAGGGCTTGCGCGTCTCGACCACGTGCACGCGAAGCTGACGCTGCTCGATAGCGCGCAGAGTCTCGATGAGCGCAGGCATGTCGAAAACGTCGCGCAGGCATTCGCGATAGGCCTCGAGCAGCAACGGGAACGATGGATAGCGCGAGGCTACGCTGAGCAGATCGTAGGAGCGCTTGCGCAACTGCCACAGAGGCGAGCGCTGGTCGGCGCGGCGGCGCGGCAACAGCAGCGCGCGGCCGGCGGCCTCGCGAAAGCGCCCGGCAAACAGCGCCGTCGATCCCAACTGGCGCAGCACAAGCTGCATGGCTTCGGCTGACTCGACGAGAATCCAATCGGAATCGGGCGGCTCGTCGGTGTCAGGGAAGCGCAGCACGAATCCGTCGTCGCCCCAAAGCGTTTCCACTTCCGGTCCGCCGGCGGCGCGGATGCGCGCGGCAACCGCCATCGCCCAGGGAATGTGAATGCGGCTGCCGAAGGGCGTGAGCACGCAGACGCGCCAGTCGCCCAGCTCGTCGCGGCAACGCTCGACCACGATCGTCCGGTCGTCGGGAACCTGGCCGGTCGCCTCGGCCTGATCGGCGAGAAAGCGCAGCAGATTTTCCGCGGCGCCGGGATCGAGATCGTGCTCGTTGACGAGACGCGTGAGTGCGGCCGCTTGCGGCAGAGCGCGCAGCTCGCGCACCATGGCGCCGATGCGGCGGCCAAACTCGAGCGGACGGCCCGGGCCGTCGCCCTTCCAGAACGGCATCTTGCCCGGCTCGCCGGGAGCCGGCGTCACCAGCACGCGGTCATGCGTAATGTCGGTGATGCGCCACGTGGACGCGCCGAGAATGAACGTCTCATTGGGATGCGACTCGAAGACCATCTCTTCGTCGAGCTCGCCCACGCGCACTGGTTTGCCGTCAGTGAATGCGAGAAAGACGCCGTAGAGGCCGCGATCGGGAATGGTTCCGGCGTTCAGAATCGCCAGCCGCGCAGCGCCGTCGCGAGCCGTGACCACATTGCGCACGCGGTCCCACGTGAGCCGGGGCCGCAATTCGCCAAACTCGTCGGAAGGATAGCGGCCGCTGAGCAAATCGAGCACGCCATCGAAGGCCGAGCGCGAGAGCGAGCCAAATGGCGCGGCGCCGCGGACGAGATCGAAAAGAAAATCGACGGAAACTTCGGGCTTCGGGGCTTCGGCGTTGATCATTTCGCCCGAATCGGAATCGTCAAACCTCAGATTCGCAGAGAGGTTCTTTCCGTGCCGGGACGTTCTTCCGAACCTTCGCCGGCCGCGCGGCCTTCGGCGGCCTTGCGGACGCGACAATCGCCACCAACTGCTGGCACAGCACGTCCAGCGGATTGCGCGGAAAGCGCGTCGACTCAATGTGCCCGTCGTGCATGGCGCGCGTAACCGCGGCGCAAGCGACCAGGTCGGCGCGGTACTTGGGAAAGAGAATGCCTTCGCTCACCGCGTCCACATGGTGGCCGGCGCGGCCAATGCGCTGCATGCCGCTGGCCACCGAGGGCGGCGATTCGATCTGCATGACGAGATCGACCGCGCCCATGTCGATGCCGAGCTCCAGCGTCGAGGTTGCGCACAGCGCTTTGATCTGCCCGGCCTTGAGCTGCTCCTCGATCACCGAGCGCTGCGCAGCGGCCAGCGAGCCGTGATGCGCGCGCGCGATGGGCTCGCCGGCCAGGTCGTTGAGCGCTCCGGCAAGCCGCTCGGCAGTCTGGCGCGCGTTGACAAAAAGAATCGTCGAATTGCGCTCGCGAATAATTTCGAGCAGCCGCGGATGAATTGCGTTCCAGATGGAGACGCGGCGCGGAGTCTGCGATGCCGGGCCCGAGGGAATCTCCTCCATCTCGCCCAGCCGCGCCATGTCTTCCACCGGAACCTCGATGCGCAGCTTGAGCTGCTTGCGCGCGGCGGCGTTGACGATGGTGACGGGGCGGTAGCGCAGGGGTCCTTCAGCTTCTGAGCCAATGTCTCCTGCCGAGTCGCCCGAAATGTCGCTTGTTGACGCTGGGGCTTGCTGACTCGCTGACTTGCTGACCTGCCGGCTCGCTGCTCCCTCTACTTCCACTCCGCCCAAAAACCGCGCCACCTCTTCGAGCGGCCGCTGCGTGGCCGAGAGGCCGATGCGCTGCAGCGGCTTTGCGGTCAGTGCCTGCAGCCGCTCGAGCGTCAGCGCCAAGATGCGCGCCGCGCTTGGTTGGCACCAGCGCATGAATCTCGTCGATGATCACCGTCTCCACGGTGCGCAGCGCCTCGGCCGCCTGCGAAGTGAGAATCAGATAGAGCGACTCGGGAGTGGTGATCAGAATTTCGGCGGGATGACGCGCGAAGCGTGCTCGCTCGCGCTGCGGCGTGTCGCCGGTGCGCACGCTGATCAGCGGCTCGTGAAATGGAACGCCCATGCGCCGCGCCATGTTGGCCATGCCGGCGAGCGGCGAGCGCAGGTTCCGCTCCACGTCGACGGCCAGCGCCTTCAGCGGCGAGACGTAGACGATTCGGCAGCCTTGATTCGCGACTTTGGGTGCGGATTCGGGCCCAGATTCGTGCTCAGATTCGTGCGCGCCCTGCAGCATCAACCGGTCAAGGCACCAGAGAAACGCGGCCAGCGTCTTGCCTGTGCCTGTGGGCGCGAGGATCAGCGCATTCTCGCCGCGCGCAATCACCGGCCAGCCCATCCGCTGCGGAGCTGTAGGCGCGTCGAAGACGGCCTTGAACCACTCCGCCGTTACCGGATGAAAGCAGGCAAACGGGTCGGAGATTTCAGTCGGTTTGGGCTGGGTGCCGGGACATGCTGCTCTCAAGAGATTAGCGCAACAGGCGCGGCGAAGACAAAGCGAAGAAATTCAGGGGTAAGTCAACAGGGATTTTGAGTTAGAAAACCGTCCTGAATTCGAAGGATCCCACCTTGGATTTGCCTGAACGATGTTCTCAAAATCGGTTGGTTTTACTTTTTCACGTCTCCCCACCGCGCCACGCTGAACTGCGCGCCGGCAAACAAGATCAGCCCGGAGATGTACGCCCAGAAAAGCAAGCCGACCGAAACGTAGAACGGCCCGTAAAGGGACTCAAAATCCAGATGCGGCAGCACCGTCGCGTAGATGAACCTCGAAATCAGCCAGACAACCCCGGTAATGACCGACGTTCGCAACACCGGCCGCCAGGGTACCTTGCGATTGGGCAGAATGTAATACACCGAGAAAAAGAACAAAATCGACGCCACGCCCGTTGAGACCGTCAGCCAAAGAGAGCTCAGAGCGCTGTAAGAGTAATTCAGGAACCGGAAGAACCAGTTGTCGGAGTCATGCACGAGGGCAATAGCGAGTACCTTGTCCACGTTCACGTTCACCACCATGCTGGCCACGCCCAGCCCAAGCATCAGCAGCGCCAATCCGACAGCGATGGTCTGGTTGAAGAGGTAGTTGCGGCTCCTTTTCACACCCCAGGCTTGATTGAGTGCCACCTCCAGCGGCAGGAAAATGCCTGTGCACGCAATGAGAATCATCACCAGCGAAAATGCCTGCGCGCCGTGATGCTTCAACAGTGGGAGCACGGCCTCGCTGACGATGGTGTTCGTCAGCCAATCTGGCTGCTTGGTGGCCGAGGGCAGAAAGTAGTTCACCATGTCGTCAACCACACCCTTCATCGCGTCCGAGTGGAAGACCGAGAGCGCCAGCGTGTAGAGCAGCACGACGAAGGGAATAAACGAAATGATGGCGTTGGCCGCCACGCTGAAGGCGAAGGTGTGCACCTCGCTGTCGAGCAGATATGCGATGAGCGCGGTGCCGCTTTTGCGCCAGACGTACCACTTGGATTCTGCGACCGGCTGTTCGGGACCGGTGGCAGCAGCGGCCAGCGCGTCTTCGGCTTTCCCGATGTCGGCTCCAACATCGTTGGCGACGCCGGTTGCGGTTTCCAATCCGTCAGACACGATTCGATTCCTCAGGCACGATTCATTTCCTTGGGCACGGTTATATCCCTCGTAGGGCTTTCTTGCCGTAATGGGCGCTCTGCCGCTTCCGCGATTCGACGTTCTCACTTTGACGCGCGCCGATGAAGGAAGGTGCTGACCCAAGAATAGTCGCTTCGGCTTAAAGTCGCTCAGCCTCGATCGGCACTGATTTTTACTTCAGACGGTTGGATGCGCCCAGTCGGAAATGTCGACTGGACGCGTGGATTGGATTTGCCGATCAGTCACGACGCAGCCGCGCCAGCGCCCATTGCGCAGCGGCGCGCAGGCCCTCATCGGTTGCCGACGCCCACGTTTGAAGTTTGGGTGCGAACTCAGCCAGCCCGCTGTTGCCCATGGCGATGGCGATGTTTCGACGCAATCCCAGAAATCCTGTGCGGCGAACGGGTGATCCATTAAATTCTCGCTCGAATTCGGCCTCGCTCAATCCTGCCAGCCATTCGAGCGTTGGATTGACGAGTTCCGGGCGTGGCTCAAGCTCGGCATCTACCGCGATCGGCCCGCTGCGCCGGGCCTTTCCATTCCAGGGGCACACATCCTGGCAAATGTCGCAGCCGAAGACCTGCCGGCCCATTTTCCCGGCTAGCTCTTCGGCGATTGGCCCCTTGTGCTCAATGGTCAAATACGCGATGCACCGTGTCGCGTCCATCTGGTAGGGGACGTCGAGCGCGCCGGTCGGGCAGGCCTCGATGCAGCGCGTGCAACTGCCGCAACGATCAGGGAAGTGCAGCTCGCCGCGCGGGGTCGCTTCGTCGCTAACCTCCAGCGACGTCAGAATCGCGGCCAGAAATCCGAACGAACCTAGCTTTGGATGAATCAGGCAGGTGTTTTTTCCCGTCCAGCCGAGTCCCGCCGCAGCGGCGAGCGCGCGCTCGACAATGGGCCCGGTGTCGACGTACGATCGCGATTCGAACTCCCCGAACTCCGCATGCAGCCTCGCCTCGACCGCGCGAATTCGCTTGAGCAAAACCTTGTGATAGTCGCTCGGGCCGCCGCTCACCCTTTCGCCCGCTGTCGACTCGGCTCGGCAAAATACGGCTCGTCCAGGCATACCGCGCAATCCACCCGCTCCCGCGCTCTGATTCTTCGGTTGAGAGAGGTGCTGATGGGAAAGCGTAGCTGGCAAAGCAGACGATCGCCGACCGCGCCCAGGGGAAGGGAACGGCAGTGCGCTCGCGCAGCAGTTGCCCATTCTCCGCTTTGCGCTCAAGGTAGCCCATTGTGCCGGCGCGGCCCGCGGCCACCCACTCGCGAAACCGCTCGGCATCGCGCGTCTCGGCGTCGTAAGGCAGGGCTACAACGCCGGCTTCCTGAAAGCCCGCGTCAAGCGCGAAAGCGCGCGCCTGGTCCGCGTTCAATTCGCCGACGTTACTCATTGAAGAACCAGGCATGGAACCGGACCACTCCGCTTTGCGTATGAGCCAATGTACCGCTTGATCGCTCTGGGCCTTCGCGGACCCTTGCGAATTCAGCATAGCTCGCGCGCGGCGTTCAGGGTTGAGATTGAGCGGTCACCACAAAACTCGCTCTCTATGGGCGAATTTTTCTGGAGAGGTTCAAAATGAATAACACTATGTGCTGCACAGATCTTCCGCCTATCGTCGCAAGCGAAATCACGGAATTGGTAAGGGGCAACGAAAACGCTCTCCTTGAGCGCTTTATGCCGCTGGTGCGCCGCCAATGCGTCACGCTCGATCTTGAAGCCGTCACGCGCATCGACGCCGCTGGTCTCGCCGCCCTCATCACCGTCTATTGCACCGCGCGCGAATCCGGCCACGACTTTACGATTCTGAATCCTTCATCGCATGTGGCGGAGATTCTGGCAGTTGTGGGTCTCGACAAGATTCTTGTGGCTCAAAATGCAGGCAGTTTTTCAGAATCCGGTATGCCGGCAGAAGCGACGGCCGCCTGAATTAGGCTGAAAATCGTCAGGAATCGCCCTGCTAGTGGACCGCCGTCCCAAAATGTGGCACCAGATTCTCTCCTTTAGCGCGTTCTGCCTCTTCGCATCTTCCGGTTGGCGCGCTTGGCGTCTGTTCCGTTACCCTTGCCTATAGACCGCAAAGCGGAATCCTAGAAGATCCAACAAGCAAGGGAGACTTTATCCAATGGCACAGGGTGTAATGGAGCAGACGTCTGCTCAACCGGGCGGCTCAACAACAACCAAGTATGTGTATTCGTTTGGCGGCGGCAAGGCTGACGGCAACGGCAAAATGAAAGACGTTTTGGGCGGCAAAGGCGCAGGCCTGGCCGAGATGACCAATGGCCGGATTGCCGGTGCCTCCCGGATTCACCATCCAGACCGAGGCCTGCCGCGAATACATGCGCGGCAAAATGAGCCCGCAGATTGAGACCGAGACGCTCGACGCGCTGGAGAAGCTCGAAAAGATGCAGGGGCAGAAGCTGGGCACGGGCGAAAATCCGCTGCTGGTCTCGGTCCGCTCGGGCGCAAAATTTTCCATGCCCGGCATGATGGATACGATTCTGAACCTTGGCCTGAACGATCAGGCCGTGGAAGCGCTGGCAAAGCGCACCAATAATCCCCGCTTTGCATACGACTCCTACCGCCGGCTCATCCAGATGTTCGGCGACGTGGTTCTCGACGTTCCCAAGAAGAAGTTTGAGCACATCTTTGACGGCGTAAAGGCCGCCAAGAAGATCAAGTTCGATTACGACCTCAAGCCCGACGCGCTGCAAAAGATCATTGCCGAATACAAGAAGCTGATAAAAAAGGAAACCGGCAAAGACTTTCCGCAAGATCCGCTGGCGCAGCTGGTCGCGGCCCGCGACGCCGTCTTCAGGAGCTGGCAAAACGATCGCGCCAAGACCTATCGCCGCATCAACCACATTGAAGATTCGATCGGCACGGCGGTCAACATTCAGGCCATGGTCTTCGGCAACCTGGGCGAAGGCTCCGGCACTGGCGTCGGCTTCACGCGCAATCCCGCCACCGGCGAGCACATCTTCTTCGGCGAGTACCTGATGAACGCGCAGGGCGAGGACGTGGTTTCCGGCGTCCGCACGCCGCTGCCCATCAGCGAGCTTGAGAAGGCCATGCCCAAGGTCTTCGAGCAGTTGAAAGACATTACGCGGCGCATGGAAAAGCACTACCGCGACATGCAGGACTTCGAGTTCACCATCCAGGATGGCAAGCTCTACATGCTGCAGACGCGCAACGGCAAGCGCACCGGCCTGGCCGCTGTTCGCGTGGCCATCGACATGGTGCGCGAAGGGCTCATCACGCAGGAAGAAGCAATCTTCCGCGTCGAGCCCAACCAGCTTTACGACTTCCTGGTTCCGCGGCTCGTGGAAAAGGGCGAGAAGATTGAAGTGCTCGCCACCGGACTGCCGGCCTCGCCCGGCGCGGCTGTCGGGCAAATCGTTTTCACCGCCGAAGAAGCCGTCAAGCAGCACAACAGCGGTGCGTACAAGTCCGTCATTCTGGTGCGCGGCGAAACCACGCCTGAGGACATCGCCGGCATGGAAGTTGCCGACGGAATTCTCACCTCGCGCGGCGGCATGACCTCGCACGCTGCTGTCGTCACCCGCGGCATGGGCAAGTGCTGCGTGGCCGGCGCAGGCGATTGCGTTGTGGACGAAGCGAAGAAAGAACTGCGCGTCAAGGGCCGCACCTACAAGCAGGGCGACTGGCTCTCGATTGACGGAACCACGGGAAGAGTGATCGACGGCCGGCTCAAGACGCTCGAAGCGCAGCCCAACGATCCCGATCTCGTCAAGTTCATGAGCTGGGTCGATCCGGTTCGCCGTCTGCGCGTTCGCGCCAACGCCGACATTCCGCGCGACGCCAAAAATGCGCGCCTGTTCGGCGCTGAGGGCATCGGCCTCTGCCGCACGGAGCACATGTTCTTTGCCGAAGACCGCATCGAGCACATGCGCGCCATGATCCTGACCGACAACGAGAAGGATCGCCGCGCGGCTCTCAAGAAACTGCTGCCCATGCAGCGCGCCGATTTCGTCGGTCTCTTCAAGGCGATGGAATCGCTGCCTGTCACCATTCGCCTGCTCGATCCGCCGCTGCACGAGTTTCTTCCCAAGCGTGAAGACCTGCTGGTCGAAATTCAGCACCTTGAAGACACCAAGCCGCGTTCGCCCAAGACTCAAGGAGCTGCGCCCGCTGCTGGCGCGCGTTGAAGAGCTGCACGAGCAGAACCCGATGCTCGGGTTGCGCGGATGCCGTCTCGGCATCACGTTCCCTGAGATTACCGAGATGCAGGTGCGCGCGATCATTGAGGCCGCGGTCGCGGTCAAGGCCAAGGGCGGCGATCCGCATCCCGAGATCATGATCCCGCTCATCGGCTCCGTCGAGGAGATGCGCAACCAGGCGGCAATCGTTCGCCGCGTGGCCGACGAAGTCTTCAAGGAGAAGAAGACCAAGGTCGACTACATGGTGGGCACCATGATCGAGCTGCCGCGCGCCGCGCTCACCGCCGATCAAATCGCCGAAGAGGCTGAGTTCTTCAGCTTCGGCACCAACGACCTGACGCAGACCACCTTTGGAATCTCACGCGACGACATCAACAACTTCCTGCCGACCTATCTCAAGCTCGGCATCTTCAAACAGGACCCCTTCTCCACCCTCGACCAGGTTGGCGTGGGGCAACTGGTGAAGGGCGCCGTAGCCAAGGGCCGCAACACGCGGCCGAAGCTGAAGGTCGGCATCTGCGGCGAGCATGGCGGCGATCCGGAGTCCGTCAAGTTCTGCCACAAAATCGACCTCGACTACGTTTCCTGCTCGCCGTTCCGTCTGCTCACGGCGCGGCTGGCAGCGGCGCAGGCCGCGCTTGAAGAGAAGCTCGGCGCACAGGGCAGCAACAAGTAAACGCAGTTCCGATCGAAAATAACGAGGGCGTCCGCTGCAGCTGGCGCCCTTGCCGTTTTGTAGCGCGGTTTTCAGACCGGCTATCGTGAGATCCTCCGGACCTTGCCTGCGCAGGAGCCTGCGATTCGGCGAAGGGCCAAGTCGAAAGATATGCTCTTTCAACTCTTAGCGCTTGTTGGGAGTAAAATACTGTCAACGATATTCCGGGAGGCTGCAATGCTTCGATTACGCAGACCTGCCATCATCATCGTTTGCGTCGGCGTGGTGATCCTCGGCGGTTTCGCGTGGCTCGCGGTTGCGAAAGTCATCGCCGCGAATTCACTGCAAAGTTATGAACATCAATCCGCGCCGGAATTTCTATTTGAGCAGCGGCCATTTCAATTCCGATGTGCGGACCGGCCGCAACCGTTGCCGCCAGGAGACCACGCCATCTTCAGTTCGTCCGGTTTGGCGCCGTTTGCGCGGACAAGAGTCGAGACTCTGCGTCTTCCTCTTACACAGGTTCCCGCACTTACCATAACCTCCGAGCCGATGGGCTTTATCCATATCGCCGGAGCGGACCAGGATACTTGGGACTTGCAGCTCTGCGCTATTGGAGAGGGCGACAGCGAGCAGGAAGCCCGCCAATCCCTGCAACAGGTCTGGATGACCCGCACTGGAAGCCTCATCAGCCTGAGTGCCACACAACCCGGAAGGACCGGTGGACATGGTGACCTGTTTGCCACGGTTCCTGAGGCTGCGCCGTTGACGCTGAATGTAATTGGAGCAGTCGAACTTCGCAACATGAGCGGCCCGGTGCGGGTTTCCGCCGTGGGTGGACGCGCGACCTTTCTGAACACCACGGGCACAGTCGATGCCAACGCAGGAATCGTCGATTTCGCCGGCGCGCGCGGGCGTGTGATGCTGAACTCATTTTCGGAAATCGATATCAAACTAACCGGCCCCAGGTTCCTGGGGAGCCTCTCCGCATATGGGCAACGGGAGGTACGGGTTTTGGTTCCACGGGGATTTCAGTCACCGATCGAGGTCATGGTGAGCCAAAAAAAGGATCTCGTCTGCAAGGCCGACTTCTGTTCCGGGATGAAGCCGATGAGGGACGCTGGTTCTTATCGCTTTATTAAGTATGCGGGGGACGGAGAGGCGGCGGCAGATCGGGTTTTTCTCCGATCCGATCACTCGACAGTCGTCATTGACAATTGGCGTCTGGACCCAATCCATCCACTGTATCGTTGACCGGCGTGGGAAGAACGGTGCAAGTACTGAAGCTTGAGCAGCCTGTCGTCGCGTGCGCTATTCCGCTCCCTCGATCCTTTCCTACCTCGCGCCGTCGAAGTGCGCCTCAATCTCTTCGAGCGTTTTGCCCTTCGTCTCCGGCAGGAAGAACGCCGCCACCAGGAAGTAGACGACCGTGAAGCCGGCGAAGAGGAAGAACATCGACGAGTAGCCGTGCTTGCTCACGAAAGGCAAGAAAGATCGCGGCCAGCGTTGTCGACACCAGTTGATTGATGACCAGCGCGATGCTCATGCCGTTGGAGCGGATGCGCGTCGGCATCAGCTCGCTGAGCGCCAGCCACACCACCACGCCCGGCCCCAGCGCATAGAACGCCATGAAGACGTAAAGCCCCAGAGCCACCAGCCAGCCATGCCCGGCCTCGGGCACGCGCCCGACGAGCGCTTTCTGAATCATCGAGCGGCGCGGTTCTTGCCGCGTTAAGATTGGCGAACGGATTCTGGAAGAGCGCTTCGATTCTGTTCGCAGGCACGCAGCTTGCGCGCGTGATTTCGATCGGCACGGCGGCCGCATCGTCCGAGCGCACAAAGTTTGTGGCCGCGGTAAAGTCGCCGTAGGAGTAAATGATCGCCAGCGACGCGCGGCTGCTGTCGATTTGTCCGGCATCGCCCGGACCCGCATTGCCCTTGGCCGAATTCTCCTGACCGGCCAGCAGCCTGCCCGCTTCAGCCGGATCGAAGCGCAGCGTCAGTTCCTGGTTGGGCGAAACCAGCGCCTGCACTGCATCGCGGCAATCCACGCTCAGTTTTTCCGTCGTTCTGAAGAGCAGTGCCACGCTCGCCAGCGCGACAATCGCGCCGCTCGTGCCGATAACCAGCAGGAATTTTCGCCCCTTGCGGTCCACCAGCGCCATGCCGATCGTGGTCGCCAGAAAATTCACCACCGTAAAAATCACGTAGCCCCAGTGCGCGCGCAGATCGCTCAATCCGCTCTGCAACAGAATGCCGGTGTTGTACCCGATGATCGAGTTCACGCCGGTGGCCGTGTTGCAGGCCAGAATGACGCAGGCCAGCAGAAAGGGAATCACATACTTGCGCCGCAGCAGCGAATCGCGAACTTGTTGCCCGGCCTTAGCCGCGAGCCGTATGCGCCGTCGCCTCCATCTCCTCAAGCTCCAGCGCGGCCTGCTCGGGGCTGCGCGACTTGCAGCAGCGCTGCATGCGCCCGATCCTTTTCGTCCGCTGCCGGAACAGCCAGCGCGGCGACTCGGTCACAAACAAGCTGCCCAGCACGAACAGGACGCCCGGCGGCAGCGAAACCCAGAAGATGCTGCGCCACGCATGGTCCTTGAAGTGGAAGAGCGCAGCGGCATCGCCCAACTTCGCCACGGCATCCACGCGATAGCTGAAGTACATGCCCATCAGCGCCGCGGCCACAATGCCCAGCGTCAGCATCCACTGGAAGATTGCCGTGCCTTTGCCGCGACTCGACGCAGCCAGGCACTCGGCCAGATAAAGCGGAACCACCACGCCGATCAGTCCGCCGCTCATGCCCTGCAGCAGTCGGCCGAAGAGCAGCGGCCCGTAACCCTGACGAGAGCGCAATCACCGGAATGCTCACGACAAATGCGCACCCGCTCAAGATCATCAGCGGCTTGCGGCCCATCCAGTCGGCCAGCAACCCCGAGAACAGCGTGGAGAACACGCTGCCCAGCAGCACCGCCGCCACGATGAACGAAAGCTGCGACGCGGTCAGCCCCGAAGTGGCCTGCAAGTAGGGCACTGCGCCGCCGATGATGCCGACGTCGATGCCGTAGAGCAATCCGCCCAGGCCCGCAACCAGCAGCAGAAATGCGTTGTAGCGGCGCATTGCTGCGGAGGCAGTCGCGTTCGGCGAATCCGGCGGAGTTCACGTTAAAGGTCGTTCCTCTCCCTCATCGGGATTCGGCCTGCTCGGCTGCGGCTCGAGAGGACCCAGAATCGTGCGATGCACCAGTCTACAATGGTCGCATCGCATTTCAGATCTCGAGCCGAAGGTGGTTGCTGTTGCAAAACTTCATTCGAATCGCATCTGCCTCATTGCCGCGCGTGGCCCTCGCCGCGCTTTTTGCCGGCGCTACGATCTGCGCCGCGCAAACGCAGCAAACGCCGCAAGCGCCGGTTCGGCTGCTTCCCGCGCCGCGCGAGGCGCATTTTGGAGAAACCACCCAACTGCCGGACAAGATTCTCGTCGTCGTTCCCGGCCACGATGCAGGAAGACGAGTTTGCCGCGCGCGATCTTGAAGATGCGCTGAAGCGCATCGCGTCAGCCGCGGACCAATCCGCTGCCGCGCAACCGCCGTATCGCATCACGCTTCTGCGCAATGACTCCGACGCAACGAAGGCGGCTCTCGCAGCCAACAATCTCGTCTTCGATCCGGCCATGGAATCGGAGGGCTACATTCTGGTCGTCGGCCCGCACGAGGCCACCATTATTGGCGCAACCGGCTCCGGTGTTTTTTACGGCGTGCAGACTTTCAAGCAGCTGCTGCCACTGGCCGGAGCGCCGCGCGTGCTTCCCACGGGCACCGTGCGCGACTGGCCGGCCATGCAATATCGCGGCATCGACGACGATCTCTCCCGCGGCCCGTTTCCCACGCTCGAATTCCAGAAGCATCAGATTCGCGTCTTCGCTTCGTTCAAGATCAATATCTACTCGCCTTATTTTGAGAACACGCTGCTTTATCCGGATCATCCGCTGGCCGCGCCGCCGGGCAGCTCGCTGACGCCGGCGCAGGTTGCGGAACTCGTCGCCTACGCCCGCCAGTATCACGTCACCATCGTGCCGGAGCAGGAGGCCTTCGGCCATCTGCATCACGTGCTCAAGTTCGAGCTCTACCAGGACAAGGCTGAGACTCCGCACGGCTACGTGCTCGCGCCCGGCCAGAGCGGCACGCTGCCGCTTATCAAGGATTGGTTCACGCAAATTGCGCAGGAGTTTCCCTCGCCCTTCATCCATATTGGCGCCGACGAAACCTTCGACCTGGGCCAGGGCCGCACGCACGACGCGGTCGCAGCAGCAGGGCTACGGGCCGGTCTACGTCGCTTTCCTCAAACAGATTCACGACGCGCTCGCGCCGCTCAATCGCCGCCTGCTTTTCTGGGGCGACATTGGCGACGAAAACCCCGACGCCGTCGCGGGCCTGCCCAAAGACATGATCGCCGTGCCCTGGAACTATTCCGCGCAGACCGGCTTCGACAAGCTGATCGAGCCATTCGCCAAAAACGGAATTGAAACCTGGGTCGCTCCCGGCGACTCGAACTGGAACGAAGTCTATCCGGTCGAGAAAACGGCGCTCTGGAACATTCAGGGCTTTATTCGCGACGGGCAGAGTCTCGGATCGACCGGCGCGCTCACCACCGTGTGGAACGACGATGGAGAAGGCCTCTTCAACATGGATTGGTACGGCGTGCTCTTTGGCGCAGTTGCCGCGTGGCAGCCGGGCGAAAGCTCCATCGCCGATTACCAGGATGCATACGGCTCCGCCTTTCATCTCGACGCTAGCGGCAAAATCGGCAGCGCCGAAAAGGAGCTGATGGCCGCGCAAGGCGTTCTGGTCGACGCCAAAACCGGCCTGACCAGCGATGAGCTTTTCTGGCTCGATCCGTGGAGCGCGGAGGGCCAGGCGGTTGCGCCGAAGCTGCTGCCGCGTTGCGCATGATCTGCGCGCTCACGCCGAGCAGGCCATTGTCTTGCTCGCCGAGGTGCGCCGCGACAATCCCAAGCTCAGCGAGCCCGATGCGATCACCGCCATGGATCTGGGCGCACGCCGCCTCGATCTTATCGGCCTCAAATTTCAGCTCGCGCAGGAGATTCCCGCTGCGTACGCGCAGGCGGTCGCGCAGCAGCACGACAAGACGCAAAGCTCTGCCACCGAAACTCTGCTCAGCGAGATCAGCGGCAACAACGGCCGCTGCCAGGATCTGCGCGACGCCTATTCGGCCTTGAAGAGTGAGTACAGCCAGGTGTGGCTCAGTGAAAATCGCCCTTACTGGCTCAACAACGTGACCGTCCGCTACGACCTGGAGATTGAGCGGTGGCAGGGGCGCGGCGATCAGTTTGCAGCAGCGATCTACGACTGGCAGAACGGCCAGGATCTGCCGGCGGCCGCGGCACTGGGGCTGCCCGTGCCGGCCGCAAGCGCGCACTGAGGTGGTCGAGCGGCGGCCAGACTGCGACGCTGAACCAGCTCGGCCGAAAATTGCTCATCCGGAACGCGACTGAACCAATAACGATCACTCGAAGTGAAGATTTCCCTATTCACCCGCAGGCGGCCAGATGCAAACTAGATGCATGCTGGAGCGCCCCGCCGAAAGGCACCTGCCCGTCGTGCTGCTGATTGACGACGACCTGGTTAGCCGCGAAGTAGCAGCCACAGTGCTTACCATGGCTGGGTTCGTCGTCCACACAGCCGTGAGCGGAGACGCAGCGCTCGAAATGCTTACCAAGGGAGCGTTCTGGCCGGGCGTGGTCCTGATGGATGCGCAGATGCCGGGCCTGAGCGGAACGGAATTAATTGCGCAGCTTCGCGGCAGCACGAATGCGCGGATCTTTGCCATCAGCGGCAGCAACGTGCCGCCTGAAGTTGCGGATGCGGCGGACGGCTTCCTGATGAAGCCCTTCAACGCCGAAGGCCTGAGCAAGCTACTCGATGGTCACAAACCGGAAGCTGTGACTACGCTGCTCGATCCCGAGGAGCCTGTGGTCAGCGTCGAGGTTCTCTCGCAGTTGCGCAAAGTTATGCCTGAATCCGCGGTGCGGCAGATTTACTCCGCTGTCGTGTCCGATCTCAGCGGGCGGATCGATGCGCTTGGAGCCGCGATTGCCAAAGGCGATGCCGCCGAGATTCGCCGCATCGGCCACGCCATCAAAGGCGGCTGCGGCATGGCCGGCGCCGTGCAGGCAGCCCATTTGGGCGCGCTCTTAGAGGTTACGCCGCTCAACTCCAAGGATAACCAATTGGATAACAGCACAATTCTGCTCAGCGATTTGCGCGCCGCTGCCCAAGGGTTGAAGCGTATGCTGGATGCTGAATTGCCCGCCTGATCCAAGGCGTTGAACTGCGTGGATCCGGGACGGCGGAGGCTTGTGGCGGAAATGGAACGAACCATTCGAATCGTGCTGGCGGATGACCATCCTGTAGTGCGCATCGGCGTGCGCAACATGCTCACAAAGAGCGACGGCTTTGACGTTGTGGGCGATGCCACCGACGGCGACGAGGCCATCACGCAGACTCTCGAGCTACAGCCCGATGTTCTGCTGCTCGATGTGGCCATGCCGCGCCTGCCGGGCCTTGAGGCCATGCGCGCCATCATGAGCGGCCCCTCGACGGCAAAGATTCTGCTCCTCACCTCTACCATCACCACGCAGCAAATTATTGAAGCGCTGCAGATCGGCGCCCGCGGCATCGTGCTCAAAGACGCTCTCGCCAACCACCTGCAGACCGCTATCCGCACGGTTCACGCAGGCGATTACTGGATCGGCGGCAAGCGCGTCGTCAATCTTGTCTCGGCTCTGCACGAACTTATGCAACAGGCAGCCGTGCCGGCACGCAAAACCTACGGCCTCACGCCGCGCGAGCTCGAAGTGGTGGGTTGCATCGTCGAGGGCTGCAGCAATCGCGACATTGCCAAGCAATTCACGCTCAGCGAAGAGACCGTCAAGCGCCACCTCTCGAACATCTTCGACAAGACCGGCGTCTCCACGCGCCTGGAACTGGCGCTCTTTGCCATTGCACATCATCTGATCGCGCCGCAGTAGCCGGATGCAGTAGCCAGGTTTCAATCCTGCCCAACACTTTGGTGTTCGTGGACCTGCGTCAATTTCCGATAGCGCCTGGGTTACGGGTGGTTCTCGGCTCCGGCAACAACCTCGAGCGCATGACGCAGCAAAGGCAGAATCACTGCCAGGCTCTCTTCCGCGCCGCGCTTGCTGCCCGGCAGATTGATAATCAAAGTCGCTCCGCTCATTCCCGCCACGCCGCGCGAAAGCCACGCGTAGGGATTGCGCTCGGCACCACTGGCGCGCATCGCTTCGGCCAAACCCGGCGCTTCTCGATCGATCACACGCCGCGCCGCTTCCGGCGTCCGGTCGCGCGGGCCCAGGCCACTGCCGCCCACGGTAAGCACCAGTTTCGCGTTCTCCCGAACCAGCGCCTCGAGAGCCGCCACAATCGCGTCTTCATCGTCATTTAAGATTGCGGTCCGAATCTCGGCCCGCGGCCACTCGCGCGTGAGCAGCGCGACCACAGCGGGTCCGGCAGTATCGGCCATCAGCCCTTGCGAGCAGCGGTCGGAGATGGTGAGCACGGCAAACAGCATGAGGCGATTGTAGAACCTACTCCGCCGGCGGCACTTTGATGGTGTGCAGCAATGTCTCCACCAGCTTTGGCCAGCCCATGATAGCCGCCAGGCCTACAAATCTCCGAGCCAGACGCGGTTCTCCGTGCCGGCACTCACGAGCCAGCAGTCACGAATCTGCATCGACAACATCCCTCCATCCGTCGTGCCCGAGAAATCCACAAGATATTCGGCGATCCATGCGCCGGCGAATGCGACATGAACCAAGTCATGCACTCGTTATCCACGAGATTTTAGTTACTGCATCGGTTCCGGTGCGTTTATTCGCGCGCAGTCTTGGCATAATCGCAGAGGGAAAGATTCCTCCGTATCTGTTCCGAAAGCTGGGGTCCGTATCTGACCTGTCGTCCGGATCTGAAGTGTGGTTCGGATATTGGCTCGAAATCTGGGTTCAGCATCCGCGGTCGGAAATTGAACTCGTATGCCGAGATCGTTCGGTTTCACCTGGGGGAGCATCCAAGCGTGACCAGTTATCGCCGTCAGGACGTTTTGCGCATCCTCGAAATCAGCGCCCGCCAACTGCAAGCCTGGGAACGAGCCGGGCTGATTCCTCAACAAGAGCTTTATACGTTTCAGGATCTCGGCCAACTGCGCACGCTGCGCTCGTTGCGCGAGGACGAAGTGCCGGCCGCGTCGATCCGCGACTCCATCCTGGCCATGAAAGCGGTTGCCGGCATGAGCAACCCGCTGCGCGAGGCGCGCGTGGTGCGCACGGGCACGCGTCTTGCCTTCCGCCATCGCGGCGCCATGGTCGATCCCATCCGCCGCCAACTGCTCTTCGACTTCGAGCGCATGGGCGGGCAGCAGCACGCTGCCGCAGGCGCCGTCTACGCTGCGCAGCATCGGCGTGCCCGACCCGCGCGGCCTGCAGGAGCGCTTTCAGGCCGCAGTTCAGGCCGAGGAGGCCGGCGAGAAGAATCGCGCCATCGCCCTCTACCAGGAGATTCTGTCCATCGACCCGCAGTACGCGGCGGCCTGCATCAACCTGGGCACGCTCTACTTCCATCTGCGCCAGTTCGGCCGCGCCGAGGAGCTTTACCGCCGCGCCACCGTGGCCGATCCCGGATACGTGCTGGCCTACTTCGATCTCGGCAACGTGCTCGACGAGCTGGAGCGCATCGACGAATCCATCGCCGCCTACCTGCAAGGCCGTCACGCTCTCGCCGCGCTACGCCGACGCCCACTACAACCTGGCCCTGGCCTACGAGCGCACCGGCGAGCCGCGCAACGCTCTGCGCCACTGGCGCGCCTACGTCAAGCTCGACAACCACGGTCCCTGGGCCGACCACGCTCGCGGGCAGATTCGCAAGCTGCTCGGCCGCGAAGGAATCACCATTGTCGCCCGCGCCGACCACTTCATCGCGCCGCGCAAAGGCAGAGCCGCGCTGGCGCTGGTTTAGCGCAGACGCTTAAGCGCGCAGAAAACCTGAGTTCGTCAGCCTTGAGGATTTTAGATTCGCCGCGTGGCATTCGATAACGCCCAGCTAGAGGGGCTTCAAACTCCCTCGCCGGCCGGCGATCTTTAGGCGGGGTCTTTTGGGCGGGTGGCCTTCACGGCTGACAGAATTCCCATGCCGATCATCACGATTGCGCCAACAATAATCCAGCGCTGGGGCACATGCGCCAGGTGCGCGGCGTAGACCAGCCCCGCAATTACGATCGCGTAGCCAGCGGCATAAAGTCCGAACGACATGTGATCTCCTTGGCTGTTTGCTGCTCAACGAGCTATTGTTTGACGGGCCTCGTGAAGTTGTGGGTCTTTTGAAGACGCGCGGAATCTCGCACACTATCCCAGCCTCGCACCGCGAGCAGGCTTAGTCTGAGCAGTTCAGACCATCATTTCCTCTCTGATGCGAGCGCGCCGTGGCGGGATGTAACGCGAAGAGCGCTGATCTTTGCTGCCTTTGAGCTGCTTTAATACTGGGTCGCTAAATTTGGGCGGGAGTTTGGATGGTCGTACGGGCCGAGCTAGGAGCTAGCAGCTAGAAGCTAAAGGCTGCACTCACACCTTCTGCGTGCGAATTACCTGGCGCACGCCTTCCACGCGCCGCAGGCCCAGCACCATGCGATTCAGGTGGCGCACATCCTCGGCTTCCACCACAAACTCGACGATGGCTTCGCCCTCATCGTCGCGGCTCAAATCCACGGCGCGAATGTCGGTGTTCTCGTCGGAGATGACGGCAGTCAGCTCCTTCAGCATTCCGGTGCGGTCTTCGCAGTTGACGATGATCTTGACCGGGTAGCGCTGCGCCTGCCCGGCTCCTTCGGCGGCGCGCGACCACTCCACGTTGATGCGCCGGTCGCTCTCGTAAAGCAGGTTCTGCACGTTGGGGCAACTGCGCGCATGCACGGCCACGCCCTTGCCGCGCGTCACGTAGCCCACAATCTCCTCGCCGCGAATGGGATTGCAACATCGCGCGCGATAGACGAGCAGATCGTTCTGGCCCTCCACCTGCAACGAATCCGAACCGGTGAGATGCAGCTTGCGCACCGCATCCGTCATGCCCGCTTCGCCCGATTTTGGCGCCGTGCCCGGCTCGGCCTCCGGCTGACCGGCGAAGCCCGGCGCCAGCTTGCCCAACAATTGGTGCGCGCTGTTCTTGCCCTGGCCCAGCGTGGCCAGCAGATCGGCGGCCGTGGCCACGCCAAATTCGGTCGCGATGCGCCCCAGATCCTGATCGCCGATCTGCGCCATCGGCACTTTGAACTTGCGCGCCTCGCGCTCCAGCAGCTTTCTGCCGATATCCACTGCGCGCACCCGCTGGTCTTCATTCAGCCAGTGTTTGATCTTGTTGCGCGCGCGCGGGCTCTTGACGAAGGTGAGCCAGTCGCGGCTCGGCTTATGATCTTTCTGCGTGACGATCTCGACAATGTCGCCCGTGCGCAGCTTGGTGCGCAGCGGCACCATGCGGCCGTTGACTTTCGCGCCTACGCAGCTAGTGGCCCACGTCGGTGTGAATGGTGTAGGCAAAATCCACTGGCGTCGCGCCCGCGGCAACCACCACCACCTTTCCCTTCGGCGTGAAGGTGTAGACCTCATCGGGATAGAGGTCCATCTTCAGGCTGGAGAGAAATTCGTTGGGATCCGTCATCTCTTTCTGCCACTCGACGAGCTGACGAATCCAGTTCAACCGCTCCTCATCGCGGGCCGTCACTACGCCGCCCGTCTTGTACTTCCAGTGCGCCGCGATGCCTTCCTCGGCGATGCGGTGCATCTCTTCGGTGCGAATCTGCACCTCAAACTGATTGCCGCTGGCGCCCATCACCGTGGTGTGCAGCGACTGGTAACGGTTGGCGCGCGGAATGGCGATGAAGTCCTTGATGCGCCCCGGCACCGGCCGCCACAGCGTGTGAATCAGCCCGAAGACCGCGTAACACGAGGCCACATCCTCGGTGATCACGCGAATCGCCAGCAGGTCGTACACCTGGTCGAACGAAACTTTGGTGCGCTCGATTTTCTGGTGGATGGAGAAGAGACGCTTGATGCGCCACTCCACCCGCGCCTGGATTCCGTTTTCCCTGAGCTGCTCCGCCAGCGTGTCTTCCACGCCGCGCAGGAACTGCTCGCCATCCACGCGACGCGCCTCAACCGCGGCTGCAACCTGCTCGTAGCTCACCGGGTCGGTGTAGCGGAAGGCCAGATCCTCAAGCTCGCCGCGCACCTTGCCCATGCCCAGCCGGTGCGCCAGCGGAGCGTAGATGTCCAGCGTCTCGCGCGCGATCGCCTCCTGCCGCTCCGGTTTCAGGTGCTCCAGCGTGCGCATGTTGTGCAGCCGGTCGGCCAGCTTGATCAGCACCACGCGAACGTCACTCACCATGGCCAGCAGCATCTTGCGCACGTTCTCTGCCTGGCGGTCTTCGCGATTGGCAAACTGGATTTTGTCGATCTTGGTTACGCCCTCGACGATGTGTGCCACCTGGTCGCCGAATTTCTCAGCAATCTCCTCGTTGGTGGCCGGCGTATCCTCGACGGCATCGTGCAGCAGCGCCGCAGCCACGGCGGTCGCATCCAGCTTCATCTCGACCAGCACCTCGGCCACTTCGAGTGGGTGAATAATATACGGCTCGCCCGAGGCGCGTGTTTGACCCTTGTGGTGGGAGATGCAGAACTCCCAGGCCTTTCGAATCAATGAGATATCTTCATTTGGCCGGTTGGCCTGCGCATGGCGCAGCAGCGCTTCAAACCGCTCGTCGATGGAGCGGGCATCCTTCTTAGGATTTATTGGTGAGCTGGGCGCAGGAGCAAGCGATTCCTCGACGGGAGACGCTGATGCGCTCGAATCCTCTGCCGGAATGGTCTGCCGGGCAGTCGCCATGCTCCATTATAGGCCGCTTCGATTCCACGCGAATCAATCGAGTCGCTCACCGGCACTGGCGCCGACCCTTATCAAACACCCATCCCATAGAGCCGGTTCAATTTGGGTGCCGCGAAGTTCCAAAAGCACTCTGGTAATGAAGATGTCTGAATCATGTGCCAAACGTCGCATGATTGCGGGCAAAATGCAGCTGCGGCAATTCGTTCGCGTTCTCGGGCCCGCTTCGAGGCCTGATACTGAGATAGGTTCCCAATGGCGAAGCGAGACAGCTCGAAGTTTGGCGAAAAGCCCAAAGCAAGCGGCAAAATGGCGCCTGCCACATCCAATTCAACGCGCAAGACCAGTTCTTCAATACGTGAGATCAGTTCGGTAACGCGTAAGAACAGTCCTGTTGCGTCCGCCGTGCGTCTATCGCAGACAAATGGTGCGCCTCGTGAACTGCGCGCAGCTTCTCCAAAAGCTGCAAGCCCGCAACGCGAATCCTCGTCGGCGCCGTTTGGCGCAACCATCAGCCGCCGCGCCGCTGACCGGCTTCGCGCCGGGCATCTCTGGGTCTACGCGTCCGACGTTGCCGCGGTCACGCTGCAAAAGCCCGAAGAAACGCTCGTGCAGGTGGCCGACAGCCGCGGCCTGCTGCTCGGCACGGCGCTCTACAGCTCGTCGTCGCAGATCGCGCTGCGCATGCTCTCGCGCGAATCTCTGGATGAAGCCGCGTGGCTCAAATTGCTTGCGAGCCGTCTGCGCGTGGCCATCGCCCGCCGCAAGCCGCTGCTCGATGCCGCGAACGACGCATGCCGCCTGTGCTTCAGCGAGGCGGATGAATTGCCCGGCCTCATCGCAGACAAGTACGGCGACATTATCGTGCTTCAATTCTTGACCAAGGGCCTGCTCACTGCGGCGGTGCGCGAGACCTCCGTGCGCGTTTTGCGCGAAGAGTTCGCGCCAGCCGCAATTTACGAACGTCCCGATCCGCGTGTCCGTGAACTGGAGAGCCTGCCGGCGCCGAATCTCGACCCGCTCTGGCTCGCGGATCCGAAGAAGCCCATCGCCGCGACTGAGTTTCACCTGAACGGCCTCGTCTTTCAATACGATGCCAACGCCGGACAGAAAACCGGCGCGTTTCTTGATCAGCGCACCAACTACGCTGCCGCGCGCGACTGGGCTCAGCGGCTCGGCAAAACCGGGCGCGCGTTAGACGTCTGCTGCTATCAGGGCGGATTCGCTCTTCATCTCGCCCAGGTCTGCCGCAACGTGACAGGCATTGACGTTTCACGCGCCTCGCTCGAAGTTGCGGAGCACAACCTCCAGGTCAATCGCACGGGCGATACCAGCAAAATCAAATCGGCCGAAGTCGATTGGATAGAGGCTGACGCCTTCGAGATTCTGCGCGACTGGTCGACCGCCGGCGAACAATTCGACGTCATCGTTCTCGATCCGCCGGCCTTCGCCAAATCCATGCGCGCCGTGGAAGGCGCGTTACGCGGCTACAAGGAGCTGAATCTTCGCGCGCTGAAGATGCTGCGTCCCGGAGGGCTGCTCATCACCTGCTCCTGCTCGCACCATGTGGGCTGGGCCGATCTTGAGGGTGCGGTCGCAACTGCTGCCGCCGATGCCTCGCGGCGCGTTCGCTTGCTTGAGCGGCGCGGTGCCGCACCCGATCATCCCGTCGTGCTCAACCTGCCAGAGACCGAATACCTGAAATGCCTGGTGCTCGAAGCGGAGTAATTTAGCGCCACTGACTGGGCCGCCTCGATCCCACCCTCAGGCCTCGATCTCGCTCTCAGTTCGGAACTGCTGTGGAACTAGCCGGCTCGGGCAGGATGCGTCCGGGAAGGTGCAGCATCTCACTGATGGTTTCCGCAGGCACCGCGCGGGAAAAGAGAAAACCCTGTCCGAATTTGCAGCCCAACTGCAGCAGCAGCGCGTACTGCTCTTCCGTCTCGATTCCCTCCGCCACCACATCCATGCCCAGCACGCGCGCCAGTTCCACAATGGTGCGCACAATCTGCAGCGGCTGATCGTTTCCTTCCGTCATGCGCGCAATAAACGAACGGTCGATCTTGAGCACATTGAAGGGCAACAGATGCAACTGATGCAGGGAGCTATAGCCCGTGCCGAAATCGTCCATCAGCAGCGAAACCCCGAGCCGCCGC
Source organism: uncultured Acidobacteriaceae bacterium (assembly GCA_963725115.1). Taxonomy (GTDB): domain Bacteria; phylum Acidobacteriota; class Terriglobia; order Terriglobales; family Acidobacteriaceae; genus Telmatobacter. Next base: position 749,436 of record CAVRXG010000005.1, on the reverse strand, counting down.
AGGCTGGTCAACACTTTCAGCGCGGTATCTTCGTCCGAGATGAGGCTCGATTCAGTCATCTCCAATCCAAGCTGGTGGCTCGCAATTCCCGACTGGCGCAGCAACGCTTCCACATGGTCGGCCAGCCCTTCGCGCGCGAATTGCCGCGCGGAAAGATTCACGCAGACTCGCGGCGCATCCTCATCGGGATTCTCGCGGCACCACTGCTGAATCTGGTTGCAGGCTTCCGAAAGTCCCCAGTCGCCGATGGGCAGGATCAGCCCGCTTTCCTCGGCCAGCGGAATGAAGTCCATCGGCGGAATCAATCCCCGCTCCGGATGCTGCCAGCGGATCAGCGCCTCAAGGCCCGACAATCTTGCGCGTTGATAGCTCGACCTCCGGCTGGTAGAAAAGCACAAACTCACGGTTGTCCAGAGCGTGCCGCAGGTCCGATTTGCGCGGCCAGATACCAGCCGGCGCATCGGGGGCGCGCGCATTCTGCGGGCGGCATTTGCCGAAGGTCTTGCGCATCTTGCGCAACTCCAGCTGGCTGGTAACCAGATCGGCCAGGCTCTCCAGCATGTGCAGCTCTTCTGCGGCCATTTCACGGCGAGGCTGGCATCCGAAGACGGTCAGAGCGCCCAGAATTTTTCCGTCGCCGGAACGGATGGGCGCGCTCGCGAACGATCCCACTTCGAGTCGCCGGATGATCAATCCGACTGCCTGCAAAGTAAGGATGTTTAGAGACGTCCGGCACGACTACAGGCCCATCTGCGGCCAGCACCAACTCAAAGACGCTCCCCTTCCGCGGAAGCTCGCGCACTGACTCGCCCCAGTAGGATTTGATCCACATGCGGCTCTCGTCGGCAAAGCCGAGCAGCACGGTGTCGGCCTTGAAATACTCGGCGGTCAGGCGCGTGATGGTGTCGTAGCTTGGCTCGGGCTCGGAATCCAGAATTTCCGTCGACTCGAGCGCCGACAGGCGCGCGTCTTCTTCACGCCACTCAATCCCGTCGGTGTGTAATTCTGCTAGCGGCATTCCTGCTCCGGGCCTCCGTGTTGCGCCGTGGCCAGCTCCAGTGCCGGCTCGCGGCACTCCGCGGACAACGCTTTCAATAATGCCGAAGACGACTACGACATTACGTCTGTACGACAGTTCATCTCGAATCACTCACGATTTCATCGCAGTGGGCCGAGCCGCTGTGGATGCGCCTCTGACATGCGTCGCCTGTGGCATGCAATCTGGCTCTTTGACGTTTATCGGAACAGTGCGCAATGGCATGAGGTTACTCGCGGCTACACTCCGCCGCTGCCGCTCTCGTTTCTTCGTTACCTGCGGTGGTTACTTCTCTGTAGAAGGCTGTCCCGTTTCAGTCCACAAAAAAGTCAGCTGGTCGGTGGCGTCCTGAATCTTCTGTTCCACTCCAACCCCGGCCGAGTGGCCGCCGGACACACTGTAGTGCAGCAGCACCGGCCGTCCGCTGGATGAGTCCGCCTGCAAGAGCGCCGTCATCTTGCGCGCGTGCAGCGGATCCACCCTCGTGTCGCTCGCGCCGGTAAAGAAAAGCACCGCCGGGTAGGCCGTGCCCGCCTTCACATTCTGGTAGGGCGAGTACTTCAGCAAATACCGGAACTGGTCTTCCTTGTCCGCCGACCCGTACTCGGTCATCCAGTGCGGGCCCTGCTCGAATTTCTGATAGCGCAGCATATCCAGCAGCGGATAGCCGCAATCCACTGCCGAGAACAGATCCGGCCTCTGCGTGATCGCTGCGCCCATCAGCAGTCCGCCGTTCGATCTGCCAAGTATGGCGAAATGTTGCGGCGAGGTGTACTTGTTGGCGATCAGATATTCTGCCGCGGCATAGAAATCGTCGAATACATTTTGCTTACTCGAAAACATTCCCTGCTCGTGCCAGCGCTCGCCGTATTCGCCGCCGCCGCGCAGATTGGGCAGCGCGAACCAGCCGCCCTCCTGAAGCCACCAGGCATATTCGGGCCTCCATTCGGGCAAGATGCTCAAGTTGAATCCGCCGTAGGCGGTCATGAGCAGCCGCTCCGTACCATCCTGCTTCAGGCCCTTCTTCCCGGCGATAAACATCGGCACTTTGGTGCCGTCTTTCGACGTGTAGAACACCTGCTTCAGTTCATACTGGCTGGAGTCGAATGGAACCTTCGGTTGCGCAAAGATTTCCCGTTTACCGGTGAGCGTATCGAGCCGGTAAATCGTGGGTGGCGCAATGAACGATTCAAAGCTATAGAAGCCGTAGCGGTCGGTGGCTTTTCCCGCGAGAGTGGTCACCAGACCGATGCTGTCGTTCTCGAGATTGCCCGCCGCTTTGCCATCCAACGTATAAACGCTGGTCTCCGACTTCACGTCGTGCAATCGGTTGACGTAAATCTTGTCGCCCACGATGTTGAAGCTTTCAATCGCATCCGCTCCTTCAGGAACGATCGTCGTCCAGGCCTCGGGCATCACGCCGGGGTCGGCCTTCAGAATTCTCCAGTTGGGCGATTTGTAGTCCGTGCTCACGTACCACGCGCCCTTCACGTAGTCGGCGGAGAATCGCGAGTCTATGCCCCAGACCAAAATCTCAAAGAACGACCCGGGCTTGGTCAGGTCGCGATAAACAATATCCACGCGCTTGGCCGGCACGCCGCGATCGATTTGGACGACTAAATAACGGTAGTCGTCCGACAAGAAAGCCTCCATCAGATCGTTCGGCCCCAGCTCTTCGCCGCGAAACTCCTTGCCGAAGACCAGCGTGTCGTGCGAAACCCTTGTCCCCAGCTCGTGCTCGTAGACCAGCGTTCCCTTCTGGTCCATCCGCGAGTAGTAGAGCCCCTTCCCATTGGGCGTAAAGGCGACGCTCAGGTAGATTCCGCTGGGCAGCTCGTCCTCAATCGTCTTTCCCGTATTTACGTTGAAGACATGCACAGTGCTTTCATCCGCGCCGCCCTGGCGCAGAGCGTAAGCCACCAGAGTTCCATCGCGCGACACATCATACAGATTCACTGATGCGTTGGGATCGCGGCTGAACTGCGCGGGATCGATGAGCCGTTTGTCTTTCTCGGCCCATCCATGGCGCACATAGATCGAGGCCTGTTCCTCGCCCGCCAGCATCTTCTCAAAGAACAGATCGTTGCCGCGCTGGATGGGCGTCGTCCACGTGCTCACATGCTCCAGCGCGTCCATATCGTTCGCGATCTGCGGGCGAATGCGCGCCTGCTCCATGTAGCGCGCGGTGTAGGCATTCTCGGCGTCGATGAATGCCTTTGTATCCGCGCTGTTCGCGTCTTCGAGCCAGCGGTAGTTGTCGACAATCTTTGTCCCGAAGTAATTGTCCGTTACCGGAACCGTCTGCACATCCGGCGGAGACGGAAGAGTGAATCCGCCGCGTGAGTGAATCGTCTGGCTTGAAGCGATCACTCCGGAAAGCGCCCCTAGAAGGGCGCAGGCAAAAACCCGGCGCACGCAGTAGCACATTGGAATAGGATACTCGCGCCGCCTGACCATCCGCATCTTCTCCGCCATGACGCCCCTTATAAAATCGACAGCAGTGACCACGTCGCCTTCAGACCGCGATCCGGAGCAGCTGGAATTGACCGCTGAACCGGAACCTCAACCCCGCCACGCCCACGGTGGGAGCGCCTGCTGCGGGTTCTGCGCCCCTCCCACGCGCATTCCGCATTTTCGGCATCGGTCCTGCTGGCAGCGTCATCGGTTGCGTCCGGCCTGGTGGGTCTGGCTCGCGGCAAATATATCGCCTGGGTGTTCGGCGCAGGTCCGCAGACCGACGCCTACATGGCTGCGTTCCGTCTTCCCGATCTGATGAACAACTTCCTCGTCGGCGGCGCCGTGTCCATCACCTTCGTCACCATTCTGAATCGCTACCGCGAACGCGGCGAGGAAGACGAAGGCGAGCGCCTTTTATTCACGGTACTCAATCTGATGGTCCTTGTGCTCGCCGCGGCATCGATCCTGCTGATGTTTCTCGCGGTTCCGTTCATCCGCTGGACCAATCCAGGTTTTCCTGCGGCGCAAGTGGTGCTCGCTGCGCATATGACTCGGATTCTGCTTCCCGCCCAGATATTTCTTTTCGCCGGCAGCGTTCTGGGCGCGACCTTGCTGGTGCGGAAGCAATTTCTCTACCAGGCAGCCACCCCGATCCTCTACAACATCTTCATCATTGTTTGCGGCGTGCTGCTGCACCGCAGGCTCGGCGTCAGTTCGCTCGCTATCGGAGCCACAGTAGGGTTCCTCTTCGGCTCGCTCGGCATCAATGCGTGGGGCGCGGCACGGGAACGGATTCGTTTTCGCTGGACGATCGATCTTCACCATCCCGGCCTTCGCATGTGGCTGTTCATGACGCTTCCGCTCATGTTCGGCTTTACGCTGCCGTTTCTCGACCAGTATTTTGCGGGTTTTTACGCATCGCACGGAGCCGGCGATATCACGCGCCTTGCCAATGCCAAGCAATTGTTCTCCGCGCCCATGGCGATGTTGGCGCAAGCGGCCGGCGTCGCTTCAATGCCGTTCTTTGCCCAGCTCTGGGCGAAGGATGAACGCTTTAAATTCGCTACCGGTGTCGCCGACTCGGTTTCCCGCGTGGTTGCCCTCAGCTTTCTCGCAACGTCGGTCATGATTGCGCTGTCGCAATCCGCCGTAGAGTTGATCTTCGGCGGCGGAAGGTTCACGCCGGCCGACGTCAATCTCACCGCATGGTTCTTTGCTTTCTACGCGGTCTCGCTCTTCGCATGGTCTGCGCAGGCCATTTACGCGCGCGCCTTTTACGCGGCCGGAATTACCTGGCTTCCCATGCTTGCCAGCACGATTATTCTCTTCGTCGCCTTCCCGCTCTACGCGCTCGGGTACAGAATCTGGGGAGCTGCCGGGCTGGCTCTTGCGTCCGACGCCGGAATTGTTCTGCAAGCAGCTCACGCTCGGCATCCTGCTGCACAAGCGCCGCATGGTCTCTCTCGCGAGCCTCGATTATGCAGAGATGGGCCGGTGCCTATTGGCTGGGTGTGCAGGCGGAGCAGCCGCGTGGCTCGTCGCGTGGAGCTTGCGTGCCGGCGTGCGACATCTCCCATCCCTCACCGAGCTTCATCATGCCCGGTCGATCACTGACGCGATGATCCTCATTGCGGGCATGGCAGCATGGACGGCGATTGCCGCATGGATTCTTGAAATATCCGGCTCAGCGCTGCCCAGCGTCGCCATGCGCCGACTTCGTCTTAGCTGACGATTCGGCTTTGCCGGCTCGGCAGATTTACGCTCGGCCCCAGCTACAAGACACGCCCGCGCAAAAAGACACAAACGCCCCTGCCGAGGCAGAGGCGCTCGTTGCCGTGCGAATTTGTGTCTTGCTGAAGGTGCCCGGTTGCGAGTCGTCGAAAACCGACCCGACACCTGCGCCCAACCTAAATTCGCGCTTAGTGTGTCGCCGGCGTCGGCCCTGGGACTGCGACCGGGCCCGTCGTTCCGGTTCCTTGCGCCGGCTTTGCATCGGGCTTCGCGTCGGGCTTGCGGATGTCGATCCCGCCCTTGAAAAACGCGCCGTCTTCAATGCTGATGCGCGCCGCCGACACGTCGCCATTCAGCGAGCCTTCCGCACGAATGTCCACGCGGTCGGTGGCGGAGACGTTGCCCTTGACTTTGCCCAGCACTACAACTTCGCGCGCCGTGATGTTGGCCGAAACCTGCCCATTGCGGCCGATGGTCAAGCGGTTGCCGGGGAGGTTGATTGCGCCCTCCACTTTGCCGTCAATATATAAAGACTCGGAACCTGTAATCTCGCCCTTGATGAACAGGCCTTTGCCGAGCGTGGCTTGCTCGATATTCCCGGCCTGTGTCCGGGAGGGTGTTTCAGGCACGTGTGCCGGGGGCGCCGCGTGCTGCGGCTCCGGCGCGGAGTTCGGGATCGATGATCCAGTCTGGCTTGGTTTCCACATTGCGCTCAAGGTGCTCTTCCTATTCTGTCCGCTGGGGGACCGGGGGTGCCAAGGCAAGGCCAATGGCTCGAACCCAAAAAAACAAAAGTCGGCTCGCCGCAGCTCTCGCCGCGGCCATCTCCTGTGCGGCCGGGAATCGGAACAATCACATTTCCGGCTCCGCCAGGACGACGCGCAACCCCATTCTACGGCAACTCTGCGTATTCTGTGCAAGCGCGACTCTCCAAAGTCACCACAGTGTTCCACTTGCCTTAATCTGGGCATATGACCGATCGCGAGTTGCTAGCCCGGATCGCCGCCTCCCCGAGCCAAAAGGCCGGATACAAGCAGTTGGTCCGCGAATTCTCGCTCCCCGGCGGGCGCGCGCGCCGTCTCCTGCTGGAGCAACTGGACCGGCTCACTGTTCGCGGCCAGCTTGTCCATATCGACCGCGAACACTGGAGCCTTGCGCGATGCGGCAGTCGCGCGATAATCTCGTCGCCGGCCGGCTCGATCTGCACCGCGATGGCTACGGTTTTGTTCGGCCCAATCGCAGACCCTCCGCCACGGATTTGAAAGTAGCTCAAGCCGTGCAGGACATCTTTATTCCGCCCAACGAGATCAACGCCGCCATGCAGGGCGATCAGGTTCTCGTCGAGGTTGAGCCTCCCAAAGCCGATGGCCGCCAGCAGGGCCGCATCGTGCGCATTCTGGAGCGCACCAACCCCACCGTCGTCGGGACATTTCGTGTCGCGCGCGCGGATCGCGGACGCGACAACGTTGTCATCCCCTTCGACGACCGCATGACGCAGCCGATCGTGATTCCGCCCGGCGCGGAGATTCCGGTCGCCGCGGAATCATCCACACCGCATCGCGTGCTTGGTAGCGAGGCACTGTCTACTCCAAAACCTGAAAGCCTGGAAGGCCGAGAATCGACGGCCTCGTCGTCGATGTCGAAATCACCAGTTGGCCCACGCCCACGCGTCCGCCCATCGGGCGAGTGATTGAAGTCCTCGGGTCGCCTGATGACTTTGGCGTCGACGTCGAGATGATGATCCGCAAGCATCAGCTTCCGCGCATCTTTCCCGAGGCCGTGTTGGCAGAAGCGCGCGCCGTGGCTCGTCTCGATCCCGCCGAAATCGCGCCCCCCGAATCGCAGAGCCGACTTCCGCTCGCTCCCCATCGTCACCATTGACGGCGAGACTGCGCGCGACTTTGACGACGCAGTGCTGGTCCGCGAGCGCGCTGACGGCGGTTACGAGCTTCAGGTCCATATCGCCGATGTGTCCGAGTACGTCCGCCCCGGATCGGCGCTCGATCTCGAAGCCCGCATTCGCGGCACCAGCGTCTACTTTCCCGACCGCGCCATTCCCATGCTGCCCCATGAGCTTTCAACCGGCATTTGCAGCCTTCGCCCCAATGAAGACCGGCTCGTGCTCAGTTGTCTGATGCAACTTGACGCGACGGGCAACATCCAGAGCTTCGAGATTGTCGAAGGAGTGATTCGCTCCGCCGCGCGCATGACATACACGGAGGTGCACGCAATCCTTGAGGCGAGTCCGAAACTCGCGCCCGCTATGCAGAAGCTCGTTGCGCCGGAGTTCGAGCGCATGAAGAAACTCGCCGTCCTCATGAACAAGCGCCGCGAAGAGCGAGGCTCAATTGATTTCGATTTGCCCGAGCCGGTCATCGAATTCGACGAGCACGGCCAGATGCGCGGCGTCACTCGCGCCGAGCGCACCTGGGCCAACCGCCTCATCGAAGAGTTCATGCTCGCCGCCAACGAGTGCGTTGCCGTCTGGCTTGAAGACCTCGGCGTCCCGTCGCTCTATCGCATTCATGAGAAGCCCGATCCGCGCCGCGTCGTTCAGTTCGAGGAGCTCGCCGCCGGATTCGGCTACTCGCTTGGCCTTGGACCGCTGCCCGTCAAGCGCATCCAAACCCGCCAGGAGCGCCGCGAATCCCACGGTCAGGGCCGCAATCCCCGCCAGCACGAAGTGCCTGAAGACATCGCCGTCACGCCGCGCATGTATCAAAAGCTGGCCGCGCGCATTGAAGGCAAGCCGGAAGAGCGCATCCTCAGCTACCTCATGCTGCGCTCGCTCTCGCAGGCGCGCTACTCCGAGGTCAACGAAGGCCACTTCGCACTCGCCGCGCCCAGCTATACCCACTTCACTTCGCCCATCCGCCGCTATCCCGATCTCATCGTGCACCGCATCGCAAAAACGCTGCTCCGCGCCGGCGTCCCCGGCGATCGCGCCATCACCGCCGCACGTCTCAGCTCGCCCTGGTCGCACCCAAATGAGGGCCGCCCAACAACCGGCGTTGCCCCATCCTTTTCGCGTTCTGTGCGGAAAGGGTGGGAGACCGCGCCTGCCGTTGGAACAACAAAGGTAAAAGGAATCTCCCCAATCGAACCCCCCATCCCCGAACCCGAGCTCGCCGAGATCGCCGAAGAAACCAGCTACACCGAGCGCCGCGCCGCCGAAGCCGAGCGCGAGCTGGTCGAGTGGAAGAAAGTCCGCTTCATGCAGGACCGCGTCGGCGACGAATTCGCCGCTCTCGTCCTCAACCCCGCCAAATTCGGCCTCTTTGTCGAGCTCACCGATCTCTTTGTCGAAGGCCTCGTCCCCATCGACACAATGCGCGCCGACCGCTTCACCTGGCGCGAAAACACGCATGAGATCGTCGGCGAGCGATCGAGCCGGCGCTACCGCGCAGGCGACCGCGTGCAAGTGATCCTCGACCGCGTCCTTGTGCAGGAGCGCAAGCTTCAATTTGCTCTTGTAGAAGAAGAATTGCCGCTCACGGGCAAAAAGAGCCGCGTCGTCCTCATCAAAATCGAAGAAGAACAAGCGCAAAAACACATCGCCGCCGCACCCGGGCGGGAGCAAGCGGCGAGGTGGAAGATTCAAAAAGGGACGCAAGCGCTAAAGGCCCAGCAGCATTCGAGCCGATCTGCGCGCGTGTCCCGGCTTATGCGCCGGCCTGTTTTGCGGCGATGGACCCGATGATCGGGATGGAGAATCTCTTCCCCTGGAACGCCTGGATGATGGCAATGAGCCAGACGATGAAAAGCCCCAGGAACAGGAGCAGGTGAATTGGCAGGAGAATCCAGCCAACAAATGGCACAAAGGCCAGCACCGCGAGAACGATCCAGGCCGCAATCCAGGCTACGGCCAGAAAGATCGACTGCCATGCGTGGAACTTGACCTTCGGATTCGTGCTGTAGGGCGCAACGACCAGAAAGATGATCGCTGGAATGAACGTCAAATAGGCAAGTGCCGCTGGCGGCATCGTCTGACAGTCCCGTGCTGGCTGCTACTGTGTTTGGTTCATCGGCCATTGCAACTCTCCTTTTGAGGAAGATGGTTGAAGGGGAGGGGAATCGCTTCGCTTCCACGCACAGCCCGCGCATCGATGATCGGTGACCAGGGATTTTAACAACTGGGCCGCAGGCCTCAAGCGAGGTGGAGATAGAACAACCTGCCGCCCATCGGCTTGTCAAGAGAATTTACTGGCCGTTCATTTCGGCATCCGTGCCCGGTCATCCAATTACAATGGCATCTGGGAGCAATTTTTATGGCGCACATCGTTTTTTGCGTTCGCAACAAGAAGGAAATGGAAGGCCTCGACGAGCCGCCCTTCGACTCGGAGTTTGGCCAGAAGATCTATAAGAACGTCTCCAAGGCTGCATGGGACGAGTGGCTCGGCCGCCAGAAGATGCTGCTGAACGAGTACCGCCTCCAGCCCTGGCTGCCGCAGGCGCAGCAGTTCCTCGTCGAGCAAATGGAGGATTTCTTCTTCGGCTCCGGCTCAGCCCTGCCGGCCGACTACGTCCCCCCCGCGCACTAATGCAACTATTATCCGCTCTGGATGCCCCATCCTTTCCGAGACGTTTGGAACAAACGGATTGAATAGGCTGGGAGGCCATGTTCGCATTGCCGGCAACCAGGTGTCGTCTCTAGTGACTGGTCGCTCCGCTGTCGTTCGTCACCATCAGGCTCGACACATTCACCGGCTCAAAATCCGAGAGAATCAGGCTGGTCAGGCACGATAAGTCCGCATCGTTCCAGCGCGCGTCCGGTGTCCCGATCAGCCCGCCGCTGTCTCCGTTGTCGGCCAGAATGATTCCGTAATTCCGGAAGCCCGTGATAATGATGGCCGCCTGCGGGCTCGTCGCCGCGCAAGTCGGTGTCGCAACGGACGCCTTCAGCCGGTAAATCTCGCCGGCCGCTCCGCTCATCGTGCAAGCTCGCCGGCGGCGTAGCCTGCGAAATCTCGCTCTCCGTCGAAATTGGCGCGCCGGCGCTGTCGTCGCAGCTACCCACTCCTGCCGTCTCCGTGGCCGGCCACACCCAATAATTCAGCATGTGATTCAGCGTGAATCGAATCGGATGTTGAACTGTGCCGTTCGGCGCGGTCGGCGTTCCCGTTCCAATCACCTCGTCGGCATTGGCCAGCAGCGGCCCCACCGGCAAGCCCGCCGCATCCGACGTTCCTTGTCCCTGAGGCGTCAGCGCGTCTGTCGCCACGTTGGGCCAGTCGGCATTTGAAGAATCGGTCCATGGCCCGTCAAGATAAATTCCCTGCCACATCTCGTAGAGCGCCGGATTACTGCCGTTGCCAGCTTCGAGGTAGACCAGCACATGCCGGTCTCCCGATGAGTTGCTCGTGCCCTCCACCGGCGCATATGCCGGAATCGGCCCCGAAGTAAAGTACGACTGATATACCGTCGTCGCCACCGAAACATCCGGCTGGTTAGCCGGCACTTCGATCGCCGGAATTCCGTTCGGAAACGGCGCATTCGAATTGTTCCCGAAGAATGGCTTGACCGTCTCCGGTAAGTAACCGCTGTACATTGGCGCAGCAGGCGACGTGTCCACGGGCAGGTTCGTCGTCGCCGCATCCACGCGATGATGAAAAATGGAGGCAGACGTAAAGACGTTCGCCAAAAATGCATTGCTCCCATTCATCGCAAAGGCGATCTGCGCTTTGGCTGTCGCGCTGGTCGCATCAGTCACAATGATCTCGGGTGTGTACGTTCCCTGGCCGCCAATCAACGGGCTTGTGATCTCGCCCGACGATGCGTCCATCGTCAACCCCTCCGGCAGCGGAGGATAGTTGCCGCTGTCGTCTACTGAAAAACTATACGGCGGAGTTCCGCCTGTCGCGGCAATTGTGCAACCTGCGTATGCCGTGTTCTGCGTTCCTCCCGGGCAGCTCGTCGTCGTGATCGATAGCGGGCCGCCTGTCGACGTCAGCGTCACCGTAGCCGAAGCCGTCACCGATCCCGCCGCGTTGGTCGCCGTCAAAACGTATGCTGTCGTCGTCTCCGGGCTCACGTTTACTGTACCCGTCGCTGAGGTCGATGCAAGATTTCCCGGCGCAATATTGAGCGTCGTCGCTCCTGAAGTTGTCCACCTCAGCGTGCTGATGCCGCCCAGAGTGATGCTCGTCGGGCTCGCCGTGAACGAACTAATCGTGGGCAGGCTTGGCTGCGTCACGGTTACCACCACCGTTGTCGTCACCGAGCCTGTGGTATTCGTGGCCGTCAGGGTGTAAGTGGTGGTCGCAGTCGGGCTCAGAACAACTGACCCGCTCGCCGACGTCGACGCAAATGTCCCTGGCGTGACGGCGATGCCGGTTGCGCCAGTGGTCACCCAATTCACCGTGGTGCTGTTGCCCGCGATGATGGACGCCGGGCTCGCGGCAAAAGAAGAAATGATGGGCACTGCAACTTCTTTAGTCGTTGGAAACTTCTCCGTGCACCCTGCCAGGCCTGTGATAGCCGGAAAAAGAACCACCGCGCAAACGAAGATCCAAAATCCTTTGCGCTCGTGTATGCCTGATTGCAATGCGTGACGCGATTTGGGGGAGTTCATGCGCCGCCTTTCGCCCGATGATCCTGTCGCCGATCCGGTTGTTCACCGGTCACCGCGAGTCTTTCGCGGCAGCGGTTCTTAAGACCCTTCGAGGATGTGCAGCCCTGGGAGAAATAGTTTGCTTCAATATCTATTGGTGCTCGAGGAACCGGCCTAAGCCGCCCCATAGGCACACTTCGGGTTCTTTGCCCTGTCTATCCACATTGCGCGAAGTTTCGGCTTTTGGGTACATGACAAAAGTCACGTAGGCCGGAAAGGCCTTCGGCCCGGTTCCTAAGTAAATGCAAATTTGACGCTCGCGCGACGCGCATTCGAGCGTAATGATTGGTGACTGAGGCAGTTTCGTCAGCAGGTTCGTCGATGATCGGGCGCCAAGTGCAAGTGCCGGCGGACCTGGCGATGGAGCAGCGAAGCGCAAACCTCATTGGCCTGACTGCGCAGGCCTGTAAACCGTATCTTCCGTCTCTCCAATGCCGTCGCCGCCGATATGCTCAACGGGGACATAACTGTCCTTAACGGCTTGCACAATTCCATTTGTCCAAAAGCCGCCGTCAAGATCTCTGATGATGATGACGCCGAACTGGTGGGTACGGATCATGTTCGTCAACCCCGAGTCATCCCAGATGCCGGCTTTACCCAGGAAGTTCTGGATGCCTGGCTCAATGGAAATCTCTTTGTGCGCTTGCATCAGCAACACCAGGTTGTCTGAAAGCACAGGCCCTGGTGTTTGTTCAATAATTTGCAATGCCGCAACGTTACTGGAATACGCAGCGTTCTGAGCTTGCCTCAGGCCGGCGCCCGGGTGGTACATGTTCTTCATTCGCAGCAGCGAATCGGGAAAGCCGGTCAATGCTGCCAGCAAGATCAAAATAAGGGCCGCTGCTCCGCCGAGCGAATAGGTGGATACCGCCCGCTTGTGATTCAACACCCTGACCACAAACAAACCGGCGAGCGGGCAACAGACGAAGTTCCATTCCAGGAAGTAGTGAACTCCCGAGCCGTCCTTTATATATGTGAGTGAAATCAGAAACGCGATCACGAGCTCCAGGCCGAGCACGATGATCGCCAGACGATTGCGACTTGATTGAATCTTCTTCCGGAGCCACTCAAGATAGCTCACGTGTTTCTTGCCGAGGGTGGGGTCAATCAGCGAGAAGAGGGATAGGCACGCGACCGCAGCGATAGGAGTCATGCTGATCAGGTTGGCTTGCATACCCAATATCAAGCGACTCAGTATGTAGGGCTCGACCGCATTGTAGAGAAAAAGATGGCGAAGAACCTCGCCGCCGGTGGCCCACACCAGATATCCCAAGCCGGCACTGCCCAGCGCAACGCAAAACAAAAGATAGCGAATACCCTGGGCAGGCCGGATAAGCATGGCAGCACCAAGGCAGGCAAGTGGCGCTGCGAGCATGGTCTGCTTTGTAAAGATGGCCACGACAAAACACGCGAACGCACCGTAAAGCGCCTTGGTATTCTGGCTGAATCGCAAAAACAGATAGACCCCGAGAAAAGTGAAGAACAGCGCGAGGAGATCGACCCCCATCTCCGGAATATAGATATTCAACGAATCCAATCGAAAGCAAAGCAGTGAGGCGATGAGCGCGCCACTGCCTCGGATGCGAACAGGTATTCTTTGTGGCGTCGCGTGCAAAACAATAAGCCCAAGAAGCAGGCTGATGCCGAGAGCGGAGAAAACACAAACGAGCCGGCCCGCAATCAGAAAGTTTCCCGTGCCCTTGGCCGCGAGCCAGGTTACGGCGTGGAACACGGGCGGGTAGGGAACCACAAAGTAGGGGTACTGCTGAATGGGGTGATACAACTCGCGGAGGTTGGTCACATGGGCGGCTTCCCACCACACAGCGCCTTCATCGTCATCCCAACCGAATCGATAGAATACCTTGTGAAATGTTGCCAAAGTGAAGGTCACGCCGCCGAACAGGAGCAGCGACATCAAAATGAAGAGATAAATACGGAGCACGCGCTGAGTCGCTGTTCGATCAGATAGCTTCTTCGTAAGCGGCGGCATCGCAACCACCATAGCATATCGTCACTTCAGGCGATTCTCGGCTGGGCGCCGGCCGACGGGGGGTTCTATTCGCACATCGTCTGACGCAATCGATCGATGGAACCACAGCGGAAACGCGGGGGAACCGCAGCCGTGGTCAGGCGGATTTTCTTGTATCCGCCCAAATCTTGTAAATCGCTGCGAGATGCCGAAAGAAAATGCCGGGCATCCTGTGCCACCGGTATACCTGAGTAATGCCGGCGGCGCGCAATCGGTGATTGACCGGAATCTCGAGGATGGTTAGATTGCGGCGATGTGCGCGCGCTACGAACTCCCACCAGAAGCCCTCTTTCATTTCAAAGTGCTCTGCTGACATGCTGTGTGCCAAGTCGCGACGACATAGGACAAATGGGCAACTAGGATCGTGCACGGGGACTCGGAAAACAGATTGATAAAAGAAATGGAAGATCCGCGAAAATGTTCTGCGCAGCGGAGTGTCTGCTCGATGGACACGCCAGCCGATCACAACATCGGCTGAGCCGCGATTCTTCCAGAAGTTGACAAAGTCCTTCGGATCGCATTGCCCATCCGAATCCAGACATAGCAAGTAGTCTGCCTCGACGATTGCCATGCCTTCGCGCATCGCCACTGAGTAACCTTTGCGCGCATCACTCAGGTTCAGCCGCATCGGCAGTTCATGAGCCAGCCGCGTTAAGACCCCCTTGGAGTCGTCCTTGCTTCCGTCCTCGCAGATGATGAAGCCGATGCCCGCAGTAGGCGAGAGTTCCTCATAAATATTGCGAATGGTCGCTTCAATGCTTTCGCCCTCATTATGAACCGGGAGCAGGATTTCCAACTCGGGCTTGGCGGTGTTCCCCGTCATTTAAACCCAATCGAAACGGGAACCCCATTGTTCATCGAGCGCGCCCTCTCCAACTGTTGCGAATACTTAGCAATCATGCGACCCCTTCCCGAGCAGGTTCCTCATTATCACCGGCGGGTTTGAGGTGAGTCTATACCGCTGCGAACCGGCTTCATCGGAGGGGTTACGATGACCGGCGACCAGGGCCGAGCCCTCTTGAATGGTTGCGGATCGCGCCGCCTGAGATGATCCTATCGACTAAACTGGCTTGTGCTGGAACTCATCGGTCAGGTGTTTACCGCTGCATCCATTGCTCGAAAACCCGAGAGGAAATCACAGGATGCGCTCAAAAAGGGAACAGGATCTCAAGCAAGCGCTGAGCGCTGAATCCACATCGGCCGCGGGCCAATGGATCCGGCGACTCTTCGTCATTTTTCTTTGGGTTTCTTTTTTGACGGCCGGCGCGATTCTCTTTGTACTCGGGAAAGAAGCGGCTCTGCTTATCGCCGTGTTTGCGGGCGCGGGGTTTTGGGCTCTTGAAATTTTCGAAGCCAGGCGCCGGCCCAGCGCGACCGTTGGTTTGAAAGTGACCGCAGGACCGCTTCTTGTAGCCGGCATCATCTTCCTTGTCACTTTGATTAGTTGCCTTCCGACCCTAAATATCTATTTTCTGGTAGACGACTTTGCATTCGTGCATGCCTTTCACAATCTTTCGCCCGCGCGGTTCCTGCAGTTGTTGCACATGGACACGGGCCAATTTGTCTGGGGGGATGCACGCCAAGAGTTCCGTCCCCTCTATAGCCTGTTCTACTTTTTGGCATACTGCATCTGGGGCGTTCGTCCCTGGGGCTACCACCTTTGCGAGATGGTTCTGCATGCCGTTGTTTCAGTGCTGGTATTCCTGATCGCCGAGGCAGTTTGTCCGGGAAATCGGCGCGGCGCCGGATTCACCGGTATGTTCGCCGCTATATTGTTTGCCGTGCAGCCGTTCAATGCACAGGCAACGTCGCTTATCGTTGGTGTGGTTGCCGAGAGCCTTCCCGCGGTTCTCTACCTTATCGCTTTCCTTTTCTTTCTTTATTTTCGTTCTAGTGGCCGGACCTTGCACGTGGGCGTTTCGATATGCGCTTTTGTATGCTGCCTCCTCACCAAGGAAAGCGCAATCACTCTGCCGCTCGTGCTCTTTTCGTACGATCTGTTGCGCACTGTGAGCGTGGACAGTGGTACTTTCTCGCGTGAATCGCTTAGGAAATCGAATAAATGGCGACGGCTTGTGCTTCCTTATTCAGCTTATGGGCTATTGCTGTTGGCCTATCTCTTGTGGCGGCATAAGGTGTTTTCGAGTTATGTTCGCGAAGCAAGCTGGGGAAGGAATATCCCTGCCGCAGCAACAACTTCAACAGGTTTTTTCCTTCACTTCAGCCATTTCCTGCTGCGAATACGGCAGCTTCAGGTCTTCGACTTTGACGCTCTCTTTCCCTATTCAGCTCTTATCCTGGGAGTGATACTGGGCCTGCTTCTCGTTTGGTCTATTTCCTTTTTCCTGCGGAATAAAAACCCACGATCGGTGGCAGTCGTCCTTTACTTTGGAGTGGTTTGGTTTTTGATCACCAACATTCCCTATCTCATCGAAAGCCATGTAACCTACCATCTCTACCTGCCTGCCACGGGGCTTTGCATCGGTATCGCGTTTCTGGCATTCCCGCCGAGTGGTGCGCTATCCGAGGAACACCGATATTCTCGCGTGGCGGGCATGGGTCTTCTCCTGATTTTTGCCGCTATCCAGATGTGGAAGGGCGACGCAGAGTACAAGCGTTATGGAGATATGTCATCCCGAATGGCAGGTCAAATGGCCGCCGGGCTGAAGGATATTCCGGCGAACGGGTTGGTTATCATCTGGCCAGGGAAAAGTGAATTGATCGACTCAGGTTGGGGCGAGGAGATCCTGCCTTTTTCTGTGCAGCCACCTTTCGCTGCGACGGATATGTATTCGTATCTCCGTGTCATTGAGGAGCCGGACATGTCGTGCTGCGGGGTTGGAGAATGGTGGCAGAAAATTGAGCCGGCGCTCAGTGCCGAACTCGCGCGGCCGCCGAACGAACAAATCACGCTCTATTCGTTATCCTGGAATGATGGCAACGGTACATTTCAGCAGACGAGTCGATTGATACCGAGGAGCACGCTCGGCGATTGCGTCTCCACGTCGCTGGGAGGAACTCCGAACTCTATCGATTCAATCGATGATGACCAGGGCATCCGGCTTGTGAGAGCCCTGACAGACCTGGTCAAAAATGATACAAACGACCCTCAGAAAAATTAGAGGAGTGTTCGGATCGACTTTGTTGGGATGGATCTTGATTGTTGGAGGGCTGAAGCCGGCGACGGCGGTGAGCGAGTGCTGAGCTGGCCGGGACGGGCAGATTCGAACTGCGCTCGCTGGGCTACGCCTCGCGGACCCCTCGCACCAAAATTGACGGCATCGGCTGCCGCCAATGCCGAAGGTTGGGGTACTCGGCGTCGGCAGTTCACGAGAGAAGTGCAAATGCCGGCGAAGATGATGGAGGGAAGTTAATTGGTCGGGACGGGCAGATTCGAACTGCCGACCCCTCGCACCCCAAGCGAGTGCTCTACCAGGCTGAGCCACGTCCCGACATAACGCAGCCGGTCCACAAGGGCGGACCGGCTTTTGGGGTCATTGTTAGTTTACACGGCTGCGCGGTTTACACGGCTGCGCGAGTCCGCTGCATCACGGCGCAAGAGCATCCTTCGCCTGAACCAGAATCTCATCCGCAATCGAGAGAGACGCCGTCGCCGCTGGGCTTGGCGCGTTTAGAACATGAAGCGCGCCTTCCTGCCGCACAAAATAAAAATCCTGCATCAACTCGCCTTCCGGCGATAGCGCCTGCGCGCGCACACCCGATCCGCCCTGTTCCAAATCTTCCATCCTGAGTTCCGGCACCAGCCGCTGCAATGAGCTGCAAAAAAGCTTCTTGCTGTAGGACCGCTTGAACTCATCCCAGCACATCCGCGGATAGCGCGCAAAAAACCTCCAGAAACCACGGTAGGTGAGCGTCTCCAGTGAGTCGCGCAGCGAAAAATCCGTGTGTTTGTATCCCTCGCGCGCGAAAGCCAGCACTGCATTCGGTCCGCACTCCACCCCGCCGTGAATCAGTCGCGTAAAGTGCACACCGAGAAACGGAAACTTCGGATCAGGCACGGGGTAAATCAGATTTCGCACCAGGTGTTGCCGCTCCGGCCGCAGTTTGTAGTATTCGCCGCGAAAGGGAACAATCTTCGCCGGATCCTGACTTCCCGCTCTTCGGCCCACGCGGTCACTGTGCAATCCCGCGCAATTGATCAGAAAATCTGCTTCGTAATCTCCGCTTCCGGCATCGCCTTTTGTATGGATCGTCCACGCGGCAGTTTTCTTGATTCGCGTCACCTCCGATGAGAATCGAATCTCACCGCCTCTGGCGCCAATCTCCTTCACCATCGCGGCGCACACCGCGCCGTAATCGACAATCCCTTCCTGGGGAACACGGATTCCTTCGAGCCCCGCGGCGTGCGGCTCGTATTCGCGAATCTGCTCCGCGCCCAGAAGTTCGAGCCCCGTCAAGCCATTAGCTTTGCCGCGCTCGAGCAGCGCGTGCAGCCGCGGAATCTCCTCCGGCTCCGTCGCCACTACCGTCTTGCCGCACAGTTCGTATGGCACGCCGTGCAGTTCGCAGAACGCCGTCATCCTGCGAATTCCTTCCACGGCCAGCCGCGCCTTCGTCGAGCCTGGCTTGTAGTACAGGCCGCAGTGCAGCACTCCGCTGTTGTGTCCGGTCTGGTGGCGGCCGGGCCCACTTTCTTTCTCCAGCAGAAGCACTTGGTGCGACGGATACCGCTCCAGAAGCTGGTGCGCGGTTGCCAGCCCCACAATGCCGCCGCCAATGATTGCTACTTTCACAGTTTCGAGAAGGATACTAGAGCGGCAGCCCGTCACTAGGGATTCGCCTTCAACTCCGTGCACGAAGTTTGATCGCCGCCGTTGCAGGCTTTGTGATAGAAACTCAAGGCCGTCGCCTCATCCAGCGCCACGCCCAGGCCATTCCGGTAGAGCCAGCCGACAGCACGACACCCAGTCGGCTCTCCACCATCGCATGCTTTGCGGTAGAAGTCGCCGGCTTGCACAACGTCAATCGGCGCGCCAATGCCATTTTGATAGAAGTATCCAACATAAATGCAGCCCGCCATCACACCGCCGTCGCACGCCTTGTGCTCGTAGCTCAGCGCTTGCGCCAGGTCCTGTTTCACGCCGTCGCCGACGTACAGGATTCCGCCGTATCCCACGCAGGAGATCATTACGCCGCCGTCACAGGCTTTTAGTACCAGATCATTGGCCGCGTTGAGATCTCTCGTTGTGCCCAGGCCATTGTGAATCATGTAACCCAGAGCCGAGCAGCCCTTCATGTCGCCGCTATCGCACGCCTTTCGATAGCTGGCCAACTGGTCCGCGTAATTCTTTGCCGAGTCGAATCCCTCGTGGTCCATGTAGTCGATCACAGCGACGCTGGCGCAGCCTCGCGGTTCACCACCATCGCAGGCCTGGCGGCTCAACGCGATCGCCTTGGGTTCGTCTTTCGCGATTCCAACCCCCAAATAATATGTAGCGCCCATATTGGCGCAGGCCGTCATCACGCCGCCGTCACAGGATTTCTGCGTCAGTTGAAACACCTTCGTTTCGTCCTTGGCGACGCCGATCCCGTAGTAATACATGTAGCCGAGCTGCGTGCAGCTCCTCAGATCGCCCGCATCGCAGTTTTTTTGGAAGAGCTGCGCTGCCTGCGCCTCATCCTTGGCCACGCCCTGCCCAGATTCATACGCCAGTGCGTAATTCAAGCAGCCGTTCGTGTCGCCGCCGTCGCAGCCCTTTTTGTAGAGCGCAAAACCCGCGGCCTCATCTTTGGTCACGCCGCGGCCGCTCACCGTCAGGTTGCCCAGGTCCGTGCAGCCGGCAAAGTTCCCTCCATCGCAGGCTTTGCCATATAACTTCGCTGCCTGCGACTCATCCTTGGCCACACCCATGCCGCTTTCAAACATTGCGCCAAGGCCGAGGCAGCCCCTCAGCTCGCCGCCATCGCATGCCTTGCGGAAAAACCCGATTGCCTGCGGCTCGTTTTTCGTTGTGCCTGCTCCACTCTCCAGCATGAGCCCCAGCTGCACACACCCGCCCAGATTGTTTCCAGTGCACGCCGCGCGGTAAAGGTGCACAGCTTCGCCTTCGTCCACCGCCGTACCTCGCCCATACAGATACATGTTGGCCGCGTTGCTGCACGCGACCATCTGGCCTGCGTCGCAGCCTCGACGGTACAGGCGCAGCGCCTCCTTTGAATCCTTCCCCACGCCAAAGCCGTTGTCGTACATCAGCCCCAGATTGTTGCAGCCCCACTGACCGTCTCCGCTTTGGTCGCACGCCTTGCGAAAAAACACCGCCGCCTGCGCCGGATCCTTACCCAGGCCCACTCCATTCAAATAATTGTTGCCCAGCTCGTTGCAGCCGACCGCTGACCCGCCGTCGCACGCTTTGTGAAAGAGCGTCAGCGCTTGCGGCTGGTCTTTTTCCACTCCCTGGCCGGTTTGGTAGGCCCATGCCTCTTCAGCACAGCTTTCCATCTCGCCGTCGGCGCAACCCTTCTTGTAATAGTTGACGGCCTGCGCCGAGTCCTTCGCAGCGCCGTTCCCTGAGGCATACATCAGGCCGATGTTTTCGCAGGCCTTCCCCACGCCGCCGTCGCACGCCTTCTGCCAAAGGCTCAGCGCCTGCGTGTGGTCCTTCGTAACGCCGGAGCCGAGATTGTAGAGCACGCCGAGGCCATTGCAGCCCGTCATCTCTCCGCCGTCGCACGCCTTTGTAAAAAGAGCTTTCGCCTGCGCGTAATCTATGGCCACGCCGCTGCCTAGCATGTACATTTTGCCGAGCCCGAAACAGCCGCGCAGATTTCCCTGGTTGCATGAATCCTGGTAAAGGCGCACCGAGCTCTGCAAGTCAGGCTGAATCGTCTCGCCCGATTGATAGATCGCCGCCAGCAGCACGCATGCGTCGGAATCCTTGCCATCGCACGCCTTTTGCGCCAGGCTTGCCGCGCGCGTATAGTCCGTCTCGCCTCCCAGCCCCGTGCGAAAACTCCTCGCCGCCTGCTCGCATCCCCAGTATTCGTCGCTGTCTTTGCTGCTGTCGCACAGCTTCTGCGCCACGCTTCTTGCCGCGGGAAAATTCTTTAGAGGATCGTCGACCTGCCAGTAGCGATTGCCTTCCTTCTTCAGCCGATCCAGCTCCAGCGCTTCGTAATTCGTCAGCGCAGTCGCCGGGTCGGCGCCGTTCGCCGCGGCCGGTTGAGTTCCCGCGCCCATATGAATCACCAGCTCGCCGCCCTGGTCGTCGTCGAAAGCGCCAAACAGCGGAGTCTGTTTCGATCCCGCCGCAACTGCAACTTCGTGCTGCGCAAAGGCGCCCAGTTGGCTCGACGTCACAAAGCCCTCGCCGAAGCTGTCCGCCTTCCCGTTCGTCAGGCCCTGAATCATCAGCCCGGTAAACAATGAGTGATCCGGCAGCGGCCCGCTGTCGGCGGCAAGCTGGTCGCCCTGCGCGCTGGCGATCACTTTGCGGCTCACCTTCACCAGCATGTCCCGCTCGAACCGCGTATCGGCGCGGCTGGTCATGAACTTGTTTCCCAGCGCCATGCCGCTGTGGCAACTATCCAGGATCACCAGAATGTGCCCGGCTGGCAGCGAGTCGATGGTGTGCAACAGATCCTCGATCTTGAGATAATCGCTCCAGTGCTCATTCGCGCCCGGCGCGCGCGCTTCCTCCGGAACAATGAATCCGTCTGATCGCGATTCATCGCCAATCTTGTAGTCGTGAGTCGTCCCGTGGCCGGCAAAAAAGATCACCAGCGAGTCTTCAGGTTTCAAACGCGCCGACAAATCGTCTTCAAGCAGCGAGATGATCGCTTTCCCTGTGGCGGCCTTTTCGGTCAGCGGCTCAACGGCATACTCAAATCCGAACTTTGTCGTCAGCAGCTTCGCAAATCCCGTTGCGTCGCTCACCGCTGTGCTCAGGATCGGCCAGTTCTCGTAGTGATCGATTCCGATCGCGACCACATATTGGTGGCCGTTCTTTGCCGCCGGCTCGTCGGTGGCTTCCGGCTGGAATCCCCTTTGCGCTCCCGCCGTTTTGCGTCGCGACTGGTTGCGTCCCGCCCGCAGGCTGTTGCGCCGAGCCGTGCTGGGCAAATGTCGCTGTCGCCGCCAGCAACACCACGCCTGCCGTCCTGCTGAGACTCGCTGTTCTTATCAGAATGGTGAGAATGGCCATGGGCAAATTCCTGAAACGAAATTTGTATTCGAGTCTGGCCCGAGAGGGGAAGGACCTTGTCCGCTTTATCGACGGCTGGATATTATTTTAGTCCTCTCCTGAATGCTTTCCAATGGGCCTCTTGCCGTGTACACGTCCCGCTTCGCCTGTTATTGTTTTCCTTTGCTTCCCCAGAATCACTGAAAGACGCATCGAACTCTATTCATGCCCGATCCCGTCATCAAATTCGGCACCGACGGATGGCGCGGCGTTATCGCCGACGACTTCACCTTCGCCAACGTCCGCATCGCCGCCGAAGCCATCGCCGCCTACATCCACTCCTGCAAAGGACTCCGCCCATGAAGATCCCTCGCAAGGGCCTCTGCATCGGCTACGACACGCGCTTCGGGTCGAAGGCTTTTGCCCACACCTGCGCTGAAGTTGTCGCGGCCACCGGCATTCCCGTCATGCTGGCCAATGCCATCACGCCCACGCCGGCCCTCAGCTGGGGCGTGCGCGAGCGCGGCGCGGCCGGCGGCATCATGATCACCTCTTCGCACAACCCCGCGCAGTGGAACGGCGTCAAGTACAAGGGCTGGTACGGCGGCTCAGGCAAGCCCGTCCATGATCACGGCCATCGAGTCGTATCTCGGCAAGCCCGTCCCGCGCGCTGCCGCAGCCCGCGCCCATCACCGAAGTCGACTTCCTGCCCACCTATCTCAAAGCCATCGAGAGACTTCGCCGATCTCGACCTCATCGCGAAATCCGGCATGAAGTTCTGCATCGACTCCATGTACGGCGCGGGCGGCACCATCCTCGCCGACATCTTCACCCGCATCGGCGTGGCTCACGTGCAGATTCGCTCCAATCCCGATCCGCTCTTTCCCGGCATCAATCCCGAGCCCATCGAGCCGAACATCCGCGCCCTCGGCGAAGCCACCGTCGCCAACCACTGCCAGGCCGGCCTCTGCACCGACGGCGACGCCGACCGCATCGGCGCCACCGACGAGCATGGCAACTTCGTCGATCCGCACAAAATCTACTCCGTGCTGCTGAACTGGGTCTTGCAAGTACAAAGGCTGGCCCGGCGCCGTCACCCGCGCCTTCAACACCACCAAGATGCTCGACCGCATCGCGCAGAAATATGGCCGCGAGCTCATCGAGCACGGCATCGGCTTCAAATATGTCGTCGACCTCATGCTCGAGCGCGAAATCGTCATGGGCGGCGAGGAGTCGGGCGGCATCGGCTTCCAGCGCCACCTGCCCGAGCGCGACGGCCTGCTCAACTGCCTGCATGCTCGCGAACGTCATGGCGCAGGAAAAGAAAACTCTTGGGCCACTCGTCGCCGATCTTGCAGGCCGAATACGGCGAGCACCAGTACGGCCGCATCGATCTCCACTCTGCCGAAGCGCAAAAGAACGCCGCCATCGCCCGCGCCCACGCCCTCAAGCCCGGCGACCCCGTCTTCGCCGGCATGGCCATCTACTCGCAGGAGAATCTCGACGGCGTAAAGTTCTTCCTCGACAACCCCGAAGCGACCACCAAACCCAAAGCCGCCGAAACCTGGCTGCTGCTCCGCGCCAGCGGCACCGAGCCGCTCCTGCGCATCTACGCCGAATCCTGCTCAAAGGAATCCGTCGCCAAACTCCTCGACTCCGCTCGCGCGTTCGCGCAAGCCAGCTAGCCCTCGCGCTCAGCCGGAAATGTGCCGCCGGTCTCCAGACCGGCTGTCGTGCGGGCGTTCTCGCCCGCACCTCAGCTCTCGGCAACCAACACCCGCAATCACCACTGACTTGTCATCCTGAGCGAAGATCGTCCGCCGGGCCGGACGATCAGAGTCGAAGGACCTGCGGTTGTTCTTCCCGCTTCCAATCCCGCACGAAAATGGGTGCCCCATCCTAAGCGTGGCATTTTGCGCTTAGGGTGGGATCGCACGATGCCTTACCTGAGGCGGTACCCTGGGATAGCAGCACAAAAACGAGCAAGCCCCGTAGGGGCGGCAGAACCCACGCCATTCAAATCCCGTTCGACTGTTTCTAAACTTGACAAATCTGTTGTGTATAAGCAATATATTGATGTGAGCAACAACGGAAGACCCCAGACTCTCGGCGAAAGTGGCCTCTATAACCGCATTGCTGTTCTTCGCGCCGAGCGTGGAACGAGCCGTCAGCAGCTGGCTGATGCCGTCGGCGTGAACTACCAAACCATCGGCTTTCTGGAACGAGGGGAGTACGGACCTAGTCTCAAACTTGCCTTCCAGATCGCCGAGTATTTCGCACTGCCCGTCGAAGCGATCTTCTCGACTCATCCGCTCAAGCCGCTCAGCGAGCAGGTTTACGAGGGCAGCCATTCTCAGAGAAGGAGTAGACGATGAACCCCGAATACGCCCTCGGACACATTCGCATCCATTTTGAATCGCGTGCGCGCCGCCGCTGGCTTGTGGCGCTCTTTTACGTGTCAACGGTTACGCTTGCCTTCGTTCCGTTTTCAATCCGTCCAAATGCCCTCACGGTGTGGATCATGAGCGGGTACGGCATACTTTTCTGTGCGCTCCTTATCGTCTTCACGGGCGTCGCCGGCGACCCGTACTACCGCGGCGACGAACGCGAGGCGCATCGGCGCGACCATGCCCACTTCCTGGCGTACCGAATTCTCCTGTTCGGCTTCCTCGCGGTTTTCTTCTGTTATTTTGCCGCCATTCCGATGGCCCGTTTTTTCCTGGAACCTAATTCGTCCTCGCTGTTTCTTCGGGTGGATCTGACGGGCTCCTTTAAGCAGCACTTCCTGTTTGCCCCGATCTGCATTCTCATCGGCTCATTGCCGCAGGCAATTCTTCTCTGGACTGAACCCAACATGGAGACCGAGGCGTAAGACCTAGGCAATCAGCGCCATCTTCGCCCGTTTCCCCAACCGCACGACGATTCGTACCGGCAACGTTGTCGCATGAATCACCGCGCCGTCCACCACCTCGCCATCGACCTTGACGGCCTTCTCCGCAATCTTCCGGTTCGCCTCGGCGCCGCTCGCGGCCAGCCCGAGCGCCACCAGCAACTTGGGCAGGCGAATCTGGTTTGCGTCTGCGCTGGATACATCGACGTACGCGACCATAACCTCTTCGAGATCCTCGGCTGTCTCCTTTTGCTGAAACATCCGCGCCCAGTTCTCGTCCGCGCTCTCGGCCGCGGCCTCGCCGTGGAACCCCGCCGTAATCGTCCGCGCCAGTATCTTCTTCGTCTCCATCGGGTGCAGCTTTCCCGCCGCCACGTCCGCCCTCATCGCGTCAATTTCACTTTGCTTCAGGTCCGTCAGCAGCACCCAATACTTCCACATCAACTCGTCCGAGATCGCATCAGCTTGCCGTACATCTCGCTCGCCGGCTCGTTGATCCCGATCGCATTATTGAGCGACTTGCTCATCTTCTGCACGCCGTCCAGCCCCTCGAGAATCGGCGTCATCAGCACGATCTGCGGCTTCTGCCCGTAGTCGCGCTGCAGCTCGCGGCCCATCAGCAGGTTGAATTTCTGGTCTGTCCCGCCCAGCTCGACATCGCTGTTCAAGGCGACCGAATCGTAGCCCTGCGCGAGCGGATACAGAAGCTCATGGAGGCTGATGTCCTGCTCCGCCTGGAAGCGCGTGAGAAATTCCTTGCGGTCAAGCATCTGCGAGAGCGTGACCTTTGCGGAGAGGCCGATCAGGCCGGCGTAACCAAGCTTGTCCAGCCACTCGCGAGTTGTAGCGCACTTCGGTTTTCTCGGAATCGAGAATCCTGAACACCTGCTGCTTATACGTCTCGGCGTTTTCGTCGATCTCTTCGCGCGTCAGCGGCTTCCGCGTCACATTCCGTCCCGTCGGGTCGCCGATAAGCGCGGTCGAATCGCCGATAAGAAAAATCACCGTATGCCCCAGCTGCTGAAAGTGCCGCAGCTTGCGCATCAGCACCGTGTGCCCCAGGTGCAGATCGGGCGCAGTCGGGTCGAACCCCGCCTTCACCCGCAGCGGCCGTCCGGTCTTGCGGCTCTCTTCCAGGCGCTCGCGCAAATCGGCTCACGCGGATAATCTCCGCCGCGCCCTTCTCAAGCAGGTCCATCTGTTCGTCTACGGGGAGAAACTTGTCCATGTCGTCTTTCAGTATAGTTTTGCGGAGATCACTTCGTCCGGGTGTTGGACCTGAATCGAGTCTGCTTCCGGACATTCAGATGGCCGCGGTGCCCGGTTACGCGTGTGCGGCCCAAGATCAGCATATAATCCTGCCTATCAGAATCATTATTGAATCAGGCACCTCGGCGGGGTAACGAGATGGCTTCATGGAACACAGATCGATCGCTTCATGTCGTCTGCATAGTGATCGGGCTGCTGGGCTTAATCCCTATCTTCCATGATTCAAACAACCAATTGCGGGTTCTCTACGTTATTGCTCTGGCGTTGCTTTTGGTCGTGTTCTATGTCCTTTACAGGTCAGGCAGGGGGCCCCAATATTCGACGACCATGATGAGGAAACATTTGAGGTTCTTGAGCGACGACGGCGTGAAAGCGACCTTCACGAGGGAACAGACAATCAGAATAAATTATGGAAGCATGAATGAGATTTGGTGCCGGAATATTGTTGCGGACGGAGCCATCGAAAATGTCCAGGTCGACGGACTGGTACCCTCGGCTGAAGATCAACAACGGCTCGGCTGTTTATTAGACGTTAGGAAGGTATTTACAAGCACCCTTTACAAGGGACAGGCCGCAACCGTGTGTTGGAGTCATGACCTAATCAACTCATTTCCAGACCGCAGAGAATTCATTGATCATGACGTGACTCCTGCAACAAGACTCGTGGAGTTGGTCGTAGAACTTCCGAAGGGGCAAAGAAAGTTCGAGAATCCAACATTAGAGGAGAGGGTCGCTGGAGAACCATCTCGCGGCTTGGTGCCTCCAAGCATTGAACAGAACGGCAAGATATTGCGTGCCAAAATAAAATCGCCCCATTCGGGGCGAACAATTCGTTTGAGTTGGGAATGGTAAAGGACTACCACACGGTTTGATTACTGGCCACCAATACCCTTTTTCATGACACCTCCTCAACGACTTACTCATCTTAACACGATTTGGGAACAAGGACAAGAGCCGCCAACTCAATTCGTTGTGCCCGCAAGCTGACACTTCCCTCGCGCCCCGCCTAGGCATCGACAATTCACATTCCTACAATCATCTCTGTGCATCCTGCCGCCTAGCGCCCGTCATCTGT
Source organism: uncultured Acidobacteriaceae bacterium (assembly GCA_963725115.1). GTDB lineage: Bacteria > Acidobacteriota > Terriglobia > Terriglobales > Acidobacteriaceae > Telmatobacter. The sequence continues at coordinate 722,198 of CAVRXG010000005.1, read as the reverse complement.
CCAACTGACAGGAGATTTTTTCCCAATGCCCACAGTCACTGGTCGTGCCGTGCAGGTCTCCGCCGCCGGCGGAGCATTTCAGCTTGTCCAAAAAGAATTCCCCGAGCCCGGCCCCGGCCACGTTCGCATCCGCGTCCAGGCCTGCGGCGTCTGCCACAGCGACTTGCTCACCAAGCTCGGGCTTTGGCCCGGCATTCAGTATCCCCGCATTCCCGGCCATGAAGATCGCCGGCGTCGTCGATGCCGTCGGCCCCGATGTCCCGCTCTTCAAAGTCGGGCCAGCGCGTCGGCCTCGGCTGGCACGGCGGCCACTGCAACTACTGCCCGCCCTGCCGCCGCGGCGACTTCATCCTCTGCCAGAACGGCCTCATCTCCGGAATCAGCTATCGACGGCGGCTATGCCGACTACGTCATCGCCCCCGCCAACGCCCTCGCCTTCATTCCCGACGACCTCTCCGACGTCGACGCCGCGCCGCTGCTCTGCGCCGGCATCACCACCTACAACAGCCTGCGCAACAGCGGAGCGCGCCCCGGCGACACTGTCGCCATCCTCGGCATCGGCGGCCTCGGCCATCTCGGCGTGCAATACGCCGCCAAAAGCGGCTACCGCACCGTCGCCATCGCCCGCGGCGCCGACAAAGGCCCGCTCGCCAAGCAGCTCGGCGCGCACATTTACATCGACAGCACCACGCAGGACCCCGCGGCCGAACTGCAAAAACTCGGCGGCGCCGCAGTCATCCTCTCCACCCTCACCAACGCCGACGCACTCGCCTCCGCCGTCGGCGGCCTCGCTCCCGGCGGCAAGCTCATCATCATCGGCGTCCCAGACAAGCCCTTCGAAGTCAACGCCGTGCGCGCTCATCATGCGGCCGCCGCTCCATCGTCGGCTGGCCCTCCGGCACCGGCATGGACTCTGAAGACACGCTCAACTTCAGCGCCCTCACCGGCATTAAGCCCATGATCGAAACCTATCCGCTCGAACAGGCCGAGGAAGCCTACGACCGCATGATGAGCGGCAAGGCGCGTTTCCGCGTCGTCATCACCACCGACAAATAATCGTCATCGCCAAATAATTGTCGTCGGAAAATAGCTGGGTGCCCCATCCTAAACGCGCTTTCTCCGTTTAGGGTGGGATAGCACAGCTCTATCCGTGGCAAACTCACTCCAACTTTGCTTCTTCGCTATAATTAAACCCATGCAGCACCTCGCCCCACATCGCGCCCTCGTCCGAACGCGCACCAGCTGCCCGCGCAGCCGCGGCTGCGGCGGCTCGCGCCGCCTAGACTCCCGCCTCACCTCATCCCAAAATCCAGTTCAGTTCAGTCGTCAGTTGATCAGGTCGATCGCTGCCCATTACTTACTGTTTACTGACTCGCTGACCACTGACCACTGATCACTGACCACTGGTCTTACACTGGAGTCATCATGGAAGAGTTTTCCCGCATTCAGCGCCTTCCCGCCTACGTCTTCAACATCACCGGCGAGATGAAGACCGCCGCGCGCCGCCGCGGCGAAGACATCATCGACTTCGGCATGGGCAACCCCGACGGCGCCACGCCCACCCACATCGTCGACAAGCTCGTTGAAGCGGCCCGCAAGCCGCCACGCATCGCTACTCCGTCTCGCGCGGCATTCCGCGCCTGCGCAAGGCCATCTGCAACTGGTACAAGACGCGCTACGACGTCGATCTCGACCCCGACATCCGAGGCCATCGTCACCATCGGCTCCAAGGAGGGCATCGCCCACCTCTGTCTCGCCATTCTCGATTCGCGCGACACCGTGCTCGTGCCCAACCCCAGCTACCCCATCCATATCTACGGCCCGGTCATCGCCGGCGCGCACATCGTCAGCGTCCCCGTCCACAACCAGGAAAGTTTTCTCGCGCAGCTTGAAGAAATCATCCCGCGCATGACGCCGCGCCCCAAGGCCCTCATCGTCAACTTCCCGTCGAACCCGACGACCGAATGTGTCGAGCTGCCTTTCCTCGCGCGCCTCGTCGCGCTCGCCCGCGAGCACGGCTTCTAGCTCATTCAGGATCTTGCCTACGCCGACATCGCCTTCGACGGCTACAAGCCGCCCAGCGTCCTTGCAGGTTCCCGGCGCCAAAGACGTCGCCGTCGAGTTCTTCACGCTGTCGAAGAGCTACAACATGCCCGGCTGGCGCATCGGCTTCATGGTCGGCAATCAGCGCCTGGTCGGCGCGCTCGCGCGCCTCAAGAGCTACTTTGACTACGGCACCTTCACGCCCATCCAGGTCGCGGCCATCGCGGCGCTTGAAGGCCCGCAGGAATGTGTCGCGCAGATCTGCGACAACTACCGCCGCCGCCGCGACGTCCTCGTCGAAGGCCTCAACAAAGCCGGCTGGGCCGTCGCAAAGCCCAAGGCGACCATGTTCGTCTGGGCGCAGATTCCCGAGCCTTACCGCGACCTCAAGTCGCTCGAGTTCTCAAAGCTGCTGCTCACCGAAGCCAAAACCGCCGTCAGTCCCGGCATCGGCTTCGGCGACCACGGCGACAACCACGTCCGCTTCGCCCTCATCGAGAACGAAGAACGGACGAGGCAGGCGCTGCGCGGCATCAAGCAAATGTTCGCCAAGCTGAAGGAGCCCGTGGATGCAAGCGCCTGACCAAGAGAAGAATCGTCCTAGACGCGCGGATTGCGCTAAGACCCTCCGCGAACTCTGGCAAGAGACTCTTACGGACGACTCAGTCGGAATCCCAGCTGAAGAGGTTTTTCTACGTCTGGAGCGGAAATACAAAATCGCGGTCGACGAGAGCTAAAAACGGCGACAACCACGTCCGCTTCGCCCTCATCGAGAACGAAGAGCGCACCCGCCAGGCCCTGCGCGGGATCAAGCAGATGTTGGCGAAGGGCATGGTAGTGAGCTAACTGTAGGCGCCGACCAATGAATTTCCACTGGAAGCTAGAGTGGAGAGTCGGTTGCCAGAGTTAGCCGGCGTTCGACGCATCTCTATGTTCCCCGCGGACGGGGCGCGGATAGGAAGCGCAGAGCGGCAACAGCGTTCAGTTTTCCCTAATTGAAAACCAGAGGGCCTGGGAAGTCTCGATATTGACCGCCTACGATCGATGCGAATGCTATAGTATTCGTGAAAGGGAGCATGAAAACGAGTGTTCTACTACTACGGGCGCAAGAAGCAAATTGCCAAGCATTATCCCGAACCCGAATTTGGCACGATTATTGAGCCATTCGCGGGAGCCGCGTCGTATTCCCTTTACTCATCCAACTGGACGCGAAGGGTCATTCTGGTCGAACGGGATCGTCGGGTCGCTGAAATTTGGCGTTGGCTAATCAATTCTGCCACCGAGCAATCTATCCTTGCGCTGCCCGGGTTGAAGGTCGGGGAGAGAAGCACGGAGTTTCTCCAAATCGTTCACGCAGCGACAAAGATGGCCTTCAAATATAAACGAATCAAAGTCACCCCGGTCCTTGAGCGGAACTGGGAGATCAGTAAGCGTGTTATGGCCGCCTCCATCCACAAGGTGAGGCACTGGACAATCATCGAGGACGATTACACTGCCGCTCCGGACACGGAGGCAACTTGGTTTATCGATCCCCCATACAAATCCGGGCCTGGGGAAGGATACGAACACGGCAGTTCAAAGATGAACTATAAGGCCCTTGCTTCCTGGGCCCGCAAGAGAAAGGGGCAAGTTATATGCTGCGAGGGAGCATTCGGGGATTATCTCCCGTTTGCGCCCCTACTCGAACTGGCGGGCGTTGCGGGCAAGAGAAGTAAAGAGATGATCTATCACACCTCAACTGTGGGACGCCCGCAATTGAGTCTATTCTCGGAACCTAAAGGCAGCCTATTCCCGGGAACTGCCGCCTAAACATATCCAGATATTCGCGATCGTCAGCCAGCAAGACCCAACCCGCTCCCATTTTGGCTTTCCCACATGCGCGCATTCCGCAGACTTTTGTGTTCCTTCCAGTCGTGCCACTGATTTCTCCCCAATCGTCCTCGGCCAAATTCCCGGAATAAAAGACGCCGGTTATTGCCGGGGAATTAAACGCAACATGCCCTTCGACAAAATCCCAGACAATGCCCATCAGCGCTCGGACATTCCTGTGGTGGGCTTGCCAAATGATTCCCGTCAAGTGAGCGACACGCCTAGCGCCCGCCCTAAGATCTGATCCCGCGGGAACATTGCCGATGGTGCACTTGATTTCCAGCCCTAATGGATAATTCCTTAGCTCCGGCTCCGTCGCGCGAGCTGCTTGGCGTGGCAATATATCCGGGTGTCCCTTTTCGATTGGATTGACGATAGCGCCGACGCGATCTGCTAGGCTTTCGCAGAAAACTGCGCCGATCACCGCTCCAGTCGTCTTAAAGTCGATGCTTTTGAAAAGTGATGACGGGAGCTTTACAAGGACCTGATTGGTGAGGGTGACCGCATGCAAAACATCACCTGAGTTAACGGCGAACCCGCAACGAATTGAGAATGTCTCATTGACCCTAAAATTCATCCGTGCCCTTTTCTGTCATCTGAACAAGGGCGCTTGTCCTCACCTCGAGTGCGGCAGCGATCCTCCGCAGAGTATCTAGAGTCGGAGACTTGAGGTTTCTCTCGAGTTGGCTGATATAGGTGCGGTGAACGCCTGCCTTTTCGGCCAGTCCTTCCTGGGAAAGGGACATTTTGCCCCGAAGAGAGGCGATTACACTCCCAAGAGAAATGGTTGATCTCATGAATGGGATTCTTAAGCAACGAATACTAAAGGTCCACAGACAAAAGTATTCAGGACGACCAGCAATCGATATTTCAGACCTTTCACTTACCGTTAGCGAGGTCCCAGCGCTCGCTTCGCACCGTCCAAGGAAATCTCTCCTCTTCTCAGCTCCCGCGCTGTATCATAAGCCCGCTCTCCTTGGCCGAGGCTGAGCCTCACGGGCCACGCAATCTCAACAATCAAACATTCTCGGGGCAAACATTCCCCGAGCCAAAATTCCCTGAGGAGGAAAAATCATGAAATTCATGGTGGTGTGGAAGACTACCCCCGGTAAATACAAGACTGCCCTTGACCAATTCTTGAAAACCGGCGCCCCAGCGCCCGAAGGAGCCCAAACATTAGGCCGCTGGCATGTTCCAGGATCAATGCTTGGCTGGCACCTCATTGAAGCGAGTGGTCCGGAGGCTCTTGCCGAGCACGCAGCCGAATGGGCCGACGTCATCGAGCTGGAAATCCACCCAGTCATTGAGGACGCCGCTGCCGGAGCTGCCGCGAAGAAAGTCTTCGGAAAATAGCCCACTGAGAAACCGCACGCGTTTGCGGGGTAGGAATCGCCATACAAAACCCATCCCCGCACCGCTTTTCTTGCTGGCGATCCTGTGCAAATGCAGCCCAATACCCGCTCAAATCTTTAGATAATCCTGATTCTGCACCAACCTTGGTGAAATCCACAAATTTACTTGATTTTTGCACTTGCATCCACAGATTCAGCGGACGTAATGTCACTTCAACTGATGAGCCTTGTAGGGCATCGGGAGTTGGTTGCCGGAACGGTTGGTGGAACGAAAAGCCGATGAGAATCGGAAAATCACCGCCAGCCCAGCCAGAGGGTGAAACCTGGGGCGAAAGCCGAAGAGGGATCGCTGGCAGCGTCAGAAGATGCAAAAGTCGACGCAAGTCGAAAGTTGTTTAGCTGGCAGATCCGGAAGATGCGCGAACCGGTGGAAACGGAATACTCATCGACGGCTTGCCGGCGATGCAAGGTTCGGTTGAAGCTAGGGGTGCATCAAAGGCCCAGCCGGAGGTAGAAGCGCCAGGCGCAAGCCGGGCGAATCGAAACCGGTAAAGCCGGAGGGTGAAACAGCCGATGCGAGTCGGAGGATCACCACCGGTTTGGCAAACGGGGGCGACAGGCGAGCGCAAGCTCGAAGGTTGCAGCAGCAGAAGGCGCAAGCTGGAAGCTGCAACAGCAGACGGTGAAAGCCGGAGGGTGTTCTACCAGCCGAGCTAAAGGATCAGAACCCGGTGTGAGTCGGCGCTGATCGCCGGCCTAGCCGGTGGAGGGGTCGTTCGGTGCAAGCCGAATGGATCGCCATCGGACGATCGGAAGCGCGGTGCACCCGATGCGAGTCGGATATCCGCCACCGGTCGAGCTGAGCGAAGCCACACCGATCCGAGCCGGGGAAGTCGGCCTTCGGTCGAGCCGGAGAGCGGGCAAGTAAGCGCGAGCTGAAAGTACCGCACCGGCGCAGCCAGAGGAAGGAGCGGCAGCGAAAGCTGCAGGTTCGCCACTGGGGTAGCCGAGGGACGCGACAGCCGGTTGTACTACCTGATCATCAAGATTGAGACGCCAGAGACTTCGGTCTCTGGCGTTTTCAATTGTGGGCCATTTTTTTCACGGCTCGCATCTCGTGGCCGGTTTCTTGGCGTCCTTTTCGGCCGTGGCGCCTCACACATTGGGCCAACTTTGGGTCTTGCCCTACACTGGCTCAGGGTGTTTATGAAGCTCGGCCTGGGACTTTACCGGCACATGCTCAACGACGAATATTATGCATTCGCCGTGCAGGCCGGCTGCACTCACGTCATCGTTCATCTCGTCGACTATTTCCGTCAGGGCCCAGTAAATCCGTCTAACAATCCATCCAACAATCAGCCCACCGGCGGCAAAGATCAGCCGTGGGGCTTGGCCGGCGATCCCAACCGCCTTTGGACAGCCGCCGAGCTGATTCAGCTCCGCAAGCAGGTGGAGGCCGCAGGGCTCAAGCTTGAGGCGATTGAGAATTTTGACCCGGCTCACTGGTACGACATTCTGCTCGACGGCCCCAAGCGCGCCCAGCATATGCAGAACGTGTTCGCGATTCTGCGCGCCGTGGGCGAAGCCGGCATTCCCACCTTCGGCTACAACTTTTCCATCGCCGGCGTTGCCGGCCGCACCAGCGGGCCATTCGCGCGCGGCGGCGCGGAATCTGTCGGCATGGATGGCACTGTCGACACGCCCATCCCCAACGGCGTCGTCTGGAACATGATCGTTGACCCCAACGCGCCGCCGGGCACGCTGCCCACCATCACCCACGACGAACTCTGGCGTCGCCTGCAGCGATTTCTTGAAGAAGCTCTTCCGGTCGCTGAAAAAGCCGGCGTTCGACTCGCCGCGCACCCTGACGATCCGCCCACCCCGACCATGCGCCGCCAGCCGCGGCTCGTCTATCAGCAGGCCATGTATCAGCGGCTCATCGACATTTCGCCCAGCCCGTCGAACATGCTCGAGTTTTGCCTGGGCACGCTCGCCGAGATGACCGAAGGCGACATCTACCAGACCGTCGACCGCTACAGCAGCGAGCATCGCATCGCCTACGTCCACTTCCGCAACATCGCGGGCAAGGCTCCGCACTATCACGAGACCTTCATCGACGACGGCGACGTTGACATGCTTCGCATCCTCTATATCCTCGACAAGAACGGGTTCGACGGCGTCGTCATTCCCGACCACGCCCCGCAGATGACCTGCTCCGCGCCCTGGCACGCGGGCATGGCGCACACCCTTGGTTTTCTGCGCGCCGGCCTCATGGCCATCGAGCGCGGCTTCAAGCCCGAGCCTCTTCCGCGCGATGCCAAAGCCGCCGCTCGTCGCCGATTCGCGAGCCTGACTACGCGGCGATGTGTCATCTTGGATCTGATCTGAAGCCGCAGTTCCTTTCATCCTTGAAGTTGTAATCATTGAAGTTGGCGCCGTGAAACCGTTCAGTTTCGATGTACTCATACTCGGCGGCGGCGCTGCTGGCCTCATGGCCGCAATTGAAGCCGGTCGTCGTGGACGTCGCGTCGCGGTGATTGAGCGTGCCGAGCGGCCCGGCAAGAAGATCCTCATCTCCGGCGGAGGCCGCTGCAACTTCACCAACCTGCACACGCAGCCCGACAATTTTCTCTCGGCCAATCCGCACTTCGCTAAATCGGCGCTGGCGCGTTACACGCCCGCGGATTTCATTCGCCTCGTCGAGCGGCACGGCATCGCGTATCACGAGAAAACTTTGGGCCAGCTATTCTGCGACGGATCGGCGCAGCAAATTGTCGACCTGCTCATGCGCGAATGTGCCGACGCCGGCGTGCACGTGCTTCTCTCCACGGCGGTCAGCGAGGTGCGCCGCGACGATTCTTCCGGAGCGTTCTCCATCGTCACCGGCAAAGACGTATTCACGGCGCCTGCGCTCATCGTCGCCACCGGCGGCCTGTCCATCCCCAAAATAGGCGCGACAGGATTCGGCTACGACATTGCCCGCCAGTTTTCGATTCCCATCGAGCCCTGCCGTCCGGCGTTGGTTCCGCTTACGCTCTCCGGCTCGGAGCTTGCGCATTTCGCGCGCCTCGCCGGCGTTTCCGCGCCGGTAGTCGCGGCCTGCGGCAAGAAGAGTTTTCGCGAAAAAATGCTGTTCACGCATCGCGGTCTAAGCGGACCGGCGATCCTGCAGATATCGTCCTATTGGAACAAGCCTGATCCTGGCCATCGAGAATCGATTCACATCGATTGGTCGCCCGGACAGCAAATGCTCGCGCCGTTGCGCGCGCCGGGTGCGCCACGCGATCCGGCCGCGCTGAAAGCGGCGCTGCGTGCACATCTGCCGGTTCGCCTGGCAGACAGTTTAATCGGCCGTCTGCTTGAGGAGCCCGCGCCGCAGAGTTTTACGAATCACGCGCTTGATGAGTTGGAGCGTCGGCTGCATTCCTTCGCCTTCACGCCCAGCGGAACGGAAGGTTATGAGAAGGCTGAAGTGACGGCCGGCGGCGTCAGCACCAGCGCGCTTTCCGCGCAGACTATGGAATGCCGCAGCGTTCGCGGGCTCTACTTCATCGGTGAGGTAGTGGACGTCACAGGTCAATTGGGCGGATTCAACTTCCAGTGGGCCTGGGCGTCGGGAGCTGCAGCGGGCCGCGCCGTTTAGTAGACCGCGAACGCCGTTCGTCTTAATTACGCGAACATGGCTCTAAGTCGACGTGAGATGAACGGAGGCAGTGGGGCAATGAGCGTTGAGCTTTTGCTGCACCATTGGCAACTCGGCGATCGATCCATCGGGAATGAGAACCCGCTGCGTGATCTCCCTTGACGAGCTTCCGTTGTACCATTCAAAAACGAACATCAGCCGGGGCGGTTGATCCATCGCGGCAGTGGCTTTCAGCAGGTATCTGCCAGAGAGAGTCCACGGTGTGTAGGCCCCGTTGCAAAAAATGCCCTCGTCGCCCAGCCATGTTTCCGGCGCCGCCGCAAGCAATCGCCGATAGCGCCGGTCAAAATTCGTGCTTTTGAACCAATATGCCACCAGCGCCAGCAGGATGACAAAACCCGTTAAACCGCCAACGATGATCGCATTCTCTTCAAGGCTTCCGCCGGTAAACACAGCACCTAATGCAAAAAGAGCCGCGCACGAGAAAATGAATCCCAAGACGCCCTTCCAAGTCCACGGGCCCTCCTGGGCCATCTCCCACGCGCGTTGATTCTCTGCCCATTTTGCCCAATTCTCCGGCGTGTATTGCCAATGCACCCACGGGTTGGCAATCGCTGCCGACATGCCGCGATCGTTTCGCCGCGCCATCATGTAGGCGATCGAAAGCGTGGGGCCGCAGATAAGCAGAACAAATCCGCCCAGACCCACAGGCAGCCATTGCCAGCTGGACGGAAGCACGAGGGACGCGGCTGCATTGATCAACAGGAAGGCCACGAGACGCCAAATCCATCGGTAGATCTTGTGACGACTGAAGCTGACGAGCCGTGCCGATGGAGGCAGCGCGGCAACATGGGCGTCAGTTATGCGGACAATAAATACGCTGGCTCCGCACCCCAGCGCTATTAAAACAACGAAGGTCGCAATTAACTCTGCAGCAGGCGATCGGCTGAGGGAGCTGTTCACAATCGCATAGATTGCACCCGCAACAAACGCGACAATCAGCAAAACCGCGCCCCCGAGCTTTAAAGTGGTTTTGACGGAGAAGAGCGGACTCTTCCGCCATGCGCGGAAAGCGCCGGCCATGGTGAGGAAGCAGAAAATCAGCAGAGCAATTTGCATAATGTGTGCCCGATCTCGATCTACGAATCTGTTTGCGTCGTTCTTTCGTCGCAATGCGCAACTTGAATTGCCGCCTCGCGCCAAACCGCAATGTCTCTCGCAAACACGCGTCCCGCTGAGGGTTCGTTGAAGTATAGTGCAGCGAGGCGGCCATCTTGGCCGTCGAACGGATCTTGCATCTCAATCTATTTCGCGGCGGTCCCCATCCCTCCCCGCTTCGCTCGCAGATAATGAAGATAGGTGGAATTTCGGCGTAGCCCTGACCGGAAAGGACTCAAGCCTCTGACCTCCCAGAAGACGATCCCCGAAACGATCCTCGATCGATTCAGCCTCAAAGGCAAATCCGCTCTGGTCACCGGCTCATCCCGCGGATTGGGCGCAGCCATTGCCGTTGCCTTCGCCGAGGCCGGCGCCAACGTCGCCGTGCACGGCTCCAGCTCCGCTCCAACGACCACGCAGCAAAAGCTGCAGGCCCTCGGCGTCAAGTCTGCCGCGCTTGTTGGCGACGTCGGCGATGAGGCTGTCTGCGCGCGACTGGTCGAAGAGACCGTCCAGCACTTTGGCTCCATCGATATTCTGGTCAACAACGCGGGCATCATTCGCCGCGCGCCCGCCGCCGATCACTCCGAAGAAGACTGGAAGGCAGTCATCGACGTCGACCTCACCAGCGTCTTTCGCCTCACGCAGCACGCCGGCCGTCACATGCTCAAGCGCGGCTCGGGCAAAATCATCAACATCGCCTCGCTGCTCACCTTTCAGGGCGGAATTCTGGTGCCTTCCTACGCGGCGGCCAAAGGCGGCGTCGGCCAGCTCACCAAAGCCTTTGCCAACGAGTGGGCCTCGAAAGGCGTCAACGTGAACGCCATCGCGCCCGGCTATATGGATACCGACAACACCGAGGCGCTGCGCAACAATCCCGAGCGCGCCCGGCAGATTCTGGAGCGCATTCCCGCCGGCCGCTGGGGCAAGCCTGAAGACCTCGCCGGCGCTGCCGTCTTTCTTGCCTCCTCGGCCAGCGACTACCTCCACGGCCACGTCCTCGTAGTGGACGGAGGCTGGCTCAACCGGTGATCCTATTCCTTGACTGCTGCGCGCACGCGGCAGCCGAGCTTGAGGCAGAATTCGATGAGCGAAAGCGCAGTCATCTACACGGCCACCGACGCCACCAGAACCACCACGCCCGAGCCCGGCATGATTCGCCAGGTGCTCGCGTACAACCCGCATCTCATGCTCGTGCGTCACACCTTTGAGAAAGGTTGGAAGGGCGCGCGCCACAGCCATCCTCATCATCAAATGGTCTACGTCGTCCGCGGGCACATCCTCTTTCAAGCCGAAGGCAAAAGTTGGGAGATGCGCGCCGGCGACAGCATCGTCGTCGACGGCGGCATTGAGCATGAGGCTTCCGCGTTCGAATCGTCTGAGGTTCTCGACGTCTTCACCCCTTACCGCCAGGAATACGCCTAACCTGCGGTTGTTCCATTTTCATTTTTTGTCTTGCGTGTCGCCCCATCGGGCTTTGGAGGTTTTTTTGAGAATTTCCTCGAAACTCTGCTTGTTCGCACTACTTACGTTCGTCTTCGCCTGCTCGGCGACTTTGATCGCGCAGCCGCCCCCGCCAAATCAAGGCATCATCGGCATCGCGCACATTGCCTTTCGTGTCAGCGACCTCGATCGCGAAATCGTCTTTCTCGGCAAGCTCGGCTACGAAGAGTCTTTCGCCATTACCAACGGCGGCAAAACCACCGAGGTCTTCATCAAGATCAACGACCACGAGTTCATTGAGCTATATCCCCAAACCGATCGCTCGCAGCCGCTCGGCTGGATGCACATTTGTTATGAGGCCGGCGATCTCAACGCGCTGCAGCACTACTACGCCACTGAAGGCCTCAATCCCTCGCCGGTGCGCAAAGCCGCGGCCGGAAATCTCATCTCCTCCATCAACGATCCCGAGCATGGCGTCACCGAATTCACGCAGTACATGCCCGGCTCACGCCACACGCTCGACATCGGGCAGCACCTCGGCGCCAGCCGCGTCTCCAATGAGCTGATGGGAATTGATTTGCCCGTGATAGAGGGCGCCGCGATGAAGGAGTTCTATACCGACCTTGGCTTTGAAGCAGACGACACCAACGGCAACGTTCGCCTCACCGCTCCCGGCGCGCCCGATTTGCACATGGAGCTGCGCCCGGCCAGCCCTCGCGCGCAGCCGGAGTTCCTCTTTCCCATCGCGGACGCCAAGAAAACATTCCAGGCGCTGGAATACGCGGGCGTCAACGCACAGCGCGACAACGGCCTCGTCTTCGTCAAGGATCCCGACGGCAATCTTTTTGTTTTCCTCGAGACCAGCGGCGACCAAAAACACAAGAACTAGCAGCGGAGCGCGACGCGAGTCACACGACTCGGTCAGTGAATGGTCTTCGACTTCCGCTGCATGTAATCCATCATCACGTACTGCCCCAGCGTCGCGGGCGTGGTGAAGTACGCCTTGCCGCGGCACATCTCTGAAACCTTGTGCACGAATTGCACCAGCCCGTAATCCTGCGCCAGCATGAAGGTATTGATCATCACATTCGATCGCTTGCAGCGCGCCACCTCTTCCAGCGTCTCGCTCACCACCAGAGGATCGAGGCCGTACGCATTCTTGTAAATTCTTCCGTCCGGCAGCGTCAGCGCCGAGGGCTTCCCGTCCGTGATCATCACAATCTGCTTCATGTCCTTGCGCTGCCGCGCCAGCACGCGCTGCGCCACGCGCAATCCCTCGCGCGTATTGGTGTGCCACGGTCCCACCTTCACGCGCGCCAGTTGCGACACCGGCAACTCCTCCGCCGAATCGTGAAACAACACCAGTGAAAGCGAGTCGCCCGGATACTGCGTGCGAATCAGGTGAGAAAGCGCCATGGCCACGCGCTTGGCCGGCGTAAAACGGTCCTCGCCGTACAGAATCATCGAGTGCGAGCAGTCCAGCATCACCACCGTCGCGCATGAGCTCTGGTAGTCGCACTGATGCACCTGCAGGTCGTCGTACTCAAGATTCAGCGGCAGCTCGAGGCCCTCGCGCGCAATCGCCGAGCTCAGCGTAGCCGTCGCGTCCAGATTCAGCGTGTCGCCGAACTCGTATCGCCGCGAGCCGCCGCTGGTCTCAATTCCCGTTGCCCAGTGCCGCGTGTCGTGGCGTCCATAGCTCGATTTGCCCAGCGACCCCATCAGATCGCGCAGCGTCTTGAAGCCCAGAAAGTCCAGGCTCTTGTCGGTCACTTCGAAGCGCACGTTCTCGTGATTCGGGCCGCCCGCGTTGCCCACCTGCCCATTCACTTCGTCCATGCGCGTCGGGCCGTTCTGCGACATCGCGGAGATGATAGTTCTCGCGCTCCATTCGCTCCATCAGCTTGTCGATTAATTCGTCCAGCGTGCCCTCGGCCATCATTCGATCAAGCAGCTCGCGCGTTTCGCCGTCGAAGAAATCGCCGGTCTCGAGCACGCGCCGCAGCGCCTCGCGCAGATCGTCCAAGGTGTGGTCGAGATCCTGAAAGTCATTGAGCGGATCGTAGAACCCCGAGTCGAGCAGATAGTCAGACAAAGCCTGCAGCAGGCTCTCGAGATCGATCTCGGAAGCCAAATCGCCGGTGTACTTCGTGTAATGAATCCGCTTCATCCCGCTCCCAGCCTTTTCGATCCCTCTCTTGTAGCCCCGGCGTCCTCGCCGGCTGTCGTGCGGGCGTCCCGGCCAGCATCTCGCTGCTTCCCGCCTTAATTCAATCCGCCGCCTCGCCGCGATCGCCGCGCGCGCTGCCAGTCTTCGTACTCCATCTCCAAATCTTTGCGCTCGGCTGGGCGCGTCTTCTCGATCGCGTAGACGCACGCTCTTTTCCGCGGCAAATCCATGCTGCTCGTTGCGGCTCAGCTTGCGATGCGCCACCATCCCCTCCAGCAGAAATTCAGCCGCGGCCACCACCTGCGGCGCAGGATCGGAAGCCTTCACGCCCAGCGGCGTCAGCTTATCCAGCAGTCCCTGAATCCCTTTCAGCTCTTTCAGCGCAGCGGCTGCCGGCTGATCTTCGTCCAGCTTTACTTTCCCGCCCAAGTTGAACCACTGCTCAATCTGCGCAGTGTCCACGCCCTCAAAATAGCGGTCGTAGACCTTGCCCACCGCCGCGCGGATCAACTCGCGCACCACCGTATCCGCGCCGCGCATCTCGCCTTCATACTCCAGCTCCAGCTTGCCGGTAATCCCCGGCATCGCCGCGTAGATGTCGCTCACCCGCGGCAGCACCGGTGTGTCGCCGGTCAACAATCCGCGCCGCTCGGCGTTCGACACCACGAGCTCCAACGTCGAAATCGGCAGCCGCTGGCTCACGCCGCTGCGCTTGTCCACCTTCTTGTCTTCGCGTGCGCTGAATGCCACCTGCTCCACCACCTCGCGCAGATACTGCGGAATTTCGATCGCGCCATCGCCGCGCGCTGCCCACGCCTCCTGCGCCGTAATCGCCACGCCCTCTTCGAGCGTCTCCGGATAGTGCGTGCGAATCTCCGATCCGATTCGGTCCTTCAGCGGCGTAATGATCTTGCCTCGCGCCGTGTAGTCCTCGGGATTCGCGCTGAACACCAGCGCCACATCCAGCGCCAGCCGCACCGGATAGCCCTTAATCTGAACGTCGCCTTCCTGCATGATGTTGAACAGCGCAACCTGAATCTTTCCCGCCAGGTCGGGCAGCTCGTTGATCGCGAACAAACCGCGATTGGCGCGCGGCAGCAATCCGTAGTGCATGGTCAGCTCGCTTGAAAGATCCTCGCCACCGCGCGCTGCCTTGATCGGATCCAGATCGCCAATCAAATCCGCAACAGTCACATCCGGCGTCGCCAGCTTCTCAACGTAACGATCATCGCGGCCCAGCCACGCAATCGGCGTCGCGTCTCCGCGCTCCGCAATCAGGTCGCGGCAGCGCCGGCACAGCGGCTGGTAGGGGTTGTCGCGAATCTCGCATCCCGCCACATAGGCCATCTGCTCGTCCAGCAGCGCCGTCAGCGCGCGCAGAATCCGGCTCTTCGCCTGCCCGCGCAGCCCAAGCAGAATAAAGTTCTGTTTCGACAGAACCGCATTCACAATCTGCGGGATCACCGTGTCCTCATAGCCCACGATGCCGGGAAACACCTGCTCGCGCGCCTTCAGCCGCGCCATCAGGTTCTGGCGCATCTCGTCTTTCACGCTGCGTGTCTTTATTTTTGTTTCTGAAAATTGCTTGCTGGCGCGCAGTTCGCCCAGCGATCGAGGAAGAGTGGCTGCAGGCATTCGTGGCCTCCTGTAAGGTTCTGCCCAAGAAATTCGGTCCGTATTTAATAGGACCTTCGATGCGGGAAAACAGCGCGGCCGCATCGGCATCGTTTGGCATGAGTGCAAGAATCTGCCGCTCGATGGGCCGGCTATAGTGGAGAAACCTGTAATCGGGCGCTGCCCGACCAGCGTGAATGACGATCAGCGTGAAAGATGATCGGCGCAAAAAAAGCAGAAGGCCTCAACAATATTAAGTTAGACGCGCGAATGTAACCTGCAGGCAGTATGCGCCAGATTTTCGCGATTCGCAAAGTCTGGCGCGATTCGTAAAACGTGGCACGATTGCAAATTTTGATCAGTACGCCGGCGTTCCTAGCTTTTCCCACTGATTTTGATGCCGCCTGACATACCAGCAGGGATCCTGCCCTTGCTGCGGAAACAGCGCTTCGGCACAGGGCACGTTCGTGGTCCCCACATAGTCGTACTCCGGAAGCCCGCTTTTCAGGGGAATCTCCATGAACTGGCTCACAGCCACGGTGGAGTGTGGCGAGCCGCGCAGCTTAAACACCGTCAAATCCACAACGAACGTCGCCAGCGAGATTACCGCAATCGCCAGCAGCACCCGCAGAGCCCATCGCCCAAGCCTGCGCATCATCTTTCCACTTTCCACTTCCGTTCAGAATATACTCGAACTTCGCAGCCGTCTGCGCATAACTCAGGACTCCAAACCGGACGTCCGCATGGGGTTGCGCTCAGCGTCAATTCGCGCTTCAACTTCGGCGACAATGCGCCCTGGTCGCTGGATTGATAGAATTTTCTGTCATCGCTCCGCCCCAAAAGGAGAGTGTGTGTTTCCTCCGGCCTCTTTTTTCAAGTCGCGTCGCAAAATCGCCGTGCAATCTGTCTTGGCCGTCGTCGCGCTTTTTCTTTTCGCGCAACCCTTCGAGACAATCGCGCAAAGCGCAACGACGAGCGCCCAAAGCATCGCCGTTCCAACCCTGACCGCCGCTGTTCCAGCACAAAGCGCAACAGCCTCTTCACCAAACGACTCTCTCGTAATCCCGACCGCTGCCGGCCTCGTTCGCGGCGTCGCCCGCGCCAACGGCGGCGCGCAGTTTCTCGGTATTCCCTACGCCGAGCCACCGCTCGGCCCTCTACGCTGGCATGCGCCAGTTCCCCACAAATCCTGGACTGGCGTCCGCGACGCCAACGTTTTCGGCGCGTCCTGCTCGCAAGCTCTTCTCGGTGGCTCCTGGAACCGCTACGACCACGCGCACAGCAGCGAAGACTGCCTCTTTCTCAACGTCATCACGCCCGCGTGGCCCGCCGCGAAACCTCTGCCGGTAATGTTCTGGATACACGGCGGCGCCAACCAGGGCGGCTCCGGCTCAGGCTCGCTCTACAACGACGGCACGCTGCTTAATCACGGCGTCCTCATCGTCACCATCAATTACCGCCTCGGCATCCTCGGTTTCTTCGCGCATCCTGAGCTCACCAGCGAGTCCCCGCATTACGCGTCCGGCAACTACGGGCTCATGGATCAGATCCTCGCCCTCCGCTGGGTCCACGACAACGTCGCCCGTTTCGGCGGCGACCCGAACAACATCACCGTCTTCGGCCAGTCCGCAGGCTCCATTGACACTGGGATTCTCATGGCGTCGCCTCTTGCCCGAGGCCTCTTTCAGAAAGCCATCGGCGAAAGCGGAGCGCCGTTTTATCCCGTGCTCATTTCTTTCGATCAAGCCCAGCAGGCCGGCAAGCAATTCGCAGCGTCCTTTCCCGCGCTCACGACCGAGAATCCCATCGATTTTCTCCGAAGCGTTCCCGCCGACGATCTCATCGCCAAAGCCGCGCATTTCCCGTGGGGCATTCCTCCGGTCGGGCCTATCGTCGATGGCTGGGTCGTTCCGCGCTCGCCCGATGAAGTCTTCAAAGCCGGTAAAGAAGCACCCATCCCGTTGCTTGTGGGAGTCACCACGCGCGAATTCGGCGACAACGAATCTCCTGACGCATTGCGCAAATCCATTCAGGACTACGCCGGAAAATTTGCGCCGCAGGCCCTCGCGCTCTACGGAGTTGCCGACGGCGGCCAGGGCACAAACGATCCGCTCTACGGTTCGGCGGGCGTCCAATGGAATGCCGACACAGAATTCCATTGCCCAGTTTCTACCGAGGCACTTTGGCACGCAGCCGCGCACCACCCAACCTTCGAGTACGAGCTCGACCACGCCATTCCCGGCCAGGAGGCGCAGGGCGTACTCCACTCCGCTGACCTGCCATATGTATTCGGCTCGTTCCCCACCTCCGGCAACATCTCAGGCAAATTCGGCCCACTCGACTTTCATCTCGCCGATCTTATGGAGACTTACTGGACCAACTTCGCGAAAACCGGTGACCCGAATAACTCTGGCGACCCAAATTCCACCGCTCTGCCGCACTGGCCGGAATTCAATGCAGCCCAACTCTATCTCGTCTTCACGGAGGACGGCCAAGGTGTTGCAAGCACCGGTCCTTTGCGCGCCCCGCAATGCGATCTCTACCGCAAAATCCTCGCCGTGAGTATGAAGCACGGTCAATAACCGAAGCGTCTTCGATGAGCAGCAAACGCCGCAACAAAAAAAAGGCGCGGCTCGCACCGCGCCCTCCTCGTCATCGGCTTTTTCCAGAAGCTAGAAGCTAGAGGCTAGAAGCTGCTCTCAAAACTTCACGCTCGCAGCTCGCGGCGAAATTCCGCTCAGCTCCGCCGCCCGCGCTTCAGCATAAGCAGCCGCGCCCATCAGCGCTGTGCGGCTCTCCAGAATCACGCGCACCGGCATATTCACCAGCAGCTGGCTCAGCCGCCCTTTGTCGGTGAAGGCCTTCATGAACGTTCCGTCCTTCAGCTTCTCCAGAATGCGCGGCGCGATTCCACCGCCCACATACAGTCCGCCCACCGACAAAACCTTCAGCGCCAGATTGCCGGCCTCGGCTCCGTATGCCGAAACAAACATGTCCAGCGCCTTCTCGCAGATCTCGCTCTTGGCCTTCAGCGCCGCACTCGGTGATCGCCGCGTTCGGATCTTCCTGCGTCATCTGCTCGGCCAGCCACGCCGGCTCTTCAAGGCCGCGCACTTCGCGCAGAAATTCGTAGCAGTTGGTCATTCCCTGCCCGCTCACCACGCGCTCAAAGCTGATGCGCCCGTTGTACTTCTGCTTCAGAAAGCGCAGCAGGTCGATCTCGTCTTCGTTGCGCGGCGCATAGTCCGAGTGGCCGCCCTCCGATGGGTAGGGAACATAGTTGCGTCCATCCCAAACCAGAAACGCCTCGCCCAGGCCCGTTCCCGCCGAGATCAGCGCGCGATTGCCCACCTGCCGGGCATCGCCCTCGCTCAGCGTGTAAATCTGGTCCGCGCCCAAGCTCGGCAATTCCGTATCCGTTCGCCTGCAAATCATTGATAAGGAAAACGTAATCAATCTTCAGATCGCGCGCCAGCTCGCGGCTGTCCAGCGTCCACGGCAGGTTGGTCAGCCGCAGCCGCCCATCGCGCACCGGGCCCGGCACGCCGAAACACGCCGACGTCACTTTGTCCGTCAGCACAAACTCTTTCACGATCTCTTCCAGGCCCGAGTATTCCTTGGCCGGGAACTGCTTATCGCGCGTGTGCTTCAGGTTGCCATCGGTAAAATCGAACAGCGCCAGGTGAACCTTGGTGCCGCCTACATCGCCTGCCAGAATCATTCAGACCTCTCGATAACCCCATTGCCCTGCGCGTCCGGCGCGGGCAGCAAAGCTCGCCGCCGCCTGGTCCAGAAGCAAGGTCAGTATACCGTCTGCAGGTGTGATAAACTGGCTCGGCAGCCGCTCCGGATCGCGCGGCCCTTGCAATACCTCATTTAGAATCATGCGCCTTATCCGCGCCGCTGATCAGGAAGAACACTTGCCTCGCGTGGTTGATCACCGGCCGGGTCAGCGTCACCCGCCACATGTCCAGCTTCTCTACGTAGTTGGCCGTCACCAGCCGTTTCGTCTCGTGGAGAGCCTCAGTGTGCGGGAAAAAGAGACGCAGTGTGTCCATCCGGACCCATGCCCAACTGGACCAAATCAAACTGTGGCATCTCCGCCCCGTTGCAGCCCGAAGCTCGTTCCTCAGTTCCGCCTCGTATTGGGCCGCGGCATCGTCGGGCTCAAGCTCGCCCTTCATGCGGTGAATCTGTTCCGGTTTCAGCGGCACATGGTCGAGCAGAGCCTCGCGCGTCATGCGGTAGTTCGATTCGGCGTTGTCCGGCGGCACGCAGCGCTCGTCTACCCACCACAGATCGAGCTTCTCCCACGGCATTCGCTCGCGCCACTCTTCGCCGCGCTCGCCCAGCGCGCAAACGCCGCCTTCGGCGTTGACCCGCCGCTGATCGCGATTCGCGCCTCGCCTCGCGCCGCCACAGCCTGTCTCGGCCTCAACGACAAAAAACTCCGCCGCACGCCGCGCCAGCGCCGCAGCATTCGGCAAAACGGAATAAACGATCTTCAGATTCTGAGGCATCGGCACGCACCTATGGCTCTTACGTTACACCGGAGACAGGCAATGATCCTGAGTGAAATTCTTGCAATTCCGCACTGGGATTCACTAACTGTGTCACGGCAGTCCAGAGTCAATTCCCACGGCTTCGGCCACGCCCTTCAGCGCGGTGTCGCGCGTCCACAAATGCGTGCCCGGCTTAATCAGGCACGACGCTACCAGGTGGGCGTCGGTGAGGCCAATACCCTTTGCGTAAAGGCCTCGCACCTCGATCATCTGCCGAATATCCCCGAGTGCAACCACGCCTGCCCGCGGCATTCTGTCAAACCTGACCAGCGTCCGAGGCCGGTTACGAAGCGAGCCAAGCGCCAACTCTGCAGCCAGACAAGGGTGCATCACAACCTCGCGATTGTTTAGCAGCATTTGCAACTGCAGGTCGCCCGATCGAAAATAATCGATCCAGATGTTCGCATCCGCAAGGATCACAGATCGTCCACTCGCAGCCGGCGAACATACTCAAGGTCCGGCATCGTCCCGCCAAGCGCCGCAAGCTGGCGCGATGCCTCTCTCTCAATTAGCGACTTCAGCGCCTCGCGCAGCAGCGCCGTTCGCTCCGTCACTCCCGAATACTCCTGAGCCTGGCGCACTAATTCGTCGTCCAGTGTCACTGTCGCCCTCATAGTCCGAACCTCATATCACCAATCTTATCACCAAATGGTGACAAATCTGGTGATACCTCCAACACGGAAATGCTAAGACCAACAGAATCAATAGAAAAAATTAGGTTTGAATTTCCGCCGACTCTCGGCTACCGCCCCAAATAATCGTGGTACTGCGTCTCAAGCACGCCTGAGGCCCGAGCCAGTCCGAGCTTCGACACGTTGTACTGGTACAGGCTCTCCACCAGGTTGTTCTGGGCTGCGGCGAGCGTGGCCTGCGCCGTCACCAGCGGCAGGTTGTCGTCTACGCCGGCGTTCACGCGGTCAGTCTCGTCGCTCAACTCCCGCGTGGCCAGGTCGACATTCGATCGCGCTACATCCACCAGTTGCTTGTTCGCGCTCACGTCCAGCAGTGCAGCCCGCACCTGCTCGTCGATGTGGTTGCGAAGGTCGTCGAGCTGCGCATTCGTCTCTTCCATCTTCGCCTTCGCAATGTCGCTGTCGCCGCGCAGCTTGGCCTCGCGAAAAATCGGGAAGGCCAAAGTCCCCATCGCGAGAAAGTCGCCGTGCGTGCCCGCGCCGTTCACGGTGCTGGTGCCGTAGTAGCCGGAGAAGCTCAGCGACGGCAGCCGCTCGCTGCGATACACGTTGTGCAGCGCTTTAAACGCCACCGCCTGATTCTGATAGTTCTGGTAGTCCTGCCGGTTCTGGTAGGCCGTCGCCCGCGCCTCTTCCGGCGTCTCCGCGGCCAGATCGCTATACGGGGCGGGATCGGTCAGCTCGATAACTTGCTCAGGATCGACGCCGATCTCCCGCTTCAGCAAAATCAAATCCTTCGCCTGCTGATTCTGGGCCGCGATCAGCGCCTGCTGCTGCGACTGCAGCTGTACTTTTGCGCGCAGCTCGTCAAGATTCGCGGCTACTCCCGCCACGTGCGATTCATGTGCATGATCCGCGAATACCTGCGACTGATCGACCAGCGCCTTCGCATTCTCCACGTCGCTCTCGTCGGCCAGCGCGCGCAAATAGGCCACGGCCACCTGCTGCACCACCTCGCCGCGCGCCGTCATTTTCGCAAAGTGCGCCGCGCGCTCCGCCGCGTTCGCGGCCTTGAGTCCGGCAATCACGGGCCCGGAAAACAGAATCTCGTCGTACTGGATCTTTCCCTCGGTCAGGTAGTCGCGCGTGATCAGCGAGAGCCCCGGCGGTACGACTCCGCCGGGAAACAGAGACGTAAACTTCGAGATCGTCTTCGGCCCGAACCCCAGCGCTGCCAGATCGTGCATATGGTAGCCGGTGTCGCCATCCAGCGTGATCGTGGGCAGAAACAACTGCAGCGCCTCATTCCTTTCGGCGTGGTAGGTCTTCTCCTCGTTCTCAACTTCTTTCAGTCCAAGGTTGTTTTTCAGGCCGCGCTGGACGGCATCATCCAGCGACAGCTTAAGCGGCTCGCCCGTCACCGGCTGCGCGGTCACGCTGCCCCAGAACGGATTCTGCGCCGACGACGGGTTCTGCGTCTGTGCGAACACGGCTGTGCCGCCGGCCAAAAACAGCAAGGCAAGAAGCCGCCCACGCGGGACAAAATGTTCCTGTCGTTTCACTTCCATTAGTTTCTCAGATGTGCCGCAGACGCCCCGGGATTCACGCAGTCGGCCAATATGTTGGCCGTTCACGCAATATGCAGGGCGGCTTCCGTATAGCCGTGGGCGGCCTGCCCGCTAAACCTGATATTCGAATACGTCGAGCGCTTTCTGATTTACGCGGTCTGAGACAGCGTTGTTCGGAGGGCAAAAGCTTCAGCCACCAATTTCCCTACTCCCTACTCCCTATTCCCTATTCCCTGGTCCCTGCCTTCGTCACCCGCCCATAAACATTCCGCCGTTCACGTCGATCACGTGTCCGGTAATGTACGACGCCGCATCCGAGGCCAAAAACTTCACGGCCTGCGCCACGTCTTTCGGAGTTCCTCGGCGCCCCAGCGGAACCGTCGCCAGCATCGCCTTGGTCTGCTCCTCGCTCAGCACCGCCGTCATCGGCGTTTCAATAAATCCCGGAGCTACGGCATTCACCGTAATGTTGCGCGAAGCCACCTCGCGCGCCAGCGACCGAGTCAACCCGATCAGCCCCGCCTTCGACGCCGCGTAGTTCACCTGGCCCGCCTGCCCCGCGCGTCCCACCACGCTGGCGATGCTCACAATCCGTCCCCAGCGATTTTTCAGCATCGGGCTCAGCAGCGCCTGCGTCAGCAGAAAAGCTCCCGTCAGATTGATGTTCAGCACCAGGTCCCAGTCCGCGCGCTTCATGCGCAGCATCAAATTGTCGCGCGTAATGCCGGCGTTGTTGACGAGAATCTCCACCTTGCCGAACTTCTCCAGGATCGCCTTGGCTCCGGCCTCAATCGATTCCTCGCTCGACACATTCACGGTGAACGCCGTGGCATCGATCCCCTGGTCCTTCAACTCGGCCACCGTTTCGGCCAGCTTGGCCTCGTTCACATCCGCCAGCGCCAGCACTGCGCCGGCCGCGGCCAGCTCCTCGGCAATCGCGCGCCCAATCCCCTGCGCTCCGCCCGTCACCAGCGCAATTCTTCCCTGCAAATCTCCCATGTTTTCTCGTGACCTCTGCGCGCTCTTTTTTGCGAGCCGCGCCTTTCTCTTACCGATTGTTTCCAGCGCCAATTATAGATGGACGCATCTCGGCGATTCTCGAATCCAAGTTGCTGAATTCGACTCTTCCGGAAATCCGGTCTGGCCAGCGACCGGGCAAAACCATCGTTGACTTTTGACCGGTAAATTCATAAAGTCTAAACACCCAGAGTCCTCCCGTGCAGTTCATTGCAAGTTCTCGCAAGACACATTGCAATTCCTTCCAATTTCCCGGAGAGAAGACAAGAGCCTCACCAGCCAGAGCCTGTGATCGTTCGTTCCGCGCGGCGGGACTGGTGAAACCGTTCTTCCTACAGCGACCAAAAACGTGCTGCAGGTTTTTTTGAGACGTGACGCTCGCGAAGCGCAGTCGGTGCAAGGCCACCTTATCTGAAAGGGGTTTAACGATGAAAAGCAACTTGATCGGCGCGAATTGTTTCAAACTTGTGAATTTTTTGGTCAGTACGGGATTCGGCAAAACGCACTTTCTCGTCGTAGTCTGCGTACTCGCAATCACGATCGCTCCCGCCCTGCATGGCCAGGCCACTGGAAGTTTCACCGGTAATGTCGACGATAAATCCGGCTCGGCGATCCCCGCAGCGACCATCGCTGTAACTTCTCAGGGAACGGGCCTTGAGCGAGACACCAAGACCGACACTTCCGGTCACTATCTGATCCCGCTTCTCCCCGTCGGCACTTACGACATTAAAGTGGACGCGGCCGGCTTTCAGGCCGCCGTGTCGAAAGACCTGCATCTCCAGGTCGACGAGAACCGCGAGCTCGATTTCACTCTTGTGCCTGCGAGCGTAACCACCACGGTTACAGTCTCCGGCGAAGCTGTCGCGATTGAGACAGCCAATCCGTCTCTTGGCCAGGTGATTACTTCGCAACAGGTCTCACAACTGCCCTTGAACGGGCGCGATTTCGTCCAGCTGGCTACGCTCACCGCAGGCGCCACTGCGGAGACAAATCCCGGCAGCTTTTTCAACTCCAGTCCTGACAGCGAAGTGGCCGCTCGCGGTTCGTACTCGCTGTCGGTCGGCGGCTCACGCCCCAACAGCACAGACTGGCTGCTGGATGGCGTGGACAACAACGAGCTGACTGCCGGCGGTATCGGCATTTTCTCCTCGATCGACGACATTCAGGAGTTCAAGGTCCTCACCTACACCTACTCCGCTGAATACGGCACTCGGGCCGGACCGACCGTTCTGGTCACGACAAAATCGGGAACGAACGATCTCCACGGCTCGCTCTACGAGTTCGTCCGCAACACCGACTTCGACGCAAGACCTGATTTTGCCACTTCAACCCCGAAGTTCAACCTGAACCAGTTTGGCGGCTCGGTCGGCGGCCCCATTCGCAAAAACAAAACATTTTTCTTCATCGATGGCGAGCAGAAGTATCAGCGTGAAGGACTTGTCTTCACCGGACTCATCCCCACGACGGCCATGCGCGGCGGCGACTTTTCCGCCGACCCCTTCGGCAACACGCTCTCTGGAATCGGCTCGGCCTTCGTTCCGGTCATTTCCAACCCAAACATGATTGGTGCTTCAACGAGCCCGACTGCCAGCCCGAATGTCTACTTTCAGTGCAATGCGGGGACAGGCGCTCCTATCGCCGCCAATGCCGATGGAAGCCAGCCCCAGGGAGCAAATTGCAACAAGATTCCCTCGAATCTCATGGACCCCGTCGGCACCGCAATGATGAACTTCTATCCCCCGACGAACGCCAACGCCGGCGTTGCTGGCGCCAGCTATAACTACGTCACCGAGCCGGTTCGCGCCCTGAACGAAACCAAGTTCGACGCCCGCGTTGACCATACGCTCACTGCCTCGGACAATCTCTTCGCGCGTTTCAGCTACGACCAGGCATTCTCCTTTGCTCCGGGTGGCGCGCCCGCTCCGTATCTCGCCGAAGGCAATGCGTTCGGCAGCAACGAGACCCTGATCAACCACGCACGCAATGCCGCCATCGGCGAAACCCACGTCTTCTCGCCCACCACGCTCAATCAGGCCACCGTGGGATACGATCGCATCTTCGACTACATTGCTTCGCAGGACAACTTCACGTGCGAGGGGGCCAAGCTGGGAATTCCCGGCGCGGATCTTGGCTGCTCGACGAGCGGTACGCCAACCGCCGGCGGCAGCTACAGTCAAGGCGTGCCTTCCATGATTGTTGAGGGCGGTTATTGGTCGCTCGGCGATCGCGGCTACTCACCGTTTCAGGGTGGAACCGATATCTTCTCATTTAAAGATGATCTCGACCTGATCCGCGGCAAGCATGAAATTCACGCCGGCATCGATCTCCGCGCCAATCAGATGAATGTCGGCACGGAAGCATTCCAAGACGGCTTCTGGATCGTCGGTCTGTTCGGAGACTTTAGCGGCTATACCTGTACTCCAGGCGCCGCAAACTGTACCACCGCCGCAGGCAATCCCTGTCCCGTCAACGCTACAAACTGCGTAAGCGTTCCAGGCAATTCCGAAGCCGACCTGCTGATGGGGATGACCGGATTGAGCGAACATGACCAGACCTACGACGGCGCCATCACCGGCCGCCGCTGGAAGATATACCGGCCCTTCGTCGAGGACGACTGGAGAATTACGTCGTCGCTCACTCTCAACCTCGGCCTTGCGTGGGATATGACCACGCCCGTCACCGAAGAGCATGACCGCATGGCGGACTACATCCCCTCAACAGAAACGCTTTTGATCGCAGGCAAGAACGGAGTAGGCCGTTCAGCCGGCATCAATATGTTCTGGGGCGCATACGAACCCCGCGTGGGCGCCACCTGGAAAGTTCTCGGCAGCGACAAGACCGTGCTTCGCGTCGGTTTTGGCATCTTTCACGATTCGTCCTGGAACCAGGGCGCGCAGGGCTTGTGGCAAAATCCGCCTAACCTTGGCGAGTCCGACGAGCTTCCGGTTACATATTCAACCGGCTGCGCTTACACAACGTCCTACTGCGCCGCCACACTCGGCGGGACGGCCGAGCTCGTCGACTACGACGGTGGCCCCTTTAACCTCTCCCGCGGCTTTGAGCCTCTGCCCACGCCGCAAAATGTGGCCAGCTTTGTAGGCACATACGCCTACCAGCCGACCAACTTCCAGCCGGGCAGGGTTCACCAATATAACGCCAACGTCGAGCGCCAGCTGCCCGGCGATATCCTGCTGACAGCGGGCTATGCCGGTTCAACCGGCGGCCACCTCACGGTCATCGGCAATGCTCTCACCGTCGACAGCCCCTCCAATTGCGGAACCGCAGGCTACACGATTGGCTGCCTGCCCGGTGGCGCGCCCTACTTCTATCCCTACACGCCTCCGAACTTCAACTCCATCCTGCTCTACGGTGACCCGGGCAAGACGAATTACAACTCACTGCAGATCAAGGCGGAGACCAAGACGCCGAAGCACGGCCTCTATGCGCTGATTGCCTACACGTACTCGCGCACCTACGACAACGGCCTCTCCGACGGTCTGGGCTCGGAGCTCAGCGCACCTTATTTCGGGCTGCCTAACTGGCAAAAACTCGACTGGTCGCTGGCGCAGATCAATCTCAATCACAGCTTCACGGGCAGCGTGATTTACGATTTGCCCTTCGGACATGGAAGGCAATTTGGCAACGGCTGGAACGACACAACCAACGCCCTTCTCGGCGGCTTCCAATTGACTCTTATCGAGAGAGTCTCTTCCGGATTCCCGGTTCCGTTAATCGACAGCTTCAACGACTCGGGGACAACCTTCAATGCCGGCGGTAACGACAATGACTTCAACCGGCCCAATCAGGTCACAGGCTGCGATCCATACAAAGCGAATCACGGCCATGCATCAGTGGATCAACGCCTCCTGCTTCGTTGCGCCGCCTGTCGGCGAGTTGGGCAATGCCGCGCGCGTCCCCGTCGCCGGACCCGACTTCGTCAATTCGGACTTCTCCCTCGTCAAGGACTTCGCGCTGCCCCGCGAGGGGATGGGCGTGAATTTCCGCGCCGAGTTCTTCAACCTCTTTAATCACCCGGAATTCGGCAGCCCGGTGAATGACATCAATGAGCCAGGATTCGGTGCCGTGGACTCCACGGTGAACAATCCGCGTCTGATTCAGCTGGCCCTCAAACTGACTTTCTAAATCGGGCTGTCTTTCTAATTAGGAAAGGAATCGCGAGACGGAGCGGCACGATCGGCTTTGTTGTTCAATCAACGCTTCTGGTCTGCAGTAACTTCGAAACTGCTGCAGGCCGGAGCAAACAACCGCAACAATTTTGTCACTCACGCAGCGGATAAGAGCTGATACTCGCGCAGCGCATAAAAGCTGAAAGCTGATCGCTATGAGCCGCGAACTAAGAACTACGAACTGCCTTTACGTCGGCGTCGCCGCCACCGTCACTGGCCGCGCGGCCAGTGCATTGTGCACCAGCTCCGCGGGCCAAACATAAACCGCCAGCCGCCGCGAGTAATGCAGCACCGGCTCCTGATCCGGCAGTTCCAGTCCCACCGACGCCGCCAGGTCGTTGCGATCGATCTCCGCCTCTGCTTCTTCCAGCGGCCACGACACATGGTGCAGATTCGCCCGGATCGGCTCTCCTGCGCGGTTGGTCGAGAAAATGCACGGCCGCTCGGTAAAGAAATATTCGAACGACCCCAGCCGAATGTCCGCCGTCTTTTGCGTCGGCCCCAATCCCCGGTAACGCGCATTGAAGATCACCGGCTGCCGCGAAAATCGCCGGCGGCTGTAGAACGAGAACTCCCGCTCCGAGCGCGGCTCCAGATGCATTTCGGCAAGGCAATACGGCAGGTGGTAAATCAGGTGCGCCACGGCAACCGTAAGCAGGTTGCTTGAATCCACTGAGAAACAGTAGAAACCCGGCGTGCCCGTGATCCGGTCGCGCACGTACGTTCTCAAATTCAGATCAGGAAAGTTGCGCAGGCCCGGAATCGCCGGAACTCCGCGGATTTTAATGCGGTCCAGCCAGAACGGCACCGCGCCCAGCCACGCCGACCCCTGAATCGTGTCCGCTTCCAGCCAATCCGGCAAAAGCGCCTGAATCTTTGCCGCGGCAATCGGCCAATGCGCAAACAGCAGATCGTTCCAGCGCTGGGTCATCGCCCAGCGTCCCGCCGGCAAGGGCCGCGGCTTGTGCGAAGTTCGCACCAAATACTCCCGCATGGCTACTCCCGCGCTCCCGGTCGTCCGCGCTCGTTCCCGCCCAATCTCGTTCCTGGCTAGGCTTCCAGTTGGCCGCCTGCGCGCGGGTACTCCCTTATGACGTATTCTGTCCGCGAGACCATCCTCATGTCCAGTGAATCTTCGTCCACCTCCCCTGCGCGCAACCTGACCGAAGTCATCGCCATCCACGGCGCCGACCCCGAGATTCTCGCCTATGCCATGGCCAAGTACTCGCGCTCGGCTCTTTCCATGCGCGATTCCCTG
Organism: uncultured Acidobacteriaceae bacterium; assembly: GCA_963725115.1. GTDB lineage: Bacteria > Acidobacteriota > Terriglobia > Terriglobales > Acidobacteriaceae > Telmatobacter. The sequence goes on along the minus strand of CAVRXG010000005.1, from coordinate 693,682 downwards.
GCCGAAATCAGCGCCCAGAGGGCCGAGCAGTTCCTCAATACCTTTTATTTTGAGTACGGCCACCGATCCATCGCCGATCTCGCCCACATCGCCTTCGCCGTCGAGCGCCTCTCGCTGCTTGCCGCCATCGTCCTGGTCGACGAGACCCGTTGGGACGGTCAGGAGCGCTCCACACGCTACCAGAATTTCCTGGAATCCGGCTTCTATGTCCCGGATTTCGCAGGAGATTCCGACTCAAAGGAACTCTACGACCGCACCATTGAATCGCTCATGGCCGCCTACAAGCGCGTCAGCCTTTCTGTTCTCGATCTGCTGCGCAAGCGAGTCTCGCGCCCTGAGGGCATGAAGCCCGAGGCCTACGAGCGCACCCTCCGCGCCCGCGCCTTCGATGTCGCGCGCTATCTGCTTCCCTTGGCTACCAACACTTCGCTCGGCCAGATCGTGAGCGCCCGCACTCTCGAAACCCAGGTCTCGCGCCTGCTCTCGCACCCCGCCGCTGAAATCCGCCTGCTCGGCAAAAAGCTGCGCGAAGCCGCTACCGGCCCCGCCTGGAACGTCAACGCCAAGGCGGCTCAGGCCTTCGTTGAAAAGCTCTCCGCGATGCAGGACTCCGCCGCGCCCGCGCTTGCCGCGCAGGCCGCCGCGCTCTTCACCCGCGAGGTCCACACCGCGCCCACGCTCGTCAAATACGCTCAGCCCAGCGAGTACCTTGTCCGCACCGAAACCGATCTGGCCAAGTGCGCTGCCGAGCTCCTCAAAGGCTTGCCGCCGGCCGCCGCTCCACTCGTCGATCTCGTCGAGCGCAGCGAGCCGCTTGAAATCGAGCTTGCCGCCACTCTTCTCTACTCGGCGTGCCACCACCCCTACCGCCAGCTTCGCGACTTTCTCTCTGGCTTGCCCGCCGCCCGCAGTGCAGAAATCATTGACCTGGGCCTGAAGCATCGCGGCAAGCACGACGAAACCCTGCGCGCTTTTCAGGCCGGCGCCTCGCTGCGCTTCGACATTCTCATGGACATCGGCGGCTTCCGCGACTTCCATCGCCATCGCCGCTGCATGCAGATCATTCAGGGATTCACCGGCCTGCACGGCTATGAAACTCCCGGAGGCGGCGATCTGCCGGGATGTGACCGACATTCTCGCCGAGGCCAAAGTTCTCTCTGAATATCGCTCCGCCATCGGCGCCGCCCACGTAGCCGCCAGCACCATCGCCTCCAGCCACGTGCCTGAGGCGCCGCAGTCCGCGCTCTATCTGCTGCCTCTCGCCACGCGCATCCGTGCGCTCTTCAAAATGGACTTCGCCGAGGCCCAGTACATCACCGAGCTGCGCACCGGCCCCGCCGGCCACTTCAGCTACCGCCGCGTCGCATGGGAGATGTACCTGAAAATCAAGGGCCAGTACCCAACCCTGGCGCAGCACTTCCGCGTCACCGACTTCACCCGGCCCATCGACCTCTTCCAGCGCTGAGCTGTTTCGTTCCCGAACCACTAACGAACGTCGGAAGGAGCGTGGGGCTTCAGCCCCACGAATTCTTGCCTGCCCATTTTTTGAAAAACAAAGTTCGCGGCGAAGCCGCGATCAAACCCGCTCGAACGCAGCGCCTTGACGCGGCACGCAAGAAGGTGTAAATAAAATAGTTGGCACCTTCTGTTCGCGTTCGGGCAATTGGGCTCCGGCGTGGCTTCAGGTAGGTGCGACATCTGCGGTGTGCTTATTGGTAGCCACTTGCAAGGAGAATGAAATGTCCACTCTACGTTTTCCCACACATCAGTTCCGTTCGATCCCTTCACCCACAGGCGACTCAAGGTTTGGTCTGTTCTTCACCCCCGCGACGAATCTGCCGCGTGAACTGTGGGACTGGAGAGCCGTCAACCCCCGGGAAGTAAACACCCGCAGTGCTGTCTACAACGCGATAAGGGAAACATTAAAAGACGAACCAACTAGGTTTCACGAACGCAATCGTGGGATAACCGTGGTCGCAAAAGACCTGAAATTCGACGAGGCACGGAAGGAAGCTATCTTGGACCTGGCCGACCCCAAAGTCCATGGCATCGTCGACGGAGCTCACACCCTCGATGCCGTTTTGAAGAGCCAAACGGACGCGACGGAAGGTCTGAGCAGGGCATTCGTTTTCGTTAAAGTCTTAATTGGAGTCGACGAGAGCCAGATTGCCGAGATTGCGGGTGGTCTGAACACAAGCCAGCAAGTAGACCTTACAAGCCTCGAGAACCTGCGAAAGCATTTTGCAAACCTAAAGCAACAACTAAGCGGGCAGCCCTACGCCGATCTGATCGCGTACAAGATGAACGAGGACAAACCCATCGACGTTCGCGAGATTCTCTACTACCTCGCCGTTTTCGACAGGAGCCAGTACGACGAAAACCGACACCCAGTCGCACTTTTTGGCCGGAAAGAAGGAATCGTTAGACGCTTCGCGGAACAAGCAAGCGATCGGGACGCTGGCGACTCGTTCGACATCCTCATCTCGAAGGCCCCGGACATCCTTCGGCTCAGGGATCTACTTGAAAAGTCCGCACTCAAGTTCAACGTCGGCCGCTACAAGATTGGGAAAAAACTCAGGATACGAAGCGAATCGATGCGATCCAACCAGCTCTTCTTCCTCAACGAGGAAGTCGATGGCAAGATTCCGCTTGGTTGGACGATGCCGATGCTCGCAGGCTTTCGGGCCAACGTGCAGTGGAACAAACCCAAAGGAACGTTCTCGTGGGTCGTCCCAGTAGACGAACTCGTTCCGCTCTGCATTGAGCGCCTCGTCAACGGAATCCAGGAGGTACACCTGCAAGAGAACAGCCGGCCGGAGTACGTGGGCCGAAATGCAATCGCTTGGCGCGTGAGCTACGGGGCGGTTTCACAAGCAATCTTGGAATGGGAACTTAGCCGTGCGAGACAACGCAAATAGGTGATCGTTGCCGGGCCATCCCGGGGTCTCGCTTCTGAGACCCGGGACAGTACATTTACCACAGCATCTAGTCACTGGAGTTCGCATGTGCTGCCCGGGCGACGCAAAGACTCAGGGACAATTTTGGTCAAAGCCGCTGGCGAACTGCCGCGCAAGAAGCGGGCCTGAGATTGGAAGCGCTCCATCCCCCTGGAAAGATCGACGGAGCTGACAATGGACGACCACAGCATCGGACTAAGCATCTTCCTGCTGAGGGAAGACCAAGTCGCGGCATTTGAAGAGAAACTGCTGCAACCCAACCACTCCACAATCATTCCCCTTCCTCCGCCACTCGACGGGACATTCCTCCCCTTTCCATCAACCAAGGAAACCGTTCCCGATTGGGTAGGGGAGGTCGAATCTCTCCTCGGAACTCCGATCCAGTCCAACATGAAATCGAAATCGCCAAGCGGCCTCCTTGTCGTCCGAGTCTCGGGCAGGAGCTTTGTTTTGAGCTTTGGCTACGCCCGACAGAAGCTCGAAGACCGATGGCTCGAAGCAGACTTTGGAATGCGTGTCGCATTGAATGTTGTTCCGAGGGGTGAGCTCATAGAGATCAGGGCCGAACAGATCTTTGCGAAGTGGCACATGGCAAGCGAAAGAGCACCCCGCGCCTCGTCCGTCGATGAATTTGGCGTCGATTTTGACCGGGATCTTGTCGCCGTTGTGGAGGGTCAGCCCAAGTCCTGCCCGTCTCTCGGAACTAGGGTCCGGGGCAGCACGAGCCTACGAATTAACCGACCTCTCTTAGAGCTGAGATCAAATTCTCGAAGTCTGCCTCAGGGAGTTTGCGAATGAAGCATACAAGAGCGCCTGGCCCGAAATCGACAAAATTACCCCCGTCAGGGACGCAATGATCACCGCGCTCCTCGAAGATCAATTGAATACTGTCCTGGCAGACGAAAACGCCAGAACGAAGATCGTAATGTTTACTCCGTACCAAAGGCGTGGTGAGTCCGTCTTGGCTGATTCTTACGTCTTTGGAAGGCTGTCGAAGTCACCGGCGAAGAGTCCATACCTCACCTTGGATACTTGGATCGACGCCCTGTCACGTATTCAGCAGACCCCTTCCGTTGACCTAGCAAAGAAATACCCAATACACATTCTTGAAGAATCTGAAGGCGAGCCTCGCTCCTGTAAGGTTTTCGATTGCTTTGGTATCGAGATAGCAGACGGCCCGAGAGTTTACATCCTCTCCTCCGGAGTGTGGTACGAGGTCGTTTCGGATTTCGTCTCTGAAATCGAAGACAGGATTTCGAAAATCCCATCTTCCGGCCTAAATCTGCCAGCTTGGAATCAAATCTGCGACGAAGAGGAATACAACGCAGGTTGCGCAGCGGCAGGACAGTTCCTAAACTGCGACGCCAAGAACTTCCATTTTGGAGGAGGGCGTTCGCAGCTGGAGTTTTGCGACCTCATTCATCTGGAGTCGAGAACCCTCGTCTTTTCGAAGATCGTCTCAAAATCCAGCGGAATGAGCCACTTGCTTGAACAGGTGCGCCGCACAGCGGACCTTCTCTTTAGCGCGGATGGCACGTACCGAGACAAGATAACTACACTTCTTGCCAAGCATCATCCCACCACTGACATCGCTTGGCTAAGATCGAGACCGCGTCGAGAGGACTGGAACCTCTGCATGGTGTCACTGGGAAGAAGACAGTCTGAATTGCCATTTTTTGCCAAATGTGGACTCGCAAAGCTAAGCAAGGACCTCTTGGAGCGGGGACATACGGCAACGTTCGATTGCGTCTGACGTACCGACCAAGATGCAGAGCGGTCACCGCAAAAGCGGAAAGCGCAGCAGATCAACTTCCTCGCGCTAATGGCGCATTGCACGAGCTCCGGCTCGCCCTCGTGCCACCAAAAGCCGCTTCCCGTCCTGTCAAGCCGTCTGCGGCCTCCCGCCCCGGCATCCTCCTGATTCCACGCAGAATTTTCCATGCGCCAACTTTGCCGATAATTTCCCCATCTAAGCGCATACTTGTTCCATAAGCATTCAACCAGTACCCGTCTCCAAAAGCGCAAAACGGCGCTTCTTTGAAACACGTTTCCGGGTCTTCGGCGACGCAGATCACGACGAGGGAAGAAATTAAATGGTTAATTTTTTCAAGATTATTCACTTGACAAAGGGTAACGGTTTCGATAATATATTCTCACGATGAGCGTTACTCCTTTCCTTTCTTTGGCTTCGGTTCTTCCTTGGGAAGCGGAATACGACGCAAATCTTGCTTTATTGCGGCAACCAGCCTTCGGGTGGGTACGCGCTGCAAAGGCGATTTTGGTTTCTGAGGTTTAAGCATGACGCTCCCTGAAGTGAATACGATGTTTTCGACTGCCGATAAGTGCCGGGAGTTGCTTGAGCGGCTCCGCTGGCCGGAAGGCGTTACCTGCCCCCGTTGCAAGGATCGCCGCGTGTCTCGAATGAAGGATTACGCCCGCTTCGAGTGTGTCGGTTGCGAGTACCAATTTACGGTGATGAGCGGAACGATTTTCCATGACTCTCACCTGCCGTTGCCGATGTGGTTTTTGGCCGTCCTGCTGATCTGCGAAGCCAAGAAGGGCATGAGCGCCATGCAGCTTAAGCGGACCCTCTGGGGCGAACACAAAGGCTCCTACAAGACGGCCTGGTATCTCTGCCACAGAATCAGAGCAGCAATGGCGACGGCGGAAAAACCGATGCTTTACGGAACTGTTGAAATGGATGAAACCTACATCGGCGGTCGCCAGAAAAGCACACGGGGCCATGCTGGACGCATCCCCAACGGCGAGAGCAACAAGATTCCCGTTATCGGGATCAAGCAACGTGGCGGCGAACTGCGGTTCTTCAAGGCTGAGGATGTGAAGTCGGGCACGCTGGTGAAGTTTATCAAGGAAAATGTTAGCGAGGATGTGGAAGTCATCATGACCGATGAGTTCGTCACATATCCGTCCGCGCTCAAGAAAGCTGGAAAGGGCGAAGTGAAACATCAGACGGTGAATCACAAAGCTAACGTCTATGTGGACGGAGATGTGACCACGAACGGGATCGAATCCGCTTTCTCTTTGCTCAAGCGCGGCATCCTCGGTTCGTGGCATAAGGTTTCTGCGAAGCATCTTCCCGCCTACCTTGAAGAAATGACTTTCCGATTCAATCGCCGTGGTCGATCCGATCTGTTTGTCGATACGTTACGGCACATGGTCACTGCCGATCCTTTAACTTTCGAGAAACTGACCGCGTAGTTCTCAACACGGTATCAATTTTTTCATTTGGAAATTTTTTGAACAGAGACTCAATTTCTTTCTGCATTTTTTTATATGAAGTTTCGAGATGTTTAACAAAGTCATCGGTGGGCGATCCGAAAATGTAACCCAGACTGTTTCTCTCTATTTCCAAATATGCTCTAAAAAGCTCTTCCATAGCGCGCGTTCTTTTTTTACTTCCGAAATCGGCGCGATTCGTTTGAAGTCGAACTATCGTTGTTTCTTTGCCGCAGTACGGTATTGATTCTTTTACTTGAAAAGTGACATACGCAACCAGGGCTTCCACCACGTCACTCGTGGGAGATTTTGGGTAGAGTCTTTGCAGCAAGGTTTTGGCGAGTTCCGCTCCGACTCCAACCGCTTCGTAAGCATAGACGGAGCGCATGACGCTTTTATTGGTTATAAATAAAAGAGAATCTTGATTTTTTTGCAGCCCTACTATAAGAGCCACGGAAGGTCTGTCCGTGTCGGGAAACTGAGCAAAAGGAATGACGTGTTTTTCGTAAAATGAATGTAATTGTTGTTTCAAGGCTTCTTCGATTGACTTTGAATCTTCTCGCCAGTGCTGGAAAAAGCACTCTTTAAGCTCTTCGCTGACGCCATCTAAATAATCAGCATCTCCTGCCCCCGTGATTGATAATGCGGCCCCATCGGGAGCTTTTATATTCACAGGTAAAATTTTAGGCTGGTGACGTTTAAAGGAACCCGTTTCTTCCGTATCAGCGGCAATAACAATGCCGTCGATAGACAATGCTCCTATAGCAATTGTCATGCGTTTCCTCGCTGGAAGCCGCTCGATTTTGGGGCAAAATAAACTTGGGTGCGGCCTAGGTAGCATTAGACTCATTTATTCCCCCTTCGTCAAGTGAATAATCTTGAATTTTTTTTGGCACTCCCTGGATTCCATCTTTTCTCCCGTAAGTCCTTTGGAATCGATTGGCCGTGCACCATATTCGGGGCAAAATGGCGAAAATGACTGCTAATTATGTGGTAATTATTCGCCGCCGGGCTGCGGCTTTCCGCTCCTGCACCCTACCCCTGCCCAACGCCGCCAGCTCCGCTAGCCCCGCCAACTCCGCCGGGTTCGGTATGGAAGGTATGCATACGGTATGGACGAGGTATGGAAAAGGTATGAGGCCCCCTCCTAACTCCTTCGCAATCAAATATGGAGGTATGCCATACCGGGGGTGAGGGGGGAGGGCGCCCAAAAAATGGTGAACAGTCGCCTGCCGCCTCTTTTAGCACCGCTAACTCCGCCGAACCCGCTAACGCCGCTGGCCTTCCTGAGCGCCGAACGCGCTGTGCGAAAATCGATCTTTGCACGCGCAATCCAACTTCCGCCTGCTCATCGTCCGCCTGGGCGCAATGGGCGATATTCTTCACGCGCTGCCTGCGGTGACGGCGCTGCGTCTTGCTCATCCTGACTGGCAAATCGGCTGGGTTGTCGAACCGCGCTGGCAGGCGCTGTTGAGAGCCGGGACCGAGGGAACGAGGGACCAAGGGACCCAGGGAATGAGCGACCAGGGATCAGGGGTCACGCAGAATCGCGTGCTGCAGCGCCGGTTCGCGACTCCGCAATGCCGGTAGTCGACCGTCTCCACTTCGCCCCGAGCCGCGAATGGAAGCGCCATCCGCTGAGTCGCAAGACGCGAAACGCAATCGGCGATCTGCGCCGCGAACTGCGCGCCGCGGACTACAACGCCGTGCTCGATCTTCAGGGAGCAATCCGCTCCGCGGTCATCGCCCGCATGAGCGGATGCGCGCGCCGCATTGGCGAAGCGCACCCGCGCGAGTGGCCCGCTCAATGGCTCTTTACCGAGCGCGTTGTGACGCACGGAGCGCACGTCATCGAGCAGGATGTGGAACTCGCGTCGGCCGTCGCCGGTGACGCGCTCTCGGTCGTCGCCCCGCTGCTCCCGGTTGACGCCGACGCCGAAGCCTGGTGCGCCGCGTGGCTCGCAACCACATTCTCCGGCGCCGCGAAGCCCATCGCGCTGATCACTCCCGGAGCCGGTTGGGGCGCCAAGCGCTGGCCGCCGGAGCGCTACGCCGCCGTCGCCGCTGGGCTCGCCGAGCGCGGCCTGCACGTTGTGGTCAACGCCGGACCGGGCGAAGAGACGATCGCCGCGGCGATCGCGTCAGGCGAGGCCGATCCAGCTGCCGCAACCGTCGCCTCCGGACGAGCGGTCGCAGTCACGGCAACTCTGCCGCAGTTGATCGCGCTCACGCGCCGCGTCGCCCTCTGCATTGGCGGAGACACGGGCCCGCTGCACTTGGCGAGCGCTCTCGGCCGGCCGGTTGTTGGAATTTACGGGCCAACCGATCCCAGCCGCAACGGACCCTACGGCACGCGTGCCCGCGTGCTGCGCAGTCCTGAAAGCCAGCGCGATCATTCGCGCCGCGATGCGCCCGAGCCTGGTCTGCTCACGATCACGCCGGAAGACGTGCTTCGCGCCGCGGATGAGCTGCTGGCCGAGGAGAGTGGGCGATGAATCAGCAAACCACTCCTCCAAAAGCGGTTCGACTTCTCCAAGGCGGACGCTCCGACGCAGTGGTCGTGGCAGCGCGTCGCGCGGCGCATTCGCGTTCCGCTGGGATTCCTGACCGCTGCCGTTTATCTCGTTGAAGTCGTGCGCCGGCCACCGCATCCAATCGCGATCGCGTGGAGCCTTGCGCTGGTTCTGCCCGGCCTTGCGCTGCGCGCCGCCGCGTCAGGCACGGTGAAGAAGAATCGCGAACTCGCCGTGACCGGGCCTTACGCTTACACGCGCAATCCGCTCTACCTCGGATCGACGCTGATCGCCGCCGGATTTGCGCTGGCGCTGCTCAGTTGGCCGGTCGCGCTGCTGCTCGCGGTCGGATTTGCGGCAATCTACATTCCGGTCATTGCGTCGGAGGAGCGATTCCTGCGCGCCACGTTTCCGGAGTTCGAGAGCTACTGCCGCAGCGTGCCGAGATTTATTCCGCGCCTTACCGCTGCCAGAATTCCACGCGAATCGGGCCAAGCCGGTGTTTCCGAGCCGGTTACTAATGCGGCTACGGGTGGGTTCTCGTTCGCGCTTTACCTGAAACACCGCGAGTACAATTCTGCTTTAGGGGCCGCACTGCTATACCTGAGCCTGCTCTACCTGCGACCGGTGCTGGAGACTTTTCTGCATCGGACCTGGTAAGCGCTTTCCGCGTACGGAAGTCCAACGAAAGGGCCAGGAAGTCCTAGAACGGGGTCAGGTCAATCCATGAGGAGCCGTGCCGAACCTTGAAGACGCGCGCCAACGCAGTCACCCTCTTGTTGGTTCTGACCCTGGCGGCTGCGTCGCACGGCCAGGATGCCGCCGTTCTGGCGCCGCCACGGGCCGGGTTCAGCTTTCCGCAGAAGCAAACCCTCACCTATTCGGTGGACTGGCGCGTGTTTCCCGCGGGCACTGCGGTCATCCACTTTGAGGCCGTCGGCGACCGCGAGCGCATCATCGCATCGGCTGACACCAGCGGCGCCATCAATCTGCTTTTTCACGTTGCCGACAACTTCCAGTCCGATTTCGATCGCGCGAAGGGATGCACCTACGACTTCGACAAGCAAACTGTCGAAGGCCGGCGGCAGATGAACTCCACGCTGCACATTGACTACGCCGGCTCCAAGTCGATTCTCGACGAGAAGAACATGGTGAATGGCCAGGCCAAGCACGCGGAGTCTGCCGTGCACGGCTGCGTGACCGATCTGCTGACCGGAGTGTTTTATCCAGCGTCGCAGGATTTGACGGTGGGGCATAGCTTCGTGATTCCCGTGGCCGACGCCCAGCGCACGGTGATGGTGACGATGAAAGTGGAAGGGCGCGAAGAGATCAAGACTTCGCTGGGCACCTTCAAGACGATTCGCGTGCAGCCGACCGCCGATGCGGGCGTGGTGAAGAACCGCGGCAACATCTGGATCTGGTACACGGACGACGATCGCCATCTGCCGGTGCAGATGCGCGCGCGGCTCTTCTGGGGGACGATCACGTTCCGGCTGATTGGCAACGAGAACAAATAAGGGCAGTTCTCAGTTCGTAGTTCGCAGTTCACAGTCCTGAGCGTCCGCATCTCCACGAAAACTCGCGCACTGCGAACTACGAACTGTGAACTGCCTTTCCGGTGTACACTTTTTCTTCGCGTGGTGATGCAGTTCGCGCCGCGCAGTGAGGTATTCCATGCGCAGATTTTCCTTTGCATTATTCTCTGGCTTTTGCCGTCGCTCTTCACGGCCTATTCGGCCGCGCAGGACCCGCCGGCAGCGCAAACACCGCAGCCCAAGCGGCCCATGACGTTTGAGGACATGATGCAGATGAAGCGGCTGGGCGACACGGCCGTTTCGCCGGACGGGAAGTGGCTGGCGTATTCGGTGACGACGGTCGATCTGGCGCAGAACACGAAGACGGCGGAGCTGTGGCTGCAGGCGATTGCGCGTCCGGATACGAGCAGCGAGCCCATTCAAGCTGGCGGTTGGGCAGCCGGGTGATTCCGGCGTGCAGTTCTCGGCAGACGGGAAGCGGATTCTGTTTCTGAGCAGTCGCGAGGGCGGGCAGCAGGTGTGGGTCGCGGATTTCGATGCGGCGACGGGCGCAACGAGCAACGCGAAGAAGCTGACGGCGATTGCGACCGAGGCGGACAACGCGAAGTGGTCGCCGGATTCGAAGTCGATTGTGTTTACGTCGGCGGTTTATCCGGATTGCCCGGCGATTTCGATGGCGGACTTCGACACCGGGAACAAGTGCAATGCGGGCCGCGATGCAGGTGCTGGCGGCGAGCAAGGTGAAGGCGCAGATCTGGACGCAGCTTATGTATCGCCACTGGGACCACTTCACGGGTGAAAAGCGGACTCATCTGTTTCTGGTTTCGGTTGATGGCAGCGGGATGCGCGATTTGAATCCTGGCGACCCGCACGATGTGCCGCCGATTATGCATCGATCGAGCAGGGCTGCGGGTGCGACTTCTCGCCGGACGCGAAGGAGCTGGCGTTTACGGAGAACTTCGATCCGGTGCCGGCGATGTCGACGCATGCGGACATCTTCACGCTCGATCTGACCGATCCCGCATGCGAAGCCGGTGAAGGTGAGCACGTCGGCGGGCGGGAACTTCAATCCAGCGTACTCGCCGGATGGGAAGTAGCTGGCGTGGCGGAGCCAGGCGCGGAATGGATATGAGAGCGATCAAGTTCCGGCTGTGGCTCTACGACCGCGCGGCGAAGACGGGCAAGGATCTGCTGCCGAAGTTTGACAACTGGGTGGATGAGTTTGCGTGGGCGTCGGATTCCAAGCTGCATCTACTTCGCGAGCGGCACTGCAGGAGAAGAGCCCATCTATCCGAGCCGGCCTCGAGCGGCAATCGAGAACGGCTCACTGAGCTGCGAACGGGGCGTATCAGCGATCTTCATGCTCTTGCCGGGTTCCAGAATCGTCGCGACCGAATGAAAGTCGACGCGCCGGCTCGAGGCCTACTTGATGCAGTTGCAACTTCACGCCGGAAGCTCGTTCCGACTGATCAAATGTTTTGCGCTCTGCGAACGGTGAAATCGCGATCCACTGAGACCGTAACGACGGAATCGAGCGAGTCGCGGCAGTCACACATCTCAACGACGCGCTGCTCGCGCAGCTTGATCTGCCGAAGATGGAATCGTTCTGGTTTACGGCTGCGGACGGGACGAAGCTGCAGGGATTCATCATTCGGCCGCCGGGGTTCGATGCGGCGAAGAAGTATCCGGTGAAGTTTTTGATTCATGGCGGGCCGCAGGGCGCGTGGGGCGACGACTGGAGCTACCGGTGGAACGCGGAGCTGTTTGCGGCGAATGGATATGTCGTGGTGATGATCAATCCGCGCGGGTCGACGGGATATGGGCAGGCGATTGTGGAGGGCGTGAGCGGCGACTGGGGCGGCAAGCCTTTTACCGATCTGATGACGGGGCTGGATTACGCGGAGCAGCATTATCCGTTCATCGACAAGAGCCGCGAGTGCGCGCTGGGCGCGAGCTACGGCGGATACATGGCGAACTGGGTGCTGGGGCACACGGACCGCTTCAAGTGCATCGTGAGCCACGACGGAATGTTCAATGCCGAGTCGGCATTTGGAACGACGGAAGAAGACTGGTTCAACATCTTCGAGTTCAAGGGGCATCCGTGGGACTACTACGGGAAGCCGGATATCGGAGAATCCTTTCAGGAAGTTTTCGCCGTCGTATTACGCGAAGAACTTCAAGACGCCGACGCTGGTGATTCATGGGCAGCTCGATTACCGGCTCGATTTGAGCGAGGGGCTGCAACTGTTTGACACGCTGCAACTGCTCGGCGTGCCGAGCAAGATGCTCTATTTTCCTGACGAGGGGCATTGGGTGCTGAAGCCGCAGAACTCGCAGCTCTGGTACAAGACGGTGAATGATTGGGTGGATCAATGGACGGGCACGACAGCTTCCAGCCACTAGCTTCTAGCTGCTAGCTTGTTTCAGTGGAAACGAAATCTGCGGTTTCCCAGGTCTCAAAATCGAGACCTGGGGCACCCGGCCAGCCGTCGCCGCCCATCCAGTTCCAGCGACAGCGTTACAAAGCAAGGAGCGAGAAGCTGGCCTTCCAACGCAAATCCCGCAAGGTGCGCGAGCCGTTGGGTGAAGCGGGGCTGTATCAGTACGCGGTGAGGGCGCTGGGGCGGCAGATGCGCACCGAGGTTGAGCTGCGGCGGCTGATGAGCGCGCGGGCTGAGCAGGGAGAGCTTGGCCAGGCTGCGGTGAGGGCGGCGATTGCGCGGCTCAAGGAGCATGGGTACCTCGACGACCGCGCGTTTGCGGAGACCTACGCGCGGCTGCGGCAGGAGAACGAGAAGCTCGGCGCGCGGCGCGTGCGGCAGGATTTGCAGAAGAAGGGAATCCATTCCGAGCTGATCGCAGAGACGATTGATGCGCGATACGGCGGCGCGAGCGATGAGAGGCTGGCGAACGAAGAGAAGCTGGCGCGCGAATATCTCGACAAGAAGAGAATCCGGAAGCCTGCGAACGAGAAGGAGACGGCGCGCGTGATGCGGCGGCTCGTGGCGGCGGGATTTTCGACGGGAACGATCTACAAGATTCTGCGGCAGTGGAATGTGGCGGAGGAAGAGCTGGCGGCGCTGGAGCAGATGGACGCGGACCGCGAAGGCCCGACACACGAGGAGTGAGGCGCTTTGCGGAGCGTCGAGCGTCGCCAAAAAAGGCGCCGAAAATGAGCCAAAGAACTCGCCGAAAGGGCGATTTTCCGGCAAAAAAACGGCGATTTTGCCTCAAAAAGCGCTGTTTTTTTGACGCGATTTTGAGCGATTTCCGTTGATGCTAAAAGAGTTAAGTGCAATGTGCACCAATTTCGCGGCACGTTTTTTTGTTTTTTCTGTTCCAGTGATTCTTCCGGTTGCGTTCCAGGCCCCTTTCGTTCTCGGTCCGGCCCCTTTCGTTTTTGCTCTACACTCCTTTTGCATCCGCTTCGGAGGGGATTTGGGGCGAGCCATAGGAAAGTTCACGAGCGGCTTGGAGGAGTTCCTGACCGCCTTTCGAGAAATGCAGGCGCGAAATTTTTGGAGGCGCCGGCTCGGATCGAATGGCGGTGATGGCGATTTTGGCGGCGGCGAGAAGGCGTTTCGCGTCACAGGCTGCGATTGCGTCAATGACGAGAGCGTTGGCGACGCATGCGATGAAGTCGCAGATGTTCTGGTAGCCGGAGAGCGGTGGCATGGCGCGTCGATAGGCGGCGTTGCCGGCTTTTTTGGCCGGGTAGGTGTCGTCGTCTTCGTCGATGTCGGCGACTTCCTTGTTGTAAGCGCGCTGCCAGGCGCGGTTGCAGCGATCGACAGCTTCGTTTTGAGGAGAGTCAGAGTTTGTGTTCATGATTCGATTGTGCGCCGGAACGTGGAATTAATCGGCAAAGTTGGCGGATGGAATTTGCGGAGTAGATTCAGTGGGTTGCGAGGGAAATGACTGGGAGCGGGGTTGACAGGGAAGACAGTGGTTAGTGAGTTATTGCCGCGGAGAAGCCTGTGGTTGCGAGGACAGGACAATGGCGGGGATGGGATTTTGCTTGGGGCGGGTGATTGCCTCGCGAATGTCGGCGAGAGGTGCGGTGCTCGAGAATTCAATGCCATTCGAGGTAGAGAGAATTCCGAGTTGGGCCCAAAGCGCGGGCAAGTCGTATTGGACGGGTGCGTCTTTCCACTGGGCGTAAAGATCGCTGAGGACGTGGGTGTTGGTGGCCTTGTCGCCGATGGCGAGAGCTTGCGGCAGGGTCCAGTCATGGTCGATGGTGCCGCCGGCAGCGACGATAGCGCGTAGCGCGTCCTGAAGGCCGAGGCGGTTGTGGGTCTGCTGGCGAATCTCGACGTCTGCGACGAGACAGAACATGGCTCCGCCCCAGTAGGTGCGGCCCCAGGTGTGGGTGTGGTCGAGGCCCTGATCGCCCGGCGCTGGCTCGCCTTGTGGCATGTCGCGCACCATATCGCGCCAGATTTTTTCGGCGGTGAGATCGCCGATCATGACTCGCTCGATTGGCTCGATGTAAGTGGCGAGGCCTTCTTCGATCCAGTGCTGGGCAGACTGGTCCTCGTTGGGATCCTGCGGCATGGATGGGAAGGCCATGTGGGTGAGCTCGTGGGTGATGGTCCAGTCGGCGGAGAGCTCGGCGGCGGTGGTGTGCTCGCCGATGCGGAGGCGGGTGAATCCGGGCGAGCCGTGCATGTCTCCCCATGTTGTTCCCTGGACGACGCCGTGGCGGCCGGGAACAGGAATGACGAGCACGCGCGCGGTGGAGACGGGAAAGTGGTCGTAGTACGTGGCGACGGCGGATGCAGCTGTGGCAATGCGAGCGACGATGGCGGATTTGGGAAGATCGAGCGGGCCATCGGCGAAATCAATTTGAAGAAGAGAGGCGCCGACATGGATGTGGTCGGTTTCGGCGATGGGAAGGTGAGAGCCGGGTTGCGCGCGGAGCAGCGGACCCCACCCAAGCAGAGCATGGATGGGGCACCCAAAGATCAGGAGAGCGAGAGAGGCCGCGCGGAGTCGAGAGGTCATCTCTTTGTTGGACGGGAGAACGGGGGATAGGGACGCGCGGGCTGTCGTCCGGCCCAAGCGGGGACTGGTCGGGGCGGTCAGATTCGAAAGGCGATCAGGTTCGAGAGGCGACCAGATTCGAGAGCGGCTAGGCCTTCGAAGCGAGGATTTCAAGCATCTCGATTTGCGGTGGTTTGGCGAGGAGCTCATCCGCTTTCGCCATAAGCGCTTTGGCGATGGGGCCGGTGAGGTGCGCCTGGCGGCCGGCGTCGTCGGGAAACGTGTCGAAGATGCCAAACTTCGCCGGTCCCAACTTCACGGCATACCAAGTGGTGGTTGCGGGCTCGGAAACCGCCAGCGGCTGGGCAGATTTCAAGAATGCTTCAAGTTCCTTTTCTTTTCCCGGCTTGGCTTCGACCAAGGCCAGAATTGCGCGCGTATCCATTGAGACCTCCTTCACATGCTATGTCCATTGGATGTGGCGGAGCCGACATCGGTTTCGTGAAGTGTTCGTGAAGGCGTGATGCGCTGCTTGCAGGAGGAGCGATCCGGGCCTGAAGGCCGCGGATTTGTGGGCGCGTTTTTCGTGCGGCTGAAGCCCCAAGTTCCTTCCGCAGGGGCTAAAGCCCGCGAATTCTTCAGGGCTTTGCGGAATGAGTAAACTCATGCCCTGATACAAGACCGGCGAGGGTTGGTGTTGTGCCATCCCACCCTAGCCAGATTTCCAAGAAGCAGGTCCTTCGACTCCCATCGCCGCGCTCCGGTCGCTCAGGATGACATGAAGGGTGGGGCACCCGGCGTTTTTGGCGCGCGCGAAGGTGTGCGGGCGAGGACGCCCGCACGACAGCCGGCGAGGACGCCGGCGCTACGAAACGGACGCGGCGCTGCGTGAGAGCGGGACATTACACTGGAGGAGCTATGAAAATGCGCTCGGGAAATGAGATACGCGAGCTGTTTCTGCGCTTCTTTGAGACGAAGGGGCACCGGAGGATTCATTCGTCTTCGCTGGTGCCGCAGAACGATCCGACGCTGCTTTTTACTAATGCGGGGATGAACCAGTTCAAAGATCTTTTTCTGGGTGCGGAGAAGCGGGATTACAAGCGGGCGACGACGAGCCAGAAGTGCGTAAGGGCGGGCGGGAAGCACAACGATTTGGAGAATGTGGGCTTTACGCGGCGGCATCATACGTTCTTTGAGATGCTGGGGAATTTTTCGTTCGGAGACTACTTCAAACGCGAAGCGATCCAGTTTGCGTGGGAGCTGGTGACGGGCGAGGAGTGGTTTGGGATTGCGAAAGACCGGCTGTACGTGACGATTTTCGAAGGGACGGCTGACGTTCCGCGCGACGATGAGGCGGAAAAGTTCTGGATGGAAGTGGGCGTGCCGAAGGAGCGGATTTTCGAGTACGGCGCGAAGGACAACTTCTGGCAGATGGGCGAGACGGGGCCGTGCGGGCCATGCTCGGAGATTTTTTACGACATGGGGATCGAGGCTGCGGAGACGGCTGGTGTAGATCTGCCTTTCGGCAAAGACGATGCGCGGTACGTGGAGATCTGGAATCTAGTTTTCATGCAGTTTGACCGCTCCGCGGTTGTCGATGCGGCGGGAAAGACGACGGGGTACAAGCTGGCGCCATTGCCGAAGCCGTCGATTGATACGGGGATGGGGTTGGAGCGCGTGGCGGCGGTGCTGCAAGGGAAGGTGAGCAACTTTGAGACGGATTTGTTTACGCCGCTGATTGGAAGAGCGGCGGAGTTAACGGACAGCCAAGTCGCGAGTGCTCAGCGGAGTCCGAACGCCGAGCTCCGGAAGAGCGAGAACGAGTTGCACGAGCGCTGAGCGAATGCCAGCTTGCGGATTATTGCGGACCATGCGAGGGCGGCGACGTTTCTGATTTCGGACGGGGTGGTGCCGTCGAACGAGGGACGCGGGTATGTGCTGCAGGAAGATTCTGCGTCGAGCGATTCGTCATGGCAGGTTGTTGGGGCAGGAGAAGCCGTTTTTGTTTGAGATGGTTTTTGCGGTGAGGGATCTGATGAAGGGCGCTTATCCGGAGCTGGTGGATTCGGCGGCGCGTGTGGCGAAGGTTGTTGAGGCGGAGGAGAAGCAGTTCGATCGCGTGCTGAAGTTTGGGCTGACGCGGCTGGATGAAGAGATGAAGGCGGGATTCACAGGAGACAAGGCCTTCCATCTGTACGAGACTTTTGGATTGCCGCTGGACTTTATGGTGGATGCGGCGCGGGATGCGGGCATTGCTTTCGATATGGAAGGGTTCGAGCGCGCCAAAGAAGCGGAGCAGGCGCGGGCGCGGGCTTCGTGGAAGGGCGGCGCGCAGAAGACGGCCAGCCCGGCGTTTCGCGATTTGCCGAAGACGGTGTTCGAGGGCTATCGGTCGCTGACCTCGACGAACGCCGAAGTGCTGGCGATTGTGAAGGGCGGCGTTGGTGTTCCCGCGGCGAAGGCTGGCGATGAAGTTGAGGTGGTGCTCGACCACACGAGTTTCTATGGCGACTCGGGCGGGCAGATTGGCGATACGGGAGTTTTTCTGACGGTGGATGGAAATTCCATCGTGGCGGAGATTGTTGGGTGCGTGCTGCCGGTGCAGGGCGTGCGGGCGCACAAGGCGATTTTGAAGCAGGAACTTGCTGTTGGCGATCGCGTGAATACGGTGGTGGATGGAGTGAGACGCGACGCGATCCGGCGGAATCATACGGGAACGCATTTGCTGCACGCGGCGCTGAGACAGGTGCTGGGCACGCATGTGAAGCAGGCGGGTTCGCTGGTGGCTCCCGACCGGCTGCGATTTGATTTTTCGCATTTTGCGCAGGTGGCCGACGAGGAGTTGCAGGAGATTGAAGACATTGTGAACCGCGAGGTGCTCGCGAACGCGAAAGTCGAAACGCTGGTGGATGTGCCGATCGACGTGGCGGTGAACGAGTACCACGCGATGGCGCTGTTCGGCGAGAAGTACGGCGACAAGGTGAGGGTGGTGAAGCTGTCGGATGGATTTTCGACGGAGCTGTGCGGCGGAACGCACACGGCGGCGACGGGCGAGATTGGGTTGCTGAAGCTGACGGGCGAGGAGTCGGTGTCGAGTGGAGTGAGAAGGATTGAGGCGATCAGCGGGATGGGGTCGCTGGATTCGTTCAGGAAAGATTTTGAGCTGGCGAAGGTGGCGGGGCAATTTTTGCCGTCGCCGGAGAATTTGCCTGAGGGGTTGAGGGCGAAGTTTGCGGCGCAGGATGATGAATTGAAAAAACTGCGGCGCGAGATTGAAGAGATGCGGATGAAGTCGGCTGCCGGAGGATTGGATCAGGCGGTTTCTCGAGCCGTTGACGTAAAGGGCGTGAAGGTGCTGACGCATCGCGCGGATGAGTTGGAGCGCGGGCAGTTGCGGACGCTGGTGGACAATTTGAAACAGAAGCTCGGCGAGGGAGTGGTGGTGCTGGGATCGGCGCAGCCGGAGGGAAGAGTGGCGATCATTGCCGGGGTGACGCCGGGGTTGGTTGGAAAAATTCAGGCGGGAAAATTGGTGGGCGCGGTGGCGAAGTTGTGGGCGGATCGGGCGGCGGGAAGCCGGAGATTGCGGAGGCCGGCGGGAAAGATCAGTCGCAGATTGATCGTGCGCTCGACGCGGTGGCGGGAATTGTGGGGGAGATGCTGTAGAGGCAGCGGAGCTAGCGGGGTTGGTGGAGTTAGAGTCCGGGCCTGACGGCCCGGATTTTTTTGGCGGATTCGGAATGAATGAATTTGAGCCATGACACGAGGTCTGCGAATTTGGGGTTCGTGCTGTCCCACCCTAGCCGCAAAACAAGAACGCGGCTAGGATGGGGCACCCATCTTTGGTGGAGAATGAAGGGCCCGAAAAGCAGCCGCAGGTCCTTCGACTCGTCGCTGCGGCGACTCGCTCAGGATGACACCTGGAAAATAAGGGTTCGTGCTGTCCGACCTTAGCCGCAAAAACAAGAACGCGGCTAGGATGGGGCGCCGATTTTTCGTGGCTTAAATGAGGAGGGTTCTTTCGCCCGCTAACGCGGCTGGGATGGATGTTGAGGTTCGTGCTATCCCACCCTAAACGCAAAGTGCGCGTTTAGGATGGGGCACCCATTCTTGGTGCTCGGTTGAGACCGAGCGTTAAGTGCGTGTTAGCGGACCTTGAAGTTGTATCCGATGCCGAAGGAGAAGATGGGATAGACGGGGACCTGGTTGAGGTCCTTCTGGTACTTGGCGACCTGGGCGGCGATGTTTGTCTGCGCCTGAGGGTTGGTGGCCATATTTTCGCAGGAGGGGCCGTTGTCTGCCGCGTCGAGCCTGGGTGAGGCAGGCGTTGCCTGTGGCGTTGAAACCAATGGTGGGCGCGCCGGTGAAGATTGCGCCGATTTCAAAGGGGAAGGAAAAGTGGCCGCCCCTGCGGGGGATGAGGTTTCCCCAGCCGGTGGTCATGGAGAAAGCGGTCTTTTGTTTGTTGAGCCCGAGGCTGGCGGCGAGGTTCAGGGGGTCGACCTCATCGGAGTAGTAGGTTTGCGAGCCGAAGGTGAAGCTGGTTCCGGGAGCTGCGATTCCGGTGGCCGTGGCCCGATTCTGGTTATAGAAAACTGCGCCGGGGCTCAGGCGGAATCCGTGATTGGGGAACGGGTAGATGTCGAGCGAGGCGCCGGCTGTGGCGAACTTCAGGTTGCCGCTGACGCTGATGCCATTGGAGCCGCTACCGTTGTTGATGGTGACGTTTGAGACGTTGTAGTTGAAATAGTTGCCGGTGCCGCGAATGTTGAAGAAGCGGTTGGCGTTGACGGCGGCTTGCATGTTGATGCCCATGGAGCCGATGCCGCCGGAAAGAGCCAAGCGGGAAAAGGGCGCGGGGGATGGATTGTTGATTTCGCCGCGGGCGGGCGCGAGTGATGAACCGCCAAACGAAGCGGATGTGCCGCCAAAGGAAAATAAAGAAGCGGACGAAGAGGAGGTTTGAGCGGACATGCTGGCGGGCAAGCCGAGGGATGCGGCCAGCAGGGTGAGAATGAGAGAGCAGACGAGTCGTTTCAAAATGCCTCCGAGTGGGGTGAGCCGGTGAATCAGTCAAGCAGCGAGAGACAGGCAGCCAAAGAATCTGAGTTCTGCATCGGCGATTTTTGAGTCCGGGCGAGCCATTAAGCGTTAACCCGCCCAAAAAAGTGAATGTTCCCGGCAGACTTTCGCCAGAATGGGAATTTTCTTCTTGAATCTAACAATGGGTCTTCTGCCGGGCAATACACAGAAAGGGCTACTGGAGCACTCGAGTAACCCCGGTTGAGCGAGTGTCGGAGCTGCGCGCGAGACGCGGCGGGCCGGTCGGGGAAAGAGGCTGAATGCCGTAAGCTGGGCGGATGGCGGGGCAGGACGAAAAACAGGCAAAGACCAAAGAATTGCGCGCGGGATTGCTGGAGTGGTACGAGCGCAACAAACGCGACTTGCCGTGGCGTCGCAGCAAGAATCCATACGCGATTTGGGTTGCGGAGATCATGCTGCAGCAGACGCGCGTAGCGGTGGTGGTGGAGCGGTATCGGGAATTTATGAAGCGCTTTCCGACGCTGGTGGCGCTGGCGCTGGCGCCGGAGCAGGATGTGCTGGCGATGTGGAGCGGGCTGGGCTACTACCGGCGGGCGCGGATGCTGCACAAGGCGGCGCAGTTTGTGAGCGAGAATCTCCAAGGGAATCTGCCGGAGAAGGCGGAGGAGCTGCGCGTGCTGCCGGGGATTGGCGCGTATACGGCGGCGGCGGTGGCAAGCATTGCGCACGACGAGCCGGTGGCAGTGGTGGATGGGAATGTGGAGCGCGTGCTGTGCCGCTTTGCTGGGTGGGGCGCGGGAAGCCGCAAAGGCGGCGGAACGGCGCTGCGGCGAAAGGTTGAAGTGCTGGCGCAGCGGTTTCTGGATCGGTCGCGGCCGGGGGATTTCAACCAGGCGATGATGGAGCTGGGAGCGACGGTTTGCACGCCAAGAAATCCGCTGTGCGCGGAGTGCCCGCTGATGGCGGAGTGCAAGACGCGCGGCGAGCACAAGACGACGCGGCGCGCTCCGATGTCGAGCCGGGTTGCGGGCTATGCGCTGGTGGTGCGCGCGACTCCGCGGCCGAGCCAGCGGCGCGGCGCGAACACGGAGCAAGTGCTGCTGGTGCAGCGGCCGGCGGAGATGACGGTGATGCCGGGAATGTGGGAGCTGCCGACGCTGATCCATCCCGAGGTCCCAGGGAGCGAGCTGCGGATGGAGCTGCGGCACGCGATCATGCAGGTGAACTACTATGTGCGCATTCGAAGTGTCGCCGTGGAAGATGTGGAAGCGATGACGGTAGCGGGCGGAGAGCGGCGCTGGGTTGCGCCGCGCGAGGCGGGGAATATGGCGCTGACGGGGCTTGTGCGCAAGGTGCTGATGCGCGCACGGCTGCTGCCCTCGCCGGCAATGGAGGCGATTGCGCGGGGCGAGGCTAGGCCGTGGAGCGATTGAGGCAATTGCGCGGCCGCGCGGCGAGATCGTAGTCTGGGTGTTCGAATTCGCGGATGTTGGGCGACTCTTGGTCGTGGATGAGTTTGGAGGATTTTTCCCTCGGGGGCTAAAAGAGCCTGCGGAAAAATAGCCGAGGAAAAAAAGCCATCCCTCGGCGGCTAAAGCCGCAATCAACTTGCAGCATTTACGGCACGACTGAAGTCGTGCCCTGACACTTCGTGCTCCTCAAAGTAGCTTTCCGGAGGTTTGCAAAGCTGGTGTCCTTGTTTGTAAAGCCCGTACTCTTGAAATTGACGCGCTAGAGTTTTTTGCGTAATTTTGCAGACTGAGTTGGATTCGGAGGGTGATGGAATGCGGTTGAGATTTATTCCGGCTTTTCGCGCAGCGGCTTTTTTTGCGGCAACAATTTTGACGGCGGCAATTTTGACGTTTGGTTCAGGGGCGGCGACGGCAAAGGCGCAAGAGCCGCCAGCGCGGCAGGCCGACGCAGGCGCAGTTCCGGAGATTGCGGGTTTGCCGGCGGGGGCGCGCGCGGCAGCGGCGGCGATTGATGGAGAGAAGATTCGCGCGCACGTGCGATTCCTGTCGCTCGATTTGCTGGAGGGGCGTGGGCCGGGGACGCGTGGAGGCGAGCTGGCAGCGGAGTACATCGCGACGCAATTTGCGCTGGCGGGCGTGGAGCCGGCGGGCGATAACGGCACATACTTCCAGCGCGTGCCGCTCTACGCGGTGCACACGGTGGAGGACAAGACGAAGTTCAGCTTCGTGCCGGCGAATGGAGCGGCGCTGGATTTGGCGTACGGCGATGAGATTGTGAGCAAGGACCAGACGGGGCAGGCGACGGCGGAGATCGACGCGCCGATTGTGTTTGTGGGCTACGGGATCGATGCGCCGGAGTACCACTGGAACGATTACGCGGGTCCGGATGGAAAAGATATCGACGTGAAGGGCAAGGTGGTGCTCGTCATTGTGAACGAGCCGCCATCGAACGACGAGAAGTTTTTCAAAGGCAAAGCGCTCACTTATTACGGGCGCTGGACCTACAAATATGAGGAGGCGGCGCGACGCGGGGCGGCGGGAGTGCTGATTATTCATCGCGACGACCTGGCCAGCTACGGCTGGGATGTGGTGCGGAATTCGCAGGCGGTGGAGAAGAGCTACCTGGAAGGCGATCCGAGCGCGACGCTGCGCGCGGCGGCATGGATACAGCACGATGTGGCGCAGAAACTCTTCACGATGGCGGGGCTGGGCGATCTGGATAAAGCGATCGAACAGGCCGGAGTGCCGGGCGCATTTCACGCTGTGGAATTGCCGGTGCGGCTGAAGGCGCACATCGAGAGCCGCGTGCGACGGTATGTGAGCGCGAACGTGGTGGGGCGAGTGGCGGGAGCTGAGCCGGGCGGCAATGCGGTTTTGTATACCGCGCATTACGACCACCTGGGCATCGATCCGGAGATGAAGGGCGACAACATTTTTAACGGCGCGGCGGACAACGGAACGGGCTGCGGAATTCTGATTGAGATGGCGCGGGCATTTGCGCAGTCACCGGTGAAGCCGCCGCATGCGATCTACTTTGCGTCGGTGACGGCGGAGGAGCAGGGGCTGCTGGGGTCGCAATATCTCGGAATGCATCCGCCGGTGCCCGCCGGGCAGATGGGGCTGGATTTGAATTACGACATGCTGCTGCCGGTTGGGATTCCGCGGTCAGTGAATCTGGGCGGCGCGGAGCGGATTGATTTTTGGCCGACGGTGCGAGACGGTGGCCAAGGCGTTCGATCTGGAATTGCTGCCCGATCCCTCGCCGATGGCTGGCCATTATTATCGATCCGATCATTTTTCGCTGGCACGCGTGGGGATTCCGGCGTTCTCGGTCGACCAGGGCGATTTATTCGCGGGTCACGACCTGGCATGGGGCGAAGCGCAGGTGGCGGACTATGAGAAGCATCATTATCATCAGCCGTCCGATGAATACAAAGCGGACTGGGATTTTCGCGGCAACGCGAAGCTGGCGCGGTTCGGATTTGTGCTGGGGTGGCTGGCGAGCGAGCAGAAGAAGCCGATTGAGTGGCAGCCGGGCGATGAGTTTGAGGCGGCGCGGAAGGCGAGCGAAAAGGCCGGGGCTAGGGACTGAGGGACTGAGGGGCTAGGGACTAGGGACTGAGAAACTGTAGCCTCGTCGATGTTATGAAATGCGGATGCGATACGGGAGCGGTCAGTAGTAGTCGGCGCAGCTGAGGTAGTAGCCGCAGTTGGTGCAGACGAGCTTGCAGTGGTGGCCGGTGAGGCGATGGCTGCAGGTGGGGCAGACCTGGCAGTGGTGGTCGATAGGCGGGGCCTCGGCACGCAGGATCTGGGCGGGCGAGTCGAATTGCGGGACAACTTCGCGCGAATCGGGGCCGCGCGAGGCGATGCCGGTCGAATCGGGGCCAGCGAGGCAGACCGCACCACTTTGTGAGATTTCCGCGGCGGAATCGAGCTGAAAGCCGGGATTCAGGGCGCGTGGAAGCTGCGGGAACATGCCCGACAGATTAGCATGGAGGAGTGGCGGTCTGCGATTCGAAATTCACGCAGGCGCACGAGAGATCAACAGACGAGAGCAGCGGTGCTAGCAGAGTTAGCGGAGCTAGAGAAGCAGAGAGTGAAGAATAAATCAACAGCAGGAACGCGGTGTAACAGACATTCTGGAAGCGAAGGGGCTGGAAGCGAAGATCCGAAAGTGATTCGCCAGAATTGAATGACCGGAATTGAAGCGCCGCAAAACCCACAGACAACCTGACGACAAGACGCCCCGGACGGGGCACCCCCGAGGAGGGACCATGGCAAGCAAGGCAAGCGCGGTTTGGACAGGATCACTGAAGGAAGGCAAGGGCACGATTTCAACGGCGACGGGCGTGCTGAAGGACGCCAACTACTCGTTCGCAACGCGGTTTGAGGGCGCGACAACCGGCACTACTCCCGAAGAGTTGATTGCGGCGGCGCACGCGAGCTGCTTCTCAATGGCGCTGGGAGCGCAACTGGGCGGCGCGGGTTTGACGCCGACCAAGATTGAGACTGAGGCGGCGGTGACGCTGGCCAAGGTTGACGGCGGTTTTGCGGTGACGAGAATTGTGCTGAACACGACGGCGAGCGTTCCGGGCGCGACGAAAGAAGTTTTCGACAAGGCTGCTGCGGATGCGAAGGCGGGCTGCCCGATTTCGAAGCTGTTCGCGAACAACACGGAGATCGTGCTGGACGCGAAGCTGGTGTAAGCGCAGAGCAGATGCGGCGCCGGGGCGCAGGTTCCCGGCCCGCATTCGCGTGCGGAATTTGACACCGCAGAGAGCATTTGCGAGACTCAGAGTTGCTGCCCGCTCGGCGGAACCCCGCCTGAGCATCATCAAGTGCCGGAGTGGCGGAATTGGCAGACGCGCGTGGTTCAGGTCCACGTACTCGCAAGGGTGTGGGGGTTCGAGTCCCTTCTTCGGCACCAAGACTTCCGAAAGCAAATTAGCCCAAAAGATCCTTCGACTCTGTCTGGCGATCCGGACTTAGGTCAAGATTTCTGTAGCTCGGACGCTGGAGTCCGCCAGAGAAAACCAGAGGGCGTTCAAGATTGCTCAGACTGGCTTTTCTCTTGCGGCTAGGCTCCACATATGGTCATAAACTCGTTATTTCGGCGCTTCGGCCCAGTCTTGCTCGTGGTGGCGTTAGCTTCTCCTGTAGCGATGATTGGCTGCCAGCCTCAACAACCTCAACAAACCGTTAGCGATTACGGTGACTACGGTCAGTGGGAGCACGACACACATCGCGAGCACCAGGATTTGAGCAAGCGTAGCCCAGACGAGCAGAAGCAATACTCGGATTGGCATAACAACAATCACCACTAAACGGTCGCCGCTAAAGGGCCGATAGCGCCCAAAGCGAAGGGCAGAGCCGAAGCCCTGCCCTAAATCAAGTCGAAGGCGTCGAAGGCGAGGATTACAGGTCCTTCCTTCGGCGGCAAATCCTCGAAAACAAGCCAAATCTTCCAAGAAGCAAGCCAAATTCTCCAGAAGCAAACCAAACCTTCTAAAGCAAATTAGAGTCCTTCGTCCGCGATAGTGGGCTCGGGATCATGGGGGCTTGCGGGCAATTTGCGCTCAACTCAATGGCTGTGCTCAATGGCCGACGTGTCCGTGGCCATCATGCACTTCATTGCCCTTGAAGTGAGAAACTTTGTCCAGGTGATTTGCAGGATCTGGCTTGTCCCCTTTATTAGGTGCGGGGCCCTTGTAGCCGTGTTGTGGATCGAAGTGGTTGTTTACATGGCCGTGGAAGTTATCGGGACCGTGAAACCACGGGCCGGCGCCGATGAAGACGCCACCGGTAAACCACTCAGGGCCGTAATAGCCGTACGGAGCGCAGGCGTATGGTGCGTAATCGTAGTAGCCATATGGGCAATCCGGCGCTACGCCAATGTCGACGCTGACCTGGGCTGCAGCCTTGGGGGTTGTAGAGGCGAAACAAAACGCGGCAACCGCTGCCGCGATGAGAATGCTGAATTTTTTCATGGAAGAATCTCCTTGTCCGGAACTTTGGTGCGGAGTTTTTCTCGGAGTCGCTCGCTTCGTCCGCTCCAGCCAATTGAGATGAAGGGGAGTTGAGAATGGATGTCGCGGGAAAGAAATTAGATTGCCGGGATGGAGATCAACTTTCCGGTTTTCAATGAGATCGCTGTTTCAGATTGGCTGGATTCAGATGCTTCGTTTTTCTGAGCGGCTCCATGGATTCGTTCTGTCGCCCCTACGGGGCTTGGAGACTTTCTTGTGCGGCTTTCCCAAGGCTGCGTCCGCTTCTGCGGACTTGCCCTGGGCTAACTTCTATCGCTCCCTACGGGAGCTGGTGCGAGGGTGACGCGAGCCGATTTGCGTTCTCTACGTGAGCTTGTGCGGTGGTGAGCGGTCCGGAACGGACCAAATGGCTTCGTGGTATCCCACCCTTTCACACAATGCCGTGAAAGGATGGGGCAACCAGATGCTCAAGCGGCGCTCTTCAGGGGTCAGCGCGATTCTCGACGAGTAGGTCTGACGTCGCAGCCTGACCGGAATATCTGAATAGAAGGGCTGCAAGTGGACGCTGTGCAATTGGGAACCTGAGAGAATTGGTACATGCCAATTCACCACAAAGCCGAATTCATGCTTTCCGCGGTTTCGGCGGAGCAGTTTCCCAAGGCGAGCGTGCGGGAGATCGCTTTTCTGGGGCGGTCTAATGTGGGCAAATCAAGCCTGCTGAATGCGCTGGTGGGCGCGAAGGCGGCCAAGGTTTCCTCGACGCCGGGGCGGACACGGGCAATCAATTTTTTTGAGATCGCTGGTGAGCGGGGCGCGGCGAAGATGATCTTCGCCGATTTGCCTGGCTACGGCTACGCGAAGATTTCGAAGTCGATTTCGGCGGAGTGGCCGAAGTTTATTGAGCCGTATCTTGCGACGCGCGAGACGCTGGCGCTGTGCATCTGCATTGTGGATGCGATTGTGCCGGCGCGGCCGAATGACCGGCAGTTGCTGGACTGGCTGCGCTCAGTCGATCGGGAATTGCTGGTGGTGGCGACGAAAGTGGACCGGCTGAGCGGCAATGAGCGCACGCGTAACCTGGCGGCGCTGAAGCGAGAGCTTGAATTCGATGCGATCCTGCCGGTTTCAGCAAAGACGGGATACGGCATTGCGGAGTTGTGGGGGAAGATTGTTGAAGCAGGGACAGGGGACTAGGGAATAAGGACGCCACGCATGGCAGTGCGGGCGGGGACGCCGGCGCTACAGGGAACGTGGGTTCTTTGGTCAGGGTTTGGTGCGCGCGAAGCTGTACACGTCGTGAGTGCCGCGAGAGTAGGAATGGATTTCGACGGTGGAGGCGATTTCGCCGCTCTTGACGCGTCGGTCTACTTCTTCGATGAAGCGAGCGGCAAATTCCCGATTGGAGTCGAGCAGACGAAGTTTCTGCGCCAGACGGCCGAGATAGCGGGGAGCGAGGCGCAGCCAGCGGCGGGAACGCCAGGCATTGGTGTCGAGGCGGGGGTTGAGACAGGCAAGCGCGATTTCGTCGAGCAGAGCGAGATCTTTGGGAAGCGCTGAATCGACCCGCCAGCTGACGAGAGTTGGCGTTGTGGCGGGATCAGGTTCAGTGAGCGCGCTTTGTTGAGCGATCGGCGTGTTGGTTTTCTCCTGATGCGTGAGCGCGTCGTGGCTGGGCGGGATGGCCAGCTCGCTGCGTAGAAGATCGGGCGCAACGCCGCGCTGGTTCATTTCGCGCTCAACTTCCGACGGCGACTGGGCGACGCAGATGGCGACGGTCTCACGCTTGCGAAGCTGATTCTTCAGGATGCGCAAGGCTTCATCGAGATTGGTGACAACGAAATCAGCGACGCCATCGCGGAGGGCCTGCTTTTGCGCGTCGCGATCGGCTGATGCAGCGAGTGTGGCAGCGCCGGCAATGTTGGATGCGATGAGGAGCGCGCGGCCCTCTTCATCGAGTTCCGCCGCGTAGAAAAGTTTGCCGCCGAGGCCTGTCTCGGGGTGAGCGAGAGGCGTGTCGAGCAGGGTCCCGTAGGAGAGCGCAACTCGGGTGAGGAAGCTGAAGGCGGCGGATGGAGGATCGAGGGTCAAGACTCCATCTTAATGAGCGAGTCAGCAAATCAGCGAGTCAGCTTTGTGCGGCTTTTCAGCGAGCATGGGCGAGGTGGTTCACTTGCGGCGGACGAGCTAGTTCTCCAGCTGATCGTGCCAGGAGCGTTTGCGGACGAAGAAGGTGAATTCGCCGGGCTTGGGTTTGTAGTTGGTTCGGTCGCACTCATCGGGGGCGACGATGCCGGTGCTGAGGATGGTTGCGATGGAGTACCAGATGTACCTCTCTTTATCACTTTCCTTGGCGGCATCGCAATTGATGAAGGTGTCCATGCCCAAGCCGTAGGTGGCCTTGAGGGAGATCTCTTTGGCATCGGCGGGGACTGTGATGAGGACAGTGCCATCGTCGTTGATGGTGACCCAGTCGGGGTGGTCGGTATCGTGGTGATCGACGCGGACGAGGAAATTGGAGGCCTTGACGGGCAGGCCGGTTTTGCCGTCGAGCAAACGGACGGAGATGGTGTTTGTGGTTTGCGCGGGCAAGACTACGGAAAAGGTGGCGATGAAGGCGGCGACGATAACGATTTGGGAGAGAGCGCGGAGGTTGGGCATGGAGCTATTCCTCACCCCTGAATTTACCAAGATGAATAGGGCTGGCCGTCGGAACCTGACTCTTCGGAACCAGAGTGGACATCGTTGATGCCTGGGTCGGTCTGGTCGATCGAGTACATGGCGTCGCTGGTGTCGGTGACCCAGGTATCTTTTGCGTGGGTCATTGGATCTTCGGGGATGGCCTTGAGATAGCCTTCCTGGACGAGATCGTCGAGGGACTGGGGAGCTTTCTGCTTGTCCATAGTGTAGGAATCGATGGCCATGCGCATGGTTTGAAGGTCTTCACGCAGCACGGCCTCGCGTGCGTGCTTGATGGCGGCGGCGAAGTAGGGAATGGCGAGCGTGGCCAGGATGCCGATGATCGTCATGACGATGATCAGCTCAATGAGCGTGAAGCCGGATTGTGTACGTCGGTTGCGCAAAGTTCAGCTCCTAGCCTCTAGCTCCCAGCCTTTTCTGTTGCCCCGTCTTCATGCCGTTTCTCCTGCGACGTTGGTTTCAATTCGTGCTTAAAGTAACCCTACCGCAATCGAGCTAGAGGCTAGCAGCTTAAAGCTGGACTTTCTCACCACGTTGAGTATTTGGTACCGTCGAGGCCCGTTCCCTGCGATTTGGAGTAAACGTCGAAGACGCTCTGGCCGCCAAAGGAGTCGGAGTCCGGATCGTCCTGCATGGAGCGCATTCCCCAATCCGCTTGATGGGTCATGGGATCGATAGGAATTTTGCGCAGGAATTTGAGCTTCTTGCCCTGCACATCGACGCCATTGACCAGCGTTTCAAGATCGGGCGGATAGTTTTGACTCTCCACCTTGGTCTGGAAGGCGCCGCGGTCGGCTGCGTCTTTGTATTTATCGATGGCGTCACGCATCTCCCACAGATCGAAGCGAAGCTCGCGCTCCTGTTGCCGCTTGACCTGAAAGCGCACGAGCGGGAGCGCAGCCGAGGCGAGAATGGTGAGGATGAAGACGGTGACCATGAGCTCGACCAGCGTGAGGCCGCGTTCGTTCGGCTTGCGGGCGAAGACCGAATCGCGGCTGCGGATCGGAATGGAACGCTGGAGGCTCATCTATTTAACGACGATGCTGGTTTGGGCGCTGGCCACCGGCAACTGTTGTTGCGCGCCGTTGACTACGGAGGCGCGAGTGATGGCGAGATCGCTGGGGCCGGAGGCCTTGGCCTGGAAGGTGAGAACGCAGACTACGCCGGTGCCGGTGATGCCGTGAGTTCCCGATGGACGAGACATGCCGACGACCAGATTGCCCGCGGGCTGGTCAGTGTGGATGGTGGGAGCGGCCTGACCGTCACTGCTGAGGAAGCTGCCGGAGGAGACATTGACGAGCTGGAGTTTTGCCGGATCGTAATGGAGCTGGAGGGCGATGGAAGAGACGTCCGATGCGCCGTTCAGCACGACAGGGACCTGGAAGGTTGCGCCGGAAGCAGGCGGAGTGGGCGGCGGATTGAGCGCAAAGGCTGCGCCGCCGGTGGGCGCGGTGATTGCGGGAGGCTGCGTGGACGCGGCCGGTGAGACAGCCGGCGAAACCGTTGGCGGGGGCTGAATGGTCGGCTGCATGACTGGAGGCTGAGGAGCGACAACCTGCGAGGACGCTTGCGACGCGGGATTGGGCGCTGTAGCGGCGGCCTGGGCAGTCGAATTTGGACCTCCGCTAGAGGCCATGTCAGAGCGTAATTGCGCGAGCATTGCTGGGGCGGCTTCGACGGCGCTCTGCGCGGGAACGGTGCCGACGGGTTGGCCTTGCATCGCGACAGGCTGAATAGTTGAGATAGGTGGCGCAGGCGCAACAGACGCAGAAGCTGCGTCACCCTGGTCGGCGTGCCGGAGATCGATCGACTGGCCGGAGCCGGTATCGATGACGCGCAGATTGGCCTGATCGAGTTCCTGTGAGCGGACGATGTGCGGCACAACGACGAAGACGATGTCGTCATCCTGGATGATGCGGTCGCGCGAGCCGAAGATGTACTTGAGAACGGGAATGGCGCTGAGGCCGGGGATTCCGTTCCAGTTGTTCTGCTCCTGCTTGTTCTGAATGCCGCCGAGGATGCTGGCCTCGCCCTCGCGCAGGCGGATGGTCTGGTCGACGACGCGCTGCGAGATGATGGGCTCGGTGACGCCGCTGATGGTTTCAGTGCCGCTCTCGGCGGAAACTTCGATTTTGATTTTGAGAGTGACGTCGTGGTCGTAGTGGACGCTGGGAGTCATCTCGATGTTGACGCCGACGTCTTGATACTGGAACTGCGTATTGACCAGCGAGCTGACCAGCGCAGTGGCAGCGCCGGTTTGATAGGAGCCAGTGGCGATGGGAATGCGCGAACCGATTTTCATGGTGGCTTTTTGATCGTCGGTAGCGCGAATGCGCGGGCTTTGCAGAACCTTGGTGTTGTTGTCGGTGAGCAAAAGATTCAGCGTGGCTGAACCGACACTCAAAGCGAAATCAGTGGAGTTGAGGTGGGCGAGGTTATAGAGAGTGGGACTTGTGGTGGAGGTGCCGGTAGTGCCGGTGGTGGTGCTACTAGTGCTGGAACTGCAGGAGTTGGTTGCCGCGCAGTTGGGCTGGAGTGAGACGCCGATGCTGCTGGGCCACGAGATTCCCAGAGTGCGTTCCCAGTTCTTGCTGACCTCGAGGACGGCGATGTCGACGACGACTTCGCCGCGGGCCTTGTCGAGATCGTCAATGAGCTGCTGCGCGAGAAGAAGCTCGTCGGGTGTGCCGCGCATGACGATGGCATTCTGGCTCTGCACGCCATAGACCTTGGCGTTGGGCATGACGTTGCGCAGCGCGGTCTGCACGTCATTGAGATCGTTCTGCTGCCAGGCGTTGGTGAGATAGAAGGTCTGCACCGCCTGCTCGTCCAGCTCCTGACGCTTGGTGCGGGAGTTCTGCGCGACAAAGATGGTGTTGCCGGTGACCGGGCGCCAGAAAGTATCGGACATGACGCCGACGATGCGCAGGGCGTCGAGGAGAGAGACATTATTGAGGTCAACCTGTGATGCGCTTGGAGTTGAAGTCGGGATCGAAGAGCACGTTGACGCCGGCGGCCTTAGCGATGGCCTGGTAGACGACCTTGCTGTCCTCAGCCATGTGCAGGGAGAGCGGCTCGTTGGTCAGGGGGTGCAATTCGGGCGGAGCCTCGACCTCGTCAAGCTCCTGCTCTTCGCCAGCCGGCTGGGGCAGAGCGACTTCCGGCACCTGCGCGCTGTTGCCCTGGCGCTGGCGGACGCGGGCGATCTCCTGCTGCGCGGCCTCATTGCCGGGATCGATTTCCGCGGCGTGGAGGAACTGAGAGAGCGCGCCCTGCGCGTCGCCGGCCTGGAGCAGCTTGCGGCCGGTGGTGATGTGGGCGGACGATGCGGTGGTGCGGATGCGGGCGAGAGCGATCTCGAAGCGCGTGTCCTTTGGATCGCGCTTATAGGCCTTCTGGTAGAGATCAAATGCGGTGTCGTAGTCTTCGCGAGCCTCGGCGGCCTGGCCCTGCTTGAAGTCAGAGTTGGCCGACTCGGCGTGAAGGCGGGCGACGAAGACGCCAAGGCCGACGACGGCCAGAAGAAGCGCGAGGACGAGGGACCATCGCCTGGCCATGGTGCGGGCGACGTTGGTTGGGGCGGCGGCTTGTGCGGTGGTGCGATGGTTCATACGGCTCCGCGTCACGAAAAAAGGGGTCACGGAAAAAAGCTCCGGACAAAACGGTCAGGACAGAACGGCCAGGCAAAGGTCACAGCAAACACGGGCAGCGCAACAGGGTCAAAATTGCAGACAAGAGGTTCGCGGGCAATGGCACGATATTGCTGGCGGCGGGCGTAGCGATGTGATTCATTCTGCCGAACTTTCCGGGAAAAACGCTCCCTCATTCTAACAAAGCCCCATTGCGACTGATCGGCGGCGGCCGCAATGCGCGCCGATGCTACGATGAAAATTCAAGGAAGACTGCCGATGGCCCGCCAAACCAGCCACGTTGTTACCGCAAAGGACGCTCCGGCGGCCAAGAAATCGCAAAAGCCCCGCGATCCCGTGGCCAGCGGCGAGCGCGACGCGGTGCACAATCGCGCGGCCAGCCACAACTACTTTCTGTTGGAGAAATTTGAGGCGGGCGTGGCGCTGCGCGGGACGGAGGTCAAATCCATCCGCGAAGGCAAGGCCAACCTGAGGGACTCCTACGGGCTGATCAAGGATGGCGAGGCGTTCCTGTTGAATATGCATATCGGGCCGTACTCCCACGGCAACATCGCCAACCACGACGAGACGCGCACACGCAAACTGCTGCTGCACCGCGAAGAGGTCCGCAAGCTACTCTCCAAGACGCAGATCAAGGGGCATACGCTCATTCCGACGCGGCTGTATTTCCGCAAGGGGCGGGTGAAGTGCGAGCTGGCCGTGGCCAAGGGCAAGCAGGATTGGGACAAGCGGGAGACGGAGAAGCGGCGCGAGGCGGACCGGGACGCGAAGGCAGCGATCAACGCGAACAAGCATAAGAGCAGCCGGCAAGGGAGCTAGCAGTTAGTAGTTTTCGGCCGCTAGCGCGAAAGCTAATAACGGGCTCTAGCGGATGACGTTGACTTCGATGCCGAGGTTGAGGTTTTTCCATGCGGAGTCGGTGGTGTAGACGGCGGCTTTGCGCTGGATGGCGAGGGCGAGGCATGCTCGATCGCCGAGGGAAAGGCCGAAGGGGCGGGTGATTCTTACGAGACCGCCTGCGATGCGCGCCTGATCTTCGTCGAATGGCACCGAAGGGCACTTGACTTCGGCGATGTGCCACCAGGCGAGCGATTCATCGATCCCGGCTAAGACCAGCTTGGTTTGAACCTCGGCCTGGTTGACCGCGCTGATGACAGCTTGAGGCAGACAAGCGGCTACGATGTCCGCGCCACGTTCGCCGCGAATGAGCGCCATTAATGCGGAGGCGTCGAGGATTGCGACGTTATCCAAACGCTTCCTCGATTTCGCGGCGGGCCTCTTCGCGGCGGTCGGCGATTAATTCATCGGAAAGCAGGCGCCCGGGTGTGATCAAGCGGCGCATGCTCTCCTGAATGCGGCGGATGCGGGACATATGGGTTTCGACCTTCAGAATGTCACCTTCCATAGTCAGGAAGAGCGTATCTCCGGGCTTGATTCCCATCCTTTGCCGAATTTCGGCGGGGATGACAATACGGCCGTTATCGTTGATTCGCGTCTCGGCGAGAGGCGTCTCGACATCGTCTATCTTGGCAACATTTTGTGACTTTTCAGCAGCAATTGTCATGGACTCATAATATGTCATAGATACTGTTAATGTCAAATTTATGTTTAATGACATTGAATTGGCTTGAGATCCTATAAGAGCTAGGTGTTGGTGGACCTACGGCGGTGGGTGCCGAAGTACGCCCACGTGGGCACGTTCAGGCTCATGATTTGCCATAAGGCGAGCATTCCGTGAAGAATGGGCACTATGCGGAATGAGATTTCTTTTGCCCCGATCGCGGGGATCGCTACCGAACTTCTGGCCGTTCTGGCCATCGATACCCAAACCGAAAAAGGCCCGGAAGCCAAACCCAAGCCCACTCTGCTCACGACCGACGCGGCAGTTCTGGCGGCTGCGGTGAGCGTGCTTTCGACCGGCGAATATAAAGCGGGCGCGAATGAGACGGTGCTGCTGCACGCTCCGGCGGGGTTGGCGGCGAAGAGGCTGCTGATTGTGGGGCTGGGCAAGCTGGCCAAGGCTACGGTTCATTCCGTGCGCGATGCTGCGGGAACGGCGGTGCGATTTGCGAAGCCGCGCGGGATTCGGGAGGTGACGCTGGCGTTGCCGGAGAATTTCGCGAAGGGCTCGGCTGGCGAGCTGGCGAAGGCCGCGGTGGAGGGCGCATTCGTGGGCGACTTCGATGCGGACACTTATCGCAGCGACCGCAAGGACCAGAGCATTCAGACATTCACGCTTGCGGTTGCGGGCACGCTTGCTGTTAGTGGCGAGGCTGATCGCCCGGCTATTGAGGCGGCGTTTGCGGAGGGCGCGATTATCGGCGAGAGCCAGAATTTCGCGCGCTCGCTGGTGAACGAGCCGGGCAACAAGCTGACGCCAACGATTCTGGGGCAGCGAGCGGCGCAAATGGCGCAAGAGGTTGGCCTGGGGTGGGAAGTTCACTCGACTGAGAAGCTGCACGAGCTGAAGATGGGCGCGTTCTGGAGCGTATCGCAGGGATCGCCCGAGCCGCCGGCGCTGATTGTTTTGCGATACGAACCTGAGGGTGTGAAAGACGGCCCTGTGCTTGGCCTCGTGGGGAAGGGAATTACTTTCGACACCGGCGGCATCTCGATCAAGCCCGCGGACAACATGGAAAAAATGAAGTACGACATGGCCGGCGGAGCGGCGATGCTGGGGGCGATGCGCGCGATTGCGCTGCTGAAGCCGAAGGTGCGGGTGATCGCAGTTGTTTGCGCGGCGGAGAACATGCCCAGCGGCACGGCGCAAAAGCCGGGCGACGTGCAGACGGCAATGTCGGGCAAGACGATCGAGATCATCAATACCGACGCCGAAGGGCGGCTGGTGCTGGCTGACGGACTGACGTACGCGCGGCAACTGGGCGCGACGCATCTGATCGATGCGGCGACGCTGACCGGCGCTATTTCGGTTGCGCTGGGCAAGGTGAATGCCGGCGCTTTTGCAAACGACGATGCGGCCTATCAAAAATTCGAGGCTGCGCTGGCAATTTCCGGAGAAAAATTCTGGCGGCTGCCGCTGGACGAGGCGTACGCGGAGCTGATCAAGTCTGACATTAGCGACATCAAAAACACCGGAGGTCGCGGGGGAGGGGCGAGTATTGCCGCGGAGTTCCTGCACGTGTTTGCCGAGGACACGCCGTGGATCCATCTGGATATTGCAGCAACGGCGTGGGTGGAGGAGAAGCGGCCGTACATCGCGAAGGGGCCGAGCGGGATTGCGGTGCGGTCGATTCTGGAGTGGGTGCGGAGCTATTAGGCATCGGACGATGGTGTAGTCTGATGGGCGAAACTGTAAGCGTTTACTGGAGGGGAATTTTTCATGGCTATCGTCGCAGGCGTCGACTTCGGAACACTGAGCGTGCGCGTAACTTTGGTGGACAGCAAGAAAGGGCCGATTGGGACGGCATCTGCGAGCTACGAGTTGCACCGGCGGCACGATGATCCGGACTACGCCACGCAATCGCACGCGGACCAGATGGCGGCACTGGTTGCGGCGACGAAGGATGCGCTGAAGTCGACGGGCGTCGATGGCGCAGAGGTTGCGGCGATTGCGCTCGATACGACGGGGTCGAGCGTGATTCCGGTGGGCGAAGGGCTGGAGCCGCTCGACGAATACTACCTGTGGTGCGATCATCGCGCGTTTGCCGAGGCCGAGGAGATTACGCGCAAGGCGCACGAGCTGGGATTCGAAGGCATTGAGTGGTGCGGCGGCGTTTACTCGCACGAGTGGGGATTTGCCAAGCTGCTGCACTGGCTGCGGCACAATCCGGAGAAGCGCGCGCGTTTCGTGACGGCGCTGGAACATTGCGACATGGTGGCGGCGACGCTTTGCGGCGTGACGGAGCCGAGCGCGGTGAAGCGCAGCGTTTGCGCGATGGGCCACAAGTGGATGTGGAATCCAAAGTGGGGCGGGCTGCCGCCGGAAGAATTTCTTGTTGCGGTCGATCCGCTGTTCGCGGGCGTGCGCGCGAAGCTTGGCGGCGAGTACCTCACGAGCGATCATGTGGCGGGGAAGCTTTCAGCGAAGTGGGCGGCGGCGCTGGGGCTGAGGGCGGGGATTCCGATTCCTGTGGGCGCGTTCGACGCGCACTGGGATGCGATCGGATCGAATATCCGCGAGGGCGACGCGGTGAACGTGGTGGGCACATCGACGTGCATCATTGCGATGGCGCGCGAAGCGGAACTGGTTCCGGGCGTGTGCGGCGTGGTGCCGGGAAGCGTGCATCCGGACTACACGGGAATCGAAGCGGGACTTTCGGCGGTGGGCGACATTTTTGAGGCGATTGCCAGGCGCGCGGGAACGACGGTGGCCGCGCTGAGCGAAGGGCTGGATGCGTACAAGGCGGGCCAGACAGGGTTGCTGCGGTTGAGCTGGGACAACGGCGATCGCACGGTGCTGGTGAATCCGGAGCTGGGCGGCGTGACGCTGGGATGGAACCTGGTGCACACGGCGCAGGATGAGCTGTTCGCGGCGATTGAAGGAACGGCGTTTCACACGCGCATCATTCTGGAGCGGATGGCGGAGCATGGAGTGAAGATCGATCGCGTGATCAATGCGGGAGGGATTCCGCAGAAGAACGAAGTGCTGAACCGCGTGTATGCGAACGTGCTGAACAAGCCGGTGCTGGTGCCGGCGGGGATTCCGACGAGCCTGGGGTCGGGAATTTTTGCGCTGCTTGCGGCGGGAGCGTACAAGACCATTGAAGAAGCGCAGGCCGCGGTTTGCCTGCCGCTGCGCACGGTTGAGCCCGATCAAAAATCGGCAGCGGTTTACGAGCAGCTTTACCGGCACTATCGCGATGTGTACTTTGCGCTGGGGACGCGCGATGCGGTGCCGGTTGCGCTGGGAAAAGTGCTGCCGGAGTTGAGGAAGATTGCGGCAGAGGCGCGGAAGGCAGGATGAGGATGCGCTGAAACGGTGAGCGCGCGATCAGGCTAAAACGTGATCAGGCTAAAATTTGTTGCCGCACTGGAGACATGTATTTACCAGGTTGCCGCTGCCGATCATGCCGGTTGTCCATTTCCAGCCGCGCTTTTCAGCCTGAACTCGTGTCGATCCGCAACGGGGGCACGTTAACCCTTGCTGATTTGTTCCGGGAACGCCGGCAGGTGGAGCGGGGAATTGCTGAGGCGGCTGAGGAACCGGCGGAGCAGACGCTGCAGGAGCGGGGCTGGATTCTACTCTGGCTTCTACGGGTTTTCCGCATGAAGGGCAAAAACGCGTGCCTGGCTCGAGGGGCGCGCCACATCCTCCGCAGAAACTGTTTTGAGCGGCACCGCTTTGGTTATCCATTTTCGGCTCCCATAACAATATAGTCATACGCGAAACGGGGGCGGTGGCACAAGCTTGATCGCAGGGGCGGGCGATGAGAAGCGCGGGCAGTTTGAAGGCACTTTCTCTCAGGGGCTAAAGCCCCGCGTTTATTTTGCTGCTTTTGGCACGACTGAAGTCGTGCCCTGACGCTTCGTGCTTTCTTAAAACAGATTCTGCGGGATGGATCATTAATTCACTCCGGGGGCTAAAGCCCCGCGTTTATTTTGCTGCTTTTGGCACGACTGAAGTCGTGCCCTGACGGTTCGTGCGTTTCCTGACGCATTCGATAGGGTTGAAGTCGTGCCCTGACGCTTCGTGCTCCACTCAAACAGGTGGCGGGTCAGTTTGAAGGCACTTTCCCTCAGGGGCTAAAGCCCCGAAATCATTTTGGTCTGTTTATGTACGGGCTGAAGCCCGTACCCTTCAAGCTGATCGACGACCGAACGGCGGATCGGCTTGCGCTTCGGTGCCAGTCGATTTACCGTTGAAATCAAATCCGGCGAGTTTGTCCAGCGAGTTTGGTGTCCTGTGTTCAACTTCTACATGCGTCCTTTTATATACAGACTTTTTATTGCCAGCATTGTGTGCGCCGCAACCGCTGCCGGACAAGCACAATCGTCCGCGCCCGTGGTTGCACAGTCACCGGCAAATGCGGCGGGTGGAACTGCGAATGCGGAAGTAGAGCCGTGGGCTGCGCCGGACTTTTCAGTCGATCCCAAGACGCTATACGAGGCGACATCGGCGGTGCCTGTACCCGACGGCGCCAACGTCGTTGAACTTGTGGAAGATGAGAGATACACCTTCGACGATGAGGGTCGCATGAATCACGTGGGCCGCATCGTTTACAAGGTGCTGACGCAGAAAGGCGCGGAGGACTGGGACTCGCTTTCGGTTGGGTGGGAGCCATGGCATGAGGCGCGGCCTGTGATTCGCGCGCGGGTGATTGCGCCGGACTTCACAGTGCATACGCTCGACCCGAATACTGTTACCGAGGCTCCGGCGCGCGGCGGCGACTACAAAGAATACAGCGACGACAAGCGGCTGCGCGCGCCGTTCCCGGCAATTGCGCCGGGCGTGGTGGTGGAAGAGGAGTACACCGAGACGGAGACGGAGCCGCTGTTCAAGCCGGGACGCGTGGGGCGCGTGGAACTTGGCCAGGAAGATGTGACGGTGGCACACAGCCGGGTGGTGTTCGATGCTCCCACAACGCTGCCGCTGCGCACCGGTCAGCTTCTGCTTCCAGATGTGAAACCCGTGCGCACAGAAGCCAACGGGCGCGTGACTCTTACTTTCGATGTGGACTCGATCGATGGCGTCGATGTGCGCGAGCCCTATCTTCCGCCGGATTTCGTCAGCCTGCCTATCATTGCGTTCGCCACGGGCGCATCGTGGCAGAGCATAGCGGCGGACTACGGAAAGATTGTCGACAATTTATCTGACTCCGCCGCAGTCAAGGCCGTCGTTGAGCCGTTGATTGAGGGAAAGAAGTCTACCGCCGAGAAGGAAGCGGCGATTGTGGACTATCTTGACCGCGAAGTGCGGTACACCGGCATCGAGTTTGGTGAAGCGGCGATTGTGCCGCACGATCCGGCGGAGACGCTGGCGAAAAAATACGGCGACTGCAAGGACAAGGCCACTCTGCTGGTGGCGATGCTGCGCGCGGCCGGGATTCCGGCGAATGTGGCGCTGCTCAACGTTGAATCGCGGATCGATTCTCCCGCGGACTTGCCGGGCATGGGCATGTTCGATCACGCGATTGTTTATGTGCCGGGAAAAAATCCAATCTGGATCGATGCGACCGACCGCTACGCGAAACTGGGGCAGATTCCCATGGGCGACCAGGGGCGACTGGCGCTGATTACAAGCGCGACAACGACGGCGCTTGAAAAGACACCGGAGTCAACGTCAAAGGACAACGGCCTGGCAGAAACGCGCGAGTTCACGCTGACGGACAACGGGCCCTCGAACGTCGTGGAGATTACGCGGCCGACGGGCATCTACGAGTCAGGCTATCGCGCCTACTACGCCGACAAGCCGGACGAGGACACGCGCAATGGCGTGCGCGGCTACGTGCAGGCGGAGTATGTGTCCGACGATCTGACTAAGGTGGATCGGACCGATCCCGCCGACCTGTCGCGCCAGTTCGAGCTGACGATTGCATGCGAGAAGGCCAAGCGCGGATTTACGAATCTCGAAGATGCGCAGGTGGCGATTCGGGTTGATCGGATGTTCCAGATGCTGCCTGACGAGCTGAAGCGAAAAGACGACGCAGACGAGAAGAAAGACAACGGGAGCGACAAGCCGAAGAAACCGCGCACCGAAGACTGGTGGCTGGACGCGCCCTATAACGTCGAGTGGAATTATGAGCTGACCCCGCCTGCCGGATTTATTGCCAAGGAGCTGCCGAAGGACGCGACGATTCAGATTGGCCCGGCGCTGCTGACGGAGAATTTTTCAACCGGCAAGGACGGCGTGGTGCTGGCGCATCTTGTTTTCGATACTGAGAAGCGGCGCTATACGGTGGCGGAGGCGACGGCACTGCGCAACGAGATTGCCGATTTGATCGACGGACCGGCGATTCTGGTGAACTTTGAACCGGAAGGCGCGGCGCTGCTGCGAGAGGGCAAGGTGAAGGAGGCGCTGGCCAGCTATCGCGCGCTGATCGCGCTGAACCCCAATGCGGCGGTGCACCATTTGCAGGTAGCCGACGTGCTGCTTGAGGCGGGGATGGGCGAAGCGGCGCGGGATGAGGCGAGACTGGCGGTGAAACTCGATCCGACGTCGGCGCTGGCCGAGCGCACGCTGGCCGACATTCTGAAGCACGATCTGGTGGGGCGGAATTTGCGCGCGGGCAGCGATCTGGCCGGCGCGGCGGATGCGTATCGCGCGGCGATCAAGCTCGATCCTGACGATCACACAGCGCAGGGCGACCTGGCGATTCTTCTGGAATACGATTCGGTGGGCCGGCGGTATAGCGGGCAGTCGCACATGAAGGAAGCGATCGCCGAATATGAAGCGCTGGGCGAGGACAAGCTGGCCGACCTCGGCATCGCCGACAATCTGGCGTTCGCGCTTTTTTACGGCGGCGAATATGCGGAAGCGTACAAGGCGGGGCAAACGCTGAATCCGGAGCCGAAGCCGCTGCTGTCGGCCAGCATGGCGATGATCGAGAACAGCAAGGCGGGCCTGGCCGAGGCCAACAAGCGGTCGAGCGACGACGCATCGTTCAAAGACACGGCGGGCACAGCGGGCGAGATGCTGATGAACACGAGAGAGTATCCGCAGTCGGCCGATTTTCTGCAGGCGGGCGCAGCGGGTGACGATGCCGCACGCACCCTGGGGCTGGCCAACATGCTGCGCGGCGCGATGCACCACGAGGACGCGAAATTTGCTAACACTCCGGAAGATATTGTGAAGCGTTTCGCGCTGGTTCCATTCGACGCCAACATGACGCAAGAAACTTTTGCGGCGATGCTGAGCCGCAACGGGCTGAAGGTGCTGAAGGCCGAGGACGTCGATGAGCTGAAGGAGGAATTGAATTCCGGCAAACAGATGAACAGCCAACTGGCCCGGGAAGGCAGCTCGCTGGATGTGACGGAGGACATTCTGCTGCAGATGCTCGATCCGAAGGGCGAAGGCGACGATGCCACCGGTTACCGGGAGAAGGTGGAGCTGCTGGGCGGAACGACGATGACGGTTTTTGTGGTGAAGGAAGACGGGCAATACAAACTGCTGGACACGCTGGATAAGCCGAACGCGATCGCGCTGGAAATGCTGGACCGCATCAATGCCGGCGATCTGAAGGGCGCGAAGGCGCTGCTGGACTGGTTGCGCGAGGATCAGCATCTGGAGGGCGGCGACGATCCGCTGGGCGGGCCGGTGTTTCCGCGGTTCTGGACAAAGGGTGAAGCGGCCGATGCGCGCAAGATGAAGCTGGCCGCGGCGGCCATCATGGTGAGCACGAAGCCAACGGTTGCGCAGGGCGTTGCAATTCTGGAGGCGGGACTGAAGGATGCGGCCGGCGATCGCGAGCGCACCAACATTGAGATTGCGCTGGCGGAAGGCTACTCGATTCAGGACAACTTTGCGGGGCTGCTGGACGTCTCGTCGGCGCTGTTGAAGGAAGAGCCGGAATCGAAGCAGGCGTTTCTCTACAACATTGAAGCGCTGATGGGGCTGAGCCGCTTCGACGACGCTCTGGCGCAGGCCGACGCGAGGCTGAAGCTGCTGGACAACGACAGCGACGCCTACTCCGCGAAGATGGAGATCGAGGCCAACCGCGGCGATTTTGCAGCGGCGCACGCGTGGGGAGAAAAGCTGCTGGCGCTCGGGCAGGAAAATGCGGAGACGCTGAATGGGCTGGCGTGGGACGCGCTGTTTACGGGCAAGGTAACCGACGACGACGTGGCAACGGCAGTGAAGGCGACGCAATTGCAAAAAGATGCGCCTGACATTCTGCACACGCTGGCTTGCCTGTATGCAGAGACGGGCAAGACGAAGGAAGCGCACGACCTGCTGTTGCGCGCTATGGACGATTGGAATCTGGACGAGCCAAATGACGAGGTGTGGTATGTGCTGGGCCGCATTGCCGAGCAATATGGCGAGCGGGAGATTGCGATTGCCGACTACCGCAAGATGAAAAAGCCGAAGGAGATTATCGCGGTTCCGACATCGACGTGGCGGTTGGCGCAGATGCGGCTGACGGCGATGGGAGCGGCGGCGAATTGATTCGCGACGGAACCGGGTTTGTGCTTTCCCCGGTCTCAAGATCGAGACCGGGGGCACCCGGCGACGGTGCGGAGCAGGGGACGGCCAAATAGGGCGCGATGAATTGCGATTGTCGCTGCTGCTGTATTTCTACTGCTGTTGCTGCTGCTGCATCTGCTGCAAGTCAATGAAGGGTACAACGGGATCGGGCGGCTGCTGGGCGCGCTCAACGAGCACGCTCCAGTCTTCAGGGATGGGCAGCTTGCGATCGAGGGCCGGCGGCTGATCACCGGCTTCGACCTGCACAGCCACGTAAAGCTCGCTGGCGGTTTTGCCGCGGAAGACGCCGTGGGTGGGCGGAACGTCGGCATAATCGCGCCCGACCGCGGTGCGGATATGGCGGTGATGCGCGACGAGGTTGTTGGTGGGATCGAGACCGACCCAGCCGAGATGCGGCAAAAGCGCCTCAACCCAGGCGTGCGTTGCGTCAGGCGTGGAGCGGTCGTGATCTCCGGCGCCGCGATAAAGATAGCCTGACACGTAGCGCGTTGGAATGCGCACGTGGCGCAAGAGCGCGATCATGGTGTGGGCGAAATCCTGGCAGACGCCTGTGCCGCTGAGGATG
Source organism: uncultured Acidobacteriaceae bacterium (assembly GCA_963725115.1). Lineage (GTDB taxonomy): Bacteria > Acidobacteriota > Terriglobia > Terriglobales > Acidobacteriaceae > Telmatobacter. The sequence goes on along the minus strand of CAVRXG010000005.1, from coordinate 650,435 downwards.
GCCTCGTCGATCGGCGAATCGACGCGCGTGGAGCGAGGAACGTAATCGAAGTAGTGGTAGAGGCGCTGGTTGAGCTCAAGGACGAGATGCAGCGGATCGTCGCGCCGTACGACATCCATTTTCTTTGCCAGCTCGACGAGCGCAGGTGTCTCGGCGGCAAAGGTGCTGGGCAGCAGCATCTCAGAGTAGTCGCCGGCATCGACCAGCTCATCCAAATCTTCCCAGGCGTCGGGCGAAAGAAAATGCGGAACGTCAGGCAGTGGCTGCTGCTCGACGACCGATTCGGCAACGATGACCAGCTGATTGTGCTCGCCGGGAATGTCGAAGTGCTGCACGTTGTTGCCGAGGTGGTCGCGATAGCTGAAGACGCGGCAGCGCGGACTGACGGAAAGCGTGAAGGTGAGGCAATGCTGGCTGGAGTCGGAGCGGGGATTCATGCGCGTCTCCATGATGCTCTCGCTGATGGGGCGCGAGTAGCGGAAGCGCGTGAGATGGCGGATGGAATAGAAGTTCATTGCTCCAGTTCCCTCAGGGGCTAAAGCCCCGCGATTTCTGTGATGCGCTTTCTGGCATCGGCTAAAGCCGGGCCCTGCACTTCGTGCGGCTCCGGATGAGTTCGTACAAGGCCTCATGCCCAACTTTAGGCCCTGGCGCGCTGCGACCTTTCTAAAAGAGATGTCCGTGATTGAATTCCGAGCCTTCATCTCAACACCGCCGATAGCGCTGACTGAATGGAGTACTGCACGTAGTACCGGTAGATGAGCTCGTGAATGCGAAGACACTGGGCGCGAATATTGTGCAGGAAATCCGCCGACTCGCCGGCAAGAATTTCACCGATTGAGGTGAATATGAGCATGGAGTGCAGCTTGCCGATGGCGGCGGTGATCTCCGCGGGGGCGCGGCGGCCGCCCGACTCCTGAATCGCCTCGATGGCCTGCCGCGCGCCTTCGACGCAGTAGCAGATGGCGTGAGGAAATTCACGGTTGAACAAGAGAAATTCAAGAATGCGATCGGGCGAGAGATCGGCCGTGTAAACCTGGCAATACGCTTCAAAGGATGTGCAGCAGCGCAACAAGCCGACAAGCTCGAGATACAAGTGCCCGGCGCGTTCTTCGGCGGGATGCTGGAACAGCTCAGGCTGAAACACTTCAAGCAGCGTGGCCGTTGCATAGGCACGTTCCAGGTAGCGGCCCAGGCGAATGAACTGCCATCCCTGGCCGTGAATCATCGTGGTGTCCGTGGTGCCTTTGAAGAGATAGATGCCGTCGACGACCGAGGCCAGCATTTCGCTGACGCTGGAACGGAATTGCGCCTCTGCATTGGGCGAGTGAATCTGGTGATAAAGACGATTGAGCCTTTGCCATTGCTCGGTGGAGATTTCTTCGCGGACCTGACGCGCATTTTCGCGCGCGCCGCTGATGCAATAGGTGACGGAAGAGGGATCGACCTGATCGAAGACGAGCTTGCGGGACATCGATTCGAGCGAACCGTTCCATTCGATTCCCTCCTTGCGTGCCGAGGGCCGCAGTCATCCTTGTCCAGCGCTGCTCGGCGTTGACGCCGCCGGAATCAAGCATGAGGCCCATGGTGACGTCGAGCAGGCGCACGGTATTCTCCGCCCGCTCAAGATAGCGGCTCATCCAGTAGAGGCTGTCGGCAACGCGCGATAGCATCGTGCTTCTCTCACCCCCGGCGCGACGTTCCTGAATCAGACTTGCTCCAGAACCCATGTGTCCTTGCTTCCGCCACCTTGCGAAGAGTTGACTACGAGTGAACCTTTTTCAAGCGCCACGCGGGTTAATCCGCCGGGCACGATGTTGACTTTGTCGCCAAAGAGAACGTAGGGGCGCAGATCGACGTGGCGCGGCTCGAGGCGGCCGTCGACCAGGCAGGGCGCGCGCGAGAAATCGAGCGTGGGCTGCGCGATGTAGTTGCGCGGGTTGGCCTGAATCTGGAGAGCGAACTCCTCGCGCTGACGCGCCGTGGAGTGCGGGCCGATGAGCATGCCGTAGCCGCCGCTTTCGCCGACGGCTTTGACGACGAGCTTGTCGAGATTGGCAAGCACGTGTTTGCGCTCTTTGTCGTCAGATGAGCAGAAACGTTTCGACGTTGGGCAGGATCGGATCTTCGTTGAGGTAGTAGCGGATCATTTTGGGCACGAAGGCGTAAACGGCTTTGTCGTCGGCGAGCCCGCTGCCGAAGGCGTTGGCCATGGTGACATTGCCGGCGCGATAGGCGTTGAACAATCCGGCGCAACCGAGGGCGGAGTCGGAGCGGAAGATGAGCGGATCGCTGAAGTCGTCATCGACGCGGCGGTAGATGACGTCAACGCGCTTGAGGCCGTCGGTGGTGCGCATGTAGACGATGTTGTCGTGCGTGACCAGGTCGCGGCCTTCAACGAGATCGATGCCCATCTGGCGGGCAAGATAGGTGTGCTCAAAGTAAGCGGAGTTGAAGACGCCGGGGGTGAGGAGCACGATGTTCGGCTCGGGACGGCCCTCGGGCGCGAGCGAGCGCAGCGTGGACAGCAGGACCTGGGGATAGTGCTCGATGGGGCGCACGCCGTAGCTCGAAAACAGCTGCGGGAAGGTGCGCTTCATGACGCGGCGGTTGGTGAGCATGTAGCTTACGCCTGAAGGCACGCGCAGATTGTCTTCAAGGACGACGAATTCGCCGGTGTTGATGCGAAGCAGATCGGAGCCGACGACCGCGATGTAGACATTGCGCGGCACCTGGAGCCCGCGCATCTGACGCCGATAGTGCTTGCAACTGTAGACCAGGTCGCGCGGGACGATGTGGTCGGCGAGGATTTTGGCGTCAGAATAGACGTCGCGTAGAAACAGGTTGAGTGCGGTGATGCGCTGCGTGAGCCCGCGCTCGATGCGGTCCCACTCCTGAGAGGTGATGAGGCGTGGCAGAAGATCGTAAGGGAAGATGCGCTCGGTGCCCTCTTCGCGGCCGTAGACGGTGAAGGTGATGCCCTGGGTGAGGAAAGCGAGATCGACCGATTGCTTGCGACGGCGCAGCTCGTCGGCGGGCAGGGCGGCGAGCGTCTCGGCCAGCGCGCGGTACTGCGGCCGCAGTTCGCCGTTGGGCGCGCGCATCTCATCAAAGGCATGGTCGAGCGGGTAGTCTCCGAAGAGCGACTGCAACTCGACTTGATGGCTTGCGGTCATAGGATTCGGGTCTTGGGCTTCGGGAAAACTTTTCCGGGTGCAAATTCAGATCGTCAGCAACTAAGTTAAGAGGCTCAGGCAAGCGCGCTCCTTAGAACCTGAGCGATCTGAGAACCTGAACGACCTGGGGTAGTGGGCAAAGCCCACGACGTGCTGTTCTTTTGTTTTTAACACGGCGGATATAAAGGAGCCGTCATAAATCGCGAACAGCCGCAGTGCGCGAAGTGAAAGAAAATCGGCGCAGCCGTTCAAGGGCTGCGCCGAGGGTTTGTTGCTTTCGCGGGCCGTTTTTAAAACGGGAACCGCTGTGCGGACTACTTGGTTGGCACGGTGTTGATCGTCTTCACGATCTGCGCGACGATCTGGTAAGGATCGGCTTCGGAGTTCGGACGGCGATCTTCCAGATAGCCCTTGTAGCCATTCTTGATGAAGTTCACAGGCAGACGGACGGAAGCGCCGCGATCGGAGAGCCCGTAGCTGAACTTATCAATGGCCTGCGTTTCGTGGAGGCCGGTGAGGCGCAGATGGTTATCCGGGCCGTAGACGCCGATGTGCGCGGAGATGTTGTCCTGGAAGGCCTTCATCAGCGCTTCGAGATATTCCTTGCCGCCGACATCGCGCAGGTGCTTGGTGGAGAAATTGGTGTGCATGCCGGAGCCGTTCCAGTCGCCCTTGATGGGCTTGCAATAGAGCTGGAAGTCGACTTCGTACTTCTCGCAGAGGCGCGCCATCAGATAGCGGGCGGTCCATACATCGTCCGCAGCTTTGTGCGAACCTTTGCCGAAGATCTGGAACTCCCACTGGCCCTTGGCCACTTCAGCGTTGATGCCTTCGTGATTGATGCCGGCGGCGAGACAAAGCTCAAGGTGCTCGTCGACGATGGTGCGGGCGATGCTGCCCATGTACTTGTAGCCGACGCCGCAATAGTAGGGGCCCTGCGGACCGGGATATCCATCTTTGGGGAAGCCGAGCGGGCGGCCATCTTTATATAGGAAGTATTCCTGCTCAAAACCAAACCAGACATCCGGATCGTCCGGAGCAGTGGCGCGCATGTTGGTGGAATGCGGGGTGCCGTCTGGGTGCATGACTTCGCTCAGGACGATGAACCCATCTTTGCGGCTGGCGTCGGGGTAGAGAGCGACGGGCTTGAGGATGCAATCGGACTTGCTGCCCTCCGCCTGCATGGTGGAGCTGCCGTCAAATCCCCAAAGGGGCATGTCGGCAAGGGTGGGCGTTTTGTCGAAGCTCTTGATTTGCGTTTTGCCGCGCAGCTCAGGTATGGGCTTCTTGCCGTCGAGCCAGATGTATTCCAATTTGTACTTTGACATTGCTCTCCTCATGAGTTGGAAATGATGGGACAGACCCGGCGGTGAATGCGCCCGCGGCCAATTAAGGGAACATCCTCAGAGTAAACCTCAGCAATGCGAATCCCATAAGGATGGCGTAAGGAAATGCAGAAATTCTGTGGAAGGGAGAAGAGCGGGAGTTGGCCAGGGTGAAGGCGCGTGAATCGGGGAGTTGGAAGCGGTGGTCGACGCGCGGCGGAATGCATCAAAAAAAGTGCAGAACAGAAATACAGAACAGAAATGCAGGGCAGAAGTGCAGAGCAGGGGGAACTGCCCGCAGCAGCGGAAAACAAAACTCCATTCGCACTGATGTTTCGTCCGTTGGTCACATGCCGGGAGCCGTACGAGACGTTCCGATGCCAGCCCGGGGCCGAAGTGCGTCCGGCTGGTTTACTCTGAATGATCAGGAGATTCCGGGCCACGATGCTCAATCCGAGATGTTTCGTTATTGCCGTGCTGGCTGTACAGATTGTTGGGCCGATTTGTGCGCGGAGCCAGCAACCCGCGGCGCCGGCCGACGAGTTTGTTCGCGCTCATTACACGAAGTATGAGTACCGCATTCCCATGCGCGACGGCGTGAAGCTATTTACCGCCGTGTATGTGCCAAAGGCATCGGCTTTTCCAGATGATCCCGGTCCGTATCCGTTTCTGATGGAGCGGACACCCTATAACGTTGCGCCATACGGCGAGGACCGTTATCCGGCGCAGCTTGGACCGTCGGACGAGTTTGAGAATTCCGGCTACATTTTTGTCTACCAGGATGTGCGCGGGCGCTGGATGAGCGAAGGCACGTTTGTGGAGATGCGGCCGCACATCGACCACAAGAAATCGCCGCAGGATGTGGACGATTCATCGGATATGTACGACACCGTCGAGTTTCTCTTGAAGAATGTGCCCAACAATAACGGCAAAGTGGGCATCTGGGGCATCTCGTATCCGGGGTTCTACACTTCGGCATCGATCATCGACTCGCATCCGGCGATTGTGGCGGCCAGCCCGCAGGCGCCGATGACGAATCTATTTCTGGGCGACGATTCCTATCATGGCGGAGCATTTATGCTGGCGGCGGGCTTCGGATTCTACGCGCCGTTTTTCCATCCGCAACAGAATCCGGTGCTGCCCAAGCCTGAAGCACCGTTCGATTTTGGGACGCCGGACAATTACAAATTCTTTTTGCAGGCGGGGAATGTGGCCAGCCTGGACAAGTATTTCAATGGCGAGGCGTGGATGTGGGACGACCAATACAAGCACGACACCTACGACGACTACTGGAAGTCACGCGATTTGTCGCAGCACATGAAGAACGTGAAGTGCGCGGTTCTGGTGGTCGGCGGGTGGTACGACGCGGAAGATCTGGAAGGGCCGTACCGGACTTTCGACGCGATACGCAAATTCAATCCGGATACGCCGGTGACGCTGGTTGAGGGTCCGTGGGTGCACGGAGGCTGGGCGCGCAACGACGGCGATCATCTGGGGGACGTGCAATTCAACGCGAAAACGTCTTTATACTTTCGAGCAAACATTCAGTTTCCTTTCTTCGAACATTATTTGAAGGGCAAAGACAAGGCGCCGCCGACGGCCATCGTGTTTGAGACGGGGACCAATGTATGGCGCCGCTACGATGAATGGCCGCCGAAGAATGCGGCGGCGAAGACGCTCTATTTTCACGCGGGCGGCAAGCTGAGTTTCGAACCGCCGGTTGAAAGCGAAAGCTCGGACGAATACCTGAGCGACCCCAATCATCCGGTGCCGTTTGTTGGCTACACAACAGACACGGTGCCGCAACGCTACATGGTCGACGATCAGCGCTTTGCCAGTTATCGGCCTGATGTGGTGACATACGAGACAGAAACGCTTGCCGAGGACGTGACGATTGCCGGCCCGATCTCGCCGCATCTGAAAGTGGCGAGCACGGGCACCGATTCCGATTTTGACGTCAAGCTGATCGATGTTTATCCGGATGAGGACTCCGACAACGTACAACTGCCGAACAAGCGCGTGATTGACGCAGAGCCGGTGCACATGGGCGGCTACGAGCAGTTACTTCGTGGCGAACCGTTCCGCGCGAAGTTCCGCTCAAGCTGGGAGAAGCCAGAGCCGCTTGTGCCGGGCAAGGAAACCGACATCGACTTCACGATGCCCGATCTGTATCACACATTCCGCCGCGGTCATCGCATCATGGTTCAGGTGCAAAGCTCGTGGTTTCCGCTCACAGACCGCAATCCCCAAACCTTTACCGACATTCCCTACGCAAAGCCGGAAGAGTTCAAGAAGGCCACCGAGCAGATCTTCCACCAGAAAGATGCAGCTTCAGGGGTGGAGATATTAATTCTGCCGCAACCATAACCGCGAGGCGCGCAATGACGCCCGCGAACCGATGAGGATCCTATGACTGTTCGCTCACTTCGTTCTGTGTTCCTGATCTCCGCATTGCTTTTCGCGATCGTGGCGCCGACGTGCGCCGAAGAGGGTATGTGGACTTTTGACAACCCGCCGCTCAAGGAACTGGCGGAGAAGTACAATTTTCACCCGACGCAGGAATGGCTCGATCATCTGCGTCTATCCAGCGTGCGGCTCAACGACGGTGGCTCAGGATCGTTCGTAAGCGCCAACGGCCTACTGCTGACGAATCACCACGTGGCGCGAGTCCAACTGCAGAAGAATTCAACGGCAGAACACGATTATCTGCGCGACGGGTTCTACGCCGCGACAGAGGACCAGGAGATGAAGACTCCTGACCTGGAGATTAACGTTCTGGTAGGCATGCACGACGTGACGGCGCGCGTGCAGGACGCAGCCAAGGGCGCAAAGGACGATGCCGAGGCGCTGAAGGCGCGCGATGCAGAGATCGCCGCAATCGAGAAGGAGAGCAAGGACAAGACCGGCCTTGCGCTCCGATGTAGTGACTCTCTACAACGGAGGCGAATATTGGCTGTATCAATACAAGGCGTACACCGACGTGCGCCTGGTGTTCGCGCCCGAGGAGCAGGCTGCTTTCTTCGGCGGCGATCCGGATAACTTCACGTATCCGCGCTACGACCTGGACATGGCGTTATACCGGGTGTACGAAAACGGCAAACCGCTGCACACAGAAAACTATTTGAAGTGGAACCCCAAGGGCGCGGCCCCGGGCGACCTGGTTTTCGTCTCAGGCCATCCTGGTTCGACATCGCGCGACGACACCGTGGCCGAACTGACGTTGGAGAGGGAAGTCCGTGGGCCTGCTATTGTTGAATACCTTCAGCGGCGCATTGACGCTGCGCAGGAATTCGGGAAGCAGAGTGCGGACAACAAGGAGAAGGTTGAAAGCACAATCTTCTTTCTGCAGAACAGCCTGAAAGTTTATGTAGGCCGCCAAGAGGCACTCTCGGACAAGGCCATTCTGGCCAAGAAGCAGGCTGAGGAAGATGACCTTCGTGCCAAAGTCAACGCGAATCCAGAGTTGCAAAAGGAATACGGAGACGCGTGGGACGAAATCGCGAAGGCCGTGGATCTTGCCAAGCCCGAATTCAAGAAGCAGCTTTTCCGTCGCGCCGATAGCCAGCTCTTCACGCTGGCCATGGAGATTGTGCAGTATGTGGCTGAAGTGAAGAAGCCCGACGGCGAGCGGCTGCCGCAGTACCACGACGCGGGGCTGGATTCTCTGCGATACCAGATGCTGTCTCCGGCGCCCGTCTATCCATCGGTGGAAAAGATGTTCATGAAGAATGCGCTGAATCTGGCGAAAGAACAACTAGGCGCGGACGATGCGTACCTGCAAGCGATCGTGCAGGGCGGCGACATCGACAAGACGGTGGACTCGCTGGTGGATGGGACCAAACTTGCCGATCCGGCATTCCGGAAGAGCCTGCTGGATGGAGGCGAGGCTGCAGTCGCAGCTTCAAATGATCCCATGATTGCGGCCGCGCGCCGTGCGGACCCCGTGTGGCGCGCCAACTACGTGTACATGCGCGACAAAGTCTCCAGCGTGTTCGACGCCGGAGGCGAGAAGCTGGGCAAGGCTCGCTTTGCAGTCTACGGTAAGAACGCGTATCCCGACGCGACGTTCACGCTTCGCCTGAGTTACGGTACTGTCGACGGCTTTCCCTACAACGGAACCATCGCCCCGCCATTCACGACATTCTATGGACTTTACGATCGGTCGGCGAGTTTCAGCGACAAGTCGCCGTGGGATCTGACTCCGAAAGAAGAGGCGGCTCGAGACAAACTGGACCTGTCAAAACCGGTCGATTTCGTCACCACCAACGACATCATCGGCGGCAACTCCGGTTCCCCGGTCGTGGATCGCGAAGGTGAGCTGGTGGGGCTGATCTTCGACGGCAACATCGAGTCACTGGCCGGCGACTTTGTTTACGACGGCACAAAGAATCGCGCTGTCGCAGTTCACTCGGCCGGGATGATCGAGGCTATGCGGAAGATCTACGGCGTGGGAGCGTTGGCCGACGAACTGGAGGGGAAGCAGTAGCACCAAAGCGGGAAACGAGCGAGCGTCGCGCGATTATGCTCGTTTGATTACGGGATCGCGGATGCGTGCGATGGCTTGCGGCGTCCGCGTTCCATAAATTGAGCAGATTCGACGTACAATTATGGATAGTCGGCGAAGGTGACCGGCAGACCGCGGAGAGGTGGCCGAGCGGTTGATGGCTCCGGTCTTGAAAACCGGCATACCTGAAAGGGTATCGGGGGTTCGAATCCCTCCCTCTCCGCCAAGGTTTCTGGTCCTTCGGCTGTTCGAGTTCGAATCCCTCCTTCTTTCAAAAGAGTCAATAGAATCAATAACCTGAAGAGAATTGTGGCAAATCGAGAGACGCCTGCCAAGCTAAATTATCAGGACCGATGATACGAATTCCGCGGTTATCTTGTTATATAGGGTGAGCGGCCTCCCCCAATGCTTCTTCCAATCGCCGCTACGAACCGAATCGAGGAGGGACCATCATGAACATACGGAAGTTAGCACTGTTCGCAGGCGGCGCGGTGATCGTGGCTGGCGGCGTGATCTATTCACTCGGCATCTATCCGCCGGCCTCCTGGCGCAACGCACATGGCGCGATCGGGCAGCGCGAAGTCTATCACTCAGATCAGCCGGCCGATGCATCCGTGACGCCGGACGCCGCGCCGGTGGCCATGCAGGCCGAGGCGAATCTGCTGAAAAAGGGCCAGATTGTCCAGTTGCAGAATGGCCAGCTCTTGCAACTGCACAATGGCGATTTCGTGATGAGAATGACGAATGGAAATCTGCTCCAGCTGAGCAATGCACAGTTTAACCGGCTCAGTAGCGCTCAGTTCGCTCGAATGAACGACGGTCTGTCCGCTCATATGCAGGACAACCAGTTCATGAAGGTGAGCGCCGATCAGTTTGTGTTACGGCTGAATGGCAATTATTTCGCCACTCACATGGCGGAAGGCAAGTTCCTTCAATTGAACAGCGGCATGTATGTTGCCCTAACGAGCAATGGGTTCGCTCAAAGGAACGGGCAGTTTATGCAATTGACTCCCAACCAGCTTGCATCGGGTTTCAGCCGGCAGTAGACGGCTCCGTAGGTTCTCTGACGTCTTTCGGGTTCTTGTCAAGGTGACTTTTCCCTGGGGAAAAGTCACTTGGCTTTTGTGGCTCGGATACGATAACTTTGAACTGGCGTAGGCGCTTGTGAAACGGGCGCCTCCTTTTGGGGGAGACGGCGCTTTTGGAAGACCCGCCCTTATCCTGCAGATGCTAGGGGATCTGCTGATGGATTGCGACCCAGTCTGGGGCGGGATCAGGCCCGCACAAAATTTGGCTCATGCCGGTCGTATTTGCGCGCTGATTTTTTGCATGTTGTTTGCCGGCAGTTGTTTGGCGAGGGCAGAGCCTCGTCTTTATTCCCAGGAAACCAAGCATTTCCGCATCATCTATTACTCGCCGCAGCACGAATATCTCGCTCCGCTTCTCATCCGCTCGCTTGAAAATGCAGAGCAATTCTATAAAGAGAAGTACGGCTACGAGCCGAATGGCAAGATAACCATCCTTATTCAAGATTTCGACGACTCCGGATATGGAGGCGCAGGAACTGTCCCCACCGACCTCATTCAGATGGGTATCGAGCCATTCCATCTGGTGTTCGAAACGCTGCCATCTGCCGAGCGCATGGGGTTGATGTCAAAGCATGAGCTGATGCATATCGTGATGGGCGATGAGCCAGGCCCCCGCGACGAGATGTTCCGAAGAATTTTCTTCGGAAAGATCATGCCCAATACGGACGATCCGGTCTCAATTCCCTTTAGTTTTCTCGGCAACCCGCGAGTTTATTCCCCGCGCTGGTTCCATGAGGGCGCGGCAGTGTTTATGGAGACCTGGCTGGGCGGGGGCCTTGGGCGCGCGCTGGGTGGCTACGACGAGATGGTGTTCCGCGCGATGGTGCGCGACGACCGATACATGTACGACGTGGTGGGCCTGGAGTCGGAAGGAACGTCCGCTGATTTCCAGGTGGGCGCGAATTCATATCTGTACGGCACGCGATTTATGAATTACCTCGCGAGCCAGTACGGTCCAGAGAAGCTTACGTCATGGATCGTCCGCACCCACTCAAGTCATGCGTACTTCGAGAGCCAGTTCCGCGAAGTGTATGGAACGTCTCTCCGCGACGAGTGGCACAAATGGATTGCGTTCGAGAGAGAATGGCAGGAAACGAACCTGAAATTGATCCGGCAGTATCCCGTGACGCCCACGAAGCCGATCTCGCCGAAGGTTCTCGGATCGGTTTCGCGGTCGTATTACGACGCGAAAGCCAATGTGATGTATGTCGCCGTCCGGTATAACGGCCCGATGCCGTATATCGCGGCGATCCATCTCGACTCCGGACGGGTGGAACATCTGACCGATGTGCACGGCGGTGCGCTCTACGATGTGACCTCGCTGGCCTTCGATCCCGACGGCCGCCGGCTATTCTTTACGACCAATAATTCACATGGCTTGCGCAGTTTGAATGTTCTTGATCTAGAAACCCGCAAAGAGACTCTCATTGCGCCGCATTTGCGGATAGGCGATCTAGTCTTTTGCCGTAAGGACGGGTCGCTGTGGGGAATGATGCATAACAACGGCCTGTCAAGCATTGTGCGCCTCGAACCGCCATTCAAATCGCCAACGGTGCTCTACACACTTCCCTATGCCTCCGACTTTTTCAATCTCGATCTTTCGCCGGATGGCACACAACTCACAGGAGCGCTGGTGGATGAGAGCGGGACGCAACGACTCGTCAGGTTTCGAACCGCGGATTTGCTGGCTGGTAAGACGACGCACGAGGTCCTCTACGATTTCCAGTTCAACACACCGGACAGCTTCACCTTTTCGCCCGATGGCCGGTATCTTTTCGGATCGTCCTATATAACGGGTGCGTCCAATCTTTTTCGTTTCGATCTGGAGACAAAGAAACTCGATGCGCTTAGTAACTCTGAGACTGGACTCTTCCGGCCAGTGCTGCTCTCTGATGGAAGCCTGGCGGCATTTGAGTATTCGTCCCGGGGATTTCGCCTGGTGACGTTGCCGATCAAGGTGATTGACGATGTAAACGCCATTCCGTACCTGGGGCAATCGGCGGTCGAAAAATATCCGGAGCTGAAGACGTGGAAGCTACAATCGCGCAACAACATCGACGATCTCAAGCTGCGAACGTACGCGGGGATCTACCGGCCCCTCGACCACATCGAGTTGCAGTCGATCTATCCAATCCCGCAGGGCTACGAGAACGTGCAGGGCGGGGGCATGCGCATGGACCTCGGAGACTCTCTGGGCATTGCCCATATCACTTCGACGCTTTCGTATACGCCCGGCGAAACCGCGCTGAGGGATCGCATTCATTTCGGCTTCGAGGCCAAGTACTGGGACTGGGGGCTCTCCGGCTACTTCAACAAAGCCGACTTTTACGATCTGTTTGGACCTACGAAAGTGGGGCGCCGCGGATTCGAGTTAATGGTCGAGAAGAAGAAGATCCTCATTCAGGATTCTGATCGCACACTGGGCTTGACCATGAATCTGGCCGGATATTCCGGCCTGGACCGGCTTCCCGACTATCAGAACATTATCGCTTCGCACACGCAGTTTGTGGGCGCCACTGCTGAGCTGGCTTACTCGGATTTGCAACAATCGCTGGGTGCGATCGAAGACGAAAGCGGAGTGAAGTGGAAAGTGAGCGCGGAAATCGATGACACGTTCCCCAAGATATTTCCTCACGTGTGGGGGGAATACACTCGCGGATTTCTTCTGCCGCTCAGGAACTCGTCGCTTTGGATTCGCTCATCGGCGGGTAAGGCTTACGGCAACGCGAGTGATCCGTTTGCAACGTTCTACTTCGGGGCCTTTGGAAACAACTGGATCGATAAGGGTGATTTTAGCCGCTATCGCGAATACTACAGTTTTCCCGGGGTCCAGATCGACGCGATCGGCGCGAACAACTTTGCAAAATCTCTGGCCGAATGGGACCTGACACCGTTGCACTTCCGGGATCTGGGGTCCACCAAGATCTACTGCAATTGGGCGAGGCTCGCACTGTTCACGGGAGTTCTGGGCGCGAATCCGGCCAGCGATCAGCGAAGCGGCTACGTAGACGGCGGTGCTCAGGTTGATTTTCGGCTGGTGTTGGTTCTCTCAGATCAAGTCGACCTTCTCGACCGGCTTCGCGGCTTCACACGATGACACAGGCCACAACGGAACGGAGTTCATGGTCTCGCTGAAAATCTACTGAAGACTTCACAGGCCTCATTTGCCGAGGGCCGAAGGGCCGAATCGCGATCGAGCATGCGCAGAATCAAGGCGTCGATTTCCTGAGGGATTCCATCGCGCAGCGTGGATGGCGCTGCGACAAGACGGCATTCGATAGCCTCGAACACGTCCAGCGGCGTCTCGCCCGCGAAGGGATGCTTTCCAGTCCACATTTCATAGAACAGTGCACCCAACGAAAAGACATCGGAAGCGCTTCTGGCGTTCTCGCCGCGAAAAATTTCAGGCGGCATGTACAGCAGCGTGCCCGAAAGTGTGCCGGAAATAGTTCCGGAAGCACCTGAAGAATTTGGCTCGATGCGCACTGGTTCCGCAAGACGGGCAAGACCAAAATCCAGGATCTTCAACACGCCGTCGTTGCGGACGATGATGTTTTCCGGCTTGATATCGCGATGCAGTATTCCTGCGGCGTGGGCGACAGCCAGAGCGCGAGCAGCCTGCGAAGCCCAATCGATGGCCTGTGCGGCTTCCACTGCGCCAGCGTTCATCAGCTCGCGGAAGGTGCGCCCTTCAACCCACTCCATGGCAATGAACAATCCTGCGGGCGAGTCTCCGGATTCGTAAACCGTGACGATGTTGGGATGGTGCAACGCCGAGGCGGCGCGGGCTTCCGTCTCAAAGCGGTCAACTGCATGCGGGCTCGCGACCAGATGGCGACGCAGGATCTTCAACGCAACCGGGATTCCTGACGGGTCATGCGCTCGATAGACCTCGCCCATTCCGCCGATTGTGATGAGAGATTCAATCTCGTATTTTCCGACGCTCTGGCCGGCCGCAAGCGCGCCGGGCTGATGCTCCACCAAGTCGGCAGCCAGATGAACGGGCGGCGCGCCAAAGAACGCTTCATCGTCGGCTTTGAGGAGCGACTCGACCTCCGCCCTGACGGGGGCACTGGCGGATGCGAGCAGGGCCTGACGCTCGTGCGCCGGAAGATCGACCGCCTGGTGAAACAGATCGTTCGATTTCTTCCCAACTAGCCTGTGGGTTCATGATCAATAGCCGCTCATCTCGCGCCGCTCATCTCGCGGATCAGCCATGTGCGCGCCAGCCGCCAGTCGCGATTTACGGTGATGACGGATATTCCGAGGGCTTCGGCTGTCTCCTCAATGCTCAAGCCTCCGAAGTAGCGCATCTCGACAACCTTGCTCTTGCGCTCGTCGATGGCCTGTAGCCTTTCGAGCGCTTCATGAAGCGCTACAACCTCGGCGGCCTCCTGGTTCACCGCCGGCTGTACATCGTCGAGCGACAGTACGAATTGCCCGCTGCCGCGTTTTCCGGTTTGACGGCTCTTGGCGTGATTCACCAGGATCTGCCGCATGGCCGTGCAGGCGACAGCGAAAAAATGGCTGCGATTTTGATACGAAGCGCTCTCGGCTCCGGCCAGTTTGAGATATGCCTCATTGATCAACGCCGTAGGTTGGAGAGTGTTGCCTTGATTTTGTCCGCTCCATGCGCGTTGCGCCATGCGATGCAGCTCGCTATAGACGATTGGCATCAGCTCATTAAGCGCATTCTGGTCGCCCTTGCCCCAGGCGGTAAGCAGGCCGGTTACCTCTCCTTGAGGAATCATCGTTCATGATCTCCGGACCATCATGATACAGCGAAAATATGTTTGCGCTGCGCCTGTTTGCCCGCAACCAGCTCCTGAACCTCAGTTAAGCCCCTGGCTGAGGCGATGCATCTCCCATAAATCGCGCGGAGTCTGGGAAAGCATTGGACGTACTGCCATCATTCCAGTGGGTCCGATACTTTTCTCCAGATATTTCAACTCCACGAACATACCCTCCACTTCGGGGTCCGGGTCAACTTCCAGGCCGCCCTCGCGAAGCATAAGAGCGCCCTTGGCGCGCATGCTGAGCTCAGTGGTCAAGTGCAGCAGTGACAGCATGTCGCCGCGCAGTTCCGGCGGGAAGGCTTCCTGAAGGGACATTAGGTAGGCGCCGACTCGTGTCTGCTGGAACTCTTGAGAGTCAATCATAAGCAGAACGTCCAAGTCGCGGTCCATTTTTCCCCCTAGCCACTGCCGCAGGGATCGTTCGCTGAAGTAGAACACGATGGCGAAGATCAACGGAAGTACCACTACCGCCGCGACCATCGAAGCCACAGGAAACTGCACAGTTTGGTTGAACAAGGAGTGAAGCGCGATTGCCGTCAGCAGGCCGGGCGCAAATAAGCGGACACCACGCCACTGCCGGCTCTCAAGCAAATAGGCCGAAATAATTGCCCCGAGCGCGGCCACACCGCCGTGCATCACGGCAGTGCCAAACCCACGCAAGATCCAGATACCTATGTCGTCGCCCTTCAGCGTTTCAAGGTAGGAAATGTTTTCGATCAGTGCGAATCCCGCGCCAACGGCGAACCCACAGATAGCCGAATCAGCCATGAACGCCACCCTGGCCGTCGCGATAAGGAAAATCCAGTAAATGGCCTTGGCCAATTCCTCCACTACCGGAGCGCCAAAGCGGGCGTACTGATCCTGGTGCCCAGGGAACTGGCGAAAAAAGAAAGTATTGATCGTAAAGCAGAGCGCCGCCGCCAGGGCGCCGGCCGCGAGCGCAGCGAAGACCGAGCGCGAGGAAACCAGCTTGAAGCTGTCCAGCGCTCGAAGAACGGCAAGAAATAGCAGCACCGGCACCAAAGCTAACGCGAGTCGAATTACATCGGCGCTGTGCATCGAGGCGTGAATCACAAGTTCGCCGAGATAGCGAGCGTCAAGCGATTCCAGCCCTGTTCGCGGCGATAAGTCAGCGACTTGGCGAACGACTTCAAAAGCAAAATCCCCAAGCCTCCGATCGGCCGTTGTTTTAAATCGAGAGTCAGGTCAGGAGGCGTGGCTGTCAGTGGATTGAATTCAATCCCCTGATCGCAGACTTCGACAGCCAACTTACCTGGCGCGGGGACCGAGTACGTAATCGTTACCACGCCTGGAGCGCCTTCCGGATAGGAATAGCGGGATACGTTCATCAAGACTTCCTCAATCACAAGCTCCAACTCGCGCATCTGCGATTCCGGCAGGTTCGCTTCCCGTGCTGCCTGCCTTACGAACTCTGTAGCAGGGCCAAGCGATTCCGCTCTCGCGACCAGCGTCAAGGATGGAGGTGTTTGCGGCAAGCCGTTTGCTAGCCCTCCATCAGCGCTGATTCGACTGAGTCGTGCGGAGGGAAAACCTGGGTGAGCCTGGTGATTTCGAACACTTGCCGCACCAAGCCGGTCATGCGGCAGATCCGGAGTTCGCCGCCTTTGTCTCGCGCCTTTTTGGCGACCGCAACAACAGATCGAAGTCCCAGGCTGCTGATGTAGGCGAGATCGGATAGGTCGATGACAATGTTCGCAAACCCATCTGCGATGCAGGATTCGCAACGCAGCTCAAATTGATGTGCATTCTCGGCGTCCATGCGGCCCGCAACATGCAATACAACCTTATCGCCAACCTGTGTCTGTTCAATGGTCACAATATTCCTAGGGTGCCTTATGATGTGCTGAACGTCAATTGCAAAATTTATCGCGCGGCCTGCCAGTTCGCCGGAAATCGAGAATCAATTCAAATCCCCGGCCCGCACTCCCATGGAATCCGTTGCGATCCATCCTTGCGCCTTTAAGCACTAGAGAAGGCTCGTTGCGCAACATTTTTGTCGGCGATGACACGAGGTGAATCATGACGCGGTGGATTCGCGCTGGGATTGGAGAGTGGCAAGGGAGGTCGGATCGGAGATTGAGCTAACTGAGCTCGACACATATGTTCCGTGAACTCGACCGGATCGAGGAGCGTGCCTTTGACCTGTCCATCTTCCGCGGATGCTCGGGATTTTTCAGCATCGGAATGGGCATTTTTCCGGTGCACGATATGTTAACGTGTCAATACACCCCGGCTTCCTCACGACGTTTGGCGGGTTCGCGGGCTGTGTCGCCAAATGCGGGCGGGCCCAGATATCCAGGTGTGGGCGGCGAGGGGGCGGATGGGAATACAAGTTGCGCTGAATCACCGGACGGTCTACCGGTACGAAAAGCCGATATCTCTCGGTCCTCAGGTGATCCAGTTGCGTCCCGCACTGCACTGTCGAACGCCAATCCTCAGCTATTCCCTTGACGTCACCCCCTCCGAACACATTCTGAACTGGCAGTTGGACCCCCACAATAATCGCCTGGCGCGTCTGCTCTTTTCAGGGAAAACGAACGAATTTCTGGTCGAAGTGAACCTCGTTGCGGACCTATCTCCTTACAACCCGTTTGCATTTTTTCTGGAGCCGGGATTTGAGGAATACCCTTTCGCATACGCGCCGGATCTGGCCAAAGATCTTGAACCGTATCGATCTGTGGATCCGCCGGGACCGCTGCTTCAAGCGTTTCTTGAGAGTTTCGTGGGACGGAAGAGCGGAACGATCAGTCTTCTGCTTGACTTGAATCGAAAAGTCAGAGACGAAATCAACTATGCGACGCGGCTCGAGCCGGGAATCCAGACCTGCGAGGAGACCCTTGAGAAGCAGTTGGGGTCGTGCCGCGATTCTGCATGGGTGCTGGTTCAAAGTCTCCGAAATCTTGGGATCGCGGCACGGTTTGTCTCGGGGTATCTGATTCAGTTGCAGTCCTCCGATCCGGCGTCGGAGGGTCCGCAAGCAGATTCAGCAGATCTGCATGCGTGGGCAGAGGCATTCTTGCCGGGCGCGGGCTGGATTGGATTGGACCCGACCTCCGGCCTGCTTGCCGGCGAGGGCCACATCCCGCTGGTCTGCACTCCGACAGCTTCGCAAGCCGCACCAATCGGAGGCACTTCCGAGCCAACCAAGGTCGAGTTTAGTCACTCAATTGCGATTCGCCGTTTGAATGATCCACGGCGGCCGTCCAGGCCTTTTACCGACGAGGACTGGCTGCGGATCAGAAAGGTTGCGCACAGCGTCGACGAAGAACTGAAGGCGCACGATGTGCGTCTGACGATGGGCGGCGAGCCAACGTACGTCGGCATCGATGACCCTGAGAGCCCGCAATGGAATATCGACGCCGACGGATCGATGAAGAGAACCCGCGGCCTGGCGCTCATTCAAGGCCTCCGCGAGGGGATGGCTTCCGGTGGGCTTCTCCACTACGGGCAAGGCAAATGGTACCCCGGCGAGGCCGTGCCCCGCTGGGCGCTGAGCTGTTATTGGCGTGTCGATGGCATTCCTGTCTGGGAGGATGTCCGCCTCATCGCGCGCGAAGATCGGTGAGTACAATTTTCGTGCGGCCGATGCTCTCAGATTCATTGAAGCACTTACGCGCCGCCTCCAGGTGAGTTCCGAAAATCTGCTGGCCGCCTACAACCCTGAAAGCGAAACGACGGAGCCGGCTGGCTACATACTGCCTCTTCGCCGGCGGCAGCCGGAAGGGCAACTGCGCTGGTCGAGTCAGTTGTGGTTCCCTCGACCGGAACGTCTGGTACTGTCGGTTGGCGATTCGCCCATGGGCTTCCGCATTCCCACCGAATCCATGCCTTGGGTTGCGCCTGACGAGATTGAATACGAATTTGATGCTGCGCCCTTCGAAAAATGGGTCAAGCTCCCGGCACGCCCTGCGCGCCGCATGGAACTCTTCGCGATAACACCCGCGCCGGATCCGCTGCCCGCAGTCTTGCCTGCGTCCGATGCAGTGTCGGAGCTGATTCGGCCGTCGCTATGCGTGCAGGTTCGGGAAGGCCGCCTGCACGTGTTCTTGCCCTATGCGCCCAGACTTGCGGACTATCTCGACCTGGTGAGCGCAGTTGAGGACACATGCCAGTACCTGAAAATCCCGGTTTGGGTGGAGGGCTACGCCCCGGCGCCCGATCCCCGGCTGCGATCGTTCAGCGTCACGCCCGACCCAGGCGTTCTGGAAGTAAACCTGCCACCTGCGAGCAATTGGGACGAGCTGGAACGGATCAATACTTTGCTCGACGGAGAAGCCCGTCGCAATCGGTTAACCGCTGAAAAATTCGCCTATGATGGCAGCCGCATCGCTACCGGAGGCGGCAACCACATCGTGATCGGTGGGGCGACCCTGCTGGACAGTCCCCTTCTGCGCCGCCCGGACCTGCTGCGCAGTATGGTGGCGTTTTGGCAGAATCATCCGTCGCTGTCGTACCTGTTTTCCGGCATGTATGTCGGTCCCACAAGCCAGTATCCACGCGTGGACGAAGCGCGCATGGATGCCTTGTATGAGCTCGAGATTGCCTTTCGCAATCTGCCTTCTGGCGATTGTCCTCCGTTCGTTATCGATGGATTGTTCCGCAATCTGCTCGTCGACGCCACGGGCAACTCGCATCGCGCCGAATTCTGCGTAGACAAGCTTTATCCGCCCGAGGGCCTCGGGTTGCAACTTGGACTACTCGAATTGCGAGCATTCGAAATGGCGCCTCATGTGCAAATGAATCTTCTGCAAATGTTGCTGATTCGCGCCCTGGTAAGTATGTTTTGGAAAACGCCTTTCGATGGAAGTCTGATCCGATGGGGTACCGCACTTCACGACCGATTTATGTTGCCGGATTTTGTCAAGCGCGACCTTCGCGAGGTGCTCGCTCGGTTGCGGTCAGTCAGGGTACAACTTCGAGGACGAGTGGTTTGATGCCCATCTGGAGTTTCGCTTTCCGAAGATTGGTTCGATCGCGGCGGACGGAGTCGAACTCGAACTGCGTCAGGCCCTCGAGCCGTGGAACGTGCTCGCGGAGGAGACCCATTCCGGCCGCACGGTTCGTACTGTGGACTCATCGATGGAGCGGATGCAGGTGAAGGTATCCGGGTTCACAATGGAATCGCGCTACGTTGTTGCCTGCAATGGACGCAGGGTGCCGCTTCAACTTACCGGCGAGCCCGGCACTAGCGTTGGGCGCGCGTGCGGTTTCGTGCGCGACGGTTGTCGGCATCGTTGCACCCTACGATTCCCGTTCATGCGCCCCTCGTCTTTCACCTTATCGATCGCTTGAGGGGCTACTCGATCGGCCAATGCACTTACTATGTTGGACCACCCGACGGCAGTTCTTATGCAGCTCGTCCAGCCAACGCCTGCGGAAGCTGAAGGCCGGCGCATGGAGCGCTTCAAGGCGCCCACCCCTGCGCTGAGCCCGATGGCGGTCGCCTGAGGAAGAGATCAACCCGCTCTTTCCGATGACCCTTGATCTGCGGCTACCGCCGCGCGCGGAAAAGACTCGAATCGAGACGCCGGGGTTCCATGTCATGACAGTGGATCTGTACCAGACTCCGCTCCGTTATGGGGACGCCTATGATGAGCTATCGGCCGATGGAGTGACTCCTCGGCCTCACTGGGCGCGCATCATGAAGTCCTTCCGCGCGATCGGCCCCGCGGAGTTGGGACGGCGCTGGGAGCGCGCTGAACGCCGCATTCGCGAGAACGGCATCACCTACAACATCTACAGCGATCCGCTCGGCGCAAACAGGCCCTGGAAAATCGACATCGTTCCATTCCTGATTCCGGCCGAAGAATGGAGATTCCTCGAGGCCGGCATCGTTCAGCGTGCCCGGTTGCTCAGTCGAATTCTGGAGGATCTTTACGGCTCGCAGGAGCTTCTCGCGGATGGACACTTTCCTGCCGAGCTTCTTTTCAACAATCCTGCATTTCTTCGGCCGCTGGTGGGAGTGAGGGTTCCCGCGCACAGTTATCTTCATATGCTGGCAGTCGATCTTGCCCGTTCGCCGGACGGCCAATGGTGGGTGCTTTCCGATCGCACTCAAGCTCCTTCCGGCAGCGGTTATGCGTTGGAGAACCGCACGATTGTCTCCGATGTTCTGCCCGATATCTTCCGCAAGTCGAATGTGCAACGTCTCGCTCCTTTCTTTCGCGCGCAGCGCGATGCACTTGGCCGCTCTCTCGCAGCGCAACAATCCGCGAATTGTTCTTCTAACTCCCGGTCCGCACAACGAGACATACTTCGAACACTCATATATAGCCCGATATCTCGGATTTACTCTGGTCGCTGGAGCAGATCTGACCGTACGCGACCGATCTGTATATCTAAAGACAGTTGATGGGCTGGAGCGAGTCGACGTAATCTTGCGCCGCGTCGATGATAGCTTTTGCGATCCTCTCGAATTGCGAAGCGATTCGCTCCTCGGTGTGCCCGGCCTGGTTGACGCAATCGTAGCCGGAAACGTCGTCGTGGCTAATGCGTTGGGAAGCGGCTTGATTGAGACATCCGCGATCATGCCTTTTCTTCCGGGCCTCTCCAGGCATCTGCTTGGAGAGAAGCTTAAGCTTCCGTCCGTTGCAACCTGGTGGTGCGGACAGCCGTACGCGCTGGATTGGGTGCTGAGAACATCTCGATTCCGTGGTGGTCAAGCCAGCATTTCCGTCGCGCGGTTTAGAGCCAGTATTCGGCGCCGAACTCGATCAAGCCGAAAAGGGAAAGTTCGCTGAAAAACTGCGAACCCATCCTCATGAGTATGTGGCGCAGGAGCAAGTAGTTCTGTCTAACGCGCCTGTTTGGGACAATGGACACTTTCATTCCCGCAGCGTTGTGCTGCGTGCTTACGTGCTCAACACAGGAAATGGATGGACGGCAATTCCAGGGGGATTGGTGCGTGTTGCTGAATCCGAAGGCTCGGTTGTCTCAATGCAACGCGGCGGACACAGCAAGGACGCCTGGGTACTTTGGGACAGCCCCGTCGATACATTTAGTTTGCTGCATCCTCGCAATAAGCCGGTTGTGTTGCGTCGCGAGTTGCCAGGCGTGCCGAGCAGCGTAGCCGACAATGTTTTTTGGTTGGGACGATATGTCGAGCGGGCCGAGAATACCGCTCGGATCGTGCGCTGCATGGCTTCTCGCGTGCGGCGGGCAAACGAGACGGAACTAGCCTGCCTGATCAGATTGCACAGTTGCCTAGAATCGCGGCAAAGCAAGTTGCCAAAGACAAAAAGCAAACAGCCCACTTCGCTGGAACTTGAACAGGAATTGATCTCGATCGCTACCGATCCCAAGCGGGCTGAAAGCCTGGCCTCTACGCTGGCAGAGGTATCTCGAGTCGGTGGCCGGTTCGAGAGCGGCTATCGGTCGATATGACGTTTCTCATCGGGCAGTTGCGGGACAAAGTCGAGGTTGGGCGGAACACACAGTTTCTCGAATATCCGTGCGATGCTAACTCTTTGGCTGGAACTGCTCGCCGCATTTTCCGGGATGGAGAGCGAAAACATTAACCGCGGAGTGGGGTGGCTGTTCCTGGGCATAGGGCGGCGTCTCGAGCGCGCAATCCATCTAACAAGGCAACTGCGCGAAATCACCAAGCCGCTTGCCGAGCAGGACTGGCCGCTCTTGGAGTGCTTGCTTGAAGTCGGCGACAGCTCCATGGCCTACCGGAGCCGGTACTACACCACTCTGCAACCGTTGCCGGTTTTGGATGTTCTCATGGCCGATGAAACCAATCCCCGGTCGCTGGACTTTCAACTAGCGCATCTCGCAGATCTCTATCAAAGGCTGCCTCGGCATTTGCCGAATGAACTTGCATGCGATGCGGGACGCATTGGCCCTCTTGCGCGGTTTTGATCTGCGCAAGCTAAGGTACCCGTTGCCAGGCGCCGCAAAGGCGGCAAACGGTTCAGATGGTCTTTCTCAGCTTGATCGATTCCTCAGAGGGCTGGAACAACTGTTGCGTTCCTGGTCAAATAATTTATCGAGCAGCTACTTTAGCCACGCTCGCACGTTACCGGTCACGATGGGCCTATGATTTACAAAATTGTTCATCGAACCACTTACAAGTACAAGTATCCGGTCTCGGTCGGGAACCACGTGGCGTGTCTCAAGCCGCGTTCTCTTCTGCGCCACCGGCTGGAAAAGAGCGAACTGCACATCCAGCCAACCCCGGCAACGATTACCGAGAGAACGGACTATTTTGGAAACACTCTCTACTTCTTTACTGTGCAGGAACCGCACACGGAATTGGTAGTGGAGGCGCGAAGTCAAGTGGTTATGGAAAACGCGGTAGCAGCATTGCCGCACGACGCGCTCCCTTGGGAAGAAGTGGTTCGATCGCTGCCCGAAGATCATAGTCCAGAGGGACTTGAAGCTTACCAATTTAGATTT
This sequence comes from uncultured Acidobacteriaceae bacterium, assembly GCA_963725115.1. Classification (GTDB taxonomy): domain Bacteria; phylum Acidobacteriota; class Terriglobia; order Terriglobales; family Acidobacteriaceae; genus Telmatobacter. The sequence goes on along the minus strand of CAVRXG010000005.1, from coordinate 627,125 downwards.
GAGTCGCCGCGCATTCCGCTGCGGTCGGAGTTTGCAGCATATGCGCTCCAGTCGTTTACTCCCAGACGGCCATTGCGGGAGGGACTTCTGGACCTGACGGAGCGGATTCATAAGGACTTTCGCTTTGACTCGGGAGTGACCACCGTGAGGACACCCACGGAGCAGGTCTTTCGGAAGCGCAAAGGAGTATGCCAGGATTTTGCGCACTTGCAGATTGCCTGCCTGCGTTCCCTGAATCTGTCGGCGCGCTATGTCAGCGGATACCTCCGAACCTATCCGCCTCCCGGACAACCGAGACTTGTGGGCGCGGATGCATCTCATGCGTGGGTGTCAGCTTATTGTCCAGGATCCGGCTGGCTTGACCTCGATCCCACTAACAACCTTGTTCCCTCAGATGGTCACGTGACGCTGGCATGGGGACGAGACTACGGCGACGTAAGCCCTCTGCACGGCTTAATTCTAGGAGGCGGAGTGCACGCCCTCAATGTTTCCGTCGATATGGAGATGTTCGAATCCTAATGAGCGCTTTATCACAGGCGCGATTTGAACAATGCACGCGACAGATTTTCCGAAAAGCAGTGAAGCGCTAGTAAATCCTGCTGGCAATCACCTGGGTACCTGTGGCGTTCGATTCGATGCTTGTGGAGCGAAGCAGGACCTCGAAACTCCGGAGCGATCCATCAGGCCGCGTGGCACTCTTAAGGATCGGATCAATGGCGGAAGGATGCAGGAGTGTTTCGGCCGCCGCCTGCGTGCCCGCGACATCCAAACCCTCGAGCACAAGCAGATGACCGTTGCCGCTGAGGTTGGGCAGGAAAGCAACTACCGCGAAGGTTTCATGTGCGGGTTCGTTCCAGTGGCTCGCGTAGGTTGCAGCCTCACCCGGCCGCGGCTTTGCATTCTCGATGAACGCACCCTCCATTCCGGGGCGATCAATAATGCGGAAGTTGGCGTTTTGCTCGGCAATCGCAGCCCATGGATTGCTGCCGACGGAACCGATAATTACCGCGTTGGCGCTTTTTAAATCATCGAGCCTAATATCGCGCGGAAAGCGGATAAATACGCGCTGGGGATTGTCTTCGGTCAATCGCGCAAACGCCGAAGAAATCTGCAGATCGACAAACGGCGTGAGCTGTTGCGATCGCAGGTCCTCCGCGCTGTGCGAATCCACGCCCGCGAGGGGCAGACTCTTGTAGTTGCCCGCGATGTATTCCGCCAACGGCACCGGCCGCCGCGAAAGGTCCTCAAGCAAGTTGAAGCCGGCATCGGATGGCACGATGTAGCAATTCGCTGGGCCACCGAACAGAGCCGACCACAGCGCATGAGACTGCTCTTGTGGATGTTGCTGTGGAGTCGGGCGAGTGGCAGCGTACCATGTTGCGCCGATCAACGCCGCGCTATAAGCTGCGGCCAGCGTCACGGCCAGCGCGATCCGTAACGCTCTCGGCCGACTTGGCGATACCGGCTCCGCGCCTTGTTTGGGTAGTTCGGCAGGAGTCGATTGCCCATGGTCGAGGGCTCGGAGCCCAGCTTCCTCTTCCTTGTTGCTTTGTTCCGTGGAAACAAAAACCGGGACGTAGCCGCCGAGGGGAATTTCGATGCGTAATGGCTCCGCATTCCCCTGTTCGGCGAAATGCTCGGCCAGCCGCTTGCGCAGTTGGCGGGCGTAGTTGCGAACAATGTTGTCTTCGAGTGTGCGGTAGTCCGGCGGCCGGTCGAACACTCGCACGCCGATTTGATGCTCTGTAATGTCGCTACCGCGGCCAGCGAGGGTTTCCGCGACGACAAAGATTAGAAACTTCGAGAGTAAGGGCGAGCGGCAAAAGTGTGATCCCGCAACGACTCTTTGCGCAAGTTCCCACTGCGGGTCGCCTTGAAAAATTGCCGGCCAAGCCGGTTCCGGAGGCACCGGCGGTTTGTGTTGGACGGCAGCAGAGTGTTCCATTGTGGCCTCTCCGCTCGGATATTCCGGCGTGACTGCGGTATTTCAGGCGAACCCGACTCGATCAACCTCTCGCCACTTCGCCTTTGTTAGCTCCCCTAAGTTTCGCCTGGATGAATTGATGGCAAGATCGAACATCGTGCTCGATAACGAGCAGCGAACTCTCAGCTGAATGCCGATTGCAATTCGATTTCGTTGCAAGGCTGTCGCTATGGGCGTCCGGAATTCGCTCCTGAATCGCGATCAAGTATTACTCAAGGAAACCGAACCGATTTAAACGGCATCTACCCACCCAGTTTGGGGCTCGGACCTCAAATGCTTTCCACAGTTTACCAACAATTCAAGAGAGCAACAATTCTTTATTCATCAGCAGGTTATGGGCGCTAAACACCCGTGTATACACCGGCATCCACGTAGGGTAAACACTCCCATGCGAGCCTTGGTAGCAGTATTGTGGCGCTGCTCGTGGCGCTTGTCCCGATGCACACGTGTGTGAAAATCCGTTGAACTTTGGAGGTTCTAAAGGCATATGAAAGCGACATTACGGTACAGAATCGCAGCCTCGCTGTTTCCGGCTCTCGGGTTCTTCCTCTTGGTCTGCGTCCCCGGCAGGCTCGCAGCTCAGCTCGATCGCGGCGAAATTACGGGAACCGCCGAAGATCCATCCCATGCAGTAGTGCCGAATGCACGCATCGTGCTCACGAATGTCGACACCGGTGTCACGACCACAACCAAATCTACCAGCACCGGCACGTATGTCTTCGACGACGTGGTTCCCGGGAAATATTCGCTTGAAGCCGAAGCCGGAGGCTTTGAAAAGTATTTGGTGAACGATGTGATCGTGCAGGTGCAACAGGTTGTGACTGTCGACATCCATTTCGCCACTGGCAACGTCCAGCAAAGCGTGACCGTAACGGCCTCTGCGCCTTTGCTCGAAGCGGAGAACGCCCAGGTTGGCCAATCCATCACCAACGAGGCTGTAAACGATCTGCCGCTCGCCACCCGCGATTGGGGCTCGCTGGCGCAAATGGCCGCCGGCGTTACAACTACACCGACCGGATCAGGTGGCGGAGGAATCACCGCGGACGCAGGCAGCTCTGAGTCTGCTTATTTCAGGGTGAATGGCGTCGACGAATGGCAAAACGATTTCCGCCTGAACGGCATTAACGACAATATCGAGATTTATGGCGGCAACTATACCCTGACCAACGCCGCCATTGTCCCGCCGCCTGATGCCATTCAGGAATTCACGCTGCAGAGCGGCGACTTCAGCGCCGAATTCGGACACTCGACCGGCGGCATCGTCAACGCGTCTCTCAAATCGGGCACCAATGGAGTGCACGGCGACCTTTGGGAGTATGTGCGCAATGACGATTTGAACGCCAACTATTTCTTCAACAGAACCTGCAGTGGCAGCACCTGCGTCGCCGGTAAGATTCCCGACTACCACCAGAACCTGTTCGGCTTCACGGCCGGGGGACCGGTCATCATCCCGCACCTCGTGCAGGGTAAGAACCGGCTCTTCTGGTTCACCGATTATCAGGGCGGACGCTACGTGTTGCCCGAGTCGCCGGGCGGCCAAAACGTTCCTACCTGCGACACGGCCGGGGCGTCGTCGGCCTCGCAATGCACCGCCGCCAGCGAGTTTGGCAGCGGCTTTACCAACCTGCAAGACAACATCAATTTCAACAGCGGCACGGCGACGGATGCCCTCGGGCGCATATTTCCCGAACGGCACCATCCTCGATCCGGCCACCACTCGTACCATTGCGGCCGGAGGAACCGACACCATCAGCGGAATCACCAACACTTCGTCCAGCGCAGTCTTTGTCCGCGACCCGTTCTACAATTGCACTGCGACGGGCGGTTGCAACCCGGCCAACTACGGACCCGGCGGCCCGCTCACCGGGATTACGAACTTTACCACGTTGGCATCCTCGTTGAACGTCCTTCCCACTTCCCGTATTGACCCTAACGCGGTCAAAGTGCTCAACCTTTTTCCGCTGCCCACGGTGATCAACAAGCTCAGCAGCAATTTCCCCAGCTACATTCCCATCGAAGATAAGAACACCAACACCTGGGACGTTCGTATTGACGCCAACATCAGCCCCAAGGATGTCCTGTTCGGCGTCTATGACCGCAGCCTGCTCAACGCCTACCTGCCGGGATATTTTCCCGGGTATGCCGTCGGCCAAACCGACGCACGCAACGACAGTCTGCCGGCCTACGCCTGGGCAGTCGGCTATACGCGAATCCTCACCCCCACACTTACCAACGATATGCACGTGGGCATGGTGCATAGTGACAAGTTTCAACAATCCATCTACGGCAACACCTTTGGAATTCCGGCGATGTTCGGCATCCAGGGAATTCCGCAGGTGGCCAACAATGGCGGCTTCCCATACATGAACATCGGCGGCCTTCGCGGCATCGGCGTTGGCAACTACACGCCAACCATTCAAACCGTCTATAGCCTCGAGGGTGTGGATGCAGTAACCAAGGTCTGGCGCAACCACGCCTTCAAGACTGGAATCGATGTGGATGACATGGAAGCCAATATCTCGCAGCCGCCGCAAGGCCGCGGCGACTTCAGCTTCAACGGCATGTACACCGACATTCCTAACCGCATCTCTCAGAGCGGAACCGGCCTGAACGGAATCGGCGACATCTTGGTTTCGCCGACCGCTTCGCTGGTCACGCCGCTTGGCGCGTCAGGAGTGGATTACGTAGGCGGCATGAATCAATTCTCCGGATCCAATATCGCTGCTACCGACGACCATCGCTGGTACATTGGCGCCTACTTCCAGGACGACTGGAAGGTGAATCCGAAGTTGACGCTGAATCTTGGCCTGCGCTGGGATCTCTTCACTCCCTACGCAGAAACCCGTGGCTACCAGGCCAACTTTATTGCTTCGGGCGGCGGCAACGGGCCCACTGCCACCTACGAAATGTCCCCCCAGGGTTGCAAGGTACCGCGGGCGGCGATCTTCAATACGATTGCCGCACTCAGCAATGTCAATATCTCCTGCGGCGCCGGGCTCGACACCGGCCTGACTCCAAAGGACGACTTCGCTCCGCGCGTAGGGTTCGCATACAAGATCATGCCCACCTTGGTTGTGCGCGGAGGATTCGGCACGGCCTTTGGAGCGCTAGCCAATCTCGGTTACGGCGGCACGCTGGGATTCAACTATCCATTCGTCTACGTCCAGACCGTTCCCGCTCCCGACTCCAATCACCCGTTGCTACTGGCCCCTGCTCAGGCGGCAACCATGGAGACGGCCTTCACCGTCTTTAATTTCCAGAGCCCGACCGTGCTGCAAAGCCCGACACCGTACACAACTACTCCGGTTACTTGCCCGACCGGCAGTTCCTGCGACGGCGGTCAATACATCGGTAGCGACTATCTGGGCCTTCCCTTCGACGCCCGCCAGAACAACTACCAGACGCCGCTGGTACAGACCGAGAACCTGACCGTCGAGGATCAGTTCACGAACCACGACGCGATCCAGGTGGGATATGTCGCCACCCAGGGCCGTCACCTGGATATTCTGGGGAACACGAACGCCAACTCGGAGATCTTGCCCAGCGGCACCAACACGCAACTCTATATTCCGTACCCGTATTTTTCTCGGAACAGCACCTACGAAACCACCAACGCCGCCAGCAGCTACAACTCCCTGCAGGTTACGTATGAGCACCGGATGAGCTTTGGGCTTTCGCTGCTGAGTAACTACACCTGGTCCAAGTGCCTGAGCGACCAGCACGCGCCGCAGAACTCGCAGTACAACGTAGCTTACCGCGCCCAGTGGCTGCCCGGATTCGGCATCAAGGGCGACTACGCCTTGTGCGACGGCGATGCCGCTGGCCTCGTGCACCTGGCCGGAACGTACAACCTGCCCTTCGGCCGTGGACGCCAATTCGGAGCCTCAATGAGCAGGCCCGCGGATCTCATCGTGGGCGGGTGGTTGATCAACGGCTTCTATACGTTCCAAAGCGGGCAGCCGCTCACCGTCACATGCCCGAATGCGACATCTGCCGACTTTGGCTGCGCAGCCAATCTCACCGGGCAAGGCCGCTACACCGGCCCGCACAACTATACGCAATGGATGAACGCCGCTGCGTTTGCACAGCCACCGGTAGCCACTGCAATTGGGCAGACTAGCATTGCCCCGCTTGGCGGCCCGCTCCAGCAGGTGCGCGGACCGCATTTCACCAACCTCGATGCGTCAATCCTCAAGAACTTCAACTTCACCGAGAAGACGTTCCTGCAGTTCCGCGCCGAAGCCTTCAACGTAACCAACACGCCGCCTTTTGCGCAGCCGGGACAGCTGAACTTCACAACAACGAGCTTCAGCAACATTTCGGCCACGAAGAACAGCAACCAGAACAATGGCGCGCGCACGCTGCAGCTCGCGCTCAAGATGGTCTTCTGAGGTTCCGAGCTGTTGCATACTGCACAGCTCAGACCAGCCCGCTCCCGGCGCAGCCTCTCGCTCCGGGTGCGGGCATTTTCTTCGACAGGATTCGAAACGGACTACCGCGGCGCGCTATCATAGCCGAGGTTTTCACGGCTTGCGCGACCTCAAAAACCGCACTCGAAAGTGGCATTCATGATCAGGAGATCTATACCCAACGCGAAAGCGGCTCTTGGGTTCGCTGCTCTCTTCTTTCCCGTCATCTGGCAGTCTTGCGGCGCAAACGCACAGACTGCTGCGCAAGTTACGCGGCCGAATTTCACCGGAATCACTCTCGAAGGCACGGTGCGCGCCGCGCAGAATCACAGCTATGTGAAGGTACCGTTTACCGTCCCCGCAGGCACTGAGCGCGTGACGATCACTTTCGACTACTCCGGCAAAGACCAACACACGGCGCTCGATCTCGGCCTGCTTGATCCGACGGAGCTACGTTGCTGGAGTGGCGGAAATAAATCGACCCTCACAGTGGGCCTGATGGATGCCACCCCATCGTGCCTGCCGGGAGCTATACCTCCGGGCAAATGGAACGTTCTGATCGGCGTGCCCAACATTCGCACCAGCTTGGAGTCGCAATATACCATCCACGTTTATCTTTCGCGCACCGGTGCAGTGGCTCAGGAACCGGCTGTGCTTCTCCAGCCTCTGCGCGCCGGGCCGGCGTGGTTCCGCGGCGATCTGCACATGCACACCGCGCACAGCGATGGCCAGTGTCCCAGCCAAACCGGGAAGATGGTTCCGTGCCCGGTTTACTTCACGGTCGAAGCCGCAGCGCGCCGTGGCCTGGACTTCATCGCGATCACCGATCACAACGCCAGTTCGCAATATGATGCAATGCGCGAGCTGCAGCCCTATTTCGACAAGGTGCTCCTGATTCCCGGACGCGAGATCACTACCTTCCAGGGTCACATCAACTTCCTCGGCAGCACTGATTTCATCGACTTTCGGCTTGACGGCCACAACGTTCCCGACGTGAACACGCTGCTGCGCAGCGCAGCCCGCGTGGGCGCGATCACCTCGATCAACCACCCCGCATCGCCGACCGGCGAAATCTGCATGGGTTGCGGATGGACGCCTTCGACGCCCGTAGACATGCGTTTGCTCACGGGAGTCGAGGTTGTGAATGGCGGCGAAGAACAGTACGGAATTTCCGATCTTCCCTTCTGGAACAAGGAACTCAACCGCGGCTGCCGCCTGACGGGCATTGGCGGCAGTGACAATCACCGGCCGATGCAACCGCTCGATCAACTCGGCTCGGTTGGAAGCCCGACCACCGTCGTCTACGCAGCGGAGCTTTCCACGCCGGCCATCCTCGACGGCATTCGCGCCGGACACGTCTTTATTGACGTCACAGGAACTAGCGACCGGCTGCTCGAAATAACGGCTGTCGACGGAACCAAAACCGCTCACGCCGGAGACATGCTCAGCGCAGCGCAAGGCGAGAATGTCGATTTCGAAGCACGGCTCAAGGCTGCTGCGGGCGGAACGGTGCATTGGATCGAGGACGGTGAAGAAATAACTCCGTCAGCCAGCGCCAAGATTTCCTCCCCAGATCAGGGGTTTGGGCTGGCGTGGGTGAGCGACGGACGCCGTCACTGGTTTCGCGCACAGGTGACGGGTCCCGACGGAAAGTTGTGGCTTCTCGGCAATCCCGTCTACATCAATTGGGACGCGCCAGACGCGTCAATCGACTGTGAAAAAGGCCTTGAAAGACCCTAGTCATTGGCTAATGCACCGCTTGAGAGAGAATCGTAAGCCCAAGGCGCGTTTACCGAAAGAGAGCGAACGCCACGATGCTAACGGCGATTGCATCTTCAAGCAGAGCAGCAGGCATATCACGTCCAAATGCCCTCGCTAAGAGACCCCTCGCCTTAGCTCCTCCGAATGTTCCGGCCACAGCGCCGATAATTCCCGCCACCAGGCCAACGATCATTCCATTGCCGGAGAGCCCGATCGCCAGACCGCACAGGGCGCTCGTCACGATTCTGGCGATGAACCCCGGAGGAGCCAATCGACTGGGGGTCCTGGGAAGCTTGTCGTTGACCATCTCCCCGATCGCCAAGAGGGTCAAGATGTACGGTGTGAACGAGTAGCCAAGGAAAGCAAGCCAAGTGTGGTTTAAAGTCAAGATTCCGAAGTGGGCGGCCCAACTGACCGCGGCCAGTCCAATCATGGATCGTAGCCCAGAAGCGGTCCCGATGAGAAATGCATTGATGAAGATCAACATGAAAACTCCTGGAAGCTCGTCTGAGCGTTGGTGGGTTGCTGATTTCACGGCATCAAAGGCCGCGACTTCCGATCAAAAGCGATAGTTCGGCTTGAGTTCGCATTGATAGACGGCTGATTTCCCTCGATTGGGGCTGGTTCTGAAGTCACAGTTTGCCCAACTCAAGTAAAGATCGGGACCGAGCGGGAAGACCATTTCCGCGCCGTCGATTTCGGCCTCAAGACTGACGCCTTCCGCGCTGCCTGGAAGGGTGAAGCTGAGCGATCGGCCAAAAACCACGGGGTACGATTCACGCACGTTGGAGACGACGGCCGTATGAAAAACCTCGGCTTCAAGCAGGAAGGTCGTCGTGTCGGACCAATCCAATGCCGAAGCGACAATCTTTCGGCCGCCATTTGCAAAACCGCTGGCGTCGATCTGCGTAAACGGGCAAGGGCCGGCGATGCACGAAGCTCTTGCGTCCCGGAACTCGTTGCCGGCACCTGCGTCCAATTCAATCGATCCTTTGGCTGCCTTCCAATAACCATCCGGAGAGCAGGGGTTCTGATGATGGCAAGGGATATTTCCGAGATTGACCACCTGAAATGTTTGTGCCTCGCTGCCGATGTTTTGGTCGTTTTGAGAATTGACCGTGTATCTCACCTTGATGTTCGACACAACCGAGGGGGGGTGCTGCGAATCGGCGGGAGTTTCGACGGCAGCCGGTTCCATGGTCGCAATCACGAGCTGCCGAAGGGACGAACGAAACCGGATTGTATCTTGAAGCTCAAGCGGCTTGAAATCCTTCTGCTGAAAATCCAAGACCACCGTGGACCCAGGCAATACAGTTCCCGGGAACGCGATCTTGAAGTATCCGGATGCATCGGATTCGGTGCTCAGTTTCACATCTCCGTGCGAGGCGGTAATCGCAACGCCGGCAATCGGCGATTGCTTACGGGTGTCGGTGTCGCTTCGAATAACGGCGCCCTGGATGATCGACCAATGAGGCCTCCAATGGCGCACGCCCAGAGCTATCAGGACGGGCACGACGGTGGCCAGAGCGATGATCCATCCTGCAATTCTCTTGCGGGTCATTGAGTGCCTTTCCTCTGCCTCCCCTTTGATTTAGATGCGATTTATCCGGGTCCTTTCCCTTATCCGTACCCTTGAACCCGGCGCGCGCATCTAATATAGGTAGTAATCCTTGTCTATATAGACGCTACGAGCCTCGCGATCTGCTGCGTCGAAATCGAAACGATGAATCAGGCTGCAGACAAAAAGTGCAACACTCTCGAAGGATACTCAAACTCTCGCCGGAGATTACTGCGTCAGTTGCTGGGGGTGTGGGCCGGCCTGCCGATCAGCCGCCTGTTCGCTAGGGCTTCCGCGAGCCCGCGGGACGCACAACACCATACCCAACAGCAACATACGTCTCCGGTACCCCCGTCAACGCTCCCTTCGATTTCCGCGGCCGACGACCAGTTCCTGAACCAACTTGAGCAAGCTAACTTCCTATTCTTCTGGGAGCAGGCGAACCCTCAAACAGGATTAATCAAGGATCGATGCAGTGTCCGGACGAATGATACAAGTCTCAGCGCCAGCATCGCATCCACCGGCTTTGGCCTGACCGCCATCTGCATTGGCGAGAAACGCGGGTTCATCAGTTATCCCATGGCCCGCCAGCGAGTCGTCCAGACACTTTCCTTCCTGTGGCACAAGCTGCCGACGCATCGCGGCTTTTTTTATCACTTCGCGAACATGAATACCGGCGAGCGAATCTGGGACTCGGAAGTCTCGTCGGTGGATACGGCCATCCTGCTTTGCGGTGTGCTCATGTGCCGACAGTATTTTCAGGATAAGGATATCGACGAGTTGGCCCATGCGATTTTCGATCGCGTGCAATGGAACTGGCTTTCTGAAGACACGAGCCTTCTTTCCATGGGGTGGAGACCGGAATTAGGATTCATTCCGTCGCGGTGGGATCTTTACAGCGAGTTGATGATGATGTACCTCCTCGGAATGGGCTCTCAGACCTATCCGCTCCAAAGCGACGCATGGTCGGCCTGGAAACGGACGATCTTTGAATACGACGGTTTGCGCTACATCGGCTCGTTTGCGCCGATCTTTGTGCATCAGTATTCTCAGGCCTGGTTCGATTTTCGTAACCGGCGCGACCACTATGCCGACTATTTTGAAAACTCCGTGATTGCCACTGAAGTGCATCGGCGTTTCTGCATCGAGCTTCACTCGCAATTCTCCGACTATAGTGACGCTCTCTGGGGAATCACCGCATCCGATTCCCCACAAGGTTACGTGGTGTGGGGCGGCCCCCCGGCTATGGGGCCGATAGATGGTACTGTAGTACCAGCAGCGGCTGGCGGTTCATTGCCATTTCTGCCCACCTCAACACTTCGCGTTCTGAGAAACATTCGCGACCACTATCCGAAAGCCTGGTGCCGTTATGGCTTTGTGGACGCTTTCAATCCTCTGACCGACTGGTATGATTCGGACGTAATTGGCATCGATACGGGAATTACGATGTTGATGGCCGAGAATCTTCGTTCGCAGTTCATATGGGAGACGTTTATGAAAAACCCAGAGGTTCAGCGGGGCATGGACAAGGCCGGATTCAAGCCCTACCAACCGGGACCGACACCTTTCGCATGATCGGACCGGCTTTCCGGGGCCTACCGCTCTCAGTGCGATTTGAAAAACCAATGTTCGCTCCGCAGGCCGATGGAAACAACGTCTCGCCGCGGCATCGCATCATATTAGCAATTGAAAACTGTGACACCGCCTTCGACGGACCGTCAGTTTCCGCCAGCACCTTGGTTCACGAACACAACGTAAGTTCTGCCTGTGGCCAATGTCTGCATCAGGTAGTGACACCAAGATGAGTTCGATGTCCGCAGAAACTCAATTCGAAAGCCCCCTCGGCGAATCACCGTCGCCGGTTTGCGGTACGTCGCAAACAAAAAATCGGCAAACAAAAAATGGCTCACCTCAAACCAACCATGGCGCGTGGTCCGATCGTATGGCGGCGCTCAAGAACATTCCCCCGGTGCTTCATTTTGTGTGGGAATCGGGTCCGGGGGTCGTTTTCTGGAACATTTCGATTCGCATCGTTGTTGCGTTTTTGCCCGTCGCCATCGGCATCATTGTCCGCTACATCATTGACGGCGTAAACCGCATCCGCTTTCATCAACCGCTGCCGCACGGTTTCTGGTGGCTGGTTGCAGCGGAGATGGCGCTTGCGGTGCTCATGGGAGTTTTGTCTCGCGCAGTTGATTACTTCGACAACCTGCTCGCCGACCGGTACACGCACCATGTGAGCGTCGAGGTTATGCGCAAGGCCGCTGCACTCGACGTTACCGTCTATGAGGATCCGGTTTTCTACGACCGCCTGGAGCGGGCGCGCGTCCAAGCGACTGACAGGCTTGCGATGATCCAGCAGATGGGTCGGCTGATTCAACAGACTGTGACGGCGATTGCCTTCTCGGCTGTGCTTGTTTATTATTCGCCGTTCTTATTGTTGCTGCTTATTTTCGGAATCGTTCCCGCATTTCTCGGCGAAAGCCATTTTGCTTTTCTCACCTATGCTAAGAATTTCCGCCAGACGCCGATTCGCAGGCAGATGGATTATTTGCGCCAGGTAGGCGGCAGCAAAGAAGCCGCGAAGGAACTGAAGCTTTTCAATCTGAGCGGCTATCTGACTGGCCGATTCACTGCGCTTTCGCAAAGGATTTACGACGAGAACGTGAGCTTGAATCGCCGCCGGCTGTTTTGGGGCGGCCTGCTTTCCGTTCTGGGCCAGGTTGGATACTACGCGGCCTACGCTTTCAGCATTCTGCGCACTATTCAGGGGCACTACAGCGTGGGCGATTTGACGCTGATCACGGCGGCCATTATGCAGGCGATGAGCAATATCCAGCAGGCGTTCTCGACCGCCTCGGGTGTCGCGGATCAGGCTCTCTTCCTCACCGATTTGCTGGCGTTTTTTGCCATGGAGCCCGCTGTAAAATCGCGCCCTGGCGGGCTCCTCGTGCCGCGCCCGGTCACGCTTGGATTTGAGTTTCAAAACGTGTCGTTTGCCTATCCGGGGACGAGTCGCAACGTCCTCGACCGCTTCAACTTCACGCTTCGCCCCGGAGAGCGAGTGGCATTGATCGGCGAGAACGGGCAGGGCAAGACCACTCTGGTGAAGCTGATCACCAGACTCTACGATCCCACAGAAGGCCGCATTCTGCTCGATGGCGTGGACCTGCGCGACTATAACCTGGCCGATTTGCACGCGGAGATCGGTGTGATATTTCAGGACTTCATGCGCTATGAAATGACAGCCCGCGAAAATATCGCGATGGGCCGCGTCGAGTTGGAGAATGCAATGGAAGAGATTGATTATGCGGCCGAGAAAAGCCTGGCCAGCGAGGTCGTCCGGAGGCTTCCTGGGGGCTACGACCAGATGTTGGGCCGGCGTTTCGAGGGCGGCGTCGATCTCTCTGGCGGCGAATGGCAAAAATTCGCGCTGGCGCGCGCCTACCTGCGCGATGCGCAACTGCTCATTCTCGATGAGCCGACCGCTTCGCTTGATGCGCGCAGTGAGTTCGAGGTCTTTGAGCGCTTCGCCGAGCTGACCTGCGGCAAAATGGCGCTTCTGATTTCGCACCGTTTTTCAACGGTGCGAATGGCTGACCGCATTGTCGTTCTCGAAGGAGGACGCCTGGTGGAGGAAGGGAGCCACGATCAGCTCGTAGCGCTTGGCGGCCGCTACGCAGGCATGTTTGAGATGCAAGCTGCGAGTTACCGATGAGCAAGATAACCCCCATTTCCGGCCCAGAGGTGCGGGCCAACGACGATTCCCCGGGCGGCGAGGTACGCGACAACGAGACCCCGGACACCGAAACAATGACCCGGCTGCGTCGCGCGGCCGATCAAGTTGCCTCATGGGAAGTGGTTCCTCGACCACAGGCGGACACGTCGTTTCAAACGCGTGTCAACGCAGCTCGCCAGACGCTCAAGCAGTTGGAAACCAAACTCGCCGGCCAATCGCTGGCGGAGACGCCAAACGATCCGCAGTTGTCGGCGCGGCGGCCCGCGCTGCTTGAGCTTGCAGCGGGGCACCGCATGTTCAGGTCTGCAATCAGAGATGTAATCGATAAGCGACAGGAATTGGCTTGCCTTCCGCGTCTTGTCCTCGACGCGCGGCACGACGAACCGCGAGCTGCAGCCCTCGCTCGCATTTATCTCGAAGCCGTCGGCGGAATATTTTCGGCGCCAACCTTTCACGCGTTCATAGAGGCCGTGCAGGCGCACGAACCACTCAACGTCGAAGAATTGTGGAGCATCGGCACATTTCTCAAATTAGCCTCGCTGGAATTGATCCTGGTAATGGCGCGAGATATGCTCCGCTCGCCGGGCGCGGACTCCGTTCCTCGTCTGTTGGCTCACATCAAGAGCATGCAATCCGTGAGCAACGCGGACTGGGTCTATCTCATTGAGCCTCTCATCGTCCTGGACGAGTTTCTCCGGCAGGATCCTGCAGGGGCTTATGAGCAGATGGATTTTGAATCCAGAGAGCTATATCGCAAACGCGTCGCGCTTGTTGCGCGCAGATCCGACTCGAACGAATCGCGAGTGGCTCAGGCTGCGTTAGAGCTGGCACGCGAAGGAAGCAAGGCGGAGGCCTCCAACCCTCGCGTCCACCTTCGCCGCGCGCACGTCGGCTACTATCTCATCGGCGATGGGTTTCCGCAGCTCGCTTCCCGCGTCGGTTTTCACCCATCGTTTGCATGGCGCGCGCGAAGTTTCGTACGCTCCAACGGCGAAGAGTTTTTCCTGAGCGGCATTCAGCTCTCAACCCTGCTGTTCATTGCTGCCGTGCTGTTTCCAGTCTTGCCTGCCGTATCGGGGCTCTTGGGGCTGGCGTTCATCGTTCTTTTCCTCCTGATTCCCGCAACCCAGGATGCGGTCGATCTGATCAACAACGCCATCACCGCTTTTTTCGATCCCGAGCCGTTGCCCAAGCTGGATTTCTCGGAGGGTATTCCGAGCGACTGCGCCACTCTTGTCGCGATTCCCACGCTGCTGATGAACGAGAAGCAGGTGCGCAAACTGGTCAACGACCTCGAGGTGCGCTTCCTGGGCAATCGCGACCCCAACCTTCACTTCGTGCTGCTTACTGACCTACCCGATTCGATAAGCAAGCCGCACGAAAAAGACTTTCATCCGCTTGTCGATTTGGCGTCCCGGCTTATAACCGAGCTCAACGAAAAGTATCAATCGCCGAGCAATGGCGTCTTCCTTTTGCTGCATCGTCATCGTATTTACAACACGCGCCAGGGCGTATGGATGGGTTGGGAACGCAAGCGCGGCAAGCTGCTCGACCTGAACAAGCTTCTCGCCGGTGACTTCGACGCATTCCCGATCAAGACCGGCCCCACAGAAGCGCTTCAAGGCACTCGATATGTGCTCACGCTCGATTCCGACACTCAGCTTCCTCGCGGCACGGCGGCACGCTTGATCGGCGCCATCGCGCACCCTCTCAATCAAGCCGTCATCGACCCCAATCGGTCGATCGTGACGACGGGCTTTGGGATCCTGCAGCCGCGTATCGCCGTGGGGTTGCAATCGACGATGCGCTCACGGCTGGCTGCGGTCTACTCCGGTCACGGCGGCCTCGACATTTATACTCGCGCAATCTCCGACGCCTACCAGGACCTTTTTGGCGAGGGCATTTTCACCGGCAAGGGCATTTATGAAGTTGGAACGCTGCATGCTGTGCTCGACAGCCGGTTTCCCCGCAACGAGCTCCTCAGCCACGATTTGATCGAGGGCGCATATGCACGGGCCGGGCTTGCCACGGACATTGAACTGGTGGAAGACTACCCCTCGCACACGAGCGCTTACATGCGCCGCAAACACCGCTGGGTCCGTGGCGATTGGCAAATCGCCCAGTGGATGTTTTCGCGCGTGCCGGATGAATCAGGACGCCAGGTCGAAAATCCGATTTCCGGCATCTCCCGCTGGAAGATCTTCGACAACCTGCGCCGTTCGCTGGTCGAGCCCTCCATCTTCGCCCTCTTTATCGCGGGCTGGCTCCGCCTGCCGGGCGGACCGCTTTATTGGACCATTGCTTCGCTGGTCCTGCTATTTTTCCCGGCTATCGCTCAACTTGCATTTGCTCTTGGCCGGGCGTTCGCAGACAGGCGCAATGGACAGGTCAGGGAGACATTTGCACATTTTCGCCACGCGACTCTTGTGGTGCTGATCCGTCTTGTCTTTTTGCCGTACGAAACTTTGCTCGCCTTCGATGCTATTGTTCGTTCGCTGGTCAGGCGATTTATCACCGGTGAGCGCCTCCTGGAATGGGAGATCGCCGCTCACGCCGAACTGTCACCGTCGGCAAATGCGCCCGTTGACCGCTATCTCGCCCTCACTCCGGTTTTGGCCGTGAGCCTGGGTGCCGTGATCTGGTTGTTTGCGGCGCAACACTCGGCGATTCTCTGGGCCGCGCCCATTCTCTTGTTGTGGGCGCTCTCAAATCCTTTGATCATTTGGCTCGATCGTCCGCCGCGCGTCCAGCGCCCCATCGATATCAAGGACCGCGAATTTCTGTACGTGCACGCGTTGCGCATCTGGCGCTACTTCCGCGAATTCGGCGTGGAGCGCCACAATTTTCTGGTTCCCGACAATGTGATGGAAGAGGGGAGCATCGAAGCGCCGCGTGTCTCGCCAACGAACATCGGTTTACTGCTCAATACACGGCAGGTCGCATGCGAGCTTGGATTCCTGACCGGCCCCGAATTTGCGGCTCTCACCGGCAGCACGCTGGGAACTATCGACCGCATGGAGAAATTCCGCGGCCATCTTTACAACTGGTACGACACCGAAACACTTCGCCCGCTCGATAAATCTCCCTTTGTCTCCTCCGTCGACAGCGGCAATCTTGTGGCTTCCTTTTTCACGCTCCACGCCGGAACACGCGCTCTGGCCAATAAGCCCTTGATCCACGCCGAGATTTTCTCTGGGCTGCGCGCGCACCTATGGGTATTGGGGGGAACGAATTATCTGCCCGGCGAGCTTTCGCGAATTAAAGTGCCGGAGAACACTGCGGGTATTGCGAAATGGATCGCCTGGCTCCTCGCCGCGCAGCCTGCGCTGGCGGCAGGCGCCGCATCCGCACGCGAACGGCAGGATGACGCCTGGTGGATTGAAGAGACGCTGAACCGCGTCGACGCCATTCTTGCTTTGTTCCACCGGTATCTGCCCTGGTTGCTTCCCGAATTCGCGCCTTTGCTTTTGCTGCTCCAAGTGGACCTGGCCAAGAAACCCGCCGAGTACACTGTGGCTTCCGCCGAGGAGTTCGCCGACCAATTGCAATTGAGGTTGGTGCAATTGAAGTCGGGCGGTGCGCATTGCGCCGTCCCCGGCGAACCCTCGTTTCAGCAACTCGCTGAACGGTTGTGCGAGTTGCTCTCAGCCGCGCAACAAAACCTGAATGCGCTATCCGCCGATCTCCATAATATTGAGCGCACCGCGGAGCGCCTCGCGCAGGAGACTGAATTTGGTTTTCTCGTTGATCCCGGCCGCCAAGTCCTCTCCATTGGCTATGAGATGGGCAAGAAAAAGCGCCATGAAGCCTGCTACGACCTGATCGCATCCGAGGCCCGCATCGCCACTTTCCTCGCCATCGCCCGCGGCGATCTTCGCCAGCAGAGCTGGGGCAAGCTGGGCCGCGATCATACTCGCGTCAATGGCCGCTTCCTTCTTCTTTCCTGGTCCGGAACGATGTTCGAATACCTGATGCCCGCGCTGTGGATGCGTAGCTACCCCGATACGTTGATCGGGCGCACGCAGGATGCGTGTGTAGATGTACAGCGCGCATTCGGCCGTTCGTTGGGCATTCCCTGGGGCGTTTCGGAGTCGGCATCGTCGCGGAAGAACGACCGCGGCGATTACCACTACTTCGCCTACGGTCTGCCGAGTATCTCGCTTTGGCCTGAGGCGACTGCGGGACCTGTCATTTCCCCCTATTCCAGTTTTCTCGCGCTCGCTGTCGATCCGCCTCAAGCTCTGCGCAACCTTCGCCGGATGGCGTCAGAAGGCTGGGTGGGCCCCTACGGTTTTTATGAAGCAGCAGATTATTCGACATCTTCGCGCAAGCCGGTCGTGGCCCGGGAGTGGATGGCTCATCACCTGGGTATGTCGCTGCTCGCGATCGCCAACGTATTGCGCAATAACGTTGTGCAGCAGTGGTTCCACGCGCACCCAATGATCCAGGCCACCGAGCTTTTGCTGCAGGAGATCCCAGTCAACAGAGACGCTCTCGAAGCCACGCTGAAGGACCTTGCCCCGATTCATTCTCCCGCGACTCCGAATCATCTTTTCGCGGAAGTTGGCGTATCCGAAGTCTCGCGCGGCGCTACCGCTGCACTTTGATGAGAGCAAAATCGGCGACCGTGAACGGATGCGATTGCTCGGTGTTACCAGAGCGCACACACACTTGGATAATGAGGCCTGTACTAGACGCCTTATTTTCTAGGCGGCTTCTTCCAGCCAGAGACCTCCGCCGGTTACTTTTCTGATCGCGGCGGGGATCTCCTCTACGGGACAATCCGTATGAATCACTCCCTTGGCTCCGCATTCGAATGCGCTGTCGAGGAATTCACGATCCTTGTGGCTTGTTATCAAAATCACACGGGTCTTTTTGGATTGCGAGACGAGTTGTTTGAGAGCCCCCAGCTCATCGCGGAGTATGTCCGAGTTCACCAGCAGCACATCGGGGTGAAAGCGGACAGCTTGGGCGAGACGCTGTGGATTTTGGCATTCAGCAATGATCCTGATATCGGCCTGATCCGCAACCGCGCTGCGCAGTCCGACAAGCGAAAGCGGTTGATCGTCCGCAATCATAAGATTGATATCACGCATAAAATTTACTCCCATCCCACACGATTGCGCCACAATCGCCGAGATATTTGCTAAGTCAAAATGGTTTCCAAGGTCATGAAAAAATCGAGATATTGGCTTAATTCCCGCCGTTAGCACGAGGTTTTCAGGAATTTGCGTGCGCCGCGATGAACGGCTCGAACTGTGTATGTAAGCGTAGGGGCTTACGTGCTACGCACATCTATAAGTAAGGAACGTCGGCCAGTTCTCGCAGGCTACGCTCAAGGACACTTTCTCACTAGCTTGGAGGCCGTCAAAGAGGAAATGGTTGGCTTGGCGCTCGTCAAATCACGGACGTCTCGCCACGGACGTCTTGCCGCATGAAGAAGTTGCCACTCGGACATCTCGGCAGACTTCGCGGCCATCCAACTTTTCAACAAGAGCGATGCGCCGCGAAGAATGCACGATGCGCGTTTCGACGGTGATTCTCTAAATAACTGACCAGAGGTGCTTTCTCCCTATGCGATCTGTAATGCGCGATTTCACTTACGTCTCTTGCCTGTTCGCGTTGGCGCTGATCTTTGCGCTGGCTTGGGGAAGCCCTTTCGTGCAGGCAAATTCGACTTATGCGCCGAATGAGGCCCAGCTGCAGCAACCAGTCCAATAGAGTTCGAGGCAGAAGTTAGGGCAGGCGTCGTCAGGGATGGTCTTGAACAGAGCGCTAATCGGCGCTTCCAGCTAGATTCTGAGTTTTCCAAATTCTAGAGATCTTTGCAGGAATATCGCCGGGACGGAACGCCCAGCTTCAATCCGCGCGAACGCGACATCACGGCGCTCTTGGCGTGTGCGGATACCGCGCGTTAGCGCGAGGCAGTGCCTTGCGGTATGGACGGCGGAGTTGATGAGGCAGCAATCTGTTCCATGGGTAACTCCAGCGCGAAGAGGGAGCTTGTTCCCTGGTCCGCGTGCACCCAGATGCCGTGGAACGCTCCCTGCATCTCGGGGTGCATCTTCAACAGTGCTGACATCACCGCGGTGACCTGCTTCCGCGCGGAGATAGGATCGCTCAACTGCGCTGACTGGATTGAGTCGGGCGTGTAATGAACATCCAGGTCGAGCCCTCCCAATTCCGTTGAGGTATCGATCGCATTTACCGCAATCAATTCGCCCTGGGCATAGAACGTCATCGCGGCTTTTCCCGGCAAATCAGTGGGACGAACCTGATCAGCTTCGTGCTGCAGCTTTTCGAGGTTTGGGCTCGACAGGAAATCCAGCGGATCGAGAAGGTCCGTTGCGATTCGATAGTAAAACCAAGCATTCCAGTCCATCTTTGTCTGGGCGTATTTCCGTGCCGCAACCCAGTACCACACGCCGTCGTGGCCTCCCGATGTCATCGGCTTCACAAATAGGCCGGCCAGTAACCAGCGGCCATCGGCGGATCTCGACAAGATGAGCGATATTTGCTGCGGATGCGGTACGCCAGTCGCATGCACCATGGTCAATGCGTAGTTGCCGGGGGGCAGTGAAGGGAAGCTGAGGGACACGACAGGCGAACCGCAAAAGAAGTCCACCTGCGCGGCGCCCGCCGTCGTCGCGCCAGCGGAATCATTCGAGGACTCGAGCAGATAAAGCTCATCGACAGTAATCGCGGCTGGCTGCACAAGAGGTCGGAGGTGGCCAACCGAGCTGACAATCCCATCGAAGTTCGCGGCGAGGGCGGGCGTAACATCGTTGCGAAGAACTTCGGTGTTGTCTGTTTGTATTTGCGAAAGTATTGAGCGGGTCGCATTGGCCAGCTCGTCGCGCTGAGCCGGTGTCATTTGCGATTGCGTCGTGCAGGAAGCAGCGTCAGCTCTGGTAGCCTGCATTCCGGCGCAAATCAAAATCAAGAACCCAACCGCACTTCCCGCTTTGGCAAATCTCTTCACCATATCCGTGCCCTCACTTGAGTACGCTCGCTACCAGATGTTCCTGCCGATTCGTTATCTCTTGAGCCGGCGCCACTGAGAGCGCGGCTTCTGCGCGGCTCAGGATCTCCTGCTCGACTTCGCGTACCGACATTGGCGCGATGACCGTCAAGCAACCGATGATTTCGTTCAATGCAAAATACGACTGCCGGCTGAATTGGAGGAATTCAAGCGGGTACTCAGGCTTGCGCTCACGTGCCTTCACCGGATCGGCGTCAAGCAGGAAACTAATATGCGGCTTGGGCACAAACTTCGCAGTCACGCGCGTGTAGGTGCGCATCATCGCGTTCTCCAGCCTCAGATTGGCCAGCTCGTCGTAAATGAACCGGTCAAAAATGATGACGTCTGGGATGATGACGTCTGCGTCAGACCGCTGAGCTCTCTTCATCAACGTTCGAGTTGAAACGGCGTCCGCCAGGTAGATGCAGAGGCGCAGCAGCGTCATCATCCATGAGCGGACATTCTTGTCTCGCCGGCTTATCGGAGCTTCGGGAGTTCCAATACCTTTATCTCCCTTGAAGATCACATGCGAAGCTCGTTCACGAAGCTTTTTGAACCTGGCCACATCGTCCCAGAAACTAATCACTGAGTATCGCAGGCCAGCTTGCTCGAGCATGGCGCAGAATCGACGGATTTGTGTGCTTTTGCCGGCGCCGTCAATCCCGGAAAAGCTTACGAATTTGGGTCGCTTATTTTCTTGGTCTGCGCGCATCGTCGGTCACCGTTTGACTCTTGCAGAATTCGAGTGGATACATTAACGCGGCTGGCTGGGCGTCGCGTGAGTCAGCGCCACCACGGTTCCGACGGCGACGCAAGCTGCTACAACCACGGCGATACTGATCAGGAATGTGCGTACACGCCGCTGCTTTCCTGGCGCAATCGCCGCCCCACTGACTCGTGATCCTGCAACTCCTGTGCCGTTCACTGCCGGGGCCGCGGCTGTGCCAACCGGTTGCGCAGCACCATTCTGTTGTTGATCCCCGTTGGGCTGCGAAGCGTTGGGCTGCGAAGCGCTCGCCGGCGCATTCTGACTGCTACTCGTGCTCGCTTCACTTCCGCGCCCGGCAAAGGCGTACTGCTCGAAGACGTCGGCGCTTCAACGATGGGACTTTGGGCCGTGGTTACCGGTGCGGAGTCAGGAGCGGTAGTGGCCTGCTGCGTGGCTGCCGGAGGCGTTGCCTCAGTTTCCTGACTGGCCACGGCCTCCTGCCCAGGCAACGGCTCTGCCCTTGCAACCGGCGCAGCCAACAGCAAAACCAAGCACGCCGCAATCGGCTTTTCGATGAGCCGCCATTTGATTCTCATGTTCACTTGCCGAATCCATGTTCACTTTCTGCCTTAATTTGGCGACGATCATGTTTCAGGTCCACGCTTCAGGCCGCATTTTGAGAAACCTGACCATCCTCGTCCAATAGGTACTCGATCGGTCCCAAGCCGGCCGGAGGTTGATGAAAGCTGTTTACCGCGTCTGCATTCGAAGGGAACATCTGGAAACAGGCGGTCGGCTCCGATCGATTTAAGCGTTCCCTGGGCCGACGGAGATGACTGCTGCGAGCCTGGCGTCCCCATTGCGTTTCATGGCTTCTTCCAGGCAGGACAGAAGCAAGTGAAGAACTGGCTTGTCCATTTGACTTAGCCCGGAGCAGTCAAGTACGAGGCCGGGGCGCCTATCGCTCATGCGATCTTGTATCTTGTCGAGGAAGCGCCGTCCCTGGTCCTCAGCTGGTTATTTCCGGAAGCTGCTCGATGGTTACTAATCGCCTGATTGCCATATTAGCCCTCCTAAGTTTGTTTAGCTTTTGTCACTAACTCATCGTTAAGGTTGAACATCATTGGACTCAGCTAACCTGGTTAGTGAGCCTGCCGGCGCACTTCTCAACTGAGGAGGTCGAACGGAATTCTGTGTCAGTTCTCCGTAATCGCCAAAGATGCGCTCAAGTTCTGCCCTGGGATCGCGAACCGCCCGCGTCAAAATGTGCTTTCCGTAGCGAATCAAAGTTGCCGGGGTTGTCTTATACCAACAGCATTCGGTCATTTGCGGTGAAAAGCCGCACATGAAGCGAAGTTTCGAAAGTCCAGCCGGCGAAGATAGCAAGGCTGCCACCAGTCTGTGATTTCCATCCAGAACGGTAAGAGGGCCATGCTCGTTTATGCCGAGAAGAATCACGGTGCCGAATTTCTCATCGCCTTGCGACAGTTGCGCTCCGAGAGCAGCCATCTTCGATAAAAACCGATCGTCGAGACTGTGCCGGCAGGCGCGCAGACCCTCGGTGACACGTACGAGCGAATAATCGCCCCGCGCCAGCTTTCGCCATTGAGACCGCGGAAATATTTTGATGAGGTCAAGAGCATCCTCATTGACTTTCACCTCATGCCATTCGGTTTTGCCGGGGAGCTCATCCCAGAGCGAACGGCGCTTGGCGAGCAGAAGGGAGTGGCGTCTTGCAACCGCATCCGCGTGGCGCCGATTGGGCTCGGACATTAGTGCGCGCGCCTTATCCATGTCGCGAAAGTCGGGATGGTTTAAGTCGCTGTTCAAGAACTCAGCAAGCACTTCATTTTCTGTCACCGGCCGCAGCAGACTGACCGGGCAACAATTTGGTGCTTGTTGCGGAATTTTCGATGTGGCCAAGGCGTCAATGAGAAACGTTATTGCCACAACAACGAACAGAGCCGACAGCACCGCCAGTTGAACCATGATGACCTGGTGCAGCGATGAATGGAATTGGTAGATTCCGGCAATCAACGAGCCGCTGAAAAGCAGCTGAACCCAGCTCGTGTTCGCAATCTTGTGTGCCATCTCGAACGTGATGACCACCGCGCTGATTGAATAGACGACAGTTTTGAGAGCGTAGAGCGCCGAAAGGTAAGGAATGTCGTACTTTCCTGCGATTTGGAATCCGGGCCCGAGGATTGTCGTCCAGAGACCCGGGGGGCGCAATCCACATGGCAAGGGCGACGAAGGAGCCAATACCGAGCACCAGCAAGAGCGGCGTGGCGATCAAGCGCAGATCTTTTCGCTCCTCGGCGCGAGTGCCGGCCACAATTGGGAAGGTGGAATTGACGACGGCCGCGGAAAGAACGAATATCACGCGGCCGACAAGTCCCACGGCAGCGTAGAGGCCAGCTTCCTGCGCCGGAAAGATGTGTTTCACCACCACGAGGTCGCAGTTGTTGATGATCATCTGGCCGGAGTAGAAGAGCAACGCCTGGCCTATTTCACGAGTGCCTTTCCAAAAGCTAAGCGGATTTGATGCCGGCCCGGGCAACCGTGGGGTCATGGCAAAATAAGAGACCGCCATCGCCAGAGCATTTGCCGCGACAACCCCTTGTACCCCGTAGCCCATCGACGACAAGAGCGTAAGATCCTCCGAGCCGGACCGCACCTTCAATCACGAGACTCATGGCGAGGCGATGGAATCTGTAGCTACCCTGGTCGTAACCGCGGCGGGCTCCCAATGGGATATAGAAACCAGCGGCGATTGCAAGCATTGCAATAAGACTGGGATCGGGCAGATTTAGATAATCCGCAATTCCCTGGCGAAAAAGAAACAGCACCAGTGCAACAGAAATGCCGCATCCGATCGCACTGCGATGGAAGCATCGATAAATCTCCGCCTTCATCTCCGCGGATGGCTGCTGGGCCACCATCTTCGCAGTAACGATCTGAAACGCAAATGAGACGGCGGAGAGAAGGACGAGGAGCGAATAAACGACCGTGGCATGGCCAAAGCTCTTAGGACCCAGAAACCAGCCAATGACAACGTTGTACGCCAGGCTGAGAATTGTAGCGAGGCTCGAGCCAGTCAGCAATACGACGGTTCCCGAGACAATTCGGGAGTGTAATGTTCTTTCCATTTAGATAGACCACTCTCCGTACTGCTGGCGCTCCCGTTCGCCGCGCTAGAAGGGTATATAGAAGCGAGCAGGCACACCGTAATATCTAGTCCGATGCGAAAAAGCATATTCTGGCTGCTCAACGCGATATGCCAGGCGGCAGGCCAGAGAATTTTGTGCGGCAAACCCGGCAATCGTCCCGTGCTTCTAAACAATTGAGACCATGTTGCATCGCATTGGCGCCACATTACTGCTTCTATTGCTGCACGGGTGTCCCAATCCCGGCTCCGGCCAAACGGCGCCGCTGAAGTACCGGGCGGTCGGCAAATCGCCTGAGGTCCTTGCGGTGTACGAGGCGTGGTTCGGGCAACCCGACCACATTTCTGTGAACTACAACTCGCACGATCCGGCGGTGATCAAGAATCAGATTCGCGATGCCCAGGCGATGGGAATCTCGGGCTTCGTCGTGGATTGGTATGGCGACCGCGAGCCGTTTATCGATCAGAGCTACGAGCTGATGCAGAAGTTAGCCGCCAAGAACAAATTTCACATCGCCATGATGTACGACGAATCCAATGAGGACGTGGGAGCAACAGACGAAGCGATCGCGGACTTCAAGATGTTCCACGACGCTTATCTTTCGCCCGATTCACCCGGCCACGAAGCCTACCTGACTTACGAAGGCCGCCCCGTAATTCTCATTTTTCCAAAGGGATTGCACACTGACTGGAGCAAGGTTCGCGCCTCGGTCAGCTCCTGGAACCCTGCGCCGCTGCTTATTTATGAGGCGCCGCCCGGCCCGGACGCCAATGCGTTCGACGGCTTTTATCCCTGGTTCTACATCGGCCCCAAAGGTTGGGCTGCGGATGGAGGCAATTGGGGTGAAGATTCCCTGACCAGTTTTTATCAGACGATGCGCGATAAATATCCCGACAAGATCATCGTTGGCGGCGCATGGGCACAATTCAACGACAGCAAGGCCTCCTGGGGACTTAATCGTCAAATTGCGGCGCGCTGCGGCCAAACGTTTCAAGACACTTTCAATTTCTGGCGCAGAGTATTTCCGGCTGATCAACCGATTCCGTTCATGTTGATTGAGACATGGAACGACTACGAAGAGGGATCTGCGAGTCGAGCGAGGACTTCCCACCTGCAATGCGCCGGCGATGACGAATAGCGCAAAGAATTCCAGCCCCAGCTCTTCCGCGACAGCCCAGTGATTGGCTCAGCACCTAGCCGAAACCGCCAATCGTCGCGGGGATAAGCGAAGCTTCGCTCGTAGCGCTGTGATTTTTCGCTTCACGAAGCGGGAAGAATTGGCCCCCGGTGCTGCACGCGGCAAACTTGAGGACAGACTCTATGCAGCGTAGCTTTTCTTCTTACCCGTATAGCCCTCGGGTTGAACTGCATAGCTTCCGTTCTGGATGGAAATCGCGCCCGATTGACCCGCCATTTCGGCGGGAGCGCGGTGAACTTGGCTGATGAGCGCGAGCGGGCGGGCGCGCACCTGATCAAATACACGAATAAGATATTCGCCCAGCACGCCTACGGTTAAAAGCAACAATCCGCCCATCATAAATACCGCGCATTCCACACCAAGGGCTGCCGCTCTTATCGGACTTGAGGAAATCAACGCTCCCAGGCCAAGCAGAAAAGCCACGCAGGTTGCCAGGCAACATAGCACGAAGCTGAGCCGAAGCGGCTTGTAGCTGAAGCTCATAATCGCATCCGTGGCGTACTTGATCCGGCTCATAAACGAGAGTTTGCCGTCGCCGCAAAGCCGATCCTGGCGGTCATAGTAAACGACGGTGTTGCGATATCCGACCCACGCCCGCAATCCGGGCAGGTAGGGGTTCTTCTCGCCCGTCGCGAGGATGGAGTCAACTGCTTTGCGATCCATAAGCCCAAAGAGGCCGGCATTGAGCGACAACGGATAGTCGGAGATGGCTCCCAATACCCGATAGAAGAGAGGGAAGAGCACGGCCAGAATCTTTCGGCTCTCCTGACGGCTCCTGCGAACAGCTGCCACGACCTCGGCGCCGCCTCGCCAGGCGTCAATGAGCTGCGGCACAACCTCGGGGGGATCCTGAAAATCGGCGTCCATGAGGATCACGGCCCGCCCAGTTGCGGTGCGGAGGCCGGCGAAGATCGCTCCCACCTGGCCCCAATTGCGGGAAAGCTCCACCACCACGACATGGGGATCGAGCGCCTGCAGGCTCTTCAAAAGTTCGAGGGTCGAATCGGTCGAACCATCGTTGACATACACAACTTCCCAATCGTCGATGCTGCCCTGTAAAGCGCTCGATACAGCCTCATGAAACTGGACGATCAGTTCCTCTTCGTTATAGACGGGGACAACGATGGAAACCATTCTCGACTCCTCCTATCGGCTCTAAGGGAGATTTCTCGTGCTTCGTCTAACTGTCTCCAGCCGTCAATTTTCAATTACTACGATGCGACTGCCGGCCATTTAACCGTCGGTCTATTTTGAATCTGCCTGCATTATCCTTACTTTCCATCGAACTTCAGCGGGCGTTAAAACAACGATGTAGCGCGCGCTGGCCGGCACGGTTGATACCGGCTTGTCATGATCGAGAACCTGCACGTCATACTCAGCGTCGTCAATCAACTCGATGGATAGTCCTTCCGGCGAGTAGAAGAGAAACTGAATATGATGGGAACGATCCTGATAGCGCGTTTGGATTCCCGCCTTCGCCTGCTCGTCGATCGTATCCGCCAGCTTGTCCCTTGCCGTGCCAATGAAGTCCTCGTCAAGAAGCGTCGGCTGGTTTTGCTCCAACGCCTCGTTCATACCCTGCCAGGATTCAAGATAATCGCGGATTGCAGCGGCTTTGGTCTGATCTTCCAAAGGCCGCGGTCCCTTGAGTTGGGAGATGTCGACAGTAACCTCAGGCTGGGCGGCAATCATGCCAGACGCCAACATGATGCTCGCGCATACTAATGCGGAATGCCTCAGCATGGTCACTTCCCCCACCGAATCTGATTGCCCAAAACTACTCCGCTCGCCACGGTGATGGTTGCTCCCTCGTGGGCAGGCATTTTAACTTCTGCAATGTCGCGCTTGAGAGGAACATCCACCGTGGATTGACCGCCCGGGTAGGTCTCTGTGAACGTGACAATCGTTCCGTCCGGCACCGCGTTTCCGCTGCAATCGCGCACCGGAGTGGTCTGGAGATCGAGTTGCTGCCCCGAAGGCTGTGCGCTGATCTTCAGATCGCAGGGATCGCCCGGTACCTGGCGAATGATGCTGGTGCTCGATACGTCGCCGGCTTGCGCCACGAACTTGCTGCTGCCTTGCTGGCTGGTCGAGTCCATCGCTGTCCAGGCGGCTCCGGCACGGGTACTAACCAGTTGCTTTTGGACTGCGCCGGACGGACTGGAAAGCTCAAAGGACACGGGTGTGGGGGCGGCAATCAAATTGTGATAGACATCGAAAACGTAAACCGCACCGGTAATACCGCCGTGCAAACCGACGGGAAGGCGCGACGGTTTGGCTAGAAAGCTCAGGTCTGGCGGGGGCGCTTACGGGCGTCACATCGAATGATCGGGTAGTCGTGCCGCTGGCTTGCGCGAGGATGACCACGTAATGGCCCGCATTGCAGATCGATCCCGCGGGGAAGTACGTTGAAATCCCCAACTGCACCGTCCGTTTCAGCACCTGACCCGGACCAACGATGTACAAGGTCTGCTTCTCCGCTTCCGGCGTTCTGAATGGAGAACGCGCTTCCTGCTTCGATGCTGCTGGGCACGTTGAGGGCATCGTCCTGGGCGTAGACCGACGGCATTACCGCCAGGGTCAGGCTTACGAGCAGAAATGTGAGCGTCGGCTTCACAGCGCCCCTCCAAAGCTGAAGGTGGAAACAACCGTGCGTTCGGTGCTGACGTTTTTCGCAATGTCCTCGGGGATCGGAATATTGAACGCAACCGGAGTCTGCGGCAACAGCGCAGCTGTCCACGTACTGGTCAGCGACCCAAACCAACTGCCCGGTTTTGTCGTAAAGAGTTCCTATGACGTGGGCTACGTTCACCGACTTGTCCGCTCTGATTGACGAGTTGTCCAGTCAATGTGGCATTCGGCGCTGGATTGAATTTTTGGTTATCAATCTCGATGACAGGATCGGCTGACGCCGGCACCAGGATAGCGAATGGCTTCATGTTGATGCTGTCAACTTGAGACAACTGCGCGTCAGGAAACTGGATGAGAAATGGAGTGACCTGTTTTGGCAAAAGAACGTGGGAGATCATGTCGAAAGAACCTTCGGTCGCTATTGGAGATTTGTCCTTTGCCTGCAAAGTCGCCGTCACAGATACGTACGCGGGCACCACGTCGTCGTTCAACAGCTCTCCCATAACCAGGACGCCGTCGGCACGCTGCACAGGGTGCATGTCGACGATGCGGACCGATGGCGCATCCACGTCCTGCGCTCCCCAGTCGTCTCCCGCACCGCGGTAGATCACATCCCAGCGAAGATAATTTACGGGAATAACCTGCGGCGGAACCGTAGGCTGCCTCGTGAACGGCCAGTTCACGTTCCAGTGATCACCGTTTCTCACCACCTGCAAATCGCGGGTGTCCACTGCAGTGCCAACTACCGTGGCCCAATCCAACTCCAGCCGGACATCGGCCTCATTTTCCGACGCGTGGAGCGGCCACATGTTGAAGTGATCCAGCGTCGAATAGGTGCGCAGATTGGTCGTGTATCCGGTCAGATCCAGTTCAAATTCCTGCTCGGTAAACTGGGCTTTATTGGCGAAGCTGTCATAGGCCTTTCTGCCAGTCGTGGGCTTTGATTTCCTGGCCCAAATTCTGGACTGCCTCTTCGGGAGTTGAAGATGAAGTAAACACGGTTTTTTGGATGATGAAGGGCTTCGCGGCCTCGCACCGGCCACACACACCCGATTACAACCAGAAGCACGGTTGCAACGGCCAGGGAAAGCGCAAGTAATCCACCCTTAGTCACGACGCAACCCTCCGAGTGTCAACTTCGTCTTCGGCGAGTTCGTCTTCGGCAAACTCGTCTTCGGCGGCGGAATATTCAGCGCCGGTCTCTTCCGTTTTCCATCCGGGCGCCGTTTTCTTTCCGGGATCAGGAAGACCAGAATGGCCAGGACGCTGCTTCCGAATGGGAAAATGCCCCACATCACGCCCTGCCAATGCGGAGTTCTCTGCGCCACGTTCACCGGCGTGGCCGGCGGCACGCCATCTTTGGTCCAAACCGTGATGGTCTTGTCATCGAGATAGTCGACCGGGCGCCAACCTGCAAAGGACAACAGGGGGTCGTAGTAGGGATCGTTCGAGAAAATCCATTTCAAGCCGTATTTGTCAGCGTGCATCATCATGGCGCGAAGAGCTTCAAGGCCCGCCGTGCCGAAGTACTTTGCCTGAGTGAGCGACGCGCCGCCGTAGCGAGTCAACTCCGGCAGCAGGCGTCCGGTATACCACTCGCCATCGACGCTGCTTGCATCCGTCAGCACCGCCAGTTTGCGAAATACTGTTGCCGAATCCGAGAGTGAAGTACCGGTATTGATCGTGGCCGCCGCGATTGAGCCAATCAGCCACCGCATCGACGTTGACATTCCGCGCATTCGTGATTCGATAAGTGCCCCACGCTACTCCCATTCCGCAGGTCCAGGCCGCCAAAATCGCGAGGACAGTGACCGCCCAGTAGCGATAATTGTCGACGAGCTTCACGGTCAGCAATCCGACAAACGGTAGCGCGAGCAGGCCCGCCCAGTAACTGAAGCGCTCCATGGTGAGCACCTCAAACGCGTGCCCGAGCAGCCAGTGTCCGAGCGGCGTCGTTCCTCCCAGGCCGAGAACAAATGTCAGCCAGAACCCAATCAGCAGAGGGCGAAGCCGAACGACGCTCGCGCCGCGGATGAAGATGAACGGGATGGCGAGAATCAACGCTCCGTAGGGAAGGATGAAGTAATTCAGGCCCCACTGCGGGCTGAGAATGAAATTCGACCGGCTGGCATGGGGGATTGTAGTCTGATTGATCGGGTGATGAAGCAGCGAGAGCCAGAAGGGAAGCAGCACGACCGCGAGCGCGACGCTTACCACAGCTACGATAAAGACTGTGCGGCCGAGAATGGACCCCGACTGAAGCCGGCTCGCCCTCGCGGCGGCGGTCGAGCAAGGCGAGCGCCACAACCGGCAACGCAAAAATAAAAGATCCGAATAAAAGCGTCAGATGGTGGCCGGCAGCGGCCGCGATGAAAAGCACAGTGGCCTTGATAAATGCACGCCAACGGCCGTACCGCAGCCATTCGTAAAGAAAAGGAAGCGCGATCAGATAGAGCGGCGCAGCGGTCGTAGTGGGCAACTGCCCGGCGTTGTAAACCAGAAAACTCTCAGAGCCGAGAAAGACACTTGCCAACGCCGCAATCGAAGCTGCGCGCGGGCTGACCCACAGCAGCGAAAACCGGTAAACGCCCACGACGAGAAGCAAAATGGCAATCATTTGCACGGCCATGTAGGCCAGTTCCAATCCCATGATCCGCGAAAGCACTGCGATCCAATAGTGCGGCATCGGAGGATATGTGGTTTGGCTGAAGCCCGCAAACCATTTCGTATTCCACGGATCGAACCAGTGGTGGACGTAATGAGAGGCAAAAAAGATATGGAAGTTGGTGTCGTAGGACTGCAGCGGCAACTTCATCAAGAGCAAGCGGAAGATGAACCGCCAACGCAGCCATGAGGGCCACGGTGAGCGGTATCGGCCGCGACAAACATTCAATAGGCTCAGATTTCTGCACAGTTGGCTCTCGAAAGACGTTGAACGCAAGGCATTAACTCAAAGCATCGGCCGTGATGCGGTGTTTCACGGCAAACCCTTATCTCGAAAGAGACAAGTCTGGAAGCTAAATCCATTCATACCTCTTCGATTAGCAAATGTGCAGCTGAGGTTGCTTCTATTTCGCTTTATTTCATGACCTTGTCTGAACAGCGGCAGAGCTTGATCGCTCAGAAAACGGGCAACAACATTAATTTTGCTGGCATCAAAGTGAGCAATTGCATTCTGGGATGTGGTGACTCGCCTTGCTTGCCAGACGTGGACTTTTGAAGGTCGCATTCACATGCGTCGTCGCCGCATTTGCCTGTGTTGTTCGAGGGCAGACCTATCAGGTTGGGCCGGGTGCTTCCGCTCAACCTCCTGCACAGAACGGTCCCGCGTCTCAGAAAAAACCTCCACAGGGGCAGGGCCAGAACCTGGGATGGGGCTCAAATATTCAAAACGCACGCCTGGGCCGCGCCGCGGAAATGGCGCTACAGCACGGCAATCATGCGCTGGCGCGGACTATGCGCAGCGCGCCGTCGAAGCCGCGCCCAACGATCCGCAGTTATGGTTTTTGCTCGGCTATGCGGCGCGTCTCGACGGCGAGTACAAGCAAGCAGTTGATGCCTATTCTCACGGGCTTCACCTGGACCCCTCGTCGCTCGACGGACAATCAGGCCTGGCACAGGTTTACAGCTTGACGGGGCGGACAGACGAGGCCGAGCGCATTCTCAAACAGGTGGTTGCATCCAGCCCCGACCGCACCGGCGATCTGACGATGCTTGGAGAGATGTCCATGCGGTCGAAGGACTACGCCGGGCGCTATCGATTGGCTGGACCGCGCGGAGAAAATTCACCCCGACGCGCGAGCGGAACTGCTGATGGCGCTCTGCTACCAGCAGACGAAGCAGACGGATCTGGCGGACCGCTATCTCGAGCTTGCCGAGCATCGTGCGCCCAACAACCCTGAAATTCAACGCGCCATGGCGGGTTTCTATCGCGATACGGGAAACTTTGCCCACGCGATCGCCGTGCTGCAGTCGATTCGCAATCCACAACCCGATGTGACCGCGGAGCTGGCTTACACCTATCAGCTTGACGGAAAACCATCAGAGTCAGCCAAATTCTTTGCGCGAGCAGCCAGCGAAGAGCCAAAAGACATGACGCTGCAGCTCTCGGCTGCGCAGGCTGAGATTGTCATCGGCTCTATTGCTGAAGCAAATTCGTTTCTTAAGCGCGCAACCGTAATCGATGCCAACTATTACCGGCTGCACGCGCTCAGGGGCGAGATCGCTGAACAGCAGGACCGCGATCGCGACGCGCTTCAGGATTTCACGGCGGCTTTGGCTAGCTTGCCCGAGCATCCAGCCGAAGGGCAGCTTTACGGCATCCAACTGCGCATGGATCTGGTGGCTCTCGATCGCAGCCTGGAAAATGAAGCAGATGCGCGCAGTCAGCTGGCGACTGCACAGGCTGAAATCAACGCCGTGGATGGTTCTGGTCCCGATCGAGAAGAATTTCTGCGCCTTCGATCGTCAATCAAACTCGCTGCCGGCGATTCCGAGGGAGCGCTTGCCGACGTCAAAGAAGCTCTCGCGATCAACCACGATCGCGGCAATTTGCAGCTTGACGGCGACATTCTGATGAAACTCGGCCGTACCGACGAGGCAATTGCAGTCTATAAGCAGGTTCTCGCCGGCGATGCTGATAATCGCCTGGCGCTGACCTCGTTGGGTTACTGCTTTGCGCGCGGCTGGTCAGGATGAAGAAGCGGAAAAGTGTTTTGAGCATTTGGCAAAGGTCGACCCTTCATCGCATGTAGCCTATCTTGCGCTCGGCGACCTTTTCACGGCGCGCCGGGAATTCACCAAAGCGCAGGCTTCTTATAGCAAAGGGTATGAATTGGATCCGCAAAATGCTCTGCTTGTGGCGGGAGGCATCAATGCGGGAATTGAGGCGCATAACCTTCCTCTGGCTGGTCAATGGCTGAGCCGGGTAACTGAATCCATGAAAGACGACCCTAAAGTTTTGCGCGAAACCGAGAGATATCTTCGCCTCACAGGCAAGTACCAGGAATCGGAAGAAGTAGCTCAGAAAGCTATCAAGGCGCTGCCCGACGATCGCGAAGTAGTTGTCTATCTGGGATACGATTTGCTCCTTCTCAGAAGAGACGACGATCTTCTTGCCCTTACATCGAAATACTGGAACGTGTTGCCTAAAGAGGCCGATATTCCTCTGCTTGCCGGCTACGTTCACAAAAAGCGGGGACTCAACGAGCAGGCAGTTGCCGACTTTACTGAAACCATCCATCGGGACCCTGACGCAGTAACCGCCTACGTCAACCGCGGATATGTGCTGAACGACCTTCGCCAGTCCAAGCAGGCGGCAGCGGATTTTGAGGCCGCTCTCAAGACTGGAGCCGAACAACGGTGAGGCGCATCTGGGACTGGCCTATGCAGATCTGGGATTGCGTAAGCCGGATGCAGCGCTGAGGCAGGCCAACCTGGCGGAACGGGAATCCGGCGATTCACTTGGTTTGCATGTAATCCGCGCCACTGCCTATGGCCGCATGGACATGCTCACGATGGCAGCCCGCGAATATCAAGCTGCATTGAAGTTTGCTCCCAACGACGGCCCACTTCACATCGGCTTGGGGAATACGTATTTTGCAGAGCATCGCTACCACGACGCAATCGGCGAATTGGAAGTTGCGGAGAAGTTCTCTCCCGATAATCCGCAGATCTACGCCTGGCTCGCACGTTCCTATGCGAGCCTCCAGGACCGGGAGAAAACGTATATCAACGTGCGCCTGGCGGAGCAGCACGCGATGTCACAGCCGGCGCGAACGGCCGAAAGGGATCCCGACGACATCGGGGATCAGGAATCTGAACTAAGTGAAATCCTGATCTCAACCGGTGAGGCGCTGAGTACGCTTGGCGATCAGAACGCCGCAATGGACAGGTTTCAGAAGGCACTGGTCGCGGCCGGCAGCGATCGCATCAGTGTGCGGCTGGCCATCGCCGAGATTATGACGCAGCGTGGGCATGAAGACGATGCCGAGCGGCAGATTGCGTTGGGATGGATGGAAGCCGAAGCCGGAGATACGGCGCCTCCGAGCGGACCTCAGTACGTTGAAGCGGCGGATCTGTTCAGCTCCATGCATCAATACGATCTGTCGGAAGATTATCTCGCACGCGCGAAGGCGGCGGGCGCGTCGGACACTGAGGTGCGCATTGCTCTGGCCAACGACGATCTCGCTTTGGGCGAAACAGTCAAAGCCAAGGCCGAACTGGCGGCAATCAGCGATCCGGCGGACGAAGCGCAGAACTATCAGTACCTGTTGGCCGAAGCCAACGTCTACAGCCAGGAACATCAGAACCCACAGGCGCTCACCGCTTTTGCCCAGGCGACCAACGGAGCCGGCGACGACCAGACCGCCGAACAAGCGATGCTGGCGACCGGGGCCAACGAGGGAATGAGAGTCAATCCGCATTTGAGCGTGCTCTCGGATCTTTCCGTCGAGCCCATCTTCGAAGATTCGACGGTTTACGTCCTTGACTCTAAAACGCTCGCAACATTTGCTGTGCCCAGCTCCGACACCGCCCAGTTGCCGCCGCCGCGCTCGTCGATCCAAACCATGTGGACCGATGCATTCCATCTCCATTTCCCGGCCGTCGATGCGCTCGCGCCCGGCGGATTCTTTCAGATGCGCAATGCCCAAGGCTCGATTTCGTTGCCCGCGGCCAACTCGATTGTCCCCCGCAACACCACTGACTCCACATTCAATTTTTCGCTGAACCCGACCATTCGCCTCGGCGACAACGCGATGACATTCAACACTGGAGCCCAGGAAACCATACGGCGTGACTCCAAGGATCCATACGACATGGATCAGAATCTCTTTCGCGTGTACAGCTATATGTCGACGAGTTCGTTTTTTAACGTAATCTCGGTCAGCGGATTCGCGATGCGTGAAGCAGGCCCGTTCACTAAGAGCGGACTGTATTCGCGCGAACTTGCCGGGAAGGTGGACTTTCGCGTGGGTTCGCCGTGGGGACGGACAGCGCTGCTGACCGGATATGGAGTCGACGATCTGCTGTTTAAGAGCGCGTACATCGAATACTACTTCACATCCTCATATCGTCGGTTTTGAGCACAGGTTCTCGCCGCGACTTGACATCAAAGCCCTTGCCGAAGATGTACGCTCATGGCGCATCTATCAATCACGCTGGGGTATTTCGCAGAGCCTGCGCCCAGCAGGAAGTGTCGACTTTATTCCCAAGCGCAACTGGGATCTGCAATTTTCAAGCGCCTATTCAAGCGTGAGGGGATTTCACATTTACGACGCGACGCAGAATGGGGTTTCCATCTCGTATTCGCGGCCGCTACATCGCATCCTACAACGACAATTCGACGCCGGTCTCGTTGCAGTATCCCATCCGTTTTTCAGCGGGAGTTCAACAGGAAACTTTCTTCAATTTTACAGGTGCGCAGAACCAACAGTTTAGACCCTATGCGGAAATCACAATTTTTTAGAGGCATAATACGATGAAAATTTGTCTAGTTGCTACCTTCCCCCCCAGCGGACGCCAGTTGAACGAGTATGCGTTTTACATTGCCAATGAGCTGCGGCGCCACCCCAATGTGGAACTGACGATTCTCGCCGACGAGATGAGCAGTTATGACTTCGTAACTGACGAGAATGGCAAGAAAATCGCCGCGAATGAGCTCCCGGAACTGGAGGGATTTAACGTGATTCGCTGCTGGAAGTTTGGCAGCATGTCTAATCCGGCTCGGCTGTTGAACACGATCCGCAAACTGAAGCCCGATGTCGTCTGGTACCACCTTGTCTTCTCCACCTTCGCGACTCCGGAGAAGCCGGTAACTGCATTTGCGGGTCTGTCGATCCCGGCCCTTACTCGACGTGCAGGCTTTTACACGCACGTTACCCTGCACCACATCATCGAGCACGTGGACTTTTGCCGCGGACAGGAGTGCGCCGTGAACGATTATTCCGTCTTGGGCGCTGAAATGGCTACCAAAACGCTGTTGCGCGCAAATTCGGTTTCTGTGCTGCTACCCGGATATTTCCGGACATTATCAACCAAGTATCGCGCCCGAAACGTTCTACTGGGCACTCACGGCACGTTTGCGCAGGTTCTTGTTCCGCCGGACTTTTCGAAACGCGGCAATCCCGATCAACGCATTTTGGCCTTCGGGCACTGGGGAACCTATAAGCGGCTCGAAACCCTGATGAAGGCTTTCCCGATGGTTCTGAAGAAAGCGCCGCGCGCGAAGTTGATCGTTGCCGGCGCTAATCATTACACCAAGCCGGGATACTGGGAATCGATTCGTGCGTCTCTACCTCCGGGTCTGCTCGTCGAATTTCGCGGATACGTTCCCGAGGAAGCTATTCCGGAACTGTTTCAAACCGCATCCCTCGTTGTGCTGCCTTACGACTCCGCGACCGGAGCGAGCGGGCCGGCACATCAGGCGTGTGAGTTCGGGCTTCCAATCGTAAGCGCGGGCATTCCGGATTTTCGCGCAATGGCAGAAAACGAAGACCTGGCGATGCGTTTTTATAAAGTCGGTGATGCGAGCGATCTTGCCGAGCAACTTGCGGTTGTTCTGCGGTCTCCGAATCTAGAGCACGCGATGGCACTGCAAAACTTCGCCGCGGGCGTCGAAATGAACATTACACAGGTTGTATCTAACTATCTTCGCTGGTTCGAGTTGAACAAATGCAAGAAATTGTTGCGTAATAGCAAGGAGTCTCTCCAACCGCGACTCTTGCTGGACGCGCTGAGCGAGGAAAGCCCTGTTTAACTTCAGCCTAACGATTCCGCGCCTACGCGGTGATCAATAGAGCGAGACTTCGGCAGTTATCGAATCAAGATCTATCGTCGAAGTATCGTTTTGCGCAGTTCGAGGACGGCGCGGTTGATTCCCAGGGTTTGGCCGAAGTCGTCAGCGTTGACGATAAGATGGGTCATTGGATCGATGCGCACACAAGCTGCGCCTTACCATGTCAATGAGCATCGGATGCAAATGCCGCGGCCAGTGCGCGAGGCAGAAGTACTTGCCCAGAGCCGGAGCTCGGTGCGCCGGCCCTCGATCAGGGCAACTGATTCACATAACAGGCACCGCTGGTCGATTGTGCGGGCGGTGTGGGTGGAGTCATCCATGGCGGCGAGGTGAAATTGAAGAACTCCGTCATATCCGGCTGCGCTGCGTCGCGCTTGGTAAGAGCCGGCAGATTGAACCGAGTCTCAATCAACTTCAGAATCGCCGTGGTATCGGCAACGGTGTGGTCCACGTAGTTCTTCTTCGCGTAGGGCGAAATCACGATGAGCGGAACCCGGTATCCGGTGTAGACGAAATCGCAGGTTGGGCCCGATGGTGGTGGTGCAGATATCGCCCGGCAACATGTCCACCGGCTTGATGCCATCCGGGCTCACCGCCGGCTGCGGCGAAACATGATCGTAGAGACCGCCGTTTTCGTCGTAGGTAAGAATGAAGGCCGAGCTCTGCCAGTAGGGGCTCTGCATGAGTCCGTTGACGAGCGACTCGACGTATTGAGCTCCCAACTGAATATCGTCCGGCGACGTATCGTCAACCGTGGGATGCTCATCGAAACCCGCATCCGTGGCGGGCTCGAACTGCGCCACCTGGGGCAGTGTGCCATTCTGCAGATCGGTGAAGTACTGCGAGATCGGTGCGATGTTATTCGGATACTGCGACACGATGGTGTTGGCAAAGGTGAAGTTGTTGATGTAGCTCAACTGGATGAGGCACGACGCCTGATACGGCGGTCCGGTGCAGCCGCTATTGGTGGGATCGACGTAAATCTTCCAGCTGATGCCCGCACTCTGCAGTTCCTGAAAGATCGTGGTCTGCTTGAGCTGCGCTGAGTCGTTGGCGTCGGTTCCCTCGGGATAAACATACCCACCCGACGTTCCGGCAACCAGGTACTCGCGGTTGGATTGGGTGCGCGTCAAGGTTGGGTTGAAGAACCGGTCCGAGGTGCCAAAGTTCGACGCCATCCAGTAGTAGTAATTCAGGTCCGTGCCGTCGTAGTAGCCCATGGCGCGCAGACCGTCGGTGTCGTAGTACGGCGGATCGTTGTTGCGTGCATCGTGCGCGGCGGAGTAGACGAATCCGTTGAGCGTGGCCGCGCTTTGACCTGTGGGATCGTTGTAGTCCCAATCGACGTGCCCCTCGTTCCACGCCGGGCTCGGGTTTTCAATACATTGGGTGACAAGATGGTACGAAGTGATGGGATTGCTCGTGTCATAAGCGCAGTCGGCCGGCGGCGCCTGGTTTGCATTGCAGCCTGGATTCGTCGGAGCCGGACCGAGCAGTGGCGCAGCTCCTGTTGTGGGGTTGAACTGCGGCAGCCCATCGAACGACTGGTCTGGATAACCGTTCTGCGCCCAATATTGGCGTAGGGCGCCGAAATAGTGATCGATCGAACGATTCTCCTGCGCAATGAAGATGATGTGATTGATCGATGACAGGCTCGCGGTCGTTGTGCCGCCACCTCCGCCGCCGGTGTAGCCATTTTTGGAAAGGCCTCCGCAGCCGGAAAGTGCAAGCGTGAGGAAGCTCAGAAAGCCGAGAGAGAGAACAAACTTCGCGATACAAGGTATGCGCATGGCAACTCCGAACCTCATCCTGAGGCCAGGGGATTGGAGCATGTTGAATGAACATTGAGACGTTCCAGAGCATGGCAGAATCGGTATAGGAAATCTGCTGCCTCAATCGATCAGCGCCTGCGCAGGACATTCCGGGGCGCTTATACAGTGATTCTCTATTGCGCACGCTGACCGGCTCACCGTCTTTGTTTATTCAACAAGGGCTTTGATGCGCGTGAACCTCGAAGGCGCTGCCTCGACTTTCGTTGTACAACCACGTGCAGCGCCATCGCATCCAATTACTCTATCCACATGAGCATCATGTCGAAGTGTGCCGTTGCGACGGTCGCAGGTTTTGTATGCCTGGGATGTCTGCGCGGTGACGAATACCTTCGGCAACACGATTGCGGCCCATGCCGATTCAGCTGCGATCGATCAGGCTCAGGCGAACGATCGGGATCCGGCGGGTCCGCCAGGAGCCGAGTTACCAGTTTTGACCAGCTCGAACCACCTGCTGGATCTTCTGGTGATCGCTGAACCTTCGACGATCACGCTCGGCGACCGGCGCCCCGTGGCATGGGTTTTCGAAATCTGCCCCAGAGCAGTGGCGCGGAATGACAACTGTCCCGCCGGCGCGCAGACATTCGCGCCTTACGGTGGCATCCGCCTGCAACTCTATGCGGGTGATCATCTTCGCATGCGGCTCATCAATCGATTGCCCCCCGCGCCGGCCGATGCCATTTATGCGCACGGAAGCGACGCGATGATGAACGGGATGCTGGCTGCGAATCCCGTGAACATTCACACCCATGGACTGATTGTTGAGCCGAGAAAGGCAGATGCGAAAGATCCGACTTACGGCGACTACGTCTTTGTCCTGGGATATCCCGCGGGCAAGCTGCCGCCGATGGTGATGCCGGGCCAGACAGCGACCGATAAGCCGATTCAATATGACATCTACATTCCGCCAAATCACCCTTCGGGCATTTACTGGTTCCATCCCCATGTTCACGGGCTGAACATTAATCAGCTCTCTGAGGGACTTTCCGGAGTCATCACGATCGGCCGTGTCACAGACTATGCGTCCGCACCCAGTGGCACAGCCATCCCGGAACGATATTTCATTCTGAAAGACATGCAGGTGATGGGTAATAGCCATGTGGTGGATCAGGAGGACTCCGCGTTTTGCGCGCCTATCGATCTGGCGTATGTGCAGCGGAATGGCTACTGCCAGGGGCGGAACAGTTCAGGTGGCGACGGCGATTTTCGGCTTCCCGCCGGACATGCATTTCCCGGAATGCATCATCTCGGCAGCACCGGCGCCGACTATACCGGGGGGCTCTGGTTCTTCACGGTCAACGGAGACGTTTATCCCCAGTTGCCGGCGCCTTCCGGATCGGGGGAACTATGGCGCTTGCTGAATGCCGGGGCAAGCCGAACGTACGACCTGCTTCTGCGCGACGATCAGACGAAGGCTGCGATCCCTTTTCAGGTAGTCTCGCTGGACGGCGGTGCATTGGCTCCTCCTGCCGGAACCACAGCCGTCGGTGCAGGGACCGCAGTGGACGCCGTCCCGTGCCCGGGCGCGACGATGAAAGCATCGACTTCAGCTTCGGCGGGCGAAGTTCGGCAGGTACAGCTTCGGCGGGAAATTCGGCTCAGGCGCAATCGTTCTCTGCGCAGCCCGTTTGCGCCACGCATCTCGTGTTGTTCCCCAGTGCGCGCGCCGAGATCTGGGTCGCCCCGCAATTGCATTCTGCGACACTGCTGACGGAGATGGTCTCTACCGGCCCGGCGGGCGACCGATGGCCTCAGGCGAATCTCGCCCACATCGCTGCGGGGCAACCGCCTGCTGTCCCTGTTCTGCTCGATGTTCGTGACGATTCGATTCGGGCCGATTCGGTCCAGCTCGCTTCCGACAGGAAGCCTTCTGACAATCGAGGGCCGAGTGGCAACGACTTGGCCGCCGCGCCAATGCACGCTCGTGAATTACCTAATTTGATAGCTTCGCCTGGGTGCGCCGCTCTGCCGAAGGGCTATCGGCGGCGTATCTTCTTCGGAGTTCCTGCCTCGAACAAGAACGGATATGGACTCGGGCTAGAGGAGGTCGATGAGAATGATCAACCTGTGCCGGGCACATTCCGAGACATTGCGGCCTTCGATCCCTCATCGATCAGCGTTTGTCTGCCGCTTGGCCCCGGCAACAAACCTGTAACTGAGGAGTGGGAACTGGTGAATGTGTCCGGCGAGGCGCATAACTTCCACATTCACCAGGCCAAATTCTACGTGCTACCGCAGAATGCGCCGCCGGGCGACGCGGGCAAGCTGATGGATAACGTCTCGCTCCCCAACGGAGGAGCCACCTGCGACGGCTACGGTGGCGACGTGGCGAAGTGGACGCTGCAAGGTTGCGACCGTTGTGGTCAGAATTCCTTTCTCCGAGCCCGGAGACTTCATGTATCACTGTCACATCGGCGAGCATCAGGACAGCGGCATGATGGCACGCATTCGCGTGATCCCTTTTCAGTGATCGTTGATTGGGCGCGGGATTGGGCGCGCCGGTCTTTTGTTTGCTGCTGTAAGCAAGGCTTCGCGTCTTGCCCAGGGGGCTAACGCTCCATCCCCCAGCCTTGATTTCTCAAGCTTTTAACCGGCGGCCCGTCCGGACCTCCATTTGCTGACAACCTTTGACCCTCAATCGGCACCTTAACCTGTAGGGCGGCCACTCCGCTCTCTCAGGCCCCGTCTGCGTTTACTGAACTCTTTTATATGTGAGGGTACTTGCAGTGACTAGCCTAATGCGTAAGCCGAGCGTCAGGGTGACGCTCTCAACACTGTTTCAATTTGTGCAGGATGGGCTCGGCGTGAGCGTCACGCCTCAGCATTTCTACTTTCCGGTTCCCAGCATAAAGTCTTTTGATAGTAAAGACTGGCACGCATGCCGCCCTTGCGGAGCGTTTGACTTCCGTCTCCAGGAACAAATCGAACTGCTGGGGAATGAGCTTCTTCCCTATATCAAGGAATGTGGTTTTTCCGAGACACCCGTGCCCGTCAACGGGCATGGGCCCCAGTTCCATTTCAACAACGGATTTTTCGAGCGCGTCGATGCCGAAATCGCTTATGCCCTCGTCCGCCAGCGCAAGCCCCAGCGCGTGATCGAGGTCGGCAGCGGCAACACGACGCTCGTCAACGCGGCAGCCATGCGCAAGAACGCCGCCGAAGGATTTCCTGGTGAGCTGACCGCCATCGAACCCTATCCTGCTCCTTATCTCAAGCAAGGTCTCCCGGGCCTCACGCGTCTTATTCAGACTAAAGTGCAGGATGCGCCCTTCGATTTGTTCCTTTCGCTCAAGGCAGGCGACATCCTCTTCATCGATTCCAGCCATGTCGTATCGATGGATAGCGACGTTCTATACGAAATGCTCGGCATTTTGCCCAGGCTGGCACCCGGCGTGCTCATTCATTTCCACGATATCTTCACCCCTCTCGACTACCCGGAGAAGTTCGTAAAGAGAAATCTCTGCTTCTGGGGTGAGCAGTACTTACTCGAGGCATTCCTCTCGTTCAATTCGGCATTCAAGATTGTTTGGACGGGCAGCGCGATGCAGCAGTTTCATCCGGAGGTGTTGCGCGAAGCTTTCCCAGGGTGGGAAGGCAGTTTCTCCAGAATGCCCAACGATCTGAAGATGTTCGCGCCCTCTCTCGATGGCAAGAATGTCTGGCCTTGCAGCTTCTGGATCACTCGAACCGATTAGTCCGCGGCTGCCGGGTCTACCAGCGTGAAATGGTGAGGTTGTCGAGGTAGACGGTGC
Source organism: uncultured Acidobacteriaceae bacterium (assembly GCA_963725115.1). GTDB lineage: Bacteria > Acidobacteriota > Terriglobia > Terriglobales > Acidobacteriaceae > Telmatobacter. The sequence goes on along the minus strand of CAVRXG010000005.1, from coordinate 584,570 downwards.
TGGAAGACGAGCCGGGGATGATGCTGTCCACCTGAAAGTTGGTGAGAAGCGTGGGTGCCCAGCCCAGAGCGAACGCGGAAGGCACTGTGGCGTTGATCTGCTGTTGGTTTCCATCGAGCCACACCGATTGATAGGTGACATTGCCGTCGTCATCGCGCGAATAGCTGACCTGGACGTGATGCCAGGTGTTCTGAGCCCACGTTTGCACATTGCAGGCGGCGCTGGAGCTGTACCCAGTGATCGATCGGTGCGGTGGGCGTGCCCGCATTTTCGGTGTAATCCCAGGTGCCGATTCCAGCCATCGCATTGGAAGCCGAAGATCACGGTTTCCCCGTTCGGCATCACCTGGTTCATATCCATTTCCAAGTTGGCTATGGAGCCGGAGGAATTATCGAGATAAACCCAGCCGTCGTAGACGAAATTGCTGGAGGTGGTGTCGTCGCCGAAGGAGGCGTAGTAGCGTTCGCCGCCGTAATACGTGTAGGTGGTATAGAACTCGAGGGCATTGCCACTGAGCGATGGAGAACCGACCATCGCCATGGCGCCGGTGGCGGAGCCATAGGTTCCGGGATCGTCGACTGCGATCCAGTCCGTTCAGCGCCTGAATGCCGCTGACGCTAACGGCGTTAGAGGGAATATTCGGCCCTGATGCCGACGACCCTGATCCTGATGAACCTGATCCGGAACCGCTTGACCCTGATCCTGAAGAACCCGAGCCTGATGAGCCTGATCCCGATGAGCCGGAGCCTGAGGAGCCTGAGCCTGAGGAGCCGGACCCTGAGGACCCTGAACCTGAAGAGCCTGAGCCTGATGAGCCTGAGCCTGAGGAGCCCGATCCCGAACCGCTTGAGCCCGATGAACCTGACCCGGAACCGCTTGAGCCGGAGCCTGAAGAGCCTGAGCCTGAGGAGCCGGAACCGGACCCGGCAGACGCGGCTCCGGCATTTATAAGACCTGCCGAACAAGCAGATAGAGAAAAGAAAGAAAGGCTTAAGAGCCCCAAAAGAAATTGTGAACGATGGTACTTCATTGACTCTCCGACTGAATCGGCCAGCGCTCACGCCGATCGTTCGCGGCGGGGAGTTGGCATGCATCTAATTCGCTCTATCTGCGTTCGGTCTTTCTAGGTTCGGTCTATCTAGGTTCGACCTATTTAGGCGCACACAACACCTGTCGGCGCGTATGCGTCGTTCTCTTCGCCGCTGCGGGCTCACACGCTATCGTGGTTGCGGCACTTTAAGGCCCGTCAGTCCTGTGATCTAGTTGGACCGCACCAATCACCTAGCAGCGGGCTGACAACGAAGGGCTGTAACTCAGCTATAAGTTCCGAGGTGAATCGATCGTAACAAATGCGCGTTACGTTTCTTCGCGCAAAAGTTGTATGCGGGTCATTACGAAAGTACTTAATGTTCCACCGCTTCAATTCGGGAATTTTGCGCACTGCTGTTTCTTCGGTTAGCAGAACGCCACCACTCAGTTGTCTCTGGAGTGCTCGCGAGATGTCGGGCGGAAGCATGGCCGGAAGAATTGTTGTCGGGAGACAACCCGCATTTGTGTTCTCGCACCTGAATTACTCATAGAGGTGTGTTCCCCCGATGCCAGGAGGAAATGAGTGCACCGATCCTCAACTGATTTGGTGGGGAATTCAGGCCGTCGATAAGGAAACAACTTCTATATCCTCTCAAAAGAACTGCGGCATCTTCTCAAGGCCAACATGAATTCTACGAATTCGTTGCGTAGCTTGGTTAAGCTCTCTTCTCTAGCTCTGCCTATTGCCTTGATATCGATAACGGGTTGCGGATCCCCGGCCGCAATCACCAAAACGACAAAATCGCTGAACTCTATTTCCATTACTCCCTCAAACCCAAGCATTTCGGTCAACGCCACCGAACAATTCACGGCGACGGGGAACTATAGCGACGGGTCGACGGCGAACCTCTCGTCCTCGGCGACCTGGGCATCTTCCAATCAAGCCGACGCCACAGTGAATGGGACCGGCGTTGCCACGGGCGTGGCCGCGGGCAGCACAACTATCACGGCGTCGATGAGCGGCGTGACAGGCTCGACGACACTCACGGTGACAGCGGGGGCCGTGACAGTAACTTCGATCGCGGTTTTGCCCACATCGCCGAGCATCATCACGGGTGCGACCCAGCAGTTCACGGCCACCGCGACTTACAGCAACGGCTCAACCGGCAATGTAACCGCGTCAGCGACATGGATCTCCACCAACACAACGGTGGCTACGGTCAATTCGGCTGGCCTGGCAACGGCAGATTCGCCGGGTAGCACAACGATTTCGGCCACGCTCAGCGGGCAAGTGGGCAGCGCAACATTGACTGTTGTTGCGCCGACACTGACCGCAATTGCGGTTACTCCTTCGGATCCGAGTTTCGCCAATGGAGCCACGCAGCAATTCACTGCAACCGCGACATACAGCAACAACACGACTGCGAATGTGACGTCGAGCGTCACCTGGAGCTCGTCGAGCACCCCGGTGGCGACGATCTCATCGGGTGGTCTGGCGACCGGGCAAGGCGGGGGCACGTCGACAATTTCGGCCACGATGAGCAGTGTGACGGGAAGCACCACCGCAACCGTGACGGTGAGCGGTACTGCAAACATCACAACCTTTCACGTGGATACGAACCGGAGCGGGCTGAACGACCAGGAAACAATTCTGACGCCTGCGAATGTGGCTCCGGCGACTTTTGGCAAGCTGTTTTCCTGCCCCGTCGATGGCTACGTGTACGGCGCGCCGTTGATCCTTTCCAATCAGACGATCAACGGCGCCAAGCACAACGTGCTCTATGTAGCGACCGAGAATGACAGCGTGTACGCATACGATGCCGACACCTGCGGAGGCGGAACTCCGTTATGGAAGGTTTCGCTGCTCCAGAGCGGAGAAACTCCGCTCGCAGACGAGGCGATCTTACCGTACGTGGGAGTTACTTCCACTCCGGTGATCGATCCAACTTCCGGCACGCTTTACGTGGTTTCGACGGAGGAATCGAGTGCGGGAGGCACATTCCGGCTTAGCGCACTTAACGTCGACACCGGCGCACAGAAGTTCGGTGGACCGGTGACCATCAATGCTTCGGTAGCTGCAACCAATTCGGACTCGGTCAACGGGGTGCAGACGCTGGATACATCGTGCCTGCAACGCGCCGCCTTGCTGTTGGCCAATGGCAATGTGTACATCGGCTTCGGCGGTTGCCATAGCGGATGGCTGCTGGCATACAAGGCTTCTACTCTTGCTCAGGTCGGAGTATTCAATGCCAGCCCGAACTTGAACGGAGAGGGTGGCTTCGCCAGCGCTGGCGGGATATGGATGGGCGGGGCTGGTCCAGTGGCCGACAGCGACGGCAATGTGTATGTCACCACGGGAAACGGTCCCTGGGACGGACAAACCGCTTGGGGCGATTCGGTGCTGAAGTTTGGGCCGACGCCAGTCTCGGGAGCCAACGGCACCATGCAGCCGATCGACTATTTCACTCCGTCCATCTACCAGTTCATGGATTGCGATGACGCGGACCTCGCTGCCGGGGGCCTGCTGCTGATCCCCGGGAGCACGACTCTGATTGCAGGAGGCAAGACAGGAACGATGTACCTGGTCGACAGCGCGAACCTCGGGCACGAATCGTCGAACGACGCGGGAGCGCTGCAGGAGCAGGTGTGGGGCGCAGGCCTCACCGATGGCGGCACGTACCAGCAGAGTTGCCAGGACAGCACCGGAACCAACTACGCGAACATCACTTCGTATGAAATTTTTGGCTCGACAGCCTATTTCAATGGCGCTGCTTATCTGGGCGTGACGCCAACGTCGTCGAGCGCCCCGGGAGGGGTGAGACAGTTTGATTTCACAAGCATCCTGAGCGCACAAAGCGACACGTGCGAACTATCAGAACGAGGGAACATACGGCACCAGTCCCTTCATTTCAGCGAATGGCACGAGTGACGGCATCGTGTGGTACATCAACCAGGGGAATCCGCTGCAGAATGCAAGCAAAGTTTCCCCGACCAGCGCGTCGCTGGTCGCGTATGACGCGTCGAATTATCCGACCCAGCTCTATAACAGCACGACGAACAGCGGCGACACGCCGGGATACGGCATCAAATTCAGCTCGCCAGTGGTCGCAAATGGGAAAGTGTATATCTCGACAGGCACCGACCTGACGACGGTTTCGAATCCCCGGGGTGAGATCGACGTTTACGGCCTGAAGTAGACGATCACGTTGCGGTGCGCTTCCTTGTCGCAGCGATGATCTGCAATCAGTTTCTTCCTTGAATGCCTGGCTTCTGAGTCCGGGGCTCTTTTTTACTCCATCGAATTGCGTAATGCTTCAAACAATATTGGGGCAGCGAACATCTGTCTCCGCGGGCCTTCACGTTTCACATTCCGAGCGCATGAAATCAAGCACAGCCTTTTACGCCGATGATTGTGCGAATCAGCCAATTCGTGATTTTGATTGGAGTGCAAAAAGCTTTTATGTTGATTGGATCGGGTTTGAGCAAACTGCGAAAATTGCTCTCGAATCTGGCGTGACATGACAGCACGAGTTGGGTATTATGCTTAGTAGTTCCTTAATTGTTGCCTGCGGGAGCCTGGCAGGGATCATCTGGAAGAAGCGAACGACGCTCTATGCGCGCGCTCCTTCCTCAGCAACTGATCGTCTGTCGCGGTGAGCCCGGAAAAATGCTTAGCCACAGTGGAGTGCAAGACCTCTGCCTCGCCAAGCTGTACGCGAAGAGGTTGCTGAGAAGAAAACTACGGGGTGCCTAGCCGCCTTGTAGCTCAAGCCACCCACGAATCAACCTCAACCCGACAGATTGATCCTCGAAAGAGCATCGGGGAATTTGTGTGGGAAAGTTTGCCGCCTCAAGGGAGCTGGCAAACTCCCCGCTAAGGCGGTTTTGTGAAAACTCATTCGCTCGGTCTTGCCAGACTCGTTCGGTCGCCCGGAAGCGTCCGGAACCTGGAAATCCCGCTGCAGGGATAGATGCGCGACTTACGAAATTGGTTGCTGAGGCGAACGAATTCGGATTCACGATGTTCAGAATCCTGAAGCCAAACTCATACCCATGAGAGGGATACGTAGGAATGAACTTGCTCAAGAAATTCTTCTTCATCTGCACCATGGTTGGACTGTGCTCTCTTCCCGCGTGGGCCCAGGTCGTCGTCAACTACCCCGTCAACGGCGCTGTGGTTGCGCCGCAGTTTTCGCTTTCGGCCAGCGACGGCACATGCTCGGGCCAACCGGTAAGCGCTATGGGCTTTTCGCTCGATAGCAGCAGCAACAACACCTTCGTCTACAGCACCTCGATCTATTCCGCGGTGACTGCCACGGCTGGTGCGCACACCTTGCACGTTAAGGCCTGGGGTAACGCGGGCTCCGCCTGCGATACCGACGTGGCCATCACTGTAGACGGCGTTTCGGTGTCGTCTCCCGCCAACGACGCGCCCATTTCTTCGACTTTCACCCTGGTCGCGAACTCCGTCACATGTTCATTGCAGCCCGTCACGGCGATGGGGTATTCGTTCGACTCCGGCGCCACCTCCTTTGTGTATCGCAAACTCAATGAATGGCTCCGTGACCGCGCCCAGTGGTGCGCAGACGCTGCACGTAAAATCCTGGGGCAACCAGGGCGCTGGCTGCGACACAGATGTGGCACTGAATATTGAGGGTTCCGCATCCCCGGCCGGCGGTGTGAGCGTGAGCGAACCGGCGGAGAACTCCACGGTTTCCTCGCCCTTCGCTCTGGATGCGACCTCCACTTCCTGCTCTTCACAGGCGATCAGCGCCATGGGGTATTCGCTTGATGGCAGCGCCTCGACCGCGATCGTATACGGCACTTCCGTCGCTGCCTCCGTCACCGCTGCCGCGGGTGCGCACGTACTTCATGTAAAGTCCTGGGGCAATGCAGGCGCGGGCCTGCGACACCGATGTGAACATCTCGGTATCTGGTTCCGGCTCAGCTTCGACTGGCAGTTCCACCATCGCGTCCTCGGGTGGAAGTGGGCCGTACGTTCCCTCTAACGCCATCAGCGTCAGCAACATTCAGGCGTTAGGCGACTGGATTTCAGTTTACGATCCCGGAACCAATGGTTCCGCCACCGGTGCAATGGTGATGGTCGGTTCTCCATCGCTCAGTGGCAATGCCCTCGAGTTCTATACCACCTACACGTGGTACGGCGGCGAACGCTACTACGCTACCTTCGGCGACGACACCACCTCCAGCAATTTCGTCTACGACGGCTGGGTTTACCTCAATAATTCCTCCGGCTCAATCGCCAACCTGGAAATGGATACGAACCAGGTGATGTCGAACGGGGAAACCGTCATTTTTGGCTTCCAATGCGATGGCTGGAATCGCACCTGGGATTACACCGAAAATGCGGGCACGCCCACCGCACCGATCGATCACTGGGTTCAGTCCAGCGCCCCCTGCAATGTGCAAACGTGGGCTCAGTACGCGTGGCATCACATCCAGGTCAGCTACTCACGCGATGAATACGGCAATGTTACCTATCAATCGGTGTGGCTCGATGGCAACCAGCAACAGATCAATGCCACCGTGCCCTCAGCGTTCGCTCTGGGCTGGGCACCCACTGTTCTCACTAATTTTCAGGTCGACAGCTTCATCCCCGGATGGTCTTCCAGCGACGTCTATCTCGACGACCTCACCATTTCTCGCTGGTAAAACGCCGAGATGTCCTATTAACTTCGCCTGCTCAGGAGAACGAAGGAACAGGCCTGCGAGGCGGCGCCCGTCTCCCTGCGAAAAACTAGTTCATCGTGATTGTGTTGGCTGCATACTGCGATCCATCGTATGTCGCCGTCACGGTCACATTCGACTGAGGGCGGAGAGACTGGCTTGCCGGCAAGCGGGCGGAATCGAAGCGGATCTGGTAGCTCTTTTGGTCGCGCGGGTCAACCAGGACCATGATTCCCGAACGCATGTCGAGATAGGAGATATTTCCGGTGAACGCGAATGCCGCGCCAGGCACCGCCAGGACTTTGATCTGCGTGGCGACATTGCGGTGCGCGGCGCCCGGTTCAAACGAGGCAGAGACGAGACTCCCTGGCACGAGGTCGGATAACCCTGAGGGCTGCGCGGTAAACTCGGGCTCGCCTACGCGCGAAATGCTGACGTTGGCCGGAACAAACAATGTGACCGGTGCGGGCGACATCTGAGAAGCGACAACAAGTTCGCCTTTGTCCGGGCTGAACCTTACCACCCGCCCGTCGCACTCGCCTTCTGGTGATTCCGACAGAATATGAATGCTGACCGCGAACACGCTGGCTCCATCCAGAGTCGTCTGAACAGAAGCGTGTTCTTCAGGCCCCAAGTCGCGCACTGGAATCCTCACTCCATCGCGATAAACCTGAGTACGCTCGTCGAACAGAATCTTCATTGGCCGCTGGCCATAGATCTGAAGCGAGAATTGATCTTTTACTGGATCAAAATTCTGTATCTGACCGCCTATGATGGTGGTCTTTCCAGGCGGAAGGGGAGGGAGAGAAATCGAATTGCTGGTGAGATCGTCTGACACAGCCGCTTTGTCTGGCGCATCCGCCTTGTCCGGCGCAGTCGCCGGTTGCGAGCTCACAAGCTGTTGCGATCGGGCGTTTGCGGCCGGGAAAACCAACGCGGCGCCCCACAGCATGAACACCACACAAGTTCTCTTCATATCGGCACACCGCTCCCGCGACAATTTTCACCAGTCTATTGAATTTGGATGATTCTTTATCGTCTTCGGTGGCCTGAGCGCGGGCTCCGAAGGCAACAATCGCACACCTCTCGCATCTAACAAAGCGTGTAACCGTAAACGCTCGCAGGCTGCCGGTGTGTATTTCCCCCAGTGAGTATGAGAGGAACAATGGGTTTCATCTCGTGCAAAACCACGCTGACCATCGCCGCGCTCCTCGGCCTGGGGGCACGCACTGCGCTAGCGCGGGACACAGTCACTATCACTCTTCCCAGGCACAGCAGCCTCACATTCGTTCAGCGCCTTAACAGAGAAGGCGTCCTCGCCGTTCAAAAGCACGACTACGCAAGGGCGGCGAATTTGTTTTACAAGGCATATCTGTTTGATCCTTCTGATCCTTTCACGTTGAATAATCTCGGCTACATATCCGAGTTGGAGGGGCAACTGGATCGAGCGAGCAAATTTTACAAACTCGCTGCCGAGCAGGGAAGCAATGCAAATATCGATGTGAGCAGCGTGACGGAACTGAAAGGCCAGCCCATGCAGGCTGCGTTCACCGCTCTCAAGGACGCCCCCATGCGGGTGAACCGGCTGAACCTGGAGGCAGTCAATCTGCTGTCGGAGGGCCGAAACTTCGAAGCCACCGGTCTTCTACAGCAAGCCTTATCTCTCGATCCGCACGACCCGTTCACTCTTAACAACCTTGGCACCGCTGATGAGGCAACCGGAGACCTTGGCGGCGCGATGAAGTATTACACGGCCGCCGCTGAAGCTCGCTCTTCCGATGTTGTCGCCGTCACGCAGAACCGGTCGTGGCAGGGAAGATCAGTGAGCCAGATGGCCGCGGCCAATGCCATGCGGCTCGAAGGTCAATCCAAGGGAAGCGGCTCCGGTGAGACGGAAGTCTCTCTGCTCAGCCAGCAGGGAGTGTTTGCCGCGAACGAAAACGACTGGGCCACGGCGAAGCGAGATTTCATGCAGGCCTACGCACTTGACCCCACAGACGCGTTCTCGCTGAACAACCGCGGCTATGTAGCCGAGCGCGATGGCGATCTCGAGTCCGCGCAATTTTTCTATCAGAAGGCTGGCCAGGCTTATGACGCAGGCTCTCCCGTCGGGCTGTCGACCAGCCCGTCGGTAAAGGGACAGGCCCTATCCCGGGTTGCAACGCAAAGTCGCGTGCAGGTAGATGGCGCTCTTGATGTTTACAGCCGCGAACGCCGCGGCCAGCCCGGCTCTATCGAGCTAACGCCACGAGGCGCCGGTGCGAACGAGTCGACCGCACCGCCTCAGCTACCTTCTTCGCCCGATGCGCCGCTGCCAACAACGCCGGAAGAACATCCCTGATCGACAAAGGACAAATATTCATGAACGCACGCGTCGCACAATTCCCGCCGGTCAGCTCGCTGGTTTACCTTTCGCGGCTCTTACTGCAACCGCCGGCCGAAGATTCGCCTTTTTCGCTTGCGGCGCTGTCACTAGGCGCGGAGGCCCTCAAGCTTTCGCGCGATGAGTTTGACGATGTGCTTTCTTTTGCCCATTCCAACCATGTGGTTGTGCGCGGGTTAGAGAGAATCCTCACACTGGCGCGGGTGGAACAGAGTGTCGACTGGTTTCAGGTGGCGGAGAGCGAGCTTTCGTCTGAAAGGGCGCGCATTGCCACGGCGCTCTACCGTCTGCATGAGGTTTGTGCCGCATTTCAAAATCGCGGACATGCGGTCATGGTGATCAAGACCCTCGATCACTGGCCGGACTTTGGCAGCGACATGGATCTTTTCACGAACGCACAGCCCCATGAAGTCTCGCAATTGATGGAAGAGTGCTTTAGCGCTCGGACCGCGCCGCGAAGCTGGGGAGATCATCTCGCGAACAAATGGAATTTCCTTCTTCCCGGTCTGCCCGAACCAGTGGAAATTCATATAGGGCGACTCGGCCAGACCGGAGAGCAAGTTGAAGTCGCATCCTCTCTGACCGAACGGGCAACGCAGGTTGATGTCGGCGGATACAGATTCGCGGTTGGGTCCATATCCGACCGAATCATGATTTCCACGCTGCAGCGCATGTACCGGCATTTCAATATTCGGCTTTGCGACATCGTTGACAACGCCGCCCTTGCCGATGCGGGCCTCATCGATTACGAGGAATTGAGCACGCTGGCTGAGTCCGCGAACATCTGGGAAGGAGTCGCGACTTATCTCGCGATTATTTCGGACTATGTGAGGACTTATCGCGGCATACCACTCGACTTACCGCATTTTGTGTTGGATGCGGCACGATTCCGTGGCAACAAGATTTACTACGCTAAGGGCTTCTTGCGTGTCCCGATTATGCCGCACTCCGCGCGGCTCTACGGGTCTCAATTTGCGCATGTGCTGGGTCGTGGCGAACTCGAAAATGGCGCCAGATTGAGCCTGTTGCCGTTGCTTGGCACAGCTGCAATGGCTGCAGAAAGGCTTACCGGCAGCGATAAGGGCGTTTGGTGAGTTGGCATGGCTTTACTGATGGCATGAACACAGAACCGGGATTCACGAGAAGGACAGCGGCTGATCAATAGAACAAGCAAAGGGTGAACGAGCAAAGGGAAGATGGCAACCGAGGGTAAATACTTATGGGAAACTTGATCATAAAACTCCAGGGGCCTGCCGCACGCTGGGGCCGCTCGTCCGATCACTCGTCCGATGTATCCCCCCATGGCGCGCGCGTGGATTATCCGTATAGCCGCTCATCAGCCGCCGTGGCGCTCCACGATGACACTTTCGAGGAGCCGCTATCGGGGCCACAATCAACGACGCAGTCGACGCCGCAGCCGATCTCGACGCGTGGCCGCACCGCCCTGGTGGCGCGCAATAATCCAATGTTCCTAAGTCTCGACCAGCGAATTAACAGCCGGTCTCGGAGTACTACTGTTCTCTCGGTTTTCGTGCATATCGGCATCGTCGCCGTGATCCTGTGGGTTGCAATGGCTTTCCACACACGAGTTGTCGATTCTTCCCTCGCAACAGTTGCGCCCGTTCAATTCACTCTTTACGATCCGCCACCGCCTCCTGTAATGCAGGTCGTTAAAGTGCGCGGAGGCGGAGGCGGTGGTGGTGCGCATCAGCTGATTGCACCGACGCAGGGATCACTGCCAAAGATTGTTTTAAAAGCTCCGATCATTCCGTTGGAGCCGCCAAAAATTGAAACTCCGAAGTTGCTGATTCAACCGGCCGTGGCCATACGAATGCCAGAAGCTCAAATGCCCAAGCTCGGCGTTCCTCAAACGCAGCAGGTAGCAATGGCTTCGCAAGGCGGTGGAAGCGCTAATGGTTTCGGTTTCGGACTGGGTGGAGGTGTTGGTTCAGGACACGGCACCGGCCAGGGTGCGGGGAGCGACCACGGTTTCGGCGGTGGTGTGATGAGCGTTGGCGGCGGGGTAAGCGCTCCTGAGGTCATCCACTCTGTTCAGCCGCAGTTTACGGCGGAAGCTCGGAGCCAGAATTATCAGGGAGTCGTCGCGGTTCAACTCATTGTCGACTCGCAGGGCTTCCCGCAAGACGTCCGCGTGGTTCGTCATCTCGGCATGGGGCTCGACGAAGAGGCGATCGCGGCTGTGAAGCAGTATAGATTCCGGCCTGCCGCTTACGAAGGCCGTTCCGTTTCTGTGCAGATGGTCATCGACGTGGATTTCCGTCTCGATTGATCTTGAGACATTTTCGATTTATCAAGCTGATCAGGAACCCCACAAACGAAACTTACGAAATCCAAAGAGCTCACCAAATGCAAGGGAGCTCACAAAATACATGTGGCTTTGAGTTTGAGCCTTGGCTCTTCGTCCAAGTCGCCGGCGAAGTGCCGCTCTGGAAAACCGCCCACTTTGTCACTTCGTTTGCTTTGAAGCGCATTTCTTGAGATCCGCAGCCGAGCGGATTAGAGATTCACTGTTTTGCATTTTGCACCGGTTCGATTTTCTGCTCCGTCTTTGGGAAATATCCCCGCTTCGTCCTCACCAAGAGCGGGCCGTGACTTGCGGAAATGGCTTCGACGCGCACTGAGCGGTAGCCGCCCTGCGTAAACGGCTTCGACGAGTGGTAGTCGACCACATACTGTTCGCGAATATCGCGGGCGACCTCTGCCGCAATGGTGTTTACCTCATCAAGCGACCGAGCGAAGTAGGCCACACCGCCTGTTTCTCGCGATAGTCGCTCCAAATCGTCTCTGGCTTGCTGAGATTCGCCTGGTTCGTCATCGAAAAGGAGTCCGATGGAATATACAACGGGGCCGGCCATGCCCTGCACGCGGCGGATTGACTCTTCCAGGCTAAGCCGGGATGCGTTGTCTGCTCCGTCAGTAATGATCAGGAGGACCTGCTTTCGATTCCTGCCATGTTTGGCCAGTTCGTCTGCCGAGGCAGCTACAGCGTCGTACATAGCAGTGGTGCCCGCGGGATCGGAGCGAAATAATCCGCGATTCAAAGCCACCCGATCTGTCGTGAGCCCCTGGTCGAGATAGGGACGATCTGAGAAGTTAACGACAAATGCTTCGTCTTGCGGATTAGAAGCGTTGAGCAAGTGGTACGCGGCAGCGTTCACAGTCGCGCGCTTGTCGCGCATGGAGCCGGAGTCGTCAATCAGGATGCCCATGGAGACGGGCAGATCCAGATGTTGAGCCGCATTCACGGTCTGCTGAACGCCATCCTCCCAGACGCGGAAGTCTTCTCGACCCAAATCAAGCACCGGTTGGCCCCTCGCATCCATCACTGCGCAGTTGAGCAGGACCTCATCTACATCCGCATGTAAGATGTACATGCCATTTTGTTGCTTCTCGATTCCGGAGGTTTGGTTCCCTTTGATTTGATTACCGCCGGCCGGATTCGAAGGTGAACTCGTCGTTCCATTGACTGCATTCGGCACGCCGGGAGTGGCGGATGTAGCCGGCGGTATAGCCGCTGTGGCGGGGGGTGCGTTTACGTCGGGCGATGCGATGGGGTCCCGGTCGATGTCCAGCGGTGGTTGGATCTCCGGCCTCGTTGGGTCATCGACGGCAGACGGATTCCCGGCTTGCGCCTGCGAGGCTGGCGCAACAACCGCCTGGGAAAATAAGAAGGCCCCACTCCATGCGAGCAGCGAAAGAGCCGTAAACATCGCCCTCGGCACATAATGCCTTTTCCGGAAATAAGTTAATGGCATAGTCGTCAGCGAACTCGAGGAAACGCCTTCTGTGTTGGATGCAAAGGAGGCCGGCGAAGCCGGATCGAAGCCCAATCTTTATCCGGCCATGTAAGTTATTCAGCCTCGTAGCTTTGCGTGTTGCTTTCCAGAAGAAGAGGCCTTTGCCTTGCCGCCCTTGTCTATGGCATCCACTTGTGTCGCCGGGGAATCTAAGCTCAACGTGCCTACGGAATTACATTGGCAGGGAATTGCGCTGCGATTGATCCTGACGGTCATCGCCGGCGGTCTGCTTGGCGCTGAGCGGAGCAAGAGCGGGCATGTTGCGGGCCTGCGTACCACTTTGCTGGTCACCCTGGCAGCCTCGATTGCCATGATCCAGATGAACCTGCTCATTCCCACTAATGGAAAGCCGGCTGACTCCTATGTGGTCATGGATGTGATGAGGCTGCCGCTCGGCATTTTGACCGGAGTTGGATTCATCGGCGCTGGCGCAATCATCCGCAAGAACGAACTGATTCTGGGAGTGACAACCGCGGCGACAATGTGGTTCGCGACGGTGGTGGGACTTTGCCTGGGCGGAGGACAACTGATTCTTGGCTCCGTCTCGACTGTCATTGGCTTCGGAGCTCTTTGGGGGCTTCGTAGTGTCGAAACTCACGTCCAACAATATGAACTTGCTGAATTGAAGATCAACATGCAAGGCGACTGGCTTCAGCCGAATGAGTTGCGCGAAAGGCTAAAAGCGGCCGGCTTTCATCTGAAATCCCTCTGCTTCACTGATTACATCCAAAAGCATCTCAGGAAATTTGAATGCGAAGTACGCTGGCCATCTTCGCGAGAGAGCCTCGAAATTCCCGTGATACTCGCAGAACTCGAATCCATGCCCGGAGTAACCAAACTGGAATGGAAGGCGTCTGGTTCCGGTCAGCAGTAGGGTGAGAGGAATCAGCAGCGATGATTCGGGAAGCATAATGAGGGGCAATCTCCAGGGGGCTTTCCTGTCCGACCTGAAAATGCCGCGATTACTTACTACGAGCGCCAACTACTACTAAGCCAACTCCGGCAACCAACGAGATCGCGCTCAAAATCGGCGAGATTGGGATTGTATTTGTCTCTTTGTGCGAGAGCTGCACGGGACCCATGTCTACAACCTTCTTCTCGTGGGTGAAACTGATGCCCCCAACGGCAAAGCCGACGATTGCGAGCAGGATTAGAAGAATTCCGATGACTGTAGCTGCTTTCATTTCTTGCCTCTTTGTAGTGAGATGCGATTTATCGCCCCGATTGAGCGCGCCAAATGGTGACCAAAGTTGCTCGTTTCCGTTCAGAGGTAATCTCCAGGTAACTCGTCGCGCCTGATTTCTACTTGTTAGTGAATAATCGGGTGATCTCTTCTAATTATTGAAGAATCCTTGACTCGTCTTAAATGCGTGGTTATGATGCAACCACGTTTGCGACAATTCCCCGGACGTGTTCGTCAGCGGCCAATCAAGAATTTCTGCTTTTCTGACCCTGCTCAGCAGGGCTCACGATTTTTTTGTGCGAGAGCTCCCTTCTTAATGAGCTCCGAAAGGTAGATTATGCGTCTCGCAGGCTTACTTACTCCTTTTCAGAAATCCGCTGACAGGAACTCGAACTTGAACCTTCAACTCGGAACTTCACGCAGGCGTGCCGGATCGGCGCGAGGCGTTGCCTTCATCGGAATGGCGCTGATGCTGTTCGCTGCTCTTTCGGGCCGCCGCGGCGACGCGCAGAGCTGCCCAACCGCCTTTAGCTATTCGCCCGGTTTCGCTTCGAATAGCTGCCTTGCGTTTAACGGAAACGCCAGCATTTCGGGGAGCCTACTGCAGATTACCCCTGACTCGAACGGGCAACTCGGGTCTGCCTGGTACACCACTGCGGAGCCCGTTTCCGGTTCCTTTTCCACCACCTTCACATTTCAGCTGCCAGGGGGTTCTGCCGATGGTTTCGCGTTTTTGATCCAAAATTCGTCTGCGGGAACAAGCGCTCTTGGCCCGGCCGGCTGCGGGATGGGATTCGCCGACGATCCTCTCGCTGGAAATGGCTACTTCTGCGGGGGTGAAACCGGTGGCATCACGAACAGTGTGGCCATAGGGTTCAAGACCTACAATGACGACGGTCTTGAATATCCGCCTGGTAATAGCGTTTTTATTGCGAACAATGGTACAGGCCCAAACTGCGAAAACGTGCAGGGCGGCGAGCCCGGATACTCGCAGTACTGCGTGATCGCGGAAAACACTCTGACAAGCACAAGCATTACTTTGGGAAACGGTAGCACGCACACGGTGACGATCACCTACTCGCTGCAACCGACCGCTGCGCAATCGGCCTGCTATGCGCCCGCATCAAATGCCCCACTGCCATGCCTGGATGTGATTCTGGACGGCACCGATCTGTTTCCCACAGGCGTGCCCTTCAATATGACCTCAATTGGTTTGACCAATAACTCGGCCTTTGTCGGCTTCACGGGGTCGACCGGTGGATATGCAGAAGGCAACGACATCCTGAGCTGGACCTTTACGCCGCAAGATTTCGGTGCTGTCAACGTCTGCCCGTCGGGAGCGACCACGCCGGCCCCGTGCAGCAATACTCTCCCGGTCACCCTCAGTGTTCCGGCGGGCACGACAATTGGTTCTGTCAATGTGGTTACGCAGGGAGCTGCCGGACTCGACTTCTCGCTGGCCAGCGCCGGCACGTGTACGGGTACCTTTGCAACAGCGGGCACCTGCACAGCGAACGTCACCTTCACCCCGCGCGCGCCGGGATTGCGCATGGGCGCTGTAGAGCTGTTCGGATCTGCAGCCGTTCCGGCTGTGAGACCGCTCTTCGGATCCGCTGCCACCCCGCTGGCGACGACTCTGATTTCCGGCATCGGGCAGGGACCAGCGATTGCGTTTTCGCCGGCCGTCCAGACCATCCTACTTCCCAGCGGTCTGAGTGGCGTTGGAAATTTAGCGGTGGATGCGGCGGGTGATGTCTTCGTCACCGATTACAACTCGAGCCAGACGCTGGAGCTCACGCCCGGAGGCGGGCAGACCTCGATAGTCACCAACGGTCAAGGTTGCCAGGCCGGAGTGGCGGTGGATGGCGCAGGCGACGTCTTCGTCTCGGGTACCACCTGCGCCGACGATGTGGAGGAGCTGACGCCTGGCGGCGTCCAGACCACGGTGGGCAGCGGTTTTACGAGCCCGCAAAGTTTGGCGGTGGATGGAGCGGGCGATGTCTTTATCGCAGATGCTGGCAGTGGGTTGGTGGACGAGGTCACACCCAGTGGTGCTTTGAGCACGGTGCCTGCAAGTGGGCTGTCTAACCCGTACGGAGTGGCGGTGGATGGAGCGGGCGATGTCTTCATCGCGGATCTAACGGGCAATAAGGTGGTGGAGGTTACGCCAGCCGGCGTCCAGACTACAGTGGGCAGCGGACTCAAATCGCCGTGGGCTGTTGCAGTGGATGCGGCGGGAGACGTTTTCATCTCCGATTTCGGCAACGGCAGGGTTGAAGAGGTCACACCCGGTGGCGTCCAGACCACAGTACCCGTCACCGATCTGGGTTGCCCGCAAGGTTTGGCGGTTGATGGAGCCGGCGATCTCTTCATCGCCGACGCCTGCAAATACCCTCCTCAGGTGGTAGAGGTGAACAGCCCGCAGCCGCCGTCGTTGAGCTTTGCCGCCACGACTCAGGGCAGCACCAGCACCAACGGACCGCAAACAGTTTCCGTCCAGAACATCGGGAACGCGACACTCGATTTGACTGCGATCTCATTCCCGCTGGATTTCCCGCAGGTCGGCGACGAAAACGACTGCTCGATCGGGGCTACGCTCACTCCCGGGCTCGTTTGCCCGCTGACAATTGACTTCAAGCCGACAATTGAAGTTCCTCCGCTCAGCACGGAACTCAGCGAGAATGTCACCCTGACCGACAATGCGCTCAATGCTACGGGCGCAACGCAGAGCATTTCGGTGCAAGGCGATGCGCTTTCACCCGAGGTCGCGGTGCCTGCGGTAGTGTATGACACGCTCGCGGTGGCAACCACATCCATCACTGGTTCAGGACTGACTTTGGGCACCGTGACAGATCTACCAAGCACAGTGCCTATTGGCGAAGTCGTCAGCGAAAGCCCGAGCGCGGGTACGCTCGTTACAATCCCGGCTTCTGTCAGTCTCGTCATCTCTACCGGGGAGGCTGTTCCCAACGTAATGAATCAGACACAATCGACGGCAGGATCTTCCATCACTGGCGTGGGTCTGGTTGTGGGGACAGTGACGACGCAATACAGCGACACCGTGCCTTCCGGCAGCGTGATCAGCCAAAGCCCCGACCCCGGTACGGCAGTCGACGGCGGAACGCCTGTCAGCCTCGTCGTCTCCAGTGGCGTGCCACCTGCAGCAGACCAACTTACGCTCGAGAATAACTACTTTGTCACCGGCGACTATGCCACCGCGGGAGTTACCCTACGCGGCAGCCCGAGCGGAAACATCACCATTCCCAGTGGCAGCCCGTGCAGCCCTAATTGTGTCCCGGGGGGTGTTCCCGATGGCGCCGACATTATTGATGGTTTCCTGTACTGGACAACAATAGAGCCCCCCGGGACCTCACCCTCGGGCAATACCGGGACTTTCCTGGGTTATTCCATCACCGGGCAACAGATCGGGAGCGACGTGCCCAACTATAGCGACGGCACGAATACGGGAACGCTCCGTGTGTATCGCGCCGACGTCAACACCTATTTCCCGGTGCCCGCGGGCTGGAGTGGGGCGCGCCAAGGTTCGGGGACGTTTACGGTCACTTTGCCAAACAGCGGCTCGCCAAGCAGCGGCGGAATAATCACTGAGGGCGCGAGCCTCGTAGTGATCTATCGCGTCCTGTCCCCATTGTTCCCCCTCAAGTCCGTGGTCATTTACGACGGATCGATCGCGCCAACCTCTTTGAACGCCGGCCCGATACCTCAGGCTTTGCAGGGATTTTATGACGCGGTAAATGGACCGAACGGGACCGGCGAGGTGACGCATCTTTACACCAGTGGCGGAACCTGGAACAACAGCGAGAGTTCCCCGACACTCGGGCAATCGAACCAATATATTGATACGCTGAGTCCCGGCAACGCCTATGCCGCGGTCATTCTCAGCACGCCCGTCAACAACAGCGATGCCGATGGAATTCTGGACGCATGGAAAGCCGCGCAAGGCTATACCGACGTGAAGACCGGCGCATGGGTGCCGTTAACTGGCGCGACGCACGGCGAGAAGGACTTGTTCGTCCAATTCGATTACATGTGCTCCGCCATAAACTCAGACAACACCTGCAATTTCAACCAGCCCAATCTGTACCCCTCACCGGACGCGCAGGGCAACGATCCACTGGCGATGGTCACTCAGGCGTATGCCAACATTGGCGTGCATCTGCACCTCGTGCCCGGTAACGCGATTCTCGAAACTACCTGTACCGACTCCGGCACCACTCCCCCGCAGCTTTGCATGTTCCCAAATGAGCCGGGAGTAGTTACCTGGGATGGCAGCGTGCAACTCTCGAAGGTGTGGCCAGCGAATTATTCCGCGTGCACGGATAGCCCATCGGCCGCCAATTGTGCGCCTCGATTCCCATATGGCCAGAAGGACAGCTATCACTACGTCCTGTTCGGTTACTCTGTCGCGATACCTTTATGGACCACGCGCAGTGGATCCATTACGTCAATAACGGTGAGTGGAGCAACCGCGAACAGTGGCGGGTCCGGGTCCATCGTTACCACCGGCCTCGGAACGACTTGCCCAACCCGCATCACAGTCACCGGCGTGCAGGGAAATCCCAACCTCAACTCGATATACGAGAACCTGAACTGCGATAGCGGATTGACAACAATTTATTTCTCAACTCCTGTGGGCGTCCCCAACTGGAGCTATAGCTCGACCACTTCCAACGGTCTGGCTGAACCGGCAATTAGCGTGACATCCGGCACAGTGACAACCATGTCCGGTTTCTCCGATCTGGGCGGTTCCGATTCAGTGGTAAGCCTGGGGGCGTGGGCGACGGCTCCGGCTCAGGACATGAGTAAGTCGGCAACCGTTGTGGCCGGCACGCTGTTTCATGAGATCGGCCACACGCTTGGATTGACCCACGGCGGCCTCTACTTTGACACGCCGGGCAGCTACATTCCAACCTTTGAAGCCAATTGCAAGCCGAACTTCCAAAGCTCGATGAACTATCTCTTCCAGATCGACGGATTGGGATCGAATGCGGCCATTGCATACTCGAATCAAGTGCTTTTCGGCGAAACGCAGGACGCATCCCCCACGCGCACGATTTTGGGTGGGGATAGCGGGACTACCAACTCCACCACTATTGGGACTACCACCTTCACCACTATTCCGTTTGGCTCAGTGTTTAATCTGACCGACAATGTCGGAAACCCTGCGAGCTTTTCAACCTCGGCGTGGTACACAACTACGCCACCCAGTTCGACAGCCAGTGCCGCCACGATGCATTGTGATGGCTCCCCGCTCAACAACGACACGGGATATCGTGTGAGTGGGCCCGTTGACTCCATCTCCCCGGCGTGGAGCCCCGAACAAAACATTACATTCGACGGCGCGCAGTATTCCGACTTGCGGGGATACAACGACGTGACCAGCTTCGACCTGCGCCAGGTAGGCGCCGCCAGTGGCGAGCTCGCAGCTTTGGCGAACGAGATCTCGTACCGCAACAACGGCGTCTTCTACGGAGGTAGCGGCGGCCTCAGCATCGGAGGCAGCGGCGGACTCAGCATCGGAGGCAGCGGCGGACTCAGCATCGGAGGCAGCGGCGGACTCAGTATCGGAGGCAGCGGCGGACTCAGTATCGGAGGCAGCGGCGGACTCAGCATTGGAGGCAGCGGCGGACTCAGCATCGGAGGTAGCGGAGGCCTCAGCATTGGAGGCAGCGGCGGCGTCCAAACTGAAGTGGATTACTTAACCGCCAACTCAATCGTCCGGCCTCCGAATTCACCCACCATTACGCCGGTAATGACAGGTGGTGTGGAGACAAGTGTCATTGTCGATTGGACGGCGCCGGCTTTCGGTGTCGTTCAGTACTACACGGTCTATCGCGGCTGCAACCTGAACGGCTCGGACGGCGTAAATATCGGCGTCGTCAACGGCGTCGGCGGAGCTGCTCCAGCGACAGAGTTTATTGACTCAAATCCGACGACCTGCCCGGGCTCATCAACTGTGGTTTATACGATTGCAACTACCCTCAATCCGGTACAGATCGATCCAACCCAACGCTCGAGTGCGCCTTCGGTGCCTGCGATCGTGAAGAACCTCCAGACTATTGTTCTCGGCCCACTTCAGAGTTCTGTTACGTACTCAACTTTGGCGCCAACAGTTTCGGTCACCGCGACGGCCGAGACCAACGGTTCCCCGAATGGGTTGCAGGTGAACTTCGTCGCAACAGGTCCATGCTCCGTCAGCGGCCAGACGGTTTCGCAAGTTGTGATCACCGCCGGCGTCGCTTCCGGCGGCGTTTCCACGGCCACCGTGTCGGTCAACGATCCGGGAAACAGTCCGGCAACTTGCACTGTCTCCGCGTCGCAATCGGGCACAAATCCGACGGCGTCGAGCACGCCGCCCTATTACGACCCGGCGAATTCGGTGTCCGAGTCATTCACAATCGAGCCGGCGAGCTCTACAACGCAATCGCAGACGATCACGTTCTTGAGTTTGCCGAATTTGCAGTATGGAAGCACCTTCTCTGTTAGCGCTTCTTCGAATTCCGGACTGGGTGTGACTTTCGGAGCCGTCGGGCAATGCCAAGTGGGCACCACGACGGGCACAGCGACCGTTACCACTACCGGCGTCGGACTGTGCGCTATCACGGCATCGCAGGATGGAAACGGCGCGTATAGCCCTGCGACCGTTGTACAGTCTTTCAAAATCACCCCGGCGGTGCTAACGGTGACGGCGGCGAGCCCCACGATTACCTATGGGCAACCAATCCCGTCGTTGACTCCAAGCCTCAATGTGAATTACAGCGTCGCCGGTTTTGTGAATAGCGATTCGCCGTCGGTGGTGGCCGGCGTGCCGTCGCTTGTTGGGGCCGCTCTGGCAGGGAGCAGCGTCGGCGGTTACGCGATCGCGATTTCGACGGGCTCTTTGGCGGCGGCGAATTACTCTTTCCTATTCGTGAATGGAACGTTGACGATTCAGCAGGCGAGCCAGACGATTACCTTTGCGCAAAACGCACCGCCTTCGGCCGCCTATAACGGTCAATTCACAGTGGGAGCGACCGGCGGCGCCAGCGGCAATCCGGTGGTCTTCACGAGCGCCGGATCGTGCAGCAACTCCGGCACAACAACCTACACCATGACCAGCGGCAGCGGATCGTGCTCGGTGATCGCCAAGCAGGCGGGCAACACGAATTACTCGGCAGCACAGCCGGTTACGCAAACCGTAAGCGCGACACTGGCCACGCCGACAGTGACCTTCACAGGTGCGCCGGTCAGCGCCGCCTACAACGGCCACTTCACGGTGGCGTCAACCACCAACGCCAGCACCACGCCGACGATTACCAGCAGCGGCGCCTGCTCGAACCTGGGCACCGCGATAACCATGACCAGCGGCACGGGCAACTGCTCACTCTCCGCGACCTGGGCGGCAGACAGCAACTACAACGGCGCAACGGCAACGCAATCCACCGCTGCGAGTAAAATCGCACCGACGGTGACCTTCACAGGAGCGCCGGTCAGCGCCGCCTACAAAAGCAGCTTCACGGTGGCGACAACCACAAACGCCAGCAACACACCGACGATCAGCAGCAGCGGCGCCTGCTCGAACTTGAGCACCGCAATAACCATGACCAGCGGCACGGGCGCCTGCTCACTGACCGCGACCTGGGCGGCAGACAGCAACTACAACGGGGCAACGGCAACCCAATCCACCACTGCGAATAAGATCGCACCGACCGTGACCTTCACAGGTGCGCCGGTTAGCGCCGCATACAACAGCCACTTCACGGTGGCGACAACCACCAACGCCAGCACCACGCCGACGATTACCAGCGGCGGTGCCTGCTCGAACTCGGGCACCGCAATAACCATGACCAACGGCACGGGCGCCTGCTCACTGACCGCGACCTGGGCGGCAGACAGCAACTACAACGGCTCAACGGCAACGCAATCCACCGCAGCTACTCTGGCTGCGGCGACGATCAGTATCAGCGATATTTCCCCGACCTTGCTGACTGGCGGGATCTTTACGCCCACGTACAGCTACGCTGGGAACGGAGCGCCGAAGGTGACATCGAGCACCACAGGCGTGTGCATGGTGAGCGGCACTGCGGTGAATTTGGTCGGCGTGGGAAGCTGCACGTTGACGGCGAGCGCCCCGGCGACCTCGGACTATACAGCGGCAACAGGAAGCGTGCAGTCGTTTACAGTGGTCGAGGCTCCGACAATCACCAGCGCGAATAACGCCACCTTCACGATGGGCACGTCCGGCACATTTACGGTGACCGCTACGAGTTACCCGGCGGCCAGCATTGCGGAGTCCGGAGCGCTGCCCAACGGCATCACATACGTCAACAACAACAATGGAACGGGCACGCTGAGCGGAAAGGCGACCGTCAGCGGCATTTATCCCATCACCTTCACGGCGCAGAATGGAGTCGGCACGGCCGCGACGCAAAGCTTCACGCTCACGTCAGAGACGACCGTCCCGGCTTCCAGCACGACCTGCAATGGCGTTTACATCGGCACGTTCAGCGGCAATATCACAGTTGCTAGCGGGCAGAATTGCATCTTCGAAAAGGGAGGCGCCACGGGGAATATAACCGAGAACGGTGGCAACCTCGCGCTCAGCAACGCGACCATCGGCGGCAATATCCAGGTCGGCGGAGGCACCTACGCCATTGGGCCGTCAACAACAATCAAAGGCAGTCTTACGATCCAGAGCATTCCTACCGGCACGGCCCAGAACCTGATTTGCGGCACGACAGTTTCCGGCAGTCTAACGGTTCAGAGCGTTGGAACGGCGGCAACGATCGGATCCGGATCGCCTTCTTGCCCGGCCAACACGATCAGCGGCAGTCTTACTCTTCAAGCAAATAAAGCAGCCGTCGTAGTCGCCGGCAACACAATCAAGGGGAGCGTGACCGTCCAGAGCAGTACGGCCGCGACAACGTTCACCTCAAACGCAATCAGCGGGAGCCTGACCGATCAAGGCAATTCGGCTCCGTCAACCCTTAGCTTGAATACGGTCACCGGGACCCTTGTTGATCAAAGCAACTCGGCGTCGACAATCATGTCGCAGAATACGGTTCTAGTGAATATGACCGTCCAGGGCGACACGGGGCCCGCGCAAGTTACAAGCAACAAAGTGACCGGAACGCTGTTGTGCCAGAGCAACACTTCGATCACCGGCAGCGGAGACACGGCGGCCAAACTGCAGGGTCAGTGCGCGAGCTTCTGAAGAAAGCTTCTCGTAGCGGACCAGTCGGCCACCTCCGCGCTTAGTTATGCTTAGTTGATCTAGTTGACGGTTGGAGGGACGTTGGCAAAGTCAACGATCCGCACGGCGACTACGCAGATGCGTGAGCGATGATGCCGGCTGGGATGCCGGCAGGCTCTAGTTATTGGGGATGCGGCGGCGGATGTCGGCGACCATCGGATCTTCCGACGACTGCCCACGAATGCTGAGGTAGCTCTTATAGAAGTCGGCGAACCCCTCGCTCTTCATTCCTTGCCGCACGCGCCCCTCGTAGTAATAGACAGGCGGGAAGTAGGCATAGGTTGGCGTGTTGTCCAAAAACAATTCGATGGCTTCCCCTCGCCGCTTCATGCACTGATCAAACTGCGAATCGGCCTCAGTGAACGCTCCGGCTTCCAAGTAAGCCTGCCCCAGATCGAAATGACCGATCCAGGTGTCCAGCAGGTTGTTCGCGGCTGTGATTTGCCGGATTGCTTCATTCGAATCTTTCCGCTTCAGCGCTATCATGCCTGTTACGATCTTGCCGTAAGCCTGCGACTCGCCTGTCAGCGCAGAAGAAAGGCTTGCGGCAAGCTTTTGCGCTTTAGCCGTCTCTCCAGCATCGACATACGTGCTGGCCGCTAGAAATTCAATCTGGGTAGACTGGCTGTATGTCAGCGCTTTGCCAATATCAGAGATAGCTGCCGCATGCTTTCCCTGCAATTCCTCGATGTTTCCCAACGCCGCGTATTTCCTTGCGGCACCGTCGGTATTCTTTGCCGCATCATCGGCGGCGGCTCCGCTTGTAAGGATGCTCGCTGCCTCAGCGTACTTCCCCTGATAGGCGGCGAGATCGGCCAATCCAGCGTTCGCCATTGACGTCGCCGCGGGTCCAAGGTCCGCAAGCTGGCGGTACGATTCGGTCGCGTTGTCGATCTGCCCCTCGCCAACCTGAGCTTCGGCGAGCACCAGGTATCCCTGCACGGACGAGGGATTGAGCGTCAACCCGGCACGCGCCTCTTTTTCGCCCGCCGCAAAATCTCCGTCGAAGGAACTGATGAATGACAGGTTCAGACGGGGTCCCACTCCCTTGGGGACAATCGCAACGGCATGTTGTGCTGCTTCCAACGCCTTCGGCACGTTGCGCAGCTGCATATAGCAAGTAGCAAGGTTATACTGGCCGACGCGATCGGCAGGGTAGTGAGTAACGAGCTGTGTGTACTCCTGAGCGCAGTTTTGCCAGTCACCGGTGATGAGGTAGTACAGCGCGCGGTTGCGATAGCGTTCCCGCTCCGTCATGCTGTCGACGTGTTCCATCGCAACCTTCATGTACTTCACTGCGTCTGCCGGCCGGCCAAGATTCTGGGCCATCGCCGCCATGCCGGTGTATGGCCTCGCAAACTTTGGATCCAGTTGCGAAGCCTTCTGGAACGAATCAAACGCATCCTGGAACTTACCCGCGAACTGCTCGTCGACGCCTTGAGCGTCTTCGTGAACAGCCTCAAGAGATGCGGCGGTAAACCCTCCGCTAACTTGATCGAATTGCACTGAGGCAGGCGTGGAGTCACCCAGCGCTTTGCGAATCGGCGCCACCAGCTTGGGAAGGCTGTTTAGAATGTCCTGCTTGTTGGAGACGGTGACTTCCGACTTTGCCAGCACCTTACCGCTCACGGCGTCCAGAGCCACGGCCGAAATATCGTACTCGTCTCCTCGTAATTCAATCTCCCCGGTGACGACCGCGTTGACATCCTGATTTACGGCGACAAGCCGCGCCGTCTGTTCGTCAAGTTTGTCGGTTGGTTTTGGGAGCTTTTCTGCCAGCTTACGCGCATCTCCACGACCGTAGACGTTGATGAAGCTGGCGCCTTCGAGGGCCACGCCGATCATCGGTTCCAGTGTGTTGTCCAAAACAGGGTCGCCGGTAAGGTTTGCAAAGTCGCCAACGAGCACCGAGACAGGACCATGAGCCGATGAATTCGCAGCCTGCTGTCTCCTGATGATGAACCACGAGATTCCGCCAGCGATGACCAGGATCAGAACGCCGGCAGTCACAAGCTGCGGCCATGGCAGCTCCCGAATCCGGTTAATTTTTAGCCGCGACGAAGAAGCAGAGACCTTCTTTTTCCCGGCTTGCCAAGCGGCAAGATCCGCATCGAACTCTTCCACGGTCTGGTAGCGGTTAGCGACGTCCTTCTCCAGGCACTTGGCGACGATATTGCTCAGTGTGGCCGGAATATTCTTGTCAACGTCTATCAGCCGCGTGGCCTGCTGCTGCGTCCGCATCACTAAACTTGCGATCGCGCTCTCGGCCTTGAAGGGCGTCGCCCCGGTCAGCAGCTCGTAAAGAATCAGCCCGAGGGTGAAGAGGTCCGAACGCTGATCGAGATCCTTGCCCAACGCCTGCTCGGGCGACATGTAATCCATGGTGCCGACCAGAGCGCCGGTTTGCGTCATCTTATCGCCATCCAGGGTTCGCGCGAGGCCAAAGTCCATCAAAAGAATTCGCCCTGACGAATCCTTCATGATGTTCTGTGGTTTCAGGTCGCGATGGATGATTCCTGCGTTGTGCGCCGCCTCTAAAGCCGCGCAGACCTGGCGAACGATCTCGACCGCTTCCTCGGGAGAGAATTTGGTTCTCTCCAAAACAAGAGACCGCAGATCCTGACCCTCGACGAACTCCATGGTGATGTACTTGAGGCCGTCGGCATCACCAAGATCGTAAATGCGAATGACATTGCGGTGGGTAACTTGCTGGGAGAGGACAAGCTCTTGCTTGAAGCGGGCCAGAATCGAGGGGTTCGAAGCCAGTTCCGGCCGGATCAGCTTCAGCGCTACGAACCGGTCGACCTCGCGATCGAGAGCTTTGTAGACCGCACCCATGCCGCCCTGCCCCAGCAGCTGGAGGATCTCGTATCGACCACCCAGCACATCGCCGACCTGCAGAATTGCATCGCCGGCGTAGGGGCCAGAGGAATCATTCGGCGAACGCCGGATCGCCGATCGCTGTGCATTAGCGGCGTTGCGATCAAACAACGTAGCCTGTGGATCAACTGGCAATCCGGCGTCGACCATCGTAACGTCAGGATCAAACGGTGGCCGCACGGCATCGATGATCGTCGCGTCAGCATCGATTGCGTTTCGATCAGCGTCCAGATTGGGGGCCGCAACTGGCGGCTTCTGCTCGGCAGGAACCGGGGCAGGAATCGGGGCAGGAATCGGATCCCCGCTCCCGGAGCTCTCGCCGGCGAAGCGAGTTCCCACGCCACCTGCCGCCGGCTTTTTGGGTGTGGGCTTTCCATCCGGTGATGTCGTAAAGTCGTCCATACTTGGAGCTCGACAGCCGCGCTCAAAAATAAGGGAAGTGCGCTTCAGGGATGCGCACCAGGGGACGCCAGCGGACAAAAGATGGCTAAAGTATATACCGGCCAGCGAGTTCCAGTTCCACTTTGTTCGGCACTGTCGCGTTCTCGAATTCCGACTTCCCTCAATACAGTGCAGCGGAGCGAAAAAAAACTTCACGAGCTCACGGCTTTGCAACAGCACGCGGGCTTTCTCCAGATCCTAGGCATCTTTCGAGGTTGACTTGGCCTCTTGAATCGCTGAAGCCAGATTCTCAAAGTCGAATGAACCGTCATGACGATGGCCGTTGATGAAGAACGTTGGCGTTCCGTTTACTCCGCTTCGAACTCCGCCTGTGAAGTCGGCGCGGACGCGGGCTTTAAAGGTCCCCTCCTTCAATGCTTGACGCATCGCGGCCGTCGATAGTCCGAGTTCTTCGCCGAGGATTAAGTACAGTGATTCGCCCAAGCGCGCCTGATTTTCATACAGCTTATCGTGCATCTCCCAGAACTTGCCTTGCGAGCCGGCAAACTCGGCCACTTCGGCGGCAGCTTCGGCTTGAGGATGCATCTGGCTCAAAGGGAAGTTGCGAAACACAAACCGGAGGCCTTTTCCGAGCCGCTTCTGAATTTGCTTGACGATGGGATAGGCGTGGCCGCAATGCGGGCATTCGTAATCTCCATACTCCACCAAAGTGACTTCGGCACTTTCAGGGCCATGGACATGGTCTTCGGCAGTGATCGGTTGCTTGAGCGTGGCCATGAACTCCTCCTACTTCGGCAATTCCTCGAGCGCCTGGAGAATGCCGTCCGCGCCGGGATTCATGCCAATCGGAGAGCAGTAGCTCCAGGCAATCGTTCCGTTCTTGTCGATTACAAACAGAGCACGCTCACAAATGCCATCGGCAGCGCGATAAACGCCAAATTGCCGGGCGACGGCTCCCTTGGGCTCAAAATCGGCAAGCAACGGAAAGTGCAGATGACGGTTCTCAGCAAATGCGGTGTGACACCAGACGCCATCCACCGACACCCCAAACAATTTTGCACCAAACTTTTCAAACTCGGGGAGAATCTCGTTGTAAAGAGCCATCTGGTCGCCGCAAACAGGGCTCCAGTCCGCGGGATAAAACGCCAGGATCACGGGATGGCCAAGCAAGGCCCTCAAAGTCAGGGTTTGATCGGGCGTTACGTGCAACGTGAAATTTGGCGCCGCAGTTCCGGCGGGGAGGATTCCGCCGCTGTGCACTGAAGCGGCGGTGCCTGCACTACCTTGCGTCATAATTGCTGTGCCCCTTCACTAGGTTTGTACGCAAACTTCTCTCCGAAGAATAACTCCCGCACTCCGCACCGGCAAAGCGTGTCTTATGCGGAAACCATCTCGTCTACAATCCTCAGCCGGCGGCCGGCGTTCATTGCAGATCTGAGTATCCTCTCTCCCAATCTCAATTGACCTATATTTAGATTTCACTTGAGAACCTGCTTGAAGTTGAAATAAGCGAGATTCATATTCCCGTTAGTCAATATGTGGACGGTGAGGACATTTTTCCCCTTGCTGAGGCGAATTTTGAAGAAATTCCGCGCCAAATTCCAGTGGTGCCACTGACGCCAAGCCACGGGGTCTGCCGAGTCAAATGTGGTTGGGACTTGCAGAGGCCCTGTGGCGGCCTTTCCATTTACGTCGATTGATATTGTTCCACCGCGGTTCGATGTGTAAAGAAAATCGGAAGTGTAGGTTCCTGCGTGCGCCGCGTAGACAGTTATGTTGAACCACTCTCCGGGCTCGGTCCAGCCGACATAGAGCATATCTCGCGGAGGAACAATCTTGTCGAAGGGGTTGTCGTCAATCGCAACCGGCTTCCGCTCGAACTTCGTGTATGAAGTATCCACTCCCTCGTGGATGCGAAATTCATTGAGGTAAGTTCCATCGGCTGGATTTAGCTCTCCGCTGCCGTGATTCTGCGGGTCGGTATCGTGATAGGCGAGTCCTTCACCGCCAAAGTCATAATAGGCGCAAAACACGCGGCCCGGAATCTTCTGCGGGCCGTCATGAAAGTGGCCGTCGCGATAGGGCAAGCCCTTATACAGGCCCAGAAATGACTGGGAAAACGCATTTGCCGTCAACATCGATGAGGCAATTAAAGATAAGAACAAGACTTTCCGGCTCATCTGCAACCCTTTCATGCGGCGATCAACTGACCTGGAGAAGCTCGATCCCATTTGGTTTTCCGAGATTGCGGGAGTACTTCTTCTCCGTCCCGTTGTTCCAGTGTTCAAAGACTCCCAAGCTGCGGCAACGGACGCCGTCACCGTCAGGATCGTAGAACGTCTTGGAGGGTGGATCATTTGCCAGAGCGGCTTCGCGCAGGTAGTTGTCGGCGTTCTTAATATCCACGAGATCAGTCCATTCTGAAGTCAGGAAATCAAAGCCGACGGAATCAATCGCTGTGCCGTCAAGCGACATGAAGATGCTGCTTGGCCACGCATTGTTGAAAGGGGCCATCTTCCATTTGAGTCGTGGCGGCCCATCAGCATTGTCGCTTCCATAGAGCCCGTCGATGAGAAAGAGCATTGTTTTCTCGCCAAGATCCTTATGACCCATAAAATCTACGAACGCGGAGTACCCTGGCGAACCGTCGCGGTTGTGCGCGAAGCCATCGTGCGCATTCTTGTGCCAGTCGGGATCGATACTGGTGGCGCCGAACAGGTTCTTGGCGCAGAGAGTGACACCTGATGAAACGTGAGCTTTCAGCAGCGCCGCATCGATCAGATAGGTGGCTTCCATCACTGTGGTGTCGAGACCCTTAGCATTGCGGCTGGTAATCGAAAAAGGGATCGCGTTCGGCGTAAACTCGGCCTTCACTCGTCCATCGCCACCGATGTGATCTACGAATACGACCGCCGGAAATTCGGAGTGAATCTTGTCGTAGAGATTACCGGGAATGAACCGGCTGGAATCAAAGAGCGTGATTGACGATTGCGGCACTCTCGCTGGACCGGTTAACTGCTGGATGAGCGAAAGGATCAAGTGAGGCGATGAATTGAGACG
Source organism: uncultured Acidobacteriaceae bacterium (assembly GCA_963725115.1). GTDB lineage: Bacteria > Acidobacteriota > Terriglobia > Terriglobales > Acidobacteriaceae > Telmatobacter. Next base: position 554,874 of record CAVRXG010000005.1, on the reverse strand, counting down.
GTCGATCGTACCGTGATTTACCGTGTTGTTCAGGTTCGGCTTGATTGCGACCTTCTCACCGGCCTTGTATCCGGTGTTGCCGCGACCATGAGTGCGATTGAATTGGTGAAAGATGGAGTTCCACGCCATGGCATCGCTCTTCTGATTCGTAAGCCCGCGGATCGAGCGGGAGACCATGCGGTCAATTACGGCCTGGTTGTTATTTGTGTCTGTCCACCAGGAACCTGTTCCATCCCAGGAGACAGCCGCGGGATCGTGCGCCCAGGTGACCCGGCCGGGAACCACGCCTCGAGGAACGCCCAATGGCGAAAGCGGCGGTTCAAAGAGGGACGATCGCATGCTGCTGGCAGCTGCAATAGAAAGGGCGAATTGCCGGCGCGTCATTTCCATTTTGTCTTGACCCTCCGCATACAAGAGTTGAGCTCACCAGTTCAGTTTCCTGAAATGAAGAAGCTGGTCTTACTCGCGAGAAATAGCGCAGCCGTTGGTGTCGGCTTTGCGAATTGCAGAGCGCTGCGACGTTGCCCTGACCGGCAAATTGTACCAGCGCAGACTCTCTTTGCTCTGCCCCCTGAACAGCTCGAGCGGGCAAAACGCGTTCTAGTCCAAACGAATGAGCACTGCGGAGTTATAGGGAACGCGTCGGCGCAATTTGCCAGAGATTGATTTCAGCCGCTCGCCGACGCGCGGGCGGAGTTGTGCATCGGCGCTCACCGCGCTTCACTGAAACACGGCCCCAGAGCTTCAGAAATCCGTCCCAGGTGGAGCGGACTGGCGATAGCCTGGCAATTTGCAGTAGCGGAAGAAGCGAGAACTTCAATTTTGCGCAGCAACCGAGCGTCAGATCTGCAGGACGGATTGCTGGTTGCTCCTGGTAAAGCCGCGACTCGCATTGGCGAGCTCAGTGCCTGCTTTGGCGTCGGAATCAAATGTTCTGGAGCCGGGGAGAAAGACCTGGAAACAAGTGATGTGCCCCTTCCCCGTGTTTACGCTTCGGTAGCCGATTCGCCCGTTGTATTTTTGCACGATGCCATTGCTGATCCACAGGCCCAGTCCCGTCCCCTTAGTCGATTTGGTGCTGAAGAACGGCTGAAACAACTGGTCGGCGATTGTGGGATGAATGCCCTGACCCGAGTCGATGACTGAAACCAATGCACCGCGCAGATTTCTTGGCCAGTCCGTTGCTTCCCTGACGCGAATCCCAAGCACGCCGCCTTCGGGCATGGCTTGAACCGCGTTGTTAATCAAGTTGAGAAAGACCTGCCTCAGTTCTACCGGAAATCCCATCACTGCCACGGGCGACGCATATTCCCTGCGAACCGAAATATGACTCTTATTCAAGGTCCGCATTTGAAGCTCGAGGACATCGTCAAGCAGCTCGGACAAAACGACCTGGATCGGCTGCTTGGACTCTCTGTAGAAACTCAACGTTTGACGGGTAATATGGCTGACACGTTTCAACTCCTGCTCCGCCATATCGGCGTAGCTTCGGGCGTCGTCGCTGAGCGAAGGATGATTCCGGATCAGGTAGAAGAGATTTGTGATGGCCTCGAGAGGATTGTTGATCTCGTGCGCAATAATTCCCGCGACGCGCCCCATGGCCGCGAGCTTCTCTGATTCGCGCAGCGCTTCTTCCGCCCGCATGGAGGCCGTCATATCGCGGCCAACCTGCAAAATCGCGTCGCCCTCGTGATTGACGGTCTTGCGGCATGCAACGACGATCTCCGATCCGTCCTTGGTCTTCTGAGTCACATTACCTTGCCACATTCCGAACTCTTTAAGAGCAGCCCATATCGTTTCACGCGGAACCGGGAATTCTGTCTTGAGGAGTTGGTGCATATCGAGGCCCATCACTTCGTCGCGCCGCCAGCCGTAGAGATTCTCAGCGCCCGTATTCCAAAACTGAATGGCATCGTCCATATCGTGAACGATGATGGCCTCCGTAGCAATATCAAGCAGCTTGGCGCGCATCCTGAACTGAGCCTCGCTCATTTTTAGCTCATTGGTACGCTCTTCCACTAAATGCTCCAGATTTCGATTCATCGATTCCAGCATGCGTGTCTTGCGATGCAGGTCTACAAAGATCCCGATCTTCGCGCGCAGGATGTCGGGCACAACCGGAACCGAGATGTAATCGACCGCACCGCGCCCGTATCCGCGGATCATGTCGGAGCCCGTGAGGTGAACTCCGGAGATGAAGATGATTGCCGTCTTCTGAAACCGCGGATGCTGCCGAATCACGTCGGCCAGCTCGAAACCGTCGATATCAGGCATGCTTACGTCCATGAGAACTACGGCGACGTCGGTCTTGAGGAGAATATTCAAAGCCTCACTTGCCGTTGTGGCCTTGATCAGGTTCTCATTGAGGTCCGAAAGGATGACCTCATAGCTCAAGAGCTTGGCTGGCTGATCGTCGACCATCAGGATGTTGACTTTTTCGTCGCCAGTCATCGTTGCTTCTCCTCGACATTAAGCTCTTGCGGGTTCGAGCGCGCTTTAGCGGTGTAGCCACATGCGCAAGACGGACAGCAGTTGCTCAGTGTTGACCGGCTTGGCAAGATACTCAGATGCCCCCGCCTCCAAACAGCGTTCGCGGTCGCCTTTCATGGCCTTGGCCGTAAGCGCAATCATCGGCAGCCGGCGCAGGGCGGGATTCTGGCGAATGGTCTGCATGGTTTCGTATCCGTCCATTTCCGGCATCATGATGTCCATAAGCACGATGGCCAGGTCGGGAGTCGATTCGATGGTTTGGATCGCTTCGCGTCCCGTGCCTGCCGAGAGCACTTGCATGCCGCGCCGCTCAAGAACGCTACTGACTGCAAAGATATTGCGAACGTCGTCGTCGACCACCAGCACTTTGCGGCCAGCCATCGCGTCGTCCGATCGATGCAGGCGATCGAGCATGTTCTGTTTTTCCTTTGGCAGGTCCGAAATCACGCGATGCAGAAAGAGCGCGGTTTCGTCGAGCAATCTTTCAGGAGACTCGACATCTTTGATCACTACACTGCGCGCGAGCGTGTGCAGTTGAGCGTCTTCCTCTGGCGTCAATTCGCGCCCCGTGAATACGACAACCGGCAGGTCTTTAAGGGCAGCGCTGTCGCGAAGCTGCGTGAGCACGTCAAAGCCGCTCATATCGGGCAGGCGGAGATCGAGAACCGCGCAATCGTAATTTGCTTCAGAAAGCGCGCGAAGAGCCTCGTTGCCAGATTCCACTACATCGATATCAATGTCTTCGTAGCCCAGGAGCTCTTGGGTGCTGAGCTGTTCCGCCGGATTGTCCTCTACCAGGAGCAGACGCTTGCGCCGGGGTTGCGAGTATTCCCGGATGCGAGTAAGCGCGCTATCGAGCTCTTCGGTGGTTGAGGGTTTGGTGACGTACGCAAACGCGCCGCGCGATAGACCGAGCAGGCGGTCCTCGTCCAGCGTGAGCATCTGAACAGGAATATGGCGGGTCGCGGGATCCTGCTTGAGATGATTCAGCACGGTCCAGCCAAGCATGTCGGGCAGGAATACGTCGAGCGAGATGGCGCTTGGACTAAACTCGCGCGCCAGTTCGAGCGCCTCGGAGCCGGTCATCGCAAGGAGCACCTTGAACCCTTTGTCGCGCGAAAGATCGCAGAGGACGCGCGCGTAGTGCGGATCGTCTTCCACGATCAGCAGCACGGCGTCGCCGGACTGGATGGAGGCGCGATCATCCTTGATGCGAACCTCCTGCTCAGCCGCGGCAACTGTCGTGAGGAATGCGTGCGCATTGGATGCCGCGCCGTGCTCAGCCGTCTTGGCCATGGGCGGAGCCACGGGGCCTACATAGGTTTGCGGGAGATAAAGCGTGAATGTGCTGCCCTGGCTGATCGCGCTGCGGAGCTGGATTTCGCCGCCCAGCAGGTTTGCCAACTCGCGGCTGATGGCCAGTCCCAGGCCTGTTCCGCCAAACTTGCGGCTGGTTCCTGCGTCGGCTTGTTGGAAAGCCTCGAAGATAATGCGCTGTTTCTCGGGCGCAATTCCAATTCCGGTGTCTTTCACTTCGAACGCGATGACGGATCCGGCGCCATCCAGAATCGGGTGGCCGGAGTTCCAGCCGCCGAAGGCAAGCGAGACTGTAAGGCGAACGCTTCCTTGCTCGGTGAACTTGAATGCATTCGATAGCAGGTTCTTCAAGACCTGTTGCAGACGCTTGGAGTCAGTGACGAGGCTGCGACCCATGGCGGGATCTGCCGTGACATCGAACAACAGCTTGCGGTTTTCTGCTTCGTGGCGGAAGGGCCGCGCAACTGCATCGAGGAGCGCGCCGAAGAATACCTCTTCCGCTTCGACGGACACAGTTCCGGATTCGATTTTGGACAAATCGAGAATGTCGCTGATGAGGTTGAGAAGGTCGGTTCCTGCGCCGTGAATGGTGCGGGCGAATTCCACCTGCTTTGGCGAGAGGCTGCCATCCGCATTTTCGGCCAATTGCTGACCCAGCACGAGAATACTGTTTAAAGGCGTGCGCAATTCGTGCGACATGTTGGCCAGGAATTCCGATTTGTACTTTGAAGTCAGCGCGAGCTCTCTCGCCTTTTCTTCAAGTGCGCGCCGCGCCTGCTCGATTTCCTGGTTCTTGCGCTCTACTTCTGTATTCTGCTCGGCGAGCTGTTGCGCCTTTTGTGCGAGCTGCTCATTGGTCTGCTGCAACTCTTTTTGCTGCGTTTGGAGCTCTGTAGCGAGTTGCTGAGACTGCTTGAGCAGGCCTTCTGTCTGCATTGTGGCTTCAATGGAGTTGAGCACGATGCCGATGCTCGACGTGAGCTGCTCGAGGAACGACAAATGAGACGCGGTGAACGCGCTTAGAGTGGCTAATTCAATGACAGCTTTGACGCGGTCTTCAAAGAGCACCGGGAGCACAATCACGTTTTTTGGTTTTGCTTTGAAGAGCCCGGAACGTATAGGCGTGGTTCCCCGCGGCAAATCGGTGATTAACATGCGGCGCTTTTCTGAAGCGCACTGGCCCACGAGGCCCTCGCCAATTCTTACTTCGCCCAGGTAACCTTCGGGCGTATCGGCAAACGTGGAGAGCAGCACCAGCGTCCCGTTGTCGGCGCCTGCGGTTGGCTCGGAACTGCCCATCTGGTAGATCACGCCTTGTTGCGCGTTCACCAGCGGCGCCAGTTCCGAGAGCAACATTCTGCCTACAGTTCCCAGATCGCGCTGGCCCTGCAACATGCCGGTAAATCGCGCGAGGTTGGTCTTTAGCCAGTCCTGCTCCTTGTTGCGATCAGTTGTGAGGCGCAGGTTATCAATCATGGTGTTGATGTTGTCTTTGAGCTCGGCCACCTCGCCGCGAGCTTCCACTTGAATCGATCGCGTGAGATCGCCCTTGGTCACGGCCGTGGCCACTTCAGCAATTGCGCGCACCTGGTTGGTAAGGTTGTCGGCCAGCAGATTCACGTTGCCGGTGAGATCCTTCCACGTACCGTCTGCGCCAGGCACGTTGGCTTGTCCGCCGAGACGGCCCTCGACGCCGACTTCGCGAGCCACCGTGGTGACCTGGTCAGCGAACGTGGCCAGTGTGTCGGTCATATTGTTGATGGTTTCTGCCAGAGCAGCCACTTCGCCTTTGGCATTCACTGTGAGCTTCTGCGTGAGGACGCCGTTGGCCACGGCGGTCACGACCTTCACAATTCCGCGCACCTGTTCGGTTAGGTTGGCGGCCATCACGTTGACGTTGTCCGTCAAATCTTTCCACGTGCCGGCCACGCCTTGCACCGTCGCCTGGCCGCCCAATTTTCCGTCGGTTCCAACTTCGCGGGCCACGCGCGTTACTTCGGCGGCGAATGCATTGAGCTGGTCGACCATCGTATTGATGGTGTCTTTGAGCTCAAGGATTTCGCCCTTCACGTCCACGGTGATTTTGCGCGAAAGGTCGCCGCGGGCAACGGCTGTGGTTACTTCGGCGATGTTTCTCACCTGCGCTGTAAGGTTGCCAGCCATCGCGTTCACGCTGTCAGTCAGATCCTTCCATGTGCCGGCCACGCCGGGCACGTTGGCCTGCCCGCCGAGACGGCCTTCAGATCCAACCTCGCGAGCAACGCGCGTAACTTCGGCAGCAAACGAGCGAAGCTGCTCGACCATTGTGTTCATAGTTTCTTTGAGCTGCAGAATTTCGCCGCGCACGTCAACGGTGATTTTGCGAGACAAGTCACCATTGGCAATGGCCGTCGCCACTTCAGCGATGTTTCGCACCTGGGCGGTCAGGTTACCGGCCATGAAATTCACTGAGTCGGTCAGATCCTTCCAGGTTCCGGCGACGCCAGGTACCACCGCCTGGCCGCCGAGCTTGCCTTCGGTGCCGACCTCGCGAGCTACGCGCGTGACTTCGCCCGCAAATGCGTTGAGCTGATCGACCATCGTGTTGATGGTGTTTTTCAGTTCGAGGATCTCGCCCTTGACGTCTACCGCGATTTTGCGCGACAAGTCGCCGCGCGCCACGGCTGTCGTCACCTCGGCGATGTTTCTCACTTGACCGGTGAGGTTCGACGCCATGGAATTAACGGAGTCGGTCAGGTCCTTCCAGGTTCCGGCGACGCCGGGCACATTTGCCTGGCCGCCCAACCGGCCCTCGGTACCCACTTCGCGAGCCACGCGCGTGACTTCGCCGGCGAAGCGGTTGAGCTGGTCGACCATCGTATTGATGGTTTCTTTGAGCAGCAGAATTTCGCCGCTCACGTTCACAGTAATTTTCTTGGAGAGATCGCCGTTGGCGATTGCTGTAGAAACTTCGGCGATGTTTCTCACCTGATCGGTGAGGTTTGAGGCCATGGAGTTCACATTGTCGGTCAAATCTTTCCAGGTTCCGGCGACGCCAGGCACCTGCGCCTGACCGCCGAGACGGCCTTCTGAGCCGACCTCGCGGGCCACACGCGTGACTTCGCCGGCAAATGCGTTGAGCTGATCGACCATCGTATTGAGGGTGTCTTTCAGCTCAAGAATTTCGCCCTTTACGTCGACGGTGATCTTGCGCGACAAATCGCCACGCGCGACAGCCGTCGCCACTTCGGCAATGTTTCTCACCTGGCCGGTGAGATTCGAGGCCATGAAATTGACGTTGTCGGTCAAATCTTTCCAAGTTCCGGCGATACCTTGCACCTGTGCCTGACCGCCGAGCTTGCCTTCCGTTCCCACTTCGCGAGCCACGCGCGTGACTTCGCCGGCAAACGCGTTCAATTGATCCACCATGGTGTTGATGGTGTTCTTGAGCTCGAGAATCTCGCCCTTCACGTCGACGGTGATCTTGCGCGACAAGTCGCCGCGAGCCACGGCCGTGGTGACTTCGGCAATGTTTCTCACCTGCGCCGTAAGGTTGCCGGCCATTGAATTCACCGAGTCGGTAAGATCTTTCCAGGTTCCAGCCACGCCGGGCACGTTGGCTTGTCCGCCCAGCCTGCCTTCCGTTCCAACCTCGCGAGCAACACGCGTTACCTCGCCGGCGAAGCGGTTGAGCTGATCCACCATGGTGTTCAGCGTTTCCTTGAGCTGGAGGATTTCTCCGCGTACATCGACCGTGATCTTGCGCGAGAGATCGCCTCTGGCGATTGCGGTTGCGACTTCTGCAATGTTGCGGACCTGGCCGGTGAGATTTCCGGCCATGAAGTTGACGTTGTCAGTAAGATCCTTCCATGTTCCGGCCACGCCGGGCACGTTTGCCTGGCCACCCAATTTGCCTTCGGTTCCAACTTCGCGGGCGACGCGGGTCACTTCGCCGGCAAACGCGTTCAACTGGTCGACCATAGTGTTGATGGTGTCTTTAAGCTCGAGGATTTCGCCCTTTACATCAACTGTGATTTTGCGGGACAAATCGCCGCGCGCGACGGCGGTAGTGACTTCGGCGATGTTTCTAACCTGCGCGGTAAGGTTGCCGGCCATGGCGTTGACGGAGTCGGTGAGATCTTTCCAAGTGCCGGCCACGCCCGGCACTACAGCCTGGCCGCCGAGCTTTCCGTCGGTGCCTACTTCGCGCGCCACGCGCGTTACTTCCGATGCGAATGAGCGCAGTTGATCAACCATGGTGTTGATCGCTTCTTTGAGCTGGAGAATTTCGCCGCGCACATCGACCGTGATCTTGCGCGAAAGGTCGCCGCTGGCCACGGCCGTGGCGACCTCGGCGATATTGCGGACTTGACCGGTAAGGTTTGAAGCCATGGAGTTGACGGAGTCAGTCAAATCCTTCCAGGTGCCGGCAACACCCGGCACTACAGCTTGGCCACCCAGCTTGCCATCGGTGCCGACCTCGCGGGCCACGCGCGTGACCTCAGCCGTAAAGACACCCAACTGCTGGATCATCGTGTTGACAATGTTTGCGGAACGGAGGAATTCGCCTTCGAGTGGGCGGCCATCCACGTCGAGCCGAACGGTTCGCGTGAGGTTGCCCTGCGCAACGGCGGCAATTGCGTGCGTAACCTCGGTCGTGGGGCGAAGCAGGTCTTCGACCAAGGTGTTCACGGAGACTTCCATGTCGTTCCACTCACCGCGGCGTTGCTCAACACGAATCCGCTCGCGGGTTTTGCCTTCTTTGCCGACCGCCTTTCCAACGCGCTTCAGCTCCAGCGCCATCTGCTCGTTGGCTGTGACGATTTCATTGAAGCTGTCGGCGATCTTGCCGGGAAGTCCCGTCCAGGTGACGGGCAGGCGCACGCTGAAGTCTCCGTCCTTCATGGTCTGGAGACTCTGCAGAATGACGGCAAGGCAATCGGAAGGGGCAGATTCAAAGGCAGACTCAAGAGCGCCGTTGCTCTTGGGAAGAACCTCCTGCCCGCTTTCCCCAAGAATGGGTTGCGGTAGTTCGACTTCCATTTTCTTGTCTCCTGCGGCAAGGCTGGGAAAGCAAAAGCGGAGGCGAAGAGAAGGCGCCTTTGGGCACACCTCAGTCTCGATTCCGCAGTGAAGCTAGAGGGGAGATGCGAATAAATTCAGATGGGTTGTCTTGCGCAGCGAGATGATTTTCGGGATTCTTGAACTGACTTTTGTAACTTCAATTCGCGCAGGGCAGGCCACGCCCTCGGCGGACAGGGAAAGGTCGAGGACAAGAGTTTTCTCGTCAATAATGAAGACGGGGAAGACAGGAAGTTCTTGAAATATGATGGAGATGGACCGATGAGATTTACCCGGGGAGATTAACGCAGGCGCAACACTGAAATCGGCGACTCGAACTCCATGGTGGGCTCGGGCTCTAAGACCGGGTGAGGGTTTTTTTGTGATTCAAACTCGGCTAAGGACTGGATAACGTGCCTCTTAAGTTGCACGACAGCCGGATCATCCTGAGGGAAGTCCGAGTCCTTCTCCAGGCGACTGAGAGTGCTGCGAAGAATTTCAATAATGCTGTAGGAATAAGGATGATCCATGATAAAAGGGGGCCCGTGGCATTCGTATCGAGTGCCTCTCTCTTTCGGCTTCGATGCAAAATTCGGGCGGCGAGTTGACAGGTGAAATCGCCATTGCGGAAACACCCAATGGCTCTGGTCTGCACGGCGAGCCATTGTGGAGGCTCTAATTCCAGGCGCTATTTAGAAAGAGCCTCGATGTGGTTCTCGCCGGGCGAGAGTTTCCAGCTTCGTCCTCCGTACTCAAAGCTGCCTGTGAGCGTCCCCGGCAGCTTTACTTTGGCTTCGAGCGCGCCGCCTTTCTTCACGTACTCAACCGCGATGACGCCCTGAGGATGCGGAAAGTTCGCCTGTAACCAGGGCAGCGAACCCAGATGAGGCGCAATGCGCACAGTCTTGAAGCCCGGGCTCGCGGGCTCAATGCCCGCCACCAGCGTGAGCAGGTCGTAGATCGGGTGCGCGCTCCACGCATGGGAATCAGAGCGTGTGTCACCCGGAGTTTCAGGCCAGGTAGAAAAGTGCAGAGGAAGCAAGTCGCGCCACGGTTTGAGCGAGTCCAGATACCGATCGCCCATCCCCGCGTGATCCAGGGCACGCGCGAGGTAGTAGCGGAAGTAGTATGACGCGCTCAGAACATCATCGAGCTTTGCGCCCGGCTCGACCTTCAGCGCGTTTTCCATTACCGCCTGCTGCCTCGCTTTCGGCACCACGTCGAACAGCACGCCGAGGATGCTGGCTTGCTGACTGTAGCCTTTGCGCTCAGGCGTCTCAGCCACCAGGTTTCGTTTGGCATCCCAGCACTTCGCGGTCAATGCGAAGCGCACATGCGCGGCCCTCGTCGAGTCTTGCCCAGCTAAGAGCGGGTCACCTAATCCTTTCTCCAGCGCGGCCGCATCTTCGAGAGCGCCCAAGTACTGAAGCGTGGTGGAACACGACTCACCGTTCGCGTCGTACGCCGGAATCTCGCCCTTCGGCACCCAATCAATAAAGCTCCACCACGGCAGCTTCCGCAGCAATCCATCCGGCTGCTCGTAGCGCGCAAACCAACCGAGCACGCTACGTACACCCGGCAGGGAAGCGCGCGCCGGCTCCGGATCGGGGCGATAGTTCCACCAGTCCCGCACCATCCCGATCCATAGCAGAGAGAAGGTGGGGATGGTCTGGGCCAACGAGCTCGGGTAGCGGCTGCGAGTAATCCCGTCTGGCAAGCGCGAGGCATCGAAAGCTTCGAGCGCCTGTTTCGCCAGGCGGTCATCGCCGGCCACGGCATAGGAGATCAGCGCCTGGATGCGCGTATCGCCCACATACTGCAGCTGCTCATAGTAAGGCGTATCCATGTAGGTCTCGTGCGCATCGAGGCGCGCCGTCCGCCAACTTATATCCCATATCTGCTTGAGGTCATCATCAGGCGAGACAAAGGTCGCCTTTTCTTCGAAGGGATACGCCGTGAATTGTGCCGTCAGCGATTCAAGCGTCAGCGGCGCGTCTGCCGTTTCGACGTCAAGGTCGACGTAACGCCAGGTGCGCCACCAGAGCGGCTCGAAGGTTCGATGTTGACCGCCATCTGGCAGGAAGTTGTCCTTCAATCCGTGTGCGTCGCGGCTTCCCACTTCGTCGCGGTCGCCCTTGTGCATCTTCTTGTCGTAAAGAGCCTCGGAGTACGTCAACCAGATCTTCGCGCCTTTTCCTCCGGAGACGGCGAGGATGGGATAGGCGGTGGTCAGCGTTTTTCGATCCAGGAGGATGTGAAGACTGGTTCCCGGCGGCAACGTCAATGGCTTCTCCGGAAACTTGCTCGGGCCCGGTTGTTCTTCGGCTGGGGTGCCGACTCGAACAACTTGTCCCGCGCTGGTGGGCGCATACTCCATGTGCGGCAGCGGATCGGGAACAAGCCCCCAGTTGTTGTCTCCGGTCGCATCGGCAGAGTGAGCTTTATTCGCTGAGGCGCTCATTGCGTCGCGCATGGGAGAAGCGACGGCCACCCAATTCTCATTTGCGCCGGACTCCGACTGGCGATCCAAATTCCAGGTCCAGTCGTAGAGTTCCGCATCAATCTGCTCGCCTGGTCCTGAGGCGAAGTAGGTGGGGATGTCCACCGAAGTGCGATCGAGCGCGCGATGGCCGGATTCGATTTCGACTTGCCAGCCATCGGGAGTTGAGATGCCGTCTGCGCCGGTGGCTTCGCTCTCCAGCAAAAATGCTGTTCGATCGCTGATCTGAGCGATGGGCGCAAAGATACCCCAGTTCCACACCGTTGCCGTGATCAGGTTGCGGCCCGCGTGCAGCAAGGGAGCCAGATCGAATCGCTCGTAGCGCCAGTGGCTGAGGTCGCCGCGTGCTGGTCCGTCACCGACCCTGTGGCCGTTCACGTAAAGAATGAATCGGTTGTCGGCACTTACGCGCACCTGATAGCTGGTGGGGACGGCAGCAAGCTCAAGCGAACGGCGAAAGTGCAGCACCAGGGGCTCGCGGAGCGGGGCAGTGGGATGCGTGACCCAGGCGGCGTGCCAGGTGCGGTGCGCAGAATCCGGCGGATCCGACGTTGCTGCCGGCTGAGTCCCAGACAGATTCGATGTTTGCGAGGAACAAAGAGGAGCAGCAGAGCAACCGATGGCAACGAAAAGAAAACATAAGGCACGGCGCATAGCTGCTCCTATTTATTACTACTTTATCCGGGTATTGGATACCATTGCTGCTGGATCGATGACCCTGCACTTTAATTGCGGCAATTGAAAGGAATCTCGCCGGTGTTGATTTTCGCTGCCATCGTCGCCATTTTCGTGTATGGAATGATTGCCGCCATGCTGGGCACCATTCTGCCGGATCTGTCCGACCGTTTCCATCTCACGCCAACGCAGAATGGAACCATCGCGTTTGCGCAGGCGCTGGGGCTCATCATCGCCTCGGTCGCGGTTGGTCCGCTGCTCGATAGCGAAGGCAAGAAGATCGGTCTGATTCTGGGTCTGGCCTTTATCGCCATTGCACTTTACGCCCTTCCGCGCGCGCAGGGTTACCGGAGCATCCTGGTCTTACTTGTTCCTGCTCGGCGTCGGCGGAGGCATCGTAGTGACCGGTGCAAATGCGCTGGTGAGCGATGTAAGCGAGGCACACCGCGGGATCGCGCTGAACCTCGTCAACCTGTTCTTCGGCCTTGGCGGACTGGCAACGCCGTTTCTCTCGGCCAATCTCTTTGCGCGGAACTGGGTCCGTCTCTGCTACACGGTCGCGTCCCTGACTGTCGTCACGCTGGTGATTCAGGCTGCAACCAAAATGCCTCCGCCGAGCAGCGCCGGGCGCTTCGCTGTTGCAGATGTAGCCCCCATTCTCGGCCATCCACTCCTCTTCATGCTCGGTCTTTTCCTTTTCCTGTATGTATCGTGCGAAGTCGGAATTTGGAATTGGCTTCCGCGACATCTAATCGCCCAAGGTGTTCCGGAATCGCGCGCTCTCAATATTCTGTCGCTTGGATTTGCGCTCGGCCTGCTCATCGGCCGCGTCGGCGTCTCGCCCATTCTTATCCGAGTGCAGCCGATCACGGTTACTCTGGCCGCATCTATCGCAATGGCTGTTACGACTTTCCTGATGCTGCGTACGGTTCGACCGGCAGCTGCATTCGCGCTTGTCTTTATCGCCGGACTTTCCATGGCGCCCGTCTTCCCGACTACGCTGGCGATCGTCGCGGATGCCTTCCCGCGGATGACCAGCACTGCGCTCGGCTTCGTCATCACCTGCGGATGGATTGGCCTCGCCGTCAGTTCGCGCATTATCGGCGCAATTGCCGGCGGCGACCCGCTGCGGCTGAAGAAGGCGCTGTTGGTGATCCCCGTTTCAGCTGTATTGATGGTGGGCTTGAACCTGGCCATCCAATACGCACTGCGTTAGAGCGATACAATTGCGTGAATTCGTTTTCGAGAAGGACATTCCGGTGAAAACAGCAGCATTGACGAGGCGGGATTTTGTGCGGCTCGGCGCGGGTGCGGCGGTAGCAGGCGCGGCGGCGAAGGCGACCATGCTTCAACCTCCAGCGCTCGAAGCCCAGGCGATCCGGAGCGGGCGCAAGATTCGCTTTGCTTCCATCGGAACCGGAATTCGCGGATGCGATCTGCTGCGCTCCGCGCGCAAGGTGCCCAGTTGCGAACTGGTTGCCACGGCCGACCTTTATGAGATGCACCGGAAAGCCGGGCTTGAGGCATACGGCGCAGACGTGCCTACGACGGGCGACTACCGCGCGCTGCTCGAACGCAAAGATGTTGACGCAGTGATCGTCGCGGTCTCAGATCATCTGCACCGGGCTATCGTTCTAGACTGCCTCGCGGCCGGCAAGGATGTCTATTGCGAGAAACCGATGTCGCACAACGTGGCCGACGGCTTTGCCATGGTAGAAGCGGTGAAGGCAAACAAACGAATCTTTCAAGCGGGCAGCCAGCGCGTGAGCAACATTGTTTACAAGAAAGCGCAGGAGATTTACGCGTCAGGCCGGCTGGGCGAGGTCACCTACATCGAAGGTCATTCCGACCGCAATTCGCCCTCGGGCGCATGGGTCTATCCCATTCCGCCTGACGCGAGCGAGCAGAACATCGATTGGAAGGCTTTCCTGCGCGATGCGCCGGAGCGTCCATTCGACGCGGTGCGGTTCTTTCGCTGGCGGTGTTTCGCGGATTACGGCGAAGGCGTGGCCGGTGATCTTTATGTGCATTTGCTGTCGGGAATCCAGTGCGTAAGCGGGATCAACGCAGCGCCGAAGCGCGCGCAGTCAATCGGCAGCCTGACATATTTCAAGGACGGGCGCGACTTTCCCGATCTGCTGGCGACGCTGTACGAATACGACGGCATGACCCTAAACCTGCACTGCAACCAGAACAGTGCGCAGGGCGAGCCGATCATCTTCTACGGCAAGGAAGCCACGATGACCATCAACGGCAATACGCTCACCGTCGCGCCGCAGGATACGCGTCCGCAACCTGAGGGCTATTCGTTGAACGGATGGACTGCCGCGGCGAAGAAACAGTATTTTGACGACTGGAATAACGCGCATCCAGCGCCGCCGCCCACGCTGGCTGAGGTCGAAACGTATTCGGCTACTCCGGGCTATGACGATACCGCTGACCATCTGGCAAACTTCTTCAGCGCCGTGGACACGCGCGAGCCGGTAGTGGAAAACGAAATCTTCGGCAACCATGCAGCCATCGCCTGCCACATGGCCAACTACTCCTACTTCCATCGCAGCACGGCGATTTGGAACTCTGACACGAAAACCATCACAGGCTGAGCCTCGATTCTCACGCGGAGACTGCACATGAGCACAACTTCACGCAGAAATTTCCTGAAAGCAACTGGAGCGGTTGCGGCTGTTGCGGCCGCCTCGCGCGTGGAGGCCAGGCGGCTGCGGCTTCCCATCGGCCTGCAACTCTATAGCGTGCGCAACCAACTGCCCAAGGATTTCGACGGCACGCTGGCACAGGTGCGCTCGGCAGGGTACACGGTGGTTGAAGCAGCGGGCTACTTCGATCGGCCGGCTGCGGATTTTCGCCACGCCATGGACGCGGCCGGCCTGCGCTGCATCAGCACACACCACGCGCTCAACGTGCTTGAGACGCAACTCGACCAGTGGCTTGACTACGGCCACACCATTGGGCTCGAGTACATGGTCTGCTCGTCGTCGGGAGGCATGCACCGCGATCCTGCGATGAAAGGGCCGCCGACGCTCGACGACTGGCGCTGGATTGCGGGCGAGTTTAACCGCATCGGCGAAAAAATCAGGTCGGCGGGAATAACCTTCGGCGTGCACAATCATACGCCCGAGTTTGCCGTGATCGATGGCGTGCTGGTATACGACGAACTGCTGCGGCTTACCGATCCGAAGTTCGTCGTATTCGAAATGGACTGCGGCTGGGTCTACGCGTCGGGGCACAATCCAGTCGACTTCCTTAGCAAGACTCCTGAACGCTTCCCGTTGTTGCATGTGAAGGATATGATCCCGGGCGCCAATGGACAGATGCACTCAACAGAATTGGGGCGCGGCCAGATTGACTACGCGCCAATCCTGCGGGCTGCCACCGGGCTCAAGCACTACTTCGTCGAACAGGAAGAGTTTGACATCGATCCCATGCAAGCGCTGCGCATCGACGCCGCGTATCTCCGCAATCTGCGAGTGTGAAGTGTTCCGCTTTGGCGGAAGTCCCTACGGAATCGGTCTTTATCCGGGAGCAAACTGGTCTTTTACGGACGATTGAGGTGAAAAGGGCGGTGGCAAGGGGAGAGCCGATTATCGAGACGTCAGTTTGTGCGAATAGGACCTTCGCGAACGGCCTTTTCGCATCGATTGTTGATTTACCCTCGACCGCTTAACCCCGATCAGCTGAGTTTCTCGCCAAGGACTGCCAAGTCGCACATTCTGTGCGGCGTCGCCTTTCGAGACTGAGCTATTTGATACAGATTGTCATTAGAAATCCACGTACATACAACAATGCATCTAATTACGCGTCTGGCGTGCACTCAAAATTGCGTGCGCCCGGCTTTCTCGCGCCGTTTCGAACTTGAAGTTGTTTCCTGGAGTTGTTCGATCGAAACATGGAGGCACGACGCGAATTCCCACGAACGGAGTCCGTCCGCTTTTGCGGAGATGATCGTGTGTGACTTGAAAGAGAACACACAACGCTTCACGACAAATGCGGTGGACCCATTCGAAATACAGCAACCACTTGCCAGGAGGCCACAATGCAATCGACAAAGTCAAAAAGTTCGATGATTCAGAACCGCAGACAAGAAAGACCTTTATTCGCCACGATCTTTTGCTGGGGAGGGGCGCTCTTGCTTCTTCTCATCTCAGCGTTGCAGGTTCATGCCCAGTTCGGCGCCAGCTTGTCAGGAACGGTGACGGACAGCAGCGAAGCAGTGATTCCCAAGGCAACCGTGACGCTGACGAATCCTTCTACCGGCGAACAGAGGACGACGGTCACGGGCGATTCTGGTTTCTACAAGTTCAGTGAATTGCCAGTAGGCAGCTACGCGGTTAAAGTGACGGCCACTGGATTCAAGGACGAGACCTACACCGATGTTGCGCTGTCAGCTGAGTTGCCGCGAAACCTGAATATAAAGCTCTCGATCGGACAGGCCGCGGAATCGGTGACGGTGAACAGCGAGTCGACTCCGATTCTTGACACGGCGGACGCAAGCGTATCCAGCACAATCTCGACGGAGGATGTGACCCGGTTGCCGGCGTTTGGCCGAGACCCTTACGAGCTGCTGAGGACGGGCGTCGGCATTACGGGAGATTCCTCGCGGTCCGGCAGCGGAGGCGCTGTAACGCTGCCGAATAACACCAGCCAGAACCAATCGAATTACGGCATTTTCCAAACCGAGAACCAAATTCAGATTTCGGCAGCCGGCCAGCGCGTGACCTCGAATACGTACGAGATTGATGGCGTCACCGTTGACAGTCTGCTCCACGGTGGTTCGACAATTGTGACGCCGAGCATTGAGGCGGTTGAGCAAATTACCGTTCTCGCATCGAATTATGACGCCACGCAGGGGCGCAGCGTAGGAGCGCACATCCTAACGGTAAGCAAGGCGGGAAGCAACGACCTGCATGGAAGCGCGTTCTTTCAGTATGACGAGCCGGGATTGAACGCCTATCAACCGTACGGCGGGCCAACCAGCACGCCAGGATTGTTCGCCCCACCCGTCCGCGATGACCTGCAGCAACGAGAATGGGCCGCTAGCGTGGGAGGACCGATCCGGAAGGACAGGCTATTCGGATTTGCGAGCTATGAGGCAGTGAAGAGCACGCTGCAGTCTTTCAGCGAGACATATGTTCCCACGCAGCAGTGGTACGCGGGACTGAAAGCGGCGCGGCCCAGCGGACTGGTTGCTGGCACCATAACGAAGCCTGCCGGTGAAGCAATAGTGCACGCAGTTCTGCCCGGCGTTTGCAGTGCATTGCAAACCCAATGCGCGCCGGTGACGGGTGGATTCGATATCGGCTCCTTCGGCGGCAGCGACGGCCAGTACCTGGCGAATGTGAATGCCAACGGCACTATCGCAAACCCGAATCTCTTCACTGGCGCTGGACTTGACGGCGTTCCCGATCTTGAATTTGCGCAGATTCAAACTCCGAGTACCTACCGCGGCACGCAGTTCCATGCGCGGGGGGATTGGTCCATATCTCCCAGGGACCAGGTATTCGCAGGGTTCTTTACGCAGAAGCTCGATCAGTCGTCCTACGACGCTATTGCCGGCGCCGCGCCGGATACGGATTTGCCATTTCGTCCTTTTAATACCTCGATCACCGCTGTTTACATTCACACTTTCAGCTCTACACTTATAAATGAAGTGCGCGCGAACAACACGCGATTCGCCGACAACCAAATCTCCGATACTGCCAACCTCGTGAACTGGGGCGTGCCGGGCATATATGTACAGAATTATGGATTCGGCCAGATCGACTTCAGCATCCGCTCTGGACAGACGACGCCGTACACGGCGGCAGAGAACACCTACGAAGTTCGCGACATGCTTACAAAGGTTCTTGGTCCGCACTCTTTTCGTATAGGCGTGGTGGCGCGACAAGAGCAGGACAATGACAACGACTCGGGCCTGGCGCGACCTAACTACGCTTTTCAGGGGATCTGGGACGCGGCAAACGATGCGCCACTTTATGAAGGTATAGCGGCTAATCCCACCACCGGAGGAGTGGGCGACGCGCAGCGATATTTCCGCCGGTACTACTACGCAGGTTTTGTGCAGGACGATTGGAAAGTCAAGCCGAATTTCACATTGAATCTCGGGCTGCGGTATGAGTTTTTTGGCGCGCTCAGCAACAAGGGATTCGCGGTGAATGATTTGGTGCTGTCTAGCGCGCCTGGGCTGCAGATCATCAATTCGAAGTTTGCGCTGGTGAATCACTATTATCCGAACACTCCGGACGCTTTCGCGCCAAAGTTCGGCTTTACCTGGCAGCCGTTATCGAGCCAGGGCAAAATGGTGTTTCGCGGCGGCGTCGGAGTGAGCTTTGACAACTTCGATGAAGAGCCGATTTCACCGGCGTATGAAAATGGACCAGGCTACTTCAACTATGGGCTCTGCTGCGGAGGCTTGCAGTCGACGGCTCCCAATGCCAGCGGAACGGGAATCGTCTTCGAATACGGAACGAGCGACTCGCCGTTTAGTTATGCAGCCAACCCGAATCTCGCGGTCGGAGTGAATCCGACGACGGGCACGCCAAATGCATTTACGCCTCCCGGTGGCACCCCGTCGACACCGCAGATTGAGACCTATAGCATCCTTCCGCACATGAAACAGCCGCCGCTGTATGCGTACTCTTTTGACATGCAGTACGCGCTGCCCTGGCAGATGGCATTTAGTCTCGGATACCAGGGTTCGTCCGGCTTCCACTTTCTGCGGCTCGTGGACGAGAACTTTCTTTATCCCCAGTCGAATGGCACCTGCGCGTCGGGGGGAGCCTGCACACCAGGTGTGAACCAGACGCCTTTCTACGCCGCTTATGTTCCAACGTCGGACGTTCACACTGACTACAACGCGATGAATGTTCATCTGGAGAAGCGGTTGCAGCATGGTCTCGACTTCAGCGCCGTCTATACTTGGTCAAAAAGCATGGATAACGCATCCAACGAGGGCCCCGGTTACCTATCGAATCAAACGGATCCGTCTAATCCCCGGGCGGAATACGGCCCTTCGGATTTCGATCTACGCCAGAGGTTTTCGCTGGAGGGAACATGGAGCCTGCCGAGCCCAAAGGGGAATGGCTTGGTGAAAAACGTGCTCGGCAATTGGCAGGCAAACGGCATTCTGACGATGCACACAGGGTTTCCGTGGACGCCCGTGATCGGCGTGCCCTCGGTGGCGCTGGTGAATGGGGCATCGACGATTGCGCCGACGCGGCCAACCGGATATGGACCGAGTTCAGGGGCTCCGGCAGAAAGTTATGCACTAAATGGATGTTCGAATAGTGCATTCGAACATGGTTCGAACTTTCCGTCAGGCGGCGCAAATTATTTTGTTTATGGAAATCCAGGACCGCCGGGAGTAGGGAGAAATTCGTTCAACGGGCCCTGCTACAAAGATGTGGATATGAGCTTCGCCAAGCAGGTGACATTCAGCTTCGGCGATCACCCGGCGTTGATTCGCTTCCAGGCCAACCTCTTCAACATCCTCAACCTTACCAACCTGACGCCGCTTTCGTTTGGCAGCGCGGAAACCACGATTTCAAACGTGACCACGGCGGGGACGCATGTGATCAACCCTCTCTTTGGATTGGCACCTGCCGCGGATAACGGTAGAGCGGTCGAATTCTTTGGGAGAATCGAGTTCTGAAATTCTTGAGATTGATTAGCATCAGGCAGGAGTCGCGGTCCGGGCCGAGGAATTAGATCTGATCCGGCGGCGACCTGGCGAAAGTGGTAGCCAACAGTTGGCAGGTTAGTGGCATCGTGACTTAACACGCGGGCTTCCCATGGACGCCTGTTACATAATGACCTTCACGCGAATTAGCTGATCACCGGAGCGAATTTTTTGAGCCAAACGCGTCCGCTGGCCTACTATGGAGGCGCCGGTTCAAGCTGCTCGAACAGCGCCAGGCAAACGGACTCGAGCTTTGCCAAGGGCGGGCTGGTAATCAAAGCGTGGTCCGCTAAAGCAGTCTTGGAGAGAATTGATGCCGCGATTGAATTCGATCTTCCGCCTCCGCGACCTTCTTTTCTGCATCGGTTTCGGGCTATTGACGGCGGGAGGCGAAGTGAGCGCGGCGGCACAAGCCGCCATGCCGGCTTCCAATCACGATGCGGGGAAAACCGCGCATCCATCGAATGCCCAGCTTGCCGATCCAAACATTGAAGCACGCGTTGATCGTCTGCTGCGCCAGATGACGCTCGAAGAAAAGATCGGGCAGCTTGTGCAGTACAACGATACCGGCGATGCCTCTCCCGTGCCTGCGGCCGGAGGCAAGCAGGGCGCGATTGCGGCTGTGAACCCCGAGACCGCTAATCATGTGAACGCCATGGATCTGGCTGCCACGGGCCGGCTTGGCTCGATGCTCAATACCGTTGGCGCGGAGCGCACGAACACGTATCAGCATCTTGCGGTTGACCGGAGCCGTCTGCACATTCCTCTGCTCTTCGGCGCGGATGTCATTCACGGTTTTCGCACCATCTATCCGGTACCACTGGGGCTGGCCGCAAGCTTCGATCCGGAGCTCGTCGTTGACCTCTCCCACATGGCTGCAGAAGAGGCGACTACCGCGGGCGTTCGCTGGTTTTATTCTCCGATGGTCGACATCAGCCGCGATGCCCGCTGGGGCCGAACCGTGGAAGGGGCTGGTGAAGACGCGTATCTCGGCGCTGCCATGGCGCGAGCCTACATTCGCGGGTACCAGGGCGATAGCCTCTCGACGCCGGGCAATGTTGCCGCTTCGGTGAAGCATTTCGCCGCTTATGGCGCCGCGGAGGCCGGCCGCGAATACAACACGACAGACATGTCCGAGATTCGTCTCCGTCAGGACTACCTGCCTCCTTACAACGCCGCTGTCGAAGCTGGCGCGGCCACCGTCATGAGCGCCTTCAACGCGCTCAACGGCGTACCATCAAGCGCCAATCCTTTTCTTCTTTCCACCATCCTGCGCGGAGAGTGGGGTTTCAACGGCTTCGTCGTCAGCGACTATACCGCTGTAATGGAATTGATGAACCACGGCATTGCGCTCGATGCCGCGACCGCTACCCGGAAGGCCATCACCGCCGGCGTCGATGTCGATATGATGTCGCACTTCTACGACACGCAGCTGCCCGGGCTCGTCCGTTCCGGCCAGGTTCCAATGGCGGTGGTCGATGAGGCTGTGCGGCGCGTGCTCCGCGTGAAGTTCGCAACCGGCCTGTTCGAGCATCCCTACGCCCAGGGC
Organism: uncultured Acidobacteriaceae bacterium; assembly: GCA_963725115.1. GTDB lineage: Bacteria > Acidobacteriota > Terriglobia > Terriglobales > Acidobacteriaceae > Telmatobacter. The sequence goes on along the minus strand of CAVRXG010000005.1, from coordinate 533,610 downwards.
GTCGAGGTAACCGCTGCTGTCGCCGAGCACAGGCCGTTGGTGCGCAAGGCGGCGGAAGAGTCCTTTGTCCTGCTGCAGAACGACAAACTCTCCGAGGGCGCGCCGCTGCTCCCGCTTTCGCCGACACAGCAAACGGATTGCCCTTATCGGACCGCTCGCCGACGACAAAGCAGACATGATCGGAGCCTGGGCCGGCGCCGGGAACGATCGCGACATCGTCACACTTCGGCAGGCATTTACGCAGCGCGCGCAGCAACTGGGGACCACGCTGCTCTACTCGCAGGGGACCGACATCGACAGCGCTTCGCAAGCAGGTTTTTCTGACGCAATTGATGCGGCCCGCGCGGCCGATGTTGTCATTCTTGCGCTCGGAGAATCGGCCGCCATGAGCGGCGAGGCCGGCTCGCGCGCATACCTTGATCTTCCCGGCAACCAGCAGCAGCTTCTTGAAGCCGTCGTTGCTGACAGGAAAGCCGGTGGTTCTGCTTGTGTTTTCTGGCCGTCCGCTGGTTCTTGACTGGGCGGCCAAACATGTTCCGGCAATCATGGAGGTTTGGTTTCCCGGAACCGAGGCAGGGAATGCTATCGCCGATGTTCTGTACGGAGATGTGTCGCCAAGCGGCAAGCTGCCCATGAGCTTCCCCCGCGCCGTAGGTCAGGAGCCGCTCTACTACAACCAATTTCCGACAGGACGCCCGCCGACGGGAATCGATCTGTCGAAGCCACCGGCGGACGGCACGCGATTTTTCTCCCGGTACATTGATGTTCCGAACAGCGCGCTGTTTCCCTTCGGCTACGGGCTTTCCTACTCCAGCTTTTCCTACCAGGACGTCAAGGTGTCGAAGAGCAGTATCCCGCTGGCGCAGGCACTTTCGAACCGAACCACGCCTCTTCTCGAGGCGACAGCGACTGTGACTAACACCGGGGACCGCACGGCAACCGAGGTTGTTCAGTGCTACGTGCGCAACCTGGGGGCGAGCATTGAGCAGCCGGTTCGAAGCCTCGAAGGGTTTCGCCGCGTCACGCTTGCACCCGGAGAATCGAAACAGATCAGCTTCCCTCTGGGCTTCAACGAACTTTCTTTCTTCAATCTAGACAGCAAGCCGACGATCGAAGCGACGCATTACACGGTCTGGATTGGAGGCAGTTCACTGGCCAACGAGGAAGCCACGTTCGATGTGGTTTCTACCTCAAGGATGGCAGACTCGCACTGATGCGCCGAGCGGCATCGTGTTCCGCTACGCGCTGAATGCCTGGACGTGGCGGCGACAGGGCGCCATGCACTTACAGTTCCTTGATCTTGATGTTGCGAAACCAGATCTTCACTCCTGGATCGCCTTTTGGCTCGGTACCCTGCAGCGAGATGTGTCCGGTGTGGTACTTGCTGTATCCGGGCATCGCCGCGAACTTTGTTCCGGCGATCAACTTGCTCCAGTTGTCATCCCACAACTGCGTATCGATGACCTCGTGGCCGTTCTGGAACAGTTGAAGGTGACCGTGGTCCGCAATGATCTCAAACTGATTCCACTCCCCGGCGGGCTTTACCCACTCAACCTTGTCCGAGATCATGTCAAAGATATCGCCGGAGCGCTCCATCAGGACGCGGCTGTCCGGAACAGTGCAGGCCAGGTCCGCAATCTGCATTTCGACGCCGGTCTGCCAGGTGTCGTGGTACTCGGGCGATTCGTGGACATAGAACATGACGCCACTGTCGATGCAGGGTTGCGCCTTCCACTCGAGCTTGAGATCGAAGTTTGTGTACTCGGCGTCGGTCACGATGTCGGCAAAGTCGGCACGTGGGTCCTCGTTGGTCTTTTTCAGTTGAATGGAACCGTCGACCACAGACCAGTCGCTACCCGCTTGCTTCTCGAGGTACGAGTGCCACCCCTTCAAATCTTTCCCGTCGAACAGCAACTGCCATCCGTCCTGCTTCTCCTGCGGTGTGAGTGCGTTCGGTTCCTGCGCCCACGCGATGCCAGTGAACAAAACGCAGACAGCCGCGGCCATCGACAACTTACTACTGTTCATCATTACCCTCCTACAGAAAAGTTTGCCAGCGCGAAACTGGCGTGCGACGTGGGGAAGTGCTTCGAAGCTCACCGAGGGTCGTCGCTCGTAATCCGGTCGAGGAGCAAAGTCATAAAGCCACTTTCATCGGATTTGAGGCAGACCTGGGCATTTGGCGCGCCTTCTACTGGTCTCGTAAAGCCCTTGTCATCTACTTCGAGCCGCATCGGCGTTGCCGGGCATAGCTCGGGGCGAACGGCATAGGTTACGGCCACTGGATCGAAGAGTGTGGGCGTGCGCCATTCGCTTGGGCCGGTCCACTGATGGTAAAGGAGAGTCAACTGGTCAGTGAGTGGCGAGCCGTGGGAAAAGATAGCTCCTTGAGAGGGAATTTGCAAAGGAATCTGGGTTGAATCGAGCGGCATCACGAAGACCGGGACGCCAGAAGAAAGGAGAACCCGCGCTCCTGCTGGATCACATCGAATGTTCCATTCAGGCTCCGGAGGCCGGGGAGATCCGTTCTTATCATCGCCGTAGCCCCGGTAAATACTGCCGCCCATAATTACCACTCGCTTTAGCTTGCGAAAGGTAACCGGATCGCGCTCAATTGCTGCCTGAACGTTGAAGAGTGGGCCGATGGCAATCAGTGTGATCTGCCCGGGGTGGGCGCGAATCTGGTCGAGCAGAAACGCAACTGCATCGGGGTGTTTGCGCTCGGGCGCCTGACGCGCATAGGCCGCCTGAGTGAAGACATTATTTTGAGGTGTCGCGACTCCGGAAGCCACGGGAATATCTGCACGGCCAATTGCGCCGAGGTATCGATCGAGTAGCCGCGCGCGCAGCTCTATATCGCCATAGGCCGTGGTAATGCCCAGAATGTGCAACTCCGGGCTGCGAAGCGCGAGCGCAACTGCAAACGCATCGTCGATATCGTCGCCAATATCGGTATCAATGATTGCAAGTTGCGGCGGGGCGTTGGGCGAGGGTGCGTGGCCGTGCGCAATCGGCGCTAGGGCAACGGCCAGAAGAGCCACGAACAACGCCGAATGGAATCTCGGATTTTTCACAGACGGTAGTATAGATGGGTCGAAGCACAGAATGCTCGATGGGCTTGGGACCACCGCCTGCCTGCGAAAAATCTAACTGCACCACTACCGAGGCGCCTGACTTCTCACGACGGCGTTTATACTGTTTACCGCTTTGTTTCGCTCACCGCACGAGCGCTGAATTAAATCTGTAAGCCGACCTCAAGAGGAATCCACCATGGAAACCAATCAAAACAATCGCAGAGAATTCTTGAAAGCCGGCAGCGCAGCGCTGGCAGCAACCGCAGTTTCATGGAACGCGAAAAGCTATGCGCAGATCGCGGGCGCAAACGATCGTGTACGCGTCGGCATCGTCGGTTGCGGCGATCGTATGAAAGGCGGCGATCTGCCGGCGTTCCAGCAAAGCGCCAAGGAGCTCAACTTCCAGATCGTCGCAGTTTCCGATATCTGGAACCAACGACGCGATGAGGGCGCGGACTTTATTGAAAAGCTCTGCGGAAATCGTCCCGATCCTGTCCGCAACAACGACGAGCTGTATTCGCGCAAGGATGTGGACGCGGTGATCATTGCAACCGCCGACTTCCAGCACGCCTATCACGGCACCGAAGCCGTAAGAGCGGGTCGCGATGCGTACGTGGAGAAGCCGACCGCGCACACCATGGCAGATGCGCGCATGATTCTCGACGCCGTGAAGAAGAGCGGCAAGATTGTGCAGGTAGGAACGCAGCGCCGTTCCACGCCCGCATATCAAAAGGCGGCTGAATACATCAAGTCAGGCCAGTTCGGCGACATCGTGATGGTGGAGATGAGCTGGAACGTGAACCAGCCCGGCCGCTGGCGCCGGCCAGACGTTGTGCCGCTGCTCAAAGAGGAGGACACGGACTGGAAGCGCTATTCGCTCGGCAGGAATATGGGGCCGTTCGATGCGCGGAAGTATCTTGAGTTCCGTTTGTTCTGGCCCTTTTCGTCGGGAATACCCGATCAGTGGCTGGTTCATCAAATCGACACCGTTCACTGGTTCACCGGGCTGCCGCATCCACGTTCGTGCGTCGCCAACGGCGGCATTTATCTATGGAAGGATGGGCGCACTAACTGGGACACGATGACGGCGGTATTTGATTACGGTCCGCTCGACGACGAGACAAAGGGCTTCCAGGTGCAGTACACATCGCGCTTCACCAACTCGGCCGGCGGAGTGAAGGAGCTGTACTACTCCAACGGCGGCATGATCGACATGGACAAGCAGACGGTGACGCCGACAGGCGGGCTCACCGCCAAATCTGCCGACGAGATGAAGATGAAGCCCAACCTGCTGCCCAGTTTCTCGCTTGTTGAAAAGGCCGAGACTGTCGAGACGGACGCCAACACGCACGGCGATCCGCAGACGGCGGCGAACATGCGCAACTGGATGGAATGCGTGCGCTCGCGCAAGACGCCGAATGCGCCGATCGAGGCCGGCTACAGCCATTCCATCGCGCTGTGCATGAACGTCGCGGCGATCCAGACCGGCATGAAGGTGACGTTCGACGATAAGACGCAGCAGGTGCTGGCCGGGGGCAAGGTGTATGCATAGGAGGGAGCTGTTCGTCTCAGCCGCTGCGTGTGTGCTTCTTCTGGCGAGCGCTTTTGCGGCGCCGCCCAAGGGCGTGCAGGTAGTTTCAGACTTGGCGAATCGACGCGTCGACATCACAATCGACGGGCAGCCATTCACTTCGTATATCTGGCCGACGACGCTGAAGAAGCCAGTACTTTATCCGATCGTCGATGCCGATGGAGTGACTCTGACACGCGGCTGGCCGCTTGAGCCGCGGCCGGGCGAGCGGACGGATCATCCGCATCACGATGGCTTGTGGTTCAACTACTCGAACGTGAATGGTTTCGACTTCTGGAATAACTCGGAAGCCATTCCGGCAGCTCGCGCCGCAAAGATGGGGACGATAGTGTTCGATCGGATTGTTTCTACCAAGAGCGGCGCATCGCGCGGCGAACTGGTTACGAATTCGACCTGGATTGACGGGCAGAATCATTCGATCCTGTCGGAAACCTCGACATATGTTTTCGCGCACAGTGGGCCCACACGGACCATCGATCTAGTTGTGACGCTGAAAGCCCTCGACCATGTGGTCTTCAACGACGACAAGGACGGTTTGCTGGGCCTGCGTGTTGCGCGATGGCTCGAATCGCCGGAAGAAAAAGGTGGAACCTTCACCGACGCGAACGGCAATGCGACGACGGTCGCGGCGGCGGCCGATCTTCCCGGTGTGGCTCCGCCGACCGGCGAATATCTGACCAGCGAAGGTGTGCGAGGAGAAGCGGCGTGGTCAACGCGAGGGCGATGGTGCTCGCTGACCGGCCATGACAATGCTGGGCACACAGTGACGGTAGCGATCTTCGACCATCCCGGCAACATTGGCTATCCAACCTACTGGCACGCGCGCGGCTACGGGCTGTTTGCCGCCAATCCGCTGGGGCGGCACATGTTCGATGCGACGCAGCCACCGCTCGATTACACACTTGAAAAAGGACAGACGACGACTTTCCGTTATCGCGTGGCGTTCTACACGCACGCGGCGACGGTGGACGAGTTGAACCGCGAAGCGGATTCGTTTGAGGCCGAAAAGAAGTAGATATTGGTTGATTGACGATTCGGCGGTTTGGGAGCGCCTGTCGGATAAATGGGGGAGCGGGTCATGGTGGCGGGGCTTCGTTCTGAGTTATAGGAAACGCGGTTTTTTGGTCGTACGGTAGCTGCTAATTTGGCGAAGGCTTCTCGACGCTATCAATGACGAGCACGGGAACGGGACCTTTTGTCGATTCGAGTTTGAGCCCAAGCTGCTCCTGAATCGCGGTAAAGATATCAGGCGGGATGTCGGGAGAGGATGAAGCTGAGGCAGCGGCATCGTCCGGAGTCCACCGCAGAGTGAGGTCGTAGCGGCCGCTGAGTCCGGTCTGGTTCACGACCACGCGGCCGAGCACCTGAGCCAACTCGCGCGCGAAGATGCTGATGGTGTCGTCGCTGCCTGCGATATGCAAGCGCGCCCGGCCGGTATCGATGGTGGTGCCATTGATTTGCGACGGCTTGAATTTGGGGCCGTCTTTGGCGACAACCAGCGCATAGACAGGAAGCTGTCGCGTCTCCTGGTGAACTCTTAGCTGGAATCTGTCGGCTAGTAGCGCCTGCACCATCAATTGCTTCTGGTGACGCGCCTGCTCGGTTGGCAGTGCGCGTAACTCGGCGTCAACTGCGGGGTCGGACTTCGCGTCAATGTCGAACATGACGGAGTCGAGCCAGGTTGGACCGCCGAGAATCTGCGAGTCGGGTACGCCGTAGGCAAACTGAATGAGGTCGCGGAGCGCGAGGTTGACGGTGCGAAAGCGGCTCTCGGTGGGGTCGCTGATGATGTGGTGGTGGCCGTCGGTTTCCGTGTTGTTGATGTGGATCGAGGCAACGTCGAAGGATTGCGGTGCCGGTACGATCTGGGATGTGGCACGCACGCAGAGAACGGGAATTGCGAAAAACGAAGCGACGATGGGCACCAGCATCCTGCTGAAAGCCGTTCTGTGGCAAACCGATGCTCTCATAACAAACTTACTCTGCACTGAGGTGGACTCCGCAACGGCGCACGTATGAATGTGAAAGCTCAAGATACTTGTCACCCATCAGGCAAGACGCCGGCAATCCCCGGCCGCTCGGAACATTGCAACTTTATTTTGCATGAAATTGGGAATAGAGGCGGGAACTGTGGAGACAGAAGACGCGTAGATTCATCTTACAGGTGTATTCTTCTTCGGATCGGGAAAAATCAGACGCTGGCGCCTTTTGCATGATCGCGATGGGCGTAGAAGATGGAGTGATCCAAATGAGATGGAATCACATTGGGTGCGAACTGCGTTTCAGTGGGAAGACTTGGCGTGGGTTGGCTTGGAGTGCAATCGGAGCAACTGCGTTGCTGCTCTCTGCGAACGGTAGTTGGATGAGCGTTGCAAGCGGCAGCGCAAAGCGCGGCGCCACCACAAGCCAGTGCACCGGCAACCGCATCGCCAGCTTCGCCAACGGACATTGTGGGTATCTGGCAGGGGACGTTGCATATTGCGCAGGCGAATCGTGACTTGCGGACGGAAATCAAGATTGCGAAGGCGGCAGATGGCAGCTACAAGCTTACCTTTTACAGCATCGATCAAGGTGGCCAACCATTTGTTGCCGACAAAACTGCGTTTGAAAACGGAACGCTGACCTTCTCAATGGACGCGATCGGCGGCAAATACGAGGGCAAAATAAGCGCCGACGGGAAGACGATCAACGGCACATGGACGCAAGGGCCAAATGGGTTGACGCTGAACCTGGAGCGCACCACGGAGGATGCGGCGTGGCCGATTCCTGAGCCGGTCAAAGCGATGGCATCGGATGCCCATCCGAAATTCGACGTAGCAACGATCAAGCCAAGCCAGCCGAATCAGCCGGGGAAGGGATTCGGATTCAACGGCACGCACACGAGAACTTTTCACACCAACGTGAACGACTTGATCGCCGTTGCATATGGAATGCATGCCAAGCAGATTATCGGCGCACCTGACTGGCTTGGCACCGATCTTTACGATATTGACGGCGTGGCGGATGTGCCCGGGAGACCGAGCATTAAGCAGATGGGCGAGATGATACAGGGGCTGCTGGCCGACCGGTTCGCGCTGAAGTTTCACCACGAACAGAGAGAGCTTTCTGTGTACGCGATCCAGCTAGCCACTGGCGGCCCCAAGATGAAAGAGACAACGGCGGGGCCAAATGATCCGCAGGGATTCGGACTCAGGGGTTTTGGCGACCTGATAGTACGCAACATGACCATGAAGGAATTCGCGAGCTGGATGCAGTCCGGAGTGATGGATAAACCCGTAGTAGATCAGACGGGGTTGACGGCCAGGTACGACTTCAACTTGAAGTGGACGCCGGACGATTCGCAGTTTGCGCAGTTCCGCGGCACGAACGGACCCATTCAGCCGCCCGCCGGCGACAACCCGGACGCTCCGCCGAGTTTATATACGGCTTTGCAGGAGCAGCTTGGGTTGAAGTTTACAGCGACTAAGGCAATGGATGACGTGATTGTGATCGACCACGTGGAGAAGCCATCGTCGAACTAGCAGCGGTTCGGATTTGAAGAAGCGAATTGCGCGGTTTATGCCGGGGGGAAGGCAGTGCAGAAGCTCAATCCAACGAGGAGTGTATTGCTGGGCGCATTGGCCGGCACTGTACTGATCGCGCTGGCCGTGCTTGGGCTTTCGCACACGACCGGAGTGCACGCCCAAAGCGACGCTCAGCGCACCGACGGTTCGACAGGCGTTGACGCAGCAACGGGTTCTCGCCCGACTTTCGAGGCCGTGACGGTGAAGCCGGATCCATCGGGAAGCGGCTATTGGAGGAACACGACAGATGGATTTTTCGCCAGCGCACACGCGAATACCTTGATTAGGGGTGCGTACTCGCTCACAGATGAACAGCTTATTGGTTTACCGGGCTGGGCCAGCACCGATTTGTTTGCCGTCGAAGCGAAGATGGATGCCGGTACGGCGTCAGCACTTGATAGACTTCCGCCGTTGCAGCATTCGAGGCAATTGCAGCTGATGATGCAGTCAATGCTTGCAGACCGCTTTGCGCTCAGAGCCCACTCTTCGACACGAATCCTCCCCGTTTACGAACTGAGAATTGCAAAGAGCGGATGCAAGATGAAGAAATCTGCCGTCGACGCGGGCGGGAATGCAATGTTTTCAAACGGAAAGATTGAGGCGCAATCGACATCCATGACAATGTTTGCGTTAAACCTATCCGGAATGATGGGCCGAGTTGTCGTGGACAAGACCGGACTCCAAGGCGGCTACGATTTCGCGCTGGAGTGGGCGCCAGAGGGCGCAGCCCCGACCGACCCGCGGCCTTCGATCTTCACGGCATTCGAGGAGCAGCTTGGCCTGAAGCTCGTAGCAACTAAAGGGCCCGTCGATGTGCTCGTTGTCGACGGCATCGAAAGGCCGTCGCCGAATTAGCGGGGCTGGTCGAAATCAGCAGCGATGGAAAATATAACAGCGCAACCCGAGCCAAATGGAGATCGTCGACGTCTTATATTTGAAATCTCCCCTATGTAAGACACGCATCTGCGTGGGCTTCGCCTGCCGCGCTTTGAATCTGAAAACGGAGTGCAAGCGAAGATGAGCGAACCCGCACTGCGCCGACCAGGACGAGCATGCGGGCTTGGTTTCAGATGGACGATATGCGTGCGTATTGCTGCTGGTGTATTGCGCCGTGGCCAAGGCGGGAGCGGTCGGATCCCAGGCAACTGGAACCCACCACTCCGGCTCCGCTTCCCAGTCAGTCAGCCGCACCCGCAGTCGCGACTGCCGCGGCCTCGCCTTATCGCGGTGTGGTGACGTTTGGCGGGCTGCCGCTGCCCGGCGCGACGATTAAGGCGACATATAAGACGACAAATCGGCGACGAAGGAATGAAAACGGTGACTGCCGTTTCCGATCAGCAAGGTGCGTACCAGTTCGACGATCTGGCGTACGGAAATTGGACGATTGAAGTTGAAATGCAGTGCTTCGAGACGATTCATGCAGATGTGACAATCACGCCGAACATGGCCGCCGCGAATTGGGAGATGAAGCTGTTACCGCAGGGACAGATTGTCGCTGAGGCGCAACAGGAAAAGCCGGCGATTGAAGTGCCGCCGGTGCCCGATGAAGCATCGACCAAGAAGGCTGGACAACAACCGGGGCAACAACCTTTGCAACAATCTGGGCAGCAACCTGGGCAGAGCAACGGGCCCGAGATGCCGAAGGAACCGCAGGAAGAAAACCAACAGAGCGCGGACGGGTATCTTGTGCAGGGCAGCGTGAACAACGCGGCGACCTCGCAGTATGCTACGAATTCGGCGTTTGGAAATACGCGCTCAGGAAGCAAGGCCTTGTATACGGGCGGATTTGTTGCCAGCGAAGAGAATTCCGCGCTGGATGCTCGCCCTTATGCGCTGAGCGGCATTGAGGCGCCGAAGCCATCGTTCAACGATTTCACGGGAGTGGCCACGCTGCAGGGTCCAATCAAGATTGGGCGCTGGCTGCCGCGCGGGCCAAACTTTTTTGTCTCGTACCAGTGGACGCGCGACAGCAGCTCCGTAACTAATGCCGGCCTGGTGCCCACCGCAGCCGAGCAGGCCGGCAACCTGACAGGCCTCGAGAATGCTCTGGGCCAGCCGGTGACTGTCTACAATCCGGCGACGGGGACGCCGTATAACAACAATAAAGTTCCCGTGAGCCCGCAGGCGAAAGCGCTGCTGCAGCTTTACCCGCTGCCTAATATTGCAGACGTCTCGAACTACAACTATCAGGCGCCGGTGCTCAACAACACGCATCAAGACTCCTTGCAGTCGAAGCTGGACAAAACGATGGGACGCAAAGATCAGCTTTATGGAGCGTTCAACTTCCAGAGCACGCGGGCCGATAATGTGAACCTCTTTGGCTTTGTGGATCAGACTGGGACGCTGGGCATTAACGGCAACATCCACTGGGCGCACCGGCTGAAGCCGCGCATATTTCTGTTTACAGGGTATGCATTCAGCCGCCTACGCACCGAGGTGACGCCAAACTTTGAGGATCGATTCAATGTCTCGGGCGCTGCCGGCATTAACGGCAACGACCAGAATGCCGCCGACTGGGGTCCACCTGCGCTTGGCTTCTCCAGCGGCTTTGCCGGATTGAGCGATGCCAACAGCGCCTTTAATCGCAATGTGACCAACTCAGTTTCGGCCTCGACGCTGATTTATACCGGCAAGCACAACATTACTGTTGGAGGCGAGTTCCGCAAGCAGCAGTACAACGACTTCTTCGAGCAGAATCCGCGCGGAGCATTTGGCTTTACGGGTGCGGCGACGGCGGGACCGGCAGGCGGATCGGCAAGCGGCTCCGATCTTGCGGATTTTCTTATCGGCGTTCCCGACACGAGCGCCGTGGCCTTTGGTAATGCGGACAAATATTTTCGTGAGCCGGTGTACTCCGCGTATTTTACCGACGACTGGCGCGTGGTGTCCATTCTCAGCATCAATGCGGGACTGCGGTGGGACTACGGCGCGCCGATCACGGAACTCTTCGGCCGCTTGGCGAATCTCGACGTTGCGAGTGGATTCACCGCCGCTGCTGCGGTCGTGGGCAGCGACCCGGTCGGAACGGTGACGGGCGGTCATTATCCGTCTTCGTTGATCCGGCCAGAGCGGAGCATGATCGAGCCGCGGATTGGGATCTCCTGGCGGCCGATTCCCGCCTCAACGGTGGTGATCCGGGCGGGATATGGAATCTATCCCGACACTTCGGTGTACCAGGGCGTTGTGCTCGATATGGCGCAGCAGTATCCGCTCTCGACGAGCCTGAATATTCAAAACAGCGCAGCGTGCCCGCTTACGCTGGCTAACGGATTTCCTGCAACGGCGGCCAATGGGCTCGTCGCCTGTTCGGGAACGACCGCGGACGCGTTTGCGATTGATCCGAACTTCCGCATCGGCTACGCGCAGGCGTGGCAATTGGCGGTTCAGCGCGATCTGCCTTTTGCGCTGCAGATGACGGCGACTTATCAGGGCACGAAGGGAACGCACGGCCCGCAGGAGATTTTGCCCAATAGCTATCCGCTTGGCGAGGCGAATCCGTGCCCGAGTTGTCCTTCGGGATTTGTGTACGAAAGCTCGAACGGCAACTCGATCCGCCAGGCCGGCCAGCTTCAATTGCGGCGCAGGCTGCGGAGCGGATTGGCGGCGTCGCTTATGTATACCTATTCGAAGTCGATCGACGACGATGCGTATCTGGGCGGGCAGGGCCACATGACGGCGAGCAGTGGCGGCCAGGCGCAATCGGCGGCTCTGTCTACGCCAACGGCTGCGGTGGCGCAGAACTGGCTCGATCCGAGGGCCGAGCGATCGCTCTCTGCTTTCGATCAGCGCCAACTGCTGACCGTGCAGGCACAATACACCAGTGGACAGGGACTCGGTGGCGGCACATTGCTGGGCGGCTGGCGGGGCAGAACGCTGAAGGAATGGACGGTGTTGAGCACTTTTACTTTGGGTTCTGGATTGCCCGAGACACCAATTCTTCCAGATCCCGTTCCGGGCACCGGATTTTCAAACATCATCCGGCCGGACCTCACAGGCGCATCTATCTACAATTCGGGCGGCCTTTCGCACCTGAACGTAGCGGCTTTTTCAGCGCCGGTAGCCGGGCAATGGGGAACAGCAGGCAGAAACTCAATTATCGGGCCAGACCACCTTACGCTGAACAGTTCGCTGGCAAGAACGTTTCGCCCGCACGGAAAACTGTATCTTGATTTCGCGGTGACTGCAACGAATACGCTCAATCATGCGGCTTTTTCGAGTTGGAACAATCTGGTGAACAGCACACAGTTCGGCTTGCCTGTTTCGCCCGGCGCGATGCGTGGCCTGCAAACAAGCGTGCATTTGAGGTTCCAATGATGCGAATTTCTGGAGTCGCCGCCCTCTTCCTCCTGGCTGTGTCCGGCTCGCATCCGCAGCAGGTCGGCCAGAACAAGGGCGCGGGCGAAGGTGAGAATTTTACGCTGACGGTCAAGTCGAATCTTGTGGTTGAAGCTGTCGAGGTGAAAGACAAGCAAGGCAACTTTATTCACGGGCTAACCGCGAAAGACTTTGTGCTGACCGAGGATGGCGTTCCGCAGACGATTAGCGATTGCGAGCACGAGGATTTGTCGGAGACAGCCCAACCGCTGCCCGCGGAAAAAACGGCGAACGAAAACGTCACGATCTACAATCGCCTGGCACGCACCGGGATCGCTCCCGAATCGATCGAGAACGAGCGCTACAAGAACCGCCGCCTGATGGCTCTCTACTTCGACATGACGGCGTTGCCGCCATCGGACGAAATGCGCGCATTGTCCGCCGCGCAGCAGTTCGTCCGCACGCAAATGACGACCGCGGATCAGATCGCCATTCTGCGCTATGAGGGTGGGTCGGTGGACGTCTTGCAGGACTTTACAGCCGACCGCAACAGGCTACTTAGCATTCTCGAGACCATGGTCGTTGGAGAAGGCCAGGGTACAGCTGACACGGTCGACGATGCGAGCAGCGCCGATACAGGCGCAGCCTTCGGGCAGGACGACAGCGAGTTCAACGTCTTCAACACCGACCGTCAACTTTCCGCGCTGCAGACAGCGGCGCGAATGCTGGGACAGGTCAACGAGAAGAAAGAGCTCATTTATTTCGCCAGTGGCTTGCGCCTGCAAGGGATCGACAACCAGGCGCAGATGCACGCAACGGCGGATACGGCGATCAAAGCGGGCGTTTCTATTTGGACCGTTGACGCGCGCGGCCTGGTGGCGCAGGCGCCGTTGGGCGACGCGACTCAGGGTTCGCCGGGAAATCAGGGCGTCTACACGGGAGCAGCAGCGCAGGCGGTCACCACCAACTTCCAGCAATCGCAAGACACGCTCTACGCGCTGGCCGGTGATACGGGCGGCAAGGCTTTTCTCGATAACAACGACCTGACGCGCGGCATCGTTCAGGCGCAGGAGGCCATTTCGGACTACTACATCCTCGCCTACTACACCACGAATACCGAGCAGAACGGCAAATTCCGGCGCATCAGAATTTCTTTGGCGCAAAATCAGGAGGCGAAGCTCGACTATCGACAGGGCTACTATGCCGACAAGGAGTTTAATAAGTTCACTGACATTGATCGGGAGCGCCAGCTTGAAGACGCGCTCATGCTGGACAATCCCATCACCGATCTCACCATTGCCATGGAGATCGATTACTTTCAGCTCAACCGCGCGGAGTATTTCGTTCCTATCGTCGTCAAAATTCCGGGGCGTGAGTTGGCCCTGGCAAAGCGCGGCGGCGCCGAGCACACGCTGATTGATTTTGTAGGCGAGATCAAGGATCTTGTCGGCGGCACAACTGTTTCGAACGTTCGCGACAATGTGAATATCAAACTGTCTGACGCGACAGCGGCTGAACTTGCCAAGCGTCCCATCGAATATGACACGGGCTTTACGCTGCTTGCCCGGCAAGTACATGATCAAGTTTCTGGCGCGCGACGATGAGACGGGCAGAATAGGAACCTTTGAAACGACGTTCGTCATTCCCAATTTGAATAAGGAAGAAAAGCGTGTCCCGATCAGCGCCGTCGTGCTCAGCAGCCAGCGCGTGGATTTGAAGGAGGCCATCTATGATGCCGCGAAGGCAAAGGATAGGGCGAAGGATGAGGCCGTCAATCCGCTCGTTCAGGATGGCAAGAAGCTGATCCCAAGCGTGACGCGTGTGTTTGCCGCTGGCCGGGAGATTCACGTCTACTTCCAGGCTTACAAGCAGCCACAAACTCCAACTTCAACTCCAAGTCCACAGCAGCCTCTTTTCGCATTCGTTAGCCTTTACCAGAACGGAAAGAAACTATACGAGACAGCGCCGAAGTCCATTGTTCCCAATCCGGATAGCCGACTTGGCACCATGGCGCTGAGCTTCGATTTAGGCGTGGACAATCTTCCTCGCGGCCAATACGACTGCCAGGTCACGGTGCTCGATCCATCGACGCAAAAGGCGGCTTTCTGGCGCGCGCCAATCCTGCTCGTGTCTCAGTGAGCGCGCATTATCAGGAGCGGGAAACTTCTTGTTGATGACGAAAAGCCAGGGATGCGTCGAGTCTCGCTTGTTTAGAGCGAAGAGAGAAATGCTGACGCATTGAGAATCAGAACTGGCTGTGGCGATCAAATTCATTGGACGGAATTCATGGCGCGGGCTGACGAAGGATTGGCTCGCATTCCGCTGGAGTTTCGATGCCGGTAAATCCGAATCCGTTCCATCGGTAGGCTGCAATCCGGGTTGTCTTCGTGGCAGGATCGGGCATAAGGAACGAATCGCCGCGATGCAGCGCGCACAAGACGCCGTCCTTCGATTCCACTGCATCGATCAGCGGCCAAGCGAGCGCGGAGCCTCGCCATCGCGCGATCAGGCCATGGGGACCGATGGCGTAGACATACGGCCGCAGACCAACCTCGTCGTCAATCGACGAGGTGTGACGTTCCAAAGAGAGCAGCAACGGCTCGGCCGCCATGGACGTGACCATTTGCAGCGAGACAAGGTCCTGACGCCTCGATTGCCACGCCAGTTTTCCTGTTCCCTCACCATCGTTTTTGTAGCCGTCGAGAATGATTCCACTCACAGGCTGATCGGGAGACCATGGCTCGGGACGGATGGTGACTCCATCGATCTCTGTACTCGGACCAAGTTGCGGAGAACAGCCGGCGAGAGCCTGATCGGCTGCTGCATTTCTGCCCGCCAACCTCGGATAAGCCGTGGTCTCATCGGTGTGCGTGCTGAGCGCTCCGCAGAGGAGGCGGCCGGCGTGGACGCTGCAATCGGCGATGAGGCCGTCTTTGGTCTCGGCATATTTCTGGTCGAATAGATGATTGCCGAGCGAGAAGAAAACTGGTTTGCCTTCGACGCACGCGGGAGCCTGGACAACGTGAGGATGATGCCCAACGATGAGGTCAGCGCCATGCTCGACAAGCCAGTGCGCTTGCTGCTGCTGCGCATCGGTCGGCCAATCCTGCAGTTCGTTGCCCCAGTGGATGGATACAACAACCAGGTTCGCCAATTGGCGAGCTAGCCGCAGCTTCTGCGCCAGCTCAACAGACGGAACCTGTTGCACGCGCCCGTCCGCAGCTCTGACCGTTGTGACCGCGATGAAACCGACCGTGAGTTCGCCAAAGCGAAAAAATTGCGGAGAGCTATCGAAGTCGAGTGCCAGCAGTCCGTTCTGCTGGAATGCTGCGCGTGTTTCGTTTCGACCCGTCTGGCCCAGGTCGCCGGAATGGTTGTTCTCGGCGGTTACGAAACTGAATCCGGCCTGCTTCATCAGCTCAGTCGCGGAGTCGGACGCGGCAAAGCATAGCTTGTTCTCAGCGGGACATTTTGCCGGATCGCCGAGAGCGCCCTCGAAGTTGCCGCCGACGAGGCTGGCGCTGTGAAAGAGGTCGTAAAAACCAGTCGAAGGGTTTGTCGGCGTGCCAGGCCGCGTTTCGCGCCACGGGCTCGTTCTTCGCTGGTCGATCTCCACTTTCACAAGACGCGACATCATGACGTCGCCCGTAAAGAGCAGACGGAAATCGCCGGTGGCGGGTTGGGCAGCGGGCGCAGGCTGGGCCGATGCCAACGGCGAAACGAAAAATGCCGCTGCAGCAAAAACTAAAAGGGCGGTTCTGCCGGACATGACAGGCTCTCCCTGGAGATGAAAGAGCTGATCCACGCGGGATGGGCCTGGGATATCGACCTTGCCGGGTACCGCTTTGTCTCCCGGTCGTGGGTGGGAGGGATCGGCGTCGGGGTTGGCGACCTTTCCGGCCCAGGCGAGGTCAGTGAGCGGCGTGGACGAGGGGAATTCGTAGTAGGAGTAAACGCTGCCCTTCACAATTTCGCGGCGACCGAAATACGGAACCACCTGGTCCCACTCGAGCGGACGCCCGACCGCCGCTTCGAGGTACGGCACTTCGCCTCCGCCGGCCACATCTGCAATCTTCATCATCGGGTTGGGCGTGGAGAGCGCGAGGTCTGCGCTGGCGAGACTGTTGTAAACCAGGAAGTCGTGCTCAGCGACCGCTCCTACATGAAGGATCTCGTCATAATCACTGTCGGCGAGCGGCTGATTCTGCAGTTCCTTTTGGGCCATAAACTCGAAGAGACGCGCCTTGCTTGCGGTTGCCTGCAAACGCCGGATGATACCGGCTTGCAGAGGCTGAACCTTGTCGTTTCCCGAAGAATCCTGTTCGATGGAGGGATCCTGAGGAAGATTTCCGGTAAAGTTGGCCGACTTCGCCACCACCTGCTCCATCTGGTCGAACAACGATGCAATGGCTTCGAAGGTCTTTGGGTCCGGTTCGACGTAGCCTCTTGGCGGACGCAGGACAATCGCCTCAAAGCCGCCCTCGCCGCACTCCGCCGTTGATCTCTCGTTCACCAGCACAGTTGCATGGCGCAGCGTGGCCCATGAAGCGAGACCCGTCTGAATGCGTTTCGCATCCCAAAGCGGGTCCTGCACGACGCCGGGAAAAGTCGCATTGTCGGCCCATTGGACGGCCAGCGCGTTGATCCACGCGTCATATAGATCCGACTGTGCCGCGGTTTTTGGTGCGCGGCCTTCAAGTGCATCGAGCGCGGGACCCAGCGGCGGGATACGACGCAAGATCGGTCCTTCAGCAAAGAGCGAGCGTAGCTGCTGCCAAGGGCGGCGGCCAAGATCGAGACCTGAAGGCAGACCACGCGGACCCTGGGAACCGATGATCTGTTCGGCGGCAGGCCAATCAGAGTGGAAAACGGTTGAGAGCAGCACCTCGTTGTCGAATCCCCACGAGAGTGGAAAGATCTGTGGGCTGGTCACGGGATGAAGCGCAAACGCGGGCGGAACGAATGCACCAGAATTCCAAACGAGAGGTGAGCGGCTGGGCGCGATGTAGGCGGCGTAGGCGGCGATCCACTGGAGAGCTTTCGCTTTGACATCGTCGGGCAGCGCATTTAATGGAGTGGCATCAATCACCGCGGCGGCAGTAGTCAGATAATGAACCGCCTTGAAATACTCCTGCATTTCGGGAGTAGCGGTGTAATAGCCGCGCGGTGTCAGTTCAGTAAAGTCGAACGGCTTGCCAAAAACGGGTGAGCTGAATGTCCCTTGCGCTTGCTGAATGTGCAGAGCCTCGGTGTCGGACGGGCTGGTCGCACTTTCGGAATCCGCTACCGCATTGAAGGCTGTCGCCCAAGTCGAGTTTGGCGCGGTTGCGTTGAGCGACTGGCGCGCTGCGGCGACAAACGCCCAGAACGCGGGCATCGCCTGCTGGCGCTCCTCGACGATGAAAGTGCCTTCGTAAGCTGAGGCAACCAGCTCCCAGAAAATGTCGGTGGTCACGAGGTAAGGCCGCGTTGGCGTTGCACTGTCGTAGTGGCCGCAGGCATACGATTCCGTGTCGTAGAGCTCGTACAACTGATCTTCATCGGTTGTGCGAAGCATGCCGGCGCTTTTTGTATAGCTGTCGCGGTCAGCGGCGTCCTGGGTAAACATCCACGCGTTGATCACGTCGGCGAGAGGGACGGCGATCGGAACGTAGACCAGTGCCGGTGCGCCCGACTTCTCCACCAATCCGACGATTCCCTTGCCGTCGGGCACAGAGGATGGCGTGGAAATGAACTGATAGCCGCCGGCCTGCGTTGAGGTTGTGCTGCCGTGGTCGCCGATTACGGCGACACCGGGCACGCCGCTCTTCCAATGCAAAAGCGCAGCGCCGTTCGGGGTTACCGTGAGCGATCCACCGCATGGATTGCCGACTATATGTGATGGCTTATCCCAGTTCTGGCCCGCGTAAGCAAGCTGCTGGAAGCAGCCGTTGCCGTCCTCCCAGATGAGCAAGTGTCCGTCGGGATGAAAAGACTCCGGCAGCGCCGACGCAACGAAGTTTGGTGTGGGGTCGTCAGTTGAGTCGGGAATTTTTACGTAGGTGGACTGCGGGCCAATCACCTGGTATTCGCGCTGGCCATCTTCGGTAATCGAGCGCGTGGAATATGCGCCGCTCGACAGGTGTTCCGAGAAAAACAGCCGGTAACTCTCGATGGTCTGGTCCGTCGTGTCGTTGTAGCCGGTTTCAAAGGGCCGCGGAGCGACGAGGAGACGGCGAACGTCGGCGGAGGTCTGGTAGATGGAATGCTCGGTCCAGCTTCCATTCGCGTTGTCGACCGCCAAAATCTGGGATTGCTGACCGGTTTTTCCTTCAACGAAGAATCGCTGCCCCAATGGATGGACGGCGATGGAAGCGGCGGCAAAGGTCGCCGGCAGATCGAGAAGCAGGACGGCGCTTGCGTCGCCCACGTGCCAACTGACAACGTGGTTGCCGGCTTTGTCCTTGGTCAGGATGACCGCATCAGCGCCGGTGGGCCATACGTCGAAGTCCACAACGGAAGTTCCGGCAGGCAGGCTTAACTCTGAACTCGATGCGGGTGAGGGCGTGACATTGAGCTCGAGCGTCGTAAAGTCCGAAGACGCTTGTGCGGGCGAGGGCGCCTGTGCGAACGCAGACAACGCAAGGAAGGGAAGGCTAAGGAACGTCGCCAACGCACGCTTCTGCGTGGGTTTCATAGGTACCTCGTCCGGGGGGACTCAGGCCATTCTAGAACATGCGGCTCCTAATTCGGCGAATCGGGAATCTAGAAGTCGTCCAGCATTTCCTGCGAGGCCGCTTGCCCGGTATTCAGACCGCACGGTGTTGAACAAGCAAGAAAGGCGGGGAAGCGACCTACAATTCCAGAGACACGCTGATGCAGCGACAGCACCAGTTATGCATCAACCACGGTTGAGTGCAGATCATCAGATGCACCGCATAGCAAGTAAACTGTCTGGCAGCGAGGAAACGAATTGAAGAAGATGGACCGGACTGCCGTGATTGGGACACTCGTAATTGGAACACTTTCGGCATCCATGCTGTGCGGGGTTTGCGCGGGGCAGAGTTCGGTTGGGTGGCCTGTATATAACGGCGGCCCTGAAGGAGATCACTACTCCCAGCTCAAGCAGATCAACCGCGTCAACGTGCGGCGACTCAAAGTGGCGTGGACCTTCGATACGGGTGAAACGGGCGGCATCCAGGACAATCCGCTGGTGGTGGGCCGCACGCTCTACGCGTATACGCCGACGCAGAAGGTGGTGGCGCTGGACGCAGCAACCGGCGTGCTGAAATGGAAGTTCGATGCCGACGTTGCCGGGGGCACACAACCGGCACGTGGAATGGCGTACTGGACTGATGGCAAGGTGGGACGAATCTTTGCCGGAGTGATGAACTTTCTCTACTGCCTGGATGCGAAGACCGGCAAACCGATTGCAAGTTTTGGCGAATCGGGCCGGATCGACTTGCGCAAGGGCTTGCGCGAGGACTTTGAAAAGCAGTCAATTGTGCTGACCACGCCGGGGATCATCTACAAGAACCTGATTATTGTCGGTGGTCGAAATCCCGAGACGCATCCGGCGCCACCGGGGGATGTGCGCGCATTCGATGTGCGAACAGGCAAGCTGGTCTGGAGCTTTCACACCATTCCTCACCCCGGCGAGGCCGGCTACGAAACCTGGCCGGCGGAGGCGTGGAAGACGGCCGGAGCCGCCAACAACTGGGCGGGCATGGCGCTGGATCGAATGCTGGGAATTGTGTATGTTCCTACCGGTTCAGCAGTCTTCGACTTTTACGGTGGCGATCGTTTGGGCGACGATCTTTATGCGGATACGCTGCTGGCGCTGGATGCCGCAACCGGCAAGCGGTTGTGGCATTTTCAGGGTGTGCACCATGACATATGGGACCGGGATTTTCCCTCAGAACCGGCGCTCTTCACGGTGAAGCGCGACGGCGAGACTGTGGAGGCGTTGGCTCAAACTACAAAGCAGGGATACCTGTATTTGTTCAATCGGATCACCGGTGAGCCGCTGTTTCCGATTCATGAGATTCCTTACCCGACCAGCAGTGTGCCCGGCGAAGTGACTTCACCAACCCAGCCCAAACCAGATGCGCCCGAGCCGTTCGCCCGCCAGCGGCTAACGGAGGATATGCTGACCAACCGCACTCGCCGAGGCGCACGCGTGGGCGTTGAAGATGTTTCGCACCTTTGCGAGCGATGGGCAGTTCTTGCCTTTCGCGGTGGGCAAGCAGACGGTGATCTTTCCCGGATTTGACGGCGGCGCGGAGTGGGGCGGACCGGCGATCGACCCGGCAACGGACATTCTGTATGTAAACGCGACGGAGATGGCCTGGACCGGCGGCCTGATTGAAGCGCACCACAGCGCGAACCCTGGGGAGCAGGTTTATCAAAGCCAGTGCGCGATGTGCCACGGCACGAATTTGGAGGGTGCGCCGCCGGCGTTCCCATCACTGGTGGATGTTTTGAGCCGGCTGAAGGTAGAGAAGGTAACTAACAATGTGAAGAATGGCACAGGCCGCATGCCGTCGTTCCCCAACATCGACGATGCGCAGATGAAGGCGCTGATCGAATACCTGCGTGCGGGTTCGTCTGCTGTCAGAGGCGATGCGGGCAAGGAACTGACATCGGTGCCGGCACAGGAGATGACGGCGCGGGCACCGGCAGATCAGGCAGGCGCAGACCGGGCAGGCGCGGCCGTTTACGCGAATCGCTGCGCTCGCTGCCACGGAGCTCATATGGAGGGAATTGCTCCGGCGAATCCGATGCTGATTGGCGTGGGAACGCGGCTGAGCAAGGCGCAGATTGTCGACTTTGTGCAGAGACGGGACGGATCAGATGCCGGCTATGCCCGATGTGCAGGGAGCGGATCTGGAGGCGTTGCTGCGCTACATGGGTGTGACGGATGGCCCGAGAACGCAAGCGTCAGTCGCGCAGGGGCATGGCTCGGAGCATGGCGCGGAGGATTATCCGGACAAATTCACTTTCACGGGCTACCGCAAATTTCTCGATCCGGACGGATATCCCGCGATCGCCCCGCCATGGGGCACGCTGAATGCGATTGACCTGAAGACCGGTAAATATGTGTGGAAGATTCCGCTGGGCGAGTATCCGGAGCTGGCTCGACAGGGAATGAAAGACACGGGCACAGAAACCTACGGCGGACCGATTGTGACGGCAGGCGGCCTGGTTTTTATTGGAGCCACGGTCTACGATCGAAAATTCCGCGCCTTCGACAGCCGCACGGGCAAGTTGCTGTGGGAGGCGGAACTGCCGTTCGCCGGAGTGGCGACGCCGTCAACATATATGATCGATGGCCGGCAATACGTCGTGATCGCCGCAAGCGGAGCGCGCGATCCGAAGGGACCTGCCGGCGGGGCATATGTCGCGTTTTCCTTGCCGAAATAAGTGCAATATGTCTCGCGCGTGTTGGATCTGAAATGAGCGGCGATAGCCTGTGGCGCCTGGTTTGTATCGTGCTGTATCGCCGCTTTTCGCGCGGGCGCGGAGCAGAGAGCCGAAGGCTCTCACGGAATGGGAAGAATTGCCGGCTTCTGCGCGTTGCGGTCAGGCAATTGATCGAGCAGAACCACATTGAGCAGCGACTTGTGTACCTGGATGCGGCCGTTGTAGCTGATAAAACCGAGCTTGCGAAAGCGATTCATGAAGAAGCTGACGCGAGACCGTGTGGTGCCGATCATATCCGCCAGCGTTTCCTGGGTAATGGGCGGGATGAAGGTTTCCGGTTCACCCGGCTTGCCGAATTCCGCCATCAAGAGAAGAATCCGCGCCAAACGCTTTTCGCTGGAGTTGAACAGCTGATCGACAAGATCGGCCTGGGTTCGCATGCTGCGCGTCAGCAGGAACTTGAGAAATAGATCGGCGAATGCAGGCTCGTCATGCATCACTCGAATCATTTCGTTTCTGCTGATCTTGAGCGCAGTGCAGGTGTTCACGGCAGTGGCGGTGGCCATATGCAGCCCGACGATTGCCGCGAGAGACTCCTCTCCGACAAAATCGCGAGCGGATAGAAGGGTGATTGTGGCTTCTTTGCCCGTCTGCGAGACGACGGTGACCCTTGCGCGGCCTTTTTGCAGATAGAACACAGAGTCCGCAATGTCTCCCTGGCAGAAAAATGTCTGCTTTGGCTTCAACTCGACAATGGTTCGGCCAAGCCCCGCGTTTGCAAGAAAGGCAGTCGGAATCGAATAAATTGCCGTTGTCGCTTGTCAGATTGTTACCTCGTTGCCGGCCGCCTTTGGCTGGGCGATACATGTCCAAAAGATTAATGTCCGGCTATCGCAGTTTCCGAACTGCTTCCCAAGACTTGCGCATTGACCTGCGCAGATTGAGAAAGTCGATCGCATGAGAACATCGCCTTAATTAGCTGTAATCACCATCATTCTCTGTCCATCATCGCCCGAATTCAGGCAAGCCGTATGGTCTGTATTGCTCACCCCAGTAAATGCACTGAGTTGGCGGTAATTGGGCGTTGCGAATGGGACACAAACGCACACAACCTGGGACGCCGAGCAAATGTGAGCATCGCTCGAGGCCTCCATTCTGAAAATATCGCTGTGAGTGTGGCTACGTGGCGTGCTGCGCCGGCCGCGAATGGCGTGGCTGAGATGGGCTATGCCGAGCCGATGTCGAAACAGGGAGAGACAATGCGGTCATGTAAGTGGAGCTCGGAGTCGCACGTCTCGTTGGCTGACTGTGGAGGCGTGGCGGGATGGCGCGTTGGCCCGTCGGACAAAAGGCCTGCCAGAACGATGATCCGCCGGGCGATGTTTCTGGTGTTGGTCGTCACCGCGGTCTTGACGGCCATGGCGGGGCGGGCACGATCGCAATCAAGCCTGTCTTCTGGAGGCTCTTCGGGTGGAGATCCTTCGCCAACTTCGGGAATCACGAGTCCGATCACCACATCGGGGATGCTTGACCTGAGCTATGTTCGGCCGACTGAAAGAACGAAGGTGAGCAACTACGCTTTCGACGCATTCGGTCCGTATCCAATTGTCGCCGCCGGAGTCGCCGCTGGAATCAACCAGTTCACCAATTCACCACCGGAGTGGGGACAAGGGGCTGAGGGATTCGGCAAGCGATTTGGATCCGACTTTGGAATTGCGGCTATTGCAACGACGACGCGTTATGGGCTGGCGGAAGCCTTCAGGGAAGATACGTTGTACTACCGCTGCGAATGCAGCGGGCTATTTCCGCGGTTGCGCCATGCCGTGATCTCCACGTTGACAGGGCGCCGCGGCGAAGACGGCCATCGCGTATTCTCTTTCTCGGCGCTGGCCGCGCCCTATGCGGGCTCGATGATTGCGGTTTACGCGTGGTATCCGGACCGCTTCGGCGCAAAGGATGCATTTCGGATGGGCAACTACAGCCTGCTGACATATGTGGGCGGCAACATTGCCCTGGAGTTTTTCTATAGCGGACCTCACGCCTTGATTTCGCGTTTGCATCTGAACAATACGCATGGCTCGCCGATTCGAAGGACCGAATCAATGAGTGACCGCGGATTTGCACCTCGTTGCGGGCCTCAACCCTCCACTTCCAGACGCGGCGGACGGACTTTCTGCCGTCGATTGCAAACTCTGCTGCGAGACTTGTTCAACGGGTTTTTCGAGTGGTTCGGCAGCCTGGGCATTTTTTCCTGGCAGGTCTTGCGGGCCGCGGTGACGCCGCCGTATGAATGGCGCGAGCTGATTCGGCAGCTCGACGAAGTTGGGTCGAAGTCTCTGCCGCTGGTCGCCATGGCAGGCGCCGCAATTGGCGTTATTCTCTCGCTCGAAGCCCGCTACAGTCTAAGTCGATTCGGCGCCAAATCGATGTTTCCTGCCACTCTCGTGTACTCCGTGATTCAGGTGATGGGGCCGGTGATTACCGGCCTGGTGGTAAGCGGGCGCGTGGGCGCGGGCATGGGCGCGGAACTGGCGTCGATGAAAGTGACCGAGCAGATCGACGCCATCGAGGCCTCCGCGATCAACCCTTACAGGCTGCTGGCAGCGACACGAATACTGGCCTGCATCCTGATGCTGCCGCTGCTGACCCTTGCCACCGACGCATGCGCCTTGCTGACTGGCTGGTTTGCGCAGGCCCTGGTTGAACCGCTCTCGTTCCATCAGTTCATCGCGAACGGCTTTAATGGCGCCACTTTCAGTGCATTTCTGCCGCAGACATTCAAGACCGCCGTGTATGGCCTGATCATCGGGCTCATCGCGTGCTTTCAGGGAATGCGCACGCGCGGAGGCGCCGCGGGTGTGGGCCGCGCAGCCACCAACTCGGTGGTGCTGGCCTCGCTCTTCCTTATCCTGGCCGATGTTGTGCTGGTGAAATTCATCCTTGTTTTCTTTCCATAACCGTTGTTCGAAGCATGCGTGAAACAAATATGGCCACAGCTTTTGACATGGCGACGAAGCAAGCGGAACCAGAGCAAGACAGTCGTGCGCCTGTTGTTGCCGTCGAGAACGTGTACAAGTCCTTCGCGGGCCACAAGGTTCTAAACGGGATCAGCTTGCGCGTGAACCGGGGAGAAACCCTGGCCGTGCTGGGGCGCAGCGGCACGGGAAAGAGCGTGCTGCTGAGGCTCATCATTGGCCTCGATACGCCGGACTCGGGATCGATTTGCATTCATGGCCAGGACATCGCCGGCCTGGCTCTCGACCAGATGGGAGAGATCAGAAAGAAGATGGGCTTCCTGTTTCAGCATGCGGCGCTTTACGATTCGCTCACCGTCCAGGAGAACGTGGCATTTCCCCTTGAGCACCATCGCAGAGACATGTCCAAATCCGAGCGAACAGATCGCGTGAGGCAGTTGCTGGCCGAGGTGGGCCTGGAGCGCGACATCGATAAGATGCCGTCCGATATTTCAGGCGGAATGCAAAAGCGCGTGGGCCTGGCGCGCGCGCTGGCGCTGGAGCCGGAGATTCTGCTGCTCGACGAGCCGACGGCCGGTCTCGACCCGATCAGTTCCGGCGAAATCGACGAGTTGATTCTCAAGCTCCAGAGAGAGCGCGAGATGGCGTCCATCGTGGTAACGCACGATCTGCACAGCGCAAAGACGATTGCCGGCCGTCTCGCCCTGCTGAATGAGGGCGACGTAGTGATTGAGGGCACGTTTGAAGACCTTCAACAAAGCGACATCGGGTTTGTGAAGGAATTTCTGAAGCAATCGTAGGAGGACTTATGTCGAGAGTGGCGAGGTTGGGAGCATTCATCGTTGCAACGCTGGCGGTTCTGGCTGCCGGGGTCTTCATTATCGGGAGCAAGGAGTATCTGTTTAGCTCCACCTACCAACTGAAGACGCAATTCGACAATGTTGCCGGCCTGGCTGTGGGAGCTGACGTGCAGGTGGGCGGCGTTCACAGCGGAAATGTGCATAGCATCACGCTGCCGCACAAGCCGGGCGATAAGGTCACCGTCGTCATGGATCTCGACAAATCAACAAAGGAGATCATCAAGAGCGACTCTGTAGCCTCGATCGAAACCGAGGGAATGTTGGGCAATCAGTACGTGGCCATTTCGTTTGGATCTGCCGGACAAGCCGAGGTGAAGAATGGCGAGACCATCCAGAGCGTGCCGCCGCTGGTGATGGCGGCATTTGCTCGCGAAAGACGAGCGGCATTCTGGATAGCAGTCAGCAGGCCATCCAGAACGCAACGCTGGCCACGGCGCATCTGAATTCGGTAAGCGCCAAGATCGATTCGGGGCAGGGAACCGTGGGATCGCTGGTGAACGACAAGCAACTCTATAACAACCTGGAACAGACTACGGCCACGCTCCAGACACGATGGTGCAGGCGCAGACCGGCGTAACGGACTTCCAGGAAAATATGGAAGCCTTGAAACATAACTTCTTCTTGAGCGGATATTTCAAGAAGCGCGGATACGAAGACTCCGCCGATTTGGCGGCAAACAGGATCAGCGGGCTGCCGCAGGCTACGCCTGTGAAGACATTTACCTACGCAGCCAAGCAGCTCTTCGATGACCGCGATTCGGCCAAGATGAAGGACCAGAAGACTCTCAAAGACGCCGGCGACTTCCTGGCGCAGACTCAATTCGGAGTTGCGGTCGTCGTGGTTTCCACTGGCATGGATGGCGATACCCAGAAGGATCTCGTGCTCAGCCAAGGCCAGGGCGATGGTGATCCGCGAGTACCTGGTGGAGAACTTTGGATTTGACGACAGCCAGCTCAAGACGCTGGGACATGGGCAAGCAGGCAGGCGCGAACCTCGGACGCAGATTGGGGCTCGATCCAGATTCTCATTTATCCGGCAGGAACTGAGATACCGGCAGACAACGCCGGCGCCGGCAGTTAGCTCATCCACAGCCGCTGCCGACCCGCCAGTGCCGGTGGCTGCCGCGGCACCCGTGAATGCTGTGGCGCCCTCAAAGCCATAGACTTCTGAGACGTGCCCTCGGTGTGCAGCAGAGATTTGCGGACTGCATGCGATGCCGAATGCGACAATACAGTCAGAGGCGATATGACAGGAAACAAGCACTTCCACGAAGGACATAGCGGCGACCATGGTGAGACGGACCCAGGCCCCTACTGGCGTCGGATGCACCGCGACTGGCGCTTCTGGGTGTGCGCGTTCCTGATGGCCGTGGCGCTCACCATCTTCATTATGAGTGGCGATCTATCTTTGATCCCGCGCCGCTAGGTAGGCAGGCACAAAGGGGCAGCCGCAAAATGACGGCACCGTTACAAGCTGTCGCTTATTGCCTTTTCCGCATCTAAACGTAACAATCGATCTGTAAAGATGTAATTGAGCAGCGTAGCTGCTGCATGTTAATTGATCGGTTCGCGGCCAAAAGCGCCGGGAGACTTGAGGAAAAGGTGAACCCATGGAATTAGGCATGATCGGCCTGGGCAGGATGGGAAACAACATGGTGCGGCGTCTGATGCGGGCCGGCCACCAATGCGTTGTGTACGATGTTCATCCGGAAGCCGTGCAATCGCTTGCCAAAGAAGGCGCGGTTGGCGCGAATTCGCTGGAAGACTTCGTCAAGAAGTTGAAAACGCCTCGCGCCGTCTGGATGATGGTGCCGGCCGGCGTGGTGGATGAGACGCTCAAAGAGCTGACCCCGCTGCTCGCAGCGGACGATGTGGTCATCGACGGCGGGAACTCCTATTATCACGACGACATTCGCCGCGCCGCCGAACTGAAAGCCAAAGGCATCCACTATGTGGACGCGGGAACCAGCGGCGGAGTGTGGGGAGCCGATCGAGGCTATTGCCTGATGATCGGCGGCGAAAAGGATGTGGTTCAGCGCATCGATCCTATTTTTTCCGCATTGGCGCCATGCATCGATTCGGCGCCGCGCACGCCCGGCCGGGAAAAGGTGGGCGGCACTGCCGAGCACGGCTATCTGCACTGCGGCCCCAGCGGCGCAGGCCACTTTGTGAAGATGGTGCACAACGGAATCGAGTACGGAATCATGGCCGCGTATGCGGAGGGGTTGAACATTCTTCATCATGCCAACGTCGGCAAGCAGCAGCAAACTGTGGACGCCGAAACTACGCCTCTGCGCAACCCTGAGGTGTACCAATACGACCTGAATCTTGCCGACATCGCCGAGGTCTGGCGTCGCGGCAGCGTGATCTCGTCGTGGCTCCTGGATCTGACCGCCATCTCGCTGCTCGACAGCCCGGATCTGGCAAAATTTGCCGGCCGCGTGTCGGACTCGGGTGAGGGGCGCTGGACGATTACCGCTGCGATTGACGAATCGGTTCCGGCTCCCGTACTCAGTGCCGCGCTGTATGAGCGCTTCAGTTCGCGCGGCGAAGACACTTTCGCCGACAAGCTGTTATCCGCGCTGCGATTTCAATTCGGCGGCCACCAGGAGAAAACTGCCGGCGCGAAAGAGGGCGCCTGATGGCCGAGTCGCAGTCAGACGCGCTGGTGGTCTTTGGCGTAACGGGCGATCTGGCCCACAAAATGATCTTCCCGGCGCTCTATGCGATGGTGAAGCGCGGCGCGCTCAAGGTTCCGGTGATCGGCGTTGCCTTTCCGAAATGGAGCCTGGAGCGTCTGCACAGGCGCGCGACGGACAGCATCAAGCGAGCGGGCGGAATCGATGACAAGCGCGCGCTGAAACGCCTTTTGTCTCTGCTGAAGTACGTGAGCGGAGACTACACGGACAGCAACACGTTCACGGCGATTAAAGTCGCGCTGGGGAAGGCCAGCGGCCCGCGCACTACCTTGCAATCCCGCCGGCGCTCTTTGAAACAGTGATTAAAGGACTGGGAGCCGCGGGCCTGGCCAAGAATGCGCGCGTGATTGTCGAGAAGCCGTTCGGGCGCGATCTGGCTTCGGCGCGCGAACTGAACCGCGTTGCGCATGCGGTGTTTCCTGAAGACTCGATCTTCCGCATCGATCACTTCCTTGGGAAAGAAGCGATCATGAATATTCTTTATTTCCGATTCGCCAATTCGTTTCTGGAGCCGATCTGGAACCGCAACTATGTGGCCAGCGTTCAGATCACTCTGGCGGAGAATTTCGGCGTGGGTAGGCGCGGCGCGTTTTACGAGACGGCAGGCTGCCTGCGCGACGTGATCGAGAATCATCTCTTCCAGATTGTGGCGCTGCTTGCCATGGAACCGCCCGCGGGGCAGCACTTTGGCGACGTGCACGACGAGAAGGCCAAGGTCTTTAAGGCCATGCGCCCTCTGAAGCCCGACGATCTTGGTGCGCGGCCAGTATGCCGGCTATCGAGATGAGCCGGACGTGGCGAAGCGCTCCGACGTCGAAACCTATTGCGCCCTGCGGCTTTTCATCGACTCATGGCGCTGGGACGGGAGTGCCGTGGTATTTGCGCTCGGGCAAGTATCTGCCCAGTTACCGCGACTGAGATCCTGGTGGAGCTGAAGCGGCCCCCGCAGAAGCTCTTTGCCGATGCTGTGCAGACGAACAGCAAGTCGAATTACCTGCGCTTCCGGCTCTCTCCCAATTCGGCAATCGCGCTGGCTGCCCGCGTAAAGCTTGCGGGCGAGGAGTTCATCGGAGAGGAGCGAGAGCTT
The DNA here is from genome assembly GCA_963725115.1 of uncultured Acidobacteriaceae bacterium. GTDB lineage: Bacteria > Acidobacteriota > Terriglobia > Terriglobales > Acidobacteriaceae > Telmatobacter. The sequence goes on along the minus strand of CAVRXG010000005.1, from coordinate 504,046 downwards.
TATCTGTCAGATGAACAGCCGGGAGAGGAAACGCCTTACGAACGGCTTCTGGGCGACGCCATGAAGGGCGACGGAGCGCTCTTTACCCGCGAAGACGCGGTTGAAGCCGCATGGGAAGTGGTCAATCGGGTGCTCAAGCACCATCATCGGGTTCGCCGCTACAAACGCGGCACCTGGGGACCGAAAGAGGCTGACGCGCTCATCGCTGCAGACGGCAGTTGGCATAATCCAAGCTGCGGATGGCGCAGCCGGAATAATCGCCGGTTCTCCGCAAAGTTAAGTTCCAGCTGCATCGTATTCGGTCATTTCGCCCCAAGAGCCGCCCGATCTGTCTCTGATCGCGCCAGTTCAGCTCAAGCTAGCCTTTGTCTCGTTCGCGCTGCCGGATGAGCATTATGGCTCAGATATTTCTCCATTGACTTGGAAGAATGGGAGTGAAGCGGAGCAATCGTTCTCCTCTTTCTGATGGCTTCCACGCCACAGTAACTTCTCGACGATGCCACGGTGGTATCGAATCCGAGAATGATTGGAGAACATGATATGCCACTTACCACCGTCTCATCACATTGTTGCAGCAGGGCTTCTGTTGTGGCTTGTGAACAGGTTCATCCCCATGCAGCGCAGATCAAATCGATCCTGAACGGCCTGGTTGTCATCGTTTTGGTGTTGTGGATCGCAAATCTCTATGGAGTGTTTGATCACCTCCATCAATTCCGCGTCGGGCGCTGATAGATCGCACCATCGAAGCCGGCAGCGGCTTTGCCCGCCAACCTTAAGACAACAACGCAATACGGCAGTCTTTTGACTGCAGGAGACATCGTGAAACACACATTATTGTTTGTGATCGGAAGTGTACTCAGCCTGAGCGCGTTTGCTCAGGCCAGCCCGCAAGAGTCGATCGCCATCGTGCCTGTCGGCGCGTTGCCCGCCTATGTCCGTGAACGAGACAAGCCGCACCGTAGAAGCGATTGACTATCAACATCGCGGCGGAGCGACGGACGTGGATCTGGCTGGAACCGCGTTGCTGCCTTCAGCCGACGGAAAAGCCAAAGTGCGCAGCAAACGCGGCACCATGGAAGTGGAAGCGGACCTTCGGGAACCTGCAAAGTCCCACGACCTTTGGCACCGAGTATCTGACCTATGTGATGTGGGCGATCTCGCCTGACGGCCACGCAGTGAATCTTGGAGAAGTGTTGATCGGCGGCAACGATCGCAGCAAACTGACGGCCACCACCAATCTTCAGGCATTCGCACTGATCGTCACCGCGGAGCCCTATTTTGCCGTTCGCCAGCCCAGCAATGTTGTCGTGCTTGAGAATGTTGTTCGCGCCGACACCAAGGGAACATCTGAAGCAGTGCATGCAAAATATGAACTGATGGAGCGCGGCGGTTATATCCCGACCGGATACAAATTCGACCCGGTGGTTCTGGATGCCAAGCTGCCCTTGGAATTTCTGGAAGCGCGGAATGCAGTTCGCATCGCCAGATCCGAGGGCGCGGAGACAGTACGCCGGCGAAAGCTATCAACACGCTGTCCAGTTGATGAACAGTGCCGACGCATACGCGACGGAAAGAGGCATTCCGATCAGAAGCAACTGATCGCGAAGTCTCGCGAGACCGTGCAGACTGCGGAAGATGCGCGAGAAATAGCCGTCAAGAAGATCGACGAGGATCGCAGGGCGAACGAACGCCAGGCTTCGGCGGATGCGCAGGCAAACTCGCAGGCGCAGGCCGATGAGGCGACTCGGCAAAAGGAACAGGCGCAGCTGGATGCGGCCGCGGCGCAAGCCGATGCGGCAAATGCCCAGGCTGCATTGGTCACAAGCCAGAATGCATCGGCAGCGGCAATCAGCGCGGCTCAGGCCGACGCGGATCGATCGCGCCTGGCCGCCCAGCAAGCGCAGGATAGCGAGCACAAGGCCGACAGCGAAAAGGCGGCAATGCGCGCGCAATTGATCAGTGCAACTCAACATGATTCTTGAGACGCGCGACAGCGCACGTGGACTGATCGTCAGCATGTCCGATGTGCTGTTCGACACCGGACAATACTCGCTGAAGCCAGGAGCACGGGAGAAGCTGGCGAAGGTTGCCGGAATTTTGATCGCATATCCAGGGCTCAACATTGCAGTCGGCGGATACACCGACAATGTCGGCGGCGATGAGATGAATCAGAAGCTCTCGGAGAACCGCGCGGGAGCTGTTCGCGATTACCTCGTGCAAGAGGGCGTAACTGCAAACACAGTCAGCGCAACGGGCTTCGGGAACAGTTCGCCGGTAGCCTCGAACGATAACTCCGCCGGACGGCAAGAAAACCGGAGAGTGGAACTGGTGGTATCGGGTGAAGTGATTGGCAGCCCGGTCAATGCAACGACTGGAAGCCTGCAGTAAGATAGCCTTCAATCCTCTGCGGACTCACGAGAGACCGCAGAAGATTGTGAAACACTCGGAATGGACGGCAAGGCGAGTTCCTGTTTTGCCGTGCACCTCTCTTATGAGCATTCCTGTTCGACACGCAGGCCTTTTATCTAGCGTCCCCAGTGCATCATGGATCGCCGATGCCGCATTGGCTCACGCACCTGGGAGCGCTGGGGCTTTTCTTCGTTGCCGTCGTCGACTCCTCTCCCATTCCACTGCCTATTCCGGGTAGCACTGACCTGCTGTTGCTGTGGCTGGTGGCGCACGGTGGAGATCCCTGGCTGCTTGCCGCGTTCGCCATCGCCGGCAGCCTGGTGGGCGGATATTCCACCTGGGGCCTCGGGCGCAAAGGGGGCGAAGCGGCTTTGCACCGCTACGTGCCGGCGCGTCTTCTTGGCCGAGTCGTCGGATGGGTGGAGCGTCACCGCATCCTCGCCGTGTTTCTTCCCGCCGTGCTTCCTCCGCCGATTCCACTGTTGCCATTTGTGCTTGCGTCTGGCGCGCTGGGCGTATCGCGCGGGCGCTTTCTGGTCATCTATGGCGCGGCTCGAACCCTGCGATACTCCCTCATTGCCTGGCTCGGCGTTGTCTATGGACGTCACGCCATCCGCCTTTGGTCAGGGACGCTCCAGAAGTGGTCGACTCCGCTGATGTGTGTATTCGCTGGCCTGCTGGTCGCCGGCATCTGCTTTGGAATCTGGAAGGTCAGGGGCCTTCGCAAGATCGATGCTGCTGAGAAACCGGCGCGGCAAAATGCAGCAGTCTCGGGCGGGCTAAAGCTCCCGAGATCGGCTCGATCCGGCGCCTTACACAACAAACATCGCAACGCCGGCTACGAACATGGCCACTGTCGTGATTGCCACAACAATCCATCCCAGGCGAGAACTCGGCTGGCCCTGCATCAGCTTCTTGTCCGCCGCCACAATCAGGATTGCGACCAGAAGGAATGGCGCCAGCAATCCGTTGATGACCGCAGTCCAGTAGAGCGCCTTTACCGGATTGATGCCGATAAAGTCCAGCGCGACGCCCGCTGCGGTCGAGACCAGAATCAGAGCGTAAAACCAGCGCGCCTGTCTCAGTTTCTTGTTCAAGCCCTGCCGCCATCCCAGAGTCTCAGCGAAGGCGTATGCGGCAGATCCCGCCAGCGTGGGAATGGCAAGAAACCCGACGCCGACAATGCCGAGCGTGAACACAGTTGTAGCGAAGTTGCCGGCAAACGGACGCAGGGCCTCGGCCGCTTGCCGAGAAGTTTCGATATTCGCGATGCCGTGCCGGTTGAGGGTGATGGCGGTGGTCAGGATGATGAAGAACATGACCATGTTCGAGAAAAACGCGCCGACACCCACATCGATGTTTCTTAATTCAAGTTCTTCCGGATGTGGCTCCTCTGCGCTGCGCGAGCGTACTTTGGCCCGCCGACTTCTCCTCTTCAACTTCTTCACTCGCCTGCCAGAAAAAAAGGTAAGGACTGATTGTGGTGCCGAGGATCGCCACCAGTGTCGCCCATTCATTTCTGGTATGCGGCATGGAAGGAATCAGGGTATCGCGCAGCACCTGGCCCCAGTTGGCTCCCACTACAAACGCAGTAACGGGATAAGCGAAAAGCACAAGCACAAGCCACTTGAGCACGTCCGCGATCTGCTGATACTGGAGCCGGATGGTTGCCCACGAGATGAGAAGCGCGAACGCCACGACAAACCAGCGGGAATTGATGCCGGACAGCATGGAAGCCGCATCTGCCATGCCCGCCAGGTCCGCGGCGATATTAATTGTGTTGGCGATCAAAAGGGCTATGACGACCGCGAGCAACAACCATTTGGGAAATCGTTGCTTGAGATTCGCCGCCAATCCCTGTCCCGTCACCTTGCCGATGCGGGCGCACATCATTTGCACGGCGGCCATCAGCGGCCACGTCAGAAGTGCAGTCCAGAGCAGCTTGGTTCCAAGCTGAGCGCCGGCAACGGAATATGTTGCGATGCCCGATGGGTCGTCGTCGGCAGCCCCGGTGATGATCCCGGGCCCAAGCGACTTCAGCAGCGCTTGAATCCAACGAGATGGGGCGGATGTCGGCAAAAGAAGTTGGGGCTGGTAACTCCCTTGGGATTAGGCCGTGATTCAATACAGCATTGTGGCCGTCCTGAAGCCTTCGCCTGAGAATAACCCAGCCAGGGGCGCGTGTCTTGTTACGTCCTGGTTTTCCGGTTGGCTCCCTGATTGGCTCCCTGATTTGCCTGGGCCACGATATTTTTAGCCTTGCCCATGGCGCCTTCAAGTTTTCCCTTTGTCTGCTGGACGATGCCTTTGACCTGTAGCGGCGTATTGCCGGTCGCTTTGCCCGCTTTTCGTTTGATGCTGCCCACCACTTCGTCGACCTTAGCGTTCACTTGAGTGCTATTCATTCGACTGCCTCCATAGGGTTCACTCGGTTATCCGTCTGCGCAACCCTTTTTGGAGCGTAGTAGCCGAAGTCATGGGTGTCTGAGCAGTTTCGACCAGTTCAAGCAGAGTGAATCCGGCCCACGACTTTGCAACTTTTGGTTGTGCTGTCAGCTTGGAACAGGGGTGGGTCGAGGCGGTTCGCTGGGAGTTATTCTTCGAAGGCGATCGAGGCGACCGGAGTTTCCGCCTTGTCGTCGGGCAGTTGATCGTGCAGAACCACGTTCAGCAGCGACTTGTGAACGCGGATGCGGCCGTCGTATTCAATAAAGCCGAGCTTGCGAAAACGATTCATGAAGAAGCTGACCCTGGAGCGGGTGGTGCCGATCATCTCTGCCAGGGTCTCCTGCGAGATCTTCGGAATCAACGGCTCGGGTTCGCCATGGCGGCCAAACTCCGCCATCAACAGAAGAATCCGCGCCAAGCGCTTTTCGCTGGAGTTGAACAACTGATCTACAAGGTCGGCCTGGGTGCGCATGCTGCGGGTCAGCAGGAACTTCAAAAACAGGTCAGAGAAGTCGCGCTCTTCGTGCATGACGCGGATCATCTCGTCCCGGCTTATTTTGAGCGCTGTGCAAGCGGTCGAGGCGGTGGCAGTGGACAATCGGAGCCCAGGCACCGCGACCAGCGCTCCCTCTCCCACAAAGTCGCCGGCCGAGAGGATCGCGATGGTAGCTTCTTTGCCTGCCTCTGAGACAACAGTGATCTTCGCCTGGCCCTTTTGAAGATAAAAGACGGAATCCGCCGGATCTCCCTGTGTGAAAAACGGCTGCTTGGGCATCAGTTGGACGATTCTTCGTCCCAGACCGGCGCTCATCAGGAACGCGGCAGCTTCAAATGAGGGTTTATCGAACTTAACCATCCAGCAAGCCTCGTTTCAGCGACGGCGGTCGCACGGAGCTTGGCGGAAACAACGCGGCCCCGTGGTGCGTGAATCTGGATCCCATCCCGCAGCCAAACATAGACAGCAGGAATAAAAAACCTAAGATCCTGCAAGCTGCTCATTCAAATTAACATCGGTGGAATTCGCCCGACTGCACACGTCCAGCGGGACATTAGCACAAGGTTGAGCCCCCAGGGTCGAGGCAATCTGATCAATTTTGCTCACTTTCCTCGATAAATTTCAAGACCCCCAGATTCGGCACTGGAAAACCTGGTGATCAAATGCGCCAAGATCAATTGCGCCAAAGGGAGGCTGCGGAGAAATTGGCGAAAGCTTCGCGAGGAACGCCCGAAACTCCGCATTCAACCCGAAGTGGGCTTCTCGCGGCGTACAGCTTTCATTATGGGCCGCCATCCATCGAGAGAGTCCTATTGCTCAGACTCCGGCGGTAAACAACTCTAAGGTTAGGTTACCTGGTGCGCCTCAGTGCGCAAATTGAAAGTGACGCTGCGCCTGGGTAGAAAAGGTGAGATGCATGAAGAAATTCATTACGTTAGCAGTGTTATTCAGTCTGGGTGCGGCGAGCGCTTTCGCGGCAGAGGATCGCGAAGATGTTCGGAACCGGCTGGACAATGCGACATTGGTGCTGCATCAGATTATGGCTGCGCCGGATAATGGCATTCCGGAAGAGGTGCTGGAGCACGCGAAGTGCATTGCCGTAGTGCCGCACATGATCAAGGGCGGCCTGGTGTTTGGCGCGGAGAACGGCAAGGGCGTAGCCACCTGCCGGACCGCGGACGGATGGAGCGCGCCGGCGTTCTTTGTTATCACCGGCGGAAGCTGGGGATTGCAGATCGGCGTTGAAGGCGTGGATCTGGTCATGATTTTCCAGGGCGACAGAGGAATGAGCGCCTGGAAGACGCGAAGTTTCAAATTGGAGCTGACGCCTCCGCGGCAGCCGGACCGGTTGGACGCCATGCCACAGCCGATACCGACTGGAAGCTGAATACCGAGATCCTGACCTACTCGCGCGCCAAAGGCTTGTTTGCCGGACTCACGCTGACCGGAGCCGATGTTCGCCGGGACAACGATTCCATGGACGCCCTCTACGGACTCGACGTCTCCACACACCGCGTTCTGCGCGGCGAAGTGGCGACGCCTGAAGCCGCGGGCCGATTTATTAATGCTGTGAGAGACGCAAAGGCACAGGCAATTGCATCCAACTAATTGCGGCCTGTGAATTCGTTAGGCGCGCCTGAGCCGGGTTTCCCGGCTCAGGCATTCGCATTCGAGAAAGGTGTGTTGACTATGCTTTGGGCAATCTTCGTAATCCTGCTGGTCTTGTGGCTTCTTGGCTTCACCTTGCACATAGCCGGCGGACTGATTCACATTCTGCTGGTGATCGCGTTGATCATCCTGGTCATCAACCTGGTGAGTGGACGCCGAGCCGTTTAATTAAGCGACCTGAGCCGCGTCAGTGTTTGGTCGACACTGGCGCGGAATAGCGATCTCACGCCAGAGAATCTCGATCCTCCCACTCAATAGCCATCTCATGTAACGGAGTGCTCCGCGGGAGCCGCGGAGCACTCGGTTCCTGAATAATTGCGCAGGCTTGAGCGCAGCCGCGTCGGTTCGAGGCACTGGAACCAGAGGCACTGGAACCGGACGCCGAACCAGCCGCTGGCCACCGGTCTCGCTGGGGACGCGGCCGATGAATGCGCCGCCGATCACCTAAAGCCGATCAAGTCAAAGCCGACTCAAATCAAGAGCTGATCATCTAGTCAGAGCCGATCTGGCCAAAGCTGATCCTGCCATGCGACATCTCTGTGTGCCGCGAAGCAGCCAGCCCTCACTTGTCTTGCATCTCGGCGACTCCATCTGGGCGACGCAATCTGAAATGCTTTTGCCAAAGCAAAACGGCGGAGCTGGTATGCTCCGCCGCCTGTCGTGCAAACTGCTGCCCTATGCAGCAGAAGTTTAGTGGTGTCCGCCGCCGTCATGTCCACCACCACCGCCGCCTGCGTGTCCACCGCCGCCACTTGGGGCCGCGTGCGAAGCGGGTGCGTGCGAGGTTGCTCCGTGCGAAGCGGGACTCGCGGAATGTGTGCCCTGTGCTGCGCGCGGAGCATTGTTATGTGAGACGGGAGCGTTGCCGCGGGATTGGCCGCCGCTGGCGTGATAGGACACGCGACCAGGTCCGCCGTGGTAGTTTCCTCCGCCTTCGTTCACAAAGCGATGGCTGCCCCAGCCGTGGCTGTAGCCCCATCCGCCCCATGGGCCCATGCCCAGGAAGATGCCGTTGTAGAAGTATCCCGGCCCGTAATAGCCGTAGGGCGCGCAGGCGTACGGCGCATAGCCGTAGTAGCCATACGAACAGACTGGCTGAACGCCGATGTTAACGACAAGCTGAGCTTGAGCCGCCGGCGCAATGGCCAGGCCCGCGAGCAATGCTGCTGTACCGATTAGAAATCTGATTCCGCGCATGTGAGACCCCCTTAAGGTGTCTGCGTTTGACTGGTGAGGGTGGGATGCTTTGGCGCCGTCAAGATCAACCCGGCAACAGCAGCCTACATAAGGGGTTGTGACCGTTTATGAACTCCCGTTGCTTGATCGGGACCGTTACGCATTTACCCTTACGGCTTCAATCTAGTCGACGGGCAGCGCGCCCGTCTGAGCAATAGGAATCACATGCAACCAAAGTGGCACTGCGGAAGCATCGTCACTGGGTCTCCGCGGGCATTCGCGCCTAAGCGGCACACCTGGCGCCGGAGATGTAACCCGACCTGTATAGGATTGCTCAGTGTTTTCGAGCCCAAAGTAGGAAACTTCAGACACTACGACACAGGCGATGCCTGGAGCGAAGAGGGACGCAAGATGGTGATCATTCTCATTATTGTTCTGCTGCTGGTTTTCGGCGGTGGCGGTGGATATTACGGCTACAGCAGGTGGGGATCGCGCGGAGGCGCCGGCATAGGGCTTGGCACAATACTTCTCATCTTGCTGGTCTGCTATCTGTTGGGACTCCTCTGACAAGAGCGTTCTGCGCACTCCCGACTCATTGCCGGGAGATTGGCGACACGACGGAAATCAGCGGGCGCGTGCGTGAGGTGGGTTATGAAGCCACCGCGCGGAGGCAAGAGATGTCTGTCCCAATCGGCAATGCGCTGGCGTTGATGACTTGGCACGATTTCAAGCTATCTCTTGCAGATTTCACCGGCAGTGGCGCGGTTTGGTTCTTTGTCGGGTTCTTACTGGCCATTGTGGTGCTTGCCAAGGTGGCGATGGAGGCGGCGCTGGTTTTACATACCGCGCATAGGCCCCAGTCCCGCGCGGGATGGTCCGCAGAAGCCCCGAAATCGACGATTGCGGAGTCACCTGCCGACGGAACGTTGGAATGAACGCCGCAGGCACGCAAGCCCCAGCGGGCGTATACTTGAGGCCAGCAGCCCGTTTCTTCCTTCTCGCCTTCGGCATTCCCGGCTTCGCTCCAGACGAGCATCTTCCGACTACGCAACCGAACGAATGGAGACGCCATGAGCTTCGTCGAGAGAAGCGATGCGGAGAAGCCCCTGTCTCTTGAAATTCGCACAAAGATACATTTGTGCGCGCCCGAAAGCCAGCCCGATGCGACCGGCTTTTCCGAGACAGAATCCGACACAAACAAAGCAAATCTATCGAGCTTTACAGCTGATTATTGTTGCGGAACATTCGTTGCCCGGCGGAGCCGCCGCATCAATCGACCATTTGCCCGGGTCCTTCCGCGCCGCGGTCCCCAAAGTATCGAAAAGCGCGCAAGCGTGAGGCCACACTCGGTTTTCCTGCGCAACGATTGCATCCTGCCCGACCGTCTGGATCCTCTCAGGAAGCCGGTCGGCGATCGCTGGACTCTGGTTGAAGAGATTACCGCGCCGGTTTTCGATACGATGATTCGCCAAAAGGGATGGCACTTCGAGTGGGTGGACCGGCCCTGCTGCAGAAAAGGCTACGGGCTCAATGAGGAAGATGCGACCCAGCGCGCGCTAGTGGGCGCCCTGAATCGAGTGGCGGGGCGATTCAACGCTGCCGAGTTGATTGATGTTCAGCTGAAAAAGGTTATGGGCGTCCATATTGCCAGCGTTACAGTCCAGCCCCGCCAGATCCAGCAATTCACATGGCTGGAAATTGCACAGGATTGGCATCAACTGGCAGTCCCCGTTCGATAGGCCGACTGTCGCGAAGCATGTGAGCCGGGCTAAAGCTTCATGCCCCATACATCCGCGCGGTTACGGTGCAGCACACCTCGAGCCGGAATCGAATCGACTGGGATCGAATCGGCTGGGATCGAAACAAAGATCGAAAAGAGGTTAGAATGCCTTTCCCCAAGATGAACGGTTCCGAGACGCAGAATGGAAAAGCAGGCACGTCAGCTTCTTTGCCTGTCGCATTGAAGGCCAGCCGCCTGCCTTTGCCGACGCGCATTGCCATGGTCGGAAATTATCTGCCGCGCGAGTGTGGCATTGCCACGTTTACGACCGACCTGTGCAACGCGCTCGCTGCCGAATACGGAGAAGGACGCCTGTTTGCGATTCCCGTCAACGATCCCGATTCCAGCTACGATTATCCGGAGCAAGTGCGGCTGGAGCTGACGCAGGAGGATATTGCCTCCTATGAGCGGGCCGCCGATTTCCTGAACTTCAACAGCAACGATCTCGTCTGCCTGCAACATGAATACGGCATCTACGGCGGCGCCGCGGGCCGCTACATTCTGGCGATGCTGCGCAGATTGAAAATGCCGCTGGTCACGACGCTGCACACGGTGCTGCGCGAGCCGGATGCAAATCAACGCATCGTGCTCGAAGAAATCGCGCAGCTTTCCGATCGCCTGATTGTCATGAGCGAACTGGCGGCTCAACTGTTGCGCGAAGTGTATGCGGTTCCCGCGGGAAAGATCGATGTGATCCCGCACGGCGTGCCCGACATGCCGTTCATGGACCCCAACTATTTCAAGGACAAGTTTGGCACGGAAGGCAAGTCCGTTCTGCTTACGTTCGGATTGCTTTCTCCAAACAAGGGAATCGAAAACGTGATTCGCGCGCTGCCGGCGATTCTGGCCCGGCATCCGAACGTGGTGTATATCGTCTCCGGAGTCACGCATCCTCATATTCGACGGCGCGAAGGCGAGCGCTACCGCGAAGAGTTGCAGGCGCTGGCCGCGGAGCTTGGTGTTTCTTCCCATTTAATTCTGAACAATCGCTTCGTGAGTGCCGAAGAACTGGTTGAGCATGTTGGCGCCGCCGATATTTACATCACTCCCTACCGGCAGGAGGCGCAAGTCGTCTCCGGCACGTTGGCCATCGCGCTTGGAGCCGGCAAGGCAATCGTTTCCACGCCCTACTGGCACGCCAAGGAACTGCTTGCGGACAAGAGAGGCGTGATCGTCCCGTTTGACAATCCGGAGGCTATCGCGGAATCGGTTGTTGCGCTGCTCGAGAACGATGCGGAACGCCATGCGATGCGCAAGAGAGCCTATCTGCATTCCCGCGAAACAACCTGGCCCAAGACTGCGCGAGCCTACATGGCAACATTCCAGCGGGCTCGTTTCGAGCGTTCCCTGCAGCCCAGAGCCACTCATCCGGACGATGCCGCGGTCGAGCTCTTCGATCCGATGGACCAACTGCCGGTCCCGAATACGCGTCATCTCCATACCATGACTGACGACACCGGCATGTTGCAGCACGCAATCTTCTCCCTGCCCAACACACGCGAGGGCTATACCACCGATGACAATGCTCGGGCGCTGATTGTCTCCACTCTGCTGGATGAGGGTGACGGGCGCGCGCACGGCGAGGACAATCTCGGCCTTTCTCGCCGCTACCTGGCTTTTCTGTGGCTTGCGTTTCACTCCGATACTGGGCGTTTCAGAAATTTTCTAGGCTACGATCGCAAGTGGCTTGAGGACATCGGCTCTGAAGACAGCCATGGCCGCGCATTGTGGGCTTTGGGATCGGTGCTCGGCCGTTCGCGAAATCCCGGCTTGCGCGGGGCCGCAGGCAGACTTTTTGAGGCCGCGGTTCCTGCCGCGTTGAAATTCAGCAGTCCGCGCGCGTGGGCATTCAGTGTTCTTGGCCTTCAGGCCTACCTCGACTGGTTCCCGGGCGACCGAGTAATCCAGGGCGCACGTAACACGCTCGCCAATCGCCTGCTCGATGTGTACGAACGCAGCCACGCCGGATCTTGGCATTGGTTCGAGCAGAGTCTTTCGTACTCCAATGCCCGCCTTTCGCAGGCGCTCATACTGGCCGGCGGCCGCAGCAAAAATCGCAAGATGATCGCCGCGGGGATCGAGTCACTGCAATGGCTCGCAGCTGCCCAGCATTGCGGAGACCCGGAGACTTTTGTGCCCATCGGCTCGAGCGAATGTTTTAGCCTTGGCGGCGAGAAGCCCCGTTTCGACCAGCAGCCCGTCGAAGCCTGCGCCACCGTCTCTGCTTGCCTAGAGGCATACAAGCTAACCAACGAAGTGCGCTGGCGCGACGAAGCGCATTGCGCTTTCAGGTGGTTCCTGGGAAAAAACGATCTGCAGGCGCCGCTCTACGATGCCATCACCGGCGGCTGCAAGGACGGCCTTCATCCGGATCGCGTGAACGAAAATCAGGGAGCGGAATCAACCCTTTCGTTCCTAATGGCGCTGCTTGAAATGCAGCGAACAACAGTGACCCAACCAGCACAAAAAACGCAACAAGAAATGAGCCTCTCCTTTTGAACCCACTTACTGCTCCAGTGGTTATGCCTGAAGAGATTAACTTAGAACAACAGACGCCGGAAGCACGCGCTGGCCTTCCTTTACTCACGCGCTATTCCGGCAATCCGATTCTTAGCGGGCAGGATTGGCCGTATCCAGTTAACAGCGTCTTCAACGCAGGGGCCGTCCGTTTAGCCGACGGAGACACATTACTGCTCTGCCGTGTGGAGGACCGCAGTGGCCTGTCACACCTTTGCGCGGCGCGCTCAGAGAATGGAATCAACGGATGGCGGATTGACCCTCAGCCTACCTTGATGGCCAATCCTAAAGAATTCCCGGAAGAAATCTGGGGCATCGAAGATCCGCGCATCACTTATGTTCCGGAGCTCGAGCAATATGCCGTGGCGTATACCTCGTTTGCGCGCGGCGGCCCTGGAGTTTCGCTGGCGCTCACCAAAGACTTTCGCAGCTTTGAGCGATTGGGCGTGATCATGCAGCCTGAAGATAAGGACGCTGCATTGCTGCCACGAAAGATCGGCGGTTACTGGGCCATGATCCATCGGCCCATGACCACGACTGGTGCTCATATGTGGATCTCTTACTCCCCCGATCTGCGCCATTGGGGCAGCCACAAAATCATGTTGCAAGCTCGTCGCGGCGGATGGTGGGATGCGAACAAAATTGGCCTGTGCTCTCCGCCTATCGAAACGCCAAAAGGCTGGCTGGTGATCTACCACGGAGTGCGGAATACCGCCTCGGGAAGCATCTATCGCCTCGGCCTGGCGCTTTTTGACCTGAATCAACCGGAGACATGCCTGCAACGAGGCGACTCCTGGATATTTGGTCCCGAAGCCCCGTACGAACGCGTCGGAGACGTCCGTGACGTCGTATTTCCCTGCGGCCAGACCATCGCCGCGGACGGCGATACCATCAGTCTTTACTACGGTGCAGCCGATTCCAGCATTGCATTAGCAACGGCAAGCATTCGTTCTCTTCTCTCATGGCTCGACGCGAATTCCAGTGCGGGAGTTGAGTCTGGGATGTGAGGAGGGCCAACCTTCTCATAAATAGAGCTTTGGGATGAAGGACTTAGAAAGGGAAGCTTCGCATGAGTGTCGCAAGCATAACCTGGCCGGACTGGCTGCCGAAGGTGCTTTGGTTTCGACGCAGGTGCCCTCGCTGCACCAGTATCGATTTCAAACCAGCCGAGCTGCGTCCGTACGATGGCCTGCTTGCGTTGTTCTTCCTGCATCCAGTGCGATGCAAATCCTGCTGGCGCCGGTTCTACTGGATCGCTCTGCGCGCCCCGGAATAGAGCGGCGGAAATTCGGCTTTGGTCTCGGCGGCGGGGGCCTTTTTTTTGAGGCCCGGTGACGGCGACTCAAGTGACACGAAATGTTCAACTTTGTGCGACCGGGAGCCCCGCGAAATGGTCGCTTAAAGTGTCACAAAAAGGCCCAAATGGTCGCTTAAAGTTTCCCGAATCGTTGAGTGGTGCGCCTGGAAATTGCCCGAAACAGGGGTAAATGGTCAAGGGATATTGAACATTTCGGGGGAAGTGGTCGCGAGTAATTTCACGGATAGCGGGTTTGTGCGCGCTTAGCCGGCCTTAAGTGAGAGTTAGGTGGTCGTTTTCTGCACGATTTTGCGCAGCGGCGCGTCCTCGCCGTCATCCTGAGCGAAGCGTTTTTCAGCGGAACCGAGAGCCTGCCCTGACTACTCCATTCGCCTAGGATCCTCTGTCGCCTCAGATGTAGAATCTAACCGACCCTGACGCTCGAAATATGGATTTGTCGAAAGCTGCCGTTTGGGGGTCGACGTATCCCAAATTCAAAATCGAGAGCGCCCTCAGCGAGGTGGATAGGCCCAAATGAAGATTGCGATCGTCCACATCAGCGATATGCACCTTAAAGGCGTCTCGGACGTCGGATTCAAGCGCCGCGAAAAGCTATTGAATACGATTTCGTATTCGAGGTCGGCAGAAGAAGAGCTCTTGATTCTCGTTACCGGCGATATCGCAAACACAGGCAGCGCCAATGAATACAAGGTTGCTTCCACTTTTTTCCGAGAACTCCTAACAGGCCTGAACCTCGAAATCGGCACCCCGAGCAGCCCAATAATCCTAATTCCAGGCAATCACGACTGCGATTTCCATGGTATCGGCGATCTGAGGCAAATTCTCCTCGATCAAATTCACGACCAACTCGAGAACGTAGAGGTCGGCGGCGAAACGGTCAAGGCGATCCTTCAGGTCCAAAACAACTTCTTTGAATTCAACGCCGAGATCACCGGCATAGAGGTCCCCACAAATGAACAGCTCTTCTTTCGCAGAAGGCTTGAATTTGGAGCCCACAAACTAGAATTGCGCTGCTTCAATTCAGCGTGGCTCTCAAGCCTTGACGAATCTGTCGGCAGCTTAGACTTTCCGAGCTCAGTCGTTGAGGCAGCAGCAGATAGGACGGACTGCGACGTAGTCATTTCCCTCTTGCATCACCCATTCAACTGGATTGGTCCAGCGACCTATCAGAGATTCCGCAAGGCGGTCCAGCAGGGCTCCGATTTCCTTCTCACGGGCCACGAGCACTCGGCAGGCGGTCAAATAATCGAGCCATTTGCGGGGGCTCGGCTGGTGCATTGCGAAAGCGGCCCATTTCAGCCAAGCATGAGCGGAGAGAGCGAATTCTGTATTATCCATCTCGACCTTGATGCCCGAAATTGGCGCAGAGAGGCGTTTGCTTGGCAGAACGGATCTTACGCCAAGATCATGGACGGAGAGCCGCAAGTTCTTGATGACTTGAGCCTGCGATCCTCGGCTCTCACAGTCATCCCCAGTTTCTGGACGAGGCTCAATGATCCAGGAACTGGATTTCTGCATCCACGCCAGCAGCGACTGACCCTAAACGACATTTTTGTATACCCTGACCTGAAAACTCGATGGATCACAAATCGTTTGCGATTCGTCGACGAATTGCCAAAGGAGATCCAAAGCGCGGAAGTACTTGAAAAGGTACTTTCCACCGAGCGGCTTGTGATTGCCGGCCCCACTGACTCTGGGAAAACGGCGCTGTCAAAAATGCTGTTTATGGATGGGAACACGAGGCGCGGCCGCACCTGTCTTCTTTTAT
The DNA here is from genome assembly GCA_963725115.1 of uncultured Acidobacteriaceae bacterium. Taxonomy (GTDB): domain Bacteria; phylum Acidobacteriota; class Terriglobia; order Terriglobales; family Acidobacteriaceae; genus Telmatobacter. The sequence continues at coordinate 488,466 of CAVRXG010000005.1, read as the reverse complement.
GCGGCGCAAACATCAGGGGGAACGATCCGGCGGCCGCATTTAAGAAAGCAGTTGAGCGAGCGTTGAGTGACGCCTACGGTCCGGACCAACATGGCAGATATGCAGGGCTCGATCGGAAGCAGCGGGTTCTAATAATTGACGATTGGGATGAAGTCGGCCTTAACCGCGCTGGGCGGGACGCAATTTTGAAACAGGCGACGGCACAATTTGGGTGCATTGTTCTATTTGCCGACGACATATTCTTGATTGAAGAGATTTCCGGAAGGCACGAATATATGCCTCTGAGTGAGTTTCAGATCGCCGATATCAGGGAATTCGGGTTCCGTCTGAGAGGCGAGCTCGTGCGAAGATGGCACTCGCTCGGCAATATGTTTGTAGAAGATGAAAAGGCCCTTGCCAGAAAGATTTTTGACAGCTCGCGGGTCATCGACACGGTATTGGGCCGAAACCCCTTTCCTTCGTATCCAGTCAATGTGCTTACACTGCTTCAAACATACGATGCAAACGCCGGATCTGGGGGCGGGGGCCTCGGCTCCTATGGCCAGGTCTATGAGGCATTGATAACCGCTAGGCTAGCAAGAGTCAGCATTAAGTCGATCGACATTGGAACGAAGATGACCTTGCTCTCGCGAGTGGCGTGGTATTTGTTTAACCGTGGCCAAGGGAGCATCGGTGACTCGGAATGGCGCGAGATCATCGCCATATATTTTGATGAATACGCAATTGCCCTCGATGGCGGGGTACTGCTAGCCTCCCTGATCGACGCGGGAATTATAAGAGCAGATGAATCTAGGTATCGCTTTACGTATGGCTATGCGCTCTGTTATTTCGTGGCGAAGTACTTTCAAGAGAATCTTGCGGATCTCGGCAGCCAGGGCGACGGCCGGGATCTTTATGAAAAGCTCAAAAGCCTATCGGAGCGAATTTACAAGCAAGACAATGCAAACATTGTCATCTTTTACGTGTTTCTCACAAAGGACCGAGAGCTGATCCAGCACCTAATGGCTAATGCCAGAAAGATCTTCGCAGAGTTTGAAGAGTTTGATTTTGACGGACAAGTAGAATTTGTAAACAAAATAATTAAACCCGCTACGCCGGCCTTGCTCCCCGAGAAAAGTGCAGCACTCAACCAGCAAGCTTACGACAAGAGGAGAGATGAATCCGGGGAGCAGATCGAACCGCGAGGAGATCCAAAAATAGAGATCGCGGTCTACGGTCCTGCCCTGCCGTACGAACAAAAGCTGATAATCGGCATCCGATACCTTATGTTGATGGGCCAGGTTTTAAGGAACTTTCCCGGCAGCCTCAAGAAAGAGGTAAAGCTCGAACTGGCCCTCGAGAGTTACTCCCTCGGGCTTCGCATACTGGGATCTGTGTTCCAACTGTCGCAAAGAAACTCGGGAGCAATGACGAAAGATATCGCGGAAATTCTGCGGAGGAAAATGGCATTCTCCGGGCCTGAGAGCGAGTTGCAGACCCAGGCAGAACTAATAGTGGCCGACCTGCTCAGGGAGGTCACTTTTGGAATCTTGAAGCGCCTTTCTCATGCAATAGGGTTGAGCGAACTTGAGGAAACCTACGAAGAAGTCGCAAGACTTCGCAACGATAATCTTGCGTGCCAGATGATTCAGCTTTCCATCCGACTTGACCATTTCAGTAGATTTCCGAAAGAGGCAATTTCGAAATTGGCTAAGGAGTTGCAAAAGAACACATTCAGCTATCAAACCCTAAGAGACCTAGTTCTAAATTACCTATATTTATTCCCAGCCGATTTCAGCATCCAGCAGTGGTCTGGCCAGCTTTTGAATTTCAAAGCCAACGTTCCGCAAATCCTAGGATCTTCGCGAAAAATGATGGGGAGCTAGGATCTAATTCAATCGGTTTCCTTGACGCTTACTAGCACCCGCCCCGAAAAGGCCGCTCCCGCCACTAACCTCGTTTTCCATTGGAACACCTCCAAGATCGCGTCCGCTCGTCAGACCCCTCCCAAGTCAAGTCAGAAAACCTCTAAGCGCCTGATTCCCCGCACCTTCCATTTGCCGATAATTTCCCGCCCCCGGCGCATACTCAATCCATGATCGCTACGGCACAGATCGTCGGCCAGAATAGAACCGCCCCGCCCATTCCCTACTTCCTGCACTTACCCCCCTCCCCCTATGCCGAAAAAACGGACTGTGAAACCGCGAAACTGGCTACGCCGCGAACCTCAACCAAATCAAGCGGCTACGCGCGCCGCGCTCGAACCTCACAGAAACACAGAAACTGTGAAACTGTGAGCGTTCTGGAACCCATGTCGAATCAGGGCACTGCAAACAGCGCCTTCACAGTTTCACAGCGTCATTTTTGATCTTTTTTTTGTTCCCGTAATCGTCGCGTTTTGCTCACATTTTCCCCGCAACCAATTGAACGGGAAGCTGATAGCCGAGAGGCTGAAGGATGATTTGGACATTTTTCGCTTTTTGCGGAGTTTTTAGTCTCGATTGGACGCAAATTGACCTGAAGTCCGATCGCCGAGGGCCAAAAAATAGCCGAAAGCGAAAAGCCGCGATTAAATCCGCAAGCTCTGCCAACTCGCGGCATCGAGCTGAAAGCCGAAGGCTGAAAGCTGAAACTCCGCTGACTTGCTGTTACTCTCTCTGAACGTTTTTCAGCACCATTACGATTCCCAGCGCCGCGATCGAGGATTAGGTCCGGGCAGGGCTTCAGACCCGGAAGGCTGTCTCTCGATCTTCTCGCTTGTAACCACAAGGCACCTGCGCGCGTCTCATGTAATGCTTATTGAGACTCAGGAGGATCGATGAACCGGTCACACTTTTTGTATCTGGCTGTCTGTTTAGTGCTTGCGGTCTTTGGATTCAGCCTTTGGATGCACGCAGAGACGCGAGGCGGTATTCCTGCCCCGAAGGACGACGCTGCTCTTGCACAAAACTCAGGTAAAGAGACGGCCATCTTCGCTGGTGGATGCTTCTGGGGAACGCAGTCGGTATTCGAGCGAGTGAAAGGGGTAGTGGCGACCACGGCCGGGTATGCAGGCGGGTCGGCGGCTACGGCAACGTACGACCAGGTGACTACGGAAACGACCGGCCACGCGGAATCTGTCAAAGTTGTCTACGACCCTTCAAAGATTACATACGGCAAGCTGTTGCAGATCTTCTTCTCGGTCGTCCACGACCCGACCCAGCTTAATCGGCAGGGGCCGGATGTGGGGACTTCGTATCGCTCGGCAATCTTCTATACCAACGAGGAGCAGAGGAAGATCAGCACGGAATACATTGCGCAGCTCAATGCGGCCGGGGTATTCAAGAAGCCGATCGTGACCGAGGTGACGCCGCTGAAGGGCTTCTACGACGCTGAGTCTTACCATCAGGACTACGCGCTGCATCATCCCGACAACCCATATATCCTGGTGTGCGACCGGCCCAAGGTTGAGGCTCTCAAGAAGGAGTTCCCCGACCTGTTCCAGGATTACAAGGGCGAGTGACGGAATACACGGGCAGGTAACGGCAGACGCCAGGCTTCTAATAGCGAGAGAATTTCTGTTTCGCTTCTTTATAGCCAGAGAATCACTGTTTCGCGTCAGGTGGCAGAATCGCGCGAGATTCGCGCGGGTTCGCGGCAGGAACATGCGCGGTTCGGGCGAGTGCCGGGTCGCTGGCCCGGGAAATGTCCACGCAACCTAAGAGGATTCGACTCGCAGTAAAAATGGCCGCCCTGCCGCTCTAGTGGTTGCCTCGCCTGCGCGCTGCCGCGCGGCGCGCGCAAGACGAGTCAAGTCCGAATCCCTCCGATTCCGCCGGCGATCGAAAGCGGGCGGCGTTCCGAAAATGAAAACGGGAAGACGTTTTCGCGGCCTCGCGTGGCGCGGCGAGGCGCGATGCGCGATGACGCTTGGGGCCCCGTCGATGAGGGATTCTGGGAGGGATTCTGACATTCCTCTTTTGAGATTCAATTCACCTTTGGCACTGCTCCATTAGATTCCGCGCATTTGTCGCGCTGATCTGCGCCACTACGTGGGAGCATGAGGCACGAAGACGAGACATTCAGCCGGCCGTGAATGGTTGCGCACGGGTGATGGATTTCCCGAATCGGCAGCAGCCTTATCTTTCCAGTGACGTAACGCGTGTCCGCAGCCGATGTGCTGTTCGGACGTTATTGATCGCCGGAAGACCGCAGACGGAGCCCACCCATGAATCGCGAGCCTGACCATTGCCGCCGTAGATGGCGCCGAGAAAACAACCTGCATTGTTCCTCAGCTCATGAGACGGGTTCTGCGTGGAGGCGAAGCAGGATTTGCTTGTCGATATCGGCGGCGGGGCTGGCGGCGCTGATGCTTGCGGCTCAAGTGAGCGCTGCGCAAAGTGTTTTTCCGGCCACAGCGGTGGGCACGGCTGCGGCGCAACAGGCGGTGGTTGTGACCGCGCAGACTGCCGGCACGGTGGACCACGAAACGATTGTGACTCTGGGCCAGGCGGGGCTGGATTTCACGTTGCCAGCGATTCCGGCGTCAAGTTGCACGGGCGATCACGCTGACAGTTGGCGGAGCCACGCCAAGTTGCAGCCAGTCAGTGACATTCACTCCAACGACGCCTGGAGTGCGCATCGGCGCCGTCGAGCTTTTCGACGCGGGTGGCGACTTGCTGGGTGAAGCGCTCATCTCGGGATCTGGTGTTGGCGGACTGGCGGTTCTGGTTCCGGGGAACACGCTGCCCTTTGCCGGTAATGGAAACCATCTGGATCCGGTGCAGGACGGGATTCCTGCGCTCACCGCGGAACTCGACTCGCCGACGAGCGTGGCGATTGACGGAGCGGGCAATGTTTACATTGCCGACAGCGAGCACAACCGGATTCGCATGGTGAGCGCGGCAACTGGGCTGATCTCGACATTTGCGGGGACGGGCACAGCGAGCTATTCGGGCGACAACGCGGCAGCTACGGCGGCGACGCTGAATTCGCCTTCGGGAGTGGCGCTGGATGGAGCGGGAAACCTCTACATCGCCGACACCGGGAATAATGCGATCCGTCGAGTGGACGCGGTGACGCATGTGATCACGACCGTAGTTGGAAATGGCTCTGGCCTGCCGGGATTTGGCGGCGACGGGACCCTTGCTACTTCGGGGACGGTGCTGCTCGATGGCCCGCAAGGGATTTCGCTGGATGCGGCGGGAGATCTCTATATTGCCGACACTAATAATCAGGTGGTACGCGAGGTTTCCGTTGCGACGGGCGACATCAACACGGTGGCGGGCGAGTACTTCGGTCCGTTCGGCAACGGAGTAGGCGGCTATAACGGCGACGGAGAACTGGCCACGGCAGCGACGCTGAATCTGCCTTACGCGGTGGCCTTTGACGCGGCGGGCGACGTGCTGATTGCCGATGCCGGCAACAATCGCATTCGCGAGATCAATGCGACGACGCTGATGATTTCGACCGTTGCGGGCGACGGAACGCCCGGCTTCAGCGGCGACAACGCGGCCGCGACGTTGGCGGAGCTCAACGCGCCCACGGGCATCGCCCTCGATCCGGCGGGCAATCTGTACATCGGGGACTCGCAGAACAACCGAGTCCGCAAGGTGAACGCGGCCAGCGGGAATATCAACACTCTGGCCGTCAGCGGCGGAGAGTATCTGCTGGACACCGACAGCATCGCGAACACGATTGCCGTGAAGGGCCCGCAGGGGCTTCTGGTGGATGGCAAAGGCGATGTGTTCTTCGCGAACACTTTGAACATGCAGGTGTGGGAGATTGAGAGCAATGTGGCGGCGCTCGACTTTACGGCGACGCCAGTGCGCCAGGGAAGCGTGTCGGCTCCGCAATTTCAAACTGTAGAGAACGACGGCAACGATGTTGCAAGCCCACTAGCGTTTACGTCGATCACGGCGGGAACCAACGCCGAGGTGGACACGACGATCGCTGCGGGCACGTGCGCGACCACGTCGCCGCTCGCAGTGGATAGTGAATGCACGATCGGCGTGGAATTTGCGCCTGCCGCGACGCCGGTGCTGACCGTGAACACGACCGAAGCTGGGACGGTGGACGCCGCGTATACCACTACACCGGCCGTGACTGGCCCCAACTCGCCGCTGGCGATTACGGCCGTGGGCGTAGCAGAGGCGCTGAACTCGACTACGACCGTGGTGACGGCGACGCCCGATCCGTCACTCTTTGGCCAGAACGTGACGTTCACCGTGCAGGTGACGACGGGAACCGGAACCGGCGCGCTCACCGGGACGGTCTCGATCACCGACACTTTCGGCGGTGCAACAACGACGCTGGCCACTGGGCTGGCGCTGAACGCTACCGGCGCGGCAACCTTCCAGACGGCGTTGCTTGCCGTGGGCGGGCATTCGATTGTGGCGAACTATAGCGGCGATACGGGGCACGGCGCGAGCAGCTCGACCGACAACGGCGTATCAGCGTGGAGCCAGGTGGTGGAGGAGCAGACCACCATCTCGCTGACTTCAAGCGCAAACCCGTCGCAGGTGGGACAAAGCGTCACCTTCACGGCTACGGTGACCGCGCCAAACGGCGGCGGAGTTTTGCCCGACGGCACGCTATCGTTCGTGGACGGAACCACGACGCTGGCAGATGTGCCGCTCACAGGCGGAGTGGCAACATTCACGACGGCAGCGCTGGCGGCCGGGGCACACCCGATCACGGCAATCTACAGCGGCGATGAGACCAAGGAGATTCTCGGCGAGACTTCGGCGGTGCTTACGCAGGATGTGCAGGCGGCGGCGACCCTCGTTGTGACGACCTCGAACAGCCCTTCCTACTTCGGGAATCCGGTGACCTTTACCGCGATAGTCGCTTCAGGCGCGACAACCCCGGCCCGCGGAGTGGTGACGTTCTTGGACGCGGGCGCGATGATTGGAACGGCCACGCTGAACGGCGTCACGCCGGACGCTGCGCAATTCACGATTTCGACGCTTGCCGTAGGGACGCATCCGATCACAGCCACTTACGCCGGAGATAACTTCAACACCGCGGCGGCCTCGGTCGCGATCAACCAGGTGGTCAGCCTGACGGTCACATCGGATACGGTCACGGCCGCACCGAATCCGGGGGTTCAAGGCACGGCGGTGACGCTGACGGACACGGTAGCGATCGCCCAGGGAGCGGGGACGCCGACGGGCGTGGTGACCTTTACATCGGGCACGACAGTGCTCGGCACGGCAAACCTGACTGCGGCGGGCACCGCGACGATCAGCCCTGTGCTGGCCCCGGGAAATTATTCGATCGTGGCCACGTACGCCGGCGACGCGGACAATGCCGGCAGCCAATCGGCGCCTGTCGCATTGACGGTTGAGAATTCGAGCACAACGACGGTGACGTCGACACCCGATCCGTCGCTGTTCGGACAGTCAGTTACGTTCACGGTGCAGGTGACCTCGGGGGCCGGAGGCACAATTCCCTCGGGGACCGTGACAATCTTCGACACGTTCGGCGGAGTGAAGAACATGCTGGCTACGGGGTTGGCGCTGAACGCGACTGGAGCGGCCACATTCGCGACGACGACGCTGGCGGTAGGAGCGCACTCGATTAGCGTGACCTACAGCGGAGATGCGACGCACGCGGCGAGCACCTCGACTGACAACGGTGCACAGCCCTTGAGCCAGATCGTTGTAGAGCAGACCGCGGTCACGCTCACCTCCAGCGTGAATCCTTCGCTGGTTGGCCAGAGCGTCACCTTCACCGCGACGGTGACCGCGTTGAACGGCGGAGGAATCCTGCCCGACGGCACGGTGACCTTCATGGACGGAGCGACAACGCTGTTCACAGGACCGCTCGCCGCCGGCGTGATTACTTATACGACCGCAACGCTCGCCAACGGGCTGCATCCGATTACGGCGGTGTACAGCGGCGACGCGACCAAGGAGATTCTGGGCGAGACCTCGGCGGTGCTGAACCAGACTGTGTTAGCACCGGCGACAATTGCCGTCGCGACCTCGAACAGCCCTACGTACTTCGGGAATCCGGTGACATTTACCGCGACGATCGTCTCGAGTGCGACGACGCCGGCCAGCGGAGTGGTGAACTTCTTCGACGCCGGCGCGAAGATTGGAACGAGCACGCTGAACGGCGCCGCGCCGGACGTCGCGCAATTCACGATTTCGACGCTTGCTGTGGGGACGCATTCGATCACGGCCACGTACGCCGGGGATAATTTCAACACGGCGGCGGCTTCGGCGGCAATCACGCAGGTCGTAACGCAGACGCAGACCGCGACCACTGTGACCGCAGTGCCGTCGCCCGGGGTTGCGGGCCTGGCAGAGACGATTACCGCGACGGTGACGCTCACCCATGGCACGGGCACGCCTGCAGGACTTGTGACGTTTACCTCGGGGACAACGGTGCTGGGCACCGCGAATCTGAGTGCGGCAGGAACGGCGACGATCAATCCGGTGCTGGCGCCGGGCGCCTACTCGATCGTGGCTACTTACGCAGGTGACACGAACGATGGCGGCAGCGTGTCAGCGCCCCTGGCTTTGACGGTAGCGCAAGCGATGACGGTGACGGCACTCACCGTGGTTCCTAATCCTTCCTCATGGCTCGAGTCTGTCGCCTTCACGGCGACAGTGACTGGCAATGGTGCCGTTCCGACAGGGATGGTTCAGTTCTTTGCCGGCGGCGTCTTGATCGGCGCCGGGACAGCTGAATCTGAGTGGAGTGGCCACACTCAATTACGCGAGCCTGGCAATCGGGACCTACGCGATCACGGCGACCTACGAGGGCGACGCCAACGATGCGGCAAGCACGTCGCTTCCGGTCAGCCTGACGGTGGGAAAGATTCCTACCACCACCGACCTGGGCAGTTCAACGACGAGCGGCGCCCAACTCGCAGACGATTCTGGTGGCCACGGTGGTTGGGGACGTGGGGCCGGTGCCAACAGGGACGGTCACGTTTACGAATGCGCTGACCACACTGGGGACGGCGACGCTGGATTCGACCGGTGTAGCGCTCGTTGCCCTTGAATCTCGCCGCGGGCACCTACGTCATCGAGGCCGTCTACAGCGGCGACGCGACGCACCTGGGCTCGACATCGCTGCCGATCACAGTGACCACCAATCCGGTGGGCTTCACTCTGACTGTGACGCCAACGACGGTGAGCCTGAAGACCTCGCAACATGCGCAGCTCGGCTTGATCGTGACTTCAGAGGGCGGATTCGCCGACACAATCGCGCTGGGCTGCCTGGGACTGCCGGCAGGGGTGAACTGCCACTTTTCCAGCCCGACAGTGATGTTGGCGGCGAACGGAACCGGGGCGGCGCAGTTGACCATCGACACGAACTCGCCGTTGAGCGGCGGGTCAGATGCGATGAATGGTGCGATGAATGGTGCGATGAACGGCGCCATGAACCGGCGCGTGGGGAGCGGTGGGGCGATGCTGGCCGGCGTCCTGTTTCCATTCAGCATTCTGTTCGGCTGGATCTTCCGGCGGCAACGCAAGCGCATGGCGGCAGCGTTCACCTTATTGCTACTGATTGCGCTATCGGCGATTGCGCTTGTGACCACAGGCTGCAGCGGTATCAGCACGACCAGCGCAGCGCCGGGAACTTACACGATTCAGGTTGTCGCGTCGGGCATTACCACGGGCGTGGTCGAGACCCAGAATGTTTCGCTGACGATCACGAAGTAAAAGCCGAACGTCCCGTGGCGGCGAGCCGCCCAAGAGAGGCGCGACGATGCTTTTTGAATTTGGGAAATGGCGGAGCGGTGATCGAAGTGCAGCAACGGTCGCGGGAGCGGGAGCAGGGACGCGTGCCAGCGCGGTTCGCGTGATTGCGATTCTGACTCTTGCCGCCGGCCTTGCAAGCTTGGCGCAGGCTCAGACTACATCCCCAGGTGACCAAGGCGGGCTGGGCATTTTTGCGGGCGCCACCGGTACCGGATCTTACGTGCAATACGGCGAACGAAAAATGCTTGGCGTTACAGGATTCGTGGACGCCGATGGAAGGAGACGCCTGGGCATTGAAGCCGAGGGCCAGTGGGTGGTGTTTCACCAGTCGTCCGACGTTCACATAGAGACCTACTCAGCTGGAGTGCGCTACCACTTCGGTAAGAGCAGGTTCCAACCTTACGTGAAGGGTCTGGTGGGGTTCGGCGATTTCAATTTCCCTTACAACCTGGCCACGGGCCGATTCCTGGTAGTGACCGGCGGGGGAGGACTCGACATCCGGCTCAGCCGAAGAATTTATATTCGCGCGGCTGACTTTGAATATCAAAGTTGGCCGCAATTCACCTTTGGCGCGATGACAACGCTGAACGCCAGCGCGGGCCTGCGCGTGCGGGTTTTCTGATTACCTTCTGGCGCGTGTCTCTGGGGCATGCGACAGCGCCATCCGGAGCGAAGCCGCACGAAGATTGATCGCGCATCAGCTCTCGATGGTCACGAATTTTGCGTTCTTTTGCGCCTTGAGCACCAACTCCGCGGCGAGCAGAGCCTCGTCGGGGTTTTGCGCGGTGTGGGTGCGGTTCACAATGTCGGAGACAAACTGCGGTCCGAAGGGCAGCGGCATGGCGTTGCAGTCGATATAGCGCGCCTGCTTTGCTATCGACCACGAACAGGTTGTTGCCCTGATGGCTGACGGCGACGTTGGTGTACTTGCGAACCTCCATGTAGCCGTCGGTGCCGAGGATGAAGAGCCGGCCGTCGCCCCAGGTTCCGAGGCCGTCGGGCGTGAACCAGTCGAGCCGCACGTAGCCGAAGCCGCGGTTGCCGCGCAGCACCATGTCGCCAAAGTCCTGGAAGCGCGGATGATTGGGATGGCGCACGTTCGCGATCTGCGACTCGACGACTTCCGCCTCGGTGGAACCGGTGTAGAAAAGGAACTGGTCAACCTGGTGCGAGCCGATGTCGCAGAGAATTCCGCCGTACTGGTCGGGATTCCAGAACCAATCGGGCCGCGGATGCGCGCCGCCGGCATCGCCAGTGCCGCCTTGAGAGATCTGGTGCGGAGCAATGTTGATGGTCTGGATCACTTTGCCGATCGCGCCCTGGCGCACGAGTTCACCCGCGTAGACGGCGGCCTTCACTTCGAGCAGTTCGCTGTACATGATCGCGTAGATGCGCTTGGTTTCGGCGATGGTCTTGCGCACCTCGGCCAGTTGCTCGAGGGTGGTCAGCCCGGGTTTGTCTGAGAGAAAGTCTTTGCCGTGCTTCATGGCGCGCACGGCGAGCGGGCCACGCTCGCTGGCGATCTGCGACGTGAGAACGAGCTGCACCGAGGGATCGTCGAGAATTTCGTCCTGTGTCTCGACGACCTTCACGTCAGGAAAGCGCTTGCGGAACTGCGCGAGCTTGTCCTGCTCGCCGCCCCATGCCGCCACCAGTTCGCCGCCGCCGCGCTGCACAGCGCCAATCATGCCGTAGATGTGGTCGTGGCTCATGCCGCAGACGGCGAACTTGATGTGATATTTGGGCGCATCTTCGGCCTGCGCGGGCGCGACAGCACTCTCAACGATGTGCGTCGCTCCGCCGCCAAGGGCCAGTGCGCTCTCCGGCAGACAGGCCATCATCGCTGCCGATCCCAGCGAGCTTACCTGCTTCAAAAATTCGCGCCGCTCAGTCAAATTCTTTGTCATCTCTCCTCCAAACTTTCTCAGAATGAGGTCGCTGGCTCCCGATGCCGCTTTCGCTGGCCTTGCTTGCAGAAGCGTTCCGCAATTTGGACCTCTTGCAGCTGCCGCTGCAATTGCGCTCATTGATCATAGTCGCCTTAGGGGGCGAGTGTGAATTGCAGAAGAAAGCCTTGATCCTGCGGGCTAACATTGTCTGTTCTGGTCCCGTTGGACGAATTTTGCGAGGAGAGAAATGACACGATACGGAATGGTGATCGGCCTCAAGCCAGAGGCCGAAATGAAATACAGGGAACATCACGCCGCGGTCTGGCCTGGCGTGCTCAGCATGATTCGCGCCTGCAATATCCGCAACTACTCCATCTATCTGCACAATCACACGCTTTTCGGCTATTTCGAATACCACGGGACTGATTTTGCCGCGGACATGGCTCGCATGGCCGCGGATAAGACGACGCAGGAATGGTGGGCCGTTATGGAGCCGATGCAGAATCCGCTGCCGGATCGCAAAGAGGGCGAGTGGTGGACCGCGATGGACGAAGTCTTTCACCTGGATTGAGCTCCGCTACTCCACTCCGCATGGTTCCGGAGCGTTTACCGGATTGCACCGCGCCGCCACGTTGCCGGGCAGGCTCACGGAATAGTGGCCCGGCCAGCGCGCCGGCTCGCTCGCGGGATAGTCGGTACTCAGGATCTGCGCGCCGCTCTGTATCATCGCATCGCGTCTGCGCGTGTCGTTGATGCGCGCCTCTCTGGTGCTGTCATCAGTGCGAGTGCGGACCAGATAGCCTTTACGCACGAGCTCCGAAATTGTGTCTGCCGGCCCGTCGTTGCACTCGGTGAATGCGGCGTCGGGATCGCCCGGAACGGCGTTGGTGAACAGGACGCGCCCTCGAAGCGAGGGGTGACCCTGCGCATACACCGAAGCTGCCCAGCGCTGATCCATCAGAAACATCACCTTGCCGCGCGCGCTCTTGAGCGTGGGCCAGTTACCCGCAAGCACCGCCTCATTCAGCGTCGCATACGGCCCGCGCACGTCGTCGGGTGTGATCAGTTCCTTCGGCGCGAATACCGATCGGATTTCGGCATCAAGTGCGTCGAAGACGGCGGGTGTGAAGGGCTCCGCGGGCGTGAGCTCCATCGTTCCTTCCTTCGAGCTTTGCTTGGTTTCGACAAGAATGAAAATGGGAATGTGGTGCGGATGCGCGCGGGACCACGTCCGCACCTCCTTGAGGCAGGCGACAAACGGCTGGCACACGCTGCGATAGTCGATGTCCTGCATGTGCATCACCTTGAAGCCCGGCTTCAACATCGCGCCTTCGGGATCGAACGGCGGATCGGGCGGGAGATTGGCCTCGGCCACCATGCGAGGGCCCGCAGGATGCGCAAAGCGCCGGCCCTGACTGTCGGCAAAGATATCGAGTTCGATCTGCCGAACGCCGCCATCGAGTTGCCTGGTTAGCGTCGGATGCCGGTAATCGAGCCCCTTGAAGCCTTCAGGATTCTTGATCTGCCACAACCTGGCTTCGTTGGGCGGAATGCCTGCGTGATAGCTGTTGTGAGTTCCGATCACCTGAATCTGATTCAGCTTGAGGTTTCCGCCGCGGTTCAGCGCCTGGCACGCAGCCACCGAAGCTGTTCCGCTTAGCGCCACACTCAGCGCACTCGCGACGATCCGCATACCCGTTCGAAACATCTCCGTCCTCTTTTCTCTTCAGCCGGAATCGCGAAGCCCGCCGCGACCAGCGTACAGGATTACCCGCACATTTCGCTGTGACAAAATCAGGTGTTCTCGTTCCGCAGATCCGGCTCTGCGAGAATTGAAGTTCATGCTCGCGCTTCAACATGCCGGAAAGCGGTTTGGACCGCGGACCTTGTTTCTCGAGGCCGACTGGCTCATCCGCAACAACGAAAAAACCGCGCTGGTGGGCGCCAACGGCACGGGCAAATCCACGCTGATGAAGATTCTCGCCGGCCTGGAAACGCTGGACTACGGCTCGCTTGAAAAGACGCGCGGCATCAGCATTGGCTATCTGCCGCAGGAGGGGCTGCAGCTTGCGGGCAGGACGGTCTTTGAGGAATGCCTGACTGTTTTCGACGAGCTCCACGAGATGGAGCGCGAGATTGAGCAGCTCGGCGGGCAGCTGGCGGAGCTGGATCACGAAGGCGCGGAGTACCAAGCCGTTGCGGAGCGCTACTCGCTGTTGCAGGACCGCTTTCACGCGCTCGACGGCTACGCACTCGACGCGCAAGTAGGCAGCGTGCTCACAGGTCTCGGGTTCGGCAAGGAGGATTGGGCGCGGCAGACGGATGAATTCAGCGGCGGATGGCAGATGCGCATTGCGCTGGCCAAGCTGCTGCTCGCCAAGCCTAATCTTCTGCTGCTCGACGAGCCCACAAATCACCTGGATCTGGAGACGCGCAACTGGCTCGAGGGCTATCTGAAGAACTATCCCTTCGGCTACATCCTCATCTCGCACGACCGCTATTTTCTCGACGTGACGATCGACCGCACCGTGGAGATATGGAACAAGCGGCTGACCATTTATCACGGAAATTACACGAAATACCTGAAGCAGAAGGACGAGCGGCGCGAGCAACTGATGGCCGCTTACCGCAACCAGCGCGAACGGATCGAGCACCTGGAGGCCTTCATCAGCCGCTTCCGCTATCAGGCCACGAAGGCGAAGCAGGTGCAGTCGCGGATCAAGGAACTGGAAAAGATCGAGCGCATTGAAGTTCCCGAAGAAGAGGCGGTCATCCACTTCAAGTTTCCGCAGCCGCCGCCTTCGGGACGCATCGTGGCCGAAGCGGAGGGCTTGGGGAAGAGCTACGGGGCGAAGCAGGTATTTGAACGGCGCGCGGTTCACCATCGAGCGCGGCGATCGCGTGGCGCTGGTGGGCGTGAACGGCGCGGGAAAATCCACGCTGATCAAATTACTGACCGGCGAAGAGGCGCCAAGCGCAGGGTCCATCCGCCTGGGTCACAACGTGATCGCCGAATACTTTGCGCAGGACCAGTACAAGGTGCTCGACCCTGAGGCGCGCATGCTGGACGACATGAACCGCGCAGCCCGGCGCGTGCCGGATGCTGAGCTGCGCTCGCTGCTGGGCTGCTTTCTGTTTTCGGGCGACGACGTGTTCAAGCCGCTGGGCGTGCTCTCGGGCGGCGAGCGCAACCGCTTTGCGCTGGCACGGATTCTGGTTTCGCCGGCAAACTTTCTGCTTGCTCGACGAGCCGACGAATCACCTGGACATGCGCGCCAAGGACGTGCTGCTTGAAGCGCTCGCCAGCTACAGCGGGACTGTTGTTTTTGTTTCGCACGATCGCTACTTTATCGATCGCCTGGCGACGCGGGTGCTCGAAATCGAGGGCGGCGCGGTGACGGCGTACGAAGGCAACTACGAAGACTATTTGCGGCGAAAATCGGCGTTGGACGCGCCCGTGCCAGCAGAGGTGCGCCGTCCCGCAGCACGAAAAGCCCAAATCGATTGGAACTACTTTCGTGATCGAGGGCGGCTTCGAGGAGTTCGATAACGCGACATCGTCACCGGTCGCGCGGAGTCGCCGCCTGAATCCGATTAAGCAAAAGCAATTGCAGGACCGATGCGTGTTCCTCGAAGAGGAGATTCCGCGGATTGAAAGCGCAATTGCGCACACCGATGAACAATTGGGTGTTTATGTGTCGGCTGCCGAGACGCAGCGCCTGACCTCGCTGGCCGAGGAGCTTCGCGCGCAACTGGCAGCGCTGAATGCCGAGTGGGAGGAGTTGACGGCGCAGTTGGAGGGGAAGACTGCCTGATCTCTGAATCCCGTCGTGCATAATCGAAATACGATGGCTCTTTTGTGGAATCCCGAGAGCTGGGCCCAGCGACTGGCCGAGCTTGAAGCGCAAACCGGCGAGCTGAAGGAGGCTCCGCTGCGCCGCGACGTGCGCTCGCTGGGCACGCTGCTCGGCGTGGTGTTGCGCGAGCAGGCCGGCGACGAGCTTTTTGCGCAGGTCGAAGCGCTGCGGCAGGGCACCATCCGCCGCCGCGACGCCGAAGCGCACGGAAATACCGAAGAGGCCGCGCGCCACGACTCCGCCGCGATGGAACTGGTGCACGCGCTGCCGGTGGAGCGCGCCATCTTGCTGACGCGGGCGTTTGCGTTCTACTTCGAGCTCATCAATCTGGCGGAAACGAACCATCGCAAGCGACGCCGCATCGCGCTGCGCCTGAGCGGCCAGGCCGGCCGCCAGCGCGGGTCGCTGGCGGGAACTTTCAGCGAAATGCGCCGCGTGGGCATCGGCGCGGAAGAGGCGCTGAACTGGCTGCGCCGCGTGCTGATCGTGCCGGTGTTTACGGCGCACCCCACTGAGGCTGCGCGGCGCACCGTGATGTTCAAGCGCCGTCGCATCGGCGAATTTCTTGAGGCGCTCGATCGCATTCCGCTGCCCGCGCAGGATATGGCGCGGCTGGAAGAACTGGTACTGGCCGAAATCACCGGCCTGTGGCAGACCGACGAGGTGCGCTCGCGCCGGCCGACGGTCTACGACGAAGTGAAGATGGGCCTCGACTACTACGATGTCTCCATCTTCGAGACGCTGCCCGAGCTCTATCGCGAGATTTCGGCGGCATTGAGGGCGGCGTACGATCTGGAGATTGAGCCGCTGGAACTGCCGCAGGTGTTGCGCTTCGGCTCGTGGATCGGCGGCGATCGCGACGGCAATCCATTTGTTACGCCCGAAGTGACGCGCGCCGCGCTGCAACTGGCACGCGGCCATCTGCTGCTCTACTACCAGCGCCGGCTCGACGAAATCATCGATCTGCTCACGTCGAGCGCGCAACAGCGGCCGGTGAGCGAGGCGCTGCTGGAGCGCCTGCGCGCCTACGTGGCGCAGGTGCACACGCCGGAGGCGCAGGTCTTCGGCTCGCAATATGAGTTCGAGTACTATCGGCGCTTCGTCATCTGCCTCAAGGCGCGCATTCAGCGCACGCTGGAGCGGACGGGAGAGATTCCGAATTCCGGAGGCGCAGTGCCGGTGACGCCCTACACGCTGGCGCGCGAACACGACAAGCTCACCCAGGCGCTGCCCGCCTACTGCTCGGTTCAGGACTTTATTGACGATCTGGAGACGCTGCGCGCTTCGCTGGCCGCGAATGGGGGCATCCGCATTGCGCGCACGCTCATCGATCCGCTCATTCTGCAGGTGCGCACCTTTGGCCTGCATCTGCACACGCTCGATATTCGCCAGCATGCGCGCATTCACGCCGCCGCGTTGAGGAGGCGATCAGCGACACGATCGCGCCGGCGCTGAAGAGCGGGCTCTCGGAGGAAACGGCGAGCGTGCTGGAGACGTTCCGCGTGGTGGCCGAAGTGAAGGCGGGATGCTCGCCGGAGGCGATTCGCCAATACGTGATCAGCGGGGCTTCTTCCGTAGAAGATGTGCTGGCCGTGATTCGCCTGGCGCGGCTGGGCGGCGTCGCGGTGGAGGGCGCGGGCGAGGGGCCAGGTCTGGATCCCGGGCCTGATGCCGGTGCCGCTGTTTCGAGTCGATTGAAGACCTGCGCAATGCGCCGTCGATTTGCCGCGAGCTTTGGAGCCGGCCGGACTACCGCCGGCTGCTCGAGTCGTGGGGCAACTGGCAGGAGATCATGCTCGGCTACTCCGACTCGAACAAGGACGGCGGCATGCTGACCTCGACGTGGGAGATTTTCCGCGCGCATCGCGATCTGCACGTGGTGGCGCGCGAGGCCGGCATCAAGCTGCGCATCTTCCATGGCCGCGGCGGCACGGTGGGCCGCGGCGGAGGGCCGACGCATCGCGCCATCTTCGCCCAGCCGTTCGACTCCTTCGACGGCCAGTTGCGCATCACCGAGCAGGGCGAAGTGCTCAACTTCAAATACGCCGACGAGGTTCTGGCCGAGCGCAACCTCGAGCTGATGATCGCCGCCTCGCTCGACGCGCTGGCTCGGCCCAACGCGCGCGACCCCGAAGGACACTTCACCGGCGTGCTGAAGCCGGAGTGGGAAGCCGCGCTCGATGAGCTCTCGAGCCTGGCGTATGACTTTTACCGCAAACACATTCTCGAAGACCCTGGCGTGATCACGTATTTCGAGCAGAGCACGCCGGTGGGCGAGCTGGAGAACGCGAAGATCGGTTCGCGCCCCGCGCGGCGCAGCGATTCGCCGAAACTTTCTGACCTGCGCGCCATTCCGTGGGTCTTCGGATGGACGCAATCGCGGCTGCTCGTGCCCGCGTGGTTCGGCGTGGGATTACGCGATCGACCAGTACCTTGCGAAGTCTGGCGCGCTTGAGCTTGCTGCAAACCATGGCCAAGGAGTTTCCGCTCTTCATCGACCTGCTGCGCAACGTGGAGATGGCGCTGGGCAAGGCCGACCTGGGCACGGCGCGGCTTTATTCCACGCTGGTCAAGGACGAAAAGCTGCGCGAGCGCATCTACGACATGTTCGAAGCCGAGTTTCATCGCACGGTGCGTTCGGTCCTTGCGGTTACGCGGCAGAAGGAACTGCTTCAGACAAACCAGGTGCTGGCTCACTCCATCAAGCTGCGCAATCCCTACGTCGATCCCATGCATTTGATCCAGGTGGACATGCTGCGCCGCAAGCGCGGCGGCGAAGACACTCCCGAAGTGAATCGCGCGATTGCCGCGACGATCAACGGAATTTCGGCGGGCTTGCGCAATACGGGCTGAATGCGCTTCTTTAGTTTGGCAGACGCGAGACCGTCTCTGCCGGGTGCGCAACTTTTTGACGAGATCGAGCGTCTCTTCGGTTAGTTCGGCGTAGGATTGCATCCATGTTCAGAAGCTTCTCTCTTTCGGCGCGAGCGGTGTCGGTGATCTTTGTCGCACTCACGGCATTCTTGGTCTTCGGCTCGGATCTTGTGGGCCCGGTCTTTGCGCAACAGCAGACGATAAAGCCCGCAACGCCAGCCGCAGCAGTTTTCAACTTCACCGTGAAGGTCACGTATTCTCAAAAAGCGATGGACACACTGGTCGCGGGGAAAGAGACCGTGATTGTGGCGGGCTATCTGACGGCGTCGCCGATTGCGGGCACTCCGAAGCAGTATGTTGACCATGTGGGCGAGATTGGGCTGGGTGAGGTGGATCGGGAGATCGCCCCAGGGGCCATCGCGACGTTCAGCAATGTGAAGCCGACCCCGGCCATGATGAAATGGGTGGACAGTCAGGGACCGCAACTGCTGATCAACGTTTATTCCGGGCGCAAGTCCTCGCCGAACAACCTGCTCGATTGCGGGATTTATGAGGGGCCTCTTGCCGCCATTCAAGGGCAGAGTATCCCTATCTCCTGCAAGTTAATTGGGGAATAACAGGCGGGGTCCAGTTTCGAGGCCGCATTTCCGCCGGGATTAATAGCCCTCGCCGTCGAAAATCGATAGCGCTTGCCATCGGCTGGGCGTTGGGTCTAGGCTATTTGTATGCATCGATGTCGCTAACACCGTCCTGGTGCCAGCTCCGATGCCGTTGTGCGCTTGGTTGCGCGCGTTTTTTGCCCTGACAAGCTGCACCGTTCCCCAAGAATCCGTTCCACAAGCGATCCGGGCCTCAGGCCTCGGAAAAAGGAGATCATTATGGCGCGCATTGCCGCGAATGTTACTGAATTGATTGGCCGCACCCCTCTGGTGCGGCTGAACCGTGTGGCAGCGGGATTGCCCGCTACCGTCGTCGCCAAGCTGGAAAGCCAGAACCCCGCATCGAGCGTGAAGGACCGCATCGGCTTTGCCATGATCGACGCCGCCGAGAAGGCCGGCAAGATTTCACCCGGGCAAGACGATTCTGATTGAGCCCACCAGCGGCAACACCGGCATCGCGCTGGCGTTTGTGGCCGCAGTCAAGGGCTACAAGATCATCCTGACCATGCCCGAAACCATGAGCCTTGAGCGCCGCGTGACGCTGCTGGCCTATGGCGCGGAGATTGTGCTGACGCCCGGCCCGAACGGCATGAAGGGCGCCATCGCCAAGGCCAACGAGATTCTGGAGAAGACGCCGAACGGCTTCATCCTGCAGCAGTTCGACAACCCGGCCAACCCGGCCATCCACCTGAAGACCACCGGCCCCGAAATCTGGGACGACACGGACGGCAAGGTCGACATTCTCATCTCCGGCGTGGGCACCGGCGGCACCATTACCGGCGTGGCCAACTACATCAAGCCCAAGAAGGCCTCGTTCAAGGCCATCGCCGTCGAGCCGACCGACAGCCCGGTGCTCTCCGGCGGCAAGCCCGGCCCGCACAAGATTCAGGGCA
Source organism: uncultured Acidobacteriaceae bacterium (assembly GCA_963725115.1). Lineage (GTDB taxonomy): Bacteria > Acidobacteriota > Terriglobia > Terriglobales > Acidobacteriaceae > Telmatobacter. The sequence goes on along the minus strand of CAVRXG010000005.1, from coordinate 468,617 downwards.
TCGGCGCGGGATTTGTGCCCAGCATTCTCGACACCAAGCTCATCGACGAAGTGGTCCAGGTGACCAACGACGAGTCAGTTGAGATGGCGCGCCGGCTGGCGAAGGAAGAGGGTCTCTTTGTCGGCATCAGCTCCGGCGCAGCGGCTGCCGCGGCGCTGAAGGTGGCCGCGCGGCCTGAGAATGCAGGCAAGCTGATCGTGGTTGTGCTGCCTGACTTCGGCGAGCGCTATCTGTCGAGCGTGCTCTTTGAGCCGCTGCGCCAGCAGGCGCTGGCGTTGCAGGCCGAGCCGATTGCGGTGACGGCGTAGGAAGTGCAGGGACGAGGGACTGAGGGGACTAGGGACTAAGGGACGTAGGCGGCGCTAAACGGACCTCCTACCTTCTTCTTTCCTGGTCCCTATTTTCGCTTGAAAGTTATGTCAGTTTTCGGCCGAATGCGCGACGAAATCGACTCCATCATGGAGCGCGACCCGGCTGCGCGCACACGCCTGGAGGTTGTGCTCTGCTACCCGGGGCTCTGGGCGGTGTGGATTCATCGCGTCTCGCACTGGCTCTGGCGTCACAAGCTGCGGCTACTGGCGCGCGTTCTCTCGCAGATGGCCCGCTTCTATACGGGAGTCGACATCCATCCCGGCGCGCTGCTCGGGCAGCGTTTGTTTATCGACCACGCCATGGGCGTGGTGATCGGCGAAACGGCCATCGTGGGCAGCGACGTGACCATGTATCAGGGCGTCACGCTGGGCGGCACGGGCAAGCAGCAAGGCAAGCGCCATCCTACGATCTGCGATCGCGTCTTTATCGGCAACAACGCCAACATCCTGGGCGACCTGACCGTGGGCGAAAACTCGCGCGTCGGCGCAGGCTCCGTGGTTCTTTCCGACGTGCCGCCGAATTCCACCGTGGTGGGCGTTCCCGCGCATATCGTCTACCGCAATGGCGAGCGCGTGCTCATCACCGATCCGCACGACATCAAGGACCCGCTCTCCGACGCGCTCATTGCGCTCTCAGCGCGCGTGGAGGAACTGGAGCAGCGGCTGGGCGCGGAGCCGTGCCCGCCCGATCCCTTTGCAGCCGAAGAGGCCGAGCGCAGCGCGTACCGTGTCGAATTGGAACGGATGCGGGTCTACGTCACGATGGGCGAAGGCATCTAAGCCTAAAGCGCATTGCAAGTGCGGGTTTGAACCCCTATGCTCGTGAATGGGCGGGGTGAACGTTTCTGGGCAAGCTGGACGTTCGTTCTTCAACTGTCTCCGCACCGAAGGATCGGGTCCGGCTCAATGGCCACTTCACTCTCGTTTACGAAATTTGTCTGGAAGAATCTGCGGCGCAGAAGGCTGAGAACTCTGCTTACTCTGGGCGGAATCAGCATGGCGGTGGGCGCGTTTGTGGGCCTGGTGGGCTTTTCCCGATCATTCGAACAGCAATGGATGCAGATCTACTCGAGCAGCCGCACCGACATTGCGGTGATTCGCGGCACGTTTCTGAACACCTCCCTGGATGAATCGGTGACAGATAAGCTGAGGGTTCTTCCTGTTGTGGCACAGGCCTCTCCCGCGATCATCAACGAGATGGACCTGACCGCGGATGAGAATGCTCTGGTTTACGGCTGGCAGGCGAGCGGATACCAGCTCGATTCGTTGCAGATCCTTTCAGGAAGGCGATTCGAGGACGGCAAGCCGGAGGTGATGCTGGGCGATATTCTGGCGCAAGCCTTAAAGAAAAAGCCCGGAGACACACTGGAGATTGAGGGGTCGCCGTTTACGGTGACGGGCGTTTATCACGGCGGTTCGGCACTTGAAGCCGACGCGGTGGTGATGCCGCTCGACGAGTTGCAGATTCTGAGCAGCGTCCAAGGCAAGGTGTCGACGATCGATGTGCGCCTGCGACCCGCTCCGCAAGGCGAACCGTGGGATCACTACCTGAAGCGCGCGCAAGCGGAGATCGAAGCTGCTGTGCCGGGCCTGAAGGCAATTCCCGCGGCTGAGCGCGCCAGCGAAAATCAGTTCGTGAAACTTGCGCAGGCATCCGCGTGGGGCACGTCGATGCTGGCACTGGTGATCGGAATTCTGGGGATTGCGAACACGATGGTGATGAGCGTCTTCGAGCGCACGCAGGAGATCGGCACGCTGCGCTCCATGGGATGGAAGAGGGCGCAAATACTGCTGCTCATCGAATTTGAAGCGGCCATTCTTGGCCTGGGCGGCGGAATTTTCGGCCTGCTGCTGGGATGGGGATCGTTGCGTATCCTGGCGAGCCTGCCACAGACCGCGACCTTTGTTTCAGATACGCTCGAGTGGCCGCTGCTGGTGCAGGCGATGGTGATTGCGCTGGTTGCGGGGCTGATTGCCGGCGCCGTTCCGGCATGGCGCGCGGGGAAGCTTTCGCCGGTGGATGCGCTGCGCCACGATTAGCGTCGTAAATCTTGACGTCGGCTGCAGAATCGCTCGCGAGAACACGGCGCATCAGCTTGCCATTGTGAGTTTGCGGCAGGCTGCCGGATTCCAGAATCCAGATGCGGCGCGGCGCTTTGTAGGGGGCGAGGCGCTGACGGCACCAGGCCAGCAGATCTCTTCAGTGGCAGAAGCGCCGGGAAGCAGCTCGACCGCGGCAACCGGGACTTCGCCTTTTTCTGTGTGCGGCAGGCCGAAGGCCACGGCCCGCACGACCTCAGGATGGGCCAGCATGGCTTCTTCCAGTTCGCGGGCGTAAACCGAGTAGCCGCCTGACTTGATGACGTCCTTGATGCGACCGACGATCCGGATCATTCCGAGCCGGTTGCGTGTCGCCAGGTCGCCGGTGCGCAGCCATCCATCGCTGGTTAAGAGGCCGTTGTTGCTTTCCTTGTCTTTCCAGTAATGCGGGCTCAGGCCGTAGCGGCGAATCTGGCACTCGCCGGGATGACCTACTGGAACGCGCCGGCCGTTTTCATCGGCGATGCGAACATGAAACGGCGGGACGGGAAGGCACAGTTGACCGCTGCCAGGAATAAGCGACAATTCGATGCCCATCATGGCCAGTCCGCCTAACTCGACCATGCCATAGCCGTTCAGGATGACCGGAGGAATGCGGCGGCCTGCCGGCAGCCGGAGGAGAGCGCCGAAATCGTGCAGACGATCGCGAACTTCTTCGGGCAAGTAGTCGCTGGCCGAAAGCCACACGCGAACGCTCGCCAGACGGGCGGGGTCGGGATTGGCGTTGACCAGCCGGGAAAGCATCGCCGGAACGCCAACAACCGCGGTCACTCGGAATTGCTCAATCAGATCGAGCGCGCTTTCGACATCGAAGCGCTCGAGAAGACATCCGCGAACTCCGGCCATCAATCCATAGAGAGCAATGCTGACGGACATGATGTGGGACCAGGGCAACGCGATGAGCGCGAGATCCCTGGAACCGAGAAAAAGCCCGGCGAAAACCGTGGTTGCGCGGGCGCCGAGCAGAGCACGGCTGGAAAGAGCCGCTCCTTTAGGAAAACCGGTGGTACCGGACGTATGGAAGACGGCGACAGTGGCTGCGGGATCGATGGCGACGGGCGGAAAGGGCGCACCGCAATCGACAAGGCGCACAAATCCGTCGAGTGTTTCCGTCTCACCGTCTACCTGAATCCAGGCGCGAACATTCAAGGCGCTCCGATCCACGATACTGCGCTCAAAGACCGCCTTGTCAGTGACGAGAATCTGAGTGCCGCTTTCCAAAAGGATGCGCCGCACTTCGCTGAGAGAGAGCTGAGGATTCAGCGGAACAGCAACTCCACCGGCGCGGATGATGGCCAGGAACCAGTGAAGGCAGTGACGATCATTGGTGCGATAAATGGCCACCGGCTCGCCAGGGCGCAGGCCAATGGAACGGCGCAGGAAGGCATCGATTTGACAGATTTCCGCGTGCAGACTGGAAAGATGGAAAGAGCCGTCTTCGCTGACCGAGACCTCGGAATCTCCATTGCGCCGCAGCAATTCGTCCACCAGGTTGGCGACCGTTATGGTGCGGTCTCGGGCGAGTTGAATGCGGCGAAAGAGATTCATTGTGCCGGAACTTCCTTACGGCCCCAATCGCTGGCCACGCAATAACGAAGCAGGCGGTCAAGATAGTCCATGACCGGCGGCGGAAGGATTCCCGCGGGCCCGAGCAGCCGCTCGGCGTTGGTGGTGTCAAACTGCATGCGCATGGTGAAGTAATCGCGGTAGGCGCGGCCGTCAACGAGCACGCGGCGCTTGCGCCCCCAGAGCACGAGCGAAAGCAGCGGCCGCACAACGGCGAAGAAGATCTTCGGATCGACATAACGCGGCTCGCGAACCTTGAAGTACTCCGCCGCGCGCCTTGCGACTTGCTCAATTGTGGCGCTGCCACGAGGCCCGGCGCATAAATGCACAGTGGCGCCCAAGGCGTTTTCGTCAAACGTAAGCTGCGCGACGGCTCTTGCCACATAATCGACGGGCACGATATCGAGGACGGCATCGGAGAATCCCGGCACAGTTCGCCAGAGCCTTCTCGAATAAATCTTGAGCGGCCAGTACAACATTTTGAAGCTGGAAGTTACACCGGTCTCGGAATCTCCCACGATGATGCTTGGACGAAGAATGACGCAGGGAAGTGAGCCCTGCCGCGAACGCACGAGCGCCTCGGCCTCGGCCTTGGTTTGTTCATAGGTATTGCGATAGCGCTGGCCGACGTTGAGCTCGCTTTCGAGGATCAGACCTTCACGCTCGCCCGCCACATACGCAGTGCCGACATAGACAAAGCTCTTGAGAGAGCGCATGGACGCGGCAAAATCCAGCATCTTTCGCGTGCCGTCAACGTTCATGTGACGCGCCTCTTCAAGCGTGTGATCGAAACGCACGGTGGCGGCGCAGTGAATGACGCGCGTGGCTTCGGCGCGAGAGCTGCTGGCGGTCGGCAGTCGTTCAACCCGCAGTCGGGCTCGCTCACGTCTCCGTCGTAAACCTGGACGCGCGACGAGTCCGCGGTTGAAACGATCGACTCGGCGCGCTGCGCGGGAGTTTGACCCTTCCGCGGGCGGATGAGAAGCGCGAGCCTGGCGCGCGGCTCGCGCTGCAACAGTTCACGGACAACTTGCGAGCCCAAAAAGCCCGTCGCGCCAGTTATCAGGATCAGTTCTTCTTGATTCATTTAGAAGGCAGCACCAGTGCGCGGTACTCATCGAGGCCGGCGCGCAAGTGATCCTGCGCGTCGCGGTTAGCGGAGAACCTTGGACGATTATATTTGGAAACTGCCTGGTGCGTTAGTTTTGGGACCGTCGTGCGCAGTCCGGGGCGAGTATTTGCTTATGTAGCCGAACAATACTCGCATCGGAAAGTGCCTTGGAACTCGTGTCCTTCAATGCACATCCACTGACCGGTCGCCCTCGTATTCCATGATGTGGAAGTATCCTTCCCATCCGCTCCACGAGGCCGGCGCGGGCAGCTTGGCCATGGGATCTTTGAGGTGATCGGCATAAGCCTGAACCAGTTCGTGCGTGCGATAGACGCCCGTGAGCCAGTCGCCGCGATACCAGTTCTTCCACTTGCCGTACTCGGCGGCGTGCATGGAGGTCTGAATTGCGTCGAGTGACCTGAAGAGCCTCGGCGGCCTCCGTCTGAGCCTTCGCGGTGTCGCCGGCATTCGCGTCCTTCACTGCGCTGGCGACCTCAAAGCAGCATGTGGTTGCTTTCGCGATTGATGGTGATCATGGTCAGCATCGCTTCCTGGTAGTAGTGCGCTTGACGCGGGATCGATCAGGCTTTTCGCGGCGACTGCATCGTTCCACACCGCATCCCAGCGCGGCTGAGCGTCGGCGCAATCCTTGATGTCGCGATCGAGAAGGGTTGCGCGCATCTGCGCATCCGGCTGAGGCATCACGCGCGGCTGCGTCCACTTGGGCGACTGGCTGGGAATCGCGATCACCTGGTGCTCGCTGAGCGTATCCAGAATGAGCCGGCGCGCCTCGGAGTGATAGTGGTTATCGCCCTCGAAGAGTGGAACATTGCTGCGCGGCGGTGGAGGCGGCGCGTTGCCGGCTGAAGTCAAGTCGCGGCGGACCAAAGGGCGGTCGCAACGAGGGCGCGGCAAAGTACTCCTTGTAGATTTTGGTTAGCGCAGCGGCGGAGCGCGGGCCGAATTCCTCGGTGATCCACTGGCGGTAATAGGCGTCTTCGGCGTCGTCGCTCGTCGGCGGCGCTGCGCCGCCGGTCGCGGGGTTGCCGGCAAATTACCGGCGTATGCCATATCCATCACCGCGCGCGTGGTCATCGCAACCGGCCGAATGTCGCTGGTGTTCACCAGGAAGTAAGATGTTGCGCCGGCCTTGATGTAGCGACCGATCTCGGACTGGATTATCTTGACCGAAACCATCTCCGAGAGCTGATTGGCCTGGCCGTTCATCATGGCCACGTGGAAGTACATGCCCTGTCCGGCTGCCACCTTGCCGCCATCCTGCATGTCGCCGTAGCCGGTGTCGGCCCAGACCAGCTCACCTCCGGCGGAATCTTCAGGTAGCCCTCCTGCATGAGCCGCGCGCCCTCCTGCCAAAGATCGGTGACGAACTGCGCGTTGGGATACTTGGCGCGCACAATCTTCATCTGGTCGGCGATGGCCTCGCTGATGCGCTGGCCGAGCAGCGGATCGTTGTTGCGCACGCTCTCATCGAGCGACGCATAGCTTGAATCGGAAAGCCCGCGCAGGCCCACGCTCCACAGAATCTCCTCGTCGGGCTTGTACGCGTTCACCGCGTTGGTCCACGCGCGCTCCAGAATCTCGGGATGCGTGGAGAAGTTGTAGGGCACATCCGCCGGCCAGCGCGCCACATTCACGCCGAGCGGGATGGCGTGGTGCTGGTTGACGATCAGCCCGCGCTCGGTGGCCGCATGCACCTGCGCGTCATCGGGAAAGATCCACGTGCCCGGCACCACCATGTTGCCCTTCAGGCGCAGAATCGTCTCGAAGACCATGTCCCAGGCCTTGAGCGAAATGCCGGTCTGATCGCCTTTCGCCGGCGGAACCCAGCCGGTGAGCAGGTCTTCGTCGTTGGGGAAGAAGCCGCGGTATTTGAAGACCGGGCTGGGATAGGTGCGCGCGAAATCCGCGGGCAGCGTGATGGACGTGCGCTTCGCGGGCTGCTTGTCGGTCCACAGATACATTGGGTCGACGCCGAGAACGCGTCTGCGAGAACTCGTAGATCGCGAAGATGGTGCCGCGCATGTCCGCGCCGGTGAGGCAGACGACATGCTTGCCGCCTGAGTTGGCGAGCGAAAACGAGAAGGCCTCAGTGCCGCTCGCCGCAGCGCATCCAGCTTCGGCCGGCACGTTTTGGTTTTGCGCGATCAGGATCGTGACCTGGGCCTGCATCGCTCAGACTCGACACCAGCTTCGGCTGCCTGGCCGAAGACTTTGGCGAAGTCGTGACGCAGATCTTCTGTTGCGCGATGGATCGGGCCGGGTTCCTGCGCGCTCTCGACGATGGTGACGGAGGAATTGATGGTGATGGGCGCGGTTTGCGCGAATGTGGACGCGGCCGCCGCGGAGAGACCGAGCGCGACCATGAAGGGAAGGGAAGCAGCACAGGACGGAACGAGACGGGAGATTGGCATTGTGGTTACCTCGCGCAGATTTGGCGGAAGTTGGGATTTTCTTCGCGTCACGAATTATACATTCGGGCGCGGTCAGATGTCGCTCCTGGGTGGGACTCCAAGCTGGGGCTCAAGCTTGAGTGCTACAGTGGTTTGGTTTCCTGAATCCTTCTTGAGGGTTTGCCTGTTGCCGGGTTTTCGCGCGCTTCTTGTCTCCATTCTTGTGCTTTCAAGCGCTGCCTGCGGTGCTGCGCAGGTTGGGTCGGGTATTCAGGCCGCGCCCGTTCCCGATGAGATGCGCGACAGCTTCTTCGCTGTCACGGTGAATAACCAGCGGGTCGACGTGGCCCACGCCGCGTCGAACTACGAATTCGTCAGCTTCGATGCGACCGGGCCAGTGGACATTTCGATTACCGCGGCCGACCCGCATTTCTGGGATCGCGGCGTGGACATTGAGCCATGGCGGCTGGGACTGCGCGCGTCGCACCCGGAAGGCGAACCGCAGACGATTCGTTTCCGCGTGACCGGGCCGGTGAAGCTTTCCATCTCGCGGCCCGGCGATTTTCTGAATCAGGCGCGCATGCTGTTTCTCTTTGCGGACTCGCCGCCTCCGCCGCCGCCGAGCGGGCCTAACGTCACGATTGTTCCCGCGGGCGTGCATCGCGAGAGCCTGAATCCCAAAAGCGGCGACACGATTTATCTTGAGCCGGGCGCGTTCGTCTTCGGCAGCCTGAACCTGTGGCAGGTGGACAACGTGAAGGTGCTGGGCCGGGGAACGATTGTCTACGACGGGCCGCAGGATCCGAACAGCGACGACGGGCTGGATGCAGAAGCCCGACTGGCACTGCATTGTGAGCTACCAGGCGCACAACGTGGAGATCGACGGGCTGACCTGCATCATTCGCTCGCGCACCTGGTCGATCCAGATGAAGGATTCGACTGGATTCAGGTTTGACGATCTGCGCGTGATCGGCGGCAACCCGGGCAACGCCAACCAGGACGGCATGGACTGGCTGGGCGGCGGCGACACGATTGTGAATCAATGCATTCATTCGCGCCTCGGACGACGACCTGGCGGTGCTGGGCAACTGGGACGGCTACACGCAGGCTGCGCTGACTGCGCCCGGCGCCGATGTCAGCAACATCTTGGTTGAGAACAGCGAGCTCTCGACCAGCATCTCCAACATGGTGCGAATGGGATGGCCGCAAAAGATCTTCAACTCGCACAACTTCACGCTGCGCGACTCCGACATTCTGCACGCCGGCATCGGCGCGTGCGGGCAGACGTTTGGGCTGCTTGGATTCTGGGGCGCGAACGGAGCGAGCGGCGACCACTCGGGCGTGACGTTTGAGAATCTGATCCTCGACAACTGGTATTCGCTGGTGCAGATGGAGCAGGAGCAGCCCAGCCTGCACGGATTCACCTTCCGCAACATCTGGGCGCTCGATCAGCCGCCGCTGGCCGAGTCAACGATGACCGGCGACGTAAGCGATGTGACCTTCGACAACGTGAAGTACGGGCAGTCGCGCGTGACGAGCGACGCGCAGATGCCGCTGGCTGTTTCAGGCGGCGCGGCGCAGCCAACGTATGCGCCGGCGCCCGCGCTGGCAGCGGCTTTCAGCGTTGAGCCGCCGGTGGTCGCGCCGCGGCAGAACGTGTCACGTTCACGGCGCAAGGATGCGCCGGGCGCGCAGTACACGTGGCTCTTTGGCGATGGAACTTCGGCGCATGGACGCAGCGTGCGGCATCGCTTTCCTGACGCGCTGGGGACCGAGTTGGATGGGCGCAATGGCGCGGGACGATTTCGTGTTTTGCTGCATGTGACGGATAGGTCCGGACATCAGGATTGGGCTGCGCAGGGAGTTGTGGTTGTTGAGCAACTTCACGATGCTGCGACGGGGCGCGGTGCGGCTAAGGTGAACGGTGCGATTCAGGGGCTCGCTTCGGGGCAAGGCAATGCGCTGAGCGCGGGTTTGAACTGGAAAGCATATCTCGGAACCTGGACGGCATTGCCGGATTTTTCGATGCTTCAGCCGCAGAATACCGGTGTGTCAGCGAATCTTGAGGTTCAGATGCCCTCGTTGACGCTCAGCGTGGAACCCGCGCCGAGTGGCGGGTTTCCGCTCACGCCGCATGCGACGGTGTGGGATGGATTCGTCAACATTCCAGCTGACGGCGGCTATACGTTTCATCTGATCGACAGCGACGGCGCGCGGGTGACGATTGACGGAATGGAAGTGGCGAAGACCGGACCGCCTTTCGGGCTGGTCTGCGGCGCCGTCGGGAATGCGCTGCGGTACGATCGCGGGGCGATTGGTTTGAAGGCTGGATTGCACGCGATCCACATTGAGGCGCTGAATACTGCGACCGAAGGCGCGCCGAGATTGCTGTGGGAAGGGCCGGGGGTGACGCTTGCGGATGTGCCGGCGGGGGCGTTCTCGCATGGCTTGCGGTAGTTGGGCCGAAATGGGGCCGTTTTGACACCAAAATCAACAAGAAACGCATAAAATCGAAGTAAATTTGGAAGAATATTTGTTGATTATAAAAGAGTTAAGTGCCATTTGCACCAAGAATGGGGCAGGAAAATCACTCTCTCCTTCCCGCCAGGCTATTTTCCATTTTGCTACGCGGCATTTTTCTCTTTTTTGCTACCCACCCCCTCTACCCCCGGTATGACATACCTCCGTATTTGATTGCGAAGGATTTAAGGGAGGGCCTTATACCTTTTCCATACCTCGTCCATACCGTATGCATACCTGCCATACCTTTTCGCGCAAGTTGGGCTGGTTTTCCGGGCGCAGAGATGCGAATCCGGCGGATTGACTCCGCCGCAATAAAGGTGTGGTTGCACGCTCATGGTTTGAGTATGCGCCGAACGGAGAATTAATCGGCAAACTTGGCTGGCGATTTTGCGCATTGTTTTTCAATGGCTTACCGGTGAATCGATGGTGGCTGAGGCTTGACATCTCGCGGGGTGGGCGCAAGGAATGGCGATTGCTCTCTGTTCCTGGACCCTGCGGCGTTTGCGAGGACAAATCCGAATCGATGGCGGGTTGTGCAGGACGTCAATGAGTAACTCGAAGTCTTCAGGAATTGAGGTGCGTCCGTATTGGCGGGCCGCAAGCGATTACAAGATCGGCATAACTTGCGGTGCTCACGGAGGATTGTGCTTCCGCTTTGCGTCGGGAGCGCCCTGTCTCCCGTTTTATCCCCCCGCTAAGTCTTCGCTCGGCTCTGGACCATCCGCTGGGTCCGGTTTCCGAAAATCCAGTCGGATTCCCGGTCCCCCGGGATTGAGTGGGCCGAGCTCTCCTGCAGCCAAGGCTGCAGGACCGATACTGGCTGCCTCCTCGGGAGTCGCAAACCTCCTCGCGTAGACGCCTGGTGCCTTCGCTCGCCAGCGTCGATTTACCTCGGGCAGCAACTGTTCAACCCAAGCCGCGATCTTATCTGCGCCGTTAATGAGTTCTTTCGCCTTCGCTGCATCTACCCTTTGTCCATCGAGCGCTGCGCAGCCTTCGTGTACGACATTGTTTCTAGCTTTCTTCAAAGCGGTGAAAACCAACCACAAAGAGGGCTCATCCTTGAGCGACTGTCCAGTAAACGCGAAAAGTAGTGTGTCAAACTGTTCAGCTACCGAGGGTTCTTTCGCCCAGTGATCGCGTTTCTTGATCCATTTCCAGAACCTGTCCGGGAATTTCTGATGCTCTTGTTGTAGCGCCCCAAGCGCCCATTCGATGAGGGTCTCTAAGGCTGCGAAGGCAGTCACAATCGAACTTCCAATGTCCGGCCATAGCCAATGTGCGTCAAGGAGCAGTTCGTCCCAGATGTATGGCTCCGCGCCGTTGCTTCTCTCCGCGACTGTTTGGATGATTTCGGGAGTCAGAGCGGCTTCGCCCACTGAAACGTGGGCCGCGGTCTTGACCCGCAGCTTTCCCTCTTCCACCTCAAGGTCCTCAAAGTTGTCAGTAAGAAACCGGAGGTGCCAAGGATCGCGATCAAATACGAGGGGCTTGATGTAGGCCGCCCTTGAATAGACCCGAATTCGGGCCAAGATTGTATTTGCCAGTTCAAATGCGAGCTCAGGGAGTGGATCACCCGCGACTTGCATTTCCCTAGCGCGGGCAAACTCAGGCTTCATGAAATCGATTACAAGTACGTTAACTCTTGAGACTTTCTTGCCGTCCAGGAGCACGTTCTCACTGAAGTTCGGAGGGGTCAGTTTTGTGGTCCAGGAAAACACATGTTCGTGCAAACTTCCGGTCGATTCAGGCCTCTGGCAGCAAAGAGCCGGAGGGTAAAACCGAAACTGGAAGGTTGAGTCAATGCCGTCGGCGGCTGCGGTACCTTCGACACTGAGCCACCCCTCTTCTCCAGCGATGAAGATGTCGTACGGCAGTAGAATGTGGAAGGGCGCGATCATCAGATCGAATGATAGTCCGCCCGCTAGGGGAAGGCACGGGCCTCGATGCCCGAAGCCCGATTATTCAGTGAAGTTGATCCACATAGGTCGGCGTTGCGCAAGCTTTCCTGAAACAAACACAGCGTGGTTGTCAGGGTGCAGGGGCGTTTATCGGGATCGGCCGGGAGATAGTCCGGCGAGTCGCGGTGGGCTTGGTATCCAGGGGCTCCTGCTCTCTCCGTCATTCGACACGAGGGCTAAAGCCCCGGAGTCATTTTGGCGTCGCTTGTGGCACGAGTAAACGCGTGCCTTGACACTTCGTGCGTAGCGGGGAGAGTTTGTGGGAAGACAGCGGTTAAAAGCGACCGCAGAAGAGACTTTCGTGGCACGAGAAACTCGTGCCCTGATATAAGGCCGCAGAGATTTGGTTCGTGCTATCCCACCCTTCGCCAGATTCCCAAGAAGCAGGTCCTTCGACTCCCATCATCCGCAAAGCGGACGATGGTCGCTCAGGATGACATGAAGGATGGGGCAACTCCAGGCGGATGGTCGGCGGGGAGCGTTTTCTTGCCGGTTGAAATTCTGGCTGCCGGTTTCCCGTCGGGGACTAATGCCGAGGTTATTGTTGCTGGGGTGCGGGTTGCTGCGACCCGGCTGCTGCTTGATTGTCGCGTGGCAAGAAGATAGTAAACACAGTGCCGGAACGATGCGGGGATTGAGAGGAGCGGACTTTGAGCGATCCGCCGTGGCGGCCGATGATTTCGCGGCTGATCCACAACCCGAGGCCGGTGCCCTTGTTGCCTTTGGTGGAAAAAAACGGCTCAAAAATACGGGACATGGTATCGGCGGAGATACCCGAACCGGTATCGGCAACCGTCAACGTAACGCCGCTTTGTCCGGTGCGCCAATCGGTGCTGTCGCGGCTGCGAATGAGGAGGCGCCGCTCGTGCCGGGACATTGAATCGATGGCGTTGCCGACCAAATTGCTCAACACCTGCCGTATTTCACCTTCCTGGCAGACGACAGGCAGGGTCGCGCGATCTCGCCGCTCGACGGTCACGCTGGCATTGGAAAGCCTGCTTTGATAGAGCGGAAGAGTGATATCGACGATGCCAGCGACCATGACCGGTCCTGGCTTGGCTAATTGCCTGTGAAATTGCAACGTCTGGGTGACGATGGCCGAGACTCGCCGCAACTCAACCTCCGCTGCTTTCAAGAATTTACTGGCGTCGGGACTTACGGCGGCGATCTGCGCGAGATAGATGAGGTTGGTGACCGCTTCGAGGGGATTGTTGATTTCGTGCGCCATTGTGCTGGCGAGCCGGCCGACGGCATTGAGCTTTTCTGACTGAAGAAGAATCTGCTCAGACATCTTGGCTTCAGTTACGTCGACGCCGAGCACGATAACGCCGGAGACGGATCCATCCGGCTCGCGTTTTGGCTGATAGACGAAATCCAAGTGTCGAAGCTCGAGCGGATGATCGGGAGTGCGAGCCAATTGAGCAGGAATGCCCCGGCCTGCATAGGGCTTGCCGGTGAGGTAAACCCCGTCGAGCAATTTAATAAAACCTTGCCCTTCGATCTCGGGCAACGCTTCACGCACCGATTTGCCGAGAAGGCTTCGGTGACCGATAAGTTGCAGATATGCGCCGTTCATCATCTCAAAGACGTGCTCAGGCCCTCTGAGCACTGCGAAAAATGCCGGCGCCTGCTCGAAAAGATCCGCGAGCCGCTTCATTTCGCGCTGTTGCTGGCGGTTCGCCAACACGGAATTCGTGGTCTCAGTGCAGACGACTAACGTTCCGCCGATTTGGGCGCCGCCGATTTGGTCATCGGAGATGTAGACCGGGCTGTAGCCGTAGGTCCAGTAGACTTCTTCAAGCCTGCCGTTTCGATGGATGGGCACGAGCTGGTCTTCATGCCAGCTTGCCTCGCCCCGGGTCATGACTGCTTCAATCTGCGGGTATATGAGGTGCCAGATTTCAGGCCAGCAATCCTCACCCCTTTGCCCAAGGGCGCTGGGGTGCTTGCCCTCGCCGAAGCTGGGCCGGTAAGCGTCGTTATAAAACTGGATGAGTTCCGGACCCCACCACAGAAACATGGGATGGCGCGAGTTCAACAGAGTATTGACAGTGTTGAGCAATACCTTCGGCCAGCGATCAATCGGGCCTAACGGGGTCTGGCTCCAGTCGAACGCGCGAGTGAGATTGGCCATCTCGCCTGCGCCGACAAGCGTGCTCGCGCCTTTGCCCACGGCCTTGGAGGGTGCTGGATCGCTTTTTTTGCCGGAGGCTGCCGTCATGAGTTCCTGTTGCGTGGGGCGTGTTGGAGCAATTCTATGACAGCCGAGTCCCGGGAGCGGACAGGCGGGCGAAACACAGATGCTAGCTGCCAGCTTCTAGCCTCTAACTAGTCGCGCCAGAGACGGGGGCGTGGTATTCCCGGGGCGTGAAGGCCTCTGCTGCTCCCGTTGATTGGACGCAGGGGCTAAAGCCCCGAGAAGTTTCTTGCGACCGATTCGGCATGGCTAAAGCCATGCCCTGATACAAAGCTTCTATCGCCCAGGTTCGAATGCGAGACAATCTGGAGTACGAGACCGCACTTCAAGTGCGAGGCTCGGTGCGAGGGCCCAAAGGATGCCGATTCCGAATCAGGTGCAGGAACACAGTCATGTGCAGGACCATATCGAAACAATTGCCAAACATGAGCAGGAGTTTCTGGCGCGGAGATCGCCGGCGGAGAGATTGGGAGATTTAACGGCGGCGATTGTGGGCAATCTTGGATTTGTGGCCGTTCATATCGTTCTTTTCTTTTTCTGGATTCTGGTGAACACGCTGCGCGTGCCGGGAGTGCGGCATTTCGATCCGATGCCCTTTTCGCTGCTCGCAACGGTTGTTGCCATGGAGGCTATCCTGCTGGCGAGTTTGATCCTTATGAGGCAGTCGCGACTGGCCCGGCGCGCCGATGAGCGGGAACATCTAGTGCTGCAAATCCTGCTGCTCACGGAAAAAGAGGTGACGGCGGTGATCGGCATGAACCAACAGATTGCGAAAAAGGTGGGGTTGTGGGATATGAAAGACAGCAAGAATATCGAACAGCTCAGCCGGAATACTTCGGTAGATGAAGTGGCACAGGACATACAGAAAAGCCTGTCAGAGGATGTGTAGCGGGCGGTGCGGGCGGGGCGGATTGTCGGTTGCGCGAAGAGATCTCGGGTAGTGGATCAGTTTGAAAGATACCTCCCTCGGGGGCTAAAGCCCATTCATTGGAGGGCGGTTTACGGCACGACTGAAGTCGTGCCCTGACACTTCGTGCCTTACACAAGCAGAATTTTCTTAGCGGGACAAAGTCCCTCGGGGGCTAAATCCCCATTCATTGGAGTTTACGGCACGACTGAAGTCGTGCCCTTTCAAAGCGAATTCAAGTGCCCTTTCAAAGCAAATCCAAGCTGACGCATTACGAGTGGACCGAGATGCTCAGGCGCGGAGGATCAGACGCGAATATTGATCAGCCCTGGCGCGAATATTATTCAGCCCTTGCGCGAATATTTGTCGGCGAGCGCTGGGGTTTCTTCTTCGGTGACGACGAAGAAACTGCGCAAGTCTGCCTGCCCAAACGAAGTGGTCATTGCTACATCGGCGGCGTCCTTGCCGGTTGCCATGAGGACGCGGCCCATCCTGGGCTGATTGTTGCGGGCATCGAAAGTCCACCAGCGGCCGCCTAAATAGGCCTCGAACCATGCGCTGAAGTCCATTGGAAGGACCACAGGCACGCCGATGTCTCCCAGATATCCGGTGGCATAGCGCGCGGGAATGTTGAGCGCGCGGCAGAAGGTGATGGCGAGGTGCTGGAAGTCGCGGCAGACGCCGACGCGTTCCGTATACACGTCGAGAGCCGTTTTTGTGGGACGGGCGTGTTGGTAATTGAATGCCACTTTATTGTGAACCCAGTCGCAAACGGCTTGCACGCGGCCCCAGCCGGGATTGACTTGCCCAAAAAGCTCATGCGCGATGTTGGAGAAACGATCCACTTCACAATAGCGGCTGTTGAGCAGGAAGGTGAGCATTTCGTTTGGCAGATCGCCGACGGGCGATTCGCGGGCCGACCAATCGGCCGGGTCGATCAAGCCGGAGTCCTGAATCAGGGTGGAATTGAAGAGCCTGAGTCGCCCTGGAGGAGCGACAAACCGCGAGCATCGGTTTCCGAAGCTGTCGATGTAAGAAGTGATTTCAAGCTTTGGTTCAGTCTGCAACTCATCCGGCTCAAGCAGATCTCCGGCGCGGGAAGGATGGACATTGAGAAGCGTAACCATCGCCACATTGGCCGGAATATCGAATTGAATGTCGTAAGCGAGACGGATCAGCATTGCGGAGGCCCTCTGATGTGAGGTTACAAGGCTTAGTAATAATTTGCCGGGAAGAAAATTTTGACGGGAATTTCTGGATCGCGTAGAGGCGGGCGTGGGCCTGCTTGGGCTGGGCTTGCCACTGACTAAAAATGCGAAGGCCACCGGCGCAGATTCAGCCGGCGGCCTTTTTGGGGGGGAGGGTAGGTTACGGGATGCGGATGGTGGTGCGAATCTGGAAGTTGGAAGTGTTGGCGAGAACGTAGTAGCCGTCAATCATGCGCCATTCGTAGCCCGCTGGCGGGGCGCTCAGGTGATATTGGCGGTAATCGACTTTGTCGCCGCGATCCCAGTCTTCGTGTTTGATGGCCGCGCCCTTGTGCCATTCCTTGTGTGCGACGTAGGTGTGGTTGTCGTGATGGTCCTGGGCAATAGCGACGCCGCCCATAAGGCTTGTGGAAAGAATTGCGAGCGCCAAAACTGTGTGCAGCTTTTTCATGAAGTACTCCTTACAGATTAGGATGCCCCCGGAACAGGGGGGTTGTTTCAAGTTCCGGTTAAATTGCAGGTGAAAGCGGAGCGATTACCATTTTAGGAATCGCTTTGGCGACGCTGGTGCGCTTGGTTTTCTGGAAATTGGCGCAGATATATGGCCGGAACAAGCGATTAGAGATTGAGACGGCGCCCTGAGCTATGCCACGAGAGGATTCGGGGCGTTTGTGCGGGTTAGCGGTGTGCGGGTCACGGAGAGGACGGTGATGTCGTCGTCCTGGCCGAAGGCCTGGGCTGCATGGGCAATGGCCTCGGCGGGCTGAGTGCTGAGAGATGCGCTGCGCTCAAAGCCGAAGAGCGTGCCGGTTTTGTCGCGGGCCTCAACTACGCCGTCGGTGAGAAGAGTGAGTTGCTGGGCTGGGGACAGCTGAAAGGTAGATTCGGCGTAGATCGCGTCGGCGGAGATTCCCAGCGGTAGACCACTCTCAAACTGCAGTTCCTTGCCGTCGACGTAAGGCGGAATGTGGCCCGCGTTGGCGATGGTGAGCGCGCCATCGGCGTCGGCGCGGAGCACGAGACAGGTGGTGAAGCCGCCGTTGCTGCGGGCGAGCATTCGCTGATTCATGGCGGCCAGGATTTCTCCGGGGCTGGATGTGTAGTGTGCCAGTGTGCGCACTGTCCCGACCAACAGCGAGACGGTCATGGCGGCGGGCATGCCCTTTCCGCTGACGTCGCCGATGATCACCAGGACACCGTCGGAAATTGAATGGTTATTGATCGGAAGAGCATTGATCGGCAGGACTTGGAAAAAGTCGCCGCCGACTTCTCCAAAGGGTTTATAGACCGACTGAATGCTGAAACCCGGGATTGCGGGAACTTCTTCAGGGATAAGAACGTGCTGGACGGCGCGGCCAGCGGCGAGTTCAGCGGCCATGCGCTGCTTTTCGCGGCGGTCGCGGATAAGATCGCGAATAAAGATCACCAGTGTTGCGAGTCCCGCCAGGGTCAGCGCGCTGGTTGGGTATGGCCATTGCCAGCCGCCGACGGAAGTAACGTAGTCCTTCATGGTGATCAGGCGATTGAAGGAGCCGAAAACAGTGAGACGCACGAGCCAATAACACAAAAATGCGACGGCGATCATTCTGTCGGATGTGTTTTTGCGCGTTAGACCCTGGACAATCAGAATCGCGAGCAGAACCTGAGCAACGACCGACGGCCAGGGGGCGGTGAAAGACAACTTGGGAAACCACACGGCAACGGCGACAAAGAGATAGATTGGCCAGAACAACAAAGTCCAGCGGCGCCGCGGAATCTGCATCGCCGCGCCCGCGGCGGCGACGAGCATGCCTGCCGTAATGGCTCTCAGGGACCAATAAGGGGTTTGGCCGCCGAAATAATCGAATAGCTCGCCCACGGCTGCAGTTGTGAAAAAGATGCCAATGTTGCGAACGGCTCGAAAATCCGGTGCGGCCCGCCAAAGCGCCAGGAACGCCGCGGCAAGGCAGCACATCAGCACAGCGATAATCAGGTCTGGTGTGTGCTGCAACTGCTGAGTGGGAGGCACCGGCGTAAAGTACCGATCGAAGTAAGGCAGTGCGGCACCCGGGAGAAGATCGGCTGTCGCGCGGGGAAACATTCAAGAATCATATCGCCGCGAGTATCTTGCGGGCCACAGAGAAGCGGACCGCGGACCGTAACGGAGCGTTACGCATCAATCGCCGGCGAAAGCGAAGGGATTACGATCGTAGGAATTGCTTTGGCGGAGAGCGTTTTACCGTTTTCTGGACGAAACCCCTCAGCGGCTAAAACCGAGTGCAATTTGCAACACTTATGGCACGACTGAAGTCGTGCCCTGACACTTCGTGCCTTTCCGAAGCAGGATTTTCAGAGCCTGTGAGAGCGCGGCCGTCCACGGCTTAAATTTTTCGGTGAGCTGTCACGGTAACTTCGTTGCGTCCCAGCCGCCGCCGAGAGCGCGCACCAGGCTGACGCTGGCGGCGAATTGCCGGCTCTCGATATTGATGGCGGTGATCTGGTCCTGCAACAGTGTCTGTTCGGCGGTAAGCACTTCCAAGATAACTCGTGACGCCGCCTTTGTAGCGTGTGTTGGAGAGATCGAAGGAGTGACGGCGCGGCATCGACGGCGCGCTGTTCTGTCTCAGATTCCTGTTCCAGGATGCGGAGCGCGGCGAGCTGATCTTCAACGTCGTCGAAGGCCTGGAAGACGGTGTTGCGATAACCGTCGGCCTGAGCTTCGTAGTTGTGGCGGGCGACATCGGTGAGGGCGTGGCGCTGGCCGGCGTCGAAGAGCAGTTCGGTGGCCTGCGCGCCCAGACTCCAGAGCGAACTTGGGCCCTGAATCCAGGTGCCGGGGTTGGTGCTTTCAAAACCGCCGGTGCCGGTAAGTGAGATCGTCGGATAAAACGCGGCGATGTTGATGCCGATCTGCTCGTTGGCAGCGGCCGCGATGCGCTCGGCCTGGGCGATGTCGGGACGGCGCTCCAACAATTGTGAAGGCACGCCGATCGGAATTTTCGGTAGCGTCAAGTCGAGTGGCGACGGGGGAATGCTGAAGTCCGGCAGGCTGTCATTGGCGAGAGTGCCGATGGCGTGCTCGAACTGCGCGCGGGCCACGCCGAGGTCAACGAGCTGGGCGCGGACGGTTTCAAGCTGCGTTTGCGCCTGCGCGACATCTACCTCGGTGGCAACGCCGCCGTGAAAGCGCCGCTGCGTGAGATCGAGCTGGTGCTCGAGATCGGTGACGGTGTCAGTGAGGAACCTGATCTGGGAATCGAGGCCGCGGAGGGCGAAGTAGTCGGTGGCCATTTCCGCGTGGAGAGTGAGAGCCACGTTGGCCTGTTGCGCTGCGTCAGCTTGCGCGTTGGCGCGGGCCTGCTCGATGGTGCGGCGAATGCGGCCCCAGAAATCCGGCTCCCAACTGGCCTGGCCGGCGATGACGAAGTCGCTGTAGGTGGTTGTGCTGCCGGGCGTGGCCAGAGGACGATTGGCTGAAACGCGATCGCGGCTGATGGACGGGCCGGCGGAGAGCGTGGGAAATAGATTGGCGCGCGCGGCGCGGACCTGGGCTTCGCGCGGCCAGGTATAGCTCCATTTGCTGGCGAAGCTGGACGTTGGCGGAGTCGATGCGTTCTTCAAGTTGGTTGAGCTGCGGGTCCTGATAGATCTCCCACCACTTGCCCTTCAACATTCCGTCGGAGGGATTGGCGGGCTGCCATGCGCCACCTTGCGGATTGGGCGGAGGGACGACGACAGTGGTTGCGCCGGTTTCTTTGTAGGCAGGCGGCGCGTTGTAGCCGGGACGATTGTAGTTTGGGCCGACGGGTTTGCAGGCGGAGATGAGCAGCAGCGCGAGCGATGCGCACGCCAGGCTGTATCTCATGTATATGAGCGCGCAGCGTCACAGGCCCCCCGCGCCGAATGCGCTGCTTTGCGAAGATTCCAGGGTCACTTTTTCTCCGTCGATGAGCGAGTCGGGTGGATCCTGGATGACTCTGTCGCTCGGATTGAGGCCGCTGACGATCTGCACATTGGCGCCGTCGTCCTCGCCGATACCCACAGAAACGAGATGCGCGACGGTTCCATCGCTGCTGTCGGTGACGGTCGCGATCTGCATTCCTTGCCGGCGGAAGATGAGGGCCGATGCAGGCACGACGAAGGTTGGCGTGGCAGAAGCGGTTTTGAAGTGAACTTGTGCCAGGGCGCCGGGCATGAGCTGGCCGGAACGGTTGTCCACATCGACTTCGACGAGCAGCGTGCGGCTGACGGGATCGATGGCGTCGGCGGTGCGGACGAGAGTGCCCTGAAAGGTTTTGCCGGGGTACTCGGGAAAGGTGAGGTCGACCTTCATTCCGCGCTTCATGGTTTGCGAGAAGAGCTGGGGCACGTTGGTGTAGACGCGCAACGTTTGCAATGCCTGCATGTGGAAGAGCTCGGTGCCGGCGCTCTGCCCGGAGCCGGAGCTGATGAGCTGGCCAGTGTCGACGTCGCGCGCGGTTACGACGCCGTCGAAGGGAGCATAGACCTTCTCGAACGATTGCATTTCGCGCAGGCGCTGGAGGTTTGCTTCGGCAGACTTGACCGATGAAGCGGTTGCAGCGGCCTGATTGACGAAGGTGTCGGTGTCCTGCTGCGAGACGGCGTCGGATTTGACCAGGCCGGAGTAGCGATCGGCCTGAGTGCGCGCGTTGGTGGCGGTGGCCTGGGCTGTGGCCAGATCGGACTCGGCCTGCGAAACCTGTTTGTCCAACTCGGGCGTGGAGATCACGGCCAGCAATTGACCCTTTTTGACTTTCGAACCGATGTCGAAGTACCAGCGATCGAGGTAGCCATCGGTGCGGGCGTAGATGGGCGAGTCAGTAAGCGCGGTCACGTTGCCGGGAAGCACGAGGGTTTCTATGGATGCGCCGCGAGTCGCGGGCGCGACTGAGACTGTGGGCGCGGCCAGAGAGTTGGTGCGCGCGGCAAGAACGTTATTGGCATGCAAGCGGCGGAGGACGCCAATTGCGGCGAGCACGAACAGGACGAGCAGGACAATGCCCACGCCGAACAATGCCCGGCGCGGCGAGAGGGGCTCTGCCTCGGGGGCGGTCTCGTGGTCGGTCGCGGCCGGTTGAGATTTCGGATTCGGTTCCTGTGTCATAAATATCTACTCCGGTCTGGACTTACGTCCAGGTCTG
The DNA here is from genome assembly GCA_963725115.1 of uncultured Acidobacteriaceae bacterium. Taxonomy (GTDB): domain Bacteria; phylum Acidobacteriota; class Terriglobia; order Terriglobales; family Acidobacteriaceae; genus Telmatobacter. The sequence goes on along the minus strand of CAVRXG010000005.1, from coordinate 447,121 downwards.
GCGTCGAATTCGTCGAATTGCGCGGCATCTGAATCGTCGTCGAGCTCGCGCTTGCGGCTGCGCTCGAGCCGGCCGTGAATGAAAGAGAAGAAAGCGGGAACAAAGAACAGAGTGGCCACGGTGGCCAGCAGCAGACCGCCGATGACGGCGCGGCCCAGCGGCGCATTTTGCTCGCCGCCGTCACCGAGGCCGAGCGCCATGGGCACCATGCCGATGATCATGGCCAATGCCGTCATAAGCACCGGGCGCAGGCGGACGAAGCCGGCGTTCAGCGCGGCTTGGCGCGCATCGCCAACCAGGATTTCCATCTGCTCGCGCGCAAAGCTGACCACCAGGATGGAGTTGGCCGTGGCCACGCCCATGCACATGATGGCGCCGGTGAGCGCGGGCACGCTGAGGCGCGTTCCGGTGAGGAAGAGAAACCAGACAATTCCGGCAAGCGCGGCGGGCAGCGCCGCAATGATGAGAAACGGATCGAGCCAGGACTGGAAATTGACGACGATGAGCAGGTAGACGAGCAGGATGGAGAAGGCGAGGCCGCTCAACAGGCCGAAATAGGACTTGTACATGGTCTCGCTCTGGCCGCGGAGGATGAACTGCGAGCCGCGAGGCAGGTCCTTCTTGTGGGCGTCGACGATCTTCTGCATGGCGCGGGTTACGCTGCCCAGGTCGGTGCCTTCCACGTTGGTGTAGATGTCGATCACCGGCTGCACGTCGTAGTGGCTGATGGTGCCCTGCTCGGCGCCGGGGACGATGGAGGCAAGATTGCTCAGCACCTGCACAGGCTGTGAAGCGCCGGGTGCGGCGGTGGTGGCCCCGGAGGTCTGAGCGGGCGCGATGCTGCCCAGAGGCGCTGCGCCGGGCGCCCAGTCGAAGTGCTGGTGGAGGGCTCGTTCATGGCCGCATTGGTTGCCGTACTGGTGATGGGCAGGCTCTCGAACTCCGCCATTGTGTCGAGCCGGTACTGCGGCGCCTGAATGGCGATGTTGTAGGTGACGCCATTGCGCGGATCGAGATAGAAATTGGGGCTGGTCTGGAAGCTGCCGCTCAGCGCAACGAGCAGGCTCTGCGCCACGTTTTGCTGCGTCAGGCCGGTGCTTTCGGCGCGCGTGCGATCGACGTTCACCGTGAAGTTGGGATAGTTGAATGGCTGCTGGATACGCGAGTCGGCGGCGCCGGGAACATAGCGAACCTCGTTCAGCATGCGCTCGGCCAGCGCGCGATTGGCATAGAGATTGGGGCCGACGATTTGAATGTCGATGGGCGACGAGAGCCCGAAGTTGAGAATCTGGGTGACGATGTCGACGGGCACTACATAGAACGTGACGCCGGGATAGTCGCGGGTCAGCACTTCGCGCAGGCGCTCGATGTAGGCCTCGCTGGGGTGATGGTCTTTGCTCAACTGCACCTGGATGTCGGCGTCGGACGGTGCCCACCGGCGCCGAAGTGGAATAGGAGAGATTGAGCGCAGAGTAGGGCAGGCCGATGTTGTCGAGGATCGTGACGAGTTCGTTGGCGGGATCTGCTGGCGGATGGTTCGCTTCGATGTGGTCGCAGAGAGTCGGCGGTCTCCTCAATGCGCGTGCCGGTGTGCGCGCGCACGTGAATCATGAACTGGCCGGAGTCAACCGAAGGAAAGAAGTCCTGACCGAGGAAAGGCGTCAATCCCAGCGAGAGGAGGGCAAATGCCAGAAAAAGGATCAAGAAGACGCCGGCGTTGTCGACGCAGAAGAGTGAGCAGGCGCACGTAGCCGTGGCGGAAAGCTTCGAATCGTTTTTCGAAGCCGAATTGAAACCGGATAAAAGGATTGCGGCTTAGCTGCTTTCTGTGAGCCTCGGCGTCGTCGTGCTCCTTGAGCAGGTACCGGGCCATGGTGGGCACGACGGTGCGCGAGAGCAGATAGCTGGCCAGCATGGCGAAGACCACGGCCTCGGCCAGGGGAACAAACAGGTAGCGCGCCACGCCGCTGAGCAGAAACATGGGCACAAAGACGATGCAGATGGCCAGAGTGGAAACCAGAGCCGGAGTGGCAATCTGCGCGGCGCCGTCGAGAATGGCCTGCTCGATTTCTTTGCCGGATTCGAGATTGCGGTTGATGTTTTCGATTTCGACGGTGGCGTCGTCGACCAGGATGCCGACGGCGAGCGCCAGGCCGCCCAGGGTCATGATGTTGATGGTTTCGTGCAAGCGCGTAGAGCGAGATGAGCGAGCAGAGAATCGAGAGAGGAATGGAGACCGCGATGATGAGCGTAGAGCGCCAAGCTGCCCAGGAAGACCAGGATCATGATCGCGGTGAGGCAGGCGGCAATGATGCCTTCGCGAACCACGCCGCTGATGGCGCCGCGGACGAAGATCGACTGATCGGCGAGCGCAGCGATTTTGAGCTGCGGAGGCAGTTGGCCCCTCATGCTCGGGCTGGTGATGATGTCGCGGACGTTCTTGATGATGTCGAGGGTCGAGGCCGAGCCGGTCTTCATGATGTTCATCATGATGGCGCGGTGGCCGTCGACGCGGACGATGTTGGTCTGCGGTGGATTGCCGTCGCGCACGTGGGCCACGTCGCGGATGTAGACGATGGTGCCGTTCACCGTCTTGATGGGCAGGTTGTTCAGCGTCATCGAGAAGCGGAGGGCGCCGAGTTGGTCTCGACCTGGTACTCGAAGCGGTCGAGCTTGATCGTGCCTGAGGGCGCGATGACGTTTTGCGCGGTGATGGCGTTGACCACATCGGCCGGCGACAGTCCCCGGGCCTCAAGCGCGTTCAGATCGAGATCGACCTCGATCTCGCGCTGCTTGCCGCCGAAGGGAAAGGGCGATCTGAGCGCCTTCGACGGTGGCCAGTTGAATGCGGATGGTCTGCGTGGCCAGGTCGTTCAACTGCTGTCTCGTTCAGGCCGGGCCCGGACAGCCCCAGTTGCAGGATGGGAACGCTGGAGGCGTTGTACTGGATGATGAACGGCGGCGTTGTCCCGGGCGGCAGGGAGCGCAACTGCACCTGGCTGATGGCGGTGATCTGGGCCACGGCCTGGCCGATGTTCACGTTGGGATGGAAGTAGACCTTGATGATGCCGTCGCCGACGAGCGACTGCGACTCGATGTGATCGATGTCGTTGACCGTGGTGGTCATGCCGCGCTCGGCGTTGGTCACGATGCGGTTGGCGATCTGATCCGCGGACAGGCCGGCGTACTGCCAGACCACGGTGACCACCGGGATATCGATGTTGGGAAAGATGTCCGTCGGCATCGACTCGATGCTGAAGACGCCAAGAATCAAAATCAGCAGCGCGAAGACGACAAAAGTATAAGGCCGCCGGAGCGCAAGCCGGACAATCCACATCATAGGGCTGGTATTCGCTCCTCGGCCGGCGTTTTGATGGCGTTCAGGCCAGTCAGTGGCCGGTCATCAAAAGGCAGCCGTATACGAAAACGAAAATCGGGCCGGTTTTGAGCTATTTCGGCGCGCGCCGACTCCCCGGGCGCCGGGCCGGATCGCACAGAGTCTAACGTCCGGCAAGGCGTTTCATTGAACCTACTTATGGTAGCTGATCGACTGACGACGACGATGAGAACGAGCGTGGGGAGTCGATCGCCTGAACGGAGCCCCACCTTCATGAGACGTTCGCCGGGACAGAAAAGATTCGGCGATTGAAATCTGGCCGTCGAGATGAGAGTGTCCTGTGGCCGGAGAAGTGCGTCTAAGGAACATCCTGCCAAGTGCGGAGAAGTGGACAGAAACGACAGTCCGCCTGGCTCCGATAGACTGTGAGATGGAATTCAAAAAAAGGATTGGTCTCTGTCTCCGGTGACGAGCGGAGAAAAGGCCTGTCGGTGGGGACCCAGGATGTTTCCACCCCAGCGACCCCGGCTCTTCGAGCCACCTGTCGTTGGGGACCCCGGGTGTTTGGGAAGGGTGGGCTTGGTCCCATATAATCGATCTTTCCTTAAGGAAAGATCGGAACCCCGAGGAAAGACAGGATTTTCAGCGAATGAGGGTGTGCAAATTCTTCCTGTGAACCCGAAATATGGTACGAAAGAGTTTTTGTGCTCGTCGCAGGGCTCATCCCCGGTGAAGATTCAGGCACACTTCCATCTCCGGCGCCGCGTCGGCCATGAGGCTTCTGGCGCGCGTTTTCGTGCTGGCCGCCCTGGTGTCGAGCGCAGTGCGCAGCGTTGGCGCAGAGCTCCGACACGATCGATCAGATTCGCGTGATCGGCAACCGGCGCATCCCCAAGGAAACCATTCTCGCCCGCATGTTTACGCATCCTGGCGACACCTACGATCCTCATCTCGATTGAGCGCGACTTCAACTCGCTGTGGAACACCGGATATTTCGAAGATCTGCGCATCGAGCGCGAGGACTCAGAGAAGGGCATCATTCTGGATGTTTTCGTCCGCGAGAAGCCCACAATTCGCGACATCATCTACAAGGGAAACAACTCGATCACGAACTCCGACATTCTGGATGCGCTTCAAAAAGGAAAAGGTGGGCCTTTCGGTCGAGAGCCAGTACGACCCCACCACGGATCACACATGCCGAGAACGTGATCAAGGAATTGCTGGCCGAGCACGGCCACCAGTTTGCGACCGTCAAAACCGACGTCAAGACCGTTCCGCCGGCTTCGGTGCAGGTTACCTTCAACATCAAGGAAGGCCCGGTGGTGAAGGTGGGCAAGATCACCTTCGTGGGCAATGAGCACCTGAACGCGCTCTACCTGCGGCGCGCCATGAAGAACCTGAAGCCCATCGGCATTCCGTATTCCATCATCTTCGAGGACCTGTTTCCGCAGACGTACGACTCCTCGAAGCTCGAAGAGGACACGGAGCGCGTGCGCCAGGCCTACCGCGACAAGGGCTACGCCAACGCCGCCGTGGAACAACCGAAGACCCAGATTCGCGACGAGGGCGGGCTGAACTGGTTCACCTTCAGGCCCAACAAGGGCAAGCGCATCGACATTTCGATGACGATTGAAGAGGGCGGCCGCTACCGGCTGGGCACCATCACATTTTCTGGCAACAAGCAGATCACCAACGCGAAAGCCCTGCGCTCGACCTTCCCCATCAAGGATGGCGACTGGTTCAGCGCCACCGATGTCAGCAAGGGCCTGGACAACCTGAAGAAGGCCTACGGCAGCCTGGGTTACATCAACTTCGGCGCGATTCCCAAGATTACCTACGACGAGCAGAAGAAAACTGTTTCGATGGACATCGACATCGACGAAGGAAAGCAATTCTTCGTGTCGCGCATCGAGTTCACAGGGCAACACGATCACTCGCGACAAGGTCATCCGCCGCGAACTGATGCTGGACGAGGGCTCGGTCTACAACTCGCAGCTTTGGGAGTACAGCTTGCTGCGCCTCAACCAGCTGCAGTACTTCGATCCGCTGAAGGTCGATCAGGACTCCGAGGCTCACCAGGATCCGGATAACGGCACGGTCGAGCTGCTTTTGAAGGTGAATGAGAAGGGCAAGAACTCCATCGGCCTGAATGGCGGCGTCAGCGGACTTTCGGGCGCATTCCTGGGACTGAACTACTCGACGAACAACTTTCTGGGATTGGGCGAAACGCTGAGTTTGCAGGCCAACCTGGGCAGCGTCAGCCGCACCTTCCTGTTCGGCTTTACGCAGCCTTACTTCCGCAACCGGCCGATCAACATTGGGTTCCAGATCTTCAACAACAAGCAGGACTACAACGCGGCCAAGAACTACGAAACCACGACGGGCGCATCGCTGAACCTGTCAAACGCGGAGAAGTCGCTGACGCAGAACTACAACGTGGGATCGGACGGATTGAATTTCTCCATCCAGTACCCGCTGAAGAGGCATGCATTCCAGCGCGTGGGCATGACGTATTCGCTGACCAAGTCCACGATTACGGCCTTCAGCACGGCGTCTTCGACCTTTTTCCAGACCATTGCTTTCCGCTCCGGAGTGCAGGGATCGAACCCGCTGGCGGGCATCGTCAACAGCAATGTCTCGCTCACCTACACCTACGACACGGTTAGCGATCCGATTCGGCCTCGCGGGGGCAAGCAATACACGGCGTTTGTCCAAACCTCAGGCATTTGGGGCAGTGTTCGCTACGTGAACCCGGTTGTGGCGTACAAGCAATTCATTCCCATGCACTACCTGAAGTTTTCAAAGGAAGGCCACAATGTGCTGGGCCTGCGCGCGCAATTGGGCTACATCCAGGGCTTTGGCGGCGATGTGGCTCCGCCCAACAATCGTTTCTACGCCGGCGGCGAACAGGAATTGCGCGGGTTTGACGTGCGCGGCGCGACACCTTACGGCTATGTGCCCTCGCGGGTCAACTTCCAGCTCACCAATCCCGACGGCACTTGCGTGCCGCGCGATCCAACCAATCCGCAGGACAACCAGTGCATCCAGGTGCCGCTGCCGGTTTACGGCATTGCCTCCATCGGCGGCGATACGGATCTGACCGCCAACGCGGAGTACCGGATCCCTGTTGTCGGACCGTTCACCTTCTCGTTTTTCGACGACTTCGGCATCGACGCGGCCACGAGCCATGGACAGTTGACGCAAAGTCCCGAAGGGTTCGCCACTCTGACGGCTCCGCTCTATGGCTGCCCGGTGTACAACAACGGATCCTGCCAGGGCGGCATCCCCGGCACCGATGTGGGTTTCCGCAAGGATATCCGCCCGGTTGCAGGCACCAACTTCGTTCCACGCATGTCGACCGGCGCCGAGCTTTCGGTGATCATGCCGATCATCAACGCTCCGTTCCGCCTTTACTTCGCCTATAACCCGCTGCGCCTGTATGAACGGCCCTATTGCAACGACGTGAACCTGGGCCAGAAGCAGCTGAGCTGCTCGGCGGAGCTGATCACGCGGGCCATGTTCCCGCCGGGCGGCGCGGGCGATTACACCTACCAGGAAGCCATCGAGTCTTACGGAGCGCAGAACATCTTCCGCGAGCCGAGCAAGACGTTCCGGCTGACGGTGTCGACGACGTTCTAGAGTGGCAGTTCCGATTGGCTGTGGTCGCCAGGCTGCAGGAATGTTAATCAACGAACAGCCGAGTGGACGGTCGTCCACCAGTGGCTCGAATTAAGTTCGAGAGATGCGAGCTTCTGGTCGTTCGAGCGCGATGATTGACCGCCTGCAAATCAACAGAGGGACACATCCGAAAACACCAAAGCTGCAATCGATGAGGCGCCACGGGAGCGGGATGCCGCGGATGGGGCCCGCGATGAGCGCTAGAGGAATGACGCCGGCGCAAGCGATTAGCCCGAAGGTGACGACCCATTTGTTGCGGACGGGATCGATCCAGGGGCCGATGAATGCAATGGCTATGACCAGGTGGGCGAAGGCGAGCCAGTCGGTACCGTAGGCAAGAAAAGGATAACGGCCGTTCGTAACAGAGAGTGCCTCGCTGACACGCTCGATCCACGGGAGCAACTGAGTGGATTCGGCGATCGGCAGCAACCAGCTTGCGCGAATGAGATGGACAAGCCAGCCGAGCTCGGATTGGAGAGGGAAGGCAGTGACGCCGCTCAAGACCAGACCGGCGATGAAGACCGCGAGCCAGAAGTGAATGCGGCGAAGATGATCGGGTTGCGCCATGGATGTGAACAGAGTAGCTAGTTGTGGGCCAGGACGTCGACGTGGAGTTTGTAAGGGACAGCGGTGCGAGCCGTGCTTCGTGCGAAGCCGCTCACGGGGTGGCAGCCGATCGATGATTCCGCGGGGCCCGACAAGATTGCCGGTAACCCGCCAAATCGACGTTCCCTGCGTCTGAATTCCTCGAGCGCGGCTTCAAGGTCGGCTTCACAAAAGTCGGGCCACATCCGGTCTGTAAAGACAAGCTCCGCATATGCAGATTCCCAGAGCATGAAGTCGGAGAGGCGCTGTTCACCGCCGGTGCGAATCAACAGATCGACGTCCGCGCTTTGCGAGTTGAATGCCTGCGTCAAGAAGGATCCGAGCGAGTCGATTGCAGGTGGCCACTCGTTTGAGAGCGCTGCAGCCGCATCGGCGGCCGTGCGCGCAATTGCATCACGGGATGAGTAATCGATGGCGACGCGCAGATGGAGCCCATGCCCAGCGGCAGTTGCACATTCCGTTTTTTCGATCTCACGAAGCACGGAGTTCGCCAATCGATCGCGTCGGCCGATGACCTGGAGTCGAGCTCCTCGCTGCCGGAGCCGTTCAGTCTCCAGGCGCAGAAAGGCGCGCAGCAACCGGAAGATCCCGTCTACCTCGGAAGCTGGCCGTCGCCAGTTGTCTGAAGAAAACGCGTAGACCGTGAGGCAACCGATGCCGACATCGGGTGCTCGCTCGACCACGCGACGCAACGCGGCCACTCCAGCTCGATGACCGGCGATGCGAGGCAGGCCGCGCCGCGTCGCCCAGCGGCCGTTGCCATCCATAATGATGGCGACGTGCAGTCCTTCGAGCTTCTGATTTTGCATCAGGCCATGTCCTTTGGAGATCTGCGATGAGGCTTGCTGATCCTGCGCCGGCTGATACGGGAAGCGAGCTATACCAGTCGATCCCGCGGGTAAAGTACATGGCAGCTGCAACTGCAAGGAAACTGGCGATCGCGCCCACCAGCAGTGCATTGTCTTCGAGCCGCAGCAGCATATAGATCAGGACATACAGCAAGGTAAAGACGCCTAAAGCCCGTATGCCTTGTAAGCGGCTGGAGAATACCCACGCCGCATTAGCGGACAGCAGCAGTACCGTGGCAGCGCCGGCCAGCAGAAATCCATAGTCGAAACCGATTCTTTCGGCAAGAGACAAGAGAAGCAGATAAAAGATGATCTGGGCAATTCCGACCAGGACGTATTGCGCAGGGTGAACGCGCTTGCCGGTCGTAACCTCGAACACGAAATAGGAGAGGAAGAGCAGTCCCAAAAACAAGGTCGCGTATTTGAGGGAACGATTGACGGACTGGTAGGGGTCTGCCATTTCGATGAACGAGACTCCGAGCGCCGTCGCTTCGAGCCCATTGATTGAGTCCGCCGGTCCTTCAGCACGCACTCCGCGCGCGATGAAGGGCACAGACCACTCCGCCGTGAAGCCGTTATTAGAGATGGTCCGGCTTACAGGCAAGAATCCGCCATCAAAGCCGGGGCTTCGCCAGTCTCCCTGGAGAGCCACGTGTGTTGTCTTGCCGTAAGCGAGCAGATGCGATCCGCTGAGCGCCGGAGAATCGCAAGGTAGAGGTGACGTTGAATTGCGCGTTGGGCTTGGCAATGCCTTCGAACTTCGCGCCGAACAAGGTCAACTTGATGCGTTGGTTCTGGTCGTCCCCGGTCGACAGGTCCTGGGTTGTCTCCGCAGGAGCAAGGGTCACGGTCTTTCCGTCCGTCGTCAAATTCGCGTCTGCCAAGCTCCCCGTGCATCGCTAACGCCGACCACAATCTCGGCACGACTCCAATCGAGTTCGGCGCCTTGCGGGGCTACAGCGGGCACTCCTGTCAGATCGAATGTCGCATCAAGCTTCAAATCCGCCTGAAAGACCGGCACCTTGAAGAGTGAGCGACGCCGCTCTTCCGTTGCGGTCCTGACGATGGCCGAGGCCTGCGCCGGAAACACCAGGTACACGCCGTGCTTCGCAAAATCGCCTGGAGACTGCGGCGGAATGTTGTAGGGGATGGCGAGCGTCGGGCCCAGGAAGGTTTGCTGACCGCCGACATAGCCGCTTAGCTCTCTTGTGACGTCCGCAGCTCGATTTGTTCGGTCTGACACCAATCCTCCAACAAACAGAGCGGGGATCGTCATGAATAGAGCCAGCCCACACACCACGATGAGTTTTATGCCCATTGACCTGGACCTGAACTTCGCTTGTAAGCCGGGTGGCAACATCGAAGAGTCGTTCATGTGTTTCTCCCATCTTTGAAGTTACTTTGCACTGCAAAGTTGAATGCGCAAAAAAAGGTCAAGCCTCCCGTGGAGTCAAAGCGTGCAGAAGGCCGGGAACCTTTTCTTGCCTGGTTCCCTTCGCTGCGTCCCGCACCACCTGCTCAAGCGTGGAAAGATATTCGAGATAGCGCTTACGGCCGTTGGCAGTGATGCGGCAGACTGTCTGCGGCCGATTGCGATCATGTCCTTTTGCAATTTCAACCATCTTCGCATTCTCCAAAACGCTCAGATGCCTGCTTAAATTGCCGTCTGTAAGAGCGCAAAGCTGTTTGAGGTCGCCGAAGGTCAGTCCCTTTGGATTCGTGAGCAAAGACGTCAGCACGCTGAGGCGAGCGCGCTCGTGAATCACTCGATCCAGCCCTTCGTATGCGAAGCGGCCTTCACTGGAAGGGAGTTTATTCTTCACTGCTGCCCTCCTGCGCGGTAAAGAACAGAATGCCGGCGACTAAAAGTTGCCCCGCGCCGAAGGGAATACCCATAGTCCAAGGTGAGAAAGCGCGAGTATCCGCCAACGTGATACAGATCAGCCCCGTGAGCAGATACCAGACCCCTGCCGCAACCATAGGCCGCGGCAGAAACCGGCACGATGAAAATACGCCGAGACAGAAGATTACCTGCCATAGGCCTGGAAGCATCCATAATAGCTGACGGGGCAAATCCAACAAGCACGATCGTCATCAGCGCGCCGACGCCGGCAGCCGGCAAGAACTGCTCAACGGCCATCCGAATCATCTCGTCAGCCATACCGGAGTGCATTCGGTGCGCGCGCGTCACGGTTTGGACGCCGATCAATGCAGACGAAACCAGAGCAGTCGAGATCCAGATGGCCAGGTAGGCCGGGATGTGGTTGACCGGATCCGGCAACCACAACGCCTGCGCCGCAGCCGCCAATATGGCAATACCTCCGGTTGCGGCCAGTGTTGCGGGGCCGTAACCACGGAACTCCGTGGTGCGAGCCACCTGTCTGCGGATACTGCTGATGTCTCCGAGCGCTTTGTTCAGGTCATTCATAGCCGAATTCACTTTACAATGCAAAGTAAACTAACTATGAGGCTCCTGTCAACTCCTCCGCTGGCTGGTCGGCAGCAAAAGACAGAGGTTGTGATCGTGCAGTCGCTTATCAGGATAAATTCCTACTTTGTGTACGGCCGACCTGCGGACGCGCTTGCGCAAACGCGGGGGCGATGTGCGCTTTAGGCAGGCGGTTTGACGCTGCTCAATTCAGGCTCCTATAATCGCCTAGTTCCCGGCGATGTCCCAAGTGCACACGAGTTGTGAGCAGGATTGATGCCGGACGGAGCAGAGATAGCAGGACACGAAGTTCTGCGATCTGAAGCTGCCGCGCTGGCGGGACCGGTACGCGGGAACCCCGAAGGAGTACTTGATTCGCATGAAGCGTCTGCCCTTGTTCGCGCTGTTTTTTACCTTAGCAACCGTTGTTTCAGCTTCCGGCCAAACCACTGCGGTACCGCCTGCGCAAAAATCCAGCGGGGGGCCAGCCGTGGGAGAAGCCAAGGTCGCGGTGATCGCTTTTCAGGCGGCCATCGGCAAGACCAATGAGTTTCAGCGTGACCTTGCCGACCTGCAGAAGAAGTACGAGCCGAGGCGCGACCAACTGAAGACCTTGAGCGACCAGGTAGACAGCCTGACCAAGGAGCTGCAGGATCAGGGCACGCAGTTGAGCGAATCGGAGCGCGTGAGCCGCGCCCGCACCCTGGACGAGAAGAAGAAGGATCTGGATCGCGATACGCAGGACGCGCAGAGCGACTTCCAAAACGATTTGCAGCAGTTGATCAGCAGCGTGGCGGAAAAGGTGGGCACGCTGATGACCGACTATGCGACGAAGCATGGATATACGCTGGTGCTGGACGCAGGCGACCAGCAGAATGCCATGGTGCTCTATGCGGTGCCATCCACCGATATCACCCAAACCATTATTGACGCGTACAACCAGAAGTCGGGAGTACCGGCGCCGCCGCCCGATGCTCCGGGGGCGGGAGCGGGCCAGCCGGGCGTTGATGCGCCCCAGCCACAGGCAGCGCCTGCGCATTGAGGCATGGACCAGGAACTGAGGGGCTAAGGGACTAAGGGCTAGAAGCGATGATTGCCTACTGGCCCCTGTATAATCGCGATAGTTCCTGCTGACGATTCCATTCGCGTCCTTTTCAACCCTTGCGCCGACCGGCGCGGAGTTTCCGTGAAAAAGCCGTGAGGTTGGTCAGAAGATTCGGGCATCGAATTGCGTCTAAACGAGAAGCCGGACAGGAATACCGAAGGAGTTTTCGATACAGATGAAACGTACTCTGACACTTTGTCTTCTGCTGGCCTCAGGCATGGTCCTGAGCGCCGCTGCTCAAACGCCCGCTGCATCGGCTCCGCCGGCCGCGGCTGCCGCCGGGCCCACCAGAATTGCCGTGGTTGCTTTTCAAATGGCCGTGGCACAAACCAACGAGGGGCAGCGCGACTTTGGCGACTTGCAGAAGAAGTACGCGCCGAAAGAGGCCGCTCTCAAGAGTCTCAGCGATGAGATTGACACGCTGAACAAGCAGTTGCAGGACCAGGGGGCGACCCTGAGCGATGTTGAACGCGCCAACCGCAGCAAGGCGATCGACGACAAGAAAAAGCAACTGGACCGCGAGACCGAAGACCTGCGGAACGACGGCCAGCAGGATATGCAGGACCTGTATACGTCGCTCGCATCCAAGGTGTACGACGTGATGCAGGCCTATGCCGAGGCGCAGGGGTTCACGCTGGTTCTTGACGTTTCACAACAGCAATCGCCGGTGCTTTACGCCAGCGGCGGCACCAACATCACCAAAATGGTGATCGATGCGTACAACCTCAAGTCTGGTGTGCCTGCTCCGCCGGCTCAGCCAGGACAGCCAGCGGGCGCGGCACCCAAGTCGAGAGGGCTAACGGCTCCCACGTCGCATTCGCCTTCGGCGGTTCCGTCCTCGACCCATTGATCCGCGTCCCATTGATCATGGGCAGCTGAGGATCAGCAATTGGCTTGAATTGAAGGCCCCGTTTAAGCGGGGCCTTTGCTTTGCCTTTATATAGATCGCCGCTGTGGAAAATTTTGTGGATAATTCCCGGATAGCCATAGAAAAAAGGCAGAATTTTCCTCTTGTCAGCCGGAATCGGATTCTGATAGAACGCCTAACTCTTTATTTTTGAACGGGACTTTCGTGGCTGGATGTTGCGGGCGAGGCTGGCCTGCGCTCAGATTGCCCTAGCTGCGGTGCTTCCCGGTTTCCACAGACGCCCATAAATGCCCTGTAACAAAGTCCACAGAAAGCGAAGAGTTTGGCATCACTTTTGCTGGTCATTTTTGCGTTTCTTCGCCAATGCGCAGGACGGCCAGGAATGCTTCCTGGGGAATGTCCACTTTGCCGATCCGCTTCATGCGCTTTTTGCCCTCTTTTTGCTTCTCGAGGAGCTTGCGCTTTCGTGAGATGTCGCCGCCGTAGCACTTGGCAATGACGTTCTTGCGCAGAGGGCTGACGGTCTCGCGGGAGATGACTTTGGCTCCGATGGCGGCCTGGATGGCGACTTCAAATTGCTGGCGCGGGATGAGCTCGCGCATCTTCGAAACCAGAGAGCGGCCGCGCTCATAGGCGTGGTCGCGATGGACGATGATGGAGAGCGCATCGACCGGCTCGCCAGCGATGAGGATGTCGAGCTTGACCATGGGCGACTCCCACTCGCCGGCGAGCTGGTAGTCGAGTGAAGCGTAACCGCGGGAGATGGATTTCAGCCGATCGTAAAAGTCCAGAACAATTTCATTCAGCGGCAGCTCGTAAGTGAGCATGACGCGGGTGGGCGTGACGTACTCGAAGTTGATCTGCTTGCCGCGCTTTTCTTCGACGAGCTTGAGAATGCCGCCGACGTATTCCTCGTTGGTGAGGATTTTGGCGGTGATGACGGGCTCGCGGATGGAGGAGATCGACTGCGGCTCGGGCCAGCGCGAGGGATTGTCGACTTCAATTTGTTTTCCGTCGGTCAGCGTGATGTTATAGCGCACGCCGGGAGCGGTGGTGATCAGGTCCAGCTCGTATTCACGCTCGAGGCGTTCCTGAATGATCTCCATATGGAGCAGGCCGAGGAAGCCGCAGCGGAAACCGAAGCCAAGGGCGACGGAACTTTCCGGCTCAAAGAAAAAGGAGGAGTCGTTGAGGCGCAGCTTTTCGAGGGCGTCGCGGAGCAGCGTGTGCTCGTGCGAATCCACTGTGTAGAGGCCGGAGAAGACCATGGGCTTGATGTCTTCAAATCCGGGAAGAGCGTGCGCAGCGGGGTGCGCATCGTCGGTGATGGTGTCGCCGATCTTTGTGTCGCCGACGTGCTTGATGGTGGCGGCGAAGAATCCGACCTCGCCGGCGATGAGCTCGCCGATTTCGACGGGCTTGGGGACAAGCACGCCCATGGAATCGATCTCGAAAGATTTTCCGATGGCCATGAACCGGATGCGCTGACCTTTGCGCATGGTTCCCTGCATGACGCGGACCAATACGATGACACCGCGGTAGGCGTCGAACCACGAGTCGAAGATGAGGGCTTGCAGAGGCGCGTTGGGATCGCCCTTTGGAGGCGGAAGCCGGTGCACGATGGCTTCGAGCACTTCTTCGACGCCCTGGCCGGTTTTGGCGCTGACGGGGATGGCATCGGTGGCGTCCAGCCCGACGGCCTTCTCGATGTCTTCCTGGGTGCGCAGAATGTCGGCCGAGGGCAGGTCGATCTTGTTGATGACGGGAATCATCTCAAGGCCGTGATGGAGGGCGAGATAGGCATTGGCGAGGGTCTGCGCTTCGACGCCCTGAGTGGCATCGACGACGAGGAGCGCACCTTCGCAGGAGGCCAGCGAGCGCGAGACTTCGTAGCTGAAGTCCACATGACCGGGCGTGTCGATCAGGTTGAGCTGGTAGGTGTTGCCGTCGCGGGCCTTGTACATCATGCGGACGGCATGCGCTTTGATGGTGATGCCGCGCTCGCGCTCGAGGTCCATGTCGTCGAGGATCTGGGCCTGCATCTCGCGGCCGGTAACCGAACCCGTCAGCTCGAGCAGGCGGTCGCTGAGCGTGGACTTGCCGTGATCGATGTGCGCAATAATCGCGAAATTGCGGAGAAAACGGGCGTCCATTGGAGGGCTTTCGGAGGGGTTGGCTTTAGGAATACGATGCGCATTTTGCGGTGCGCGCGCTCGATTTCGTCCTCTATCGCTAGCTTATCATCGGGATAGTGTCGATTGCGGCCTCACAGTTGCGCGGTTCGCTGCGTCTATTCGCAAGTATGCGTTGGAGTCGTTTTCCGGCGTCGCGCCTGATGGCAGGTAGCTGCCGTGCTGGCGTTGTCGCTGACCGGGTGCACGCCGACAGACTCTCCTGAATCCATGGCCGCACAGCCAAAGCAGGCGTTTGCGCCGGCACTTGCCGCGCGCGATCCGGTGCAGCCGTCTCAGACTGCAAGCCAGGTACGACCCGCTCCAGCGCCGCCGCCGCCCACGCTTGAGGAGCAGCGCGTTCGGGTGCTCATCACACAGGTTGAGGAGGCCTATTCCCGCGGCAGCGCCGACTACCAGAAGGGAATGCTGGCCGAGGCCAAAGAGGAGTTCGATCGCGCGGTGGATCTGATGCTCTCAAGCGGCATCGATATCAAGAGCAACGCGGAGTTGCAGGACGAATTCGACAAGATTGTGGACCAGGTGAACGCGCTGGAGATGGATGCGCTGAAGCAGGGCAACGGATTTGTGCCGAAGGAAGAGACTCACGCCGTCAGAGGCGGCGAGCGACATTACCTTTACGTCCGATCCGAACCTGGTGGCCAAGGCGACGGCCGATCTGGCGACGACGAAGTCCGATTTGCCGCTGGTGGTGAACGACTACGTGGCCACATACATCAACTTTTTCGCGAACACGCAGAAGGGGCACAATACGCTGCTGCATTCGTTTGAGCGCAGCGGGCACTACAAGGCGATGATCCAGCGGATCCTGGCGGAAGAGGGCGTGCCGCAGGATCTGATTTACCTTGCGGTTGCAGAGTCGGGATTCAATCCGAAGGCGATCGATCGCAAATCCAGGGCGGGCGGCATGTGGCAGTTTATGCCCGGCCCATACTACGGCCTGACGCGCAACGCCTACGTCGACGAGCGCTTCGATCCGGAGAAATCAACGCGCGCGTACGCCCGCTACATGAAATTCATCTATGGCGAACTGGGCGATTGGTATCTTGCAATGGCTGCCTACGATCATGGCGCAGGGAACATCCAGCACGAAGTAGCCAAGACCGGCTACGCCGATTTCTGGGAGCTTTACAAACGCGGAGAGCTGCCCAAAGAAACCGCGAACTACGTGCCGGAGATTCTGGCCGCCATTATCATCGCGAACAACCCCAAACAATACGGGTTCGACGATGTCACCCTCGATCCTCCTGTTCTGACCGACACAGTGACCGTCAACTACTCCATCGATCTGCGATTGGTGTCAGACCTGGTGGGCGCGCCGGTGGATGAGATCGAGGCGCTTGAATCCCAGCCTGCTGCGCATGGAGACTCCGCCGGATGCGTCTTTTGACCTGCACCTGCCGGCGGGCACGGCGACGCTGTTTGACCAGCGCGTGGCATTGATTCCCGGAGGCGCGGCGGAATTCGTGGCGCTACCACGCGGTGGTTGCGGGAGACACGCTGGCCTCGGTGGCGGAGGAGTACCGCGTAACGGCGTCAGCGCTGGCCGAGGCGAACCAGACTGACTGCGGGGGACAGCATCGCCAGCGTCGAGGCCCTGGTGGTGCCGGTTCCGCCTTCTGCGGAGCCCTCGGCACGAACGCGGATGTATACCGTGCGGCGTGGCGATACGCTGGTGACGATTGCGGACCGGTTTGGCGTTTCCCTGAGCCAGTTGCGGAGCTGGAATGCGAGTCCCATCCGGGATTCGGGTGGCGCCGGGACGCCGGCTGCGCGTGGCGGAGCCGGCGCCGGTGCAGCGCCGCATCCCGGCATCGGCGCGGGGCGTACAGGCGAAGAGAAGACGGCGGGTGGCGGGGCTTCACCAGTGCGCAAACCCGGCGGGACATCTTCGGCGCATAGACCGGGTAGCCCGGCACCTCGGGCAGGCGGGACTCGCACAGGCGCTCACTCCGGGATTCGAACCGGGACTCGAACCGGGACTCGAGCCGAGACTGGCGCTGGGGCGGGGAGAAGTACGACGCACAAAGCCGCTGGCCCCGCTAAAGCCTCGCCGCGAAAAAAGTCGCAATAACCTCCATTCCGGGCTTGTGTTTTGCTTGTATTTGAGGGCAAGCTAAGGCTACAATCGCTTGCGCGAGCAAAACTGTTTTGCCTGCTCTGCGATGGAAGAAACGCAAATGAACAGCGGCGATCCGCTGGAGGCAATCGGATGGATGAAGTGTTGAAGATGTACGCGACGAGTGACGGCGACCCGTTTGGGAAGCCGGGTGACCTGGACCGCGGTCAGGTCGAAGCCTTTGCTGACGAGGAAGATGAGTTTGAAACCGCCGGCATTCTTACCTCCTCAGATGACGACGACGAAGTGATCGCCGAAGAGACGGTGATTGCGATTGTTGCGAAGCCCGTGGCCCCGCCCAAGCCGAAGAAGGCCGCGGCGAAGAAGGTAGCGAAAGCAAAGGCTCCAGCCAAGAAGGCTGCGAAGAAAGCCCCGGCCAAGAAAGCTGCAAAGAAGGTAGCGAAAAAGAAGGCGGGGAAGAAGGCTGCCAAGAAGGCCGCGAAGAAGGCTCCGGCCAAGAAAGCTGCCAAGAAGGTAGCGAAGAAGAAGGCTCCGGCCAAGAAGGCTGCCAAGAAGGTCGGCGAAGAAGAAGGCCGAGCAAAAAGGCAGCCAAGAAGGCCGCAAAGAAAGCCAAGAAGGCCGCGAAGAAGAAGGGTAAGAAGTAACTTTCGCGCGCCAAGGCCGGCTAAAGGTTTTGCGCCGGGCATTTTGGCGAGTTGGCGAGCGAGAGCGCTGACTTACGGGAACGGCCATTTTTGCGAGGCCTCTCGCGCGCGACAGTAAAAGGACAGAAGGGCCCGGCTTGACGAGGTTAACTCTCGAGCCGGGCCTTTTTGCGTTTGCGGGGTTTCGAGCGGGCGACGCGGGGAAGGGACGAGTCGTGACACGTGAGAATCAGGGAAGGCACGAGTCCGAACATGCGAGAAGCGCGGAATGCGGACGGGTCATGCTGACTGGAGTTGCTTGAAGTGGCCTTGCTGATGGTGGACGTAGTCCTCGATGAGGAAACGGAGCGTGACGGGCGCGTCGTCGCCAACAACGCAACTTGCGTCAAGGCGATCTTCGGGGATGCGATCGACCAAGGCCATGAGTATTTCGTGCTCTGCCTGCCACCAGCGCACGAGAGTTTCCCAGGATTCGCGTGCGTATCCGTGTGCTTCGACCCAGGCGTCTTGTGCGTAGCCGGGGCCGGAGTACTGGCCGTCGATCGCGGCTCGGACAAAACGCTGGCGATTGTTGGCTGCTGAGTCGAGCAGGTGCCCAACGATCTGCTTGCGTGTCCATCCGCCTTCACGCCACGGAACATCGGCGAGGGCAGGCGAAAGCTCATCGAGCGCCAAGCGCAGCCTTATAATTTCCAACCTAAACTTGCGCGCAGTTTGCGTTGGCATAGTCTCTCCTTTCCGCCGTACAGAAACGCACGGAGCAGGCGGAGGAGGGTAATCTGCCGGGCGAACGTGCCTGAGAACGGTTTACGGAATCGCTGCCAGCACATCGGATGCTGCGGTGTTTGGATTCACCTTAACCCATTCCTGGGCGATCTTGCCGTGTGGATCGATGAGGAAGGTGTTGCGATTGGCCATCGTGATTCCGACAAATCCGCCGAGCGAGCCATATGCGCTGACCACCTTGTGGTCGGGGTCGGCGAGCAGATGGAAGGTCAGCGAATCCTTGGTGCAGAACTGCTTGTGGCTGTCGACCGTGTCAACGCTCACGCCCAGGATCACGGCGTTCTTGGCGTCGAACTGCGGCAGAGCGTCCTGGAACTTGTGCGCCTCAATGGTGCAGCCGGTGGTCATGTCCTTGGGATAGAAGTAGAGCACGACCCACTTGCCGCGATAGCTATCGAGCGAGATCGGCTCGCCGGTTTGCGAAGGCAGCGTAAAGGTGGGCGCGGGCTGGCCGACGGCGGGCATGGCGGAGTCATCGGCGCGGACGGTGACGAACGGAATTGCGGCAACAATCGCCACTGCGACTACGAGAAGAAGCAACTTTTTCACGGGAAAACCTCCTAGAGGCGGGGACTAAGGGACGAAGGGACCTAGGGACCCACGACTCCGAAATGATTGGAAGCCGTGATCCCGATTCACTGCTCCATCATTATCAGCGGCGCGCCGCCACAATGGCAATTCCGGCCTCACTGGCGCGCTTGAGCAGGGCTTCGCGGTCGAAGAGCAGCGTGCGGCCGGCCTCGATGGAGAGGCATGTAGCTCCGGCGCGGATCATGGTTTCGACGGTGGACTGGCCGATGACGGGCACGTCGAAGCGCATGTCCTGGTTGGGCTTGGCGACCTTGACGACGGTGAGGCGGCGGGTCAGAGTTGAAGGCTCCGCTGCGGCGTCGCCCTGGACTGAATCTCGAGCGAACGCATCAGAAGGCCGGCGCGGTCGACGGTGGCGTCGGTGCCTTCCATGGCTTCGACGGCGACGCAGGCCTGCGCGGCGACGACGACGGTTTGGCCAATGTCGAATGCGGCGAGCGACTGCGCGACGCCGAGGCCGTACTCGATGTTGAGACATTCGTCAGCGTCGGGAGCGCGACTGGTGAGCACGCCCTCTTCGGCCAGCAGTGGCTCAAGGAACGAGGTGGAGCTGATCAGCTCGATGCCTTCGTCGGCCGAGCACTTTTGCCACTGCGCCGAGAAGCGCGTCGGTGGAGCGCGTGCGCAAGTTGAGCAGCAGCTTGGCGAGACGCCAATCGGGCCGGATGCTCGAGAAGATTTGTTTGTGCTTTACCTGGCCGGCCATGACGGCCTGTTCGACTCCGGCGTTTTTGAAAGTCTCAATGAGGCGCGAAAGCTCGCCTAGCGAGAGCCAGTGCACGGTGACGGCTGAGTCCGCTTCGGCGCGGCGATCGATCTCCGGATCGGTTTCTTCTTTGATGGCGGCGACGACGACATCGAGGCCCTCCGCGCGCGCCGCGTCGAGGAGCAGGAAGGGAAAGCGGCCGTTGCCGGCGATGAGGCCGAGTTTCATTTCGATCGGCCTCCTTTTTGCGGGCCACGGTTGCTGCTTCCGTCGTAAAAGCGCGCGAGCGCTTACTTGATCACTCCGCGCTTGCTGGTTTCGATGAAGTTGACGAGAAGGGCTACGTCGTCGCCGGGGAGTTCGCGCATTTTTTCGAGGGCCTGCGTGGTATTGAGCTTGGCCGCGAGCAGCACGCGGTAGGCTTTTTGCAGCTGCTGGAGGCGGTCAGGTGTGAAGCCGCGGCGCTCGAGGCCGATTTTGTTGATGCCGAAGGCGCGATTTTCGCGGCGCGACGAAGTGAGCGAAAAGGGAAGCACGTCCTGCGTGACGATGGTGCCGCCGCCGATGAACGAGTACTCTCCGAGCGTGCAGTTCTGGTGGACGGGGCAAAAGGCGCCGAGCGTGACGTGGTCCTGGATGATGACGTGGCCGGCGAGCGTGGCGTTGTTGGCGAGGATGCAGCTGCTGCCGACCTGGCTGTCATGCCCGATGTGCACGTAGGCCATGAGCAGGTTGTTTGAGCCGATCCGCGTTACGCCGCCGCCGCCGTTGGTGCCGCGGTTGATGGTGACGAAATTCACGAATGGTGTTGCCGTCGCCGATTTCGGTTCTGGTTGGCTCGCCGGTGTATTTGAGATCCTGCGGGGCCATGCCGATGGAGCCAAAGGGATAAAAGATGTTGCGCGCGCCGATGCGGGTGCGGCCGTCGATGACGACATGAGAGACGAGCGTGCAGTCTTCGCCGAGTTCTACATCCGGGCCGACGGTGCAATACGGCCCGATGGTGCACGATTTGGGAATGCGCGCGCCTTCGGCGATGACCGCGCTGGCGATGGATGCTCACTGAGCAGCCTCGGACGGAGCCGCTCCTGATAATGAGTTCGATCCTGCTGACGAGCCAGACCCGGCTTTCGTGTCTGATCCTGCTGACGAGCCTGGGGCTGATTTCGTTTCCGGCCTGCGTGGCACGATCATGCAGGTAAGCGTCGCCTCGCAGGCCAGCTTGCCGTCAATGTATGCCTTGCCTTCCATCTTGCCGGCGCGGGGGCGGAAGCTTACTACGTTCACTTCGATCCGAAGCTGATCTCCCGGGGTGATGGAGCGGCGAAACTTCGCGCCGTCGATGCCGGTAAAGACCGCCAGCTTGGAGTGCCTGTCTTCGAGCTCTGAAAGCAACAGGACGGCGCCGGCCTGGGCCATCGCTTCGATGACCAGCACGCCGGGCATGATGGGCGCGCCGGGAAAGTGTCCCTGGAAGAAAGGCTCATTCATCGTCACATTCTTGATGGCCACCACGCTCTTTTGCGGCTCGAACTCGAGTACGCGGTCGATGAGAAGAAAGGGGTAGCGGTGGGGCAGGAAATCCATGATTTCCTGGATGGTCAGGATCATTCTGCGGCTCCTAGAGAGCGGTTGGAGATGGGTGCTTTGCGCTCGTTCGGATTATAAATATCGATCCCGCCCATGAATGAGTCGCTGGTGCGCCAGCCGGGGCGCGGCTACTTCTTGATTCTGCGGGCGGCGGCGTCGGGATCCCAGAAATCGGCGGGCAGGTTCTCATTAAAGGTGACGTGGTCAACGAAATACTGGCGAACAGGATCGCCATTCTTGAGGCGCGTGATGGTGAAGGGAGTGGGGAAGCCCTGAATGGTGTGATAGTCGTCGTACTCTTCGGTGTCAGTGTTCTTGTCGTGGTAATTGGGGTCGCGCCATTGGAAGATGCGCGCGAGCGGAAGATGGGTCTGCACGTCGAGGAGGATGGTGATGGATTCGTTTTGCGAGGAGATGAGAGTGACCTGCTCGGCGAGGTGGCGCTCAGACATGTGCTGGCCCTCGTAGAGCAGGATGGTGTTGGGGTCCTTCATCCAGACTTTGACGGCGGTCTCAATGGAGTGGTCGCGGCGGCGGAAGAAGTCGTCGGCGATGTCCTTATCCTGCGGCTTTTTGCCACGGTAGGTGACCTCCCAGGCCTGACGGCCGACGAAGAACTCGATCACGTCGCGATGCTTGCTCACATCGATGCGGTCATGGTCGGGCCATTGGTGAAACTCAAACGTTTCATTGGTGCCCAGGTCGGGATTGCCCTGATAAAAGGCGGCGATGTGGCCGTGGCGCTCCATGTTATTGATGTTCAGCCACAGATCGCCGCCGAGTGCCTGGACCATAGCGTCAAGCGCGGCGCGGGCCTGGGCGGCATTTTTGGCTCCCTCCGGATCGCCCGCCTGGGCGCGCATGGCCGGCGGCGCCATCAGCAAGAGAGCAGTGAGGGCAACCGGCAAGAGCTTACGCATGAATCCTCCGAACGAGAGTGTGTGCATAGTAAAGACGCAGACCGGCCGCTGTGGGCGCCTGAAGGTCAGGAAAAAGGCGTCAGGCTCACGCTAAAGCATTGCGGAAGGGGATGTCGAGGCGCGACGCTGCCTCAGACTGCGCGGAGGACGCGGGCGGGCAGGAAGATGATGGCGCTGACCAGCGCTAGCACGCCGCCGACGGCGATGCCGACCAGGCGAAACGGCAGCAAAAGCAGCCAGACGATGGGGTAAAGGACCAGAGCCAGCAGCGCGAGGGGCCAGCAGAAGACTAGAAGAATGCACCAAAGAAGGAATTTGATCATGGCTCTAACGTCTCCTAAGCAAGGAGTGCTTCGTTCATTATTACGCAACTGCAGGTGCGGGGGTTCCATCTGGGTTAGCGGGCTTTCCTGGGGTGTGCGCGGACGAGATGCGACGCTTAGTGGCCGTGGAGCAGGTGGTCGAAGCCCGGCCCTTGGAATTTGGCTTCGAAGTCGGTGAAGCGGCGTTCGAGTTCCCACTGGGCGGAGGCCTTTTGGCTACCGCTGAGGAATTGGCTGCATGCGGAGGATGGATTGGCGCCGCCGAGAGTCTCGCCTTTGCATGGGCCGGCCGCTGCGCGAAAGTCATCCGGCTTGGCCCAGAGGTCCGCGCCGGGGAGGAAATCGTGCTCCATTCCGGTGCGCGCGAGTTGCTTGAGGTCGCGGTAGGTGAGGCCGTAATCGATGGCTGCGCGGACGTATTCATGGGTGAGGTCGATGCGGCTGACGCCTTCGTCGTCAGTAGATAGCGCAACCGGCACATGCACCGCGTGGTAGACCGGGAACGGATGCGCATCGCCGTCGATGCCGAGGATTCCTTCGTTTGAGCTGAGGTTGATTTCGACCATGATGTGGCGGGCGGCCAGCTCCGTGAGCAGATCGCGCGGGCGGTCCTCGTACATGACGTCGACGCCGTGGCCGATGCGCTCGGCGCCGGCCAGCTCGACGGCCTGGCGAATGTGGAAGCGCAGGCCTTCGGGCGGCACCATGCCCGGCGCGAGCTCGCCCGCGTGCAGCGAGATGTGAACGCCGGGATAGATGGAGTGCAGATAGCCGATGATCTTCATCTGCAGCGTGTAATCGCGCATGGCGATGAAGCCGTCTTCAGGCTGCACAAAGTTGATGCCGACCCAGGTGCCGGCATTGGCGTTCTGAGCCGCCTGGACTGTTTCAAATCCGAGGAGCGTTTGCGCGAAGACCTGCTCGGGAGCGTTGGCGCGGAGCACCTGGTAGATGTAGCGAATCTCGACCTGGCAGGCGGGCGCGGCCTGCGGGGTTCCGCAGTGCTCCATTTGCTTGCGGCCGGATTCGGCCTGGCTGGCTTCGTTGAGATCCGCGGGGACTTCGTCGCGCAGGCCATGGTCGAGGAGTTGCTGGCGGAACTGCGCGAATGCCTGCGGGTCGGCCTGCGGCGAGCTTCGCGTTCCAGCCGATCTGGTGCGCGATCTGGATAGCGTGGCTGAAGGTGGGCGTGTGCATCAGCTCGAGATATTGGTTGTTCTCGGCGGCGGAGCGGCTGGCCACTTCGTCGACCCACTCGGCGATGTGCGTTTTGTTGAGCCCGCCAAAGCGGCCGAAGGTGGCGAAGAACTGGTCGTGCTCGCTCCAACTGGGCGTGGGGACAAAGCTGCGCACGGAGAACGAGTCGATGAGCTTGTCGTAGAGCGCCTGGTCGGCGGGAGTGAGATTGCCGGAGAGCTCTTGCGCCGGGATCAGGGTTTTTCCGCGACAGGGCGGCTTGGCGAAGCTGAGGCTGGTCGTGTCGACGCACAGGCCGTCTTCGGCGGCGTCGCGGATGAAGGTCTCGGCGTAGACCGCGCCGGAGAGATGGACGTGCAGGTCGGCGCCCTTGGGAAAATCGCTGAGAAAAGCGCGCAGCGTCTCGGGGCCCTGGTGCAGGTTGGCCTCGTAGATGAGGGCGGTGCGCGCTTCGGCCCGCGTGGGTATGCCTTGGGCGTTTGGTTTTGGTCCGCCGACTTGGCCAGGCCCGCAGCCGGCGAGGAATAGCTAGCGCCGCGCTTGCGGTGCATTTGGACGAGAAGAAGATGCGAGGCGGCGGCGCATGATTGCTCTCCAGTTTAGTTCACTTTTGTCGAGAGTGGCGGTCGAGGGCCGAGGTTTGGCCGGGTAGTTGGGGCTTGGTATACTGGTCAGGTTGTTGCAGCGAACTGAACGTGGACTACGCCTACCTTTGCCGGCAACGCTCCACAGGAAATGCAACTCGACTGAGGCCAGATAGCTCAGTGGTAGAGCGCGGCCCTGAAAAGGCCGGCGTCGGCGGTTCAATCCCGTCTCTGGCCACCACCCTTTTTCTGACTTATTCAACATTCTTGCCGCGCTCGACTTTGCGCTCAGTAGCTCAGTGGTAGAGCGCGGCCCTGCAAAAGGCCGGGCTGGTCGGCGGGGCGATTTTGTTTTTTGGGCCCGTCTCTGGCCACCATTCTCCTTGCAATCGCGCTTCCCAGGCTCGCGTACAATAAGCCTTACCCAGCGCTGGAGGCTGAAGCCTTTGACCGCGACTCTAACCCCTTTGCTTGCTTTGATTGGCCTGCCTGGGGGTGTGGTGCGTGCAGTTGGCGCGGACTTGGGCTGGCTTGGTCTAGGCGGACCGAAGCTGAGCGCGGCTTATCTCCTTTTTGCGCCGGAGAGCGGTTTTCACCACTACCTGAGAATGCAGTACGCGGACCAGACGTTTAAGGGGTTGTACCACTGGAACCTCTTTGACGCGGCTGTGCTTTTGCCGTACTTCGCGGTGATGATCCTGCTTTCGCTGTATGGAATCCACCGCTATACGATGGCCTACCAGTACTTCAAGTACCGCAAAAACTACAATCCCAATCCGCCGCAGCACTTCGACGAGTTGCCGCTGGTCACGATTCAACTGCCGATCTTCAATGAGCAGTTTGTTATCGACCGCCTGATGGAAGCGATCTGCGCGATTGATTATCCGAAGGAAAAGCTAGAGATACAGGTGCTCGACGACTCGACCGATGAAACGGTGGAAGTGGCGGCCGCGATTGTGGAGCGCTACGCGGCGATGGGGCACCCGATTGTCTACATTCATCGCACGAATCGCCACGGCTTCAAGGCCGGTGCGCTCGACGCAGGGCTGAAAGTGGCCAAAGGCGAGTTCATCGCCATCTTCGACGCTGACTTTGTTCCGCCGACCGAATTGGCTGATGAAGGTGATCCACCATTTTGCCGAACCCGAGATTGGCATGGTGCAGACGCGCTGGACGCACCTGAATCGCGACTACAGCATTCTTACGCAGATTGAGGCGATCCTGCTCGACGGGCACTTTGTTCTGGAGCATGGGGCGCGCGCGCGGTCCGGGGAGTTCTTCAACTTCAACGGCACGGCGGGCATGTGGCGGCGCGAGGCGATCAGTGACGGCGGCGGCTGGCAGCACGACACGCTGACCGAGGACACCGACCTTAGCTACCGCTCGCAGATGGCCGGCTGGAAGTTCAAATATCTGCCCGACGTGGAGTGCCCGTCGGAGCTGCCGATTGAAATGACGGCGTTCAAAACGCAGCAGGCGCGCTGGGCCAAGGGCCTGATTCAGACCAGCATCAAGATTCTGCCCAAGGTCTTCCGCTCGAACGCGCCGCGCCGCAACAAGATCGAGGCGGTTTACCACTTGACGGCGAATCTGAGCTACCCGCTGATGGTGATCATGTCGGCGCTGCTGATTCCGGCGATGATCTGCCGCTTTTACCAGGGCTGGTTCCAGATGCTGCTGATCGACGTGCCGCTGTTCACCGCTTCAAGCTTGTCGATCGCCGTGTTCTATGTGATGAGCGAGCGCGAGCTCTTCCCGAAGACCTGGAAGAAGACATTTTTCTATCTTCCGTTTCTGATGGCGCTGGGGATCGGTCTGACGGTGACCAATACCAAAGCGGTGATGGAGGCGCTGCTGGGCATCAAGAGCGCGTTTGTGCGCACGCCGAAGTATCGCGTGGCGAAGAAGGGCGAGAAGTCGCAGGCGGCCAAGTATCGCAAGCGGCTGAAGCTGGCGCCGTGGATCGAGTTGCTGCTGGGCTGCTACTTTGCCGCGGCGATTTATTACACGTATACGAACAACAATTTCTTTACCGCGCCGTTTCTGATTCTCTTCGTCGTCGGCTACTGGTACACGGGCCTGATGAGCCTGTTGCAGGGCCGATTCGAGCGCTGGCGGACAGGCGTGAACACTGACGAATCGAGCCCCAAGCCGTTCCCGGTGGGCGTGTGATTCACGTCGGCATTCTGGATCGCGTGCCTGTTCTGAATTTTCCTTTTGTGACTGAGGTTTATCTTCCTTGCTACCGGCCCCCAAACTGCTCGATGCACTGTGCTACATTTGCGCCATGATCTTGAAGAACCTGGCACTTGCCGCGGCGCTGTTTTTGGGGGCGTTTGCGACCGCAATGGCAACTGCGCAGGCAGCCAAACCCAACTCAACCGCGCAACCGCTGCAGGGCCGACGACTCCCAGCTGGATCCGCCCGACAGCGTCGCCCGAGCGTCACCCGCGTCTGGGCCTGATGGCGGCAGCGCTGTCCCGAACTCCGACTGCGAAGGCAGCGCTTGCGATGCGCCACCGCCGTCGCACATCACCATTGCCACTCCGGCGCCTGCTGCGGCGCCGTGGCCGGTGCAGGAACGGATCAGCTGGGTGGCCAACCTGATTCTTGTGCTCATCGTTTATTTCGGAGTGATGCTTGGCTATTCCGCGCTACGCAAAATTGAACGGCAGGCGCACGTTGTCGAAGTGGCCGCGCAGGCAGCCGCGAACAGCGCGAAGGCGGTATTGCTGCTTGCCCAGGCTCAGGAACGAGCCGAGCGGCCGTGGATCATGGTGACCGCAGAGCCGGACCCCGGCATCCGCGATTGCTTTTCGGTGATGGCGACCAATCGCGGCCATAGCCCTACGAAGATTGTCACTTTGGTGGACAGCATCGCCACTGCGAACGATGAATCGCAACTTCCCGCGGAACCGGTCTTCCATGCCGAGCCACGTGCGCCACGCGACCCCATCTTTTTACTTCCCGGGGAATCGCGCAAGATCAAGTCGTTCCGCCGCGACGACGTGCAGACGGTCTGCAATAACCCCGAAGACCTGCGACGCGTGGAAGATTGGGAAGTGAAGATTTTTCTTTACGGCAAGGTCGCGTATGCCGACCTGCGGGTTCCGGAGGACGCTGAGCCTCACGAAACTTCCTGGTGCTGCTGGTACATTCATGGCCGTCAGAATAGCGGCATGGTTGCGGCGGGGCCACTCGAATATAACCGGCACACGTAGGGGCGCGATATCGCGGTCTGGTGGCTACTTGCGAAATGGCTAAGGTCGGTTGCATTTAATATCAGAACGGATATAATTAGAAAATGAAGCCGGTTCGTTTTCTCGGCGATTCGCGGAAAGTGCTGCGAGAGTTTCCGAAAGATGCTCGCCAGGACGCCGGCGTCCAGTTACAGCGAATACAAAAAGGGCTCGCGGCTGAGGATTTCAAACCGATGCATCCGATTGGCGCTGGTGTTGAGGAAATTCGCATCTCGGATGAGTCTGGAGCTTACCGGGTGATTTATACAGCTCGGTTGACCGAGGCTGTCTATGTGATCCACGCTTTCCAGAAGAAGACGAGGGCCACTTCGCAGCGCGATGTGGAAGTTGCGCGCGAGCGGTACCGGCAATTGATTCGAGGTCGACGATGAGCAAACTCAAATTTGAAGAATTCGAGAATGTTTGGGATGCGCTGGCCGAAACACCGGAGGAGGCAGCAAACCTGACGCTGCGCTCTGATTTGATGATGAAGATCGAGGCAATCGTCAAGAAGAACGGTTGGACTCAGGCGGAGGCCGCGAGACGATGCGGAGTTACTCAGCCGCGCATCAACGACCTATTACGAGGGCGCATCTCGCGCTTCTCGCTCGATGCGCTGGTCAACATCGCTGCCGCGCTTGGGCGGAAGGTTCGGATTCGGCTCGAAGCAGCGTGATGCAAGCTATCTGCCGGTGCCACCGACGGTCATTTTGTCCAGCTTGATGGTTGGCATGCCGACGCCGACCGGGACGCTCTGCCCATCTTTGCCGCAGGTTCCGATGCCTTCGTCCATCTTCAGGTCGTTGCCCGACCATGGAGACGTACTTCAGCGCCTCGGGGCCGTTGCCGATCAGCGTCGCATCGCGCACCGGTGCGGTAACTTTGCCGTCTTCGATGAGGTAAGCCTCCGACGCCGAGAAGACAAACTTTCCGTTGGTGATGTCGACCTGGCCGCCGCCGAAGTTGACTGCGTAGAGCCCGCGCTTGACGCTGCGCAAAATGTCTTCGGGGTCGTCGTCGCCCGCCAGCATGTAGGTGTTGGTCATGCGCGGCATGGGAATGGACTGGTAGCTTTCGCGACGGCCCGAGCCGGTGTTGGCCATGCCCATGAGGCGCGCCGATAGCTTGTCAGAGAGATAGCCTTTCAGGATGCCGTTCTCGATCAGGACGGTTTCCTGCGTCGCCGATCCTTCGTCGTCCACGTTGAGCGAGCCGCGGCGGCCGGCAATTCTGCCGTTGTCTACGACAGTTACTTTTGAGCTCGCGACGGACTGGCCGATCAGCCCTGTAAATGCCGACGTCTTCTTGCGGTTGAAATCAGCCTCGAGTCCGTGACCGACAGCTTCGTGAAGCAGAACTCCCGGCCAGCCGGGGCCGAGTACCACTTCCATTTCGCCCGCCGGCGCGGGGACAGCGCCGAGTTGCAGGATTGCGCCTCGCGCTGCTTCATGGGCCAGATTTTCAGGGCTCTTGGATTGTGTGAATTGCTCGAGACCGGCTCTACCTCCACCGCCGGCAGCGCCCTTGGTGGTGACCGCGCCTTCTTTAGCGATGACCCATACATTGAGCCGGCAAAGGGGCTGCGTGTCGCTGGCGAAGGCACCGTCCGAGGCGGCGATGAGGATGCGGCGCAACTCCTCGCTGTAACCGGCGCGCACCTGCACGATGCGCGGATCGAATGCGCGCGCGGCGCGATCGGCGCGCAGAATCAGCTCCAGCCGCGCCGCCAGATCCAGATTGAATCCGCCCAACGGCACCGGATAGAGATTGGCGCCGGGCGTTTCGGTAAATCCCTGCACGGGCTGTTTGGCCGGACCAGAGGCGATGAGCGCAGCGGTCCGCGCGGCGTGCAGCAGGCGCTCCGGGCTCAGGTTGTCGGTATATGCGTAGCCGGTGCGCTCGCCGCTGAGCACGCGGATGCCGCATCCGGCGCTGGTGCCCTGGCTGGCCGACTTCACGATCTGCTCGTCCACGCCCAGCGATGTGGCCGTAACCGATTCGAAGTAAAGGTCGGCATAGTCGCCGCCGGCGCTCAAGGCCTCGCCAAGGCAGCGCTCGAGCAGCCGTTCCGTCAGGCCAAATTTCTCAAAAAAGTAAAGCCGATGGCTGGAGTCAGAGGAATTTTCAGGATGCGTCATCTTGTATCAAGTGTACGCTTTCGGCGTCTAATTCAACGATGCGGACACAGGCCAGTTCCACTCCGTCGCTGATTAGTTACGTCGGGGATACGTGGGACGATATTTGGGACTGCGGCGCGCATTTCGGTCGACAAAAATCATGCTAGGATTCGAGCCATGAAGAAATTTATTGCAGCAGCTTTGTTATTGATGACGTTCGCAAGTCCGGCGCTCGCTTTCGGGCAGCACCATCATCACCATCACCATCATCACCACCACGTTTAGGCTGAGGCTGGCGCGGTAGGCTGGTCAACTGCTTCGATCAGCGGTGGTGTGTCCAATGCCGTTTCAAAGACACTCCCGGTCGTGGTAAGTTTTTGCCATGACGGATGAGCAGGATCTGCGTTACCCCATTGGGCGGTTTAGTGCGCCTGCCGTGAGCGACGCCGGGGTTCGCGCCGGACAAGTCCAAACTCTGCGATTGCTGCCCGAGCGACTTCGCGCCGCTGTGGACGGGCTGAGCGATTCCCAGCTTGATACGCCGTACCGCGACCGCGGATGGACTGTGCGTCAGGTTGTGCATCACATTGCCGACAGCCACGCCAACAGCTATGTCCGCTTTAAGCTCGCCCTGACCGAGGATTCGCCTACGATCAAGCCCTATGACGAGGCTGCGTGGGCGCGCCTGCCAGATGCGGGACAGGCGATTGAGCCGTCGTTGGTGCTGATCACCGGGCTGCATCAGCGATTTGTTGGACTTCTCGAGCTGATGTCGGAAGAAGATTTCGAGCGCGGCTTCAATCATCCGGAGCGAGGACGCGTGACTCTCGCAACCAATCTCGCGATCTACGATTGGCATTCCCGCCACCATACGGCCCACATCACCAGCCTGCGCGCCCGCAAGGGTTGGTAGATGAACGCGACCGCCGGCGCAAGGCCTCCAGGGCAAAAGCCGGTTGTTGGGGCCGCCGGCAGCGAATCTGCTTCGCCTAAACGGCTCGCGAAGATCATCGAATCGTATCTTGCGGATCATCCCGAGGCTGCGCTGCTCGAAGATGGCCGCGCAGTTTTCGACATGCGCAGCGCTCACTACTCGGTGGGCGAATCGCATGGACGCT
This sequence comes from uncultured Acidobacteriaceae bacterium, assembly GCA_963725115.1. Taxonomy (GTDB): domain Bacteria; phylum Acidobacteriota; class Terriglobia; order Terriglobales; family Acidobacteriaceae; genus Telmatobacter. Next base: position 416,164 of record CAVRXG010000005.1, on the reverse strand, counting down.
GTCTGCTTCAGCTCTGGAGCGACGAGCGCAACATTGTGCGTACGGTCGTTGAGGTTCAAGAGCGCGCGCAATGCCTGCGCCTGATCACTCGCCGTATGGGTGCGGCCAAACCGCAATCGCTGGAACTGACACCGACGAGTGACCGGCGCACGCCGACCGCACGCGACACCGCACGCCGCAACTACCTGCGCCTTTTGGAGCGCGTGCTTGGCCGCCACTTCATCGGCGCGAAGACTGATGGATTCAGAACCGCGATGGATCTGGAGCACAGCTTTGGGCCTGCCTATGTTCGCGGGCGATTGCTGAAAGGGAGCGCTGCGGATGCGGTCATCGGTGTGGGCGCAGCTGAATCCGCATCAACGATCGACGGCGTTCTGACGCTGGGAATTCTCTGGCTCGACTATTGCCGCAAGCACGCCGATGCGCGCCGCCATTTCGGCGGATTGAAAGTCGTGGTTCCGGTAGACGGCTGGCGCACGACCGCGGAACGTATGGCTTGGCTGAACCACGCCGCCGCTGATTTTGCTTTATTCACTCTCGATGAGCGCAGCGAAGAGCTCACGCAAGTTGACTTCCGCGACATTGGCAACATTGAGTCACGGCTGGTACACGCATTTTCGCCGTCCGCGGCGCTGGGGCGCTGCACGCCAGGCATCGATCTTCTGCTCGCGCTGGTTCCCGATGCCGCACGCGAGCGCGTTGAGATCCGTCCTCATTCCGCGACCGAGGTTGGATTGCTGCTGCACGGACTGGAGTTCGCGCGTGTGCGGCACGGCGCATCGGCACATTCTTTTGCGGGACAGGATGAGGTGACTTTCGGCGCAGGCGCAAACGAAACGCCGCTCACAGAGGAGAACGAACCACTCTGCCGCGATCTTTTTCAGCGCCTCTTCCACAGCCGTCATGCGGAGGGCGCCCAAACTGATCCTCTGTTCCGCATGGCGCCCGAGCGATGGCTTGAGGCGCGAATGCGCGGCGGCCTGCCGGAGCTGATGCCGGAGCTGCGTGGGGATTTGCTGTACACGCAGGTGCCCGCGCTGATGTCAGGTGATCGCGGGATGCTCGACCTGCTCACGCTTGATCGCGGCGGCCGCCTGGTGGTTCTGGAATTGAAGGCGGGCGAAGACCTGCACCTGCCGCTGCAGGCTCTCGACTATTGGATTCGCGTACGCGCGCTCAATGCCGATCGCCAGGCCGCGGCGCCTGCTGCCGTGCCGCGATCGGCATTCGAACGCAGCGGCTATTTTGCCGGCGCTGAAGTTTCGCCGGCTCCGCCGCGACTCGTTCTGGCTGCGCCGGCCTTGCGCATTCACCCAGCGAACGAGACGGTGCTGCGCTATCTTTCGCCGGAGATCGAATGGGAGTTGATTGCACTGGCCGAGCAATGGCGTCGCGAGTTGAAGATCGTCTTCAGGAAACGCGCGCCTCACGGCCAGAAATAAAGGCCCAACCTCCTGCCCCTGTAAAAGCAGGCAAGAGGCTGGGCATTCCGAACTGTAAGTTATTTGTAATATATCTCTTTAAAACTTATTGTTGATCCAAATCCGCTCCGGGGCCGTCAGCCTTTCTTTTTGTATTGCCCGCGCCGCGAAGGCAAGATGTGCAGCTGATCGAGGAAGGCGTCGGTTTCTTTTCCGGGGGCCTTTGGATCACGCGGAGATCGTCCGCCGTCCTGTTCACGGTGGCTCCTTCTCCTCTCCGGAAGCGCCGGCTTTGGAGGAAAAAATGTTTGTACGGACGTGCGCCCTTGCGCGCCGTTCTGGTTCATTGCATTTGCACGGTTTTGCGCCTCGGGCGATGACGCCGCTGAAGCAAACATCGGCTCGAAAGGCGCAATCGCACTCATTAGTGTTTCGTTGATGGGATCGTTGAAGAGATCGTTGAGCGCCTCGTTGGGCGTGTCGTCGTGCCTGTCGGCGACCGCGTCGTTTAGCGATCTGTTGAGCGAAACAGTACTGGCGTTCGCTGGCGCGGTGCGCTTTGCCTTGTCCAGTTCTCTGAGCGCTTGCGAGAAACGCATGCCTCTGAGCTCGCTCAGGCGAGGCAGCGAGACACGCGCAGTCTCTACATGCGCCGTTTCTGGGCGAGCGGGGTTCGGCGGGGGGTGGGCGAGGCCATTGCCACTGGTGCCGTGGGCGCCATTGGTACCGTTGGCTCCGTTGAGAGTCGATTGTGCGATCTGGATCTGGTCATGCTCGGTATTAGGATGGATGTTCGGCTCGGGCTTCGGATCGGGCAGCGCGTTATCGAATTGCAGCGCAAGCTCAGCCAGAGGCGATGGAATCTCCTCTGGCGTCTTCGATGGCGCGGCGACGTCAAGGGCAAGGCTGGCGCGACCATCTTCGATCGCGTGTTCAAGCGTCTGAAACATCAGCGATTCTGTGGGCGGGCTTTGCTTTGGGGGCTGTTCTCCCTTTTGCTTGATGGAGTGATTGAAAATCGCGACGTAGACGCCCGCAAGAATGAGGCCAAGAAGGAGCATGACGGCAATGGGAATCAAGCTGGGGTCGGCGGCGTGCCACGCCGTTGCGACGGTCGCGCTGGCGGCAGCGGTGAATCCGGCAAAATCGGCCAGCAAATGGCTGAACGTCATCCCCATGTGCGTCTTCGCGTTTCCAGATCGCCGAAAATCGCGATCTTAGCCGAGCATGGTTTGCGCCAGATTTTGCAGCCCCTTCTCGATGTTGCACAGCTGTCTGCGAGGCTTATTGGCGCAGAGGCTCGATTGAATCGACGCTAGCGGTTTGAACTATGAAGAACAATGCCGCAAAGGTGGGAGTTGCGGGGACGGGCGCCGCATCCCGAGCCAAGTTGGGAACCGGCAGACGGGATACAGAGGCTAATTACTTTGGTCGTAGATCACGGGAAGACTTAGCGCGGAGCGCGGAGGATTTTAAGCGGCGGCGGAGTGGAATTGGCGCGATCAGGATGGATTGCGAAAAACCTGGTGCGAAAAACTGGGTGGATTGCGAAAAGGAGGTGGGTGCGAGGAGTTGAAGCGAGTGGCTGAAGATCCGATTTACGCCTCGCCCATCTCTCTGCCTTTGGCTTCACGTCCCAGCGCGGCCATGCCAGCCAGGGAAAGCGCCACCACGACTACGGTGATGGCGAGGACGGCGCGATAACTACCCCAGCGCTCTGCTGCCAGAGCCTGACCTTTGCCATTCCACGAGGTTATGAGAGCGCCCAGTTGATACGCCAAGCCCGGCGCCGTCGCTCGAACCGGAGCGGGAGACAGCTCGGTGAGATAAGCCGGCACTACACCCCATGCACCCTGCACCATGAACTGCATTAACACCGCACCGGCACCAAGCATGACGGCGGAATGGCCGTAGGCGTAAAGAGGAATGACGGGAATCGCCAGCAGCGCCGCAGTGACGATTGCCCTCTTGCGGCCCCATTTTTCGGACAGCGTACCGAAGACGATTCCGCCGCCGATGGAGCCGATGCCGTAAAGAACGCCGATGAGCCCGATCGTCTGCGGCGAAAGCTTGATCTGGACGGCGAGGAACGTGGGATAAACGTCCTGCGTTCCATGAGAGAAGCTCATGAAGGCAGTCATCAGGATGATGAGGAAAAGAAATGTGGGCAGGAAATGGAGCAACTCCCGTGACCATATGGGCGCGGCGTGAACGGCAGAGCGCACCTCGCGTTTGCGCGATTCAGCGAGCCAGACGGGCGATTCCTCGACCCGCACCTGAATATAAAGTGCAAGCAACGCGGGCGTGGAGCCGAGGATGAATAATCCCCTCCAGCCGAGGGCGGGAACAGACAGGCCGTGCCAGTGGAAGCCGGCAAACAACAGCCCGAAGGCCGCTGAGGCGAGAATCGATCCGAATGCGTAGCCTTCCTGAAGGAGGCCGGAGAATGTGCCGCGGCCTTCTTTGGGAAGGGATTCAAAGACGAGCGCGGCGCCCACGCCCCACTCGCCGCCCATTGCGATTCCGAACAGCGCTCGCAACACCAGCAGCACATGGAGCGAAGGCGCGAATGCACAAGCCAGCTCGATGATTGAAAAGCCCAGAATATTTGCGATGAGCACGGGCCGGCGGCCATAACGATCGGCCAACATGCCGAAGAGCAGAGCGCCGACGGGACGGAACGCCTGAGTGAGGAACACAGCTCCCAGAACCGCGGAGGGTTTGGTGTGGAACTCGCCGGCGATCGCGTTGATGCAGAAGACGAGAAGGAAGAAGTCGAGGCTATCGAGCGTCCAGCCGAGGAATGCGGCCAGAAACACATGGCGCTGCGAACGAGTGAGCTGGCGAAACGGGGCAAGAACGGACACTTGCGGGAGCATAGCAGACGGGCAGCCAGAAACGGGACGGATTCCGCGCGCGCAATTGAAATGGGCGCCGGTTTCAGAGCGTTTGCCGGAAAGGCGCGGGCCTAGATCGTGTTTCCAGCGAATGTTCGTTGCAACGACTATATTGCTCAAAGCATCTAATGATGTGGGTGCTCATGTTGCGCTGACCCATCTTGGGCTGCCGCAATGCGGGGTCGGGCCGACGCGGTGTATGGAGGGTTTTAGATTGACGAGCCTGAAGTCTGAGATCGCACAAGAAGCGCCCTTCTCAAGCACGGAAGAAGAGGCAATCCTGAATGTGATGCGAACTTCGGATTGCCTGGAGCACGCGTTTCAGCAGAGAACGCGGGGCTTCGGCTTGACGCCGACACAATACAACGTGCTGAGAATCTTGCGCGGCGCACAACCGTGCGGGCTGCCGTGCGCGGCCATTGGCGCGCGCATGATCGCCGCGGAACCTGACATCACGCGATTGCTTGGGCGGTTGAAACGGATGAAGTTGATTCGCCAGCATCGCGACCGTCACGATCGACGCGTGGTGTTGACGCAGATTTCCGATGCGGGCCTGGAGTTGCTGCGTGCCATGGATCCGCTGATTCAGCGCATCACTGTGGAACTGCTCGGGGGCCTCAGCGGGGCGGAGTTGACGGAGATGATTCGTCTGCTGGAACGAGCGCGGCAATCCTGCGCGGAGGCAAATGGATCCGTGACATGAGGGCACGCGACGTGAGGGCTCTCGACGTGAGGAGCTGCTGGTTTGGAATGAGGAACAGGGAAGGCCGCAGAGGGCGTAGTTGGAAGTGCGGCTAGCTGGTGATAACTTTCTGGGCTACCATTTCTTCGTCCAGCTCAGTTTGAATGATCTTGTTGTGCAAGCAATAGAGCGCAAGCTCCAGCCGGTCAGAGACACCCAGCTTGTCATAGATCTTGCGCAGGTAATTCTTAATGACCTGCTCGGTTGTTCCCAACTGGAAGGCGATCTCTTTGTTGCGCTTGCCCTGGGTGATACAGGTGATGATCGACATCTCCTTGGGCGAAAGACGTGGCTGGTTGCGCGGACTGACCAGCGCGGCCGCCTGCGCGCGATAGGCATCGATCACCCAGTTGACGGACTGATTGTCGATCCATGTTTCGCCGGCGCCGATGCGGCGAACGCACCGGACGAGCAAATCGGGCGAAATGGAACGGGAAACAATGCCGCGAACACCGCGGCGATACAGCTCCACGGTGTGATTCTCGTCGGCAGCAACGGCCTGGACGATCAGCTTGACGTCTGGCGCCAAGCGCAGAAGCTCGGGAATTGCATTGGCTGTTCCGGCGAGCATGCCGCCCTCTAAAAGCACAATGTCGGTTGGGAAACGCTCAATGGCGGAGCGCAGATTTTCAAGTGAATCGGCCTGCGCGACCACGCGAATATCATCTTCGAGGGCGAAGACCTTACGAATGCCGACGCGATAGATCGCCTGGGAATCCGCGAGTATTACGCGAATAGTCCCCGGCTTGACCGGAGTGTCAACAGTTTCACCATCGGGGCTATCGTCGAGGATTTCCATAGTCGGCTGCCGTTAAGCCAACGGCAGTCTCACTGCTCCGCAAATCGATAATCATCAATTGTGGCCGCGGCGAGGTGCTCGTTAGGGCTTGAGGAGCAGCGTACCACACGCCCCTTGCAGTGGACTAGAACATCCTGAGCTGCTCCGAGAACTGCGCGCGGCATCCGCATAGAAAAGTTAACGTCCAAGCCGACCGGCAAATCCACTTTGAGAGCGAAGAGAACCCCGCTGGCGGAGATGTTCCTGGTGATTCCCGCAATCTCGCTCGCTCCAGCAGAGAGGACTACTGGAAGAGAAAGAGGAAATCTGACCGCGCAGCGAACTTCTTGCCGACCTTGTGCGGTGAGCGGCGTATCGGAACGCAGCGGCGATTCTGGATTTGAAGAATTCATAGATTATGGCCAAATGCGAATGGCTTGACTGTCAATGTAACGAGTTTTATTGATTTGGCCCACGTCACCGAAGTTTTCAGTCTGGTAACCGGCACCGGGCGCTTGCTTTCAAGGCCGGTAACTTGCCGATCGGGGCTCTCAAATATGGGCTCTCCAATTAGGACTTTCTAATCGGGGCTGTCCAATCCTCGGCTGTCCAATCTCGGCTTTCTGGAGCGTCTGCTTTTGGGGCAATCGCCGCCAGCAGAGCCGGATTCGTGACGGACCGTTGACTGCCTTTGCACACGCTGTGTTGCACCTGCCGTCTCTTGCTGCCTGTGCTGCTTGCGATTGGCTCACTTCGCTGTGTGCAGTTTCGCTGCGAATCTGCCCGATTCGGGAGCGGCAAGGGGAGAAATCTGGCCTCGTAGGCGAAAGGAAAACGAATCGAGGTGGTTAGTACCTGCATTTTCATTACCACTGCGCTCGCTGAATGGGTACTTCCGTCAAAAAAATTCATTCATAACACTTTTGTTGTAGCGCTACTACACACATTGGGTTAATCTAACCAAGCAAAGTTCTATGGCGGTGGTGTCTGCCGCCAGGAGAGGTTCCAATGAAATCGAGTACGTTGAATGTTCTGAAATTCGGCTGCATTGTATTGCTCCTCGCATCTGTGTGCTCTGTGAGCGCCACGCCTTGGGGTCCGGTAAATCTTCCGCCTCCGAGCATGGCAGCAGCCACACCATGGGGTCCTGTGCATCTTCCGCCGCCAAGCCTGGCGGTCACCACCCCTTGGGGACCGGTTAATCTTCCGCCTCCCAGCTTGATGGCAGCGACACCGTGGGGTCCTGTACACCTTCCGCCGCCTAGCTTGGCAGCAGCCACGCCGTGGGGCCCGGTGCATCTTCCGCCTCCGAGCGTAGCAGCGGCCACGCCTTGGGGTCCGGTGCATCTTCCGCCTCCCAGCATGGCAGCGGCCACACCATGGGGTCCGGTAAATCTTCCGCCTCCATCAGTCGCTTAATCCAGCTTGTTTACCATGCAGGGCCCACCTCGTCGAGGTGGGCCTTTTGCGTTTTTACAGCCTTCGACGAAAAGACGTAGACTCTGATGGTAGCAGTGCAGGTAAGGATGACGAAGCCCTGGTCAGGTCATCCGGTGCGGTGAGGTAGGCCAGCCGACAATGAACATCGATCATGCCATTTGGTTCGCGAGCCTTGCAGCCCAGGTAGCGTTGATTGGGCTGCTTTTTTATCGTCGCATTTGGCGAACATTGCCGGTATTTTGCGCATACTGCGTCTGGGATGTTGTCAGCAACGTTGCTGTATACCTCATCGTGAAGTACTGCTTCGGGGCCAACTATTACGGGACCAGCTATTTTAAGGTTCTTTTTGCGCAGGCGGTCCTGGATTCCACTTTCCTTTTCTGTGTTTTGGTTGAAATCGCCTGGTCAGTGCTGCGACCGCTTCGAAGCTCATTGCCGCGCAGCTCCCTCGTGCTGGTCGGAGTTCTGATTCTGGTAGCGGGAGCGGCGATCTGGCCATTCACGGCTTTGCCGGGACTCGCGCATGCAACGTCCAGGATGGGACAGATATACACGCAACTGGAGAGCAGACGTCGTCTATCCTTCGGGTTCTCTTCTTCCTTGTGCTGGCCGGCGGCAGCCAGCTATTGTCAATCGGCTGGCGCGATCGCGAGTTGCAAGTAGCGACAGGGTTGGGAATCTATTCCATCGTGAGCCTCACGATAGCCGTACTCGCAACGCATCAGACAACCGCAACCGAGTACGCGCAGCTTGCCCGCGTTGAGGCGGCCACCTTCATTTGCTGCGTGATCTACTGGGCGTTCAGCTTCGTGCAGAAGGAAGCAGAACGCAGAGAATTCACGCCACAGATGCGGAGTTTCCTGCTGGCTGCTGCCGGCGCTGCGCGATCTACGCGCGTAACGATGACCGACTCCCGAAACGGCAGGCCGGCCCCGAAACAGGACTAGAGCATTTTCGGAGTACACGTAGACTTTTTGAGAGCATTGAGGGGGCACTTTCTTGGGGTAAAAAGCCACTCGAGTGTGTGCTTCCGGTCTACAGCAATTTCGACTGCTATAACGCCGGCATGTTTTCTGCGGTCGGGCCACGGTATGGGCGGGGGCGAGCAGTTTCGCCGTAGCGTTTTGTGCATTGACACCGTGGTTCGTGGCGGGTTGTAATAACTGTAGTGGTGAAGGAGTTCACCCTTAACCGCTGTCCCTCTGCAATAGGCCGGACAGATGATGACTCCTGACAGGGAATCCTGTTGCGGAGTCATGTCCCGGCGCGATCCCCTGCAAAATTGAAAATTCCTGGCGATCGCCGCTCTTCGGCGCACTGTTGTTTTTGTCGCCAAGGTGTGTGGTCCCACGAGGAGAGATCGTCGTGCAGAAATACCTGCTCATCGCCATCGGCGGCGCGCTCGGGTCCATCGCCCGCGTCTGGGTCAGCTCCGCAGTCACCAACCGCATGGGATTCAAATTCCCCTACGGCACGCTCATCGTCAACATCACTGCCTGCCTCATCATCGGCCTGTCGATCACTTATCTCGGCAAGCGCGCCGACCTCAATCCCGCCTGGCGCTATCTCATTCCCATGGGCTTCATCGGCGCCTACTCTACCTTCTCTACCTACGAGTGGGAGACGCTCGTCACGCTGCGCTCCGGCGATTTTTCCTGGCCGCGCTCTACGCCGGCGGCAGCCTCGTGGTGGGTCTTGCGGCGACCTGGTGCGGAACGGCGTTGGCCGATCTGCTGTGAGAAGCGAGCGGGAGTTAGAGTTAGGCCCGAAACAGAAATGGTGAAGAAGCAGTTAAAAAACAAACGGAGACAGAGACCATGCTGACCACAGGCAAGGCCGTAAAAGTTTCGATCTACCTGAGCGATGGAGCTACGCACCATCACGTTCCGGTTTACTCGACGATTCTCGACTTCCTTTTTCGCGGCGGAATCGCGGGCGCCACGGTCCTCAAGGGCGTAGCCGGCTTTGGGGCGGAGCATCACATTCATTCCGTGCACATCCTCGAGATCTCCGATAATCTCCCGGTCAAGATCGAGTTCATTGAGACGCGCGAGAAGGTGGATGCGGTTTTGCCGGAACTGGAGAAGCTGATCGGCTCCGGCCTGATTGAAGTGCAGGAGACGACAATTGTTGTTCCTACTCGTGAGTAGTTCCCATGAGTAGTTGAACGAGATTAGTTGAACGAGGCTTCGACGGACCGACGCGTGGCATCTGTTCGCCAGCGAGCCAGCGCGGAACGCGAGCCGCAACGGGCCTAAACAAGGTCGAGACCGCAACAATCTGGCAGAAATTGCATCTAACTGAACAAGGGGTGTGCTGTGCCTGGGTAGCTGTGGGGTCTGCGCCGCGACCTCAAGGAAATGCGCGGGAACGGAAATCCTGAATCGTCAACAACATGGCGAGTGTAACGGGCTCTGTTTATCAAATTCTTACGCAAGCGGGCCTTCACGGAAGCTCGTGGACAATGAACATGAGAGAACCAGTAACTCTGAACCAAAGGGAAACCGATGCTCTCAAAATTAATAAATCGCAATCTTTTATTTATGTTCGTCCTCGCGGCAGCCTTTTGCGCGGCGCAGGGGCATGCGCAGTCGGCTCTTCTGATGGAGGAGCCGTACGGCTTTTTTGGCGCGGTGAACCCGACTGGCCATAACGCGATTTATTTTGAACGGATCTGCGCGGAAACGCCTATGAAGCTGCGCCGCTGCGTGCCGGGCGAACTGGGCGCTGTGATTGCGCGCTATCAGGGCATCGATGGATACGACTGGGTAGCAATCCCGCTTATTCCTTACTTGTACTCGGTGGAGAAGGCGGCGGAGGTTCCGGCGCATGTGGACCACGACCTGGTGGTGGAACTGCGAGGCCGTTATCACGAGGAGCATCTGGCGAGCCTTGGGGCAGAATTGACGCCGGGAAACCTGGTGCACGGCGGCTGGACGCAACTGCTGGGCGCGGCATACGAGCGTCGCATCTATGCGTTCCGTTTTGACACAACGGAAGCGCAGGACGATGCGCTGATCGAGAAACTGAATGCCGGGGCAAACAAGACAAAGTTCGATCTGCTGTTTAACAACTGCGCGGATTTTGCGCGAGTGATTTTGAACGACTACTTTCCTCGGACTTTCAGGCGGAGCATCTTTCCCGATGCCTGGATGACTACGCCGAAACAGATCACATATAAACTGGTGCGGTTTGGGCGCAAGAATCCGGGGACCGAGGTGACAGTTTTTGAAATTCCGCAGATCCCCGGCTACCGTGCCCGAAGCCACTCCGCCAAGGGCATCGACGAATCGTTTATTACGACGGTTTACGCGATCCCTATCGCGCTGTTGAACCCCTACCTTGCCGGCGGCCTGTTTGTGGACTATCTGGTTCGCGGCCGCTACCACTTGATCCCGAAGGATCCAACGATTCTCGGTCCGGACAATTTATCGGCGTTGATGGCGACGGGGTTGACATCGGCGAGGTTGACAGCGCCAAGCTCAACCCAAGAGAATTCGTCCATTGCAGGTATACAGGCACCGATGGCCGCAGACGCCGGGACATCTATAGGGTCGGGCGCGAAGGTCGACGCCGCGGAAGCCAATCCAGACCTGCAGGGAACGGGCGCTGCGAATGAGTCAGCCGCAAAGCTTCAATAGCCATGCACGGTTCGATCCTCCTTACCATTTCTTTTTGACCTTCGTATCCATCGCCAGCATTGTCATCGCGGTGATCTATTGCGTTCGCCACTTGAGCTTCAACTCAGTGTGGTTGGTGGTGCTTGCGCTGGCAGCGTTGGTTGCGCTTTTTCTGGTGCGATCGTATCCGCTGAAAGTGCAGGACCGCGTGATCCGGCTTGAGGAGCGGCTGCGGTTGTACGCGCTGGCGCCGGCGGAGTGGCATTCGCAGATTAATAAACTGACTGAAGACCAATTGATCGCGCTGCGATTTGCGGCCGACGACGAATTGGTCCCACTGGCCAAGCAGGCCGTCGAACATAATCTGAGCCGCAAACAGATCAAAGAGCGCATCAACAGCTGGCGCCCGGACACCTGGCGGGTGTGAGAGAGGCAGGGAACAGGGAATAGGGAATCGGGGGCGGCAGAAGTAATTTCGCTCAGACTTTCGGGCTCCGCCGTTCCAGATCTCAATAATAAAATCGGAAATAATTTCCGTCGCCCTGTCGATTAGCCGAGGGTCCAGCCGTCATCGAGTTGAGGCGCTCAACGCCTACAATCCATGACGGAGGACACTATGCAATATTTGCTGACGCTTTATCTCGATGAGTCCGGCTGGGACCGAATGACACCCGAGCAACAGCAGCAGGGCGCCGCTGCCTACACGGCGTATACAGAAGCGCTGCAATCTGCCGGCGCGCTGGTCGGCGCTAACCGGCTCAAGCCCTCAGCTACAGCGACTACTCTTCGCACAACCAACGGAAAGACGCAGGTGCTTGACGGGCCTTTCGTTGAATCGAAGGAACAGCTCGCCGGGTACTACCTGATCGATGCGCCGGACCTGGATGCGGCGATGCAGTGGGCTGGGCGGTGCCCCGCAGCGCAGCATGGCATCGTGGAAGTGCGCGCGATCTGGGCGATGTGACGCGCCGGAACGCGAGTTTCACGCATACCACTGAGGCGAAGATGCTGAACCAGTCTTTCACTGCGACGCTCATCAAAAGCCCGAAGCCCGGCGGCTGGACTTACGTTATCTGGCCTAAGTCGGCCGCCTTCTTTGGGACGCGCGGGCTGGTGAAGGTGAAAGGGACCATCGATGGATGCCCATTCCAAAGCTCATTTATGGCGTTGGGAGATGGCAATCACAAACTGCCAGTGAAGGCCGAGATCCTGCGGGCGATTGCAAAGGTGCCAGGAGAAACGGTCAGAGTCACGCTGCTCGAAAGGATCGATTCGGCTCCAAAGCGGAAAACCAGATCTTGAGCCGCCAGGAAAGTTGGGAGCCAGCAGGAAGATCGGCAATGGCGAATCCCGCGAACGACAGGGAAGCATATGCGGCTGCGGAAGCTGTGGCTCTTCGCAGCCGGGGCAAGCTCATCGCGTATCTGGCGGCCCGATTCGGAGACGTTGCGGCTGCGGAAGATGCGTTGTCGGAGGCCTTCGCGGCTGCATTGACGGCGTGGCCCGAGAAGGGCTGCCCCGATAATTCTGAGGCGTGGTTGCTCACCGCGGCACGGCGAAAGCTCATCGACCATCTTCGCCGCAATCGCGAAACGTCGAGTGACGACGAACCGGAGCAATTGGCAGACGCCATGATCGCCGCCGCGGACGATGGATTTCCTGATCGCCGATTGGCGCTCCTTTTTGCCTGCGCGCATCCGGCAATAGATCCGGCCATCCGCGCTCCGCTGATGCTGCAGGTAGTTTTGGGATTGGAAGCAGCGCAGATCGCGTCGGCCTTTCTGGTTTCGCCGGCAGCCATGGCGCAGCGGCTGGTGCGGGCCAAGACGAAGATTCGCGAGGCCGGCATTCCCTTCCGCATCCCCGAACACGATGAACTGCGAGATCGGCTGGAATCGGTGCTGGATTCGATGTATGCATGCTTTGCCGAAGGATGGGCGGATGCGACTGGAACCGATCCAGCGCGCAGGGAACTGGCCGGGGAGGCGATCTTTCTCGGAAAGCTGCTGACGCAGCTGCTTCCGGACGAGCCGGAGGCCTGGGGTTTGCTGGCGCTGATGCTTTACGCAGAGGCGCGCAGACCGGCGCGCCGCACGGCTGAAGGGGAATTCGTTCCGCTGCGCAGCCAGGACAAGACGCTGTGGGATTGGGAGATGATCGAGGAAGCCGAAGCCGCGCTGAATAATGCGAGCCGGCCCACGAGCCGTTCCAAAACCCGTAACATGCGCATCGGACGATATCAATTGGAAGCCGCCATCCAGTCGGCGCATGTGGAAGGCGCTCGCACTGGATCCGTGTCCTGGACCGCCGTCGTAACTCTGTACGATGCGCTGGCGCAGTTGATGAGCTCGCCCGTTGCATTGATCAACCGGGCGCTGGCTGTAGCCGAGTTAGAAGGGCCGCGAGCTGGATTGGCGGCATTGGAAACTGCCGGCGTGGACCAACGCGTGGAATCGTATCAGCCATATTGGGCTGCGCGCGCCAACCTGCTGGGCCGCACCGGATCGCCTGACGCTGCGCGACACGCGTATCAGCTTGCGATTGGGCTCGAGAGCGACCCGGCTGTCCGCGAATATCTCCGCCGGCGCTGCGATGATCTTCCGAAGCAGGGTTGACGACGGCGGTCGGATGCGCCGATCGCGAAAAACACCGTATTCTTCATCGCTGCTCTTGCGGGACAGCTCTCGTCAGGATTCAGTGTCTTCTGGTTTGTCTTTGACAGTCTTCATGAACGCGGACATGGCCGGAGAGATCCATTTATCTTTGTGCCAGATGATATGGGTGGCAATGTCATGCGATGGGCACGGTCAAATCGCGATTTCGGGCGATTCACAGGGGTCTGATTTCATTGTGTTAGGTTGGGAATTTAACCAGTTGTTCCAGTTCATGTGCCGTAGTGTGAGTTCGTGAGGGCGCCTTTTTCTTAAGGAAAAAGGCACTAAGCTCTGGTGCTTTCGAGCGTGGGCAACTGGAAAACTGGTGTGGGAGCGAAAAAAGACATATGGCGCCGATTACTGAATTCATCAAGCATCACTATCGTCATTTCAATTCCGCGGCGTTGGTGGATGCCGCGGAGGCTTACAACAAGCTGCTTGCGGATGGCGGCAAGATGTTTGTGACGATTGCCGGGGCGATGAGCACGGCGGAGCTGGGGCTGTCGCTGGCGGAGATGATCCGGCAGGACAAGATTCATGGGATCTGCTGCACGGGGGCGAATCTCGAAGAGGACGTGTTCAACCTGGTGGCGCACAACTTTTATGAGCGCGTTCCGGGCTATCGCGATCTGACGCCGGCCGACGAGGCGGCGCTGCTCAAGCGGCACATGAACCGCGTGACGGATACGTGCATTCCCGAGATGGAGGCGATGCGGCGGATTGAGAACGAGGTATTGGCGGAGTGGGTGAAAGCCGATAAGGGTGGTGAGCGGTGGTTTCCGCACCAGTTCATGTACAAGATTTTGCTGTCGGGAGTGCTCGAAAAGAGCTATCAGATCGATCCGAAAGACAGCTGGCTGCTGGCGGCGGCCAAGAAAAATCTGCCGATGTTTGTTCCCGGTTGGGAGGACGCGACGCTGGGTAATATGTATGCGGGGCATTGCATCACGGGCGACGTGAAGAAAGTGCACACAGTGCGGACGGGCATTGAGTACATGATGGAGCTGGCGGAGTGGTATACGGAGACGACGGCCAAAATGCCGCTGGGATTCTTTCAGATTGGCGGAGGAATCGCGGGCGACTTTCCGATCTGCGTGGTGCCGATGCTGCACCAGGATTTGCAGCGCGAGCACGTGCCGCTGTGGGCGTACTTCTGCCAGATATCGGATTCGACGACGAGCTACGGGTCGTATTCGGGCGCGGTGCCGAACGAGAAGATTACGTGGGGCAAGCTGGGCGAGAAGACGCCGAAGTTCATTATTGAGAGCGACGCGAGCATTGTGGCGCCGCTGGTGTTTGCGTATGTTTTGGGATGGTGACAGAGCAGGGAATAGGGAGCGAGAGATCAGAGACCAGAGAACAGAGATCGGGATGAGGAAGACGCTGGCAATGGCCGCGGCGTTGGTGCTGTTGGTCGGGCTGTCGGCGGGCGCCAATGCGCAGGATAGTGGAGCTTGGCATGCGGCGAGTTCGAATGCGACGTCAATCACGAGCGACATCGCGATTCTAAAAGATAAGGTGTCGATCGATTTTCTGATCTATCCGCTGGCGCCGATTCGCACGTTGAAGCCGGTGGAGGTGAGCGCGGTGTTCGATGCAGACGTGAGCGCGGGTATCAGCGGGATGCTGTATCGGATGAACATTCCGGGGGGGCAGCGCTTTTTGCACAAGAACACGCTATGCGGGGGCGAAGACACAAAGTGGATGGCGACGTACGTTACGGGGCACACGCTGAATGTGGCGTTTTTCTCGGGCGACGATATGCCGGTGTTTACGTTCGACGCGATTTCAAAGACGACGGATTTGTGCGGCACGTTTGGGTACGATCGGTGAGAAGGGCAGTTGTCAGTGATCAGCTGTCAGTGATCAGATACTCTTGCTGCGTCGGCGCCTTCTCCGTTGCAATAGCTCTTTCGTTTGGAGCAGCCCTTTGGCCAGCTCATGCGAGTACGCCCACTCCGACAAACCTGCCTTTGGCGCAGATTCTGGCGTCGATGGAGCATCACGATCAAATTCAGCGGGAAGGATTGAAGCATTACAAGGCGGTGCGGCAGTACAAGGTCGAGTACCGAGGACTTGCAAACATCGAGGCAAAGATGGAGGTGGAAGTCGACTTTGATTCCGCTTCAGGAAAAAGCTTTCGCATTATTTCTCAAAGCGGTTCGAAGATTTTTGGCGAGAAAGTTCTGAAGAGAGCGATGGACAGCGAAAAAGAGGCCTGGCAGGACGGAGGGGCGACCGCGATGACACGGGCGAATTACCGGTTCCAGTTGCTGGGGACGGACAGCCTGGATGGGCGGCCGGCCTACATTCTGAATGTTGAGCCGCTGACGGAGAGCAAATTCTTGTATCGAGGCAAGATCTGGGTGGATGCGACGGACTTCGCGGTAGCAAAGGTCGAGGCGTCGCCAGCGAAAAATCCCTCGTTCCTGATTTCGCGGACGGTGATTCGATATACGTGCGAGAAGACGGGAGACTTTTGGTTGCCGGAACGAAGCGTGAGCGAAAGCAAAATTCGAATCGGGGGCACGGCCGTGCTGACAATCGATTACGGGACTTACCAGATCAATTCGGATAAGCCGGAATCCTTCGGCACAAACTGATCGTGCGCCAGCAGTCCGGGTCGAAGTCCGCTTAGTCTCATCATGTTCATGCTCACAAAGACAGGCCGAACCAGGGCGGACGTGGGGTTCATGCTGTCCCACCCTATACGCGAAGTGCGCGTTTAGGATGGGGCACCCATTTTCGTGCTGTTTTGAACGGGCCGGCCGCGGTTCGTGCTATCCCTGGTCCCCAAGAGCGAGGGATCTCACCCCACGGACGAAGACCTGTCCGTGGGGACCCCGGACCTGGGGCACCCAGTCGAGCTAGTCCGGGTCAGGTTTTCGCAGTCGCGACGAATTATCTCTTCGAGATCGTTACAAACTATCTCTTCGAAATCGTAACGAATGGGCCGCTCACCGCCTGCCCATTCACGCCTTCAAACGCAGGCTGAGCCAATGCGGGCAAGTGGGCAAACCGATCTCCCATTTGGGACCTTCGAGCTCTGGCATGGGCCGCGCCTGGAAGAGTTTCTTGCACTGCTTTGCGGTCCAGCGTGCCCAGCGTTTTGATTTCTTGCGGCGCGCGCTGTCGGTCGAGATGCCGGTGCCGGCGTACATCTGGCGGTAGAGCTTGGAGAGGAAGATGAATCCGAGGCGTGCGCGCAGAGTGGGCGTGCAGGCGGAGCGTTCCCAGATGGCTCCCCAGGTGTAGAAGCGGTCCCACACTTTTTGCGTGCGCATGCGAATTTCGTCGGAGCTCATGGTGGGGTGCGGCGTGAACATTTTGGGCCGAACTTCGGTGGGAATCATCCAGTAGCGGGTGATGGGCACGTCGCCGACCATCATGGGATCGACGGCCTGTTCTTTTTCCCAGCGCCCGAAATCGACGGTGCCGGGGAACGGCGTCATCATGACAAATTGGGCGAAGGTGACGCCGGCCTTGATGGCCATTTCGACCGTCGCGGTGAAGGTGGCGGGGCGATCGGTGGGCAGGCCGAAGATGAACGAGCCGAGGACGTGAACGCCGTGCTGCTTGAAGGTCTGGAGTTGCTTGGCGAGGGCTTCGCCGGAGTAGTTCCAGTCTTTGTAGACAGCTTTGAGCCCTTCGGGAGTGACGGCCTCGACGCCGACGAGCGCGCCCTTGATGTTGGCTTTTCGCATCGCGTCGAGATAGCTGCCGTCTTCGCCGGCTTCCATGGTCATCTGCGTGAAGAAGACCATGTCCTTGGGCAGCTTGGCCAGCTCTTCCATCAGTTGCAGACGCTCGTTGCGAATGGCGGTTAGCTCGTCGAGCTTGGCGGTGTTGTTCTGCTCGCGGGCGAGGCGCAGATCGGTGAAGGTGACGGGATAGAAGTTGTCGTCGGCCAGGGCGATGAAGCGAAAACCGAGGCGGCGCAGGGCGATGATTTCGTCGACGACGTTTTGGAACTTGCGCTGGCGGGGTTTTTGGCCGTCGGTGCGCCAGACGCTGCAAAAGGAGCAGTGCTTGGGGCAGCCGCGAATGGTTTGCACGGAGGCCCACATATATTTTGCGGGATCCATGAGGTCCCAGCGCGCGGAGAGGAATTCGCCGCCTTCGATGCGGCCGCCTTCGTAGATTTTTTCGGGTGCGCCGGCGATGCAATCGGTGACGACTTTGGCCCAGGCGAGGTCGCCGTCGCCTTTGACGACGGAGTGGGCTTGGCCGCGCTCGAGCGCTTCCTCAGGAAAGAGCGTGGCGTGAATGCCGCCATAGACGACCCAAGCGCCGCGGGCGCGCGCCATGCGGCCGACGGCGTATCCGCGCAGGGCGTTGCCGGTGTGGACGCTGATGCCGACGATGTCGCCGGGCTGGATGGACTCGGGCACGATTTGCTCGAGGGATTCATCGACGAGAATGGGATCGCCGACTGAACTGGGCGTGGCGGCTGCAAGGACGAAGAGCCAGCGCGGCGTGATGACCGCGGTGCCAAAGGAATTGTCGCTGGGATTGACCAGATGAACGCGCACGAGGACCAACCTTTCGCCGTACTGGTGCGGTTGGCGTCACAGCAATTTCGGGGTTTGCCGTAATGCGGGGCCCAGGATCACAAGCGGCACCTTCAAAGGAGAAGATGCCGCGCTGAAGTTGCATTACGGTCAGTTGGCCCGAAATTGACCGTGCGAACGCGTACGTCACCGGGTGAGCTGGCCGGGAAAATTCGGCACGCCGTTCAACACGCAAAAAGGGCGCACAGAATTTCCCGAGAGATTGGCTTCTCGGGGACAGTTGAGGCAATCGTACAGCGTTTTAGGCGGGGTTGTGGGGAGAATCTTGGTGGACTATGAACGGAATGAACAAAACTTGATGGGAAGTCAAAGGGATTCAGTGCCGTAGGGCTTAGCCGACGCGGGAGCACTCTTCGACGGGGATGGGGACCTGCTCGACGATTTCGAGGCCGAAGCCTTCGAGGGCGGGGATGTGCATGGGGGTGTTGGAGAGCAGGCGGATGCGCTGGATGCCGAGGTCGGAGAGGATTTGGCCGCCGAGGCCGATGGCGCGGAGGATGCGGCCGGTGCGGGCCTGGGAGCCTTCGCGGGCGCGCAGCTCCTGATGGAGGATGAGGCGGCCGGATTGTCTGCGGGTCGCGGCGCGTCGGCGGGAACGGCGGCGCCGTCGGGGTTGAATGGCGAGCGCGGCAGGGGCGTGTGGTCGATGGCGAAGCCGCGCGAGGTGTTGTGGAGGTAGAGGATGACGCCGCAGCCTTCTTCGGCGATCATGCGCATGGACTGGTCGAGGATTTCGCGGCAGTGGCAGTCGGCGGCGAAGACGTCGCCGGCGGTGCAGCGGGTGTGGACGCGGACGAGGACGGGATGCGGGCAGGGGGTGCGGGGCGGGCGGCTGTCGGCGGCGTCGAGGCGTGTTGCGGCGGGCCGGCGTGGACGCGGGGCAGTCGGGGCAGAGGTCGCCGCGGACGAGGGCGATGTGGCTCTCGCCGCCCTTGACCTCGCTTTCGTAGGCGATCATGCGGAACTCGCCGTAGCGGGTTTGGATGCGGGACTCGCCGGCGCGGACGATGTAGCGCTCGTTGCGGAGGCGGTAGCGGATGAGCTCGGCGACGGTGAGCATGCGGAGGCCGTGCTCGCGGCAGAAGGGGATGAGGTCGGGGATGCGGGCCATTTCGCCGTCGTCGCGCATGATTTCGCAGATGACGCCGGCGGGGGTGAGGCCGGCGAGGCGGGCGAGGTCGACGGAGGCCTCGGTTTGGCCGGCGCGGACGAGGACGCCGCCGCGGCGGGCGCGGAGCGGGAAGACGTGGCCGGGACGGACGAGGTCGGCGGAGGTGGAGCGCGGGATCGATGGCGACGCGGATGGTGTGGGCGCGGTCGGCGGCTGAAATTCCGGTCGTGACGCCTTCGCGGGCTTCGATGGTCTCCGTGAATGCGGTGCCGAAGCGGGAGGAGTTCTGCTGCGTCATGGGGAAGAGGCGCAGGTGGTCGGCGCGCTCCTCGGTGAGCGTGAGGCAGATGAGGCCGCGGCCGTAGCGGGCCATGAAGTTGATGGCCTCGGGAGTGACGTGCTCGGCGGCCAGGGTGAGGTCGCCCTCGTTCTCGCGGTCCTCGTCGTCGACGACGACGACCATGCGGCCGGCGCGGATTTCGGCGAGGGCGCCGGGGACGTCGGTGAAGGGCGGGGCGACGATGCGATCGGGCGTGCGGGAGGGCTGGGGCATGTGCTGCCCTTATTTTCGCTGATTGGGGGAGGGAATGCCAGAACGGGTGGGCGGCAAAAGGCTTGTTTGCGGTTACTGTCAACCGCGTGAGCTTGCCGACGCAAGCATTTTCGGCTTGGAGACCGCGTCAAGACGGAACCCAATCTTGCGGGCGGGCCTCTCAGGCGGTGTCATGAGCGCGCGGATCGCGTCGATTATCTCGCCGATCGTCTCGTCGTGCGTTTCGAGCCGCCGTTCGAGCTGGGAAAACTTGGCGGCAAGCGCCTTGTGCGAGGCAAGCGTGTCGCGAAGTCGCAGGAAAGCGCGGACTACGAAAACGCTCATCTCGATTGCGCGCGGAGAGTTGAGAATACTGGCGGCCATGATGGCTCCGTGCTCGGTGAAGGCATACGGCAGGGTGCGGCGGCCACCGTGGCTGCTGCTTGAGATCACAATTTGTGATTTCAAGTTGCGGTTCTCTTTCCCGGTGAGCCGAAAGACGAAGTCAGAGGGGAAACGCCGCTTGTTGCGCTTAACGGCCTGATTGAGCACGCGGACCTGGACGTTATATAACGCAGCCAAGTCATCGTCGAGCAAAACCTTTTGGCCGCGAACGAGAAAGATTCGATTTTCAATTCCTGGCGCGAGGGCGGTCTTGCGGGTCATCTTCACTCCGGTCTTGAGATCACAAAATGTGATTTCAAGTTAAGCATGGCCGGGCGGCTTGTGGCGTGCCGTATATCGCGCCTGTTTTGGTCTTGGGCGAATTGTGGCAGAGCCGTAGGTGGCGCCACTCCCGATTGGCGGGCAGCAAAAACGCCGCCCGAAGGCGGCGTCTTTGTTTGAACTGGCTGAAGTGTTACAACGTCGATTCAATCTCAAATCCCCAGGCCTCGAGAAGGGCCTCAGGGATGTATTTGGAGTTCTTGTTACGGCGCGCCCACTCGCGGAGGCGAGTAGACCGGATGTACTGGTCCGGGGGCAGCTTGAACTCCTTGGTGATCTGCTCGAAAGAGGTAACTGTAGGCACAACCGGGCCAATGGGCTCCGGCTTGCCCCAGTTCGGATTTCCACGACGCTTTGCCATTGAGGTATTTGTCCTTAGAAAGGAGTATTTTCGTGGTTCAACCTCGGTCGCGGCTGGGGATTGGCAAGGACCCGAGGAACGTACATTTCTCATTCTAAGGATTTTTGGTACAAAAATCAATAGGCAAGAGCTTTGCGAGCGGGGATCAGAAAGGGCGCGCATTGGCTTGTATCTGATTGTAATTAAACGTTTTAGTATGCTTTCCTTTGATTCCCACAGGCAGAACAAGTGCGGATATTTCGGGTGACGGTGGCAGCAATGGGAGGGGCAGTGGCAGGATAGTCCTATGAGCAGATTCTGGAGGGTAATTGCAGCGGGATTGGTGCTTTTTGGAGGGGCAGCCATGAGCCGTGGAGTGGAGCTGACGGTGAGCCGCGACGCCCTGGAGCGGACGCTGAAGCAGCAGCTCTACAGCGGGCCGGACGGCCGGTACTACCTGAAGGGGAATGCGCACACGGCGTGCTTTATTTCGACCGAGGACCCGCATCTGAGTTTCGAGCAGGACCGGATCGTGGTGCGGGTGAAGACGCGGGCGCGGCTGGGAGTGGGCGGCGCGTGCCTGGGCGTGACGGTGACGCTGCCGGCGGAAGTGTCGATGGAGCCGGATGCGGAGGGGGAGACGATCGGGTTCCGCGACGCGCAACTGGACAAGGTGAGCGACCGGAAGGAGATCAACTTTGTGCTGGCGCCGTTTTTGCGGGGGCAGGTGCCGAAGAGCATGAAGGTGAATGCGGCGGATTTGCTGCGCGCGGCGCTGACGGGGTCGACGGCGACGTCGGGATACAAGGTGAGCCTGGGGCGGCTGAAGATTCTCTCGGTTCAAATTGTGGGCGACAAGCTGGTGGTGGAGGCGGACGGGGACATGAGCGTGGAGTGAGTAGAACAGGGAACAGGGAATAGGGAGCAAGGGAGCGAGGGAGCAAGCAGGTGAGCGGTTTGCGGACTGTTGAAGTTGCGCTGTGCGGCGAGCGGCACATAAACGCAGACTGCGCCCTCTATGTTAGGATTTGCAACCGGCGGGAAAAATCGATTGATCCGGGGCGTTCCGGCAACAGCGCTTGATTGAAGGCACTCCGATTGGCGCACTCGATTTACTCGACTCGAGCCACCGCAAAGGAACCCAAAGCCATGCAACTGACCCGCAGAGATTTCACACGGTTTGGCGCACTGGGCCTGGCGGCCCGCTTTGCGCCGGCGCTCAACGCGCAGAACCCGACGCGCAAGACCGGCTACGCGATCATTGGAATCGGACGGATTGCGTACCACTTTATGGCGGGAATCCAGAACACGACGAACTCCGAGCGTGACCGCCCTGGTGAGCGGCCATCGCGATAAAGCGGACAAGGTTGCGGCGCAGTACGGCGTGCCTGCCGGCTCGATTTACAGCTACGAAAACTTCGACGAGATTGCGCACAACCCGAACATCGATGCGGTTTATGTGGCGCTGCCGAATTCGATGCACGCGGAGTATACGATTCGCGCGGCCAAGGCAGGCAAACATGTGGTGTGCGAAAAGCCGATGAGCACTTCTGTCGCGGATGCCGAGGCCATGATCGCGGCATGCAAAGCGGCGAACGTGAAACTGATGATTGCGTACCGCTGCCACTATGAGCCCTTACATCTGAAGGCGATCCAGATGATTCGCGACGGCAGGGTTGGGCAGGTGAGGAGATTTCCAGTTGCTTCGGCTTCAACATTGCGCCGGGCGAGTGGCGGCTGAACAAGAAGCTGGCCGGCGGTGGGCCGCTTTACGACGTGGGCATCTACTCGCTGAACGCGACGCGCTATCTTACGGGCGAGGAGCCGGCGAAACTGAATGCTGTGGCGTCGACGATCGACAATGACGGGCGCTTCAACGAAGTGGAAGAGAATGTCGCCTGGACCACGCTATTCCCGTCAGGGATCGTCGCGAGCTGCTCTACACTCGTACGGAGCGAACACGAGCGGATACTTCAAGGTGTACGGATCCAAAGGCTGGCTGGGGATCGACCCTGGCGTTCAACTACGACGGGGTTCACATGCACGGATTCATTGAGCGGCAAGGAGATTGACGAATTGAATCCAGCGCGCGATCCGTACCAGTTCACGGCCCAGGCCGATCACTTTTCGAATTGCGTGCAGAACAATCTGGAGCCAAAGACTCCGGGCGAAGAGGGCTTGAAGGACATGCGCTTGATCGCGGAAATCTACCGGGCCGCCGGCGTGGGCGGTTGACGGATATTAAGATCGCGCGGTCTGACCACAGCGTTAGAATCAAATCAGGAATAAATTTCGCAGTGAGAGAATCTCGTTTCTGGAGAAGGTATGTCTGACGCATCTTGTGATATCGGCCTGATTGGCCTTGCAGTGATGGGACAAAATCTGGTCCTGAACATGAACGACCACGGATTTAAAGTGGCCGTGTTCAATCGCACCGTTTCGAAAGTGGACGATTTTGTGGCGAACGAAGCCAAGGGGACCGAGGTGGTGGGCGCGCACTCGATTGAGGAGCTGACGAGCCTGCTGAAGCGGCCGCGGCGCGTGATGCTGATGGTGAAGGCCGGCGACACCGTGGACCAGATGATCGACCAGATTGTGCCGCACCTGGAAGCGGGCGACATCATTATCGACGGCGGCAACTCGCTGTTCAGCGATTCGACGCGGCGCACCAAGGCGCTGGCGGAGAAGGGAATTCTGTTTATCGGCACGGGCGTTTCGGGCGGCGAAGAGGGCGCGCGGAATGGACCGTCGATTATGCCGGGCGGAAATCCGGCGGCGTGGCCGCACGTGAAGCAGATTTTCCAGGCGATTGCGGCAAAGGTGGAAGACGGAACGCCGTGCTGCGACTGGGTGGGCGAAGAGGGCGCCGGGCACTTTGTGAAGATGGTGCACAACGGCATCGAGTACGGCGACATGCAGCTGATCTGCGAGGCCTACGACCTGCTGAAGCGTGGGCTGGGACTGACGGCCGACGAGCTGCACGACGTGTTTCGCGGAGTGGAACAAGGGCGAGCTGGACAGCTACCTGATCGAGATTTCGAGCCAGATTTTCGCCAAGAAGGATGAGGACGGATCGCCGCTGGTGGACAAGATTCTGGACACGGCGGGACAGAAGGGCACGGGCAAGTGGACGGTGATCAGCGCGCTCGATACGGGCCAGCCGGTGACGCTGATTGGCGAGAGCGTGTTTTCGCGCTGCCTGTCGGCGCTGAAAGAAGAGCGCGTGGAGGCGGAGAAGGTTTTGCGCGGGCCGAAGTCGCTGCCGAAGGTGGGCGACCGCGCGAAGTTTATTGAGGACGTGCGCCGGGCGCTGTTCTGCTCGAAGATCATCAGCTACGCGCAGGGCTACATGCTGCTGCGGGCCGCGGCCAAGGAGTACGGCTGGAACCTGAACATGGGCGGCATCGCGCTGATGTGGCGCGGCGGATGCATTATTCGCAGCCAGTTTCTGGGCAAGATCAAGGACGCGTTCAGGAAGAACAAGAAGCTCGACAATCTGCTGCTGGACAAATTTTTCTCGCGGCTGTTGAACAAGTACCAGGCGTCGTGGCGCAAGGCGCTGGTGCACGCGGTGAAGCTGGGCGTGCCGACGCCGGCGTTTTCGACGGCGCTGGCGTTCTTTGACGGCTATCGCGCGGGACGGCTGCCGGCGAATCTGCTGCAGGCGCAGCGCGACTTTTTTGGAGCGCATACGTATGAGCGCGTGGACAAGCCGCGTGGCGAGTTCTTCCATACGAACTGGACGGGACGGGCGGACGGGTTTCGTCGTCGACGTATAACGCGTAAGAGCAGTGATCAGTGGTCAGAAGATCAGGCGGCGATTTCCGGAGTGGAGATCGCCGCTTTTTTCGCGCGGGAGTTTGACGCGGGTCGATGTGCGGAGTTCGGCGACCAGAATTAAGCGGGCAAAATTCAGCGCAGGGATGCGACCGGGGCCGGGTCCATGTCGGCGTAGTCCTGGTTTTCGCCGCCCATGCCCCAGCAGAAGCTGTAGGCGCGAGTGCCGACGCCGCAGTGGATCGACCAGCCGGGCGAGATGACGATGCCCTTGTCGGCCATGACGATGTGGCGGGTTTCGGCGGGCGGTCCCATGAAGTGCATGACGCGCGCGTCGGCGGCGACGTTGAAGTACATGTAGATTTCGGTGCGGCGCATGTGCGTGTGCGGCGGCATGGTGTTCCAGTTGCTGCCCGGGGCGAGATGCGTTACGCCCATGACGAGCTGGCAACTGCGCGCGCCCTGCAGATGAATGTATTTGAAGATGGTGCGCTTGTTGCAGGTTTCGAGGCTGCCGAGTTCGGTGGGGCTGGCTTCTTCCTTGCGGACAAGCGCGATGGGATATTCGGCGTGGGCGGGATAGCTGAACAGATAGAAGACGGCGGGCGCGGATTTGTCTTTTGAGGCGAAGGTGACCTGCTTGTTGCCGCGGCCGATGTAGAGCACGTCGAGATTATCGAGGTCGTAGCTCTTGCCTTCGACGGTGATGACGCCGGCGCCACCGATGTTGAGCGCGCCCAGCTCGCGGCGCTCGGTGAAATACTCGGCGCGGAGGTCGGGATCGGTGGGCAGTGCGATGGGTGCGTCGAGCGGAGCCGCGAAACCGACGACGGCGCGATCGAGATCGACGTAATTGAGATGAAGCTTGCCGGGCTCGAAGAGCGGATTCGAGCAGGAAAGTGTCGCGAAGCTCTTCGGTGGTCATGCGCGGATAGCGCACGGGGTCAGCCATTAGTACAGTCTTCATTTTCTGTTTCCTTCAATTCGATTTTACTGCGCGGGCGGAGCGGGCAGTTTTGTCGGATCCCAGTTGTCGCTGCCGCGCAGAAAGACTGAGGGCTCGTATTGCTTGGCCTCGTCGGGCGTGAGGAAGTGCGTGTGCGGATCGCGCTGGTCGTGATGCGCGCCGGGGCCGGTGGAGTCGAATTCGGCGTAGTAGGCGGTGTCGAGCGAGTGCGTCTCGCCGGGATGCCATTCGCGCCAGCCGGCGGGATCGATCTTGTCGTCCATCTCGGTGTGCATATAGATGACGGTGGCGTAGGGACGCCAGGGACGGCCGAGAAAGACGGTGCCGATGACGCCGGGATCGGCGGTGAGCTTGCAGTGGTCGAAGACGAAGCCGGAGTCCTCGTCGGGATAGTGCTTGGACTGCGCGGTGATGTAGCCGCCGTTGTGCGGCGTGGAGTGAATCTCGCAGTTCTCGAAGACGGCTTTGCGGTCGCCGAAGATGAAATCGACGTTGCCGGCGACGTAGCAATCGGAAAAGTACTGGCGCGTGGGCGTGCAGCCCTGCGTATCTTGCGAGCAGCTGCGGCTGCCGAGATAGACCGTGTCCTGATTGCCGAGCAGACGCACGTTGTGGAAGATGGCGCGGTCGCCGGTGACGAAGAGGGCGAGAGCCTGCGAGCCCTGCGAGGTCTGCTCGTGGGTGCGGTTGAAGTCGTTCTCGAAGGTGATGTTTTCCGCGAAGAAATTGTCGCCGGTGACGTTGACGGTGGCGGAGTGAAGCGTGCCGCCGTTCTGGCCGGCGCTGCGATCGTTGACGACGACGGTTTTGCTCGCGTCGGGGTTGGCGCTGCGAATGGTGATGTTGGGCTTGTCGATGGTGATGACTTCGCGATAGATGCCGGGCGAGACGGAGAGAACCGCGCCGCCGGTTTTGGGAGCCATGTCGAGAGCGCGCTGGATGGAGTAGTAATCGCCGGTGCCGTCGGCGGCAACGTAGAAAGTCTTGTCTTCAGGCGGAATTTTGCCGGCCATCTCGGGAGCAGTTTTGTCTTCAGGGAACGGGACGAAGCGCGCGTCGCAGGAGAGCGGCTGGCCGGGCGCGGAGCCGGGCGCCTGGGTGATTGGTGACGTCGTCGCCTTTCGGCTCGAGGTTGCCGAGTTGGGGGCCGATGGTGATGTCGGCGTCCTTGTCGTAGAAGAGCGAGTCTTTCTGGTCGTCGGCGAAGACGTTGTCGAGCTTGATTTCGAGTTTGTGGTCGGCGTCGAGGCCGTAGAAGGTGTACGCGCCGGGCGTGAGGATGTGGACATTTTCGAGCGTGATGTCCTGATAGATGGGAAGGCGGTCGCCGGTGAAGGTGGTGTAGTGCGGCGTGAAGACGAGCGGGTTGGGCACGTTGCGGATGCAGACGTTGCGATAGACGACCTGGTGGACGAGGCCGCCGCGGCTGGGGTCGGACTTGATGCGGAGGCCGTTGTCGGCGCCGTCGATGGTGAGGTCGTCGACGAGCAGGTGATCGACGCCGCCATAGGTGCCGCTGCCGATGGACATGCCGTGGCCGGAGTAGAAGTGGTTGTGGAGGACGGACATGTTGGAGACGGGGCCGGCGGCGCTGGGCTTGAGGCAGACATCGTCGTCGCCGGTGTGAATGTAGCTGTAGGCGATGGTGATGTTGCGCGAGGAGCCGGGATCGATGCCGTCGGTATTGCGCGCGGTTTTGGGGGTCATGATTTTGACGCCCCACGCGGTGAAGCCGTCGGTCTGGTTGACGGAGACGTGGAAGCCGGGCGAGTTGCGCAGCGTGATCTTGTAGAGGGTGAAGTTGTCGACGTGGCGCAGCGAGATCATGGCCGGGACGCTCTGCTGCTGGTCTTTTACTTTGGCTTCGTGCGCGAGATCCCACCAGGTGACGTCCTGGCCGAGCAGCGTTGGCGCCGCCGCGAGCGTCGATGGAGCCCTCGCCCATGATGCCGGCGTTCTTTGCGCCGTCGCCGGTGATGAGCGGCTTGCAGCCGCGGCCGTGCTCGGAGACGATGCCGCAGCCGCCGGGAGAAAGATCGTAGACGCGGGGATCGCGCGAGGCGACGAGCGCGGTGTTTTTGCTCGACGACGAGGGTGACGCCGGGGCGGAGCGTGAGCGGGCCGGTGAGGAAGACGTTTTTCTTGCCGTGGGCGCGGAGGATAACGGACGTCGGCGAAATGGGCGCGGTGCTGGCGGATCCGGGCTGGCCTGCGGCGCAATGGTCGAGAGCGTCCTGAATGCGGGCGGTGGAGAGCTTTTGCTCATCGGCGAGCGCGATGACGCCGTGGTTGGCGACGACGTCGGCCTGGAGCGTGACGCAGGCGGGAGGAATCTTTGGCTCGGTGACGGTGCGGGTGTCTTGAGCGCGCAAGGAAAAGACGATAAGAATCGGCAGGGAAGCGAGCAGAAGAGGCAGAGAGACAGAACGCATTTGGGTTCCTCCGATGGGCGCGGGGCGCGGCGGCAACGAGAGCCCAGGATAGGATTCGCGCGTTTTAAGTGGACTGACCACTTGGAACCATCCAATGTAAGGAGCGGAGCGGTGGGTCGTCAAGGAGCGAATTGCGGCCAGGTCTGAGCTCGCGAACTTGTTCGCACGGAGCAGCTTTAGAAATGGAGCACCCGGTTCTGCGAGACTCTCAGCGCTTAGGCGGGACCTGCTGCGAGAATCCAGCGGACGAATTCCTTGCCGGCGGCGTAGTTGTCGTAGACGGCGGGGAGCTTGCGGCCGTCGGTGTACTCGTTGTAGAGCCACGGATCGATCATGGCGAAGACAGTTCCCTTGCCGTATTTCGCGGTGGCCATGAAGATGTCGTCGCCTTCGCTGAGCACAGCATGAGCCGGGCCGCTGACGGAGATGGTGCAGACATCCTTGACGTAGATGGTGTGGGGATGGTGGAAGATGGGGCCTTTGCCGTCGATGAGCGATTTTGCCCTGCTCCCAGTTTGTGCCGATGAC
Organism: uncultured Acidobacteriaceae bacterium; assembly: GCA_963725115.1. GTDB lineage: Bacteria > Acidobacteriota > Terriglobia > Terriglobales > Acidobacteriaceae > Telmatobacter. The sequence goes on along the minus strand of CAVRXG010000005.1, from coordinate 387,628 downwards.
GTGCTTGCGCAGGACGCTGTTGAAGTGGATGCCGAATTTTTCGGAGATGACGTTGAAGTGATCGAGGTCGGCGAAGGAGGTGTCGTTCTCCATGATCACGAGGACGCCGCCGGCGTGGACCCAGCTCGCGATCTGCGCAGCGTCTTCGGCGTTGGCGAAGTGCGGATGAGGATTCTTGTCGAGGTTGTCGGGTGAGACGATGAGATAGACCTGCGCGCCTCGAGGTTGGCGAGCGTGGGCTCGGCGTCGAGTTCTCTGGTGTGCGGCGCCGAAGTTGCGGAAGATGTGGCCGAAGAGCGAGTAGCCGGGCTTGTCCCACGTGTTCCATTTGTAGTGAAAGTCGATCTGCTGGCCGAAGGCGTCGGTGCGCTGCTGCGAGTTGAACCAGCCGTCGACGAGGACGGTATCGCCGCGGCCGAGCTTGGCGTTCTGCGGCGTTTTCCATTTCGGTGCTGGCGAGCAGAAATGCGCCCACGCCTTTGGGATCGTTGGTGACGACTTTCTCACCGATGTAATAGGCGTAGGTGCCGTCGCGATAGGGTTCGCCGCCGAGGCCGGAGCCCTTCACGGTGCCGGTGAGCGAGACGTCGTCGCCGTCGATTTTGACAAAGTGGGTGAGGATGCCTTTGTAGCCGCGCTCGGCGTTGGCGAGATAGGTCTGAGGCAGATAGCCCGGCGCACGCCCTTGGCGAGCGCGTAGACGAACATGCAGGCGGCGGAGGACTCGAAGTAATTTCCTTTTTCGCCGGGCTTGTTCATCACGTCGTACCAGAGGCCGGTGCTTTGGATCCTGGTAGCGCGCGACGGCGGCGGCTTCGCGGCTGGAGAATGGCGATGAGCTGGGCGCGGCCGGGATCGCCTGCGGGATAGTAGTCGAGCGTGTCGACGAGGGCCATCATGTACCAGCCCATGCCGCGCGCCCAGAATTGCGGATGAGTCGCCGGTTTGCTTGTTGGCCCAGCGCTCCTGCTTCGATTCGTCCCAGCCGTGATAGAGCAGGCCGGTCTTCGGATCGCGCGCGTGCTGCTCCATGAGCGACGAATTGATGGGTGATGTCGGCGAAGTCTTCGGGGTGATGGGAGATGGAAGCGTACTCGGCGCGGAACGGCTCGGCCATGTAGAGGCCGTCGAGCCACATCTGGTTGGGATAGCGCTGCTTGTGCCAGAAACCGCCGGACGGCGTTGCGCGGCTGTTGAGCGAGCTGGTTCGTAGAGAAATGTGGCGGCGGTGAGATAACGCTTGTTCTGCGTGACGCGATAGAGCAAGAGAAGCTGGCGGCCGAGGAGAATGTTGTCGAGCTGATGCTCTTCGGGTTTCAGCGTGGGGATGGAACCGTCGGGGGCGACGAGCGCGTCGACTGACTTTTGGATGTAGTTGAAGTAGCGGGATCGACGGAGTTGAGCCAGACGGCGTCCATGCCTTCGAGGAGAGTGCCGAGCTCGTAGTTCCAGGTTGAGGGAGCGCCGGGCGTGCCAGTCTGGCCGTCGGGCCAGCGCGCGATGGCGGCGTTGGCGGCGCGTTGCGACAGAGGCAATTCGGCCAACGGTGTCGCGGCCGGGATCACGCTTGATCCCCCCGCGGTTGCCGCGAGGAGACAAATACACGAAACAACGCGGAGCGTCTTCATAAGAGTTTGAATCTCTTGAGCGTCGCCGCCGCTGGTTCACAAGCTTGAAACCCGACCGGTTCGGCGGACCCATCTACAGCTTAAATTGTGCACAACGAAGGGGCTGGTTTCCCAGCCCCTTTGGTTGAATAGGATCCGGTTGGGTCCTAAAAGTTGATATGGCCCGCGAACTGCCACTGACGCGGGTTGTTGGATTGGCCGGCTACAACGCCCAGCGCGGTATCGGCGCTGGCAGTGGACGAGGTGACCGACGATCCGATGGCACCGTCCGCTGTGCTTGCGGGGCTTCCAAACCAAACATGGTTAACGGCATTAAAGACCTGCGCCTCAAAGACGAACTTGGCCCGCCCGTCCTTCCAGAGATCGAACGTGCGGCGGAGACTGCCGTCGATGTCGTAGTTTCCAGGTCCGAACAGCCCGTACGGAGCGGTGCGGGTTGCGTCGCCGATGACCATTCCGTTACATGCGGTTCCGGCTGTGCAAACAGGGTTTACGAGCGAGGCGGTCTGCAGAAATGCACCCGGGTTGATGTATTGGATCTTGGATAAGGTCGCTGCGGTGGCGCCGTGGCCCCATCCACCGTTCTGGCGTGCAGAGCCCGAGAATGCGGTGTTATAGGCGGGCATGCAAGTGCCCTGGCCGGAGACATTGGTGCAGGTGCTGGAGGTGATGGCCAACGGATTGCCGGCGACGTAAGTGAAGATGTTGGACACGCGCCAACCACCAACGAGATTGCGGACGACGGGATTGCCGCCGCCGATGTGTCCCGCGCCGAAAGGCAGATCGTAGGTGCCGGTCGCAACAAGGTTCTGCGGCTGGTCCTGCGTGCTTAGCGCGCGCTCGATGCGATCGATGGGCCACGCCTTGCCGCTATTGGCGAGAACGCCGGCGGGAATCGCGTAGCCGGTGCGGAAGGTTCCGACATCGTCGATGGTCTTGCTGTAGGTGTAGTTGAGCATGAAGGTGAGACCATACGCGAGGCGCTGCTGGACTGTCAGTTGCAGGGCGTTGTAGTTCGCGTTGCCGACCGAGTCGACCTGTGCGCTGACGCCGCTGTATTGAGGGAACGGCAAGAGCGCCTGGCTGACCTTGTTGTTGAAGGTGGCATAGGGCAACGAGCCGGTTGGCATGTTGGCGGCCGTCGCAGTCGCGCCGAGGACGGTACTTCCTAAGGAAAGGTATCCGGGATTCAACTGGTTGTTCCACTGGCCGCGCGCAGCGCCGGTGGGCAGCAGGAAGTGTCCCTGGTTGCCTACATAGCTGACGGTTGCAGTGATGTTCGAGGTGATCTCGCGCTGGAAACCGAAGGACCATCCCTCGAAGGTAGGCGTACGGCCGCCATAGTAGGGATCGAGATAGGCAAGGGTGGATGAGACTTTGTACGGCGACGTGGCCAGGGTGGAATAGTAGGTTGCGTAGGAGGCGTTGTAGACCGGAGGCGGAGCCACCGTGCTGCTTCCAAAGGCCGTGGATGCGAAGGCGGGGTTGGCGTTGTAGTTACTGTCATTGAGATAGAAGGCGGGGAGCGAATCGCCAACGTTTGCCTCAGTGGGATTGGGCGCGGCCGCATAACCCAGCTCCATGGTTGTGGAAGGCAGGGCGGTTGCGCCGCCGGAAGTGCCGCCGCCGTGAGCGTAATACATGCCGTAGGCCGCACGGATGACTGTTTTATTGCCAAGTTCGTAGGCGACGCCGAGGCGAGGACCCCAATCCTTGAAATAGGTCTTCATCGGCGTAGTGCAGTTGCAGCCATCGGTTCCGCTGCCACCAAATACCAGCGCGCCCGGCGAGCCGGTGACGGGATTGGTCATGGTCGGGTTAAGGAAGGAGAAGCGGTCGCGCACTTCGCGCATGGGCGGCATAGTATCCCAACGCAAGCCAGCATTTACCGTAAGTTTATTTGTCAGCTTCCAGTCGTCGTTGGCATAGAGCGCCGCGGGGTGATAGCGCGCGCCGGTCTCCTGGGCATTCGCGGCATATTCGGTGTAGCTTCCCGAATCAACAGCGCCCATCAGAAAGCTGGCATAGGGCATTCCGGTTGCGCTGACCGCGGCGGCCGAGGCACCGGAAACCTGAGCGGTTTCAGTCACGGCATAATTCAGCGTGGTTAAAGTCGTGCCTCCGTCGGCATAGAGGTAGTTGTAGCTCATCCACTCGAGCTGTCCGCCGAAGGTGAACGAGTGTTTGTCGTGGACCCATTGCAAGTTATCCAGCAACGTGTAAGCGTCGGTGTTGCCCACATAACCGGTCTGAGGTCCCCATTGTGCCGGGGCGACAGCACCGGTGAATTTCACGTCAGGAAAGCTGGCGCCGGCTTGTCCGTTGGAGGGCAGACCGGTGATGCCAGATGCAGTGGCCGCCCACTTTGCGACGCCGAAAGTGGGGTTTTGATCGGGAGAGTGATATTTTCCAGCGCCATACTTGAACTGGTTAACCATATGGTCGTTGATCACGTACGTATCCTGGAAGATTCCGACATAGGAGATTGGAGCGTAGGTCTTGGCGTACTCGTAGGGCAGGGGAAGCACGTCGGTGGTTTGGCTGCCGGCTGCGCCGACGAGACCCTGGCGACCGACAGAACCGATGATGCTCAGTGTGTGCTTGCTTGAAATGTCGTAATCGAGGCGATTTGCCGAGGACCAGTTGTTGAGTCCCCAGTTATACGAGCCAAGATAGTTGTTTGTGGCGTTGGAGTTAGTTGGAGCGGGCATCCATTGCTGGAGATACTTTGCAATGGGCGAAAGCTCGGCCTGCGGAATAACATTGTTCGCGACCGGGCCAGAACCGCAGCCGCCGGCGGCGGTCCAGGTCGGACCACTGAACTGGGTGCGCGAGTAGGAGCCGGCGGTCAGAGTTTGCGTAGTCGGATCATAGATTGGTTGTCCACCGGTGACCGATGAAAAATCGCCGCACAATTCGGCTTGGGTGGGAATGGTCTGATATTGCGGCTTGGTGAGAGTGATGTAGCGGAACCCCGAATAATTGGTGAAGAGGAAGATCTTATTACGCCAGATGGGGCCGCCGAGAGTCATGCCGTACTCGTTCATGTGCTCGGGCGGTTTCAGGGGCAGGCCGGTCGCGGCGTTGGTGGCAGGAATGAAGCCCCAGGAGTCAAGGGCGGTGTTCCGCATGACCTCGTAGAGCGAGCCGTGGATCTGGTTCGAGCCTCTTTTCATGGTGAAGTTCTCAACGCCCAGACCTTGGTACTCAGCGGAGTAGGCGGTGGTCTTGAGCTGAAACTGGTCGATAGTCTCAACCGAGAATGCGGGCCAGATAAAACGCGGGTCGCCGCTTACGGAGGCGGACTCGAGGGGAATGCCCTCGACGTACATCTCGGTGGAATTGGGATTGCCGTTTACCACCATGGGTTCGTCGGATTCGTTGTTTTTGATCTCGTTATTGGTGACACCGGGCATGAGCACGGCATAGTCTGTGACCCTGCGCTGATCGGTGCTGACTCCATTGGCGCCGCCCATCTCGAGCGGGAGGGACTCGTAGACATCGTTCTCCATCACCGCGCCTAAGGTCGCATCCTCGGTTTCAAGAGCCGGAGGAGCCGTGGAAACGGTGACGGTGGCGTTCGCTTTCCCGATCTGGAGCGTCAGGTCCAGGGCCAACATCTGCATTCCGTCCACGTGAACATTCTGGCGGAGGAGTTTCTCAAACCCCTGCGCGCTCACAGTCACGGTGTAGTTACCCGCATCCAACGGTGAAAGAGTGTAATACCCGTCCTTGGTCGTGGTTCGCACAGTCATGGTATTCGTGGCCAGATTCTGTGCTGCGACCGTGGCGTCCGGGATAACGGCTCCCGAAGAATCGGTGACGGTTCCCTGAATTGTGCCGGTGCCGGCCAACTGCGCGCTCGCGCCGATGGGCGAGATCATCAAGGCGATGACCAATAGCGCCAAAAAGCCAAGCGCAGCGCAACGGAAAAGGCCGACCGGCATCTCTGTCGTTGTGACGGGCGCCACGGAAAGATTTCTCAAGGCGAATTGCCTCATGTTGTTGCCTCCAGTAAGAATTCCGTCTCGCCTCATAACGTGACCGCCCGCGGCATCAGTGACAAAATGATGACATTTGGCACACGTGGTCTGACCACATTTTGAAGCGGAAATAGTTTTATACAACGAATCTCGCGCTGTCAATAGGGAAATTTGCCGGACATTCCGAAAATTAAATATGGGATTTTCGTATCTATGAGAAGGTGGAATTTAGTCGCCGGAGCGTGGATTTTAATCGCGACGGAAACAAATCATGGTCAGACCACGCGGCAGGGGAAGCCGTTTTCAGGAGCAAGATGACAAAGGACATAGAGGGTGAGGAGCGGTTCGGAGCAGGCGCTTTGCGAGGCCTCGATCCGAGGCTTGGACATGGCCCGAAAGTCTACGGGGACGGAAATTCGAAAAGTACAAAAGTGTTTCTCGATGCGGTATGGGGGCCGCTTCTGCATGTGGCTTCGCAGTTCCCCGGAGAAACATGTCTTGATCGAATTGCTCAGGTAGGGGCGCTCAGGAAGGTGCGTTCAGGAACTGGATCGACGATGAGTAACTGAGGGCTGAGGACGGCGGACAATTGGGAGAGTCGGAGGTGGAGAGCCCGGAACGATTTTGAGCTGGGATTGGAAGTTTGAGCCAGGAATGGAAGCTAGGCGACGCAAGGCCGGCTATGCGGCGGATGCAGCGCGCGCAAGCTTTTTCTTTGAGGTAGCGGAGGCTCTCTTGTGGCCCGTGGGGCGCTCCATTCCCTGCGCGATTTGCGCCATGCGCAAGTGCTGCTCCATGAGGTTGTGCGCTTCCTTGGGGTTGCGCGCGCGGATGGCGCGGTAAATCTCGCGGTGCATTTCAGCGGATTCGCGCATGTCGGTGGAGCGTTCGACGGTCTTGCGGCGCGCGTCGTAGAGCGCGGATGTGATGGTTTCAATAATCGCCGCGAGAATGGGATTGCCGGAGGCCTGCGAGACGATGCGGTGAAACAGCAGATCGTGGATGAGATATTCGGCGGGACTGCTCATGGAGGCGAACATCTCGGCGACTTCTTCGGCGAGGGCGGAGAATTGCTCCTGCTTGCCGCGCTCGGCGGCCAGAGCGGCCAGATGGCTCTCAAGGATGATGCGGGCCTCGAACATTTGCCAGGACTGAAAGCCGTGCAGCGCGCCGATGAGGCTGAGAGCGATGCGGTTCCGAATTGAGGCGGCCCGTCGGCGACAAAAGTGCCGACACCGTGGCGGATCTTCATGACGCCCATGGCAGCCAGATAACCGATGCCGGTGCGCAGGCTGGCGCGGCTGATTTTGAGGGAACGGGCGAACTCGCGCTCCGGCGGAATCTTGTCGCCCGGCTGCAGAGTTCCGTTCTCGATGAGGGAGCGGATGTGGTTAACCACCTGCATCGTGCGATGGGTATTCGGCTCTTCTTCTTTCACCCTTGGCATAAGACGAGATACCCTCTTGCGATACTGAAAATCAATGTCACAGGGAGATTATCATTGAAGGCCGAGGTCTGGTTGGAGAAACTTCCGGAAGCCGCGAAAGGAAGTGCGTCGAGGCCGGCAGGATGCGTCGCCGTGTATACTTCCGGTCTGACCTCTCATTCCGCCAGTGGTCTGGTGAGCCGGACGCGCGAGACGATTAGAATGAAAGCCATGTTGCTCCACGAAGACCGGTTGTTTCCCGCCGAAGCAAGTGCCCGTAAAGTAGCGCGTTCCTTATATGAACATGTCCGCGAGCTTCCCATCATCAGTCCGCATGGGCACACGCAGGCCGCGTGGTTTGCCGACAACGAGTCCGTTTCCCGATCCGGCGACGCTTTTTGTGCAGCCTGACCACTACGTATTTCGCATGCTCTACAGCCAGGGCATCTCGATGGACGACCTGGGGATCGGGCAGGCCGGTGATCAAGGATCCGCGCAAGGTGTGGCGCATTTTTGCGAAGACACTACTATCTGTTCCGCGGCACGCCGACGCGCATGTGGCTGGATTTTGCTTTTCAGGAGCTGTTCGGACTCAAGGAGCGGCTGAGCGAGCAAACAGCCGACCTGTATTTCGACACGATCGCGGAGAAGCTGCACACGCCGGAGTTTCTGCCGCGGGCGCTCTACGAGAGATTCAATATTGAGGTGCTGTCGACGACAGAGTCGCCGCTTGATCCGCTGAAAGCGCACCAGGCGATTCGCGATTCGGGCTGGAAGGCGCGGATTGTTCCGGCGTTCCGGCCGGATTCGGTGGTCGATCCGGAGTTCAAGGGATTTGCCGGACTGGTGGCGCAGCTGGGAGAGCAGAACGGCGAAGACAGCGTCGACGTGGAAGGGCTATCTGAATGCGCTGATGAAGGCGCGGGCGCGCTTCAAGGCGCTGGGTTGCACTTCGACCGATCACGGACATCCGACGGCGCAGACGGCGGACCTGTCGCAGAGCCGAGGCGGCGGCGCTCTTCTGCAAGGTGATTGCGGGCAAGGCGGACGCGGGCGAGCAGGAGCTGTTCCGCGCGCAGATGCTGACCGAGATGGCGCGGATGAGCGTGGAAGATGGTCTGGTGATGCAGATTCATCCGGGATCGGTGCGCAACCACAACCGGTTTGTGTACGAGCGCTATGGCCGCGACATGGGCGCCGACATTCCCCGGCCGACGAACTATGTAGATGCGCTGCGGCCGCTGCTGGACCGGTTCGGCAACGAGAAGAACCTGACCATCATTCTGTTCATGCTGGACGAGATCGACGATACAGCCGCGAACTGGCGCCGCTGGCCGGGCATTATCCGTGCTTGCGCCTCGGACCGCCGTGGTGGTTTCATGACAGTCCTGAGGGGATGATGCGTTTCCGCGAGCAAGCGACGGAGACGGCAGGCTTCTACAACACCGTGGGATTCAACGACGACACGCGGGCGTTTCTTTCGATTCCGGCGCGGCACGATGTGGCGCGGCGCGTGGATTGCGCGTTTCTGGGCAGGCTGGTGGCCGAGCATCGGCTGGACGAGGACGAAGCGCACGAAGTGGCGCACCAATTGACTTACGAGCTGGTGAAGAAGGCGTACCGGCTGTAGTTTATCATGAGTCAGGTGCGGGCATGGCGTGGTCTCCCACCCTAGCCGGAAAAACAAGAACCCGGCAAGGATGGGGCACCCAGGATCGAGCAACAACGGAGTTGGCGAATGAGTCTCTATTGTTCCGTGGGAAGCACCGAGACCGATCTCTCAGACGAAGCAACTGAAAGAGCTGCTGGTGGAGAGCCTGGCGAAGCTGGGCACGCGGACGAACGTGCTGGCTGTGCCGCCCGACCAAAGCCGCGAGCACTCGCGGGCCGGCGACCTGACGCGCTACGCGTGGGAACACTACGGCGACCGGCTGAAGGCGGTGCTGCCGGCGATCGGCACGCACACGCCGATGCGGCCGGACCAGATCGCGCACATGTTCGGGAAGATGCCGCAGGAGCTGTTCCGCGTGCACAACTGGCGCACGGACGTTGAGACGCTGGGCGAGTTGCCGGCGTGAGTTTATCCGCGAGCAATCGGAAGGCAAGCTGAACTACACGTGGCCGGCGCAGGTGAACAAGCTGATCTCGCAGGGCGGCTTCGATCTGATTCTTTCGATCGGGCAGGTGGTGCCGCATGAAGTGATCGGCATGGCGAATCACTCCAAGAACATTCTGATTGGCACGGGCGGGCGCGAGGGCATCAACCGCAGCCACTATCTGGGCGCGGTGTACGGGATGGAGCGGATCATGGGACGCGCCGAGAATCCGGTGCGCAACGTGCTGAATCGCGCCAGCGAGAAATTCTTGCGCCATTTGCCGATCGTGTACGTGCAGACCGTGGTGGGGCGCGGAAAGAACGGCGGACTGGCGGTGCGCGGCCTGTATATCGGCGACGATCTGGAGTGCTTCCTGAAGGCGGCGGAGCTGAGCCTGAAGGTGAACTTCGAGATGCTGGACGAGCCGATCAAGAAGGCGGTTGTTTATCTCGATCCCGAAGGAGTTCCACAGCACGTGGATTGGCAACAAGGCGGTGTACCGCACGCGCATGGCGCTGGCCGACGGGGCGGAGCTGATTATTCTGGCGCCGGGCGTGAAGGAGTTCGGCGAGGACAAGGGGATCGATGCGCTGATCCGCAAGTACGGCTACCGCGGCACGCCGGCGACGCTGAAGGCGGTGGAAGAAAATGCGGATCTGGCGGCGGACCTGAGCGCGGCAGCGCACCTGATTCACGCATCGTCGGAGGGCAGATTCACGATTCGGTGGTGCCCCGGCGAGTTGAGCCGCAAGGAAATAGAAGGCGTGGGATTCGAGTACGGCGATTTGAAGGCGATGACGGCGCGGTACGATCCGGAGAAGCTGCGGCATGGGTTCAACGAGGTGGGCGGCGAGAAGATTTTCTTTGTGGCGAATCCGGGGTTGGGGCTTTGGGCGTATCGCAGGCGGTTTGAGAGCGCGGCCGCGCCGGCGTTGGCGCACAGCGATGCTGGGTGAGAAACGCGGCAAAACGCAAAAGAGAAATCCGCAGAATTACCGAATTCGAAAAATGGGAAGAACATGGGGACTCAAGGATTGAAGCTGAACAAATATTCGGTTGGCACGGGTGACAGATTTGCGCACCAGGCCAAGGCGCAATTGCAGGCGTGCGTGAAGGCGCTCGACCACGGGGTTGAAGTGGTACCGGTTTGGAACAAGTCGAACCGCGAGCACATCATCATCGGTTCCGAGCCGGCGTCGGTGCGGCAGGCTGCCGATGCGGCGGTGAAGGCGCTGGGCTGGAAGCTGCCCTACTACTGCGACGCCGACCACATTACGGCCGCGACGGTGGACCGGTTTCTTGCGCCGTGCGATTTTTTCACCTTCGATGTGGCCGATTTCATCGGGCAGCCGGCGCAGGCCGCGGACATCGAGAGCTTCGTGAAGCGGCATCCGGAACTGCGAGGGGAGCATTGAGCTGGCCGGGGCCGATGAGGCTTTCGAGATTACGCCGGCAATTCTGCGAGCAGACTGCGGAGAAGTTTCTGGCCGCGGTGAAAAAGGCCGGGCGAAGTGTACCGGCGGGTGCTGAGCGCCAAGGGCGCGGGCAACTTTATTCCCGAGGTTTCGATGGACGAGACCGATCGCGCGCAAAGCCCGGTGGAGTTGCTGATTATTCTGGCGGCGATTGCCGATGAGGGCATTCCGGTGCAGACGATCGCGCCGAAGTTCAGCGGGCGCTTCAACAAGGGCGTGGATTACGTGGGCGACGTGGAGCAGTTCGAGCGCGAGATGGCGCTGGACGTGGCGGCGATCGCCTACGCGGTGAAGCAATACGGGTTGCCGGAGAATCTGAAGCTCAGCGTGCACTCGGGCAGCGACAAGTTCTCGATTTATCCGGCGATTCACGCGACCATGAAGCGGCTCGACGTGGGCGTGCACCTGAAGACGGCGGGAACGACGTGGCTGGAAGAGCTGATCGGGCTGGCCGAGGCGGGCGGCGAAGGACTGGCGCTGGCCAAGGAAGTGTATGCCGAAGCGCTGGCGCATCGCGAAGAACTGTGCGCGCCGTATGCGACGGTGATCGACATCGATCCCAAGAAACTGCCGTCGGCCGATGAGGTGCGCGGATGGACTTCGGAGCAGTACACTTCGGCGTTGCGGCATGTGGAGAACGTCGCCGGCTTACAACAGCAGCGTGCGGCAGTTGCTGCACGTGGGCTTCAAGGTGGCCGCGAAGATGGGACGGCGCTATCTGGAACTGCTCGAGGCCAACGAAGCGGTGATCGCCAAGAATGTGACGGAAAATCTCTACGAGCGGCACATTGCCCCGGTATTCTTAGGAAGCAGTTCTTGACTGCGGAGTTGGACGGGGCGATTTAGAGTTGGCCAGGGTTAGCCAAAGTTGGGCCGGGCCGTTTCGCGCAAATTCCCCACGGAGATCGCATGACAGATCAAGCTTTTCAGCCTTGAAGGCAAAGTTGCGGTTGTGACCGGAGGGACCTCCGGAATTGGCCGGGCCTTGAGCCTTGGATTAGCCGACGCAGGCGCCGACGTGATTGCCACGGCGCGCCGCCAAGCAACAGGTGGACGAGACGGCCGACGAGATTGAGGCGCGCGGGCGGAAGACGCTGCGCATGGCCTCGGATGTGGGCGATCGCAGCACGCTGGAGACGCTGCTTGCCGCGGTGCTGGAGCGCTTTGGCAAAGTCGACATCCTGGTGAACTGCGCGGGCATCATCAAGCGGACGCCGACGCTCGATCTGCCCGAAGCAGAGTGGACCAACATTCTGAACACGAATCTGACGGGCACGCTGCGCGCCTGCCAGGTGTTCGGCAGACAGATGCTGGAGCGCGGCTACGGGCGCATCATCAACATCGCGTCGCTGAACAGTTTTGTGGCGCTGAGCGAAGTGGCAGCGTATGCGGCGAGCAAGGCGGGCGTGGCGTCGCTGACGCGCTCGCTCGCGGTGGAGTGGTCAAAGAAGGGCGTGACGGTGAATGCGGTTGCGCCGGGAGTGTTCCGCACGGACTTGAATGCGCAACTGCTGGACTCGACGCCGCGCGGGCAGGAACTGCTGATGCGGACGCCGATGGGGCGGTTCGGCAAAACGGAAGAGCTGATCGGCGCGACGGTTTATCTGGCATCGGACGCGCTTCATTCGTGACCGGGCAGATTCTGGTGGTGGACGGGGGATTTCTGGCGAGCGGGGTGAATCAGTAAGGCAGGGAGCAGGGAATAGGGAGTAGAAGTCGGTGGTCAGCGGAATTTTTCGGTTGCCGACTCGACGATTGACCTAAAGATTGATCTGACGACGAGAAAGGCTGCGCTGATTGGCGCAGCCTTTTTTTGCGCAGGAGCTCCGGCAGGCGCTATCTAAACGTGACGTTTGCGCCGGGCATTTTGAGGATTGCGTCGCCTTGAGCGGCCTGGACCTTCACGTTTTGTCCGGTCACGTTTGCATAGCCGATCGTCAATCCCTTGTCGCCGCTGAGATTGACATTCTTAAGAACGATATCGGTGACTGGCGCTTCGGGCAGGCCGACGATGGCTCCGGCCATTTCGGCCGCCGGTGGCAGTCACGTTCTGAAACACGATGTTGTGGAAGTGGGGCGTGAGGCGCGTGACCGGCGCTGGCGCGACGTCTCCAGGCGGCGGAAGAATGCGGGGATAGTACTCGCTGATGACGAGCGGATTCTTCACGTCCTTCATGTCGATGTCGCGGAAGACGAGATTGATGACGTCGTTGCCGCGGTCGCGATTGGCCTTGACGCGAATGCCGTTGTCGGTGCCGTCGAAGTGAATGCGCTCGGCGAGAATGTTGTGCGCGCCGCCGGCGAGCTCGCTGCCGATGGAGAGGCCGTGGCCATGCAGGAAGGTGCAGTCGGTAATGGTGATGTCGCGGACGGGATCATCGCCGCCGGGCGAGTCGATGGCGCCGGACTTGATGGCGATGGCGTCGTCGCCGGTATCGGCATAGAGATGATCGATGCGCACGTTGGACGAGGAGAAGGGATCGACAGCGTCGGTGTTCGGCGAGGGATACGGCGCGAGAATGCGGACGTTGCGGATGAGCACGTCGTCGCAGTAGTAGGGAACGAGCTGCCAGAAGGGCGAGTTCTGGATGGTGACGCCTTCGACGCGCACATGCTTGCAGTGGTCGAAGACGACGAGGCGCGGGCGGGGATGGGAATTGCCCATGACGCCGGCATCGTGGACGCCGCGCATCATGTTCCACCAGCTTTCGCCCTGGCCGTCGATGGTGCCTTCGCCGGTGATGGCCACGTTCTCGGCATTGGTGGCGCTCACCAGCGATTGCGGCCGCGGGAAGACGAAACTCGATCTTCGCCGGATAGTCGGCGTGATCGGGCGAGCCGAGCAGCGTGGCGCCTTTATCGAGCTGGAGCGTGATGTTGCTTTTGAGCACGATGGGCGCGCTCAGATATGTGCCCGCGGTGAGTTGAACGGTGCCGCCGCCTTTGGCTGCGCAGGCGTCGATCGCGCTTTGAATCGCGGCGGTGTCCTTGGTGGTTCCGTCGGCTTTGGCGCCGAAGTCGCGCGGATTGCAGGTGCGGGCGGCGTGGAGCGTCGCCGTGGAAGCGGCGATGAGGGCCAGGGTGAAAATTGGAGTGAAGAGCAGGTGGATGAGCGGGTTGTTTGGTCGAATCACGGAGCTGCCTCGCACGGAGTGGATTTCTTGCGCAGATCATCATAACCCATGAGAGTCCAGTGGTCCTACCACTGGAATGGAGAGATTTTCAGCTCCCCTTTTGGTTCCTAGGGGTGGTCGTAAAAGTGCCCGTGGCACCCCGTTCATTTAGTGCATAAGTGCCATGGCTCCCCTTCCATTTAGTCTGTTATTGTTCCCCGGACAGTCCGTTCTGGCTTATTCGTATATCGGGACGGACGGAATGCAAGGCATCGGGCTCACTAGTACAAGTTCATACACAGAGCCTTTTCTAAATCCCCAAAGGGAGGGATCATGTCCAGTCCCCCGAAAGCCGGACTCTCTGACAATGCGATTGGCGCGATCGCCTACTTCACTCCGGTTATGGCGGTCTTTTTTCTGGCCATCAGGCGCTACAACAAGCGGCCCTACGTGCGATTCCACGCCTGGCAGTCGCTGGTATTTAATGTTTTTGCGATCTTCTTCGGATATGTCCTGATATTCGCCGCGCCATATGCCGCGTTTCTCGGGCCTCGTGTCTTAATTTGCATAATGTGCGTAGCGGGGCTGATTGCGTTCCTCCTGTGGCTGTGGTGCGTGATCGGCGCGTTGAATGGCAAGCGCGTCAAGCTCCCGGTTATCGGGGAATGGGCCGATGAGCAGGCCTACCGGTAACTCGCCCGCTGAGGATGCAATCGAAATTCCGCTCGAGACTAAAGATTGTGTTTGCGGACTGACTGCGATGGGAGCAGCAGCGTGCGCCAGCATTCGCTGCCGAATGCGGACCTTCTGGAATTGGGGCTGATGAAATCGGAGTCGAGGCTAGGCGGACGGAGTTTTGATTGGCAGGCGGATGATGAAGCGCGTGTCACCGGGCTGGGACTGGACTTCAAGTTTTCCCGAAAACTTTTGCGTGACGATGCGGTGAACGATTTCGAGGCCGAGACCGGTGCCGGAGCCTTGCGGCTTGGTGGTGAAGAATGGCTCGAAGATGCGGGGAAGAACGTCGGCTGGAATTCCGGAGCCGTGATCGCCGATAGAGACGACAAGCCAATCGGGCTCGGACCAGGTGGAGATTTCGAGCTTTCCGCCTTGAGGCGAGGCGTCGACGGCGTTGTCGATGAGATTGGTCCAGACCTGGCTGAGAGCGTAGCCCTTGGTGCGAATGGTTGAGGGCGAGGCGGCGAAGCGCTTTTCAACCTGAATCTCCTTGAGGCGGAGCTTGTGGCCGAGGATGGTGAGGGTGCTCTGCAGGCTGTCGTGGACGTCGAGATCCCTTTCTGGCGTGCGCTCGTCGTAGGCGAATTTCTTGACCGCCATGACCAGCTCGGAGATGCGCGAAATGCTTTCTTCGATGGAGCAGACGAGCGAGACGCTGGAGACCAGAGCGCCGAACCAGTTAAGAGCGTCAGAGAATGAGGTGGGATCGAAATGATCCTGGGCGCAGGCGAGTTCCTCGTTGCCGATGCCCATGGAGACAAGGACGGGGCCGATGGTGAAAGCGTTCTCGACGTGGGCCTTGTCCAGCCATTGGCTCATGGCCTCTTCCGCGTCGGCCTGCTCCAGGCTGCTCATGGCGGGAAGATTGCAACTGCGGAGAGCGTGCTCGAGCAGGTCCCTCATGCACTGGAGCTGAGCGGGGGTTTTGGCCTTGCCGCTGTTGCGCAGGCTGAGCTGCTGCAGACGCAGGAGATTTTCGCGGAGCTGCGTGGCGGCGCGTTTGGCGGCTGCGCCGGGATTGTTGAGCTCGTGCATGAGACCGGCGGCCAGGGTGCCGAGGGAGACGAGCTTTTCGCGATGCAGCGCCTCAACCTGATAGGCCTGCACGCGCGCGGCGCTGTCGGCGAGGACAATTTTGCGAACCGCGGGGCAGCAGGCGAGAAGAGACCAGAAATCCTGCTCGGTGAAGCGGACGAGGACAGAATCCTGGACTGCGGTGATGCGGAAAGTAGATGCGGCGTAGCCGTTTAAGAGAGGCACTTCGCCGAAGCCTTCGCCGGCTTTTGCCATCCCAACCATGGTCATGGTGCCGTCGGGTTCCGGGCGATCGGCGCGCATTTCGCCGCTCGAGCACGACCCAGTAGTAGAGCCAGGGCTGGCCGGCTTCGACCAGGACTGTTCCGGCTTTGATCGGTGACGCGGTCGATTTTGTCGATCGACCGGCCGAAATCGCGTTAAAAGGAGTGGAGGCGAAGATGCGCGTATGCGGCAGGGTCTCTGCGAGATCCTTAAGATGGATCGGTTCGGCGTCGATGGTTTGTGTGCTCTCGCTCATCTTTCCCGTTCCGCCCACTCGCCCCAGGGGCTAAAGCCCCGAACTCTTAGAGCCTGCTGCGGCACGACTAAAGTCGTGCCCTGACACTTCGTGCGTTACCCGAAAAGTCGTGCCCTGACACTTCCTGCTCCTCCAGATCATTCATTTCGCCGCTGCGGCGGGAAAATCCGGCCTTGTCAAGAATCGTCGAATCCGGCCGCTCTCGTTTACGTTGCGTCGGCTTCAGATAGTCCCTACAACTCGCCAAATGTCCTTAAAACCCCGCCAGATACTGATGCATAAACTGCACCGCGATGGAGCCCTCTCCCACCGCGGAAGCAACGCGCTTGACCGAGCCTGCGCGCACATCGCCGGCGACAAAGACGCCGGGAACGCTGGTCTCAAGCAAGAACGGATCGCGCTTTTCGGTCCAGACTTCGGGCAGCTTGCCGTCTTTGCGCAAATCGGGTCCGGCCAAGATAAATCCCTTCTCGTCACGCAAAATGCACGGCGGCAGCCACGCGGTGACGGGCGCAGCGCCGATAAAAACAAACAGCAAGGAGGCCGGCACCTGAACTTCGCCTGACGGATTCCGCAGCCGGAGCTCGGCGAGGTGCTCGTCACCCATGGCTTCAAGGACCTGGGTGCTGGCATCCACCACAATATTTGATGTGCGAACGATCTCATCGATCAAGTATTTCGACATGGTGGCGGAAAGTCCCTCGCCGCGGACCAGCATGGTTACTTTTGTGGCATATCTGGCGAAATGCAGGGCGGCCTGGCCGGCGGAGTTGGCGCCGCCAACCATAAAGACCTCTTCGCCCTGGCAGGCCAGCGCCTCAACCAGCGCTGCGCCGTAGTAGATGCCGCGGCCGGTGAGGCGGTCTGCGCCGGGAATATCGAGCTTGCGGTACTGGACGCCGGGGGCAAGAAGCACGCAGTGGCTGGAAATTTCGCGGCCGTCGGCGAGCTGGACGAAGCGGTACTGGCCGTCGATGCGCATGCCGGTGGCGCGCTGGGTGACGAACTCCGCGCCGAAGCGGGAGGCCTGGGCGTAGGCGCGGCGGCCGAGGTCGGCGCCGGTGACGCCGGAAGGAAAGCCGAGATAGTTTTCGATTCGGGAGCTGGAACCGGCCTGGCCGCCGGGCGCTTCAGGCTCGATGACGACGGTGCGGAGGCCTTCGCTGGCGCCGTAGACGGCGGCGGCGAGACCGGCGGGACCCGCGCCGACGACGACGATGTCGTAGAAATCCTGGGCGGCCTGAACGCGGAGGCCGACGCTTCCGGCGAGAGTTTCGAGGTCGGGATCGACGAGGACTGTGCCGTCGGAAAAGAGGACGACAGGAAGCTTTTCCGGATCGAGCTCGCGGTCCTTGAGGAGCTTGAGCCCTTCATCGCCGGCGGAGACGTCGATCCAGCGATAGGGAACGTGATTGCGCGAAAGGAAGTTGCGCAGGCGGTGGTCGTTGAGCGACCAGCGATGGCCGATGACGCGCAGCCCCTCGAATGGCGGCTGAAAGCCAGCCTGCCAATCGTCGAGCAGGTCGCTGACGACGGGGTAGAGCTTCTCTTCGGGCGGGTCCCAGGGCTTGTTGAGGTAGTAGTGGATGCGGGCGGTGTTGATGGCGCGGATGGCGGCCTCGGTGTCGGCATAGGCGGTGAGGAGGACACGGCGCGCGTCGGGATAGATATCGCGAGCACGCTCGAGCATTTCGACGCCGGTCATTCCCGGCATGCGCTGGTCGCTGATGATCAAAGCGACAGGCTCTTCGCGCGTTTTGAGCTGGGCCAGCGTGTCGAGCGCGGCGGGGCCGCTGGCGGCGCGCATGACCCGGTAGGTCTCGCCGTACTTGCGGCGCAGATCCTGGACCACGGCCTCAAGGACGCTTACGTCGTCGTCAACCGCCAGGAGGATGGGTCTCGCCATAAAAAGAGTGTAGTGCCTGAAGGTCCCAATTTAGTTAATGGTCTAGCCGGCCCCGCCTAAAGGTTTTTGGTACCCTATTTTGACCAGCAGGCTGTAATCTCAGACATGGTTGGGCCGATAGCGGCACCCATAACCGTACCAATAACCGTGGCAGGGGGACAATCTCAAATTGGGCCGGGAAGTTGCGAAACGAACCGGCAGGGGCCAGAATGTAGCAATACTCGACACTGACCCGACATTGCCAAGACTATAGTCATTCTGCCGATAGGAACGAATGGGGTAGGGCGGCAGAAGCAGCGGTGGTTCGAGTGCCGGACTTGGTGGAGTTCAATAGGTGAAGTTTAAGGGGAAAAGCCGGGTTCTCGTAAGCAGGGGCAGGGGTAGGCAGGAAACACAATGAACAAGATCATCCTGGCCGATTCGCAAGCGATCTTCCGGGCCGGTACCGCCAAGGTTCTGGCGATGGACGAGGACCTGCGCATCATTGCGCAATGTACCGATCTTGAGCGGATGTACCACGCGATCACCACATTTCCCAATTCCATTGTTCTGTTTGCGGCGTCGCTGCAGCCGGATTTCACGCGGCTGGGCATGCTGCTTGAGACGACGAGCAGCCGCGGCATTGTGATGGCCGAGAACAACGAAAATGCGGCGGCCTACCTGCAGCAGGGATTTCGCGGCGTGGTGTTCCGCAGCGTGACGGGACCGGCGCTGGTGGAGTGCGTGCGCCGCGTCGCTGCCGGAGATTCCTGGCTGCCCACGCAGTCGCGCCGCCGGAAGCGCTTGAAGAGGACCTGGTGGGAGCGCGCGTGCGCGACCGGCTGACGCCGAAAGAAATGCGCATTGTGGCGCTGATCGTGCAGGGCTGCAAGAACCGCGAGATCGCCATCCGGCTGAAGACGACGGAGCAGGTGATCAAGAATTATCTGCGGTCGATTTACGACAAGACCGGCGTAGGCGACCGGCTGGAGCTGGCGCTGTTTACGATTCATCACCGGGTGCTGGCGAAGGCCGCGGCCGAGGTGGGCAACAAGCTGGAAGCCGAAACGCAGGCGGCAAACCAGGCGGCGAGTCAATCGGCTTCGGGCGCCGTGGCGTAAGGCCGGCGATTCACGGATCTCACGAGCCGCAAATGTAGGTCGCGAACCGCGGATCGAATTCAATTCACAATCTGTGAGAGATGCCTGTCGGCAGCACGCAGGGCTGGTGCGGGCGTTCGCGTGCCGGGTGGCGTGGCAACTCACGTCTGGTCGCAGTGATGCTAGGCGTCGCGTGAATCAGGTCGCGTGAATCAGGCTGAAGGCGAGAATCAGCAGCACGATGAGGCTGACCACGGTATACAAGCGGTCACGCTCGAGAGCGAAGCCGACGACGGCCATCGCTACACGCGCGACGGGCGTGGCGATGAGCAGCAACAGGCCGAATTGAATGAGGCCCAGGCTGTCAAAGTGGACTGCGGAGCGTGACGATGCCGGAGAGCGTAAGTGAGATCGGGGCTTCCGGGTGCGAAGCTGCGATAGTCGACGCGGTCGGCGTGACTTTGAACGAGATAGAGAATGCCGCCGGCAAGGACTGTCGCGGCAGACGCAGAACGCCGATTTGCAGAAGGCGGCCGATGATGGTCTCGAGGCGGCGATCGTCCATGCGGGCTGGCATGCGGGCAGGCATTTGAGTTTGCATGCTGGCTAGACCCTCCCCGTAATGCCGTTGACGATCATTTCGATGGCGAGAGCAAGAATCACGATGGCAAAAGACGGCTCGCAGCGTGCGGACGCGGCGTGCACCAGCACCTTGGCGCCGAGCAACGCTCCGGCAAGAACGCCGAGCATGACTGGCATGGCCACGCGGGGGTCGATGAATCCGCGGCTGAGGTAGATGCCGGCGCTGGCGGCCGCGGTGACGCCGATCATGAAGTTGCTGGTGGTGGTGGAGACTTTGAAGGGGATGCGCATGACGCGGTCCATGGCGATGACTTTGACGGCGCCGGAGCCGATGCCGAGAAGGCCGGAAAGCGCGCCTGCACCGAACATCATGCCGAATCCGGCGGGGACGTTGCGGACGCCGTACTCCTGGAGCTTGCCATCGACGGGATAGGAGCTGCCGAGGCGCAAGCGGGTGGCGAGCGCGTCGGAGGCGACGGGCTGGTCGCTCTCCTTTATTTGCCTATGAACGATTGAATCGCAGCCTGAATGAGGACGAGGCCGAAGATGATGGCGAGAGCGTGCGTGCTGACGCGGCCGGCAAGAAATGCGCCGAGAATTGCGCCCAGGGTAGTGGCGATTTCAAGAAACATGCCGATGCGGATGTTGGAGAAGCCCTCGCGGACGTAGGCCGCGGCCGCGCCCGAAGAAGTGGCGATGACGGAGACCAGTGAGGCGCCGATGGCGTATTTGATGTCGACGCCGAGCGCGAGCGTGAGCGCGGGGACGACGACCACTCCGCCGCCGAGGCCGGTGAGCGCGCCGAGAAAGCCCGCGAGAAACGAGAGAATCCAGACCACTCCGGTAAAGTCCAGCGCTGTCATCGGGTCTCCGGATATTGCAGAGGTGGTGCGGACGCCGGTTGTTGCAACGTGTGAACGGGAGCTAGAGCTTTTCGGCGACGCTCTTGGCCTGGGTGAAGAGGTAGAGATAATCGGGGCCGCCGGCCTTGGAGTCGGTGCCGCTCATATTGAAGCCGCCGAAGGGATGCGCGCCGACCATGGCGCCGGTGCACTTGCGATTGAAGTAGAGATTGCCGACGTGGAAAGCGCTGCGCGCGACCGCTTTCGTTGTCGGGATCGCTGGTGTAGAGGGAGCCGGTGAGGCCGTACTCGGTGTTGTTGGCGACGCGCAGGCCTTCTTCGAAACTTTCAACTTTGATGACGGCCAGCACCGGGCCGAAGATTTCTTCCTGCGCAATGACTGCGTTCGGGCGGAACGTCGGCGAAGATTGTTGGCTCAAGGAAGAAGCCGCCATCGGCAGTGGCCGGGGCGTTGCCGCCAGCGATCAGCTTGCCTTCTTTCTTGCCGATCTCGATATAGCGCAGCATGGAATTGAGCGCGGCCTGATTGATGACCGGGCCCATGTTGGGATTGGCTGCGGGATCGCCGACAGTGAGCGTGGCGACGCGCTCGCGAAGGCGCTCGACGAAGACATCGTAAATAGGAGCCTCAATAATGGCGCGCGAGCAGGCGGAGCACTTTTGCCCGCTGAAGCCGAAGGCCGAAGCGACGACGCCGTCGACGGCGGCGTCGAGATCGGCATCTTCGCAGACGAGAATCGAATCTTTGCCGCCCATTTCGAGAATGGTGCGCTTGATCCAGATCTGGCCGGGCTGCGGGTGGGCGGCGCGCTCGTGAATTTCGAGGCCGACGGCTTTGGAGCCGGTGAAGGCGATGAAGCGGGTTTTGGGGTGCTCGACGATGGCGTTGCCGAACGAGGCGCCGGAGCCGGGACAGAAGTTGACCACGCCGTCGGGCAGGCCGGCCTCTTCGAGGACCTCGACAAACTTGGCGGCGATGGTGGGCGAATCGCTCGAGGGCTTGAGAATCACGGTGTTGCCGGTGACGATGGCGGCGGCGGTCATGCCGGCCATGATGGCGAAGGGAAAGTTCCAGGGCGGGATGACAGCGCCCACGCCGAGCGGGATGTAAAGCAGCTCGTTGCGCTCGCCGGGATACTGAATGGGCGTGGTGGCGGCGGCCAGGCGCAGCGCTTCGCGGGCGTAGAACTCGAGGAAGTCGATGGTCTCGCCCACATCGGCGTCGGCTTCGGCCCAGTTCTTGCCGACTTCGTAGGTGAGCCAGGCCATGAATTCGAACTTGCGCTTGCGGATGATGGCGGCAGCGCCGAGGAGCAGCGAGACGCGCTCATCGGTTGAGGTCCGGCTCCAGGATTCGAAGGCGCGGAGTGCGGCGGTCATGGCTGGTTCGACCTGCTCGGCGCCGGCCTTCTGGTGGATGCCGACGATCTGCGCCGGGCGCGCGGGATTGATGGAGCGAATTTTGTCCGCGGTCTTGTAGACGCTCGCCGCCGATGATCAGGCTGTATTCCGCGCCGAGGTGGGAGGCAACCTTGTCGAGCGCGCTGCGCATGGCGCGCGCATTCTCAGGATCGCTGAAGTTGGTGAACGGCTCGTTCGAAAACGCGCCTTGCGGTGAGCGAGGCTGGATGGTCGGGCGGATGATGGGAGAGAAGCCTGCAATTGCCATAACAAATTTAGTTTAGTCCAAAGAACGGCAGACGAGAATGAAGGCGTTTTTGCGAAGCTGATTTGCATAAGTCAGTGGTGGGCGCCGAGATTCCGCTGATGGAAAGGCTGCCGCATTAAGATGGCAGCAAGCGTTCGGGTCGCGCGAAGGCCCCGAAGTGAAGTAAAGGATCATGCGGAACGTCCGGGCAAAGCCTATGTATTCTCCGCAAGTTCTCGACCATTTTGAGCACCCGCGCAACGCAGGAACGGTCGCGGATGCGGACGCGACCGCGCGAATCGAGAATCCAGCCTGCGGCGACGTTTTGGAACTTACTGTGAAGATTGCAGAGGGACGGATTGCGGAGATTCGTTTCCGGGCAAAGGGTTGCGTGGCCGCGATGGCCTGCGGATCTGCGGTGACCGAGCTTGTGAGCGGGAGGACGGTAGTCGAGGCGAAGAAGTTGAGTAGAGATGAGCTGGTGAGCGCGGTGGGCGGGCTGCCCACGGCGTCGGCACACGCGAGTCACCTGGCGATGGACGCGCTGGCGGCGGTGCTGGGAAAAATTCCCGGCTAGGCTCAGCTCGCCTACGCAGAGGGTTTTTCGGTGAGTGCCGCGTAGTCTTCGGGCGTGTTGAGGCCGGCCTTTTCCAGAGAGTCAGGCACGGGAATGTATGCGATGCGCTGTGCGTGCGCGTGCAAGATTTCGCGCGCGTTGCCGGTGTCGGGCGCATCGAGAAAATGTGCGATCAATTCACGGCTGACCAGAAGCGGATGCCCGTGCTTGCCGTCGTTCTCCGGGGCGACGGCCCACAACGCCTCGCGCGAGCGCGCGTTGGAACGAGTCGCTAAGGCGCTCGAGCGAGGCGGCGCTTAATGGCGGGCAATCGACCGGAGTGATCATTGCAGAATAGCAGCCGCGAGACAAAGCTTCCTTCAAGCCGACCTGCAGGGAACTGAATTGGCCGCGTTCCGGGCTCGGATTGCGGACCATATATGCGCCGCAAGCGCCGGCCGTAACACCGACGGGTTGAAAATTGTTGCCGGCGACGACAACGACCAGGCGCGTGAAGGGCTCGAACGCAAGAATGGCGGCGGAGAGCAGTGTTTGGCCGGGCTGCGGGGTGACGCCGGGCGGCGACGGAGGCCAGGGAAGCATTGCCTTGTCAGAACCCATGCGCGAAGACTCGCCAGCGGCGAGGATGAGACCGCAGAGATTGGGTGCGCCGGGCATATTAGAAAAAGATAACAGGGAGAAAAGAGGGCAGGCAGAAAAGGTAGCAGGGCGCGAACGGGATGGGGTTACTTTTGCGTGGAGGCGGAAAGGGGTTCATCCGGCGCAGCAGGTTCTGTGGCGGCTGCGGCGTGCCTGCCGCTGTGGAACCAGCTCATGTGGGGCAGGGCGCGCTCGGCGTGGCGGCGCACGGCGATCATTTCCGCGACGATGGAGACGGCGATCTCTTCGGGCGTGACGGCGCCGATGTCGAGGCCGACGGGAGAATGGACGCGGTCGAAGAGATCGGGCTTGAGGCCTTCGCGGGTTAGCTCGCGAAAGACGGTGATGGCCTTGCGTTTGGAGCCGACCATGCCGATGTAGCGCGCGGGCGTTTGCACGGCCCAGCGCAGGACGCGCATGTCGTCGCGGTGGCCGCGGGTGGCGATGACGATGTAAGAGGACTCGGTGGGCGTGAGCTCCTTGAGCAGCGTCGTCGAAGTCCTTGGCGATGATCTGTTGGGCGCCGGGGAAGCGCTCGGCGTTGGCGTAGGCCTCGCGGTCGTCGGTAACGATGCAGTCGAAGCCAGCGTTGCGGGCGGCCTTGAAGAGCTCGACGGCGACGTGGCCGGCGCCAAAGATGTAGAGCAACGGCACGGGCAGCACGGGCTCGATGAAGATTTCGAGCGTGCCGCCGCAAACCAGGCCGGTGTCGTATTTGGGATCCTGATTGAGATCGAAAGAGAGGGTGCGCGGCTTTTCGCTTGCGATGACTTCGCGCGCGGCCTGCCAGACTTCGGCCTCGACGCAGCCGCCGCCGATGGTGCCGGCGATGGAGCCGTCGTCGCGGATGAGCATTTTGGCGCTCTGGAAGGAGGGGATGGAGCCGCGCGAGTTCACGATGGTGGCCACAGCGCCGCTGCGGCCCTCGCGCTGCAGCTTCACGATCTCCTCATAGATATTCATCTGCTTCGATTATTGGATTGGACGAGAAGTAAGTCAATCCGAGGCGACAGAGTCGGGATTGAGCAGGCGGGGCACGCTTTCCTCGCTGCGAAGCCGCGAGAATGCTATTGCCGAATGGCCTCGTTTGAGCTAATTTCTAAGACTCACACCTTTTTCGCCTGGAGGTAGCAAGCCATGCCCCGGATTGTTCGATGTTCCATTATTCAGGCTTCGAATGCAGTGCCCGCGACGGAACCGCTGCCCGCGCAAAAGAAGGCGATGGTGGAGAAGCATGTGGGGCTGATTCGCCAGGCGGCGAAGCAGGGAGCGCAGATTGTGTGCCTGCAGGAGATCTTCAACGGGCCGTATTTCTGCGCCGAGCAGGAGACGAAATGGTACGAGATGACCGAGTCGGTTCCCGACGGGCCGACGGTGAAGCTGATGCGCGAGCTGGCGAAGGAACTGCACATTGCGCTGGTTGTGCCGGTGTACGAAGTGGAGCAGGAGGGGGTTTTCTATAACACGGCGGCGATGATCGCGAGCGACGGGGCTTATCTGGGCAAGTATCGCAAGACGCATATCCCGCATGTGGCGCCGGGGTTCTGGGAGAAGTTTTATTTTCGGCCGGGAAATCTGGGTTATCCGGTGTTCGATCTCGGTTTTGCCAAGGTGGGTATCTATATCTGTTATGACCGGCATTTTCCTGAGGGCGCGCGGTGCCTGGGATTGAATGGCGCGGAGATTGTGTTCAATCCGTCGGCGACGGTGGCGGGGCTGAGCGAATACCTGTGGAAGCTGGAGCAGCCGGCGCACGCGGCGGCGAACGGATACTTTATTGCGGCGATCAATCGCGTGGGGACCGAGGCGCCGTGGAATATCGGCGAATTTTACGGGACGAGCTACTTCTGCAATCCGCGCGGGAAGATTATTGCGGAGGCGGCGCGCGACAAGGATGAGGTGCTGACCGCCGATCTGAATCTGGATGAGATTGCCGAAGTGCGGCGGACGTGGCAGTTTTATCGCGACCGCAGGCCGGATTTGTATGGGCCGCTGGTGGCGTCGTAAGGCGGAGGCGAGCGCATGAGCACCGCGGCACTACCGCATGACGAACAATCTGAGAGCGCGGTTTGGCGAGCTGAAGCCGGCGCTGGCGGCGCAGGCCGCGGTGATTGAGGCGGACCGCTGCCTGAATTGCTTTGACGCGCCGTGCACGGCGGCGTGTCCCACGCATATCGATGTGCCGGGATTCATCAAGCGCATTGCGTCGGGAAATTTGCGCGGGTCGGCGATGCGAATTCTGGATGCGAATATTCTGGGCGCGAGCTGCGCGCGGGTTTGCCCGGTGGACGTGCTGTGCGAGGGCGCATGCGTGATGGTCCGGCAGAATCGGAAGCCGATTCAAATTGCGCTATTGCAGCGGCATGCGATGGATGCGTTTTGGGCGTCGGGCGAGGCCGTCCCGTGAAGGCGGCGGGAACGAGCAAGCTGCGCGTGGCCTGCATTGGCGGCGGGCCGGCGTCGCTGGCGTGCGCGGCGGAGTTGTGCCGCCAGGGGGCGAAGGCGACGGTGATTGAGCGGCGCGAACTGCCGGGCGGATTGAATACCTACGGCGTGGCCGAGTACAAGCTGCGCGCGGCCGACAGCGTGCGCGAAGTGGAGATGATCCGGCGGCTGGGCGTGGAGTTCCGATGCGGAGTGGAGGTGGATTCGGCGGCGGCGCTGGAGGCGCTGGAGGCGGAGTTTGATTTTATTTTTCTGGGGCTGGGGCTGGGCGCGATGCAGCGGCTGGGCATTCCCGGCGAAGACGCGCGAAGGGCGTGATGAACGCGCTGGAGTTGATTGCCGCATACAAGACCGGGCACCTGCGCGAGCTGCACGGGACGGTGGTGGTGGTGGGCGCGGGAAACACGGCGATTGATGCGGCGAATGCGGCGCGGCGGCTGGGCGCGGAGACGGTCTATATGCTGTACCGGCGCGGCGAGAGCGAGATGTCGGCGTTCGAGTTTGAGTATGAGCACGCGAAGCAGGAGGGCGTGCAGTTTCTGTGGCGCAGGATGCCGGTGGCGATCAGGCGAGGCGAGCACGGCCGGTTGCTGCTGGAAACGGTGCAGGTGCGCGAGGCGGATGGAAAGCTTGAAGTCGATTCCGGATTCGCAGTTGGCGATCGAGTGCGACCTGGTGGTGCCGGCGATCGGGCAGTCGCCGCTGACGGAGCTTTTGCAGGAGCTGCGCGGGGTTGAAGTGCGCGATGGGCAGATTGTGGCCGATCGCGTGACGGGGCAGACCGGGAATCCGCGATATTTTGCCGGCGGCGATTGCGTGAACGGCGGGCGCGAAGTGGTGGATGCGGTGGCCGGAGGCAAGCGCGCGGCGCTTGCGATGTTGAAAGCTGCGGAGGTGGCCCATGCCTGACATTGGCGTGCGGAATTTTGCGGGAAAGATCAACTCGCCGAATCCGTTCTGGCTGGCGTCGGCGCCGCCGACGAATACGGGCGAGATGATCATGCGCGCCTTCGACGCGGGCTGGGGCGGCGCGGTGTGGAAGACGATTGGCGAGCCGATTACGAATGTGAGCTCGCGCTACTCGGCGACGGACTGGAACGGGCAGCGCATCATGGGCTTCAACAATATTGAGCTGATCAGCGACCGGACCGTCGAAGCAGAATCTGCGCGAGATGGCGGAGGTGAAGAAGCGCTATCCGAAGAACGCGGTGATTGCGTCGCTGATGGTGGCGTCGACGCGCGAGGCGTGGCACGAGATTGTGACGCGGACCGAAGATGCGGGAGCGGACGGGCTGGAGCTGAACTTCGGCTGCCCGCACGGCATGAGCGAGCGCGGCATGGGCTCGGCGGTGGGGCAGGTGCCGGAGTACGCGGAGATGATTACCGCGTGGGTGAAGGAGAAGGCGCGCACGCCGGTGCTGGTGAAGCTGACGCCGAACATCTCGGACATTCGCACGGTGGCGCGGGCGGCGAAGCGCGGCGGAGCGGATGGACTGTCGGCGATCAACACGATCAATTCGATTACGGGGATCGATCTGGATACGTTTGTGCCGCGGCCGAATGTGGACGGGAAGAGCTCGCATGGCGGCTACTGCGGGCCGGCGGTGAAGCCGATCGCGCTGAACATGGTGCAGCAGATTCTGGCCGATGCGGAGTCGGCGCTGCCGCTTTCGGGGATTGGCGGAATCGGCTCGTGGCGCGATGCGGCGGAGTTTTTGCTGCTGGGCTGCGGGACGGTGCAGGTGTGCACGGCGGTGATGCACTACGGCTACCGGATTGTCGAGGACATGGCCGAGGGCCTGGACAACTGGATGCGCGAGAAAGGATTCAAGACGATCGAGGATTTTCGCGGGTTGTCGCTGAATCGCGTGACCGAGTGGAAGCACCTGAATCTGAATTACAAGATCGTGGCGCGCATCGACGAGCAGAAGTGCATTGGCTGCGATCTGTGCCACATTGCGTGCTGGGACGGCGCGCACCAGTGCATTCATCTGGATCGCGTGACCGGGCCGGTGGATGGGCACGTGGAGCTGCATCGGACGCCGGCGGAAGAGGAAGCGGAGAGCCGCGCGTCGATTGCGGAGACGCCGGTGACGCGCAAGGAGCGCGCGGCGGCTTTTGCGCAGGGGCCGTATCCGACGCCGCTCGAGCGGATTCCGCGGGTGGACGAGACGGAATGCGTGGGGTGCAATTTGTGCTCGCTGGTTTGCCCGGTGGATGGATGCATCACGATGGTCGAGGTAGATACGGGGCTGAAGCCGGAGACGTGGGACGAGCGGACGAAAGGTGCGGCGTGCGTGACGCAAGTGCAGCAGCCATAGAAGAAATCGTTTTGGGTGCGTTGAGATTTGTGGTATCCCAAGTCCGAAAATCCGGACCTGGGGCACCCGGCGCTAGTTGCGATGGGAAGGGTAACGGATCATGTCCACTGTGCTTATTCAAAACGGAACGATTGTGAATGCCGACGCCAGCGTGAAGGCCGATCTGCTGATCGATGGCGCAACGATCAAGGAAGTGCGCGCGGGGATTCCGGCGAGCGCGGCGGACAAAGTGGTGGATGCGACGGGGCTGCTGGTGCTGCCGGGCGGCATCGATGCGCACACGCATCTGGACATGCCGTTTGGCGGGTCGAAGTCGGCGGACGATTTTGAGACGGGCACGCGGGCCGCGGCGATTGGCGGGACGACGACGATTGTGGACTTCGCGATCCAGGCGCGCGGGACGAAGATGCGCACGGCGCTGGACACGTGGTGGAAGAAGGCCGAGGGCAAGGCGTGCATCGACTACGGGCTGCACATGATCGTGACGGACCTTGCGAGACGCGGGCCTGGAAGACATGGACGACATGGTGCGCGAGGGCGTGGCCAGCTTCAAGCTGTTCATGGCGTATCCCAATGTGCTGATGGTGGACGACGCGACGATCTTCAAGGCGCTGCAGCAGACGGCGAAGAATGGCGCGCTGATCTGCATGCATGCGGAGAACGGATCGGTGATTGACGTGATCGTGCAGCAGGCGCTGGCCGAGGGAAAGACCGCGCCGATTTATCACGCATTGACGCGGCCGACGAAGGCCGAGGCCGAGGCGGTGCATCGCGCGATTGCGATGGCGGAGATTGCCGGCGTGCCGATTTACATTGTGCATCTTTCGAGCGAGGATGCGCTGAACCAGGTGCGCGAGGCGCGCGACCGCGGACTGCCGGCGTTTGCCGAGACGTGCCCGCAGTATCTGCTGCTCTCGATTGAAGACAACATGGAAGGCAAGGGCTGGGACGGCGCGAAGTACGTGTTTACGCCGCCGCTGCGCGAGAAGCAAGAACCAGCCGAAGCTGTGGGAGGGTTTGCGGAAGGACAATTTGCAGGTGGTGTCGACGGATCATTGCCCGTTCTGCTTTGAAGACCAGAAGGCGCTGGGCAAGGACGATTTCACGAAGATTCCCAATGGAGGGCCGGGGATCGAGAACCGGCTGCAACTGCTGCATCACCACGGCGTGGGGCAGGGAAATTTTTCGATTAACAGATTTGTCGAGCTGGTTTCGACGGCGCCGGCGCGGATCTTCGGAATGTATCCGAAGAAGGGCGTGCTGGCGGCGGGCAGCGACGCGGACCTGGTGCTGTGGGATCCGGTGGAGGACTACACGATCAGCGCGAAGACGCACCACATGCGCGTGGACTACTCGATGTTCGAGGGATTCAAGGTGCGCGGGAATGCGCGCGATGTGTACTCGCGCGGCGAGTTGATTGTGAGTGGCGGAGAGTTTATCGGGAAGCCGGGGCGCGGGAAGTATTTGCGGCGCGAGGCGCGGGGCGGGGCGTGGAAGTGAAGACGCAGCTTCCAGCCGCTAGCTTCTAGCTGTCAGCTTGTTCGTGCGAGGTCGAGGACTCGTGCTATCCCAGGTCGCGACGAGATGCAACCGCAGGTCCTGTCGGCTCACCTCGCTACTGCTGCGATCGCTCAGGATGACATACTCTTAATTTTGAAATTACATTTGAAATAGACATCAACCTCACGGAGGAGGTCCCGTGAGCACTGTCGATCCATCGCTATCGAATCGCGACCTGACGCCGACGACGCCGGAGCAGCGCACGTGGGGTTTCTACAACTACACGGCGCTGTGGTTTTCGATGTGCATGGAGATCACGACGTACCGGCTGGCGTCGGGGCTGATCGCCAAGGGGATGGACTGGAAGCAGGCGATCGGGACGGTGCTGCTGGGCAACCTGATCGTGCTGGTTCCGATGCTGCTGAATGCGCATGCGGGCGCGAAGTACGGGATTCCGTTTCCGGTGTTTCTGCGCGCGTCGTTTGGCGTGCGCGGGGCGAACCTGGCGGCGCTGCTGCGCGCGGTGGTGGCGTGCGGATGGTTCGGCATTCAATCGTGGATCGGCGGCAGCGCGATTGACGCGATGCTGATCGTGATCTGGCCGAGCGCTGGAGGGAAATAGCGGCGTGTCTGTGGGCGTGCTTTCTCGGCTTCTGGCTGCTGAATATGGTGGTGGTGTGGCGCGGCGTGGAGTCGATCCGGCGGCTGCAGGCGTTTGGCGCGCCGTTCATGTTTGTGATGGCGGCGGCGCTGCTGGTCTGGGTGCGGATGAAGGCGGGCAGTTTTGGCGCGATGCTGTCGACGCCGAGCCCGTTCCACACGACGCAGCGAGTTTCTGGCTGTGTTTTTTCCGTCGCTGACGGCGATGGTGGGCTACTGGGCGACGCTGGCGCTTGAACATTCCCGACTTCACGCGCTATTCGAAATCGCAGAGCGCGCAGTCGTGGGGACAGGCGTTCGGGCTGCCGGTGGCGATGGTGCTGTACACGTTTCTGGGGATTGCGGTGACGTCGGCGTCGGTGGTGCTGTTCGGCAAGCCGATCTGGGATCCGGTGCAACTGATCGGAATGTTTCATCAGCCGGTGGTCGCGTTTGTGGCGCTGATTGCGGTGCTGGTGGCGACGCTGAATGTGAATATCGGCGCGAATGTGGTGTCGCCGTCGAACGATTTTTCGAATCTGTATCCGCGGCTGATCAGCTTTCGCACGGGAGGATTGATCACGGGATTTCTCGGACTGGCGATGTGCCCGTGGAAGCTGCTGGCCACGCCGGACGCGTACATCTTCGGATGGCTGGTGGGCTACTCGGGACTGCTGGGGCCGGTGGCGGGGATCATGGTGTGCGATTACTTCTTCATTCGCGGAACGGAGCTGGATGTGAACTCGCTTTATCATCGCGATGGGATTTACCACTACACGAAGGGCGTGAATCCGCGGGCGGTGATTGCGCTGGGGCTGGGCGTGGCGATTGCGCTGGTTGGCGTGTTCGTGCAAGCCGCTGCACTTTCTCTACGATTACGCGTGGTTCGTGGGATTCTTTATGGCGGGCGCGTCGTATGTGGCGATGATGAAGCTGGCGGCGCCTGCGGGAGTGGCAGAGAGCGCGCAGGAAGTGGCGTAGGAGCCAGCTCACAGTTCGTAGTTCGCAGTCGGGCTCGGCCCCTAGGCTGTCGACCAGCGCGTCGGCGATGGAGAGATGCTCGTCGAGGGCGGCGATGCCCAGGTCGAGTTCCTCTTTGGTGACGATGAGCGGCGGGGCGATGACGAAGTGGCTGACCCAGGCCTGGATTGAGACGCCCTGCGCCATCATCTTGGCGGCGATCTGATCGACGACGAGCGGCTTGCCTTCCACCTTGTCGCGCATGGTGTTGAAGAGCTGCTTGGTCTTGCGATTCTTGACAATCTCGACGGCAAAGAAGAGGCCGAGGCCGCGCACGTCGCCGACGGAAACATGTTTTGCCTTGAGCGCTTCGAGCTTCTGGCGGACGTAAGGCTCGAGCTCCGCGGCGCGCTCGACGAGCTTGAGGCGCTGCATCTCTTCGATGGTGGCGACGGCGGGGCCGAGGGTGAGCGGGTGCGCCTCGTAGGTGTGGCCGTGCGAGAAGTAGTGGTCTTCGAAGTAGTCGGCGATTTTGGTGGTGGTGGCGCAAAGGCCGAGCGGAACGTAGGCCGAGGTGATGCCCTTGGCGGTGACGAGAATGTCGGGCTTGACGTTCCAGTGGTCGACGGAAAACCACTTGCCGGTGCGGCCCCAGCCGGCCATGACTTCGTCGGCGATCATGAGCACGCCGTGACGGTCGCAGATTTCGCGCAGGCGCGGGAAGTACTCGGGCGGCGGGACGAGCACGCCATTGGTGCCGACGACGGGCTCGAAGATGATGGCGGCGACGTCGCTCTCGTTGCGAATCATGTGCTCGATGTAGTCGGCGCAGGCGATGTTGCAGGTGGGGTAGGTGTGCTTGATGGGGCAGTCGTAGCAATTGGTCTCGGGCGCGAAGACGACGCCGGCACCTTTGCCGGCCGGCTCCATGGCCCAGCGGCGCGGATCGCCGGTGGCGGCGATGGAGCCCATGGTCGAGCCGTGATAGGAGCGGTAGCGCGAGATGATTTTGGTTTTGCCCGTGTACATGCGGGCGATTTTGAAGGCCGCTTCATTGGCTTCGGTTCCGCTGGTGGTAAAGAAGAATTTGCTGAGACCCTCGGGAAGAACTTCAAGGAGCTTCTCGCTGAGGCGCGCGCGCGCGTCGGTGGCGTAGCCGGGAGCGACGTAGCAAAGCTCGCGGGCCTGCTCGGCGATGGCCTCGACGACGCGAGGATTCTTGTGGCCGAGGTTGACGCACATGAGCTGCGACTGAAGTCGAGATAACGCTTGCCCGCGCCATCGATGAACCAGCAGCCTTCGGCGTCGGCGATATAGAGCGGCTTCCATGTCTTCTGAAAGCGCCAGGTGCCGTAGTTGTTCTGGCGCGTGATGGCGGAAATCTGCTCAGCGGTTAGCTCGGCTGGCGCTGAAGAATTCAATCATCGCAAGGAACCTCCGATGCGGATGCAACTTATCGTAACATTCGCAACGCGCGGCGAAGGCGGCCGAAGTGAATGACTGGAGTTTTGACTTTTTATCGTCACCTTGCCGGGCGTTCCCCGCGCGTTACGGTTCCCGAAGCTGGCCCACTGCAAGGCGGTCAGAGGAGAGGAAGCTCCTGGCGTGCGCCAACTCCGGGCGCGAGGACTGCGCACCGCTGCCGGTTGATTTCAGAAGTGCAGCAAAGTAACCAGCGGCCGCGTTTTTGTCGCCCGCTTGTTCAGCAGCAACGCCGGCGTTGTAAAGACCATTGAAGCGATTTGGGCTGAGCTTGAGCGCGACGCGGTATTCCGCAAGAGCCTGCTGCGGCTGATGGAGTTCGAGGAGCATGTCGCCGAGCATTTCGCGCGCGGGAATGTCCACTTCGCCCTGTCCCACTTTGTCCTGCAGGTCGGCGGCTTCGCGCATGTGCTTCAGAGCGTCGTCGTGCCGGTCCGCCGCAAAGTCATCCCATGCCGCGATCTCGCTGCGCGCGACCTGCGCACCGGTCGAATCGGCATCGAAAGCGTTGGGGCCTTTCTTCACCTCAGCGATCAGAGCATCGAACTGTTCCAAATCGTGCCTGGCGGCATCAACATGGTGCAGATGACCATCGGCGATCGCGCGTGCCCACCAGGTCATCATGGCAACATCCGGCGCTGCGCCGTCCACCGGCTGGAGCGCCGCCGCAGTCTGCCAGTCGCGCATCTCGAGAGCGTAGAAAACTGGAAATTTGGTCAGATAGAGCCCGCTCATCCAATGCATATCCGGCATGGAACCGATCTGCTTCATCAGCAGTGGGCTCTTCTCGAGCACAGCCTTTGCCTTGGCATCCTGGCCACTCTGCAGATAGGCGTACATGAGGAAGTCGTTGGAGTGGGGCTCGTCCATGAGGCCATCTTCGTGGTGCGCTTCGGCGGCTTCGGATGCCTGAATGGATGCAAGTTGGGCGTCGATATCCTGCTGCCACAGGCCGAGGCGCGCGAAGATGTGTCCCGGCATGTGGGCGGCATGGGCTCCTGAAGGAGCGATTTCACCATAGTGCTCGGCCGCCGCCAAACCATCTTTGGCCATAGCAGGATTATCGCAAGAGTGAATGATGTAGTGCACTACACCAGGATTATCGGGATAACGGACGAAAAGCGGCGCAAGAACTGACATCGCCTGGTGCTCGTGGGACTGGCTGGTGTCGTTCGGCGCTTCAGAGGCGAGCAGAGACAGTGCGTAGAATGCGCCGCTATCCACGTCGTCGGGATTGCGACTGTAGAGCGCGCCCATGGCCGCCGAGTATGCAGTTACACGGGTCATGAAATCCTGTTTGCCGGGTTTGTAGAAAACAGCCAATGCCGCGATGTAATCGCGTTCGCGGTCTGTTGGTGCGCGGGCCGATTGCGCCTTCCGGATCTCTGCCCAGCCCAACTTCATCGTTTTTTTATCCGGCCGATCCCAGATCTGGCGGAAGACGCTCATCGCGATTCCCCAGTGTGCCATCGCGCAGCCTGGATCGGCATTTGCGATTCGCTCAAACTGCGGCCGTGCCTCCGTATACCAAAAATCGTGCAGCAGCGCGACGCCGCGATTGAATGGCGCCTGAGTCTGCGGTCCGCAGGAGACAGCAAAGGAAACGATGCCCAGGCGCTCGCCGGGTGCAGGCGCCGCGTTCATCGGCATCGACATTGAGGATTGAGCGGCGGCGACGGCAGAGATCGCAAAGAGGGCAAGCACAGAAGCTTTCATGGAGAGGAATTTCCTTATTAGACTGAAAGACGCGACCATTCTACGCTGTGCCGGCGACGTTGGGACAGTGCGGAAAAGAGATCGCACTCGTCAGGGAACGTGATAGGTAAGGGAAGCGCGCATGCGCGACGCAGAGTGAACGCGGCAGGACGAGCGCAGGCTCAGGCGGTGACGGTCTTGGGAAGTTTATGGTCCGCAAAGAGCGGATCGGATACGGGGAGAGCCTCGTTCTCGGCAAGCCGCAAAAGGCGATGCAGATAGGCGCGTGAGATGGAGAGGCTGCGCGCAGCCAGTGTCTTGTTGCCGTTGTTTTCGCGAACGGCAGCGACGGCGAGCCTGATTTTGTAGTCGCGAAGCTGGCGTTCGAATGAGCCAGACGACTGGTAATCGGCAATGTCGACGATCTGGTCGAACTCGGCAGCATCATCTTCCTGTTCGTTCGTCTTGAGGTTCAGATCATCGGCGCGGACGACGCTGCCAGGAGCCAAAATGATGGCGCGCTGCATGACGTTTTCAAGCTCGCGCACATTTCCGGGCCAAGTGTAGTTCTGGAGCATCTCCATGGCCGCAGGCTCGATCGAGTCCATTGGTTTCTGGAAGACATTTGAATAGTGGCGGAGGAAATGGCCCGCGATCAGGGGAATGTCTTCCGAGCCGCTCCTGAAGCTGCGGCGAATCGATGCACATCACGTTGATGCGGTAAAAAAGATCCTGGCGGAATTTGCCTTCCGCGACCAGCTTGCCGAGATCCTGGTGAGTGGCGAAGATGAGGCGCGCGCGCAAGGGGATGAGTTTATTCGAGCCGAGGCGGCTGAATTCCATCTGCTGCAAAACGCGGAGGAGTTTTACCTGCGTGAACACGCTCAGATCGCCGATTTCATCGAGGAAGAGAGTGCCGTCGCCGGCCTGCTCGAAGTAGCCTTCGCGGGAGCCGACGGTGCCGGTGAATGCGCCTTTTTCATGGCCGAATAACTCGGCTTCGATGAGGGTTTCCGGGATGGCTCCGCAGGAGACAGCGACAAAGGGCTTGTTGACGCGACTGCCGAGATTGTGAATGGCGCGGGCGATGAGCTCCTTGCCGGTTCCGCTGTCGCCGGTGATCGAGAACGGCGGCGTTGAGATTGGTTACGCTGCGCACCAACTGGTAGACGCGCTGCATGTTGGGACTGGAACCGATGATGCGATCGCAATTGCCGGGCTCTTCGATGCGCTGCTGGACGCTGTGCAACTGCTGCTTGAGCGCCGAGGTCTCACAAGCCCGGACGAGCATGGTCTTGAGGTCGCGAATCGATGGCGGGCGGCGACAGTAGCCAAATGCGCCCGAACGAACGAGTTCGAAAGCAGTGGAACGCAGGCTGTCGTCGGCCATCAGAATGGCCGGGACATTGGAGGCGATCAAGCGCCGGGTAAATTCGAGGCGAGCCTGGAGTGTGTCCTGGGAGGAATAGAGATCGAGGATCATCACATCGCAGCCGGCAGTGGACGCGAGGACATCCGTCCTCGTCTCCATCCGACTGCAGCAGGACCTCAAAGTCCTTACCAAGGGCAGAAGAGAGAAGCGGGTGCAGAGAGCGGTCTTCCGAATAAAGTCCAATTCTAGTCATTCGAGGGCGGTCCACTATCCCGCCGGTTGCACGACGCCATTCAAAGAGGCCTGGGCGATGTGTCTTCATCATCGGCAAAGGTGAAGGAAGGCAACATTCCTCTTTCGTGCTAGAAAGAAGGGACTTCGGTAATGACGGTGAACCAGAATTGGTTGACAGGCGCTGAATCCTGAACTCGCGGCGGGAAAACCGGCCTTGAGTCGGCGACGGAACAAGCCTCGTAGTGGTCGGAGAACTCATAGATAATTAAGCTCTTTCTCCATAATCAAGGTTAGGGATAAGGGCATCGCCGTGGCCCGGGGGAGAGCCAAAGAGCATCAGTGCGTTTGAAATGAAACTTTGAAATTCCGGGGGAATGGCTATAATACACTACCAAACCCGTTTAAGAAAGCACTCTCTAATAAGGGCACCGAAGTGCTGCTGATCACTCGAACGCAAACGCCGATCGCTGAGAGTTTTCTGACCATTCATCGGAATTTCGGCTCAAGGCTGTTGAATTGCACGTCAAGGCTGTCTTAATTCGGGTCGAACTTACTTTCGTAACACGTCTCGTAATCTTTTGATTTAGCAATGAGTTACATGAGTTACACCTGCGAGTGACCGGGGGCGTCGAGGTGTAAACAAGCAAGCTCAGGCAGGGGGTCCGGTGTAAACAGCCGTACACGCTGGATGAGACAATGTGCACTTATCTATCTGAATCGATACGAGTTGATGGCGTTCTGAGTTTGGCGTGGCAATTGCTCTACGCAGGGTAGTTCTAAAAGGCCTCAGGGGGCAGGGAGCAGGAGTAATGCATTCGTTTGCGTGGTGGCCCACCGTGCTTGTTCTCGGTGTCGCGACTTTCACCGATCTTCGCAGCCGGCGGATTCCGAATTGGTTGGTGTTTCCCTTTTTTGGCTGCGGTCTCGCGGTTTCAGTGTGGCTGCACGGCTGGCACGGAGCGGAGCAGAGTCTTTGCGGAGCGGGGCTTGGGCTTCTGATTTACGGGTTTCTTTTCTGGATGGGTGGAATGGGCGCGGGCGATGTGAAGCTATGCGCTGCAATCGGAGCATGGATTGGCCCATACCAGTTGATTCTTGCGCTGGTGATGACCGGCGTGGTGGGTGGAGTGATGGCACTGGGCATGGCGGCCTGGGGTGGATTCCTGAAGGAGTTGTTTCAGCACACGGGCGATTTGGTTTTCAGCGCGGAGAGCCGCGGAGAAGCAGTTTTGAGCAATCCCGCGGCGGCGCAAGATGCCGTATGCACCGGCGATTGCGATTGGGACATTGATTTCGTTTTTTGCACGTTAAGATTCGTGGTAAGAGTGGAGCAAGACAGTACCGGATTCAGGGCAAGCCAGGTTATGAACTTTCCGCGGATTGGGAGTCTGTGCCAACCAATCAGCGAACATATCGCACAGCTAGCTAAGGAGCAAAAACGACGTGTCCACGAGTCCTTCTCCATATTCCGCCAACCCGTATCCCAATCCGATTGGCGTTGAGGATCTGTCGATCGCTGTGATCAGCCCCAGCGAAGGGCGCCGGCACGAGGCAGTTCATGCCATGAACGGGTGCGCGGGCACCTATGTCAGCGAATTTTCGAGCTACACGCCGGGACTGGGCGATCTGCCCCAGACGCTGGATGAGGATTACGACGTCATCGTCATCGATCTGGACGGCGATGCGGAGATCGCGCTGGATCTGGTGGAGAACATCGGCGCAAACAGCGCGGCAACGGTGATGGTGTATTCGGAGAGCTCCGACCCGGAGTTGCTGGTGCGCTGCATGCGCGCCGGAGCACGCGAGTTTCTGACGCTGCCGTTTTCGCGCGGACGTGGTGGCGGAGGCGCTGGTGCGGGCGGCGGCGCGGCGGCCGGAAGCGCGGCCGAGCAAGAGAACCAACGGGAAGCTCTATGCGTTCATGGGATCGAAGGGCGGGGCCGGCACAACCATGCTGGCCACCAATTTTGCCGTAGCGCTGGCCAAGGAATCGGGCGAGAAGACTCTGCTGATCGATCTCGATCTTCCGCTGGGCGATGCCGCGCTGAATCTGGGAATTACCGCGGAGTTCTCGACAATCGATGCGCTGCAGCAGGTGGATCGGCTGGACGCGAAGTTTCTTGAATCAGCTGCTGGTGAAGCACAGCTCGGGACTCTGGGTGCTGGCGGCGCCGGGAAGGTTTGTTCAGTTCCAGGCCGACAACGAAGGCATCAACCGGCTTTTGAATGTTGCGCGGCAGGAATTCGACAACGTGGTAGTGGATCTGGGGTCGAGGCTGGAGCTGATGGGAACGACGGCCTACAAGGAAGCGACCACGGTTTACCTGGTCACGCAGGCGAGCATTCCGGAGCTGCGCAACTCGAACCGGCTGATCACGCAGTTCTTTTCCGGCGCCGCTGCCCAAGCTGGAGATCGTGATCAACCGGTTTGAATCGCGCGTGCTGGGCGTGTCGGAGGAGCACATCACGAAGGCGCTGACCAGGGCGGCACAGTGGAAGATTCCCAACGACTATGAGGCGGTGCGGAACATGCAGATCAGCGCCACGCCGCTGGTGCTCTGCGGATTCGCCGATCGCGCGGCAGATGCGGCAGATGGTGAGCGCGGTGACCGGCAAGAGCGACTCCGCGACCAAGAAAAAGAAGAAGGCGTTTCGGCATTTTCGGATGACGGTTTGTTGAAGGCTTAACGAACGAAATTCCCCAACGGGATGGAAGGTAAAACGTGGAAATACTGAATCTGGAAACGTACAAAGCGGAGATTCACCGGACGCTGATCTCGAAGCTGGATCTGGAGAAGCTGTCGCGCGTGAACTCCAGCCAGGCGCGGCAGGCGGTCTCGGGCCTGGTGAAGGAGATCATGTCGGACCAGCGCGTGCCGCTGAACTTCGACGAGCAGGAAAAGATTCACGCCGACCTGCTGGACGAGGTCTTCGGGCTGGGGCCGCTGGAGCCGCTGCTGCGCGATCCGAAGATCTCCGACATCCTGGTGAACGACAAGGACCACGTGTTCGTGGAAAAGGGCGGACTGCTGCAGAGGGTGGATACGTCGTTCCGCGACGACCGGCATCTGATGCAGATCATCGACCGCATCGTTTCGCGCGTCGGCCGCAGAGTGGATGAGTCGTCGCCGATGGTGGATGCGCGCCTGCCCGACGGCTCGCGTGTCAACGCGATTATTCCGCCGCTGGCGCTGGACGGGCCGTCGATGTCGATCCGGCGTTTCGGCACCGGCCCGCTGGCGGCGAACCAACTGGTGCAGCTGAAGAGCATTTCGGCGGAGATGATGGAAGTGCTTTCGTCGGCGGTGCGGGCGCGCATCAGCATCCTGGTTTCGGGCGGCACGGGCGCCGGCAAAACGACGTTCATGAACATTCTGTCGCAGTACATTCCCAACAACGAGCGGCTGGTGACGATCGAGGACGCGGCCGAATTGAGGCTGGCGCAGGAGAACATCGTGCGCCTGGAGACGCGGCCGCCGAACATCGAAGGACAGGGCGCGATCCGGCAGCGGCAACTGCTGATCAACGCCCTGCGTATGCGGCCCGACCGCATCATCATCGGCGAGGTTCGCGGCGAAGAAGCGTTCGACATGCTGCAGGCCATGAATACCGGCCACGAAGGCTCGATGACGACGATTCACGCCAACACGCCGCGCGACGCGCTGTCGAGGCTGGAGTCGATGGTGGCGATGACCAACATGAATCTGCCGGAGAAATCGGTGCGGCAGCAGATGGCTTCGGCGATCACGATTGTGGTGCAGGCCACGCGCATGAGCGACGGCACGCGCAAGATCACCAACATTTCCGAGATCACGGGCATGGAAGAGAACGTGATCAGCATGCAGGAGATCTTCACGTTCGAGAAGAAAAGGCATTGGCCAGGACGGCCGCGTGATTGGCGTCTTCGAGCCCACGCGCATTCGTCCCCGGTTTCTGGAGCGGCTGCGCGTGTCGGGCATCGTCCTGCCGCCCAGCCTGTTTGAGCGGGAGACGCAGGTCAACTAAGGACGGTAAGAGGGGAAGGAGGGAAAAGAGATGGGATTGATCATTGGACTGGTCTTTGTGGGCGTGTTCACGCTGATTGCGCTGCCGCTGGCCGCCATGGGACCCTCCAATAGCGCCAAGCAGGCGCTGGCCACGCTGGATTCGGCGATCAAGGTCGACCGGCGGGAATTGCGTCCGCAGAAGCTGAACGTGCGCAAGAACGAATTGCTGAGCAGCATTCCCTGGCTGAACAAGAGGCTGCTGCAGTTCGAACTGACGCCCTATCTGCGCAGAATGCTGAGCCAGGCCGATCTGGATTGGAGCGCGGGACGGCTGCTGTTGTTCTGCGCGGCTCTGTTTCGTGATCCCGGCCTATGCGCTCTTGACACTGACAGACCAACCCCTGGTGGCATTGGCGGCCGGCGTAGTTCTGGGAGCGCTGCCGTTTGCCTTTGTGCTGTTCAAGCGCCAGCAGGCGTTTCGGGGCAGTTTGAGAAGAACTTGCCCGAGGCGCTGGATCTGATGGTGAGCGGACTGCGCGCCGGACACAGCCTGCTGGCGGCGATGGCCCTGGTGGCGCGCGAGTGTCCCGGCGCCGGTGAACAGCGAGTTCAAGATCTGCTTTGAGGAACAGAACTATGGCCTGGAGATGAAGGTTGCGCTGGAGAACCTGGTGATGCGGGTGCCGCTGCAGGATCTGAAGATCACGACCACCGCAATCCTGATTCAGAAGGAAAGCGGCGGCAACCTGGCCGAGGTGCTGGACAAGACGGCGTATGTCATCCGGGAGCGTTTCCGGTTGAAGCGCCAGATTATGGTGCACACCGCGCAGGGGCGGCTGACGGGCTTGATTCTGACGCTGTTGCCGGTGGTGCTGGGCGTGGGCATCTATTTTGTCGATCCGGGAATGATCAGCATTCTGTGGCATCGCAAGATCGGCATTGAGATGATGTGGGCCGCAGCGGGGCTGATCGCGATTGGCGGATTTGTGATTCACAAGATTGTCGACATCGACGTGTAGGGGAGAACCATGATTTTTGCAATTCTGGCATTCGTGGCGTGTGTTCGTGCTGATCGGGAGCATCGGTGTGCTGCTGTTCTATCGCGAGGCGATGCTCAAGCGCATCGGCGAGGTGATCAACCCGCAGCGCAAGCAGAAGAACGCTGACCGAGACGTTTCAGAATACCGGGTCTTCGATCGGCAACGTGGTGGAGCGGTTCGAAAACCTGATGCCGAAGAGCGAGAACGAAGTTTCGGTCGTCAAGAAGCGTCTGATGCGGCGGGGTATCGCAACGAGAACGGCGATCAAGATTTTCTACGGGTCCAAGGTGCTGCTGCCACTTTTGCTGGCGCTCATAGCGATGGTGACCGGACTGGCGAACCTGGGACCGTTTTTCGTGTACCTGCTGGCGCTGGGCGGAGGATTTCTGGCCCCGGACTTCTGGCTGGGCAAGAAGATCGCAAAGCGGCAGAAGAAGCTGACGCGGGGCTTGCCTGACGTTCTGGATCTTCTGGTGATTTGCATGGAGGCGGGCCTGAGCCTGGACCAGGCGACGTCGCGCTGCGCGGAAGAGTTGAGGGATTCGCAGCCGGAGATTTGCGACGAGCTGGGATTGGTGGTGCTGGAGCAGCGCGCCGGACGGGCCCGTTCAGAGGCCTGGAAGAACATGGCCGATCGCACCGGCGTAGACAGTCTGCGCAACCTGGTTTCGATGCTGGTGCAGACCGAACAATTTGGAACGAGTATTGCCAAAATGCTCCGCGTTCATTCCGACACGCTGCGCGTGCAGCGCGTTCAATTGGTCGAGGAGATGGCAGGCAAAACCTCGGTGAAGCTAGTGTTTCCGCTGGTGCTGTTCATTTTTCCTGCGCTATTTCTGGTTACACTGGGACCAGCCGCGATCGTGATGGTGGAGTCATTCCAGTCAATTAACCAAATAACTGAGGCAGGGAGAGGAAAACAGCATGGACAAACGTCGATTATCAGAATGGTTGCCGGAGCTTTGGCGGTCGTGATTCTGATCATTTTGATTCAGCGCCGCCGGACGCGGGTGAAGTAAAAGCCGGAGCGCTAGTGGCCGTGGCGGGAGGAAGTAGCAGTCGAAGCCACGGCTGGCAGGAAAATTCCGTTGTCTGGGTGGCATGCCGCGAAGACGGCAAATGCCCGAGTGGGCGGCCCAGGCAGCGGAGACAGGTGAAGTGTTCCCTTTGCATGCCAGATGGCGGGCGAAGAGAGAGGGCGGAGCCACAGATGGAATTGATGGATCGAGCCGAGCTGGCGAAGGGAATGCCGGGGAAAGTAGAAGCCGTGGCACTGCCGACGGGGACCCAAGCAACGATGGAAACGCAAACGTATTGTGCCTATAACCAGACGCGGGAATGTTTCTTAGGCTTGAACGTAAAGGTCGGTGACCTGCCTTCAACCCACGTTGCGGAATTGATGCTGGAGAAGCCGCTGAAGTCGGGCGAAGGCGTGTGGATGAAGCCTTTCCGGGGAATCGCGGCAACGGCGATGCCGGCGCCGCTGGACCTGATCTATCTGGACGATGAGTGCCGGGTGATCGATATGGCGGAGTCTTTTCCGACTTTTCAGGTGAGCTCGTCGAGCCCGCGGCCGGAGAGCGTGCTGGCGCTGCCGGCACACTCGATTTATTCGTCGCAAACGCAGTCGGGCGATCAGCTTGTTCTGTGCGTTGCCGAGGAGATGGAGCGGCAGCTGGAAAGGTTGACGGGC
Source organism: uncultured Acidobacteriaceae bacterium (assembly GCA_963725115.1). Lineage (GTDB taxonomy): Bacteria > Acidobacteriota > Terriglobia > Terriglobales > Acidobacteriaceae > Telmatobacter. Next base: position 344,953 of record CAVRXG010000005.1, on the reverse strand, counting down.
GTGCGCGATCAGACGGGAACCGCGACAATGATTGCGGGCGCGGCAATGTTGCGCGAGAAGCCGCTTTGGAGCGGCGGCCCGGGATTGCTGGAACTGGAAGACCGCAACGGGCAAGATAAGCCGGAAACGCAGAGGACCCACAGTATGGATCTGACACCTCCGAGCGGAAAGACGAAGAGCCAGCTGAGGACGTGGATTGAGCGATGGTGGTCGCCGGACCCGCGCAAAGCTCCGCGGGTCAAAGAGCCGGGCCTGGCCGCGTATTACTGGAATGGCGCGGCGCCGATGGCGCACGGAATTCGCGATATCAGCTCGTCAGGGCTCTATGTGGTGACCGAGGAGCGTTGGTATCCGGGAACCCTGGTCCTGATGACGTTGCAGAAGACCGATCAAGGCGAGGAATTAGCGGAACGGTCGATTGCGGTACAATCGCGGGCGGTGCGGTGGGGTCCGGACGGAGTTGGGTTACAATTTGTACTCACCGACGATCACGATCTGCGCAGCGGCAAGACTGCGATACTGGATGCGGCCACGAGGGAGGAACTCGATCTCTTTCTGGCACAGCTGAAGTTTGAAGAGTAAAGGGCGCCGTGGAGCGCAAGAGAAGTTCGAATGCGGGTGCAGCCGAAACGCTAAGTGAAAGCTGGCTGAGCCGAGAGGTGAAACGATGAAGATAGGAAATGGCTTACGAAAGATCGGTAAACTATTTGCCCGGCGCTCGAGGCGAGCCTTTGGCCGCCGGGGCGAAGAGGGTGCGGCACTGCTGGAGTTTGCTATAACGCTGCCGCTGTTAATGACAGTGCTGACGGGAACGGCTTCATTTTCGCTGGCCCTGTACCTGCTGCAACAGATCGGCAATGCCACGTCGACCGCAGCGCAGTTGCTGGGCGCGGAGCAAGGGTTGATCACCGACCCGTGCGCAACAGTGGTCACTTCAGTGACCAATTCGTTGCCCAAACTGAACCCAACACTTATCACTTACACAGTATCGATAACGGATTCATCGGGAACAGCGCACCCGTCGGGGCCGACGACGGGGAGTTCGTTTAGCTGCCCATCGAACGCGGCCAACATGACGGCGAACGAGCCGGTCACGGTGACGGTGAGTTACGCGTATTCATGGCTTCCAATATTGGGATTCAGCCCAAAGAGCGGTTTGAGCTCATCGGAGACGGCGCTCGAGGAGTGAGAAAGGGAGAACATAATTTATGAGTCAATTTATAGCCCGATTTTTGCGTAGATTTCTAAGAGAGCAGCTAGGCCAAACCGCGGTCGTGGTGGCAGTGGTCATCACGGCCATTACTGCACTTGCGGCGACCTCGGTGGAGGTCGGCCACGTCTACTACGCCTACCAAAAGCTGCTGCAGTCGACGAACCAGGCCGCCCTGGCGGGAGCGCAAGCCATGTCCACTGCGCTATACAGTACCGCTTCGAGCGGGGCTTACACCTTGGCGGTGACGACTGCCGTGAAGCAATACAGCTCTATGGCGGGAGAACTAAACGCCATCAATTACCTGCAGAACGATTCGATTGCGACACAGACTGAGTTCTGCTCGGCCACAATGGCGGCATCGCCATTCTATGTGGAGTGCCAGGAGCCCCCCGGCAGCACCGCGGGTTACAACGCGATCAAGGTCACCCAGACAGCGACGGTGAACCTGTGGTTCGGTGGACTGGTGGGCATGAAGTCGATGAACCTGGCGGCCACCTCGACCGCGGCGATGAAGGGCGCATCGAACACCCCGTACAATCTGGCCGTTATCATGGACACCACTGCTTCGATGGCCGACACCGTAAAGGGGGACAAGAATTGCACCAAATCGCAGATTTCCTGTGCAGTTGCGGGTCTCGAGGCCATGCTTAATCAAATGGACCCCTGCCAACTGAACACGGCTTGCACTTCATCGACGCCCTACGTCGACAACGTGGCCCTATTTGTATTCCCGGCGATCGCCGCCAACGCCACAAGCAACTATCACTCGGATTATTGTGGCTCCGGCATGGCAACGGTGCCGTACAACTTTCTCAATGTGACGCCGGGTTGGGTCGATCCGGCAACGAATATACAAGACGGTCTGGACATGGAAGGATTGAAGTCTAATCCAAATTCGAATGCGGGCGCGTACGAGATCATCCCCTTCAACACTGTATATAAGGCTAACGATTCGGCGGGCCTCACACTTTCATCGGCTCTGGCCCAGGCAGTTGCTGTCTCCGGTAGCGGCTGCAACGGCCTTTCAGCGCCGGGCGGGCAGCAAACTTACTATGCGCAGGTTATCTACACCGCGCAGCAGGCGCTTGCCATACAGCAGGCCTCCAATCCAACCTCAAAGAACATCATGATCATTCTGAGCGACGGTGACGCGACCGCGTGCGCGTTGAATTCGAACACCTCGGCGGGGGCGTGCAACTCAGCGGCCCAAATTGTTGCGGATAATAATCCAACGTGCGCTTTGGCCGTCAAGACGGCCGGCAATTGTCTGAATGGAACCGGGACGAGTGCTACGAATCCGAATACTACCGTAAACGGAGTCCAGTATGGCTACCAAAGTCCCACCTACCCATCAGCGCTGGGCGAATGCGGGCAGGCGGTTCAGGCGGCGCAACAGGCTACGCAGGCGGGAACTATGGTCTATACGATTGGTTTCGGGTCCGAGACTTCGGGATGCACATCGGACGAAACGTACACCACATCCTCTACTTCAGCAGATGGCGCAGAGGCGTGGCCGGGCGGGAGCAATCCCAAGACGCCCTGCAACGCGATTGCGGCAATGGCTTCTAACATAAACACCTTTTACTCGGACGCTTCGGGCGGGTGCCCAGCACTGAGCCCTGCGAACAAGGACTTCACCAGCCTGGTAGATATTTTCGACGCGATTACGACTGGCCTTACTTCGCCAAGGCTAATTCCCAACGGGACGAACTAGGGCAATAACTCAACGGAAGAAAGACGGCAGAGGCTTTTGAAGGGTACGGGCACATAGCCCGTACCCTTTTCTGCTTTCGGGGTTGGGTCTTCTGCTTGCGGCGGCCGCGAGCGGATAAATTGGACCGCAAAGCGACGCGTCAGTCGTGGTCCCCACCGAAATTCCCTGTTTATTCGCCCCAGTCGTCTTGGGAATTCTCTGAGTACCCTGGTCACCACCAGCTAGCACGAAAGTGCAATATTCCGATTACCCTCTCTCGACGATCATGAAATGTGATCCCCAGCACCTGGGAAGGACGCAGTCGAGTCCAGGGGTCCGGGTTGCAAAGTGATCGCTTCCAGCATGGCGCGAAGGCCTTTGGGACCGATTAGCGATGTGGATTAAAGCGGTCACCGCGATAGAGGAGGGATTTGATTTATGAATATCAGACGATTTGGAAATTCGTTGAAGCGCAGGTTCGTGAAGAGTCAGCGGGGCCAGGCGGCGGTGGTCATCATCGTCACGGCATCGACGATGATGGCTCTGGCGGCTGCTTCGGTTGAGACGGGTCATGTGTATTACGCGTACCAGCGCCTTGTGGCGTCGACAAATGCGGCGGTGCTGGCCGGCGCGTCAGCAGATGCCTAACACGACTTCGGCGTCAACCTACGTGACCAAGTACAGCTCGGCATCCGGTGGCTATAATGCGACCGCGATGTTGCCGAATGCGGTGGCGACGCCTTCCTACCTTTGCCTGAGCACCGTGGCGACCACGCTGAACGTTCCGTGCACGACCTCCACGGGCGGCACCGGCGGTTATAACGCGCTATCGGTGACGCAGACTGCGACAGTCCCCCTTTGGTTTGGCGGGTTGGTTGGGATGAAGCAGATGACTCTCTCCTACACGGCAGAGGCAGCGATGGCGGGCGGATCAAACGCACCGTGGAACATTGCCATCATTCAGGACACCACGTCGTCAATGAACGACTCGGACGGCGGCGACCAATGCAACGGAACGCGAATCACCTGTTCGCTGGTGGGCATACAAGCGCTGTTGAACGATTTATACCCCTGCGGGCTGGGCCAGAGCTGCACCACGAGCACGACGTATGTGGATAGCGTAAGCCTGTTCGTGTTCCCGGCAGTAACTGGCGCGACGGCGAAGGACGATTCCGCTTGCCCGACCGTCGACCCGACGATCGTGGCATACACATTCCCCGATCCGCCCTCAAATACGACTCTGCCAACGGCGGATACGTACCAGGTGGTCAGTTTTGCGAACAACTACAAAACGACGGACGCAGCAACGAGCCTGAACCAGGCTGCGGGCATCGTGATCGCGGCCGGAGACTCAGGACAGAGCAGATGCACCGGTATCCAGGCGCCGGGCGGCGAAGGGACCTATTACGCGCAGGTACTTTATGCTGCGCAGGCGGCGCTGCTGGTACAGCAGGCGGCCAATCCGGGGTCACAAAATGCCATCATCATGCTGACCGACGGCGACGCCACAGCGTGCGCGTCGAATGCGAACACGTCGGCAGGCGCATGCAACACAAAATCTCAGCTGATGGCGTCCGAGGGCACCTTAAACGGGACGGGAACGAAGACCAGCAACGCCTCGGGCTATGAGTCGCCGACCTACCCATCGGCGCTGGGCGAATGCGGCCAGGCGGTGCTGGCGGCACAGGCTGCCGCAAAGGCAGGCACGACGGTATACACGATCGGTTACGGCGCCGAAACGTCGGGAGGGTGCACGACCGATGAGACGTACAGCACGAGCGTTTCGACGAATGGGGGAAGCTGGCGCGCGGGTGACCAGCCCTGCCAGGCGATCGCAGCGATGGCCTCGGCCCAGGTGAACTTCTACTCCGATGACGGCTCAGGTTGCGAGGCGACGGCGCCGACGAACCAGAACCTCACGAAGCTGACGGCGATTTTCCGCGCGATTGTGGACAATATGAGCTCGCCGCGGCTGATTCCTAAAGGGACGACATAGTCCAGGCAAAAGCGCCAGCCAAACACTGCTGGGATCTACAAATCGACGCAAAGCTATATGGGTACGGGGCGAAAGCTCCGTACCCTTTTTTGTGCTGTGCGACTTTTGTTCATCGCCGCGCCGAGGGCGATCCGGATGAATGACTAAAGTCACGGGAATACCCGACAACTTTCAAGTTTGTTGTGGCTGGGCCGATGCGGTTGTCAGGAAGGAACTCGAGGAGCAACTCGGGTTGAGTGTCCTAGACTTCCGCGGTCAACACATAGAGCAGTCAGGCGTAAAGCGGCTGATCGCCATAGGATTCGGGGCCGAGGCTGTACGAAAAGAGGAATTTATCCCATGAAAAGCTTTCGAATTGCGTTAATGCGCAGGCTCCTGAAGAATCAAAGCGGCCAGTCAGCAGTTGTATTGATGATCACTGCGACCGTGATGATGGGCATCGCTGCAACTTCGGTTGAAGTCGGGCATGTGTATTTCGCGTACGAGCAACTGGTGGCGTCGACGAATTCGGCGGCCCTGGCCGGCGCGGCGGAGATGCCGAACACAACTGAGGCGGCGCAGAAGGTGACAGCATACAGCTCGCAGTCGAATGGCATGAATTCAAGCACGATGCTGCTGAACGTGACAGCGACACCTTACTATCTTTGCCTGAACACTGTGTCGAGCAGCCTGAACGTGGCGTGCCAGACTGCCAGCGGCGGCACAGGCGGTTATAACGCGCTGTCAGTGACACAGACCGCGACGATCCCGCTGTGGTTTGCCGGATTGTTCCAAATGAAGAAGATGAACGTGGCGTATACGGCGACCGCGGCGATGCGGGGCGGCCAGAACTCGCCCTGGAACATTGCCGTAATTGTGGATACGACATCGTCGATGAACGACTCGGATGGCGGCAACCAATGCAATGGAACGCAGATCACCTGCTCTTTGCTGGGTGTGCAATCGCTGTTGAACGATTTGTATCCCTGCGGGGTGGGGCAGACCTGCGCCGGCAGCACGACCTATGTAGATAGCGTGAGCCTGTTTGTGTTCCCAGCGGTGACCGGGACGACGGTCGAAGGACGATTCCACTTGCCCGACCAGCAATCCAGCGATCGTGGCGTACACATTTCTTGACCCACCCTCCAGTACGACTCTGCCTTCGGGGGATACGTACCAGGTGGCCGGATTTTCGAATAACTACAAGACGAGCGACTCTGCGACGAGCCTGAATCAGGCGGCGGGGATCGTGATTGCGGCTGGAGATTCGGGGCAGAGCAACTGCACGGGCATCAAGGCGCCGGGCGGCGAGGGAACCTATTACGCGCAGGTAATTTACGCGGCGCAGGCGGCGCTGATGGCGCAGCAGGCGGCCAATCCTGGGTCACAGAACGCCATCATCCTGCTGACAGACGGCGATGCGACGGCGTGCGCTTCGAACGCGAACACGGCGGCCGGCGCATGCAGTACAAAGTCTCAACTGCTGGCCACCGAGGGCACTCTAAACGGAACGGGGACGAAGACCAGCAACGCCGCGGGCTATGAGGCCTATACCTACCCGTCGGCGCTGGGCGAGTGCGGCCAGGCGGTGCTGGCGGCGCAGGCTGCGGCGAATACGGGGACGACGGTGTACACGATTGGTTACGGCGCTGAAGCGTCAGGAGGTTGCTTGACCGACGCGACGTATAGTGCGACTGTGTCGACGAATGGCGGAGGCTGGGCGCCGGGGAAACATCCATGCCAGGCGATCGCAGCGATGGCTTCGGCTCAGGTGAATTTCTACTCCGATGATGGAGATGGTTGCGAGGCGACCGCGCCGTCCAACCAGAACCTTACGAAACTGACGGCGATTTTCCGCGCCATTACGGACAATATGAGCTCGCCGCGACTGATTCCCAACGGCACTACATAGAAGGTGGGCTTGACTTTACCCTGAGAATCCGGTAACAACGTCCTAGAAAACCGGGTAACAACGCAACACGACCCGAAGGGAGTTCCCCCGTGCGTATTTCCTGGACGATTGTGGTGGTAACGTGTGTTGTCTTCCTTTCCGGCTGCTCAGGAATGCCGGGAACAACGCCGATTCAGACAACAGCAGGCTCCGTACCGGGAGCGGCACTGCAGGGCATGGTTCACGGCGGGCAGCAGCCGATTGTAGGGGCGAAAGTCTACCTCTATGCGGCCAACACCACGGGGTACGGCAACGCGGCGGTGTCACTGCTGCAAAGCGCCGGCGGCACCGTTGCTGATGGCAGCGGCAACTACTATTATCCGACGCAATCGGGCGGCACATTCAGCATCAGTGGCGATTTCACCTGCCCCAGCGCAGGATCGCAGGTCTACCTGTACGCGGTTGGCGGCGATCCGGGATTGGGAGATGGGGCGAATTCGGCCATTGGCTTGATGGCGGCGCTTGGTACTTGCGGATCACTCTCGTCGGCTCCTTATGTGGTGATCAACGAGATTTCGACGATCGCGACGGCGTACTCGATCGCCGGCTTTGCGGTGGACGCGACGCATGTGTCGAGCTCGAGCAGCACGCTGGCGACGGCGACGGATGTGCCCAACGCCTTTGCAACCGTTACCAATCTTGAATCTTTGGGCCGAGGCGTGGCACTGGCCACAACGCCCAACGGCAACGGAGTGGTGCCGCAGGGAGAGATCGACATATTGGCAGACATTCTGGCGGCGTGCGTGAACTCGGCCGGACCATCGTCGACGCCTTGCAGCACGTTGTTCAGCAATGCGATGAACGGGAACTCACAACCGGTGGAGACGGCGACTGCCGCGATCAATATTGCGCACAACCCCGGGGCGAATGTGGCGACGATATTTGGGCTGCTGCCGTCGGATCGGCCTTTCCAGCCGACGGGGGAAGTCGCACCCAACGACTTTACGATCGCGATCACGTACACAGGAGGCGGGCTGGACGGGACAGGAGTTGCGCCGTTGGGACTCGCCATCGATGCCTCGGGCGACGTGTGGGTGCCGAACTTCAGCGCCACCAGCTTGAGCGAATTCAATTCCAACGGCGTGGCAAAAACAGGCTCGCCGTTCGAAGCGGCCGGGCTGGACAATCCGACCAGCGTGGCGATTGACACCTACGGGAGCGCATGGGTCGCAAACTATAACGGAAACGACATCAGCGAATTCAATACGCAGGGACAAAAGATCTCCGGCCCTCCGGGATTCACCGGCGGCGGACTGAACGAGCCCTACGGAATCGCCATCGACAATGTTGGAAATGCATGGGCAGCGAACTTCGGCGGGAACAGCGTGAGCGAATTCGAATCGAACGCTTCAGGCGGGTTGGCACTCTCAGGCAGCAGCGGTTTTGGCGGCCAGGTCCTGGCCGAGCCAGCGGGAATTGCCGCCGACACCAACGGTGATGTTTGGGTTGCGAACTATGGCGCCGCCCACAGCAGCCTTGCCGAAGCTGTACCGAGCGCCTTGCCCGGCCAGCCGGCCACGGTGACTCTTTACACCGGTGCGGGACTGAATTCGCCCTTCGGCGTGGCCATTGATGGACAGGGCAATGTGTGGGCGAGCAACCGCGGCGGTAGCGGCAGCCTGGCCGAACTGAACTCGGCGGGCGGGGCAGTGTCCAGCACGAGCGGATGGACCGGCGGAGGGCTGAACTTTCCCTACGGGATCGCGATCGACGGCGCGGGCAATGTGTGGGCCGCGAATAACGGCGGCAACGCTGACAGCATCAGTGAATTCAGTTCGGCAGGAGCCGCGATCAGCGGCGCAAACGGATACGTAAATCTTGGGATGTTCGCGCCGTACGGCATCGCAGTCGATGGATCCGGCAACGTGTGGGTGGCGAGCGACGACAACGTCGGCCCACTGACGGAGTTTGTGGGCGCGGCCGTGCCCGTGGTGACGCCGCTTTCAGCGGGCGCGACCTACGGGATGCTGGGGACCAAGCCGTAATCAGACGCTGACCGAGGCGGCGGATCTGTCTTAGCTTGAGGCAGGCGGTCTGGGCTGAATTATTCAGATTGCTCGGGGATAATCAAGAGCACTTCGACTCTGGCGGATTGGCCACCCTGCATGGCGGCCCGGAACTGCCATTTTTCCAGCGCAGCGATGACGAACTGGGCCTGAGGAAAGGTCTGCGGGAAAACCATGCTGAGGGCTTCGAAACGGCCCGATTGATTCACGAAACCGTGAATCATCAGGGCGTCGGCATCGAGGGAGCCTGGATCGAGATTGGGCCGCACGATGGTATAAGGCCATGGGGCTTCAATCGTGGAGACGGCCCCGCCCTGAGTTTCCTCTGGGGCGCGCACAAGCGAGTATTGCAAGACCCAGCTTCGCGACAGGCCGACGTGCAGGTAAACGGTGTAGACCACTCTTCCATTCCAAACACCGCCGATCTCGGGAAACTCGTCCTGAAGCGAGTTGCCGACGATGATGGAGCTGAAACGACCGTCCTTAGGCACGTTAACGGCGGTCGTCGAAAGCTGATTGCTGTCAAGGTCGGCTGGTCCCGTGCCGGCCTGGGGCTCAGGCTCGGGCCCATCCGATTTGCTGTTGGAAGGTCCTAATCCCGGTCCGCTGATCTTGAATGCCAGACCTGGGCCGGGGCTGGTGTTGTGACTGTTGGGATTGCCTGCCGGTCCCGCGCTCGATCCGCCCTGTCCTGGCTTGGCTGAAGCGTTTTCCTTACCGGGAGACGCGGCGTCCTTCGATTGTCCCGTCAACGACCCCGGGGATTTGACCACAACACTCTCATTCACCGGAGGCAGGATGGCGATGCCTTCCTTCATGCGCAGGTTTGACAAAGACAGCAGCGCGGCCGGCGTGGGCGGCTTTGCAGTTTGCGAAGTTGTGGACAGCGGCACCGGCGGTTGCGGTGGAGCGTGGATGGCGACTGGAGACGTGGTGCTCGCCGCGACGATGGGCTTGGGCGTGGGATGAAAGGTGGAAGAGATCTTGACATCGGCCAGAGTGAGCTCCTCATTGGGACTCTCGACCGAGGGCTTGACTTCAGAAGGTGCAGGCTTCTGCGGCAATGCGGGGACGATCTTCTTGACCGGGACCTTGCTTGGCTGCCAGATGGCGACCTGAGGCACGGGGATTTGCTCCGGGAGCGTGACGGGGTGCTCAACGTCGGGCTGGATAAGCGTCTGCGGGCCGGGCTGGGCTTGCGCTACCTCACGGAGAGCCGGCTCGCTGGGCGATGGTTTGCCCTGAGAAGCCGGGGAATGGGCGCCGGCGCTGGCGGCGGGAGCGTGAATGCGCGGAGGTGTACGCATCTCGTCGGGAATATTCAGATCCAGCTCCCGAACGGGAAGGCGATCAGTTGCGACTCTGGTGAACGGGGGCCTGTAGGTGACGGCGAACCACACCACAGCGATGGCCACAGTGTGAAGAACGAAAGAGGCCGCAATCGGGGTGGGCCGCGGGCCCTGATCGGGCCGCTGATCGAAAAGCGAAATCGTGTAAGAAGGCGCCATTAGGAGCAGGGACCCCCCTTTGAGATTCTCCGGCGAGGCAACGAATTTCGGACCGCGCGGGCGAGAGATTTCTTTTGGGGAAAATCCCACATTGGCACACGAAATGTGGCGCGGCTATAACACGGAAGATGCAAGCGCGACCTCTGAATGCCGAGTGAATTCACGGTAAACTGATCGAAGAACGGCCCCTTAATAACAGTGTACGCGTGAATGCCGGATGGTTCCGTTCCGGGAGTTCATTATTGCCCATTTAAGGATCGCTCATTGTGGCGCATTCCCCCATAGCACTTTTGATACCTCATCGAAAGATATGAGAGATTCCAGTGCGATTCGGGAGGCTTTCAGGGACTACACTGAAACCGCACTACGCACACAAAGTCGATCAGTATGAATGCACTGGGCAAGATGTGCATGGCATTTTGAGAAATGGCAAGTGTTTCTTAGAAACCATTCTCAACGACGCGGCCAGGATTTTGAGGATGGATGAAATGGAACGGATGAATTCCGGATGCGATCCCGGAAGAGATTCCGAGCAAGACCAGGCCGAGGGTACTCGAAGCTGATTTCGTAGACGCAGCGAGTAAGGCAAGTAGAGAAAGGTGGAGTTGGCGAAAGCCGGCTCCAACGGAGTAGGGATGAATCGAAGACTTATAACGATCTTCCTCGTCGCAATCGTGATCGCCAGCGCGTGTTGCTGGCTGGTCTATCGGATTGTGAACGTAAAGATGTCGACATCGAAGCCCATGTCGACGACGCAGGTGATTGCGGCGTCCAAGGACATTCCGCTGGGCGCGGTGCTGACGACAGCGGACCTGACTACGATGACGCTGTCGGGCACGCCACCCAAGGGCGCGATTGTGAAGCAGGAAGACGCGGTCGGCCGCGGCGTGATCACCAATATCCCGCAGGGCGAGCCGATTCTCGACAGCCAGTTGGCAAGTCTTGGCTCCGGCGGTGGATTGGCGCCAACGATTCCGCAGGGCATGCGGGCGTGCGCCGTGCGCGTGGATGAAGTTGTGGGTGTGGCGGGATTCGTAACGCCGGGGATGCGCGTGGACGTGCTGGCCTCGGGCAATCCTCCAGGGGAGAGCGCCAACGAAGGCGTGGTCACGGAGACGATTCTGCAGAACATCCAGGTACTCTCCGCGGGCACCGACATTCAGAGGGACCAGGAAGGCAAGCCGCTACAGGTACAAGTGGTGAACCTGCTGGTGACGCCGGACCAGGCGGAACTGCTGAGCCTGGCGGCGAATTCGCTGAAGATTCAGCTGGTGCTGCGCAATCCGCTGGATACGCAGATGACCAAGGTTCCGACGACGAGCATGAGTAACCTATTTGGGGACCAGGCTCCGGCGCCCAAGGAACATGTTGCGAAGGCTGCGCCGAGACCGGCCGCGAAACCGTACCAGATAACCGTGATGAACGGCAACAAAACCAGCGACGAGAAGTTCGCTACACCTGAGGGGCAGCATTGAGAACGAAGGCAGGGGTTACCATCGTATCTTTCAGCGCGCTGGCCTTGGCAGTGCTTGCCGGTCCAGCAATGCGGGCTCAGAGCGCGCCAGCCGCGCAGCCGCCAGCAGCAGCAGAAACCACGTATGAGGACTCGACAAACGAGCTCTCAGTGACGGTGGGAAAATCCGTGCTGGTAGATTGCGCGCAACCCATCCAGCGTGTCGCGGTGGGAATTGGCGACATCGCGGAAGCCACGGCGATCAGCCCCACGGAGATCATGGTCGACGGCAAAGCCGCGGGCGAAACGAGCCTGATCATCTGGGACATTCATGGCGGACGCCAGTTCTTCAACGTGACCGTGAGGGCTCAGCCAGCGGTGACGGGAGACAGTCTGGACGCCGTCCGGCGCGAGTTGAGGGCGGAGCTGCCTGGGCAGACGATCCGCGTGACCTACAGCAACGGCAGCATCTATTTGCGCGGCACGGTGGAAAATCTGGTGAGCTCATCGCGCGCGGTACAGATTGCTACGGCGGCGGGGAAAGTGGTGAACCTGCTGGACGTGGATGTGCCGAAGGCCGAACCGCAGATTCTTATCAAAGTGCGTTTTGCCAGCGTGGATCGCAACCGCGCGCGGCAACTGGGCATCAATTTGTACAATCTCGGCCTGGGAAATGCAGTGGGCGGAGTGACCACCGGCCAGTTCTCACCGCCAACGATCTCGAGCGGCTCCGGCTCCTCAGGGAGCAGCGGCGCAGCAACCTCGGGCCCGGGCGGATCCGCTTCGTTTTCGAACGAGTTTAACCTGCTTGCCTTCTTTCCCGGCCTGGGTGTGGGGGCCGACATTTCGGCGCTTGAGACAGATGGCGTGGTGCAGGTGCTGGCGGAGCCGAACGTGATGGCGACCAACGGCAAAGAAGCCAGCTTTCTGGCGGGCGGAGAGTTTCCCTATCCGGTGGTTCAGAGCGCGACCGGCGGAACGGCGGCGGTGACGATCGAGTTCAAGGAATACGGAATCCGGATCAACTTTATCCCGACGATCACGCCGCGGGGAACGATCCATCTACAAGTGGCGCCGGAAGTGAGCGCGCTGGATTACACCAATGAAGCGACCATCTCGGGATTTGAAGTGCCGGGAATCACAGAGCGCAGAGTGAATACCGAAGTGGAACTGGCCGATGGCGAGAGCTTCATGATCGGCGGCCTGCTGGACAAAACCACGAGCGACACATTCCAGAAGATTCCCTTCCTGGGCGACATCCCGATCCTTGGCAAATTGTTCCAATCCGAGTTGAGGACGAAGAACGATACCGAGCTGATTGTGATTGTGACGCCGGAGATCGTGTCGCCGTTTCCGGCGGGCACGACTCTGCCAACGCCGCACTATCCAGTGGCGTTCCTGCCGGCGAATTCGAATATCGCGATGCATCAGCCGGACGCGAAGACGCCGGAAAATACTCCAGCGCCCGCTCCAACATCGGTACCGGTGGAGACGCTTATCCAGAGCATGAAGCCAGAGCAGCCCCTGATCATCGAGAGCGGAGCTGGTGGATTCGGCACGGGCGGAGCGGCGATCAACAGTGGCACTTCAAACGGGGCGTCACCAGCCGTACCAACAGCAGCGCCGCAGCCATAGAAATTGCCGCGTGCGGATGCCACGAGAACTCTGAGGCAAGCGGATGAATCCCTTGCAAAGGATTGCCAAGGCGGTGGGGGAGTTTCTTTCGCCGCCTGCGCAGGCCGTGCCACCGGGACCGCTCAAAGTGACAAACATGACGCGGGGGACGGTGCTGGCCACGCGTCTTGAAACCGCACACACCGGACCTTCACGCAGGAAAGGCTTGCTGGGCAGGAATGGCCTCGCAGCCGGCGAAGGATTGTGGATCTCGCCCTGCGAATCCGTGCACACATTCTTCATGCGATTCCCCATCGACCTGGTTTACATGGACCGCGAGCGCCGGATCAAGAAGACGCGGAGCGCGGTTGGACCGTGGCGCTTGTCGGCGTGTTTTTCGGCGCACAGCATTCTGGAGCTGCCCGCAGGCACGATCCGGGAGACGCAAACGGAGCGCGGAGACACGCTGGAGATTGAGGCGGCGGGAGAGCCGGGAAGCTAGCGGGGTTAGCGCCGCTGGCGGTGCTCGTTTGGAGATTTCTCCCTCAGGGGCTGAAGCCCCATCGTTTTGGAAAGCGTTTTTCGGCACGACTAAAGTCGTGCCCTGACACTTCGTGCTCATTCGACACAATTTTTCAGTCGTCTATAAAGCCCGCATTTTTTTCGTCGCCCATAAGGCCCGCAGTTCTTTCGTCGCCCATAAGGCCCGCAGTTCTTTCGCTATAGGCTTCACTCCTTGAGCAGGCGCGCGGCCAGGCGCATATCGCCTGCTTCAAGGGCGTTGCTTACGGAGTTGAGGAATTTCGCGCCGGCGACGAGTTCGGCGGTTGTTTCGTTGTCGAGGCCGTCGTCTTCGTCATCATTATCATCATCGCTGTCGGAATCATCTTCAGAGTCGTCGTTCTCGTCCTCTTCGTCGGAATCGTCGTCGCCGGAATCGTCTGAATCTTCTTCTTCATCGTCATCGTCCTCGTCGTCATCCTCATCTTCGTCGTCGGGCTCGGCGGCGAGCTCTTCGCCGTCGCTGGACTCAGAGATAGCGTCGACGGTGCCGATGGGAATGGCCCAAAGGCTGCGATCGACGCTTTGCAAAGACAGTTGGAGGCCGTAGAGGAGGAGCGCCGCGCGGGGACGGTCGATGGTCTTGTTGACGACAGCACGGAGGACGCCGGTGATGGTGACCTGGATTGCGCAGCGGTCTTCGAGGAGGGGGATTTCGATCGAGTCCATGGAACTGGCCGGTCTTAAGGCCGCGAGACGCCGACGGTTATGGAAATAGCAGAGGTCACCACTCTGGAGGCGGTAGCCGTGGCACTGGTCGCCACTCGGCATGATGTGTCTGCAATGCGAAGCCATATTTCTCTCCTTTGTGCTCGATTACTTTTTCCTTGCGGTACGTGGCTTTTTCGCCTTTGCCTTCTCGTTTGAGGCAGCCCCCACCCCCTCCCCCGGCATGTCATACCTCCAGGTAATTATCCCCTCGCGTCAAGTAATGCGTTATGATGGGGCATGCCGAATAATTCGGAGGCCCTCGATCCCCTGTTAGTCAAAGTCGATAGGGCCTATAAGCACATCCTCGATCTCCAAGTTGCTATCGGGCGATTTCTCTACGAGAACCCCCGCCCCTACAAAACCTTCACCGAGGATAATCCCGAAGGCACCGACCGCACTTATTTCCTTCGGATTGTTAAGGAAATACCGATCCAGTTTTCGGCGCGCGTCGGGGATATTTGTCAGAACCTCCGCAGCGCACTGGATCATTTGGCCTGGCACTTGGTACAAAGCAGTCCTATCACTCCGAAGGCCCAAGAGATAGATATCTACTTCCCGATCTTCGAGACGGCCCACGAATACAGAACCAAAAAGATGAGAAAAATAAAGGGCATGACGGATGCTGCAATAAAGGCCATCGATGACATCCAGCCATACTATCGACCAGACATCACCCCGGGAATCGGAAACGGGGCTGATCTCTTTTGGTTGCACGAGGTCAACCGGTTGGATAAGCACAGACTCCTGATTCCGACATGGGTGAGTATGACGGGCCACAGCCTTCCAAAGTCCAAACGGACCGAGCTGAGCGCCATGCTCGAAACGGCGTTCGGTTCCGCTGAAGCGCAGGTCATCATGGCTGCTAACCCTATCGATCCGGGACCGCTCAAAGACGGCAGCAAATTGTGTACCCTTCCGATCTCTGAAGTGGACGATGACATGAAGTTTAAATTGCAAATAGCCTTTGGAGAGCCAGAGTGGGTTCGCGGGAAAGAAATCGCTCCCGCCTTGGTCCACTGGCACCGAAAAGTCAGAGAGATCATTGTAGGCTTTGATGACAAGGGGTTGCTGTGACACACGCCCGTCATTTCTTCTGTGCTAATATCACAGAAGCATGACGGGCATACGCTTAACCCGGCAAGGTAGCAGCGATCAACCCGTTGAACATCGAGTTTTGAAGCCATCTAAAGAAACCCAAGCCAAGATGCGCCCTGTAAGTGCAACGGCTTTTCACGGTCTCTTGAGGCGAGCGGCTACTCAACCTGCTTTGCCACCTCACCCAAAAGCGAAGTGAACATCGGCTGATCGCCGTTTCTCCGATTGTACCTAAAGCTGTACTCGTCCAAGTAGGTCTGCAAATACTTCTTGCTGACTGAGTGATAGACCCCGCCGATTCCTCTCTTAATCAGGCTCCAGAATCCTTCAATCGTGTTCGTGTGAACGTCGCCCATCACGTAAATTTTCTCCGCGTGATTGATGCGCCGGTGTTGATAGCCTTTCTCTCTCCACCTTGTCATAGATCGCGTATTGATCCGTGTAGACGATTGTTTCTGGCAGCACGCGCTCGGCAACAATCGGCATGATCGTTTTCACGCGGGTATCGGGCGTTACAAGGGCCACTACGCGGCCCCCGCGTTCTACCATGCCAAACACCGGTGTCTTATCGTCCAGCGAACGGCCTCTGCTGCGACGCTTACCTAGACGCTTGTTCTCGCCCCGACCCCCAACATAGGTTTCATCCATCTCCACCGCTTCGCCCTCCAAGCTGATGTCCTCCGACATCAGGGTGCGAATCTGTTTGAACATGCGCCATGCTGTTTTGTAGGTGACGCCCGTCTCGCGCTGAATCTGCTTTGCCGAGATTCCGCAGCGCGTAGCCGACATCAGGTACATGGCATAAAACCACGTCCGCAGCGATGTGCTGGACTTCTCGAAGATCGATCCGGCCATAGGCGATACCATGCTCCCGCAGTAGTCACAGGCGTAAGCTGGACGGCCTGTAACGCGGTGATGCTTGCGATCCTTGCCGCACTTCTCACAGGGAATAAGGCCGGACGGCCAACGCTCCGCTTTGAGCCAATTAAGGCACGAATCATTGTCGGGAAACTGAGCGTTAAAGCTCTGAATCGTATAGCGTAAGTGCTTTGGGATATGCTGCTTTGGTTTCATGACTCTCTAACTATGCCATATATTCTACTTGATGTCAAGGGATAATTACCTACCTCCATATTTGATTGCAAAGGATTTACAGGAGGGCCCATACCTCTGCCATACCTCGTCCATACCGTATGCATACCTCGCATACCCGCCGAGCGAAGCTAGCGGGGTTGGGGGAGTTAGCGGAGTCAAGAACGCGCCAATCGACATTGAAGTTTGCATTAGTCGCCCTCTCAGTTAATGCAGGTCATTTCGCGCGGATTGCGCCGATTACATACAAGAAAAAAGGGCGCAAAGACACGAATGCGGCGGATCGGTCCGCCGCAGAGAACGCCTGGTTAAACGCTTATGAAACGAGTATGCGCTTAAAGCGGGAAATTATCGGCAAAGTTGAGGAAAGGAATTTTAGTTCTGGAATGAGTGAGATGGGATGGGTGCGGCGAGGGCGGGGGTTGACAGCGGGAACGGGGTGGGCCCGGTTGGAAACGGAAGTGGGCCGCTGGGTCGCGGGAGATAGCAGCGTTTAAGAGGACTAATCCTGACTCTCGGCCAAGCTCGATGAGTGCATTGGGCTGTTGTCGCCAAGTGACAGAGCATTTTCTCATTGCATCAATTTAGGCTGGATCCCATGTCTCTCTGTTCCGTCATTAGCGCCCGATGTGTTGCGTGAGTTGCCGGTATCGATGTAGTCTTTTCGAACAACCACACCCAGTTTGCGAGGCTTGGAAATGCTTAAGCGGTTCGGAATGACCACCGTTGTGCTATTCGTGCTTGGTTTCGGCTCGGCATCCTCTTCTCATCTCAACGCACAGGCCCCTGACCCCGGCCGGGGACACGACGGTACAACAGATCTGATACGAGTACTCAGCGGGATCGAGGAAGAGTCATATCGCGCGCGGCAGTCGAACGACACGAAGTTCTGGTATACCTTCCTCTCCGACAAGTTCGTCAGCTGGGGCTTGTCGGGTCGAATCGACAAAGCGGCCGCCATCCGTGAATGGAGCGGCATGAATTGCAAAATTGACAGCTACCAAATCTCCAATTCCCAGTTGAGCCGGCTGACACCCGAGGCCGCCGTCATCACGCATAAGACGATCGTGGACGGTTCCTGCGGCGGCAACCGGCTCCCGAAGGCGAGTTGGACAGCGACAGCCTACGTTCTCGAAGGGACGCGCTGGAAGGCGGTATTCCGCGCCGGATCGGCGATCGTTGACCCCGCGAAGCTGCCCAAGCGAACTGTGGACATGACCGCAGCGGGCCGGTCGGCCAGCCATGATGCCAAGACCGAGGCGATGCTGAGTCGCGAGCAAGCCATTTGGGATGCGTGGAAAGACAGGGATGCGACACGGCTCGACGCGCTGATGCCGCAGCAGGTTCAATTCATCGATATCTTCGGCACGCACATCGCCACGCGGGCCGAGGTGCTCAGTGCCTGGTCCGGGCAAGGCTGCGACGTCAAGAGTTTCCAGCTTGCTGATGCCCGGGCGACTGTCTTCACTCCGGACTTCGGGATCCTCACCTTGTATGCCACCGTGGACGGAAGCTGTTTCGGTCAACCCGTTATCCCGGTGTGGACATCATCCTTCTACGTCAGGCGCGGAGATACCTGGGTCTGGAGCTTCGGCATCAACATTCCGGCGCACGCCAGTTCGATCTGAGTCCGGATGGCTCGCGGTGGAACGTGCCAAGGCATTTTCCCTTATCGCCGTTCGCAATGGCTGCAGTTGGCTCTCCGCAGTCTGGCACAATCTCGAATCAAGAGAAGTTCCCAAGATAGACGGCTTAATCCAGCGAGACGGATTCGGCTGTACTGATATTGCCCGGGCGAGCGCATCATCGCCAATGCACTCATAGAGGGCCTTATAGGCAATGATAAGTCGTCTTGTCGTCATTTCTTCCTGCAAAGTGGTGTCGCCGGGCCTGAAGGCCAGATGGTTGCGGCTGAGGTTTTCAGGAGCCTAAAGGCTCCTGTTCCTTCCGTTGTTTCCGCAGGGGCTAAAGCCCCGAGTCATTTTGGCGTGATTTGTGGCACGAGTAAACTCGTGCTTTGATACACGGCCTTGAGAGGGAGGTTCGTGCTATCCCACCCTTCGCCAGAAAGATGGCGAAGGATGGGGCATCCACTCGGCTGCGCCCAGGGAGGATTCAAAACGAGGCCCTGACACTTCGTGCGTCGCGGCGGATGTTGGTTACGCAGGATGACAGTCAAAATTGGCACACAAATTTTGTGCTGGGTGAGAGAGGGTGTGGACGATCAGGAAGCCGTGACGGCTGGGGCGACCGATTCGACCGGGGCGGGGTGGGCGGAGGCGCGCGCGAAGAGATACCAGACGAGCCATGCCGGCGCGACCCAAATGTAGAAAGCTGAGTGCAGATCGAAGTGCGAGACGATTTGAATCTCGATGAGCATGTAGATGAGCGCGAGGATGGAGAGCATGGTTTGCGACGCGTTGCGGGAGACGGCGTAGAGAATTGCCGAGAGGGCGAGCGATTGATCGAAGATCCAGCCGAATGGGGCGACGAGAAGCGAGACGAGCATGAGTGGGCTGCCGTTCTCGAGCCAATCCCAGGAGTGACGGCGCGGCCAGAAGTAAGTTAAGGCCCAGATGCAGCCGAGCACGGCGGGGATGAAGGCGATCCACTCGGCGGAGGGATTGATGCGGTCGCGCAGGAGATCGCCGAGGCAGGGAGTGAACTCGCGCGTGATGACCGAGGTGCGCATGTAGTAGGAGTACTGGCTCCATGCGGCGGGATCGATGAGCGTGGTGACGAGTGCGCCGAGGGCGAATGCGGTTGCGCAGCCGGCGAGGATGCGATAGCTGCGCGAGACGACGATCCAGATGAGAAGGACAAGTGCGAAGGGAAGAAAGAGATGCGGCTTGAGCGAGCAGAGCCAGAGCGCGGCTCCCGCGGCGAAGGAATGGGATTTGTGGAGGCGGAGAAAGAGGGCCAATCCGAAGAGCATGATGATGGAGGTTTGGCCGAGGATGACGCAGAACAGCGCAGGGGGAAAACAAAGGCCGAGCCAATAGAGGCGACTGCCGGCGGGGCCGAAGAGGGACCAGAGAATTCGGACGGAGGCGATGAGGAGGGCGAGCATCGCCAATGACCACGGAACAGCGGAGGCGGTGGGCGAGAAAAAGCCGAGCGGGTAGGCGAGCGGCAAGGCCCAGGGCGTGTTGCGCATGTAGTAGGAGCCGGCGCCGCGGAATCCGCCGGCGCGCTCGATGCGGCTGATGGCGTCAGGGTCGTAGGGATTGCCGTGCTGGACGAGCTGATGGCCGGTGGCCCAGTAGACGATGAAGTCGCGGCGGGCGATGGTGGCTGGATTGAAGGACAAGGTGCTGAGGAACAGGGTGGTGAAGACGACTCCGAGGGCGCAGGCGACGGCGATCAGGAGTGCAGGAATGTCGCGCTTGCCGGCCACGGATGATCAGCCTTTCTGCTGAGAGTCATGGCAATTATAGGTGCGGCGTGTGTGGCGGCTGCGAGGGAAGCGGCGGGTGCGGGGCCGAGCGCGAACCAAGGGGCTCAATAGAGGGCGTGATGGGAGTGGAAGCCGCGAGGGCGCGGTATTAATTCAGGCGGGTGCGATGGGCGCGGAGGTTGGAGGTGCGGAAACAGGTTGCTTCGCGGCGGAGGCGCGGGCGAATAGAAACCAGGCGAGCCAGGCGGGGGCTGTCCAGAGAAAGAGGGTTGAGGTGACCTTTGACGAAGCAGATTTCGAGGTCGGCGGCGAGGATGAGCAGGGCAAGAGCCGCGAGCAGCTTGCGGGAGCGGGTGGCGTAGGCGGCATCGAGGAGCGCGGGTATGGCCAGGCATTGGTCGTAAAGCCAGGAATAGGGAGCGGCGAGAATCGAGACGAGGATGAGGGAGCTCGAGCCGGTGAGCCAGTCCCAATGAGCGCGGCGACGCCAGAAATGGACGAGCGCCCAGACGCAGGCGAGGGCGACTGGAAGGTATTGCAGCCAGACGGCGTGGGGCTGGAGCCGGTGGCGGAAGACGTCGGCGAGGCAGGGAATGAACTGGTTTTCGACGGAAGGCGAGCGCATAAGGCGTATGTAATCAGTCCAGGCCGCGGGGTCGATGAGGGAGGCGACGGCGCTGGTGGAGGCGAGGGCGACGAAAAATCCGGCGAGGAGCTTATAGCTGCGGGTGAGGACGATCCAGAGGGCTAGAACGGCGGCGAAGGGCAAGAAAAGATGGGGTTTAAGGGCGCAGAGCCACAGCGCGGCACCGGCCAAGAAGGGGTGGCAGCGATGGAAGCGAAGAAACAGCACGAGGCCGAGGAGGGCAAGAAGCGACGTTTGGCCCATGGTGAGGCAGATGATTGCGGGGGTAAAACCGAATCCGAGCCAGTGGATGCGATTTGGGGGTGAGCCGTGGAGCTCGCGGACGATGCGGATGGAGATGAGCAGGCAGGCTAGGAGGAGGAAGGTCCAGAGAATGCCGGCAAAGCGCAGGCCGAGAAAGCCGAGGGGGTAGGCGATGGGAAGCGCCCAGGGCGGGTTGCGCATGATGAGGACGGTTCGGGGGTCAATACCGGCGCCGAGGCCAGCAGCGTGCTCGAGGGCATAGATGGCGTCCCGGTCATAGGGATTTCGGTGGTGGACGAGCTGGCGGCCGGTAGCCCAGTAGGAGACGAAGTCGCGAGCGGCAGCCTGTTTGCCTGAGAAAGGTGTGACTACGATGAAGAGGACGGTGACGGAAAGGGCGAGGCCGGCGACGATAGCAATGGCAACTTCAGCGAAGTCGCTGCGCTTCTCGGCTGGAGGAAGATCCAGCTTGTTGGCCATGGAGGCTATTTTAAAGCCAATGAAGGGGTTGCGGATGAGGGTCAGCTCATATTGATGTTTTCTGAGGTTCCAGGACGACGGATGCGAAGGCACGAGAGTGTCCGAAAACAGGACAGAATCAGACGTTCTGGCTGTCGAAAGGGTGTGACCTGGCGGATGAGAGCCAATCCGAGATGTATACAGGGCGGTTCGTAGAGGTAATTAGATGTATACGGGGGTAGACAGTGCCGATGGTCACCGGGTGGGAAATCTCTGGTAAGACATTGATTCTAAATTGGCGGCGATATGGCTGGAGTATGGCACGCCAGATGCAGTAGGAAGGGTGCCCGGCTGAGGCTGGGAAATTCGAACTCTCGGAGAGGAAAACACACATGAATAACCTTTTTCTGACGCTCTATGTCAAATTGCAGACCCTGGTTGCACGCGAGGATGGCCAGGATCTGGTCGAGTACGCCCTGTTGGTTGCCCTGATTGCCCTTGCGGCCATCACCGGTGTGAAGAACGTTGCCACCGCGGTCAACCTGGTGTTCACGAACATCAGCAACTCACTGGGATAGTCGTTTAAGTACGACGTTTCCAGGACCTCAGCCCCTTCGCGAGGGGGCGCGCAACCGGCAAAACGCCCAGCGTGCCTTCTCGCGCATAGGATAACCGCTCGTAACAGAGCAGCAAACAACCGGACGAAGAAGAGGAAGTACCTGATCCGTTGAACTCGTCCGTGGTGCCATAAGAGATTGTGGCGACCCAACTCCGCCGGTACAAGCCGGAAGATCATCAAGGAGAAACGATGAGCAACTCACTTTTGAAACTTTACGTGAAACTCCAGGGCCTGAAGAACGGCGAAGAGGGTCAGGATCTGGTCGAATATGCGTTGCTGGTTGCCCTGATTGCACTCGTTTGCATCACGGGCGTCAACAACGTAGCCACGGCAGTTAACACGGTCTTCACCAACATCAGCAACTCGCTGGGATAACTGATTTGGGGTTTTCTGATTTACCAATGGGATTCAGCATCTTTGTGGGAGGGTTACGCGGCCGGCCACGAGCCAGGGCGTGCTCCTCCCACAACGGTTTTTAGCTCTCTTATTTATTGACGCAACAAACAACCGGGATGACGCGAACAATGCGCCGCCTGGTTTGCCTTGTCTGAGGGCGAAGCAGGAACGGGCAGTAGGAATTAAGCGCGCCGAGAAGAGACTCGTACTTAAGAATCACTGAACGCAAATAAAGTGCACGGGAGCGATGTATATGAACAGAATGGCGGAGATGATTCTGAAAGTGCGCATGAAGTTCCAGGACCTGATGCACGGCGAAGAGGGTCAGGATCTGGTGGAGTACGCGTTACTGGCGGCCCTGATTGCACTGGCATGCATTGGCGGAGTGAAACACGTGGCCACGGCAGTCAATCTTGTGTTCAGTAACGTCAGCACCTCGCTCGGGTAGTTTCGTTCAAGGTCACGGTTCCTGGTCAAGTTTGACCTGAATCAGATTCATTATCAGATTCACTCAGTGGAGAGCATCAGCCGGCGAAGGTATTGTGCCGTCGGCTGGTGCTCCCACTTATTGTTGTGCGCCCGTATCACGAGCGGGCCCGAAGTTGGGTCGGGTAGACACTCGCCGGGCGCTGAAGGTCGAGCTCGGCAGGGCTGAGACATTCATTTCACATTGGAGTGACGAGGCGGGTTCGGGGAGTTGGATCCCGAGCGGGCGTGGGGCTGCGAATGTCGTAAGATCGCAATGGTCTGTTGGGGATTTTGTTCGTCGAGGGTCGCAGGGACCAAGTGGGCGAGGGAGAAGGGTGTGCGGGCGAGGACGCCCGCACGACAGCCGGCGGGACGCCGGCGCTACTTGGCGGAGGTCAGTTGCCGAGTCGGAAATGTGCCTGCCTAGCCGATATGTTCTTAACCGATATGCTGCTGGCCTCTATACTGCCGTCCCGGGCTAACCGACTCAATACAACTCTTCTGGTGCTTGAATGCGGGCTGGAGGCATTTGCGGCGATATCGGCATCCGGCTTGCTGGAATGTGAACAATGAAATGGAAGCCCACATCGGCGCAGCGGAAGGCTCTGCTTTGCCTCTTCTTGAGTGGGGCGATCTTCATCACCTGGGGCTCGATTATTGCGCTTACCTCCTATTCGGGAATGGGAGCGTTTAAAGCGGTGTTCTACGGGGCCCGCTGCCTGATGCAGCACAGCGACCCATACAACCCAGCCGTATTGCAGCATGCGTACGAGGCCGATGGGGGCAGATATTCGCCTGATCCGGCGGCGGCGTTCCTTTTCAGGCGGGCGATGCTTGTGTGCGTCAACCTGCCTACTTCAATGTTGCTGGTTGCGCCGCTGGCGCTGTTGCCTTTGAAGATGGCCAGCCTGTTTTGGATGGCGTTGAA
Source organism: uncultured Acidobacteriaceae bacterium (assembly GCA_963725115.1). GTDB lineage: Bacteria > Acidobacteriota > Terriglobia > Terriglobales > Acidobacteriaceae > Telmatobacter. The sequence goes on along the minus strand of CAVRXG010000005.1, from coordinate 320,925 downwards.
CGCGGCTGGTCTTTTGCTGGCTGCGTTGCTGATCTGGAGGGTTGCCGAGAAGCAGGCTTTGAAGGCCGCGACGATTCTTATCTGCATTTTGCTTTTCAATTGCGAGCTCGTCTTTGGACTGGGGAATCTGGCCGGAATTGTCATTAGTCTTTGCGTCATTGCGGTCTGGTGTTTCCTTGAGAAGCGGTTTGAGTACGCCGGCGTGCTTTGCCTCGGCGTCAGCCTGGTGATCAAGCCCCACGATGCGGCGATGGTGTGGTTTTATTTCCTGCTGGCGGGGGGTGTTTACCGGAAGCGGGCTCTGCAGACCGCGGTGGTGGCGGCTGCGCTGGCGGTGCCGGCCGTTCTTTGGGTCTCTCATGTGTCTCCGGAGTGGGTGCACGAGATGAGGTCAAATTTGGCGTTGCTTTCAGCGCACGGGAGCGTCAACGATCCTGGACCGGACTCCCTTACATTCCACTCCGCCGATTACGTGATCAGCCTGCAGTCGGTATTCAGCTTGTTTAGCGATGACCCGTCGTTTTATAACCTCGCCAGCTATTTCATCTGTGGATCGCTGCTTGTGGCTGGAGCTATACGGGTGCTGAAGTCGCGCTTCACAAAAGAGAATGCATGGATCGCGCTGGCGGCGATTGCCGCGCTCTCGATGCTGCCGGTCTACCACCGGGGGTACGACGCCAAGCTGCTGTTGCTCACTGTTCCGGCGTGCTCGCTGCTGTGGGCGACAGATGCGCGCTTGAAGTGGGCGGCAGGCTTGCTGACCGCATTTGCGTTGCTGTCGACTGCCGACATTCCTTCGACAGTACTGCTGACCATCATGAACAGTTTGAAGATGGGAACGGCGAGCATTTTGGGAAAAGTATTGACGGTTGTTGTATTTCACCCTGCTCCGCTGGTTCTGCTGGCGACGGGAATTTTTTATGTGTGGGTTTATTTCCGGCGCACGGCCGCAAGCTCCTGAGAGGATTTGGTTCGCCATGGTGCTACCTTCCGACGCAAGACCAAATCATTTCCTGCTGGAAGCTGAATTCGCCGTGACGACGATCGCGGTAACGCTAGCTTTCGTGTGGCCGAAGGTTGGAGCGGGATTTTTTGGGCGGTTGGAGCAATGGTCCGGGCGCCTTGCCGAAAACGAGGGCTGGGCGGCAGCCGGAACTGGCCTGGCAGTGATCTTGCTGCGCGCGGCGTTGCTTCCGCTGTTTCCCATCCCATTGCCGTTTGTGCCAGATGATTTCAGCTTCTTGCTGGCCAGCGACACGTTCGTCCATGGACGACTGACAAATCCGACTCCGGCGATGTGGACGCATTTCGAGAGCATCCATATCACGATGCAACCGACGTATCAGTCGATGTACTTTCCAGGTCAGGGGCTGCTGTTTGCTGCGGGCCAGGTGCTGTTTCATCAGCCATGGCTGGCGGCGCTGGCAATGGACGGACTGATGTGCGCGGCACTGGTGTGGATGCTGCAGGGATGGCTGCCGAGAAGGTGGGCGCTGGTGGGAGGAGTGATTGCGGTATTGCGGCTGGGCCTGTTCAGCTACTGGATCAATACATATCACGGGGCAGCGCTGCTGAGCGGGTTTGGCGGAGCGCTGGTGCTGGGCAGCCTGCCAAGATTGATGAAGACTGGGAGGTTTCGATACGGGCTGTCGACGAGCATGGGGATTGCAATTCTTGTGCTGACGCGGCCGTATGAAGGATTGCTGATGTGCCTGCCGGTTGGAGTGGCGCTGGGCTATTGGGCGATGAAAAAAGGGAGACAGGGGAAGAACAGGCCGCCGCTAGGCATGCTGGCGCGGCGGGCAGTTGTGCCGATGCTTGTAATCTGCGCGGCTGTGGCGTGGCTGGGTTACTACGATTACAGGGCGTTTGGGAATCCGCTCACGCTGCCTTATACGATCGACCGGCAAACTTACGCAATCGCGCCGTATTACGTTTGGCAGCAGCAGCGGCCAGAGCCTGTTTACCGGCACGCGGTTATGCGCGAATTTTATGAGATCACGGAGCTCCCGATGTATCCCCGCGTTCACTCACTCACAGGTTATTTGCCGTGGACGATTGTCAAAGCCGCATTCACAGTGCTCTTTTTTGCGGGGTTGAGTCTTCTGCCGCCACTCTTCATGTTGCGGCGAGTGTTTCTGGATCGACGAATCCGTTTCCTTGTTGTTTGCCTGCTGGTTGTAGCCGCTGGAATGGCGATTGAGATCTTCCTTATTCCGTATTACGTGGCTCCCTTCACAGCGGCTATTTACGCGGTGGGATTGCAGATGATGCGGCACCTTCGGGTGTGGAAGATGGGGAACAGCCCGGTTGGCCTGGCAATAGTGCGGCTGACGATCGCGGCGTGCGTGATGATGGCCGGCGTTCGGGTGATTGCCGAGCCGATGCATCTGGGGCCGCCTGAGTGGGACCCGGGGAATTGGAACCTGACCTGGTTTGGACCGCAACATTTTGGCACAGAGCGGGCAGACATGGAGACTTGGCTCGACAGGCAGCCCGGCCAACAGCTGGTTATCGTGAGATATTCTGCCGATCACAATCCATACGATGAATGGGTTTACAACGGTGCTGACATTGATGGTTCCAAAGTCGTATGGGCGAGAGAGATGGACGCTGCCGATAATGTAGAGTTGACGCAATACTACCGGGGCCGGCGCGTTTGGCTGGTGGAGCCGGATGCGATTCCGGCGAGAATTTCGCCGTATCCGACGCCGGCGGCGGCGTCCGCGGACATCCACTGAAACGTCGCGTCAACTATGCGTTGGCGCAAGACGACCGAATTCAAGGGGTCAACATCATGATCAACGGAAAGCGGATCGCGGTCGTGATGCCGGCGTACAACGCCGAGAAGACGCTGGAACAGACGGTGCGCGAGCTTTCTGACGTGGTGGACATCAAGATTCTGGTCGACGACTCGAGTAAGGACAACACCGCGGAGCTTTCGCGCGGGCTGGGCGTGCTTACGTTTGTCCACGACGCAAACTACGGTTACGGGCGCAACCAGCAAACCTGCTACCGCGAGGCACTGGCTTCCGGAGCGGACATTGTGGTGATGCTCCATCCCGACTACCAGTACACGCCGACACTGGTTCCGGCGATGGCAGGGATGATCGCGAGCGGCGTGTACGACATGGTTCTGGGATCGCGGATTCTGGGCGCGGGAGCGCTGAAAGGCGGAATGCCGTTCTATAAATATGTCGCGAACCGCTTTCTGACTGCTTTTCAAAACCTGTTTCTGGGTGTGAAGCTCTCGGAATACCACACCGGATTTCGCGCCTTTTCGCGGCAACTGCTGGAAACTTTACCGCTGCTCGAGAACTCGGACGATTTTGTGTTCGATAACCAGATGATTGCGCAGGCTGTGATGTTTGGATTTCGCATTGGCGAAATTTCGTGCCCGACAAAATATTTTGAAGAGGCATCGTCAATCAATTTCAAGCGCAGCGTGGAGTATGGATTCGGCGTGCTGGCAACGACCGCGAGCTTTGTGTTGCACAAGCTGGGCATGATCCGCGTGCAGCGATTTGGCAGCGGCGGCCGAAAACTGACGCAGGAGTATTATTCGCAGGCCGAACGGCGCTTATGAGGCCGGCAATGCACGCCGACGTCGAACGACATCCGCGCGAATTTGAACTGCGAGCCTGGTACCACGGTGTAATTTTTCTGCTGGCCTGTGCCGTGATTATTTCGCGACGGCCAGATGCGGTTTTGAACGCTCAGTTCTGGGGAGAAGATGGGCATGTCTTTTTCGCGGATGCGTATAACTTCGGGTGGTGGCATGCGCTATTTCGGACATACGCAGGATACTTTCACGCGTTCCCGCGACTAGGGGCCGCGCTTTCGCTACTGACGCCACTGGCTTTGGCTCCTCTGGTGCTGAACCTCATCGCGATATGCGCTGAAGTTCTCCCCGTCAGTATTCTCCTATCGTCGCGATCATCCGCATGGGGCAGTCTGGCCTTCCGGTCAATTCTTGCAGGCGCTTATTTAGCGTTGCCGAATAGCTTTGAGATGCACGCTTTCATTACGGATTCGCAATGGCTGCTGGCATTGGCGGCTTTTCTTTTGCTGGTGGCGACGGGAACCGCGGAATGCCGGCGAACGGGTCTTCGATGTGGCGATACTTCTGCTCTGCGGGCTGAGCGGGCCGTTCTGTGTTTTTCTGACTCCGATCGCGCTCTTCATGGCCTGGCAGCAATGTAACCGCTGGCGCTGGGGAACGGCCAGTATTCTCATCGCGGCCAGTACTGTCCAAATTTGGGCTCTTTTGGGCGGAGGGTATTCCGGCCGGCCTCATTACACTCTTGGCGCAAGTCCGGGGTTGCTTGTGCGCATCATCGGCGGTCACGTTTTTTTGGCGTCACTCCTGGGCGCAAATGGGCTGGCAGCAAATCCAAGCAAGCAAGTTTTCATCTGCTTGTTCTGCGTATTGGTGGGTGGCTTCATTCTGATGGCGTTCTGTTGGGCAAGGTCCCCGCTGGCGATGAGGCTTTTCGTTTTTCTCGCTGCGGCGATTTTTGCATTGTCGCTCATTTCCCCCGCAGCTTATCCGCCTGCCGGCGTCACGACCTGGGAGTTGCTCTCGAGAGCGGGAGGCATACGCTATTGGTTTTTCCCGTCGCTTGCTTTTGTATGGTTGCTCGTGTTCGGCATTCGGAGTGGAGGAGAGGTTTTGAAGGCGATTTTGGTTGTCGTGATGGTGACCTGCGTCTGTCGGCGTGGTGCGCGATTGGAGGACGCCCGCTCTCGTGGATCTGCATTGGGCGGAGAATGCGACGCACATTGACGGCGCAGCGCCGGGGACGGTGCTGGTTATACCCGAGAATCCGACGGGTTGGACGATCAAGTTAGTTAAGCGCTAGTACGAGCGACCGGGTTCGCTCGAGTGGCGGAATTGCCGCGAGCCGTCAGGCCAGCCGGGTTTCAATCTATTCTCCAAAGCTCAAATCGGTCTTTGTCACTTTCGCCAAACCCCCACAGCCAGAAACCAAACGCATTGCTGTAAAGGCCCATGCCAGCTCCCATAGTTCTGCCGAAGGAATATTTGTGGTCGACTGCGTCGACGAGGGTGCGACGAGGGAAGCGCTTCAGAGGCCAGTGAGCTCCTGCCGAGTCAGCGAAGACGTCGACTACCAACAGATCTCCGGGCTTCGGCTGAGGACCGCCGGGATAAGTCAGCGTTGCGCCATCCAGCGGCGCGTACCAATAAGACCAGTACTGGCCAGGGAACCAAACTTTTTCACCGGCGGCCACATGAGGGGCGATCAGGCGAACCAAACTGTCGCGCCCGAAATCTGCGAACTCTGCGTCCGAGTGAAGGATGAGAAGAGAATAGCCGGTGCCGGCGAGGATCAATGCGAAGGCTGCTCCACGGGCAAACTGGAGCGAAACTCCATCCAGCAACCGGAAACAGAGGAGAATGACGGCGGGTATGCAGGGAAGCAGGTACTTCATCGGAAGGTGAGTGTAGTAGACGATGGGAAACGGAACGAGAATCCAGAGCAGCAGGAACAGACCCATAGGGTCACGTTGCTTGAATGCCTGATAGATCAGGCCGCCAAGGACGCGCAACCCGAGAACCGCCAGAAACAGAACCAGCACAATATTCCAACGCAGGAACAATGGGATGAGCACGACCGGAATCAGGATGAGAAGGAAACTCGGCCGTTTGGTTTTGAAACGATTCGCCATCCAGCAAAATGCCAGGGGCAGAGGAAAAACAAAATACGCCAGGTATGCAAAAAGATTGGTCGGTATGTTCGACGGCCCCACAACAACGGGAGGGGGATTGAGGGCCAGGTTATGCTCACGCACCGCAAGGATAAGCGCCAACAAGATACCAAAGCCCGCGAAGACCGGCGTCCAGAGCCATAATCTCCGGCGAATTTGTTCCAGAATCTCCCTGGGATTGATGCTGTCCAAGAGAAAAAATGCCGCAAGAGGCAAAAGAAGAGCCAGGTGTGATCGAGCAAAGCCGGCAAGCCCAAGCGCGATAGCGGCCGCTGCACCCTGAGTCCACTTCTGCTCCGCCTTCCACGCAGCAAGCCGTTCCATTGCCACCAGTGCGACGGCAGTGGCGAGAACATCGGGCATTGCGGTGCCGGCCATAGGGAGAAATGGAGGGATGGCTACAAGAAGCAGAGCTCCGACTGTTGCGTGCCATCGATCCCAGCCGAAACGGAAGATGAGCGAAGTCATCGCGATAATTGCAATCCAAGCCAGCATCAATTGGGTGAGGTGTGCCATCCACTCATGCGCACCGTTCAAAATTGTTGGTACGAGCACATAGCCCATAAGGGAATTCCCAGGCGTCATCTCGTAGGCTTTGGTGCAGTTATCGACGGTGTCCCAGCAGACGTCGAAACCCATCGGGTGCAATGGGTGCTGGATGATCTGGCGGGACATCATAAGAAACCACGGATCGTCGATGAGATAAGCCTTGTTCAAGTAAGGAAGAAGGCAAACGGCGGCAAGAAGTAACGCCGGCCACGCGGAGCCGAGCACGATGGCGGCCGAGACTTTTCGGGGCGCGGCGGAATCTGTCGCGTCTTCGGCTTCTCCGTTTGTTTCCATGGTCGTATTTCTCATTTGTCTTTCTGGTTTTTCAGGGCCGCATGGAATGGGAGTTCGGCTGAACAAAAGATCGCAATAACCTGAATCGTTCACTATGTCCGGAATGCCCTGCGAAAGCTTTCCGCGTGGATGAATTTGATAAACCTTAAAATCCCGCTCAACTAGAAAGTCGATCAGATTCGATGGCTGGAAACCTAATTCGCGCATTGCTGAGGGCATGAACTCAAGAACGATGGCGATTTCTGGATTCTGACGCAGCGTTTCCGTCATGCCCTGGCACACGGCCAGTTCGTATCCTTGTACGTCGATTTTGACAAAAGAGACAGGTCCTGGATTGCTCTGAAGGAAGCTGTCGATACTAACCAGAGAAACGCTGACTTTGTTGGATTCAGGATGCGCGGAGCGAAACTGTTCCGTGGCGACGCGGTGATCGGCATGGTGACGATCGTTGATCCAGAGGTCAATGGTCCCATCGGCAGCGCCGACAGCCAATTGCATAGGGACGATTTTGCGGGCGAATTCGGGCTGAAGCGCGGTCTGATCGAGAAGACTGAAGTTGAAAGGCTCGGGCTCGAAGGCGTAGACCTTGCGACCGGATGCAGTTGCGCGCGCAAGAACGGCGGCGGTGTAGCCGATGTTCGCACCGATGTCCAGGACATTCCCACCGCCGACGATGGCGGGATAGGCACGCAGCAGGTCCCGAAGATCGTCTTCAACGTAGCGTTTGTAGAGGAAGTAGGCAGACTTGAATAAGCGGCGGCCGAGGGCGGTTTGGAGAAACCCGGCACGCCTGGCCAGAGAATAAGCGATCAGGAATGGATTTCTCCGGTCGTCTGAAAGGTTCATTCGATTTTCCTGAACGGCCGGACTCTTTGACAGCTTTTCAACGGGCGCAGGAGCGCGCATTCCAAGACCCGGGAAAGACTGCGGCGGCATCAGATAGATGGTATTTCAACTCGACTGCAAAGCTACTCGAAATCGAGCAAAACCATTACTAACGTGTCCCTTTGCGGTGAACAGCATGCCTCAAATCTGCGAGGGGTTGCTAGCTTCGTGAGGACAGCAATTGCGGCGCGAGGTGTTTGCGCGGTTTGCTTGCGGGGCGCTGGCCGGACGAACCAATGTAATCACGATCAGGTCACGGCCTGGAGGTGGAATCCGGATTGTGCGTGGGTAGTATGAAGATGGGCCCGAGGAGGTTTCAAGTGCCGGCAGTCGCAGAACAGAAAGATGCCTGGGGCTTAGCTGCATTGGAATCCACGCGCCAGGCGCGCCGCGAATTGCAGGACAGCATCGCGCTGAAACGGGACCGATGGATCGAGCGAAATCGCTACTATTACGGCCGGATCAAGAGGCTGCTCCGTTTCATTATTGAGCCTAAAAAAAGGGTGTTGGAAGTGCGCTGCCAGACCGGCGGGCTGCTGGCCTCGGTGGAACCGTCGTTCGGCGTCGGGGTGGAGATAAGCGAGAAACTGGTCGATGTCGCGAAAAAGGATCATCCCGATCTGAATTTCGTTTGCGCAGACCCTGAAGATCTGGAACTTGGCGAGAAGTTTGACTACGTCGTTTTTGGCCATATCTTCGATACGGTCGATATTCTCGCGGCTCTCAATCGAATTCGCGATCACTGCACGCAGGATACGCGCCTATTGATCATCAATTACAACCAGCTATGGGAGCCTGTTCTCGAGATTGCCAGTTCAATGGGATTGCGTTCTCCCTATGTTGAGCCGAACTGGGTGAACTCTGAGGATGTGAACAGATTTTTGGTTCTGTCTGGCTTTACGCGGCTTCGTACTCACCGAATCCTGCTGTTTCCGAAATATATTCCGTTGGTTTCCGCATTCCTGAACGAATTTTTGGCGAAGCTGCCGGGGTTTCGCCGGCTTTGCATGATTCAAGTAACCGTAGCGCGCATGAAGCCGATAGGGCACGATGAAAGCGAGACTTCTGTGTCGGTGATCGTTCCTTGCCGGAATGAAAAGGGAAATATCCAGGCGGCTGTTGAGCGGATTCCCGACATGGGCAAGCACACGGAGATCATTTTCTGCGACGACAAATCCACTGATGGGACGGCCGACGAAGTTCGGCGGATGCAGGGGCTGTTTCCGGATCGCGACATCCGGCTACTGGATGGACCGGGGATTTGTAAAGCTGAGAATGTGTGGACTGGTTTTCGCGGCGCGAAGGGCGACATCCTAATGATTCTCGACGCGGATCTTACTGTGATGCCGGAGGAACTGCCGAGATTTTTCTCGGCGATGGTCGAAAACACCGGGGAGTTCGTCAACGGCAGCCGCCTGGTTTATCCGGTGCCGAAGACAGCGATGAAGTTTTTCAATCAGGCCGGCAACCGCGTGTTCGGGATTGTTTTTTCCTATCTGCTGAATCAGCGTTTTAAAGACACCTTGTGCGGGACGAAAGTGCTGTGGAGGAAAGACTGGCTGAGGATCGAGAGCGGGCTGGGAGGATGGGGCATTCGAGACCTGTGGGGCGATTACGAGCTGATTTTCGGCGCTTCAAAGCTGCATCTTGAGATTGTCGAAATGCCGGTCCACTATCAAGAGCGCGTCTACGGCGTAACTAAAATGACGCGCGTGTTCTGGAATGGAGTGCGGATGCTGCGGATCTGCCATAGCGCGTGGCAGACGCTTCACGGATAAAGCTGGCCTAGATTAGGTGCAAACGCAAAAATGCCGGCCAAGGACGGCATTTTGGGGCGGCATGTTTTGGAAGGATGTTGGCTTTTGGCGGCGCTAGATGCCGACGCCAAATTCGCTGGCCTGCTGGTTGCCGGCCTTGGAATAGAAGTCGTAGGGCGTGCGCTTTTTGAACCGGTAGCGATTGCGGATCTCTGCACCAACGTAGATGCCGACCGCGGCAACGGCAATTCCAACAGAAAACCAGGTGATGACGCGAAGGGCGGTCCCGCCGGTCTTTTCCGGTTCGGCGTTTTCTGGAACGGAAGAGTCGGACAAGTCGGATTGATAGTCGAATTCAGGATCGGCGGACATCGAGCGCGGCCTCCAAGGCTTCAATGATAGCGCAGGTGGGTTCATTGGTCAGTAGGAGAGACGTGGGGAAAACGCCGAGGTAATCATGCGAAAGTGTTAATTTGGGCCAGCCAGGAGGCTTTTTCAGCTTCGGGAAGAAAGCTGGCGAGGATGGAATTGGCGGCCAACTGGCGGAGCTCGTCGCGGGTAAATCCCTGCTCGGTGTGGGCGAGGAGGAACTCGTTGACGAGGTCGGAGCCGAAGAAGGCGGGGTCGTCGGAGTTGAGGGTGACGAGGAGGCCGCGATCGAAATACTGGCGCAGGGGATGGGCGGCGAAGGACGCGCAGACGCCGGTGCGGACGTTGGAGGTGGGGTTGAGCTCGAGGGCGGCGCTTCGCGCTTTTAGGTCCTGGAGGAGAGCCTCATCTTGAATGGCCGATAGGGCGTGGCCGATGCGCTCGGAGCCGATGGCGAGTGCTTCCCAGATGGCTTCGGGGCCGGTGGTTTCGCCGGCGTGGTTGGTGAGGCGCAGGCCGGCGGATTTGGCGCGGGCGAAGAGGTGGCGGAAAGGCTCGGAGCCGGTTCGGCGCTCGTCGCCGCCGAGGCCGATGGCGACGATGGAGGGGTAGTGAGCGCGCATTTCGACGGCTTTGCGGAAGACGCGGTCGGCTTCTTCGACGGTGAAATGGCGGACGGCGTCGAAGATCCAATAGAGCGAGAGGCCGAGTTCGCGGGCGGCGCGTTCGCGGGCGCGCTCGAGTGCGGCGAAGATCGGCTCGAAAGCAGCGCGGATCGAAGTTGCGCCACATATAGATGACGCCGACGGAGATGTAGACCTCGGCGTGGACGATTCCTTGCTCGGCGAGGTGCTGCATCATGCGCCATGCGGCGAGCTCGTAATCTTCGGGGTCCCGCAGGCGGCGGGTGACGGCCTTGAAGCGACTCGATGAACTCGGTGAAGTCGGAGAAGCGGTAGAGCGCTTTGGCTTCGAGCGAGGGTCAGGCGGCGGGAGTCGTGGCGCGCGCTGAGCTCGACGAGTGTGGCGGGCGCGATGGTGCCTTCGAGATGCAGATGCAACTCGGCCTTGGGCAGGCGGCGGATGTAATCGCGGATTTCAGACACAAGTTTAGTTTAGCGGGGTCGGCGGAGCTAGCGGAGTTAGGGGCAGCTAAGGCGAATTGATGGTGGCGGCTTTGTTGTTGACGAAGGTGATGGTCCACTTCTTGCCTGCCTGATCGTAGGTGATGGTGCGATTGCCTTCGCTGGAACTTTCGACCTGTTGATCGTGGCCGATGGACATCTGGGTTTGAAGCTCGTTCATTCCCGGGATGACTTGATGCGCGTCGATGGCGGCCCAGATGTTTTTGGGCCAGTTGTCGTAGATGGTATGCGGATCGTCGTAATAGAAGAGCACGTCGCAGAAATACTCTTCCTGGCTGCCGTCGATGGCGCCGATGACGGTGGCGTAGAGATCGGGGCTGTTCGGCAGCGCGAAAATTGCGAAGGCCTGGCGGGTGCCGTGCGAGATTCCGTCGTCGACCTGATCGGGCGGCGCGGCTTTGATGATTTTCTTGATGTCGAGTTGCTGGGCGGATGGAATGAGGCCGATGCGCTTTGGAGAAGACGATGTGTCCGGCTTCGTAGGGGAAATACGGCATGGTGTAGCCGTTCTTCATCCACACGCTGGTGCCCTGCAAGTTTGAGCGCGTCGTCGAAGGAGGTCATGAACTTCATGCGCACGATGGCGACGTCGTCGGGCGTGAGGTTCTGGTCTGGAGCGGTTTGCGGGAGGACGCCGGGGTTGCGGCGCTGCTCGAAGACAGAGAAGAGATAGATGCCGCCGATGGCGAGGGTGACGAGCGTCATGATGGCGATTTTTTGCCAGGTCTTCATAGCAGACTCCCGTATCAGTATGGAGTGCTTACGAGGTGCGTGGGCGATGGACGCCCACGGTACAGCCGGTCGGGAGACCGGCGCTACATTTGGCCCTATCGGGGCGACAGTTTGTTGGATGCGAATTCGGAGCGGTGACGGCTGTAGAGGAAATAAATGAACAGGCCGATGACCAGCCAGATGAGGAAGCGGTACCAGGTGATGATGGGCAGTCCGGCCATGAGCAGGAAGCAGAAGATGACGCTGAGCGCGGGAATGACGGGGCCGCCGGGAACGACGAAGCCGCGGCGGCGGTGGGGATCGCGATAGCGCAGGACGATGACGCCGATGGAGACGAGGACGAAGGCGAAGAGCGTGCCGATGTTGGAGAGGTCGGCGAGCGTGCCGATGTCGAAGAGACCGGAGGGAATGGCGACGACGAATCCGGCGACCCAGGTGGAAAATGCCGGAGTGCGAAAGAGCGGGATGGACGTTGGAGAAGACTTTGGGCAGCAGGCCGTCGCGGGACATGGAAAACCAGACGCGCGACTGGCCGATCTGGTAGACGAGGATCGACGAGATCATGCCCATGAGCGCGCCGAGCAGGACGACGAGGCGAATCCAATAGAGCGAGTGGCCGCCGGGCAGAAGCGAGAGCTTCTTGAGCGCGTTCACGACCGGCGCGGCGTCGCCGACCATCGACTGCCACGGAACCAGTCCGGTTAAACAGACGGCGACGGCGACATAAAGCACGGTGCAGACGACGAGCGTGGCGATGATGCCGATGGGAAGATCGCGCTGGGGATTGCGGCATTCCTCGGCGGCGGTGGAGACGGAATCGAAGCCGATGTAGGTGAAGAAGATGATGGAGCCGCCGGTGAGCACGCCCGACCAGCCGTTGGGCATGAAGGGATGCCAGTTAGAAGGGATGGATGAAGCCGATGGCGGCGAAGACGAAGATGAGGATGGCGATGAGCTTGAATCCGACCATCATGTTGTTGGTGGAGGCCGACTCGCGGATGCCGCGGACGAGAATGACCGTGAGGATGCAGGACGATGAGGAAGGCGGGAATGTTGAAGCCGAAGTGCCAGCCGGGATTGTAGAGATTGTTGCCGGCGAGATCCTGCAGGCCGTCGGGGAGATAGGCGGGCGAGATCCATCGCGCGCTGGGATGCAGGCCGAACCAGTCGAGCAGGTCGACGACGTGGGCGGCGAAGCCGACGCTGACGCTCATGTTGGAGCCGGCGTATTCGAGGATCAGATCCCAGCCGATGATCCATGCGATGAGCTCGCCGAGCGTGGCGTAGGTGTAGGTGTAGGCCGAGCCGGCGATGGGAATCATGGAGGCCAGCTCGGCGTAGCAAAGGCCGGTGAGCGCGCAGACGAAGGCCACCAGGATCATGGAGAGCGCGATGGCGGGGCCGGCGCCGGGACGGCCGGCGAGCGCGGTGTGGGTGATGACGTAGTGGATGAGCGGCGTGTTGGTGATGGTGGCGTTGGGAAGCTGCTCGCCGGAGATGGCGGTGCCGATGACGGTGAAGATGCCCGGAGCCGATGACGGCGCCGATGCCGAGCGCGGTGAGCGACCACGGGCCGAGAGTCTTCTTCAGCGCGTGCGCGGGCTCGGCCGAGTCGCTGATGAGCTTGTCGATCGATTTGCGGGCGAAGAACTGGCTGGGCAGGAGAAGGCAGCCTCTAGCTTCTAGCTCCTAGCTTTCAGCTCGCCGCGGGTGAACGAGGCCACTTGCTCCAGCACGAAGAGCTGGAGGCTAAAGGCTAGAAGCTAAGAGCTGCTTTTCTTACCGCTTCGACTGGCCGCGGACCATCTTCTTGACTTTCTTCTTCAGCGAGCCGCGCGGGGTGGTGCGCTTGGCCTTGGGAGCCGCTTTTTTGCGCGCCGCGCGCTTGAGCTTCTTGCGTTCTGCCTTGTCCTTGATTTTTGTGGTGTCGGCCACGATAACCTCTTTCCATCGAATGTGTTCGCGGAACCCGGTGCGCGGGCCTTCAAGAAATTCATGTTAACAGGCGGATCGGGTGAGGAGAAAGCGTGGCGCGAGCCTTAATCGCATTTGGATCGCATCTCGATCAAATATTGATCGCATCTTGACCGCAATTCGACAGCTTAATGACGCATTCGCGCGCGGGCGAGGCTTTTGCAGCGTACAATGAAGACAGATCTATTCAATTCTTTTTCGAAGATTTTGTCTCGGGCTTGAGCGCTTACCCCAAAATGTAGTTCCATTTGGCAAGCCGGCTCAAAAAGTAGCACGGACCGAACTACCGTTTGCGAATCTGCATTAAGTGCCAGGCCTGCTCGGCTACGGCTGACCGATCGCTTCTGACGAGCTTCGCACCCCACGCAATTATTACTTTGTTCGTTGGAGCTATCATGCGTTCTGATCAAGTACATAAAGCGCTGGCGCAGGGAATGAACCGTTTTGAAGTGTGCCGGCTGGTTTCAAAAGGCGTGAGAGTGACGCACAAAACGGGCGCGCGCTTTGAGGATTCCATCAACAACATACTGCAGTATCTGGGGACGCACGATCTGCCCAAGGGCGGACTGCACCCGGCCAAAGCGGCAGAGGCGATGAAGCCGGCGGCGTGATAAAGGCAGTTCACGGTTCGTAGTTCGCAGTTTCCGGTGAGGCGTTGGCGGTTCTGGAGCTGGCGCGAACTTAATAGATTTTCAGAGAAACGCAAAAGAGGGACGGCAGTTTCGCCGTCCCTCTTTTTTGGTTCCGAACCTGTTGTTAGTTCTGAACTTTGTCAGGTTTTGTCTATTCAGGTTCTATTTTGGAAGACCTGAACGGTCCTAGAACCGGTCTTAGACAACCTGGACGTTCTCGGCCTGCCAACCCTTGGGGCCCTTGGTCACGTCGAACTGGACCTTCTGGCCTTCCTGGAGTGACCGGAAGCCGGTCGACTTGATGGCGGTGTGATGAACGAAGACGTCCTCGCCGTTTTCACGGCTCAAAAATCCAAATCCCTTTGCGTCATTGAACCACTTCACTGTGCCTTGTTCCATTGTGTTGCTCCTCATGTTACTTAATTACCGCTGAATGCAATGTTGGAGTGCTGCGTGTAGGCGGTAACCGGAACAGGCAAGAACTTCAAATCGAATTCTACGATTACACAGAGTGTAGCACGGAATTGGGTTTTGGAGGGTGGAAATCGTTTGGATTCAACAGGGAAGGCGATTGAAGACGATGGCGGTTGGGCGTTAAGGCAAGTGGCCTGAATGGTTTAAGGGGATGGATTACCCACACACCGGCTCCGATAGCGACCTGTCCGCCGCGAGGGGCCAAGTATTTCCCGCCCTGACAAGTTCGGACGGGGCACCCCAGTTTGTGCCAGGTTGAGGGCCTGGTAACGCTGCGGCGACCCACCCTCCCACCATTCACTGCACTAGTTCGGCGAAGGCATCTCGATGCGATCGACGACAATGGTGTCCACCGGCCCCTTCGCCGGAACCAGCTTCAACCCGAGCTGCTCTTCGAGCGCGGTGAAGATATCGGGGCCGGAATCGGCGGTCGCCTGCTCGTCGTCGGGGGTCCACTTGACCGTGAAATCGTATTTGCCGGTGAGGCCGGTCTTGTCGATCACGAATCGGCCCACGTCGTTCGCGAGGCTGAACGTCAGAGAGTGGATTTCGATAGCAGTCGCGGTCATTTGCCTCGACGACATTGACGTCGATCCTTTCTCCCCTGCGGCCGCTTCTTTCATCTTGGAGCCTCCCTTGGCGATGACGAGGTTGTAGACGGGCAGCTCTCTGGTTTCGTGATGGACCTTCAATTGGAAGCGGTCGGTAAGGAGCGACCGCATCATCGATAGGTACGCCAGCCTGAACTCCGGCTTTGCGAGTTTTTTCATGGCGGCCGCTGTATCCTCGTCCATCTTGGCTTCAATGTCGAAGGTGTCCGAATGCGCCCATCCCGGCAGGCCCGCAATCTGATCGGGCATAACCAGATCGTAGGCAGTCGTGATCAGGTTTTCCAACCCGATTCCCGAAGCCGAAAATCCGTCGGACGTGGTTCGCCACCACATGCCGCCGTTCGCGGTGGTTTGATGCGGCTTCACGGAGACCACGTCGTAGGCCAGCGTGTTGGGGGGCGCAGCTTGCGGAGCAGACTGCGCGAAAGCTGCCATGGCAAGCGCGATGGAACCGGCGGTAAGCAGCGCCAGCCGGGCGTTGCTTGTGAATACGGAGAAGAAGCGTTTGATCATGACCAGCCCACTCCTTTCCAGGATAGTTTGCGGATGGGCTTCTCGAGGCGATCGAGGATGATCGTGTCCACGGGGTCTTTGGGAAATGGGAGAAATGATACTTGTCCACGGCAATTCCAGCTTTTGTGCGGTCGGGATATTGGTTGTCGGACTTCGGCGAGAAGCCAAACCACCATCTTGGTTTTCCAGTTTGTTTAAGGCCGCCACGGATGGACGTTCAGGTTGCGTGACAGCATCAACTTAAGCGTCCATTTGTCCGACGCCGCCGTGAAACCGTACCCGACACCGGTTTCAACGGTCAGACCGAGAAACTTGGTGCCTGAGTAATCCGTCGTCGCCCAGACCTCGTGAAACTGCTTCGAAAGCGGCAAGAACCCGTGCAGCGGGCCGAAACTGTCATACTCCTCCGCGGCGAGGGCCCACCTGTTGTTGAAGTTGTAGGCCACTCTGCCGGAGGGGTTGTACTGCAGGTTTCCAGGTCCGCCGGTATAGTCCGTGTCGACAATCGGGTTATAAATGAGATCCCATGGATGCAAGTGCAGCCCTACAATCGGCCGGATCTCCGAGGTAATCGTTCTGGACTCCCAATAGTGGTGATTGACGCTGAACTCAAAGTTGGCTGCATAGAAGAAGGTGTGGTCCTGAGCGTTGGGTCGTGCGAACAGTTCGCGAATTTTGAAGCCGTTAATCGTCGAGCCATCAGTTCTCGGAATAGGGCGACGTTACGGGCATATAAAGTCCTTGCTCAAACCACGGAGTAACGCCATACGCCCACTCGGCAGTGACCTGATAGGAATGATTGGCGATGATCGCTCCAGGGTAATCGGGCACGGTCCGCCCCTTGGGGGTGAAGTTATTGTGGATCATCAGATTGAAGATTCCGGGCGGCGCGATCTCTCCGTCGTACACCTGGATCTCGTCGGTTTGCGCAAACATGAGCACCGGCATTGCGAAGATGCAGAACGCGAAGACGCAAAAACTGACGAATACAGTTGAGCGAATGTTCATTCCCAGTTGGATGCTCTTCTTCTGAAGATTGTATTCTCCATGAACTCACAGGCTGTTCTTCGAGTTCCCCGCCGTGCCCGCGGAAGACAAGTCAGTTCTACTGCGATTTCAATTGGCGATTTTGCCGACGAGGCTGAGGTCAAACGGAGCTTAGGCCTGACCTGACGGCCTGAATCCCTCGAATTGGGAATACGATTTTGGCGAAGGAAAGTGAGAGGCGTAGGCGCGGGAGCAGGCATGCGGAGGTGCAGAATTCCGGACGAAGGCGAAGCCTGCATTAGAATTCGTTAAAGAATCAAGAGACAGTAAGCGGCAGGTTTGGGGGTCACGGAGTGGCGGTTCTGGCGGTGCAGCAGATCCGGCGCATGCGGGGCGGCGCGCAGGGCCAGTTGATGCTGGGCGCGGACGGCCACGTCTACGTGGTGAAGTTCCAGAACAACCCGCAGCACATGCGGGTGCTGGCCAATGAGCTGCTGGCCTCGCGGCTGGCGGCGGCGGCGGGGCTGACGGTGCCGGAGGCGGAGCTGGTGGAGGTTTCAAGCTGGCTGATCGAGAATACGCCGGAGCTGGAGATCGACCTGGGGCGGACGCAGGTGCGCTGCCAGCCGGGGCTGCAGTTCGGATCGCGATTTGCCGGGGGCATGATGCCGGGCCAGGTGGTGGACTTTCTGCCCGAAGAGCAGCTTGGCGAGCTGAAAAATCTGGACGAATTCGCCGGCATTCTGGCGCTGGACAAGTGGACGGGCAACGCCAACGGGCGGCAGGCGGTGTTTACGCGGCGGCAGCGGGAGCGGCGCTACAAGGCCGTCTTCATCGACTTCGGCTACTGCTTTCACGCCGGGGAGTGGCGCTTTGAGGATGCGCCGCTGCGTGGCGTCTACTATCGCAATGATGTGTACCGCGAGGTGACGGGATGGGAGTCCTTTGAGCCCTGGCTGACGCGCCTGGAAACCATGCCGGCAGAGACGGTGTGGGCGGCGGCCAACGAGTGTTCCCCCGGAGTGGTACGGCGGCGACCAGGGCGAGATGGAAGCGCTGGTGGAGAAGCTGCTGGCGCGGCGGAGCCGGATCCGGGAGCTGATTGAGGCATTTGGGAAATCGGATCGGAGGCCGTTTCCGAAATGGGGGATGGGCGGGGAGAAAGTGAGGAAGAGTGCTTGGAGAGACGGAACGATGGGGAGATACGATGAGGGTGAATTGAGAAGGGCAGCTTCTAGCTACTAGCTTTCAGCTTCTAGCTGCGTTGTGCTGGAGTGGACGGATGAGGGCCTGATTGGGAGCGTGTCAACTAGTGCCGCAAGCAGCGATCCGGACTGAGGACAATTCTGGACTGAGAACTGGGAACTGAGAGCGCAGAACTGAAAAGCGAAATGCCAGCTCCGAGAGCTGCGAGCTCGAGGCAGGAGCTAGAAGCTAGGAGCTAGAGGCTGATTATGATCGGCGGAACTGAACGGCGTGCGTGCGAGTTTCAACTGCTGCGGTATGTGCCGGACGCGGTGCGGAACGAGTGCGTGCACATCGGCGTGATCCTGCGCGAGGCTGCCGGAGCGGACAGACTGGGAAGGCCGGGGCCGGGAAGGTCGGAGGTGCGCTTCACGCGCGACTGGCGGCGGGTGCGCTGCCTCGATCCGGATGCCGACACGGCGCTGCTTGAAGGGATGGAGAGCGAGCTGCGGCGGCGGCTGGCAGCAGGAGCCGGGCGGCAGGCTGATGCGGATTCTCGAGGAGTCGCTCTCGCTGAATGTGCAGATGACCGAGCCCAAGGCCTACCTGGCCGAGAGCCTGCCGGCGGGGATGGAAGAGCTGATGCGGCTCTACGTGGAGCCGCCGCCGCGGGAGCGGACGCCGCGGCTGAGCGGGCGCGCGGCGATCCAGGCGCGCATGCGCACGGAGTTCGAGCACGCCGGGGTGTGGGATCTGTTGAGAAAGAGAATCGCCGCGTCGGAGTACACGCGGCCGGGCGATCCGCTGCGCATCGACGTGGGGTACCGGCCCAACGGAGTGGTGCGCATGTTTCATGCGGTGAGCCTCGACCCCGGACTGGAGATGGCCAAGGTGCTGGCATTTTCCGCGGCCGCGCTGCGGGCGGGCGTGGAGCGCGTGGAAAAGGCCGAGCTGGAGCTGACGGCGGTGATTGAGCCGGCGGCGCGGGTGGGAGCGACGGACGAGGAGCCGGAGCGGCTGGAGCTGTACCGCTTCGGCGTGGAGACGATGGAGGAGCACCAGATTCGCGTGCTGACCACGTCGGATATGGGCCGCGTGGCGGAGACGGCGCGGCGCGAACTGCGCGTGTGAAGAGCTGGCAAGAGGGAACAGGGAAAAAAGAGCGCGAGTGCGGAATTGAAAAGCCCGCATAAGATGATTAGTTTGAGCGATTAACGCGATCGAAGAATCGCCTGAAAATAATTTCGCTGAAGTTTGCCGATAATTTTCGGGCTTCGCGGTAGGATGAATCTTGTTGATGGATTTCAGGGATTTCGTGGTTGTGGCCCGGAGCGATCGAAGATCGATTGAGTCGTGATTGAGCCGCGATCGGCTGAGGGACTGAACGCGGATTCCTGAGCTGAACACGGAATACTGACGAGTGAAAGAAGGCATGGCCGATGGCCATGCCTTTTGTTTTTGCGATTCGTTTTTTGCCAATTGCTTTTGAAGGAAGGTGCGCGTGAAGGTAGGCGAGCAGTTGCGGGAGATGTGGCGGCAGGCGCGCCATGGGAAGCAAGCCGGCAAGGTCGGGCTTGCGCGATCTGTTGAGCTCGAGGCGGGGGCAGAGGCGGAGCGCAAGACGCTGGCGCTGCCGGCGATTCTGAGTCCGGTGCAGTTTCCGGGCAAGCATCTGCCCAAGCCGACGCCGGTGAATCTGCGCCGGTTTGCGGAGACGCCGGTGGTGCGGCGGGCGATCAACGTGATCAAGGATCGCATCGCGGCCATGGACTGGCAGGTGCGGGTGCGGCGCGGAGTGAGGCCGGAGGATGTGGCCTTTGCGGCAGCGCAAGCTGCGGGCGCTGCGCCGCACGCTGGAAGAGCCGAATCCGGCGGACAGCTTTCGCACGTTGATGGAGCAGGCGATCGAGGACGCGCTGACGGGCGGCTTCGGCGCCATCGAGATGGAGCCGACCGGCGATCCGGAGCGGCCGGCGATGCTGTGGCCGGTGGATGGCGCTTCGATCCGCATCAATGCGAGGTGGGATGGGCGACGAGGATTCGCCGCGCTACGCGCAGGCCATGCCGGGGCAACTGGAGTCGAGCGCGGTGGAACTGCTCGACCACCAGCTGATGTACATCCGGATGAATCCGCGCAGCTTTACGCCGTTCGGGCTGGGGCCGCTGGAAGTGGCGTTCGAGACGGTGAACCAGTTTCTGAGCGCGCATCGGTTTGCGGGAAAGCTGGCGGCGAACTCGGTGGCGCAGTACGCGCTGTGGCTGAACGAGGCCACGCCGGCGCAGCACGACCGGCTGATTCGCTGGTGGCAGGACGAGATTGAGGGCACGGGGCGCGTGCCGCTGATTTCGACCGAGCAGAAGCCGGAGGTGCTGCGCTTTGCGCAGGGAACGGACGCGGATCTGCGGCTGGCATGGCAGGAGTTCCTGATCCGCATGGTGGCGAATGCGTTTGGACTGCCGCCGCTGATGCTGGGCCTGGAGGCGGATGTGAACCAGTCGACGGCCTCGGAGATGGCCGACGAGGCATTTCGCGGAGCGATCTCGCCGCTGGCCATGCTGCTGGCCGGGCACATTACGCGCGACCTGTTTGCGAAGTGCATCGGCTGGCGGGAGTTCGAGTTCGTCGTTCAACGAGCTGAGCGCGCGCGACGAGGAGACGGAGCTGCAGGTGCAGGTGCAACTGCTGCAGGCCGGCGTGCTGACGGTGGACGAAGTGCGGGCGATGCGGGGGCTGGCGCCGCTGGCGGGAACCCGGTGGCGCAGCTATCGGGCGAAGCGGCGAATCGGGATTAAGGGACTGAGGGACTAAGGGACTAAGGACAGGGAGTTGTGCAAACAAAGGTCCGGGGGCCGAGTCCCTGGCGGAGCGGAGCGAGGATGCGATTGGAAGCGATGGCGGTACAGATTCCTCATGTGGACGAGCATCCCAACCGGGTGCCGTTTGAGGGCGTGTTGACGGTGGTGAACGCGGCCAGCGACAAGGCGCCGGCCGGGGCGCGCGGGCACCGCGTGATGCTGACGCGCGAAGCGGCGGAGAAGGCGCTGCCCTCGCTGCTGGGCATGGCCGTGGATTACCGGCCGGGCTGGGACGGCCACGATGCGCGGCGCAAGATCGGGCTGCTGACCGAGGCCGATGTGGTCGGGCCGCGGCTGGTGGTGCGCGGCTATCTTTACGCGCGCGACTTTCCCGAGGTGGCGCAGGCGATTGAGGCGCACGCGCCGGAAGCGATGGGCATGAGTTACGAGCTGGCCGATGCGCGCGTGGAAGATATGCGGGCCGAGATCTGGAAGCTGACGCGGGTCACCTTTACCGGAGCGGCGATTCTGCTGCGGGAGAAGGCGGCTTACCGGGCGACAAGCTTCCGCATGGCGAGTTGACGGAAGGCAGCGGAGTTAGCAGGGCTAGCGGAGTTGACTTGCAGCAGGGGTAAGCCTCGCGGCGAGCGAGTAAGTGAGATTGATAGTAAGTTGGCGAGTTAGTTAGAAGTAAGGTTGGAAGAAGGCTCCGTTCGCGGAGCCTTTTTTGTTTGTAAGTGAAACGGCACCAAAGCAAATTGCTGAAACAGGAGAGGAAGGACATGGAACAGGATATGGGAAAGGGAGAAAAGCACATTGTAGAGCGGCTTGAGGCCGCAACCGACGTGCTGGAGAAGACGCTGAACTGGCTGGAAGAACGCCAGGGCGCACTTTCCGGCGAGGTGGAGAGAATTTCGGCCACCGTGGAGCAGAGCCGCCGCGAAACCGAGCTGGCGGAGAAGCTGGCGGCGGTGGAGCGGGAGCTGGCCGAGGTGAAGGCGGCCACGGCGCAGAACGTGCTGAACCCGCTGCGCCGGACCATGCCGGCGGCCACCGCCGAGATGCTGGCCAAGCACGGCATCGGCGACGGGCCGGTGGATGTGCGCGCGCTGGATGCGGCGTTGTCGGGCCTGAGCCTGGAGCAGCGCATCGCGGTGAAGACGCAACTGCTGCGGGCCGGGGCAATCGCGTAAAGCAGCTTCTAGCTATTAGCTCCCAGCTTCTAGCTAAAAGCGCACGTAGAGCAGGAGCATTGCGGCCGGAAAGCGGCTCCGATCAGAAGTCATCGGAGCTTGCCTGCCGAAGCAAGTAACCAAGCCGAATTCCGGCTGAACAAGCTAGGAGCTAGAAGCTAGCCACTAGCAACTGGATACGGCCCCATGGAGGGGGTGGAAAGAGCTTATGAACGCAACCTTTGCAGACATTCATGCGGCAGCAGATTACATCGGGCCGGGCGCAATCGAAGTTCCGCTGTATCAGACGGAGATCTTCGACATTTGCCGGCGCTCGAGCGCATTTGGGCAGCGCATCAAGCAGGTTCCGGCAACGGGGCATCCGTCGCGCTTCTTCGAGGAGACGGCGATTCCCAATCCGGGCACGGCCGGCTTTGTGAATCCGCGCAGCATCAACCCCACGGTGGTGAGCCCGACGCGCATCGAGCTGAGCGTGCCGCTGAAGGCGATTGTGGCGCAGATCAACTACAACCTGTTCGACATCGAACTGGGCGACCAGCAGAAGCAGTTCGCCTATCTGCAGGCCAAGGACCTGGTGGATACGGTGAGCGGCGTGATGGTGGCGCACGACGTGGCGCTGTGGCAGGGCAACGACACCAGCCTGAGCGCGCCGACGACCACGCAGTACATGGGCTGCGCGGCGCAGATCGCGGCCGGCGGCAACTCGGTGACCGTGACCACCTCGATGAAGATCGTGGACACGATCAAGACCACGGTCGCGCAGATGGTGGCCAACAACGGCTATCAGGTGCGGCCCACGGCGATCTACGCCAACCCGGTGCTGCTGGACCTGATCGACCAGGAGATGAAGACCGAATACAACGTGGTGCTGAACACCGACCAGATCACCGGCGGGCTTCCGGTGAAGATGCTTTCGACGCAGGCCGGCGACCTGCCGCTGATTCCCGACTGGAGCCTGCCTTACACGGGCACGCCGGGAAGCGGGCAACGCGGTGCTTCCGGCCTACATCGTGACCGAGGATCTGATCGAGTATCACTGGCTCGGCGATCCGACGCCGCGCATCTTCCAGCTCGGCCTGCCGAACTCGCTGACCTATCAGTATGTCGCGGTCAAGTTCGGCGCTCCGGTGGTGAAGGGCGCGAACTTCGCGCACTACCAGGTGCTGGTCGACCGGTAAGAAAAGCAGTTCATAGTTCGCAGTTCACAGTTCGCAGTTCATGGTCGCTGGCGAAGCGCCGGCAGCTGTCAGGTCGCGAGGCTGAAGCACTGCGGGCAAGTCGACGGCATGAACTGCGATCACTGGTAACTGCGAACTGCTGAACTGACAACATTGAGAAGGATGCGCGATGGCATATCTGGAGCCAGCGGATTACCCGAATTATGGATTGCCGGCGGGGACGACGGCGGACTGGATCACGGCCGCGACGGCGCTGATCAACAGTTACTGCAGGCGGCCGGACCTGAATGTGATTCAGTACACGGAGCGCCTGCGCGTAACTGCGGAGCGCAGACGGTGCGGTTGAGTTATCTGCCGCTGGCGCCGCTGGCGCCGGCGACCTCGCCGCTCGTGAGCATCGAAGGCCGATACGCCAGGCCGCGGCGCGGAGAGCTTCCGCAGCGAGCCGCTGATTGAGATTGCGTGGGCATTTTCGCTGCCGGGGCAATGGACGGCGATCGATCCCACGCTGGTGGACTTCGACCCGAACACCGGCGAGCTGACGCTGCCGTGGAATGTGCTGGGGCTGCCTTACAACGAAGTGCAGGTGACCTACACGGCGGGCCTGGCAACGATCGGCGACGACGTGAAATCGGCGTGCGCGCAGATTGTGCGCAACGCGCAGGCGACGCCGGCGCTGAACGCGAGCATGAGCAAGATCGACACCATGCAGATGAAGTATTTTTCAAGTTCGCTGATCGACGAGACGGTGCAGGCGTGGCTGAATCCGTACGTTGCGAACAGGCTGGGGTGAGCGATGAGCGATACCGCGCCGCGCAACCCGAGGGGAGCGCCGCAGATGCTGGCCGACGCCCTGCTGCGCAGCGTGGCGGGCACGACGGCGCTTCTGCGCGTGACAGGCACGAACACGGATACGAGCATGTCGGAAGTGGGGCTGGTGGCGACGACATTCGCCGAAGTGCCGGTGAGCCCGGTTCTGATGCGAAAGCTGCGGCCGACGTGGCAGGAAGGCGGAGAGTCGAAGTGGGAGCTGCTGGTATCGGCCACGAGCGTGGAGCAGCAGGTGAGCACGCTCGATCTGCCGTCGGCGCAATCTCTCTTTGCCATGACCCTGGCGGTGACGGTGGCCGGCCAGGACTATCTGATTGAGTCGATCGCCTCCAATGAGGCCTTCGGCCAGGTGTATCTCTACCGGCTGCTGCTGCGCGAGGCGCGGCAGCAGGCGGTGTAAAGACAGTTCGCAGTTCACAGTACGCAGTTGTGTGCGCTGCGGCATGGCCGAACTGCGAGCACCTGTGAACCGAAGCATGACCATGAACTACGAGAATCGAGATTCCAATGCAAAATGCGAAAGATTCGTTTTATATGGCGCTGCGCACGCGGCTGACGGCGATCAATCCGGAGCGGACGATCCTGCTGCGCGGCGCGGTGCGGCCGGGAATCCTGGTGGAGGAAGCGGAAGCTCCGTTCAGCCAGCTTCCCAACGATGTGTTTGTGCTGCGCTGGCTGGGCCTGGCGGCGGACATGGATCTGGCGTTCGACGATGGCGGCCGAGCAATGCGAAATGATCTACCAGACCTGCGGCACGCAGAGCTTTGGCGGACTGGATCGCGGCCGCGCCCTGAGCGAGATGGACGAAGAATTGATGGCGATGATTCAGCCCTTCTATACGCCGAAGCTCAATTACGCAGCGACGCCGCCGGCGGCCATGCTGACGCAGGTGTTCTGGGACGAGCCGGTGTTCTGCGCCCGTCGTGATCCAGCGCGACCGGCTGAGCCGCAGCGCAACGGTGATTGGTTTACAGCTACCAGGAGCAGGGGGAGTAAATGACGGCAACGTGGTTTTCCGCTCCGGCGCCGGTGACGCGGCGGGTGCGCGCATATTTTGCGCCGGTGAATCGCGCCGCGCAAACGCCGGTGCTCTTCGATCCGTCGGAACAGGGCGGGTTCAGTCTCGATGCGCCGCCGGCCCCGTGGATCAGCCTGGGATGGATTCAGGATTTTGTGCGCAAGCCGGCGAGTAAGTCGACGCCGCTGCTGACTGGAATTCCGGCAGCGCCGCTTGAGCAGGTGCGCGAGACGCTCGCAGGCGCAAGTAAGCCTTCAGTTTCTAAGCTGGACCAAGTTGACGATGGCGCTGGCGACCGGCTCGCAACACATGAACGTGCTTGCGCCGGCGAGCGGGGCGACTGCCGGCGGCCGATGGAGCGCAGGCAGTGCCCGCAGTGACTCCGCAAAGCGGATCGACGAGCACGTCGATTCTGCTGGCGACAGCGGATGCGGCAAAGTTCGCGGCCGGGTCGATTGTTGCCGTTGACGTGGATTACACCGGGCAGACGGGATTTGTGGGCTCGCCGGTTGCGGGCGCGTACGTGCGCCAGGCGCTCACGGATGTGGATTACGTCCGGCGCATCACCTTCAATGTCGCGCTGGTATCGCAAGCGACTGCGACCGGGCTTGACCCTGGCCGAGCCATTGCCGGGCGGCGCGCCGGCAGCGGGCGCCAAGGTGCAGGCGGTCACGGGATTTGTGGATCGCGAAGGCGGCAGCTTCTACCAGGAGTGGTCGGCACTTTTTGTGATGGAGGGCAGCCAGGGAGAGAGAATCTTCTTCCACTATCCGAGGCTGCAGACGATGACGCGGCGCGGAAGAAGCGATTTCTCCACTCAATCGGAAAGAATCAGAGCGGACAATCGCGAGTCCTGCTCAAGGGACAATTTCTGGCGCTGCCGGTTACAGATCCATTGGATGGCGAACGAGTGGTATGTTACCGGAGCTTTCTTGCCTGCGGCCAATGCGCTGGTGTAAGCGCGACTCGATAACTCATCAGAGTCAAGTTATCAGGTTAGAGAGATCACGATGAAGATTACGATCCAAGGGCAGGACTACACGGCTGCACTCGATGCCGTGCGTCCGTTGACCATCGAACGAAAGATCAACGAGCCGTCTATCTGCCAGTTATGGCTGAGCCTGCCGGCGAACGGCAGCCTTGCGGCGCCTGCGCGCTTTCAATCGCTTGCAGTGACCGGCGATGACGGGACAACTTACTTCACGGGTTACATCGCAGTAAGTCCGCTGCCTGAGTATGCAGGGATGGGACTTGAAGGTCCGCGCTACCGGACTGCGATTCAGGCTGTGAGCGACGAGATCCTGCTGGATCAGTTACTGATGCCACCAAGCGCGGGAATGGCTGGAGAAACACGCCGGCGATTTACTTGCTGGTCTTCTTGTAGCACATACCGGATCGGCGGCGCTTTCCGACCGGCAAGGCTTTCGCTGAGCACCCTGGTGGGAGCTTTTGCGCCGGAGCCGGGCGCGAACTGGAGCAAGAGCGCGGGACAAGCTGCGAGCATGGCGCGGGCAGCTTATCGCGCACTCAGCGGCGCGCTTGACGCTTGTCATCCGTGCAGACCACGGTGCATCCGCTGAACGAAACCGACGGCAGCCTGAACCTTGCCAACCTGACTTTTACGGCGAGCGTGAAGCGCGCGCTGGCCAACGATGTGACTGTCTGCGGCGAGAATGAGCCGGTGGCCTATGTTACCGAGTATTTTCTGGGCGACGGAGTAACGACCGCAATTCAATCTGGCCGCAGATCCATACTTTCCCGCGGCATCGCAATCCACCATCATCAGCGAGCTCTTCAATGAGGCGCAAATCAATCAGACCGTGTGGGGCGTTTCCGGCGGTGCGGGTTATCTTACGATCTGGGCCCGGGCGGCCTGGCGATGAACGGCGGCAATGGGATCGACGGCCAAACGCTGCTCGACTGGCTCGATCCGATCGAGATGGGTGGAACGCTGCTGCTTGAAGCTGTGGGCGTGACGCTTTCACCGGGCAGCACTGGAATCCTGGCGGATTCTTCGCCAGCCTTGACGACGGCGGCCGATTGCACCGCGGGCTTCCAGGCCACTGCGCAGCAGGGCACCGGAGCAGTGACGCTGCAGCCGATCGTGCAGGGCACGCCGGCGGGAACGACCTTCGCGCTGAATCCGGCGAACCAATACACGCTTCGCGTGCGCGTGCATTGCCCGGAGTGTGAACGCGCGTTCAGGCGGTCTATTACTCCTTTGGCGATTGCGGGCTCATTACTGCGGGCGGTGAGTGGGTGCTCGCTCCGGGCAAGATCCAGATGGAGATTCAGGAGTTTGTGAACGGCGTGGGCGCGACGCCAGTAACTCTCTATGACGGCGCGATTGCGAACCTGCCCGGGACCTGCATGGTTGTGCCGGCGAGCAGCATCAATCTGATTGGAACCATGCGCGCGGTGAACCTGACGAATCTTGGGTTCAGGCTGGGTGGTAAGTACTCCGCCGAGTGGCGGCGCATACACGCGGCGGGTTGGCACAACGGCTGAAGCAGCCGAGTGCCATCTGGAGCGCACCGGCAAGCTTGCGTTCTACACCGGATACACGCCGGTTGCGGGCGAGCAGATCGCGGTGAGTTATCGCACGATCGGGCGGGCGTGGGGCGCGCGGTGAACACCGCCAGCCAGCAGGCGCTGGCGCAGGCGGGATCGCCATCCGTGGCGGCGTGGATCGGCTCGGTGACGCAGTCCGCCGGCGCGCAGCTCCGCGGATTGCCGCAATGCCGCGCTGGTGATGGAGCAGGCGGCAGCCAGCGTGAGTGCGCTGTGGAGCGGAACGTACAAGGGAACTCGGACCAGCTTTGCGGCGGATGTGTGGCCCGGCGATGCGCTGCTGCTGAATGCGCCATCGACGAATCTGAACGCGCAAGTTGTGGTGCGCACGGTGAAGGTGACTTACAGCGCGAGTTATCCCGACTTAGTGGAGTACGAGATTGCGTTTGCGAACGACTGGGCCGATGACCTGGCCATCAAGACCAGCGCCACGGTGCCGGCAAATGCCTGGCTGCCTGCGGCTATTGCTCCCACGGTGCTGGCGAATCTTGACTGGCTCACGTGACCGCGCTGAGCGGCAGCACGGTTACGGTGAACACCGGAGTAACTCCGCCGAGCGGCGGCGGCTTCGAGATTCGGCTGCGGGATTTTGCGTTCATGCCCGGCGAAGATCCGACGCTGGTGATGCGCGGATCGCAGCACGAGCCTGACATTCTCGCGGGTTTCGGCGAGCGACCGGTTTTACATCCGGATGTACGACGGTTCGACGCCGCCAAATTACTCGGAGTTCTCAACGGCGTTGTTTATCAACCTGCCGCTGAGCGCGTGAAGGGAGCGCGGACGAAAATGAGATCCTCAATGGAGTGCCGCGGATGCGCATGATGAATGAATTCGAGGCCCAGGTGCTGAGCGATCTGAGCGTGCTGAAATCGCAGATGACCGGCCTGATGGGCGACGGCAACGGCGGCCGCCTGGCGGAGCTGGAGCGGCGCATGGATCGCCACGAGCAGAACTGGCAGCGCGCCAAGGGATTTCTGGCGGCCATCAGCGTGGTGTTCGCCGTGGTCGAGGTGGCCGTTGAGGCGTGGCACCGGCATTAAGGTGAGCTGCCACTGGCCGGCTTCAACGGAGGAGCTTCGTATAATTGGCGATGACCGCATGAGCGAACGGACGAGCGAGCAGCCGCTGGTGGGCGTGGTGATGGGCAGCAAGAGCGACTACGAAGTGCTCTCGGCGGCCGTGGAAATTCTGCGCGCGCTCGAAATTCCGCACGAGGCGCGCATTGTGAGCGCGCATCGCACGCCCGACTGGCTTTTCGAATACGCAGAGACGGCGCGCGAGCGCGGACTGCGCGTGATTATTGCCGGAGCCGGCGGCGCGGCGCATCTGCCCGGCATGCTGGCGGCGAAAACGCTGGTTCCCGTGCTCGGCGTGCCGGTTCCGGCCACGCAGCTGAATGGCCTGGATTCGCTGCTCTCGATTGTGCAGATGCCGAAGGGCGTGCCGGTGGGAACGCTGGCGATTGGCAAGACCGGTGCGGCGAATGCTGCGCTGCTGGCGGCGGAGATTCTGGCCGCGACCGATGCGGCGCTCTACGAACGCCTTGCCGCGTGGCGCGCCGCGCGCACCCAGGAAGTGCTCGACCAGACGGTGGGCGAGGAGCAGCCGGGGTGAGCTCGGCTTCCAATTCAAAGCCAGGAAAAATTCGTCCCGGCGGTTTGCTGGCCATTCTTGGCGGCGGCCAGTTGGGGCGCATGACGGCGATGGCCGCGCGCACCATGGGCTATCGCGTGCGCGTGATGGATCCTGAGGCCGAATTGCCCGGCGAGCTTTGTTGCCGATGAAACGATTGTGGGCCGCTGGGACGATGTGGAGGCTGCGCGGCGGCTGGCCGACGGGCGCGGACGTGGTGACGCTGGAGATTGAGCAGATCGGCGTGGACGCGCTGCGCGAAGTGGCGCGCCTTGCGCCGTTGCGGCCCGGCGTGGAGCCGATTCGCATCATTCAGGACAAGACGCTGCAAAAGACGTGGCTCGCGGAAAATGGATTTCCTGTTGGGCCGTTTCGCGTGGTGCGCAGCGAAGCGGAATTGCACGAGGCCGTGGCCGCGCTGGGCGGACGCGTGTTTCTGAAGATCGGCCGCGGCGGATACGATGGGCGCGGGCAGGCGCGCATCGGATTGGATTCGCCGGCGACGAGCGAGACTGATTGCGGCGAGCGTGGAACGCGATTGGAGCGAGCCCGCGGTCGCGGAGCAGGCGCTCGATCTCGAGTGCGAGATCAGCGTGATGGCGGCGCGAAGCCCGTCGGGCGAGGTTCGCGCCTATCCTGCCGCGCGCAATCACCATGAAAATCAGATTCTGGCGTGGAGCGTGCTGCCGGCGGGCGTGCCGGCCGAACTTGAGAATCGCGCGCTGCAAGCTCTGGCCGCAGACCTTGTGGCGAAGCTCGGCATCGAAGGACTGCTGTGCGCGGAGATCTTCGTCACGCGCAAGGGCGAGCTCTTCGTCAACGAGCTGGCGCCGCGGCCGCACAACAGCTATCACCAGAGCGAGCGCGGCTGCGTGACCAGCCAGTTCGAGCAGCTTGTGCGCGCGGTTTGCAATCTGCCGCTGGGCGTCGACAGAGCTGATTAGTCCGGCGGCGATTGTGAATCTGCTCGGCGATGTGTGGCTGAAGGGTGAGCCGAATTTTGCAGCGGCGCTCGCGGTGCCCGGCGTGCGGTTGCATCTGTATGAGAAGCACACGCCGCGCGCGGGGCGGAAGATGGGGCATTTGTCGGCGACGGGAGCGACGGCGGAGGAAGCGCTGGAGCGGGTGCTGGAAGCGAAGAGGAGGCTTCTGTTGAGAATCGAGCAATAGCACCTGGCACCAAACCGGCTCAGAAATTATCTAGGCAGGACTTCTTGGAGTCGTTAGGGCACTCGAACCTGGACTCAATCCCGATAGAGCTAGACTTCGAGCGTCGGGACTCTTTCCGTTAAGTAAGGGGTCGATAGATCCCTCCATAAAGTTGCCACCTACATCGTACTTATATCGATATTCTCCATAGTCACATCCCCAAAATGGCTGCACATAATGGAAACTGATAATCTTGCCGGGCGTAACGGGCCAGCTCGTAGCTTGCGACCTTCGTCCATGCATTGCTGAGCGACCGAATCAGAAACCCAATGAATTTGTCGAGTCCCCATCGCCATGATTCGCATCATTCTAGCAGGCAATGATCCAGCCGATATAGGACGTGCCGGCGCATTGGATGGCCTTCGGGCAGGCGTGGGTGGTCGAAGTCGTCGGCTGGATCGTGGGTCATTCCGAGCTTTTCCATCACGCGGCGGGAGCGCAGGTTTTCCGGAACCGTGAAGGACACGAGGCTGCCGAGGCCCAAATCCTCAAAGGCGTAGCGGATCACTGCGCGAGCGCCTTCAGTCGCCAGTCCTCGGCCCCAGCAATCGAATGCGAGCCGCCAGCCGATTTCGACGGCAGGCATGAAGGGCGCGTCAAAATTCGGAATGGATAAACCTATAAAGCCGATGAAGAATTGATTCTCGAGCAGCTCGACCGCGAACGGTCCAAAGCCGTGGCGATCGAAGTGGGCCTGAGCGCGGTCGACGAGCGCGTCGGACTCCGCGGGCGAAAGCAGAGCTGGGAAGAACTCCATCACGCGCGGATCGGCGTTCATGTTGCTGGAAGGGAAGCCGGTCGGAGTCACGCCAGCGGCGCAGGAGGAGGCGGTCGGTCTGCAAGTTTTCCAGCATTTGATTGCGAAAGATAACCGCAGGTCCCGTTCGACTCCGATCACTTTCGCGATCTTCGCTCAGGACAGGCTTTCGTCTCCCTACGCTGCGCTGCGGTCGCTCAGGATGACAACCAAAAGTTAAACTGACGCGGGCTGCCCGGCCTTTTCCCAGCGCTTGGGCCGGCGATTCGCCTGCAATACTTTCTTGCGCAGGCGCAGCGACTTGGGCGTGACTTCGACGAACTCATCGTCGGCGATGAACTCGATGGCCTGCTCGAGATTGAGCGTCTTGTAGGGCACGAGGCGGATGGCGTCATCGGCGCTGGAAGCGCGCATGTTGGTCATCTTCTTTTCGCGGACCACGTTTACGTCGAGGTCGTTGTCGCGCGAATGCTCGCCGACGATCATGCCTTCGTAGACCTCCACGCCCGCGCCGACAAAGAGAATTCCGCGCTCCTGCAGGCCGTTGAGCGCGTAGGTTGTCGTCGGTCCCTGGCGGTCGGCGATGAGCGCGCCGGTGGGCCGCTGCGGAATCTCGCCCTGATAGGGAATGTAGCCGTCGAAGAGCGTGTTCATCACGATGGTTCCGCGCGTCTCGGTGAGCATTTCGCTGCGCAGGCCGATGAGCCCGCGGCTGGGCACGCGAAACTCCAGGCGCACGCGGCCCGAGCCGTGATTGTGCATCTTGGTCATCTCGCCCTTGCGCGGCCCGAGCTTCTCAATCACCGTGCCGGTGAACTGCTCGGGCACGTCGATGGTGAGGTGCTCGACCGGCTCCATGCGTGTGCCGTCGACGACCTTGGTGACAATTTCAGGACGGCCCGCCATGAGCTCGAAGCCTTCGCGGCGCATCATTTCGATGAGAATGGCGAGCTGCAGCTCGCCGCGGCCCAGGACCTTGAAGCTGTCGGGCGAGCCGGTATCTTCCACGCGAATCGACACATTGGTGAGCAGCTCTTTTTCCAGGCGCTCGCGCAGATTGCGGCTGGTGACGTACTGGCCCTCGCGGCCGGCGAAGGGCGAGTTGTTCACGCTGAACTGGATTGCGATGGTTGGCTCGTCGATAACGATGAGCGGCAAGCGGCGAAGGATTCTCAACGCTGGTAATCGTCTCGCCGATGGTGATGCCTTCAATTCCGGCCACGGCCACGATGTCGCCCATCGTGGTCTCTTCTGTCTCGATGCGCTTGAGGCCGGAAAAAGTGAACAGCTTGGTGATGCGCGTTTTGTAGAGCGAGCCGTCGCGGCGCGAGATGTTGACTTCGTCGCCGGCGTGCAACGTGCCCTGAAAGACGCGGCAGATGGCGATGCGGCCGAGGTAATCAGAGTAATCGAGATTGGCGACAAGAATTTGCAGCGCGCCGTCGGGATCGCCCGTGGCTTCAGGAATGGTTTCGACGATGGCGCGGAACAGAGGCTGCAAATCTACGCCGGGCTGCGCGAGATCGGTGGTCGCTGTGCCGTTCTTGGCGACGGCGTAGAGAACGGGAAAATCCAGTTGCGATTCTTCCGCGTCGAGATCGATGAAGAGGTCGTAGATTTCGTCCAGCACTTCCTGCGGGCGCGCGTCGGGCCGGTCGATCTTGTTGATGACGACGATCGGCTTCAGCTTGGCCTCGAGCGCTTTTGACAGCACGTAGCGCGTCTGCGGCAGCGGGCCTTCGGCGGCATCAACCAGCAGCATTACGCCATCGACCATTTTGAGCGCGCGCTCCACCTCGCCGCCAAAATCGGCGTGGCCCGGCGTGTCGACGATGTTGATTTTTCCGCCGGCCGAAGTTGATGGCGGTGTTTTTGGCGAGAATCGTGATGCCGCGCTCGCGCTCCAACTCGTTTGAATCCATCACGCGCTCGGCAACCTGCTCATTGGCGCGGAAGGTCCCGGCCTGGCGCAACATGGCGTCAACCAGCGTGGTCTTGCCATGGTCAACATGGGCGATGATGGCGATATTGCGTATCGTCTGGCTCACGGGTGCAGTTTTTCCTTCTCTCGGGTTGGGCCGCGAAGGCCCTCGGAGCGGTTAGGGGAGTTAGGGTGGGAGCGTAAACCGCACAGTGCGGCAGATTTCATTTTATCAGCATTGGGGATGATGGCCGGTTTACGCATCTCACGCATCTGGCGCGGGTTCGGAGATGGAGACTTATTGCCGACGCATCATTCAAGCGGCGTTCACAATTCGGGCGGCCCCGGACCGATACGATGGGCACCAGCGCGGGCGGTGGCGGCCAACGCCGGCATATCCGCGGATTGCCTGCTAACTAATGGGCTTACTTGAGATACGCATGCACCAGGTCGATGAGATCTTCAGCCAGCTCCGGCGCAATCTGCTCTTTGACACCGTCTGCGAGGTGGAAGCGAATGTGTGTTTCAAGCACCTCGGCCATGAGACTGTTGACGCCGCCGCGGACCGCGGCAAGCTGCATCAGTTGACCGCCGCAGTCCTCATCGGCTGCCAGGGAGCGCTCGACCGCATCGAGTTGGCCGCGAAGCTTTTTGAGGCGCTGCATGAGCTTGAGTTTTTCGCGTTCGTGGTGAGACATGGCGCTGCTCCTTCGATTGCAGATACCTACCCAGGGTATAGTATGAACCAAGGGGGGGTATAGTAACCCTGCGTTTATATTATGCCTCGCCTGCGCTCCAACTCGTTCGTGTTTATTCTGCGTGGCCTGGCGTGCGCAATTTTGTTTCCGGCGGTGGTCGGGGTCGCGCAGGAGCTGAGTGAATTGCCATCAGCGCCGGAGCCGCGGCGGCAAGCAGCGATCCACGGAATGGAGCAGGCCCAAGTTCAGCTTAGCGATTCCCCGTTGTTGGCGGCTTACCTGATGCATTTCGGATTCACAACGAGCGAGGCGGATTCGGACGCGCAAGGAGACTCGGGTGATGCGGAGTCGGCTGAAGCAGAGACGCTCACCATGTTTCCGCACTCCGACACGGCTCCCTACTGGATTTCCGGCCAGGCCAACAGCATCTTCCAGATGCATGGGCATTTTCACTCGCCGTATGAAGGACCGAACAGCCTGATCGACGATTTTGAAACCAAGGCGTCCGAGGTGGCGACGCTCTATCTCGGCTATCAATGTGCGCCGAACACGCGCTACAACACCGACTTGATCGTCGACTTTGAGAATGCCGGCGGGCGCGGCATCTCCCAGGCGCTGGGGCTGGCGGGCGAAACCAACCTCGATGTGGTGCGCAACCCCACCCTGAGCATCGCGCCGTATCTTGCGCGCGGCGAGATTCACCAGATTATCGGCTTGACCGATGAGATGACCGACCAGGATCGAGGTCCGTTTGCGCTGGCGACAAAGGTGCCGGTGCGCCGCTTTGAGATTCGCATCGGCAAGATGAGCCTTGCCCGACACCTTCGACGTGAACTCCGTTGGCTCCGACAGCCATTTGCAGTTCACCAACTGGACGATCGACAACAACGGCGCGTGGGACTACGCGGCCGACACGCGCGGCTACACCGTGGGCGGAATTCTGGAGTACGACGACCGCATCTGGTCGGCGCGCTACGCCATTGCCGCCATGCCAACTGTTGCGAATGGCATCACCTCGACTGGGCGTTCAGCCGCGCCAACGGGCAGAACTGGGAGTTCGAACTGCGCAAGGGCTTGTTCGCGCCGTGGCTTGATCCGAAGCGCGCAGGGCGCGGTGCGCGTGCTGAGCTTCGTGAACCACGCGCACATGGGCGACTACCGCGAGTCGGTTGACGCAGTATCTCGAGGGCAAGGTGGCCACGCCCGACATCACGCAGACGGAGCAATTTGGCGCGGTGAAGTACGGATTTGGGCTGAACACCGAGCAGGAAGTGACGGACAGCCTGCGGCTGTTTGCGCGCTTCGGCTGGAACGAGGATCAGCACGAATCATTTGCCTACACCGAGGTGGGCCAGACGATTCTTTTCGGCGGCGATTACAGCGGCAAGAGCTGGCGGCGCTCGAACGACAAAGTGGGCGTGGCGTTTGTCTCGAACGCCATCAAGCGCGACCATCAGAATTATCTGCACTACGGCGGCCTGGGCTTTCTGCTGGGCGACGGCAATCTGCGCTATGGGCGCGAGGACATTGTGGAGTGGTATTACAACGCCCATATCTGGCGCGGGCTCTATGGCATGTTTGGCGGCACGCAGATTGCGCATCCCGGCTACAACACCGACCGCGGGCCGGTGTATGTGACGACGGTGCGGGCGCACATTGATTTTTGAGAGAGCAGAGAGCAGAGAGTCAGCAGGCGTCAGCTTGGCTTGCGGACGACTGCTGCGCCTGCGGCTGGTCGGGCAGCGTGTAGATCACCTCGCCGGGCTTGGCGTAGTGCAGTTTCTCGCGCGCCTCGCGCTCAATGGCGTCGGGATCTGAATTCAGGTGATCGATCTGCTGGCGCATCTGCGCATTTTCCTGTTGAAGGTCCTTGATCTCCTGCTGCAGGGCGCGGTCTTCGGCGCGTTTCTGCTGCCATACCGAGAAGCCGTGATTGCCGTAGATGACATGCCACGTGACCAGCAGCGCCAGAACTACGGCGATCCCAGTGCCCGCCGGCCGCCACAAGCGCTGCGCCCAGCCGAGCGCCCACACGCGCAGAGAAACGAACTTGGCGCGCCGCGCTTGCTTCTTGACTTGAATATTCTCTTCCGGCATTCAATCCCAATTCCTGCTCATGGCCCGCGATCGGGCGTTAGCTCAGCACAAACTTTTCGGCCGCCGACCGCAGCGCATTCATATCCTGCTCGTTGCGCGCTTCGGTATAGGCCCGGACCACCGGTTCTGTTCCTGAAAGCCGA
Organism: uncultured Acidobacteriaceae bacterium; assembly: GCA_963725115.1. Taxonomy (GTDB): domain Bacteria; phylum Acidobacteriota; class Terriglobia; order Terriglobales; family Acidobacteriaceae; genus Telmatobacter. The sequence continues at coordinate 285,044 of CAVRXG010000005.1, read as the reverse complement.
TAGCAAACCCACGAGCCATCGTCCAGAATCAGCTTGAGGCCGTCGGTCCTGCACCACCTGAGACAACTTTGCGCCCGCCCAGCTCCGTCGGATCGGCCTTCAACTTCTCAGTGAACGCGGCTTTCTGCTCCGCGGTCAAGTGGAAGTTCTCGCGAACGGGATAATAGGAACCAACCTTGGCAAAAAGCGCCTTTAATTGCGCGCCGAGGCTCGTGCCGCGCGTGGCCACCATCTCCGCTACGAGCAGGCCGGCAATGATGCCGTCCTTCTCCGGAACGTGGCCGCGGATGGTGAGGCCGGCCGATTCCTCGCCGCCGATGGCGATCTTGTCCTGATCGATCAGCGCGCCGATGTACTTGAAGCCGACCGGCGTTTCGTAGATGCGGAACCTTGTGGTATTCGGCGAGCGCGTTGATCAGGTTGGTTGTGGCCACGCTCTTGGCCACGCCGTTGCGCCAGCCGCGCGTCTCCACCAGGTAATCGAAGAGCAGCGCGATGACGTAGTTCGGCTGGATAAAGGTGCCGTCGCCGTCGACGATGCCGAAGCGGTCCGCGTCGCCGTCGGTGGCGATGACCAGAGCCGCGCCGATCTCCTTCATCTTTTTCTTCGCGTCGCCGAGCAGGTGGTCGTCCGGCTCAGGCGCGTGGCCGCCGAAGAGCACATCGCGGTAGTCGTGGACGGTTTCAACGGTGACGCCGGCCTGGCGCAGCAGGTCGGCATGGATAGCCGCGGCCCGCGCCCCAGAAGGGATCGTAGACCACCTTGATGCCCGACTTGGCAATGGCCTTCAGATCGACCAGCTCGGCCAGGCGCTTGAGAAATGCCGGCTTCACGTCGACGGTTTCGAATTGGTCTGTCATTGCAAGCGGGCTGGGAACATCGTGGCCGCCGCCGCCGGCGATTTTGTCGATCGCCGCTTCAATCTGTTTCGTGGCTTCAGGCAGCGCCGGCGCGCCGTCGGGCGTGGAGTACTTGATGCCGTTGTACTCCGGCGGATTGTGCGAGGCGGTGAAGTTGATGGAGCCGGAGGTCTTGAGCGTGCGCACGGCGTAGGCGATGGCCGGCGTGGGCGCGGCATCGGGAATCACGATCGGCGTGACGCCTGCGCCGGCGAGCACGCGCGCCGCTTCGGCCACAAAGCTCTCGCCGAGGAAGCGCGGATCGCGGCCAACCAGCACGCGATGCGGGGCGGGGAGGGTCTTGACGTAGGCGGCAATTCCCGCCGACCGCCAGCCGGATATTGGCCACCGTAAATTCGTCGGCCACAATCGCCCGCCATCCTGAGGTGCCAAATTTGATTGCTGTGGTCATCTGTTTCTCCACGTTGCCTTTCTCTGCGTGCGGTTGATGTCTTCGCCGCAAGATTCATACTGCAACACCGGGCGCGGATCGGCAAGTGGCGACGCTGCGTTGCGCAAAGCACCTGGGCAGAGGGCCACGCGACAGCGGTTAGGATTAGAGCGTTGGCGGAATCGTTTGTGTCCGAATTGATTTTGCCAGAATCGTTTTCATTCCGGAGGGCCAAATGCTTGAGGCCACGTCGACCGCGCGGATCGTGATGACCACTGTGGCGAGTGCCGAGGAAGCCGCTCGCCTGGGCCGCACGCTTGTTGAGGAGCGGCTGGCTGCGTGCGCCACAGTTCTGCCATCCGCTCACTCGATTTACAGCTGGCAGGGCAAGATCGAGTCGTCAGACGAGACTCTGCTTCTGCTCAAGACCACGCAGGATCAATTGCCCGCTCTCGAATCTCGCCTGCAGGAGCTTCATAGTTACGAGACTCCTGAATTCCTGGTGATTGAGATTGAAGCCGGCAGCCAGTCTTATCTGAAGTGGATGAGCGAGAATCTGGGGGCGCCTAGGGGTACCAAAGTGTAAGCAGCGTGACGGACGGGAACAGCCCCTTTGATATGCTTGTTGAGGTCTGTCCTCATGCGCTGGCTCCTCATTGTGTTTCTCGTCTCGCTCGGGGCGCTGCTGCTTGCGGCAGCGGGGGCTGCCCGTCACGTTTGGCTACGCCGCGGCAAGGACAGGAAAGAAGTTTAGGCCGCAATTGAGCCAGCTGAGAAGCCCGATCTGAAAGTGAAATCCTGCTCGTTGAAGCCCTGATAAAGTTGAGATGAAGTGTCCGGCGATTTGTCCGCGAGCAGAGAGCGATGGTGTGGACCTACACTGGACATAGTTCCAAGATTGCCGCAAGGCTGAAGAGCCATTAGAGAATTGTTGCCGAAAGGATCTCCCCCAGACGTGAGCACCAAGACCCCAGAACTTGCGAGCGTGAAGGCCGCAAACGAAATCTCCATCGCCCATAGTCCCGATTCCGACGACGCCTTTATGTTTTATGGCCTGGCGACCAACAAGATTCGTGTGCCCGGGTACCGGTTTAGCCACACGCTCAGCGACATTGAGACCCTGAACCGCCGCGCGCGCGAAGAAGCCTTCTACGATGTAACGGCCATCAGCTTTCATGCCTATCCTTATTTGCAGCAGAGCTACGCGCTGATGGGTTGCGGCGGCAGCGTTGGCGAGGGCTACGGCCCGATGGTCGTTTCCAGCCACATGCTGGACGTGAATGACCTTGGCCGCATTCGCGTGGCCGTGCCGGGCACGCTGACCACGGCTTATCTTGCGCTCAAGATTCTTAACCCGAAGATTGAGACGGTAACCGTTCCCTTCGACCGCATTATTCCCGAGATTCTGGCGGGCAAGTACGATGCAGGACTCATCATTCACGAGGGCCAGCTTACGTATTCCACCAGCGGTCTTTTCAGGGTGATTGACCTTGGAGCCTGGTGGAAGGAAACAACGGGCTTTGTGCTGCCGCTGGGCGGCAACGCGATCAGACGCTCGCTTGGCGCGAAGGCGCACAAAATAATCTCAAAGGCGCTGCGCGACTCGATCCGGTATGCCATGGAACACCGCGAACAGGCTCTCGAATACGCCATGCAGTTCGCGCGCGATCTGGACACGACGATGGCCAGCCAGTTTGTGAGCATGTATGTGAACGAGCGCACGCTCGACTACGGAGCCGATGGCCGAGAAGCGATCCGCAAGCTGCTGGAGATGGGCCACGAGCGCGGCATCATCACGGTTGCGCCGCAAGTGGACTTTGTGGATTAGGCTGAGACGCTGGATCAGGCTCGCGGGATCAGGTTATCGATTCAGGCTGTCGATTTAGGTTATCCAGCGCAGGCGGCCGTCGCCGGTTCAAGCTCGAGGAATTCCTGGAAAACATCATTGGAGATCATCCGTCCGCGGGATGTGAGCCGCACTCGTTCGCCGTCGAAGTTTAGCAAGGCCATCGTCAACAAGGCGCTCCACGGTTTCTATCGCAGGCGCGACCAACTCTGGGCCAAATTCCTGTTTGAGCGCGCCGACGTCCACGCCTTGATTCAAGCGCAGCCCGAGGAACCAGGCTTCCTCGTGCCGGCGCGCCGGCGAGAGCCTTGTGATTTCGGGCACTGCAGGGCCGGCGAGATACGCTTTTAGATCGTCGGTGGCCGTGAAGCGGAGGACGTCGGGGCTGACAGGGGCTAAAGCCCCCCGTTGTTGGGTGTTGCCGACGGCATGACTGAAGTCATGCCCTGACACAAAGCCCGACCTGCGCAGTTCTTCTGAAGCTCTCAACATCGACGATGCATCAAGGCCGACTCCGAGATACGGACGCCGCTGCCAATAGCGCAAATTGTGCGCCGACTCGAATCCTGAGCGCGAAAAATTTGAGATTTCGTATTGGTTGAGGCCGGCTTCTTCAAGCCGCTCGATTGCGCGCTCATACATTTGAGCGATCGCATCGTCGTGCGGCACCAGATCGGCGCGATAGCGTGCTCCGCGCTTGAGCAGTTCGCGGCCAAGGCGCGAATCCTCGTCGACCTCAAGCATGTACACGCTGGCGTGAGGCACGTCCGAGTCGATGAGGGCTGACAAAGATTCTTCCCACGATGCGAATGTCTGTCCGGCGAGACCTGCGATCAAATCCACATTCAGATTCGCGATTCCGGCAGCGCGCAGCCGGCGCAAATCCTGCTCAATAATTGCGCGGCTGTGCAATCGTCCGCTCGCGTGCGCTTCGGCATCGACGAATGACTGCACGCCGAGGCTCACGCGGTTCACGCCTGCGGCGACCATCGCTTCGAGAGTGGCGTCCGCAAGTTGGCCCGGTGCGCACTCCATGGTGATCTCGGCATCGGCGTCGAGATCGAACTCCGCGCGAATCGCAGCGAAGAGCTGCGCCAGAAGATCGGGAGCCAACAGACTAGGTGTTCCACCGCCAAGGTAGACCGTGTCCACGCGCCGAGGGAGGTCTGCGCCAACCTTGTCGGCCCAGGCTCTTGCTTCGGAAAGATCCTCGATCAGCCGATTCACATAAGGGATATGATCCGCGGCCGGAAAGACGCCCGAAGCAAAGTTGCAGTAGGTGCATTTCGAACGGCAAAAGGGGATGGAAATGTAGATTCCCAGCGCGTTGTCGCCATTACCGGTCATGAAACGATTGTTTCATGTGCGCCGTCTATTGGCTCACTTTGGAGAAGTCTCGACCCGTCTCATGCAATCATGAATAGCAGGGAGATCCGGATTTGAAAGCCTGGCCAGTGTTTGCCATCCTCGTCATCCAGGTCATCCTTTTTCTTGGGCATTGGTTCGTTTACTCCACCTTTGTCGCCTTCTGGCCTGGTCTCACTCCCGCTACCGTCAGCGATGTGCGCACTGCGATGCTCGTTCTTGCCTTCAGCTTCGTTGTGGCGTCGCTGCTCTCCTTCCGTTTTTCCAATCCTGTCGTTCGGGTCATTTACTGGGCAGCGGCTGTGTGGCTCGGCTTTGTCAGCTTCTTTTTATGGGGGTCGGTCGTCATTCGGTTGGTGTGGCTGGCGATTAAGTTTTCGCATCTGGCCGCGAATCCCCATGCGTTCCGCGCGCCGCTGGCGGAGGTCGTCTACTCAATCGCGGCGCTCACCGGAATTTACGGACTTGTGAATGCGCGCATCATTCGCATTCGCCGCGTACCGGTGCAGATCCCGAACCTGCCCGCATCGTGGCGCGGACGCAGAGCCGTGATGATGAGCGATCTGCATCTGGGACCCATCAACGGTGTCCGATTTTGCCGGCGTGTGGTTGCGGCTGGCGTCGCGACTCAAACCCGACGTGGTTTTTATTCCCGGCGACCTGTTTGACGGCACAAAAGGCGATCTCGATCGGCTAGTGGCGCCGTTCCGCGAACTCACACCGCCGCTGGGCATTTACTTTTCGACCGGCAATCACGAGGAATTTACCTCGCCCAAGCAATACATTGAGGCCATTACGCGGGCGGGCATCCGCGTTCTTGCCAACGAGCAGGTTGTGGTTGACGGTCTGCACATCGCCGGCGTGATGTATCACGATTCGTCATCGCCGCTGCACATGAAAGCTGCGCTCAGCAAAATGCGCACTGAGGATTCCGAATCTGACGGGATCCGTCCGGCGATTCTGCTTAACCATGCGCCCGCGCGGCTGCCAATCGTAGAGCAGGCCGGCTTCAGTCTGCAGCTTTCCGGCCACACGCACGGCGGGCAGATTTTTCCTTTCACCTGGATCACGCGCCGCGTCTACGGCCGCTTCACGAGTGGCCTGCACAGCTTTGGGTCGCTCGAGGTTTACACATCCACCGGCGCGGGAACGTGGGGCCCTCCCATGCGCGTTGGAACGCGGCCGGAGATTGTTCTGCTCGAATTCATTTAGCGGCATTTATTCTTTTGGCAAGCAGATCTGCAACCCCGGAGAGTTTTCCTTGAGCACTGAATCGACCGAATCAGGATCGACGCCACTGGAATCGACCGAGCCCAGATTAATCGAACCAAGATCGATCGAACCTGGATCGGCCACGCTGGGATCGACTGCACCAGACTCGACCGCGCCAGTCCAGCCTGTGATTCGCACACACCTGTCCGGGTACAACCTGCTCATGAATCCGCGCCTCAACAAGGGCACGGCATTCACTGAGGCGGAGCGCGACACATTTGCGCTGCACGGCCTGCTGCCGCCGCACATCGGCACCCTCGAAAACCAGCGCGAGCGCCGCAAGCGCGTGCTCGACAGCCACCCCACCGCGTTTGACAAGTACGCATACATGCGCGACCTGCAGGACAACAATGAGACGCTGTTCTACTCGCTGATTGCCAACCACATCGAGGAGATGCTGCCGGTCGTTTACACGCCGGCGGTGGGTGAGGGCTGCCAGCGCTTCTCTGAAATTTGGCGCAAGCCGCGCGGTCTGTTTCTGAGCTATCCCGACAAGGATCGCATTGAGCAGATCTTTTCGAGCTCCCATTACGATCCCATACGCTGCATTGTGGTCAGCGACGGAGAGCGCATCCTCGGGCTCGGCGATCAAGGCGCAGGCGGCATGGGCATTCCCATCGGCAAAATGGCGCTGTACACAGCGCTGGGCGGCATTCCGCCGGAGCATTGCCTGCCGGTGCTGCTCGATGTGGGCACCGACAATGAGGCGCTGCTGAATGATCCCATTTACATTGGCTGGGAGCACAAGCGCGTTCGCGGGCAGGAGTACGACGATTTTGTCGAGGCTTTTGTGAGCGGCCGTCGAGCGCCGCTGGCCGCACATTCTTTTGCAGTGGGAGGATTTCGCCGGCGTGAATGCGTCGCGCCTGCTGGAGCGCTATCGCGACCGGCTGTGCACCTTCAACGACGACATTCAGGGAACCGCGGCCGTGACCACCGCGACGCTGCTCGCGGCGGTGAACGCGACGGGCATTCCGCTGCGCGAGCACACCATTGCCATGTTCGGCACGGGATCGGCCGGCGTTGGCATTCTCGATCTGTTGATTGCCGCAATGAAGAACGAGGGCCTGAGCGATGAGCAGGCGCGCAGACGCATCTACGCCTTCAACCACCTCGGCCTGCTCGTGGAAGGCTGCGAAGGAATTCGTCCCGCGCAGCAGCCGTTCGTGCGCAAGCGCGAGGACGTTGCCGGGTGGAAGCTGTCGGGAGCCGGCGCGATCTCGCTGCTGGATGTGGTGCGCAATGCAGGCATCACGGTGCTGGCCGGCGTGAGCGCTCAGCCCGGCGCGTTTACTGAGGAGATTGTGCGCGAGATGGCGCGCCACACTCCGCGCCCGGTGATCTTTCCGCTGTCGAATCCGACCTCGCAATCGGAAGCCGCGCCCGCCGATCTGCTGCGCTGGACCGATGGCCGCGCACTTGTCGGCACCGGCAGCCCATTTGCGTCCGGTCGAAATCAACGGCAAACTTATTCGCATCGCGCAGGTCAACAACTCCTACATTTTTCCCGGACTATCTCTCGGCATTCTTGTCTCTCGCGCCACGCGCGTGACCGACGGCATGATCATGGCCGCAGCCAAAGCGCTGGCCGCGCTTTCGCCGGCGCGCGCCGACAAGAATGCTCCACTGCTGCCGCCGATCGCCGACTCGCGCAAAACGAGCGCGGCGGTTGCTGCGGCCGTGGGCACGGCAAGCGATGGCCGAAGGAGTGGCCGCGGTCTGCGACGAGGCCGCCTTCGCTGAAAGAATTCGCGACTATGTGTGGGAGCCGGAGTACGTGCAGTATGAGCGCACGGTGATTCCTGGTTAGGAGCGCCTATTCTCCGGCCGGCACTTCCTCCAGCAATCGCTTCCAGGTCTTCTGATTTTTGCGGAAGCTCTTTTTCAGATCCTCGAGAATCCGCTCGAAGTCCGCGTTGGTGCGCAGGTTGTTCCACGCGGGATTTTTCTGGAACCAGGGATAGTTTTCGTTGCCGAGATAGATTGCGCGGCGCAGCCAGTGCAGCGCCTCGCTGGAGTCGCCGTCGACGGCAAAGTAAGTGGCCAGCCGGTAAGCCATTTCGCTGTCGGCCTCGGCGGCGGCCAGCGTGTCGTCCTTGAGCAGCGCTGCGCCGCGGTCACGCGCGCCTGCCTGCACGTAGCAGATGGCCAGCGTGGGCACGGCGATGCGCAGCGAGGGATCGTCGGCGATCACGCCTTCCAGAATTTCAATGGCCTTGTCCAGATTTCCCAACCGCATCTGCTGATAGCCGGACGAAGTGCGCAGCAGCGGATGACGCGGCTCGAGCGCCAGGCCTTTTTCCAGCTCGTCGCCGGCCAGCTCGATCTGATTCTGGTAGTGGTACACGCGAGCGCGATGGTTGTAGAGAATCGCCGCGTTGGCCGGATTCAGTTTGAGCGCGCGGCTGAATTCACCCAGCGCCTCGTCGTACATGCCGTCGCCGCGCAGCGCGATGCCGGCCACCATGTGCACGTTCCAATCGTTGGCGGCGCCGGCGAGCAAGTTGGCAATGCCGTGTCGCGCCGACTCTTTTTCGCCGCGCGACAGCAGCATGTAAATGCGGTAGAGATTGGCCTCGGTCGACGCCGGATCGAGCTTGAGCGCCTCATCGAAAGCGCGCCGCGCGTGCATGACGTGAATCTGCCCGCCAAATCCGTGCCGCGCGTATTGCAACTCGGCGATGCCCAGCCCGCTCCATCCCGCGGCGAATCCCGGATCGGCTTCGGTGACGCGCGTGAACAGCGCGTGTGCGCGATCCAGATCCGCGCGCGAGCCGGTGCGCACCATGAAAGAGCTGAGCAGCGCCCGCGCCTGCAAGTACCTTTCGCTGACCGGCCCGCGCAGCGAGCCATCGCGAGCCGAGGCGCCGGCGAGGCCGCGCGCTTGAGCACGAGTGGCTTCGGCGCTTTGCCCGGCGCGCGAAGATTCAATTCCATCTGCCGCGCCCATTCCCTGCAGCGTGGCGAAGACTTCGTTCGAAATCTCCGTCTGCACCGCGATCAGATCGAGCGATGCGACGCGAATCGAGTCCGCCGGTGCGCACACTCTGCGAAGCCACGTCGAGCAACTGCCAATTCAGATCGAATCCGCTTTCCGATCGCACGAAGCTTCCGGCAAGCACAAACTTCACCAACAATTTCTGTCCCACTGCGAGCGGATCGATTTGTGCCCACGGTTGCGCGCCGGCCAGCGACATCAGCGCGCTCGAGGGCCGCACCACGAGCGATGGAATTCGCGCCAGCCGCGCTGCAATGGCATCCGCAAGTGCGTAACCGTAAAGCGGCGCAGCCTCCGTTGCGCCCAGGTTGGCAAAGGGCAGCACGACCAGAGAATTCTGCGTTTTCAGCTCTCCCGCCGATTCGCGAAATCGTTCTGCAAGCATCGAAAGCAAACCCGTGGTGCGCTTTTCCGCTTCCGCGCCCGTTGCCGGCAGGTTCGCGGCCGCGTCGCCGGGAATGATTCCTGTCTCGATGCGCAGCGCCTTCATGATGGTCTTCAGCCCCTCGCGAACGTCGGCGGCCGACGCCGTGCGCGCGCCCGGATTTTTCTCGAGGCAGGCCGCAATCACGCTCTTGAGCTCCGGAGAAATTTCCGGGACGATCGCGCTCAAGTCCTCCGGCTCCTGAAACTGAATGGCGCGAATGGCCTGAAAGTCTTCGGCGTCAGGGCGCGCGAACGGATGGCGTCCGCCGGCCAGTTCATAAAGAATCACGCCCAGCGCCCACACGTCCGACTGCACGCTCGAGTGTCCGGTGACAAACTGCTCCGGCGCCATGTAGCGAATGGTTCCGCCGCGCGCCGTGTAGGTCGTCGCGACGGATTTGTCCTTGGCCGGCGCGGGCTTCGCGGGATCGAAGCGCGCGTCTTCCGGAGTGAGCCGCCGCGCCAGCCCGAAATCCAGAATCTTCACCAGGCCGCCGTCGGTCAGCATCACATTCTGCGGTTTCAGATCGCGGTGAAAAATTCCGAGCGCATGCGCCGCCTGCAATCCGTCGGCAATCTGAATGCCCACCGAGAGCACAAGCTGCAGTGTTGCCGGACCGCGCGCGATCAGCTCGTCGAGCGGCTGGCCGGGCACAAATTGCATGGCGATGTAGGCTTCGTCGCCGCTCTCGCCGACCTCGTAGATTCCGCACACATTGGGATGCTCGATCGCCGAAGCCAGCCGCGCCTCGCGCAGCACAGTCGAGCGCATCTGCTCGGCCGTCAGCAGCCCGGTGTGCAGCATCTTGAGCACCACGGGACGCTGCAAGAGCGTGTCGTTGGCCGCGTAGACCACGCCGCTGCCTCCGGCGCCGAGACGCCGCAGAATCTCGTAATGTGCAATTGTCTTGCGCTTCATCGCTCATCTCAAGTCTAGTGTCTATCGTGTAAAGATCGTCTCAGGATGAAGCTCTTCGCTCGGCCAATGTCGATCTGTTAACGTGAATGGGCGATGAACCGGGTGATTGGATTTGCGGAACGAAGCAAGCGGCGAGCGGCGCCGATGCATTACGACGCGCTGTTGACGGTGGTCCGCGTGGCCCTCGCCTTTGCGCTTGCCGCGCAGTTAATTCCTCTGGCTGCGCAGAACGTAATGCAGGGAGTCGCCGACGACTGCTCCGGAGAGCAAGCCGTCAACTGCAACGCAACAGCTCGGCGCCGGTGCAGAGCCGACGGGCGCGGTTGCGCAACCGCAGACGGGAACCAGCAGCGGACTCGATAGCGAAACGCGCATGCAGAACCTGCTCGCCGATCACCAGTACGTTCGCATGCAGGCGCAGCTTGCAGATTTGCCATCGGATCAGGCGCAGTTCTATCGCGGAATTCTTGCTAACCGGACAAACCAACTGGAGCAATCGGTGCAACTTCTTGAACCGCTTGTGGATCAGGTGACAGCGAGCGGCGATAAGACGCGCGAGAAGCTGCTGCGCATGACGCTCGCCGAAGACTACCTGCGCCTTGGCGATTGGGCCAAAGCCGGCCAAGCCTTCCGGGCTCTTGACGATCACCTCCATGACGTGTTGAGCTCCGGCGAGCAGGACGAAATTGAAATGCCGCTGAAGATGTTGCCGCTGGTCAAGGGGAATCCTCCGATCGCGGCTGATCCGTGCGGACCCTTTCGGCATTCAGGTGAGCAACAATCCTCTCGGCCTTATCGATGTTCCCGTCCTTATCGATTCGGCTTCTCATCACTGGATGCTCGATCCGACGTCGCAATTCAATTTGATTTCGCGTTCCATTGCGCAAGACGCCGGCCTCGAAATTTCAAAGGACTCCGCGACGATACGCACGTTGACCGGACGCCCAATTCAGGTACACGGAACAGTCATTCCACGCATCACCATTGGCGGCCGCCTGACGTTGCACAACGTGACCGCATTTGTGTTTGACGACGGCGACTATTCCTTTAAAAGCGCCGGCTATCGGGTCGAAGGAGTTCTTGGGTATCCCACGCTCGCGGCAATGGGCAGACTCACCGTCTCCGACAACACCATTCAGGTCGATCCCGCGAAAGAGGATGGTCCGAATGAAGGCGCAGATCGGCTTACCGCGGGTGCCCCGTTCTATCTCGACGGCGATCAAATTATCGTCGCTCTCGGAAGGACGAAGGCCCCGGCGCATGATTCGACCGCGCAAGGAAGTTCCGCCGGCAGACCAGGCGATTCCGCTGGAAGCAACGAACAGATGTTCTCGATCGACGCCGGCGGCCAGCAAACTTACCTCACTTCGCGATGGTTTAATGAGCACGCTGCCGAATTCAACGGCAAGAAGATGGAGCCGTTCACATTTCCGGACACAGATTCCGGGCCGCGGTCAGCTTACGTCGCTGAAAATGTGGCTCTGACCATCGGCGACACGGCAATCGAGCTCAATAATGTTCCTGTGCTCACTCAACCTCTCGGCTCGGCCGCTCGCGACGATGTTTACGGCGTTATCGGAATTGATGGGCTCGACCAGCTCACGAGCTACACCTTCGATTACCGGACGATGCGCTTCAGCGCGAATGCGGAGTGATGGGAGGAAAAATCGAGACAGGCCAACATGAATAGGGAGTCGATCTTGAAGGATCAGCGGATACGAGCCTTTTTGGAGAGCGGCTTTCGATTCTCTGCCGGCTTTCCAGTGCCGGTGGCGTTTTCAAGCCGCGCCTGTGCGCGCCGGCCAAGCGTGAGAGTCACAATACCGAACACGAGCAACACTAATCCCCACCACAGGTTGGCGTTGATCCCAAGACTTTTCGCATACACGTCCGCGTTAGTACGCGTGGAGAGGCCGAAGGCTGTCAGAATGGTTCCGATCAAAGTGAACATCATGCCCAACAAGATACGCGGATCGTAAAACATAGTTCTCCTTATCGGCTCAGATCAAGATCAGGTTCACGGCGATCGCAGCTAGCAAGACTGCTGCGGCCATCGCCTCCGGCCGCTTCCACCATTTCGCATTTGCCTGTGGCCGCGCAGTAAGCGAGTAGACGAGGCCGCTGAGATCCGATTCAGGCTTCGCTTTGGTGCACGCGCTCTGCACAATCGTGGCGAGCAGACTCACGACGAATGCAACAATCGCCGTTTCCAAGTTCAGCGCGATTTCGCTCGAAGGATGGTGCCACACCGCAATCCAGCCGCCGTGAATGCCGGGGTGAGCTCCTTGCGGCAGAGCCAGACCGTGATGCAGCAGGGCCGCGGCTGCACCAGCAATCAATCCCGCGAATGCGCCGTGCCCGGTGGCGCGCTTCCAGAAAGCGCCCAGCATCAGGACTGCAAATAGCGGAACATTCACTACCGCGAAGACCAGCAAGATCGCATCGAGCAAGCTGTTGAAGCGGATGGTTGCGCAGGCCGCCGCGAATGCAAGCAGCATGCCGCCTGCCGCCGCGCATCGGGCGACGACAAGCAGGCGCTTGTCGGATGAGTTCTTCGCGAACAGCGACTGAAAAATGTCGCACGTGAAGACGGTGCTGAACGACGTTACGCTTGCCGCTACGCCGGCCATCAGGCAGGCCAACAGAGCTGCAATCCCCAGGCCCAGCAGGCCTGTGGGCAGGAACTCAGGGAGCAAGTTCGGCGTGGCCATTGTGTAGTCGAGCACAGCATGTCCGTCCGCGCCCATGACGGGCATTCCATCCGCATCGGCCTTTGCGGGAACCAGGCCCGTGCCCGCCTCGACCGCCGGCGGAACAACGGTGATTTCGTGGGAGATCACATTGTTGTCATTGAAGACGACGATCGAGGTGTGCGGCGTAGGCAGGCCAATGGCAATCAGCCCGGGAAGAACCAACACGAGAGGCACGAAGATTCGCATAGCCGCTGCGTTGATGGGAGCTCTTCGGGCAGACTCCACATTTTTCGCCGCCATCGGTATTTGCAGCAGCCGGAAATCCGTGCACCACGTTGCGCCGCCCAGCACAAGGCCAACGCCAATCAGCAGAAGGACGAAGCCCGCGCCCGTTGAGTGCGCTCCAGAGTGGGCCGCGCCGTGCAGCATCTTGCGTGAGGCCGTCGAGAAAGTTCGCCGGGACCTGAGCCTTCAACCCGCTCCAGCCGCCGATCTTCTTCAATCCGAGCAGCACCATCGGCAGCAGTCCAGCCATGATGAGCAAAAATTGCAGCGCCTGGTTGTACATTGCCGCGCCAAGTCCGCCGAGCAGAATGTAGGCCAGCACGAGGGCCGCGGGGAACGCCATTGCGAGCAGCAGAGCTCCCTGTGGGCGGCAGGTTCAAGGATTCGGAAATCCGATCGAAGACGTGGAGCGCAACCAAGGACGCGCGCCATGGCGTAAAGCGCGATCCCCGCACTGAACGCGGACATGGCGGCAAACAGGAATGCATTCAGCACGCGGGTTTTCTGGTCGAAGCGCAGCCCGAGATACTCCGGAATCGATCGCGGGGCGACTGCAGAGTTGCTTTTGCATCGGCTTCGGCGGTTCCGGATTTCGAGCCGTAGAAGATGGGCATGAGATAGAGGCCCGCGAAGAGCATCGCCGGAATTGAGCCGAGCGCGAACCATGCCACGCTGGCCAGCCCATACTGCGCTCCCGCAGCGCCCATGCCCAGCACTTCCAGCGAGCCGAGGCTCGCGCCCAGCATCGCCAGGCTGCACAGCCAGCCCGGCATCGCGCGCCCGGCCTGCATGAAGTCTCTGCTTGTTGTCATCGCAGGCTTGAGAGAGAAACCCGCGGCCAGCATGAAGAAGAAGTAGATCAGCAGAATCAATGAGTCAGTTGCAGCAAGACCGGGTGCGGCAAGAGTGGGCACGAACGATTCCTTCCATTTTGATGGTACAGAATCCGATTGGCAGTTTGGATCGGCCTTCTCGGTCGGCTCTTTGGGGCGCATCGAACGCGACGCTGTGGCACGCCGACGCGAAACTGGTATTTTTTCGGCCGGCATTTCTTGCGCAGGCAAAAAAACGGCGGCAAGGGGAGTGCCCCTGCCGCCAGCTGCGTTGCTGTTATCAGTCGTTGCCGGTTATTGTTCGGCACCCGCTCCTGTGCCGGTACCTGCCGGCGGCGGAGGAGCCGGAGCTGCCGGCGCAGGTTCCATCCGGCGGAGTGCCCTGCGGCCGATGGAATTGGCCACCGTGCCCGTGGAACTGGTTGCCCGGTCCGTCCGGTCCAGACCCGTTCATGCCTGGTCCATTCATGCCCGGCCCGCGTCCGTCGTGTCCCCACTGGCCGCGGCCGTGCATCCCCATTCCACGTGCTCCATACGGTTCTGGTGCATGGTCTGGAGCTGCTTCCACTGATCCGGCTTCAACTGCATGCGAATGTCCAGCAGAAAACGCGCGTTGGCTTTTTCCAAGTTCTCCGCGCGCGCTCACGACCCTGTCGATTTGCGCTTCAATCGCGGCACGGTCCGGAGTATCGGCCTTCATCAGCGGGCCCATCGCCAACTCTGCCTTTTGCAGAGTGGCTTGCAAGTCGATCAGCTTCAAACGATGGTCCTGAAGAATTCCATCCATCGCCTTGCGCTGATCGTCAGTGAGCGCCAACTTCGTTACGAGGTTCGGATTGTTCCAGAACTGGCCGAGTCCGAACGAGCGCTCCATAGGAGGCCGGTGCTGCCCGAAGCCGGGTCCCATACCTGGGCCGCCGGGCCCTTGCGCGCACGCAAAGCCGCCTGCCATTACTACTCCCGCTACCGCCAAAACCAGCCGAACAGTTTTCGACATCTTCATTGATTTCTCCCCCCTTGTCTCAACAAGGGACCGTTTCTCGCCTTCTCTAGTTTGTTTCTTGCTGTCTTGTTTTGTGATCCCTTCAATTAGTGCCGTTGCCGTCCATCATTTGCGCCAGCGGCTCCATGGCCGCCGGAACCTGCCGCGATACATCGTTGTCGACTGTTGCCAGCAGATTCTCATCCGAATTGGCTGCACGCTTCACTGCAGTCGGCCGCCTGGTGGCGACGTCGGCCGCGACAGGCATTGCCGTGACTCGCTGTTCGGATGCCGCGCGAATCAGTTCGGCTTTCTGCTCCGCGGCCTTCATCGCAGCCGCCCGCGCCGCTAGCTGCCGCTCATGATGCTCATACAATCCGCCTGCAAGGCTTCCAGCGATCAGCAAGCATCCCAGAGCCCAACTCGCCGCCAGACGCCAGGTGTGCTGCACCGTCCGCGCCAGCGATTTCGACCCGCTAAATCTGGGCCTGCTGTATGCGGCGTCGCTCCAGGCATCGACGCTGGCCTTGAAGTGCTTCAACGCAACAGACACGACCGGATCAGCACCATCGGATCGTCGATCTCGCTCGGAAATGATTTGCCCGCCAATTTGTCGCTCCTGCTCATCGTGTACCTCTCAGCTCCGCGCGCACTTTTCCGAGCGCCCGCGATAGATGTGCCTTCACCGTGCCCTCGCTCAATCCCGTAGCCTGCGCAATCTCGCTCAACTCCCGCTCCTCAACGTAGCGCAGCAAAAACACCGTTCGCTGCCGCTGGCTCAGATTTTCTACTGCCTTCCAAACCTGCCCTACCTGTTCCCGCGCGAGTATCTGCTGCTCCGCACTGCGTTCGCCGCTTGGCAGCCACTCGCTGGCTTCGTCCACGCCCACCGCATTGGCCTGCGTATGCCGCCAGAACTGCAGGCGCCGGTTGCGCCAGTGGTCCTTCTGCAAATTGATGGCGATCCGCATCAGCCAGGTCATGGCGCTGGAATCGCCGCGAAAGTGGCTCCAGTTGCGGTGCGCCTTCAGGAAACATTCCTGCGTCAACGTCTCTGCCAGATCCACGTCCCTGAGCGATGCCAGCAGGAAGCGGAAGATTTGCGGCCGGTGGCTTTCGACGATGGACGCAAACTCGCGCGCGGCTATCTCATCCGCCGCTTCCGCGGTCATCGGCTTAACGGCTATCCCGGCTGCCATCGATTTGGTAGACGTCCCCATCCGCCGCAAGTTTACAACCCCCAATTCCATTTTCGCCCCAAAGCGCCGTAAAGCCCAGGCGCGGATAGACCGTGAAGCCATGCGCAAGCCTATTGTTCTCATGGATGGTCCCTGAGCGCTGGGCCCAGGCGGCGGCGTTTCCGGGCTCTCTTAGATTTTTCGATCTTTCTGAGCTGCGATACGGATGGCCGATGCGCATGCTCGGCTGAACGATATAATTCGTTGCGGCGGAATCAACTCCTCGATTAGCACCGTATTGGGCGAGGCCGGGAACTTGCCGCTGAAAAACGGGAACTGGGCCTACCGAAAACCATGAACCGAATCCACTGGAGATATCAATGATTTCCCGCCGAAAATTTGTCGGAAGTTTTGGAAAAGGGCTGGCTGCGGGTGCGGCGGCCTCGGCCTTCGCGTCCACGGCCAAAAGTTATGCGCAGATTCTGGGCGCCAACGATCGCCTGAACTTTGCCATCAACGGCCTCAATGGCCGCGGCCACGCTCATCTGGCCTCGCTCGGCGCGAACAGCAAAACCGCGCGCCTGGCTTATATATGCGACGTCGATTCCGGCATTTTGGCCAAGTTCGCGGCCGATGCGCAACAAAAGCTGGGCTACGCTCCCAAAGCCGAAGGGGACTTCCGCCACGCGCTGGAGTCGAAGGACGTGGACGCTATCACTATCGCGACTCCCGACCACTGGCACACGCCCATGGCCGTGCTTGGCCTGAAAGCCGGGAAGCACGTTTACGTTGAAAAGCCTTCCAGCCAAAATCCGCGCGAGGGCGAGTTGCTTGTGGCCGCGCAGAGGAAATATGAAGCGGCTGGTTCAGGTGGGCGATCAGCAGCGATCTTCCGATTACACAATCGGCATGATCAAGCAGATTCACGAGGGCTTGATCGGCGACGCATACATGGCGAAATCCTGGTACTCGAACACGCGCGGCTCGATGGGCATTGGCAAGCCCGCGCCTGTGCCCGCCTCGCTCAAATGGGATTTGTGGCAGGGGCCCGCGCCGCGCAGCGAATACAAAGACAACATTCATCCCTACAACTGGCACTGGCTGCGCCGCTATGGCACGGGCGAGACGCTCAACAACGGCACGCACGAGGTCGACGTTTGCCGTTGGGCTCTGCAGGCGGAGATTCCTCACGCCGTGACAGCAAGCGGCGGCCGCTACCAGTTCAAGGACGATTGGCAGTTTCCCGACACGACCGTTACCAACTTTGAGTATCCTGACAAATTGATTTCGTGGGAGGGGCGCTCCTGCCAGGGAATGCGCCTCTACGATCGCGACCGCGGTTCGGTCATCATGGGCACCAAGGGTTCGGTCGTGATTGATCGCGGCGGTTACGACGTCTTCGACTGGAAGGGAAAGCAGACCGACAAGTTTCGCGTAGGCCACGAAACCTCAACCAGCGACCTGGTCGGCGCCGATTCGATGACGGACGCGCATTTCGCCAACTTTATCGCGGCCATTCGCGGCCAGGAAAAACTCAACTCGCCGGCGGTAGTTGCGAATGTGACCGTGACAATGCTGCTGCTCTCAAACATCGCGTGGTTCGTCGATCGCTTGCTGCGTCTTGACACTGAAACCGCGCACATTCTCAACGATCCCGAGGCGATGAAGTATCTGGGGCCGCACCTACCAGCCGGGTTGGGAAGTGACGGTGTAAAAGCCGCCGACTCGAAAACCGTCATTCTGGGCGAAGGCTCCTTGAGCGGAAGCCGGGCAGCGACCGAGTCGAAGAGTCTGGATTGCAGAATCGATCTGCATTGCAGAATCGCCGATTGATGTTGAACATCAAAGCTTTGGGAGTATGCACCATGGCCATCTCTGCCTCATCATCACCTGCCGCGCAGGCGGGAACCATCACGCTTGGCGGCGATTTGACAGTGAACCGCATGGGCTACGGCGCCATGCGCATTACGGGCAAAGGTATCTGGGGACTGCCAGACGACGTCGACGCCGCGCTGGCCACGCTTCGCCGCGCTGTCGAGCTGGGAATCAACTTTATTGACACGGCGGACTCCTATGGTCCCGACGTCTCAGAAGAACTGATCGCGAGAGCGCTGTGGCCTTATCCCGCTGGACTCGTTATCGCGACCAAGGCCGGCTGGACGCGTCACGGGCCGGGCATTTGGCAGCACGACGCGAGCCCGGCGCATCTCGAGCAAGCCATTGAAGGCAGCCTCAAGCACCTGAAACTCGAGCGCATCGACGTCTACCAGCTCCATGTTCCAGACCCGGCTGTTTCGTTCGACGCCTCGATGGAAACTGTTGCGCGGCTCAAGGAGCAGGGCAAAATTCTCCACGTCGGTCTCTCGAACGTCACGCTCGAGCACATTCACCGTGCGCAGAAGATCGTTCCAATCGTTAGCGTGCAGAACCGCTACAGCTTTAGCGACCGCGAGTGGGATTTTGTGGTGGATTATTGCACGGCCAACGGCATAGCGTTTTTGCCCTGGGGACCAATGGCTCAGGCACGCAAAGCAAACGATGTGGTAGAAAAAATCGCCGCCGCGCGAAATGTTTCTACGGCCGTCGTGTCGCTGGCGTGGCTGCTGCGGCGTTCGCCGGTTATGCTGCCCATCCCCGGCACCAGCACGGTGAGGCACCTTGAAGAAAATGTGAGCGCCGTGGCGTTCCGGTTAAGCGACGCCGAGTTTGCCCAGCTTGGGGCAGTTGTGCCAAAACCGTACTGGCTGCGCGGGTAAGCAGGGGTGAGTGTCGCGGCTCGCGGGCCGCGACGATATGGCGCGTCAGGCCTCGGAACCCAGCCTCAGGATTTACTCTAATGGCAACGCACGTCTTTCGAGGAATCATGCTGCTCGAATCTCTTCGCGAACAAGTTCTCCGCGCCAACAAGGAGATCGCCCGCCGCGGCCTTGCGCCGCACACCTTCGGCAACGCCAGCGGTGTCGACCGCAGCGGGGCCAAGCCGCTGGTGGTCATCAAGCCGAGCGGCGTGGATTACGCACTCATTGACCGCTGCCGACCTTGTCGTCACCGATCTCGACGGCAACATCGTCGATGGCTCGCTGCGCCCGTCGAGCGATCTCGATACGCACACGCTGCTCTACCGCGAGTTTCCGCAGATCGGCGGCATCGTTCACACACACTCTGAGTTCGCCACGGCGTGGGCCCAGGCCTGCCGGCCGATTCCCTGCCTCGGCACCACCCACGCCGACTACTTTCACGGCCCGGTTCCTGTCACTGAGCCACTGTCCGCCGAAGAAGTCGCCGCAGGCTACGTCCGCAACACCGGTGCGGTCATTGTCCGCCGCTTCCGCGCGGGAAAACTCGATCCAGTCGCCGTTCCCGGGTGTGCTGGTGGCCGGCCACGCCCCGTTTGCCTGGGGCGCGGACCCGGCGGAGGCCGTCGAACACGCCGACGTCCTCGAGTACATCGCCCGGCTGGCCTTCCGCAGCGTGCTGCTGGGAGCGCCGGAGGCCGGCATTCCCGGCCACGTCTCGGAGTACCACTACCTGCGCAAGCATGGCCCGAAGGCGACCTACGGCCAGCGCTGACTGCGGCCCCATCTGCACGCCGGCGCAGTTGCTGCGGATCGCTTGGGCGAACACTGGGCAGCTCGCAGCCCTCGGCATCCGGCCTCATGGGTTCAAATCGGACGAGACACAGAAAAGCCGCGTAAACGGGATAGGGCCTTCCGGAACTCCTGTGTTTTCGGCTAGTTGGCACGATCGGTCGCTACGAGTCTGCCGATCTACCATTTTTCATAGATTGATCCATTTCGCTGGATGACTGATCTTGTTTTTTGCACCGGCGATGTGATCTACTTCACTTCAGGTTGACATTTCATCGACAATCAAAAGTCCATATCATGCGTATTCTCAGGCGATTGGCCTGAGACCACTGGCTTGAAGCCGCTTCCCCCCTGCGTGGCAACTGACGTGCAAGTAAAGCAATTGATGTAGAGATCTTCCACACTCATGGAGACAAGCCTCCTTAACCGCGTGCAGGCGACGCTGCTGGCCTTGGCCACCGCGGCGCTGTTCGTGTTGGCGGTCTTCAACATTCTTGCAGGAGCGCCAGTTTCCGCAGCCCGACGATGGCGTCTGGTGGCGCGAGGCGCAGGGTGGTCTGCAAGCCGAAAAAGTTCTGCCCGATGAGCCCGGGCAGCGCGCCGGCATCCAGGTGGGAGACCTGCTGACGGGCGTCAGCGATTCGCCGACCTCAGACGTTACGCCGGTCACGCGGGTCGCCGATCTGGAGCGCGCGCTTTACGCCACCGGCCCTTACGGCCAGGTCTACTACACCATCACGCGCGACGGCATTCCGCTCGAGACGCCGGTCAAGGTAATTCCCGAGCCGCTGGATCGACAGCCTGGAACTTGGCCTGCGCGTCATCGGACTCATCTATCTCATCATCGGCTTCTACGTTCTCTTCCGCCGCTGGGGCGCGCCCCGTTCCACGCATTTTTATCTCTTCTGCCTGGTCTCGTTTGCGCTCTACGCGCTCAAATACACCGGCAAGCTCGACCCTCTGGACTGGACCGTCTTCTGGACCAATGTGGTGGCCGAGGCGCTGCAGCCGGCGCTCTTCCTGCACTTTGCGCTCAGCTTTCCTGAGGAGCGGTTCAAGAATCTGCGCCGCCGCTGGCTGCTGCCGCTGATCTACGCGCCCGGCGCGGGACTGCTCGGCTTGTGGCTCTGGTCCATCACCACGCGCGAGGCCACCAAGCTCCTGCTCGACCGGCTCAACCAGATCGCCACGGCCTACGACGCCGTCTTCTACGTTGCTGGCCGCGCTGCTGTTCCTGCGCAGCTACAGCCGCGCCGACCACGCCGCTGCTGCGCCAGCAGTTGAAGTGGGTCACGCGCGGAACGCTGCTCGCGGTTCTGCCTTTCACGTTCTTTTACGCGGTTCCTTATCTGCTGCACCTGAATCCGCCGCAACTGCTCACCAATCTGGCCGGCCTTTCGCTGGTATTTTTGCCGCTCACCTTCGCCTGGGCCATCGTCCGCTACCGGCTGATGGACACGGACCTGATCTTCAAGCGCGGCGTGGCCTACATGCTGGCCACGGGTCTTATCGTCGGCGGATACTTCGGCATCATCGCGCTCATTTCGGTCGTGGTTCACAACGCCATGCCGGAGGCGGTGAGCGAGTGGGGCCTGGTCGCTGCCATTCTGATCACGGCTGCCGTCTTCGATCCGCTCAAGCGCCGCATTCAGGGCTGGGTCGATCGCGCTTTCGACCGCCATCGCTACGACTACCGCAGGGCGCTGGTCGAATTCGGCCGCGGCCTGAGCTCCGAAACCGATCTGCAGGCGCTGCTCAACTCCATCGTCGAGCAGTTGCCGCGCACCCTGCTCGTCGCGCGGGTGGCAATTTTTCTGGCGCAGGATTCCGGCGGGCTGCGGCTGGCCGCCTCGCACGGCTTGCCCGACGAAGTGAGCGACGAACAGAGCAATCTGGCCCTCGGTTTCCTCCACTTCGACCATGCCAAGGAGCACTCCCACATCTTTTTTGAGAATGCGCAAGCGGTCATGCATCTTTCGCCGGACGAGCAGCGCACCGCCGCTCTGCTTGACCTGAACTACTATCTGCCGTGCCGCGTGGCGCCGGTGCAGCTCGACAACGGACGAGGCCGCCAGCCGCACCATCGCCGTCATCGGCCTCGGCCGCACGCTGGGCGGCGACTTTCTGTCGAGCGAAGATGTCGAGCTTCTCGAATCGCTGGCCAGCTACATCGGCATCGCGCTGCAGAATGCCAGCCTCTATGCGCGCCTGGAAGAAAAGATTGTCGAGTTCGAGCGCCTGAAGGAGTTCAACGAGAACATCGTCGAATCCATCAACGTCGGCATCTTTGCCATCGACCTCGAACGACCGCATCGAAAGCTGGAACGCGCAGATGGAGGCGATGTACGCTTTCAGCCGCGCCGAAGCCCTCGGCCAGGAGCTTAGTTCCGTCTTTCCTGTGGAGTTCATCGAAGCGCTGGAGGGTTTCCGCAACGATCCGGGCGTGCATCACCTCTACAAATTCCGCCTCACCACGCGCGCCGGCGAGCTGCGCACCGCCAACATCGCCATTGCGCCGCTGCTCTCGCGCGACTTTGTTCCCGTGGGCCGCATCGTGCTGGTCGACGACATCACGGAGCGCGTCACGCTGGAAACGCAGCTTGCCCAGGCCGACAAGCTCAGCTCCATCGGCCTGCTCGCCGCCGGCGTTGCCCATGAGATCAACACTCCGCTCGCCGTCATCTCCTCCTACGCGCAGATGCTGGCCAAGCAGCTGCGCGGCGATGCGCGCCTGGGACCGGTGCTCGACAAGATCACGCAGCAGAGCTTCCGCGCCGCCGAAATCGCCAACGGCCTGCTCAACTTCTCGCGCACTTCAACCACCGAATTTCGCTCCACCGACCTCAACCAGGTCATTCGCGACACGCTCTCGCTGCTCGAGCACCAGTTCAAGACCGCGCAGATTCTTGTCGATCTCGATCTGGCCGAAGAGCTGCCGCCGATCCACGGCAATCCCGGCAAACTGCAGCAGGTCTTTCTCAATCTGCTGCTGAACGCCAAAGACGCCATGCCCGGCGGCGGGCGCCTGCGCGTCGCCACGCTGGTCAATGGCCACGTCGAAGCCGTCGTCTCCGACTCCGGCTCCGGCATCGCGCCCGAGCATCTCAAGCGCATCTACGATCCCTTCTTCACCACCAAGAACATGCCGCGGCGAGCGGCGCGGCACCGGCCTGGGCCTCTCCGTTTCGCTACGGCATCATTCAGGAGCATGCCGGCAAAATTCACGTCGAAAGCGCGGTCGGCTCCGGCACAACCTTTCATCTCGAGTTTCCCCTGTTAAGGAATTCAGTTCATGCCTGAGCACACACTACCGAGGACGCACTGCCCGTGAACGCGCACGCTCTCCGCGTCCGCACTCGACGGCACGTTCGCCCGCAGCTTCAATCCTGGTGGTCGACGACGAGGCCGGCATTCGCGAATCGCTTGAAGTGCTGCTCTCGCTCGAGAACTACTCCGTGAAGACCGCGGCCAACGGCGAAGAAGGCCTGCGCATGCTCGACCAGTCGAACTTCGATCTCGTCCTGCTCGACCTCGCGCTGCCCGGCCAGAGCGGCCTCGAGCTGCTGCCGCAGTTCAAGGAGCGCCAGCCCGATCTGCCCGTCATCATGATCACCGCCTACGGCACCGTCGACAACGTCGTCGAGGCCATTCGCGCCGGCGCTGAAAATTTCGTCCAGAAGCCCTGGGACAACGAGAAGCTGCTCGCCGACATTCGCTCCGCCGTTGCACGCCACCGCGCCGAGGAAGAAAATCTTCAGCTCAAGCGCACCCTCAAGCAGCGCTACAACTTCGCAAACATCGTGGGCAAAAGCGAATCGATGCTGCGCGTCTTCGATCTCGTCGCGCAGGTCGCGCCCAGCCGGTCGACGGTGTCTGATTCAGGGCGAGAGCGGCACCGGCAAGGAGATCATCGCCAAGGCCATCCACGCCAACTCGCCGCGCCGCGACAAGCCTTTCGTTCCCATCAACACCGGCGCCATGCCCTCAGAGCTGCTCGAGTCCACGCTCTTCGGCCACGTCAAAGGCGCGTTCACTTCCGCGATCGCCTCAAAGAAAGGCCTCTTCGAAGTCGCCAACGGCGGCACGCTCTTCCTCGACGAGATCGCCACCATGGGCATCGACACGCAGTCCAAGATTCTGCGCGTGCTGCAGGACAAGCGCTTCATGCACCTCGGCGGCATTCAGGAGATTCAGGTGGACGTGCGCATTCTCGCCGCCACCAACGTCGATCTGCGCCAGGCGGTGCGCGACGGCCACTTCCGCGAAGATCTTTTCTACCGCCTCAACGTCATCACCGTCGATCTGCCGCCGCTGCGCGCGCGCCGCGAAGACATTCCGCTGCTCGTCCAGCACTTCCTCGATTTCTACGCCAGCGAGAACAACTTTCGCGCCGCGCAAGCTTTCCGCCGACGCCATGCGCGCCCTCATCGATTACGACTGGCCGGGCAATGTCCGCGAGCTTGAGAACGCCATCGAGCGCGGCGTCGTGCTCTCTTCCGGTCCGATCATCGGCGCCGAACTTCTGCCCGGCCAAATCACCGGCCGCAGCTTTCAGGACGCGCTCCTCGAGCACAATCCCAACTCCTCGCTCTTCGACATCCTCGAAGTCATCGAGCGCCGCATCATTATTGAGAAGCTCGAGCGCTGCAACTGGAACCAGACCGAAGCCGCCGAGCAGTTCCGCATTCCGCTCTCCACCCTGAACCAGAAGATCAAGCGCCTGAACATCGAGATCCGCAAAAAGGGCAGGGAGTAGAGAAGCAGGGAACAGCCAAGAGGGAGTAGGGAATAGGAAGCGCTGCTTCGCTCGCAGTTTCCGGTTTGCGGAACAACGACGGCCGCGAACATGAAGTAAGAACCGCGAACTAAGAACTGACGAACTGTGAACTGTTTATGACCTACTTCCTCTTCAAATCCGAGCCCGGTGTTTACTCCTTCGACGATCTCCTGCGCGACGGCGAAACCGTGTGGGATGGCGTGACCGATCCGGCGGCGGTCAAGAATCTGCGCGAGATGAAGCCGGGAACGAAGTGGATCTTCTACCACACCGGCGACGAACGCACCGCGGTCGGCACGGGCACGGTCATCAGCGTCGACGCAACCGATCCCAAGGTTCCCATCGTGCGCGTCAAGGCGGCAAACGCCTCAAGCATCCGAAGACCCTCGCCCAAATCAAGGCGGAAAAGCTCTTCGCCACGCTCGCCGCTGCTGCTGATCGGCCGGCTCTCCGTGGTTCCGCTCACGAAAGAGCAGTGGGATTGGTTCTGTGGCGTAAATAGAAGTCCAGGAATTATGCGGCGATACCTGACCCTATTTCCCTGTCTTCTGCCTTCTCGAGCCACGCCTTCGTGTTCAGCAATTGCCGCTGATCGAGAGACCACACTTTGCCCGTCATCTCGTCGGGCGCTCGGCCCTCGCGCGCGGACTTCTCGAACTCGCTGGCCATGGCCTGCATCTTCGCGTCCAGATCGTCGACAAAGTTCAGCACCAGCGCTTCGGGAATCATGGGCAGCTTGGGCGAGCCGAACTCCAGCTTGCCGTGGTGCGACAGAATCATGTGCACCACCAGAGTGCGCAGCCGGTCAGGGAATCCGGGCAGGCCGGCGATCGTCTTCTCCACCAGATTCACGCCCATCTGGATGTGGCCGAGCAGCACGCCCTCGACGGTGTAATCGAATCCTGTCTCCCAGCTCAGCTCGCGAATCTTTCCAATGTCGTGCAGAATCACGCCGGTCACGAGCAAATCGCGATCGAGCATCGGATAATGCGCGGCCACGCGATCGGCCAGCCCCAGCAAGCTCACCACGTGCTCCAGCAGCCCGCCCAGCCACGCGTGATGCAGTTGCCGCGCAGCCGGCGCTTCGCGAAATGCCTGCGCAAGTCGCGGGATCGGCGAGCAGCACTTCGAGCAGCCGCTTCAGATCGGGATTGGTAATGCTCGCGACGACGGCTTCAAGCGCAGCCCACAGCTCGCCTACGTCGCAGGTGGTCGCGGGCAGCATGTCCATTTTGTCGGCTTCGCCCGCCAGCGCCTTGCGCAGCTGGTCCACCTTCACCTGCGCGCGATCGTCATAGCGCGAGACGCTGCCGCGCACCTTCACCATGTCGCCGCGGTCGAATTCCTTGGCGATTCGCGGGTCGCCCAGCTCCCACACGCGCGCTTCGATCTGTCCGGTCTTGTCGCCGAGCGTCAGGTTCAGGTACGGCTTGTTCTGCTTGGTGGTTCGCTGCTGCTTGGCCAGCACGAGAAAGAAGCTGTCGAAGAGCTTGCCTTCGTCGAAGCCCATCAGATCGGCAATATAGATGTCTTTCATTCTGCCGAGAAGATTAACGCAATTCGCCCGCTCTGCCAAAAGTAGAGCACCAAAGCAGGCAAAACAGGGGACAGGGAAAACCGGCGCAAGCCCAAAAGCAACGCGGGCCTGGGAATGCGATCCCAGGCCCGCTGAATGGATGGTCTTCTATCTCTCTGCTATTGCGGCGCGGGCTGCTGCGGTTGCGGCTGGTCGGGATGGTCGGCGGGCGCCGGCGCTCCCGGCACAGGAGGAATCGGCGTTGGCTGCTGCACCGGCTTGGGCTGCGATTCGTCCTCGCTCTTCTTCTTGTCCGCGAGCCGCGTCTTGTCGCCTGTCGCGGTCGACGTCTTTTTCTTCTTTTTCGCCGAGGTGTCTCCCGACAATCCCAATGGAGACGACTGCGTCTGCTGGTCAGCCACTTCTCCCGCATCGGGCGGCGCAGGCGCCAGTCGAGCCCGCTCGGCCACCGTTGGCATTCGTCTTGGCGGGTTTCGGAGCCTTGGCGCGCGCACTGAAGCGCGTCTTCACGGTTGGTGCGGTAGGCTCGAG
The DNA here is from genome assembly GCA_963725115.1 of uncultured Acidobacteriaceae bacterium. Classification (GTDB taxonomy): domain Bacteria; phylum Acidobacteriota; class Terriglobia; order Terriglobales; family Acidobacteriaceae; genus Telmatobacter. The sequence continues at coordinate 258,524 of CAVRXG010000005.1, read as the reverse complement.
CGGATTGGCCGGCTGATCGGCATTTGAGGCCGTCTCTTGATTCGAGGGGCACCGCGCCCGCATTTTCCGTCTCAGCGTTGGTTGTCGCGGCGGGCAGAGTTTCGCGCGGCGCCTGCCCGAAACGGATCTTCTCTTTCTTGCCGGGCTTCTCGGTGTCCGCCTCTTCCTTCTTGTCTTTCCTTCTTCTTGGTGGCTGCTGCCTGAGTGGGCGCAGGAGTTGCCGGCGCCGCGTTAGCAGGCTCGGCCGGGGCGGCAACCGCACCCGATTTGTCACGGAAAGTGTGCGTGCTCTCGCGGAACCGCGTCCGCTCCACCTTGGCTTTTTTCTTCGGCGCCGGCGGCTCATAGGCGCTGAAGCTGATGCTGGAATGCAATTCGGCTGGCGTAGCGCCGGTGTCCGACATATCCCTGCTTGATCTGGATGAAGGCCTCATCCCGCATCTGGTTCAGATAATCGCGAATCGCCGGATCCATCAGGCTCATGTAGTAGGCCTGTTCCACGTCCTCCTCCACGTCCTTGTAAGGCCGCGGGCCGCCCGGCGTATGCTGCACGACCTTCAGAATGATGTAGCCCTGCCGCGTGAGAATCGGATCGGTGTACTGGCCCGAATTCAGACCGAATGTCTTGTCCTCAAGAACCTTGGGCAGCTGGCCCCGTTTGTATTGGCCCAGGTCGCCGCCCGAGGCCGCTGTGGTGCCGTCGCTGAAGCTCCGCGCCAACTGCGCAAAGTCGCCGCCGGCGTGCAGTCGCGCCTCAAGGTCGTCGGCCTTGGCCTTGGCTGCGGCCACCTTGGCTGGATCGTCGGTTCCGGTCGAGATCAGAATCTCGCTCAAGCCGCTCGCTCTCCGGCTGCGCGTAATCCTGCTTGTGCTGCTCGTAGTACCGCTCCACCTCGCCGGGCGTCATCTGGATATGCTCGCCAACTTCCTGCCGCATCACTTCCTGGGTGATGATCTGGTTGCGGATGTTGGCCTTGAAGTCCTCGAACGAGACGCCCTGTTCCTTGGCGGCCTTTTCCAGGTCTTCAATCGTTTCCAGGTTGTACTGCTTGCGAATCTCGTCCAGCCGCTTCACCAGTTCCGTCTCGCCGGTAATGTCCAGTTCCTTGCCTTTGGAGAGCCACAGTTGCTGGTCGATCAGGTTGCGCAGCAGATCCTTGCGCTGCCGCGGCCATCTCCTGCATCGATGCGCCGTGCTGCTGGCCCTCCTGGTCCAGCTCGCTCTCGGCGCGGTCGTAGTCCGACTTGGTAATGATCTGGTCGTTGACGCGGGCGATGATGTCCTCGACCGTCGTCCCGCCATAGGGGCTTTCCGGCTCGTTTGCCTGGCCTCGCGCCAGGCTGGGGCCCACAAGCAGCGCGGCGCCGAACCGAACGGAACGCGAGCGCAATGGAAGTGCGAAGAAGTCTCAAATTCATAAAATCGTTGGCGCCGGCCGGGTGGCTGGGCGCCTGGTTTCTTGCCGCCTGATACATAGACGTCATTGTAAATGCCGGGAGAGCAAAAACGGAAAGCGGAGGCGCGGAATCCGCCTGCTGCAGGCGCATGAATTGCGCGTTGCCGGACATGCGCCGCACCCTTCATCGCAACCGGCACCGCGGTAACCGCGCTACCCGTCTGGCCCAGTGCGCGTCAAATGCTGCAGTGCTATACTTTAGCCGAAGACGGCCTCGCGGCCTTTGCGCGAGCGGCTTTTTCATCCTCGTGGCCTTGCCGGTACCGGGCAAGGTTAATTTTTATCGAGCGGAAATCCAGGTCGGGACGGATTTGGACAGACCGGATTTGCTCGCAGTCGATGGAAAGTCCGCCCCAAAAGCCTGCCGCACAAGCCATCTGGAGGTTTGGTTTACCGATGACTCCTCGCGCCCGCCGCGCACTCTTTGCCGTCGTTATTTTCTTCACCGTCTGTGCTGTGGCCGGCACCGTACTGGAGCGCCGCGTCGGCGCACAGTCTTCGCAGGACGAAAGCCAGCTCCGCGACAGCCTCAAGGCCTTCACCGACGTCTACGCGATCGTCGAGCAGAACTACGCCGAGCCCATCACCCCCGACAAGGCCGACGACGTCATCTACGACGGCGCCATTCCCGGCATGTTGCAGGTTCTCGACCCGCACTCGCATTTCTACGATCCCAAGTCCTATGCCCGCCTGCGCGAAGATCAGCGCGGCCGCTACTACGGCGTGGGCATGGTCATCCAGCAGCAAAATGACCCCAACGGCAAGAGCAATGTTTATGTCGTCACTCCCTATGAGGACACGCCCTCGTTCCGCGCCGGCATTCACCCCGGCGACGAGATCGTCGCGGTCGACGGCAAATCCACCGACGGCTGGACCTCCGACCAGGTAGCCAAGGCGCTCAAAGGGCCCAAGGGCACGCACGTGCAGGTCACGATGGTTCGTTATGGCCAGCCCAAGCCGCTGGTCTTCGACCTGGTTCGCGACGAGATTCCCCACCCCTCCATCGATCTCAAATTCGAGATTCGTCCCGGCATCGGCTACATCCATCTGACGCAGTTCCAGGAGACCACCGGCCAGGAGATGGAAGACGCCATCGAATAGCTTCGGCAACCTGAAGGGCCTGGTTCTCGATCTGCGCGAAAATCCGGGCGGCCTGTTAAGCCAGGCCGTCGATGTCTGCGACCATCTGCTCGCCAAGGGCCAGACCATTGTTTCGCAGCGCGGCCGCGCCTACTCCGATCAGAACTACGTTGCGACGCACGGCAACGACGGCAAGACCTTCCCCATCGTCGTGCTGGTCAATCGTGACACCGCATCCGCTGCCGAAATCGTCTCCGGCGCGTTGCAGGATCACGATCGCGCCCTGATCGTGGGCGAAACCACCTTTGGCAAGGGCCTGGTGCAGACCGTCTACAACCTCAGCGAAGACTCCGGCCTGGCGCTCACCACTTATCACTACTACACGCCGTCAGGCCGCCTCATCCAGCGCAACTACGCGGGCGTTTCGCTCTACGACTATTACAACCACGCCGGCGCCGGGCCCTCCGGCGATTCATCCAACCGCGAGGTTAAGCTCACTGACTCGGGCCGCACCGTCTACGGCGGCGGCGGCATCACGCCCGACGAAAAAATCGAGGCGCCAACCACCAACCGCTTCCAGGACGAGCTGATCTACAAAGACGTCTTCTTCCACTTCGCGCCGGTCTACGTGGCCACGCACACCGTCGACAAGAACTTCCAGGTCGACGATGCGGTTCTTGGCGATTTCAAGAAATTCCTCACCAGCCAGGACGTTGACTGGACCGACGCAGACATCAACGGCGTCTCCGACTGGGTGAAGGCGCAAATCAAGAAGGACATTTTCACCATTCAATTCGGCCAGCTCACCGGCCTGCGCACCATCGCCGAATGGGATCCGATGGTGCAGAAGGCGCTGACCTATATGCCCGAAGCCCAGGCGCTTGAAGACAACGCGCACAAGGTGCTGGCAGAAAAGGCGCAGGCTCGCGCGAGATCAACCCAGGCGCGGCCGCGCAGCCCTGAATCTGGTCACCAGCTTTGACAGCAAGCAAGCAAAGGCCATCCCAGGGGATGGCCTTTTGCTGTTGAAGTTTCATGCGCCGGTTTGGCGCAGCGCATTATCGACACTCTTCCCGAGCCGGCAGCTGCGGCCGCGGCACTGAATCAGGCGCATCTGTCAGGCGCTGGCGCCGCCTCTACTTCTGCGGTGGCGGCGGTGAGAAGATCTCGCGCTTGCGTCCGGGTTCTGGTTTCGGCTTCGGCTTGGGAGCCTTCTTGACTTCCTTCTTGCCTCTGTCTTTGTTTCCCATGTATGCAAGCATGACACAGAAGGTCCGCGGCTGAAAAGGGCGAAAGCGCTCGGATGCCGTTATTCTGAATGCACCCCGTTATTCTGGACGGATCCCGCTTTTCTGAGTGAAGAATGACCAGCTCATCCAAACCTTCTCGCCGCGTCGCCGTCTTTTGCGGATCGGCCTTGGGAAACGATCCCGCATTTCGCGCTGAGGCGACGGCTCTCGGGGCCGCAATCGCCAAAGCCGGCATTGGACTTGTTTATGGCGGAGCGTGCCGCGGACTGATGGGCGCGGTGGCCGACGCGGCGCTTGCCGCGGGCGGCGAAGTCATCGGCGTACTGCCCGACGCGCTCAGCGGCCGCGAGATTGCGCACACCGGCCTCACTTCGCTCGAACTGGTTTCAACCATGCACGAGCGCAAGGCGCGCATTCACGAGCTCTCCGATGCGATCCTCGCGCTGCCCGGCGGCTACGGCACCCTCGACGAATTGATGGAAGCCATTACCTGGGCGCAGATCGGCCTGCATGCGAAGCCGTGCATCCTGATTAACACGCTGGATTATTGGAACGGCCTGCTCGCGTTCCTCGACACTGCTGTCGCCGCCGGCTTCATCGAAGTCCGCAACCGGCAACTGGTGCGCGTGGCCGCGAACGCTGCTGAGGCGCTCGCCATGGCTTTCGGCCACGCTTAAACGCGGGCTTAAACACAGGCTTAAACCGGGCGCCAAAGATTCGGCGTTATGATGCTTTTATGTCGACGAAGCTTCGTTTCGGCGTGCTCAGCACCGCCAATATCGGCCTGAAAAAAGTGATTCCTGCCATGCAGCAGGGCGAGCTCACCACCGTCACAGCCATTGCCTCGCGCGATCTGGCCAAAGCACAGGAAGCGGCCACGAAACTCGGCATTCCCACGGCCTACGGCTCGTACGAGGAACTGCTCGCCGACCCCGACATCGACGCCATCTACAATCCGCTGCCCAATCAGCTTCACGTTCCGTGGACCACGAAGGCCGCCGAAGCCGGCAAGCACGTGCTCTGCGAAAAGCCGCTGAGCATGACCGTGGCCGAGGCCAAAACGCTGCTCGACGTGCGCGCCCGCACCGGCGTCAAAATCTGCGAAGCCTTTATGATCCGCAGCGCGCCGCAATGGCTGCGCGTGCGCCAGCTGCTCGACGAAGGCCGCATCGGCGAGCTGCGCGCGGTCGCCGGCAGTGTATAGCTACTTCAATATCAATCCTGCCAACATTCGCAACCAGGTTGAGACGGGCGGCGGCGGCGTTTACGACATCGGCTGCTATCTCATGCAGTCGTCGCGCTTCGCCTTCCGGCGCGCAGCCGAAGCGCGTGGTTGCGCTCGTCGATCGCGATCCGCAGACGGGCACAGACCGGCTGACGTCGGCGATTCTCGACTTTCCCGTCTGGCCACGCCATCTTCACCTGCAGCACGCAGCTGATTCCTTACCAGAGAATTCAATTCCTGGGCACGCGAGGCCGCATCGAGCTCGAGATTCCGTTCAACGCGCCCAACGACCGGCCGACGCGGCTCTTCATCGACTCGACCGGCGACCTTACCTTCAGCGGCATCACCATGGAGAGTTTCCCCACAGCGGATCAGTACACGCTGCAGGGTGACGCATTCGCCAGAGCCGTTTTCGAGAACACTGAAGTGCCTGTGCCGCTCGAGGATTCGATCGGCAACATGGCCGTGATCGAAGCAATCTTTCGCTCAGGAAAGTCGGGCCAGTGGGAGCTGCCGGAGCAATAAACCGCTTCGCTTGCTGAATCCGCCAGCAATTCTTTTCTGCGCTGAATTGATCTGGGATTCTTCTCTGCCGCCTACGCCGCAGCCGCGCACTCGCGCAGATCGGGGATCAAGTCATCGACGCGAGCGGGATCGCTGTCCCAGGCAAACATGAAGCGCGCCGCGCCGCCGATGAAGGTGTAGAAGCTCCAGCCGCGCGCACGAAGCTGGTCGAGGATCTCCTCCGGCGCCTCGACGAAACACTGCATTGGCTTCGACCGGCTGCGCCACCTTGACGCCCGGAATTCCGGCGATCCTGCGCCGCGAACTGCCGCGCGCAGCGGTTGGCGTGCTCGGCATTGCGCAGCCACGCTCCGCTCTCCAGCATGCCCACCCAGGGCGCCGAAAGAAATCGCATCTTCGACGCCAGTTGTCCTGCCTGCTTGCATCGATAGTCGAAATCGGTGGCCAGTGCGCGATCGAAAAACAGCACGGCTTCTCCCATCGCCATGCCGTTCTTGGCGCCGCCAAAGCACAGCACATCCACGCCGCTCTTCCACGTCATCTCCGCCGGCGAGCAGCCCAGGCTGGCGCAGGCATTGGCAAAGCGCGCGCCGTCCATGTGCAGCGAAAGCCCGTGCGCCCGGCACTCCTCCGAGATGGCGCGCAACTCCTTGAGCGTATACACGCGCCCGGTTTCAGTCGATTGCGTGACCGTGACGGCGCGCGGCTTGGGATAGTGAATGTCGCTGCGCTTGGTGGCCAGCTCGTGAATCGCGTCCGGCGTGAGCTTGCCCTCGGCGCTCGGCGCCACCAGCAGCTTTGAGCCGTTCGAGAAGAACTCCGGCGCGCCGCACTCGTCCGTCTCCACGTGCGACTGGTCGAGCAGATGACGCTGTGATAGGACTGGCAGAGCGACGCCAGCGCCAGCGAGTTGGCCGCGGTGCCGTTGAAGACGAAGTACACCTCGCAGTCAGTCTCAAACAGTTTGCGGAAGGCGTCGGCTGCTCTGAGCCGTCCACGGGTCGTCGCCGTACGACGTTGCATGGCCGCGATTGGCGGCTTCCATCGCCTGCCACGCCTCGGGGCAGATTCCCGCGTAATTGTCGCTGGCAAACTGCTGCTGCTCGTTGATGTCAATTTCCGCCACGGCAAGATCCTCGCTCACTGGGGACGGAACGTCCCGGAGACAGTCTTGAAGAATAAAAGAAAACGCTGAGTTGATGCAGGCGATTGAGGAATTGGAGGCGCGGGCCGGGATCGAACCGGCGCATAAAGGTTTTGCAGACCTCTCCCTTACCACTTGGGTACCGCGCCTTGGGCTGCCTGCCTCACGGGTTGCGGATCATCCCATCCCACTCTTCGACCGGCCGATTGCGCCGGTGAAATGCAGAATGGAGCGGGAGACGAGACTTGAACTCGCGACCCTCGCCTTGGCAAGGCGATGCTCTACCACTGAGCTACTCCCGCTTAGACCGGTTCCTGAGTTGATGTAGCCCTTTCGGAATTCGTGCAAGGTGGCTCTTTCTTGACGAAAGATCCACTTGAGTGCAATGGCTTCGGGATACAGTAACTCAGGAACCGGTGTAACGCAGATTCGAGTATACCGGGCAGCCGAAAGGGGGTCAAACGGGCTCATTCATTCAAGAAACGGCTTTCGACAATGAGATTTCAACGCGGCCAGCAGCGAGAATTTCCAGGTCCTGAGCGACTCGCGTGCGCCCCTCCTTCGTTTGACCCACCCCGCGAATTCCCGTAGACTTAGAGACTGCGAGGGATGCGGCTGAAACGGCTTCCTGCCCGCATCATTTTTCCTGAAAACCAGGTTTCCTGAGAACCGGGACCACCCCTGCAATTCAGGCTTTGGAGATGGAAGCACAACCATGGCAAACCATGTATCGGCGCTCAAGCGCGCCCGCCAGACCGTAACCCGCACTGAAGTGAATCGCGCCAACCGGAGCCGCGTGCGCTCAAGCCTGCGCTCGCTGCGCGAGGCGCTGGCCAAAGGCGACGTGAAGGAAGCACAGGCGCAGTACCGGGCCACGGTTTCTGCCCTCGACAAGAGCGTGCAAAAGGGCTCTCTGCACTCGAACACCGTTTCCCGCTACAAGAGCCGCTTGAATACGCGCCTTAAGACGCTGGCGACCGCGAAGAAGGCAAAGTAGCACCGCGGCCCAGATCCAAACAAAAAGATCAAATCAGAAGACGAGCAGCAGCCGGGAGCGATCCCGGCTGTTGCTGTTTTTGGCGGCGATCTGGTTTAAGGGCCCTTGCGCAGCAGCGGCTGAAGCGCCGACTTGCGCAGCAACGGCTGGAGCGCCGAATAGAGCGTGGCGGCGATGATCGCGGAGCCTTTCGCGGTGGGATGGATGCCGTCGCCCTGGATCGTATCCGGAACATTGATCAGATCCTTATAGAGCATGGGCACGACCGCTATATGGTGCTTCGCCGCGAGACTGCGAAAGATTTCATCGAAGGAACGAATGTAATCGCGACCATAATCCGGCGGCAGCGTGATTCCGGCGAGTAGGATCTTTACGTGAGCTTTCTCCAGGGCCGTGAGCACCTGATCGAGATTGCTACGCGTCTGATCGACAGGCCAGCCGCGCAGCCCGTCGTTGCCGCCGAACTCCACGATGACAATGGCTGGGTGCAGGCGCAGCACATAGGGCAGGCCCGCGAGCGCATCTTTGGTGGTTGCGCCGCTCGTGCCCTGGTTGATCACTGTGTAAGCGTAGCCCCGCGCATCGAGCAGCTTTTGCAGGTCTTCGGGATAGGCCTCGCCATCGCGCAGGCCCAAACCCGCGGTGATGCTGTCACCATAGCAAACCAGAATCGGGCGGTTGGAGTTTTGCTGGGCGGCGGCATAAATCGGCGCGGCCCGCAAACTCAGCAAGCAAGTTGCGATCAGAACTATTCGCCGGATGCGCACGTATCAAGTGTAGCTGCGCGCAGGTGCCGAGTGTAGCCGCGCAGGAATCAAGCGCGATCGCGCGCCGGAGCGCTCGGGGCAGGGAACTTCAATGACCGGCCATTTACACTGCGAGTGACAGGAGAGCGATTTGATTCAAGTTAAAGGCGCGAAAAAATGGATACAAAACGGCGCGCGGCGCGTGGAGATTCTGCAAGGCATTTCTCTTGAAATTCCCGCCGGACAATTTGTGGCCATCGTCGGCGCGAGCGGAAGCGGCAAAAGCACTCTGCTTGGGCTGCTCGCCGGATTGGATTCGCCGAGCGAAGGTGAGATATGGCTCGACGGCGTCCCAATCCACAACCTGGCGGAGACCCAACTGGCAGCAGTGCGCGGGCGCAAGATTGGTTTTGTCTTTCAGTCCTACCAACTGATCCAAACATTGACTGCCCTCGAAAATGTGCTGTTGCCTTACGAACTCAATTTGCAAGGCAGCGGTGTGGCGCAGGCGCGCCGATTGCTCGATGAAGTTGGCCTGACGGAGCGCGTGGATCACTATCCCGTGCAGCTTTCCGGCGGAGAGCAGCAGCGCGTCGCGTTGGCGCGTGCCTTTGTGGTCGAGCCGCCCATCGTGATGGCCGACGAGCCGACAGGCAATCTCGACTCAGCGAACGGCAAGTTGGTTCTCGATCTGCTTCTCGACCGGAATCGCAAAGCGGGAACGACGCTGGTGCTCGTGACGCACGACCCTGAAGTTGCCAGCCGCGCCGATCGCAAAATCGTGCTCAAAGACGGCCGCGTTGTTGAAGATTCCAAGCCGGGCCACGCCGCGCCCGGCGTTCAATCTATGCAAGGAGAGCAATCTGCGCAAGGAGAGCAATGGCCAGGCGCGCATTAAGCTGGAAGCGCGCGGCTGCAATCGGCTGGCGCGATCTGAAGTCGGCCCCCGGCAAATTTGGATTTGTCGTGCTGTCGGTGGCCGTTGGCGTGGCAGCGCTGGTGGGCGTGCGCGGGCTCAGCGACAGCTTTCGCCAGACGCTGAGTACGGAGGCGCGTTCGCTGCTGGCGGGCGATCTAAGCGCGCGACTTGATCATGCGCCTTCAACGGATGAGCTCAGCAAAATCGCTGCGATCGAAGCGCAAAGCGGCGGCGCGATTCGCTCCACGTGGGTTACGGAAACTGTTTCCATGGCGTCCGTGTCAACAGCGCCGGTGCCGTTGCTGGTTTCGCTCAAGGCGGTCGATCCCGCCGATTATCCGTTTTACGGAACGGCGGAGCTTGATCCGGCAATGCCACTGCGGCAGGCTTTGCAGGGCAATTCGGCCGTCGTTGCCGACGAGTTTCTTATCCGGCTGAACGCGCACGTGGGCGACACGCTGCGCCTGGGCAAAATCGATTTCAAAATCACCGCGGTCCTGAAGCAGGAGCCCGATCGCATCACTGCGGGCATGGGCCTTGGCCCGCGCGTGATGATTTCGGAGGCGGCTCTAGCACGAAACCGGACTGCTGGCGCCGGGCGGCCGCGCCAGCCGGCGATTGCTCGTGAAGCTGCCCGACACGCCGCCGAAAGGCGTCACTGTCGATGCAGAGACCGCTGCGATTCGCGCGCAACTGGAAGCGGCGCTGCCTGATGCGCAAGTGATGGATTACCGCGAAGGCAATCCTGCGCTCACGCGTGGCCTCGACAACGCGACTTCCATCCTGAGTCTCATTTGCCTGGTCGCAATGGTTCTCGGCGCCATCGGCGTAGCAATGGCGATGCACGCGCATCTTGAGCAGCGGATGGATATGCTGGCGATTCTCAAGGCCATCGGTGCCGACTCCTCCGATCTGCTGCGCATTTTTCTGCTGCAGACGCTCGGCCTCGGGCTTGCCGGCGGATTGATCGGCGTTGTCGCGGGCGTGGCAGTGATGGCCGCGCTGCCCGCGGCCTTCGGCCAGTTGCTTCCCGTGCATGTAATCCTGCAATTTCCATGGCAGTCAGCGCTGGCGGGATTGGGAACCGGGTTGCTGACAACGCTGCTGTTTTGCCTGCCGCCGCTGCTCGACGTAAGGGCGGTCCGCCCCGTGTTGGTGCTGCGCAGGCTGGTGGAGCAGGGGCCTTCCGGAATTGCAGAGTGGTTTGCGAAATGGTGGGCGCGCCGGTTACAGCTCGCGATTGCCGCGGCAACGATCGCAGGTCTGGCCGGTATTGCATGGGCGCTGTCTGATTCGCCGAAAGTAGGCGCGTGGTTTGCGCTCCTGTTCACTATCACGCTGATCGTTCTGCTGGTGCTGGCCGCAGCGGCTCTTTGGTTTCTCAGGATATTTCTCAACCGCACCCGTTTGCACCTGCCATCGTCGCTGCGCCACGGGCTTGCGAATCTCTATCGCCCCGGCAATCAATCGGCCGCGGTGCTGGCGGCGCTGGGCACGGGAGTCATGCTCATCCTCGCGGTTTATCTCATGCAAAAAGACCTATTGACCGATCTGCGCGAAACCGCCTCGCCCAAGCTGCCCAATGTTTTTCTCGTCGATATGCAAACCCAGGAGGTTGACGGCGTGAAGGCGTTCTTCGCGCATCAAGCGGGAGTGAGCCAGCAACTCGACCTGATGCCGGTGGTGCAGGGGCGATTTATTTCGATCAACGGTCAGCAGGTCGATCAGATGAAAGGCCAGCACTTTCCGATTCGCATGCTGGAAAGCGCGGAGCTCACCTGGGCCGATGCGCCGCCGGAAGGCGACAAGGTGACCGCGGGCGCGTGGTGGACGAGCAGCAGTGCGGCCGAGATTGCGATCAGCGATGGCGTGGCGCAGCGACTGCACGTCGGCGTGGGGTCCGCCGTTGAGCTCGAGACCGGCGGAACAACACGCACGCTCAAAGTCGCGGCCATCTATCGTGGCGACGGCCAGCACCTTGGCGCGCGCGTGCAGTTTGTTCTGCCGTCCGGGTTGGTCAGCGAGCAGCCGTCCACCTGGTACGGCGGCGTACACATCGATCCCAAACAAGTGGGCGCAATGGAACGCTCATTCTTCGCAGCCTATCCAACCGTTACCGTGATCAACATTGCAGACGTGATGGAGCGCATTGAAAATGTCGTCGATCAAGTCACGTTCGTCGTGCGGCTGCTTGCCGGGTTCTCCATTCTTGCGGGGCTTACGATTCTCGCTTCGAGCATTGCCAGCACGCGCTTCCGCCGCATGCGGGAAGCGGTTGTGCTCAAGACTCTGGGCGCAACGCGGATGCGAATTGTGCGCATCTTCAGTGTGGAGTTCAGTGTTCTGGGTTTGCTGGCCGGCGCGGTCGGCGTCGTATTTGCAAACCTGCTGACGCGGGTCCTTCTGCATCGGCTCGATGTTGGGTTTCACATCGCATGGGGCGCCACGCTGGCAGCGCTCTTAGGAACGGCTTTGCTGGCTACGGCCACAGGCTGGATCGCCAGCTACCGTATTCTCGGCCTGCGCCCGCTTGAAGTGCTCCGCGAAGAATAAAAGAAGCGAGAATCGGGACGAGCGCAGCCAGGAAGTTGGAGATCGGTCTCAAATGCACCTACGCGCGGCAAATTGACCGCGTGCGGGAATCTTCGTAACATGAAGAGGTTGGCTTTGCGCGCCCAGCCTTGGGAGCCAGGCCGGCCGGTTGCAAGACGAGCCGCCACGCCCGCTTGTTGCCCCCTCGTTCAATGGTAGGACAGCTGCCTCTGGAGCAGCCTATCGGGGTTCGAATCCCTGGGGGGCAGCCAATAAAATGTTCAACTTAGCTGCGATCCTTACTGGGTTTTCTATCGCGCGCCCCTATAAACTCATCACAGAGGTCCCGGAGGCCGGATTTTGAAGGCACTTGTGAAAAGTAAATCGAAGCCTGGACTCTGGCTTGAAGAGATACCAGAGCCCAAAATCGGTATCAATGATGTCCTGATCCGTGTCCGATACACCGGCATCTGCGGAACGGACGTCCATATTTATCAGTGGGACGATTGGGCGCAGAAGACGATTCCGGTCCCCATGGCGATTGGGCACGAATTTGTCGGGGAAATTGTCGAAGTCGGATCGAATGTTAATGACTTCTATCCCGGCGACATCGTCAGCGGCGAAGGGCATGTCGTTTGTGGACGGTGCCGCAACTGCCTGGCCGGGAGACGGCATCTCTGCGCACACACGCTTGGTGTGGGCGTGAATCGACCTGGCGCCTTTGCGGAACTCATATCCCTGCCGATGACCAATATCTGGCGGCATGCTCAAAATATCAATCAAGAGGTCGCCGCCATCTTCGATCCGTTCGGGAACGCGGTGCATACTGCCCTCTCGTTCCCCGTGCTCGGTGAGGATGTCCTCATCACGGGCGCGGGCCCGATCGGTCTCATGGCGATTCCGGTGGTGCGTCATGCGGGGGCAAGGCATGTTGTTGTGACCGATATGAATCCCTTCAGGTTGGATCTGGCGCGCAAGTTGGGCGCAACTGTGGCTGTGAATCCAAAAGAGACACCGATTGCGGAGGTGCAAAAGCGGTTGGGGATGGCGGAAGGATTCGATATAGGCCTGGAGATGTCGGGCAATCCTCAAGCCCTGCGCGACATGATCTCCAACATGAGTCACGGCGGCAAGATTGCCATGCTCGGCATCCCGGCCAAGGAGATGCCGATGGACTGGCGCCAAGTGATCTTCAATATGCTTACGATCAAGGGTATCTACGGACGCGAGATGTACGAGACGTGGTACAAGATGACCGTGATGCTGGAGTCGGGCGTGGACATCTCGCCGGTCATTACTCATCGCTTTCCGTATCAGGATTTTGAAAAGGGTTTTGAAGCGATGATTTCCGGGCAGACCGGGAAGGTTATCCTCGACTGGCGCACGAGCTGAATCGACATCGATACCGATCGATACTTCGTCGCTTTTTTTTACTGTTTTTTTCACTGATCGACTCGGCCGGAGTGTTCGCCTGCGCCATCGACAGCAGAAGGGACCACGATGTACGGCAAAGTTCAACATTATTTTGAGGACAAGATCGCCGAGATCCGGCGCGCAGGCTTGTACAAATCCGAGCGCGTGATCGTGGGGCCACAACAGGCAAACGTTTCCGTCGCTGGTGGAAATTCGGTTCTGAACTTTTGCGCGAACAATTATCTGGGCCTGGCGAATCATCCGGCAGTGATTCAGGCCGCGCAGCAAGCTTTGCAGAATTGGGGCTATGGACTTGCCAGCGTCCGATTCATCTGCGGCACGCAGTCCATTCACAAACAGCTTGAGCAGCGGCTTAGCGCGTTTCTCGGCACGGAAGACACCATTCTTTATGGGTCCTGCTTTGACGCTAATGGCGGCCTGTTTGAGACGCTGTTCGATGCAGAAGACGCCATTATCTCTGATGAACTGAACCATGCCAGCATCATCGATGGAGTCCGACTGTCGAAGGCCGCGCGCTATCGCTATCGCAATGGGGACATGGGTGACCTGGAAGCGAAACTGCAGGAGTCCGCGTCGGCGCGACACCGGCTTATCGCAACCGACGGCGTCTTTTCGATGGACGGTTACTTCGCCAAGCTGGATAAGGTTTGCGACCTGGCCGATAAATACGATGCGATGGTTATGGTGGACGACTCTCACGCCGTTGGTTTCATTGGTGAGCACGGACGTGGCACGCCGGAGTTCTGTGGCGTCGAGGGGCGCATCGACATCATCACTGGCACGCTGGGCAAGGCGCTGGGAGGCGCCAGCGGAGGATACACCAGCGGCCGCAAAGAGATCATCGAACTGCTCCGGCAGCGGTCCAGGCCTTATCTTTTCTCGAACTCCGTGGCGCCGCCCATAGTTGCGGCATCGTTGAAGGTGATTGACCTATTGCAGGAGTCTGGCGATTTGCGTGAACGGCTACGAGAAAATACGCGCTTCTTCCGTGAGCAGATGACCCAGGCGGGTTTCAACATCCTGCCGGGCGAACATCCCATCGTGCCGGTCATGTTCGGTGACGCGGTCGCGGCAGCTCAGACGGCAGAGTTGTTGCTGGCGAAGGGAGTCTATGTCGTCGCGTTCTCGTATCCCGTCGTGCCCCATGGCAAGGCCCGCATCCGCACTCAGATTTCGGCGGCGCATACACGGGCGGACCTCGAATTTGCGCTGGAGAAGTTTGCTGAAGCCAAGTCGGAATTGGGCGCTTAGGTCTCAGCGTGACGTTCGGCGCCAGGCCAGAATAGGGGAGGTGAATGTGCCGCACAGCCAGATTGCGATGATAGGATGGCTGACGGATTCGCGCGCGGTGCGCGCTGGAGTGCCATTCTTTGGATAAGTCGATTCGCGTGAAAAAAACGCCTTCCAAAACCCGCTTGCGTGTCATTGGGTGTGCCACCCTCTTCGCCGCGTCTGCGCTGCATAGCCAAACGGCTCCCAAAATAACCATTGATTGGGACAAGGTCGTTGTGGTTTCGAGGTCCACGCCAACTTTGCAAGTGGTAGTCAATCCGCGGCTGAGACGGGGCGATCCTCTTAGTGCGGCTGCCTACAAAGCGGTTAAAGAACTCGGCGCCGACTACGTTCGATTTGTGCCGTGGCTGCCATATCCAAGACTCGCCGTTGCCGAGCTCGAGCCGCCGACTCGTCAAGAGACGTCGTGGAACTTCAATCTCATCGATCCCCTGATGGAGGATTTCCTCGGCGCCACAGCTGGACATTCCACAGTCCTCAACTTCAGCACTATGCCTGCGTGGTTGTTCAAGACTGGACAGCCCGTCGCCTATGCGGCTGACCCGGACCAGGTGGACTGGAATTACACGCAAGGCACCGAGTTGCGTGATCCGTCGGGCAAGGAGGTGGGGGACTACTACGCGCGGTTGGTGAGTTGGTACGTCAACGGTGGATTCACGGACGAAAACGGAGTGCGGCACCAGTCGGGCTACCACTACAAGCTGCCCTATTGGGAGGTGCTTAACGAGCCCGACTTCGAGCACAATATGACTCCCGAGCAGTACACGGAGCGGTACGACGCAATTGCGGGCGCAGTCCACCGGGTTTCGCCGGAGACGAAGTTTGTCGGTCTGGCGCTCGCCATGCCGGGCGCTGCTCCGCGCTTCTTTGAATACTTCCTAGACCACAAGAACCATCGGCCGAACGCGCCGCTGGACATGATCTCGTATCATTTCTACGCGTCGCCCTCAGCGGGCCAAACCCTCGACAGTTGGCAGTACACATTCTTTGATCAAGAGGCCGGGTTCCTGAATACAGTTCGCTATGTTGAGGCAATTCGCAAGCGGCTTTCGCCGGAGACGCGAACAGACCTCGATGAGCTCGGGGCGATTCTGCCGACCGACAACAAGCCCGGCGACAATGTTCCGCCTCCGCCGCTGTACTGGAATCTGGCCGGCGCGCTTTATGCCGATCTCTTCATCGATTTGTCACGTCTCGAGATCGACGTCATCGGCGAATCGCAGCTGATTGGTTATCCCACGCAATTTCCTAGCGTGAGCATGATGGACTGGACCACCAATCGGCCGAACGCGCGTCTTTGGGTGCTCAAGCTGATAAAGGACAACTTCCACCCCGGCGATCAACTGGTAGAAACTTCGATCGGCTCGCCGGACGTGGTCGCGCAGGCATTCGTAACACCGGCCGGCCACAAACTCCTGCTGGTGAACAAACGGAACCGCGCCATCGAAATCCCGCTGCCCGATGCAGAAAAAGCGACTGCGCTTGCGGACGATTCGGAAGCAGCAGAGGGCCCAGCACGGAGCGTAAATCTTACCGGCGGAAGAATCAAACTGGAACCGTTCTCCGTGACGGTCGTGAGCTGGTAAGAAGAGTTAAACGCGATATCAGTTTCGAGCTTTGAATACACTTCTGTTCTCAACCGGTTCCCAGCCTGAAGGATCGGAAGAGAGCCTCGGTCTACAATTACGGCCGGCTTTGAACGCTCAAGTCGAAGCGACTGGTCAAACTGTCCAGCATCATGGTGATGACTGTGGCGGACATGCCAAGGCCCTTGACGCCGAGGGGTGCGCCGCTCTGTGAGTCGTAGCGCTCAGAGATTCCGATCTTGAGCGCGTTGGCGACGGTAAGGTCGGCGATCCGCGCTGATTGAGCGCGATGGCCATAATTCGCGAGCCCTTTCGCAACCTGAAAGTTCGGAACGGGCCACACATCTCCGCGCCAGAACTCCGAAGACACATAATTGGAATTCGTACTTGCCACTGTAGGAACAGGCAGCGGTGTAGCCCACTCTGGCTGCGCCAGTATTGAGGCCATTACGTCAGCCTGCGAATGCGTGGGCACGCGTGCGATCAACGGCATAAAGCCGCCAACCGTTGGGGTCTGGATCTGCGCAAATGTGTCGCGATGGACAGAAAGGAAACAGCTCTGCCGCTGCGACCACATGCGCGCCCGCATTGCCGCTGCGCCTCTGGCGTACCGCGCCTTACGGCGCTGGGCCATCGGATGATCTCCAAGGATCGTGGCCATCCTTACGAGCGCAAGCTCTGACAAAAGGAGATAAGCCGTGTTCGCGGGGATAAGTATGTCGCCATACCACGCGCCGTTTTGCAATCCGACAGCGCGACCGGGATGCGGAGTCAGCTGCAGGCCGTCCAGGTCGACCTCGTGATCGTAGGTTTCGTAGCGTGCGTGCTGCACGTCTCCGCTGTAGGAACCCACGCCAATCAATCCGCACCCTGTAACATCGCGCTCACGCCAATACCATTCATGGAAATCTTCCAGCGGCTGCAATCCTGCGCGCAAAAGTTCCGTATCGTGATTGCGTTCATAAACGCGCTCCATGCCCCAAGCCAGCAATGGGGCCTGCGAATACGCAGGAGATGTTTCCCAATCTTTGCCCGAGCGGAATCCGGGTGCATCGAACGGCGCCATAAAATTCGCAATCATTCCATGCATCAATGCCGGCTTCACTTTGTTCCAGCGCTTCTGAAAATCCCAATAATTCTGAAAAACTCCGCGAATCGTTTCCCGCTGTCCGGGCAAAATCGAGAGCAGATCCACGACGAACATCGTGTCCCAAAGCCACTGAGCGTAATAGCCGCCGCCGGGAACTATCCAGCTATGTGCGAGCGGGGGATCCGGCGGACGGATTTTCCCGAGTACGCAATCGGTGTACGCGTCAACTACGAGCCGCCAAACTGCCGGGTCATCACAACTGAAGAGCGGCTTCAGAATCGAGGCGACCTGATCGCGGTCAAGTGCTGGCGCTGCTATAGAAGGCGCCTGCCCGAGAAGTTCCAGAGCAGCCCTCGGCGCAGACGCTGCGACGATCATGCCTGCGACTCCACCGAGAAGCTCGCGGCGTTTTGGCTGGAAAAAATTGAGGGTCCGCTTCAAAAACGATCCTCCGATTGGCTAAGTCTTATTCGGGAGAAAGTTCAAAACGATGCGGTTTGGGCTGGGCCAATTTGCGCTGTTCGGCGGCAAGCGCCGCGTCCTTCTGCTCTATCGCGCTGGTTGCTTCGGCAGCGTTGGCAACCGTCGGATCCTCAATCGCCAGAAGGAAGCGCGCCTCATCCAATCTCATTCGCTTTAGCTCAATTCCATCCACACCCTTCGCCTGGCTCTCCATCGGCGTAGCAAAGAGTGCGAGGTTTACACCGGAGGAAAGTTGTTCACGCGTAAAGTTGGCAATCTTCTTCTCATCGATCTTCAGTGTGTATCGGGCCGCCGGGAGACCCTTAACAACGAGCAGTTGCTGATCAATTGCCGCCAGGTCAGAAACACTCAGAACAAATTGAATCATTCCATCGTCCAATGACAGGGGAAGCGGCAGCGCATTGTCTGTCTGAGTCCAATGCAATTCAGCTTCCCCTATCGCGAGATCGGCGATCTGGGTATTCTCGGTTGCGACCGCCTTTTTCGTCGCTACGTCGAGCTGCAGGCTGCTCACAACCGGCGAAAGCCCCCACGAGCGTGCGAGCGCGGCAGCCATTACCCAGTGGGACGCATCCGCCGGGTGAATGCGATCCGGAACTAGCAGGGCCGCCAGAGAACTGTTCTTCCGCATTCCTGCGTTCAGAAGGCCGGTCTCAACCTGATTGAAGTCGCTGAAACGAAGATGCGACGATATTGCCAATTCCTTCACAGACGATGAATAGCGACTGACTACATCATTGTATTGGGCGAACTCAGTGCCGTGCGTAACTTCGTCGTACGGTGTAGAAGAAATGAGAGTCACTCTCGCTGCAGGAGCTCCGTTTTGGATGGAATCCAGCAGCTTGCGATAACCTTCCTTGAAGACTTCAAGATATTTCGGGTCAAACGCCATATAGTAGCCATCGTTCATGCCGAGCATTATCGTGATGACCGTTGGCTGATGCGGAAATACGTCCCGCTTCATACGTGTTGGAATATCGCCGGTATAACCGCCATATACGGTGTCTCCCGGGACTCCAGCATTCCAGAAAGTTACGTGCAACTGCGGATTGCGTGTGAGGACGAAGTCTTCCACAAAGCGCGTATAAAGCCGTTGGGCCGTAATGCTGTCGCCATAAAAGACGACGCGGTCGTTTTCATGCAGGACCAACTCCTGGCCGTGACTTGGCGCGACGCTCGTCGCCAACATAACCAGCACCGCAATCCACAAACGCTCCCGTATCATCGGGCCTCCAGACTCGATTTAAGAATGAGATTGTTCAACACGCGTCGCTTTGTCCCTAACCTCTCGTCCCGCTGCTCTATCGGATGCGTGCGCTCTGACAGCGGGGCATCTGTTGTGTTCCCGCCGGCGTACCAAGATAACTTTGAATCTGGAGCCACACATCCGCGGGGGAAACTGGATATTGCCAGCTTGCAGCGACCTTGCCCGACGGAGAGACGAGGACCAGCGGTGCCGCGGTGAAGTTATTGGATTCGCGCAGACCCGATGCATTTGTCGCATCGATCAGCACTGCCGGGTCGAAGTTCCAATTCGTCCGCCATTGCAGCAGTTCGTCCTGGCTCATCGAGTGCGCCGGCACTACGATACTCACCAGTCCCAGGCCGGCAAACTGGCGCATCATGCTCTCGATCAGCACCAATTGACTCCGAGATTTGTCCGCTTCCCGATCTCCCGGCGGCGCGAGCACAGCCCCGAGAACCCAGCGGCCGGCGGGTATGTCGTCGCCGCCCGACGCGGCCTTTGATCCGGATTGCTCCATCGCTGGTTTTGCGGACGATGGACTTATAGCGGTTCCAGACGTCTTTCGCAGAAGTTTCTCAAGGCAGCCGCATAGCTCATCCGGTTTGTTGGCAGCCGGGTCTGATTCTGCCTGAGAAGATGAGAGGGCCGCGGCTGGCGCAGAGGAATCGAGGTTCAACTCTTTGCGAAACTGCGGCTGCGGAGGAATATTTGGGGGCGCACAATAACGATTTCCGGAAAACTGAATACTGGACTTGGATGAAACGAACGATCGAGAAACAGCAATGACCGTGTTATCCGCAAAGCGATTGGGCAGATTCCCAACGAAATCCGCAGTCGATTGAATGGCGGGAACCCGGACCGGCGGGTCCCAGATCACAGTGTTATCGACAATCCCCACCCCGTCGAGTTTGCCTCCGTTCCACGTATAAAGAAAAATGGCTCCCTGCCTCGTCGACAGTCGGGGACTACGACCGTTATGTATGCAGGTATTCTGACGGATCTCACTATGAATCGAGTTCCCGTTTGGTCCCTCGGCTCCAAAGACAGAGACGCAATAGCCCTGAGAGTCGTGAGCGAAGTTGTGCTCCAGGAGATTGTTCTCGTCGCCATAGTCGATGTCGAAGACACCGCCATCCACGCCGGGAGAATCGGTGAAATAGCCTTCGTTGTACTCTACCCGGCAATCCCGGCACCTCCACTCCCAGATGGCATTGGGCGTTCCAATAGTCTGCGTTTCCTGCATGCCGGTGTACCAGGCAACATTGTGCTCCAATACGCCATGCGAGACGCGCGCCAGCAGAATGCCATCGCCGGCCACGTCGTGGACGATAGAGTTCCGAACCTCGACGTGGTCACCGCGATTCCGGCCGTCGGGCGTGTCAAAGCCCGCGCCATTCACAATGATGCCCGCCCATTCGGAAGTCCGGTAGGCGGTCACACCATCCAGAATCACGTCGTCGATTTGGCTTTTCGCATTTTCATCAGGGGCAATGACCACTAGTCCGGTGTCCTTGGTCAGTGGAATGCCCGGTACATCGTGCACTACCACATTTGTAATTCTGAAATGGCGCATGACTGGTGCGGTGCCGCCAATGCGGATGCCATATGGAGAACCGCCCACCACTTCAAGATTTTCGATTTCCCAATACTGCTGGTTGCTGAGCCTCAGACCCGCGGACTCGGATCCGCCCACGATGATGGGCAAAGCTCCCTGCCCGTATGCTCCCAGATAAATGGGCGCCTGTTCGGTACCGGAGCCTTTGGGCGACAACATGCCTTCACAACGACTGCCGCGCCGAAGAAGAAGGCTATCCCCCGGTTGATAGGTATATGAACTTGCTCTTGCCACCGTGCGCCAGGCGGTTTGCGGTGTCAGGGAGTCGGTCGCGTCGCTACCGGCGTTGCAGTCCAGATAGTGGCTCGTCGAACCGAAAACACAAGTTCCCGTGGCCAGTGCGTAAAGCAGGAATAGATAACGGCACACCCT
Source organism: uncultured Acidobacteriaceae bacterium (assembly GCA_963725115.1). GTDB lineage: Bacteria > Acidobacteriota > Terriglobia > Terriglobales > Acidobacteriaceae > Telmatobacter. The sequence goes on along the minus strand of CAVRXG010000005.1, from coordinate 237,530 downwards.
CATACAGCTATCTCCTTTGGCGTCCATTCGGCGCGGTGTTCAGGGTGCGAACGAGGTATGTATGGATTGCTCGGTCGTTGTCGCCGCTTGGATCAGGGCAGCGCTAACTACGCCAGGGCCGAATTACGAGAGGCTCACCGGAAACCCCTCATAATCGCCCGTGCTCTAGAAGGTGAGGCGTCCCGCGAACTGCATCACGCGAGGATAATATCCACCGAGGATCTCACCGAACTGCGTGCCGGCAGCATAGTTGCCGACCGGATTGTCATAGTGGGCGATATTCAGCAGATTGAACGCTTCGAAGCGCAACTGGAAATTCATCTCGTGCGGAAGTGCAAGCACTTTGAAAAGCGACAAATCTTCATTGGTGTATCCGGGGCCATAGATGATGTTTCGTCCGGCATCGCCGACAATCAAGGTCTTTCCCGCCTGCACAGAAGCTGCCTGGCCCGATGGAATCGAGAAAGCTTTCGTGTTGAACCACTCCGCAGTGGAACGATGGGCCAGTGATGTGCTTCCGACGAGATTGGGCCGCAATCCTGGGTAGTCAGGCTGGTTGGCGTTACTTACCACGTTAATTGGCTTGCCGGTTTGCAGCGTGGTAATGCTGTTTAACTGCCAGCCGCCAAGAACATCTTGCTCCAAACCACTTGCATGAGAAAGGAAGCGCTTTCCATGGCCGAAGGGAAGCTCAATGATCTGGCTGGCCACAAAGTGATGGCGAAGATCGGTGTCGGAGCTTGCGTATTCACTGCTGATATTGAAGGGGTTTTGCGGATAGTTACCGCCCTTGCCCAAATCAAATGGCGCAGGCCCGTTATCGAGCCCGTGGGCATAGGTATAGGAGCCCAGAATACTGTAACCGTTATGGAAACTTCGGTTAATCTTTGCCTGCATCGAACTGTAATTGCTCAGGCCGATCGGCAGAAGGGCATCCACCTTCCCGATCGAAGCGGAGAGATGGTTGTTAACGTTGTAGTTTCCCACTGCGTAGGAGAGGTCGCGGGTGTTGGCGCCGACGAAGCCCACCTCCGCGGAAGTGGCGCTGCCCAACTGTTTCTCAACGGTGAAGTTGTAATTGATCGAGCGCGCGGTGGGGAAGTTGTTCGGCTCCGAATAAACAGTCTGCGTGTTGCCGCCGGAGACATTCGCCAGGTTGATTGTGCCGCCGTTCGAAGGAAGGGCAACGGTTGTAGAGCGCGGTTGACCAGCATCGAGGTCGTAAGGGAGGTCGAAGCAATAGCAGCTGGAGTCGAAATAATTGACGAACTCCTGCTGGGTGAAGAAAGGATAGTTCTTTGTGAGGATGTCTTCACGAGCGTCGTTCTCGGGCGAGTAAAAGACCCCCATGCCGCCGCGGACCACCCAGGTCGGCGCCAACTTATAGCTGATTCCGACCCGTGGCATCAAGTCCGCCTTGTTTGAGTTGACCAGCGATCTTGAGTTTCCGCCCCGCCCGGCAAGAGAGAGCAATAAGGTCGAGGTACTGAAGTTCGACTCATCGTTGTTGGCTTCGACGTAAGGCTGCTGGTACTCGTAGCGAACTCCGTAAGTAATATTCAGCTTTGGGGTGATCTGCCAATAGTCCTGCAAATAGAACGAACTCTCGTTGGCCGTGGTGCTTGCGTTGGTCAGTTGCAGGCCCTGGTCCACAACATAGGGGAGTCCAAGCAGAAGGTCGGCAATCTCATCGCCGCCGTTGTAGTAATAAGCGTTTGGATCATAGTACGAGTAAGTAGGGTCGCTGGTCAGCGCATCGCCCGAGCCGCCGATGTACTCATACGGGGTTGGGAACAGCGAGAAATTCGGATGCGCGTTCAGATGCCTGTACTCATAGCCGAACTTGGCATCGTGCTTACCTTTTGTCCATGTAAGCGACTCCAGGAGAGTGAGATTTTCATCGCGGAAGGTAAGCGGCTTGTAGGTGGAGCCCCCGACTGTAGGGTCACTTTGAAATTGAATCTGCGGAAGGTTGTCGGTGGAGGGAAAATTTGGAATGATCACATTCTGGATGCCCCAGGTAGACGCCAGCTTGGAACCGGCGAGCGGGCTGTTTTGCGAGAGAGGCGAGATAAAGTAGCTGGCGCCTGCTTCATTCAGCAGAGTCGGCGAGAAGACATGGTCATACCGCAGCGAGATCACGTTATTCTCGAAGCTTGTCAGGTCGCCGCTGTCGGCGCTGCCTCCGTTCTTGACGGGAATAACCCCGGCGTAAGGATCGGCCGTCATCGTGTCGCCCTGCTCGGCATCGTAAGTAAGATAAGCGCGGTCCTTTGGCGAAAATGTGTAGTCGACGCGCAGATTACCCACGTTGCCGTTGTCCATGTAGGCCTGGTTGACGGCGAAGTTGGTGAAGTAGTTATTGTTCTCGGGTTTGGGGAATAGATTAAGCAGAATCTGTTTGCCCCCCGGGCTCACTCTGTTGGCCGGGATGATATTCCCCGGAAACTGCTCGGAATAGTAGTTGTTATTGAAAAACAGAGGATCGAAGATTGGAATCTGCGTGCCGTCGTAAGGATCGGTGAGCTGGGAGAGATCGGCATCGCCCGCGGCATCAAAGCTGACTTGGTTCACAGGGGGTGTGTTCGCGAAATATGAATAGCTTTGGTTCAGGCGGTTTCCCTCAAATGCGAGGAAGATGAACGCTTTGTTCTTCAAAAGCGGGCCGCCGATTGTCGCGCCATAGATTTTCTGCTGGAGGGTGGGTATGGTGCCGGCAGGTGAAACCGCGGGGTTCGCCGCCGTGGCCGTGGGGCGATAGAAGAAGTAGGCGCTGCCGTGGTAGTCGTTCGTGCCGGATTTGGTCTGGATCAGGACCGAGCCGCCGGAGGCGCGTCCAAACTCCGGCGCGTAGGTGGAGGTGACCATTTTAAATTCCTGCAGCGCGTCGGGGCTCGGCACCATATTCGTGTCGTTGTTGCGATTGCCGGTCACTTCGGTCCCGTTGATTTCAACTGAGTTCGAGAATTCGCGCTGTCCATCGACGGAAATGTTCAGATTGTTGCCGCCTCCGCCGGTTCCCACGCCCGGCACGAGAAGCATCAGGCTTGTGAAGTTACGGCCCTCCAGCGGGAGATCCGTGAGTTCACGGCCGTCAATCACTTGGCCGGTTTCACCGCCTTGTGTCTGCAGAATGGGCGCCGAGCCGGAGACCTCTACGCTCGACGTGACAACGCCGACCTTCATGGAAATGTCGAATCGCGCCTTCTGATCGATGTTGAGGTCAAATGCCGGAACAGTTGACGTATCGAATCCAGGCGCCTCGACCGCGATGGTGTAGTGACCTGGCGGCAGTGCGGTCAGGTCAAATTCCCCTGACTGGTCGGTCGCGGCCGTGGTCTCGATGCCGGTGTCCACGTCGTGGACCGCGACCTGTGCATCTTGTACGACTTTCCCGGCAGGGTCAGCGACGTGGCCGGAGATGGAACCTGTTGTTGCCTGCGTCCAGGCTTGCACGCCCCCGGCCAAAAACACTACGAAGAGCAGCCTCGCACTCAGTTTTCTCATCGCCATTGAACACTCCTTGCTGAACCGGTTTCGGGAATCGAATTTCACGAATCAAATTTCACGGATCAAGGGCTCCGCCTTCCATGCGCCCGAGTGATCTGCCTTCCAGAGTCCTGCCGGGAAAGACGACGGTTTCGTGCAGACAAACGGCCAGGAGCGCAATCTCGGCGAGTCGGGTTATCGTTTACCCAACTCGCCGGGAAAAAACTCCAGGCTGTTCCCTCTGCGTAGAGTCCCCTTTTCCCCTATAAGTGTCTATAAGACGAATCAGGGCAGGCCTTTCTTTACAGCAAGAGAAAGAATCCGATTAAACTCATGCTGAAATGGAAACGCCGCTGGACCTTGGCGCGCTATTCGGAGGATTCAGAAAGGGGAAAAAAGTGTGAGGGAAATCGATTTATGGCTTCTGGGCTAAATGCAGACTGCCTTCCCGGGTGAGCGAAATAGCCGCAAGCTGGTAGGCAGGGGCGCTGGCAAAGGCCGCCGCAGCCACAAACCAGATGTACCAGCTAAGTGCCGTCATGGACTCTGACAGCAGATTACGGCTGCTGGCCCAGATGGCGGCATCTCCTGCCGAGGTAACAACAATTGCCAGCACGAACATTCCCCAGCACTTCGCCACCAGGCCCTGGCCCATTCGGATCATTGAGCGGCGCACCAAAATTGCTTCGATGAGCAACAGCGATAAGAGCGGATCGCTCAGCCAGAGCAGCATGGTTCCCAGGGACGGATGGTTCCCTAATAGAGGAAGGTTGATGGTGAGCTGGCTGATGGAGAAAGCGACGACCAGGACCAAAAGCGCCTTGTCTCCGCCCGTGAGCGACCCCAGCAGGTGAAATTTACGCTGAATGCCCAGCACGCGTCCCAGTCCGATGGCCAGAAAGGCCATCGATAACGGACCGCCCACCACGAGCCCCACTTGGCTCAGGTTCGTAAAAAGTCCCCCGGCAAGCGGACTGAACTGATGCCAGTAACCCCAGGGCAAATGCCCATCGGAAATAGCGCGGAGCACCACGCCTGCGAGCCTAGCCAATGCAGCACAGGCAATCATCCCCCACGCCAACCGCATCGGCTCGTCAGAGTCGAACCACGAGCGGCAGATAATTGCCAGGCAGCACTCCATGGCTGTCATCACTAGAAAGAACAATGTGCCGAGCGTCGAAAAGTACCAGCCGAGCACGACATACCGGCCGGTAACGAGAAAGTGCGCATAGGCAGCCATGCCCAGGACGAGATGCAATGCGAGCAGAATCCAGATCAAACGCACTGTTCGAGGCATGAGTTCTCGTCAGAGATCCTGCAAAACACGCCGGGAGAGTTCCCGAGTGGCTCGCCTGCCTAGAAATGCAGTGAAGATAGGTGTGGAGGAAGCCAGGGAAATCTGGCCGCCCTTGCTGCGCAGCGAACTCTGCACATGTTGGCCAAAGCATCGCTCCATCCACTTGGCGAGCCGCTCTGCCACCAGTCTCTGTCTTTCGGAGCGGATTGCAGATTCGTTCCCTTTAGTCCAAAGATCGCTCCAGTGATTCAAGCGCGCCTGCAAATCTTCAAGTCCCGAGATTGCAGCGGCTTCGAAACGCACGCTACTGCCAGGAGCGACCGGAGGCGTGCGCGTCCATAACTTTGGATGCCATCTGCCAAGCAGTTTCATGCCGGTCTCTCTTTCTTTCGCATCCGGGTGCGTAGTTTCTCGGCAGCGCGGTGCAACAAACTTCCGACCGTACCCGGACGAATCGCCAGCTCCGTAGCAATCTCAGTATAGTCGAAGCCTTCAGCGCGCAATTGCACGCACTGCCATTCGCGTGGAGCGAGCAACTGGCGCGCTGCCTCAATCCAATCGGCCGCCCGATCGGCGCCAGGCATGCACCGCTCGTCCCGAAGCCGGTCTTCGCCGGCGTCTTCCAGCGGCACAGCTGTTCGAATCGCCGCCGACCTGAGGGTGTTACAGACGTAGTTATGTGCCACGCGATGCAGCCATGCCCGCGCATTCTGGATATCTTCTCCCTGCATCAGCGCCAGGAAGAACCTGAGGTACGTCTCTTGAAGAGCATCCTGCGCCAACGCATCGTCTCGCGTGAGGCGATGCGCATACGCGAGAAGCACGCCTGCATGCAACTGGTAGGCCCGAATCGTCTCTTCGCGTGCGCTCTGTGCGTCCATGGATGCATCTCTCCTGCGATGCACCTGCTGCGCAGCAATACTAGTCCCTCGAATCCACATCGGTCCAATTGAAGGCAATGGGCTGAGCCGATCGGGAACCCGGTACCAACAGAGGGTACTTGAGTGTCATCGGCTACGAGGGAACGTATCTGAAGCCATTATTTACAATTTCAGGATTGCGGCGAACGTTCTCCCGTCGTTTTTCAAAGCGATTGCTATCGAGGCGCCGCAAAGCTGATAATCAATCCGACGCATTTGGGTAGTTGGCAACTAAGGAGATGCTGATGCGTTTGAATAAATTTCTTGACCCAACAGCTTTTGCGATCCTTCTGGCCGCCGGTATTGCGAGCCAATGTTTGCTTCCCATCACAGCTGCGCAGAGTGCCCAGGCAGCTGGAACTGCGAACGTGGCGGTCGGGCCCGAATACGGCACGACTCACGTGTACGTTGAACCGAAAGATTTCGATCAATTCGTCGCCGCTCTTCTGGCCACTTTCGGCGGCAGTTCCTCCAAGCCCGCCGTCATGACTGTGACGCCAACTCCCAGCAGCACCATGTGGCAGGCGGTGCGCACTCCCGTGGGACTCTTTTCAGTTTTCGGTTTCCAGACGCCCGTCCCGTATCCTTTCGGCGAGGAAAGGACCGGCTATTTGGTGACGGACATGGACGCGGCGACCCAAGCTGCGCGCGCTGATGGGGCTGATGTAATTGTCGCTCCGTTTAACGATCCAATCGGGCGCGACGTGATCATCCAATGGCCCGGCGGCCTGAATATGCAGCTCTATTGGCATACCATGCCGTCATCCGCCGCGCCGCTCCAGACGATTCCAGAAAACCGCGTCTATGTGTCGGCCGATAGGGTGGCCGCGTTCCTTCGCAGTTTCCTTGCCTTCTCCCGCGGCAATGTCGTCTCCGATGACCTGCATGCGCCCGGCGTCGAGATCGGGCGGCCGGCTGACACTTATCGGCGGATTCGGATCGAATCGAAGTTCGGCAAGATGACCGTGCTGGTGACGGATGGCCATCTTCCGTATCCCTACGGATGGGAGACAACCGGCTACGAGGTCGCGAACCTAACGGATACACTCGCCAAGGCCAGAGCAGCCGGAGTCGCGGTTCTGGTCGCCAGCTATTCCTCCGATCAGCGGAATGCGGCCCTCGTTCAATTTCCCGGTGGCTATATCGCGGAGATCCATTCGCACATTGGGACACCGAATGCGGCGGCATCGGGATCGCGGCCGGAAGATACCGAAGCGCATTAGCTGAGCTGAGTTCGTGACGGAATTCAAGAGACAAACGGAAAGACTCTTCGAAAATCGGCTGATGACGAAGCACTGCTGATGGCGAAATACTTTCGATGCGAATCTTCTCAATCCTTGCCGTGGCGTTTCTCGTTGGCATCGTGCCTGCGCATGCCCAGTCGGACCAGACAACTGGCCCGCCTGCACCGGATCGCAGTTACAAATTACTAACCGAGGACGAGGACTGGAGCTTTCTCAAGGATCCGGCGCTCCGTCAGGATTTTTGGGATCCGATCAAGTACATCCCACTTGGCAGCGGCGCGGAGGGATCGTATCTGTCAAGATCGTATCTCTCAATCGGAGGCGAAGCGCGAGAGGTTTGGGAGCAGATCGGTAATGACAATTGGGGCCAGCAGCCCTATATGAATGGATATTTCAATCAAAGATACATGCTTCACTTCGACGCTCACTTCGGCGAACACGTTCGGACGTTTGTCGAATTAAAAAGTGCGTTGAATAAGTTCCGGATAGGCGGGCCACGGCCCATTGATGAAAAGAGGTTGGACTTCCAGCTTGCATTTCTGGAGGTTGGTACTTCCGGAGATGGGAATTCGATCAGGTTCCGAGTTGGCAGACAGGAGCTGTACTACGGCTCCGGGCGCTTGATCGATTTGCGCGAAGGGCCGAACAGCCGTCTAAGTTTCGATGGATTCATGATCAAGGCTAAAGCCGGCGCATGGAGTGCGGACGGGTTCGCAATGCGGCCAGACCTCGACAACTTTGGCTTTTTCGATAACTACCCGAACCACGCCATTGGTTTCTGGGGCCTGTACGCGACACGAACCATGCCTCGCAAAGAAATTTTCGATGCGTACTACCTGGGACTGAATAGTAAGAGCGTGACTTTCGAACGAGGCACCGCCCAGGAGGTGCGCCACTCCCTGGGTGCGCGGATTTTCCACCCCGCCGCCACGGAACGGCCAGGATTGGACTTTGACTTTGAGGGCGTTTGGCAATTTGGCACTTTCGGAACGGCAGGCATCGAGGCGTGGACACTCGCCTCGAACACAGGATTTAAGTTCCCGCAAGCACCGCTTAAACCGCGGTTCAGCGTGAATGCTGACATCGCGAGTGGAGACCGCCCTGGCAGCAGCTCGCTCGGAACCTTCAATCCGTTGTACCCGAGCGGACATTATTTCGGAGTGTTTGCTTCCACCGGTCCAGGGCCGCAGAATTTTATGGACATTCATCCGAAAGTTCAACTTGAGGCGCCGCACGGTGTGTCCATCTTTGCCGATTGGATTTTTCAGTGGCGGGAGAGCCTTGAGGATGGTGTGTACGCAATTCCGGGATTCTTGATTACAGCCGCGGACGGGAGCCGCGCGCGGTTTGTTGGAGACAGGCCAGGCGCAGAAGTTCAATGGCAGGCGAATCGCCATTTGTGGTTTCAGGCCGACTACGGGATCTTCTATGCTGGGCCATTCATAAAGCAGACGCTGCCGGGGCGCAATCTCAACTATTGGTCTTTGTGGGCAGGTTACAAGTTCTAAGGGGCAGCCAACTCGGAATCAACAAACTTACTGTTTGCTCGCACCGCTGCTGCTGCTCGGAGCATGAATGCTCAGCGAGCTCTTATCCGCTGGCTTGCTCGAATTCGTTGCGGCCCATACGTGATAGCTGTTGAAGAGAAACTGACCCCCGAGAATCAGCAGCCAGGCCCAAAGAGCAAGGCGCAGCGGACGGCGTGGAATGCGCGTGCTGACGATGGTTCCGAGGACTGAGCCTGCGACGCCGCCCTCGATCAGATGAAGGAGCAGCGCGGTGTTTGAGGCGTGCGTAAACCAGTGCGCACCGCTACCGACGAGTGAAACCACAAAGCCAAATGCGATGTCGGTTCCAACCACTTGCGCGGGCGCTAGCGGCGTCATGCTGAGCAGCGCCGCGCTGCCCAGCGCTCCTGCTCCGGCAGATGAGAAACCAACCTCCGCGCCTACAGGGAACATGAGCCACGAGAGCAGCGGGCTGCGATCGCGTGCATCCCGGTTGTCCTCCATGTGGCGGAATGAAAAAATGATTTGCCAGATTGCGGTGGTGACCAAAATTCCACCGAGAATCGCGTTCAACAGGTTTGCCGATCCAGCGTCGATAAGATGCTTCAGGAAGAACGATCCGACGAGAACTCCCGGCACGCCGCCAAGCAGCATATAGCCCAACGTGCGCCAGGCCACATTTTTGCGGGCAATCTGTGCAGGCACTAGGATCAACTTCACCGCCGTCGCGAACATCAGTCCGATGCCCACCGCAACCGGAGCCGGCACGCCGAGAAAAAGCACCAGGACAGGCACGGTAACAGTGCCTGCGCCTACGCCGGTGAGCGCGATGAACAGCGCGATGAAGAATCCGATTACGTACTGCATCTGGCCCTCAGTATCCCTGCGTTTGCGATCCCTAAGTCCGCGACCCCTACGTCCGCCTCATTTGGCCGGCGCCGCTGGAATGTGTATGCCGCATTCCACCTTTTGCCCGGCCCAGCGTCCAGATCGTGGATCGTTGGGATCGAGGGGCAGCGAGGTGCACGGCTGGCAGCCGATGGAGGTGTAGCCTTGCTCATAAAGCGGCAAAAGCGGAATCTCAAACTGCTCGCACGCGTACCAAACGTCGCGTGTTGTCCACTCAGCCAGCGGAGCCAGCTTCAGCACCTGCTTGCCGCCGGGCAGCGAAAACATTGCCGACTCTTCAAGCGCGGCGCGGCTTCTGGCTTGCTCGCGGCGCAGACCGGTGAGCCACACGCGATAACCAGCTACTGCCTTGAACAACGGCTCAACCTTGCGCAGACCGCAGCAGCGATCAGGCGCGGACTGGTACAGCAAACCGAACTCCGACTCTTGTTCGGCCACAGTCTTTTCCGGCAGAAGATTGATCAGGTTCAAATCCCACTCGCGCGCGATGCGGTCGCGATACGCGTAAGTCTCGGCGAAGTGGTAGCCCGTATCGAGAAACAGAACTGGAATGCGCGGGTCAAGCGCAATCGCAAGCTTGGTCAGGAGCACGTCTTCGGCCTGAAAGCTGCACGTAAGGCACACATCTCCCTTGCCGGTGACTTCGCGCGCCAGCGTGGCCCGCACTGCGTCCAGCTTCGCGTTTACTTCGGAAGCAATCTCCGCAATGCCCATTACAAATCCGCCCCTTCTGAAGAAATGAAGATTCCCGCGCGCTCGAGAAGTTTGTGTACCTCCGCGACGGCATGCATCCTGTTGTCTGCGTCGAGTGTGATCTCGAATCCGCCTGTGCTCGCGGTCAGCGCACCCTCATCGCCAGCGCGCGCCAGGATGGTGAGCAAGCCGGATCGAGTTTGCAGGTCGGCGATCACGTCAAGCAGTCCCAAATGTTGCAGAGACGCCCGCTCACCAGCATCGATGCGGCAGGTGACCGCGCCCACGGCAAACAGCGAACGCTCGACAGCGTCGATCAGCTCCGTCGCGCCTGATAGCTCAAGCACGCCGCCACGATGTCCCCAGCGTGCTTCCCGCTCGCCGGCAGTCACTCGGCCCCATGCCGCGGCTGCGTCTTCCTCTTCCGCGACTGTTCGGCCTTGCGCTGCCGTTACCATGCCGGCCGCCACGGTAGCGTTGGTTTCGGCGTCGATCAGAATCAGCGCGCCGGTCCCGCGGTTTTGGCCATAAAGATCGACTGCGATCGGCCGCAGCAGATGCAGCGAAACAGCGCCGATATCGTTCATGCGCAGCGTCACCGCGGGTTCGTGCTTGAATGCTCCCAGATCCACGCGGTGATCGATGGTTGAAACCAATGCAGGCACAGTGTGGCTGGTGTGCTTCAGCAGATAGCGGCGATTCGGGTCCAGTGGTCGCTGATCCATCCACACCAACGACGCCTTCACGCTGCTGGCGACTACGGGCGATGACTCAACACCGGCGATTAAGTCGCCCCTGCTGATGTCAACTTCATGGTCGAGCACCAGCGTGACGGACAGCGGCGCGGTGGCCTCTTCAAGATCGCCATCAAAGGTCACGATGCGTTCGATCTTGGCTTTGTGGCCCGAGGGAAAAACGGCGATCTCGCTGCCACGGCGAATCGTACCTGATGCGATTTGCCCCGCGAATCCGCGGAAGGTGCGATCGGGCCGCAACACACGCTGCACGGGAAAACGAAATGGCGCACTTCGGGTATCGAGCGCGGAGGGCAGAGCCTCAAGCAGCTCCAGCAGCGACGGCCCCGCATACCACGGCATCGCGCCGGTTGCATGCACTACGTTGTCGCCCTTCAGAGCGCTCACCGGAACAAAATGCAACTCGACGGGAGTGCCGGTGTCGGCCGCGATCTGGTCAAGCACCGATCTGAAATCGGTCTCGATAGCGTGGAAAGTCGCTTCGTCGTAGCCGATCAAATCCATCTTGTTTACGGCCACCAACACATGGCGCACTCGCAGCAACGAAGCAATGTAGGCGTGACGACGCGACTGAATCTGCACGCCCTTGCTCGCGTCGATCAGCACGATGGCCGCGTCGGCCGTCGACGCGCCCGTGGCCATGTTGCGCGTGTACTGCTCGTGGCCCGGCGTATCGGCGATGATGAACTTGCGCCGCGGCGTGGAGAAATAGCGGTAGGCGACGTCAATAGTAATGCCTTGCTCGCGCTCGGCGCGCAAGCCATCTGTCAGTAGCGCAAAATCGATCTGTCCCGGCGCTGTTGTGCCCTTGCCCTCAATCGACTTCACCTGGTCTTCATAGACCGATTGCGTGTCGTAGAGCAGCCGCCCGATGAGCGTCGACTTGCCGTCATCTACGCTGCCGGCCGTGGAAAAGCGCAGCAAATCCTTCTCGCGTTCGGCGAGCAGAAATTCTTCAATCGAAAAAGCCGGCGTAACGAGGGTTGCCACTTAGAAGTAGCCCTCCCGCTTCTTGATCTCCATCGAACCTTCCTGGTCGTGATCGATCACTCTGTTCGCGCGCTCCGAGGATTTGAACGAAATCAGCTCCGCAATGATCGCGGGAATGCTGTCGGCATCGGAGCGGATGGCGCCGGTGCAGGGACTGCAGCCAAGCGAGCGCAGCCGGCTCTTGACCATCTGCGGCTTCTCGCCGAGCCGTGCGACAAAATCCTGCTCGATCGGCAGCAGCGCGTCGCCTCGAACATACATGGGCCGTTCCTTGGCAAAGTAAAGATCGACCACCGGAATCTTTTCCTCGTGGATGTACTGCCAAACGTCCATCTCAGTCCAGTTGGAAATGCGGAAATACGCGAATGCTTTCACCTGGATGGATGCGCGCGTTGTAAAGATTCCAAAGCTCGGGCCGCTGGTTCTTCGGATCCCACTGTCCGGCGCCGTCGCGGAAGGAGTAAATGCGCTCCTTCGCCCGCGACTTTTCCTCGTCGCGCCGCGCGCCGCCGAAGGCCGCATCGAAGTTGTAATGACGCAACGCATCAAGCAGCGCCTGCGTCTTGAGCAGGCCGCAGCAGCGCTTGGTGTCGAGCACAATCGGATTGGTTCCCGCGGCAATGGCCGGCTCGTTGCGCCAGACCAGAAGCTCCGCGCCCACCTGCCGCGCCATCTCGTCGCGGAAGGTAAGCATCTCGGCAAACTTGAAGCCGGTATCGATATGCAGCAGCGGGAAGGGAATCGGCGCGGGATAAAAAGCCTTCTGCGCCAGTCGCAGCATCACCGAAGAATCCTTGCCGATGGAGTAGAGCATTACCGGCCGCTCGAACTCCGACGCCACTTCGCGCAGGATATGAATGCTCTCCGCCTCAAGAAGGCGCAGATGGTTCAGCCGCGGCGATGGGCTAGCGGGTGTTCGCGGCGATGTTTTGAGTGTTGTACTTTCGGCAACCGGCATCGGGACCTTTCATTTCTTAGTAGCGCTGAAGGCCGGTGCGCGCAAAGACAAACCCGGCATTCAGCAACGGGAGCGTCTTCTGGATCGATTGTGCTTTGGAGATCAGAGACTAGAGGGGACACCCGTCGCAGATGTTCGACAGGCAACAACAGAAACGGCTTGGTGAGGCGCAAACCATGTGTAGCCAAATGATAACAAAACCATCTACGCGAAACAAGAGGCCCGGCTCCTATGCAAAAAGTGCGCATATTTCGCAGGATTGACGTAGGATAGGTGCGATTAACTCTCTCGCCCTCAAGTGAACGCGCAAGGCAGAACCCCCGGTGCCAACCCGGCGGCCATTATCCGCCGAAGCGGGAGCCTGACTACGTTCGCGGCACTCATAACACTGTGCGCGCTGATTTTTTGTGGCTACAGGGCCTTCCCGTCTGGCCGGCGCGTCCTTCATCTTGTGCGGGGCACTCACGCTCATCCAGTCTCGGCTGTAGTGATTCATTCCCGGCCCGCGCAGGCCTTGTCACAGCCGGCGCTGGCCTGGGGCGATCGATTCGGCGACGGCACTCCCGACTTCCTACGTCTGACCGATCCGGCGGATCAGGCCGCCTTTCGCCGCTGGTTTACGCTCATCGCCGAGTATCAGGCCATCCGTCCCGCAGCCGAAGTCCCCCCGGAGATCGCCGACTGCGCCAGCCTGCTTCGCTACTCCTATCGCGAGGCTCTCAAGCGGCACGATGAAAGCTGGTTCGAGACCAGCGAAATCGAAGTTCCGGCTTCGCCGGGCGAGATTCGCGCCTGGAGCTATCCCGCACACGCCGCTGGGCCCGGCGCTCTTTCGAGTGCGGCCCGGAGCATTCGAGCCAGACGATATCTCCAATGGCGCTTTCGCTCAGTTTGCCGATGCTAAAACGCTGGTCGAGCGGAACGCGTACTTTGTCAGTCGCGATGTGCGCGCATGCACTTCCCGGCGACTTGCTCTTCTATCGCCAATTCGGTCAGTCGTCGCCGTGGCATTCGATGATCGTTGTCCGCTCCGGCGCTGCGGCTGAAGTCGTCTACGACACGGGGCCCGATCACGGCCGTCCCGGCGAACTGCGCCGCGTGCTTCTCTCTGAACTTCTTGACCATCCCCAGCCGCAATGGCGGCCGCTCGCCGGCAATCCCAATTTTCTCGGTGTCTACCGCTGGAACATTCTGCGAGGAACTCCATGAACTCCCAGAACGTGATCTGCCGGAAGTTGACGGGCCGGATTTCTAGCCGCCGGAAACCGATGCCGCCCAAGCCGCTGCTAGCCGTACTCTTCCTGCTTTTCTCGGCAGCGGCCGCGATCCCCGCTTCGGCAAATGACGCGCCGCGTTCCTTCTCGCTTTCTACTACGCGCACTTTCGCGCCCGGCGAGAGCGTCAAAATTCAGCTCATCGCCCACAATGTGCCGGAACTCGAGTTCCGCGTCTACAAAGTGCGCGATGCGGAAAAATTCTTTGCCGGCCTCAAAGATCCGCACAGCTTCGGCGAGCAGAATTACGCGCCGGAAGAGCAAATCGATCAAACTACCTTCATCGAGCGCCTGCACGACTTCAAGGCGCACCTGTGGTTTCTTATCCGGCACTTCTTCCGCGGCCAATTTACCGACGATGCGCGTGACAACTTTCGCGAGCAGCAGGGTAAGCTGGGCAAGCGCAGTCAGGTAGTGGGCGCGGCGCAGTTCGCGCAGATTCCATTGCTCAACCCGAGCCAACTGGTGGCGCGTTGGAAGCTCGAAACGCCGCCGGCACTGGTCAGCGATACGCAACAGTTGCCGATCGACGGGCTTGGCGCGGGAATCTACCTGATTGAGGCCACCGACGGCACCTATAAGGCCTACACCGTCGCCATCGTTACCTCAATAGCAGTGGTGGAGCGGACTGAGGGCGGACGAGCGGATCTCTACGTTGCCGATCGCAAATCCGGCGCGCCCGTGGGGAATGCCGACGTTGTTCTCTGGGCGAACGGCCAGTTTCAATCCTCCGGCAAGACCGGCAGCGATGGAATGGCTTCGCTTACGGCAACGATTCGCGGAGGGGCTCAGGGAGCAGAGCCGGAAAACATCTGGATCCTGGCGCGCAACGGAGCCGACGCCGCGCTGGTTACGCCATGGGGATACGGCTTTCAGGACAATGGAACGCAAACGGAACGGTCTTATTTATATACGGATAGGCCTGTATACCGGCCGGGCGATACCGTGCACATCAAAGGCATAGTGCGCCAGGAACAGAACGACGCGCTCGTGCTTCCCGGGCCACAGGCGGTCACGCTCCGCGTCGCGGATCCCGACAACAAGGAAGTTCTGAAAAAACAATTGACCCTTTCCGCGCACGGGACGGTCGCGGTTGACTTCAATCTCACCTCCGACGCCGCGCTGGGCTACTACAACATCGATCTCGAGTTCAACGGAAAGCACGAAGCCAGCTGGGGCAGTTTCTATGTCGAGGATTACAAGAAGCCCGAGTATCAGGTGACTGTAAAACCGGCCGTGACGCGCGTGCTGCAGGGCAATTCGATTCAAGCCACGATTAGCGCGCGCTACTTCTTCGGCGAGCCGGTTGCGGGCGCCAAGGTCAAATACGTCGTGCACACGTCCACTCATTATTGGTGGGATCAGGATGACGAGGACGATAACGGAGACAGCGCGGACGCTGACTCAGATTCATCCGACGACTCCGACGACGCCTGACGATATTTACGGCCAGACCGAACAGCAGGAGCACCAAGGCGTGCTCGACGCGAACGGTCAACTCACGGTGACGCTGCCGACTCAGGTCGACACCAAGCACACCGACCAGGACTACCGCATCGAGGCGCGCGTAACCGACGTGGCCAATCGCGAGGTGGCCGGACACTCCAGGTGCTGGCGACGTATGGGTCGTTCCGCGTCAGCGTGGAGCCCACGAATTATGTTGTCCAGGCGGGCCAGCCCACGCGAGTCAAAGTGACGGCACAGGACTACGACGGCAAGCCGGTGCAGACTCGGGTCCACATTGCGGCCGCGCTTGAGAAATGGGATTCGGTCACTCACGAGAGAACTGACACCGATGCCGGCAGCAAAGATGCCACGACCGGCGCAGATGGAACGGCTCTGGTTGACCTGGCCCTGAGCGGCAGCGGCGATTTTGAGGTGAAGGCCAGAGCGCAGACGCCAGAGAGCCGCACCGTCGAAGGCTCTACATAGGTCTGGATCTGGAATGGCGCGGGGACGTGGTACCAAACCAACGCGCAGGCGCAGATTGTCGCCGACAAAAAAACCTACAGCGTGGGCGACACCGCGCATCTGCTCCTTGTGACCGGACTGGCGGAGTCGTGGGCCGTGGTGACGACGGAAGGCGACAGCGTGCAGTCGCGGCAGCTCATCCACCTCACCGGCGCGAGCGCCGCCTTCGATGTGCCGATCACGCAGAAGGCGCAGCCGAACCTTGTCGTCACCGCTGTCATTGTGCACGACGACCAGTTGATGACGGCGCAAAAGAGCCTGAAGGTTCCGCTGGTTGAGCGCACGCTCACCATCACGGCCACGCCGAACAAGACCCAATATGAGCCTGGAGACAGCGGCGAGCTTCGATGTGTTCGCGGTCGATTCCGCAGGCAAGCCGGTGCAGGCCGACCTGAGCTTTGGCGTCGTGGATGAAGCGCTTTACTCTGTCCGGCCCGATACAACTCCCGACATTGTTGGGTCGTTCTACCCGCAGCGGTACGTTTATCTCGAGCCGCAGACCTCGTTTGATTTCTTTTTCTCCGGGCAGGCGGGCACCAAGAGCCCGCTGCTGGCCGACCTGGCCAAAGGCCTCTACCATCCGCGCATGGCGCAGGTAAAACCGGGCTCTGACCTGGTGGTGCCGAAGATACGCAAGGCATTTCCCGATACGGCCTACTGGAATCCCAGCGTGCACACCGGCGCCGACGGGCACGCGCGCGTCGACATTCAACTTCCCTGACGCGCTGACTACGTGGCGCACAACCATTCGCGCCATGACCGACGATGGCAAAGCCGGCGGCGCAGTGACACGCGTGCTGGTGCGCAAGAACCTGATCGTGCGCCTGGCCGCGCCGCGTTTCTTCCGCCAGGGCGACGAAACGGTGCTGCGCGTCATTGCCCACAACTATCTGGCGACGGCGAAGGACGTAACCTTCGCGCTCGACGTGAGCGGCGTCGATGTGATCAGCGGGCAGACGCAGAAAGTCACCATTCCCGCCAAGGGCGAGAGCTACGTGGATTGGCGCGTGAAGGCGCGCGCGACTGGCAACGCCGTGCTCACGGCCAAGGCGCTCACCAATGAAGAATCGGACGCGCTGCAGATGACGCTGCCGGTTCTGCCGTTCGGCGTAAAGCAGAGTGCCGCGGGCGCCGGCGTGGTCTTCTCGGGCGCAGGGCAGAATCAGTGGGCGTTCAGTTATCCGGCCGGATCGGATCCGGGTTCGCATGCGCTCACCGTTACCGTTGCGCCGTCTGTCGCCGGAACCGTCTTCGACGCGCTCGACTACCTCACCGGCTATCCGTGGGGCTGCACCGAGCAGACAATGTCGAGCTTTCTGCCCGACCTGATCGTGGCGCAGGCCGTCGACAAGCTGCATCTTAAATCTCCTATTGACCGCAAGACGCTGAACGATGAAGTCAGCGCAGGCCTTGAGCGGCTCTACAGCTATCAGCACGACGATGGCGGCTGGGGCTGGTGGCCGGACGATCCCAGCCTCGTTTTTATGACCGCGTATGTGGTGAGCGGTTTGGGCCAGGCGAAAGAAGCCGGCTACGCGATCGATGACGACCGGCTCAACAAGGCGCGCAACTGGCTGCTGACCACGCTGGCCGCGCATCCCGACATGATTCCCGACCTGCGCGCCTATACGGTTTATGCGCTGGCGACGACAGGCGGCGCGCCAAAGGACGAGCTCGACAAGGCGTGGTCCAGCCGCGACAAGCTGAGCGACGAAGGGCTGGCGCTGACCGGACTGGCGCTCGACGCGGCGGGCGACGCGCGCGCGCATCAGGCTGCACAGCTTCTCGAAAAGAAAGCCCACGCGACCGACGTCGACGCGTACTGGGAAGGCAGCTACGACGGCATGATGGATTTCTGCGACGACACTTCGCCGGAGACCACGGCCTTCGCGCTGAAGCTTCTCATCCGCCAGGATCGCACCAGCGGCTTGATGCCCAAAGCCGCGCGCTGGCTCGCCGAACATCGCGACGGCGATTACTGGTACTCGACCAAGCAGACGTCGATGGTGATTCAGGGGCTCACCGACTACCTCGCTCTCAGCGGCGAGCTGGCCAACAGCTCCGACGTTGAAGTTCTGGTGAACGGCACGAGCGTGGGCAAGCACCACTTCGGTCCCGATGATGCCTTCGCCGCGCCGTGGCAGATCAAGATTCCAGCGGCGCAAACAGCCAGCGGCGGCCAGGTCACGATCAGCAAGAGCGGCAATGGAATCACCTACTGGTCTGCTGAGAACAATTGGTACTCGGCCGATCAAAAATCATTCCAGCAGGGCCAGCTCGCGCTCAACATTACGCGCGACTATTACCTGCTGCAGAAAAAGCAAGACAAGCCCACCGATCCCATCACCTACGATCTGGTTCCGCTCAAAGGCCCGGTGCATATTGGCGACATCGTTGCCGTGAGACTGGCGCTGAACGGAACCAACTGGAAGTACTTGCAGGCTCAAGATCCGATTCCGGCGGGCACGGAGTTCCTGGCGGAAACTGGCCTCTACACGCTGAACAACAAGCCTGATTGGTGGGCCGATATTTTCACGCGCAAGGAATTTCACGACGACCGCGCCGCGTTTTTTGACACCAACTTCGGCTCGCGGAGCGTGTATATCTACCTGCTGCAGGCTGATAATTCCGGACTGTTCCAGATCAGCCCAGCGCAGGCCGGGCCCATGTACCAATCGAACGTCCAGACCACCACCGATCCCGCAACGCTGGAGGTGCAGCCGTGAGCGATGTTGCTGCTGCCAACATTTTCAACGATCTGTTTCGCCGCCTCCGCTTGGGCCTCGCGTGGGTCGCAGCCCAATTCTGGGCCACGCTCCTCATCATTCTCGCGGGCATTGCCTGGACGCGGTTGCCCGATAGTTACGCATGGCAAGTGGCGCTCGCGCTTGCTTGTGCCGCTGTTGCTGCTTGCCGCGGTCTTGCTGCTCGAGGCAGGAACCATGCGCAGGCTTTTCAACGATAGTCAGAGGCGAGTGCATCTGGTCGTCGGCGTGCTCACGCTGCTGGTCTGGGTTGCGGTTGTCTGGGCTGCGTGGGCGCTTCTGGATTGGTGCAGCGACCAAATTCCCGTGTGGGCGGGCTATCTGAACTCGCGCGCATCGGCTGATTCGCGGGCGACGCTGTTCACTTACGACCACATTCAAAGTTGGCTCACATTCCTGGTCTGGATCTTTCGCTGGATCGCGGTGCCCGCGAAAGTGATTCCCTGGGCGATGGCCTCGGCTCAGTGGGGATTGCGATTGCCGGTACGAAAAATCATTCGTCTGCTTTTCAACTGGCGTTGGTGGTTGGCCGTGATCATCGCGGCTCTCGTGGCTGTCGAGTGGCCAAGTCATTTCTTTGATGGCCTGCCGCGCGGAACTGTGTCGCATCAAGTCTGGGCTGTGATACTCAAGCTCGCCGCAGCTTATTTGCTGGCGATTGTTTCATGGGTGCTGCTTCTGGCCTGGTGCGCAGTTCTGTTATCGCGTGGCCCGTGCGCCGCTGAGAAGCCTGACGACGGTTCGCTGGTCCTCGCCCCCGTTGGCTCCGAGCCACTTGGCGAAGACTCCGTCCGCTTACCGCTGCCCGAGGTTGGCAGACGACTCCGGCGGGAACGCCTGACTTGAGCCACTCGAGCACTTGTGCGCGCCCATAGCGTGCGAGCAGTTGCGCTGCATACCATTCGGCTGCGCGATGCGCGGCTGCCGATTCCGCTTCAGTGGCCGCGTGCGCCAATGCATCGTTGACAGCTTCAGGAGTAAGTTCGGGCGTCGCCCCCGGCGTCGCTCCTGACTGTCGCGCGCCGAGCGAACTTGCTCCGCTGCTCTGCTCACTCCAGACCTCCACCAAACCTTCGCGAAGCCAAAGCGGCGCATGCGGCCCTGCCTGTTGTTCTACCAGCGCATGCAGAAACTCATGGCGCATCGTGTCCTGCAAAAGCTGGCGCGCGGCCAGCGTCCGCAGCGGCTGCGTTCCGATCCAATCGCCTTCGGTGAACGCCGCAACCCAGCCGGGCGCGAGAGTTGCCTGGCGAAAAGCCGGCGTGGATGCAAATGCGCGGACTGTGAATGGGGCAGTTGCGTGTAATCCCGATCGTTCTGTCGCCTCGGCTCGCGCGCGATTCAGATCGGGCAAATGCGTCGCGTCGCCGGCTTCGAGAGATTCAAGAACAAATCCGTCGCCAGCGAACCTGATCCATTCGCGTCCGCTCGCTTCGTCGACCGCCTGCGTGCCGGGAAAATACTGTTGCAGAATCTCGCCGGCAGACCGGCCCTGCTGCGCCATCGCCGCCGCGCCTTTCTGGCACAAGCCCACGCCATGGCCCCATCCGCGCCCATGGAATGCGAAGCTATCGCCCTGCCGGCTCACCTCAAACCATGTGCTCGGAATTTTGTTCCATCCCAGCGATTCGCCAACGGCGAGCCGGAATTCATCGGCGCCGACTTCGGTGTTGTCCAACCTGAGGGTTACGGCGCGGCCCGATTCTCCGCGTCGCGCGATCGTAATGTTCTGCCACCCAGGTGCGGCGAGCCCATGCGCGGCCAGCGCAGCGGTCAATTCAGCGCGCGTGATCTCCGACGCCCACTCTCTGCCGCCGTCTCGTGTACAGAATCGATCGGGCTGCGACGACAGATAGGAAATCGGCTTCGCGTGAGGCCAGATCTCTGCCGGCGAAGCGGTGCGTCCGCCGCAGTCCTTTCCAAAGTAGGCGAGTGCACGCTGCCCGTGGAACCACAGCGTCTCGCCCGCTGTTGCGAGCGTTGCCGCGTGAGCTTGAGCGGCGCGCTCGCCATTGCTGCCCCAATGCAAAAGCTGGCAGTGGGTCGAGTCGCAGAGATCATAGTCTGCGTGCCCGTGCGTTTCGTGCAGTGCAAAGCTTCGCACTACAATTGCCAGCGCCTTCATTGATTCCGCGCTGTCTGCTGCGCCGCTTTCGCTCGCGACCACTCGCTCCACATAGCTCTCCACCGGCATCGTCACCACGATGACCAGCACGCCTGCTCGCGCCGCGATCGTGACAGGATCGCGCAATGTAACAGCTTCGCCGTGCGCTCTGAGCGTGACCGGCCCGCTGAGCCAGATGCGCGCTGCATCTGCTTTTTTGTCCGGCGCCGCCAGCGTCAGCGCGTCGCCTTCCGCGCGAATCACGGCTGGTTCGCCAAACGCGAGCGCGGCGCAATCGGCGCAAGTTCGCAAAGTGAATTTGTGATCCGGTCCGGCAGGTGAAAGCGTAACTTCGCGGTCGTGCCACAGCGTCCACATTCCAACCCGAAGCGTGTCTCGCGCAGAGGCGGGTGCTTCTCGCAAGTTCGCCGCGGCGACCACTTCAGCTTGGCGCGGCGATTGCAAACTGCCCCACACCACTCCTGCTGCTGCCAGCAGGCTTACCAGAAATCGCGACACGCGCTGTGGATTCGCGGTTAGTCGGGTCACAGTTTGTCGAGTCACGGTTGCCTCAGCGCTGCGTTGGCCAGAATCTCCCCGGCCACATGCGCGGCGTCCGCGCCGCGGCCTGAAGGCAAGTAGACTGCAATCACGACCCTGGGTTTTTCCGCCGGGGCCATGCCCACAAACCAGCCATGCGTTCGGCTCGACGCCACGCCTTCCGCAGTCCCTGTCTTGCCCAGCACACGAACGCCGCCCAAACTCGCCTGCCCAGCCATGCCGAAGCTGGCCGAGTCCGCAAGCCCTGCGCGCACTACTTGTGCCGCATCGGAATCAGGATGCGCGGCCAGCTCCATCGCCAGCCAGCGATATGCTTCGGCCAACTCCAGCGGCGTCACGCGCACACCCTCCACGCCCAGCAGCGTCAACTGCTTCGCATCAGCGGAATCCGGCTCGCGAAATTCTGCCGCAGCTTCGTCGCGCACGAGGCCGGTCACGCCGAGCAAGCCCGTAGGCCGCAGCAACTGCCCCAGCTCACCCGGATGCAAAGCGCGCGCCACTGCGGCAAAGTATGTGTTGCACGACCATGTCAAAGCCTCGCGGGCATCGAAGGGCGGAGCCAGCGGATGCGTGCACGCCAGCCGATGGCCCGCGACCACGAGTTGCCGATTACATGCGACGCGGCTCGCCGGGTTCCACCGGCCTGCACTCACCAGGCCGTAGAGAACCAGGGGTTTCAGAGTCGACCCCGGCGCGGCAAGCGTTCGCGATGCGTCGTTCAGCTGATGCGCCGCCAGCAAATGTCCGCTGGCAATATCGAGCACGACAATTCTCGCTTCAGGAACTTCTCGCGCCGCGCGTTCAACGGCGCTCGGCCACGCTGGAGCGACTGTCTGGCAGGAAGCGTTCAGCGCTCCAGACGAAACCGCCAGGAAAATGGCTCCCAGAATGGTCGGCAAAAGGGCTCCGCGCACACGCATCACGGCTGTCCGTCTACGTCGGGCTGCAACAAGATCAGGAAGATGATGCCGACGACTGCAAAGTTTCTGAAGGCTTCTTCCTGCCCATTCCAACCGCGCGACTGCCACATCAGGAACCATTCCCCACCAACGGTAAGAAATGCCACCAGCCACATGAGAAGTGAAGAAGTGAGAGCGAGAAACGGCAGTGATTTAGCGGAGTTGAAAGCCGCGGCAGGCAGCCGCAGAGCGCGCATCAACCGTAGCGCGCCCCAACAAAGCAAAATCGTTGTGAACGCTTCCCAGGCGATGATGCTCACGTAAAAGACCAGGTCGACAGCGGGCGAGGAGATGGAGCGCCACATGCCGTGGTTGCCGGCAATGGTTGTGTCCATCAGGAGCACGTGGCGAACAAACTGCGCGTTTGACCCGAAGTCGGTGAGGTTGTTGAACACCACCAAGACGTAAAAAAGAGCAATAGCGGCCAAGAGCAGGAGCTTTGCAATTCGAATCATCATCGTTCGAGCCTCATTCCGGAGCGCACTCCGGCCAGCAGGCGAGATTCGTCGCGACGATCGGGGCTACGCAGCATCACGGCCAATGCTAACTTGCGCTGGCTTGCCGGCAAAACGCGAAAATATGTGCGCCGTCTCTCTGACTCGGTTCCTATGAGCTTCCATATACAAACCAGCCTCGAATGCATGGCGCCGAATCGGCGGAACGCAGTTGGCCAACATCCCGCGCCCTTCGTCACGCATGGACTGCGATTCGTCACGATTTCCCGAATGCAGTAGGCCGGAATCGCCTCCGATACACCGAAATCGAGTTTAGCGGTCCTCTCGCATCGTTCAACCCGCCGCTCGATTTCGACTTTCTCCATTCATCCCTGATTCAAGTTCGCTCGTCACATAGTCCCCCGGAATTCGGCAATCGGAACCGCGCGTGCATGGACGAAACGTGAAAGGCCAGTGACGACCATTGTTTTGCCGAATTGGAACCGTGTGTCTTGAGCGCAAATCAGAACCATAAGGAGCAGTGAACCGTGAAAATTGTGAAAAATGTGGTTTTGGGCCTAGGAGCGATACTTCTTGCCGCATTCGCGTTCGGCCAGGGCATCACCACAGGCACCATCACTGGAACCGTTACCGATTCGTCCGGGGCCATTGTTCCCGGCGCACAGATTCAAATCACCGATCTTGCGACTGGCGTCAAGCTCGACGTGAAGTCCGGCGCCGATGGCTCCTTCAAGTTTTTCGTCGTTCCGATCGGAACTTATCGTGCGCTCATTACCGCAGGCGGATTCGCCAATGAGGACGTCGATAACGTTCAGGTTGTGGCTGGAGCCACAACCAACTTGAATGATGTGAAGCTGCAGGTCGCCACCGCAGCCTCGCAGGTGGTCGAGGTCAACGGCTCCGCCGCCGCGTTGCTTGAGACAACCGATTCGCAGGTGACGACGATTTTCGATACCAATACCGTGCAGAATCTTCCCCTGAACAATGGCTTCGATACTCTAGTCGAGCTCATTCCGGGCGTGACCGGCGTTGGCGATGACAACTTTTCCAACTCCAACGGCGACGACTATTCCGTGAACGGCCAGAGCTCGCGTTACAACAACTACGAAATCGACGGCCAGACGAACAACGACAACACAGTCGGCGGAACGCTGGTGTTTTTTGGCAACCAGGACGCAATCCAGCAGATCCAGGTAATTACCAACCAATACAGCGCACAGTATGGCCGCAACGCCGGCGCGGTGGAGAACTACATCACCAAGTCAGGGAGCAACTCGTTCCATGGCAGCGGCTTCGATCTTTATCAGAGCCAATTCTTGAGTTCGCTGAGCAATGGCGAGAAGAACCCGCTCCTGATTGCAACACCGGTACTTCCGCGCTACGTGGAGAATCGGCCCGGCGCAACCATCGGCGGTCCGGTTGTGAGGAATAAGCTATTTTTCTTTTTCAGTACTTATTGGGATAGGGTGCGCACCGGTGTGGCGCCCTCTGAATCTCTCCCCTTTCTTACTCCGGTTCCCGGCGCCGCTGGCCTCGGCGCCATTCAATCGACATTTGCCGCCGACCCAGGCGCGGCCGCGATCGCGGGCTTCGGCCCATATTCCCTCAAGGCCGGAAATCCGCAGCCCATTCCGGTTCCAGCCAGCCTGTGCCCTGCCGGAGACACCTATACGGCCGGTGGTGCTTGCCTGGAAACTGTTACCGACGCCAATGGCACCACCGCCAACATTCAAGTTGCCGGCGTTACACGGTCCATCACGAGTCCCGACAACGACCAGGAGCAACTTGCTCGACTCGACTGGCAGCCCACCGAAAAAGATCGCTTCTTCTTGCGATTCCTTTACCAGAACCAACTCTACTTAGGTCTGGCGGGCGGAGACGGCGTTGCTGCAGGCGACTGGTACAACGAACCGTCCGAGACCTACGACATCGGAGCCGATTGGACTCATAGCTTCACTGCCAACTTCGTAAACCAGGTGCGCTACAGCTACCAGGATTCCAAAGTCGACTACCAGGGTGGCCCATTTCCCAATTGCGTGGTCACGAATTTCGGCGTGTGCCCTGCAGAAGTGGCCTTCAATGGAGAACTCGATGAATCGAATTTCGGCGGAGATGCCGACTTCCCGCAAGGCGGCACGGTGAAGGTCACCCAGGTGCAAAACAACGCCACCTGGACTCATGGGCACCAGACCCTTCTCTTTGGCGGCGAATTCGATTACCAGAACTCGCCTGACACCGGCATCTTCTACTACAACGGCCAGCCCAACTACGCAACGCTCAGCAACCTGCTGGGAGCGCAGGACGCTAACCTCGTGGGGCAAGGCGCGCCGTCAGGCACATCCGGCGTCGCGTATCTGGCGAACGGCGATCTGACCGTCCCTTTCACCGAACCAGACGTCGCAGCCTATTTCCAGGACGACTGGAAGGTTCTGCCCACGTTGACTCTGCATCTCGGCATACGCTGGGAGTTTTTCAGCGATGTGATCGATAAGCTGCACTCGCAAACCGTCGCCCGCGAAAGCAACCCCGCCACTGCGTTTTGGGATCCTTCGCTGCCGCTCAGCGTTCGCACCGTGCCTTATGTCCCTCAGATTTATACGAACTTCGAGCCCCGCATCGGCATGGCCTGGAATCCGGACTTCGACAAAAAACTGGTCGTCAGCTCCGGCTACGCGATCAACGCGAACCCCGCATACTATAACCTTGCTCTGCTCGTCGCCGATGGAGCGCCGGTGACCAACGATGGCGCCATCCTTTGTGGTTCCAATGCGTGCCTGCCTTCAAACGGCTCAATTTTGAACGCGGATTTTCGCACGCTCAACTTGCCTTCTTTACCCATTGGCGGAGACCCTGGTCAGGATGTCGTAGATTCTTTCCCGACGAATTTCCGCACGCCGTATGTGCAAACCTGGACCCTCGGAATCCAGCATCAGGTGGGCAATGCTGCAGTCTGGGAGGTGCGCTACGTTGGCTCCAAAACTACCGACGATTTTCAGTCGATCGACGCCAATCCGTACCTGCTTCCAGTAGTCTCGGCCTTCCCCAAGTTCTATTCCGGCGTGTCGCTTTGCACCAATCCTGCAGCGGACGGAGTCGGGCGCCCGAATTGCAACTTCGGGGACCTTATTCAGACCAGCAACGACGGCTGGGCAAACTACAACGCGCTCGAGTTGAACCTGACCACGCAAAACTACCACGGTCTTAATGGGACGGTTTCCTACACCTTCAACAAGGCCATGAACAACGCCACCGACGGATTCCGCAGCACCGGGGCGGGGGGCAGCACGAACGCTTTTGCTCAGAACCCTCTTGACCCCAGCGTTGCCGAGCGCGGACTCAGCGGCAACGACTTCCCCAACACACTGGGCATCGGTTTCACCTACAACGTTCCCAAATTCGTGAAAGGCGACAACCTGCTCGGCCGGTTCGCGAACGGTTTCCTGCTCAGTGGCATCTACCGCTATCGCAGCGGCCAGGTCTACACCCCGTATCAACCTATCGATCTCGATTCGAACACCGGCGACACCAGCTTCTGCGACGGGGCTTTCAACCGGGACGTAACTGGGATCGATACCTGCCGGCTGGTGGTTTCGAACAAGAACGCTCCGATCAATACGGTTGCGTACCTGAACGCCTATACCGGAGGTCAAGAGGCCTCGCCTGGTACGTCGACAATTCCCGCTGGGACTCCGCTTCCGGGTACTCCGGAGTATGTGGTCTATAACAGCGATGGGTTCAACGGCGATACCTCGACTTATCCCACCGGCGTCTACAGCCCCGGCACGCCCATCAATCCTGCCAACGCGCACTGGATCATCAACAACCAAGCCTACGCGCTTTCGGTGAACAATCCCTACCCGGGCTGGAGCAGAAGCTTGCTTCGCGGGCAGCCATACAGCGATTTCGACGCAACCGTTATGAAAACCTTCGCCATCACTGAACGCGTGAACCTGCAACTGTCCATGACGGGTTACAACGTGTTGAACCAGCAATTTCGCGGAGTAGGCAATGCCTTCGTGGGAGCAAGCAACTTTACGAGCAATGCTGAGAACGCTTCGGGCAGCGTACCCGGCTCGAGCTCGGGCAATCGATTCGTGATTCTTGGGGGCAAGGTCACCTTTTAGCCGCATGAATTAAAAGCCTCTTCGCATGCTGGAGCGATGTCCAATTCTTGGTCGAATGGCGTCGCTCCAAGTGCGTTCACCTGCTGTGCGGCGCCTCATGGCAGAGCCCACCGATTAAAAAATTAGTTTTTGTGACCAACGGCATTTTTCCCGTGACCGATCGCCACGGAGTGCATTTATGAGGGCCGATTGGCGGTACGGAGCATCGCTGTAAATCATTCAAACTAAATGACATTAAGTCATAATCAATGTCTGAAATGTGTCAGCGTGCCTGATCGGCCAGCACATCGGCCGTTCCCCGAATCGCGACTTCACATCGGAGAAAACCAATGATGCTCTTGCCTGATGCTCACCATCGCGCCTTAGCCATCTCCGCTGCGGCCTTTTGCGTTTTGATCTGCGCGCAAACGAAGATTCGTGCCACTCCCGCCGCCGCAACCGACGTTCCCTCCACGACCGTCGCGCCGGAGCCGCGTTCGCCCGAGCCTCGATCAATCGACCAGGAGATCAATCTCGCCGCAGACTATCTTGCCGGCCACGGCGTCGCGCAGGATCCCAAGCTGGCAGCCTATTGGTATGAGAAGGCGGCAGGAGCCGGAGATCCGCGTGCGGAATTGCAGATCGGTTATCTCTATGAAGCCGGATTTGGCGTCACCAAAGATTCCGCGCGCGCCGCGCATTGGTATCAACTCGCAGCTTCCGGCGGATTGGTTCGCGCCAAGGTGAATCTTGCCATTGCCTACTTGTGGGGGACGGGAGTTCCAGCAAACGAGAAGCTCGCCCTGAAGCTCCTCAATGAAGCTGCCTCAAACGGCAGTGGGCTGGCGGCTTGCTATCTCGGCGACTTCTACGCTTTCGGAATCGGTGTCCCCAAGGATCAGGCGGCCGCCGAAGGGTGGTATCAGAAGGGAGCAAGCCTGCACGATCCCATCGCGGAATTCGATCTGGCCACGCTGCTGTTCGAAGCCAAGGATCACGCCCACGACCTTCGCGCGGCTGCGGCGCTGTTCCGCGAATCAGCCATGGCGGGCTATGTTCCCGCCATGCACAGCCTGGGACTGCTTCTGGTTCGCAATCCTGATCTGGCGCAATCTCCCGGCGAGGCTGCCAATCTTTTGAACGACGCAGCCAATGCAGGCAACTGGAGGTCGTCAATGTTGCTTGGCATTCTGGCGCGAGACGGTGGGGGCGTTCCTCTCGACGACAGTGCCGCCTATTACCACTTCCGCGTCGCCGTCCTGCAACACGGTGACGAGGCGGCAAAGCTCCTTGTCGAGGACCTCGGCAAGCTCTCAGACACGCTGGGTCCCGATCGGACGCGGGCGCTCGATGCTCAAGCGGAAGCCTGGTATCAACAACACCATTTCGTGCTCGAATTCGTCGAAAAGCAAGGAGATGGCCGGGGTGGGTTCCCCAACCTCGCCTTGGGCATCCCTCAAAACGGCGCGCATGCGGCCCAGTTGGTGGCTGCGCAGCGCGACTAGCGGCGGCATAATTGAGCCTTGAAGCCGTCCGCGGCTTGCACAGTTGAATTTTTTCGGTCATTCCCATGCATGCGCATTTTTTGCGCCTTCCAGATGCATTTTTTAGCGGAATTGCCGCGATTGACCAGCGCATCGAAGAAAATGCAATCGGCGACAATGCAATCAGCGACAACGCAGTCAGCTCGATTTCTTATTTTTGGGAGGCAAGCTCGTGTCTACACCCGGGAACAGCGGAGCCGATCCTTCGGCCAAGGATAAAGCCAACAACCCCGCTGAGCGTTCTCTCTGGACGCACCCGGTGGTGTTTGTCGCAACCTTCACACTCATCGGAATCCTGTTTGCCGCGCAGGAGTGGCTGCATCTTTTCCACTCCGGCTACCACATCAGCGCCTCCCTTGTCTTCGAGTCCTGGGGGGCGCAGTACTTCATTTGGGGAATCATCGCCTGGGTGCTCTGGCGCCTGTTCCGTCCCTTCATCCAAAAGGCAAGTGGCGTCCAGATTTTGACCATCGTTTTCCCGGTCAGCCTGGTTACCTGCTGGATACAGGAAATGATATGGGTCATTTTCTTCCCCAACGTACCCGTAGACCGCCCGCGCATGCATTACTGGGCGGGCGTCCTTTTCAACTTCCATGGCTGATCTGATGGAGAGCATGGTCATTTTCTGGGGGGCCTTCTTCTTCTTTCGCGGCTTTGGCTACTATCAGCAGTTTCGCGAAAAGGAAACCGTGGCCGCCCGGCTTGAAGCGCAACTGGCCAATTCGCAAATTGCGGCTTTGCGGATGCAGTTGAATCCGCACTTCCTCTTCAACACAATGAACAGCATCTCCAGCCTGATGCGGAGCGATATCGACGCTGCCGACTCCATGCTGGAACAAATGAGCAGCCTGCTCCGTATGACACTGGAGCGGCGAGACGTTCAACTCATTCCCCTGCACGACGAAATCGAATTCATTGAAACCTACCTCGGCATGCAAGACCGGCGCTACGCGGGACGAGTCATTCGGACGCTCTCTGTAGATCCGGAGCTGCATGACGCACTGGTGCCGGCTATGTATTCTGCAACCGATTGTCGAGAACGCATACGCCCATGGCCTTTCGAAACTGGATCGCGGCGGCGAGCTGACGATCGAGGTTTCCAGGCACGAGGGGCGTGTGTGGACCCGGGTCACCAATAGCGGCGTGGGCCTCTCAAATGCCGGGAATGGCTCTTCCGCCGGCCACGGCGTTGGATTGTCCAACGTGAAAAACCGCCTGCACCTGCATTACGGCGAAGCTTGCCTGTTTTCTGTCAGCGAGCTTGATCCGACCCATGTGCAGGTATCTATGGCATTCCCGCTGCAGCTCTCGCCAAGCGCGCTTGAAAGCGTAACAAGGTTTGGTGCGTGATGATTCATGCAGTCATCGCCGATGACGAAGTCCTGGCCCGCCAGAAGCTGCGCCAGTTGCTCCGCGACGAAAACGACATCGAGATTGTCGGCGAGTCGGCTACGTCGATTGAGACCATTGAGCTGGTGCGCGCGGCCAATCCAGAGCTTTTGTTTCTCGATATCCATATGCCCGGCATGGACGGATTCGATGTGGTCGGTGCGCTCACCGGCCAGCGGGATGCAGTGGTCCCGCGCATCATCTTCACCACGGCCTATGACCAATATGCGGTGCGCGCTTTTGAAGTGAATGCGGTCGACTATCTGCTGAAGCCATTCACGCGCGAGCGGCTGTGCACCGCAGTTCAGCGCGTCCGCGAGCAGTCCGCCGTCCAGCAGCAGAACCCCGGCTCAGGAAACGGCGCAGCCTCGGCTCTTAATCTGTACACCAATCGCATAGTGTTCAAGTCTCGCGGGCGCATTCTATTCCTACCCGTCTCCGACATTCGCTGGATCGGCGCCGAGGGAAATTATGTCCGCCTTTGCACGGCCACCGAAACCCATCTTCTGCGCGAGACCATGGCGCACCTGCAGGATCGCCTGGACCCGCGCGGATTCCTGCGCGTCCATCGTTCCTTCATCGTGAATCTGAAGTATGTGAAAGAAGTGCGCCGGGAAACCAATGGCGACTCGGTGGTCATCCTCGACAACGGCCAGAAGGTCGCCATGGGCCGCAGTTATCGCTCGTCGCTGGGAGATCGCCTTCATCGTTCGTGAATCTCCAGTTTCTTGAAGAGCGTGCCCTGTTTATATGGGTTCTTCGTGGATGCGTTTTGCAATCTGACAGATCTCGCAGGCTGTTCGTCACGCTTGCTCGGCAGGCCATCCCCCAATCCCTGGATTGGAATGACCGGCTTGCGAATCTTGTGAATTGAAGAAGCGCGAAGGCCACGGCAGATTGCCGGTCGTCTTCGATGCGCGCTGCTGCTCCCGGCATAGCGCATCTCATCCCACCGGGCGACGTGTTCGTCACTCTTCCGGACTAGACGCTTCATTTGGAATGCGGCGTGCTCTGTCTTGGGAGCGAGGTCAATTTCTTGCTAGAGACCCTACAAGTGCCAGAGACGCTGCAAGCTCCGCGAGAGCAGTCGGCGCAAGATCTCTATCCCGCCGTCCTTGCAACCCCCAACGAAGATTGGACCGTTTTTCTGACGATTGGCGTCGACGCCGATGCTCGTCGCATCTCCCAGGCGTTGACAGAGCCGGAGTATCTGGAGGCCTGGATCACGATGCCCGATCAGATCACGATGCCCGGCGAGGGAGGAGAATCGTCGATCGTCGCCACAAAGAACGCGAATGGCTACCGTGTCGATCAGTACCGCGCCGGTCGCGTCATCGCCAGCTTCGTCGGATCTTTTCTCTTTTGCCACCAGCGAAAGATGCGCCTCTCATGGCGCAACGCCGCCCGCCCTGACGTGGCGGAAAGCCTGCTCGACTTCCGCACTCGCGGCAACTTCGGCGGCAGCATTCTGGAGCTCCGTCACATGGGTCTCCTCTGCGCCGCCGATTTTTTCTGGCATCAACAGCTCTGGAGCGCTTCGCTTCCCAGGCTGGCATCGATTCTGCGTTCCGCATAGTCGCGGCGAACTTCACACTCCACAGTTCACATTTGGGACAGCTGCTCCACACCGCGATTTGCGTGACCAGCTCATGTTGTTTGTCACCTTGCCTCTCAGGTCTTTCGCCTCCCGCGCCTGTTTGCATAAGCGATACGCCTTCCTGTCCCAACTCTGCTTCATTGGTATAGAACTCTGATTAGCCCTGTGCATAATTTCGAGAAAACCCGAACGGAATTCCAGGAGATACTCGCCAAGCCCATTCGCGAGCTGGGGCTCAAACTCGAGGGCTCTCCTCTCGAACGATTCGTGCAGCAGCTTTACCGCGAACTCGAAGCCAAAGGCATTCACAAGTTTCGACCGCTTTGCTACCTCACCGATGAATGGGGATGTCCATCAGGGGAGCCCATCATCGGGATTCCGTTCTATCTGGCCAATCCGGACCTGGCGCAGCTGGAGCGCGATATGAACGACCTTGAAGACGCGCGCGAAATAATGATGTACATGCGTCATGAGGCGGGGCACGCATTCAACTACGCCTACCGGCTCTACAAGTCGACGGAGTGGCGCGATCTTTTCGGCCCGTTTCGCCGCACTTATCGCGACAGCTACCGCCCCATACCGTTCTCGCGGAAATATGTTCGTCACATGGCCGGGTGGTACGCGCAGAAGCATCCGGATGAAGATTTTGCTGAAACATTTGCGGTGTGGCTAACGCCTCGCTCGCAATGGAGAAAGCGCTACAAAGGCTGGGGCGCGCTGGCCAAGCTGCGATACGTCAATCGCATAGCGCGAAAATTCGGAGATGTCGAGCCCATCCGGCGTCGCGGCCGCGCCGACATCACTGTAGATGAGATGGAATCCACTGTCGGCGAGTTCTATCATCTCGGCTTGCCCGAAGTGATTCCGGTCGAGGAACTGGCGCTCGACGCCGACCTGGCAGACATTTTCAATATCTCTCGCAAGCGCCAAAAGGGCGTGCGGCCAGCGCACGAAATGTTGCATCAGCATCGCAAGCCAATCATTGACAAGGTCGCGTATTGGAGCGGCGTGCAGCGGCCGATCGTCAAGCGATTGGTTGAATCCATCTGCAAACGTGTCGAGGACCTGGGGCTGCGCGTGGACGTGCGACGCGAGTCCGAGTACCTAACGGATTTCACCGTGTATACAACCGCACTCTCAATGAATTACCTGGTCCGCGGGAAGTTTATTCATCCCTGAGGCGTGCACGCAGTCGCCGTCACGCCGATTGGAGCAAAAATGACTGGAACGAAGTTGAAAGTCACCGTGCTGTACGACCTGTGGGAAGAGGAACCTGTTGAGGTAGAAGAGGAAATTCCTCCACCGCGAAGGCGCAAGGGACAAAAAAAGCGCAAGAAAAAGCCAGTGAAGCACGACCGCGAAGAAATCTTCGAGGCCCTCGTGAAACTGGGTCACGAGCCGTCGTATCACGTTCTCGATGGCCGCCCGCAATCTCTGGTCGCGCTCGCAAAATGCAACGCCGATCTAATCTTCAACCTGACCGAATCCTATGCGGGCGACGACACCAAGGAGATGCACGTTGCTGCATTCCTCGACATTCTCGAGATCCCCTTCACCGGCGCGGGACCGCACGCGGTCATTCTTGCGCAGGACAAATCCATTGCCAAGAAAATGTTCGCTTTTCACGGGATCAAGTCGCCTTACTTCGCAACAGCCTGGCGCGGGACCATCGACCACGCGCACGATATCGCGTTCCCGCTGATTGTAAAACCCACTTCAGAAGATGGATCCATAGGCATCGGCGCAGATGCCGTCGTCAACAGCGTAAAGGAGCTGATGGAGCGCGTCGCATATATTCAAACCGAATTCGATTCGCCTGCGTTGATTGAGGAGTATATCGAAGGCCGCGAAATCTACGCCTCCATCCTCGGCAGTTACGAGAGCGCGCATGCGCTTCCGCTGGTGGAGCTCGACCTTTCCAAACTTCCCAAAGGCGTGCCCAGGATTGCCAGCCAGGATGTGAAGTTCGACAAGGACACCGAAGCCTATAAGCTGACAAAATCGGCCATCGCCGAAGATCTCGACGAAGAAACCGAGACTCGGCTCTCCGAGATCGCCGTCAAGGCTTATCGCGCCGTCAAGCTGCGAGATTATGGGCGCATCGACATGCGCCTATCCAGCAAGGGCGACGTCTATGTCATCGAAGCCAATCCCAACCCGTGGCTTTCCAGCGGACAGGAGTTTGCAATGGCGGCGAGAAAATCCGGCCTCTCCTATACCCAGATGATCGGGGAGATTGTGGACCTCGCAATGGCTCGATACGCGTAAGAGAGGCTGAGGAGTTGAGGGCTGCAGCGAGTCGCCGATTCCTTCAGATATCTTCCTGAGTCACCATCATTCTGTTCGGAAATGATCTGCCGTCGCCGTTTGCGCAATGGCACAGAATTGCCACCG
The DNA here is from genome assembly GCA_963725115.1 of uncultured Acidobacteriaceae bacterium. Lineage (GTDB taxonomy): Bacteria > Acidobacteriota > Terriglobia > Terriglobales > Acidobacteriaceae > Telmatobacter. The sequence continues at coordinate 203,651 of CAVRXG010000005.1, read as the reverse complement.
GCAATTCCGTTTGCGATACTGGCTCAGGCGAACCGTCAATTTAGCTGTAGGCCAAATACGGTTGCGTTTGTTATCGCTCGATAAAGAGCGGGAGTAGTTCAGTGGTAGAACGTCAGCTTCCCAAGCTGAATGTCGCCGGTTCGATCCCGGTCTCCCGCTCCAATTTCTTTTCATGCCCGGCTGCTTCGCTGCAGTGGCTCGCGCCTACAAGACTTCCTGCACCTTCATCACCAGGCTCGTGAACGTGTCCTCCGCTTTTACAAGCATCTGATGCGGCGTGCCCGCCGGCACATGCGCAAAATCTCCGGCGCGCAGCGTCTGCCGCACGCCACCTTCAATCGACACTCCGCGCGTCTCTCCCGGCGCAACCGTCCGTGCCCCATTCACCACTCCGCCCGTAACCAGCGTCGCCTTGCCTGCCAGCACGCAAAACAGATCCGCAAACTTCTCATGCACCTCGGCCTCGCCGTCGCGGCTGCGAAACGAAAGCATGGCGACAGTGTTGCGGATACTCCTTCAACGTCTCGGAAGCCGATCCGTCCCCGTGCTTGGCCAGCTTGCGCAGGTACGCCGCGCGCTCCAGCAGAACGGGCGGCGACCAGTGGTCCACCGGATTCTTTGGTCCGCGTCGCCTTTGCGCTGATCTCGTCCAGATTCACATCCTTCAAAATCTCTTTTGCCAGCAAATCCATTTCGTCTCCTTTGGCCCGCGCGAATAATCGGGCGGCCAATTCCACTAATCACAAATCAGCCAGTTTCCGCGCCCGCTTGAAGACCTTGAGCAGCATCTCCCGCGTCAGCTTGCCCGTGTTCGTGTTCTGCAGCGATGGATGATAGCTGGCAATCGCGATCAGGCCGCTCGGCAGTTTGTATTCCGCTCCATGCGCAAAAACAAACCCGGCGCGTTTCTTCAGCGTTCCCGTTCTCATCTCATGCGCCAGCAAACCATCGAACGCGATGCGCCCCAGGCAAACCACCACCCGCAAATCCGTGAGCAGCTTCATCTCCTGGTCAAGCCACGGCGCGCAGTTGCGCAGTTCTTCAGGCGTCGGTTTGTTTCCCGGCGGCGCGCAACGAGCCATCGCCGTAATCCAAAGCCCGTTCAGCTTCATCCCATCGTCGCGCGAAACGGCTTTGGTCTGCGATGCAAACCCCGCTTCATGCAGCACCGGATACAGAAAGTCGCCCGATCCATCGCCAGTGAACGGCCGTCCCGTGCGATTCGATCCATGCGCGCCTGGCGCCAATCCCAGCGCCATCACGCGCGCCTTCGGATCGCCGAACGACGGCACCGGACGTCCCCAATACTCCCAGTCAACGATAGGCCCGCCGCCGCGTCCGCGCCACCTCAGTGCAATGCGCGCGCAACCGTGGGCAAAGCTCGCACGACACGATGCGCGCATTCAGTGCTGCAAGAGTTGCGGCCTCGGCCATGAAGAGATTCTACGGCGCGGAGCAGGAGCTTATGGCAAACTTGGTGCTGAGGAATTTGCGCCATGAAATCCGCAAAGCTCTTGCTGCTCGCCGGCGATTTTGTTGAGGACTACGAAATCATGGTTCCTTTTCAGGCCCTGCAGATGGTCGGCCACAAAGTTCACGCCGTCTGCCCCGGCAAGAAGAAAGGCGATCTGATTCGCACCGCGATCCACGACTTCGAGGGCGATCAAACTTACACCGAAAAACGCGGCCACAACTTTACGCTCAACGCCACCTTCGACGAGATCGACCCCGCGCACTACGACGGCCTCATTATTCCCGGTGGCCGCGCGCCTGAATATCTGCGCCTCAACCCCAAAGTTCTCGACATCATTCGCCATTTTGCCAAGGCCAATAAGCCCATCGCCGCGCTCTGCCACGGCCCGCAGCTCCTTGCCGCCGCGGGCGTAATCAAGGGCCGCAAGCTCAACGCGTATCCGGCCTGTGCTCCCGAAGTCGAGCTCGCCGGTGGAACCTTCGTCTCCGTCGCCATGACGGACGCCGTTGTCGATGGCAATCTCGTCACCGGCCCAGCGTGGCCCGCGCACCCGGCCTGGCTTGCTAAATTCCTCGAGGTTCTTGAGGCTCGCGCAGCCGCCTGATCGCGGTTTCCATTCGTTTCAACTTCCCGCCTGCAGCGGTGCGAACACAACCAGTCCGCGCCGCATCAATTTGCACGCGCACCCTGTGCCATACTGAATCTGTCTTTCTCTTGGCACCCGTCAGGAATTGGAATCACTTCCTATGCCCGGCCAACCCAACCCGGAGTTCCTGCGCCGCGCCATTGCGCTGGCAACGCGCAATGTTCTCACCGCTGCGGGCGGCCCGTTCGGTGCGGTCGTCGTGCGCGACGGCAAGATCGTTGGCGAAGGCGCGAACTCCGTCACCACTACAAACGATCCCACAGCGCACGGCGAAGTCAACGCCATCCGCGCCGCCGCCAAGTCTCTCGGAACCTTCTCGCTTGCCGGTTGCGAGCTCTACACCAGTTGCGAGCCTTGCCCCATGTGTCTTGCGGCCGCATACTGGGCGCGCCTCGATGCCGTCTACTACGGAGCCAGCGCCGCCGACGCAGCCCGCGCCGGTTTCGACGATGCTTTTCTCTACGACGAGCTCCGCAAAGACGCGAGCGAGCGCAAACTCAGCTCCACGCAATTGCTTGCCGACGAAGCATGGGCCAGCTTTGCCGCCTGGATCGCAGCGCCAAACAAAGTTGAGTATTGACGCCCCTCCTATATAGTGGAGGCGCGCGCGTTCCTTGACCCCGCATCGTCACAGTGCGTATGCTGCCAGCGTTTACGCTCAGCGAATCGCATCTGAGTTCACGCCGCGAGGGGGAGATCCCGCATGAGCACTGACGCCACGGTCGCAACTCCCGCACGCGAAGATCGGAACCAAGCCGCTCCTCGTTCGCCGCGCCGCAGTCCTTGGTGCGGGAACCATGGGCTCGCGCATCGCCGCGCATCTTGCCAACGCTGGAATTCCAGTTCTTCTGCTGGATCTTCCATCGAAGCCTGGAACCTCGGATCGGCCGCTGGCTCACGCTGCCATCAATGCGCTATTCAAATCCAAGCCCGCCGCCTTTTTTGATCCATCCGCCGCCGCGCTCATCACCCCCGGCACCTTCGACGACGATCTTCCCAAAATTGTCTCGTGCGACTGGGTCATCGAAGCTGTCGCCGAAAATCTCGAAATCAAAACCGCGCTCCTCACCCGCGTGCTTCCTCATCTCGGTCCGCACGCGATTCTCACTACCAACACCTCCGGCCTGCCCATCGCGCAAATCGCCGCCGCGATTCCCGGCCGTTCGCAGCTCGCTTTTTCGGCACGCATTTTTTTAATCCGCCGCGCTACATGCGTCTCCTTGAAGTCATCCCCACCGCCGATTCGGATCCGGCCACTCGTCGCCGCATTCTCTGCCTTCGCCGATCTGCGTGCTCGGCAAGCAGATCGTCTTTGCGCACGACACGCCTAACTTCATTGCCAATCGCATCGGCGTCGCGATCATGTTCAACGCCGCCAACCTGATGCTCGAGCAAGGGCTTTCCATCGAAGAAGTCGACGCGCTCACCGGTCCCGCCATCGGCTGGCCGCGCACCGGAACCTTCCGCCTCGCCGATCTCGTCGGCATCGATATCCTGGCTCACGTCGCCGCCAATTTCCCTGCAGGGCGTCACGGGCGGCAGGTTTTCGCCAATCCTCGAAGAACTGCTCAAGCGCGGCTGGCTCGGCGATAAATCCGGGCAGGGCTTCTACAAGAAAATCCGCGGTGCTGACGGCAAAGATGAGCGCCTCGTCCTCGATCTCTCCACCTTTGAATACCGTCCCTCGGCCAAGCCCGCGCTGCCTTCGCTCGAAATGGCGAAGAACGCGGCCACGCTTCCCGAGCGCCTGCGTCTGCTGCTCGCGAACAATCCCGCCAAAGACAAAGCCGCGGCCTTTCTCTGGCCGTTTCTCTCTTCGCTCTGGAACTTCGCCGCCGATCGCATCGGCGAAGTTGCCGACGACGCTCCGTCCATCGATGCCGCCATGCGCGCCGGCTTCAACTGGGAGCTGGGTCCCTTTGAAATGTGGGATGCGGCCGGAGTCGCTGAAACCGTCGCGCGCATGAAGGCTCTCGGGCTACCCGTTGGCGCTCCCGTTGAAAGACTTCTTGCTGCGTCGCGCACCAGCCTGGTACTCGCCCGACGGCGACGCCTGCTTTCAGCCGGCGACCGGCGCAGCTCGTCCCCATTCCCGCCATTCCCGGCCACGCCCGCGTCGCCGATTTCCGCCGTGACGCACGGCGTCATTCGCACCAACTCCGGCGCTTCGCTCGTCGATCTCGGCGACGGCATCGCCTGCATCGAGTTGCACTCGCTCAAGAACGCCATTGGCGGCGACGTTCTCTCGCTCATCTCCGCCGTCCTCAATCCCTCTTCCGATGCGGTCCGCGATTTCTCCGGCTTTCGTCATCTCCGGCGACCGCGACAACTTCTCCGTCGGCGCCAATCTCATGCAGCTCCTGCTGGCCGCGCAGGAAGGCGAGTGGGACGAACTGGCCCGTGTCATTCACAACTTCCAGCAGATGACCGCGGCCATTAAATTCTGCCCGCGCCCCGTCGTCGCCGCGCCCTTCGGCCTCACCCTCGGCGGCGGCGCGGAAATCTGCCTCCACGCCGCGCGCCGCCAGCCTCACGCTGAAACCTACATGGGCCTCGTCGAAGCCGGCGTCGGCCTGATCCCCGCCGGCGGCGGAACCAAAGAAATGTTTCTGCGCGCATTCGACGCGGCCGTCGCGCTGGCGCCGCCCGAGCCCAAGGATCCGCCTTCGCGCTTCGCACAATCCGCCGAATTCGCCACGGCGCTCAAGCGCGCGCTTGAAACCATCGCCATGGCCAAGGTCTCCACCTCCGCCGCTGAAGCGCGCTCGCTCGGCCTGCTCGCGCCCGCCGATCGCATCACCATGAACCGCGACCGCCTGCTGCTCGACGCCAAGGCGCAGGCCGCTGCCCTCGCCGAGTCCGGCTACGCTCCTCCGCAACCGCGCATGCAAATCCCCGCGCCCGGCACGGCCGCGCTCGCTACCCTTGAAACGGGAATTTATTTGATGGGCGAAGCCGGCTACGCATCCGAACACGATCAGAAAGTCGCCCGCTGGGCCGCGTACATTCTTGCCGGCGGCCGCGTTACGCCCGGCTCTCTCGTCAGCGAGCAATACTTTCTCGATCTCGAGCGCGAAGCATTTCTCTCGCTCTGCGGCGAGCGCAAAACGCAGGAGCGCATCGCCTTCACCCTCAAAACCGGCAAGCCGCTGCGGAATTGACCATGAAGCCTGCCCTGCTGATTCTGTTCACGACTGCGTCTCTTGCTCGCATTCCGGCGACTGCGCAGGACACCCCCTCGAACCAGGCCCCGCTCGTCGAGTCCGGCCAGATCATGTTCGACGGCCACTCGACTCCCTACGTCATTCGCCATCTTCCCATCAGCTCGTTTCCCAATCTGCCGGCCGCCATACAGCAGCAGCTCCACCACCGCGGCTGCCTCATTCCGCAAACCTACGAAGCGCACGGCCCAGAAAATGTCGTCCACGCCAGCCTTGAGCGCCCCGGCTCCTCTGACTGGGCCATCCTCTGCTCCGCGCAGGGAACGGTCTCCCTGCTGGTCTTTTTTGGCGATGGCTCAAGCCAACCTTTCACGCTGGCCTCGGCTCCGGAAACCGAGCGCCTTCAAACGCACGATCCAAGCGGCGTTCTCGGCTTCAACTGGGGCATCGATCCCGCGTCGCCGGAGCAGGTCCACGACGCGCAACTTCCGCATGCGCCATCCGCCGCCGCGCCTCGACCACGACGCCCTGGCCGATTCCCTCGTCGATCGCCATACCGTTTACCACTTCTACTTGAAGAACGCCTGGATTGTGCTCGAGATGCAGGACTGAACGAGACTCGGACTTGGGAGCCTCGGACGTTCGACCGCGGCGAGACCTGAGTCGATCTCAGAATCGTGCACCACAGAATCGCTGCGTCCTGATCGCGCTGATCGAATCGTGCGCCATAGACATCGATTAGGAGGAGCAGCGTCCAATGCCGGAAGCCGTCCTCGTCGCCGCCGTTCGCACGCCCGTTGGCCGCGCACCCAAAGGCGCGCTCTCGACCACGCGCCCCGACGATCTGGCCGCAATTGCATTACCGGAGCGCTTCGGCGCGTTCCTGCGCTCGAAAAATCCGCCATCGACGACGTCATCCTCGGCTGCGCGCAGCCCGAGGGCGAGCAGGGCTGGAACATCGCGCGCATGGCCGCTCTGCGCGCCGGCCTTCCCGTCGAAGTTCCTGGCGCCACCGTCAATCGCCTCTGCGCCTCCGGTCTCGAGGCCATCTGCGCTCGCCGATCATCGCATTCGCTCCGGCGCCGCCAGCGTCATCATCGCCGGCGGAGCCGAATCCATGAGCCTCATTCCCATGGGCGGCAACAAGCCCAGCCCCAATCCCTGGCTCGCCGCGAACTATCCGGCCTCGCTGCTCACCATGGGCCTTACCGCCGAGCGCGTCGCCCGCCATTACGGCATCTCGCGTGATCGATCAGGATGCATTTCGCGCTCGCGAGCCACCAGAAAGCTCTCGCTGCGCAAGCCGCTGGCCGATTCGCCGAAGAGCTCATTCCGGTCAAAGTCACGACTGCAACGCCCGACGTCCCGCCGAAAAAGCCGCACATTCAGGAAAGAGAATTTTCCGCCGACGAAGGCCCTCGCGCCGACACTTCTGCTGCAGCGCTCGCCGCAGCTCAAGCCGGTCTTTCACGCGCAGGGAACCGTCACTGCCGGCAACTCCTCGCAAACCTCCGACGGAGCCGCCGCCGCCGTCCTGATGGAAGCCAGCCGCGCGCGCGAGCTCGGCATTCAGCCGCTCGCGCGCCTCGTCTCCTACGCCGTCACCGGCTGTCTGCCTGAAGAGATGGGCATCGGCCCCATCACCGCCATTCCCAAGGCGCTCACGCTCGCCGGCCTCAAGCTCGACGACATCGACCTCATCGAATTAAACGAGGCCTTCGCCGCGCAGGTCCTTGCCATCATCCGCGCTCTCAACCTGGACCCGGAAAGCATCAACGTCAACGGCGGAGCCATCGCGCTCGGTCATCCGCTCGGCTGCACCGGCGCAAAACTCACCGCAACGCTTCTCCAGGAGATGAAAGCGCGGAGCGCCCGGTACGGCATGGTCACCATGTGCGTCGGCGGCGGCATGGGCGCCGCCGGCATCTTCGAGATGCTCGCCTGAATCACGGATTACCGTCTTGGTTTCGCGGTCTCCATTCCCATTTGGCTAGTCCCTAGTTCCCTAGTTCTTAAAAAACTCCCCATGCCCTCCGTTCGCCCACGGATCGTAGTGCACCGCAAAGTTCGGCGCGGTGTTGCGTGCTGGGGTGGTCGTAGAGCCAGAACTCGATGAACGGATTCGGATTCGGATCCTCCAGCCACGACTGGCCCAGCGCGTTGAACGCGGCGACCGCGGTCTTTTGCGGATCGGGCACAATTCCGTGAATCGCCTCCTGCCCGAATACATCGGCCTGGTGCTCAAAGTGGCGGCTCACGGCATTGCTCACCGGCTGCAAAAGAAAGCTCGCAATTGAAATCGCGAAAACAGCAGCACCACAAATCCTGTGCGCGAAGAAATGTTCGGTCGCGCCCCAGCGCGCTCCAAACCGCCGCACCATCCACGCCGCAAACCCCGCGCACGCCCAGTACAGGAAGAACAGGCCCACGGCGGACAATGCGAATCCCTTGGGAATGTGATGCAGCACGTAGTGTCCGCTCTCATGCCCGAAGATGAACAGCACTTCGTCGTCCGGCAGTTGGTCTGTCGTCGTATCCCACATCACGTACCGCTTGGTCGCGCCGATACCTGCCACGAACGCGTTGATCCCCGTCGTATTTCGCGCTGGCCTTCATCAGATACATGCGATCCGGCGGAATGTCGATCCCCGTGCGCGCCACCACCGTCTCCAGCTTCGCCACGAGGGCTGCGTGATTCTTCGCGAGCGGCTCCTGATTGAAAGAAAAGCGGCACAACCAGCGGCGCTATAAACGTCAAAAACGCCAGAATCGGCAGCGTCACCACCCAGGCGCCGAGCCAGTAGCGCCTCGGCCAGCGCCGCACAATCCAGTTGAAGAGCAGCAAAACCGGCACGCCGATCAGGAGTGTCAGTCCCAGCGTCTTTGCCTGCGTCGCCAAGCCAGCCGCCCCATCCTTCCACGCTGATTCCGTAAGTGCGCTCATAGTGCTCGCCGATCCAGTCCAGCGGCAGATCGGCCAGCGCCGAAATAATCAGGAACGCCGCGAAGAAGATCGCTCCCTGAATCCAGCGCCGGTCCGAGATTCGTCTGCGCCCACCTCTCCAGGCCCGACAACGCGCGCGTCGCCAGCAGCAGCCACAGAAAAACAAGGCCCCAGATCGATCCGGTAATGCTCAGAATGTTGCGGATTCGGCTGATGGCGATTGCCTTGGCCAGCTTGTCCGGCGGCAGCGTATACGCCTGCTGCGAGCTCGCCGTCGACGTTGCGCCAGCGGCCACCGGCGCCGCTGCGCCGCCCCGCTCTGCGCTGCGAGCATATGCGGCAGCGTTCCCGCAAGCAAAGCGGCCGAACAGACAATCAGCAGCGCAAACCGTCTAAATCTCAACCCCATTCTCCTTTGCCGCCCAACCTGCGAGAATCGAACAAGAACTAGAATCGAATCAGAATCGAACGAGCCGATGCTTTTGCCCAAATCCCGAGCTTTCACGCCCAATCATTCTAAAGGCCCATCGCAGCGCCGGATTATCATTCGCCTCCACTGCGCGCCCGCCGCCGCCGTTCTTTCGTTGTTGATCATCGTGTCCGCAGCCCGTGCCCAGCAGCCCGCGCCCGCCGTTCTTGATGCCATGACCACGGAGCTTCATCGCGCCTTCACCTCGCTGGGCAAATCTTCAAGTTCGCCATCGCAGGCCGCCTCGTCAGCGCCCGCAGCAACGCCCGCGGCAATGCTCGCCCAGGGCGCCGCAACTTCGCCCGCCGCGCCCTCGAGCGACAAGCCATTGCCGCCCTACTTTCTCAGTTACACGGTCCGCGACACCAGCTTTGTCTCCATTCGCGCGCTCTACGGCGCTCTGGCCGAAAGCTCCGCAGGCCGCAACCGCGTGGCCGACGTGCAGGTGCGTGTTGGCGATCCCAAGCTCGACAACACTCACGGCACGCATCGCGGCTCGGCCGTCAACAGCCTGCAGCTTCCGCTGGGCGACGACCGCGAGGCTCTCGCGCGCTCGCTTTGGCTGGCCACCAACACCGGCTACGGCAACGCGCTCGACAACTATCTTCGCGTCAAGACCGAAGCCGAGGTTCGCGCCAAAGAAGAAGACACCTCGCCCGATTTCAGCGAGCAAGCATCGCAAACGCACATCGGCGCAGTCGCTCCGCCAGGTCGTCGTCGACCGCGCCGCGTGGGAGCAGCGGGTGAGGGAACTGTCGCGCATCTTCCGCGACTACCCTGACGTGTACCAGAACATGGTGTTTCTCACCGTGCAGAACGAGACCGACTACTTCGCTTCCTCCGAAGGGTCGCGAATCGTCACGCCTCATCTGCAAGCGCGGATCGTCGCTGTCGCCGTCACCCGCGCCGACGATGGCATGGATCTCTTCCGCGAGCAGACATTCGAAGCCCCGACTGTCGACGGCCTTCCCACGCAAGCCGATCTCGAATCCGCGATGCGCGAGCTCGGCAAGAGCCTCGAAGCGCTGCGCAAGGCTCCGGTCACTGAGCCATTCGACGGCCCGGCCATTCTCTCCGGTCGCGCCGCCGCCGTCTTCTTCCACGAAGTCCTCGGCCATCGCCTCGAGGGCCAGCGCCAGCGCGGCGACGAAGAGGGCCAGACCTTCACCAAGGACGTCGGCAAGACGATTCTGCCCGATTTTCTTTCCGTCGCCGACGATCCCACGGTCAGCGAATTCGGCAACACCTGGCTCAGCGGCAGCTACCAATACGACGACGAAGGCCAGAAAGCCGAGCGCGTCGACCTCATTCAGGACGGCGTGCTCAAGACCTTCCTCATGTCGCGCCTGCCCATCGCCAGCTTCGGCGCCTCCAACGGCCACGGCCGCGCTGAAGACGGGCCATGTGCCCACCGGCCGCCAGGGCAACCTCATCGTTACTTCCACCAAAAGCGTCCCCGACGCCGAACTGCGCAAGCAGCTCATCGAAGAAGCCAAGAAACAGGGCAAGCCCTACGGCCTCTACTTTGAAGACATCTCCTCCGGCTTCGCCGTCACGCAGCGCAGCTCGCCGCAGGCCTTTCAGGTGATTCCGCTCGTCGTCTGGCGCGTCTATGTCGACGGCCGTCCCGACGAGCTGGTGCGCGGCGTCAGCATCGTCGGCACGCCGCTCGCCGCCATGAAGAGCATCATCGCCACCGGCGACAAGAGCGAAGTCTTCAACGGCGAGTGCGGCGCGGAGTCGGGCACCATCCCCGTCAGCGCCGTCGCTCCCGCCATGCTGCTCAGCGGCATCGAGACGCAGCGCCAGCCGCAAGGCACCGCGCGCCCGCCGATCCTGCCCATCCCCGGCGCAGATGCGCAGGCGCCCGCAGCGAAGGAGGCGCAATGAATCCGCTCCGTTCGCTCGCGGCAGGCATTTTCATTGCCGCTCTCGCGCGTTCCAAATCTTCGCGCAGCAGAACCACCCGCGCCGACGCCGAAAAAGATCCCGTCCTCAAAGCCATGCTCGCTGAGCTCGACCGCAGCATGAGCCAGCTCCAGTTGCAGGGCTTCGCCAAGCCGTTCTTCATCCAGTACCGCATCGAAGAAGTCGACGACTTCGCAGACCAAGGCGGAGTTCGGCTCGAGCGAAGGCTCTGACCACGCCCACCAGCGCGTTGCGCGCGTCACGGTCCGCGTGGGCGACTACAAGACCGACAGCTCCGGCGGCCGCGGCGACGGCTCGCTCGAAATTGCCGTACTCGACGACGATCCCATCGCGCTTCGCTCCGCGCTGTGGACCGGCACCGATCAGGCCTACAAAAATGCGCTTTCCGCCTACGCGCAAAAGCAGGCGGAGCTGAAGCAGGTGCAGACCCCGCCGCAGGCCGACGACTTCAGCCAGGAAAAGCCCATCATCTCGCTCGCCGATCCCATCGCGCTTCACGTCGACGAGAATGCCTGGGCCGATCGCGTCGCCCGCGCCAGCGGCCTCTACCGCACCGATGCCACGGTCAGCGCAAATCAGCGCGACATCCAGTACTCCTCCGCCAGTTTTCGCGCCCGCGCCACCACCACATGGCTCGTCACCAGCGAAGGAACCATCGTCCGCAAATCCGCCGTCGAGTATCAGGAATCCTTTGCCGCGGGCACGCAAGCTCCCGACGGCATGCGCCTCGACCGCTCCTATGGCTCGTCTGGAATTTCGCCCGCTGAACTCGACTCCGAGGCCGACTTCAACAAGCACGCCGTCGACGAGATTGCATCGCTCGCCGAGCTGCGCAAAGCGCCGCTGGTCGAAGAGGAGTATCACGGCCCGCTGCTGTTCTCGGCCGATGCCGCAGCCGATACTCTGCGCTCGCTTCTTGGCCGGCGCGTCACGGCCACGCGCCCAGCGCTCGGCACTGAAGCGCGCACCAACGGTGCATTTGCTTCCAGCTACCATGCGCGCGTACTGCCCGACTTCATGAACGTCGTCGACGATCCCAGCCTCAAGACCTTCGACGGCAAAGCCCTCCTCGGCGCCTACGACGTCGACGACGAGGGCGTTCCCGCGCAGGCCGTCAAGCTCGTCGACGACGGCCGGCTCGACAATTACCTCATCGGCCGCCAGCCGGTCCGCGACTTTCCGCAGTCCAACGGCCACGGCCGCGCCGGCATCACCGGTCCCGCGCGCCCCATGATCGGCGTTCTCAAAATCACCGCCGACAATGGGCTCTCCACAGACGAGCTCAACAAGAAGCTGCTGGACATGGCAAAAGACCGCGGCCTGCAAAGCGTCTACGTTGTCGAAACCCTGGGCGGCGAGCGTGACGCCGCGACTGCTCTACCGCGTCAGCCCCGACGGCAAGCGCGAGCTGGTGCGCGGCGCGGTGCTCGACGACGTCGACGACCGCGCTCTTCGCTCCAGCATTGACGCCGCGGGAAAGGATCTCTGGGTCGCCAACTATTTCGGGACCCGCCCACCACCGTCCTGGCCCCGGCGCTGCTTTTTGGCGATGCCACCGTCCGCCGCGCCAACGAGAAAAACGACAAGCTGCCCTTTTATCCCCCGCCCGAGTAACGCTATATTTCGTTACAGGGTCGGCGTTACAGTGCCGGACGACAAGGCCGACTCTTAACGGCCCATTTTCTTCACCCGCATCTCACTCTTTGAACTTTCCCCGCACCCTTGCTGCCCGTTTCCGCATCCATCGTGGTAGGTGCCTTTTTCGCCCGGACCGCGAATTTCATCAACACTCAATTCATCCGGGCCAAACCCACAAAGTACAATCCGAACGAAGGAGATTTTCCCCTATGGCATACGAATTACCACCGCTTCCCTACGACTACTCGGCGCTCGAGCCGTTCATCGACGCCGAAACCATGAAGCTCCACCACGACAAGCATCACCAGGCCTACATCACCAACGTGAACAACGCGCTGGCCAATCACCCCGACGCTCGCCGCCAAATCCGTCGACGACCTGATCAGCGATCTCAACGCGGTTCCTGAAGACATTCGCGGCGTGGTGCGCAACAACGGCGGAGGCCACTCCAACCACTCCATGTTCTGGACCATCATGGGCCCGGCCAACTCGTCCGGCATCGGCGGCAGCCCCTCCGGCGACATCGCCAAGCAGATCACTGCTGACTTCGGCGACTTCGAGGCCTTCAAGAAGACCTTCAACGAGACCACGGCCAAGCAATTCGGCTCCGGCTGGGGCTGGCTCGTCTTCACCGGCGGCAAGCTCAAGGTCATCACCACCGCCAATCAGGATTCGCCGCTGTCGCAGGGTCTCTATCCCATCCTCGGCAACGACGTCTGGGAGCACGCGTACTACCTCAAGTACCAGAACAAGCGCCCCGACTACCTCGCTGCCTGGTGGAACGTCGTCAATTGGGCCGAAGTCAACAAGCGCTTCGCCAAAGCCAAGGGATAAAAGCAGCCACTAGCTTCTAGCTTTCAGCTGTTCAGCGCTTCGTTGAGGAGCTGAGTTTTCGCACAACGAGCTAGAAGCTAGTAGCTAGCAGCTAGAAGCTGTTTGATCCCACGCCGGAGGTTTATCGCAAATGGCCACTATGCAAATGACTGTGCGCCCCGAGGATCTTTCTCAACTCCCCAAGGGCGATGAGCGGATTCCCGATCCGGCCATCCTCGTCATCTTTGGCGCCTCCGGCGACCTCACCAAGCGCAAGCTGCTGCCTGCGCTCTTTCATCTCTGGCAATCGAACCTTCTGCCCAAGCAGTTCGCCATCGTCGGCGTCGCGCGCCGCCCGCTCGGCGACGAATTTGCCGCCGACATGCGCGCCGGCATCGTCGAATTTGGCGGCGTCGACGCGAAGGATCCCAAACTCGACGGCTTCGTCTGCCAACATCAGCTACTTTCCCCTCAACTTCGACGATCCTGCTCACTACGCCAATCTCAAGACCGAACTCGATCGCATCGCCAAAGAGAAGGGAATCGGACCGCAATCGCCTCTTCTATCTCGCCACCGCGCCCGAGTTCTTCACCGGCATCATTGAGAATCTCGGCGCGCAGGATATGGCGCAGCCAGAAAAAGGCCGCGTCGCCGTCGTCATCGAGAAGCCCTTCGGCCACGATCTCGATTCTGCCCGCGAGCTCAACCATCAGGTCAACGCCGTCTTCCAGGAGAGCCAGGTCTTCCGCATCGATCACTACCTCGGCAAGGAGACTGTGCAGAATCTCCTCGTCTTCCGCTTCGCCAACGGCATCTTCGAGCCGGTCTGGAACCGCAACTACATTGACAATGTGCAGATCACCGTGGCCGAAACCCTCGGCGTCGAAGGCCGCGGCCCGTTCTACGAGAAGGCCGGCGCGCTGCGCGACGTCGTCCAGAACCACATGATGGAGCTGCTCTCGCTCGTCGCCCTCGAGCCGCCCTCGAGCTTTGAAGCCGAAAGCGTGCGCCGCGAAAAGCTCAAGGTCTGGCAGGCCATTCCGCCCATTCCCATCCTCAACACCGTGCGCGGCCAGTACGGCCCCGGCATCGTCGCTGGCGAGCACGTCATCGGCTATCGCGATGAGGAGCGCGTCAATCCCGAGTCCGGCACCGAAACCTACGCCGCGCTGCGCCTCGAAATCGAAAACTGGCGCTGGGCCGGCGTTCCCTTCTATCTCCGCGCCGGCAAGCGCATGAAGAAGCGCGCCACCGAGATCAGCATCCAGTTCAAGCAGCCGCCGCTGCTCATCTTCAATCGCATGCAGCCTGCCGGCCCCTGCGCGGAGATTCAGCCCAACCTGCTCACCATCCGCATCCAGCCCGACGAAGGCATCGCCCTGCGCTTCGGCGCCAAGGTGCCCACCACCTCGAAATGGCCGTCTGCCCGGTCAACATGGACTTCGACTACGAAGCGGCCTTCGGCAAATCCAGCGCCAACGGCTACGAGCGCCTGCTGCTCGACGCCATGCTCGGCGACCAGACTCTCTTCGCGCATCGCGACGGCGTCGAAACCAACTGGGCGCTCTACACGCCCATCCTGCAGGCCTGGGCCGCGAAAAAACCGGAGGTGTTTCCCAACTACTTCGCCGGCTCCTGGGGCCCCGAGTGCGCCGACCATCTGCTCGAGCACGCCGGCCACACCTGGCGCAACGACCTCAGCCGGAACAAATGACAGCGAGCCAGCAAATCATCGATTGAAGCGCAAATTCGCCGGAGGTGGACTCCGCACATTCGCTCGTCTACCCCGCTATTGGCTACTCCCTACTGGCTACTCCCTGTCCTTTATCCATCGCCGCATTCGCCAGCCGGTCCGCTTCCTTGTTTCCGCCGCGCAGCGTGTGCCGCATATCAAAACCCTTCAGCTTCGAGCGCCAGCCGCTGCGCCTCCTCCCACAGTGGCCGCAGCCCCGGGCTCTTTACCTTGTACCGGCCCTTCATCTGCCGCACCATCAGCTCGGAGTCCGACACCACCCTCAGCCGCTTCGCCCCGTTCGCAAGCGCCCACTCCAAAACCGAAAGCAGCCCCTTGTACTCGGCATAATTATTGGTCTGGCGGCCCAGGTATTCGCTCAGCCGAGCCACCACCTGGCCCTCCGGGTCCTCAATCACCGCCCCGTACCCGGCCGGCCCGGGATTGCCCCGCGACCCGCCGTCGCAGTGCGCCGTGAACCACCCGCCGGCCTCGTCGGTCCCCAGCTGGCTCAGTTTTCAAACAGATTTCCGGTCATTGCTTACCAGTGTATCGGAGCTTCCCAGCGTCGGCACTCGCCAGCCGGCCGATGCTCCTCCCGGTCCCAGCGCCGGCCTAGCTCCCTGATCCCTGGCCTCGTCTCCGTCCGTTGCCAACCTGCTTACAATTGCGCACATTCCCCGTCTACTCGCATAGACAAAGTCTTCATCTTCCGCAAGCGGAGAAGCGATGGCTACGGACGCGATTGGTGTTTCCTTGAACCCAGCAATGAGTCTTGCCCAGGCAGCGAGCACTTTGGCTTGGCCGGGCTGCGGAGGGGTACAATCCTCTCCAGACGTGGCTGCGTCCAGAGCAATGGGCGGAGCAAGGCGGCAGAACCCTGGCGAGGACGACGCGAGCCGGGCGCAGAGTCGCGCGCAAAACCGAGCGCTCGAGATGGACCTCATCCGCGAGGCTCAGGCCGGTTCCCGCGTCGCCTTCGACACCCTGGTTCGGCAGTATGAGCACCAGGTCCTGCGCCTGGCCCTGCACCTCACCGGCTCCGAGCAGGACGCCGAAGACATTTATCAGGAGGCGTTTCTCAAAGCCTACCGGTACATCGGCAATTTCCGCTTTGAGTGCTCGTTTTATACGTGGATTTACCGCATCGTCACCAACCTCTGCCTGGATCAGTTGCGCCGCCGCAAGACCCGCCGCGAAGACCACGCAGTGGTTGTTGACCGCGCCGGAGACGAGATCGACATTCTGGCCGTCCGTCTCTGACAATCGCTCGTTTTCCAATCCCGCCCGCGAGCTCGACCGCAAGCTGCTGGGCGAAAAAATTCAGACGGCGCTGGGCAAGCTCACGCCGCGCGAGCGGATGGTCTTTGAGCTGAAGCATTACCAGGGACTTCGCCTGCGCACCATCGGCGAAATGTTGAACACCACGGAAGAGACCGCCAAGAATACCCTCTTCCGCGCAACCAAAAAGTTGCGTGCACAACTGGCGGAGTTGAGATAAATAGAAAGCGGCCGGTCCCTAGCGCTTTTGGTGCGCACTGCACGAAGAGAGCTAGAGGCTAGGAGCTAAAAGCTAGTAGCTGTTTTTGGGGCTAAAAGGACGTAACCATGAATTGCGAACTTGCACACGAACAAATTGTCGCTGCCGCATATGGAGAGCTGCCCGACGATCAGGTCCATCAGCTCGATCGGCACGTGATCGCCTGCTCCGAGTGCCAGAAGGAGCGCGAGCAGGTCCTGGCGCTCAAGGTGCTCGCCGATGCGCATCCCGTTGTTGAGCCGGATCCGAATCTTGTCGCCCGCGCTCACCTTGCGCCTCGATGAAGCCCTCGACACCCTGCCGCCGCGTAGCTGGTACGAGCGTCTGGGCCAGCGCATTGTCAACAACTTTGCCAGCCTGCAGTCTGCGCCGGTTGCAGCCGTGCTTCTGCTCGTGGCTGGTGCCGGCGCGGGGATCCTGGGCGGCTTCGAGTACGCGCAGAATCGCGCTGCCCACGCCGCAACCGTGGCCCAGGCTACTTCGCCTGGCGGAGCGCAGATGCTGCATGCCGCGGATCTTTCGCAGCTCGCCAACGTGGCCGGAATCTCCGGCATTGTGCGCCAGCCCAACAGCGAAATTGTCGACGTGAGCTACAACCAGATTGTTCCGCGCCAGATCGAGGGCTCGCTCGACGACCCCGCCATTCGCCAGTTGCTCATGCTGGCCTCTGAAGATTCCGCTTCGCCGGGTGTTCGCGACGACTCGGTGGGCCTGCTTGCCGCCGAGTGCCGCGCCGGCCACAGTTGCCAGCCCTCCGGCATCCGCGATGCGCTCATGTACGCGCTGCGCTACGACCGCAGCCCCAAGGTTCGCCAAAAGGCGCTTCGAGGGCCTGGAGCCGTACGTAGCCGACGACGTGCGCGTCCGCGACGCCGTTCTTGAAGCAGTTTTGAACGATAACGACCCGGCCATTCGCACCGCCGCCATTGATTTGCTTGAGCCTGTTGACGCCGATTCCAGCGTTCGCCAGGTGCTCTATTCGGTCTCCAACTCTGACCAGAGTCCGCAGATCCGAACTGTTTCCCGGCAAGTCTTGAGCCGGGTTCCGCAATTTCAGTAACTCGTGCTAACCCTTCCGGCCACTGCGCCGTCTTGATGAGCGCGGACCGGACGATAAAAACATGATGGAGAAACCTAAATGAATCACCTTTTGAGGCCAATTCGTACAACGCATTTGAGATCGCATCCGAAGCTTGCAATCGCCGCGCTCGCCGCAGCCGCGGCCTGCGTTCTTTTCGCCGGTCCGCCGCCGGCAGCCGCACAGGCTGGGCAGCTCGCGCCTTTCCTTGAAGACACCAGCCCGCTGCTCGCCCACGCCAGCGTTCCCGGCTACCTCGGCGTCGATGTCTCCGACGTCGATGCCGACAAGGCGCAGGCTCTCAAGCTCAAAGACGTTCACGGCGCGGTCATCACACTCATCGATCACGACGCACCCGCCGGCCAGGTCGGGCTCAAGGTCAACGACGTTGTCATCGCCATCAGACGGCCAGAATGTCGACGACGCCGAGGCGCTGCGCCGCATGCTCCGCGACATTCCGCCCGGCCGCAAGATCAGCCTTGAGATCAGCCGCGACGGCAACATTCAAACCATGGCCGTGCAGTTGGTCGATCGCAAAGCCATGGAGCACGACATCTGGACCCGCCTCGACATCGATGTGGATGGCATTGCGCCCGTTGCGCCGCCGCCCACAATGGGCATCGCCGGTTCCGATGCGCCCATCTCCAGCGGCTTCCACATTTCGCTTTTCACCAGCACCCTCAATGTAGGCGCGCTGGTTGAGCCGCTCACCTCGCAGATGTCCGAGTATCTCGGCGTCCCGGGCGGCCTGATGGTCAAGCAGGTAGCGCGCAAGAGTGAAGCCGCAGCCGCTGGATTCAAGGCCTTCGACGTGATTCTCAAGGTCGGCACCGATTCCATCAACACCTCGGCCGACTGGGACCGCGATCTCCGCTCCAACGAGGGCAAGCCGGTCCAGGTCACCATCCTGCGCGACAAAAAGCAGCAGACCCTCACGCTTCAGGTCGACTCCAAGCATCGCAGTGCCGTCAGCGCCCCGGCCACACCGGGACAGCCGGCATCAGCGGGCGGCGTAGTGTAGCCGTTCCATTCTGCGATGAGCATTGACTCCTTTTTCACCCGGGCGCCGCATCACGAAGCGGCGTCCTTCGTGTCTAGCGCTCTAAACTAATCTCATGGAAGTTCTCTACGGCCTGCATCCGGTCTCTGAAGCTCTCAAGGCCGGCCGCCGCCGCTTTGACCACGTGCTCGTCGCGCGCGAGCGCCACGATGAACGTCTTGACCGCCTCATCGCCCAATGCCGCGAGGCCGGCATTCGCGTCCGCGAGGAATCGCGCGAGCAACTCACCCTCGCCGCCAAGACACCCGCCCATCAGGGTGTCGTCGCGCTTGTCCGTCCGCAGGAATTTCTCGACCATCGAAGACCTTTTCGAGCCCGATTCCGCGACCAATAAATCCCCCGCCAGCAAATCCGCCGCTCGCCTCATCCTCGCGCTCGATGGCGTTGAAGATCCGCAGAATCTCGGCGCGCTTCTTCGCGTCGCCGATGGCGCCGGTGTCGACGGCGTCCTCCTCACCGAGCGCCGCTCCGCTCCTCTCAGCCCCGCAGCCGTCAAAGCCAGCGCCGGAGCCGCCGAGCATCTTCGCATCGCACGCGTCGTCAATCTCGTCCGCGCCCTTGAAGAGCTCAAGCAACACAACCTCTGGATCGTCGGCCTCGACGAACGCGGCGCAGCCGACTACGACCAATTCGACTTCACCGGCGATCTCGTCATCGTGCTCGGCCGCGAAGGCGCTGGACTCCACGATCTGGTTCGCCGCACCTGCGATCATCTGCTGCGCATTCCCATGGCCGGCGGCGTCAGCTCCCTCAACGTCTCCGCCGCCGGAGCCGTCGTGCTCTATGAAGCCGCACGCCAGCGCCGAGCCGCTGCCAATTCGAAATCCGGAACCGCAAAAGCTCTCACCACTCAAGCAACCGCGTCCAAGCCAAAGAAGCAGAAAGGTCTCGGTTCTTGAACTTTGATCCAATTGATCGAGTGGGGTGCCCCATCCTAAGCGCGGTCTATCGCGCTTAGGGTGGGATAGCACAACCTCAATTCGCCGTATTCCCTCAGCACGACATATGCCCAGTCCGACTTTGGGACTGAGCGCATGCTCCGCTCTCCCTAGGATCTCGCTTTCGCGTTGCATTGCTACTCGCCGTCTCCGCGCTTTCCCAAACTACTCCCGCCGCGCCCGCGCCACTCCATCACGCCCGATCAGCACCCGACCAGCAGCCTCACGGCCAGGTCATCTTCTCCCGCTCCGTCGACGACAGCGGCCAGACCACAACCACCGCCGGACCCGCCGCACCAAAAACTGCAGGCCAGCCCGTCACAGCTCCCGTTGCCACTGACGACGAGCGCGAAGCCGTCACCTTCACCGCCTTCGATATGGACGTGCATCTCCGCCCCGCCGCGCAACAAATCGCCGTCCGCGCCCTCCTCACCGTGCGCAACGACGGCCAAGCCCCGCTCGCCCACATCCCGCTGCAAATCTCTTCCTCGCTCGATTGGGAACGCATTCGCCTCGCCGGCCACGATGTCGCTTTCACCGTCGCCACGCTCAACTCCGACGTCGATCACACCGGCCAGCTTCACGAAGCCGCCATCGCGCTCGCTGCGCCGCTCGCTCCCGGCGCAACTCTTCAGCTCGACGTCACCTACTCCGGCACGATCCCGCAATCCGCGCAGCGCCTCATCACCATCGGCACACCCGATGACGTGGCCCTTCACTCCGACTGGGACTCGATCGCCGTCGACTTCACCGGCCTGCGCGGCTTCGGCAACGTCGTCTGGTATCCCGTCTCCAGCGTTCCCGTCATCCTGGGCGACGGCGCTCGCGTCTTCGACGAAATGGGCGAGCACAAACTGCGCATGGCCGGCGCGCGCTTCCGCCTGCAGCTCACCGATGAATTTCCGCACGGCCAGGCGCCCACAGTCGCTCTCATCAACGGCCATCACGTCCCGCTCGCGCTCACCGAGCCTTCATCCGCCGGTCCCGATGTTCCCGGCGTTGCCTCTGCCAGCCTTGACCAACCAGCTCTCGGCTTTGAAGCGCCCAGCCTCTTCCTTGCCGTGCGCACCGCGCATCAGGCGACCAACACCACGCTCTACACTGTTCCTGAGGATGACGCCGCCGTTGAAGGCTGGGCCTCCGCTGCCGCGTTCGTCACGCCCTTCCTGCAGGGCTGGCTCGGTCAGTCGCCGCGCTCTCAGCTCACCATCCTCGATCTGCCCGATCCCGACGACGCGCCTTTTGAAACCGGTCCGCTCCTCGTCACCGCCATTCGCCAGGCCACGCCCGATGAGCTTGACGGCGTCTTCGCCCACGCGCTCACGCACGCCTACCTCAGCACATCGACGGGTTCTCCCCCGCCTGGCTCAGCGAGGGCGTCGCCCACTTCATGGGAACTCTCTGGCTCGAAAAACAGCAGGGCCGCCAGAAGGCTCTCGAATCGCTCGAATCCGGCCGCGCCGCGCTCGCGCTTGCTGAGCCGGCCAGTCCCGGCGAAAGCTCCGGCCAGCCTCTCGCCCAGGCCATCTCGCCCGTCTACTACCGCACCAAGGCCACCTACATCTTCTGGATGCTTCGCGACCTCGTCGGCGACGCCGCGCTCTCTGCAGCTCTTCGCGCCTACAATCCGGCAGCCGAAGCCGCGACAGCAGACGCCGCGCCAGCAGACGCAACGCATGGCCCCAGCCCGACAGTCGGCTCAGACTACTTTGAAAAGCTTCATTGAGACAGGCCAGGCCCCGCCGCGATCTCTCCTGGTTCTTCTCCGATTGGGTCGACGCCGATAAAGGCCTGCCCGACATCGCGATTGACAGTGTCTTTCCTTCGCACACTGAAGGCGACAATTGGCTCGTCGCCGTCAATCTTTCCAACTCCGGCTACGCCGCCGCCGAAATTCCTGTCACCGTCAGCAACGCTGCCACCTCAGTCACCCAGCGCGTCGTCGTTCCCGCGCGCGGCAAGGCCACATTGCGCATCCTCATGCAAGGCCAGCCCACTCAGGTCCAGGCCAACGACGGCACCGTCCCTGAAACCGAGGCCAGCATCCACATCCGCAATCTTGACGCGATCGACACGAGCGGCTCTTCATCTTCCCCGCCCGCTGCCGTCCCGCAATAAAGGGCGCGCAGTAATTTTGCAGCTTGATTTCTTGTGGCACCCGATGATAGCCTTCGGCAATTCTCCCCACGTCCCCCAAAGAATGCCAGTTCCCAGGAGGAACACATGAGATTCAAGATCTTTGCAATTTGTGCGCTGTTCGCCGGCTTTGGCGCGATGGCGCAAGCCCAGACTTCCGGCTCCTTTACCATCTCCTGCAGCCCGAACACGGTCAGTCAGCAAATCAGCGCAACTTCGACAATCGCCACATTCCCGTGCACAACAAACGCAACCATCAACGGGATCGCGTTCACAGGACTGACGTTTTCGGCAGCTGGCGAATTTAGCGTCACCGAAGCCAATGTATGGGGCGTCATCGTGGGAACCTTAACCAATGGCAGTGAGGTGTTTTTCGAGTATCACACAACTTTTACCAGAAGGAACGGCGTCGAGAGCATCCCTGTATTAAGTTACAAAATTGTAGGCGGTACCGGCATCGCCAACGGTATCTCAGGGGCAGGCACTTGCAAAGTCTCAACTACACCTAGCGCGGCCGGCGGGGCCGAAGATAGCTGCGTTGGAAACTATGCAATTCGCTGAGCTCGGCGGGCGTTCTGCTTCGGCCTGAACGCCCGGCACCCCCTTGCAAACTCGCCCGGGCCGCGTCCACGCAGCCCGGCCTGCTCCCTATTGGCTAATTCTTTTCCCCGGCATTTCGCGCCTTCACCTTGAACCAAACCGGCGTCCCTTTAAATCCGAACGCCTCGCGAATTTGATTCTCCAGAAACCGCTCAAATGCGAAGTGCAATTTGATGTTGCGGTCGGTAAACAGCACAAACGTTGGCGGAGCCACCGCCGCCTGCGTCATGTAATAAATCCTGATTCTTTTCGCCATCGGCACCGGCGCGCGCTGGAAGTCGATCTTCTCAAGAAATCTATTCATTTGGCCTGTTGACACGCGCTTCCGCCGCTCTTTGGCGACGGACACAACCTCGCGCAGCACGCGCGTCATGTTTTTCCGCTCCCGCCCGATCGCCTCCAGCGCCGACAAAAAAATTACCGGCGCATAATCCAGATATTTCAGCGCGCCGCGCACCTGTTTTTCAAAGATTTCGCGGTCAGCAGGCTTTTTTCCGTCCGTCCGTCGCCGTCGTAACCAGGTCCCACTTGTTCACGATGATGATCACGCTGCGCCCGCTCTCGTGCGCGTATCCGCCAATCGTGGCGTCGCTGGCCGTCACGCCCTCGGTCGCGTCAATCAGCACCAGCGCCACGTCCGCCGCCTCAAGGTGCCGCCGCGCCATCACCACGCTCATCTTCTCGGCCATCAACTTCGTCTTGCCCTTGCGCCTGATTCCCGCCGTATCCACAAATCGCAGCGTCTGCCCTTCGAACTCCACCACTTCATCCACGGCATCGCGCGTCGTGCCCGCAATCGGCGACACAATCGATCTCGTCGTCCCTGTCAGCGCATTCAGCAGCGTACTCTTGCCCACATTCGGCCGCCCGATGATCGCCACCGCCGTCTCGCGCTGCTCAAACTCCCCGTGCGTCCGAATCTTCTTGTCGTCTTCTTCCTCGTCTTGTGTGCTTTCCTGCGCGCTACGTGGCTCAGCGCTGACTTGCTGACTCGCCGACTCGCTGACTTGCTGCTCCTCGGGGATCGCCTCCGCAATCGCGTCCAGCAGCTCGCCTACGCCCTGCCCGTGCTCCGAACTCACCGCATACAATTTCTTGATTCCCAGCTGGCGAAAGTTCTCCGCCTCCGCCGCCAATCCTTCGGTTTCCACTTTGTTTACGGCCAGAAAGAGCGGTTTTCCGCCGCGCTTCAGCAATTGCGCCAGATCGTAGTCCGGTCGCGCCAGCTCGGTTCGCGCGTCCACTACCATCACCAGCGCGTCAGCCTCTTCGAGCGCCACCTTCGCCTGCGTAAAGATCTCCGTCGCCATCAGCTCTGGATCGTCGGGCACAATTCCGCCCGTATCCACCAGCCGGTAATGCCGCCCCAGCCACTCGTACTCGCCGTAGATGCGGTCGCGCGTAATCCCCGGCTCGTCGCCCACAATCGACCGCCGGCTCGCCGTCAACCGGTTGAACAGCGTGCTCTTGCCCACGTTGGGCCGACCCACAATCGCCACCAGCGGCAGCTTCGCGGCTCCCGCTTTCACCGGCACAACCGATCTGCGATACGTAGGCAAGGGAACTCCAGCAGCGAAACAGTTGAAGACGCGCCGCTTCACCAGTGTACTGTCCGGTTCATGCCAATCACCCATCACAGCGCGCGAGCCTTCGAAGATTGGAGCCCAGCGATAGCGCGAATCGTGAGCTTTTTCTTATCTCACCGCGTGGAAATCCGGCATTCAAAGTGCCTCCCCACCCGCAGGAGGGCCACCATGCAGATCTACCCAACCGTCGTCGGCCTGTATCCAACCGGCACCTACGCAGTCCGCAATGAACGCGCCACAGCGGCCCAGAAGGCCGAGGACCGAAAACGCCTCCTCGAAGCCGTACAAAGCGCCTATCTTGGCGCTGCTCCCGAAGTAAATCCTGCCCACTAGCCAGTCGCTCTGGCAGTCGCTATACCGAGGTTCCTTCCGGCGATGAGTACCACGCTCGATCGGAGGGCAAAGAGCCCAACTTCGACTGATCCGCGCTGACCCGCAGCCTGCGCGCGCCCGCCTCACTATCCCCCTTCACTATGATGGAGAGAGCATTCGTCCCTCATGCCCTCCTCCGACACCTCAACCCGTGCTCTCCCCACGCTCCACGAATTTTTCTCGCCCGGCGGAATCCTCGCTCGCTCTCCGCTCCCCTTCGAGTACCGCCCGGGCCAGCTCGAAATGGCCAAAGCCGTCGAGCGCGCACTCGCGGAGCGCCGCCATCTCATCGTCGAAGCCGGCACCGGCACCGGCAAAACTCTTGCCTATCTTCTGCCCGCACTCCGCACCGGCCAGCGCGTAATCGTCTCCACCGGAACCAAGGCCCTCCAGGATCAGCTCTTCTTCCGCGACGTTCCTTTTCTTGAAGCCCTCCTCGGCGAGCTTCGCGTCTGCTACATGAAGGGCCGCGCCAATTATCTTTGCCGCCGCAAGCTCTTCGCCCTGCGCGACCAGCCAATATCTGTCGGGCCTCGATGAGATCGACGAATACCGCCAGATCGCCGAGTGGGAGCAGATCACCGAAACCGGCGACCGCGCCGAGCTTTCCGGTCTGCCGGAATCTTCAGCGCTCTGGCACAAGCTCGACGCGCGCACCGACGCCTGCCTCGGCAGCACTTGCCCCGACTATCGCCGCTGCTTCATCACCGAAATGCGCCGCCGCGCCCTCGAGTCCGATCTCATCATCGTCAATCACCACCTCTTCTTTGCCGACACCGCCGTCCGCCTTGCCGCGGGCAACGCGCCAGACGCCGGCGTTCTGCCTGAGGCCGCTGCCGTCATCTTCGACGAAGCACACGAGCTTGAGGAAGTCGCCTCGCAATACTTCGGCCGCTCGCTCTCGAACCTTCGCTTTGAAGATCTGGCGCGCGACACGGAAGTCCTCCTCCGCGGCAAATCGTCCGCGACGCAGATCCCGGCCCTCACCCAGCAGCTCCGCGAGCGAGCGCGCCTCTTCTTCGCCGCGCTCCCTATGCCTGCCGACGGCCGCCATCCCTTCACCAACCGCGAAGAATTTCTCGAATCCTCCGGCGACCTCTACCTTGCCGTTCGCTCCACGCTCAAGCTCATTGAATCCGATCTAGAACGCCTTGCCGATCTCGACGAAGCCACCGGCCTCAAGAACCGAGTAGCCCTCCTTCGATCCGACCTCGAATTCATGCTCGAATCCACGGCCAAAAACATGGTCTTCTGGCTTGAGCGCCGCGCCGCAAGCGCATCCCTACAAAGATCAGCGGGCCGCGCTACGTTTCTCCAGGCCACGCCGATCGACGTCTCCGATCTGCTTCGCACACAAGTCTTCGAGCAGATTCCAACCGTCGTTCTCACCTCGGCCACGCTCACCGTTCAGGGCAGCTTCGATCACATCCGCCGCCGTCTCGGCCTCCCCCAAAACGAATTGGGCACGCGCGAGCTCATCGTTCCATCTCACTTCCGCTACGAGAAACAGGCTCTTCTCTATCTCCCGCCTTCGATGCCCGATCCGCGCGAACCCGAATTCGTCGCCGCCGCCGCCACCACCATCGAGCGCGTCCTCCGCATTACACGTGGCCGCGCTTTTTGCCTCTTCACCAGCTACAACCAGATGCGCATTTTGCACGACCTGCTGCTACCCGTTCTCGATTTTCCGCTGCTCCTCCACGGCACTGCCCCGCGCAAAGCTCTCCTCGAAGAATTCCGCGCCACGCCCAATTCCGTTCTCTTCGGTACATCGAGTTTTTGGCAGGGAGTCGACGTCCAGGGCGAAGCTCTCAGTTGCGTCATCATTGACCGCCTGCCCTTCGCCGTTCCCTCTGACCCCGTCGTGCAGGCGCGCATGAAGGCCATCGAAGAATCCGGCGGCAAACCATTCTTCGACTATCAGGTTCCCGAAGCCGTTCTCACTCTCAAGCAGGGCTTCGGCCGGCTCATCCGCTCCCTTGAAGATCGCGGCGTTCTCGTTCTCCTCGACCCCCGCATCACCCGCCAGCGCTACGGCCAGATCTTCCTCCAATCCCTGCCGCCCTACCGCATCACCAACACCATCAGCGACGTGGAAGCTTTTTTCGCACCCAAACCGGCTTGAACGCACAGGCGCAGCGCGGAGCAAGAAACCGGCAGCCAAAGAACTACGGCGCAAGCCGAGTCCGGACTTCATTGGTTTGAAAAGATTTGTTTCGCGGAAAGTTTGGGTTAGAAAGCCGAGAGCGCAGTAAATCCCCCCCGGGATCTTGCATCACCACGCTCTCATTCGGCCTTCACCACAGGCTGCGGAATCGCGCGGCAAAATGACTCAACTTTTTTCAAGTTTATTTCGGTTTGGTCGCTGCGGATCCCAGGCCGCTACGAGTCACGAGACTGAAAATATCGGTCAGCGGGCCGGCTTTCATCCCGGGGGCCAGCAGCCGAAAGTCTGCGTCGCGTTCAGTCTGGAGATCGCGCTTGGGAAATTCAGTTCGCTTCCGCTTCTTCAACCGTGGCGGCGATAGGAATCACGGCGTCCATCTTGGTCACCCTGAAGACTTCGCGGACCTTGGAGCTCAATCCAGCGGCAATCATCTTCACGCCTTGCTTTTGGCACCGCACATAGTGAGTCGCAATGATGCCGAGGCCCGACGAATCCATAAATGGGCAGGCGGTCAGATCCAGGATGTTCAATTTCGGCGGATCCTCGCCCGGCGCCGTCTCCAGTTCGAGAATTTTGTTCAGCACTCCCGGCTGCAGACTGGTGTACGCGTCGCGCACAGTGAATGGTCCCTTGAATTGCAGAATCACGGTGCTCGGTAATTTCCCCGGCTTCCGCTCGACATTGAATGGCGAGCTATTCCACGTCTGCCATGAAAATGTCCCCATCGCGAGCTCCTTGTCACTCGGATTCTCCTCGAATCCTGCAGTGATTTGCAAGGACAATTCATAAATTGCAATGAAAATGCGAAGATCAAGCGCCCATCCCGGCCCGACGCGAGCAGGGTCGAGCGCACCTTGGTCGCCGTACAATGCCGAGAGCTAGAAGCTAGAAGCTAGAGGCTAGAAGCTAATAGCTGGCTTTTACTCCATCCAGAGCGCGCTGGTAATAATCCGCGGATAGTACCGGCTGGCCTTGCCTTCGCCCGACACAATCTGATCGCAGCACGCCCAATAGGAGCTGCCCTCCGTCTGCCACTTCACATGCGCGGCGTCGGCCAGGCGAAACACCTCCGCCACCTTCGCGTCATCGTCAAGATGAAACACTTTCCGCGTCACATGCATGAAGATCGAAATCTTGCTCATCCACGAGTTGTTGCTCGTCGACGACAGCTTGATGCCGCCATCGGCAAACAAATTCCGCCTCTCCGGATCGAGCAGCAGCTTCCGCGTGTGCTCTTTCAGCGCGTCGTACATGCGCTTCTCTTCCGCGCTCGCGAACACCTGCTCCAGCGTCCCGCCGGCAAATCCCGTCTTCACAAAGTAGAGCGGGTACGCGCACCCCTCCACCGCGGGCAAAATCCGCGACGCATATCCCGGATTCGCCTTCTCGAAGATCGCCGGCAGCACTCCATCCACTGCCTGGTCGCACACCACGCCCGCCACCTTTACCGCCAGGTCCGTCGCCCGTTTTTCGTCCGCCGTCGCGCCCAGCTCGCGGAACAACAAAGCCAGCGCCCGATAACTCGCCCAGCTCTTCACCGCGATGTACACGTTATTCCGCGTCTGCGCCAGCGAGTGGTCCAGCGAATCGTAGGTCGTGATTTCCTGCCCGCCCGCGGTCCGCGTGCTGTCGTACTGCGCAAACCCCACGTCGCCGCCGCGGTTGATCATGCTCGCCAGGCACGCCTCGACGACGGCCTTATTCCGCTTCAGCCATTCCACGTCGCGCGTCTTCGCCACGTAGCATCCGGCCACCAGAATCCAGTTGCAAAGCTGCTCCTGCGTCATGTAGCTGAAGCATCCTGTCAGATTCGCCAGCTCGTAGCTGCTGCGCCCCTTCGGCGAAAAATTGTTGTGCGCGCCCATATCGTGGCAAAAGCTCAGCCCGCCCGGCTTCGTGTCGTAAGGCCGCGTCAGTTGCGCCTCATCCGGAGCCGGCGGAGCCTGCGACGGATCGGCCTGCCCCAGCGGCGCAGCCATCTTGATCTCCGACTTGTACACCTTCACTTCGTCCGTGTAGCTGTACCGCCGCACAAACTCGTCCAGCAAATTCCGCACCAGCCACGGATTGTGCTCGAGCTCCCAGAACACGTGATCAACCGCCAGGTCGAGCGTGTTCATCATGCAGTACTCGCCTTCGTTCACCACCCACAGCGGCTGCCCATCCACATCCAGCAACTGCGTGCTGCCGTAGTAGCTATGCGTTGCGTGCGCAATAATAAACCGCTGATCGTCCGACAGCTTCGCCGCATCCAGCTTCGCGTCCAGCGCCTCGGCCCGCGCCGCCATCTCGTCCGCGCCGTCCAGCGTCGTCTTCAGCACGTCGCCCAGACCCTTGTAGTACCGCGCATACAAATACTTCCCATCCATCCCATTCGTCTGCGCGCCCTCCAGGTACGATCCCAGCGCAATCGTCAATCCATATTTCTTTCCCGCCGGCACTTCGAATCCGAATCCCGGGCACGACCCCAGCAGGTGCACGGGGTTGTACCGCTCGCGAACCCCATCGCTCGCTGACCACCGCATGAACACAAACGGCTCCGTATCCGCCGCCGTCTTTTTTCCCGTCGTCCAGTCCCACAGCTCCGCCGCTGCGCCAGCCTCGCGCCTGAAAGCAAATCCCAGTCGCCCCGCGCCCAGGCCGTCTTCCAGAATTCGCTCGCCCGGCCGCGCATGATTCAGCGCAAACATCGCCGTCCTGGTCTCCGTGCCTTTCGTGTTGTCCAGCACCAGCCGCGCAACCACCGCGGGCAACAGTCCCTCGCGCATCCGCTCCACACTGTCCGTGGCCGGGTCAGGAATCGGGCCAAACGGCGAATACACCGTAAACGTCAGCCCATCCGCGCGCCACTCATCCGTCGCCCAACCGTACGACCGCGCGATTTCGTCAGTCGCAAACGGCTCCGCATCCGGCTTCACGTTCTGTTCCGATGGCCCCGCCTGCTCCACCAGGAACGCATCGGCCGCGCGATTCACCGCTCCCACATAAAACGGCAAACACTTCAGCGTCGCGGCCGAGTACCGGTCGCCATCCTTGAATCCGACAAAGACCTCCTGGTCACCCGGCTGCCCAATCTGCAGCCCAATCCCGCCGCGAGTCCCGAAGTTGCCGCAGGTAAAGCTCATAAATGAGCCCATGGGCGAGTGCTGCGCATTAAAACTTTTTTGGTATTGAATCGGTCCGCGTTTCGTCACAGTTCGTCCTCGGGTAAAGCGATTTTCATGCCAACCCACAAATACTACCGCATCCCCGCAATAGCTGGCCGGAAGCCCTCGCCGAGCGGAACCTCTTCCTGCGGTCGCATGCCGGGCACGAAAGATTTAAGCCGATGAGAAATCCCATTAGGCGAGGTACGATCTCACGGTTTCTGCGCAATTCCGATCTGCCGCAACTGCGATGTAGCCATCCGGCCGCACCAGGTAGAGAGCATTGCGCCGCAATCCCGATTGCTTCATCTCCGCGCGCCATGGAAACACATGCAGCGGCAACTTTTGTTCCGCGCTGAGCGCCCGCACCTCCGGCGCGGCCTCGCCATACAAGTGCAATTGCCAGTCGAGCGATTTCAATGGCGCAAAGTTGTCTCCGCCGACCCCATCCAGACTCGTCCCGTCCGGGTCCGTCTTCACCCACGGCAAACGATCTCCCGCGTGAATCGAGCCAACGCGTCCTCGGCTCAGGCTGCTCATGCGGTAGTTGACGTTCACCTGCGAGACGGTGCGAAACAAAAACCGGCGCAACGCCCTTGACGAAAACAGCAGCGGAGCAAGAACCGGAACCACTCGCAGCCGCACAAAACGTGCAAGCGCAGCCCGAGCTCGTCACCGTGGTGAATGCTCGATCCGTCGTCGCCACCAGGCGCCGCGCGAATGCGATGCGTTCGGGCTCATAAGTATCCAGCAGCGACAACCTTAGCCCGCCCGCGAAGCACCGCGGCCAGCTTCCATGCCAGATTCACCGCGTCGCCGATGCCCGTGTTCATTCCCTGGCCGCCGACCGGGCTGTGAATGTGTGCCGCATCGCCCAGCAAAAAACTGCGGCCTTTGCGAAACCGATCCGCGACTCGATGGTGCACGCGATAAGTTGAGAACCAGTTCACACGCTGCACGTCTGTGCGCAGGTGCTCGACGACCCCTTTGTTAACGCTCTCCCACGAAAGCTCCTCATCTTTTCGCTGATTGTCTTTGACTGTCCCGATGAAGCGTGCGCGTCCCTCGCTTTTCAACGGAAACACGACCAGGAAATCGGATCGCTCGAGAGCGATATTCAAATCGCCATTCACAGCCTGCCCCGTCGCCTGCACATCGGCAACGTAGAACAGATGCTCATAGGTTCCGCCCGGAAACCCGATGCCAAGATGTTCGCGCGTCGTCGAGCGAGCGCCGTCGCACCCCGCCAACATAGGCGGCCGTGCAAGCCTCTTCGCTGCCGTCTGGTTTTTTGAGCTTTACCTGCACTCGATCGCCTGCCTCGTCAAAGCTGACGACCTCCGTCTCCCGTTCTACCGTCACGCCGAGCTCCGACAGCCGCTCAATCAGCAGCCGCTCGTGTTCGTCCTGCGGGTAGATCAGCGGGTAGGGGTAAGGACTAATCCCCGAGCCCATGCCGTCCAAGCTGATTTGGGCCGCCCGCCGCCCACCGACCCACAGATTCGCCTCAGTCGCCCATCGTCCCTGCGCAACCACCTCGTCCGCGAAACCGAGCTGACCGTAAAACTCCAACGTTCGCGCCTGAACGGCCAGCGCGCGAGACGTTGTGCCCGGCTGGCTAGTCTTGTCCACGATCCTCACCCGAACGCCAAGCCGGGTCAGCCACAGCGCCAGCACCAGCCCGGTAGGGCCAGCGCCGGCAATCAGAACCTCCGTTTCGTCTGAGTGGATTGTGGGTGCCATGTACGAATCCTCGAGCCCCAATTTCCCGTCTCGGTTTTCTGTTTCGATCTCCCCTGCCACTCTATATCTACGCCTCATCGCGGGGATGGGTTTCAACCCCTCCGATTCGTCGCAGACAGAATCGAGCGCATCAACCCGTCGATCGAATTTGAAGAAAGAAGAGCGCGGCGAAGCCGCGTTCAAGTTAGATCGACAACGAACGGATGGGGCTTAAAGGGAGCCTCCCACATTTGACGACAAAGCTAAGCGGGAACTCTTCCTGCCTTCGCAACCCTCCGAGTGGCTCCCCAAAGTACGCATACTGTTCCCAATACGTATTTGAAGTGCTCGAGGATTTCCCAGGCACCGAAGTCTCGAATCACACCCACCAGCGTCAGCGTTCGCCAATCCGTGACGTTTCCGTTGGAGTAGGCCCGGATGGTAATCCAAAGTGCAAAGTCGCACGCCGATGCGAAGAAATAAACGACAACGCTAATTAAGAATCCACGTCCAAGTCGCCGAAAGTCGACGGTCTTGCGCGCGCAAATCAACAGGGCCACGTAAAGAAGCGATCCGATCCAGACGAAGAGCAGCCCTTGCAGGGCGGACAAACCGAAAAAGCAGGTGGTAGACCACGGCCACGGAAGTCTCACGATAGGCCCGACAAAGCCGCTTTGCGAGAAGACTCTGATGAATGTGAGTTCCCATGCGGGAGATAAAAACGACCAAATGGTAGCGAAGAGCAGAGCAACTCGATGCTCGAAAATGCTTCGAGCCCACCCAATCGCCATTGCACTGATGATCTGCCGCCAATACCAGCCGCTAGAACGCCCCGCGCGGAATTCCTCGAGAAGGTCGCCGGCCAATGGCTCATCTTGCCCGGCGGTCGTCAGCTTTTCGAGCATCCATGTGGCAAGAAGTGGAGGTTCAGTGCGATTCATAGATTTTCCTCCCGCAACTCCAATTCAAGTTCAGGGATCGACTGCCAAAGTTTCGTCAATACGCGAAGCGTTTCATGCATCTGGCGTAGACCTTCATTGGTGATTCGGAAGTACCTTTTGGCTTTTCCACCGCGCTCCGGGGTTGAGTCGCCAAGGCTCGAGGCGACTAGGTTTTTCGTTTCGAGTCTTTCCAGTGCCGCATAAATACTGCCCACGGCCACATCCCGGCCGCGATATCTTTCAAGTTCCCGCGAAATGGGCACACCGTACGCATCCTCGCCGAGATGAATTACGGCGAGCAGAAGCATGAGTTCGAACTCTCCGAGATACCTTCGATCCGCCATTAATTCAATAATAGAGAAGAAATCAAAGGTGTCAAGCGGCTCGGCCGCTTATAGTCGCCGCTGAATAGCGGAAACGCTCCGCTCGGGCCAACCCCGTGACCCGTTTCATCCCTCGCTAAGTATCTAATTGTAAACGAATTATTGCGGCGATTACTTACAGGGCTAACCGGGGCTCAAACTAACTGCGCTGCTTTATCCTCGCGCTCGTGCCTCTCCATCTGGCTCAGCAAGACCCGGAGGGCGTCGCCCTGATCCAGAGCCTCATCGCAACGATGACCAATGGCGACTTTCTCGTCGCGGCTCAAGGCGACGTTAACCAAATCCTCTGAGAGTCTCTCAAGGACTTTTTCGCACATTGCTAATTGCCCTTTGTACGTCTTTACTCGGAGTGCGCGGACAGCTAATTCCAGGACCAATTCAGCTGCGCGCGAAACCCGGAAGTCTTCTCCGGTCCATCTCCGTCCCGCAAGACCATAGTTGCTGACATAACACGGAGCATACTCCCAAACGGACGACCTTACATCACCCGAGAAGCGCCCCACGGCGTGTCGACTGACATCTTTCCCCCTTTTCCCTCCCTGACTGTTTTTCTGTCAAGCCCGTCGTCTCCCTGACTCCACGTTAACTATCTGATTTAAAAGCAAGTTATATTTTCCCAAGTTTGCCGGTTATTTCGGCCGTTTCACTAGACTTGTTCTTATTGGGTGGATTTGCATCTCCCTCTGAGAGTGGTGGGCGGTTCCGAGGGGTGCCGGCCGGGGATTCCGGCGTCCCTCAAACCGCCATCATTCTTGTCCATCTGTCTTTTTTCGACCCGCCCATCCTTTTCGAGCCGCCACGCGTACGTCCCACGCGCATGCTTCGCATCAATCGATTCCGCATCCTGAAATATCGGTGCGTCAATACAGATGTGTCCCGCCGCCTCACGGCTACGTTCTTCGACACCATCTTCGTCGCGCCGTAAAATGTGGAGTGGAACCCCGTTTACGAAAGCGAAGGGCGCCGAAGTGAAGGCCGGAAAAAAGAAGACCGTCAAAACAACCGCCCGATCCGCCGGAGCTGCGCGACCGGGCCGAACCTCGAGAGCCGCACAGGCAGCCTCAGCCTCCAAAACTGCTCAAGCCGCCAGGAGGGGTCGAGCCGGCCTCAAGCCGACCGCCCGGCCGAGCACGGTAAATGTTCTCTTCTCTTCCCCTGAAGCCGAAGAAATCAAGAAAGAAATCTGCGCCGCAGGCCGCAAGCTCTGGATGCGCCAGTATGTCGACGGCAACGGCGGCAATATCTCCTATCGCATCGGCCCGAACGCAGTTCTGTGCACGCCCTCGCTGGTGAGTAAATTCGATCTCACTCCCGCCGACATTTGCCTCACCGACATCAACGGCAAGCAGATTGCCGGCAGCAAGACTCGCTCCAGCGAGCTGCTTCTCCACCTCGAAATCTACAAAGCCGTGCCGCAGGCAAAGGCGGTCGTGCACTGCCATCCGCCCCACGCCACGGCCTATGCGATTACCGGCTGCCTGCCGCCCAGCCTCATCATTCCGGAGTTTGAGGTCATCGTGGGCAAAGTCGCGGTCGCGCCCTACGAAACGCCGGGCACAATGGCGTTCGCTGAAACGGTTCTTCCCTACGTGAAGAATCACAACACCGTCCTGCTGGCCAATCACGGCATCGTCTGCTGGGCTGATACTGTAACGCGAGCCGAATGGTGCGCCGAGGTGCTCGATACCTATTGCTGGATCCTCATGCTCGCCGCGCAGTTGGGCGCGCCCATCCTGCGCATCTCCGAGCAGCATGGCGCCGACCTCCGTGCATTGAGAAAAAAACTTGGCCTGCCGGAATTCCCGCTCGACATGCCGCCCCTGAACGAAGCTCATCTTGAGGCCCAAAGCTCCATTGCGCTCAAACAGCCGTCAGACGGCAGCAGCGCCAATGGCGGCGCTGCCAATAGCACCCGCGGCCCGAATAGCGCCTGCGGCCCGGATGCCGAAACTCAGCCTCTGGTCAAAGCCCTCACCGAAGCGGTGATGGCAGCGATTGCCGAGAAATATGCGCTTGTCCCGCGTAAATAATGGCCCGCGTTTTTCTTTTTCAGCATCTTGTTCGGCCAGTGAGGGAGCGCCTATGCAGATCGATTCCGACGACGTGCTCCTCGTCATCGACGTGCAGAATGATTTCTGCCCCGGTGGCGCGCTTGCCGTTCCCCGTGGCGACGAAGTGATCCCGGCCATTCATCGCATTGAGCCGCAATTTCGGCACATCGTTCTCACACAGGACTGGCACCCACCGAATCACTCCTCATTCGCCGCATCTCATCCCGGCAAGCAGCCTTACGATTCCATCGAACTTGCCTACGGCGCGCAAACGCTCTGGCCTCCGCATTGCGTGCAGGGCACGCGCGGCGCGGAGTTCCATCCGGCGCTTGGTCTCACTCAGGCAGAACTGATCCTGCGCAAAGGCTTCCGCTCACGGATCGACTCCTATTCGGCATTTTTTGAAAACGACCGCTCCACGCCCACCGGCCTGGCCGGCTATCTGCGCGAGCGCGGATTCGCGCGAGTCTTTCTCGCCGGCCTCGCTTACGATTACTGCGTCGGCTACTCCGCTCTCGATGCGCGGCGCTTAGGATTTCCTGCCTTCGTGTTGCGCGATGCTTGCCGTGCAATCGATCTCAAAGGCTCCGTCGCGGCGATGGACGCCGGGTTCGCCGAAGCCGGCGTAACTGTCATCGAAAGCTCCGAGCTTCTCAGGTCGAGTTGAAAACTGTTTCCAGCGTCTTGAATTGAATTCAGCGATGGGCACAATCATTCGGCGATGCGGTATGCTTGAAGCACCGAATAAGGTGCCTCGTGTACTTGCTTCGTCCGGAGGGCAAATGCTGAACATCGCGACTGACATCCAATCATTGACTGCATTCCGCCGGAATTCCGCCGGAATGATCAAGCACCTTCGGAAGAGCAAACGCCCGTTGGTGCTAACGCTGAACGGCAAGGCCGCTGCAGTGGTGCAGGATGCCGAGGCCTACCAGCGCCTGCTAGACGTGGCCGCGCGCGCCGACGCAGCGGAAGGCATCCGGCAGGGCCTGGAAGACGCAAGAAAAGGACAAACCAGGCTGGCAAAGCGGTTCTTCGACGAGTTCGAGTCTGCGCGTGGCTTATCTCGTTAGCATCACTGTCCGGGCTGAGCGCGACCTCGCCCTTCTTTACGAAGAGATCCAGGCCGACATTTCCAGCGCCGCGCGGAAATGGTATCGAGGACTAAAGCGAGCGATCCTTGGCCTCGAAGATCAGCCTTACATCTGGCCGGCCACGCATGAGGCGCGCCGGTTACGGCACATTCTTTATGGTCGGCGGCCACATTCTGTCTATCGCGTGATCTACCGCGTTCAGGAAAAACGAAAGACAGTTGAAGTGCTGCATATCCGCCACGGGTCGCGGCAGCCGTTCAAGGTCCCCGATCTCAAGTGAGACGGTCTAAGATGGTCCGCATTACCCGCGCGCCGTAGAATCGCTTCAGGCCGAACTCATCACCCGCCCAAACCGCGCACATGTCTCGCAACTTCTACATCCTCGCTGCCACGCTCGCCTTTTTCGCCCTCGTCTCGGGAGCCATGACGCTTGTGCCATCGAGCTTTCAGCCCGGCCTGCCAGCCAACGGCACGCTCTGGCGCACCATGGCGCTGCTGCTCCTGCTCGGTGCCCTCGCTTCGGCCCTCGTCGGCGTCCTCAGCAATCTCTTTGAGCAGGTCGACCGCCGCAGTGAGGAATCCCGCCGTGCAGCGCGCAACAAACGCCGCGGCAATAGCCAGCCGTGACTCTGGCCAATTAAAGCCCGAGGCCGATCAAATTAGAATGAGAATGTGCGGAATGTTTGGCCGCACAGGATCGAGCAAACGCGAATGTACGAGGTTACCGTGGAGGCCGATTTTTCCTCCGGCCACTATCTCCGCAACTACAAAGGCAAGTGCGAGAACCCGCACGGCCACAACTACAAGGTCCGTGTCACGCTGGCCGGCGCCACGCTCGACGAGGCTGGTTTGCTCCTCGACTTCAAACTCCTGAAGCACGTGTTGCGCCCCATTGTTGATCGCATCGACCACCAGATGCTGAACGACCTCGAGCCTTTCACAGTGCTCAATCCCTCGGCGGAAAACATTGCGAAATATTTTTACGACGAGACCAATAGCCAGCTTGCGGGAATGACCGCGGGCCGCGTGCGCGTAAAAGACTGCACCATCTGGGAAACGGACACGACTACGGCCACTTACTTCGAGTAATTAGGGCCACTCATTACGAAAAGCTGCGAGGGTCACTCAGGCCAGGAAGGCCGGCGGGGTCGCGCAGATGCTTTTTGGCTATCTCTTCGATCTCCGGCTCGGTCAGCGCAGAAAGATCCGCAGTCTCAACGGCGATAATCCGCGGAAACAGCTCGCGATTATGGCTCTTAATGTATTCATTCAGGACGCTGGCCGCGTTGCTCGTTCCGGTCCCATGGCCAATCAGGATGATCGCCTCGGCATGAACAAGATCCTGCACGATCTCCTCATAGAATGAGGTTTCCTCAGGCACGCGCTCGCCCTTGTAATGAGCTTCCTTGCGGTGGATCAGGTGACGTTGGAACCCAAACGGATCGTAGGGCTTTACGTTGACTTCGTCTTGAGGCACGCTACCGCCAGGGTCGTGATAGATGCGGGCGACGCTATGGTCGATGACTACAACCATTCGTCCGTGCGGGTAGGTGGCCGGTTTCCCCGGCAGGCCTGCTTCTCTCAGAAATTTGCGCAACCGCGAAATCGCTTCCGTATCAAGATTGTGGCCGTCGCGGCGCTTGAAGAGTTCTCTTTGTGAGCCGACCTCGAAGAGAAACTCGTCGTTTCCGTGGGCCTCGACTTTGCCGATTTGCCCAATCAGGTCAACTACCGAACTCCAACTGAGATCGCGCGGCAGCTTGCCGCCGATAAGACGTTCCAGCAGCTCTTCGTGGTCGTGTCGCAGGTGTGCACTCATGCGTTCAGTATCGCACCGAGGCGGAAAAAGGCTGCTTAGGTTTTCCACTTGAATCGAGAGGCCATGACGAGAACGGGAGATATTCGCCGGCGCCATTCCCCGCCACTAGTTCATCTGGCTTGACTTCGATTGCAGATATTTGTCGAAGGGAATCTCGAAATAGAAGAGCTCTTTGCCGTCGGCATCGCGCAGGTCGTGGAGATACAGCTTTGCCCCCGCAAGCGGCTGCTTGAGACCAGAAACGTCGTAAAACAGGAAGCCGGCGCGGGTGGTGTGCGGCTCTACTGCGAGAGCTGAGTACTCAAAAGTATTGAAGTCGTCCTCGATCTCCTGGATGCTGCCCTTGGGCTTGACGTGGAGAGGCGGCAGCGGCGCGGGCAGCGGGATTCTCGAGCCCTGCCGTTCCTTCATCGTCATCATCCGCTCCACATCGTCCGGTTCCGCGGCGCGAATTCTGTCCCCCTCAGCCGTCTCAAACAGAATTCGCGCATCGATGAGCGAAATGGGACGGTCGCCAAGATTTGTCACGATGAGTCGAATCGGCATCACGTCGTGATCCAAGTAATCAACGCGGAAGAGGGACTCTTTTTCCTTGGTATCGTAGGGCTCGGCTGCGATGGCTACGTGCTCATCGGGATGCACTTCGACAGCCGGAAATGAAGTCGCCGCTTGCACCGGCGGAGGCTTGCGGTCGCTCGCCGTCACCGGCAAGGCAAACCAAAGCAATAGCAACGGGATTCCCCGCAGAGTTTTCATCGCGCTCAACTGTATCATTCCAGGAACAGAAGCTCTACGATTAGACCTGCAGAAATCCGGTTCGTTTAAGCATGTTTCTTTTTTTCTATAACTTTGCGTTGTTCGTGGCCCTTATTGTCGGCGCGCCCTGGTGGCTGTGGCGCATGGCCTTCACGCGCAGGTACCGCGAGGGGCTCATGGAGCGTCTGGGCCGGGTTCCGCGCCGGCTCGTCGCGGTTTCAGATTCGTCCTCCGGCTCTGGCTCGTCCATCGCTCCCGCCTCGTTTATCGCCGGTTCTTCAAATCTCGACCGTCCGCTTATCTGGCTTCATGCCGTCTCCGTCGGCGAAGTTCTCGCCATCACGGGCCTGGTCAAGGCGCTTGAATCAGCGCTGCCCGGCTACTCGATCGTCGTCTCCACGACGACTCGTACCGGCCAGGCACTGGCCCGCGAGCGCTTCGCCTCGAATCAAGTCTTTTATTGCCCGCTCGACCTGCCGTGGGCCGTCAGCGCCTATCTCAACGCGCTCCAGCCGCGCCTGCTCATCCTCGTCGAAACCGAGTTCTGGCCCAATCTGCTTCACGGTTGCTTTCACCGCGGAATTCCCGTCGCGGTGGTCAACGCCCGCATCTCCAATCGTTCATGGCCGCGCTATCGCAGGCTGCGCTTGTTCTGGCGTCCGCTGCTCGCTCGTCTCAGCCGCGTACTTGCGCAGAGCCAGACCGACGCCGACCGCCTGCTCGAGCTCGGCTGCCTGCCCGATTGCGTCTCCGTCGCCGGCAATCTCAAATTCGACGTGCGCGCCGCGCAGGAATCTGGAGCCACGCGATACTTGCGTTCGGTTTCCGCCGGACTGCGGTTCATCGTCGCCGGCAGCACGCTCGAGGGCGAAGAATCCGAGCTTATTGAAGTGTGGCCGCGCCTGCTCGCCGAAGATCCGCAACTCGTTCTCGTCCTCGCGCCGCGACATCCTGAGCGCTTCGGCGCTGTCGGGGCCCTGCTTCAGAAATCCGGCGCTCTGTGGAACAAGCGCTCTGGCTGGCCCTCAGAGGCCTCGGTCGCGCAGCGCGCACCTCGCATGCTCCGTCCCGGCGAGATCGTTCTGCTCGACACCATCGGCGAACTGGCTTCTGTATATTCGCTCGCCTCGGTTGCGTTTGTGGGCGGCAGCCTGGTTCCCGCGGGCGGCCACAATCCTCTGGAGCCGGCCCAGTTCGCGGTTCCCATCGTCATGGGCCCGCACTACGCCAACTTCACCGCCATCGTCGACAGCCTGCGCAGTCACGACGCGCTGCGCATCGCCGCGAAGGAAGAACTGGGCTCGACCCTCATCGAACTCCTCGGCGATCGCACCGTCGCCAAGGCCATCGGCAGCGCGCGCAAAAGAGGTCTTCGACCGCGAGGCCGGCGCTACGGACCGCTGCGTCACCGCGATCCGCGAGTTGCTCGGCGCAGAATCCGGCAGAGAGCAGGAGCGATGAAGAGCTCACCCGCCGCGCGCCCGCTGCTTTGGCCTCTGGTGCCCGTTTACCGCCTCGGCCTCGCGCTGCGCGAGCTGCAATTTCGCTCGGGACTCAAGCCGGTGCGGCGACTCAGTGGCCAGTCGTCAGCATCGGCAATCTCTCCGCGGGCGGGGCAGGGAAGACGCCGCTCACGATCGCGCTGGCCAAAGCCCTCACCGCGCGCGGCCTGCATGTCGATGTGCTTTCGCGCGGCTACGGCCGGCGCTCCGCGCTTCCACTTTTGGTTGACCCCAGCTGGCACAGCGGAAGAATTCGGCGACGAGCCGCTCCTGATTGCGCGTGAGGCGAATGTTCCGGTCTATGTCGCAGCGGAACGCTATGAAGCAGGACTGCTAGCGGAAGCAGCCTCCGAAGCGCCGCAAGATGCTGAAGAAAGCCGCAGGCCTAAAGCTCACATATCTGGACGACGGCTTTCAGCATCGCCAGCTCGCGCGCGACGTCGACATTCTGCTCCTTAGCCGCCGCGACCTGGCCGACCATCCGCTTCCCGCCGGCAATCTTCGCGAACCGCTTGCATGCAGCGGAGCGCGCGCACAGTCATCGCGATTCCGGCCGACGAGGCCGATGTAGAAGCCGAAATAAAAGCGCGCGGCTGGAAGGCTCAGATCTGGCGCATGCGCCGGCGCATGGAAATCCCCCATTTTGACGGCCCCGTCGCCGCTTTTTGCGGCATCGCGCGCCCGAATCAGTTTTTTCGAGGGCTCGAATCCGCCGGCGTAAAGCTTGTCAGCCAGACGGCGTTCGCAGACCACCACATCTACACCGCTGCCGATCTCGCTCGCATCGAATCCGCAGCCCGCGCCGCGGGAGCCACAGCGCTCCTCACGACGGAAAAAGATCGCGTCCGCATCGGCGATGCTCGCCGCGACGCTCCCGATTCAGGCCATACCGCTGCGCATAGAGATTGAAAACGAAAGTGCCGCTATCGATTGGCTGATCGATCACCTGCACGGTCCCCGCTAGCTCCGAATCTCCGAGCCTAACCCGGCCGATAGCCGCGAAAACCCCTGAACGACCGGGTGGCGAGCACAATGAACGCAACAAGCACCACGAGCTGCGTCGCTCCGAAAGCAGGTGACGACTGCGTCGGCGCAATGGCCTTGAGCGCGGGAACCTTTGCGAACAGCTGCGCAAAGAGCACGAAGACGTTGAAGTACTGCGCTATCACTGCCGTAATAACGTATGTCCCGCGCCAACTGCCCGAAAGCTTTCCGCCGTACAGCGCGACGGTCGCCAGCAGAAGGACAATCAGCGAGAGAATTCCGACCACAATCGCGGGATCGAGCCCGTGGAACGGAAATAGGAATCCAGTCACGCTGGTGAGAATCGTGGTAACTAGAAAAAGCGCGGTCCACCGACGCAGCAGCCGATTCTTTATCAGTCCGAAAACTGCGACGAATCCTGAGCCGATCCCCACCAGGCTCAGGATCACATGGAAAACGGTGAATGCGCCGATGCTAAGTCCGAGAATCATGCTATTCGTCCTTTCGCACCCGGAATTGTCCGGAGACGCAGAATAGCACGAGCGCGCAATTGGGCTTGCGGCGAAGAATAGTTCTTCCTGGTTGCCTCAGTGGTTTCGCTTACAGCCGCTCTTTCACCGGAATCCACGGCGAAGGATACACCGGCCCGATGTATTCGGCGCGCGGGCGGATCAGCCGGTTGTCGTCCAGCTGCTCGATCACGTGCGCGGCCCAGCCGGCGATGCGGCTCACCGCGAAGATCGGCGTATAGAGATCGATATCGATGCCCAGCGTCGCGTAGGTTGAAGCCGAATAGAAATCCACGTTGGCGTTCAGCTTCTTGTCCTTGTTGATGTAGAGCTCGATCGCCCGCGACATCTCGAACCACTTCGGCTGGCCCGAATCCTTGCCCAGTTGCTCGCTCATCTTGCGCAGGTGCGTGGCGCGCGGGTCTTCGGTCTTGTACACGCGATGCCCGAAGCCGGAGATCTTCTGCTTGGCCGCCAGCATATTCTTCACATACTCCACCGGATCGGCGCCCTGCTTGTCGATGGTCAGCAGCAGCCGCATCACGCCTTCATTGGCGCCGCCGTGCAGCGGGCCCTTCAGCGCGCCAATGGCGCCGGTAATTGCGGAATGAATGTCGGAGAGGGTTGCGGCGATGACGCGAGCGGCGAAGGTGGAGGCGTTCAATTCGTGGTCGGCATGGAGAATAAGAGCAATATCCAAAGTTCGCGTTGCCGTCTTCGAAGGCTTTTCCCCGTTCAGCATCCACAGGAAATTCCCGGCGTGCGTGAGCGAGCGGTCCGGCGGAACAATTTCCTTTTGCCTTTCGAATCCGGTCGTAAATCGCCACGATCATCGCAATCTGCGCGGTCAGGTTGTACGCCTTGCGCACATTCGCGTCGTGCGAGTTGTCCTTCTCGTCGGCGTCATAAAAGCTCAGCGCCGAAACCGTCGTGCGCAGCACCTCCATCGGCGTGGCCGAGGTGGGAAAGCTGCGCATCAAGTCGATCACGCGTGGATCGAGCGACCGCGCCACCGCCAGTTGCGACTCGAACTCGCGCAGTGCCAGTTCGTTCGGCAGGATTCCGTTCCAGAGCAGGTAGGTGCTTTCCTCGAAGGTCGAGTGCTCGGCCAGCTCGTGAATGTCGATGCCGCGGTAGGAGAGGATGCCCGCATCTCCATCGATCCAGCAAATGCCGGAGTTGGCGGCGACAATTCCTTCCAGGCCTTTTCCTGCGACAGCAGTCGACATAGCCTTTGCTTCTCCCCTTTTTTTTGACGGTGGTTTAGCGGTTACGGCGGAGCTCCAAGCCGCAAAATCTGTGGCCGACGCCAAACCATGCGGTAAAGATGTTTATAACGTAGCCGTTCCTTGCTTGTCACGGAACCTTGTCACGCAACGTGGGACGGTGATCGGGCATGGCTACTCTGGGCCGGCCCGCCGAGCCGGTCCGAGGCAAAGCCCGCCGGTTCGCTTTATCCTAAACATTCGGCCCCCGCAGATTCGACCCCTCGAGACTCTGCGAACGTCCAGAATGGGATTCCCGGCTTTAACCGGAGCGCCCCAGCCGGTAAGATTGTGAATCATGAGGATTTCCGGGACGATTGAGACAATTTCGCCTCTATGCGGCGTCTAACCGGAAAGGATGTCGCCATAACGCCGGGCATGATTGGCTTTACC
The DNA here is from genome assembly GCA_963725115.1 of uncultured Acidobacteriaceae bacterium. GTDB lineage: Bacteria > Acidobacteriota > Terriglobia > Terriglobales > Acidobacteriaceae > Telmatobacter. The sequence goes on along the minus strand of CAVRXG010000005.1, from coordinate 160,802 downwards.
CCGAATGTCCGTCAAGGAAAGGTAACGCATGAGTGAAGATATCGAAAACGCCCCCCGAACTTACTCCGGCGCTCTGTTGGCCGCGATCGCCGTCGCGCTGCTGGCCGCCGTTGGCAGCTTGATCTGGTGCTTCACGCTGACCGGCAAGCTAACCACCGCGCAGACAGAGCTGGCCGACGCCAAGCAGCAGGACACGCAACTTGCTGCCGATTTGCGCGAGACCAATGCTCGCTTGAAAGTCGCCACCGATGAGCTCGGCAAATCGGTCGGCCTCACGCAAAAAGAACTCGACCAGCGCGCCCAAGCCATCGTCACGCGCGAGGAAGCGGATGAGACCGCGGAGAAGCAGACGGCGCAGCAGGTCAACGGAATTTCGACCGACCTCTCGAACGTGAAGACGGATGTGGGCGGCGTGAAGACCGACCTGACCAAGACGCAGGGCGACCTGGCCACCACCAACAGCGAGCTCGAGTCAGTGAAAGGCGACTTGAGCGGCACCAACAGCGTCATCGCTCGCAACCACGATGAGCTGGTCACGCTTGAGCACAAGGGCGACCGCAACTTCTACGAGTTCACTCTCGACAAAGGCCAGAAGAAGCCGGTAGGCACGGTCTCGCTGGAACTGAAAAGGACCGACGGCAAGCACAGCAAGTTCACCCTCGACATCTATCGCCGACGACAAGGTGTACGAGAAGAAGGACCGCAACCTGAATGAGCCCTTGCAGTTCTACAGCGGCAAGGATCAGGCGCTCTACGAGATCGTAGTCAACAACATCAATTCAAAGAATGAGATTTCGGGCTATCTCTCCACGCCCAAGAGCGCGCCGGTTCCGCCTACTGTTCAGTGATCGCAACTGTGGGCAGTGACCTCGAGGCTGGGCTGATACCGGAAATTGAAGGTATAGTCCAGCTTCTTGTGCGCGTCCCACTGCTTCTTTGGTCATCTTGAACGCCGAAACAAAAGTCCCGTCCACCGTCTGTCCAGGGTTAATCGTCGTGTCCAGCGGCGATATGGGCGTGTTGTGCGGCACTGGAATGTTCGGATAGGCGACAAAGATTCGGTCGTAATCGCCAATGTTGGCCGCGTAGCTTGAGTGGATGCCGTCAGCGAGCGTGGCGTTGGTCAACACGTTCGACAGATACAGCGGGTGATCGGTGTCGTTCTCAAGCCGTACCTCGGTAAAGACCATCACCTGGTCCACTTCTTCCTTGGGCATGGGTGCGCCACTGGCGTCAAAACCGGATGTCTCGGTATGCTGCGGATGTACCCAGACAGCCACGATCTGCCCTGTTGCGGCGGGCGGCTTTTGTTCAAAGAACACGTAGGCGCCAATCGCGAGGCTCACCACCACAGTCGCGATGAGGGCAGCCACAACCACATGGCTGGTGCCTTTGGTCAGTTCTTCGCCCAGTGCGGCGTCGTCCAGTTCCCGCTCTTGCTCTTCCTGTTGCAGTAAGCTCATGGGGGCCTCCAACCTCTTTGCGCCTTATCTTAGTCCCAAGTGAGCACAACAAGCCAAGCATTCCCCGGTTGCCCCACCATTCCTTCGTGCTCAAGGCTGATGACTTCGTGCTCGACTGTGGTGACCTTTGGGGGATGGGGCCAACAGATTAGAAACACCCCATTTGCGGTCCTTTATGGCCTTTTTCGCAGCCCCGCCATGAACTCCTTTGCATCCCGCGTGTTCAGCACATCCTCCCTGGTAAGCCAGGCTCGCTTTAACTGCTTCGCGCCGTAGATCATCTTCCCCAGGTTGCGGCTGTCGTGGGAATCAGACGACATCACGATTTTGCAACCGAGCTCTTTAGCCAGCCGCAGATTGCGATCGTCCAGGTCCAGTCGCTCCGGCGCCGCGTTGTGTTCCATGGCCACGCCCAGCTCCGCTGCCCGCTTCAGCACCACCGCCAAATCCAGCGCGAACGGCTCCCGACGCAACAGCAGCCGCCCCGTGGGATGCCCGAGAATTCGCGCATTCGGATTTTCAATTGCCTTCAGCACCCGCTCCGTCATCTCCTCGCGGCTCTGCTCGAATCGCGTATGCACGCTGGCAATCACCACATCCAGCTGCGCAAGTACCTCATCGTCCAGATCGAGCGCGCCATCAGCCAGAATGTCCACCTCGATGCCGGTGAACACGCGGATCTTTCCCTCCATCTGCTTGTCTACTCCGCGAACCTGTTTGATTTGCTCGAGCGCGCGCTTCTCGTCCATCCCGCCCGTCATCGCAAGATTCTTCGAGTGGTCGGTGATTGCGATGTATTCGTACCCGCAAGCCAGTGCCGCATCCGCCATCTCACGGATCGAATTGTTCCCATCGCTCGCCGTCGTGTGCATGTGCACATCGCCGCGAATATCCTTAAGGTCCACTACGCGCGGCAAATCATGCGCGGCCGCGGCATCAATTTCGCCCAGATTCTCGCGCATCTCCGGCGGCATCCAGTCCATGCCCAGCGCCGCGTAAATCTCCTCCTCCGTCGCCGCCGCCACAGTCGCGTCGTTATCCAGCCGCGCCAAAGCCCACTCACTGAGCGTGTAGCCCATCTTCAGCGCCCGCTGCCGCAGCGTCACGTTGTGCGCCTTCGAACCCGTGAAATACTGCAGCGCGGCGCCATAACTGGCCTCTGGCAGCAGGCGCACATCTACCTGCAGGCCCTGCCCAACATGAAAGCTCACCTTGTTCTCGCCCTTGGCGATCACGTCGGTGAGACCCGGATAAGCCGCCACATATTCGACCGCCGGGCCGGTCTTTTCCGGAGCACACCCGGGTCCCGTCACCAGCAAATCCAGATCGCCGATCGTGTCCCGCCCGCGCCGCAGCGAGCCTGCCGGCGTCACTTTCTTGATCCCCTTGAATTTCAGCAGATAGGCCGCAATGCGCTCCGCTTCTTCGTCGGCCTCATCGATCCGGAAACGTCCCGCACTGCGCCGGTAGTCCTCAATCCCTTTATTTAGCTTCTGAATCTGCTTGTCGCCCATGCGCGGCAGGCCCTTCAGCCGGCCTGCCGCAATGGCTTCGGCAAGCTGGTCAATACTCCCAATCTTGGCCGCGTCCCAAAGGAGCGCCACCGTCTTTGGCCCCATGCCTGGCAGCTTCAGCAGCTCCAGCACGCCTGCTCCGTACTTGGTCAGCAGCTCATCCCGCTGCTCCAGCTGGCCCGTCGCCGCAATCGATTGCAACTTGGCCGCTATGCTCTTGCCAATTCCGTCGATCTCGAGCAGCCGCGCAGTGTCCTTCGCAGCTTCAACCAGGTCCACGGTCGTCTGTTCGGCAGCCTCAGCCGCGCGGCGATAGCTCCTGATGCGGAAGCTGTCTGCGCCGTCAATCTCCATCAGGTCGGCTGTCTCCGCCAACAGGCGCGCCATCGTCTTGTTGTCCACCGTGCGGACCTCCTGTGTGGCCTTCCGCTTGCAGTCTCTACGCCAGCAGTCCCTCTGCCCGAGTATCGACCATCCGCGGCCTTCTAGGCCAATAAGCGCGAGCAGATTTTGCGCAGACAAACTCCTGCTCTGCCCTTCGCCTGAGCAGGGAAGCTTTTCTAATAATTAATCGTCGTTGGAAAATTTGATTGCAAAAGAACAGACGCGCACGACTCACCCTAACCGCCGGGCGGCGGTCTTCAAGGGAACTCAGGGAGGCTTTGCTCGCGCTACGCGGCGGTGTGCGCGCTTGCAGTATCCCGATTGCGGATTACTGCGTCCGCCTGCGGGCCTTTTTGGCCTTCAACGATGTCGAATTCGACTTCGTCGCCTTCCTTGAGTGTTTTGTATCCATCCAACTGAATCGCTGAGTAGTGAACGAATACGTCCGGCCCGTCTTCGCGTCCGATGAATCCGTAGCCCTTGGCGTTGTTAAACCACTTAACTTTCCCCTTGTACTGAGCCACAGATTCCTGCCTTCCTTCCGACATGGCTGTCCATCCTTGATACGGCGGTCCTTCGACGGAACTCGCACCGTATACAGTAAGACGCGCAAAGGTTGTGAAAGGTTGATCCCGCGGCTCAGTTTCCATAAGGGAAACGTAAAGGGACACACGCGCGCTCACCCGCAAGCGCACGCGCTCGCGAAGAAACCCACGCCTGTGGAAAAACTTTCTTATTCTATTGTTGAGTTATTTCTTGCGGCGTTTACCTTTGGTCCGGTCGTATAAAAGCACGCTGGTCAGCGTTTTGCCATCCAGAATCGCACCCTTTTCGATCATCTTGAGCAGTTCCGAGAGCTTCACCAATCTGAGCTCGATATGCTCGTCCTCTTCTGGATGCGCGGTGCCCGGCTCAAGACCCTCGGCCACAAAAACCTTCATCGATTCGCCCAGAAATCCCGGGCTGGCGAAGTATTCCACCAGCGGCCGCCACTTTTTCGCGCGGTACCCGGTCTCCTCAGCCAGCTCCCGCTTCGCTCCCGCAAGGGCTTCTTCGCCCGCTTCCAGCTTGCCCGCCGGCAACTCCCACAAATACTGGTTCGCCGCGTGCCGGTATTGCCGCTCCATCACAATCCACGGATTCTTTCTGCTCTTTGAATCATCTATCGCAAGAATCACAACGCTGCCGTTGTGGCGAATCACGTCGCGTTCATTGTGCCGCCCGCCCGGCTCAATCAGCTTGTCGTGCAGAATGCGGAACAGCGGTCCCTGGTACACCACCTCGGAGCTGATGATCGTGGCGCGCTCAATCTTTGCGGCCGTCTTTGGCGCCTTGCCCTTCTTGATCTTCTTCGCCTTCACCTTGGTTTTCTTCGGCATTTCATCCCCTCTTTTTCAAGCACTGCTCATCGCACTCAATTCTCCACGAGTATACGCACTCTCGTGTTTCAACCCTGCGTATTTTGTGCAATTCAACCGTGCAATCCGTCCCAATCCTGCATCGCCGCGCTCCGCCGTGGCATCCTTATAGAGAGTCAAATCCAAATTTCACGCCAGCCGGCGACCCCGCGTCACTCTCAACGAGAAAAGAGCGATTGAACCCTTGAAAGCCGACTGTTATCCAGTAACCGTAATGCCGGGCCAGTCCCGCCTTTTTCTCGATTTTTGCGCCGGGGCACTCCGCGCCTTTCTGCCTTTGGACGAAATCTCGCAAGCCCGCCGCCGCGCCCTCCAGCACTGGCCTGAACTCGTTCAGCTTCTCGCCGCACAGAACCCCTCGCCCGCCGCTAAGCCGGCGCTGGCAGCTCTCGCCGATGGCGCCGGAGCTATTCTCACCGGCCAGCAGGTAGGTCTCTTCGGTGGCCCGCTCTACACCCCGCTCAAGGCAGCCACGGCCATTGCTCGCGCGCGAAAGTCGACCGCCGCTGGCCATCCCCACGCTGCCATCTTCTGGCTCGCCAGCGAAGATCATGATTTCGCCGAGATCGATCACGTCACCTTTCCCGCCGGCCGCGAGCTGGCTCGGCTCGCCTACGAGAAAGCTCCAGGAGCAGCAGTGCCTGCGGGCCGCATCGTCTTCGACGATTCCATTACCCCGCTCATCGAGCGAGCCGCTGAGCTTCTCGGCCCGTCCGACGCAACTGAAGCTCTCGTTGCTGCTTACAAGCCCGGCCGCACCTTCGCGCAAGCCTTCGCGGATTTCTACACGGCAATCTTCGCAGAGCAAAGCCTCCTCATCGTCGACGCCGCAGGCCGCGACTTCCATCGCCTCGGTGCGCCCGTTCTTCGCGCCGCCATCGAGCGCGCCGACGAGTTTCATGCCGCGCTCACCGAACGCAGCCAGGCTCTCGAAGCCGCCGGCTATCACGCTCAGGTCGCCGTTGCCCCGCAGTCGAGCCTCCTGTTCCTTATCGACGACAAAACCGGCGCGCGCGTCGCGCTTCGCCGCGTCGCGCCCACTGCAGCCGAGCCCAATGGGTTGTGGCACGCGGAGCACCAGACTTACTCCACAGCCGATCTTGTCGGAATTCTCGAGTCCGAGCCCGAGCGCATCTCGCCCGCGGCGCTCCTGCGTCCCGTCTTTCAGGATTTTCTGTTCGCGACCACCGCCCAGGTCGGCGGCCCTGCGGAAATCGCCTACCTTGCTCAGTCGACCGTTCTCTTCGAGCGCATTCTGGGCTATCAAACGCCTCCCATCGCGCGCTTCTCCGCCACGCTCATCGAGCCTTCCATCGCCGAGCTACTGCGCAAGCACGACCTCAGCCCCGAACAGGTCTTCGCCGAAGAAGATGCCTCAGCGCTCGCTCTCCGACTCGCTGCCCGCTCCATGCCCATTGAGACAAAACAGAAACTCGCCGACGCCGGCAACGCTCTCGACGCCGAGCTAACCATGCTCGTCGAATGGCTTCAATCGCAAGACAAGGGCCTCGGCCAGTCAGCCGACACAGCAGCCGGCAAAATGCGCTACCAGATGAATCGCCTGCGCACGCTCGCCGCCAACTTCCAGCTGCAGCGCGAGACCACGCTCACCCGCCACGCCAACTCCATCTTCAATGCTCTTTATCCCGGCGGCGTTCTTCAGGAGCGCGTCCACGGCGGCGCGTATTACTTCGCCCGCTACGGCCTCGAGCTGGCCGAAACCCTCTGTGAGCAGGCCGCGAGCCTCTGCCCCGGCCACTCCGCCCTCTGGCTATAACCTCTGACAACAAGAGCCCACTGCGAATCGTATAATCCTCGCGAAACCAAAACTGCACGTCAAAGGGGCAATGAGATCGCAGCATTTTGGAAATTTGCGATTCCTGTCACTTGCTTGGCCGCGATACTCGGGGTCGCGGCCCTATGGCGGGCTCATAGCAGCAGAGCGAACGAGCAAAAACTCGCTGCGGCTGCATCTGCGCTCCGCGTTAGAGCTCAGCAAGGCGACCCGTCGGCCCAATATTCTCTTGGCCACATGTATTACCACGGCGAAGGAATGCCACGCGATTATGCCCAAGCGGCGTTCTGGTACCGAAAGGCCGCTGACCAGGGCGACATGAAGGGCGAATACGGCCTCGGATACTTGTACTACTCCGGCCAGGGAGTGCCTCGGGACTACGCCGAGGCGGTTCGTTGGTACCTCAAGGCTGCCGATCAGGGCGACGCGCAGGCACGGGTCAACATCGCGCATGCCTATTACTATGGCGAAGGTGTGCCGCAAGACTATACGACAGCTGTCCGCTGGTACCGAATAGGTGCCGACCAAGGGGATGCGATGGCGGAGGATGGATTAGGACTCACGTACTACGAAGGTCGTGGAGTGCCAAAAGATTACGCCGAGGCCGTTCGCTGGTACCGAAAAGCGGCCGATCAAGGCTATGCCAAAGCCCAATACGATTTGGGGGTCACGTATTTTCACGGTCAGGGTGTGCCGCTCGACCAAACAGAAGCGAAGCGCTGGTTCGCAAAAGCAGCCGAACAAGGGGACGAGAACGCACGACGTAGCCTCGGTTCGGGGCTCACAATTTGGAGAGAACTTGACCTATCAATCCAGGGTCTCGCTGGCGTCTTGCTCTTGTTGGGTTTTTTTCTTTCAGTTAGGAGCCGATGGGGTCTCCACACGAGAATTGCGCCGGTCGCGGGAACCCTGTCCATCTTGGCAGCCGGCATGAGTTGGTACGGTTACACCCACTACCTGATGCGGTGTCTGAGCTGTGGCCTTAACTTTTTCACCGTGACCAAATGGTCGCTTAATGCAGTTGTGATCATCATGCTCATCGAAATCGTGCGACCCAGAAGGAAGCGAGCTGTGCTGACAACGCCCTAAAGGCTAATTTCTTGCAAGCTCTGAGGCTCCAATGAAGAAACTCCTCGTAGCCATCATCGCCTCATCACTCACCATCCCCGCCGCTCACGCGCAACTCGCCAACTGCGCCACACCCGGCACCGACAATAATTTCCTTGGTATCCAAACCATTCGCCTCTGGCCGGGCACCCCACCTGGAGACAAAACCCCCGGAGTTGTGACATCGCCCCCCACAAGGAGCGAACCCTGCGCTGATGCACCCGCGCTCACCATCTTCAGTCCGCGCGAGGGCACCGGCAACGGATCAGCCGTCATCATCTTTCCCGGCGGCGCGTATCTTCATCTCGCCGGCGACCTCGAGGGCCGCGAAGTGGCCGACTGGTTCACCGCGCGCGGCTTTCACGCCTTCATCCTCAGCTACCGGCTCAGTTCGAACGGCTACCTGCTTCCAGTCCCGCTCATCGACGCGCGTCGCGCCATCCAGACCGTCCGCGCCCGCGCGACGGATTACCACATCAGCCCCAATCGCATCGTGGTTATCGGCTTCTCTGCCGGTGGCCACCTCGCTGCGCTCGCCGGAACGCAGTTCGTTCCCGGCAACCCCGACGCCGAAGACCCAATCGACCGCGCCTCCAGCCGTCCCGACTATCTCGTCCTCGGCTATCCCTGGCTCGACGCCATTACCCGCGACACCACGTTCCTGAGCTACTGCAAAGAATTCAACCTGCTGGGCAACAATCCCGGCGACAAGCCGGTCAACAATATCGACCGGTGCGACGCGCTCCGCGCCAAATACGATCCGATTCTGTTTGTCACCAAAGACACCCCGCCGACATTCATCTATCAGACCTTCGCCGACAAAACGGTCTCTCCGGCAGCGACCGTCGACTTTTATCAGGCGCTTTTAAAGGCCGGAGTTCCGTCGGAACTGCATGTATTCGTGAACGGCGCCCACGGCAGCGGCCTGGGCAAAGGCGATCCCGCGCTCGACCAGTGGCCCAACCTGCTTGAGAACTGGCTGCGCGCGCAGGGCCTGCTCACGGCGGACAAATCCGTCACCGGCGCAGAGCCGTAAAAACCATTGCCTGGGCCGAAAGCCTCTGGGAAAAAATGCTCCAAAAATTAAGAAGCGGGCCACCGGCCTCGGGAGTGGAAGGATATCCCGAAACCGGCTACCCGCTGGACCCTGGACCGGGTCTAGGTAATAAACCAAGTGTAGGCCCGTTTTAAGTAATAGCAAGCCCTATTTTGTGTGAATTTCCCGCCACGTGACCCGTGTCACCCTGCGAGATTCCGGCGGAACTCTCCGCCGAGATTCCGGCGAGCCGCCCGCACGTTGACTTGAGTGTCAGCCCCTGATACAAAAAGGGGTTCCGCATGAGAAAATCGTTAGCGAAGAGGCCCGGTACTCCTGTATCTCCATGCAAGACATCCTTCAGGCAATCGAAAAGTATCTGATTGGCGCCATCCCCACGGCTGCGCTGTTCATCGTGCTGGTCATCGCCTATCAGTTCCTCATTCAGGAACCGCTCACGGCAGTGCTCGCGAAGCGCCGCGCCCTCACCGAAGGCGCCATGGAAGACGCCCGCAAAGCGATTGCCGAAGCTGAATCGAAGACTGCCGAATATGCGGAACGCCTCCGCCTGGCGCGCGCCGACGCCTACAAGCTCCGCGAGCAGCGCATGAAGCAGTGGACGGCCGAGCGCGACACCGCCCTCGATGCCGCGCGCAAAGCGGCCGGCGACAGAGTTCGCCTGGCCAAAGTCGAGTTCGACGTCGAAGCCGCCTCGGCCCGCGCGACAATCGAGGCCGCTTCCGCCGATCTTGCCGGCCTCGCTGTCCGCGCCGTTCTGCCCGCCGCTGCCGGGGGTTCCCGTTGAGAAAGTCCCCTTTGAGAAAATCTTTCTTTCCTGCCTTCGTCCTGCCCGCGATCTTTGCCGGCGCGCTTGCACTCGCGCTGGTTGTCACGCCTCTGCGCGCCGCCGGTCAGGTCTCGAATGCCGCTCAGGCGCCAAACGCCACGCCTGCCAGCTCAACTGCCGCGAGCGCGCCGCCGTTGGACTCTGCTGGCACTCCGCCTCACAAGGAAGAAGCAGAGCAAGAACAAGTTCTCCTGCATGCGCCCGTTGTGCAATCCCTCGCCCGCATACTGCATCTCAACCTCGATACCACTATCTTTCTGCTGCTCGGCATAAACTTCGCCATCATCTTTTTCGCCATCGCCATCCCGCTCGCCCGCATCATGCCCAAGATCATTCGCAAGCGCTCTCAGACCCTGAGCCAGGATCTTGAAACCGCGCGCGCAGCCACTGCCGACGCGCAGTCCCGCCTGAGCGCAGTTGAGGCCAAGCTTGCCGGGCTAGGCGAGGAGATGCAGAAATTCCGCAATCAGGTGGAGCAGGACAGCCTCGAGGACGAAAAGCGCATCAAGGCTGCCCTCGGCGAAGAAAGCGCTCGCATCGTCGCCGCCGCCGAGCAGGAAATCGGCGTGGCCGCCGCTCAGATTCGCCGCGGCCTGCGCGACTTCGCCGCCGATCTCGCCATCGACCAGGCCTCCCGGCAACTGAATCTCACGCCCGAGACCGATCGCGCCCTCATCGCCGAATTCGTCGCCGGCGTCACTGCAGACGTTACGGGCAAAGGAGGCCGCAACTAGATGGCCGCCTTTGTTTCCCGCTACGCCAACGCCTTTGCCGAGGTCGTCACCGATGCCAAACTCGACACGGCCGCGATCGACCACCAATTCTCCGATTTTCTTGCCACGTGGGAAGGCAGCGCCGAATTGCGCACGCTCTTTGAGAACCCCGCAGTTTCCGCAGTGCAGAAGGTCGAAATCCTCGACAAGCTCAACGCCAAACTCGGCATGTTAAAAGAACTGCGCAATCTAATCGCCGTCCTCATCTCCAACGATCGCATCGGCCACGTCGTCGAAGTGGCAGCGGCTTATCGCAGCATTCTGCAGCGGCAGTTGGGCATTCGCCCCGCCGAAATCGTCACCGCGCGCGAATTGAGCGCCGACGAGCGTAGTTCGCTGGTCGCGGAATTGGCCAAACTTGCCGGCGCAAAAATCGATCCGAGCTTCACGCTCGACTCAACCATTCTTGGCGGCGCCGTGGTGCGCATCGGCTCCACAGTCTACGACGGCAGCGTGCGCGGCCGCCTCGACCGCCTGAAAGAAGTGTTAACCGCCGGTGACCGGAGTCGCAGCACGATGACTGCGAACTGACTACGAACTAAGAACTGCAAGGAAAGCAAATGGCTCAAATCAAAGCAGACGAAATCACGCAACTCCTTCGCGACCAGATCGCGAACTACGACTCCAAGGTCCAGGTCGACGAAGTCGGCACCATCACCTCGCTCGGTGACGGCATCGCCCGCATCTACGGCCTCGACAAAGTCATGGCTGGCGAGTTGCTCAGCTTCCCCCACGGCATTGCCGGCCTCGCCCTCTCGCTTGAAGAGGATCAGGTTGGCTCCGTCATTCTCGGCGACTACACCGAGCTCAAGGAAGGCGAAGAGGTCAAGCGCACCGGCAAAATTCTCTCCGTCCCTGTCGGCCCGGCCCTGATCGGCCGCGTAGTCAACGCGCTCGGCGTGCCCATTGACGACAAGGGCCCCATCGCCACCACCGAAACGCTTCCCGTCGAGCGCCTCGCCCCCGGCATCATTGACCGCCAGCCCGTGCGCGAGCCCATGGCCACCGGCCTCAAGGCCATTGACGCCATGATCCCCATCGGCCGCGGCCAGCGCGAGCTCATCATCGGCGACCGCCAAACCGGCAAGACCGCCGTCCTGCTCGACACCATCATCAACAACGCCAAGAACGACCTGATCTGCATCTACTGCGCCATCGGCCAGAAGCGCTCGTCCATCGCGCAGGTTGTGCAGACGCTCACCGAAGCACGGCGCCATGGGCCACACCATCATCGTTGCCGCCTCGGCCTCCGAGCCCGCGCCCATGCTCTATCTCGCGCCCTACGCCGCAACCGCCATGGGCGAGTACTTCCGCGACAGCGGCAAGCACGCGCTGGTCATGTACGACGATCTCTCCAAGCACGCCATGGCCTATCGCGAGATTTCGCTGCTGCTCCGCCGCCCGCCGGGCCGCGAAGCCTATCCCGGCGACGTCTTCTATCTCCACTCCCGCCTGCTCGAGCGCTCGTCCAAAATGAGCAAAGAGCGCGGCGGCGGTTCGCTCACCGCGCTGCCCGTCATTGAAACTCAGGCCGGCGACGTCTCCGCCTACATTCCGACAAACGTCATCTCCATCACCGACGGCCAGATCTTTTTGGAAACCGATCTGTTCAACTCCGGCATCCGTCCCGCCGTCAACGTCGGCCTCTCCGTCTCGCGCGTCGGCTTCTCGGCGGCCATCAAGGCCGTCAAGCAGGTCGGATCGACGCTGAAGCTCGACCTCGCGCAGTATCGCGAGCTTGCGGCCTTCGCGCAGTTCGGCTCCGACCTCGACCCGCTCACGCAAAAGCAGCTCGCCCGCGGCGTGCGCCTTACCGAACTGCTCAAGCAGCCGCAGTTCCAGCCGCTCACCTGGCAGCAGCAGATGATCATTCTCTTTGCCGGCACGCAGGGCTATCTCGACGAATTCCAGGTCTCTGACATTCGCGCCTTTGAAGACGGGCTCTACAAGTATCTTCGACGACTCGCAGAAGGCGCTGGTCGCCGACATCACGGAAAAGAAGCACCTCGACGACGACCTCCGCAACCGCCTGCACGCGGCGCTCAAGGAGTACTCGGCAAACTTCAAGGCGGAGCTTAGCGGCAGCGACAGCGTAACAGCGAGTTCGCAGTTCTCAGCTCACAGTTGCAGCAAGACCGAACGGACGACCGAAAGCAATGAACTAAGAACTACGAACTAAGAACTGAGAACTGAAAAATGGCAAACGTACTCGATCTCCGGCGTCGCATCCGCAGCGTGAAAAACACGCGGCAGATCACCAAGGCCATGAAGATGGTCTCGGCGGCCAAGCTGCGCCGCGCGCAGGAGCGCGCCCTCGCCGCCCGGCCCTACGCCCGCATGATCGCCAGCGTGCTTGAGTCGCTCCGCCGCCGCGTCGATCTCTTCGACGAGAAGACCGGCAACTTCTGCAATCCGCTCTTTGTCACGCGGCCTGAAAAGCGCGTTCTGCTCATCGTCGTCAGCGGCGACAAGGGCTTTGCCGGCGCATTCAACGCCAACATCCTCAAGACCGCCTACCAGTTCATCGCCGGCAATCCCGACAAGGAAATCGACATCGAAGCCGTCGGCCGCAAGGGCCGCGATCAGATGCGCCGCCGCTATCCCGACCGCCGTCTACACCGAGCAGACCGACGAGAACGGCGTCACGCACAAGGTCCGCAGGCCCGCGCAAGGGCCCGGTCGAAGTTACCGGCGACCATCCCGGCCTGCTGATCAAGCTTGAAACATCGCGCGTCTTCGATCTCGCGCACAACATCATCTCCCGCTACGTCCACGAGGAGATCGACGCCGCCTACATCGTCTACAACGAATTCAAGTCGGTCATCGCGCAGCGCCTCGTCGTCGAGCGCCTGCTCCCGCTCATCGATTTTGAGCAGCCCGCAGATCACCGGCGCCGTCGAGCCCTCCGCTGAAGAAAAAGAGCGCGCCGCCGAGGCCGCTCTCTCCGCCGGCATCGAGCTTGAGCCTGCCGACACCGCCGAGGCCGACGAAGAAGCCAAGAAATTCGGCACCGCCAACGTCGACTACATCTACGAGCAGCCCGCCGAGGAGCTCTTCGCCGGCCTGCTCCCGCAGTACATTTTTTCCGTGCTCTTCCACGCCATGACCGAGTCGGTCGCCGCCGAACACGCGGCCCGCATGACGGCGATGGATTCGGCAACCAACAACGCCTCCGACATGATCGACGCCCTCACGCTGCACATGAACCGCGTGCGCCAGGCCGCCATCACCAAGGAGATCATCGAAATTGTTTCGGCGCAGCTGCGCTGTAGCGCAGCTTCGAGCTGCGAGCAGGCTTTAGGCTCCGAGCAAACGCAGTCAGGGCAGGACTTCAGTCGCGCAGAGAAGAGCTAAAGTAGCAGGCTAGAGCTAAGGAGTGCAACGAGGCTAGGAGGCAAAGAATGGCAGAAAACATCGGCAAAGTAATCCAGGTCTCCGGCCCCGCCGTAGACGTTCAATTTGAAGAAGCCACCATGCCGCCCATCTATCAGGCGCTGCGCGTCGTCAGCGACGGCTTCACCGTTCCCACGCCCATCAACGTCATCCTCGAAGTGCAGCAGCACCTCGGCGAGGGCCGCGTGCGCACCGTCGCCATGGAAGCCACCGACGGCATGGTCCGCGGCATGAAGGCCATCGACCTCGGCGGTCCCATCCGCATGCCCGTGGGCAAGGAGACGCTGGGCCGCGTGCTCAACGTCATCGGCGAGCCGGTCGACAATCTCGGCCCCATCGGCGAAAAGACGCGCATGCCCATCCATCGCCCCGCGCCGCTCTTTGACGAGCAGTCCACGAGCGAAGAGATGTTCGAAACCGGCATCAAGGTCATCGATCTCATTCAGCCCTTCTTGAAGGGCGGCAAAATCGGCCTCTTCGGCGGCGCCGGCGTCGGCAAAACCGTCGTCATCATGGAGCTCATCAACAACGTCGCCAAAAATCACGGCGGCTTCTCCGTCTTCGCCGGCGTGGGCGAGCGCACCCGCGAGGGCAACGACCTGTGGCTTGAAATGACCGAGTCCGGCGTCATCAAGCCCGGCGACTGGGCCAACTCCAAGTGCGCCCTGGTCTACGGCCAGATGACCGAGCCGCCCGGAGCGCGCCTGCGCGTGGCCCTCAGCGCGCTCACCGTCGCCGAGTACTTCCGCGACGTTGAAGGCTCTGACACGCTGCTCTTCATCGACAACATCTTCCGCTTCACGCAGGCCGGCTCAGAGGTTTCCACGCTGCTGGGCCGCATGCCTTCCGCCGTCGGCTACCAGCCCAACCTCGCCACCGAAATGGGCGAGCTGCAGGAGCGCATCACCTCCACCAGCAAAGGTTCCGTCACATCGGTCCAGGCCGTCTACGTTCCCGCCGACGATCTCACCGATCCCGCGCCGGCCACCACCTTCGCTCACCTCGACGCGACCACCGTGCTCAGCCGTCCGCTGTCGGAGCTCGGCATCTACCCGGCCGTCGATCCGCTCGCCTCCACCTCGCGCATTCTCACCGCGCGCGTCGTCGGCCAGGAGCACTACGACGTGGCGCAGGGCGTCAAGCGCATTCTGCAGCGCTACAAGGATCTGCAGGACATCATCGCCATTCTCGGCATCGACGAGCTCTCTGAAGAAGACAAGCTCACCGTGGCCCGCGCGCGCAAAGTGCAAAAATTCCTGTCGCAGCCCTTCCACGTGGCCGAGCAGTTCACCGGAATCCCCGGCGCGTACGTCAAAATCGCCGACACGGTCCGCGCCTTCAAGGAAATCATCGACGGCAAGCACGACGATGTTCCCGAGCAGGCGTTTTACATGAAGGGCGGCATCGAAGAAGTGCTCGAAACCGCCGAGAAACTGAAGGCAACGGTGTAAGAGCAGCTTCTAGCTGCTAGCCGCTAGCTTCCAGCCGTTTCAATGCGAAGTTGATGGCCTCAGCTCGCGAACAATGAGCTAGAGGCTAGGAGCTAGAAGCTAGTAGCTGGAGACTGAAAGATTTATGGCTGACGAATCCAATCAACTCCGCGTCCGGCTCGTCACTCCCGAGCGCACGCTCTTTGAGGCTGACGCCACGGCTGTCGAGCTGCCCTCGACAATCGGGCGATCTTGAAGTGCTCTACGGCCACGCGCCGCTGATGGCCGAGCTCGGCGCAGGCGATGTGCGCATTCACACCGGCGCAGGCATCGAATCCACCAGCCCCGAAACAGCCCGCTACAACGTCAGTTGGGGATTCGTTGAAGTCCTGCCCAATCGCGTCACCATCCTCGCCTCCGACGCGCTCAAGCCCGAGGAGATCGACGTGCCCCGCGCCCAGCAGCAGCTCGAACACGGCCAGCAGATGTGGAAAGAAGCCGGCGAAAGCGAAGACGCCTACACCGAGGCCCTCCGCGTCATCTCCGAAGCCGAAGCCAAAATCGCCTCCGCCGCCGAAGTAGCCAAAACACACTAATCTGCAACTGCCCGATTCACCTCACTAGAAAGCCCTGCTCGCGAGCAGGGCTTTTTAATTTGGCCGCGTTTACCAGACTGTGCGCAGATAGTGCTCTATCATCTCTTCGTCGGATGAGATGAGCGGCGCAAAGCCATTCACCTTCGCTTGGGCGACGATGATTCGGTCGAATGGGTCGCGCGTCCACTTTTCATCGAGCGCCGCCCTTGCTACGTCAGCAAATGGCAGATCGCACATCCGAACTCCGATCTCATTCTCCAGTTTTCGTAAAACGTCTTTGCCGGGCACGCTCAGCCTGTTGATTTCATACAAGTATTCAAGCTCAACGAGCACAATGGGAGAAATAAGCAGCTCGGCACTTTGGACTAGCCTCGCCGCGTCGCGTCCAATGCGCGCATTGCCATGAGACAGGCGGCTCAGAACGTGGGTATCGAGATAGGCGATCATGCCGTGCGGCGAGCCTTACGCGTCTGCGTTCGCCCTTGCGCGGACGCGGACCGCTTCGGCTTTGCGACGGGTCCAAGCCGGCGGTCCCATTTCCGCTCCCAATCCCGCATCATCTCAAGCTTCCATGAATCATTCTCGAGATCCGTGCCCGGAACAAGGATCTGCATCGGCGTAATACGGCTAAGCTTTGAAGGCGCGTTCTCAGGCACGAGCCGCAGCCTGCGGCCCTTGTGCGATACCCAGACTTCCTTGCCGTCGAGAGCCTGGTTGACGAGGTCGAAAAGTTTTTGCCTGAACTGTGTGATCGGCACTTCCATGATTTTGCGATTATAACATGATGTACACCTGAATATGTACGTCATGTACATCTATCAGCGGCGTCTGAGACCCGTAGCCAGAATGGGTATTCTTGAACTACGGTGGCGTCCCAAGACGAGAAATGGCGAATTCGAAACGCGATTGAGAGCGACATCCCAGCTCTGCACGCGCTAATCGAGACCTCCGTCCGCGGCCTGCAGGCTACGGACTATACTCCAGCGCAGATCGAAGGCGCGCTGGGTACTGTCCTCGGGTTGGATACGCAGTTGATTCGCGACCGGACCTACTTCGTAGCGGAGACGTTGCCGCTCGAAGGATCAAAAGAATTGAAGCTCGCCGGCTGCGGCGGATGGTCCAAACGCAGAACCCTCTTCTGCAGCGACCACGCCCCTGTCCGGGAGCCGGATTTACTCGATCCATCGACTGACGCCGCCAAAGTGCGCGCCATCTTCGTCCATCCGGCCTTCGCCCGTCGCGGACTGGGCAGCCTGATCCTCGCCCACGTCGAGGCGGCAGCACAGGCCGCTGGTTTCCGCCATTTCGAAATGGGATCAACCCTCACTGGCGTTCCACTCTACCGCCTCAAAGGCTACGTGGAAATCGAACGAATCACCGTTCCTCTATGGAATGGCGAGGCCGTTCCCGTTGTCCGCATGATCAAAGTGCCCCTGGCTGCACCATCAAATACGTAACTCCTGCCCCCTGAAACCCAATCCCTTGCTTCTCCCCCCTCCCACCCGCTAAAGTTTCACCCGAGGCTTCTCCCGCTATAAGCGCCGCCCCAAAGCGCCCGCGGTACCTATCCAACCGCTTTCCTAAAGGAACTCCGAATGTCTTCGACGCCTGCTTCCGTCGCCAATCGCGATATCGACTCCACGCTGCGCGAACATCGCGTCTTTCCGCCGCCGCCGGAGTTCAGCGCCAAGGCCCATATCAAGAGCCTCGCCGAATACGAAGCCCTCTACAAGCAGTCCATCGACGACCCCGAAACATTCTGGGCCGAAGCGGCGAAAGAACTCCACTGGTTCAAGCCCTGGGACAAAGTTCTTGAGTGGAATCTGCCCTGGGCCAAGTGGTTTGTCGGCGGCAAAATCAACCTCAGCTACAACTGCGTCGACCGCCATGCGCTCGGCGAGCGCGCCAACAAAACCGCCATCATCTGGGAGGGCGAGCCCGGCGAAATTCGCCGCCTCACTTACGCCGAATTACACGCCGAAGTGCAGAAATTCGCCAACGCCCTCAAGTCGCTCGGCATCAAGAAAGGCGATCGCGTCGCCGTCTACATGGGCATGACGCCCGAGCTGGCCATCGCCCTGCTCGCCTGCGCGCGCATCGGCGCCGTCCACTCCGTCATCTTCGGCGGATTCGCCGCCAACGCCATCGCCGACCGCGTCGCCGACTCGGGCTGCGTCGCCATCCTCACGCAGGACACGAGCTACCGCCGCGGCAACGAAATCAAGCTCAAGGCCACCGTCGACGAGGCCATGCCCGCCTGCCCCACCGTCAAGCACGTCGTCGTCTACAAGCGCACCGGCTCGCCGGTCAACATGGTCGAAGGCCGCGATCACTGGTGGCACGATCTCGTCGCCAAAGCCGAGCCCACCTGCCCCGCCGAGCACATGGACTCCGAAGATCCGCTCTACATCCTCTACACCTCCGGATCGACAGGAAAACCCAAGGGCCTGCTCCACACCACCGGCGGTTACGCCGTCCAAACTTACCTCACCTCGAAATACGTCTTCGATCTCCGCGACGACGACGTCTACTGGTGCACGGCCGACATCGGCTGGGTCACCGGCCACTCCTATGTCGTCTACGGCCCGCTGCAGAACGGCGCAACCGTCCTCATGTACGAGGGCGCGCCCAACTTTCCCGACTTTTCGCGCTTCTGGAAGATCGTCGACGACCATCGCG
Organism: uncultured Acidobacteriaceae bacterium; assembly: GCA_963725115.1. Lineage (GTDB taxonomy): Bacteria > Acidobacteriota > Terriglobia > Terriglobales > Acidobacteriaceae > Telmatobacter. Next base: position 142,367 of record CAVRXG010000005.1, on the reverse strand, counting down.
TCACCGTCTTCTACACCGCGCCCACCGCCATCCGCGCCTTCATCAAGTGGGGCAGTGAATTCGTCGACAAGTTCAAGCTCGACTCGCTCCGCCTTCTCGGCACCGTCGGCGAGCCCATCAATCCTGAAGCGTGGATGTGGTATCGCGAGAAGATCGGCCGCAACCGCTGCCCCATCGTCGACACCTGGTGGCAAACTGAGACCGGCGCCATCATGATCGCGCCCATCCCCGGCGCTGTTCCCACCAAGCCCGGCTCGGCCACGCGCCCCTTCTTCGGCATCCAGCCTGAAGTCGTCACGCGCCCGACGCCAACGGCCACTTCGAAACTGTTCCCGCCGGCTCGGGCGGCCTGCTTGTCGTTCGCAAGCCCTGGCCGTCGATGGCCCGCACCATCTACGGCGACGATGAGCGCTTCCAGAAGACCTACTGGTCCGACGTTCCCGGCTGCTACTTCACCGGCGACGGCGCGCGCCAGGACGCCGACGGCTATTTCTGGCTCATGGGCCGCGTCGACGACGTCATCAACGTGAGCGGCCACGCCTCGGCACCATGGAAGTCGAATCCGCGCTCGTCGCGCACCCCAAAGTTGCCGAAGCCGCCGTAGTGGGTCGGCCCGACGATCTGAAAGGTCAGGCCATCGCCGCCTTCGTCACGCTTGAGTCCGGCAACCAGCCCTCTGACGCGCTCAAGGACGAACTCCGCAAATGGGTCACCAAGGAAATCGGCGCGCTCGCTCGGCCCGACGATATTCGCTTCACCGAAGCGCTACCCAAAACCCGCAGCGGCAAAATCATGCGCCGCCTGCTGCGCGACCTCGCCACGCACGGCGAAATCAAGGGCGACGTCACCACCCTCGAAGACTTCACCGTCATCGCCAAGCTCCGCGAAGCGGAAGAAGGCTGACGCTGCCTCAATGTGTCTCCGGGCCGTGTAGCTTCCGAGCTGGGCGACGGTACACTCCGGATGAGGGAAATCGATGGTCCACGGGCCGACTGGAAGCCACTATCCCGGGAAATACGTTTGCTTCGCAATGGCGACGTTTTTCGCCGCGTTAGCTTGGCGCTCGTCACGCTTTGCTATGCGGGCGATGGAAGAGCAGCGAAGGCGAGCAACTCAGGGGATCTGCGTCAAGCCGGATGCTAAGAAGAGCGTGGGCGCGAATGTTTGGGTCGCTCTAATAGCGATGTTCCTCCTCGCATCGGTATTGGCCGATATTTACGCGCATTGGCCCAATTGAATCCGTCTGTGGTGCGGCGAATTGGATGATCTTGTCTTATGACCGGTCATTCGGACAGAGCCTGCACCTTAGCGTCTTGCGGCGCCCATCACCCGCCTACTTATACTGGAGAAGGATGGGCAATGCGCTCCTCGCGCTCCTCGCCTCTTCGAATCTTCTTCCTGGGGAACTCATGGCCGCACTAATTGAAGCAATCACCGTAAAACGCAAGATGGTTTTCGAGCTTGAAGGCACGCCGTATTACTGCCTTGAAGCCGAAGTCTCCACGCCCACGGCTCGCGGCGGCCAGACCCTCGTCCGCCTGAAGATGCGCAACCTGCTCACGCGCGCCGTCTTCGACAAGACCTTCAAAGCCGGCGAAAAATTCAAGGAGCCGGATCTCGAGCTTGTCGAGTCGTCCTACCTCTACAGCGACCAGGAAGGTTCCTATTTCCTCGATCAGGAAACCTTTGAAACGCACAACCTCTCCTCAACCATGGTCGGCGACGCCAAGACTTCCTCGTCGATGGCTCGTTGATCAAGTTGCACAAGTTCAACGGCAACCCTATCGGCCTGGAGTTGCCCTCGCAGGTCGAGCTGAAAGTCGTTTACACCGAGCCCGGCGCGCGCGGCAATACGTCGGGCGACGTCACCAAGCACGCACGCCTCGAGACCGGCCTCGAAATCAAGGTTCCTCTGTTCATCCAAGAGGGCGAAAAGGTCAGGGTCTACACCGAAACCCGCGAGTTCGCCGGCCGTGCGTGAAGGCGGTTGCGGCGCAACCCCGCCGCCCATGTTCGCAAGCCCCAGGCGACCGAAAAGTAACGTGTCTTTGGCGATTCTGTCCTGCTCGCACAACCCTCCCGCTGGTTTGACCCTTGCCACCAAAGCCCCGTACCATAAGAAGAGTATTTCCCGGTCCAACGGCGCTCTATTGCATCCGGCATCAGCCCGTGGCCGCATATCGGCGCACGCGCCCGGCAAAGTCCAAAGCACAGTCCAAAGAAGGTACAAGTTGAGCTCCAGCGGCACCCTCGAAAGCAAACCCGAATCGGCTGAACCCCAGCAGGAACACGATCACGCTGAAGCAGCTCACGACCACCAGCACGGCCATTCCCACGGTCCCGTCCTCAATCCCGAATGCACTCGCGAACTGGTCATCGACGTGCCCGCCGATGAAGTCGCCGCGGCTTATCGCAAAGTCGCAGCCAACTATCGCAAGTACGCCAAAATTCCCGGCTTCCGCGCCGGCAAAGTGCCGGAATCCATCATCCGTCGCCGCTTCGCCGCTGAAATTCGCAAGGAAGTCATCGACAGCCTGCTCCCGGAGCGCTTCAACAAAGCGGTCAACGACCTGAACATTCGTCCCGTCGGCCAGCCTCAGGTCACCGATCTCTCCGTCGAAGACGGAACCCCGCTTCATGTGAAAGCGGTCTTCGAGTTCATTCCTGCTTTCTCCATCGACGGCTACAAAGACGTCAAGGTCGACAAGCCATCGGTCGAAATTACTGAAGAAGAGTTCCAGCACGAGCTCGACTCATCTTCGCGATTCGCGCGCCACCATCGAGCCGGTTGAAGAAGACCGCGCGCTTCAGGATGGCGATTGGGCCGAGATCAGCTACAAGGGCCAAATCCAAAACGACCCGCCGCCGCCGCGCCGAAGGCACTGCCGCGCCCGAAGCCGCCACCGATTCCAGCCCCAGCCTCTCAGTCCCCAGAATCGCAGCCCGCCGAATCTCAACCGATCGGCGGCGAAAACACGCTGGTCGAAATTGGCGGCAAAGACACGGTCGAAGCCTTCACCAACTCCCTGCGCGGCGCCAAGCCCGGTCAGGAGCTGAAGCTCGAAGTCATCTATCCGGCCGACTACTCCGAAGCCAAGCTCGCCGGCAAAACCGTGGCCTACGACGTTGACAGTCAAGGCCATCAAAAAACGCATTCTCCCCGAGCTGAACGACGACTTCGCCAAGGAACTCGGCCACTACGAGACCTACGCCGCACTCGAAACCAGCGTTCGCGACTATATCGCCGCGCGCAAGCGCCGCAACCTGGAGGCCGAAACCAAAGACCGCCTCTTCGCCGCGATGATTGAGCGCTTCACCTTCCCAGTTCCCGAATCGCTGGTTCAGGATCAGATCGATATTCGTCTCGAGCGTGGCCTGCGCGCCCTCGCGGCACAGGGAATGCAGCCCGACCAAATGCGCAAGCTCGATTTCAGCCGCCTGCGTGTTGCCCAGCGTGACAGCGCCGTGGCCGAAGTCAAAACAAATCTCCTCCTCGATCGCATTGCCGGTGAGGAAGACATAACGGTGAGCGATGAGGATGTGGACAAGGAATTGCAGATAGTGTCTATCCAGTCACGCGAGCCTCTCGATTCCCTGAAAGTTCGATTGACCAAAGACGGTGGGCTGGCTAGGATCAGGGAACAACTCAGACGAGACAAAACCGCTTCAATTTTGTACGAACGTCTGCCCGCATAAATGGAGTAAGTATTCAGGGCTTCCGATGCTGGAACCCCTGAAAACACAGCCCGCACAAGCACGAGAAAGCTAGCAGCTAGAGGCTAGAAGCTAGGAGCTAAAGAAGCAATGGCATTAGTTCCCATGGTGGTTGAGCAGACGAGCCGGGGCGAGCGCGCCTACGACATTTACTCCCGTCTGCTGCGCGATAACATTATCTTTCTTGGTACACCCATTGACGACCAGATCGCCAATCTCATCGTCGCCCAGATGCTCTTTCTTCAGGGCGAGGATCCAGAGAAAGACGTCTCGCTTTACATCAATTCGCCGGGCGGCTCCATCACCGCCGGCCTCGCCATCTACGACACCATGCAGTTCATCAAGAACAACGTCGTCACCTATTGCATCGGCCAGGCCGCCAGCATGGGCGCGTTCCTTCTTCTGGCCGGAAGCAAGGGAAAGCGCTTCGCCCTGCCCAATTCACGCATTCTCATCCATCAGCCGTCCATGGGCGGTTTGAGCGGCCAGGCCACCGACATCGACATTCACGCGCGCGAAATCCTGCGCATCCGCGAAATCACCAACACCCTCATCGCCCGCCACACCGGCCAGCCGCTCGATCGCATCGAACGTGACGTGGAGCGGGATTTCATCATGAACGCGCAGCAAGCCAAGGAATACGGCATCGTGGACGAAATCATTGATCGTCCTCGAACTTAGCCCGCCCCGCACTTAGCCCGGCCTCGACGTAGCCGGATTTCAGGATTTGGACTAAACTCTTTCTGGGGGAGCCACCATCATGAAGACGCGCACAGGGCCGGAAGAAGCGCTTCGCTGCTCGTTCTGCCATAAGTCGCAGGACGCGGTGGCCAAGTTGATCTCGTCGCCCAGCGACTACCCACGGGCCTATATCTGCGACGAGTGCGTTGCCGTCTGCAACTCCATTCTCGACGACGATCGCAGCGGCGAGGCTCCGGCCACCACCGCAGGCCATCTCCCCAAGCCCACTGAGGTCAAGAGCTTCCTCGACGATTACGTCATCGGCCAGGACCAGACCAAGAAAAAGCTCGCCGTCTCCGTCTACAACCACTACAAGCGCATCCAGATGAACAAGGCCCGCAACAACGAGGTTGAGCTGGCCAAGTCCAACATCCTCCTCATCGGCCCCACCGGCTCCGGCAAAACGCTTCTCGCCCACACCCTGGCCAAGATGCTCGACGTTCCTTTTGCCATCGTTGACGCCACCACGCTCACTGAGGCCGGCTACGTCGGCGAGGATGTCGAGAACATCATCCTCAAGCTTCTCCAGGCCGCCGACGGCGACGTCACCCGCGCCCAGCAGGGCATCATCTACATCGACGAGATCGACAAAATCGGCCGCAAAGACGAGAACCCCTCCATCACCCGCGACGTCTCCGGCGAAGGCGTGCAGCAGGCCCTGCTCAAGATTCTCGAGGGCACCGTCGCCAACGTGCCTCCGCAGGGCGGCCGCAAGCATCCGCATCAGGAGTTCACCGCGGTCGACACCACCAACATTCTCTTCATCTGCGGCGGAGCATTTGTCGGCCTCGAGCGTGTCGTAGGCCGTCGCATCGGCAAAAAGGCTCTCGGCTTCCGCACCGTCGACGCCGAAGCCGATCAGGCCACCACCCGCTCCCATCGCGATACCGAGCTGCTCCGCAAAACCGAGCCGCAGGATCTCATCAAGTACGGCCTCATTCCCGAGTTTGTCGGCCGCCTGCCCGTCATGGGCGTTCTCGACGAGCTCGACGAAGCCGCGCTCATCGAAATCCTCACCAAGCCGCGCAACGCCATCCTCAAGCAGTATCAGCGCCTCTTTGAGTACGAAAACGTCCGCCTGCACTTCACCACCGAAGCGGCCTGCGCCGTTGCCCGCGAAGCCATGGCCCGCAAAGTCGGTGCCCGCGGCCTGCGCATGATCCTCGAAGAGCTCATGCTCGACCTCATGTACCACCTGCCCTCGAACAAGCGCGTCCGCGATCTCGAGATCACCAAAGACATGGTCGAGCGCCGCGATCTCTCTCTCTGCCTGCTTGAAAAAGCCGGCTGACGTTCTTCCGCAAGCTGACTGATCCTTGTTTATAACTTTGCGTGGCTGCCGTCGCAGAACGGTTGAGTTTGCGTGTGCTTGCATCCGCAAAGCCAGACGGTCTCAGTATCCGCGGCCTCAAACTTCACCGGAGTTAATCCGGTGCCTGCATGACTGCCGTCGCAGTACGGTTGGTTTGCGCTCCGGCCGCAGGCGCACCAGAAATAGCTCTTGCCTGCTTCGACTTCTACGGGATACGGTCCTTTTTGCGCGATCACGGATTCTGCCATCGTTCGTTCTCTCCTTCAACTACTGTAGATCAATGATTACCGCCGGCCGCGCGCTCATGTCGCAATTCTGAGAACTACAACTCTGCGAATCGAATTGACCGCATTAGACGTACGCGCCCCGCGCATAGACCCATGGTTTCGCCCTCAATTTAACCCGCTTCAACCCAACGATTGACCCTTGCGCTCCCGCTGCAACTTTCCCTCCCGCATTCGTGTCTACATACGCATTGGCCGGCATGAATCATCAAGGCCACAAGGGAGAATTAAAATGAACGCAACCAAAGCAACAATCCTTCTGGGCGCATTGCTTTCAGCGAGCATCGTGTTCGCGCAGGCGCCCGCGTCGAATCCTGATTCCAACCAGGCTCCCGCTGCCAACGCAGCGCAAGCCGCGCCCTCGCAGCCCGGCCAACAGCACCGCAATTTTGACCCCAGCCAGTTCGCCGCGCATCTGGGCAAAAGGCTGAGCTTGAACAGCGATCAGGTCGCGCAGATCACGCCCATCCTCACCGCTCGCCAACAGCAGATGCAGACCCTGCGCGCCGACGCCTCGCTCAGCGAGCAGGATCGCCATGCCAAATCTCATGCGATCATGCAGGATACGAATAGCAAGATTGAAGCTGTCCTGACTGACTCGCAGAAGCAGCAGTTTGAGCAGATGCTTGCTCAGCGCCGCCAGCATCGCCGCAACCGCCAGCCGCAATCCTCGCAGCCCCAGGCGTAAGTGCAGCCCGCGGGCTTAGAGCAAGAAGCCGAAAATCGGCCCAAACGAAAGCCCAGGTCTCTATGTTCAGAGACCTGGGCTTCGCGCCTTGCGGCGCCAATCCGAAAATCAATCCGAAAATCGACTCGAGAATCGATCCAAGATCCGGCTCTCAACCCGCTCCTCTACTTGATCATCTCTTCCTTTTCCACCGTGAGCGTGGTGTTGTCCAGGCGCAAGTCGATCGGCAGCCCGCCCACGCTCGGGGCGACACTGCGGACGATGGTTTCAAAGTCAGTCACCATCGTAGCGTTGTTCCATGTGCCATCGCTTACGACGAACGCGATGGTTGTTCCGCCGTCCTTCGTCAAAAACACATTGGCTCCTTTGCCGCCAAAGAATCCAATCGTCTTAAACTGCTGGCCAAGCGCCTGCGCGTCAGCTTGCGTCGCGGTTCCCTCGTAAATCACCGCATCGCCGCCTCCAAAATCCACTTCGCCAATCGTCGCCGACTTCTCCACGGTCTGCAGGCTGTTCAGCAGTTGCACCTGCACAGGCAAACCGCCGACAGTCGATGCCACACCCCGCGCAATCTCTTCAAATGAAGCGAGAGTTCCAGCCTGGTTCCAGGCGCCGTCCGCAACCACGAACCCAATCACCGTTCCGCCCGCGCCCTTGCTCAGCTGCACCGTGACCCCGCGATCCTGAAAGTATCCCGCGGCCTTCAGTGCGTTACCCAGCGCTGTCGCATCGTTTGCCGTTGCTGTCCCGCTGTATACCACCTGATCTTTAGTGCCAATCGTCACTGTATTCTGCGGTGTCTGCAATTGCTTTTGTTGGTTCTCCGCTTGCGTAATGTATTTCTGCAACTGCCCGGTGTAGTAGAGATAAGCGACAACCCCAGCACCAAGAACCAGCGTCGTCACCAGGGCTACCCAGAACGCGCGCCACTTTGAGTGCAGCTGCCCGCCCCACGCGACGTGCGTCTGGATTGCGTGGCCTTGCAGTTCCTTCGCAGCGAACCACGTAGCCGCAAACAGCACAAGGGTTGCAATCGCAGGGCTCTTCGTCGAAGTCAATCCAATGTAGATCTCGGCCACGGACGCCGTCGCACCCAGCAGAAGCGCGAGAAACGCGTTGCCGCCCTGGCTCAGCTTGCGGTAATTCGAAGCCATGAGAACCGTCCCGGCAAGCGGGCTGCCTAAGAATGCTGCCAGGGCCACGGCACCAACGTCGTATAAGCGGTAGGCAGGGGGCGTGTATTGCGGATATTGGGGGTACTGAGGGTAGCCACCCACCTGGGGATAATTCGTTGACATTGATTCCTCGTTCCGGGGAAGTAGTAGTGCTGAAAGACTAATGCCTCTGCGCGGCCCGCGCCAGATAATTTGCTTTTAGCGTTGTAAATAATGGCCGATCGCAGTTAGAGATGCCCGCAACTATATGTTCGCAGTTACCTGTTCGTAGCTACATGTGATTGATCAGCGACGCAATGCACGCCGCGCCGAATCCGTTGTCGATATTCACAACCGACACATTCGGCGCGCAGGTGTTTAACATTCCCAGCAGCGCGGCTATACCGCCCAGCGACGCGCCATAACCCACGCTCGTGGGAACAGCGATCACTGGCGCATTCACCAGTCCGCCAACGACCGTCGGCAGTGCGCCTTCCATGCCTGCGCAAACGACGAGCACGCGCGCCGATTGCAGCATCTTTTGCTGCGCCAGCAGTCGATGAATCCCGGCCACGCCCACATCGGCCACCAGCTCCACGGTGTTTCCCATCAGTCGCGCCGTCACCGCGGCCTCTTCGGCCACAGGCAAGTCGCTCGTCCCCGCGCAAATCACGCCGACCATTCCTTTTCCGGCCGCCGCCTCTGTTTGCGTGAGAGTAATTGCTCGCGCCGTTTCGTTGAAGGCCGCCCGCGGTTCCACGCCGCGCACAGCCTCAAACACTTCCCGTGAAGCGCGCGTGGCCAGCACGTTTCCGCCGGCCTTGGCCATGCGACCGAAAATCGTCGCCACCTGCGCCGGAGTCTTGCTCTCGGCAAAAATCACCTCCGGCATGCCCGTGCGAAGCGCGCGATGATGATCCAGCTTGGCAAATCCCAGATCTTCGAAGGGCAAATTGCGCAACCGCTCCAGCGCATCAGCTACACTCGTCGATCCCGCGCTCACGTCGCTAAGCAACGCCTCAATCTGCGAGCGATCCATCAGCGTCCCTTCTCCGGCACGTTCGTCTTCCCGCTCTCATTGGTCGCCCGATCCGTCTCCGCATAAGCCCGCATCGCCTCCTGCATTACTTGCTTCAGCGGAATTCCATGCTGGTGCGCAATGTTGCGGCACACTTCATACTCCGGCGACGCATTGGCAACCTCGCCCGAGGGCCACCGCGCAACCTTGATCCGCACCTTTCCCCAGGTCGTCTCAGCTTCCACAAACTCGCGCTCGAGCGCCATCTTGTTTTCCAGCCGCCAACGCAGGCCAATCGTCGTCGTCTCGCGCAGCAGCAGATCGCGCAGCGTCGGCAGCAACGTCGGGACTGGACAGCACCGTCATCTGCACGCCCGAGCGTCCCTTCTTCATCTGCACCGGCGCCCGGTAAACATCCCACGCGCCCGCTTCCAGCAGCAGCTCGCTCACATAAGCCAGCAACTGCGGAGTCGCGTCGTCAATCACCGTCTCGATCACCGCGATCGGCTTCGCCGCCTCCTGCGTCTCGCCCGCTACATCATCCGCCGCTTCACCAATCAGGATCCGCAGCAGATTTGGCTCGCCCGGCGTATCGCGTCCACCCGCTCCGTAGCCGCGCGCTTCCACGCGCATCGCAGGCAGCGTTCCGTAGCTCACGTCCAACATGCGCAGCACCGCAGCTCCGGTCGGCGTCACGCGCTCCATCGGCGCGCCCGCTGCGTACACCGGCGCATCGCCGAGCAGTGCCAGAGTCGCCGGCGCTGGCACCGGCAGCGTCCCATGCGCACACTTCACCGTGCCGCTTCCAACATTCAGTGGTGAAGCCATCCAGCGATCCACGCCCAGCGCTTCGCACCCCGCAGCCGAACACACAATGTCCACAATCGTGTCTACCGCGCCCACTTCATGGAAGTGAACTTTCTCAATCGGAATCAAATGAATCGCTGCTTCCGCCTCACCAAGCAACTGGAAGGCGCGAGTCGCGCGCTGCTTCACCGAATCTTTCAACGGTGCGGCCTCGATGATCCTCAAGAATCGTCGACAGCGATCGATGCGGCGTGTGCCCATGTTCCTGGCCGTGTTCATGGCTGTGCTCATGCGCCTCGTGCTCGTGATGCTCATGCACGTCGTGCGTGTGTGCATCATGCTCGTGCGTCGTGCTCATGATGTTCGTGCGTGTACTCGTGATGCTCGTGACTGCTGTGCGAATGCTCTTGGCCATGATCATGGTCATGATCGTGACCGTGCTCGTTCGGGTGGCTTGGTCCCTGTTCTTCCGTCAGCACGTCCACCTTGATCGCCGCCAGACTGCCGCGGCTCACTTTGCGCATCTCCAGGCGCGCGCCCACGTTCAACGCCGCCGCCGTCTCGGCCAGCAACTCGAAAGGCACGCCCGCATCCACCAGCGCGCCAAGCATCATGTCGCCGCTGATCCCGGAAAAGCACTCCAGATAACCGATTCGCATCGCTCAGTGATTCTAAATCGCCGGAGTCCCCAGACGGGAAGGTACGGAAAGAGAAGGGAACTGAGCATTGGGTTCGATTGGCTGTGTTTTGAAAGGGCACGACTTTAGTCGTGCCGCCAAAAGGCACCAAATAAATCTGGGCTTCAGCCCCTGAGGGAAGCTCCCTCAGATCGGCTCACCACCGAACGCCTACGCACCCCGCCGCGCTAGCACTTCCGCCGGCAGAACCGCGTTCATCGCCCCTGACCGGAATCCCTGGCAATCGAGCGTCACATACTTGAATCCTGCCTGCTTCAGCGCCGCCGTAATCGCGTCCATCATCTCCATCGTCAGCGCGCGCGGCAGTTCGTTGCGGCGCAATCTCCACGCGCGCCAGCTCGCCATGGTGGCGCACCCGCAGCTCGCGAAAGCCCAATTGCCGCAGGCTCTCTTCGCCGCGCTCAACTTGCTCCAGAACTTCCCGCGTCACAGTGCGGCCGTATTCCACGCGCGAGCTGAGGCACGGCGCAGCGGGCCTGTCCCACACCGGATACCCGGCTGCCTTGGCCAGCGCGCGCACCTCCAGTTTCGTCAGCCCTGCATCAGCCAGCGGCGCCAGCACTGCATGTTGCTCAGCCGCGCGCTGTCCGGGACGAAAATCCCTGCGTGTCGTCGGCATTCATTCCGTAGGCGATGTTCTTGAAATCCAGCTTCGCGCCCAATTTCTCCATCACGGCAAATAGCTCATCCTTGCAGTGAAAGCAGCGGTTGGCGTCGTTGCGCGCGTACTCCTCGCGATCCAGCTCCTCGGTGGCAACCACCTGCAACGGCATCTCGATCGATTGCGCAAACGCCGCGGCTTGCTCCATGTCTCGCCGCGCCAATGATGCTGAATCCGCCAGCACAGCCAGCATCCGTTCTCCCAGCACGCGATGCGCCGTCGCCGCCAAAAACGCCGAGTCCACGCCTCCTGAATAAGCCACCATCAGGCTTCCCAGTTGGTCCAGCCTCGCCTCAAGCGTTCGCAGCTTTTCCGTCACTTCCGCCGCAATCGGCTCGATGCTTCGCTCCGCCGCAGTCTCCGCAACTTTCGTCTGTACGCTAGCCGGCATGCCACCGATTATACCGTCAGCAAACTTCGCGGCACGATCTGACGGCCCTATCTTGCGGTACAGACTGGCGGCGCGCCCGGCTCCGCAAGCTGCGCCATCTCGAAAAGATAAGGCGGCCATCTCACGGTCCAATTGCACCCGGAAGAACTCGTGATTCAGACCGGAACACGTGAAATTCGGTAAATGAAATATCGTTGATCGCGGTGCGATATGGAGTTGGTGGCCGATCCTGCCTGTTGTATTCGAATGGATCGAAGTACTTTGCGATTGTCACGCCTCGAAGCGGGCAAATATACGCGATTCCGGCAATCTGCGCGGGCCCGAATTCAACCATGACGGCAGATTCGCTGACGAAACCAGTGCCGCTCGTGATCGCCACGATTGTGGTTCGATAAACGCTTCCGCTCGCAGGCTCAACTGCGATTTCGCCGTGGTAGGCGGGAAATTCGGGCTTTTGATTGTCAGTCGTAAACTGCACCGCAAAACGGGATTTACTGCTTGGCACTTCGTATCGAAAGATGGCCAGAGGACCAGCCGAACCCTGCTCCCAGTGGTCCCACTTAATCTTGCTCCGGTACGCATCGCCGAGAACGGTCGCGAGTATCGGCCCGAATTCTCCCGTCGATGTCAGATCGAACGATCCCTGCCCCGACTGGACCGCATTCCCGCCGGACGAATCCGCGACCTCAATCCCGCCTCGGCTCGTGACCACCTGCGCGAGAGATCCCGTCCAGAACAACTTCGCGTCTGGCAAGCCGTCCATTTTTGCCGGACCCAACACACGGTATGCGGCCCGTTTCGTATGCTTCGGCAAATTCAACTGGGTCATGCGGAACTGGGTGTCCATCTGCGCGTCTGTTGTCAGCTCGAATTCGGTCGTGCTGCGCAGCGCAGTAAAGTTCGGCATTCTTGAAACAGTTTTGCTGGCATATTCGATCGCGCGCTGAAGGATCTGTTTCGCTTGAGCAGTGTCCGGCGGGGGAGCAGAGAGGATCTCCGCCTCGGGTGGGTTGAGAAACGCGGAGGCATCGACAACGGCAATCAGGGCCTCGCGAGCGTGACCGCCGGTGAATGCGGCCTCCCACTGGGCGAGCCGGGCCGCGCTGGCCCGTTCCGTCAGCCTCACCCCTGCTATCCCTTGAGCAGCTTTTCCATCGCTGAGTTGCCGATAGAAAGGAAGCAATTTATCCAGTTGGTCGACCGTCACGCTCGTTGTTGCCGGCGGATTGTTCGTTGCCGGCGGAGTTTTCGCGAATGCGGCTTGCGTGAGCGCCGCCATGAAGAGGGTGCTCATCCATCGCATCACTTGGGGTTGCATAGCGTTGCCCTCAAGCCGGTCCCCCACCCATTGTCGACTCATTCATGCACCATTCACGACCCATTGAGGCCCCATTATAGCGATTTGGAAAAGCGCCCCGTGCCGCTGCCGCTCAACTGTCTCGCACCTGCAAGGCGTGACGCTGTCGGCTCCGCCTCGGGCCCAGGTGATTCTCTCGGTTTGACGCCCTCGCCCGCGGGCAATAGCTTTGAAGAGAGCGAACAATCGTTAATTCGGTTTTCCTGCTTGGAGGAGTTTGCATGCGGCATAGATTTTTCCCGGGCTTTTCGTCCGGTGTATGGCTTTTTACCATATTGCTGGCTTGGTCCGCGGCGTCGGCGCAGGATCTCAAAAGTTTTGAAAAGCGGATCACCGTCAAAGTGCTTCCCAACGGGCTCACGCTGGTCATTTGCGAGCGTCACGATGCGCCGGTCTTCAGCTATGCCACATTCGTTGACGCTGGCGACGTGAACGACCCTTCCGGCGAAAGCGGCCTGGCGCACATGTTCGAGCATCTCGCCTTCAAGGGCACAACCCAGATTGGCACCACTGATTATGCCGCGGAAAAGGTCGCCCTCCAGAAAGTAGAAGACGCCAATAACGCCTATGAGGCCGAGTACCTCAAGCCTGTTGGACGCGACGAGAAGAAGCTCGCGGCGCTCCATCAGGCCTTCGTCGACGCGCAGTCCGCGGCCGAAAAATACGTCGTCCCCAACCAGTTCACCGAGGTTGCAGAAGCCAACGGCGCTCACGGTCTGAACGCGGAGACGGGGCTCGATGACACGCAGTATTTCTGGTCCATGCCGCAGAACCGCCTTGAGCTGTGGGCGTGGCTGGAGTCAGGCCGTCTCGCAGATGTTGTCCCGCGCGAGTTTTACAAAGAGCGCGACGTCGTGATGGAAGAGCGCCGCATGCGCGTAGACTCCAACCCCATTGGACGGCTCGAAGAGCAGTTTTTTGCGACCGCTTACGTCGCGCATAACTATGGCCGCAGCGACATCGGCTGGCCCAGCGAGGTTAGCCAGATCACCGCCACTGAGGCCATGGCTTTTCACCAGAAGTACTATGTCGGCGGAAACATCGTCATCGCCATCGTCGGCGATGTGGATCCCGCAACCGACCTGCCCATGTTGGAGAAATATTTCAGCCGCGTTCCCGCCGGTCCCAAGCCGGAAGACATGACGACCGTCGAGCCTGTGCAGTTTGCCGAGAAGTCCGTTGTCATCCGCGAGCAAACGCAGCCCATCTATTTAGAGGGCTATCACCGGCCCAGCTATCGCGACCCCGATGACGCGGTCTACGACGCAATCAGCGACATTCTGTCGAACGGGCGCGTTTCGCGTCTCTACCGCAGTCTCGTGGAGCAGCAGCAGATCGCCGCGGAGGCCGTCGGCGAAAGCCCGATACCCGGCGAGAAGTACCCCAGCCTCTTCATGTTTGGCGCCATTCCTCTTCCCGGCCACACTCCGGCAGAGATGCGCGACGCTATCCACAAGGAGATTGAAAAGCTGAAAACCTCCGACGTCACCGATGCGGAGCTTCAGATGTACAAGACCCGAACTCGCGCCGAGCTCCTGCGTAGCCTCGATGACAACCAGGGACTCGCCAGCTCGCTCGCCGAGTACCAGACGCGTTACGGCGACTGGCGCGAGTTATTCCAGCAGCTTGATCAGGTCGACAAAGTCACCAAGGCTGACATTCGCCGCGTGGCGAATCAGGTTTTTGTAGCCTCCAATCGAACCAGCGCTGAAATCGATACCGAGCCTCCCGCAGGCCCCGCGAAACAAGATGGAGGCGCGCAATGAAGAGTCCCCTCAATCATGTAGCGCCGGCGTCCTCGCCGGCTGTCGTGCGGGTCTCCAGACCCGCACGCTCTCTATTCAAGATCGCGCTTCGCATTGCCGCCGTCGCATTGTTGTTCGCGATAACGGGCGTGCTCTCTGCCGCCCAGCAATCCAAGCCCTGGGAGCAGATTCCTATTCCGCCGCTTCACGCCTTCCACCCTCAGCAACCCAAACGCATCGAGCTGAAGAACGGCATCGTCGTCTTTTTGCAGGAAGATCACGAATTGCCGTTCATCTATGGCTCGGTGCTCATTCACGGTGGCTCGCGCGATGAAGATCCTGCCAAAGCCGGATTAGTCGGCCTCTACTCGCAGGCTTGGCGTACCAGCGGCACCGCTGCCATGGATGGCGACGCCATGGACGATTTGCTCGAAGCCAAAGCCGCGCATATTGAAACGGCAGGCGACGATGATTCCACCGAGCTCTCATGGGACTCGCTGAAAGGCGACTCGGATCAGGTCTTTTCGCTCGCCATCGACCTGCTCTTCCATCCCAAATTCAACGCGGAGAAGCTCCAGCTTGCGCAGCAGCAGGAGGCCACTGAAATCGTTCGCCGCAACGACGATGAAGATGGCATCGCCGGCCGCGAGTCGGCCAAGCTGGTCTACGGCGTCAACAGCCCATATACGCGCCAGCCGGAATTTTCCACCATCGGCGCAGTCACTTTGGCCGATCTCCAGGCCTGGCACGACCGCACGCTCAAAGGAAAGCTGATCGTCGGCATCTACGGCGACTTCGATCCCGTGGCCATGGAAGCCAAAGTCCGCGCGGCCTTTGAAAGTCTCCCTCCTGTCACTCCCGAGCCGGCTCGCCACGATCAATTCACTGATCCCAAACCCGGCGTCTACTTCATCGACAAGGAAGATGTAAATCAGTCCAACGTGCAGATCGTCGCCCTCGGCGTCGATCGTCACGATCCTGATGCCCCCACGCTCGATGTAATGAATGAAATCCTTGGCGGCGGCTTTGGCAGCCGGCTCTTTCAAAAGGTTCGCACCCAACTCGGATTGGCCTACGCGGTCGGCGGCGGGTTCTCTCTGCCCTACGACCATCCCGGATCGTTTCGCGTCGAAGTCCTCACCAAGAGTGTCTCGACCGTCGATGCAACCAAGGCGGCTGAAGCGGAGATCGCCGGTCTGAACACCAAGCCGTTTACCGCGGAAGAGCTGCAACGTGCCAAGGACGACATCGTCAACTCATTCCTCTTTGACTACGACACCAAAGACAAAATCCTCGATGAAAGCGAAAAGCTGGAGTTCTACGGCTATCCGGCCGACTATCTTGAGACTTACCACGCAGCCCTCGAGAAAGTTACGCACAGCCGATCTCACCGCTGCGGCCAAAAAGTACATCCACCCTGAAAAGCTCGCAGTATTAGTGGTGGGCAATGGCCCCGAAATCAAGCCCGGACTCGACGCTCTCGGTATGGGCGCTCCGCAGCCGATCGACATCACCATCCCGCAGCCACCCGGCGCGCCGGCGGCAGGCGGCGCGGCCCAGCAGTAGCCCGCTCGCTCAAACCCGACGCAGGTCTAGACCATTTGCCTCGAATCGGAGCCGCGCAAGACGCCCAGGAATGGGCCACGGAGAAAGTGAAATGACGGCAAACTCAAACCAATCGGCGAATGAACCAGCTGCAACCGCTGCCGATCGGGCCACGCAGCAAACCGCGCGCCAGCAAGCCGCCGCGGCGCGTCTCATGGCCGCCGGAGTCACGATCTATCGACCCGAAACCTGCGTCATCGATCCCGAAGTTGAAGTCGCCGCTGGCACAATCATCGAGCCGTTCGCGCAATTGCTCGGCCGCACGCAGGTCGGCGCTGACTGCCGCATACGTTCTTTCTCCGTCATTGAAAACTGCACGGTCGGCAACAATGTTCAAATTCTCCAGAGCTGCGTCCTTGAAGATTCCATCGTTGCCGATGGCGCGCACGTCGGCCCCTTCACTCACCTACGTCCCGGCAGCGAAGTCGGCGAAAATGCGCACGTCGGCAACTTCGTCGAGATGAAAAAGACGCGCCTCGGCAAAGGCGCCAAAGCCAACCACCTCACCTACCTCGGCGACGCCGAAATCGGCGACGCCGCCAACATCGGCGCAGGAACCATTACCTGCAACTACGATGGCGTCAACAAGAACGTCACGCGCATCGGCAAAGGCGCATTCGTCGGCAGCGACACTACGCTCGTCGCGCCCGTCAACATTGGAGAAGGCGCCTACATCGGCGCAGGCTCCTGCATCACCAAAGATGTGCCCGCCGACGCCCTCGCCGTCAGCCGCGCCAAGCAGGCCAACATCGAAGGCTGGGCCGCAAGCCGCCGCGCCAAGCGCCAGTCGAAAAAGCCCTGATCATCCATCCCCGCTAGTGCCATTAATGCTACAGGTTCGTCATAACACGGTGCCACGTTCGGGTTATTGAGGGCGGGTTGGCCGGATGGTACTCTCACGAAAAGACTTCCCTCGGTCCGCCCATGCTGTGCCGGGACGGGGCGAGGAACATGTGCTATATCTCGTTAGTTTTGTGGACCTTTCAGCCGGCGGCGTCATCGAAATAATGTGACACTGACTGCGCGTGCATCCAGGGCCTTGGAACAGTTCCACAAAGATGTAACAAAGCACGGGCTCCTGTGCGAGCGGATCGCGCGGGCAAAATGAGACGGAGGCCGCGGTTTTGGCTTTAAGCTTGGCAGACGTGAAGGCAATGGGCATTGCAGCGAGCCCGCGAAACGAAGGCGACATTCGTGCGCGCAAACCCGCGCGCGTTCTCGTCGTCGACGACGAAGCCCCCGTCCGCACCATGATTGCCGCCGCTCTTGAGCGCCAGGGATACACGGTCGAGCAGGCCGCCGACGGCCGCTACGCTCTCGACGCCCTGGAGTTGAACACCTTCAATCTTGTGCTCACTGACATCGTGATGAACGACGTCAACGGCATCGCTCTCCTCGAGCGCATCCACGCCCTTCAGCCCAATCTTCCCGTCGTCATGGTCACCGCCGTTCACGACATCAGCGTCGCTATTGACTCCATGCGCCGCGGAGCCTACGACTATCTCCTCAAGCCTTTTGAGCGCGAGCAGTTGTTGAACACCGTTGAGCGCGCCCTCAATCATCGCCAGGCGCTTGAAGAAACCCAGAACTACCACCAGAGCCTTGAAGAAATGGTTCGCGCCCGCACCGAGATGCTGCGCCACGCCATG
The DNA here is from genome assembly GCA_963725115.1 of uncultured Acidobacteriaceae bacterium. GTDB lineage: Bacteria > Acidobacteriota > Terriglobia > Terriglobales > Acidobacteriaceae > Telmatobacter. The sequence continues at coordinate 124,543 of CAVRXG010000005.1, read as the reverse complement.
GAAGATCTCGAGCACTCCTACGACGTCACGCTTGAGGCTCTCGGCGACGCACTCGACTTGAAGGATTCTGAAACCGAAGGCCACTCCAAGCGCGTCACCGCCTACGCCATCGCGCTCGCTCGCGCCATGGGCATTCCGCCTGAGGAAATCAAGATCATCGCGCGCGGCGCATTCCTCCACGACATCGGCAAGATGGCCATCCCCGACGACATCCTGCGCAAGCCCGGCAAGCTCACCGACGACGAGCAGGCGCTCATGCGCGAGCACTGCGCGCGCGGCTACAACATGCTCCGCAAAATTCCATTCCTCGCCGGCGCCGCTGAAATCGTCTTCTGCCATCAGGAGCACTACGACGGAAACGGCTATCCCAATCGCCTCGCCGGCCGCGAAATCCCCATCGGCGCGCGCATCTTTGCCGTGGCCGACACCCTCGACGCCATCACCAGCGACCGCCCTTATCGCAAAGCCCGCGGCTTCGACAACGCGCGCGAAGAAATCCTCCGCTGCTCGGGAACGCAATTCGATCCCGCCGTCGTCGAGGTCTTCTTGAAGATTCCCAACGAGCTTTGGCAGGAGCTGCGTTCCGAAATCAGCGGCCAGCACATGCGCTTCTCCACCTTCGAACTTGCCCGCACCCAGGCCGCCTCGTAAGCGCCCGCAGCACAAAAATAAATTCACCGAAAAAGAGCACTGTCATCCCGAGCGAAGCGTTCTTCAGCGGAGCCGAGGGACCTGCTGTTGCTTTTCGCGACCTTCGCCCAGCACAAAAGAATGGTTGCCCCATCCTAAACGCGCACTTTGCGTTTAGGGTGGGATCGCACCATCCCATCTCCGCGCTGTCATCCTGAGCGACCGGAGCGCAGCGATGGGAGTCGAAAGCCTGCCCTGAGCGAAGTCCGCCTTGGCGGACGGAGTCGAATGGGGACCTGCATTTTCGAATCCCTTGCGAAGGGTGGGATAGCACCACCCTCCACCGAGCACAAACAACTGGCCACTGGCCACGGCCCACTGAATTCCAATCGGGCGTAGAATAGCTCCATGATGTTCCGGGCCGCAGTCGCTCTTCTCGCGCTCGCCCTGCCCGCCGTTGCTCAACATGGCGGCGCACACGCCGGTTCCTCCGGCAGCAGAGGACTCTCAGGCAACGCCGGCTTCTCCTCGCATCCCGCTTTTCTCGCAACCCAGTTTCTCGCGACCTTCCTTTTCGCAATCGCCCAACTTTGCACGCCCCGCGCAGCCAGCCCGCTACGGCCCCCAATACCGCTATTCGCCAGGCGCGGGTTATCGAGCCTTCGGCCCCCAGAACCACTCGAATCTGACCTATTCGACTCTTCGATCCCCCTACACCGGAACCTACAGCGGGAATCGCTACATCGGAACCCGCTACACCGGAAATCAATTTGCGAGAACCCGCGCTCCCTACAATCCGAGCGCTGCCAGCCTTTCTCGCAGGTCCAATTACGACCGCTTCGACGCGCGGCGTCGCCAGTTCCACGACTGGTATGTCAACACTTATCCGTATGGGTCCGGCTACCCATATCTGCTCAATCCCAATTTCTACAATCTCGGTCTCTACGATTGGAGCGATCCCGACGACTCCGATTCCGATAACTCCGCACCCGGCAACTCCGTATCTGACCAGAATGCCCTGGCTCCGTATCCAGACCAGGGTTCGCAATATCCAGACCAAGTCCCCGCGTATCCAGACCAAGCCTACGCCGCGCCAAATCAAATCGCGCCACCCGCGCCTGTCGCGCCCGCACCCGCTCAGCCTCTTGTAGTGATCTTCAACTCCGGCCGGGATCCAATGAAAATCCAGAACTACCTGATCACCGCAAAGGTCCTCACCGATCTCGATTCCCAGCACTACGAACAGATTCCGCTCGACGAAATCAACCTCGCCGCAACTCAGAACTTCAACAAAGTCGCCGGCGTCGACTTTCAAATTCCAACCGCGTCCCGCGATTGAAACCGTGGAGGGAGCAGGGGCCTTCAGGCCCCTGAAAAAGCAGCAAAAATGATTCAGGCCTTTAGGCCCGAAGATTGACCACCGACAATCACCCATTACTCACCAACCACTGAGGTCCAAACCCATGCCCGTTCTTTCCCCTGACGCCGCTCAACAACGCCTCACCCAACTGCCCGGCTGGCAAATTGAATCCGGCGAGCTCGTCCGCACCTTCCAATTCAAAGACTTCGTCGCCGCTCTCGAATTCGTCAATCTCATCGGCAAGTTCGCCGAGGTCGCCGGCCACCACCCCGACATCGACATCCGCTACAACCGCGTCCGCCTAGCCCTCGTCACGCACGACGCAGGCGGCATCACCGAGAAGGACTTCGACCTGGCCGCCAAAGCCCAGAACCTCGCGCCGTAGCGCCGCCCGCCGCGTCACCCTGTCAGGCGCCAGGTGCCCCCCGTCCCTCGCACTTGGGGACCCGGGGAACGAATCTATTCCGTCAGTTCCGCCGCAGAAATTCAGCAGGTGCCCACAGCGCCCCTGTAGTCGAATGCCCATAGTCCAACCCCCGCCGCCGAATTAGTATGTCTCCAGCACTATGTGCGGACGATACGGCAGACGGGCAGACAAGCAACGCATCGCAGAATGGATGCAGGCGCACGACACCGGCGTCTTTGACGATGGGTACTTTGCGCCCTCATACAACGTGGCCCCGCAGAGCTGGCAGCCGGTCGTCCGGCTCAACCCAAACACAGGCGAGCGAGAGCTCACCATTATGCGCTGGGGGCTCGTGCCATTCTGGTCAAAGGACGGCAAAGCCGGCTACTCCACCATCAACGCCCGTGCCGAGACCATCACCACCAGCCCCGCATACCGTGAGGCCATCAGGCGCCGCCGCTGCCTCGTTCCCGCCGATTGGTTCTACGAGTGGCAAAAACCCGACGTCAAAACTAACCAGCCCGACAGCAAAACCAAGCAGCCCTACGCAATCGCTCTCGAAAGTGGATCACTATTCGCCTTCGCCGGCCTCTGGGAGGCGTGGAGAGATAAAGCGACCGGCAACATTCTCGAAACCTACACCATCATCACCACTGACCCGAATGAGCTGACGGAGCGGCTTCACAACCGTATGCCGGTCATCCTCCGTCAGGGCGATTATGAGCGATGGTTACAGCCCGGCGAGCCTTCCCGCCTGCCTATCGACCTTTTAAGACCATTCCCAGCCGACGAAATGAAAGCCTGGAAGGTCGGCGCAGACGTTGGAAACGTGCGCAACAACCGCCCCGAGCTGGTAGAGCAAATTGAATAGCAGACCAATTCGGTGTAGGCGGTGACTTCCCTAACTGTCAGCCTGTCAAATTAGGGGCTGAAGGCGCAGTTTATGGGTTACACTGGCTCAACTCCCAGGGAAGAGGATTTGCCGGTGTCACAACTCGAAAAGAGCTCTGTTGCCGAAATGATTGGGGAGTTTCTCAGAGAACTTGCGGTTTTGATTTTCGTATTTGTTCCCTTGGAGCTTTGGGGCGGATTGCACGGAAATCCCAGAGAATTCCTCGAAATTCTCCTCTGGACGGTCCTTATCGCAATCGTTAGCCTTACGGCAGGCATCACATTGGAGAGGGTGAGACCATGACTGATTTTGAGATGGCATTGACGGTCATGTCATGTGTAGTGGCAGGAGCGTCGCTTTTCGGAGCTTTCTGGATAAAGGTCGAGCGTCGTCAGTCGCAAAGTGAAAGAGGCGCCGATGCGGCGATGAGGACGATGGCGGCAGTCGCTGCGGCCCTGACCGCAATACAAAAGAACGAGAAAGCCCGATTTGGGGACGCAACCACAGTCGGCGCAAGCGTCATTGGAAGCAAACCGTGAGACGCTAACTGGCTCATTTGGAAGAACTATCAGCCGATGGTTTTGAGTCGATTAGAACAGCAGTTCACTTCGTAAAATTCCAGCAAATCTCAACTATCCCTATCTAGCTGCCTCCCATTGGGCATCCACAAACACCGCCAACGCAGATTTCAGACACCACTGGCCGGCGGGGCAATCACAACGAGCCGAACTGATGGAAGTTCTGGGTCTATCGTCATCGACTTGAACGACAATGACGCGAGGAAATCGGTATGGAGATACGACAGAATCGAGTGCATGATCCAACGCGGCAGTGCTCCAATGTCCAGATGACGGCCTCAGCGAGTATTCCTTCAATCTCGTGAACCAGATCGACTACTGATCCTGAAAATTTTCGATCCAAGTCGAATGAAAAGTGAAAAAACCACTCTTTGAATTGCTGCAAGGAGGCATTGCCGTCCAGATAGTCATCAATTTTGGCGACAAGATCATTGAGCATGGCGCTTCCACTCCCTAACCAGTACGTTTCGTGTTCCGAAGTACAGCGGCGCTGTAGAGTCTGTGATTGTCTCTCGTGGCTACCGAATCTGACAAGAGTCTTGACTAAATCAAACCTCGCCAGGCCTGAACCCAATATGATCGATCCCAAATTCGGGATTTTGGCAATTTTTTCCCACTTTGCGGTACTGTCTGCGCCGATTTCCAGAGCCATCTGGCTCTTCGGCTGAGTCAACCCAAAGCCCGGGCAGGGAACAGTCCCCGCCTCGCCGGCCACCTCGACACGAAAAGACCCCACCCCGCATTCACCAAAAGTAGCTTATTCTAAAGATGTTCTCATCTTTCTGCGCCGAAGAAGGTCGCCGGGAATTGCGACTTCCCCTCTCAAAATCTCCGTCAAACGGCCCAATTTTCAGCCGCCATTAGATGCAGGTCTTCCCGGAAGGTTTACTTTGCGACTCGCAAATAAATTTTGAATTTTGTATTTGCAATTACCCCGATCTATGCTAAGGTGTATTTATTCCGGTTGTGGAGGTATCTGAATCATCCCTCCTCGCCGGAAGTAATTTGCGTCACTGGCCTCCCGGCACGAACAGCTAGACCGTTCGTGCCGCCTTTTTTTGTGCCCCCCTCTTCTTGCGCCCACAGATCCCTCACCAGCCCACCGTCTTCATATTCCCTATTCCCTATTCCCTGGTCCCTGTATTTTCCGTCCCTGCCTTTCCGTCAAGCCTCTTTCTTCCTAACCTCGCTCATTCACAAGAGTTAGCTTTGCCGATTAATTCGGCCAATTGGCTAGACTTGTCTTATGTTGAAGAACCTGCGATCCCGTTCGAAACCGGCAACGCAAATCGTCCAACTTGGAGAATGCAAACTCCCGGGTCGAGGCAGCGCAAGCTTGCCAAGTCGGACCCTTGCCGCCTCCAGGGCGGTCCGGAAATTAATTAAATAAAAAAATGAACCCATTTGGACACACAAAATGACCATAACTCTTTTATCATCAGCAAATATGGCTCAAAAACCGCCTCAATTTTCCGCATTTTTTCGCGATTTTTTGCGCTTTTTATGCGCAAAAGGGCCAGAATTCGACCCCAAACGGCTCCTATTCGGCCGTAAAGACTCGCGGCAACTCCGGGCCATTGCGGAACATCGCTGCGCAGGCAAATATGATCACCTTCACGCACCCGCATCATTCGACTTGCTTATCATGAATGTCAGAGGCAAATTTCGAGGCATACCCCGAGGCACACATTGAATCGCTCATTCAAGAACCGCTGGATTTGGTCCCTGGCCGTCTTCGCGCTCACCGCTGCCAGCTACGCGCAGTGGTCGGATCCAGCGGAAGACGTCCCCGCTTACCATCCGTCAGCGCCGCTCAGTATCCATGCATTGCCGGCGATTCTTCACGGTGCGCAGTTGACGGGCCCGAACTTCAGCAACCACTGGCAAGTTCGCGCATACCAGTTGGCCGCGCAAGTCCCCGGCGTCATCTATCAGCTCCCCTGCAACTGCCGCTGCGATCGCGCTCTAGGCCACACCAGCCTGCACAGTTGCTATGAAAATTTGCACGCCGCCGAATGCTCCACTTGCGCCAAGGAAGGCTTCTACGCCTACTACAAAACCAAGGCCGGCTGGACGCCAGCTCAGATTCGCGCCGGCATCGCTCGCCACGACTACGAATCCATCGACCTGGAGAAGGAATAGGCTCGAAAGCGAGAGTCTCGAAAAGCAGCGTGCTCACGTCCTGATCTGATCCTAACGCCCGTCATGAAAGTTCAAATAAGCGTAAAATGGGAGATGCAGCACGAGCCAATCGGCTCTGTGCTCGCACCCAGCGGCATTCTCGGATCATCTAACGGACGGCCGCGAAACGATGGGGGCGTCACGGTTTCGACGGGATCGATTGCGGCATGGGAGGCATGTCGGGGTGTGGGCACCCGTAATCGCCTGCAAAACTAAAGTTGCCAACGATAATCTGGCACTTGCTGCTTAATTAAATAAGCAGCCGTCTTCCGCGGCTTCGCCTATGGGCTGTGAGCGGACGTCATTCAGTAGGCTGGCGGTAGCGGCTCGGTCCGTGTCGTTTTGCGCGAGATCATCGGACTAGTTCTCGGCGCATCTTGTCCGTTCTTAAGCGCCGTGAGCGAATCCAATCGAATCGGACACAGCATGGACTCTCCCGGCTGACAGCGATTTCGGACGCGGGTTCGACTCCCGCCGCCTCCACCAACCTTCGCGAAGCGAAGGTTGTCGCGCCGGAGCCTTGGCGCAGGCGGACTCCTCATGAAATACGTTTGCATCCTTGAGAGCCTCGATTCAAAAGTGCATTACTATACGGGGATCACCCACGACTTGGAAGCAAGACTGTCGAAGCACAACGCCGGCGGCGTAACTCATACAGCAAAGTTCCGCCCTTGGCGTATCAAGAGCTATGCCGCGTTTGCAGATGAAGCTCGCGCGAGTGCTTTTGAGAGGTATCTGAAGTCTGGATCAGGACGCGCTTTTGCCAAAGCGCGGCTGTAGGCTATTCTCGATTTGCATGATCAGAGAGCAGTTCGCATGGCCACTCATTGCTCGATTCTGACGTTTCGTTCATAATTGCAAAGCGAAGCAACGATTCGAGAACGCGCACGGTGGACAGACGAACACTACTTCAGCTCGCGGGCACAATTGCTCTTGGCCGAGCGATCGGCTTAGGCACCGCTCAATTTGCACGCGCGGCCACTGCGCCCCTCTTATCCGGCACAACTAATAAGATTCAAACCTATCCATTTCCGGTAAGTATTCTGTATCACGGCAGCCGCACACGGCCTCAAATCGCATTGACGTTCGACGCGTGTCCGCGCAAGGAACGTCCTGAATTTTCCACAGAGATTGTGAACTATCTTCAGCGCGAACATATTCCAGCCACATTTTTTGTATCCGGACTATGGGCGGAAAACTGCCAGGACGGCCTTAAACGACTCGCGAGCGTACCTTACTTCCAGATCGGACTCCACGGCTACCATCATTGGAAATCGAGTGAATTGACCGAGCAGGTTATCGCCTCTGAAATCGAACGCACCCAATCGACTCTCGCGCGATTGGGCGCCAATCCAAAGCCGTTCTTTCGGCCTCCTTACGGCGATTGCCCGCCCAAGCTCGTCAAAGTTGCAAAGGAGCTTGGAGTTCTGACAGTGATGTGGGATGTGGTCTCTGGAGATCCCAACCCGCGCAACACCGCCGAAGTACTGGAGCGCAGAGTCAGTACTCTAACGCGCAATGGAAGCGTCATCATCATGCACGTGAATAATGGCGGCATCTTCACCGCACAAGCGCTCCCAACCATCGTCACCGGCCTGAGCGAACGAGGATTTAAGTTCGTTTCAATCGGAGACCTGGTGAAACATGACGACTGAATGTAAAGCCAAGGTCTGATGTCTCTTCATCACAATTCGTAGCATTCACGCTGCCGCGCAATTGTCCCGCCACAATTCGAATCACACCGATAGCGCAGCCATCTTCCCATCCAATGAATTGACTGCGGCGATGGCCGGATCGAGCTCCCTCTCCAGAGTTTCGATCAACGCGTTAATGCTTGCTGTCTCTCCAGAGCGGAAAGCATGCTCGACCGAGGATGCGGCTACGGCCAGGTCTCTGGCTTCCAACATCGCGGCGACACTCTTGAGTGAGTGAGCCAGCCTCTCGGCATCCGCGACTTCCCCGGCAGCAACATGCTCCCTCAGATCCAAGGTCGCATCTGCGTATTGATCGCGGAATCCGAGCATCAACTTGCGAAGCAGTTTAGGCTTGCCGTTGGTTCGCAGCAATGCCGCTTGAACGTCGAATGGAGGGAGATGTTTGGGTACGCCTTCTTCCGGTGGTGCGGGCTTCAAATGCGTTCTTTCTGGCTCTGGCCGTTCTCTGGACTTCTCCGGCATCCAGCGAATGAGCGCTGCCTGTAGCCGATTGGGATCGATCGGCTTGGTGATATGGTCATTCATTCCCGCATTGAGGCTGCGGTCGCGGTCACCACTCATCGCGTGGGCAGTCATAGCCAGAATGGGAAGTTTGCTGAAGCGGTCATCGGCGCGAATCAGCTTCGTCGCCGTTAATCCATCCATCACCGGCATCTGGATATCCATCAGAACCAGGTCGAACGGCTCCGCGGTTACGAGATCTACTCCTTCGCGCCCGTTAACCGCAATGGTGACCAGGATTCCCATGTCACTCAGCAATTCGCTGGCGAGTTCGCGGTTTACATCGTTATCTTCCACCAGCAGCACTCGACGGCCAACCAGCTCGGCGGAGAAAGCCTTCCGCGGCAGACCACGAATCGGACTCCGGATAGTCCGGCTTGACGCCGAAGATAGTAGCGATGGAATCGATCAGCAGCGACTCGTTTACCGGCTTGACGAGGAAACCGTCCATTTCATGATCGGCAACTCCATTCATCGCCCTTTCGCGATCAAATGCGGAAACCATCATAATGGCCGGGATTCGCGATATCGAAGTCTGAGCTTTAATCTAGTCTTGAAGCTTCCGCTCCATCCATGCCCGGCATCCGCCAGTCCATGAGTACAAGATCGAATGGTCTTCCTTCGTCCGACGCGGCTTTAATCGCGACGAGCGCCTCCTCTCCCGATGAGACTGCTTTGGCGGTCAATCCATTGGAGCCCAGCATTTCGATCAGCACATCGCGCGCATTTTCATTGTCATCGACAATCAAGGCAGATTTCTTCAACAAATCGCGCCGCCGCGCCACGCCCTGCAACGGCAACCCGCCAGTGGCCACGCCGAAGGTGGCCGTGAAAACGAACGTACTGCCCTCGCCGGGCCGACTCTCCACCTCGAGGCTTCCCTGCATCAACTCGCAAAGCTGCTTGGTGATGGCCAGCCCCAGTCCCGTTCCGCCATATTTGCGAGTGATCGACGTATCTGCCTGGTTGAAGGATTTGAACAGATTCGACACCTGCTCGGAGCTCATGCCGATGCCGGTGTCGCTTACCAGGAACCGGAGCTTCCTGGTATCCCCGGCGCTCTCTTCGGCTTTTACTTCAACGATCACGCGGCCCTTCTCAGTGAATTTGATGGCGTTGTTGACCAGATTGATCAGAATCTGACCGAGCCGGAGCGGGTCGCCTTGCAGCGAACGGGGAATCTCGGCGGCCATCGAGAATACGATCTCGATGCCCTTCTGCTCCGCCTTTTGGCGGAAGATGTCATCCAGATTGTTAAGCACCTCATCGAGAGAGAACCCAATCTGTTCTAGCTCCATCTTGCCCGCTTCCATCTTGGAGTAGTCCAGAATGTCGTTGATAATGCTTAGCAGGGACTGAGCCGCATTGTCGATTTTCTTCAAATAGTTGAGCTGAATTGTATCCGGATTCTTGCGCAGCGCCAGGCGAGTCATGCCGATAATCGCATTCATCGGCGTCCGAATCTCGTGGCTCATGTTGGCCAGAAAATCGGATTTGATCCGATTCGATTCCTCGGCGATCTTCATTGCCTGCTCGCGATTTTTCCTCCGCCTGGATCAGGTCGGTCACATCCCAATTGGCGCCAACCACTCGCACGGCGCGGCCCGAGTCAGAATCGGTCACCTGTCCGGTCGCGCGCAGATGATGTATGCTGCCATCCTTCCAGACGATTCGAAACGAAGTGTTCAAAGGAGCGATGCCCGCAACGCAGTTCCGCAGGGCCTGCTCGGCGGCCTCGAGGTCGTCCGGATGTAGTTGGTTTCTCCACAACTCGTAGTTCTCCTCCATGGAGTCTTGTTCAGTCACTCCATAGAGCCGGTACATCCAGGAGTTCCAGCCCAGATTTCCGCTGAGGACGTCCCACTCCCATATACCGATGCCGCCGCTTTCTGTCGCGAGCGTCGCCCGTGAGTTTGCTTCATTTAGAGCGCGTTGCTCGGCAACCACACGGGCAGTTACATCCTGAATGGCGCCGACGACCCGCACTATCTTGCCATCCGTCAGCTCTGGCGTGGCAACAACCCGCGCCCAAATCTTCCCGCCGTCGGCGCGCATAACCGGGACTTCCAGCTCCCAGGGCTGGCCGTCCGCCAGGGATTTTGTCAGGGCCGCGCGGGCGATTGGCCTGGCTTCCAGCGCGTAGAAGCTTATCCACTCTTCAAGCGACGGCCGGTATCCAGGATCGGACCCAAAAAGCCGGGCCGTCTCCGCCGACCAGCTGATCGTGCTGGTCAACACATCGAACTCCCAACCACCCACTCCCGCCAGTCGCCCTGTGCGGTCCAGGAAGTCTTCGCTTTTGCGGAGCGCCTCCTCACTCGCCTGTCGCGCCTCCTCCGCTCTTTTCCTCTTCTCTTCGATCTGCCAGCGCGCAGTATTATCGGTGCCAATCAGCAGATATCCGATTACGGCGTCCTGAGCGTCACGCAACGCGGTCACCGATACGACCGCCGGGAACCGGCTGCCATCCTTGCGGATGTAAGTCAGCTCGTAAATGTCTTCAATGCCACGGGAGGCCTTGAACACCAGTGCCTCGAAGCCCGGAGCAATCGGGGTTCCCAGCTCCGCGCTGAGTGCTTGCGCGCGGGCAATCACTTCCTGCGGGTCGGAGATGTCGGCGGGTGTGATCTTGTTCATCACGTCAGCGGCCGCGTAGCCAAGCATGCGCTCTGCGCCTACGTTGAAGATCTGGATTACGCCGTTTGCATCAGTAGCGATACTCGAGAAATTTGCGCTGTTGAAAATCGCGCTCTGCAGGGCCCCTGCCTTGACCAGCTCCTCTTCTGCTTGCTTGCGCGCTGTATTGTCTGTGCCGATCAGCAGATATCCGATCACGGCGTTCTGTGCGTCACGCAAGGCTGTCACCGATACGACCGCCGGGAACCGGCTGCCATCCTTGCGGATGTAAGTCAGTTCGTAAATGTCTTCGATGCCGCGGTAGGCCTTGAAGACGAGGGCGTCGAAGCCCGGAGCAATATGGGTTCCGAGTTCCGCGCTCAACGCGTGCGCGCGCGCAATCACTTCCTGTGGGTCGGAGATGTCGGCGGGGGTGATCTTGTTCATCACGTCGGCGGCCGCATAACCAAGCATGCGCTCTGCGCCTACGTTGAAGATCTGAATCACGCCCTTTGCGTCCGTAGCGATACTGGAGAAATTGGCGCTGTCAAAAATGGCTTTCTGCAACGCTCCGGCATTCAGCAGCTTCTCTTCCGCTTGCTTACGTGCGGTATTGTCCGTGCCGATCAGAAGATAGCCGATGATTGCTTCCTGGGCGTTGCGCAGGGCAGTCACCGAAACCACGGCTGGGAACCGGCTGCCATCCTTGCGGATGTAAGTCAGTTCGTAAATATCTTCAATGCCGCGGGAGGCCTTGAACACCAGGGCCTCGAAGCCCGGAGCAATCGGAGTCCCGAGCTCCGCGCTGAGTGCTTGCGCGCGGGCAATCACTTCCTGCGGATCGGAGATGTCGGCGGGTGTGATCTTGTTCATCACGTCGGCGGCCACGTAACCGAGCATGCGCTCCGCGCCCACGTTGAAGATCTGAATTACACCGTTTTCATCAGTAGCAATGCTTGAGAAGTTGGCGCTGTTAAAGATGGCTCTTTGCAGCGCCCCTGCGTTGAGCAGTATCTCTTCTGCTTGTTTACCCATGGATGCCACCCTCTAACGGTTCCGCCTGGCGTCTTCTCATTGACCTTTGGAGGTTAATCATCGGGTTAGGGGGCGACGTTGGCGGCATTCCTAGGCCGGGTTCCCCGCAAATTTCCGCGCTAAGGCAAGCTCTAGTGCGTCGGCGCAGGCTTTTCCAGGGCGCGAAAAGCCACCCGATTACGACCTCCAGCTTTAGCCCTGTAGAGCTGAATGTCGGCTTCAGTAAGTACATCTACGATAGAAGTGCCCTTGAGGAACCTTCCGCTAACGACGCCCAAGCTGGCAGTGACATGTCCCTCGCGTGCGTCTGTCTGCGGCAAGGCAAGGTTGCCGATGCTGTTTCGAACTCTTTCGGCAATGATCACAGCACCTCTGAGAGAGGTATCCGGCATCAGAACTGCGAACTCTTCGCCGCCATACCGAGCCACGAGGTCGGTGCAACGGGAGACAGTCTTCGTCATCGCTTTGGCAACCTCACGGAGACATTCGTCGCCGCGGATATGCCCAAAAGTGTCGTTGAATGCCTTGAAGTTGTCGATGTCGAGCATGATCAAGGCCAATTCTTCTCCAGAACGAAGATGTCTGGCGTATTCGTACGCCAGCATACCGTCAAAGTGAAAGCGGTTCGCCAATCCCGTCAGTCCATCCGTGGCCGCCAGCATGACAAGCTGGTCCCGCATCAACTTAAGGTTGATTTGAGTGTTGACCCGCGCTTTGACAAGATCGGGATTGATCGGCTTGTTTATATAATCGACCGCGCCCATCCTCAGGCCCTTTGTTTCGGTCGCCACATCGCCCATGCCGGTGATGAAGATTACGGGGATATCGCGCGTCCGCGGATCTGCTTTGAGACACCTGTAAACCTCAAACCCATCGATGACTGGCATCATCAAATCCAGCAGGATCAACTGCGGCACCTTGTTCGCCGCAATTTCCATCCCGGCCATTCCCTCATCCGCAATCAGAATTCTGAAATCGTCCCCTAGAATGCCCGAAATCAATTCCAAGTAAAGGGGCTCGTCATCCACTACCAGAATGGTTGGACGTCTTTCCGTGGACGCTTCCGGTCCCGCGATCATCGAGGGTATTAAGGAAGGAAGGGACGGGTCAGCCACGGTGGAATTACCTGCCGCATTTAGCAAGTCTGGCGTTGTCAATCCGACCCGGAGCCGATGGTGCTCCGCTAGAAGGCAACTCTGGAAGGCGTCGCAGACAGAGTCGTTCGGACCACCGGTTTTGGCGTCGCGATCCGATTCAGCGTGTCGCTCGGGCTCGTCCGTGATCGGCCAACTTGCCTTGAAGTTCGCGAAAGCTTCAATTTCATCGGCGCGGGTGACGTGTGAGCCGACGTTCGGGGATTTCGTTGCCATGCACACCTCGGGAGTCTGTTTTTCCGCCTGAGCTTAACGAACTTCATCGAAACGGCCCTGGACCGCCGGACTGATCTTCGGCTTCATTGCAGCGACCTTATCGGCATTAAGTGGGATTTCCTTTAGCGGGGGCTGAAAACATTAATATTTCGGCGACGAGAATGGCGGTGTGTCGGGTATCAACAACCCAAATCCCGGTTGCAAGGAGCCGAGGCGAATCTATAATTTGAGGTCATGCTTAGACGCGGACTATTGATTGGAATTCTCTTAGAGGCATTGACTGCCTACGCGGGTGCCGCACCACCGCCTGACGGAACTCCCCATTTGGAAAAGTCAGGCACACTCACTCATCTCGTGGTCGACGGCAAGCCATTTCTCATTCTGGGTGGCGAGCTCCGAAATTCAAGTGCATCCAGTCTCGACTTTATGAAGCCGATCTGGCCTCGGATGGCCGCCGACAACTTGAATACATTACTGGCGCCCGTGTCATGGGAGCTGACTGAACCAGAGGAAGGCAAATTCGATTTCTCGCTCGTCGATGGGATGATTTCAACCGCCCGGGACAATCATCTGCACCTTGTCTTTTTGTGGTTTGGAAGCTGGAAGAATGGCGAATCTGGATATGCCCCCGCGTGGGTCAGGTCAGACCTCAAGCGGTTTCCTCGCGCGCAGGACCGGCAGGGCGGCAATCTGGAGATCCTTTCCGCGTTCAGCAATTCTGATTGCGATGCGGATGCCCACGCTTTTGCGGCGTTGATGAAGCACATTCGTGAAGTGGATGGCAGCAAGCACACTGTGTTGATGATGCAGGTGGAAAATGAATCCGGTGTGTTGGGTTCGCCGCGCGACTTTTCCCCGGAAGCTGAGGCGGCATGGAAAAGTCCCGTGCCCGAGGTGCTGCTTGATTTCCTCGAGAAGAATAAGCAGTCACTGAAGCCGGAGTTACTCGACTTGTGGGGGGCGGCCGGCTTCAAGAATGAGGGCACATGGGCAGAGGTCTTCGGCACTTCGCAAAGAGCGGATGAAGTTTTCGAGGCTTGGCAATATTCCCAATACATCGACGCAGTGGCAGCGGCAGGTAAAGCAGAATACCCAATTCCCATGTACGTCAATGCGTGGCTTACGCAGTATCCGGGTGAGCCCGGAGGTGAGCACCCCAGTGGCGGCGCGGTCTCACGTGTGCTGGACGTCTGGCTTGCCGGAATCTCGCACATCGATCTCCTGGCCCCTGACATCTATCTGCCCGACCTGAGGGGAGTCCTGGCCAGCTATGACCATTTGGGAAATCCGCTGTTCATTCCGGAAACGCGGGGCGGAGAGAATGCCGGCGCGAATGCCCTGTATTCCTTTGGTCAGGGTGCCTTCGGTTTCTCGCCGTTTGCCATCGACGGCTCGAACGACAATAAGCCTCTCGCGCTTGCTTACGACACCTTGAACCAGATTGCGCCATTGCTCACCGGCGCCGGTCGATCGCAGATGACCAGCGTCGTTCGGCAGGAAGGAGACAGCGAAACCGGCATTGAGCTTGGCGGCTATTTGTTGAGAGTCAAATATCAGGAAGGAACGCACGCTTCGGGACCGCTGCAACAGGAGTGTCCGAATGTGCCTCCGGGCGCCGCGGTCATGATCAACACCGCTCCGAACGAATTCGTAATCGCGGGCGAGGGGCTGACTGTCACATTCCTGCCCGATTCAGATGGACCTCAGCATGTTGAGTTGATGAGCGTTGAGGAAGGAAGGTTCGACAATGGGACCTGGGTGCCGGGGCGACGCCTCAACGGCGATGAAACCGACGGCGGCAATTTTGCCATCTTCCCTTGCGCCGCGCCATCCATCCAGAAAGTACGGGTCTACCGGCACGAGTGAGGACCGACTCACGTTTTTTCGTGAACATTTTGAGGGTTCGACGAAATCCGTGGTCATTGCTGATTCTGCTCTTGTTCAGCATCCTTCTCGGAAATCAAGCGCAAGGGGCCCAGAATCCCTGAGGGAAGCGGTTCGAGATGATCCATGTCCTGCGGTGTGAATTTTTCGCCGTAGCGCAGGTTCAACAGCCGGTAGTCTGGCGCAGCGCGCCCAGCCAGCTCGTTGATGGCAGTATTGGCCACAACAATCTTCAGTTCATTCGTGCCCCGTTGAAGCAGTGGTGCAATGTCGATCCGGTATGGCGGATGCCAGACCGAACCTGCCAATTTTCCGTTCACATAAACCAGGGCCGCCTCGCGCAGCGGCGGGTCATACCACGCGCGCATTCCCGCCTGATGAAGCGTTGTGCGCTCAACAGGTGTTCCTGTGCCGAAATCCAGAAATACAGTGTCGGCGTGGGCAACAGAGTCGGGAATCTCAACCGCGCGCTCGTAGGTCGCCGTCCCGGAGTAGTATTTCTGGGCTTCGTCGTCGGTCCATGAGTGCAGGCTTTGCATGGCTTCCGTCGCGCCGGTCTTGTCGAAGGTCACCTTCCAGTCGTGAGCCAGGTCGAGGGGCGCAAAGGTTGCAGCTTCGATTGGCTTCGGCGCTTGCGGCCTGCCGTGGATGTCCACGAGGGCCCGCGACTCATACGGCGCAAGGTTGAAGTGGATCGCGCTGCCTGTTCCTGCTTTCGTGACTCTTCCTGTGAATGGATCCCACCACTCTGGGTTGACGAGTGAACCGCGAAATGTCGCGTCGAATGCGTGTGGACGGTTGTCGGTGTTGGCCACAAAATAAATATCCGCCCAAGACAATTTGCGATGGACGAAACCAACTTCGGGCGTCGCCGGGTTCAGTGCGACGTCGGGCTTTAGAAGAAATGAGCGGATCGCCGACGCCCACATCTGCGCCGCTTGCGACCACTTTCACATTTTTCTCCGCAGGATCGGAAAGTCTCCGCGAAATCTCCTCGATCGGCCGCCGAATCGCGCGGACCTTCCGTCGAAGCCCGGCGCACGCGACGGCAGACTTTTCACCGCGATTACCAATCCGCCATGCTGCGCGAAGTCCTGGATGCGGCGGTAGGTTGCGAGCGGCAAGCGCTCCGTGGCCGGCATCACCAGCACCGGATAATGAATGCCGACCTTATCAATCGCCGCTGAGTCGATGAAGTCGAAGTTGTAGCCCGCGTCGAGAATCGCGGGCACCAGATCGGGCCCGAGCAGCGAGGCCATCTCGTCGCTGACTGAGACATGGCCGGGCCGGAATCGCGCCTGCGCGTCTTCTTCCGGCAGAAACACTGCAATATCGTTCTGCGGCTTGCCCTGGCGCAGCAGGTAACTCACGCGCGAGAAATACGCCGTCACATCGGGCATCACCATCCACCAGGGATTGTGATCGTTGAAGACGGCGGCCGCGTAGAACGACCAGCCGGGATCGCCGGCCGATGGCGGCGAATAGGGCCAGCCGTGGCCCACAAGCTGATTGATTCCCTGCAGGAAGAACGTGTCCGCCTCGGCCTTCATGTCGAGCGGTGTGGCGCGGAAGGACGGCGAATGGAGCCATGTCCACGTCTCCGACGATGTGATCGGCCGGCCATAGACGTGGCTCGCCGATGTCGCCCAGCGCGTATACGAGAACGGCGCCGTGCCATTGCGAGCCTTCGCCCTCAGGCAGATCGACGAGGGCGTTGCTCGAGAGCGTGACAGCGGGCGTGCCGTAGCTCTGCGAGCGGAACCGCGTGTGATGCTCGCGCGCCCAGGTGTTCAGTGGCGTCAGATAGTGCTCATCGATCAGCTCGGCCAGCGTGCGGCCCCAGTCGTAGCGCAGGTCGGCGGCCTCAGGCGTGATACCTGCCACGAGTTCTGGCAGGTGCGGCGTCAGGTCGTAACCGCGGCGCTTGCGGAATTCGTCGAGAAAATCCGGCGTCCAATCGGACTCGTACACTTCCAGGCTGTCGCTGAAAACCGAGTACGGGACGTTTGTCCCGCAGGCCTGGATCAGCGGATCGGCGACGGTCTTCAGATGGTTCTGAATCGCCTGCATGCTGAAGTGGTCGAGGACAAAGCCCTCCGCGCCGACGGCTGCGCGTTTCACCTGCTGCCCGGTTCGGCTGGAGATGAAGAAGAGCACGACGCGCGGACCATCGAGGCCCCCGACCGGAACCTCCACGCGAAATCCGTTCGGCATTGGCAGCAGTTGTGCGTGCTCGGCGTCGTAGTTTTGCGAAGTGCCTCCCGCCAAAAACACAGCCAGCAGTTCTTCGCCGTTGCGAATCGACGGCAAGGGAAGGGAAGAGACGCCGCTCTGCACTGGCTCCACGACGATGCGCAGTTTCCCTGCCGCATCCGACACGGGCACGTAAGATCCGCCGTAAGGCCAGCCGCTACCCAGCGTCAGATTCACGCGCATGCCGAGATCGTGCGCAGTCTGCGCGGCGAAACTAACCATGCTGAGAAAATCTTTAGAGAGAAAAGGTAGATTGCGGAAGTTTCTCGCCGGATCGTCGAGTTCGAGCGCATACACCGGTTGAATTTCAACGCCTCCGATGCCGCCCGCTCTTCATGGCGCGCAGTTCACGGGCCAGCTCGGTTTTCTCCACGGCGGGCCCAAACCACCACCAGCGCATCATGGGTTTGGAGTCGTCGGGCGGGGTCGTAAATCCGGCGCGAACGGCCGCCCGGGAATTCGTCTGATCCAATGCTTGAGCCGCTGCAGTCACCGGTGCAAGCAGCCCCGGCAGGATTGCGGCGGGGAGAAGATGGGAGCAGAGACGAAAAGAGAGCATATTCCACGAAAAGCGCAAAACGGAACCCCTTCGGCGATCCATCGTAATTTGGCAGGATACAAAATGGGAAATAGAGTGCGGAACGAAATGCGGGCCTTCTCCGCCACCACTCGAACAGCAACTCATTCATAATATGTATGTTAATTCTCAATTATGTACGATTTTCAACAGCATTGAGATTGAGACGAACCGCCTTCTCGCCTGCGCCCTTCGACTATTCTTCGCTGCCGCCCAGTTGACAACGAGTGTTAGGATTTCTTGGCGGAGAATTGGAAATTGTTTCACATCTGAAAAGGGTATGGGATGCGCGCCTGCTTTCTGCTGAATGTCCGCCGGGAAAAGATCGACGAATACAAAACCCGGCACGCGCAAGTTTGGCCGGAGATGCTGGCCGCGCTCCGTGAATCTGGCTGGCGAAATTACTCTCTTTTTCTGCGCCCCGACGGGCTGGTGGTCGGCTATTGTGAGGCCGACGACTTCGACAGGTGCCGCGCAGCCATGAAATATCACCCGGCGAACCAGCGTTGGCAGCGAGAGATGGCGCCGCTTTTCAACTCTTCAAATGGCGGCTCCGCGGATGATGCGATGTTTCCGCTCGAAGAGATCTTTCACCTCGATTGAAAGGATCCGCATTCCGCAGCAAGATATGCCGTCCGCGTGCGGCGTACTTCAAATGGCTGATGGCTGCGCGCACGAGCCATCGAAGGAAAAGAACTATCACCCCGGAGGAAACATCATGAACTCATTCGATTCCATGCGCCGCGAACTTCTCCGCGTCGGAAGCCTCGGCTTTGCCGGGGCTGCAATTCCCGCAGTGTCCTTCGCCGCCCAACCTGGCACGCCGAACGCCGCCGCCCCCAGTTCCGCAATCTTCAGCGTCCGCCAATACGGCGCTACCGGTGACGGCAAGACTCTCGACACCGATGCCGTCAATCGCACCATCGAAGCTGCCGCATCCGCGGGCGGAGGAGTGGTCCTTTTTCCTTCGGGCGTCTATCTCTGCTTCTCCGTTCGCCTCAAGAGTAATGTGCACCTGCATCTCGAAGAAGGCGCGACCATCCTCGCCGCCGAATCGCCGAAGCCGGGCGAAACTACGGGCTACAACGGGGGCACATACGACGCGGCCGAGCCAAAAACCGACTGGGACGCCTACCAGGACTACGGCCACAATCATTGGCACAACTCGCTCATCTGGGGCGAAGACATTCATGACTTTTCAATCACGGGAACCGGCCTCATTTGGGGAAAGGGACTGAGCTTTGGCGCGGGTCCTGGCCGCGCCGCGTCGACTGAGGTGCGCGGATTCTTTACCGAGCCTGCCGCCCGCGCCGCCGCCAGTGGCCAGCCATCGCCGGCTGCATCAGGAACCCCACGAGCTCAACCCGAGCACCATTTCAACTCGCGCGGGGACTATCCGATGTACCAGGCCGAACAGCCTGGCGTGGGCAATAAGGCCATCGCGCTCAAGAACTGTCGCAATGTTCTGCTGCGCGATTTCTCTGTCCTCAAGGGCGGCCACTTCGCGCTTCTTCTCACAGGCGTCGACAACCTCACTATCGACAATCTCCGCCTCGACACTGATCGTGACGGCATGGACATCGACTGCTGCCAGAATGTCCGTGTCTCTAACTGTACAGTTAACTCGCCGTGGGACGATGGCATCTGCCCCAAGTCCAGCTACGCTCTCGGCTACGCCCGGGCCACGCGCAATGTCACCATTGCAAATTGTTTTGTCACCGGCTGCTATCAGCTCGGCACCGTGCTCGACGGCTCGTGGAAGAAATTTCCTGAGGGCGAACGCCCTTACGGAACCGGTCGCATCAAGTGCGGCACTGAGTCCAATGGTGGTTTCATCAACATCACCATCACGGGTTGTGTCTTTGAAGGCTGCCAGGGTTATGCGCTCGAAACCGTCGACGGAGCTTTGCTTGAAGACATCACCATCTCCAACACCACCATGCGCGACCTGGTTTCAGGGCCGCTTTTCATGCGTCTCGGCGCGCGCCTCCGCGGACCAAAAGACACAACCAAAGTGGGCACGCTTAAGCGCATCCTGGTCTCGAATCTCAATTGCCACAACGCGCCCATGCGCATCAGTTCCATCCTCAGCGGAATTCCCGCGAACGCCATCGAAGACGTTAAGCTCTCGAACATTTTTGTCGAAACCGTTGGTGGCGGCACGCCCGATGCTGCCCAGATCCAGCCGCCTGAGAAAGAAGATGCCTATCCTGAGCCATCGATGTTCGGCCCTATGCCCGCCTCCGGCTTCTTCTTGCGCCACATTCGCAATCTCGAAATGTCCCACGTCGAAATCGCCAACGCCACGCCGGACGCTCGCCCTCCGTTTTACCTTCAAGATGTAAACCGCGCGGACTTCTTCTCCATCACAGCGCCGCGAAGCGCCGATGGCGCATTTGCTCTCCACAACGTCGGGGATCTTCGTATCGGTTGGAGCCGCGCCGCCGCCGATGTCGCACTTCTCTCAGTCGACAACAAAGTGCTCTGAATCCGCGGCGCACCTGAGAAGTTAAAGCATTCAGGATGCCCAACGGTACCGATAACTTAGCGGCTAGCTGGACATTTGAATCAGATCACAAAAAGATTTTCTATTGACAATCCTAGGGTTGCGTGCGTTTAATTCTCGGCTGAGGTCGGACCACCGACAATTCAACTGCGGAAGAACTGCGGCTCCCTCGCCGTCGGGTTTGGCGGGAGATGCCGGAAGATCTTCAAGGACAGATTCAGCTCGCGATCATTTTCACTCTAAGGAGGCTTTCAGTGGTTCTCATGACAACGCTTTCAGGAAGAAATCCATCTCACAGGGTTTCCAGGGCAAAGCGGTTCCCTGGTGCGTCAACACAGTTGGCCGGCGTCAAGCGCCGTTCGTTTAGGAAGCTGGCCGGAATTGCGGCGGTCATTTCGCTATGTCTCGTCTTCTGCGCGACCGGCCTCCATGCGCAGGGCTACGGAACCATCAGCGGAACAGTCAGTGATCCAAGCGGAGCCGTGGTTCCGGGCGCCAATGTGGTAGCCATGGATGTGCGAAGCGGCACCGCGATGACGACAACGTCAGCCAAGGACGGCCGGTATGTTTTTCCCACTCTTCTGCCTGCCGGTTATATGCTCACGATTCGCGCGGCCGGATTCGAGCTCTACTCGCAAAAAGGCATCGTCCTCGAAGCCGACCAGGCGCTCACCGTGGATATCACGCTGAAGGTTGGCGCGCAAACACAAACTGTGAGCGTTTCAGCAGACGCGTCGCAGGTTGACACCACAACCGGCACCTTGTCGCAAGTCATCAACCAGGACAGCCTCAATGAAATGCCGCTCAATGGCAGGGCCGCGGCCACGCTGATCACACTTGTCGCCGGCGTAGTCGATGCCACCAATGAGGGCAACGGCGTCAATCAGGGCAGCGGAAAGACATTCTCCGGCAGTCTGCTCAGCCCAGTTCAGGTCGCCACCGTGAACGGAACCTTGCCCAATCAGGACAATTTCCTGCTCGACGGCGGCAACAATCTTGACGAAATGACCAACGTCAACGATCCGTACCCAATGCCGGATGCTACGCAGGAATTCAGCGTCCAGACCAGCAACTACAACGCGGAATTCGGCCAGAGCGCCGGCGCGGTGATCAACATCGTCACCAAGTCCGGCGGCGAGCAGTTCCACGGCGATCTCTTCGAGTATCTGCGCAACGGCTTCTTCAACGCCGAGAACCACTTCAACCCAGTCGGTTCGCAGGACACGTTGCACCGGCATCAGTTTGGCGGCACCATCGGCGGCCCGGTGAAGATTCCGCACATCTCGAGTGGCAAGAGCACGCAGTTCTTCTTCGGCTATCAGTACACCCTCATCCACCAGGGAGGCAGCGAGGGCTCGTTTACGGCTCCCACCGCCGCCGAAGAGGGCCTCGCCTCCAGCTCCACCGGCGGAGCGTACGCCGATTACAGCAACCTCTGCAACACATCCACCCTCTCTTCAACGCGTCTGGCTTGTGCCAGACCACAGCTACGAGCGCGCTGGCCCCATCAGGACAGATCTCTAACCCGTTCACTGGCGTGGCATACCCCTACAACCACATCCCCAGCAGCGCATTCGATCCGGCTGCGGTCGCCTTCGAGAAGTATTTCCCCACGGCAGCTTCGGATTCGGCGCGCGGGAAAGATCGGCAACACCGTCAACTATTTCTCCGCGACGCAGAACTACTTCAACGAATACACGGCGCGCGTCGACCACAGCTTTGGCGCCAACGATCATCTCTTCGGGCGCTACTTCTACGATTGGTACCACCAGCCGGCCATCTACGACACCCACGACCTCGAAAGCTACACCTCCTATTTCCAAACCCGCTACCAGAATGCGCTTCTGGCGGAAACGCACACCTTCAGCACCAACCTGCTGAACAATCTGGTTCTCAATTACCAGCGCGAGGTCTCGCAGCGCGGCGGACCTCCAGGCAGCTTTGACGTCACGGCTCTTGCACCGAGTTCTCCACTCGGCAGTATCTGGCAGCCGAATCTTGGCCCCTATCTGGCGATAACTGTAAGCGGCTATATGAAGGTCGCTTCGTCAGCAAGCGCCCTCTTTGAACGCAATAACTACACATTGAACGACGATCTGCACTGGGTCAAAGGGGCCCACAACTTTGCCTTTGGCGGACACTGTCGAGCTGAGCAAGTTCGACGTGGTCAACGTGTACAACTCCTACGGCGCCTTCGGCTCCAACCTGGCCGGCACTTCAGCTGCCAGCAGCCAACGTCAACGCCATGGCCAATTTCCAGCAGGGCTTCCTATCCAGCCTCACCCAGGGCGAATTCGAGGAGACCAACGACCGCAACCACTTCCCCGGCGTCTACGCACAGGACAGTTGGAAGATCAATCATCGCCTCACCCTGGACTACGGCCTGCGCTGGGAGATGTTTGCTCCCTGGCACAACAACATCGGCGACCAGACCGCATTCAGCCCCGCCAAGTATGCGGCCAACACGGGCACGTCTCAATTCGCAATCGCCACCGCTCCGGGAACCGCAGGCTTGCCTGCCGGCATGGTGCTCTCGGGTGACCCGGGCTTCCCGGCCAATGGCGTGAAGAACCAGTACACCAATTCATGCCGCGGGTGGGTTTTGCCTACGATGTATTTGGCGACGGCAAGACGGCAGTTCGCGGCGGCTACGGCATCTTCTACGAAGATCGCATGCAGGGCTTCTTCAACCTGAGTCAGTCCACATTTGCCCCCAACACCATCTCCGTGACCCTCAACAACCTCGACGAGACTTCCACCGCGCCCGGCGGGCCTTTGAGCAATCCCTATTGCACGGGATGCACCACTGGTGCGTACACCAATCCGTTCCCGTTCACCCTCCCGTTCAAGTCCAACCAGGTCTTCCCCAACCAAATGGAGGTCAACGAGTACGATCCCTCCGGCAACTTCCGCGTACCGGTAACCTACGACTACAACCTGACCGTCGAACAGCAGTATGCCGGCGGCTGGGCTTCACGGCTGGCTTATGTTGGCTCCGCATCGCGCCACCTGTTTGTGAACCTTGAAATCAACCCGGCTGTGAACGACAGCACGAACACAGGCACCGCGACGGTCCCCAAGCTTACCTACCCTGGCGGCACTTCCGCCGACGCGGCGAGAAGAGTTTACAACGTGGCTCCCACCGTTGGGCCGTGCCTCACAACTGCGGGTTGCAACGAGAACTACTCTCAAATCGTAGAGGCTGCCATGATTGGCAGTGCCCACTACAATTCGTTCCAGGCCACTCTGACGAAAAGGATGTCGCACGGCCTCCAACTCCTGGCCAATTACACCTGGTCCAAGTCGTACGACGACATGCCGCAGGCCACGCGCGACTCCAACACCGAAGACCTCAACGCGGGCGAATCGTATGTCTATCCCCTCTATCCCGCCAACGCGGTCAATGTTCCGGCGGCAGCTATTGTGCCGGACATCAAGGCTCTCGACCGCGGCGTGTCGGACATCGATCACCCGCAAGCCTTATCGGTCTCCTATGTATGGGCGCATCCGAATATCAACAACGGTTTTCGTGTCGTCCGTGCCCTCCTGAACGGCTGGCAGACTTCCGGTCTCATTCAGACCCACTCTGGAGACGCGCTTACCGTTTATTTGGGCACCGATAACTCGTCGACCGGTCTTCTGCAGGATCGTGGGCAGCGCGATTTCACCAAGCCTGCTTACCTTCAGACCAAGAACCTCGGAGGCGATTGTTCGACAGCGATACCCTCGGGACGTAAGTTCCCGACGCCCTGCGAGAGCTGGATTAACCCGGCGGCTTACTCGGTCCCACTCAACACTGGTCCCGGAACCGGCTTCGGCAATGTGACGAAGGATTCGCTCCGCGGTCCCCGCTACACGGTCTGGAATGGCGCCTTGGTCCGCACTTTCCCAATATTCCGCGAATCTAACCTGGAGTTCCGCATGGAGTATTTCGACATCCTGAACCACACCATTTTGAACAACCCAAGCGTCTCGAACCCGCTCAGCAGCAGCACCAGCTTCGGAACCATCGGGGGTGAGAACGGAGCTGGACCGCGTATTGGGCAGTTCGCGTTGAAGTACCAATTCTAATTTGCTGTTTTTGCCCCGTCAGCGGGAGATCGCGCAAGAGCCGCGATCTCTCGCCGGCAAGGGTAATTCGAAACACAACTTGCTCCTCTGTCAGTTTCCCATTCATCGAACACAAACCTGCTGGGCCGGATGCGCGGGATTTATCGCATCCGCCCATGACGATCCCACAATTCGTTGCCGAGGCCGGCACATGCCAGTTTGGAAGCTGAAACCAATGCTCGCTATTATGGCGAGCATTTCAATTTTAGGAGCGCAGCAGCAACTGGCGCGTGCACAGCAGCCCTGGCAGCATTTGCAAGATCCCACCACGGCGGAAGTTGCCGCACAATGGCTGAATCCACCGCCTGAGTTCGGACCAGAACCCTATTACGGGTTGAACGGCAGTGTTAGCATCCCGCAGATTGAACGGGACTTGGACACTCTGCATGGGCTCGGCTTTCAGGCAGTTACCGTGCAGGCCGGCTATAACATGCCGTTTGCATATCTTTCGCCTGAATATTTCGCCTTCTTTCGCAAGTTCGCGCTGGAAGCGAAGCAACGGAACATGCGAGTGTGGATCGTCGACGATGCCGGATATCCGAGCGGCTTTGCGGGCGGAAAATTCACCTCAGAAAAACCCGAATTGCGGATGCAAGCGCTTGAAGTAGCGGAGAAGATTCTCGTCTCGGCGGGCACGGTGCTGCATAGAGAACTGCCGCCCGGCACAGTGAGCGCGGCCGCCGTAAACCACGATGGAGCAGCGATTTCAATTCCCCTGCACGGCAGCACGCTTGACTGGACCGCGCCCGCCGGCACCTGGACGGTATTGCTGGTCGATCACGAATTCCGCACCTCACCCACACGCTCCGACACGAATACGAAACGCGTGAAAGACACCTCGCAATCGCTCGAAGATTATCTCGACCCCGCAGCGACTGAGCAGTTCCTGCGCTTCACGCATGAACAGTACAAACAGGCCGTGGGCGACGAATTTGGCAAGACGATCATGGGCTTTCGCGGCGACGAACCGGACTATTCGATCAGCGGATTGCCCTGGACGCCAAAATTCTTCGAGCGCTTTCGCGAAATCAAGGGTTACGATGTCGAGCCCTATGCCGCACTGTTTGCGCAAACGCAATCAAGCCGCGATCCCGGTGTTCCGATCCAGCTGACGCAGGAGCAGACGCGCATCAAGGGCGACTACTACGACGTCTTCTCGCAGATGTTCGCCGCAGGATTCTTCAAGCCGCAAGGGGAGTGGTGCGCGGCCAACCATCTGGAATACCAGGTGCACCTGAATCACGAAGAGATGGAGATGGAGCTGACGCACAGCGAGGGCTCATTTTTTCGCGACACGCGAGCCGTCGAGGTGCCGGGAATCGACGCTATATGGCATCAGATATGGAAGGATACGATCTCCGATTATCCGCGCCTGGCCAGTTCCGCCTCCCATGTTTACGGCAAACCGCGTGCGTTCACTGAAAGTTTTGCGGCTTACCGGCCCCCTCCTGACGTGGAGATGGCGCGATACATCCTGAACGAGCAGTTTGTGCGCGGCGTTAATCTCGTCGAAACTATGTATTTCCCGGCCACATCCGCTGGGCCGAGGCCGCCTCCGGGATACATGGGTCAGCCAGGCTTCTCAGATTTGCTCACCTATGTCCGCAGAATGAGCTACCTGATGGCAATGGGCAGGCCTGACGCATCGGTTGCACTGTTTCTCCCGTCCAGTTCCATGTGGCTGGGCGACGATGTTTCGGACACACAATTTGTCTCCATTGAGAGGCTGCTCAGCGAGCACCAGATCGATTTCGATATTGTGGACGAAGACGCGCTTGCCCGCGACCTCAAGGCGCTCAAAGGCGGCTTCGAAACGCTCAGCGGCAACCGCTATCGGACGGTGATTCTGCCCGCACCATCTGTGCTTTCCTCAGAAGCTCTGGAGCGTCTGAAGATTTTCGCTCAAGGCGGCGGCAACGTCGTATTCCTTGGCGGCACGCCCACGTGGATCACGGGCCGGACCATTCGCAATGCGGAGCAGGCCAAAGCAGCAGACTTATCATGGGCGACTGTTGTGGACGCATTGTTGCCGCCTACACCCACGCCGCCGGCCAACCCGCCTGTTTCGCCGCCCGAGCCACAGGTTGTTCCCGACCAGATTCTCGCGGCAATCAGCACCGCGGTCATTGAACCCGCTGTGCAGCTGGATTCACCCGATACGGCAATGAAGGTGATGAAGCGCAGATGGAAGGACGCTGACGTCTACCTGTTCTTCAATGAGGGCAATCAGGAAAGCGAACACACTGTCACACTTTTCAGCAAAGGCCATGTTGTGAAAGCATGGGACCCGCAGTCAGGAGCCAAGGCGCTCGTGGAGTCAACGCGAAACGGTGGGCATCTTGCCGTTCAGCTCAAGATGCATCCATACGAAACGCGATTGCTGGTAGTTCGCTGAGGCAAGTGCGGCTCATTACGAGACGAATTCCGGTGAGCCCGGCTGCAATGGGAACTGATCCAAAGATCGAGGTATAGACATGAAAGTCCAGCCAAAGACCGCCGTGCTTGCGATTGCAGCGAGCATTTTAATTTGTGTTTACCAACCCTTTGCAACCGCGCAGAAGCAACCGACGCCACAGGAACTGCAGAACATTGCCACGAATGCGGCCCGCCACTTTGGCGACGCACCGGACGATCCCGGGCCGATCGCGACCGATCTGTCCTACTCAATCAAGCCCAAGGCCGTGGCTAAAGCCATGCGCAAGGTAGCTGACTGGCAACTCGAACGATCACAACCTTACTTCGATCGCATCTGGACGTGGAGCGTTCTCTACACCGGATTTATGGCCGCATCCGATTCCCTTGGCGATCCAAAATATCGCGATGCCATGACGGCCATGGCACAGAAATTCGATTGGAAGCTGAAATCGCATTTACCTAACGCCGACGATCAAAGCGTGGCGCAGACCTATCTGGAGCTCTATTTTCTGAAGAAGGACCCAGCGATGATTACGCCCACGCAACAAGAACTGGATGCGATTCTCGCTGCGCCGCGAGGATCCACAGTTCCGGGTAAGGAGATTGCGTGGTGGTGGTGTGACGCGCTTTTCATGGCGCCTCCTGTTTGGTCCCGGATGTATGCCGCAACTGGAGACAAAAAGTATATCGACTACCTCGATGAGGAGTGGGCCAAGACTTCCGCTCGCCTTTACGACACCAAAGAGCATCTTTATTTTCGCGACTCTACCTATCTAACAAGGACGGAGGCGAATGGGAAGAAGATGTTCTGGTCGCGCGGAAACGGTTGGGTGATGGGCGGAATCGTCAGGACCTTGCAATATCTACCAAAGGATGATCCAGCGCGTGCAATCTATATCGAGCAGCTCAAGGAAATGTCTGCAAGTCTGGCGGCAATTCAATCGCCGGATGGTCTCTGGCGAGCGAGCTTACTCGATCACGGAGACTCCGATCTGCCTGAAATTTCCGGCTCGGCTCTTATTACCTTTGCGCTGGCCGCAGGGGTAAATGAAGGATGGCTGGACAAGAAAGTCTACCAGCCGGTGATCGAAAAGGCATGGGCCGGGATGCTGCATCATGTCTATGCCGACGGGCGCCTCGGTTGCATCCAGCAGACCGGCGCGGAGCCCCAGCCCTTCAAGGCGTCTTCGAGTTACACATACGGAGTAGGCGCTTTTCTTCTTGCAGGGCGCGAGATCCGGCAGATGCGCCAGTAGACCAGTTCGAATTCGTGGGCTCAAGTCACGGGCTCTCGCCTTCGAAAGATCGTCCACAGTGGTTCTTTCAGGCAGGATCAAAACGGCTTATTAGATGTTGATCGAATTGGTAGGGGCGAGAGGATTCGACTCTCCACCCCCAATTCCGAATCGACAAAAGACCCACTAACTTATTGATTCATCGATGTTTGCAGTGCGCCTAATTAGCGCGAACCTATTCCATCACGAGCGCGGACATGTTCCGTCTCCCTGGGCATAAGACCCCTTCGCGTCATCTTGTCATCTAACTCGTTTGCCGCGGTGCCGGGCCGAGTCTCTCGTCGTTCTTCTTACGCTCCAGACCATATATGGAGCAGAGGAGCGGCAACGACGAGCTCGGAAGGGGGACGACCCATAGTGAAGAGGTTCAGCCATCTCACACCAAAAATATGGGGCCGTCACTGGCTCATGCTGGCGCTCACCGTCGTTCTATGCGTTCTTGTACTTAAAGTTGTTGATCTGAAACCGCAGGTCGGGCAAAACTTTTTCTTCTCCTCAGACGATCCGTCATTTCAGGAAGACGCCCAAATCGACCGGATGTTTCCCTCCGGGAGCCAATTGATTGTCAGCGTCGCATCGCCCGATATCTCTTCGAGTTCCTACCTTGAGAGATTGGGACGCCTCACTCAACGAATCGAGACCGTTGAAGGTGTCTCGAGCGTAGACAGCCTGACAGACGGGCCGAAGAACTTTGAAGATGCAGAAAAAAGCCCGTTCTGGAAAAGACTGCTGATAGCAGAGAATGGCCGTTCGAGCAACGTCGTCGTATTCATGCCGGCGGGAGACAGTCAGCAGCCTATTCACAGAATAGAGGCGATCGTCAGCGAGTTCGATGCTAAAGACTTTCGCACCCAGATCGCTGGGGCTCCTTACGTGGCCGATATGATTCAGCGGAGCCTGAGTCATGATTTTCACGTCTTCAGTCTTACTTCGGTATTGCTTTTTGGGATCGCGATGGGAGTCTTGTTCCGGTCCGTGAAGTTGACGTTGGGCATGCTCGCAACGTGCATCAGCGCGGACCTTATTACGTTGCTGCTGCAGACGGCGTTCGGACAAAAGATCGGCATTTTGACCGCGAATCTCGTGACAATTGTGTTCGTCATCACGTTGTCGCATCTCGTGTATATGACGTTCAACTGGCAGACCCTCGCAAACAAACAGCAACATGACACCCCCGATCTCGGAGCAAAGGCGTGGCGTATGACACTCCCGGCATCGTTTTGGTCAATGGTGTGCGCATTGCTGGGATTTGGAAGTCTGTTGATCGTCCCTGCAAAGCCTCTCCGGAGTCTTGGCATTGGGGGAACCGTCGGCACGATCGTGGCGTTCGCAGCCGCCTATCTTATATATCCCGCATTTCTGAACTGGGCCGAACCAAAACACACGGGGAAGACCACCGAAAAAAGTGCGACCAATTTTTGGGAACGAAAGTTTGTCTGGGTATCAGTGATGACTGTTTTGGCGTCTGCGGCCATGGGCTTTGGAATCACGCGGCTGAATACCGATCCAAGCCTTCTTGACTACTTTAAGAAAGGAATGCAGCCGCGTGAGGGATTGGCATACGTGGATCGCAATGGTGGATCGAATCCCCTGACCCTCGTAGTCGCAGCAGCGGATGGCGGCAGGTTGGATACGAAGGAAGAATACGAAAACATGTGGGACCTGCAGGATGCGTTGGAGAACTACCAAAGTGCGGGAACAGTCCTCTCATTGCCGATTTTGATGGATGAGGCCCACCATCATCCGTTTGCTTTCCTCCTCAGCTGGAATCATCTGCTCAACATTCTCAATGAGCCGAAATACGATCGGGTCGCAAGCACATTCGTCACGAAAGATCGTACCCGGGCGGCGTTCTACCTTCGAATGGTCGAACAGAAGAGGCAAAAGGACCGCGTGGACGTAGTAAACGATCTGCGGGCAATCGCGCGACGCCACGGGTTCCGCGTTGTGCTCGTCGGGGGTGTTTATGAACTTCAGGGGCAACTGGCGAAATTGGTGGCCACCAGCCTGGTCAAAGGCTTGTTCTCGCTCATGGCGTTTTTCTCCGTTATCGCGCTGATTGTCGGCCGGAGTTTGCGCGTGGCTGTGGCGATGATTTTTAGTCTGAGCCTGGTGCCGATATGCATGCTCGGCGGTATCGGATTGTTGCATATTCCCGTGGACATCATCTCTGCGCCGGCAACCAACGTCTGCATTGGTATGGCGATTGACTCCATGGTGCATCTCGTCTTCGGAGTGCGGCGCGCTCAACGCGACGGCCATAAAGGCTGGAGCGCCTGGGTTGCCGGGCGCCGTGAACAATGGCGCGGCATCGTATTTTCCGATGTCATCATCGCGGCCGGTTTCGCGATATTTGCACTCTCCGACTTTCCGCCCACTCAGCGCTTCGGGCTCGTAGTGTTGGCAGGGACGATTATCGACATCCTCTCGAATCTTTTTGTGCTGCCCGTTTTGGGCGGTGCCGAGTGGAAAGTGCGATCCAAGCCTGCTGCTGCACTTTCCTCTTGACCGGGTCGTCTGGCATTCACTGCGCGTGCTTGGACATTGCTGGTGAATTCGGTGTCGAAACGGAAACGAATCCATCGGCCTCAGATAAGATGGTAGTTAAGGGCTCTCAGGTACGCCGCCAGAAGAAACCCTACCTCGATTTTGCGCATCTTTACAGGTACTGCTGCCCCATTGGCTGTCTATTAGCGCTCGATGTGCGGGCAACCTAAACGTTCCTGCGACCGAATCCGTGGCAGCGGCGCTTTCTCTTGAGGTACAGCATGCCATTGCCCCCCGCCAATGGACGCAAACGCGTTGTCATTGAAGACGTCAACCCTGAGATTGATGCAGGCCGTCATCCCATTTGCCGGGTCATCGGGGATCGACTTCTCGTCACGGCGGCCATTTTTGCCGATGGCAAAGACGAATTGGCAGCGCGGCTGCTTTTTCGCCATTCGAAGGATCGCCGGTGGTCGTTTGCGCCAATGCATGCAACGGGCAATGACCTTTGGAGTGGTGCGTTCACACTGGACAAGCTCGGTGGTTGGCGCTTCACCCTTCTCGGCTGGATCGATCACTTTGCGACGTGGGCGGCTGAATTAAAGAAACGGATCGCCGCGCAAAACGACCCTGCAAATGCTGGATCGACGGCAGAAACGACGCCGAGCCTGGCTCCGAACCTTGATGCGGGGCTGGATGTCGGGTCCAAATCCAGTGCGCAGGATCTGCCGCTCGCGCTTCGCTCTGGAGCTGTCCTGATCCGGGCGGCAGCACAGCGGGCGCGTGGAAATGATGCAAAACGCCTGCGCGAGATGGCGCAAAGCCTCGAAAAGCTGGCGGATGAGAATCGGCAGAACTACGACGATCCATGTGATGAAGAGCTTCTGCAGTTGATGAGAACCTATCCCGATCTCAGCAAACGCTACACGATACGAAACTGAATTGCCGGTCTGGGTTAATCGCGAGCGCGCGCAGATTTTCATCCTGGTATGAACTCTTTCCCCGGTCAGCGTCGCCAATTCCAGGCCAGCACGGGACATTTCGCGATGTCGAAAACCAATTGCCTGAGACTTGCGGCTATGGGATTTGACATCGTTTATCTGCCGCCGATCCATCCCATCGGACGGACGTTCCGCAAGGGACCGAACAACGCGACCAATGCAGGCGCCAAACGCACCGGGAAGTCCGTGGGCCATCGGCGACCGCGCAGCCGTCGCAAACGCGCCATTGGGCGCACAGGCCACTGGAGATCATGGCGGCCACAAATCAATTCACCCGCAGCTGGGCACGTTCGCTGATTTTGACAACCTGGTTGCGGCGGCGAAGTCGCAGGGCGTCGAGATCGCTTTGGACATTGCATTCCAGTGCTCGCCGGATCATCCCTGGGTTACCGAACATCCCGAATGGTTTACTATCCGGCCTGACGGATCGATTCAATATGCTGAGAATCCGCCGAAAAAATATCAGGATATTTATCCGCTGAATTTTGAATCATCTGATTGGCGCGGTCTCTGGGACGAGCTTTATTCAGTGTTCGAGTTTTGGATTCATCGTGGCGTGCGCGTGTTTCGCGTCGACAATCCTCACACCAAAGCGCTGCCCTTCTGGGAGTGGTGCCTGAACACCTTGCGCGGCGAATTATCCCGACATTATTTTCCTTGCCGAGGCGTTCACGCGACCGCGCGTGATGTACGGCCTGGCCAAGCGCGGTTTCACGCAATCTTACACATACTTTACCTGGCGCAACTCGAAAGTCGAGTTGCAAGACTACCTGGAAGAGCTGACACGGCCGCCGGTGAGCGAGTTCTTTCAACCGAATTTCTGGCCGAATACGCCCGACATACTGCATAAAACACTGCAGGAAGGTGGGAGACCGGCGTTTATGCATCGTTTGATCCTTGCAGCCACCCTGAGTTCGAGCTATGGCATCTACGGCCCGGCGTACGAGCTTGTGGAGAATACTCCGGCGAGACCGGAAAACGGAAGAGCCGAGTCTGAGGAGTATCTCGACAGCGAAAAATATGAAATCCGGCAACGCAACCGCAACGCGCCGAACTCGCTTGTGCCACTGATTACCAGCCTCAATCGAATTCGTCATGCGAATCGCGCGCTGCAATCGAATGTTTCGCTGCATTTCCACTCGGTCGATAACCCGCAGTTGATTTGCTATTCAAAGTCAACGCCGGACTTCGATAACACCATTCTCGTAGTGGTGAATCTTGATTCATTCAACGAGCAAATCGGCTGGACCACTCTCGACCTCGACCAGATCGGCTGTTCCGCAACTGAAAGTTTTCTTGTTGACGACTTGCTGAACGGTGCCCAATACACATGGCGCGAGCGCAATTATGTGGCTCTGCGGCCAGGCGTTCAACCGGCGCACATCTTTCGTGTAAGCCGAATCCAATAACGGCGTGCTTATTGAGGTTTCCGGGAGAGTGAAAGCGTGAAGAAGATCGCAAGCACATCGGATCCTCTCTGGTACAAGGACGCGATTATCTATGAGCTCCACGTTCGCGCGTTTGCGGATTCGAATAACGATGGCATCGGTGATTTCCCGGGCCTGCTGTCGCGTCTCGACTACTTGAAGGATCTGGGAATCACCTGCATCTGGCTCCTGCCCTTCTTCCCATCGCCGTTACGCGACGATGGATACGACATCTCCAATTACACCGACGTCAACCCGTCGTATGGAACGCTGAGCGACTTCAAGGCGTTCCTCGATGCTGCTCATCATCGCGGCATGCAGGTGATGATCGAATTGGTGGTGAATCACACCAGCGATCAACATCCATGGTTCAAAGCCGCGCGTCAGGCTCCGGCGGGTTCGGCCGAACGCGACATGTACGTCTGGTCAGACAGCGACCAAAAGTACAAGGACGCGCGCATCATCTTCACGGACACTGAAAAATCGAACTGGACCTGGGACGAAACTGCGAAAGCTTATTACTGGCATCGTTTTTTTTCGCACCAGCCGGACCTCAATTTTGACAGCCCGCTGGTGATGGAAGAGATGCTGAAGGCCATGCGCTTCTGGCTCGATATGGGCGTCGACGCGCTTCGCCTGGACGCCATCCCTTACCTTTGCGAGCGGGATGGAACCTCGTGCGAAAATCTGCCTGAAACTCATGCGGCGATAAAAACTCTTGCGCTCGGCAATTGATGCGGGCTATGCCAATCGACTGATCCTTGCTGAAGCCAATCAGTGGCCTGCAGATGTGCGCCCCTATTTTGGCGATGGCGACGAGTGCCATATGGCGTTCCATTTTCCGCTCATGCCGCGCATCTACATGGCGCTTCGCCAGGAAGACCGGCTCCCCATCACCGACATCATGGCGCAGACGCCGCCGATTCCCGACAACTGCCAGTGGGGACTCTTCCTGCGCAATCACGACGAGCTGACGCTCGAGATGGTCACCGACGACGAGCGCGACTATATGTATTTCGCCTATTCGGCCGATCCGCGCATGCGCATCAATGTCGGTATCCGGCGCAGGCTGGCGCCGCTCGTCGACAACAATCGTCGCCGCATTGAACTGTTGAATTCGCTGCTCCTCAGCTTTCCCGGCACGCCGATTCTCTATTACGGCGATGAAATTGGGATGGGCGACAACATCTATCTCGGCGACCGCAATGGTGTTCGCACTCCGATGCAGTGGACGTCGGATCGAAATGCGGGCTTCTCAAAATGCGATCCCGCGCGGCTGTATCTGCCGGTAGTCATGGACCCCATTTATGGCTATCCGGTCGTCAACGTCGAAGCGCAGCTGAGCGATCAGTCGAGCCTTCTGCACTGGACGCGCAACATGATCGCGCTGCGAAAACTGTTTCAGGTATTTGGCCGCGGTACACTCACATTCCTCAATCCATCGAACCGCAAGATACTTGCTTACCTTCGCGAACTGGAGCAGAGCGATGGGTTCCGTGAAACGGTGCTTTGCGTCGCCAATCTGAGCCGATTTGCGCAGCCGGTTACGCTCGATCTCGCAAACTACGCAGGCTACGAGCCGGTGGAGATGCTGGGGTACGTTCGATTTCCCACCATTACACGCGAGCCGTACTCGCTCACTTTGGCTCCCTATTCGTTTATCTGGCTTGAACTGCAGGCGGCTACTGCGGTCGAGGAAATGCCTTCGGATGTTGATGTACAAACTCGCGAGCCTGTTCGGGAGGATGAAACCTCCATTCAGCCGGTCTTCGCGAATGGATGGGCGCAGTTCATCGCCGGCGGTGGTTCCGCGATTCTGGAGCCGGCCCTGCTTGACTGGCTGCCGCGCAAGCGATGGTTCGGCGCCAAGACGCACAAGATCGAATCTGTGCGTGTCCGCAACTGGGTGGAACTTACTGCGGATGCGAAAGTCGCAGGCAGTTCGACAAATGGAGCATCGGAACCGGCAACTATTCCAAGCGCACTCTTCTTCTTTGACGTGACCTATTTCGATGGCTCGCCGGATGTCTATCAGGTTCCCCTGGCCGTAAGCACGGGCGCGGCTCTTGACGAAATTGTCGCCCATCAACCCGAAAGCATCATCGCCAGATTAAAAACGATTGCGGAGCCCGCAATTCTGCACGATGCAACCGTGAGTGAAGAGTTTCAGCATGAGCTTTTGAGCTTGATCGCTCGCGACGCGACATTGCCAATTCTCGAAACCGCAATGCACGAGGAAGCCACCGAAGAGGCCTTCAATCAGCCGGTGTCGATGGGGATTGAAGCGCAGGCTGTAGCAGTCGGATCCCGCGGTCACGCCGGCTCCGCTCAGCGCTCAGCCTGGCGACACCGCTACGTCGCCACGGACCGAAACTCCGGTAGCCCAGTCAGCGGAAGCGTCGAGATTCCAGCCTCGCGAGTCTCCTTCCGCAGGCAATTCGTTTCATGATGGCAGCCGGCTCGATGCTCGTGCTTCCAACGCATTTCCGTCCGTGCTCGCGGCTCAGCGGCTGCCCTCGCACGTTGGCTCTGCGGAGCAATCGAACACGTCCATCATTTATGGCAAGCAACTGTTTCTCAAAATCTATCGGAGATTGCAGCCGGAAGAGAATCCCGATGTCGAAGTCGGCCGTTTTCTGACCGAAGTGGCCCACTTCAACAGAATTCCACCCTTTCTTGGCGAAATCTCGATCAGTTCCGCCAGTGCTGCGAAAACGACCGTGGCCATGCTCCAGGGGCTGGTTCCGAACCAGGGCGACGGTTGGCAGTGGTTTCTTGACGAACTTGCCAGCTGGCTCCCTGGCTTGACGCAACGCTCGGCGAGTGAGCCTTCGAGCGCTCCGAACTGGTCGAGCGGGCGCCGAGAGATTCCCGCGGCACTGGAGCCGGCTCGATCGACGCTCGATGCAGCAGCGCTGCTGGGCACGCGTACCGCCGAGCTTCACCTGGCGCTCTCGAGCAGTTCGACCGTCGCAGCGTTCATTCCCGAGCCGCTCACAGGTGCTGATCTCGCCCACGACGTTGAACGAATTGAGTCGCAAATCAAGTCAGCCTTCGACGCTCTTAAATTCGTTTTTCCCAAGTTGGACGATGCCACTTCCGATCAGGCAGGCCTGCTTCTATCGCGCCGGGCCGAGCTTATTCAGCGGGCGCGTTCGATTCAAACCGTTGTTGCAGCCGGGCAGCGCATCCGAATCCACGGCGACTATCATCTGGGCCAGACATTGCGCGTAGCGGCCACGGGCAACAGTTCTGTCGCAGACAAAAATCGAAAAGGAGACTTCGTCCTCATCGATTTTGAAGGAGAGCCCGCACGGCCAATTGAAGAGCGGCGAAGAAAACAGTCGCCGTTGAAGGACGTCGTTGGCATGATGCGCTCGTTTGCTTACGCCGCGTTTTCTGCGGTCGATCGCTTCATGGCAGGTGGGAATCATGATCGCGCGATTGATCGTGCCGCCCTCGTCGAATGGGCTCAGGCTTGGCAAGCTGCCGCAACCTCTCAGTTTCTTTCGTCTTACCGCGAGGGCATGGCGGCGAAACCAGAGCTTTTACCGCCGCCAGCAGAAGCCCAGATTCTTCTCGACGCTTACCTGCTTGAAAAGGCTTTATACGAATTGCTCTATGAGCTGGATAACAGGCCCTCCTGGGTCTGGATTCCGCTGAATAGCATTCTGGCTTTGTAGGGATCTACAGTTAGGAGTTATTGCCGCGAGTCGAATTTAATTGCTTGAGGAGCTTTCCGGAGAACGATGGCAACGGCGAGTCCAATTCCCGAAAACACTGTGGCCACAGACAACACTGCGGCCGATCTGCTCGTGCTCGTCACGGCCATGGCGCCTGAGCATTTCAAGGGAGTCCTGGCGAACCTTGAGGATGCATTTGCTCCCGGGAGTTTTGTCGTTGCCACGCAAAACGAATTGCCTGCGAACATTCCTTCGAGTCTGCATGTCGTTGCGACGCCGCAGTCAACTGCGGCCTGGTCACTTAAGCCGATTGATTTTGTAAACGCTGCACAGTTTGGCCGCGAGCACGGGGCAAAGGCTTTTCTGATTCTTGGCCCCGAATCCGATTCGCTCAGTCCGCTGGCGCTGCGCAGCCTTGCCGATGCCGTTCTTAAGGCATCGATCGATCTGGTCGTTCCGCACTATTCGCTTCCCTCAAATGCCGGTCTCATCAACTCTGCCATTTTGTACCCGCTGACGCGCGCTGTCTTTGCTTCGCGTGTTCGATTTCCACTGTCCATCGATCTTGGTATGTCATCCAGGATGGCAGAGCGGCTTGCCAGTGTGGCGGAACCAATTTCCTCGGCCAACCAGGCCGACGCTCTTATGTGGCCGGTGAATGAAGCGGTTGCCTCGGGTTTCATCGCGGATGAAGTCGATGTAGGTTCGCGCGCCATGCCTCAACCCTCCGATCCCGACATCAATTCAATTCTCGCCTTGGTGACGGGTTCGCTCTTTGCCGACATCGAGGCGAAAGCCGCTCTATGGCAGCGGCCTCGCAAACCTCCACTCGATCCGCCGGCCGATGGTCGATGCCGGCATGAGCGACACGAGCGCCGATGTTGCGCGCATGGTTGCGGCGTTTCAACTGGCCAACGCGAATCTGCAGGAAATATGGTCGCTTGTACTGCCGCCCAATTCTCTGCTCTCGCTCCGGCGTTGCTCGACCCTCGATCCCGCCGCGTTCCGCATGCCCGACGGTCTGTGGGCGCGGATTGTCTATGACTTTCTTATTGCTTTCCGGCTTCGCACCATCAACCGCAGCCACCTTTTGGGAGCTTTGATCCCGCTTGTATCTCGCATGGGTCGCCGGTCATATCAATGTAATCGCATCGGGAACCTCGGCAGAGCGCCACATTGAAGCAGTTGCCGCGGCCTTCGAAGCGGACAAACCTTATCTGGTCTCGCGCTGGCGTTGGCCAGATCGGTTCAACTCGTAATCACTCTTCGCGCCGAAGGCTGACTGTCAGTCCGGCGCGTTGGTGAGGAGGAAACTCAATGCAAAACTTGATCAATAACACGATGCAACAAGCAAGTGGAAACACGGTATCTCAGGTGTACAGCGAAAACGTATCGATCTCGCATCACATGTCTGAAGCTTTGCGTGAGTCGTTTTACCGCGTGCTCACACTGCTCATCGCCGTGCTGCCCGGAATCCTGGCGTTCGTTGTTGCGCTGCTGGTATTCGCAGCAGCTGGAATGCTGATCTCCTGGGTGTTGCGTCGCTGTCTCACTTGGGCAAAGTTCGACCTGCGCGTTGCCCGAAAAAGCGGCACCGATTGGGCTCCGGCGAGCTCACCCACCGAAATCGTTGCCCGCTCCTCATTCTGGATCTGCATTCTGCTCGGTCTCGTTATCGGTGTCTCTGCTTTCGATGAGTCGTATGCTTCGGGCGCAGCATTGCCCATCTCTTTGTTGCCCTATCTCACCCACGCCATCGGCGCGGCTCTACTGCTTGTCGCGGGCATCCTGGTCGCCAGATTTCTTGCCCGCTCCGTACTTATCAGCGCTGTAAACGCTCAGTTGCAATACGCAAGAGTCCTTTCTCTCGGCGTGAAGTGGCTGGTTCTTGTGCTGACCGCTGCCATGGTGCTCGACCATTTACAGGTAGGAGAAAATATCGTCGAGTTGGCGTTCGGAATTCTGTTCGGCGGAATCGTTCTCACCCTTGCTCTCGCGATCGGCCTCGGCTCACGCGATCTTGTTAGCCGTTCGCTTGAGAGCCACGTCGAGCACACCGGAGAGCGGCCACACATTCCCGACGAAGCCTCAGCTGCGGGCCAGCAAATCAGGCATTTTTAGAAGGGCATTCACTCACGACAGCGACGGAATCGGGCGGGAGAACCAACTTTCCCCGACTTACTTGGATTGAGCTCCGTGACGCAAGAACGACACGGCTGTTGTCTGAATCGTGGAAGGTCTGTTCCCGATCGCCAAGATTGCAGAAGACCGCGATCGTCCCGCGTTCCATACGCAACCACTTTGCCTGCTCATCAGAAGTGACGCGCACTTTGCCGGCGGTTCCGTCGTTAAGGCATGGCCCGTTTGCGGCTGACCCTGACCGGCGTAATCGAATCAGCGCCTGGTACCAAGTCAGCATTTCGGCATGATCGCTAGCGCTCACCTCGTCCCAGCGCAGCTTCGAGGCGACGAACGTCGCGGGATCCTCGGGATCGGGAATCAAATCAGGATCCCAACCGAATGCCACGAACTCCTTCTTCCTCCCCGCGGAAACTGCACGCGCCAACTCGGGGTCATCGTGATCTGCAAAGTAGAGAAAAGGAGTTGAGGCCGCCCATTCTTCTCCCTGAAACACCATAGGGACGAATGGGCTCAGTAGGTATAGCGCAGCCGCTATCTTCGCGCGCTCGAGGCCCGCGGTGTGACTTATCCGGTCGCCGATTGCGCGGTTGCCGACCTGGTCGTGGTTTTGAATGTAACCAAGAAAGCGATGCTGTGACAGCGCATAAGTGGGGCGGCCATGGATGCGGCGTCGATAACGCGAGTAGATTCCGTCATACACGAACGTTCGCTCGAGCGATTTGGCCAGTTGTTCAAGCGTTCCAAAGTCCGCATAGTAGCCTTGCCTCTCCTTTGGGCGCAGAACAGTGAAAAGAGCATGATGAAAGTCATCGCTCCACTGGGCATCGATACCCAGGCCTCCCGCTTCGCGCGGCGTCACAACGCGAGGATCGTTCAGGTCGCTCTCGGCGATCAACACAAGCCTTCGCGCGAGAGCTGCCTCCAGAGCTTCGACCTCTGTCGCCAGTTGCTCCAGAAAATGAATGGCGGAGCGATCGACGAAAGCGTGCACAGCATCAATGCGCAATCCATCGATGTGGTAGTCGCGCAACCACATCAGTGCGTTGTCGCAGAAGAACCGGCGCACTTCAGCCGATCCCGCATCCTCAAGATTCACCGCACCGCCCCATGGCGTTTGATGCGACGGAACAATGTACGGCCCGAATTTTCCAGTGTAATTTCCGCTCGGCCCAAAGTGGTTGTACACCACGTCGAGCAGCACGGCCAGTCCCGCCTGATGCGCCGCATTTACAAATCGCTTCAGGCCGTCCGGGCCTCCGTAGGGCTCATGAACCGCGTAGAGCGCCACACCGTCGTAGCCCCAGCCGTGATCCCCTTCGAAAGCATTCACGGGCATCAACTCGACGTGCGTCACGCCAAGCTCGGCGAGGTAAGCAAGCTTGCCGGCTGCGGCGTCGAATGTGCCTTCCGGCGTGAAGGTTCCGATATGCAGCTCATAGATGATCGCGCTTGCCAGCGGTGGCGCCTGAAAACCCGCATCACTCCAATCAAACGCCGTTTGATCGTAGACACGCGATAGTCCATGCACGCCATTCGGCTGCCATTCAGAGCGCGGGTCGGGATAAGCGCTTGGTGCTCGTCGTCGAGCAGGTAGCCGTAGTCGGTTCCCGGCCCTGCATTTTCAACCTGGCAACTCCACCAATCGCGATCGTCGGGCCCTTGCATGGCATATGCAACGCCGCCGGCTTCGACCGACACGTGTCGCGCGAACGGAGCCCACACTCTAAATTGATGCATCCGACGCTCCGTCGCGCACCAGCAGCGCTACCGGAAATCTGCGAAACAACTGTTGCAGCGCGCGTTCTCCCGCCCTTCACTTTTTCCCCGGTGAAAATGTTGGTCCATGTTCCCTGCGGCAGCTCGACAGTCGTCGATCCAAACCCGCCACCGAGCTTGACATTCCATCGCGGAGCAAGGACCGCAACTGAATCTCCACGGGAAAATGCGATCAGATGCGCCTGTCTTCGGCCCCTCTACCGGAAGCGGAGAGTATGCGGCTTCCGTGCCAAACCATTCTGGTTTTTCGCGACGCAGGTGCAGCGCTTTGTAAAGAACCCATAGCTTCGGCATTCCGCTATCCATCCGGCTCATGATCTCTTCGACGCTCATGCCGGCTTCAAGTTCCGCAAGCATCGCCTTTCTCGACTCATAATCGATTGGGCCGCGATTGTCTGGATCGACCAAATGCAAATCCCAAATCTCGCTGCCCTGGTATGTGTCCGGAACTCCGGGTGCCGTGCATTTCAGAAGGGTTTGCGTCAGGCTGTTGATTCGCCCCGGCAACAGCACCTTGGCGACAAAGGCTTCGAGTTCCGAAACGAATTCATTTGAAGCCAGGATTCGCTCGATAAAGAGCTTGAGTGCATCCTCGAACTCCTGATTCGGTTGCGTCCAACTCGTCTGCTCCTTGGCTTCCCGAGTGGCCTTTTCCATATACGCTGTGATGCGATCGAGCGAAATTGGCCACGCGCCGATCAATGTCTGGTAGAGAAAGTATTCGGTATTGCGATCCGGAAATTTTCCAGTCTTGAATTGCCTGGTTCCTTCGCGACCAGCGGTGCAGCGTCGACGCGCCAATTTCCGGGAATTTCGGTCAGCACGGCCAATCGTGCGCGCACATCCTCCGATCGCTTGGTGTCGTGCGTTGAAAGAGTGTTCATCGTCTGCGGATGGTCGGCCTGCATCCGCGCGCAATACGAGTGGAATTCGTCGAGGGTCGTTCCGTTGCGCTCCGGTGCGCCGCCCACTTCGTTGAGTCCGATCATCCGGTTGTAGCAATAGAATGCCGTGTCCTCCAGGCCCTTTGCCATTACAGCCGATGTGAACTGCTGAAAGCGAAGCAGAAACTCGGTCTCAACGTTGCCGCGCGCGCGCAATGTAAGCACATCGCAAATGAAGTCGAAAAGATCGGGAGAAAGATCGGATCTTTGTGTTTTCGCGACCGTCACCGCATTCGCGATTTGCTTTATATCTTCCTCTGTAACCTCGTCGCGCACGGGCGCAACGTAAGTTCTGTAAACGGAGAAGCTCGCGGCAACTTCGCGGATGGCTCGCCTTATCTCGGCGCGCGTGTAGTCGCGGCGATCGCGATTGTTCTCGCAAATCTCGACAAACAACTGCGCCAGCCGGTTCACATCGCTGCCGAGAGCCTCATGTTGTACGTTCAGCTTCTTGGCATGCGCCATCGAATCGAATTGAACCTGTTCTCCGGTGAAATTCGAGTAAATCTCCGTCAACTCGTTCAACCCTTCGCCATAAACAAGAAGGCCGTTGCATGCATTCAAAAAGTCGTATCCTGTCGTGCCGTCGATAGGCCAGCCGGTTCGTAACGATTCTTCCGGCTGCAGAATTTTTTCCGCGACAATCCAGGCCTGAGGCGAGCCCGCGCGCAGCCGCTCGAAATACAGTTGGGGATCGCGCAATCCGTCTGGATGATCGACTCGCACTCCATCGAGAATGCCCTTCCTTAACCACTCCATAACCCGAAAGTGGGTTGCGGCGAACACCCGTGGCCGCTCGACTCGCACACCAATCAGCGTGTTGACGTCGAAGAAGCGGCGATATCCAAGCTCCTGGTCGGCTGTTCGCCAATACGCCAATCGATAGTTCTGCAAATTGAGCAATGAATCGAGCGCGTCGATGTTTGCGTTCAGCTCATCCACGGCGCGCGTAATCGCGGCTGACACCTCCGGCTGTTCGTTGGTGGCACGCTCCAAAAGCTCGTAGAGAATGGTTTTGTCGCGATGGCGCGCGGTTAGCACTTCCTCTTCGGTTGAATCCGGCGAGGGGAGTCGTGCCAGACTATCGGCGATAAAGCCCAGGATCGGCGCGTTCACATACTTCGCGGCCATGCCCAATGGAATCGCCAGCGAGCGCGGCGCGAGGGGAAAGCGATTGTCGAAGTAGCGCAACTGAAACGACCGGCCGTCATAGTGAATTTTGATCTCGCCGGCGCTCAGGACCCGTCCATACTGATCGCCCAGCACAGGAATCAGCACCTTGTTCTGAAGCTTCACCTCGGCAGAGTTCCAATCGATATCGAACCACGCGGCGAATCGGCTGGATGGCCCGTTTTCCAGCACGTCCCACCAGTAAGCGTTCTCCTGGCCCGCAGCCATGTGGTTGGGAACGATATCGAGCACCTGGCCCATATCGAGCGCTTCGAGCGCGCTCGCAGAATCGTCGAGTGCCCTTCCTCGCCGCCCAGCTCGGCGTTCACTGCCTGCGGGTCTACGACATCGTATCCATGCATGCTTCCTGCCGCCGCCTGCAGGTAAGGCGAACAGTAGACGTGCGAAATTCCCAGACCTTTGAGGTATCCGGCGACTCTCGCGGCATCATCGAAGTTGAACGCGCTATGAAGCTGGAGTCGATAGGAAGACGAAGGGGATCTTGGCATAGTCGGCTTTCAACAAATTCGGCGCAGTGAGGGCGCCGTTGCTTTGAGAACCCCGTTCATCCTCTCCTCGAGACCGATTGACCGAAGTAGGGTGGGCACGCGGGCGAGCAGGAATTGGAGTAAGCCGAGATCTGACAGTCGCGATCACGGCCCACTCTCCAATGGTTAGATGATCTGTAAGGCGATGCGGGATGCTCTGGAGAGCTGTGCCTCTTCAATATTCAATCGGGGACGAAATCTTGGCTGCGCTTCGTCAAAATCCCATCCATATCTAAATTGCGCGTAGGATGAAGCTCGGAAGGAATCGCGAAGTTGTTTCGACCATAGATTTTTAAGGGCCCCAATC
Source organism: uncultured Acidobacteriaceae bacterium (assembly GCA_963725115.1). GTDB lineage: Bacteria > Acidobacteriota > Terriglobia > Terriglobales > Acidobacteriaceae > Telmatobacter. The sequence goes on along the minus strand of CAVRXG010000005.1, from coordinate 80,734 downwards.
GCTAATTGTTTTGTCTGTCATCTCTCTTAAAAGTGAATCACCACACCGGCGCTGATGCGCAGGTTGTTCTGGTGATTGTTCGTTCCGTTGTCGAATGTAGTCAATAAGTAGTCGGCTTCGACGAGACGGATGGAGAAACGCGGGTTGACGCGCAGGTCGAGCCCTCCGCCGAAGTTGCCCGCAAAGGCCGCGCCGGCGCTGGCCGCTCCCGGATTCGCCCCTTGAACCAGTGTTCCGCTCGAGTGCGCAATGCCCACCAGCACCTGGCCGAAGGGCTGAAACGACCGACTCTTCATGGGCGGCAGATAAAGCACTCCCGCCGTGAAGGTGCTGAAGGTCAGGTTGTCGCCGGATGTGGAGACCGCGCCGGCATTCGCGATGGTGACGTCTCCGGCCAGCGCAAACTTCTCCCGACCCCAGCGGCCATGCAAACGTACCATTGCCGCCGTTCATATTAAAGCAGCCGCAGCCGCCCTGGGGCGCGTTGCTGCGCAGGTAGGTATAGCCCAGTGCGATCTCGGGCCGTGCTGCGCTCTCGGTTGAGGGTGCGGCTTGTGCGTGCGCTAATGCCGAGCACATGGAGGCCACGCCGATGGTTAACAACAGAGCGAATTCGCGATTGATCCTGAGTCGCATGCGGTCTCCTTTTACTCAACCGTCAATTGCACAGTGGTGGATTGCTGCACCGAGCCGCTGGTTCCGGTGATTATGAGCGTGTAGGTCCCGGCTCTTGATTCAGGTACGACCAATCCGAAACCGCCTCCGCACGCGGTGAGCGCAGAGAACGCGCCCAGCGAAGCAATGGCCAAAACGGCGAGCGTGATCCAACGTCTGCGCTTTTTGCCGGGCAGGAAGAAGATGCCGATAGCTGCCAGCGCCGGAACCACGAGTGGCCCGGCGAGCGGCCTCGGAGAACTCTTCGGGTTCGCAGCGGCTGTGGTGCTCGCAGTTTGAATCGTCAGCGTAGTGGTTGCCGCGGAACTGCCCGGAGTGACGCTGTTCGACGGCGTAAAGGTTGCTGTAGCGCCTGTCGGCAAACCAGTGGCCGCGAGCGTGATGGCATTTGAGAATGAGCCGTTCTGCGGTGTCACGGTGATGGAGTAGGCGGCCGAGCCTCCGGGCTGGATGGTCTGCGGCGCGGTGCTAGAGCTGATGGTGAAAGACGGAGCCACAGCGGCAGTCACCGTTACCGAGGTCGTTCCCGCTGCGCTGTAATAGGTTGATGAGCTTGCCGAGTCGGGCGTGTAAGCCGCAGTCAACGTGTCCGGGCTGGTCGCCAGCGATCCGGCGGGAACGGTAATCATCGCGCTGCCACTGACAAGAGTCGTCAGCGCGGAGGTGTAACTCCCGCCGGTCAAAACGATCGAACCTGTCGGCGTAAGGTTACTGCCGCCGCCGCTGACACCGATTGTCACCGTAAGGCTCTGTACAGTCGTGATGCTGGATGAGGACGGAGTCACTGTCACCGTGGCGTGGTCTTTCCCGTCGAGGTCACAGTGACCGTATTCGTTCCGGTTGCGCTGCCATAGGTTGAGGAACTGTTAGAGTCGGGCGTGTAAGTCGCCGTCAGCGTATCCGTGCTTGCCGCCAGCGACCCTGCGGGAACGGTAATCATTGCGCTGCCGCTGACAAGAGCCGTCGCCGCGGAAGTGTAACTCCCGCTAGTCAGCGTCACGGACCCAGTCGAAGTAGGGTCACAGCCGTTGCCGCTGACGCCGATCGTCACCGTAAGACTCTGCGCAGTCGTGATGCTGGTTGAGGAAGGCGTCGCGGTCACCGTCGGCGTCGAAAGTCCGCCGGTCGCATTACCAAATTTTGCCAGGAACGCGTTAAAGGTACCGGCCAGATCAGTCTGGAGGGCGCCGCAGGTGGTGGGGAAGTTAGAGGAAGGGGTGTACCCAGCGACATAGATGTTGCCGTTGGAATCCACGGCGATGCCGCTGCCTGCATCCCCGCCAATTCCGAGCGCCGCATTCCCGCCACTGCCGCCCAGGAAAGTGGAGTAAACCCGGGCGGAGCCAGTCGCATTGAGTTCCGTCACGAACGCGTTCGCGGGGCCCCCCAGGACGGTCTGGTAGGCGCCGGTCGTGGTGGGGAAATCCGCAGTGGATGTGTTTCCGGTGACATAAGCGCTGCCATTGGAATCCAGCGCAATGCCGGCCGGGCGAGTGCCCGTGGTAGCCGTGCTAGTGCCTCCCAGGCAGGTGGAGTAGAGCAACGCAGTGCCGGTCGCATTCAGCTTGGTCACGAATGTAGTCGCAAAGCCGCCAATTGGGCATGTTGTCTGAAAGGCACCAGGCGTGGTTGGGAAATTGGCAGAACCAGTGCCCCCGGTGACAAAGGCATCGCCGCTGGAATCCACCGCAATGCTGGACCCGCCGGTGCCGGTGATACTGCTAGTGCTGCCACCGAGAAAGGTGGAGTAGACCAGGGCGGAGCCGGTGGAGTTCACCTTGGTTACGAACCCGTCCTCGGAACCCGGAAAGGTAGTCTGGAGCGCGCCAGAGGTCGTTGAACCGGCCTCGCTCCGAGATACGGCATTCGCGCTCACCTGCGCCGAGCGCGCGGTGGCTCTGAACCGGCGCCAAAGTCCCGCTGAATTACTCATTCTCGCTGAAGCCTACCGCGCGACGGGTCAGATTGATAAGAGCCGCGCCTCAGCCGCAGAAGGGCTTACGCTTCTCTCTCCCCTTGAGCCGGGGAGCGTAAAGCCGAACATCCGCAAGCTTCTCGAAATTCAATCGCGACTAGTCCGGTAAGTGGCCGATGTCCGACAATTTGTTCAGTGTAAGCTGCCGTCTGATCCGTGGGCAGTCGTGTCGCAGGACTTACCTCCGCACAATGCACCGGTAATTCCTTTGCCTTGAGTAATCGTGTAAATGCGATCGACCGCTGGCAACTTGAGAATTTCCTTGTCACCTGAAGGCCAGTGAATCTCGAGCGAGCCTGCGTCCGTCGCATCACCCAATCCGAAGTGTAGCCGGCGGTCGTTGGCCGAGATATAGCTGCCGCTGGCGAGAACATCCTGACGCTGGCGCATACCGTTGGCCGTTAGATACGCTGTGGCGCAGGTGGCATCGCGCGGGCTTTTTGGCCCGCCCACGAGCTGGACTTCGACCCAATGATGATGGTCAGGATTCACGTTGCGCAGCAAAACGGGCGGACCGTCAATGGGATTGATGATCACGTCGATTTTGCCGTCGTTGAAGAGGTCGCCGAATGCCGCGCCGCGCGCCGGAATCACGTCGGCAAGCCCGGATCCCTTGACCGGGCGGACGTACTCGAACCTGCGAGCTTTGCGGCCGGGATCGGGCACGTTATGGAACAGCAGCGGGCGTTCGGCAAAGCTCGTGCCCCAGGGATGCTGATCAACTTGGGGATAGACATGGCCGTTAACCATGAAGAGGTCGAGCCAACCGTCGTTGTCGTAGTCGATGAAGCCATCACCCCAGCCGACGAACGGAATGGTGGTCTGCGCGATGCCGACAGGGTAGCTCACATCAGAGAAGCTGTCGTCACCGTCGTTGCGGTAGAGCACTTTATAGTCGTCGCCGAAATCCGTGACGAAAAAGTCGATCAGGCCGTTATTTTCGTAGTCGCCGGCAGCAATTCCCATGGAAGCGATCTCGCGTCCGTCTTCGTTGAGCGCAAAACCTGAGAGATAGCTCTGATCGTCAAAGGTGCCGTCGCCCTTATTGATGTATAGATAATTGGGCTCGGAGTCGTTGCCCACTACCAAGTCTGGCCGCCCATTCCCTTTGAGCGAGATGAAGATCGAAGTGAATCCGTAATAGGGCCGCTTGTCCTCGACGCCGGCCTTCGCGGTGACATCGGTAAAGGTGCCGTTGCCGTTGTTGTGAAACAGGTGGTCGGCTTCGCCGGGCAGACCACGCGGACCGCAGTTCACGGCCACGCCGCGATACTGGCAGAACGCATAGTTCATTGCCTTGCTGCCGCCAATAGGAAGATTGTCGCGATCGAAGTGAACGTAGCCTGAGATGTAGAGGTCCAACAGGCCGTCACCGTCGTAATCGCCCCAAGCCGAACCCGATGACCAATTGCCCAATTGCACGCCGGCTTTCTCAGCTACATCGGTAAAGGTTCCGTCGTGATTGTTGTGGAAGAGGCGGTTCTTGCCGTAGTTGCCGACAAAAAGATCAGGCCAGCCGTCGTTGTCGTAGTCGGCCACCGAGCAACCGTATCCCCAACGGTCGTTGGTCACGCCGGCCTGCGCGCTCACATCGGTGAATGTTCCATCGTGATTGTTACGGAACAGCGCCGCATGCGGCGGCTCTTCTTTGCCGTCGAGCGCATCGAATGTTGAGCCGTTGACCAGGTAGATATCGAGCCAGCCATCGTTGTCGTAATCGATGAGGCAAACACCTGAGCCGTTCGTTTCGACAATGAACTTCTTCTCCGCGGAGCCCATCTTGTGTTGCCAACCTGAGAGTCCAGCCTGTTTCGTGATGTCTTCGAACACCACCGGCCCTTGGTCGACAAATCCGCCGGCCGTGATAGGTCTCTTCTGTTCGTCGTACTCAGCGGGAGCAGCGATTCCTGAGGCGACGCCGCCCGCCGTCCCGCCCGGCTGAGGTTTTTGCAGCTCCTGCTGCGCCCGGTTTACACCGGGTACAATCACCACGAAGCCGATAACGCCGAGAAAGAGAGCGCGACGCAGGAACAATACCGATCCTCCACGGGTGAATGATAGCCACCTCATTCTAAGCGCTTCAGGTACGGCATCAACCGCTGATCGCGATCCTCGCGCCGCGTTCGAAAAATGGATGGCGGCAAACACCCGCGGCCCTACCAGAAGTACGTGGCTTCGATTTTTGGGGAACCAGGGCCGCCGTCGATGATCTGTGTGCTCAGGACGACTTCGAAGTTCTTCTTGTCGCCGGCCTGATGGGCGAGCCTCATTAATTGAGTAAGATCGGCATTGTCAGTCAGGAACTCCCCCGCCACCCGCGTTCCGCCGCGTCCGATGCCGGCGGCGACGACCGCCACCTTGCCGGTGTCGCTGTCGGTAAATCGCGCCACAATGGCGTAATCGCGATAGATGTTGGTAGCCATCTGCACGCCGCGGTCGACGCTCCAATTCGATCGCCCGGGTGAGGTGCTGTCGGCAATCCAAAGATGTGTCATGTCGTCATCGTTGGCGAAGTGATAGCGCAGGGAGTTGGTGAGACGCAGCGTCCAGGCGTTGTCATAGGCTCCCACGAACACCGTCGGGCCGCGTCGGAGATCGTCAAGAGTGGAGGCGCCCTCGCCCTTGAGTGAGTATTGCTTGCCGCTGGACTGAAGGACGCCAGCTACCTTGATTGTGGCGCTCAGGTCGTCGATCACGACGGCTGTGAGAGTATCTTTCAGCTCTACCTGGCGCGATGGCTGCGATGCATCGCGCAATGCAATCACCGAGTATTCGTTCTGGTCGGCAATGCAGAGCAGGACTGGATCGTTAGAGCCGATCAAGGGCTGCCAAAACTCATCAAATCCCGAATGGTGCATTCGCTGCCATAACCATATCGATCCCAGCGCCACCATTCCCCCGGCAACCACAACCAGCGCCAAAGCAAGCAACCAATGAGGCCGGACGTGCGTCACTGGCGGGGCGACTTGCTCCAGCGGCGGGGTAGCAACTGAATCGATCTCCGGCAAGCCCGAATCGTCGCCGTTCCTGGCGGGGTGAAAGTGGGGAATATATGAGCCCGACGGCAAGCTGATGCGCAATTCCTCCTCGTGCGCAGCATCCTGGTAATACTGGGCCATCCGCTTGCGAATTTCGGCTGCTGTCACCCGGACAATGGGGTCGGCTGCGGTATCGTAGGCGGCATCGCGTCCGAAAATCTCAATGCCGATGGTCCGTTCCTTTATGTTTTCGGAGTCTCCTGCAAGGGTATGCTCGACCACGAAGCGCAGGAAGTTTGGCAGCCGCTTGCTGTGGCTGAAATAGGGGCTTGCAAACAAACGTCCGAGCTGTTCTTCGATCGCCTGCTTTTCTGCCGTGCTTGCGCCGTACTGGCCCGCAGGAGTTTCAGTCATACCTGATCCCAACCGGAAGCGATTATAACTCGCTTTAACTTTTCGTCTCGATCTTATTGCGGTGCGGTTCGCAAATATCTGATACCAATCGATATAGACAGAGAATTTACCTGATAAGAGATTCGCGCTTTCCGTAAAGAACTGTCTGGTCACACCGTAAAGACCTTAACAGTTTCTCAATCGAAATGCCTAGAATGGTCTCCGCCATCTGGTTACCCATGGCAATGGACTCGAACGGTTCGCTTGTTGACCCGTGGAATTTGTCCGTTCAGTGAAAAGAGCAACAGGAGGCTTCACAGTGACGATGAATCAAATATCAAGGTCCCGCAGGTATTGGAGTGGACTCGCAATTTTGCTTGTCGCGATGGCGAGTATCACTCCCTGGTGCAACTCCCAAATTGCAACAACAACGGCATCGCTCTCCGGTACGGTCACTGATCCCTCGGGGGCTGTCGTCCCAGGAGCCGTTGCGACGCTGTCAAGTTCGGAAAACGGCCTGACACGGGAGTTTAAGACAGATACCGCCGGCCGGTATGAATTCAGCCAGTTGCCGCCGTCATCCTACATCCTGACGGTGAAGATGCCGGGCTTTCAGATTTACAAGCAAACCGGAATCGCTCTTGATGCCGCCCTGACTGCCACGCAAAATGTAGTTCTGACTGTCGGAACTGAGTCCCAAACGGTCACCGTGGCGGCTGATGCATCCGCATTAAACACCGACAACTCCAACGTTGCTGCGAGCCTCGATGCCAAGCAGATCGTGGAGCTGCCGCTGAACGTGCGCAACATTTATGGCCTGGCTACGCTGAACTCTTCCGTGCAAAACACGTCGGAAGGGCAACTGCTCCTGGGTGGTGGCAGCAACACCACGGACACCGCGGATCAGGACATCTCGTTCATGAACTTCGCCGGCGGTTTTTTTGGAACGACGGCCTTCCTGGTGGACGGATCATGGGACACCGACACTGAGTGGGGCGGGGTCATCTTTGTCCCCGGGGTTGACTCGGTTCAGGAGTTCAAAATTCAGAACAACTCCTTCACTGCTCAGTACGGGTGGAGCACAGGCAACGTGGTCAATGTCGTTACCAAGTCGGGAACGCGCGACTTCCACGGTTCGGGATACGAGTTTTATTCCAACAACAACTTCAACGCCCTCAATTATTTCCAATCGCCCGGCAGTTGCCAGGGTCTGCTGAACACCAACCTCTGCACCTTTAGCCGCAATCAGGTTGGCGGCACCGCCGGAGGCCCGCTGTACATTCCAGGCCTGTACAAGCAGCGTGACAAGACTTTCATCTTCGGCCAATACGAACACTTTCACGCCAATACGCCTTCGCCCTCCGAATACACGGTGCCAGACACCAATTTCCTGGCTGGCAACTTCTCCGAGCAGCTGTCAACTACTTCTTCGGGCACCGATGGTCTTGGCAGACCCATCTACAACGGTCAGATCTACGATCCGCGAAGCGGTCACGCCATCACGGCCGGGCTAGTGGATGCCAAGACACCTGCCAATCCGTATGGGACTAACTTGGTGGCAACGCAGACCGGCTACATCCGCAACCCGATTCCAGGAAATATTCTGAGCAACCTGGCCGGCTATACGCCCGATCCTGTTGGCGCCAAGCTGCTCAGCTATTTTCCGGCGGCGAAAACACCAGGGCAATGTGCCCAACAACCTGGTTTTAGCCGGACAGGCGCCCACCTATTGGAATGAGTACGGGATCAGGGTCGACCAAAACTTCAACAGCAATACCACCGCCTATTTCCGTTACTCCTACAAGGATGAAGCAAAGACCGGTGCCGCCGCTAACTGGGGATCCGATCCGGCAGGCCAAGGCAATCAGCGGCCCAACAACCGCTGGGGCATGTGGGCGGGGCTTACACATATTTTCAGCCCGACCTTCACCATGGACATCACTTCAGGCGTCCAGATTTGGCATGAAACCTCTACCAATCAGTCGATCGGTTTCAACCCCTCGACGACTCTCGGACTCCCGGCCTACGTCAATCAAGAGGACCCCTTGTTTCCGACCGTCAACTTCGGAAATGGTATCTCCCAATTGGGACCATTCAGCGGAAACACGGAGGGAGTTAACAACCACGGACCCATCGGCACAGTGGCCGTTGACCTTATCAAGTCGCTTGGCAAGAACACCGTCAACTTCGGGTTCATGGGTGTAGAGCAGGTCTTCGACCAGTACAACTATTACTCAGATTCTCTTACATTCGACGGCAACTACACGGGCGGACCGAATCCCCTGGCTGGAACGCCGGGAGTAAGCTTCACCGGCAACGGCGTGGCTGAGGCGCTGCTCGGCGTCATGGACGGTGCGAGCGTCGGAACACCGACCACGCCCTATGTGTCGAATCATCTTTTTGGCGGATATGTGCAGGACGATTGGAAACCGACTCGGCAGCTGACCCTTAACCTGGGCATGCGCTATGAGATTCAAACTCCGTACACTTCGCGCCATAACAAGGGTTCGGTCTTCAACCCGGACGCGCTGAACCCGCTCAGCTACTCGGCGGGCGAGCCCTTGCTGGGCGCGCTCCAGTTCCTGGGGCCCGGCAACCGTTATATTTACGATGCGAACTACAAAAACATCGCGCCTCGCTTTGGCCTCTCGTATCAGGTAATTCCGAAGGTGGTGATTCACGGCGGATACGGAATCTTCTATCCGGAAGCTGTGAGCAGTTCCGGCTCAATTGATACGGATGGTTTCACCGCAACCACCAACGCCAACCTGAGCCTCGACGGCGGCATTACTCCGAATCCGAATATCAGCACCAGCAATCCCTGGGCCGATCAATACGCGCAGATTACCGGTAACGCCAACGGCTCGTATCAACAAGACGGTAATAGTACGGGCAGTGTATTTCGGAACAACCCATCTCCCTACGTTCAACAATGGCTGTTTGGCGTTCAGTATGCCCTCACCGCGAGTGATCAATTGGACATAAACTACATCGGCAATCGCGGCACTCGTATGGTCGCTGGTAGCTGGAATTACAACCAGTTGAATCCGAAATATCTCCAGACCTATTCCGCGAACCAACTCGCCGCCCTTGCACCCAATCCGCTGGGTGCGGCTTTGACCAACCTCACCAGTACCACGAATGGACAAGTCGCGCCGAGCAGCTGCAGCGGGTACAGCCTTGACTCGTCGACCATTCCGTTGGCGGATACTCTTTTGGCATATCCGCAGTACTGCGGCGTAACCCAGGACGACGCGCCTCTGGGCCAGTCCCTTTACAACAGCCTGCAGGTTACGTACAACCACCGCATCAGCAAGGGGCTTACCGCGCTGGTGTCTTACACCTACTCCAAGTTCCTGGATAACGTGGAAGGCAACAATTCCTGGTCGTACAACGGAGCGGCGAATTGGGGCGCGGTTGCAAACTACTACAACATCGCCGGCGAAAAGAGCGTCGACGCGGGCGATATCCCGCAGGCGCTGGTGGCCAGCTACAGCTATCAACTCCCCATTGGCCGCGGCAAGTTGGTGGGTTCGGGAATGAACCGCGTGGCCGATGCTGTGGTCGGCGGGTGGGAACTTTCTGGAATCGCAACCTTCAAAGACGGAATTCCACTGAGCGTCTTCGGAAACCAGTGGAACTCCTACGGCGGCGATCCAAGGCCGGATGTCGTTGGGAATCTAAAGCCGGCAAATCAAAAGATAAGCAGCACTGTGCCCAACTCCTGGGCCAACATTGCATCTTTCGCCTATGCGCCGTATGGCAGTTTCGGCAACGCCTCCCGCTATCTCTCAGGTCTTCGCGGACCCCATTTTACGAACTGGGATAGCGCTCTTGAGAAGAACTGGCACATTGGAGAGAGCATGAGGGCTCAATTCCGCTTTGAGACTTTCAACTCCTTCAACCATCCGAACTTCTATGCCCCGGGACCTGGGAATATGAGTCTGTATAGTCCCGCAAGTTTCGGTCTCATCACAACTGCGTTCCCAGGCAGAGTTGTCCAGTGGGCGGGAAAATTCTACTGGTAATCCATTCGTGAACAATTCCGCCCGACTCCCGCTCGTTCTGCTGGCCGGATCCATGATCGGATTCGGCCAGCAGACGCCGGCCCTCAAAATTGAATCCGTGCTTGCCGAGGCTCAACAGGCTCAGGCAACTGGAGATTATGCGGCCGCGGCCAACGACTACAAGCAGGCTGTAAGAATCGAGCCCAATATGCCGCAGCTCTGGGCCAATCTCGGACTGATGCAGCAAGAGTGCGGAGATATTGCAGGAGCAATTGAGAGTTTTCAGCACGCCCGTCGTCTCGATCCTTCGTTATACGTGCCCAATCTTTTCCTTGGGATCGACAGCGCGCACCTTGGCAACGCGCAGGAGGCGGTTCCCTATTTGCTGGCGTCGGAGAAACTGAACAAAAACGATCCGCAGGCGCCCCTGGCGCTGGGCCGCACGTATATCGCCCTTCGGAAGTTCCCCGCGGCTGCTAACGAGCTTGAGCGCGCCACTTCCCTCGATCCTAAACTCGGCGATGCATGGTTCACGTTGGGCATCGCCCGCCTCGACGAGGTGGAAGATGAGGCGCGCACGATGTCGGAAGAAGGCAAAGAGTCGCCGTTCTCGGGCGCCCTTTACGCCGAATCGCTGGCAAAACAAGCGCGATTCAGCGAAGCCGCGAGCCTTTATAAGACCCTGCTTGATGCCAAGGATCAGCCTCCGTGCCTCAGATCGGAATGGGGATTTGCGCTTTTGAGGGCGCGTGATCGTGAGGGTGCCAGCGCAGCGTTCTCCTCAGAACTTGCAGCGCATCCGGAATGCGGTCTGGCGATTCTGGGCCAGGCGAGGCTGGCTCTCGATGACGGCGAGACCGCGCAGGCTGTGAAGCTGCTGAACGAATTATGGGACCGAGACCATGGCTTCGTCGAGTCGAACGCTGCGATCCTGTTGGAAGGATTGTCGGCGGATAAGGCGTCTGCCAGCTGCCGGCGCGTTGCTGGGCGGTACGAACGGAGAATTACCACCTGATTTGAGCAACGCCCTGATGGTTGCCTTCAATCTTTCCGGCCAAGCGGCAACAGATCCCGATGTGGTGTCGTCCGCGATGACGAAGGCTGCTGCCACGACATCAGACGGCACCGACCGCACGGCGCAACAGGACTACGCGGCAGGACACTTTGAACAGTGCGCTCGCCGTCTCGAGGCGAAACCTGCTGTCTTGAACGCGGCGCAGCTGCGCCTTCTTGCGGCCTGCGCGTTTTTCACTGGCGACAATCAGGGTGCGGCCAACGCGGCGAGCATTTTGCTCGTGCAGCCGCCGCATTCGCTCGAGGCGCTTTATTGGTCGATCCAGGCCAATGAGCGGCTTGCGTTTCAATCTCTAGCGCGCTTCCAGGACCTCGAGCCCGACTCAGCACGAAGCCACGTCCTGCTCGGCGATATCTATCACCAGTTGGATCGGCCGGACGATGCACAAGCCGAGTACTCGAAAGCGCTGGCCCTCGCGCCCGGCGATCCGGCCGCTATGCTCGGCCTCGCGACTGTCTATCTCAGCAATAACAATTCCGCAGGCGCAATGGAAGTTGCTCAGGCGGCACTCCAGCGCAGCCCGAATGATCCGGAATTGAACCTGATTGTAGCCGAGGCGCTGATCGGCCAGCGCCAGTATGCCGAGGCTGAGCCGTATCTCAACAGGAGTCTCAGCGGCAAGCCGCAGATGATTCCACGCATTCATGCGCTCATGGGCAAAGTGTACGCCGAAACCGGCAGAACCCAGGAGGCGATCGAACAACTCAAGCTCGGAGCACCAAGCGATGAAGACGGGTCGGTCGAGTACTTGCTCGCCCGGCTTTACCGCCAGATCGGCGACACCAGGGATGCGACCGATGCGCTCAATCGCATGAAGACGATCAAACAGCAGCGCGATGTTCGAGGCTTCAAGCAAGTCCAGGATCCCGACCTGGCACCGCTGGAGTCGTCCGCCAATCGGCCCGGCGCGCCCTGACGCCGCTTCGCCCCAATTTCTATTCCTCATCGAGTCAGCCGTTCGAACCGTTTTGTATCCAGGAGTCATTCATGCGTTTAAACCGCACTCTTATGGCAACGATTTTCGTCTTGTCGGCTTCTGCGATGGTCGGGGCGCAGTCGAATCCTGAGCCGGCGACTCCTCAAGCCGTTGCAAACGGGCTGCCCAACGGTGTCGAAATAAGATGCGGAGCATTGAACGAGGAAATTACTGCACTGCGCGATGACGTTCTGCGCATTCGCGCCTGGCGTGGGGATACGCCGCCCGAGGATGCGTCGTGGGCGGTGCTCGCCACGGCGCGTCATGCGGCCGTGCCCGTGACCGCAGACAACACCGCGGATCATTTCGGATTCCGAACTCACGCACTCATCGTTGCCGTCGACGCACATACTCTCATGATCACCGTCCGAAACCCGGCTGGAGAAATTCTGCAGCAGGATGCGCTACCATTGCGATTTGATGGCGACTCGTTTCGCATCTATAAGGCGATGCCGCTCGATGAGCATTTCTTCGGCCTCGGGGACAAGACAGGACCGCTCGACCGGCGCAACGAGGCCTTCACGCTTTGGAACACCGACGCCTATCGCTTCCAGGAGTCCACCGACCCGCTCTACAAGAGCATTCCGTATTTCATGACGTATCGCGCGGGTCAGGCGATGGGAGTGCTTTTCGACAATACCTGGCGCACCAGCTTCGATTTCGGAAAGGAATCACCCGACTTTTATTCCTTCGGTGCTGTCGCCGGCCCGGTGGATTACTACGTTTTCTATGGGCCGGACCCCAAGCAAGTAGTGGAAACATATGCGTGGCTCACCGGAACGCCGCCGCTCCCGCCTTTGTGGTCGCTTGGCTATCAGCAGTCGCGTTACACCTATACGCCCCAGTCGCGCGTGCTTGAAGTTGCCAATCGCCTGCGCGCTGATCGTATTCCCGCGGACGCGATTTATCTGGACATCGACTTCCAGCATAAAAACCGGCCATTCACCGTCGATCAGAAAGCCTTTCCCGATCTGCCCGGCATGATTGCGCAAATGAAGGCGAAGCACTTCCATCTGGTGATGATCACCGATCTGCACATCGCCGACTGTCCGGGGTCGGATTATGCGCCCTACGATTCCGGGCTGGCCGGGGATCACTTCGTGAAAAATCCCGACGGCTCAGTTTACGTTGGCACGGTTTGGCCGGGGCCCAGCGTTTTTCCCGATTTCACCCGTCAGCAGACGCGCGCTTGGTGGGGAACGCTATATCGCGAATTTCACCAGGACGGCGCAGATGGTTTTTGGAATGATATGAATGAGCCGTCGATCTTCAATTCGCCCACGTTCACTATGCCTTTGAATGTGGTGCACCGCATCGACGAGCCGGGCTTTGCGCCGCGCACTGCAACACATGCCGAAATCCACAATGTCTACGGCATGGAGAACTCGCGTGCTACATACGACGGTCTGCGCGCGCTCGATCCCGATGCCCGTCCCTTTGTGCTGACGCGGGCCACATATGCGGGAGGGCAGCGATATGCGGCCACGTGGACCGGGGACAACAGCAGCAGCTGGAACCATCTCCGCATGACCACGCCCATGCTGGAGAATCTCGGGCTCAGCGGTTTCGCATTGAGCGGCGCGGACGTGAGTGGGTTCGCCGGAACTCCCACTCCTGATCTGATGACTAAGTGGATTGAAATTTCCAGCTTTCAGCCCATCGATCGCGATCACAGCGAGAAAGGCACAGGCGATAAGGAGCCGTGGGTGGGTGGCCCAGCACAGGAGGCCATTCGACGGCATTTCATCGAGACCCGCTACGAGCTGATGCCGTACCTCTATACTCTTGCCGAAGAAGCCTCGCGCACCGGACTGCCGCTGGAGAGACCGCTGTTTTTGGAGTTCCCCGATGCCACTCCCGATCGGCATCCGATTGATTTGGATGTTGCCGCCTCGGGTGAGTTTCTTCTTGGGCCCGATTTGCTCATCGCTCCTCCGCCGTTTCCCGAAGAGATTGACGAGTACCAGGCTGAACTCCCCGGCTCCGGCTGGTACGATTTCTGGACCGGCAAGCGCATCCACGCGAGTTCTCTTCCTCCACCGATTACAGCCTCAGTCGATCCGGCATCTGAAAAGGAAGCAGAGCAACCTCTGGCTGTTCGCCTGACGCCGCGCCTCGACGAGCTTCCGGTTTTTGTGCGCGCCGGCGCCATCCTACCCATGGCGCCGCTCGTTCAAAGCACCGACGAACCCCCCCAGGGACCGCTCACGCTGCGCATTTATGCGGGGGACTCGTGCACAGGAAGTCTCTACCTGGACGACGGCAAGAGTTACGGCTTTCAGCAAGGGGCCTATTTGAGGATGAACTTCGGTTGCCGGATTACGGCGCAGGGCATGGATATCGAAATCGGCGCGCATCAAGGATCTTTCCGCGCCTGGTGGAAAGAGATACGGATCGAGATCCATGGGTGGACACCGTCGACAGGCGAGGTTCTGCTCAACGGGCAAAAAGTTGTCGCGAGCAAGAGCCAAAGCAAGAACGAAGTGGCTTTCCAGATCGCGGATGATGGCAATGGAGCAAACGTGGAGTTTCGGTGAGGCGTGTCTGGCCAAATGAAATCCGGGGTACATACGCCGAACCGGTCAAGATCAGAACTCGCCCGTGCTCACTGGGTGATTTGATGTAAGCCAGACCGCGCCTCGTGGGCGTCATCCAACACAACGGAGTATTCGGAAAATCACCGCCGGCGACTCGACAGCTCTCTTGGCTGTCGTTATCCCGCGGATGCCTCTATGCGGTGCGGCGCAAGGCCCAGGCGGACGATGAGCTGCTCAAAGGCGGGCGTACCATGCAAAACGTCGTAACGTGGATCGACATTGATCCAGACTAACTGGCGAATGCGCTTCTCATAAGATTCTTCGAGGCAGCGGATGGCGGCATCGTGATCTTCGAGGCCAACGTGGACCAGAGCCGAGTTGAGTGGGGAAACCCACCCCTCCAGCCCAAGTTGCTGCAACTGATGGAGCGTTGCGAGAGCCAGATCGCGGCGACCCATGCGCGCATGGCAGTAGCCGATCTCAGCTATTCCGGCAGGAATCTCCCCCATCGTTTGCAAAGCGTGCTGGAAGCAGGTGAGGGCTTCTTCTGCGTGGCCTTGTTCGAGGAGTACGCGACCGAGCGACCAGAGCGCATGCCCGAACTCGGGGTTCGCTTGGAGGGTCGCGCGCAGAGTCTCCGCGGCCTCATCCCATCGCCGCATTCTGTAAAGACAGCCACCGACCGCAGTGTGCACAATGGGAGACAGAGGATCAAGGCGGAGAGCCTGGCGGAGCTCGCGCAACGCTTCTTCGAGGCGTCCACGCGGCGTAAGGAAGTCCAATCCGTAGTGGAAGTGCACGGAAGCGAGGCCGGCTCCGGCTGCTATGGCGCGATTGAAGGTATTGCCGGCGGCGGTCCAGTCCCAGTCCCATCCTGCTTGCGTGATAGCGAGATCGCAAAGGCCGGCGACGGAGTCAGGTTGCAGGCGCAATGCGGAAGTCAGGGCAGATCGGACGGCCGGCACTGCGTCGGAGGCCGGTTCGAGCCCATACCAGTCAAGCCGCATGTGGGTCTCGGCGATTCCGATCAGGGCTGGAGCGAACGCGGGATCGGCGTTCGTCGCGCGGATGAAAAGAGCGAGAGCCCGCTTGAATGCCTCAGGGGTTTCCTGATTGAAAGCAAATCTCCCCTGCAGATAGAGATCGTACGCTTCCGAAGAGGGCATCTTCCGTTCAGCGTCGATTTCGGGAAATCTCGCGCCCAATTGCGCGCGGAGCTTTTCAAGTACCGCGGCAGTCAGTTCATCCTGAAGCGCAAACAGATCGGTGACTTGCGAATCGAAGCGCTGCGACCAGATTTGATACCCTTCGCTGGTCTGGCTCAATTGCATGGTGAGACGAATGCTGCTTCCCGAGCGGCGAAGGCTGCCATGGACCAAAAGACTGGCACCAAGGCGACGACCAATATCCCGCACGTCCGGGATGGTTCCCTTGCACTGGAAAGCCGAACTCCGCGAAACAACGCGCAAGCCTTGAATCTGCGTGAAGCCGTTGGTTAGCTCCTCGGCCAGCCCGTCACAGATGTATTCGTTTTCAGGGTCGGGACTGATATTGATCAAAGGCAAAACTGCGATCGTGTGCGGTTCTGCGGCTTTTGATGGCGCTGAAGCGAGCATGGGTTCGCCGGATGCGGCGCTCAAATCCGTCAGCAACTCCCGAATGGTTTGGTATCGCTCGGCTGCCTTCTTGGCCAGAGCGCGGCGTACCACAGATTCGAGTGGCGCAGAAATCTCGGGTCTCACATCATGCATTGGGTCAGGATCGTCCATCTGCATCGCGTGCAGCAGGGAAACTGGACTTGTGCCATGGAAAGGCAACCTGCCGATGAGCAATTGATAAAGAATTACTCCAAATGAGAAGATATCCGCGCGTTCGTCCACTAGCTCGCCGCGGGCCTGTTCCGGCGCCATGTAGCCCATGGTGCCCACGGTGAGTCCGCCGAAAATACTCATTGCCTGCTTCTCAGCGTCAGGAGAAAATGGGCGAGAAACTTTGGCAAGTCCGAAGTCGAGAATTCTTATCTGTCCGTCATCTCGGACGAGAATATTTGCAGGCTTCAAATCCCGATGGACAACGCCGGCAGCGTGAGCGGCGGTGATCGCGTTTCCTATGAGAATCGCCATGGAAAGCGCGCGGTCGATGGGCAAACCGGATTGCGGGATCAACTTCTGCAGCGGCAGTCCCTGGACAAACTCCATCACGATGCAGGTGGTTCCGCCGTGGAAGAGAATGTCGTAAATGGTAACGATGCCGGGATGACTGAGCGAGGAGGTCAACTGCGCCTCGCGCAACAGCGCCGCTTCAAGCACTGGACTTGATCTTCTGGCAGGAATGACCTTGATGGCAACATTCCGTCCCAGGCGAGTGTCTCGCGCTTTGTAGACGACTCCCATGCCGCCGGATCCAATATGCTCGTCGATCCGGTAAGGCCCGAGCATTGTCGCGATGGGCATCAACGCACCGCTCATGCCGCTCTCCACAACGATCTTCCCGGGTCTTGGTCCGAGCGTGGCACCATCCGGAGAAAATTGCGTATTGTTGGGCGGTTCGGGCATCCGAGCTAGAAGTTCTCCTTCACCAGCTTGAACCGGGAGGCTTCCTGTTTTTCGCGCCTGGCAAAGATTTGCTGCCGAAGTTCAGAAGCGCGCGAGGAGCGCCTCCAGCGGCCCACGGGCAATGGCCGAGATATCCGCAGTCCCGATCTGACGTTGAGGCCGCGTATCTCAAGCATACAACCGCGAAGCTCTGCTCATGTATTTGTCAGAAGTTCGGCGTCACACGGCTTCAACCTCCATGGATTTGGAAACGTAAACGCGCCACTAAAACGGACTTGAAGCTCTGTTAGCCTAAGCTGAAGATAGCTATGCTCCGGCCACACGGTGCAAACCTTTCGCGTTCGAGGCCCTTGTGAAGGCGATCGAAACAGACGTGTGTGTTGTTGGGGGCGGACCCGCAGGCAGTACGCTTGCCGCCCAACTTGCTGCCCTGGGCCATCGCGTCGTCCTTGTCGAACGAGCCGAGTTTCCCCGGAGACACCTGGGCGAATCCTTGACGCCAGGCGTGCGTCCGCTTCTTGAGTCCATCGGGGCTGGTGACGTCTTTGAGAAGAACGGCGCGCTGACTGTCGACTCGGTCCTGGTGAATTGGGATGGAGCGATTCGTGAACGGACCGATCCAGAGGCGAAGGGCGTGCTTGTCGATCGGGGGCGATTCGACGCTGAGTTGCTCAAACACGCAACGGCGGCCGGCGTCCAGGTACTCCAACCGGCGATTTTTCGGGATTGTATTCGGTTCGCGGACGGATGGCGAATTGCGGTGGAACGCGGTGAAGAAATAATCCGTGTCAGCACTCGATTTCTCGCGGACGCGAGCGGCCGGGAATTTGCCACACGAGGCCGGAAGCGCCGGACTGGAGCGCGAACCACTGCGTTTTACGCCTACTGGCAAGGTTCCGATCTCCCCAAGCGGCCCCGCATCGAGGCTGGTTCCGACGCGTGGTATTGGGGCGTTCCAATTCCCGACGGCACTTACAACACACTGGTCTTTGTCGATCCTCGAACCTATGTACCCGAACAATTTCAAGAATTGGTGGCCCGGTCCGGTCTGCTGGAGGGTTGCCGGGACATCCGTTCGGTCTCACCGATTCAGGCGGCCGATGCAACACCATATATAGATGAAGAGTGCGTTACACATAACAGCATCAAAGTTGGCGATGCAGCGCTCTCGATCGATCCTCTTTCTTCGAGCGGAGTACAAAAGGCTATTCAGGCGGCACTCTCGGGCGCCGTGGTGGTGAACACCATGATACGAAAGCCGGAATCGAGTGAAGCGGCCATTGAATTCTATCGGTCGAGTCTCGCTGATGCATCCCAGCGTCATTCGAACTGGGCGGGCGAATACTATAGTGCTGCGGCCGCGACTCGCAGCGCAGAGTTCTGGCGGCAGCGTACTTCAGGGAGTTATCCCGCCAAGGCCTCGCCGTCCTTCACAGCGAGTGACTTCGCGGATGAGCCGTTGGCCCTGTCACCAGACCTCACGTTCGTCGAATTGCCCTGCATCGATGGCGGGTTTGTGACCTTGAAGTCGGCTTTACATCATCCTTCCCTCGACAGACCCGTGACCTTTGTTGGCGGATGCGAGATGCCGCCGTTAATTCTGAGGGTGCGCAAGGGCATGAAGCCCATGGAAATTGCTTTGCTATGGTCCGACCGTGTATCCATAAAAACGGGACTCGCCCTGACGGCGTGGCTGTTGGAAAAGGGGCTGTTGATTCGCGCGCGCGAAGAAAAGGCACACAAATCTGAACGTCAAATCACAGCAACTCGTGTATAGTTTCCGTTTAGTTCCCCTTTCGCACAAAACATGGTTGAAGTGCGATCGATGGGCGCAACTGATCCGCACCAGACATAGCTCATAGCTGAAAATTTGGGAAGGAATCGAATGACACCTCAAGACACGGGGGACTCGCTTCCCCTCACCCCTTTGTTAGCTGACCTGTTTCCCAAGCGGCGCGAAATGACCTGGCACGACCAGCTGGTATGGCTCCTTCACCTTGGGGCCGCCTTGGAACACGCGCTCATGGTGCAGTATCTTTACGCGGCCTATTCGCTTGGCGGCAAGCAGGTGCCGCCGGAACATCGCATCAAGGTCAAGGAATGGCAGGAGTCGATTTTGGCCGTTGCCCGCGAGGAAATGGGCCATCTCATCACTGTGCAGAATGTTCTCACTTTTCTGGGAGCGGGCTTCAGCCTGAACCGCGATCAGTTCCCGTGGGCCGTCGAATGGTTCGACATTGAACCGTTCTGCATGGGCTCGCTCGCCTGCTACGTCAACGCGGAGATGCCGGAGGCAGAGGATTTCCCCGAACGGAAAGAGATCGAGGAGTTGGTAAAAAAACACCTCAAGAAGGATGCGTTGCCGGTGCATCCGGTGGCTGCGATCTATCGTCAGATCATGACGCTGCTGGCAGATACGGAACGGATTCCAGAGAGCGCGCTGCAGCCTCAAACTTATTCGCTTCAAGCCTCCTGGGATGAGTGGGGCCGCGGCTACAAGCCGGCTCCGCGGCCGCTCGATGCGGCAGGAAATCTCGTCAAGGCCACGACGGACGTGGAAAAGCAGGGGCAGTTCGATTCGAATGTTCTGATTTTTCGGGTTGCTACCCGCACTGAAGCTCTGGCGGCGTTAGACGCAATCAGCCTGCAGGGTGAAGGAGTCGAAGACTCCAAAGTAGAGGGGGAGTGGACGCACTTCCGTCGCTTTATCAAGATCTTTCGCGAGTTCAAGAAGATTCAGAGCAGCGACTGGAGCCCTGCGGCGCGGGCGGCGGTCAACCCGAATACCAACGGGGAGCCAAATGCGCCTTGTCCCGACGGGTATATCTCCTGCGAGCGCACGCGCAATTGGGCAGTGTTGCTGAATGTGCGTTACTGGATGCTTTTCCGGTATCTGGCGCATACTTTCCAGATTGATCCCGCTGGCGCACCGAACGAACCAAACGTGCGCGCTATGCTCATGCACCGGGTTTTTGGAGAGATGTACCAACTGAAGACATTGTCGGGCAAGTTGTTTCAGATGCCGTTACACGACATCGATGCAGAGCCTAAAACGCCGGATGCAATGAAAACCATGGCGGGGCCGCCGTTTGAGCTGCCATCGAATACGCGGCTTCCGGTGAGCGACGTCGATTGTTGGTGTCTGCATCGCGATTCGCTTGTCGCCTCGCGAAATGCGTGCAGCTCGATTCTTGGCAGCAACCCGACCCCGGACGAGAAAGAGTACATCAAGACGCTCGTTGCACTCGATGAAAAGGCTGAGGTCTGGATCGCAAGAATTCTTGCCGGAATGAACTCCACTCTGAGGTATGAAGCATGAAGATCCGCGAGTTGCGAATCCTGCCGCCATTTGCGATTGGGCGCCTGGGCTCGGCGAAAGAGCCTCAAGAGAACTACACGATCGTAGACAACCCCAACGAACCGCTCGGGTACCGGAAGATCGTGCCGGCGAGGACGCTTAAGGTACGCGAGAAAACCGGAGAGATAGCCAGCGCGACGATTCCGAAAACGATCTCGTTCAAGATTGACGGGAAGATTTGCCCTGTGGCGCCGTTTCTTGAAGTCTTCGCGGTGGTGGAGAAGCCACAGAAGGGCAAGAAAGCATCTGAGGAGATGGTGCCGCTCGATGGTGCGCTGCTAAGGAAACTGGGAGCAAGCCGTGCCAAGGTCGAATGGAGAGTTTCTGTAGCCAATCGCAAGGTGATGCGGCGAACCGGCGACCGCGACGACATGGTGGCCGCGAGCACCACTTGGTTTTCCGATCACGAAAGCCATGTGCTCTTGGGCTCTTGCAAGAACTTCATTCCCGGCGGCCACATCAACTTTGGGCATGTGCGCTTCATTCGTCCAAACAAGAAATTCGGAGAGATTCGTCTTCGCTTCACGCCGGCACAAGGATTGATCTACGGCCCTCATCGCAAGAAAGACCCAACAACCGGCAACGCCGATCCCGCTATCCCTGCGGAGCGCGCCATCTACGATGATTCCAAAAGGTGGGTAGGTTTCGGCGAGGATCCAGACAAGGTTGCAAACCAAACCTTGCCGCCCTCGCTGTACGCGATTGAGCCTCCGGCTCCATCGTGGCTGAATAACAACATTGCGGTCAGCCGCGGATATCTGGACGATGCGTGCGACGGCTTTGTTGAGGTCCGCTTAACCTTGCCCACAGGAAAGCGATTCACCGCGAAGGCGCGAATCTGCGCCTCGCCGCCCGCGGTCATTCCCGATTCGTTGTTCATTCGCAGCCTGGCTGACGATCTTGAGCAGGTGATCTACGGACCGGAAGTGCCAAAGAACGAGCCTTTCGAGGTGACTCGCAATCGCGCTCTTGACATCGTGCGCAGAGCCTATGAAACCGTGCGCTTCATGAACGTGGCAGTGATGAACGGCAACAATTTCAAGGGCCGACCGTCCCTTTTGCTCGATTCCATGCCGGAAGAAGAAGCCGCTGATACGGAGCGCGCGATTCGTCCCGTCATGGCTCCTGGTTCTGTGGATACGTTGGGAATCATGACGCTGCATGAACAGGTCTTTGCCGCGTTACGCGGCGGCGCTGCGCCTTGGTTTGTGAAATTGTTGCGGCGTCCCGATGAGGTTGCCGACTTTACCGACCGGGGGCGGAGAAAGATGCCTGCGCTCATGTGCGGAGCCGATAACAGCTATCTTGCGCTGACTTATCGGCAGATTGACTCCATCCGGAAAGTATCTGAGGAGGCTCCATTTCGAGGTAAAAACCTGGGGGATGTTCCCGCGCCAACCGCGGAGTCGCTCACAGCGCTGAATCTGACCGCCCAGCTTCACTATGAAGCCCTCGGCAATCCCATTAGTTCGCGCCCGATTACATCGGTGGCGAACTGCTGCCCTGGCCTCGAAGTGGATTTCCGCGCCGTTTGGCGGCGGATGTTCAAAGGAATCGTGCTGCGGGAGTACGACAACATGGTGATGGATGTCGATCCGAATGTCAAAAGCCGGAAGATAAAGGCCCTGGTGGGTCGGCAATTGTTGCGGGTACGACTGCCGGAGGACAAGCACTTGCATATCAAGAATCAGAGGCAGTTTGTGATGACCACGCCGATCAAGGGACCGGCGTCGTCGGATGTGGACGGCGAAATCAGTTTGACGACGCAATTCAATCCCTTCGGTCTCAAGCCCATGGAGTGGTCCAACGCACTGACATACATCTTGAGTACCCATCAGGGGAAAAAAGTTCTGTGCGACTTTACCAAGAAACTGCCTGACGACCAGAAAGAGATGCCGCAGCCCATCATCGAAAATCCTCGTAACTTCGTCACCATCGAGTTCGAAGTGCGAAAGTTCTTCGACGGTGGCACAGCCGTTATTGCACAGGCGCTGGCCAACCCCGGCGAGCTTACCCAGGGCCTTTGCTCTCCCGTGGCAGAACGACTATCGCGAATGTTCGTGCTACTACTGGGCCTCCTCCCGGCCGGATTACATCAATGTGGAGCCGGCCGGCAATGGCCTGAGTAAAGGCGATAACTGGTTCCAGATGAAGCGCACCGGAGATTACGTGCCGGACGACTACGTTGATTCCCGGCTGGTGCTTTACGATGAGCTGTTTATGGAGTGGGAACATTGGCTCAGGTTCCAGGTGGGCGGCAAAGACTATAAGGAGGGGACCGGCCGGAATCCGAAAGATTCGTTGAAGCAAAGAGTGGCCAGTGAGTAGCGCGGAGGCCAGGGAGTACATGCAGGCGTCCGCGCCGCGTGTCCCGCAGCTCCATCTGATCAAGACGAATCAAGGCGGGAACCTGTTCGTTGCCGACGGCAGCCGCCTCTTCGGCGCGGGAGCGGATTTATACGGGCGTTTTGAAGCGGCAGTTATGGCCGGCGGCGAGCATGAGGTCGCGACGCTGCTCGAAGAGGTCGGGCTCGGGGGAAGTCCACTCATCGACGATGTGCCGCTGGCGCAGCCCGCAATTCATGCTCTCTCGCTTGCCATTGCGCAGAAGTGCAATTTGGGTTGTACCTATTGCTATGCGCAGCAGGGCGAATTCGGGGGCGCAGGAAAGAATATGCCCCTTGAAGAAGCCACAAAAGCGGTGGATCTTCTGGTGAACGGCGCAGAGGATGGCGCGCGGCTGAGTCTTGCCTTCCTCGGTGGCGAACCGCTGGTCAACCGGTCTGTTCTTCAGGCTGCCACCCGGCATGCCGCGAAATTGGCTGAACGCCGCGGCAATCCGATCACATTCTCGATCACGACAAACGGCACGTTGCTCACACAGGCGGATGCGGAATTCTTTGAAACCTACGGGTTCGCGGTGACCATCAGTCTTGACGGTCCGCGGGAAACGCACAACCTGTTGCGGCCATTCAAGAGCGGGAGCGGGAGCTTCGATGCGATTCTTCAGCGGATTATGCCCTTGCTTACGCTCCAGCGGCGCATGCAAGTGTCGGCGCGGGTTACAGTGACGCCCGCCAACCTGGAGTTACGCCGTGCGCTCGACGATTTCATCGAACTTGGTTTCCACAGCGTTGGATTCTCGCCGATGCTTAGCTCGCCGAGCGGTACCGGGGAGATGCAGAGCGCCGATCTTGAAATCATGCTGGGCGAGATGATTGACTGCGGGAGGGAGTTCGAGCAGCGCAGCACTCAAAGGGGAGCGCTATCCATTCGCTAATATGGTGAACGCCATGCGCGAGATTGGGCGCGGGACGCACCGGCCGTATCCGTGCGGCGCAGGCGCGGGCTACCTTGGAGTCTCAGCCGATGGCGAATTGTCCGCGTGTCATCGCTTCGTCGGGGACGAAGCCGGCGCCATGGGCACGCTCAACGACGGTGTTGATCGCAAGCGACAAGCCGAGTGGCTCACGGAGCGTCATGTCCACCGTCAGGAACCATGCAGGAGTTGCTGGGCGCGTTACTTATGCGGCGGGGGCTGCCATCACGAGGTGATTCACCGCGGCAGGCCTGCCTGCGACTATATTCGCGGCTGGTTGCACTACTGCCTCGAAGCCTGGGTGAGATTGCCGCATACTGCGGTTGACGGGCTCTCCAACTTCTCTAATTCGCACAGCTAGATCCCCCGCCTGACAGCAGTTAGAACGGCGACGTGGATTTCTTGCGAAACCGTCTACCGTTTCAAGCGTCCGCGCCCGTCTCGTGCATTTTCCCGGAAAGATAGGTATCGTAGGCGGCGAGATCCAGCAACCCGTTGCCGCTCAAGTTAAAGACGATCACCTTTTTGCGGTTTTCTTCCCGGCAACGAATCGCCTCATCGATTACGGTTGCAATTGCATGAGCTGACTCAGGAGCGGGTACGATGCCTTCCGTTCGCGCGAACTCAATTCCTGACTTGAATACCTTCATTTGCGGCACCGCAACCGCTTCGATGAGGCCGAGCTTCAAGCAGTGGCTGACCATCGGCGACATGCCGTGATAGCGCAGACCGCCGGCATGAATCACCGGTGGCATGAACGTATGGCCGAGTGTGTGCATCATCATCAGTGGAGTCATTTCCGCCGTATCGCCGAAGTCGTAGCGCAGTTCGCCCTGGGTAAGGGATGGGCACGAAGCGGGCTCTGCGGCGATGATGCGATAGTTGTTTCCGGACTTAATCTTTCCCGCGATAAAGGGGAACGCCAGGCCCGCAAAATTGCTGCCGCCTCCGGCGCAGCCGATGACGATGTCGGGAGCTTCTCCGGCCATCTCCATCTGTTTGATGGTTTCCTGCCCGATGATGGTTTGGTGTAGGCACACATGATTCAGTACGCTGCCCAGCGAGTACTTTGTGCCGGGAGTCTTCACCGCGTGTTCGATGGCTTCAGAGATGGCGATGCCCAGGCTGCCTGAGCTATTTGGGTCATCGGCCAGTACCTTGCGGCCATACTCTGTTTCTGTGCTCGGACTGCCGTGCACCGTCGCCCCGTAAGTCTGGATAAGGATCTTCCTGTAGGGCTTCTGTTCAAAGCTCACCTTGACCATGAAGATGGTGCATCCCAGATTGAACACGGAACAGGCAAATGCCAGCGCGGATCCCCACTGCCCGGCACCCGTTTCCGAGGCGAGGCTCTTTGTGCCGGCCTGCTTGTTATAGAAAGCCTGCGGAATTGCGGTATTGGGCTTGTGGCTGCCCGCCGGACTCACTCCCTCGTACTTGTAGTAAATGTGCGCGGGCGTATCGAGCGCCTTCTCAAGACGGACGGCGCGCAGCAGCGGCGTGGGGCGATAGAGCGAGTAAACGTCGCGAACTTCCTGCGGGATTTCGATCGTTCGCTCGGCGCTCATCTCCTGAACAACAAGAGCCTCGGGGAAGAGGGCGAACATCAAGTCCGGGGTAACTGGCTCACCGGTTCCCGGATGCAGGGGCGGCGGCAACTGCTCCGGGAAATCCGCCAGCAGGTTATACCAGGACTTCGGCATTTCATCGGCCGAAAGGAGGAATTGTATGTTGTTGTTCACCGGTCGCCCCCCTTGCTTTGAAGATGCGATTTCTTGATTCCGGTTCAGTTACTTGTTACTGTTCCAGATGTCGCGGAAGATCAGCCATGCGCCATTTTTCTGCCGCTTGTAGACGAGAATTCCTTTGCAATCCCAGCGGGTAACCGTCCCGTCCTTTTTCGAAGTATCAACCGCGGTATCGATGCCCTCGTCGAATCCGTACTCGCCCATCACAAAATTCTTCAGCGGCACCTTCTTCCAGTGAGTCTTGTATTCCGTAAAATAGTCGTTCACCCATTTCCGAATGTTGCTGCGGCCGGTTACCAGCGGGCCGCCCGGCTGAAATATCTCAGCGCCTTTGTCGTACATCGCCATCACACGATCTGTGTTATTTGAATTGATCGCGGCTTCGTACGCCTTATGCGCTCGCAGCAGCCCCGGATCAAGTTTCGGCTTCGATTTCGCGGAAGAGGCTTTCTTTGTGGCCATAGATTCCTCCTTAGGGTTTGGAAATGAAGGTAACACAGTACTCTTCCCTGTGATCAATTGCTTTGCTGGCCCCGTAAATTATTCGCCGAAAGGCTTTCGAGTAACTCTCTGGCCTCGACCAGATCCTGCGTTTCCGCGCCCTCGGTAAACCACTCATAGATGGGAGAAAGCAGGTGGCGTGCGGCATCGGATTGGCCGCGGCTCGCGAGAAGCGTGGCAAGCGTGGTGGAACTGCGAAGCTCCCACGACCGCGCCTGCTGTTGACGCGCGCAGTCAATCGACGCGCGCAGAATCGCTTCCGCCTCCTGGTCGCGACCATCGCGCATCAAGATCCAGCCTTTGCAGCGCAGCACTTCGGGCAACCAGAGACGTTCCTGTCCGGATGGACGCTCGATCTGCTCGATGCATTCGTCGATCAGTTTCAATGCGGTGCTTCGATCGCCCTCCAACTCAGTGGCTGCAGCCAACGCCGATTTGATCAGGGGGATGCGCACGTTTCCGCCAGTCTTCGTCCAGCGCTCAATCCCTTGCCGGAGAAGATCAATGGCTTCGGCGGGACGATGGTTCAGCAACGCGGCCATCCCGCGGGCTTGCGGAACAGAAACCTCATGGATAAAGGCCAAACCCTGTTCGCGCGCCAGGTGGTCGGCTTCCCCCAACCGATCGAGAAAGCGGTCGGGCTCGCGCCGGTATGCGAAGACATACGCGCTGAATGTCAACGCCCACACCAAGTTGAAAGCATGGCCTTCGCCGCGTGCACGCCCTACACATTCGTCGCTCAGTTTTCGGGCTTGATCCGGGTAGCCCATAATCCAGATGAGCTGGCAGGCGTACACCTCGACGAAGGTGCGCAAATCATGGCCGGTCATTTGGATCCACTGCTCCGCGCTGCCGGGATCGAACATCGCGAGTGCGAGGTCGGCCTGTTCTCGAGCCTCCAATAGCTGGCCATTCAAAAAATACTGGACATGTGCAGTGAGATGGCCGAAGCACTTCAGGTCCGTTTCGCTGGCTTGCAGGCCCTCTGAAAGAAGGCGATCCGCCCACTCCTGCGAATCGGCTATGCGGCCTTGTGTGATCGTGCTGGTCCAAACCCACCACAATGCCAGAAACAGGTTCCTCTGGTTTCCGCGACTTTCCGCCAGTCGCAGAATCGCCATCGCGTTCACGCCAACCTCAGGAGCGGCCCATCCCCGCAATCCTGTCCACGCTGCGTTGAGGGGTTCCCGGATAGTTAGTTCCATGGCGTCTCGCTCAACAGAAGGCGCAAGCTGATCGATCAAGCCTAGTCCTTTAGTGAAATGAGCAACAGCTTCTTTCAGCGCGACTCGCGCGACCGCCAACGTCCCCGCCTTCTGCCATAGCGGAATTGCCTGCTCGAGCTGTCCTGCCTGCGTCAGATGGTAGGCTAGCCATTCCGGCGTTTTGGTCACTCGGTCGGCGAACTCATTCTCCAGCACTTCAGCAATCCTGGAGTGAAGCTCACCGCGTCGGCTCCTTAGCAACGATTCGTAGGCCGCATCCTGGACCAGGGCGTGCTTGAAAACGTAGACTGCGGAGTGTTTCGCGCCATTTCGGGAGACGAGTCCGGCGTCGACGAGTTTTTCCAGATCCCTTTCGAGGGCATCCGTGTTGAGCGCCGAGATGTGGTGCAGCAATTCGAAAGAAAACTCCCGCCCGATGCATGCGCCAATCTGTGCCAGCTCTTTCACTTTGCCCAGGCGATCGAGGCGAGCCATCAGAGAGTCGCGCAAGGATACCGGAATCGCGAGTGCAGACAGCAGGCCCTGAAGCACATAATGATCGCCGTCCTCGCGCAACAGTCCCGATTCCAGGACTGAACGCGTCAATTCCTCCACAAACAACGGAATTCCATCAGTGCGGGCAAGCACTTCATCCAGCACTTCAGGCGGCAGCGCCTTGCCCCGAGTTACGCTTCCGACCAACGCGGCGCCTTGTTCTCGGCTGAGCCGATTCAGCGTGACTGTGTTCACGTGGGGCCCGGTCCATGGCGGCAGATACTCGGGCCGGTAGGTCATCACCAGCAGTACGGGAAGGCTGCTCACGATCGGAACCAGGAGGTCGAGCAGATCCTGGCTGGTGGGATCGATCCAGTGAATGTCTTCGATGGCGATCATCACCGGGCCGCGGCGCGTGAGCGCGCGCACTCGATCAATGATGGCTTCCAGCGTCTTTTCCTTCTGTTTCTGAGGCGATAGTTGAATCGGCGGACACTGTCCGGCAGGAAGCGAGAGCAACGCTGCAAACAATGGCAGTGCATCCTCCATATGCGGTACCACATCGGCAAGCGCCGCTTCCAGCTTTTGAGAACGCTGCGCAGGCGTGTCTTCGCGAGCAAAGCCTGCGGACGCCTCAAGCTCCTCAATGAACGGATGCAGCGGCGAATTGAGATGAAAGGGTGAACACTGATAGTGCAAAGTAGTATGCGGTTCCTGAATTCGTTCGCGCATCCCTTGCGTCAGGCGCGATTTGCCGATGCCCGCTTGTCCGGAAATCAGCACAACCTGGCCTGAGCCGCCGCGGGTCCGCTGCCAGCAGTGTTCGAGTAGGGCAGCCTCATCTTCGCGTCCTACCAAAGGCGCAATTTCGATGCCGCCATGCGCGGCCTTGAAGCGGCCTTCCACTCGTCGAACTTCGTCGAGGCGCCACACCGGCACTTGCTCTTCAATACCCTTGATGGAGTGCTTTCCCAGATCGGTTAGAGAGAAGGCGTCGCCCAGCAGGCGCCGGGTACGGGACGCAATCACGATCTCACCTGGGTTGGCCAGCGCCAGCAATCGGGCCGCCAGGTTTGGCGTTTCTCCCACCGCGAGACCGGCTTCAGCGCCGCTGTCGGCAGAATCTTCCCCTACAACCACCGGGCCAGTCGCGAGGCCAATGCGAACGGCAAGTG
This sequence comes from uncultured Acidobacteriaceae bacterium, assembly GCA_963725115.1. Lineage (GTDB taxonomy): Bacteria > Acidobacteriota > Terriglobia > Terriglobales > Acidobacteriaceae > Telmatobacter. Next base: position 51,762 of record CAVRXG010000005.1, on the reverse strand, counting down.
GCGTGGCAGAAGGCATGGCCTTGACGGCATCTATGATGTCGAGCGCAGAGCGGACAGCGCGTTCGGCGGAATCTTCGTAAGCAACTGGCCAGCCAAAATAGACCAGAATCCCGTCGCCCAGGTACTGGGCCACATGCCCGCCATAGCGCGAAACAACAGCCCCGCAGGCCGCACGGTAACCCTTGATCAATGCGTTCAGTTCTTCCGGGTCCAGCATGGTGGAGAGCGCTGTCGACCCCACCAGATCGCAGAACATTACGGTCAGTTGTCTCCGCTCGCCGTGGGAGGAAGCTTTCGGTGCCTCTACACCAGGCCGCCCCGCAGCCTTCAATTCCGCAATCGTATTGAGGATCCGCTTTCGTGGGCCAAACGGTAGGCCAAGTTCCTTCAGATCCGGGTCCGTCAGAACAAAAAGGGTCTTCAGGTCGACCTGGTTTTGGGCAAAGACTTCCTCAAACTCCGAGAGGCCATTCGCGGTCAGCCACTCGCCCAGGGACTCGACCATCGCTGCTCCTTTCGGTTTATAGTCACGGGTGCCTCCACCAGAGGCATGACAAAGCTCATGTGAAGTGATCTTGCCAGCTCTCGCTGGCTGGCTGCCCGGGCCAAACCCGCTGGCAAGGTTGCGGCGTGGCCCATCCTTACACAGAATTATCCAGCATGCGGGGATCACTTTGAATGTGAATCAGTTTTCGGATTGCGTTCTCAAGTTCCCCCGGCGATCCATGGCTCCCAGAAGCCTTCATAAAGCGGGATTGCCGATTTACCGGGAAGCGTAATAGACTCTACGTCGATGCATTCTGTTCGCCCAGACTCTTCAACGGTTGGACCGCCGTTCGCTGCCGCTGGAGACCATCAGGCTTCAGCTAGCGTCATTATCGCCATCAGCCCATCGGATGAAGAAGCTCGTGCATTGATGCACGAGTTGGATGCGGAGATCGCCGCGCTTTATCCGGGTTCCGTGATCAGTGGGATCGACGAAGCCGAATTTGAAAAGGCGGGTGGATACTTCGTCATCGCGCAGCAGGGGAACCGGACCATTGGGTGCGGTGGGTTCAGGCCAGTCGATGAAGAGTGCGTGGAGATTAAGCGCATGTTTGTGCGGCCGGAGGTGAGGCGCCGCGGCGGGGCGCGCCAAATCCTGCGGCATTTGGAAGAGGAAGTTCGTCGCCGTGGATTTCGCTCGACCGTGCTGGAAACAGGATGTGACAACGCCGGGGCGATCGCCCTGTATGAATCCGAGGGGTATTCGTATATTCCGGAATTTCCCGGCTGTCAGGGAATTGCGGTCAGCCGTTGTTACATCAAGCGATGCTGAATTAATTGGTCGGGGAGAGAGGATTCGAACCTCCGACCCCCTGGTCCCGAACCAGTTTCAACTATATATTGAAACCTGTTGAAATCTCATGTTCTTAACTGGTTCAGATTGAATGAGTTGTAGCCGAGCTATTGAAGGCTGCGGTTCTGAATGGTTCCAGAGTGCTTTGACAGCTACAATTTCGACTACAGCGCTCGTGGACCATCAGCTCGCCGAACGGAAGCTCTCTGCACCCAAAATGGCGATTCGCGAAACGCGCACCTTATCCTTGTAGTTGCGGTGTTCTGACGTGCACAAAATCGACACGGTTAAGAGTCGAATATGTGCACGTCTGCTTGTTTCGAAGTTCAGTGGGCCGAGTCAGCTCCGTTTACGCGGCGTGACGCGACGTGCTCTTCTTTGTAGAGGCCTCGGGTGCCTTGCTCCGGTCCGCGCTACCTGCAGCGGCCGGATTTACTTTCTCGGACAAAGAGGTTAACTTCGCATCTGTTTCTTTCTCTTCATTCAGCGTCTGTTCCAGTAACTTGGCGTGTCCGGACTCACCCAATTGCTTTGCCATCGCGATTACGGTTCCGTAGCCAGCAATTTCGTAGTGCTCGACACGCTGGGCCCCCCCGATGAGCGCAGCATCGCGCACCGCGCCATCGTATTCCTCGATCGCTTCCGCGCCCTCTTCAACAAGCCCTTCCATCCCTTTGCATTTTTTTCCTTTGGGGTTTTCGCCCAATTTTGAAAAGATGCTTTTCAGGCGCTCAACATGGCCTTTGGTCTGCTCAAGATGTTCCTCGAAGCCTGCTTTAAGCTCAGGGGATTCCGATGCCTTAGCCATCTTTGGCAAGGCTTTGACCAGTTGGTTTTCTGCGTTGTATAGATCTTTTAGTTCGTCAATGAAAAGCTCTTTCAGTCCCTGTTCTGGCATGTCATATCCTCCTCGGATTGCTTACTTGTGGTTGGATGCATAATCGAATCATTCGGGTTGAACAATAGAAGATGTGAGAGAAAACTCGGACTGAAATCGCCGCTGCAACACTGGAACGAGGGACTCGCATTCAGAATTTGCATGCGCCCGGCGATTGAAGACCGACGCAATCGCCATTTGCGCTTGCCGCCTACGAGATTTCGAGGCCGCCTGTTGCTCCATAAACCTCGCCCGTTACATAGCTGGACTCTTGTGACGCCAGCAACACATATAGAGGAGCCATTTCGACCGGTTGTCCAGGTCGCTTCATAGGGGTCTCGGACCCAAACGCTGGAATCTTCTTATCCGGCTGTCCACCGCTCGTCTGGAGTGGCGTCCAAACGGGGCCCGGTGCTACGCAATTCACCCGAATGCCATCCTCTGCGACCTGTCGTGCAAGGGCACGCGTGAACGCCAAAATCGCTGCTTTTGTTGGGGCGTAATCCAGCAAGCTCGGGCTTGGATGAGTTGCCTGAATGGAGGCGGTAGTAATGATTGATGCGCCTTTCGGCATCAACGGCAGAGCTGCCTTACAAAGCCAGAAGAGGGCAAACACATTTACTTTGTATGTCTCTTCGAATTGTTCGGTCGTAATATCAGTGATCTTTTCAACCGCATGCTGTTTTCCAGCGACAACTGCCAGCACATCGAGCCCGCCCAGCTTTTTGTAGGCCTGCTGAATAAGTTTCTTGCAGAAAGCTTCATTAGTCACGTCTCCAGGAATCGCATACGCTTTACGCCCGGCGGCTTCGATCAACTCCACGACTTCTTTGGCGTCGTTTTTCTCGCTGGGAAGGTAGTTGATGACTACATCAGCGCCTTCACGAGCAAAGGCGATCGCAGCGGCTCGGCCGATTCCGGAATCCCCGCCGGTGACAAGCGCCTTACGGTTTCGCAGACGGCCGCTTCCCCGGTACGATTCTTCGCCGTGATCAGCTCGGGGCTGCATCTTGCGGTCGGAACCAGGCGCACGCTGGGGCTGATGCCTGAATTTGGGCAAAGGATATTGCTTCGTTGGGTCCTGCAGAGTGTATAGATCGGCCACAGTATCAATCCTCAATTGAATTCGATGTTGTCTTCAGAGAAGTCATTTGTTCCGCACTTCTTAAGAGCCATGGTGCTCAACAATCAATTTCGAGCACATTTCATCCTCTGAGGTCTTCGATGCCAATGACGCGAGTGACGTTCAGTTGATGGATGGAAGCCAGTAATGGAACTGAGCCGGCTCGATCATTTGTCCCGGTATGAAACCCCTGAGAGCAAATGCGCGTCCAAGCGGGGAGGGAATCATCTGTCTCGGAGACAAACATGACTGATGCATCGGACATTCTCGTAGAACGATTGCTCGCCTGGGGTGTAGACACCGTCTTCGGCCTGCCAGGCGATGGCATTAATGGGGTCTTCGAGGCCCTCCGAAAGCAGAAGGACCGGATTCGGTTCATTCATGTGAGGCATGAAGAAGCGGCCGCTTTCATGGCCTGCGCCTACGCGAAGTTCACCGGCAGGCTGGGGGTATGTATCGCAACCTCCGGGCCGGGAGGAATTCATCTGCTGAATGGTCTATACGACGCGAAGATGGACCATGCGCCGGTCCTGGCGATTACAGGCATGCAGCATAGCGACCTGATCGGTACCTTTACTCAGCAGGACGTTGCGCTGGACAAGCTCTTCATCGACGTCGCCGTCTATAACGAGCGCATCATGAGCGGAGCACACATGGAGAGCGTGACCGATCTGGCGATTCGGATCGGCATTGGCTTCTCGTGGCGTAGCGCACATTACGATTCCGGTGGACGTACAGGTCCAGGAGATCAAAAAGGGACGGTCCGAGCGCAACCCAATCCACCATACTTCGGCGGTCCCGGCCTACTTCGATCAACTGCCGGCACGGATCGAACTGGAGCATGCTGCGGATATTCTGAACCGAGGAAAGAAGATTGCGATTCTGGCTGGTCAAGGCGCGTTGCACGCGACGCAAGAACTTGAGGAGCTTGCAGAGTTGCTCGGCGCTCCGATCATTAAGGCTCTGCTGGGGAAAGCTGCTGTGCCGGATGACAGCCCCTACACCACCGGCGGCATCGGCTTGCTGGGAACCGAACCTTCGCAGGATGCTATTGAAGGATGCGACACGTTGTTGATGGTGGGAACATCCTACCCGTATATCGAATTTCTGCCCGAGCCGGGATCGATCAAGTGTGTACAGATCGATATCGATCCGCAACGCATCAGTCTTCGTCATCCGGCCGATGTGGGTCTGGTGGGAGATGCCAAAAATACCCTCCGAGCACTGTTGCCTCTTCTTGAGAAGCACGATCAGGGTTTTCTTGAGAAGGCTCAGAAGGCCAAAGCGGAGTGGCAGAAGTTGATGGAGGAGCGCGGAACTCGGCAGGACAAGCCGATGAAACCCCAGGTGGTGGGTTGGGAACTCGGCAAGCGGATTCCTCCAAACGCAATCGTCACCTCTGACTCCGGAACGATCACGACATGGTGGGCGCGTTACGTGCCGGCCTTGCGCGGGCAGAAGCACAGTTGTTCGGGAAATCTCGCCACGATGGCGTGCGGCCTTCCTTATGCCATTGCGGCGGCGGTTGCATATCCTGACCGGCCAGTCTACTGCATCATTGGCGACGGTGGGCTCAGCATGCTTACTGGGCGAGCTAATTACTGTCGCCGCATACAAGCTGAACATCAAGATTATCGTGATCAAGAACAATACCCTGGGACAGATCAAGTGGGAGCAGATGGTTTTTCTCGGCAATCCTGAATATGCCTGCGATCTTTATCCGGCTGATTTTGTCACGATTGCACGTGGTGCCGGAATTGATGCAATCCAGATCGAAGATCCGGCAACCTGCGGTGCGCAACTCGATAACGTTGTGGGACTTCCGGGTCCGGTGCTCATTGAGGCGGTCGTTGACCAGTTTACGCCTCCGATGCCGCGCGAAGATCAAGGCGGCGTCAGGCTCTGAAGTTGGCGGAAGCTCTGGTTCGCGGCGAGCCTAACCGCATGAAGATTGTGCTGACAAACGCGCATGACAGGGTTCGCGAACTAGTGTAAGCGCGCGGCCGGAGCTCTCGTGAGTATGATCGCCGTCGGACATTTCGGTAGGAAAGTGGGCGTTGCTGCCTACACGATACCGACTGATGCTCCCGAAGGCGACGGGACATTCGCGATGGGAATCCACGACGTTGATCCTCTGCGAGATTCACGCAGCGAATTCAGGTCGGTCTCGGATACACCTACGGCAACAAGGCTACAGCATGTGTAGCAGATGAACTCGCAGAGCAAGTGTCTGTTACATCGATCTGCACTCGATATCCCGAGCCTTTACGAATCCATGCGGCAGCAGGTACGGAACGACGGCAGCCGCGGGATCGCTTCCATGGCGATCTCGGCGCTGGATATCGCGCTCTGGGATCTCAAGGCAAAGCTGCTAGGTTCGTCCCTCGTCGATCTTTTGGGAGCCGTTCATAAACGTCGTGGCGGCCTACGGAAGCGGCGGCTTCACCACTTACAGCAATCGGCAGTTAGCAGCGCAACTCTCCGCGCTGGGCTGCGAGAGGGTCTGAGGAGCGTAAAGATGAAGATCGGTGCCGAGCCTCGGCCGCGGATGCTGAGAGGGTGCGTGTGGCGCGCAAAGCGATCGGGCCGATCCACGAGCCTGTTTGTGGATGCGAATGGCGCCTACGACGCTGCGACAGGCGATCGCCTTTGCGTGAGGAATTTGAAGAGTTCGAGCGTTACGTGGTTTGAAGAGCCGGTCAGTTCGGATGATCTCACCGGCCTTCGCCGCGTGCGCGACGAGCGCTCCGGGCGGTATGGAGATTGCAGCCGGAGAATACGGCTACGATTCCCTTATACTTCCGCCGGATGCTCGAAGCAGAAGCAGTCGATGTCTTGCAACTGGATGCGACGCGATGCAAGGGCTTTACCGGATTCATGAAGGCGGCAGCCATCGCCGCAAGTTTTGGATGTCCCCTCTCTGCGCATTGCGCGCCCTCGCTCGCACATGCACGTCGGCTGCGCGGTTCCTAAGCTTTCGCCACGTCGAATACTTCCATGATCATGTCCGGATCGAGACAGATGCTTTTCGATGGATTCATTGCCAGCGAGGCACGGGAAAGCTGGAACCGGATCGATCCCGGCCCGGAATGGGGCTCATCTTCAAACATAACGATGCAGAGCGGTTTCTTACGTGGAGAAGTAAATGATCCACGACCTGAGTCAACGGAAAGCCATCGGGACGAATTGGAACTGCATGACCTTCATCCTGCCCGATGCGCTGGAACGAATTGCAAATCGGAATCTGCCCGCGCCGTTATCTGCGGTTGTAACTACAGCTCTAGAGCATCTGCGGGAAGGCTGTTTTCAGCGCAGCCTCTGTCTGATGGTCGCCACGACCAGCGTTGCCAGTGGCCTCGAAGTCGGCTATGAGCACTACAAAGGCAGCTATAGCAATCCGGTGATGTATACACCGGTAATTTTGAGCGGAGGACTTGCGGGCGCCGGACTCTTGGGAGCATTCAGCCGCGTGGCTGCTCGCACCATTCTTCGTTGGATCAGCGTTGCTACGCTCGCCGATGGGATTATTGGATTCTTCTTTCACGTCCGTGGAATCGCACGGAAGCCCGGTGGATGGTGCCTCCCGGTCACAAACATCGTGATGGGGCCGCCGATCTTCGCGCCGCTGCTGTTTGGGACGAGCGCCTATCTGGGATTAATGGCCTCTTATCTTCGCCGCGAAGAAGACCTGAATCGAATAGCGAGCCAGCTTGGGGAAGTCGCGGAGTCAGAAAGCTCCGACTGGCGAACGGACCTCCGCTATGGAAGATTCCAGAAACATTTGTCGGCAGTAACAGTTATGTGGGCGTTCTTCAGCGGCTTTGAAGCCCTCTATTCTCATTACAAGACCAACTTTCGCTATAAGGCTCAATGGACGCCCGTGCTGTTAGCGCCTTTGGTAATGGCCGCAGCCGTCGGCGCAGTAAAAAGCCGTCGCATTGCAAATACTGCATTACCGATAGTTTCTGCCTTGGCATTGGTTGATGGGGCAGTCGGCTTTTATTACCATGCGCGAGGCATCATTCGTAGACCTGGCGGCATGAAAAAGCCGCTCTATAACACGCTGTATGGTCCTCCCATCTTTGCCCCCCTTTTATTCGCGGCGTGTGGATTTCTTGGCCTTATGGCCAGCCTTCTCCGAAGGGAAAAGAGATGACAAAAGAGTCTTTTCCCTTCCTGGCGAAAGGAGGCGAGCTCAAAGAACTAGAACAGCCAGGCTACTACGCCGGCTACAGCACCTTGGCGCAGAAGAAGACCTGGGAAGAGGCGACACGAAGGACTGTCACCGAACGCATCGAGAAAACGCCACCAATTCGTTTCTTTTCACAAGAAGAAGCGCTATTGCTCGGCGCAGTGATCGATCGGGTGATGCCTCAAGACGATCGCGCAGAAGCGCGTACGATTCCGATTCTTCCCATTCTCGACGAACGTCTTTTCAAGAATTCTCTGCAATGGGTTCCGCTATGACGATATGCCGCCGGACCAGGAAGCGTACCGGCTAGCAATCAAGGCGATTGAAGAGATGGCTCTCGAGCGCTTCGGCCAATCTTTTCCTGCCCTCGCAGTGCATCGACAGGAACTGATCCTGAAATCACTTCACGATCGAAAGCCCGAGCCCGCCAACGCGGTGTGGCAAAAGATGCCGGTACATCGCTTCTGGGCCATGTTGATGGAGGACTGCGTAACGGCCTACTATTCGCATCCCTGGGCATGGGATGAAATCGGCTTCGGTGGTCCCGCGTATCCACGCGGATACATGCGGCTTGAGAACGGCCTACCGGAGCCCTGGGAAAAAGATGAACTGCGCTACGAGTGGAATGCGCCTGCTGATTCGCTATCGGAATTAGAAAAAGAAGTTGCTGCCGCCGAGCACGGGTCACCCCTTGGTCATGGAGGAAGCCACTGATGGCCCATCGCTTGGGCGCAATGCAGACGCTTCCATCGCCAATGCGTCGATTTCAGGAAAGAGAGACTGTCGACTATTGCATTGTCGGTGTGGGGAGTGCGGGCGGCGTATTGGTGCAACGGCTGGCGCGCGCCGGGTTTCGTGTGGTCGCTCTGGAAGCAGGCCCCTTCTGGGACACAGAGAAGGACTGGGTCAGCGACGAGAAGGGTTCGCATGAACTCTACTGGAACGATCTGCGCATCACCGGAGGGAAAGATCCACTGGCGCTTGGCGCCAACAACAGCGGCAAAGGGGTTGGAGGAGGATCCGTTCACTGGGCCGCCTTCGCGCCGCGCTTTCATCCTTCCGATTTTCGGGTGTACTCCGAAGACGGCGTGGGCGCCGATTGGCCCATGTCGTACTGGGACCTGAAACCGTATTACGAATTGCTGGAACGCGAAATTCCGGTCGCTGGTCCGGCATGGTTTCCCTGGGGCGATCCGCATGGTCATCCTTACGGACCGCATCCGCTTGGCGGTGTAGGCGATGTGCTGGTGCGCGGTTGCGCGAACCTTGGCATCCGATCTGTTGCCGGTGGTCCGGTTGCAATTCTTTCCGCATCTCATGGCGATCGACCCCACTGCATTTATCGTGGCTTCTGCATCCAGGGGTGCAAGGTCGGCGCCAAAGCCAGCACATTGATTACGCACGTGCCTGACGCGATCTCTCATGGAGCGGAAATTCGGGCGCATGCGATGGCGTATCGGGTTAGTCTGCGTGAGGATGGCCGGGTAGACGGCGTCTTCTACTTCGATCGCGAAGGGAAAGAACATTTCCAGCGAGCCGGCGCGGTGATTGTCTCTGGATACGCCATCGAGACGCCGCGATTGCTTCTTAACTCCGCGTGTCCTGGCCATCGTCATGGTCTGGCGAACTCCAGCGGGACGCTCGGTAAATATCTCATGGCGCAGGCCGGTAATGTTGTAGCGGGACGCTTCGAAGAGCTGATTCGGCTTTACAAAGCGCCTCCGGCGCATGCATTGAGCGAAGAATTTTATGAAACCGATCCTCGTCGTGGCTTCGCTCGCGGCTTCGCTGTACAGACGGTAGGTCCGCTTCCGATTGCTTTTGCCAAGCAAATGGTCGCGGCCATGGGAGCCTGGGGATGGGGTATGCGCCGCGTCATGATGGACTATAACCACTGGGCAACCTTGGGGGTCCTCGGCGAGATCTTACCTTGGGAAGATAACCGCGTTGAATTAGCGGAAGAAAAGGATCAACATGGCCTGCCGGTCGCAAAAGTCACATTCAATTTGCATGACAACGACAGGAAGCTGATTGAGTTTGGAAAAAGCAAGGTCATGGAGATAATGTGGGCCGCCGGAGCGAAACAGGTTGTGATGGAGTCACGATTCGCTCACCTGGTGGGTGCTGCGAGGATGGGAAGCAATCCATCTACTTCGGTCGTCGATAAGTTCGGCCGTACCCACGACATTCCGAACCTGTTTGTCTGCGATGGCAGCATGCTGCCTACGCAAGGTTCGGCGAATCCTGGGCTCACCATCCAGGCCCTCGCGGCGCGGGCCGCCGACTATCTGATCAAGCAGGGGGACGCAATCTTCTATTCCAATCGCCGCGATCAAAATGAGCCCGGCATCCGCTACGATCTATCCCCACCCTATACCAGATTCAAAGGAAATCCTCGGATTGCTTAGCGTGTCAGGAATTTCCTCGCACAAAGGGCCGCGCCCACAAGTCCACATCCCAGCACAAACCAGCCACGATGCTTCGAAATTTGTGCTTCCAGGCTGAAAGGCCGAGACTTCATATCAAATGGTCCATGCGCTGCCAGCGTAGTTGTGACAGGGTGCCAGACGTTGTTTGGCCGATCAGGAGGGTCACGCTCTTCGCGCTGCTGTGATTTGTAGCCCGTCTTTCCGAGGTAGATGTCCAATAGGCCCGGAAAAAGCTTCTGTCCAATGATGGCCTTGACAGTCGATCCTCCGACCCAATACTCCCTTCGGGGCGAAGATGTCAGTGCGGCGTGCAGAATGACGCGCGCGCCCACTTCGGGTTGATAAATTGGAGGAACGGGCTGGGGCAAATTCGGAAGCCGGCTTTTCACCCAGGTAAACTGAGGCGTATTCATCGCCGGCATGTGAACAACAATGGCCTTGACCCTGCTTTTATCGTGAATAAGTTCGCATCGCAGCGAATCCGTAAAACCGGCAATGGCGTGCTTGCTGGCGCAATACGCTGCTTGTAGAGGAATACTTCTCACAGCCAGTGCCGACCCGACCTGGATGATTCGGCCTCGATTTCGCGGCAGCATTCGCCGTAACGCGGCGAGCGTACCGTGTACATATCCAAGATAGTTCACCTCGGTGACACGGCGGAACTCAGCCGCTTCCATCTCTTTGACTGGAGAGAATACGGAAACCATAGCATTATTGACCCAGACATCAATCGGGCCGAGACGTTCCTCAAAGGACGCTGCGGCGGCCTCAATCGCTCGATCATCGCTCACATCAGCAGCGTAAGTGGCCGAAGTTCCTCCCAGGTGTTCGACTTCCACCGCTGTTGCTTCGAGCGCCGACAGATCACGTGCAATCAGTCCGACTCGCGCGCCCGCTTTTCCGAATTCATGAGCAATGGCCCGTCCGAGCCCCGCTGACGCTCCCGTAATGACCACAGTGAAGTTTGGCTGCATCCTGCTGCCTCCATGTCAATGCCTTCCAAGGCCTTAGATGCATGCCGGGCCATGCAAAATCGCATCTAACGCTTTCAGAAGCGTTTTGGACGAGCAAGGATCGCGTGCGTGACTCTTGAGATCAAAGATTATGCGCTGATCGGCGATTGTGAGACCGCAGCGCTGGTAGGAAAAAATGGATCGATTGATTGGCTGTGCTGGCCGGATTTCTCATCTCCGGCCTGCTTCGCCGCACTTCTCGGAACGGAGAAGAATGGCAGATGGCTACTTGCGCCAAAGAATAGCTGCCAAAGAATCACTCGGCGGTACCGCGACCACACACTGATTCTTGAGACCCGGTTCGAAACTGCGACGGGTATTCTCCTGCTCACTGACTTCATGCCGGTGCGCGAGACTCATTCCGATGTGGTGCGGATCGCGAAGTGTCTCGAGGGAACTGTGACAGTCCGGATGGAACTCTGTGTTCGGTTTGACTATGGACGCACTATTCCATGGACGGGCGCCCGGGAAGAAAACAATTGGGCGGCCGCGGCCGGCCCCGGCATTGCTTACCTCCGCACTCAAGAAAAGATTGAAACGAAGGACGATATTGCGACAGCTGAATTTACTCTGAGCCGAGGCAAACATCGTTCTTTTGTTCTCAGTTATGGCAACGCGCAAGAACTCCCACCCCGGCGAATCACTATACAAAAGGCGCTGCAGGAGACAGGAAAATTTTGGCAGGATTGGTGCTCCTTGAACACGTACGAGGGGGCATGGCAGGAACCTGTGGAGCGATCGCTAATTACACTAAAAGCTCTTACCTATCGGCCTACTGGCGGCATGGTCGCTGCTCCGACCACATCGTTGCCGGAATACTTCGGTCGGGGCCAGAACTGGGACTATCGTTACTGCTGGCTTCGGGACGCTGCTTTCACCCTCGAGTCATTGCTATCGGTTGGCTATCGCGACGAAGCTCGTGCCTGGCAAGACTGGCTTCTCCAAGCCGTTGGCAGCGATGCGCGAGGCCTGCAGATTATGTATGGTATGCGGGGCGAGCGACATTTGCCCGAATGCGAGTTGCCCTGGTTGGAGGGATATCGAAGGTCACAGCCGGTGCGGATCGGTAATGCAGCTTCAGAACAGATGCAATTGGACGTGTATGGCGAAGTGGCGGACGCAATCGTGAGCATGAAGCGGGCAGCTCTACGATTGGACAAACGCCTTCTCCGTCTACAAAGCGAACTCGCGGATTGCGCCGCTTCTCGCTGCCACCTTCCGGCGTCGGGGCTGTGGGAGCAACGGGATCAGAAGAAGCACTACACCTATTCCAAGGCGATGGCATGGCTTGCCCTTCACCATGGAGTTGAAAGCACGAAGGGGAGACGAGCTGTGGAGTGGAAGATAATACGCGATCGTTTGCATCGGCAGATATGCCGTAGAGGATTTAACCGGAAACTGGGTAGCTTTGTTCAATCTTTCGACTCTAATGCTCTGGATGCTTCGGTGTTGCTTCTACCGATCTTCGGGTTCCTTCCGTTCAACGATGGGCGGGTGCGGAGCACGATGGATGTCATTCAGAAAAAACTCGGCAAGGACGGATTCATTTATCGATTTGCACCGAACTCCCGAAAGGATCGCGAATCAGCTTTTATCGCCTGTTCCTTCTGGATGGTTCAGAATCTCGCGGGAGCAAAACAATGGATTGGCGCGGAGAAGCTTTTTGAAAAGGTGATGAGTCTGCGGAATGATGTGGGGTTATTATCCGAGGAGTATGATCCGGGCCGCGGCCGATTCATGGGAAATTTTCCTCAGGCCTTGTCCCATATTGCACTTGTTAACGCCGCGAGGATGCTGGGTTCTCACTAGATTGGAAGCAGTCGAATTGCCAATTTTTTGCTAGATGCCGTCAAAGGCTGGTGATGCGATAGACGGTGAGCGTTCTGCGGATACACCCACGTGCGAGTTATACGCGATTCTCTTGAAAATGGATTGATCAGAGAATTCAGGCCGCGAAAGATATGTTCCGGCAGTGCCTCGCTTGTGTCTACATTGGATTTATCAAGTGGAATTGACGGCTTTAAGATGTTGATTTTATTGGTCGGGGAGAGAGGATTCGAACCTCCGACCCCCTGGTCCCGAACCAGTTTCAGCGGGTTATTGAAAATCATTGATTTCTGTAGAGAATAACTGCTTTCGAGTGAATGGCTTGGCGTGAGCCTACCCCAGTCTTGTTGAATCTTGTGGCTTCTGAGTGCTTTGCCCGCTACGAATTCGACTACATCGAATAAGCCATCTCCGGTTATCATCATGGCATGGCGGTCGTTCACATTTCGCGCTCCAAGGCAGCCAGCGACTTTGAGGGGCTGATGGAGCGTGCGGCCCACGGCGATGAGATTCACATCGAAGCCGACGCGCGGGTCATCGTGAAGCTGCTGCCCGCCGATACGCCCCACCCGCACCTGCTCTCCGAATCACTGAAAATCCTTAGGGAGCGCGGTTCCACGGTCACTTTGGACGGCGAGTTCGGCCGCGATCTCGAGGAAGTCATCCGCAGCCATCGTGAGCCGCTGAATCCTCCCGCATGGGACTGATTCTCGACTCCAGCGTAATCATTGCCGCCGAACGTCGCGGCCATACGCCCGAACAATTCGTGCAACAAGTCATCAGTGTTGTGGGCAATCAGGAAGCGGCGCTGTCGTCGGTTGGTCTCACCGAGTTGGTACACGGTATCTATCGCGCTAATTCCGCCCAGGTGCAGTCCCGCCGCCGATCTTTTGTGGAGGAGCTTCGGATTGGCCTTACCATTTACCCCTATACGGCAGAGACCGCGATGCTGGCCGGCCGGATCGACGGCGAGCAAACAGCCAAAGGCGTAATCATTCCCTATGCCGATCTGTTGATCGGTGCGACGGCATTGTCGCTTGGTTTCTCGGTTCTTACAGGCAACATGCGCCACTTTGCACTGATTCCGGGCCTGCATGTGATTTCACTCTGAAATCGGACCGGAAATACGCAGGCGCTTGTCTGCTACAACAGATGCATGTTTCGTTTGTTGAGTCTCTCGCCGGTTTTGATCGCGAGACTCTTTCATTCCCGCCGAAATTTGATTCTTGAGAATCTCGCTCTGCGACAGCAACTCGCCGTCTTGAAAGCCAAACATCCTCAGCCGCGCCTTGCCGCGCCAGATCGGCTGTTCTGGCTGGTGCTGCGCCGGTTCTGGTCTGGATGGAAGCAGTCGCTCCTTATCGTGCAACCGGAGACGGTCGTTCGCTGGCATCGTGCCGGATTCAAGCTCTACTGGAAATGGATCTCGCGGAAGCGGATCCGGGTCGGGAAGAAGGCCGACGAGCAAGGAACTGCGCGAACTGATCTTCCGCATGGTCGCCGAGAACCCGACTTGGGGAGCACCACGCATTCACGGCGAACTCAAGATGCTCGGCTTCGACATCTCCGAGCGAACCGTGCTGCGCTGGATGCGAAAGGCGCCGCGGAATCCCGATCCGGCAAAGCGTTGGGCGGCGTTCCTGAGCAATCACCGCGAAGCCATCGCCGCGATGGACTTCTTCACCGTGCCGACACTCACCTTCGGCGTTCTCTATTGCTTCTTTGTCATCGCGCATGATCGGCGGCGAATTCTTCATTTCAATGTGACGCGACATCCAACCAGCGCCTGGGTGAGTCAGCAGTTGCGCGAGACGTTTCCATACGATTCCGCGCCTCGCTATCTGATTCACGACCGCGATGCCACCTTCAGTGCTGAGGTCCTGGCAACGGCGAAAATCCTTGGCGTGAAATCCATTCGCACTTCTTTCAAAAGCCCCTGGCAAAACGGCGTTGCTGAGCGCTTCGTCGGCAACTGCCGTCGCGACCTGCTCGACCATGTGATCGTGCTCAATGAGCGCTCATCTGAAACGGCTCATGAACGAGTATGTTCGTTACTACCACGACGACCGAACGCATCTCGGGTTGGAGAAGCAAACTCCGGCAGGCCGAGAAAGGGCAGAAGGCACGACGGTCGGAGCCAAAGTCGTCTCAATGCCGCGGCTCGGCGGCCTGCATCATCGCTACGATTTGGCTGCCTGAACCTTTCGATCAGCCCATTTTCAAGAGAATCGCGATTAGCCTCAAGGGGAAGTGTGTCTGTCGAGCCCATATCACACGCTTTGCGATGTATTCATCGCGCTTCGCGATCACCCAACGGCCCGGTCTCAGCCGAAGACTTCTGCCAGAGACACCCCAAAGTTCAGGATTCAGGCTCATTTTTGCTTCGGATGGAATTTTGGCGAGGGACAGCATCAAACGTATACGTATGGAAGCCATCGGCCGTCATGTTGCCTGCTGCGTCGTAGCAGTATTAAACCTGGGGACAGACGGGACGTTCCCCAATTATGACTTAGAAACAAGCTCGCCCTGCCTTTCGTCGCTAACCTGCTTTGCGGGCCTGCCGCCCCTTCGCGGTGCCAGTGCCCGCTTCGTTGCCTCCTCCAATTCATGCACAAATTCCTCGGTCCCCAGGGGACGCGCGGTATGCGTCGACTGCCTCACAGCCAGTCGAACGCACCGCCGAACGCGCCGCGAAAGACGCATCAACAGCATACGCCGGCAAGAACAGCACGACCGATCTCGCATCGAATTTGGCGAAGGCAAAAAGGGAGAAGATTGAAGAAGAATTGGTCGGGGAGAGAGGATTCGAACTTGAGCCGTTTTGCGGGCGTGAGCGCCAGCGGGAGCCCGCAGGCGAAATCCTGAGTGGAGCGAAAGGACCTCGTGTCTTGAATTGGTCGGGGAGAGAGGATTCGAACCTCCGACCCCCTGGTCCCGAACCAGGTGCTCTACCAGGCTGAGCCACTCCCCGACGTGTTGTTTAATCTACAGTTTCTCCATTCTACAGCGCCGTTCAGGGTGGCGCAAACGAGCATGGACTGAGACCAATTCGGTGCCGTGATTTTGTGTTCGACTTCACGAATGCGGGTGCCCGGCGTCACTCAAAATAGTACTGTTGCGACTAAGGTAGCTCCGGCTGCTGCTCGATAGTTAGCGCACTAAATCGCGCCTTTTTGGGGAGTCGACCTTTAGAGGATATAGCGTGACAAATCGTGATCTTTCACGATTGACGCGACCATCTGCTTGACGTATGTGTCGTCGATGAGAAAAACCTTTTCGGGGCCGGAGGCAGTCATTCGCTCCAGGTAGGGCAATGGCGTGGTCGATTCGTTCTTGATGGCTGCGGAAAGTGTCTCGGCGGCCTTTTCGTCGGAGGGGTGACGGGCCACGTCAGGCGCCAGGAAGCTGACGTCTTCAAGGACTCGCTCCATAATGGTGTGCAATCGCCGCGCGCCGATGTTCTCAGTGGTCTCGTTCACCTTGAACGCGAATTCAGCCATCTCGCGCAAGGCTTCAGGCGCGAACTCGAGGCGTACTCCCTCAGTTTCAAGCAGCGCCGAGTATTGCTTTGTGAGCGAGGCCTTGGGCTCGGTGAGAATGCGCAGAAAATCGTCGACGGTGAGCGATTGCAGCTCGACACGAATCGGAAATCGGCCCTGCAGCTCGGGGATCAGATCGCTGGGCTTCGAAACATGAAAAGCGCCGGCGGCAATAAAGAGAATATGGTCTGTCCGCACCATGCCGTAACGCGTATTGACCGTCGTGCCTTCGACGATGGGCAGAATATCGCGCTGCACGCCCTCGCGCGAGACATCCGGCCCGTGACCGCTCTCGCGCCCTGCGATCTTGTCGATCTCGTCGAGGAAGATGATTCCGTTGGATTCGACTCGCTCAACAGCCGCTCGATTCACCGAGTCCATGTCGATCAGCCGGCCCTCTTCTTCCTGCACGAGATAGTCGAAGGCGTCGGTGACCTTCATCTTCCTTTTCTTGGAGCCGCCTCCGAAGATGTTGGGCAGCATATCCTTCAGGTTCATCTCCATGTCTTCCATGTTTTGGTTGGAGATGATGCCAAACTGCGGCGAATTGCGCTCGCGCACGTCGAGCTCGACCATGCGGTCATCGAGCTTGCCTTCTCGGAATTGCTGCCGGAGCTTTTCGCGCGAGCGCTGATGGCTTTCGGTGCCTGGCAGAGAGAGCTGGCCCTCCTGAGCGTGGGGCGCGGCCGGCGGCGGAGGCAGGAGCACATCGAGCAATCGCTCCTCGGCGTTCATCTCAGCTCGGTCTTCCACTTCTTCAAGGCGCTCCTCACGCACCATGTCGATTGCGATCTCGACCAGATCGCGAATCATCGATTCGACATCGCGGCCCACATAGCCCACCTCGGTAAACTTTGAGGCCTCAACTTTAAGAAACGGCGAGTTGGTGAGCTTGGCCAGGCGCCGTGCGATCTCGGTCTTGCCCACGCCGGTGGGGCCGATCATGATGATGTTCTTGGGCATGATGTCATCGGCCAGATCAGGCGGCAGCTTTTGCCGCCGCTGGCGATTCCTGAGAGCGATGGCCACGGCGCGCTTGGCGGCGCGTTGGCCGACGACATGCTTGTCGAGTTCGGCGACGATCTCGCGCGGCGTCAACTCGTCGAGCGCGAGCTCTTGTTCTTCAGCGGATGCGGGAAGATAGATGGCCATGGATGAATGTCAGCGGAGATCTTCCGCTAACCCTATAGCTCCTCGACTGTGACGTGATCGTTGGTATAGATGCAGATTTCGCCCGCGATCTTCATGGCTTTTTCAGCGATTTCGCGAGCGCTCAAATCCGTGTTCTCCATCAGGGCGCGGGCGGCGGCGGTGGCGTAGCTGCCCCCGGAGCCGATCGCCGCCAGCGGCTCATCGGGGTCGATCACGTCGCCCGAGCCCGAGATGAGGAATGTTTGTCCCTTATCTGCCACGAGGAGCAAGGCCTCGAGGTTGCGCAGCATCTTGTCGGTGCGCCAATCCTTGGCCAATTCGACCGCGGCCCGGTTCAGGTTGCCGGCGTGTTGCTCAAGCTTGGTTTCAAAGCGCGCGAAAAGGTTGAAGGCGTCAGCCGTGGAACCGGCAAACCCGGCCAGAATCTTGTCCTGAAAGAGGCGGCGAATCTTTTTGGCCGAGTGCTTGAGCACATGATCGCCAAAGGTCACCTGGCCGTCGGCGGCCATTACGACCTGGCCATTGCGCCGCACGCAAATGACCGTTGTGGAGCGAATCCTGGAGCGCTCTTTCATTCAATTTCCTCGCACGAGACCAGCAACTAACCGCAAAGGACGCAAAGCGCACAACAGAATCGCGCCGTGAGTGCAACCTAAAGTATAGGGCATTTGTGCGGCCGTGGCGGGCCCGCTGGCCGAGGGGTGATTGCCATGGCACCGTGCGGTTGGCTTGCGGCACTCAGTCGATTTCGCCTGCGGTATCCTCAAGTTGGGGCGCTATATTTTGGACCCCATTCTGAGATGATCCTGCACAACGCCAATGACTGGGAGATTGCTGCCGGGCTAACCGCTGCGGCTGCGTGTAGCGGCAATTGCCGCATGGCTGGTCCTGCGCAAGCGCCCCAGCGCAGATGAAGTGGAGCGCGCGCGGCGGCAGTTCCTCGTGCAATCAGGACGGCTGGTCGACGGCATGCTGCTCGACATCTATGAAGTGGAAGCGAAAGATGGGCGCACGCTCACCATGCTTCTGTTCAGTTACCGGATTGGCGGCGTGGACTATGAGAGTTCGCAGGACATTACCGCGATGCGCGAAGTGGTGAACGCGGCCGAGGTGAGGGCTGGATTTCCATGCACGGTGCGCTATCAGCCCGGCAACCCATACAACAGCATCGTTGTGGGGGAAGGCTGGACGGGACTGCGGGAACGGATTCCGCAACTGCCGTCCTACGGTGATCCGGACCCTTTGGATTTGAGCCATTTGCGACCCGGTAAGGGCTAGGTGTCCGCATACGGCGTTGGCGCGCGATCCTGATACCCGGTTAAACTATCGATATGCATGTGCACGCGCCGCAGGCGGGTAAGGGAGCAAACCGGACGACATTGGTACTGCGCATCTCGATGGTCGCCACCCTGGCGTACGTCGTGCTTACGTTTGTTGCCGGACTGCGCGCGCACTCGCTGGCGTTGCTGTCCGAATCGGGACACAACGTCTCCGATTTCCTGGCCCTGCTGCTCAGCTTTACCGCGGTCCACTTCCAGTCGCGTCCCGCAGACCACTCCAGAACCTTCGGGTACCAGCGCGCCGGCGTGATCGCAGCATTCATTAACGCGGCGACGCTGATTGCCATTTCGCTGTTGATCGCCGTGGAAGCACGTACATCGCCTCAGCTCCCCAGTGACGGTGCAGCCGAGGATCATGATGATCGTGGCGGCGGCCGGGGTCGTGATGAACGGCGCAATTGCGGCGCTGCTTTGGGGCGTGGCCCGCGACGTGAACCTGCGCAGCGCCTTTCTGCACATGGCCGGCGACACGCTATCGACAGCCGCGGTGATTGCAGGCGGCGTGGGCATCCTGCTCACGGGCCAGAACTGGATCGATCCCGTTCTCTCGATCCTGATTGCCGCATTCATCTTCTGGTCGAGCGTTGGAATCGTGCGCGAGACGCTGAACATTCTGCTCGAGGGCACGCCGCGCGGCGTCTCGCTGCACCAGATTCGTTCAGTCATGGAAGCGGTTGAAGGCGTGGTCAATGTTCACGACCTGCACGTCTGGTGCCTGGGCTCGTACACGCGCGCCCTCGCATGCCACGTGACGATCGCCGACATTCCTCCGTCGGAGAGCGCATGCATTCTGGTCAGCCTCAAGGATGCTCTCCACGGGCAATTCGAGATCAATCACACGACAATCCAGTTCGAGCATATCGGCTGTGAGGCGCTGGAGGGTTGCGTTGCTCCTCCTGAAGCGATGGCTGCCGGGCACGTCCATCATCACGGTCACGCACATTGAAACTTTTCTGAAGTGAGCTGGCTTTCGGCGCGTTATTTTGGCGGCCAGCGGAGGATCAACATTTGATTTGTCGCCGCTTGCTTTGGAATGCCATCTGGATAGCGCTCGTTCCGATGCCGGCGGCTTTGGCGAATGCGGCTCCGCGCAATCCGCGCAACAGCAAGCCGCTCCCGCAAATCAACGCGCTTGCCGGCAACTACTCCGATCCGGCAGAAGCAAGCGGAGGCTACACAATCTACGTTCAGGATGGAAAGCTCATCCTTGAATCCACGCGGACGGTGCCCACTGAACTCGCGCCGGTTTCCGCGACGGTCTTCAACGTACCCGGCTTCGAGACAACTGCCGTATTCTCGCTCGATTCGTCGGGACAGGCGACAAGCTTTGCGTTTTCCGCGGCGCCCAATGTGATCTACCACCGCACCGGCGAACCGGTGCGGCACTCGTTCCACGATTATGTGCGCAGCGAAGCGATGATTCCCATGCGCGACGGAGTCAAGCTCCACGCAGTGATTCTTCGGCCAACAGACATCCCAATGCCGCTGCCCATCCTGATGCAGCGCACGCCATACGGCGTGGACGAAACCGACCGCGCGACCTTCTTCGCTCAGCGCCCTGAGCTGGCGCGCGACGGGTACATCTACGTTGCCGAAGACATTCGCGGGCGCTACAAGAGCGAGGGCAAGTTCGTGATGATGCGGCCGCTCGCCGATCACCATAATCCGAAAGCCATCGACGAGAGCACCGACACCTACGACACCGTGGATTGGCTGATCAAAAATGTCGCGGGCAATAACGGCCGGGTTGGCGTGGTGGGCACCAGCTATCCGGGATTTCTGGCGATGATGGCGGGCATCGATCCGCACCCGGCGGTGAAGGCGATCTCGCCGCAGGCTCCGATGATCGACGTTTGGATTGGCGACGACTTCTTTCACAATGGCGCCTTTCGCCAGAGCTACGGATACGACTACGTGCTGGGGCTGGAATCGACCAAGACGGAAACCCAGGTCAGCTACGGGAACGACAAAGACGGCAAGCCCATGGATGGCTTCGACTACTTTCTCAGCCGCGGCAGTTTTCTCGAGGACGTGAAGCAGTCCGGAGCCAAGCTGGTTCCGACCTGGAAGCTCTTTCTCGATCATCCGGCGTACGATTCGGTCTGGTCGTCGCGCGGCGTTGAGTACGCGCTGAATTCCGTTACCGTGCCAACGCTGACTGTCGGCGGCTATTACGACCAGGAAGACATGTTCGGACCGCAGGAGGAATACGCGAAGCTCGAGCCGCACGACACCGGGCACGAAAACTTTCTCGTTCTTGGTCCCTGGCGGCACGGCTACTGGTCGTCGTCGTCGCAACACCTCGGCAACCTGAACTACGGAGAGCCGATCGGCACCGAGTTCCGCAGGGACATCGAGGCGAAGTTCTTCGCGCATTACCTCAAAGATCAGCCGGGCTTCGATCTCGAAGACACGGCGAGCTTCCAAACCGGCTCGAATACGTGGAAATACTACTCGCACTTTCCTCCGAACGAGTCGCGTCCGACGGCGCTTCATCTCGATGGCGCGGGACTGCTGAGCTGGAGCGCGCCGGACTCGAAATTGGGGAGTGACGCTGAAGCCTCCTATGTCAGCGATCCTTCCAATCCGGTTCCGTACAGACACAGGCCGATTCAGCCGACGTACAGCGACGGCTCCGAGTGGTACAACTGGCTGACCGAAGACCAGCGCTTCGTGACCGGCCGCAAAGACGTGGCCGTGTGGAAGCTGCCGGTTCTCACGAAAGATCTGACGATTACCGGCGAGGTGATGGCGGACATCTTTGCCTCGACGACGGGCACGGACAACGACCTGGTGGTGAAGCTGATCGATGAGTATCCGGACGACGATGCGGACGCGACGATGCGCGGCTATCAACTGCTGACGAATGCCGAGATCTTTCGCGGGCGCTATCTTGCCGGATACGATCATCCCGCGGCGCTCGCGCCGGGATCGATTCACGAATACAAATTCAGCCTGCACGACGTGGACCACGTCTTCAAAGCCGGGCACACGGTGATGGTCGAGATTCAGAGCACATGGTTTCCGCTCTACGATCGCAACCCGCAGACGTTTGTGCCGAACATCATGAAGGCGAAGCCCGGCTGACTACAAAGCCGCGACGATCACGATCTACTCCGGGCCGGGACACGATTCGGCGATCGAGATTCCGGTGATGGGCGCGCAGTAGCGACCGTGCGCCGCGGAGCTGCAAGCGTGGCGATCGTATGTGGCAAATCATGGCAGCAACGGAGTCTCGCAACCTATAATCCAAAAAGTAGCGCGACCCCTAATTTAAACAAGCGAGGAACAACTTGGCACGCGAGCTTTATACGGCGCGACTCTTGCGCAAAGTTTGCATTTCAGAAGTTGCACAGTGCTACCACTTCGTGTTTGAAGTTGAGGGCCGCGACCGTTTCGACTACCTTCCCGGCCAGTTTATTTCGGCTGTGGCTACGGACCAAAACGGCAAGCAACAGACGCGCGCGTACTCGATTGCGTCGGCGGCGAGCGGGAACAAATTCGAGTTGTGCGTGAACCGCGTCGAGAACGGATTCTTCTCCAACTACCTCGCCGACCTGCCCGATCTGGCCGAGGGAGGCACGATCCAGATTCACGGGCCGCACGGGCACTTTGTCTTGCAGGAGCCAATCACCGACTCAATTTTTGTGGCCACCGGAACCGGCGTGGCGCCGATGCGCGCTTTCGCGGAGTGGCTGTTTCCCGTCGATGGCCCCGACCGCAGCCAGGGCAAAGACATCTGGCTGGTTTACGGCACGCGCCACGAAACCGACATCTACTACCAGGACGAGTTCGAGGCGCTGGCTAAACGCGCGCCCAACTTCCACTACCTGCCCACGCTGAGCCGCGCGCTGGACGAATGGGCCGGCCTGCGCGGCCATGTGCAGGTCCACATTTCGAAGACCGTGGAAGAGCGCGCGAAACGGCTCGGGCTGAAATTGCCCGACGTGCCCGCAGCGCTCGTCGATCCCGCGGTTGCGGCGGCTGCTCCTGCGCTTCGACATCTACTGCTACATCTGCGGACTGAACTTCATGGTCTCCGGCGTGCGTGAGCTGCTCGAAGGCTACGGCTGGCACAAAAAGCAGATTGTGTTCGAGCGGTACGACTGAAAAGGACAGTGGATCAGTGGTCCGAGATCCGTGGCAGTGAATCGTTCGGCAGAGCCTTTACGGACTGATGCGCCGGTGGCCGGGTGATGGAGGCTGTTTATCTTTCAGTAACCCCCGCCCCCTCCCCTTAGTATGACATACATTCATATTTGATAACAAATGGTTTATGAGGCGGCTTCATACCTCTTCCATACCTCGTCCATACCTTGTCCATACCTCCCATACCTTGCTTACACCGTGGCCATGACGAGGCGACAATCCGGCGAAGGAGCGAGGCGCCTGAAAAGGGCTGAAAAAGGCCTGAAAACCGCGTCGAAAAGGATTGAATCGAGGTCGATTTGGCTGTTTTTTCGCGTTTTTTCGACGCGATTTTTGCAAAATTCTGTTGATGATAAAAGAGTTAACGTGCACTTTGCACCAAAACAAGGGCAGCTTTTTTCGTTTTTCCGGCTAAAATGGGGCTGTCGAAGCGAATAGCTGGAGAAGGATATAAAGAGGAATCAGGTCCGGCGAGGGCCGTTTTCGAGAGGACTGTTTCGAGTTGCGAAGATCGGATGCTAAGACGGCCTGTTTGAACGCACATGGTTTGAGTATGCGCCGAAGCGGGGTAATTATCGGCAACGCCAAGTGGCCTTGTTTTCAGGTATTTAGAGAAAAACAAGGTTGACAGGCTCGGGAGCGCGGGCTGGCTCGCGCAAGCAGGTCAATAACAAGCAGACTTACAACAAGCAGATCTACAAATTGAAGAGCTCGCGGAGGCGCTTGGTCTGGGCGCGGCTGACGGGGATCTCGGTCTGCTGCTTGTCATTCATGCGGAGCTGGTAGCTGGATTTGAACCAGGGCATGACTTCGCGAATCTGGTCGATGTTGACGACGAAGCCGCGGTGGGCGCGCCAGAAACGCGTGGAGTCGAGGAGCTCGAGAAGCTCCTCAAGGGTGCGGCATTTGGATTGACCTTCAAAGACGCGCGTGACGATGCGAATGACGCCCTCATCGATGGAGGCGAAACAGATGTCGGCCTGATCGACGAGCAGCAGGCGGCTCTGTGCCTGGACGATGAGCTTGGCGGGAGCGCGGCCCTGCTCGGTGTTTTGCGGGCGGTTGAGCAGACTCAACAGACGGTGAAGCTGCGACTCGATGCCCGGCTCTTGTGCGGCGCCTGCAGAGGGACTGCCTGCGGCGATGCGCGCCCGGGCGCGATCGACAGCTTCAGAGACGCGGGCGAGATCAAAGGGTTTCAGCAAGTAATCAACGGCATTCACATTGAAGGCGCGGACGGCGTACTGATCGTAGGCGGTGGCAAAGACGAATTGAGGCAGCGGCGCGGGGTTTGTTTCTGCACCTGCGGATTTGACGCGGTCTTTAACGCGGTCTACGAGCCGCTGAATCACGGCGAAGCCGTCCTGGCCGGGCATCTGCACATCGAGGAAGACGAGATCGGGATGATATTCGTCGATGAGGTCGACGGCCTCAATGCCGTTCGATCCCTGCGCAACGACATCTACGTCGCCGACCGAGTCAAGAAGGTACTTGAGCTCCTCGCGGGCCAGTTGTTCGTCATCGATAATGAGCGCGGAGATGGACATGGGTGCCGAAGCTTCGATTGTAGGAAGCGTAGCGAGCGGGGTCAATGCGGGGAAAGGTACGGGGTGAGACAGCGGAGTTGGCGGTGTTAGCGGCGCTCGCGAGGGAGCAAGCTGCCGACCCGTCGTCGTGCTATCCCACCCTAGCCAGAATTCCAAAGAGCGGGTCCTTCGACTCCCCTCGCTTCGCTCTGGTCGCTCAGGATGACAGCCAGGATGGGGCACCCACATTTGTTGGTCGAACTGCTGGCGCTGACTACTCGCTCAGCACGCGGAGACGCGCCGGC
Organism: uncultured Acidobacteriaceae bacterium; assembly: GCA_963725115.1. GTDB lineage: Bacteria > Acidobacteriota > Terriglobia > Terriglobales > Acidobacteriaceae > Telmatobacter. The sequence goes on along the minus strand of CAVRXG010000005.1, from coordinate 26,951 downwards.
GTATTGTCGGTGGCCAGCTCATGGCCGCAGTTGGTGCAGTAAATGTCGGTAGCGCGGACGGTGCGGAAGCAGGTGCCGCAATTAGCCGTGAGCTGGAAGTTGCACTGTGGGCAGAAGTGAAAGTCGCCCTGAACGTGCGTGCCGCAGGAAGGGCAGCGAGAGACCTGGGGCTGGCGCAAGAGAAAATACAGCACGGCGCCGATGCCGGCGGGCATGACGAAGCAGATGACCATCCAGAACCGCGGGCTCATGGCGCGGCGCGGCGCATCTTTGCTGATGTAGCCGACCATGAGGAAGTAGAGGGAGGCGACGACTCCCCAGGAGATGTTGAAGTAAATGCGCAGGCCGAGGGGCTGCGGCGCATGATGGCGCTGCTGGGGCGCGACGACCCAGAAATAGTATTCGATGAGGACAAACGCCAGGCTGGCGAGGACGATTGACCAGATCGGAATCAGCCGCTCTTCTTCGTTGAAACTGATGGGCTTTTGGTCAGGCATGGGCTGTTGCTCCCGCGGAAAGTCGTTCAGAGACAGGTTCGCCCCTGATTGAGTGGACGGAAGAGAGACGCAGAGAAGTTGCGCCCTGGGCGAAACAGGGACGATATTTTGAGGAACTTTAGTGGGGATCTATTCTTTGGCGCGGGACCAGCCAGCCACCAGAAAGGCGGCCAGCACGGCGGGAATGAGAATGCAGGCCCAGAGGCTGGTTTGGGTAGCAATGTCGCTGATGTGCTCGCCGCCGATGAGGTCGTCTGCAACCCGCCAGGCCAGAGGCCCAAAGGCCAGAAGAGCCAGCAAAAGGGACGCCAGGACGACGGAGCGGGTGCGGCGACGGTCGGCTTTTTGATCCTGCATGACGCCGAACGAAGCCATGACGACGCGACGGGTTTTTTCGGCGACGACGCGATCGCGGCCGGCTTGCTTGCCGGCGAGGGCTGCAAGAAGTTCAGGGTTGGCGGCGCGAGTGCCACCAGCGAGGACCCTGGTGCCGGATTGGCGGCGTGGTTGCCGGCGAGTTCAGCCGTTTTCAAACTGCCTCCTGAAAGCGCGCTGCCGCGTAGCCAAGCCGGGGCTTAATCATGGCGAGGCCGCGATAGAGGCGGGATTTGACGGTGGAAAGCGGCGCGCGGGTGACCTTGGCGATCTCCTCAAGCGAAAGCTCTTCGTGGAAGCGGAGCACGAGCACTTCGCGGTGAAGCGTATCTATTTGAAGAAGGGCTGCGGCGATCTTCTCGCGGTCTTCGAGGTTTGAGACGCGGTCAAATGGAGTGGGGTCGTCGGCAACGACTTCAAATTGCATGGAGCGGTCGTCTTCAGTTACGCCATCGATGAGCTCGTCGAGCGAGTTCATGGTGCGCTTGCGGCTTTGATCGATGACGAGATTGCGAGCGATGGTGAAGAGCCAGGTTTCAAACCGGGCGCGACCGTCAAACTGATCGCCGCGGACGAGAACGCGCATCCAGACTTCCTGAAAAATGTCTTCGGCGGTGTCGCGGTTGCCGGTGAGGAAAAGCAGGTAGCGCAGCAGGCGGTGCTGATAGCGGACGATGAGCTCTTCGAGAAGGCCGGCCTTCTGGTGTTTGAGCCCAGCGGAGACGGCAAGACTTTCCTGCCGCGCTTGATCGTCGCGCGCCCGATCGTCGGCCAAGGTGGCAGATGCTTTTGGGAAAGAATGTCTGAACGGAAGCAATCGTCATCTCAATTCAATTAGACGATAAAACCGCGGCCAAGGCCAATTCAAATCGGGGGATTTGCGGCTTACCGTCCTCCCTCCTGTTACCGATATCTAACCCCGGATGCCTGGAAAAAGTTGTGATGCGGCGCAAATAGATTTGCGGGTTGGTCAGGGATTGACGGGCTGCGGACGGTAATTGGAATGGAATCAGATATCAAGCGTCGTCGCGGGGCCGGCCGGCTTTTCGCGTCGTTTTTCGCTTCGAGGCGCGGATGGCGTCGTCGATGGCCTTGGTGGCGCGGCGTTCGCGGGCTTCGGCGGATTCATAGTAGAAGATTCCGAGCAGGTGGCTGCGGCGCTGGGCGGGAGTGAAGGCGAGCCATGCGTCGCGGGAGCCGGGGCGGCGCTCGAAGAGAACGCGGAGAATGGGCGGCGGGTGGTGCTCGCCGTCGAGAGCCTGCATGAGCATTTCAGCGATTTTGTCGGCGCGCTTGATGCGGGCGGCGGGGGATTTGGGCTGGTCGGCGAACTTGCCGAATTCGCGACGCCGGGAGTCGCTCAGGGAATCGAAGACGCGGCGGAGTTGACGATCGGCGTTGAGCGCGCGGGTGAGCTCGGGCGGGAGATCGACTGGGCGCTCAGCTATGTCGGGTTCGAGCCAGACGCTGATGCGGGAGCCGACGCGGGCTTTGGCGGCGGATTGCATCTTTTTGTTGACCAGGAGAAAGTGGCCGCCGCGACGGGAATCAGGGAAGAGCGAGGTGCGGAATTCGTGGCCGGCGATTTCTCCGCGGACGCGACGGCCGTTGCGGACCGGCCAGGCTTTGGCGATGTCGAAGGGGATGCGGGCGATGACCCACTTGAGCGCGGTTCCGTCGGGCTCGAGGAGCGCGGTGAAGGATTTGCGTGGTGAGGCAGAGTGGGATGGCATGGGCTGGGTTCGGCTCGCCGGATGCTGTGGTTCGCATCGAGCTTGAAGGAGATTCTAGCTGGTCAGGATTGAGATTGAGTTGCGGATTGGGACTCGGCGGCGAATTTGTGGCGGCGGAGTGAGCGCAGGGCGCGGAAGACGAAGCGGATGAGGATCAGCGTGATGAGGATGAAGATGAAGGCAATGGCGGCGGCGATGTAGGGCTTCCAGGTGGAGAGCCAGGTGAGGAAGATTGCCAGTCCGTCTTCGCTGAGGCTGAGCGCGATGTTGGAGAAGGGTTCGGGCGAGTGGAGTGACGGCAGCGCGGACGGCGGTTTTGCCTCCGTGAGCGATGAAGGCGATGGCGCCGCCGGCGAGAGTGGCGGCGAGCTGCTCGGCAGGCGTGAGACCGGCTGTGGCCTGAAAGGCTAGCAGCGCGGCGACAGGAACGCGGATGAAAGTGTGGAGGGCGTTCCAGACGAGATCGAGGGCGGGGATTTTGTCGACGAAGAAGTTGATGCCGAAGAGAATGAGTGCGGCGGCGATGATGCCCCAGTTGGACAGGAGATGGAGCGACGGAGGCAGGTCGAGAAATCTGGTGTGAGAGAGCAGGCCGAGAGTGGCCACGGTGGCGTAGACGTTGAGCCCGGCCGCGAAGCTGACGGCGATCATCAGGGCGACAAGTTGGTTGGGCGGCAGAGGGCACCGAGACAGTATAGATGCAGGCAAGGCAGATGCAGGGAACATGGGCCCGAGGGAACAAGGGACCGAGAAGGCAGAGAAGCTAGGAAAAGTCGGAAGGGTCAGGGAACAGCTGGCTTTATGATGGCTGCGAGAGGTTGTCATGGCAGAAGCTGATGCGATGAAGAGCGAGATGACGAAAAGCGACGCGGGGAAAGGTGGCGCGCGGAAAGGCAACGACGGGGAAGTTTGGCCGGCGCTGCCGCAGAGCGCGTGGAGCGATACTTGCGCCACTCTGCAACTGTGGCTGCAGATGGTGGGCAAGGTGAGGATGGCGCTGACACCGCCGCTCAATCACTGCTGGAACGTGACGCTGTATCCGACGATTCGCGGGCTGACGACGACGCCGATGGCGCATGGCACGCGCATGGTGCAGATCGATTTTGATTTTGTTGCGCATCAAGCTGGTGATTGAGACGAGCGACGGCGGTCGCGCGACGATCGCTCTTGGGCCGATGACGGTGGCCGAGTTTTACGGGAAGCTGATGACGGCGCTTGAGAGCCTGGACGTGTTGTGTTACGTGTGGCCGGTGCCGTGCGAAGTTGCGGAGCCGATTCCGTTCAAGAAAGATGAAGTGCACAAGGCGTACGACCCCGAATATGCGCAGCGGTTCTGGCGCATCTTGCTGCAATCGTCGCGAGTGATTGAGATTTTTCGCGCGCGGTTCATTGGCAAGGTGAGCCTGATTCATTTGTTCTGGGGCGCGATGGATCTGGCGTGCACAAGATTTTCAGGGCGCACGGCGCCGGAGCATCCGAGCATGCCGGGGCTGCCGGATCGCGTGGTGCGCGACGCGTATTCGCACGAGGTGAGCAGCTGCGGATTCTGGCCGGGAGGGGCCGGGGCCGGGCGGCAGCTTTATTGAGCCGTTCTTTTACAGCTACGCTTATCCCGAGCCGCCGGGATATCGGGATTATGCGATTGCGCCGGCAGGGGCAAAGTTCGACAGCAATTTCGGCGAGTTTATTTTTCCGTATGAAGCGATGCGGCAGTCGGCGGACCCGGATGCGGCGCTGCTCAGTTTTTAGCAGAGCACGTATGAGGCGGCGGCGAATTGCGCGAAGTGGGACCGAGCTGCGCTCGAAGTGGTTAGAGGCAAGGGAATAGCCAGTAGGAAATAGCTGTTATTGAATTTAGAACCTCCGCCCGCTCCCCGGAATTGCATCCTGCCGGGCAATAATATACTTGACAGACTACGATTTGTTCTATACTCTTACATCATGGACGGCTCAATCAAGACCTTACAGCAAGCGATTCAGCACTTTGCCGATGCTGAGAACTGCCGCAGGTTCATGGTTTTCGTTCGCTGGCCGATGGAATGCCGACTTGCCCATACTGCGGCGCAACCAAGCTGACTTGGCTGGCAAAGGCGAACGTCTATCGCTGCTACGGCGATCACAAGAAGCAGAAATTCTCGCTCAAGGTCGGGACCGTATTCGAGGACTCACCTATCGGCCTCGACAAGTGGCTCCCGCTCTCTGGCTGCTCTGCAATTGCAAGAATGGCATCTCCAGCTATGAACTCCACCGCGCTCTAGGCGTGACTCAGAAAACCGCATGGTTCATGCTGCATCGGATCCGGCTTGCAATGGAGACTCAGTCCTTCGTCAAGATGGGCGGCAATGAAGGCGGTCCCGTCGAAGTGGACGAAACCTTCATCGGGCCGACTCCGAATCGGATGCACGCTGACAAGCGCGCAAGAAAGTAAAGAGCAATCACGAAGCGCACTTGTCACAAGGCCATTGTCGTTTGGAATGCTGGACCGGACACTCGCCAAGTTCGCGCCAAGGTTGTTCCGAACGTCAAGCGCGAGACTCTTCAGAATGAGATTCTGAATAACATCGCTGGCGGGTCCACCGTCTACACCGATGGTATGTCTCGGCTATGATCGCCTTGCAGCGCAGCAGTTCATTCACGAGACGGTGAATCACGTCCACGAATATGTGCGCGGCCAGGTCCACACTCAGGGCATCGAAAACTTCTGGAGTCTGTTGAAGCGCGGTTTGCGCGGCACCTACGTTGCCGTTGAACCGTTCCACCTTGACCGCTACGTTGCTGAGCAAGTGTTTCGCTACAACAATCGCGCAACGAAAGACAACCCGCTCACCGACGCGGATCGCTTTACGCTGGCAGTATCGCAGATTTCAGGGAAGAGACTGACTTACGCAGAGCTGACCGGCAAGGTGGGAGAAACGAGCGCAGAGCCTTTCTAAGTGGCCCGCTTGGATGAGACGGCAGAGACGCGGGAAGCGGAGCGCTTAGACGTTCGCTTGGCTTGCTTCTCGGCGTCCAATTTGGCTTTGATTTCTGAGTGCGGACAGAAACAATGCGGCGCACAAATCGCGCAAAGGCGCCAGGAGCCGAACTATTGAGCGCTGCCTTCATGGAAGTATGATACTCCCTGCATCGGAAAATCTGGACTTAACATCATCTCTCCCATAAACTCTGCGCATCATCGGGATGGAGATTTGCGTTATGACACCAGACGACAAAGATGCTGCCCTTGGGCGTGCAGTACGCGCAAAGAGTGAAGGCATAAGAAGGCTGGCAGAGCTGAGAAGCCACGCCGCCCACATTGGCGCACAATTTAGCACTCTAGGCGCCGTGCTCACAAGTGAACCAGAAAATATCCAGTTTGAGGGTGAGCCAGAGATTAAGGCGAAATCGACATTCCACCTGTTAGCGCCATTCATTGCTGTGTTTGACGTCGCGAAGTTGCCGCCCTCGCCGCCGATCTCAGAGCCGCACCGTAGACTTGGAGCGCTTGATGATCGATGCTGCTAAATATGGGTTCTGAGCCCACTTTCATTTCTTGCTGCGTGGATCAGAAGCAAGAACTTCTTCCGTAATTTCTACTGTCTCCTGTGAGGTTCCGTGCAATACATACCTGTACGCGCTGATCTCCACCCGTTTTTGTCCGCAGCCAACCGAATGTCGTCCCCGTCGCGAAGATCGGGCGCGTGGACTTGTCGAGTGGAACCTCTAAGCACTGAATTCAGCCCTCGCTCCGCGATGATGTGAGTTTGACGTGCATGCTGCCGGTGCGTTCGGTGTGTCCCACGTTCTTTCACCAGGCCGCCCTTTCGCCTTGTGCGCCTATCCCCCCGCCCGCTCTCTGAGCCCTCCCCGCCGCCGCGCGCCGTGTGCCTTTTGCAGAGAGGTTCTCCGCCATTGCGGGGATGGAAACCAGGGCCGTGGAGCACAGGAGCGCGGCCCAGACGAGATGTTTATCGCATGGGAGTGGTCCTTTCTTTCCCGGCGCAGTGGTGCCACTGTCCGAGCGATGTGGAAGGCGCGCGAACCACCCGATCCGGCAGCATCGGGATTCTGCGGCGTACGCGACGACCTTGGTTGAGTTGTAAATCGCCGACCTGAGTCAGAAGACGGCATAGCTCGCCGTAAAGTTGGAATCCCTGCAAACAAAAGAAGAGGCGCGACGAAAATGCGGATCGCGTTTGACGCCTGTGCAGGAAAAATTGCCCGGGGAGAATGCAAGTCTATCGCAGATGGCGGGAATTGCGACGGATTGTTTTTGGGCTAATTCGTGGCTGTCTTTTGGAGTTTGTAAGGCGGCGAGGCAAGAACACGCGGGGGGCGACGGAAGCAAGAGATGGGAATAAAAGGCGGGAGCAAAGACCGGGGACCGGCTTCCGGGCCGCTCGGCCGAATTCGGCGAGCCCCGACCTCCACCACCCCACGGACCAGGACCCGTCCGTGGGGGCCCCGGTCCTGCTCGATCCCAGCCGCTGGCGCGGCTTTTCCCAAGGTGCTCGCGGCCCGAGAGCTGGAGAATTCAGGCTGGAGTGAGGCTTGGGGGAGGGGCGTGGGTGGTCGACGGTATAAATTTATGATTCATTGAGGCTTTTCTGAATTTTCCAAGATTTCTCTTGCACTAAGATATATCTTACGATATAGTTCGAGATATATTTTGGACTAGGAGGTCCAACACTATGTTTGGAAGACAATTTGTAAGAGAAGTTTTGGAACATGAAGGGCTCGGCGGATGCGGCGCACGGCACGGCGGACGGCACTTTGAGGGTCGCGGAGAGCACCATGGCCCGCGCGGAGAGTATGAGGGCGGGTACGAGTCGATTCGCGGAGGCGGGTTCGAGGGGCCTGGCAGGTGGGCATGGTTTCGGTGGGCACGGAGGGTTCGGGCGAGATTTTGGCCGGGGCTTCGGGCGCGAATTCGGTCAGGGGCGCGAACGGATGTTCGACGCCGGAGAGATCAGGCTGGTGATTCTGAGGCTGCTCTCGAGCGAGCCTAGCTATGGCTACCAGCTGATTAAAACAATGGAAGCCAGGCTGGGCGGCGGCTATACGCCGAGCGCCGGCGTGGTTTATCCCACGCTCACAATGCTGGAAGAAGAGGGCCTGATTGCGCCAACGCAGACCGATGGCAAGAAGGTCTATAGCGTGACCGAGGAGGGCCTGAAATATCTCGAGGCCAACAAGGAGCGCGTGGGCCAGCTGTTTGAGCGTTTGGAAGAAACGGGGCGCGGCTTCCGGCGCGGTCGGTCGCCCGAGCTGATGAAGGCGTTCATGGACCTGCGCGGGGCGGTGACGTCGAAGGTGTGGCGGAGGAACGCGACTCCGGAGCAGATCAAGAAGGTCGCGGAGGCGATTCACGCGGCGGCGAAGGCGATCGATGAGTTGTGAGGCAGCCTTCGGCTGCCAGCTTCTAGCTCCTAGCTTCTAGCAAAGGTTTTGCAGTAGAGATTCACTGCATTTGCAGTAAAAGCTGCTGCGATTGGCCTAAGGCGCCCGGTTGACGGGCGCCTTTTTGTGTCATACGATGTGTATATACAAATGCGGTATGAGTGGGACGAACGAAAGAACCGCGAGAACCGAAGAAAGCACGGCATCGACTTCGAGTTGGCGACGCGCGTGTTTGAGGACGAACGCTGCCTTATCAATTTTGACCGCGTAGATGAGGCCGGGGAGCAGAGGTACCACGCGCTGGGCGCAGTGAGCGCGGACCCTGGAAGCTTGCTGACTTTATTGGTAGCTCATGTCTATAGAGAGGAGAATCGCGATGGCGAAGAGATTGTCCGTATCATCTCAGCCCGAAGAGCTGGTAAGAATGACGTCAGAAGATATCAAGAACAGGAAGTGGACTGAGGAGGAAAAAGAAGTCGTCCGTCGATTGGCGGCGAAGCAGGCGGCGGGGGATTTTTCCGATATCGATTACTCCGACATTCCGCGGCTGACGGCGGAGCAGCTTGCGAGCATGGTGCGGCTGCGCGACGTGCGGCGGAAGCAGGCGGTGAGCGTGCGTCTCGATCCTGATGTGCTGGATTGGCTGCGGTCGAAGGGCGAAGGGCACCTGACGCGGATCAACGATATTCTGACGAATTTGATGGAGGCGGAGCGGCGGAGCAAGACCGCTACTAACCGTTAGCTGCTAGCTGCAATCCCGAGCCTCGAAAGTGAGGTCAGGGGCGCGCAGTTAGCGCGGCGCAGGTTGGTTCAGCCAACTCGGCAACCTATAAACAGTGATTCTGTGATTTCCCCCCTGAATTTCGATGACGCAGCGATGACCGAGTTCCGGCTGATTTTAACTTCTTGGAAAGATCGGTATAACTCTCGGATCGACTGATGGTCGGCGTTGCTGACGAGAACCTTGCAGCCTTTGTTTCTCAGCTTGGCGGCGAATTTGGCAAGGCGTTTCTGATCGTCCCAAGAGAATATTTTGTCGTTGTATTTCACGAATCCGTTGTTGCTGTGCGCGACGGTATATGGAGGGTCGAAATAAATGACATCGCCGTCTTTCGCGTCCGCGCACGTTTTCACGAAGTCTCCCTCGCGGAATTTGCATTTATTGAAAAGCTTGGTGTATTCGCACAGCAGCTTTTCGTCCGGCAGGGCGAGATGATCTTTATATCCATAGGGCACGTTGTGTTTACCGCGGAGGTTCTGACGATATATCCCGTTGAATGCCAGCGTCGTGAGGTCGATTCTTCCGCTGCCCTGGATAATTCAGAGCGGAACAAGCTCTCTCGAATCCGGTAGTATTCCGCCTCGGAATTTTGCATTCTAGCGAGTCGGCGAGCTAATTCGCGCGGCTGCTTTTTTACCTGTCTATAGCAGTTAATAAGCTCTTTGTTGAGATCGCCTAGAATTGAGTTCTTCGGCTGCAAGAGGAAAAAGAGAGCCCCCCCACCAAGAAACGGTTCGTAATATTTCCCGGAATACTGCCCAATATGCTCCGCGATTTCAGATGAGATCGACCGTTTGCCCCCGGTCCATTTCAGGAGTGGCTTTGTGCCGGCTTCTGTCATTTGAGCCCTAACTGCTCACGTAGTTCTTGGTATAGGCTGGCTTCGCCTCCCGAGCCAGGGACGAATCGGTCTCGTGTGAAATCCTTGTCTTCGAGCGTCGACATGCTCAAGTAATTGCCGAATTCCTCAACCGTCGGCACTGACCCGAATTTATCAATGTCTATGTATATCGCAGACAGAATGCGGCTGAGGGCTGCGAACCCCAGGCTACGATTTAAGACGAATCCCTCCACGGAGGTGTTCCATGCGGTGGGCCAGCGGCTCGCAACAGCAGCGAAGAAATTCCACTCGACCAACATAATATCCTCGTCGCGCTCATCGATGAACATATTGCGGAAGAATAGGCCCTTGCATTCCTGCTCGCGGGTGGCTCGCGTAAGGGATTTGCCTCGTCGTAAGCGATCCCGATCATCGAGAGCCTGGAGGTTATCTTTGCTAATGCGGTTGATGACGCGCTCGACTATTGCCGCCTGAGTGATATATTCCTTTCCTCTGCCGGTTGCCCTCCCCAATATCTTGACGCGGTGATAGAAGGGACTGCCGTCTTGGATGTTGAGCAGCTTCGCGATGTTATGGCTCGTTTTTTGCGGGCTTCGCTTGGTCGCGAATTCGTAGAGATCATATGCCAGCGACCTGTTGACCTTTGTCTGGCTGAGGTTGATCGTCGCGAACATGTATGCCTGGTCCTCTATGTCAACATCGACAATTACGGTTACATTCAGTTGGAAAGAGGGCCCCTCGTAGTTAACCAAGCCTGCGATTCGATGTTGACCGTCAATAATTCGCGCAACGTCTTGATCCTGGCGGACTCTCATGATCCCGTTCTCCGGGTCGAATGAGACATGCTCGCTTGAGACTGCGAGAATCACGCTGGTGGGGAATGAGGCGTCTTCCGTATGCACAAATTTCCGTATTTCAGCGACGCGCTTTTCGTCGAGGGTGCGTTGGATGCCGATGTATCTCTCGATGTCTCTGGCTTCAATGCGCCTTACGTCGTTGAAAGAAATTGACAGGACTTGGCTATGAGGCATCGCGCCAATGTAAATGGGTCCCCTCGGTTGAGTGGCTTCTACGCATCGAAAGAAGATGAAGGGTCGATCGCTTTCAGCCATCGGCGTCCTCCTTGAATTTGTCCTTCAAAGCGTCTTGCATCTCCGCGTCGGTGGCGTCCGGCTGGGTCTCAAGGGGTTGGGCGTTGACGGCCTCGGGTTTTAATTCCTCCAGCTGTGAACTTAGCACCGTCTGATCTATTTTTTCTGCGGCCTGAAGGTTCTCAAATTCAAGCTGTTGTTCGTTTAGAAAAATGCAAACTGCGAGCGTGAATGCAAATAGGAAAAGCACCCAGGAGACGACACTGACGAATTTGTAATCCGGGGTGGGTAGCCCTTGGCGGCTTGCGGCTACTTCGGGATTTAGGACCACGTAGACGAGCGCAGAAAAAAGCAGTCCAACTACCGCGAGGATTATGGCGCCGATGCCGAGGAACGAGGCCTCCTTCCTCATGCGAACTCCCACTTGGTAGATCGCGGGAGCCAAGAATGCGGCGGCTATGAGCACCAGATCTCCACGCAACACGAAGTCCTCGAAGTTATTTGGGAGGTCGTATGCTCGCCGGAGGAATATCGTGAGCCAGAGCGGTAAAAGGCTGCCCATTAAGGTGCAAGCTCCCCAATAAATGACGTTGAGCCGGTGAGCGCAAGACGCCTTCCAAAGGGTCACAAGGAGAGGCGAGCTTCCGACCAATCTAATGAGCCAGCGCTTCACGGACGCAAATGCCTCCATGGATACTCTCAGCTCGCAGGGGTGGCCCGGTCAATGGTAGAAATCACTGGTGCTGCCGCACTGTGATTCAATAGTAAGGATGGGTATTGCACGGAGATCGACGGTGCGCGGGCGGGCTATTGCGGCCAAGCGGAAGGTGCGCGAGTACGCCATGGTGGTGCGGGCGCTGGCGGATACTTCGCATCCGGTGCTGGTGCAGATTATCCCTACGCGGTTTTGCAACCTGAGCTGCGCTTACTGCAATGAATACGACAAGGTGAGCGAGCCGGTGCCGCTGGAAGAGATGTATCGGCGGATTGACGCGCTGGGTCGGCTGGGGACGGCGATGATCGGCATCTCGGGCGGTGAGCCGCTGACACACCCGCAGCTGGACGACATTATTCGGCGGATGAGAAAGACGGGCGCGATTGCGGGGATGATCACGAACGGGTTCCTGCTGTCACCCGAGAGAATAGACCGGCTGAATCGGGCGGGCCTGGATCACATGCAGATCAGCATTGATAACCTCGAGCCGGATGAGGTTTCAAAAAAATCGCTGAAGACTTTGGACAAGCGGTTGCAGATGCTGGCCGATCATGCCGAGTTCCACGTGAACATTAATTCGGTGGTGGGCGGAGGGATCAAGGATCCGAACGACGCGCTGGCGATTAGCAAGCGGGCGCTGGAGCTGGGGTTCGAGTCGACGATTGGGATAATCCATGATGGTAGCGGGCAGCTGAAGCCGCTTGCGCCGGAAGAGGCGCGGGTTTACCAGGAGATGAAGGCGCGGAAGAAGTCGAACTACGCGCAGTTTGACAAGTTTCAGGAGGCGATTGCCGAGGGGCGCGCGAATGACTGGCGGTGCCGTGCGGGGTCGCGGTATTTGTATGTGTGCGAGGACGGGCTGGTTCACTATTGCTCGCAGCAGCGCGGGTATCCGGGGGTTCCGGTGGCCGAGTATACGAAGGCGGATTTGAAGCGGGAGTTTACGACGGCGAAGAGTTGCGCGCCGAATTGCACGGTGGGATGCGTGCATAGGATTAGTTATATTGACCACTGGCGGGCTCCGCAGACGCGGACGATTGCGCCGGGAGGTGGGGAGCTGGTGGCGATACAGGGAGTGGGGAATAGGGAATAGGGAATAGAGAACAGGGTCATGGGAGTGCGGGCGAGACGCCCGCACGACAGCCGGCGGGACGCCGGCGCTACAAGGGAGCAAGAAAGGTTAAAGGCTGATGGATGGCGTTCGCGGTTGCGGACGCCGTTTTTGTTTGTGGGGGACGCAGGGGCTAAAGCCCGTCTGCTTTTCGATGTGCTTTTGGCATGGCTGAAGCCAAGCCCTGAAACAAGACAGACTCGCACAGGATTTGGCGGACGCAGATTGGGGTCTGGATGGTGTTGGCGCAAATCGCGAGCAGCGATTTGCGCCTGGATATGATTTTGGGCCGAGATGGAATTTTGATTCAAGAAGCAACTAGGCAGTCGGCGCGGGTTGGGGCTGGGTGGTGAAGGCGTCGGCGACGACCCATGCGGCCGACATTAGCGCCAGGTTGATGGCGTTGCCGGACCAGTTGAAGTGGTCGTGCGGGCCGGCGACAAACTTGGGGATCCAAACGAAAATCTCGAAGCCAAGGATTTCAGCAGTGAGCAGGAGGGCGGCGAGGCGGGCGCGGATGCCGGAGAGAATGGCGGCAGCGGCGAGCAGAAAACAGATGGCGGTGAAGAAGATCCAGAAGACTTGCCCGGGCGGAAGCCAGGCTGGGACCCAGGTGGCCGCTCCGCGCCAGTAAATGATGTGGTAGACACCGAACGAGATGGGAGAGATGCCGTAGATGCGAGCGATGCGGGGCGCGTTGCCAGCCCAGCGGGAGCCGGGCGGGGCGAGCATTGCGCAGGCGGCCAGGCCGGCAGCGACCAGAGAAAATTCTTCAAAGACGTTGCCCCAACTGTCGTAGATGGCGGGCGCTTTGAGCGCCTGAATTACCCAAAGCGTGGTGAAGATGGCGTAGAGGAAGGTGAGCAGTGCCACGCCGGCTCGGGCGAAGCGGCGCGAGAGAATTGCGATGCCGGCGAGCAACTCGCAGGCAGCAACCACGCAGGCAAGCAAGGTGTGGGCGGGAAAATCGGCAGGGACGCGCTGCCAGCCGACTGCGAAGTCGCGCCAGATGAATCCGACGATGCCGAGGATAACGGCGGTTGCTCCGTAGGCGGCGATGCCGAATTTTGGAAGCGAATCGCGGCTGTTCACAGATGCGTTCCTCAGATGCGTTTCTCAGATGCGTTCCGCGGATTCGTTTGTCGGATGCAATTCATAAGGGTCGCCCCAAGCAGGTTCAATCAGGCGCGGTGGGCGGACTTGGATTTGTGCCGGCGCCGCGTGCGGGGTTAGTGGCCGCGGGATTCTGCGAGGGCCTGGTCGATGAGCTGAAAGAGGCGGCCGCGGTCGACGACTTCAACGTAGGGCGGTGCGCCGGGTGCGCTGGTGACGATCCAGATAGTGGGGGTGTGTTCGATGCCGATGCGGTTGCCGAGAGCCTGATCGTCTTTGACCAGCTGGGTGAGGCGGCCCATTGGATCGATGGTGAAGGGCAGGGCGACACCGTGGCCTGAGGCGAAGCGCTGCGTGAATTGCTGAAGCTCGTCGGGGGTTTCGATGGAGGGTTGATTGGCGAAGACCTGGTCGCGATAGTCGTTGCCGAGGGTCTTGCTTTTGGTGTCAAAGAAGCGCGCGTTGACGGCGGCCTGAAAGCTCCAGTTGTGCATGGGGAGCGGGAAGTCGTGGCGGACCCAGGGGATGTTGTATTTGGCGGCGGCCTGAATAAGGAGCGGGTTGGCGCGGGCGCAGTCGGGGCACTCGAGGTCATAAAACTCGACGATGGCGACGCGTGCGCCGGGCGGCGGCTTGAGGGCGGAGGCGTCGTGGACCGGCGTAGTGGGCGGCGCGCCGAACTGGGCGTGAGCTGTGGGCGTGGAGAAAAGGAGCGCGGCGGAGACGGCGCAGACGAGGGCCAAGGTTGCGATTGGGCCGGCAATGTGGCGCGAAAGAAAACGGAGGCTGAGGAAACGATGCATAGCGTTTGGACGGCTCCCTAAAGCCATTGTAACGGGAAGATGAGGCAAGGCCTCTACTTATGCGGGGTTTTGGCGGGAGTGCTGGAGCGAGTGTCGGAAAGGGCCTGATCGATTGTCGTGAAGAGCTGAGCCTGAGGGTCGGTGACCTCGATGAAGGGCGCGCCCTTGCTGTTGGAGGTGACGATGAAGATGGTGGGGGTTTCCTTGACGCCGGTCCGAAGGCCGAGTTGGACGTCGGCCTGGACAGCGGCCGCCAATTTGCCTTGCGGATCGATCGCGAATGGAAGCGCCACTCCGTGGGCGGAGGCAAAGCGCTGCGTGAATTGCTGAAGCTCGTCGCGGGTTTCGATGGAGTTCTGATTGGCGAAAATGTAGTTGCGGTAATCGTCGCCGATCTTCTTGCTTTTCTGGTCGAACCAGCGGGCGTTGATTGCTGCGCTGGGGCTCCAAGGATGGCCCGGGATAAGGAAGTCGTGGCGAATCCAGGGAATTCCGTATTTAGCTGCGGCCTGCATGAGTATGGGGTTGGCAGCAGCGCAGGCTGGGCACTCAAGATCATCAAACTCGACTATGGCTACGCGCGATCCGGCGGGGGAATGGAGTGCGGAGCTGTCGAGGACCTGCATTGGCTGGCGCTGAGAGCTGGCAGCAGGCGCGAGGAGCAGAAGCGCGGCAAGGCCGAGCAAAAAGCCGAGGTGAAAGCGGTGATTCCGCCGGAGATTTTCAGGCAAAGCTCGAAGCGTAAGGGCTGGGCAATTCACGAATCCTATTTTAATAGGCGCGGGGCGACTATTGGTCGCGGTTGTGCCGGTTGCGGGCGAGCCATTGGCGCCATTTGTAGTCGGCGTAAAGCGTGGCGCCGACGATGAGAATGACGATGATGACCAGAATGATTTTCATGCTTGCGTGCGAGGACGTAACGATTTTAGCGGCCGACGACGATGACGGTGAAAGTGCCGGGGATTACAGGCGGACGAGGACGCGGGTTGGCGGGAGTGGGATCGGGGCGTGGGCCAAGGTCGGCGGAGATGAGATAGACGCGGTCGGTGGAGGGCTCGTAGGTCATGGTGCGCGCGCCGGCCTCGGTGGTGAGGCTTTCAATTGTCGGATAGCCGTTGGCGGCCGCATCAATGACGGAGAGAATGCCGTCGCGACTGGAAGCGAATGCGAGCGAGTGCGCGTCGCCGAAGCCGGCGCCGTCAGGGCCGTCGCCGATGGCGGGATTGCCGAGCAGCTTGCCGCTGGTGGTGTCGATCACGGACGCTTTCTTACCGTCGCACGCAGCGAAGAGGCGAAAGCCGGCGTCATCATAGGCCAGGCCGGAGGGTGAATCGCAACCGGCGGCCCAGGTTGCGGTGATAGTTTTTGAGCGAGCGTCGATGCGGACGATTTCATTTTTGTCTTCGATGTTGTCGAAGACGGTGCCCTGACCGTCGGTGACGGGAAACTCGGGCTTGCCGGGCAAAGGAATGGTGGTGATGACGGTATTCGACGCGGGAGAGATGACGGAGACGTCGTGGGATCGGCCGTTGAAGGCCCAGACGGTTTGAGTGACCGGCTCGAAGAGGATGTCGTCAGGACCGGTTCCGACGGGGATGGTGGCTGTGACGGCGAGGGCGGAGCGGTCGAATGCAACTACTGCGTTGGCGCCACCGTCAGTGATGTAGCCGAACTTGCCGGCGGTATCGAGCGCGATGGAATGGACGCCGTGGAGATTGGGGATCGTGCCGATCGATTTACCAGTGTTGGTGTCGACGACGTCGACCTCGTTGCCGTGGGCGATGTAGAGGCGATGCGCGCCTGGGTCAGTGATGAGGTGATCCCAGCCGCCGTCGCCGCCGATCTTCCAGCGAGCGATTATGTGGTACGGCTGAGCAGGTGCGGCGGATGGAGACGCGGCGGATGCAGGCTGTTGCGCAAACAGGGCTGGTGAGGCGGCGAAGATGAAGGCGGCGAGCGAAATTGCAAAGTTAACTATGCGCGGATGATGCATCGCGGACTCCGGACGGAATTCGATCGGGGCAAGAATAGCACGCGCGGGTTGACGGCGCGATCAAGACGCGATGAAGCATGGGGTGCGATGAAGCCAGAGGTGCGATGAAGCCACGGAGCGCGATGAAGCATTGGGGCACGATGAAGCGGTTGAGATGCGATGAATCGATTGGAACACAGAGACAAATGAAATTGGCGCATGAAAGGACGCGTGGTGCTATCTTGGACAGAACCAATCTTGGACAAAATCGACTTTGGATAGAGCCGGGTGAAGCGATGAAGCGAGAGTTGAGCAACCGGGCGTTGGTGCGGAGTGCGCTGGTGGCGGCGGTTTGGATTGCCGCGGCTGCCGGAGTATTGGCGCAGGGGCCGGCGGAGAATCCGGCGCAGGCGTGCCTATTCAAGAATCAGGTGAGCGCGGCGACGGTGGGCCAGTATCAATTTGCCACGTTCAAGAGCAGCGATGGCGCGTGCCTGCAAGTGACGAGCGGCGGCAAGACCGTCTACAGCCAGAGTGTCGACAGCTTTCAAACTTACACGCTGGGCCAGCCGGACGACGCGCAGGACAACATTGCGGCGATTGCGAACGGAACGGATGTGACGGGGCGCGGGCAGCCGGACATGATCGTCTCGCTCTTTACGGGCGGAGCGCATTGCTGCACGATTCACTTTGTATTTGAGCTAAGGCCGCAGTTCAAGCTGCTGGCCACGCTGAACGATTCCGACGATGACATGGCGCACTTTGAGCGCCTCGCCGATGGACACTACTACTATATGAGTGCCGATTGGACATTTGGCTATTGGCCGACGTGCTTCGCGTGCTCGCCATCGGCACTGGTGACGCTGCGCTGGACGGACGATGCAAAGGGTGGCGGATTCCATTTGGCGATGGACAAGATGCAGATACCGGCGCCGACGACTGCGGATTGGAACAAGGAGTTGAGCGCGGCGCAGAAGGTGGTGGCGGCGGGCGACGCGGATTCCATTGGAACAACGATGTGGCAAACGGTGTTGAACTTGATTTACGGCGGGCAATCGAATTTGGCGTGGAAGTTTGTGGATGCGCTAGGGCCCAAGGCGCAGCAGAAGCCCGCTGCCGACGCTCGCGGATTTTTGTTCGGTGCTGAAGACGAGTCCGTATTGGCCAGATTTGCAGCCGACACTGAAGGACACTCCGCCAGCGTGCGCGAACGCCGTGGTGAAGGCGGCGCAGTAGCGGCGCGGCATAAGCGGGCGGATCGAAAACTGTCACTCAGGGGCTAAAGCCCCGCTCATTTCTTGTTGCGCAATCGGCACGACTGAAGTCGTGCCCTGACACTTCGTGCTTTTCCGATGGAGTTATTCTGCGAATTTCGGTAACTGGAGTTCCTGCACCTTTTGAGACAACTCCAGTTTCACGCGCTCCAGAACGCGAATAGCGTCCCCGATGCTTTAGTCTCAAAGTTGCGAAACATCATGCGTCGGGGAGCTTGGGATTGCGCATCGTTCTGTCGAACATTGGGACGTTTGGGGACATCAATCCGCTGATTGCGATTGCGCTCGAGCTAAAGCGGCGCGGGCACGTGCCGGTGATGGCGCTGCCCAATGTCTACAGGCCGAAGATTGAGCCGCTCGGCCTGGAGTTTCACGCGCTGCGGCCGGACATCGACCCTACCGACACGCTGCTCGTGGAGATGATCTACGACGTGAACAAGGGCACGGAGACGGGCCTTCGGAAGTTTCTGTATCCGGTGCTGCGGCAAACGTACGACGATCTGCTGGACGCGGCGACAAAGCCTGCGCGCGCGGACCTGCTGCTACTGGGCGAGCTGAATTATGCGGGGCCGATTGTGGCAGAGGTGACGGGGATTCCGTGGGCGAGCTATGTGCTGGCGCCGTTCTCGTTTTTCTCGGCGTTCGATCCGCCGGTGCTGCCGCCGTTTCCCAAGCTGGCGCGCGCTGATAAAGCGCCGGGGATGGGGCGCGCGATGAAACGGCTGGCGCGGTTTGTGACGCGCAAATGGCCGGAGCCGGTCTACGAATTGCGCCGCGAACTGGGATTGTCCAGGGGCAAGAATCCGATCTTCGATGCGAAGCACTCGCCGAACCTGGTGCTGGCGCTGTTTTCGCATGTGCTGGGCGTGGAGCAGAAGGACTGGCCGGAGCACACACTGATTACGGGATTTTGTTTTTACGATGCGGACGCAGGGAACGCGGCGCTGCCGGAGAAGCTGGAAAAGTTCTTGAGCGCGGGCGAGGCGCCGGTCGTGTTCACGCTGGGGTCGGCAGCGGTGCTGGCGGCGGGAGATTTTTACGAGCAGTCGGCGAAGGCGGCGAAAAAATTGGGCGTGCGCGCAGTGCTACTGATCGGGTCTGACGAGAGAAACCGGCCCAAAGGCGAACTGCCCGATTCGATTTGCGTGGCGGAGTACGCGCCTTACTCGAAGCTATTTGGGCGCGCGGCACTGGCGGTGCACCAGGGCGGAGTGGGTACGAC
Source organism: uncultured Acidobacteriaceae bacterium (assembly GCA_963725115.1). Taxonomy (GTDB): domain Bacteria; phylum Acidobacteriota; class Terriglobia; order Terriglobales; family Acidobacteriaceae; genus Telmatobacter. Next base: position 8,044 of record CAVRXG010000005.1, on the reverse strand, counting down.
GGCGCAGTGCCTTCGCGCGGGACGTCCGATGCTGATTATGCCCTACTCGCACGACCAGCCGGATAATGCGCGGCGCATGAAGAGGATGGGCGTGGCGCAGGTGATTCAGCGGTCGAGCTACAAGGCTTGGCGCGTAGCGCGAATGGTACGGGCGATGCTGGAGGAGCCGGAGTTTGAAGCGCGGGCGCGCGCCGTTGCTGCGGAAGTGGCGCAGGAGAATGGCGTGAAGACGGCGTGCGATGCGCTGGACGAGCTGGAAGTGAGAATGCGCGGCTGAGGCAACCGGCGAAAATTCCTGAAGTTTATTATTGGCTACTGCGGAGCCGGGAAATTGGAAGAAACTTCCGGCGGGGGAACCGCGGCGAGGGTCTCGGTTTCCGCGGGCATCGGCGTGGGGAGCGGGCGCTCGAGAGCGATGGCGAGAACTTCGTCCATGTTGTCGACGAAGCGGAGCTTCATGGCGTTCTTGATGTTGTCGGGCAGCTCGGAGAGATCTTTTTCGTTGGCGCGCGGCAGGATGGTCTCAAAGATTCCGGCGCGCAGGGCGGCGAGGAGTTTTTCCTTGAGGCCGCCGATGGCCAGCACCTTGCCGCGGAGAGTGATTTCGCCGGTCATAGCGATGTCGCGGCGGACAGGAATTTTGGCGAGCGCGCTGGCGAGAGCGGTGGCCATGGTGATACCGGCAGAGGGGCCGTCCTTGGGGATTGCGCCTTCCGGCACGTGCAAGTGGAGATCGACGTTGCGGTAGAACTCGCGCGAGAGGCCGAGAGCGTGCGCCTTGCTGCGGATGTAGGCGAGCGCGGCCTGAGCCGATTCCTGCATGACGTCGCCGAGCTGGCCCGTGATGGTGAGTTTGCCTTTGCCGTCGAGAACCTGAACTTCAGTGGTGAGAATGCTGCCGCCGACTTCAGTCCACGCGAGGCCGGTGACGAGGCCGATTTCGCTCTTTTCATGGACCTCGGAATCGCGGAACCGGGGCACTCCGAGGAACTCGATGATGTTCTGCGCGGTGATCTCTTCCTTGTGCTTGTTGCCGCCCTTGACTACTTTGCGGGCGACCTTGCGGCAGACGTTGCCTATTTCGCGCTCGAGATTGCGGACGCCTGCTTCGCGAGTGTAGTAGCGGATGACTTCGAGGATTGCGTCGTCGCTGAAGACGATATTCTTGTCGCTCAGGCCGGTTTGAGTGCGCTGCTTCTTCACAAGATACTGGCGCGCGATCTCAAGCTTTTCTTGCTCGGTGTAGCCTTGCAGGCGGAGAACTTCCATGCGGTCCTGCAGTGCCGCGGGAATGGTGTGCAGCACGTTGGCCGTGGCCACGAAGAGAACCTGCGAGAGGTCGTAATCGACGTCGAGGTAGTGGTCCTGGAAGGTGGTGTTCTGTTCAGGATCGAGAACTTCAAGCAGCGCGGAGGCCGGATCGCCGCGGAAGTCAGAGGAGATCTTGTCGACTTCGTCGAGAAGGAAGACTGGATTCTTGGTGCCGGCGCGCTTCATGTGCTGGATGATCTGGCCGGGCATGGCGCCGATGTAGGTGCGGCGATGGCCGCGAATCTCGGCTTCGTCGCGCACGCCGCCGAGCGAGAGGCGAACGAATTTGCGGCCGGTGGCTTTGGCGATGGACATGCCGAGCGAAGTTTTGCCGACGCCGGGAGGTCCGACGAAGCAGAGGATGGAGCCTTTGGGATTCTTGACCAGCTGGCGGACAGCGAGGAATTCGAGGATGCGCTCCTTGATTTTTTCCAGGCCATAGTGGTCAGTGTTGAGAACTTTTTCGGCGTAGTCGATGGAGCGGGTTTCCTTGGAACGCTTTTTCCACGGCACGGCGAGGAGCCAGTCAATATAGTTGCGGCTGACTGTGGACTCGGCCGACATGGGCGGCATGGCCTCAAGCTTCTTCAGCTCCTGAACGCATTTTTCGAGGACGTCCTTGGGCATTCCCGCGGAGTCAATCTTCTTGCGCAGCTCGTCGAATTCGCTTTTTTCGCCGCGGCCCAGTTCTTTCTGGATGGCCTTGATTTTTTCGTTGAGGTAGTACTCTTTTTGCGCGCGCTCCATCTGGCGCTTGACGCGAGACTGGATGTTGCGGTCGATGTCGAGCTTTTCAATTTCAACGTCGAGGACATCGGCGATGCGGGCCAGGCGCGCTGCCGGATCGAAAATAGCGAGCAACTCCTGCTTCTCCTCGATGCCGACTTGGAGGTTGGCGGCGATGGTGTCACTCAGTTTGGACGCCTCATCCATCTTGACGCTGGCGATAATGGTCTCGTAGTTGAGCGACTGCTGGAGCTTGACGTAGTTTTCGAAAAGAGTGGTCACGCGCTGCATGAGTTGCTCGGCGGCCGGCGTCATTTCGAAGTCGCGCTTACCGGTGCGCACGGTGGCGACGAAGAAGCCGTCGCGATCGGTGACTTCGATGGACTTGGCGCGCTCGACGCCCTCGACGAGGACCTTGATGTTGCCGTCGGGCATTTTGACGCTTTGCACGATGCTGCAGATGGAGCCGACCTGATAGATGTCCTTGGCCTTGGGCTCGTCGATAGAGGCGTCGTGCTGCGTGGCGAGGAAAATTTTACGGTCGCCGCTGAGCGCCTCTTCGAGAGCGCGCACGCTGGATTCGCGGCCCACGACAAAGGGCGTCATCATATACGGGAAGATGACCATGTCGCGGATGGGCATCATGGGCAGCTTGCGCGGCTCGTTTTTATCCCGGGTCACAGTCATGAGGCCACCTGAATAATTTTGACTTGCGCGGCCGGCTCGAAGTGCGGGACTGGCCGTGAGTTCATGTAGGAATTGTACAGCGAAAGCGCGGCGGAGCGAAGTGAGGGGAATGGTCCGTTGGGGTGATGACGGAAGTCATGGGGCGATGAAATCGGCGCCCAATTAGGGCCCAGTAGTGTGCGGACGCAAAATGGGCCGCTCGGCCTGGTTTGGACATCCGATGCTACAAAATGAAGTGTTGAAAACAACCTGCCAAGGTGGTCAAATAAAGACATGAGCACGACGCTGCGCAAGTACACGAACTTTGACGAGATGAAGGCCGACGAATATCGCTACTGGCAGAGCCGGCCCGTGCATGAGCGGATGGACGCGGTGGAAGAGATGATCCGCACGGCCTACGCGCTGAAAGGTTGGGAGATCGAGCCGGATGTACCAAGACTACAAAGACCTTTTGTCCGCCTTCAATGCCCATGGCGTTAAATACCTGATTGTGGGAGCATATGCGGTCATCTTTCATGCTCAGCCACGCTTTACGAAGGACATAGACCTTTTCATTCAGGCCGATCCCGCGAACGCGCAGGCCACATACGCGGCGCTCGCTGAGTTCGGAGCGCAGCTTGACGGGATTCGACCGGAGGATTTCGCGGAGCGCGGCAGTTTCTTTCGCTTCGGACACGACCCTCACAGCTTCGATCTTCTTCCGGATATTCCGGGCGTCGATTTTGACGAGGCCTGGGAGCGGCGCGTCGAGGGAGTCATTGATCCCGAGAGCGGCCTGAAGGCGTTTTTCATTTCCGCTTCCGATCTCATCGCTTCGAAGCTGGCCGCGGGAAGGCCGCAGGACATCGCGGATGCCGAGGCTGTGCGCAAGGCCGCTGAAGCACGGAACAGCTAGGTTGCGTTGTCCCCAAAGGCGAGGAACCGGGGGCGCCCGGCCGATGTGCTTTATGGAGGATGCCATGGCGGGAAGAACGACACGTGTGCGGGTCGATCGAGAGCTCGCAGACGAAGCGATGCGCGCCCTTGGGGTAAAGTCCAGAAGCGAGGCCGCTCGTGTCGCTGTCATGAGCCTCCTTGGTCGAAAGCACCCCATCGAGGAGACGAAAGTGGTGCGGCCGAAGCGGCGTCTGAACTTGGACGAGTCGCTGATTCGCCGCGCCGGAAGGCGCATCGACATCACGAACGAAAAGGCTTATGAGCTCATTGAGCTTCCCTGACATGAATGTATGGCTCGCGCTGGCGACAGCGGAGCATTTGGTTTTTGGTAAGATGGTCACAGGAGTGGCCACATGAGAATCAGCACCGTGCGCGAGTTCCGGGATAACGCCTCGGGGATGTTGCGCGCCAAGGATCCGATTTTGGTGACGCGCCGGGGCCGTCTGGCTGGAATTTTCTTTCCACGTCCCGAGACCACGCTCCCGGTTGAGCTCAAACGCGAAATGTTCGGGATTTTGAGCGCCGAGGTTGGGCGTCAAATTCGCAGGCGCGGGTCAAGCGAGGAAGAAATTCTCGCAGATTTTGCGGCGTGGCGGCAGGCGAAGCCGAAGGCGGCCCTGTCTGGTAAGCGAGTCAACTCCGGTAAGCAAGTCAGGAAAAAAGCCGCGCAGTGAAACTGGCTGCGGACGCTAACGTTCTGCTCTCTGCCGTGATTGGTGGCCGCGCGCGGCTCGTTCTCTCCAGCCCCACAGTCGAAGAGGTTCTTACCACCGCGAGCGTCTTTGCGGAGATCGAGGAGTACGCGGCTATCCTCGGCCAAAAGAAGAGAATTCCTCCCGAAACTGTGATGCTTGCCGTGGCTTCGCTGCCAGTGTCGATCGTGGCGGCTGAAGTATATGCGCGATCAGTTGCGCTGGCACGCAGGCGCATTGGGAAGCGCGATCCGGACGACGTGGAACTGCTTGCGCTGGCGCTGCACTTCAAGATTCCGCTCTGGTCGAACGACAACGATTTCGAGAGATGCGGAGTGGAGCGGCACACGACGGCGGAATTGTTGAGGAAGCTCGGAGTGGGATCGAACGGGTAGTGACCGGCACGAGAATCTTGGTTTCCCATGTCCCCAAATGCGAGGGACCTGGGGCACCCGGCATTATGGTCGAAGATTGCTCGGTTGGGAGCGCCAGGTGCTTGGGAACTAAGAGACCCGGCCGAACGCATCGACGAATTTATTAGTTCCCCTCAGCTTCCCTTAGCGGAAGGTGAGTCAAGGACTCGTAGCGCTCTGGAATAGGAGTTCCTTAGGGTTTCTGTAACATCTCTAATTCGCTTCACTGATGCCCAATGCGCGTCGACAGCGTGATTCATCTCATGAGAGACTCCATGAAGGTCGTCTATTGTTTTCAAATACCCGTCCAAGGTATCAACTACTCCGTTTAGGGTTGCGACAAATTGGCTCATCGGTAAGTAGACTTCCCGGGCCGACGAGTCAAGACTTGGCTGTGTGCCCATCCATTTCATCCAGCCATCAACGCCTTCCACCATCGGGCCGCTTATGTCTTGGAGCAGCGTAGCCTCGACGTTCATCCTTGTCGAGAGTGAGTGGAGCTTCTTGGCGACTGCTTTGACCCGCCTCACTTGGATCTTCGCAGGCTTGTTTACCCATTCTGCGGTGTTAAGGGCTTGCTCACCCATATGCTTGGCTGCGGATCCCTGAATAGCAGCCATTCGGCTGAGTACCGGAGTGATGGCTCCCATGCCCTCTTCGGCCTGCATTTTGAAATCGAGGAAGCCTTTCTCGCTAGTTGCGACTTGCCTCCGCTTGGCAACGGCCTCACCGAGGAAAAGCCTCGAGAGCTGAGAAAACCGTAGCAGCGCCGCGCCAAACAAAATCCAGCAGCAACGCTGAAACGACGCACTCGAGACAATCTTCTGAAATTCCTCCCGATGCTTCCAAAGGTCAATGACCCAGGCTGCAGCGGAGGAGTCGGGCCAAACGGCCACCCCGAAGACACATACGAGGGCAACCGCACTCATTCCAGCCAAGACTTGTCTCCGACGAGTTAGTCGAATCCATGGGATCTGGGTAACTGGATGGATCAACAGGGCGGTGAGTCCGGCGAGGCAAATGGCGGTCCAGACGGGAGTCTTAGGAACCAAAAAGAGGATGACGGCTACTGCTGCCGCCAGGAGCCACAGGATCCAATCCGACTGGGACTTGTTGGTCCCTTGATCTTCGTTCTTCATGACTGATTCGCTACCGAGAAGCTTATCGCAGCCACGTAACAGAGTCGTAGTGCTTCCCGAAACAAAAGCGGGCCGCTCAGCTTTCGCTGAGCGGCCCGCTTTGTTGAGAGAACCAAGTTTAACCAGTGGAGCGATCAATCGCCGGCGACGAGGTCGGTTTTTTCTTCCTGCTTTTCTTCCCGATGCCGGTTGACGGGTGAGGCTGCGTTGTTTGACGCGGGACGGATGTCGCCGATTGAAACCATGCCGCCCTCGGGAGGCTTTTCGCCGAGGATCTGCTCGCGGTAGAGCTTGGCCATGCGGGCGTTCTCGGCTTCCTGCTTCATCTTTTCGTCTCTCGCGCGGATCTTCTCTTCGCGGGAGTTCTTGGCGATGCCGAGGTTGTCGAGCGTGTGGTTGGCTTCGGCGTTGACGTGCTCCATGTTGACGTTCAGATCGTGGCCAACCTGGTTCATGCCCACCTTTTTGCCACCGGCAAAGATCTCGTGACGGCCGTGCTCCTCATACCACTTGGTGAGCGTGGCGGTCATGTGCATCTTCTCGATGATGTTGCGCCAGCCCACGCCGGTGTTGTATGCGCAGAAGCTGATCTCGCCTTCCTGCGTGGCGTAGGGAATGATGCACTGCTCGGTGCGGCGGAAGTCGTAATTAAACAAATCCTGGAACCACATGCCGGCGATGAAGAGGAAGTTCCAGCGATCCTGACGGCGAACCTTGATGTCTTCAATGGTGCGGTCGCCCTTGACGCTGCCGTAGTTTTTGCCGGTGGCGTTGAAGGTCTTGTCCATCTTCTTGAGCATGTCAGTGATCTTGAAGTGGGTAGGCGCCTGGAATGGATCGTAGTTGCGCATCAGCGAAAGGCCGAGTCCGATGACCGAGAGCCACTTGCCGCGCGCCGCATCGTTGACCTTGGCGAGATCCTTGGCCACCTGACCCATGTCGAGGAAAGCGGTGACGGGAGCGCACTCCTTGGTTTCCTTGTCGATCATCACGGCCATGCCGATGCCGCAGTTGGGATGGCATCCGCAGGAGAGCTGGCCCCACTCGGCGGTAGGCCCGTGCACAAGATCGGCCCAGTCAGAGAATGTGGACATGAAAGAAATCGGGAACCAATCGCGCGCCGGCTCACCCATGCCAACCTGCGCTTTGACGTCGTGCGCCATGTGCGAAAGCGTGTAGCGCTGGGCGACGCGGCGATCGTCGGTGATGTCCTCATCGCGGCCGGTGAAGCTGACCGGCTGGAACGAGAGGAAGCTGATCTTCTTTGGATTGTCGAGCGCAAACTCGATGATGCGGCCGACTTGCTCATTGTTGATGCCGTTGATGATCGTCGTGACGGGCACGATTTCAACGCCGGCTTCATGCAGATTGTTGATGGCCTGCAGCTTTACATCGAACAGGTTGCCGACCTTGCGATGCGAGTTGGCAGCGTTGCCGATGCCGTCGAACTGGAGGTAGACGTAACGGAGGCCAGCTTCAGCAGCGGCGCGGTTTCGCCGTTGAGCATTGAGCCATTCGGCGACAGACGCTCGCTTTTTGTAAATCTGTTTCGCCTCGTCCGTTACCATTTGAAGACGCCATTCCTTAACGGCGTCGGTGTCACCCCAGAGGGGCGCCGCGGGAGATCGTTCAGGGTTCCGGGGGCTTAGGCAGAGGGACGTAAACGGTCGTCCCCTGCTGCTTGAGCTGCTCGAAGTCCTCTCCGCACTGGAAGTCTCCGTCCGCCAGGTATCTCTTGGGGACACGTCCAAAACGTTTTTGAATTTGTTCGGCCATCGGGCCCATTTGCCCTTTGTCACTCCCCACGTTGCTCACGTCCACGCCGACCACCAGGCGCGACGTCGTCTCGGTGGCGAATTGGACGTTGTAGGCCGGGCGAAAAGCTCCGCCAGCCATCTTCATCACGTGCCCTTCGGGATCGGTGCTCGACGCGCGGGTGTTCGGCTTCTCCGCGGCCTTGCGCTCGGCTTCGATCTCCTCCAGTTCTTTCAAGTCTCGGCGATGCGCGTCTCACGCTCTTGAGCGGCCCGCAGCCGGGCTGCCTGACGGTGCGCCGAGCCAGCAGCCGGATCTCGCCCGGCTTCGGCCGTGAGCCTCGCCAAGCAATACGCCAACTGAGCCGAAGGCAGCCACATAGACA